>NZ_CP113515.1:870000-4099652 GCF_027721405.1 Bacillus sp. KICET-1
AGCACTAAGGGGCGGAAACCCCCTAACACTTAGCACTCATCGTTTACGGCGTGGACTACCAGGGTATCTAATCCTGTTCGCTCCCCACGCTTTCGCTCCTCAGCGTCAGTTACAGACCAGAGAGTCGCCTTCGCCACTGGTGTTCCTCCACATCTCTACGCATTTCACCGCTACACGTGGAATTCCACTCTCCTCTTCTGCACTCAAGTTCCCCAGTTTCCAATGACCCTCCCCGGTTGAGCCGGGGGCTTTCACATCAGACTTAAGAAACCGCCTGCGAGCCCTTTACGCCCAATAATTCCGGACAACGCTTGCCACCTACGTATTACCGCGGCTGCTGGCACGTAGTTAGCCGTGGCTTTCTGGTTAGGTACCGTCAAGGTGCCGCCCTATTTGAACGGCACTTGTTCTTCCCTAACAACAGAGCTTTACGATCCGAAAACCTTCATCACTCACGCGGCGTTGCTCCGTCAGACTTTCGTCCATTGCGGAAGATTCCCTACTGCTGCCTCCCGTAGGAGTCTGGGCCGTGTCTCAGTCCCAGTGTGGCCGATCACCCTCTCAGGTCGGCTACGCATCGTTGCCTTGGTGAGCCGTTACCTCACCAACTAGCTAATGCGCCGCGGGTCCATCTGTAAGTGGTAGCCGAAGCCACCTTTTATGTCTGAACCATGCGGTTCAAACAAACATCCGGTATTAGCCCCGGTTTCCCGGAGTTATCCCAGTCTTACAGGCAGGTTACCCACGTGTTACTCACCCGTCCGCCGCTAACATCAGGGAGCAAGCTCCCATCTGTCCGCTCGACTTGCATGTATTAGGCACGCCGCCAGCGTTCGTCCTGAGCCAGGATCAAACTCTCCGATAAAGTGTTTGACTGACTACGCACATCGCTGTGCGATTTATTTAAAACTTTGAATTAACAGGTACGTTTTGTCTTGTTTAGTTTTCAAAGAACTTTGTTGCTTCTCTCGAAGCGACCTCTTAATCATAACATTTTCAGTTTGCTAGGTCAATACTTTTTTTAAAAAATATTTTCGATAGGCTTGCCTTTCTATTAAAAAGACAACAAAAAGAATTATATCAGTATCATCGCTATGTGTCAAAGCTTTTTTTCATTTCTTTATATAGTAAAAGCGCAGCCTGTTACAGCTGCGCTTTTCGTTTATACTTCTTCCGTTTCTTCCGGCTCTTCTTCATTCTTTTCCACAAGCGCCACAGTGGCTACATGCTCTTGATCAGACATGCGGATCAGACGGACGCCTTGTGTTACGCGTCCCGTAGTGGAAATATCATTAATATCCATTCTGATTAACACGCCGCTTGCCGTAATAATCATTAAGTCCTCTTCGCCTTTTGTTGCTTTCACGGTTACTAACGGACCGTTGCTGTCAGTGATTTTACATGTTTTAAGGCCTTTTCCGCCCCGGCTTTGAACTCTGTATTCTGAAGCCGGTGTGCGTTTGCCGTAGCCGTTTTCTGTCACTATGAGGACGTGGGAGTCTTCTTCAAGAATCTCCATGCCTACAACGACATCATCGTCTGTCAGCGTGATGCCTTTAACACCCGCAGCTGTGCGTCCCATTTGTCTTACATCTTCTTCAGGGAAACGGATCAGCAAACCGTTCTTCGTTCCGATGATGATTTGTTTCTTGCCGTCAGTCAGGCGGACGGCCATCAGTTCATCGTCTTCCCGGAGACCCAGGGCGATCAGCCCGTTATTCCGTATATTCGCAAACTGGGACAGTGCCGTACGTTTCGACACCCCTTGTTTGGTCGTAAAGAAGAGGTATTGCTCCTCATCAAAAGTGCTGACCGGAATAATAGCATTAATCCATTCGCCTTTTTCAACCTCCAGAAGGTTAATAATCGGAATGCCTTTTGCCGTACGGCCGTATTCAGGGATTTCATATCCTTTAGAACGGTATACTTTCCCTTTATTAGAGAAGAACAGGATCGTATCGTGCGTTGATGTGGAAATTAAGTGTTCCACAAAGTCATCTTCATTCGTTCCCATTCCCTGTACGCCTTTTCCGCCCCGTTTTTGGCTGCGGTATGTGGACGCCGGGAGACGTTTAACATAGCCGTTATGGGTCAGTGTGATGACGATGTTTTCTCTCTCGATAAGATCTTCATCTTCAATTGTTTCAAGACCGGACGTCACGATTTCAGTGCGTCTCTCATCATTGAAACGCTCTTTGATTTCATTGAGCTCTTCACGGATGATTTCAAGAACTCTTTCTTCATTGGCTAAAATATCTTTCAGCTCGGCGATAAGCGCAACAAGTGATTGATATTCCTCTTCAATCTTTTCGCGCTCCAGACCGGTTAATCGCTGAAGGCGCATATCCAGAATGGCTTGCGCTTGTTTTTCAGTCAGTGAGAATTGTTCGATCAAACCCGTTCTCGCAATTTCAGCCGTCTGGGAACTGCGGATAAGAGAAATAACGGCATCTAAATGATCGAGAGCAATTCTTAAACCTTCCAGAATGTGAGCTCTCGCTTCCGCTTTGCGGAGTTCGTAAGCCGTTCTGCGCCGGATCACAACCTTTTGGTGATCAAGATAATGCTCCAGACATTGTTTCAGGCTCAGCACCTTCGGCTGTCCGTCAACGAGCGCCAGCAGGTTGATTCCGAAAGACGTCTGCAGGGCCGTTTGTTTGTACAGGTTATTCAAAATGACGTGAGCATTGGCGTCACGGCGGATCTCAATGACGATTCTCATTCCGTTACGGTCGGATTCGTCTCGCAGGTCGGTAATTCCTTCGATTTTTTTGTCTCGGACAAGATCTGCGATTTTTTCAATTAATCTCGCTTTGTTCACCTGATAAGGAAGTTCCGTAACAATAATTCTTTCTTTTCCTGATGATGTCTCTTCGATTTCAGCCTTAGCCCGGATTGTGATTGATCCCCGTCCGGATTCATATGCCTTGCGGATGCCGCTCCGGCCCAAAATCTGACCAGCAGTCGGAAAATCCGGGCCCGGAATGTATTCCATCAGCTCCTGGTTTGTAATCTCAGGATTCTCACTTACGGCAAGCACGCCTTCAATGACTTCCCCAAGCTGATGCGGAGGAATATTTGTCGCCATTCCGACCGCAATACCGGCAGCTCCGTTTACGAGCAGATTCGGAAATCTCGAAGGCATGACGACAGGTTCTCTTTCTGCGCCGTCATAGTTATCTTGATAATCAATCGTATCTTTCGTAATGTCACGCAGAATTTCCATTGCGATTTTTGACATTCTCGCTTCTGTGTAACGCATCGCGGCCGCTGAGTCGCCGTCAACCGAACCGAAGTTGCCGTGTCCGTCAACAAGCATGTAGCGGTAGTTAAAATCCTGCGCCATTCTGACCATTGATTCGTAAACCGCTGAGTCACCGTGCGGGTGGTACTTACCGATAACTTCACCGACGATACGGGCAGATTTTTTATATGGTTTGTCACTGGTCATGCCTAAATCATTCATTGCGTACAAAATCCGCCTGTGAACCGGCTTCAGACCGTCACGCACATCCGGAAGCGCCCGGGATACGATAACGCTCATTGCATAGTCCAGAAAGGATGTCCGCATTTCCTGACTGATATTGACTTCACGTACTTGTGGTGTGTTTTGTTCACTCATTAAAAAAACCTCCCTGAAGTATCACATGAAATAATGTGGGAGTAGATTGTCCATTATGATCTTCAATACGATTTCACTATTCTCCATTATATCAATAAACTTGTGTTTATACACATTAATTTAGTAGAATATACGGGTTTTGCGGGTTTTCAGAGGCTTTAGAAGCCGCTTTGAGAAAAAAGCCTTATTTCTTAACGAAAATAAGGCTTTCTTGGTTAAATATCAAGATTTTTCACGTATCTGGCGTTTGCTTCTATGAAGTTTCTCCGCGGTTCTACTTTGTCACCCATCAGCATTTCAAAAGTCTCGTCAGCGTCCATTGCATCTTCAAGATTGACTTGCAGAAGCGTTCTGGTCGCAGGGTCCATTGTCGTTTCCCAAAGCTGAGTCGCGTTCATTTCTCCAAGACCTTTATAACGCTGGAGGCCGGGCTTAGGCGATTGCGGAAGCTCTTTTAACAGCTCATCAAGCTGCTTATCGTTATAAGCGTATTCCACCCGTTTTCCCTGCTGCACTTTATAAAGCGGCGGCTGGGCAATGTAGACATAGCCGTTTTCGATGATTTCCCGCATGTATCTGTAGAAGAACGTTAATAAAAGCGTTCTGATGTGGGCGCCGTCAACATCGGCATCCGTCATGATGACCACTTTATGATAACGCGCTTTTTCAAGATTAAAATCTTCGCCGATTCCTGTTCCGAGGGCCGTGATCATTGATCTGACCTCATTGTTTGAGAGAATCTTATCAAGTCTGGCTTTCTCAACGTTCAGAATCTTACCGCGCAGCGGCAGAATGGCTTGGAAATGACGGTCCCGTCCCTGTTTCGCTGATCCGCCCGCAGAGTCACCCTCTACGATATACAGCTCGGAAATGCTCGGATCTTTAGAAGAACAGTCCGCCAGTTTGCCCGGCAGATTGGAAATCTCAAGCGCACTTTTGCGCCGGGTCAATTCCCGCGCTTTTTTCGCTGCCATCCGCGCTCTTGCGGCCATTAAACCTTTTTCAACGATTTTGCGGGCTGAGTCCGGATTTTCAAGAAGGAATGTTTCCAGCGCAGAAGAAAACAGCGTGTCAGTGATCGTTCTCGCTTCAGAGTTGCCGAGCTTGGTTTTCGTCTGCCCTTCGAATTGCGGATCAGGGTGCTTAATTGAAATAATGGCAGTCAGCCCTTCTCTCACATCATCCCCGCTTAAATTCGGATCATTTTCTTTGAAAATCCCTTTTCTTCTTGCATAGTCGTTTATGACACGGGTCAGACCGGTTTTAAATCCGGCCTCGTGCGTCCCGCCTTCGTATGTGTTGATATTATTTGTGAAAGAATAAATATTGCTTGTATAGCTGTCGTTGTATTGCAATGCAACTTCAACCGTTATGCCGTCTTTCTCGCCTTCGATATAAATCGGCTCTTCATGAACGACTTCTTTGGAACGGTTTAAGTACTCAACATAGCTTTTGATTCCGCCTTCGTAGTGGTACTCGTTTTTCCGTTCTTGTCCTTCACGTTTGTCTTCAATCGTGATGTTTACGCCTTTTGTCAGGAAGGCCAATTCCCGGACACGGTTTGAAAGCAGATCATAGTCGTATACAGTTGTTTCTTTGAAGATTTCCGGATCCGGAACGAAGTGCGTAATCGTTCCGGTCTTATCAGTATCACCGATCACTTCAAGATCGGCCACAGGCACACCGCGCTCGTACGCCTGATAGTGGATTTTTCCGTCACGATGAACCGTAACGTCAAGAGTGGTCGACAAGGCGTTTACGACGGACGCCCCTACACCGTGAAGACCGCCGGATACTTTATATCCGCTTCCGTCAAATTTACCGCCGGCGTGGAGAACGGTCATGATGACTTCAACCGCAGGGCGGCCCATCTTCTCCTGGATACCGACCGGAATTCCGCGCCCGTTGTCCTTAACGGTAATGCTGTTATCTTTTTCAATCTCGATATTAATATCTGTACAATAACCGGCCAGGGCCTCGTCAATACTGTTGTCGACGATTTCCCACACCAAGTGGTGAAGGCCTTTGCTGTTAGTTGATCCGATGTACATCCCCGGTCTCTTTCGAACAGCTTCCAAACCTTCTAATACCTGTATCTGATTCTCATCATAACTATTTTGCTGCTGTTCCATAGCCATGCACATTCACCTACACTTTTCTTAAACGATATATTCATTGTAAAGATCCGCTAAGAATCTATTTCTAACATAAATTGCGCACGTTTCTTCAGTGTGCCGGAAGATAAGGGAGAGTAATATATATTCTCAGTCGTGACTACGATAGACTTTGGCGTGCCGTTTACGGACGGCACTACTTTTTCTTTCTGTCTGTCCAGAAATTCTTCAACAATCGGCGATACATTGACCTTGCAGTCAAAAATGCCGACGATATCGCGTGTTGAAACGACAAAGTCGTCACCTAAATGAATATACAATCGCTCACCTCATTTCTTCACTTCACTAACGTACCGTTTTCCACACGGAACATTCCTGCTTGATGTAAGGTATCGTGGTCAATGCCATCCACGCTTGTCGTGGTGACAAATGTCTGCACACGGCCTTGGATCGTATGAAGCAAATGGGACTGTCGGTAATCATCCAGCTCGCTTAGTACATCATCCAAAAGTAAAATGGGGTATTCTCCGATTTCTTCATGAATCAAATCTATTTCGGCCAGCTTCAAAGACAAAGCCGTCGTACGCTGCTGTCCCTGCGAACCGTACGTCTGCACATCGCGTCCGTTCACATAAAAAAGGACATCATCCCGATGCGGTCCGAATAATGTGACGCCTCGTTCTATTTCTTTTTCTTTTAATTTCGAAAAAGACTCCTGGTAGCTGTTACCTATTTTCGACAAATTTTTGGGATCTGATACATCAAGCGCCGTGTGATACTTAAGCGTCAGTTCTTCAAGTCCCCGGGAAATGCCGGAATGGATCGGCTGCGCCCATTTTTCAAGCTGCGCCGTAAACTGCAGACGTTTGGCGACAACTTTTGCGGCTGCTTCAATCAGCTGATCAGTGAGAACGTCAAGCATGGTCCGGTCAGTCTGTTTCCGGCTTTGCAGCTGTTTCAGAAAATGATTCCGCTGTGAAAGGATTTTTTGATAAAGAGATAAATCATACAGATAAACGGCAGAAACCTGCCCGATCTCCATATCGAGAAATCTCCTCCTCACCTGAGGGCTTCCTTTGACGAGATTTAAATCCTCAGGGGCAAACATAATGGTGTTCAGCGCTCCGACATACTGACTGAGTTTTTGCTGCTCTATATGATTGACCTTGCCCTTTTTACCTTTTTTGGAGATGACAAGCTGCATCGGGATGTCCCCGTTGCGCTTCATCACTCTTCCTTCTATTTTAGCATAGTCTTCGTCCCACCGTATAAGTTCTTTGTCATTTGAGGTGCGGTGTGATTTTGCCATCGAAAGGACATAGATGGCTTCCATCAGATTGGTTTTGCCTTGGGCATTTTCCCCGATGATCACATTCACCTTGTTTTCGAATTGAAGCTCAGCGCGCTCATAATTACGGTAGGATGTTAATTCTAAATTTTGGATATACAACCGCTGTCACCCGCTTTAATTGACGACTTGAAATGAACCAAATCCTTCAATCGCGACCACGTCTCCAACGTAAAGCTTTCTGCCGCGGCGATTGTCAGGTTCATTGTTGACAGTCACCTCATGCTCGCTCAGAAACCATTTCGCCATGCCGCCGGACTGAATTACATCGGCTAATTTTAAAAACTGGCCAAGCGTAATCATTTCTGTATCAATCGAAATCGGATTTGCCATAATATCGACCTCTTTCAAATATCACTAATATCTAATTGTACTAAAAAATCCTGAAATAAGGAAAGGGAAAACTTGAGGGAGCGGCTGATGAATAGAAAAGCTGCCGAACTAAGCCGGCAGCACATTCTGTTTGATTAATACGTTCTGACCGGAAGGATGAGCTGAACGATGGTTTCATCATTCGGCGTACGGATAAGAAACGGTCTCATCGCTCCCGTAAAGCTGATACGGATGTCCGCTCCTTCAAGTACTTTCAGTGCGTCCATCATATATTTTGGACTGAATGAAATATTTAATTCCTCGCCGTCAATCTGGTCAGCCAGCACAGCTTCGACCACTTTTCCGATTTCCGGAGAATTTGATGAAATTTCAAGCGAATCCGCCGGTTTGGCAGAAAGCTTTACAACGTTGTTGCGGCCTTCTCTCGCCAATAAAGAAGCACGGTCTATCGCCTGTAAAAATTCCTTCGTGTTCACGACGATTTCCGTTTTGCTTTCCTGCGGAATTAAGCTGGTCGTGTCCGGATAGTTTCCGTCAAGCAATCTTGAGAAGAACAATACGTTTTTCGCTTTGAACAGCACTTGGGTTTCTGTAATCACGATATCAACCAGTTCTTGGTTGTCATCAAGAATTTTGCTCAGCTCGGTTAAGCTTTTCCCGGGAATGACCACGTTATAAGAGCTGTCTTCCGGAATATCAAGCTTCGCCTTTCTTAAAGCGAGTCGGTGGCTATCCGTGGCAGTGCATAATAATTCACCGTTTTCGACTTTCCAGTTTACACCTGTCAAGATAGGGCGTGTTTCTGAGGCGGACACAGCGAACACGGTTTGGCGGATCAGGTTTTTCAAAAGATCCGTCGGAATCTGAATGGCGTGATGCTCTTCGATTTGCGGTAGATGCGGATATTCATCTGCATCAAGGCCGTTTAAATTAAATTCGGCTTTTCCGGAACGGATAATCGTTAAATATTGATTTTGAACTTCGATTTCAACAGTCGCCATCGGCAGTTTTTTAACGATTTCGCTGAAGAAACGCGCTTGCAGCACGATACTTCCCGGCTGATCGATCGTCACGATTTCTTTATCATCATCTTCTTTCGGAATGAATGACTCAATTGAAATATCAGAGTCACTTCCTGTGAAAGATACTCCTTCATCTGAGGCGACGATCTTAATACCGGTGAGAATGGGAATTGTGGTTCTGGATGAAACGGCTTTTAGAACGTCTTGTACACTTTCGACTAACCGATCTTTTTGAATCGTAAATTTCATGTTTATCCTCCTAACGGATAATATAATTAATATATTTTAAAATAGCAGTAGTAATAGTAGGGCCTGTGGATTTGTGGATAAGTTGTGAAAAAGACAGGAAACACAGCCTATCCACATGTGGACAGACTGTGCATGGCTATGAAAAAGTTATTCACACTTTCCCCGATTCATCCGAGGGCACTATTATTTAAGCAGTTCTTTTATTTCTTTCACCTGCTGCTGAAGCTGCTCGTCATCAATCAGCAGTTTTGAAATCTTTTCGTGGGCGTGAATGACGGTTGTATGGTCTCTCCCGCCAAATTCTTCCCCGATTTTAGGCAAAGAAGAATCCGTCATTTCTCTTGAAAGATACATCGCAATTTGTCTTGGGAAAGCCACTGATTTCGTACGCTTTTTCGCTTTGAAATCTTCAAGCTTAATGTTGAACTGCTGTCCGACAATCCGCTGAATCTCTTTTATCGTAATGACCTTCGGCTTAGAAGACGGAATAATATCTTTCAATGCTTCTGCTGCCAGGTCTGCGTTAATGTCTTTATTGATTAAGGATGAATAGGCGACAACCCGGATTAATGCCCCTTCCAGTTCGCGGATGTTGCTGTCAATCTGATTCGCGATGTAAAGCATGACCTCGTTCGGAATATCAAGGCCTTCCGCCTTCGCTTTTTTTCTCAGGATGGCAATCCGCGTTTCCAGATCCGGCGGTGTGATATCTGTAATCAATCCCCATTCGAACCGCGAACGCAGGCGGTCTTCAAGGGTCGGGATCTCTTTCGGCGGTCTGTCACTGGAAATCACGATTTGTTTGCTTTCTTCATGAAGCGTGTTGAATGTATGGAAAAACTCTTCCTGTGTTTGTTCTTTTCCGGCTAAAAATTGAATATCATCTATCAAAAGTACATCAACGTTCCGGTAGCGGTTGCGGAAATCAACGGCTTTATTATCGCGGATTGAGTTGATGAATTCATTTGTGAATTTTTCAGAAGACAGGTACACCACTTTGGCTGAAGGATTATGATCAATGACATAATGGCCGATCGCGTGCATTAAGTGGGTTTTTCCTAAGCCGACTCCCCCGTATATAAATAAAGGGTTGTACGCTTTAGCGGGTGCTTCCGCCACAGCCAGTGATGCTGCATGGGCGAATCGGTTTCCCGATCCGATGACGAATGTGTCGAATGTATATTTCGGGTTGAGCATGCTTTGGGGAAAATCAGACGGTTCCTCTTTTGCCGCTTTTTTCACTTGCGGTTTCGGTAAAAAGTCTTCTTCGTCCTGATTTTGAGGAATGACAAATTTGACGCTCAATTCTTCCCCGGTTAATTCATATATGGTATCTGCAATGAGATGTAAGTACCTGGACTCCAGCCAGTCTCTGGCAAATTCATTAGGAGCGGTGATGGTTAAGGTATCTCCTTGCAGCGAATGGGCTTTCGTCGACTTCATCCAAGTTTCGAAACTCGGTTTGCTTAGCTTTTTCTCAATTTGAGCTAGAGCTTGATTCCAAAGATCCAATATATTCTCCATTATCCGGCACAGCCCTCCTTTTCTTTAAAAATCAGCGCCCTTTCCCTGTTATAGAACACAAAAAAAGAGCATATGGCTCTGACCATTCGTACACACGAAATGTTGAAAACATATAGTATAGTAGAAAAATAGCTTTTCGACAAATTCCACAAGTTGTGGACAACAATCTACACAAGCTGTGTGAAAACAATCCACAACTTATCCACAAATTGTGGATAAGGAGAATGGACTGGATAAGTAATTAAGAGTTAAAACACAAATATAATATCAAATTAAGCGAGGACTTGCAATGGTTCTCGTAATCTTATCCACAAACCTGACAACTTGTTGAAAAATCTTTGTCCACAGGGGTTAGCAATGTGAAAATGTTGTCGATAACGATTGTGGATATTAAAAAAAAACCGAAAAATTATCCACATGACGTTTTTTCGGGGGAGCGCGGCTTTTTTTGTGCGTTAAAAAAAGGAATATGAAAAATAAGGTTTCTAATCTGGTTAAGGTATGTTATCCTATTATGGTTGTAAGAAATAAAAGCACTGCTGAAGTTGACAATGAATAGGCAGCACAAATATAATAAGTAAGACTGTCTTTAACAGCTATTCCTCGAGGGAGGTGTCATAAATGAAAAGAACATTCCAACCGAATAACCGTAAACGCAGTAAAGTTCATGGCTTCAGAAGCCGTATGAGTTCAAAAAACGGTCGTCTAGTATTAGCACGCCGTCGCCGCAAAGGCAGAAAAGTATTATCAGCTTAGGCCACTGAATAATGTCAGTGGTCTTTTTTCACATTAAGAGAGTGAGATGTCATGCGTCGCCCGGTACTGGAGAAATTTCTTCAGTATTCCGGCGGCCCGTTTTTTTTAGATAGAAATAAAAGTTTCTGCGAGTGAATATCGGAGTGAATTAAAGTGAAGAAGCGAAATCGGTTAAAGAAAAATGAAGATTTTCAAAAAGTGTTTAAACGCGGAACGTCTATGGCAAACCGCCAGTTCGTGCTGTATACGCTTGATCAGCCGAAACAGGAAGAGCTCCGGGTAGGGCTTTCTGTCAGTAAAAAAATCGGCAATGCCGTCGTGCGCAATCGGGTGAAGCGGTTAATCAGACAGGCTGTTCAGGAGGAAAAAGAGCTGCTCAAGCCGAAAGATTTTATTATTATCGCAAGAAAACCCGCCGGCGACCTCAGTTTTGAAGAAACGAAAAAGAGTCTGCAGCACTTATTCAGAAAAACCTCATTATATAAGAAATCTTCGTCAAAATAGCTCATATTTTGTTTTCTTCACGTTTTTAAAAGCGCTTCCTTTTATTTGGCGAAAAATGAACGCCATTTGAAACTGAAAGATGCTAAAATACATACAAGGTTTATAAAGATTGGTATAGGAGGAAACGTTCTTGAAAAGGAGAATATGGTTACTACTGAGTATGGTCGGTATGCTCGTGCTGCTGGCCGGGTGCTCGAGTGTGAAAGAGCCGATTACGGCGAATAGTCCGCATTTCTGGGACAAATATGTTGTGTATCCATTGTCAGAAGTCATTACGTACGTAGCGAAACTGACGGGCGATAACTATGGTTTATCGATCATCATCGTTACGATTTTAATTCGTCTGCTGATTCTGCCGCTGATGATCAAGCAGCTTCGAAGCTCAAAAGCGATGCAGGCGCTGCAGCCTGAAATGCAGAAGCTCAGAGAAAAATACAGCTCTAAAGATCAAAAAACGCAGCAGAAGCTTCAGCAGGAAACAATGGCCCTGTTTTCAAAGCACGGGGTAAACCCGCTGGCGGGATGTTTCCCGATCCTGATTCAAATGCCGATTTTGATCGGATTCTACCACGCCATTATGCGTACGCAAGCCATTTCACAGCACAGCTTTTTATGGTTTGACCTAGGAGAGAAGGATCCTTACTATATTCTTCCTATCGTTGCCGGTGTGGCCACTTTTGTCCAGCAGAAGCTGATGATGGCCGGAAATCCGACTCAGAATCCTCAAATGGCAATGATGGTATGGATTATGCCGATCATGATCATCGTATTTGCGATCAACTTCCCGAGCGCACTTTCTCTGTATTGGGTAGTCGGAAACCTGTTTATGATTGCTCAGACATTCCTTATTAAAGGACCTGACATTAAACACGATCCGGAAACGCAGAAAGCGGGAGGAAAGAAAAAGTGAAGAAGGTGACTGCTGCGGGACGGAATGTCGAAGAAGCAGTTCAATCAGGCCTTCAGGAACTTCAACTGACGAAAGATCAAGTAGAAATAACGGTGGTGCAAGAAGAATATAAAGGGTTTTTGGGTATTTTTGGAAAAAAGAATGCGATCGTAGAACTGGAAGAGAAAAGAAATCCTGTTCAGGAAGCGAAAGCGTATTTGGAAGAAATCATCCATTCCATTGCCGGACCTTCTGAGATTGTTACGGAAGAAAACAAGAAAACAGTCTGTTTTCACATTAAAGGTGAAAAAGCGGCGCTGCTTATTGGCAAAAGAGGACAAACACTCAATGCCCTGGAAACATTGACGCAGCTTGTTTTGAACCGCGGCTCCGGCCAGTATCGCCAAGCCGTTGTCGACGCTGAGAATTATCGGCGGAAAAGAAGAGAAATTCTGGATCAGCTGGCAAACAGGCTGGCCAAGCAAGTCTCGAAAACGAAAAAAGATGTGCATTTAGAACCGATGCCGTCAGGTGAAAGAAAAATCATCCATGACGCGCTGTCAAAGCATCCAAATATCAAAACGTTTTCTACCGGTGAAGGCCGGTACCGCCATCTCGTTATTTCCCATAAAGATAGCAGAAAACCGAAGTCCGGGTAAAATCGGAACTTCGGTTTTTTTATTGGTAAAAATGGCTCTATTCCTAAGCAGAATCGCATTTTTAGCGTTTAAGTTTTTTCTTTTTCGGTCTATGCTGTTGATAAAAAAGGTTTTAGGAAATAAAATTAATTGTTATTCACATGTGGATAAGTTAAAGTAATAAGGGATGAATTTCTGCCTTTGTGGATAACGTATCTTCCACTTCAAACCAAACTATGTTATCTTTTAATTTTGGCGTAAATAAAATTTTTTATATAGATGGAAACAGAGATAAAGAGAGGTGAACAGCATGGATACAATTGCAGCGATTTCAACTCCGATGGGTGAAGGCGCGATCGCGATCGTTCGGCTGAGCGGCCCGGAAGCCGTAAAAATTGCCGACAAAATGTACAAGGGTCCGAAAGGCAAAACGCTCAGTTCGGCAGAATCGCATACCATTCATTACGGGCATATCGCGGACAGCACGACGGGACGGATTATTGAGGAAGTCATGGTGTCTGTTTTAAGAGCGCCCAGAACATTCACAAGGGAAGATGTCATTGAAATCAACTGTCACGGGGGTATTGTGACGGTTAATCAGGTGCTCCAGCTTGCTTTAAGAGAAGGTGCGAGACTGGCAGAACCCGGTGAGTTTACGAAGCGCGCATTTTTAAACGGACGGATTGACCTATCACAGGCGGAAGCGGTGATGGATCTGATCAGGGCCAAAACGGACCGTGCCATGAATGTCGCCATGAACCAGATGGAAGGACGGCTTTCTGCGCTTGTCCGCCGTCTGCGTGATGAGCTGTTAGAAACACTTGCACATGTTGAGGTTAATATAGATTATCCGGAATATGATGACGTCGAAGAAATGACGCATCAGCTTTTAGTGGAGAAGGCAAGCGGCGTGAAGAAAGAAATCGAGGCGCTGCTCCGTACGTCTGAGCAGGGGAAAATTTTGCGTGAGGGACTGTCTACCGTGATCATCGGCCGTCCGAACGTCGGAAAATCCTCTCTGCTTAACAGCCTTGTCCATGAAACGAAGGCGATCGTAACCGATATTCCGGGAACGACGCGTGATGTGATTGAGGAATATGTCAACGTGCGAGGCGTGCCGCTTCGGCTTGTCGATACCGCCGGAATCCGTGAGACAGAAGATATCGTCGAAAGAATCGGTGTGGAACGGTCACGGCAGGTTCTGAAGGAAGCGGATCTCATTTTGCTTGTGCTTAACCACAGCGAAGCGCTTTCTGAAGAAGATGTGAAATTGTTTGAAGCGGTTGAGGGAATGGACGTCATTGTCATTATGAATAAGACGGACCTTGAGGCTAAGATTGACGCTGAGCGCGTCAAGGAACTGGCGAAAGGCCGGCCTGTCGTCACGACCTCATTGCTGAAAGAAGAAGGCATTCAAGATTTAGAGGAAGCGATTCAGTCGCTATTTTATACAGGAGCGATCGAAAGCGGAGATCTCACCTATGTCAGCAACACCCGTCATATCTCGATTCTGCATCAGGCCAAGCAAGCGATTGATGATGCGCTGAACGGAATTGAACAGGATGTTCCGATTGATATGGTGCAAATTGATTTGACAAGGTGCTGGGAGCTGCTGGGCGAAATCATCGGTGATGCCGTCCACGAAAGCTTAATTGATCAGCTCTTTTCACAATTTTGTTTAGGTAAATAAAAGGGAGGAAAAAACCATGGGGTATGAAGCAGGCCAATACGACGTGATTGTCATCGGCGCCGGGCATGCCGGTGTTGAGGCTGCCCTCGCATCCGCGCGCCAGGGAGCCAAAACGCTTGTTTTGACGATTAATCTTGATATGGTTGCGTTTATGCCATGTAATCCGTCTGTCGGCGGCCCCGCGAAAGGGATTGTCGTCCGCGAAATTGACGCGCTCGGCGGAGAAATGGCTAGAAATATAGATAAAACTCATATTCAAATGAGAATGCTGAATACAGGAAAAGGTCCGGCCGTACGGGCGCTGCGTGCGCAGGCGGATAAATTCCAATATCAGCACGAAATGAAGCATACGCTGGAAAAAACACCGAATTTGACACTTCTTCAAGGGATTGCCGAGCGTTTAATCATTGAAGACGGAGAGTGCCGCGGTGTCATTACGCAAACCGGTGCTGAATATAAGGCAAAAACTGTCGTGCTGACAACCGGAACGTATTTAAGAGGGCGGATCATTCTCGGTGATCTGTCTTACTCAAGCGGCCCGAATAACCAGCAGCCGTCTATTAAACTTTCTGAGCACTTAGAGGAGCTCGGTTTTGATCTCGTCCGTTTTAAAACGGGCACGCCTCCTCGTGTCTCAAGCGATTCCATTGATTACAGCAAAACAGAAATCCAGCCGGGGGACCAGGTTCCGCGCGCTTTCTCATATGAAACGGTTGAATACATTACCGATCAGCTGCCTTGCTGGCTGACTTACACGAGTCCTGAGACTCATGAGATCATCGACAGCAACCTGCATCGTTCGCCAATGTATTCCGGTATGATTAAAGGAACGGGACCGAGATACTGCCCTTCGATTGAAGATAAAGTCGTTCGGTTTAATGATAAACCGCGTCATCAGATTTTCCTTGAGCCGGAAGGCAGAAATACGCAGGAAGTATACGTTCAAGGTTTATCCACGAGTCTTCCTGAGGACGTGCAGCAGCGGATGCTGGCGACCATTCCGGGACTGGAAAAGGTGCAGATGATGAGAGCCGGATACGCGATTGAGTATGACGCAATTGTACCGACGCAGCTCTGGCCTACACTGGAGACGAAAAAAATCCCTAACCTGTACACAGCCGGTCAAATTAACGGTACATCAGGTTATGAGGAAGCAGCCGGGCAAGGAATTATGGCAGGGATCAACGCAGGCCGCAAAGCGCTTGGAAAAGAAGAAGTGATCCTCAGCCGTTCCGATGCTTATATCGGTGTATTGATTGATGATTTGGTAACGAAAGGAACCAATGAACCGTACCGTCTGCTGACTTCACGGGCGGAATACAGACTGCTGCTCCGTCACGACAATGCGGATCTTCGTCTGACGGAAATCGGCCACGATATCGGCTTAATTTCTGATGAGCGCTATGAAGCGTTTGAGAAGAAAAAAGCGGCGATCGAGGCAGAGAAAAAACGTCTCTGGTCTGTTATTATTAAGCCGTCTCCTGAGAATCAGGAATATATCCGTTCACTCGGCGGAAGCGAGCTGAAAGACGGAGTGCGCGGCACAGATTTAATGAAACGTCCGGAAATGAACTATGAAACAGTGACAAAACTTGCGCCTGCAGATTCTCCGGTTCCGCAAGATGTGGCGGAACAAGTGGAAATTCAGGTGAAATATGAAGGATATATCGAAAAATCCTTGCAGCAAGTGGAAAAGCTAAAGAAAATGGAAAACAAAAAAATCCCTGATCGGATTGATTATGACGCCATTAAAGGAATTGCTACTGAAGCCCGTCAAAAGCTGAAAGAAGTGCGTCCTTTATCAGTTGCTCAAGCGTCCCGTATTTCCGGTGTCAATCCGGCAGACATTTCAATCCTGCTGGTATACCTGGAGCAGGGCCGTATTGCCAAGGTAGCTGAATAGAAAGGATGACGGCATGAATATAGAGGAATTTACATCCAGTTTAGCGGAGAAAGGGATTTCCCTTTCTGACCGCCAGCTGGAGCAATTCGAGTTGTATTACCGGATGCTCGTGGAATGGAACGAAAAAATGAATCTGACATCCATCACTGAGAAAAAGGAAGTTTATCTCAAGCATTTTTATGATTCGATAACGGCGGCATTTTATATTGATTTTGAAAAGGTCACCACTCTTTGTGATGTCGGCGCCGGCGCCGGTTTTCCAAGCCTGCCCGTCAAAATCTGCTTCCCGCATCTGCATGTCACCATCGTCGATTCACTGAATAAGCGGATTACGTTTTTGGAAACTCTCTCTGATGCTTTACAATTGGAGCATACGACATTTGTCCATGACAGAGCGGAGACATTCGGACAGCGGAAAGACGTACGGGAAAGCTTCGATCTCGTGACGGCCCGTGCGGTGGCGCGTCTGTCGGTCCTGAGTGAGCTTTGTCTGCCGCTGGCCAAGAAAAACGGCGTATTTGCCGCACTAAAAGCAGCAGCCGCTGATGAAGAGCTGAAAGCGGGGCAAAAGGCGATTAAAGTATTGGGAGGAGAGCTTGAACAAGTTCATTCCTTTACACTTCCTGTTGAAGAAAGTGAACGGAACATTATGATCATTCGCAAGACGAAAAGCACTCCGAAAAAATATCCGAGAAAACCGGGTACTCCAAATAAATCGCCAATTGAAGGGTAATTTAGACAGCCTGATGTGACAATTCCATCATATTTTCTGCAAAATTGATGAAGATACAGCAGGAAAAACCATGAGAAAATAGAATTATAAAAATGGCAGTTTTTAAAGGTGGTGTAGGTACATGAAGCATTCATTCTCTCGTTTCTTCGGGTTTGGTGAGAAGGAAGAGGAACCGGAGATAGCTGAGCATGATACAAACAAAGAAGAGATACTCGAAATACCGGTACATGCTATCGTTCCCAACCGTTTTCAGCCACGCACCATTTTCTCAGATGAAAAAATCAAAGAGTTAGCAATGACTATCCATACACACGGCATCATTCAGCCGATTGTTGTCAGACATACAGAAGATGAAGGACAATATGAGCTCATTGCGGGTGAAAGGCGCTGGAGAGCGGTACAGACGCTTGAATGGGAGAAGATTCCCGCAATTATTAAAGATTTTTCTGATACGGAAACAGCATCTGTCGCTTTGATTGAAAACCTGCAAAGGGAAGAATTGTCCTCCATTGAGGAAGCTCATGCGTACGCAAGGCTGTTAGAACTTCATGATTTAACACAGGAAGCCTTGGCGCAGCGCTTAGGAAAAGGCCAGTCAACGATTGCGAACAAGCTCCGATTGTTAAAGCTCCCGGAACCGGTCCAGGATGCGATTATGGAGAAAAAAATTACGGAACGTCATGCAAGAGCACTGATTCCGCTCAAACAGCCGGAGCTTCAGGTCACATTGCTTGCGGAAATCATTGAGAAAAGCTTAAACGTCAAGCAGACGGAAGACAGAGTGGTGAAAATGCTTGAACAGAATAAGCAGAAACCAAAGCCGAGACGCAAAGCGTTCAGCAGGGATACAAGAATTGCGATGAATACGATTCGTCAGTCACTGTCCATGGTAGAAGACAGCGGCGTCAGACTGAATACTGAAGAAGAAGAATTCGAAGAGTACATCCAGCTTACCATTCGGATACCTAAATAAAAACTCTCCTGATCAGCAGGGGAGTTTTTATTTTAATCAAAAAACTATTTTGAGATAATGATAGATTTATTGTGCACTATACATTATATATGTAAAATTTTATCTTTTTGTGTCGTGAATTGTCTTTTTACAGTCAAAAAAGTCACTTTATCGGAGAACTTATATTAGAAAGTGTCTTTTTCGTTTACATTTTTTTCACTTGCTGATAAACAAATTATGAAAAAAATAAAACGCTTTACTCTTTTTTTGATAAGATAGAAACAAGACAGTACATGTTCATGTGAAGGTAGGTGACATCGTGGGAAAAATCATAGCAATTACGAACCAAAAAGGCGGAGTCGGGAAGACGACGACTTCTGTTAATCTGGGGGCTTGCTTGGCTTACATAGGTAAAAGGGTTCTTCTTGTTGATATTGATCCGCAGGGCAATGCAACGAGCGGATTAGGGATTGAAAAAGCCGATGTGGATCATTGTGTGTACGACATTTTAGTAGATGATGCAGATGTTACAGATATTATTAAACCGACTTCAGTAGAGAACTTAGATGTCATTCCGGCCACGATCCAGCTTGCGGGAGCGGAAATCGAATTGGTTCCGACGATCTCACGGGAGGTCAGGCTGAAAAGAGCATTAGAATCAGTGAAACAAAATTACGATTACATGATTATTGATTGTCCTCCGTCTCTCGGGTTATTAACGATTAATGCGCTTACTGCTTCAGATTCAGTCGTTATCCCGGTTCAGTGCGAATACTACGCTCTTGAAGGATTGAGTCAATTATTAAATACAGTTCGGCTTGTGCAAAAACATTTAAATACCGACTTAATGATAGAAGGAGTGCTTCTGACGATGCTTGATGCCAGAACGAATCTCGGCATTCAAGTGATAGAGGAGGTAAAGAAATACTTTAGAGATAAAGTGTATCAAACCATTATCCCTCGCAATGTCCGTTTAAGTGAGGCGCCGAGTCACGGCAAGCCGATCATATTATACGATCCGCGTTCGAGAGGTGCGGAAGTATATTTAGATTTAGCAAAGGAAGTGGCAGCGAATGGCTAAAGGCGGGCTCGGAAAAGGGATTAACGCGTTGTTTAATCAGGTTGATTTGTCTGAAGAGACAGTGGAAGAGATTAAAATCAGTGATTTGCGCCCCAATCCTTATCAGCCAAGAAAACAATTTGACGATGAGTCATTAGCTGAACTGAAGGAATCCATCATTCAGCATGGCATTCTTCAGCCCATTATCGTGAGAAAATCATTGAAGGGCTATGATATTGTAGCCGGCGAACGCCGTTACCGCGCCGCAAAACTTGCCGGTAAAGAGACAGTGCCGGCTATCGTGCGGGATTTATCTGAATCGCTGATGCGGGAAATCGCTCTTTTGGAAAACCTTCAGCGTGAAGACTTATCACCGCTTGAAGAAGCTCTGGCATATGACTCACTGCTGAAGCATTTGGATTTAACCCAGGAACAGCTCGCTAAACGGCTCGGGAAAAGCAGGCCTCATATTGCCAACCATTTAAGACTGCTGACGCTGCCGGAAAGCATCCAGAACCTCATTGCAGAAGGTACGTTATCCATGGGACACGGCAGAACCTTGCTTGGTTTGAAAAATAAAAACAAGCTTGAACCGCTTGTGAAGAAAGTGGTTGAAGAACAGCTGAACGTCCGTCAGCTTGAGCAGCTGATTCAGCAGTTAAACAACAATGTTCCACGTGAAACAAAGAAAAAAGAACCTGTTCAAGATGTTGTGTTAAAAGAGCGGGAATCGTATTTGCAAAATTACTTCGGAACAACAGTAAATATTAAGAGACAAAAGAAAAAAGGGAAGATTGAGATTGAGTTTTTCTCAAATGAAGATCTTGAACGTATCCTGGAACTATTGTCTGAAAGAGAAGCGTAAAAACCATCTTTTTTTAAAAAGATGGTTTTTTATATACGTCTTGTCAGCTTATGAAACGGACTGAGCCGTTCCTGCCGGCCTTCTGATTTATCTGTCAGCTGTAACCCCTCTGCTAAAACATTTGCCATGCTCATAACAAGATGAAGCCTCGTATTCTGCAGGACAAAATACTCCATAAACCCGCTGACATTGACGATTCCATTGATATGGACGTCACCAATTTCAGGAAGGTCTTTTTGAACACCTGCTCCGGGCTTCAGCGGCCCATCGCCGATTTGAAATGAGCCTACGCTTTTGACGCGGCCTAAACAAGCATCAACCGCTATAATAAACGGATTTTTATGTAGATGTTGAATATCTTTCAGCTTGTCTTTCATATTGACGGCGTGAACAGGATCTGACAGCGTGCCGTAAACGTGCAATCTGCCTAAATTCATTTTTTCTAACTTTGTTCCTACGAGCGGACCTAATGAATCTCCGGTCGACCGATCTGTACCGATACACACGGTGACTAACGGTCTGCCGGCTGCTTTACGTAAAGATGAAGTAAGGATCGCTTGTATTTGATTCGCAGCAGAAGAATCCGTATGAGATACATATTGTTTTGCCCGTTCTTGAGAAAAAAGCCCGCCTTTTCGATTCATAAGGTTCACTTCCTTGTCATGTCATACGAGTATTACATTGTTGTTTTTGGTGATGTAGGTTGTTTACAGTATATCCAGCGCTGCCTTTTTTTATGCTTATGTCATGATCAGCATGCCGGTTGTTTGAAAAGAGCGGGATAGAAAAAAGAACTCAGAGCAGTTATTCTTTAAGTTCATGAAAGAAATAAGACCATTTGATCTACATTACATATTGCTGATGATCTAATTTCAGCGCTCTTTTTTCTGTAGAAAAGAGGGTAAATCCTAACTGAGCGTAGAGTTTTTTTGCGGGTTCATTTGTTGAGTAACAGAGAGATAGAGCTGTCTGTGTCTTTCATCTTTTTTGCTGCCTGGCTGATGGCTTCCGTCAGTAACGCTTTTCCTGCGCCTGACCTTCGATGTTTGGGGGAAATATACATAGAACCGATAACCGCAATGTGTCTTAGTTTAAACAGCGAATGCTTGGAGATCTTGAGGATTCCTATCAGTCTGTCTTTTTCAAAGGCGCCAAGCACGATGGCATTACCGGATTCAAGCCTCGCGTCCGGGTGATCTTTTGAAGCTTTGAGCCTGATATCGGTGTAAGGCTTGGTATCATTTGCGGTTAAACGCCTGATGTACATGATTTGAGCTCCTTATATAAATAAAATTTTCTGAATAGTCAATCGTCGTTATCATACCATATTTGTCCCATTTGTATGAATGATTGCCGCTGTCACTCAATATAGTAGCAATATGCGGAGATGATCAGAAATTTTATGAGGTGATGAGGGTGTGGAGAGCCGGGATGAAGTGGATGCTGCTCATATTAAGCAGCCAGATTGGGGCCGGGTATGCGAGCGGGCAGGAAATATGGCAGTTTTTCGGTGTCGAAAGCGGACTGGCTATTGTATTGTTTACAGTCATGTTTACGATTTCGGCTTATATTGTGTTGAAGATCAGCTATCGGGTTCAATCAACGCACTTTTTACCTGTGCTTGAGCATCTGATGGGGCCGGCTCTTGCTAAAGTCTATGATGTGCTTATTATGTTTTATTTGTTTTCAATGACGATGGTTATGATTGCCGGCGGCGGTGTGACGCTGCAAATGTACAAGCTGCCGTTTTGGATCGGTATTTTTCTTCTTTGCATTGTGACCGTCGGTTTATTCTTTTGGGATATAAAAGGAATATTATCTCTGAATAGTATTTTGATACCGATTCTTGTAGCGGGGCTGTTATATGCATTGGTCTTTTTTCAGACAACCCATCATTACACGTGGACGATAGATTTGACCCGCCAGTATAATTGGCCGGCAAGCATTACCTTCACGTCCTTAAACATCCTTTCTGTTGTCGCTGTTCTTTCTTCAATCGGGAAAGATATGAAGGGACTGGGAGAAGCGAAAATCGCAAGCGTTGCAAGCGGGCTGATTTTCGGTGTGATTTCATTTGTTTACAATGAAACGCTTGTGCAGCTTTCAGGCAGTCTTACACAATATGAGATGCCTCTTTTCGCCGTCCTTGAAGGCGCTCCTTATCCGTTATTTCTTTGTATGGCCGCCGTGCTTTTTTTAGCCATCTATACGACAACCGTGACCGGTCTGTTCGGGCTTTCCAGCCGCATGCTTGCATTTGTGAAATTGCCGAGATGGACGCTCGTAGCTCTTCTTTTAGCTGTGATGGTGCCTTTTACGACAATCGGTTTTTCAGATTTGATCGCGATTTTATATCCCATTTACGGGCTTTTAAGTCTTTATTTGCTGGTATGTCTTCTTCTTTACCCTATTTTAGGGAGATGGAAAAAAGTATAATGCTCATTTTGAGTGCGGCCGTTGCTCTTATCCTGTCTTTTTTTGTACAATAAATAAAGCAGTCTATGGAGAGAGGTGAAGGGTCTTGGCGGATAAAGACTTTGGCCTGAATGATATTGTTGAAATGAAGAAACCGCATCCTTGCGGTGAAAACAGGTGGAAAATCATTCGGATGGGAATGGATATTCGGATCAAATGCACGGGTTGTTCCCACAGTGTCATGATTCCGAGAAGAGATTTTGAGAGAAAGCTGAAAAAAGTACTCGTCAAGCATGAGGAGCCTACATCATAAGGGCTGGCGCTCATGCTTTTTCATATAGAGGAGAGGAAGAGGCCAGATGAGCAAAGTGCATCAGTCAGCGTGCCCGCTGAATTGCTGGGACAGCTGCGGCTTTTTGGTGACAGTTGAGGATGGAAAGGTGACGAAAGTAGACGGAGACCCGAATCATCCCATTACGGAAGGAAAAATTTGCGGCCGGGGCAGAATGCTGGAGACGAAAACGAATGCGCCGGATCGGCTTCGTTTTCCTTTGAAAAAGAAAGACGGTGAATTTGTCCGCATTTCCTGGGAGCAGGCGTTAGATGAAATCGCTGAAAAAATGGCGGTGATTAAGGAGACGTTGGGCACTGCCGCAGTGCTGCACAGTCATGATTACGCCAATAACGGTCTTTTGAAGGCGCTCGACCAGCGTTTTTTCAATGGATACGGCGGTGTAACGGAGATTGCGGGCAGTATTTGCTGGGGTTCCGGCATTGAAGCGCAGCGCTGGGATTTCGGGCGTTCTTACGGACATGGACCGCTTGATATTTATCACAGCAAGCATGTGATCGTATGGGGCAGAAATGTGTCCCGGACGAATATGCACCTCTATCACCATCTGCAGCAGGTGAAGAAAAAAGAAGCGACACTGACGGTCATTGATCCTATTTTTAACCCGACTGCAAAGCTTGCCGATCGGTATATATCCGTCAAACCCGGCATGGATGGCTGGCTTGCGGCGGGTGTTTTAAAAATATTATGCCAAACCGGCAGAACCGATTCCGATTTCATTCAAAGGCATTCGGTCGGTTTTGAAGAAATAGAAAAGCTTCTGAAGACGATTTCTTTTGAGGAGATCATTGAGAAAACAGAAACGTCTTTAGAAGTGCTTGAATATCTTGCTGATTTATATGCTGACGGTCCCGCCTCCACTTTTATGGGTCTTGGGATGCAGAGATATAAAAACGGGGGCGGGACGATACGGTGGATTGACGCTTTAGCTGCGGCGAGCGGAAATGTCGGTATTAAAGGCGGCGGCGCAAACTTCGGAAATGTGCAAGTCGGTGAAAGCTTTGCAAAGGCCGAGCTCACCCGTCCTGATCTGAAGAAAAGTTCGAGAACGTTTTCGATGATGACTCAAGCTGAAGAGGCGCTGAATGCAGCCGATCCGCCGATTGAGATGATCATCGTGACGTGCGGCAATCCGCTGACACAGGTGCCGAATACAAAAAAAGTGAAGGAAGCGTTTGAAAAAACACCGGTCACAGTGGCCATTGATTCGGTCATGACCGATACGGCGAAGCTCTGTGACTATGTGCTGCCGACGGCCGTTGTTTTCGAAGAGGAAGATATTTATTATTCCAGCATGTATCATCACTATGTTCAATATGGCAAGAAGCTTGCGGAACCGCAGGGAGAGGCAAAATCAGACCGCTGGATCTGGACGGAACTCGCAAAGCGTCTCGGATTCGGGGAGCTGTTTGATTACAGTACGGAAGATTTCTTAAAAATGGGGCTCTCTTCTTTGGAGAAAGAAGGAATCACCCTTGAGCAATTAAAGGAAAAAGGACATATGCCGCTTCCGGTCAAACAGGTTCCGTGGAGTGATTTTCAATTTTTAACCCCGAGCGGAAAATTTGAATTCGTCTCGTCACTGGCAGAAGAGAAAGGATACAGCGGCCTCCCTCAATTGGAGGTGCCGGAGGAGTCTGTTTATCATGACGCCGGGCTTGCCGGGAAATACCCGTATACGCTGCTGTCCATTCACCCGCAGCGCTCCAATCATTCACAGCACGTGCCGTTTATTGAAAAGCTTCAGCAGATTCAGGTGGATCTGTCGCCGGATATCGCCGAGGAGCTTTCACTTCAAGACGGAGATACGGCAGAGGTATACAATGACCGCGGCAGTCTGCGCGGCAGGGTGAAAATCATGAAGCAGGCTCACCCGAAGACGGTGAATATAGATGAAGGCATGTGGGCGGCATTCGGAGGCTCCGTCAACATGCTCACAAAGGATTCAAATTCCGATAATGGAATGGGAAGTACGCTTTTTGACTGTCTGGTAGCGGTTAAAAAAGGATAATCTAAGGAGTGAGAGGGCGGGAAATGCTTTTTTCTCAGCTTGTCTTTTCCTATGAACCTCCTTATAATTGCTCTAGGTTTACAATACGTTTATACGATGATGGTTTGATATAGAGGAGATGAAAGAATGGCTTTAACTGCTGGAATTGTCGGTTTGCCGAATGTCGGAAAATCGACGTTATTTAATGCAATTACCCAGGCTGGTGCCGAATCAGCCAACTACCCGTTCTGTACAATTGATCCGAACGTGGGAATCGTGGAAGTGCCGGATGAACGTCTGCAAAAGCTGACTGAATTGGTGAACCCGAAAAAAACGGTGCCGACTGCGTTTGAATTCACTGATATCGCGGGGATCGTAAAAGGCGCATCTAAAGGTGAAGGACTCGGAAATAAGTTTCTTTCTCATATCCGTCAGGTAGATGCGATCTGCCACGTTGTACGCGCATTCGCTGATGACAATATTACGCACGTGTCAGGGAAAGTCGATCCGATTGACGATATTGAAACGATCAACCTTGAATTGATTCTTGCCGACATGGAGACAGTCGAAAAACGCATCACGCGTGTAAGCAAGCTTGCGAAGCAAAAAGACAAAGAAGCGGTTTTTGAATTTGACATTCTGTCTAAATTAAAAGAAGCTTTCGAACAAGAAAAGCCTGCCCGTTCCGTTGAATTTACGGAAGAACAGCAAAAGCTTGTGAAGCAGCTTCATTTGCTTACGTCAAAACCCGTGCTTTATGTAGCAAATGTAAGCGAGGATGAAGTGGCTGATCCTTCAGATAATGAATATGTTGCGAAAATCCGGGAGTACGCCGCGGGTGAAAACGCCGAGGTTATCGTCGTCTGCGCGAAAATTGAATCTGAAATTGCTGAATTGGAAGGCGAAGAAAAGCAAATGTTCCTTGAGGAGCTCGGCATCGAAGAGTCAGGTCTTGATCAGCTGATTAAAGCGTCATACTCTCTTCTCGGTCTTGCGACATACTTTACGGCGGGCGAACAGGAAGTGCGCGCATGGACATTCAGAAAAGGCATGAAAGCTCCTGAGTGTGCGGGTATCATCCACACTGACTTTGAACGCGGCTTTATCCGCGCTGAAACGGTTGCTTATGAAGACCTTTTGGCAGGCGGCGGAATGTCCGGAGCGAAAGAAGCCGGAAAAGTGCGTCTGGAAGGTAAGGAATATGTAGTCCAAGACGGAGATGTCATTCATTTCCGATTTAATGTATAGGACACAGTTGTAAAGGGACAAGAGCTTTGGTATAATATAAACTTGTGAGTAATAGAATTATTGCTCCTTGCCCATTATAGGGCCGCTTAGACCAAAAGGAGGTGCAAACAGATGAAAAAGTACGAAGTTATGTACATTATCCGTCCGAACATTGACGAAGAGTCAAAGAAGGCAGTTATCGAGCGTTTCAACAACGTATTGACTTCTAACGGAGCGGAGATCACTGGAACAAAAGATTGGGGTAAACGTCGTCTTGCTTACGAAATCAACGATTTCCGTGACGGTTTCTACCAAATCTTAAACGTTCAGTCTGAAGCTGCAGCGGTTGCTGAATTCGACCGTTTAGCTAAGATCAGTGACGATATCATTCGCCACATCGTTGTTAAAGAAGAAGAATAAGCAATTTGAAATATATAATGTTAAAAGGTGGTCTTTCATATGCTTAACCGAGTTGTATTAGTCGGAAGACTGACAAAAGACCCAGAGCTTCGTTATACGCCAAGCGGTGCGGCTGTCGCCACGTTTACTCTTGCTGTGAATCGTACATTCACGAACCAGTCCGGAGAACGTGAAGCCGATTTCATTAATTGTGTCACTTGGAGAAGACAAGCCGAAAACGTTGCAAACTTTCTTAAAAAAGGAAGCCTTGCCGGCGTAGACGGCCGACTCCAGACAAGAAATTATGAAAACCAGCAGGGACAGCGTGTCTTCGTGACAGAAGTCCAAGCTGAAAGTGTTCAATTTCTTGAGCCTAAAAACAGCGGCGGTTCTGGATCAGGCGGATACAACGAAGGAAACAGCGGCGGAGGCCAATACTTTGGCGGAGGCCAAAATGATAATCCGTTCGGCGGAAATCAGAACAACCAGAGACGAAATCAAGGGAACAGCTTTAATGATGATCCATTTGCCAACGACGGCAAGCCGATTGACATCTCGGATGATGATCTTCCGTTCTAATAGATTATCGCTATATTCATAACGAGAAAGGTGGGAAATGACAATGGCAGGAGGACGCAGAGGCGGTCGTGCGAAACGCCGTAAGGTTTGTTACTTCACTTCTAACGGCATTACGCACATCGATTACAAAGATGTAGATCTTCTTAGAAAGTTTGTTTCTGAGCGTGGTAAAATCTTACCTCGCCGTGTAACTGGAACAAACGCGAAATACCAACGTAAATTGACTATCGCGATCAAACGCGCACGTCAAATGGCTTTACTTCCATACGTAACTGGCGAGTAAGCCGAAAAAAGAGCAAGAGCCTGCGGGCTCCTGCTCTTTTTTTATATCAGTCCCCCTCCATCCTGCCGAAATGTTTCACATGAAACATGGAAGTGCTCCTGACACCTATCTTTGTTATCTTGCTCCTCTATTCAAAAACGCGTACTTATGCAATGAATTTGTTTATACTGAAAAACAGGGGGTGGCTGAGATGGAGACAGACAGAAATATCCTGACTGATGAAAAGTGGAGCGCAATCATACGCAATGATGCTTCTTATGACGGAGTATTTTATTATGCAGTAAAAACGACGGGGATTTTCTGCCGGCCTTCTTGTAAATCGAGAGTTCCGAATAAAGAAAACGTGCTGGTGTTTGATACGGCTGATGCAGCGCTCGAGAGACATTTTCGTCCCTGTAAAAGGTGCCGGCCGAACGGTCTTCGTCTTCCTGATGAAGAATGGATTGCTCAAATCATTGAATACATTGAACGCCATTATCACGAATCCCTGACTCTGAGTGTACTGGCCGAAATGTGTCACGGCAGCCCCTATCATTTACAGCGGACATTTAAAAAAATCAGGGGAATGTCCCCGATTGCGTATATACAGAAAATAAGATTGTCGAAGGCGGAACACCTTTTAAAGCATACTGATATGACAGTCATGGAGATCGCTCTGACTGTCGGAATTCCAAACACAGCGCATTTCGCGACCCTTTTTAAAAAGGGAACCGGGAGTTCGCCCACAGAATACAGAAAAACGGCCAAAATGGGACAGGGAGGTTCAATATGAGTAAAGAGCCTATGATCTATTGGACACTCTTCACACGGAATGATTGGAGCCTGTATACAGCCGCCACATCTAAGGGGCTTTGCTTTATAGGGTCAAATCATGGAAGCTTTGAAGAGCTTGAGCAGTGGGCAAAAAAAGCAATACCGCAATACCGATTGGCACGTAATGATGAAAAGCTGGCGTCTTACACGGCAGAGCTGTCCGAGTACATTGAAAATGGCAGATCAGCTTTTTCAGTGCCGGTGGATCTTTACGGGACAGAATTTCAGCTTGCTGTATGGAAAGCGCTTATGGACATACCGTACGGCGAGACATACTCCTATTCGGATATAGCAGAAATGATTCAGAAACCGGCGGCCGTAAGAGCCGTGGGCGCCGCGATTGGAAAAAATCCGGTATTGATTACGGTTCCGTGCCATCGCGTCATCGGGAAAAACGGGAAACTGACCGGATTCAGAGGCGGTTTAGAAATGAAAAAGCAGCTGCTGGCATTAGAGGGCGGAAACATTGAAACACTGGAATACCGGCTGAGCCGGACAGGAGGGAACACATGAAACTGATTTCTTGGAATGTAAACGGCTTGCGTGCCGTGATGAAAAAGATAGATATCAATACTTACGTTCAGGAAACGGAAGCCGATATTCTATGTCTGCAAGAAACAAAAGTACAGGACGGACAAGTATCATTACAGCCTGAAGGATATCACGCCTATTGGAACTATGCGGTGAAAAAAGGCTACTCAGGCACGGCTGTTTTTTCGAAAGAAAAGCCGCTGCACGTGTTCTATGGACTGGGGATTGACGACCATGATCAAGAAGGACGGGTGATCACGCTTGAATTTGAGCATGTGTTTGTCGTCAACTGTTATACGCCTAATGCCAAACGCGGATTAGAGCGAATTGATTACCGTCTTCAATGGGAAGCCGATTTTAAGGATTATCTGCAGAAGCTTGACCGGAAGAAGCCCGTGATATTATGCGGCGATCTGAATGTCGCACACAGGGAGATAGACTTAAAAAATCCGAAAGCCAACCGGAAGAACGCCGGTTTCTCGGATCAGGAGCGGGAAGCGTTCAGCGCCCTGCTGAACGCCGGATTTACCGACTCATTCCGCTATTTATATCCTGATCGGGAAGGCGCCTATTCCTGGTGGTCTTACAGGACGAACGCACGTGAGAAAAACATCGGCTGGCGGCTTGATTACGTTATTGTTTCAGACAGACTGAAGCAGCGGATCAGCGAAGCGGCCATTTGTGCCGATATCATGGGTTCTGACCATTGCCCTGTTGAAATGACAGTGGATTTATGATGAGATAGCAGTAAGAGAAATCCACTCTTGCTGCTTTTTTATCACCGAAAATGGAGGAGCACATGGCAAATATAAAAGAGATTGCGAAACTGGCGAATGTGTCGGTGGCCACCGTATCACGCGTATTAAACCGACACCCGTACGTATCTGAGGAGAAAAGGCGTCTTGTGAATCAAGTGATGAAGGAGCTGGATTATACCCCTAATCGAACCGCCATTGATCTGATTCGCGGAAAGACCAATACAATCGGCGTGATTTTGCCGTACAGCGACCATCCCTGCTTTGACAAAATTGTAAACGGTATCACGAAGGAAGCGTTTGCCCATGATTACGTGACAACCCTTCTCCCCACCAACTATGACCCCGCTATAGAGATGACCTATTTCGAACTGCTGAAAATGAAAAAGATTGACGGACTGATTGTCACGTCCCGTGCGAATGAATGGGAAACCGCCGTGCCTTACCTGGAATACGGTCCCATTGTCGCTTGTGAATATACACAGCATCAAGAGATTCCCTGCGCTTATAATGACAGGCAGGCAGCATACAGAGAAAGCTTTTTGTATTTGAAGAACCGCGGGCATCAAGACGTTGCTTTTACATGTGTGCGGGAAGCGGAAAAAAGCCCGAGTACGGCCGACAAGGTAACCGCATATAAGGCGGTTTTCGGCTCTCTTGATGAAACCCGCATTCTGGTCGGATGCCATGATATGGACGACGGAAAGCGGGCGGGTGAGCACTTCTGGGGTTTCGACAAGGCGCCGACGGCCGTTTATGCGCACAGTGATGATGTGGCTGCCGGCTTGTACCAGTTTGCGAAAGAACAGAAATGGGACGCGGAGATCATCGGCGAGGGAAATCTGAGCGTCAGCCGGGCATTAAATATTCCATCCCTGGAACTTCATTTGGAACGGGTCGGAAAGGAAGCATTTTTGCTGTTTTTTCACGAAGAAACGGCTAAAAAACAAATTATGCATCAATTTCAGCGGAAAAAGTCTTGAGCTGAAATGGGTTTCATGCTTTATAACTAGATTGAGAAAAAAAGGGAGGCGGACATATGCGAATTGAACATGCAGCGATATGGGTGAAAGATTTAGAACGGATGAAAGAATTTTATGAGACATACTTCGGCGCCAAGGCCAATGACCTTTATCATAATGAGAAAAAAGATTTCAAATCGTATTTTCTTTCATTTGACTCTGGATGCAGGCTGGAACTTATGAAAAAAGGCGGCATTGATGAAGCTCCGGCACAGAATATGACCGGATGGGCGCATCTCGCATTTTCTACAGGCAGCAAGGAGCGGGTGAATGAATTGACGGAGACGTTTAAAAACGATGGATTTCAGGTCGTAAGCGGCCCGCGCGTGACGGGTGACGGATATTATGAGAGCGTGATAGAGGATTGGGAAGGCAATTTGATAGAAATCACAGTGTAAACAGTGCGGAGTGAGTCCGCACTGTTTTTTTGATTAAATTTGCTGAGCATTTGTTTTCGGGCCGAAGAGGATTAACAAAACGGAACATAGAAGCCAGCAGCCGCCGATGAACAAAAAGACGCTGATGTAGCCGAGCTTAACGGCAATAAATCCGACGAGCAGGGAGCCGAATATATTGGAAAAACGGCCGAGCCCGTACGCCAGCCCGCTCCCGGCCGAGCGATATTCCGTAGGATACGGCTCCGATGTATATGCGTATAAGTTTGAGGTGAAAATCCGTTCCGTGACGTTGACGACAAATCCAAACACAATAATCATGATGGGAATAAACGTCATGCCGTATAACAGTCCGGCAATGGCAGTCAGAAAAGCGCTTGCGGCCAGAATCCATTTCCTTTGGAACGTCTCGGATATCATGGAACCGAGCAATGCGCCAAGCGGCGCGCCGACAGAGTGAAGCACATTGTACCACAGCGTTTTTTCCATGGTGATGCCGTTGCTTTTCAGCAGGCTGGGCACCCATGAAGCAAAGCCGTAAAAGCCAAAGGTTTCAAGAATCCATACCGCTGACAGGATGATGGTGATCTTTAAATTCCTGCCCTGAAACAGCCCTAAGTAGCCTGCGTGCTTCACTGTATGTACTTCAGCCGCCTCTTTTGGCGCGGGAAGCGGGCCTTTTTCTTTCTCTATACGTGCTTCAAGACGGTTCATAATGGTGTTTGCCTGATCATATGCGCCCCGATTTTCGTGCCAGCGCGGCGATTCCTCAAGCCGGCGGATAAAAAAGAAATAAATGAGACCGGCCGCCCCCCATACGAATACGAGCCGCCACCCCCATGAGCCTAAAGGAATGACAAAAGCGGAAACAACGTTTGTGACGGGAACGCCGATCAGTCCGATCATGGCGCAAAGGGAGATGTATTTTCCCCGTACGGAGGATGGAAAAAATTCCGCCAAATAGCTGTTCGTCACAATCATGGCGGCCGCGACGCCGAGCCCGGTCAAGAAGCGGAAAATCATTAAGGACGGAATGTCCCATGCCAGCGCATTCAGAAAAGATGAGATCGAAAAGACAAGGACAAAACAATTCAGCGCTTTTTTCCTGCCGATCCGATCGGACAGCCTTCCGCCGATGGACGCGCCTAAAAACATGCCCAGGAAGGATGCGGCCGTAATGTCGGCAATGGTGGACAGCTTCACGCCCCAATGCTCAATCAGCGCCGGAGCCACGTTGCTGAGCGTAAACAGATCAGCGAGATCGAAAAAATAGATGATTCCGAGAGCGGTTAATACTTGATAGTGCACACGCGAAATGGGGAGACGGTCTAATCGGTTCGCTACATTTGAGAATGTCTGATGTTTCATAAAAAACCCCCTGACTTTGCAATTGTAATCAGAAAATACTGTAAATTTATCTGACGAATACATTATAAAGGTCTTTTTTTGGCAAAAACAGAGTGTAAATAACCAGAGCCAAAGGAAACGGCATAGCGCTTTCTTCTTAAAATATATAACATTTCCTATATCTGTTTCTGTTTATATTGTAAAATGTTGAAGGAAAGGAAGTTGATGCATAAATATGAATACGTTTGTACGGCCCGCAGAGGGAAGAAATAGTGTATCGAGATATCTTCTTTCTCTGTTGGTCATTGTGGGTTTGTTCTTTTTCGGAAGCATACTGACCGTGTTTTATATGTTTCTCACGTCCGCTTTCAATCCTTCACTGACGATAAATTGGGATGAGGCGGCATTAAGTGACCCGCTGGCGGATATTTATTTACAGCATATCGTCTATTTCATTGCGATTCCGGGCATTTGGATAGCGGTTCGTTTCATTATGAAACGGCGGTTTTTATCCATCATCACACCGAATCAGTCGCTGAACTGGAAGAGGATTTTCTTTGGATTCGGCACATATGTTGTGCTGATGTTTGTCGCGGGGCTGATTGATTTTACAATTCATCCGGATCGTTTCATGCTTCAGGAATTCCATGCTTCACGTTTTCTGCTGCTGTTAGCGGCGGCCGTCTTATTGGTGCCGATTCAAACCTCTGCGGAGGAATTTCTCTTTCGCGGTTTTCTGCTTCAGTTCGCCGGAAAATTGACGGCAAACGCGGTGGTTCTGACGGTCATTATCGGCGGATTATTCGGCGCACTTCATTTCGGAAATCCGGAGATGGAAAATGGAGCTCTCTGGGCGGGAATCGGATATGTCACCATTGGCATGATCTGGACCTTTATCACGATTAAAACCGGCAGTCTGGAGATGTCCCTTGGCGGTCACGCTGCCAATAATATGTTTTTATTTATCTTTCTCACAGAGGATCATTCGGTGTACGGCGGCATTCCGTCGATATTTACAACAGCAGCCGGCGGCTATGAAATATATGATTGCATATCGACTCTGGTGATCAATATTATCTTCGCATGGCTCGCGTTCCGTTTTGTGAAAAAAGAAAAGCAGCAGGCCGCCTAGGCTCTGCTGCTGATTTGTAAGGTGTTCATCGCTTCATCAATATCCGTCGTCGGTCTCCGGCAGGCGAAATTTTCACAAATGTAGACAGTTGTCTTCCCATCGATCATTTGATAACCCGCGGCAAAGTCAGAAATGCCGGCAAGCTCTTCCGGATGTTCTGCGGCGAGAATCGTATAGGCGGGAGTGAAATGCTCCTGAAGCGCCTCAATGAAACGTTTTCTGTCCGGGTCATCTTTCCTTCCGAAAACAACGATTTCTTTTTGGGGCATTGTGTGTGCCAGTACGCTTTGCATGAAGAAAGCGTTGCTGCTCGGATAGGCCTCTATTTCCCGTTTGAACACGGAAAACATCGCTTCGGCTTTTTCAATCAGTGATATGTCACCCGTCAGGCGGCCGAGACGAAGCAGCTGTACGGCAGCCGCGCTGTTTCCGGAAGGCACTGCCCCGTCATAAACCTCTTTTTCCCTGACAAGAAGGGTTTCGGCATCATTCCCCGTAAAGAAGAAGCCTCCGTGCCGTTCATCCCAGAACAGCTCCAGCATGCTTGTACATAACGTTTTCGCTTTCTGCAGATAAGACGGATGAAAACCCGCTTCATACAGTTCAAGGTAAGCCCAGATGAGAAAAGCGTAATCATCGATAAACCCTTTGTTTTTCACTTCGCCCTCGCGATAGCGGACCATGACGCGCCCGTCCGGCATGAGGTGCCGTTCGAGAAAGCGGATCGCTGTTTCCGCCATGCTGAGAAAGTCAGGCTCGTGAAATACCTTTGCGGCCTTTGCCAGCCCGGCAATCATGAGCGCGTTCCATGAGGTCAGCACTTTGTCATCTGTATGCGGATAGCTTCTGTTTTCACGCGCCTCCAGCAATTTTGTTCTTGCCTCTTCAAGGCGTTCGGCCAGCTCATTTCCGGTGAGGCCGGTCTCTTCGAGGATGGCCTCACGCCGCGTGAAAATGAGGTGCGGGATGTTTTCGCCTTCAAAATTGCCTTGATCTGTGATGTTATACACCTTGCAGTAAAGCGGGCCGAGTTCATCACCGAGAAGATTCATGATTTCTTTTTTGGACCATATGTAATATTTCCCCTCACGGCCTTCAGTATCGGCGTCTAAAGCTGAGAAAAAGCTGCCGTCTTCATGCATCATTTCCCGCTGAATAAACGTTACGATCTGCATCGCAATCTGTTTGTAGCGCTCATTGCCCGTGACTTGGTAGGCTTCTGTATATGCGGTCAGGAGAAGGGCGTTGTCATACAGCATTTTCTCAAAATGCGGCACGAGCCATTCATTATCAGTCGAGTAGCGGGCGAATCCGAACCCGATGTGGTCAAAAATCCCGCCGTTCGCCATGCCGTCGAGTGTCTTGGTTACGCCGGCCAAAGCCTGTTCCTTGCCCGTATAGCTGTAGTAGCGAAGCAGAAACATGAGCATATGCGGCATCGGAAATTTCGGAGCCTGGCCGAACCCGCCGTACACCGTATCAAACCCGCCGGCCAGCTGGCGATACGTGTCATGAACCGCCTGTTCGCCAAGCATGCCCTCGGCCGGGTGAATCTTGACTTCAAGATGAGCGGCGGCGTTTTCGGCGATATCCTCGACATGCTGCCGGTCATTCGCAAACGTTTCGGACAGATGTTCAAGCACATCGATAAAACCCGGACGGTTAAATTTGCTCGTCTTCGGAAAATACGTCCCCGCATAAAACGGCTTCTGATCTGGTGTGACGAACACGTTCAGCGGCCACCCGCCCTGCCCCGTCATCAGCTGGCAGATTCTCATATACACGGAATCCACATCAGGCCGCTCCTCACGATCAACCTTGATGGCTATGAATTTATCGTTTAACATACCGGCGATCTCTTCGTCCTCAAAGGATTCGTGGGCCATTACATGGCACCAATGGCAAGTCGAATAGCCGATGCTGACAAGAACCGGCTTGTTTTCGCGTTTCGCTTTTTCGAAGGCTTCTTCTCCCCAAGGGTGCCAGTTTACGGGGTTGTGGGCGTGTTGAAGTAAGTACGGTGACTTCTCTGTGATTAAGCTGTTGGGTTTGTTATTGTTTGGCATGGGATCACCTGCTTTCTCTTAAATTAATTAATCATAATTATATTTCTCAGTGTGTTGAGAAACATGTACCTAGCTTTATGATTGTGCTTTTTCAGTCATTTCTTATTTTTGTGTTTTATTTTATCTGGGCTAATTCTTTTATACAACTAGGTATAAAGGTCAAACCAGTTACTCCAAATTTTCCTCAAGGAAATGAATTAATTCTTGGCCTCCTATTAATTCCAACGTTGGCTTATCCCTTACGTATTCTAGAGCCCCCTTAGTGAAACCTTTATTAACAATCAAACTTGTTGCTTTTGCTAGAGCCTCCCCTAATGCTCTTGCCCTTTTTACATCTACATTCTTTTTGTGTCTTTTACATTCAATACTTATTCTGTGCTATGAACAAGTATAGAAGATATTATATTGTCTATTAGGATGATAGGGGGTTATTGACTTGGATGTGTTGCATGAATTGAGGGCGCAATATGGCAAAGACAGAATTTATGTCGAGATAAATGACCGTATTACAACAAGAGAAAAAAATCGAACCTGTAAAAGTTGATCTTCGACATTACCTTTCAGGCGATGAAAAACTTGGACATCGAGTCTATCTTCAAACTAATCCGCGGCGGAACAGACGGCTCCCAGCTGTATACATGGGGGGCCTTGCCACAAATATCTTAATACCTGCGGGCAAACTTCACGGCAAATACAAAATATATTTCCGCCGACAATATGGTGAAAGCTGTGAATGTTGTTGTGGAAAGTGCGAAGTTGTTTGAGAAAAGAGCATAGCATACTAAAGACAACGACAGCAAAAGATAGAGCTGTCGTTGTCTTTAGCCTAAAAACATCATACTGCTAACGAAACTAATAAACTTTTACAATAAACTTTTGTACTGACACTCCATTACTTCCAATAATATGAAGATCAACAGTCTGATATTTATTCTCACTATCGTTTAAAAATGTGAAAGTTACCGTTCCATTTAATAATTGATAGGGTTTTAAATCCGAAATTTTTTCCCCTGTCTTATTATCAATAAAGTCTATTGTCTCAGTTTCTTCCTCACCTCTCATCATTCTGTAAAATTCAGGGTGAAGTGTAAGCTTATCTTTTGTCGTATTTTTTAATTCGATTGGGATACGATACTCTGTTACTTTATTTCTCATTTCATCAATTGTATTAATTTTCTTTGCTTTTCTAAACGTATGAGATATTTTTAGAAACTCAAACGTTTCATTCGTGGTAACATTTTTTTCGGTTACTTTATAGTTGGAGTACTCCCCATTCACTTGTTGGTATCGAAATAAGCTGATCAAAATGAAAAAAATAAAAAAAACGACCGTTACTAAAATGATTTTTTTTCTAGTCATTTTTCTTTTCCTTATCGATCATAGTTTCTTTAACAATTTTCCCAGACTCAATATCATAAATAATATCAGAAATCTTTTGAAGCGTTTCTCTATCATGGCTTGCAACCAGAATTGTTTTTCCTTCATTTTTTAATGATAATAGCAATTGGTGTACTGTTTTAACCGCTTCTTCATCCAAAGCATTAGTCGGTTCGTCCAAAATAAGCAACTCCGGATTTTCCATGATCGCTTGAGCGATCCCCAAGCGCTGTTTCATGCCGAGTGAATACTTTCTGAACTTTCGCTTGTCATTTGGATCAAGACCCACACGAGAGATTACAGCAGAAACTTCATGATCATTGATTTTATTTTGAATCATAGATAGCAATTTCAAGTTTGCAAAACCAGTATATTCCGGAATAAACCCAGGGTACTCAATTAATATTCCGATACTTTCAGGAAAAGAAATATTTTTGTGTAATACCTTTCCATCAATAATTACTTTGCCTTCACTTGGTTTCACCAATCCCGATAACACACGAAACAACATTGTTTTTCCAGACCCATTAGGTCCACGAAATCCATATATCATTCCCTTTTTCAAAGATAAATTTATATTTTTAAGAACAATGTTCTTTTTGATAACTTTGTTTACACTTTCAACTTTAATATATTCTTCTGACACGAGTTTCACCTCAATCAAAGTTCTTTTTCATTATCGATGCTGTATTCATTAAAATAATCTTGGTTGATTAAACATATATATAGAACTACAGCAAATATTATCCCGAAACCGCCAATTAAATAAATCATTTCTGAAAATAATCCGGGTATCAACCAAGACGTCATTTCTAATGAAATCGGGTCATTAATTAAAGAAAACTCAAAGTAAGTATGAAGCATCTTATCAAGAATGACCACAGATGTGACAATGATAAAGCTGTATATGTACTTCTTAATAAACACATAACAAACGACTGCAAATAGTCCAATCATATGAAACAACAATAAGCTTGTAATGATATATCTAACCATCATCACATTCGATGAATAGTATTGATCCAAAGGTAATTTATTGCCATATAAAAAATAAGGAGCCCCTTCTGGCGATAGCCATACATTATCCCATCTTCCAGACAGAAAAACGCCGAGAAGGACTCCGCCAACGAGATACAGAATGGTAAACATTAAACAAATCCAAAAAACACGAGATAATAATGATAAAAATACTCTCTCTCGTTTTTGATAACGAATAAAACGGACTGAATCAAAAAAAGGCAGTACCCCGAAAGAAAGGAACATTAAAAACAGGGGCAACACTGGAAAGGCAAATGTATAGGAAGAGAAAAATAAATTAAGCGCCTGAGGCGGTCCCATTATCCCTTCTTTCGGAACACCTTCTTTTACCAGATATACTATACAAAGCAAAAAACACAAGAACCAAAAGCTTAAACGCCTTTTATGACGACACATATCTATTAAAACAAAACGAAGCTCGTTAACGAACAACATTTTTCTTAGCTCCTAGAATATATAGTAAAAGACCTAAGATGAACCCAACGATCAAGTGTAAAATAAGACTCTTCAAACTAACACCATCTGTAGCCTGTTCCTGCAAAAAGCTGGTTGAAATCATTTCTTGATGGCCAATCGTTGAAAGCAGCATGTTAATTATGTATAAACTTGCAAAGGGTATAAGTAAAACTATAAATGATCTTTTGATAAACATTCCCGCTCCCAAAGCTATACTTGCAAACATGCCGGAAAAAATGCCAATGATAATTACATATAACATCATATGAACAAAGGGATGTGTATAATATAATTCTGGAAAGAAGGTATTATCAGATGCCAAGGGCATCTCGTTGTTAATAGCTCTATCAGGCCTTATATTTGGAAGTTTCATAAAAGACAAATAGATATTTAACAATAGAGGAAAAATGGCAGTCACGACTCCAGCTAAGAAATTAATGAAAAATAAACTGAAAAAGTATTGTGTATGCTTGCCTCGGATCATTAAAAAACGAATAAACCCAGTTGAACGATCTCTTGCGTAAAGATCCGATAATGGAAGTGTTGCCAGAATTGGGAGCAAGAACATGTAAAGAGCCGGATAATCGGAGATTCCACCTATCCCCATCCATTTTGTATAGGGGGTAAAAGAAACCCCTCCAGTTAGTTCCAAATGTTCTGTTAATGGCATTTCCTCTGTCCAAAAATAGGCCGTGGCCAAAACTGCTCCAATTGCCAATGAGACATAAAAAGACGGTCGTTTTAGTAATCGAAATAGCAGTAAATAAAACATAAATTTCCTTCTCTCGCTTTTATTAAATATAGAAGCGACTCAGAAAAACCTGAGTCGCCGACTTTCATATGACTTTTTCATAATTTCAGTCTTCTGATCTCATCAAGGACTCTTTGGATCATAATCAGGACTCCACTTACCATATGCATGACCAGCTGCATTTTTCTTTGCACCTATTGTAACAGAAGGTGTTCCCAAGCCAAACCATGTGTTTTCAACAGCCAAGTTCCATAGTAGTTTTCTTCCATAGTAGTTTTTCTTTATTGTATAATAGTGCCCGCCTGAAACATCTTTTCCGCGAGATCTTGCCCAAGCTTCATAAGAAGTATTATTTTCTGTATTAAACATATAATAATAAGAATCAGTAAATTTTGTTCTGGATTTGGTTTCGTCATAAGGGTTTCCTTTTAGAAACCGAAAATTATAATCTGCATTCTTATAGTTTGCGGTTGGTTCTCCTGCATAAGCATGCATAATTCCTATAGTAGAAAGAGATAATCCCAGTACTAAAGTTAGTGTAGTTATTAGCTTCTTTATCATGTGTTTCTCCTTATTGTTTTTCTAAAATAAAAAATTTATCTGCAACGCCGATGCAATCACCATTTTTATTTAACCAAATCATTCTTAGCGCTATCTTTGCTTTTTTGCCTTTAAATTTAGGCAAATTGATTAAATAATCATGGTCTGCATCTTCTCTTTCGTAAGACTGTTTCCAACTATATGTATGTCCTTTATCATCTTTAACCTTTCCCAATATGGTTGACGGAAACGGCTCTTTCTGACTAAAGGTCATCGCCAGTTCATAATTCTTAGGAAGCGGTCCGACTTCTATTTTCTTGCCTTTAAAAACCCTATCAATTCTCACATCATTATTTTTTATTTGGCCTTGATAATAATGATTACCCTCCAACTTATTCCAAAATACAACCTCGAATAAACTTCGACCTTGTTCGGTATCAAAATAAAAAATATTCGGTCTTTCTTTATTGTTGTTATCCAAATCTTCAATCCTTATAGAAGGATCTGGGGTTTTTTCTTTTATTACGTTATTGTATTTGTTTGTTTGACATGCACTAAGCATAGTTATAGCAATTAGACTAAAATAAACCAAAAATATTTTTTTCACTTTCTTCTCCAAAAAACCCTTAATTTGTACCGGTACTAAATGATTATAACATATATTAAAAGAAAATAATACCTTTTAATTTATTTATTTCAAATGCTGTGTTATGCTAATACCTAGTTGATTTATAGGAAAGGAATTTATTTTATGAATAGTTTATTCTTGCTTTTTAAAAGGGACTTGGCCCTTGGAGTTAATAAAACCACCAGGGTTTTCATTATATTATTTATGATTGCGCTATTGAATTTTCTTTATCCTCTGTATTTTCTTCGTACTAACATACCTGACAGTTCTATTGCCTTTTGGGATCTCATTGGTAAAACCTTTTTAGGTGTCCCTTTTGAACTTGTCCAACAACATACATTTGAGTTTCCTTTTGGGTGGTTACTATTTCAGTTAAGCGGGGCAATATTGATCAACACATACATAAAGGATGATCTATTTGCTCACAGTGCTTTTGTCAGGATCAGAGCAAAATCAATATTCAAATTATGGGTAAGCAAGCTGTTTTTTTCTTGTACTGTAATCATTGTGTTTTACATATCATTATTGTCCTTAACTTGGGTTGTTTGGAAATTGAGTGGGGGTACAACATGGGAGTTGACAGTTTACGGCGAAAGCATTTTGAGATACTCATCATTTCAATTATCCTATAGTCAAATAATTATTTATTCTATTGTTTTAAATATAGGCGGAACATTTCTCATTACTTTTATTTTTGCATTTTTTTCGTTAATCTTTAGTACAATTTATAGCTTCGTAATTTGTAGCTGTATTTTGTTTTTCTCAATTTTTTCAGATAGCCCGATATTACTTGGAAATGAAAGCATGTTGATTAGACATCCTTTATTTGGTTTCTCTCCTGTTGTTTCTATTAGTATTTCATTAGTCACAATACTTACTGTTTGTATTACCCTCTTAATTGGAGGAGGTTTATATCTATCAAAGTGTGAATTGATATCTGATGCAAAAATGGAATAATATATCTTAAACACACTAATCTGGGGTCTAGAAATTTAAAGTAGCTTTTGAATTTATTATCAAACTTTTTTCCTTGGTTTAAAACTGGATCTTCGACTTGCTGAAATAAAAATTCAGCACATGCTGTGTATCTGGAGCCTTTTGTATCCCCCTTTTCTGAATCCGTCAGAACAATACTTACATTGGCGAATGACAAGCAACCCATGATTATACTCTTGTATGAAGTGTGAAATAAAAAAGCTATACCCTACAACGTCAATTCGAATAAGAAACCACGGATAAAAGTATCCCCCATGCCGTCTTCATCTTTTGGGACAATGACTTTGAAATAGTCGGTAAAAAGCGACGGAACTGTTAATTGCAAAAAAGGCTGCCGGCACATCATCTATATCAACGGGAAGTATATCCTCCCGCCGATGCATATTAAAACAATGGATAAGAATGGCCATGTTTTATATTTGGGAAATTTATTGAAAATTTTAACTCCGGGGTTAAGGATTGGATGGATAGTGGGGCCGAACCAGGATATTAAATGCAGATAGATTACGGATGCAGGTTCATTATCCCAAAGGTTGCAGCGGGAGTGGTTTATATCCGATCAATATCAGCAACACTTAGAACATGATAATAAGTTCCTACAAACCATTCAGCAGTTTTTATATCTTTTAAGTATATTTTTCCTTCTTTAATTATTAGATGATCTAAGAAATGATCAACTTCCTCCATTGTGATGTTTTCGTACCGATACATATCTCTTAAGGTATAATCGATTCTGTCAGCGCATAACTCAGGAGCTGGCTGTTCGAGCAAATTCCAATTAGAGGTGTCTAATAGAATGTCTTTGTAATTTAATCCATATGTACTGAGAATATGGGGGATTTCTGAATCAGTTATGATTTGATGATAAATGTTTTCGTGATAATCCTCATTTTTATTGTTAAATACAAAATCAATAACGTGTGAAAATGCAGTATGAGATACATCGTGAAGTAAACCTGCGATCTGTTCTTCTAAAGAGCCGCCCAATTTTTTTATGAGAAGCATTACGCCTATGGAATGTTCATACCTCGTGACATTCCACTTTTGATTCACAACATAACTTGCTCCTCCTTGGTAAACACCTTTTAGTCTTTGTACTGGATGACTGAAAATAAGCTCTTCAAGAATTCCATCTACAACATAATCGCCATAAATACTATCTGTTATCTTCATTTTCCTTACCCCCCTTTTATGCGCTAAGCATGGCAAAGAAGCTGCAACCTATCGCATCATGGATTTTCTTCCTTTTAATATTGATATACTTAACATATCACAATTCTGAAAAATTCAGTTGAGCCTGATTATATTTGCTTTCAAATAGATAAAACACACCCCGACGACTGTGACTGCTCCGCCCAAAAGAGAAATAAACGCAGGTACTTCACCTAACCACACCCAAGAAATGACCAAGGCTATAGCGGGTGTTAAATAAAGTGAAATGGTTGCTTCTGAAGCACCGACGAGTGAAGTTACATAAGCAAGTGCAAAGTAAGGCACAACCGTTGGTAATAAACCTAAGTAAACGATAGACAATGTTGAGTTCATTGAAGCGTTCAAAAACTCTTCCCCTAAGCCAGGCAGAAATACAAGCATAGGTACTGTCCCGCCCCAAATAGTGAATGTAACGAATGGAATAAATCCATATTTTTTTATATAGCGAGCTTGAAAAACGAAATAAATACTCTCCGAAAAAGCTGCCAGCAGGATTAACAAAATGCCGTTCACTGAATTTGTATAGTTTCCTGCCCCAAATGAAATGATCGACACACCCAATAAACTTATGATAGAGCCAATCCATTTATAAAGCCCAAAATGTTCACCAAAAAACAGACGGGATAACATTGCAGAAAAAATAGGTGTCATGGTCACGAGTAAGCTTGCTGTCCCTGCGCTGACTGTTTTTTCTCCGATATTCAGCAAAATGTGATATAGTGCAAAACCTAAAAATCCTAACGATAAAATAGCAGGAACATCCTTCATGTCAGGTAAACGCATATGAGTCAAAATAGCAAAAACCACCAGCACCATTGACCCAATCAACAAGCGAAACAAAGCGAGGTGTTCCGGCGTGTAACTCTCCAAACCCGCGCGAATTCCCGGGAAAGCTGATGCCCACAACCCAATCATCAGACTGTAAGATATACCGATTCGAACTGTTTTCTTTCGCATCTTTCTCACTCCTCTTTACAAAAACCAACCAGTTATTTAATGTGTTTCTATATTAATAAAGATTTGATGATATGACTTCAACCAGTTAAATAGATTTTGACCCAACCACTTTAAGGAGGATACTTTTTATGAGCGCTCCAGAAGAAAAAAAGATGAAAAAGCTTCCTAAGTACATACAAATCATTCAATTTATAAAAGAGAAAATAGGAAATGGAGAATGGCCGATTGGAAGTAAGATTCCAAGCCAGCGCACGCTTGCCAAACACTTTGAGGTGAACAGGAGCACAGTCATTACAGCTTTAGAGGAATTGACGGCGGATGGATTAATCGAAGGCAGAATGGGCAAAGGGACAGTTGTTACGAACAATACATGGACACTTTTGGCTAAGAATTCCGCCCCCGATTGGGATCAGTATGTAACCTCCGGAATCCAGCAGCCAAGCCAAAAAATCGTTCAAGAGATCAATAAATCAGAATCAAATTCCGATCTTATACAGCTCAGTAAAGGAGAACTTTCACATGAGATTTTTCCTTTAGCTGCTATGAAAAAGATGATGGGAAAGGTATCTCAAAACATAGAGGCATTCGGGTATGAGGAACCAAAAGGATATTTGCCTTTGAGAGAGGCATTAAGCGGCTATTTAAGAACAATCGGTATTCAAGCTTCATCTTCTTCCATTCTTATTGTTTCTGGAGCGCTGCAAGCCTTGCAGCTGATATCAATGGGGCTTTTGCAAAGGGGATCGACCGTTTATCTTGACCAGCCTTCCTATCTTTATTCATTACACGTATTTCAATCAGCCGGTATGAAGCTGACTGGAGTTCCTATGGATAATGATGGACTTTTGCCGGAACATATCCACATGGCAAGGGGGGAACGGGGAAGGGCTATTTTATATACAAATCCTTGTTTTCATAATCCGACAGGTATTTTAATGTCAAAAAAGAGGCGAGAAGAAATCCTTGCGGCAAGTGAGAATGCACAGCTTCCCATTATTGAAGATGATATTTATCGTGAGTTATGGATAGATGAAATTCCTCCAGATCCTATTAAAACAATAGATAAAAATGGACATGTGCTTTACATAGGAAGTTTATCTAAGACATTAAGCCCCGGCTTAAGAATTGGATGGATCGTCGGGCCGGAACCAGTGATTGAACGTTTATCCGACATAAAAATGCAAACAGATTACGGCTCCAGTTCGTTATCCCAGAGAGTAGCGGCAGAGTGGTTTACATCCGGTGAATACCAGCAGCATCTAGAACAGGTGAGAAGTCAATTAAAGGTGAGAAGACAATTGGTCATGAGTCTCTTAGAAACCAATTTGAAGAATGTCGCTACATGGAATATGCCGAAGGGAGGATTCTTTGTCTGGGTAAAAATATTGCCTTCACTATCTATGAAATTACTTTATACAAAAGCTTTGACAAAAGGGATACTTCTCAATCTCGGCAGTATCTATGCTCAAGAAAAAGGGAACTATATTCGCTTATCATATGCTTATGCATCTCTTGAAGACCTTCAAAAGGGAATTTATGAATTGGGTTTGATGATTAAGGAATTGGCAAGCAGATAAATATATAATGATTACTTTAATAGAAAGAGACATGCTATCAATGACAAGAATCGGCTTGTTTTCGCGTTTCGCTTTTTCAAATGCTTCTTCTCCCCACGGGTGCCAGTTTACGGGGGTGTGGGCGTGTTGGAGTAAATGGAGACATCTCATCGATTAATCTATTGGGTTTGTTGTTAATTGGCATGGGCTCACCTGCTTTCATGATCCTGGGAAGTTTTCGAGATAAAAAGAGAAAACTCCGGTGATCAAATTCGATTAAGTTAAATGGCGAATTGTTCGCTGACTACGGTTGGGGTACTGGTTTAAAAATAATGAGGAGAACTTGATATTCAAAGAACCGTAAGAGAAAGATTATCTTTAAAACCGTCACTAGCAGAAGTCTTCAAAATTATTTAAGTTAATATGCCAGTCTTTATTGAGATTTGTTTTAAATATGTATGTATTTGAAGGTCAATTTTCTTTATAGTGACTAGGAAATACACTACTTTATAACTGCAATTTATTAATGAAATATTTCCTAAAATAACTTTGATTTTTAATTGTAGATTGATATAATATATTTGTTATTCTTGGCCAAGGATGAGAATATTTACAAATCTTCAAAAAGTGGTGTTATCAATTAAAAAACCTCATATTTTATTATTTATATTAATCTTTACATTAGGTTTTTTTGCGTGCTTTTTATTCATTTTTAAGCATATAGAGAGAAATGGAACAGAAAAAATTAATCATAACCGTGTACAAGAAGTACCGTGGGGGGTGAAAAAAATCAATGCTGCTTCAATATGGACTTCAAGAGAGAAACAGAAAGTGAAAGTTGCTATATTAGACAGTGGTATTGATAAAGAGCATAAAGATTTAAAAGGGAAAGTTAAAGGAGAATTTAATCCAATAAACATGACTTTAACCTCAGATGATGATGTGGGGCATGGAACTGCTATTGCAGGCATTATAGCAGCAAAAGATAATAGTTTTGGATTAGTTGGAATTGCTCCAGACACTGAAATATATTCAGTTAAAGTACTAAATTCAAAAGGAAAAGGTTCATTAGATAACCTTGTTAAAGCTATAGAGTGGTGTATTGATAATAATATTCAGGTAATAAATTTGAGTTTTGGATTATCCAAAGATAAACCGTTGTTAAGAGGTGCAATTGATAAAGCAGTAAACAGTGGGATCATAATCGTTGCGGCCGCAGGTAACAATTATGGCGGAGATGTTGATTATCCAGCAGCTTATGAAAAAGTTCTCTCTATTAATGCTGTAGATAGAAATAATAAAATAGCTAACTTTTCACCTAAAGGAAAGATTGACTTTTCTGCACCTGGTGTAGATATACCGATACTATCCCTCAATAATGGATATAAAACTGAAAGTGGTACATCTTTAGCAGCTGCACATGTTACCGGTGTAATATCATTAATTTTACAAAATAGAGATAAATTTGGAATTAATTCAAAAGAGGATATTTATAATCAGGTTAACCATGTATTGTTCAAATTGTCCATCGATCTTGGAAAGAAAGGAAGAGATGAAATTTATGGAAAAGGTTTTTTATCTTTTAAGTAAAGGGGTTAATTTGAATGAAATGTTTTAAAAAGAGTATTGCAGTTATTTTAAGCCTAGTATTAACTTTCACTTTTATTTTACATAATGAATCAAAAGCTGAGGCTTTAAACAATAAGGATTACCAAATTGTAACAAACGATGAAGAGAAATTAGTAATCACAGCAGAAAAAGGCGGAGTTAAAGGTTTAATGACTTTAGATAAAGAAAATATGAAACTTTCATTAATAACCGATGAAATTTCGCAGAAGACTGGTGAAAAAGGTAAAGAATATAAAGTTAATATTGAAAATGCTACAAATGAGAAGATAGAAGCAACTTTTACTGATACGGAAACAAATAAAAAATATGAGATTAATTCAGATGAGGTAACAGCTTCTTTTGTTTGGTTTATACCTATAGGAATAGTTATTGGAGAGGCACTTTTAGCGCATTTAATTTCAATTGGATTAGCTGTGACTATTTCAGGAGTGACTTATGTTGCCTATTCTGAGTTTAAGAAGCGTAAAAGAACCTATTCTCATTATATGGCAGTAAGAAAGTCTAAAGGATTATTTATCGGTAATGGTTTGAAAAGACCTGCTGCAATTGCACGCCTTAAAAGGGGTGATGACACTTGGTCTACGTCGAAGAACAATGCCAAATCTATTGCTAAAGCCGCAAGTCCGATTAAAAAAATAGTTGGTCCGGAGATAGATAAAAAGGGTAAAGGTAAACATTATCATTATCACTCGATCTCTAGGTATAAACATGGAAAAGGTGTCCGTATGAAAGCTCATGCTTTCTATGGTGCAGCAAGATAATATAGATTAATTTATAAACATCTAACTTTAAAGTAATTAAAAGATAGGAGAAGGAGGTAACTATGTTAATTATTGATCACAACCCAAAGGATCAGCTGTATTCAGAGTTAATTGATTTGGCTTTCGAAATTTGCGACGAATTTCATTTAGTTTTAAGAAAAGATATGGGATCTTTAAAATCATTCGATCCTCTGTTAAAAAAACTTGAAAGTTCGTTGAAAGTAATGAAAGAGCAATCAGAATGGGCCAGTACTATTCTAGGAGACAATCAAAAAGCAAAAGTTTATTACTATTATACAGATGAAAACGCAAAAAACATTCTGAAAGAATCCGCAAATTCTTTATATGCTTGGGAGCAGCCACATTTACCAGAAGACTTGTCTTTTTTCAAAGATGGAAAGGAGTGGTTGGTAACATGCTCTCATGAAGAAGAAAGTTATATCGATACTGAAGATGATAAAGAAATACAAAGAATATTGAGTATACCAGGATTAAAAGTGCATTTTGAAAAATGGGATTAAAACCATTCAACTTTTTATAAAAGAGTTGCATGGTTTTTAGTGAATAATAATATATATAAGTAAGGAAACCGTATAGAATGGTTTCCTTACTTATTAAACTAACATTATTCAATTGGGATTTTTCTTGTTTATTTCTTGACTAATACATATTGTTTATCTTCCAAATAGAATATATGACTAAGGTGATTTATATCTTTAAACTTTATATGTTTTCCAAATTGTAAAGTATTTAAATTGATAACTACATCCATACTGTCATCTTTATCTTCATCTTCATATCCATCTAAGCAGGAATATATTTCAACTGATTCACCTTTTGACAAGTGTTTTTCAATGAAAAGAAAAAGTGATTTAATAGATTTACGTTGGCCAGGTGTATTGTTGGCGTGTAAGTACCCTTGTAATTCATATATATAAGGATGTGTGAATTTGTTTCTGACTGCTTCATATCCAGGATCTAAATGAACAATATCAATTCCGTATGCATCTTCTTCTGTGTCATAAACCTTTACAAGTGAATTTTCGCTGTTCTTTCGATTTTTTTTAAATTGATAGCGTTTGTTGACATCAATTCCTTTTATTTCTAGTTCGGAAATGGGCTTAAGTGTAGGATTCCTGCCATACTCACCAATAGGAAGTTCTTTGTCAGCCCCAATAAAATGATGTAAAGTCAATCTATTTCCTCCTTTATTTTATACAACTAAAATACTCAATCTGACTTTGGATAATGAGATCTTTTTTGTTGTGTCTAACTATGATACTCCGTGTTTGCTTGCCTCATCAAGGCTTGATAATGTTTGGAGGCTGAAGATGGATGATGTGACTGATTTTTAGGCACAAGTTTTTCTTTAGGGAAAGAGGAACCGAATTGAATTAATTTAATTGTTATATTGTCGACGTATACTCCATCAATGTCCATTTAGATTGTATGTTTACAGCTGCAGCTTTTTCTTCGACTATTTCTAACGTTCTTTCAAGTTGATTATATATGTATCCGGAAAATTAAGTATACCGTTTGACCAATTCCAGCGTTATGAAGATTTCGTTGCCAGAATACCAACAATTGAAGAAAAATTGAAGCAGAATAGCATTAAATCTACTCTGCCGGATGCAGCGCCAACAAATCTGCATTGGGTTCTTCCTCAATATGTAACAGAAGCAGTGGAGGAATTTTTAAATCATTTGTCTTTATTATCTGAAGACCTTATTAATGGTGATACCTTACTGCACGCTCCGGTATGGGAACTATGCTGGGATCGTGTTCAAGCAGAAGAGGGTCTTCGTACCAATGTACCTGGATTCTATGTTGCCGGAGATGCCATTGGATGGGCACGCGGAATTATTCAAGCAGCGACTACTGGAATCGTTATTGCAAGAGATATTCTTAATGGTAAAAAACCTTGCGATAAGGAGCTGACATCTACTGTCTAAAAGGAGGACTAACAGTGGAAAAAACAGAGCACCCAAGAGTGGGAGTCGGAGCATTTATTCTGAATGAGGAACAGGAATTACTATTAGTTTTACGAAAGAAGGACCCCGAAGCTAATCATTGGAGTATACCCGGCGGTAAAGTTGAGTGGATGGAAAAGGCAGAAGATACAGTTATCCGTGAAATAAAAGAGGAAGTAGGGGTCACTATTCAGGTTGATTCTTTACTTTGTGTCACAAACCATATTTTACATGATGAGGAGACTCATTGGGTATGTCCGACGTATCAATGCAGTATTCAAACTGGGACTGTAAGAAACTGCGAGTTAAATGCAATAATTGATGTTGGCTGGTTTTCTCTTCAAAATTTGCCTGATCCCTTAACGTTAACTACTAAAAATGCTTTAGAGAGTTATCTTAATAAATTTGAAAGTCAGAGAAAATAAAAATGCATACAATTTTATTCGATTTAGATGGAACCTTGGTAAATAGTGAATGGTTGGCAAAAGAGGCTTATAATCATGGAATTGAAACAGTATTAAAGAGAAAATTAACGAATGAAGAGAGAGAGTCTCTTGTCGGTAAGCCTATTGCGGTTTTTTTGAGAAGATTTCCAAACGAGGCAGAGCAAATACGTTCCTCGATATTGCAGTATTTCGAAAATAAAATCCATCAAATCAGACCGTATCCGGGTGTTATCTCTTTGCTGGAAAGTTTAAGTGAAAGAGGATATGGTTTGGGGATTGTGACCTCACAATTGAAAAAATTTGCTTATGGCGAGTTAATCAATAATAAATTAGATGGGTTTTTTAAAGTCGTTCTCACGGCTGAAGATTGTGATGAGTACAAACCGAGTCCTAAGCCATTACTAACAGCGATAAATCACTTACATGCAGATATAAGCGATTGTTTATATATTGGAGATCAAATGACAGATATTGAGGCAGCTCATGCTGCTGATATGAAAAGTGCGGGCGCATTATGGGGAGAGGGGAATCTTACACACTTATCTGCAGCTTCACCGACATACTTTGTAAAAGAACCCCATCAACTTCTTCGGATTCTGCAAGACAAAAACTATTCCGCTGCTTTTTAACATTCTCACATTAAAGGATTCAGGATAAAAAAGCCGCCGACAAAGCGGCTTTTCTTAAGTTAAGATGCCAAATATAAAAAAAAGGCTAACCTCTGCTCTCCTTGTTTTATTCAAACTTCAATCTGTATGGTTATGTCTTTCCTAGAGGCACATAGGCTTGGTTTTTGAAGAGTAAATCTTTTTTGTTTTCGGTTGATCATATGTAAAAGCGATTATTTTAATCGCTTTTTGATACTTCAAAACATGCTAAGCTTTGACCTCTTTATCAGTAAGCACTCTTAAAGCATCTCTCACTTTTAAGGCGAAGTTGACAGGTTTATCAATCGATTCGAAATGAATATACATCAGTCTCGGTTTATCAAACAGCCAGTGATTGTGAAGTGACGTTACAGTCAGATCATGTTTCCGAAGGACGCTGATAAATGGATTGATTTCTTTTTGCAGAATTACAGTTTCTCCGCTGCAAAGAGCACGGCCGTCTTTTGTCATTGATTCAAATGAAAACATTTGCGGAATGAGCAAAAATGATCTTCCGGGCCGTCCCAGTACTACTGGTTTTATATTCGTTCGGGATCTCATTACTGTACAAATTCCATTTTCAAACGTATGCATGGTTCCGCCTAGAATATCGTTGAATTCGTCACAAAGACCATGCCGTTCAATCATTTCCCCGTCAGTTTTTGGTACCGCACGCACAGTTTTAGTAGTTAGAACTCTCAGGGCCTCTCTCACTTTTCTTGCAAAATTGAGAGGTTTATCAATTGATTCAAAATGCATAAACATCAGACGCGGTTTATCGAACAGCCAATGGTTATGAACGGCAGTTACGATGATACCGAATTTGCGCAGCTCACTCATTAACGGGTTCACTTCTTCTTGCAGTAAAACAGTCTCACCTAAACATAAAGCTCTGCCTTCCCGATCCATGCTTTCAAATGAAAAGGCCTGAGGAATAAAAGGAAATGCCTCGGCTCTTCTTCCGAGTACCACCGGATGAATGTTGCTTCGAAATCTTGTCGCCGTACATACGCCATTTACGACACTGGGCGTTGAATTGAGAATTCTAGCAAATTCTTTGCAGAGCCGTGATGGCTCCATACTCGTTTCTTCCACTTCATATCTCCTCCTGGAATCTATTTATAACGTACTTAGTATTAAAGATATGTGAAGATAGAAAGAATGTAACGCGTCAGCAGTCCATATTAGAGAGAATCAGCCTTTCTTGCATAATTCAGGATTTCATTCCCTTTTTATAATCTCTTTAACTGTTAATTTTTAATAGATTAAAAGCTTTTGATCGGACTATTTAAGAAATGAAAACACTATAAATTGGTAGTTTTATCCTGGGTTTGATTTTTTTAAGGCGTTCAGGCTAAGAAAAAAAGCCTTTATACAAGGCTTTCGGTAAATAATTCATACAGCCGTTTGGCTGCTCATTCAGTGACAGCTCACAGCTCTTTTGTCATCAAGACATGCGGGATGCCGTCTTCCATAAATTCCGGTGAATCTGTCTGATAGCCTAGTTTGTGATAAAAGCCTTCCGCATGTGTTTGTCCATGCAGTTTACATTGGGTGATGCCTTTTTCTTTTACCATGTTTTCTAATTCGCTTATGATGACTTTGCCCAACCCGTATTTGCGGTAAGGCTTCAGGATGCAGATTCGTTCGAGCTTGCCTGTATGGTTTACGATGCGGACGCGTCCTGTGCCGGCAGGCTGATTTTCATGATAAACCAAGACATGCCCGCACTGTTCCTGAAGCGTATCGAACTGGTCAAATTCATCGGATTCAGGTACTTGCTGTTCCTCAATGAATACTGCTTTTCTAATCTCAAGCGCTGCTTGTAAATCAATTTCCGTTGTTATCCTTTTTATCTGCATGATCAACCAATCCTTTTCACATGTTAGTCTGGACTGCACGGCTTGCTTGTGTTCTTATAGAAGTAACGATAAAACAATTATATTGCAAATGCAACAAAAACATGAAGGGTTTGAAAAAGATATGACTGATATTTTGCGGGAAATCGGCATGATCGCACGGGCATTGGATTCCATCAGCAATATTGAATTTAAGGAATTAGACTTAACAAAAGGGCAGTATCTCTATCTTGTGCGTATATGTGAAAACCCGGGAGTGATACAGGAAAAAGTGGCGGAAATGATTAAAGTAGACCGAACAACAGCGGCGAGAGCAATCAAAAAATTGGAAATACAAGGGTTTATTGAAAAGCGTCCTGATGATCAAAATAAAAAAATAAAAAAACTGTTCCCGACTGAAAAAGGGAGAAAGGTTTATCCGTTATTGCAAAGAGAAGGAGAGCATTCTGCGGAGGTAGCCCTGTCCGGCTTTACATCTGAGGAAAAAGAAACCATTTTCAGCCTTCTTCAGCGGGTGAGAAAAAATATAGAACATGATTGGGAATATGTGAAGAAGGGGAATAAAAGAGATTATTGATGGTTATTAATTCCTTTTGGTGAATGATTAAAGTCATAAATGGATACGTTATCTGTGAAATCTCCTTCCTCGGTTCCTGCTTCAACTAGCCGATAGGCTTATTTTTAACGAAAAGTATCAATTATGGTATATTTAAATAAGACAAAATAATTGAAGCGGGGAATGATATGAGTACAATCGAAAAACAAAGACGTAAGAAATTCAGAGCCAAATCAATCGTACGGGTCATCATGGTCATCATCGGCGGAATTATTGCCGCGTATGGACTGGAAACCGTACTGATTCCGAATAGTGTATCTGACGGCGGTGTAACCGGGCTCAGCATTGTCGGTTCACAGCTGTTTCATTTGCCTCTTGGGATCTTGATTGCGGTGATCAATATACCGTTTGTCTGGTTAGGATATAAGCAAATCGGGAAAGGTTTTGCGTTTCTATCAATTATCGGTATTGTCTCACTTGCCGCGGGCACGAGTTTTTTCCACCACACGCCGGCTATCATTGAGGGAGATACCCTGTTAATCACCGTTGTCGGCGGGATTATTCTCGGCTTGGGAATGGGATTGGCATTGCGCAACGGCGGCGCCTTAGATGGAATTGATATGCTGGCTGTGCTTCTGTCACGGAAATTGCCGTTTGGCACGAGCGATCTCATTTTATTTTTAAACATTTTTGTGTTTATTTTTGTTTCTTTTGTATTCGGGCTGCAAGGCGCATTGCTTTCCGTCATTGCTTACTACATCGCATCCAAGGTGATCCATGTGGTTGAGGAAGGCTTAAGCGGTTCTAAAACATTTCAGATTATCACCAATGAGCCTGCATTAATGGTAGAGACCATTCGTGAAGAATTGGGCCGGAGCGCTACTTATAAAGAAGCATACGGCGGTTTTTCTCATGAAAAATTCCAAGAAATCACATGTGTCATCAACCGTTTGGAAGAAACCAAACTGAAGGAAATTATTAATGACATTGATAAACAAGCCTTTGTGACGGTATATGATGTCGCAGAAGTAAAAGGCAGTAATTTCAGAAAAGTCCATAATCATTAAGTAGAGAGCTGCCGTTAACCGGCAGCTTTTTTTAAAAAAGGAGAAAAAACTTGCAAAAAAAGAATGGCGGCTGTATATTGTTGATATATCAAACATTGACTAGTCAATTAATTGCGCAAAAGAAAGTGGGGATGGGTTTTGACAGCATGTTGTTCAGAGGAAGGCGAGATTTTATATCAGCTCCAATCACTGCACAAAGTGATCGGCACGAAGTTTGAAGCGTGCACCGGAATCAGCCAATCCCGCCTTGAGCTTCTCGCCGTGCTTTTTTACGTCGACGAGATCAGCCAAAGCGATCTTCAGAAAAAGGTGAATATTGATGGCGCAGCCGTGACAAGACACTTGAAACAGCTTGAAGCCAAAGAAATGGTCACAAGAAGGCGGAAGCCCGAGGACAACCGAATTATACTTGTCCGGCTTACTGATCAGGGGCGGGAGAGAATTGAGGCTTCCAAAAAGGAGAAGGAGCGTTTCATAAAGGAAATGCTTGCCGGTGTCAGCGAGGAAGAACGCAGTATGTTAAAAAACGTATTGTCGCAGATGCAGAATAATATAGAAAATATGAAAGCATAGGAGTGTATTACACATGAAAACAGAACTGAAAACAAACGACTTTATGGACATTATGAAAGGCCGCCGTTCCATTCGGAATTACGATCCGGCTGTTAAAATCAGCAAAGAAGAAATGACTCAAATTCTGGAAGAAGCAACGACAGCACCGTCTTCAGTCAACGCGCAGCCGTGGCGTTTTCTCGTCATTGACAGCCCTGAAGGAAAAGAAAAACTCGCGCCGCTTGCCAGCTTTAACCAAACACAAGTCAGCACATCATCTGCGGTGATCGCGGTTTTCGCAGATATGAACAATGATGACTATTTAGAAGAAATCTATTCGAAAGCGGTCGAACTGGGCTACATGCCGCAGGAAGTAAAAGACAGACAAATCGCTGCGTTGACGGCGCACTTTGAAAAACTTCCGGAGCAAGTGAACCGTGAAACGATTCTGATCGACGGAGGCCTCGTTTCCATGCAGCTGATGCTTACGGCACGCGCGCACGGCTATGACACAAACCCGATCGGCGGCTACGATAAAGAAAAGATTGCCGAGGTTTTCGGAATGGATAAAGAGCGTTATGTACCGGTCATGCTGTTATCAATCGGAAAAGCGGCAGACGAAGGATATGCTTCCTACCGTCTTCCTATCGAAACAATCGCACAATGGAAATAAGGTTGAAGTGAAGCTGAGAGGAGAGGGACAGTGGACATAATTGCGGCTGTTTTCGTCGGAATTGTAGCTTTAGAACATATATTTATCATGATACTTGAAATGTTTTTTATCAATTCGAAGGCAGCTAAGCGGTCCTTCAAATTGCCGAAGCATTTAGAAGGTGATCGGAATGTGGCGGTCATGTTTGCAAATCAAGGTCTGTATAATGGATTTCTGGCTGCCGGCCTCATTTGGGGACTGATCCTCGGAACTGATCCGATTGGCCATATGATTCAAATGTTTTTCGTCATCTGTGTGGTCATCGCGGCCATTTTCGGAGGCTTTACTTCAAACAAATCAATTATCGTAAAACAAGGACTTCCGGCTGTTTTAGCGCTTATTTTTCTTTTATTGGCGTAGGCAGAACGGAGTGAGGGCTTCCGGAATGGGAGCCCTCTTTTTTTATTCTGTTTTGAAAATCATTCCTGATAAATGGATGATTCCGGCCGCTTGTTCTTAAGATGATAGATTAATTTGAAAGCCGATGCCTGCGCGCATCGGCTTTTTTTCGGCTGATAGAAATACATTATAGTATATAAAACAAAAAGGGAAACTGCTCACAGAATCGAAATAAATAATATTCGCACTAAGGAAAGGTGTAAATCTATGAGCAAAATCGAAGTGAATACTCCGCCAAAACTAAACCATCCGTTTCTCGCCGGAATGTTGTTTATGATTGTTGGTACGCTGTGTTTTGCCTCAAAGTCGATCTTTATTAAGTGGGCTTACACATTCGGAGCCACCCCGGAGTCAACGCTATTTTTCAGACAATTGATTGCAACCCCTCTTTTTTGCATCATTTTTCTTTTGTATCGTGCAAAATTATCTGAAAAACCGGCAAAGGCTGATATAGTCAGAGCAGGAATCACGGGTCTGCTCGTTTTTTTTCTATCTCCGCTGTTGGACTTTATCGGGCTGCATTATGTTTCAGCTATTGTAGAAAGGATGCTCGTTATGAGTTATCCGATTTTTGTCATGATTATCTCGTTTTTCGGAAAAATGGAGAAAATCACCGCTGCAGACATCATTTCTGTCGTTGTGGTCAGCATAGGAATCTTTTTTTCCATTGGCGGCTGGAATCTGCACGAATTGAGTGCTAATATATTTGGCGCTTTTCTCGTTCTTCTGTCGTCCGCGGTTTACGGACTTTATTTGGTCTTATCCGGTCAGCTTGTTCGCAAAGTAGGGAGTATCCGTATGAATGCATATGGGATGTCCTTAGCAAGCATTGCCATGGTGCTTTTTTTAATCGCAAGAAAGGGTTTTGGCTATCAGACAGAGCTATGGTCGTTTCAGCCACCCGTATATTTCCTTTTTTTAATCATTGCTGTATTTACAACAGTCGTTCCTTTTTTATTTATGCTGGAAGGTATCAAACGGATTGGGGCAGTAAGAGGGTCTTTGATTTCAATGATGGGCCCGATCATCACAATCATCTTTGGCGCTTTTTTCTTGGGCGAGCGCTTAACATGGATACAGTGGATAGGCTGTTTCATTGTCCTAAGCATGATTACTTTTTCGGAAGGCAGGAAGATCAAATTAAAGGTGAGAGCCTGACATACGAAAGCCTCCCACTAAGGAGAGAAAGTAAACGAAAAAATAAGCCGATGCCTGCGCGCTTCGGCTTTGGGGAGTGAGGTTGCTGAGGATGAATATGAAGAGAGCGTATTATGCTATTTTATACAGCCAGACCGCTATCAACTTGGGGTTCTCACTTTATACGATGGCTGTCATCTTGTTTTTGTTTACAAAAACCGGTTCGACGGCGATGGCCTCTCTTATGACGTTCGTCAGCATTGTATGTCGCGTATTGGGCAGCGCCATTTTGCCGCTGGTCACCGGCCGGTTCACGCTTCGGTCTTTGTTAATCGGTTCTCAATTGATACAGATCACACTGTTAGTCTGTTTGTTTTTTGTCATCCAAACCGGTTCATCCGCATTCTTTTTTCTGATGTTTTGTCTGATCGGAGGCATTTCTTTTTGCAACGGATGGTTTGCTCCGATAAAAAGCGCGCTGATTGGGGAAATCATTCCTCCTGATCGAAGGGCGAAAGCGAACGGTTTATTATCGGCGGCGGATCAGACCGTTCAGTTTGCGGGGTGGTCTCTGGGCGGCGTCATCATAGCGTTCCTGGGAGAGAGCGATACAATGATCGTCACTGTCATGTTATTGGTTTCTTCGGTGTTGGGCATCATTCTGTTTCTTCAAGTACGCATGTGTGCGCCGGCAGCAGTCAGGGAACGTTCCCTTTTTGCAGATGCGGCAAGCGGCTGGGTGTATTTATTTCAGCAAAAACAGCTCAGGGTTCTCATTGTGATGGATGTGATCGAATCGTGGGCAGGCATGATATGGATCGGTTCTGTGTCCTTGACTTATGTGCATGACGTCCTTCATAAAGGAGAGGCTTGGTGGGGGTATGTCAACGGAGTCTATTATGCAGGGACGATGATCGGCGGACTGATCATCTATAAGTTATCCGGCAAGTTTCAGCATCATCTCATTCCGCTTATGCTGACGGGAGCCTTGGCATATGGAATGTTCACGTTTATTTACGGGCTGATCACAAGCGCCGTTACCGCCCTTTTTCTGGTGCTGTGCATGGGGCCGGCTTGTGTATTACGAGATCTCACGCAGGAAACATTCCTTCAAAACATCACGACCGAAAAGACACGGGTCAATATATTAGCGGCGAGATCAGCTTTAGTTCAGTTCATTTTTATGTTTTCCATTATCGGAACGGGGGTTATCTCGGATGTATTCGGCGTGCGGTTTATTTATATTGGCGCAGGCCTCCTCTTATTAATTTCGGCTTTTATCGGATTTTCTCAGCTGCGAATGAAGAAGATGGTACAAAGCCGCATGTAGTGTAGTATAATTAGGAACGTACGTTCTATATCGAGAGAGGAGAGGGTAATGTGGGACATCTGGCACTGCAATTGTATGATTATCATCTTTGGGCAAATCAGCAAATATTCACCCGGCTTAAAGAGCTTCCGGAGGATGTGTACCGTAAGGAGATTCAAAGTGTCTTTCCGTCGATAGCCGGTGTATTGACTCATGTGTATCTGTCGGATAAGGGGTGGTTTGATGTGTTCTCCGGAGAGCGTCTGGAGGATACGCTGAAATCAGCTGAACAGCAAAAAGAGGACATCTTGTCTAAAGAGATAGAAGAGCTGGAAGATATGTTCTCGGAATTATCAGATCGATATCAATTATTTTTGCAAAAGGAAGAAAATATCAGTCTCCCCCTTGAAATAGAGCATCCGTCAGGTGACATCATGAAAACCGCAGCAGCCGATATGATCCTCCATGTTGTGAACCACGGAACGTACCATCGCGGGAATATAACAGCCATGCTCAGACAGATGGGGTATGCTTCTGTGCCGACGGATTACGGTATTTATTTATATATAAACAAAAAGTAAACAAGACAGCCAACGCGGCTGTCTTGTGATATCAGTAAAAAAGCCAAATCATATGAGTGATTTGGCTTTTTCGTTTGCTATGCCATGTTCTGCAGCCGTTCTAAACTGTTTTTCCAATTCGCTTCAAGCGCTGTAAAAGCAGCGGCGGCATCTTGCTGTTCTAATGCGTGAATGATATCAGAGTGTTCATTATATGATCTGTTTAAAGCGTCGTTTTCACTGAAATAGCGGATTTCCATTCTCTGAATTTTGACTTTCAGGCTTACTAGCAATTTGTGAAGTTCGGCGTTGTCCGCAAGCAGAATGATGCGATGGTGAAATGCATTGTCCGCTTCCAGGATGGCCGGTTTATCGCCGTCTTTCATCATTTGAAGAAGATTTTCATTCAGCTGTTTCAATTCCTGAATCACGGCATCGTCCACATGCGGGAGAGCTTGCTGCAATGCGAGTTTTTCAAGCGTCCAGACGATGGAATACAAGTTTTCCGCTTCTTTTAACTCAATCGGAGCGACAAGCGTCCATCTGTTCGCTTTTGTTATCACCAAGCCGTCATCTTCCAGCCGCAATAAGGCTTCCCGTATCGGGGTGCGGCTGATTCCCAATGTTTCCGACAAATCCTTGTCCTTTAACTTTGTTTCCGGTTTGAGCTTGCCCGTTATGATCCAGTTTCTGAGTGTGCGATACACTTCGTCCCGCATGATGGTTCTTTTCAGCACAGGTTCTTTGTTTTGATTATCCAATGGAACACCTCATGAATCGTAGTATACATATTTGCATTTTACCACAGTCCGGGCGCCGGTTAGAAATGAAGAGGGACGTCTAAGGATGAATCGAACCGAGATGCTTCATCTCAATATGCTGAAAGTCAGCGGAGCCGCCTTCAGAAAAGAGCGTGATTCCCTGATCTTCGTGTTTTGGGAACACTTCATTTGTCAAAACGGTTTTTCCGTCGTCTGCAAATACTTCAATACTTGTTTTATCTACGAGAATTTTCAGATGGACGCGTCCTTTGTTTCCGTCAAATGGGGCTTTGCTTTCGACGTATGCGCCGGTTTTATCAGGCTGGTCTGTAAACGATCTGTTCACATAGGCACAGCCGTCTTCTGCTGAAATACCGACATCAATATGCCGGCTTTGGTCTGCTGATTCTCTGAGTCTGACTCCTGCATTTTTGATATCTGACCAAGCGATATCCATATCAAGCTGATATGTATCACCTTTGATCGGCAGTGTCTCTGAACCGTTCACCTGTTTGTGTTCTATGCTGTCAGTTGAAGAGGTTAATTGGTTCAATGCTTCAACCGGCTCTGACACAAGGCTGTATGTGCCGCCGTCCTGCTGCTGAAGGCGGATTTCACGGACGATAGAATCCGTGCCGTTAAAGCCGTTTTTTAGTGTCGGTGTTTCATTCGGATAATCCCAATTGTTCATCCATGCCAGCGCATAGCGTTTTGTCAGCGGATCTTCGCTATTACCGTCTTCAAATGTGACGCCGCCGTACCAGTCAAAGCCGTAATCGAGCCATTGCGGTTCTTCTTGATCGGCGGTAAATTCCTTCCCGTCAAAGTTTCCGGTCCAATACGCGTACGTATTCGGTTTGCCTGCGGGTTTGCCGTTTGCGCTTGCGCCCAGAACCCATTTGGCTGTTCCGTCATCTGCACGCATCATATAAAGGTCGGGGCATTCGACGAGGCCGATCTGCTGAGTGATAAAGCCGCCCGTGTATTTCCAATTTTTTAAATCGGGTGATTCATAAAAACCGATTTTTTCTCCTTCGGCCATGGCCATCACCCATTTGTCATCCTGTTCATCCCAGATTACTTTCGGGTCCCGGAAATCCTTAGTTCCCGGGTTTTTCATAACGGGCTGATCACTATAGGAAGTAAACGTTTTTCCCTTATCCGTGCTGTACCATAAATATTGTTCCTGGGCTTTTGTTTTGGCAGTCGGCTGCGTTGTGACGGCGACCAGCGCGTTTTTGCCGAAGCCCGCCGTGTTGTGTTTATCAATGACGACAGAACCGGACCATATATCGCCGTTTTCGTTGGTGTATTTCGGAATAGCCGTGCCTTCGTCCGTCCAGTGCACCAAGTCCTCTGATACGGCGTGCCGCCATTCTGTGCCGTTGCCGTTCGGGTAATCCCGATTATAAAGATAGTAGTAATGATATTTCCCCTCGAAAAAAATGGGCTTTTGAGGGTCGTTTTTCCATTTGTCCGGGGTCGTAAAATGATACGCCGCCCGGTAATCCTTCTTATGCTCCGTGTTTGTGTCAGAGGAATTGTGGGTTTTGTTCGGCAGTAAGCCGACAAACAAGAACGCACCCAAAAAGATCAATATTACAATGGGCCATTTTCGTACCATGATTGAATTCACCATCTTGTTGAGAAATAAAAGAAAATGCCAATGAAGTATCGGCATTTTCTTTTTGTTGTTATTAGTTGTTAACCGTAAGCTGTCCTTGTTCAAGGATGCTGTTTTTAACAACGGATGTTTTCTTGCCTTTGATGTTCATTAAGAAGCTTGGCGCAAATGTTGCCTTTTTATCCTCAAAGAAGCCTCTGTTTGTCATGTAGCTTGTGATCACGACATTGTTGCCTTTGGCTTGCGGCACTGCGAAGTGAGAGTAAGTGAACGTTACATCGTTAGGATCAAGACCCATTTGCAGGACAAGACCAGTTTTGTTCAGCGGCTTGTAAGGCCCTGTTAAAGAGTTTGATACATAACCAAGCATGTAAATATCGTTTGAGTTAATGCCGTCGATCGTCATTTTTGAACCGCGTGAATCAGTGAACAGGTACCATTTGCCGTTCATTTTGAAAACATTCGCGCGCTCAATTTCATCAGTTACCGTGTTTGAAGTGATCAGCGGCTTCATGACTTTTTTCAATGTGTAATCATCGTTTAACTCTACCATACCGAGGGCGCCGTTCGCTAATTCAGCATCGCGTTTTTTAGCGCTTTGCTGAAGCTTCTGACTTTCTTTACGGAAGAAGTTTGTGCTGCCGCCGTAGTACGCTTTGTTAAATAAAGATTCTTCGCCTTGGTATCCGTTTTCTGTTCCTGTGTTGGCTTCGAATACAAGGTATTTATGGCCTTTGTCTTCAACGTAGTGAGGGTCTCTCAGCGTATGGTTGTCGCCGGATGTATAGTTCCCTTCATCGATAAACTGCTGAACGTTTTGATATGTTTTTCCGTCGCCGTCAAAAATCGTTTTATGATCTTCCACTCCGTTGATCTTGAGCGTGTCATCAGATTTTGACACATTTACCTGCGCCGTTGTCAGGCTTTGTTTGCTGTAATGTTTACCGGAAAAGTCAGTGTAGAATAAACGGATTTTTCCGTCAGATGTAAAGGTTGCAGAACCGGACCATTCTTGTGTCTGTTCTTTCAGGATTTCATCGTTGGCGTCGAACTTATCGCTGTCTTTAAAGACACGCCCCGCGTTTTTCCAGCTGTCGATCGAGTTGTCGCCGACTTTTTGGTAAAACATGTAGATGGATGTGTCATCAGCGTCTTTCGGGCTTCCCGCAAGAGCAAACACGACGTGATAGCCATTGTATTCAGCTACTGTTCCGTCAGCGTTTTGGAGCGGCCAGCTGTCCCACACATCCAGTCCTTTCGCGGACTCGATATTTTTAATTGTTGATTGGTCGAATTGAGGAACTTGGTATTTTTCACTTTGCTGCTGTTTAGGGATCTGCAGCATATCATGGCGTGTGATATGAGAGACGCCGTACGTTTCTTTGTAAGGTTTTTGGGTATTTTCTTTCGCGAAGGCTTGAGTCGCTCCCCCTGCCAGAAGTGCAGTCGTAAAAGTTAGAACTGTGGCTCGTTTTGCAAATTTTTTGATGTTCATGTTCATGTCTCCTTTTGTATGTACCTTTTTTTGCGATCTGCCGATTCGATCCTCCTGCATTCATGGATGGCAGGTTTGTTACAGAAAAAAAGACCTAAAATATGTATGGGGTGACGCCAAAGAATACACTTTGCCCTTAACACATTTTAGGTCTTGCCTGCTTTATCAGTAACAATCCTGCATGATTTACTTGTCGACATCATTCTATTAGACTCTGATTCTATTGACAACTGGTCTATTTTCCTCTTTTGGATGATAGTAAAATGAAAAAAGGCCTTTTAATATATGGGTAATTGAGACTAAGGGGTGCTCTGGGCCTAGGAAAAAACCTCTCTAAAAAAGAGAGGTTATTTTTTCTTGATAGATAATAAAGCGATGGTAGCTAAAATCAGCAAAGTACCCAGCCATTCTGATATTCCGAAGGGAACATGCAGCCAGATAACAGCTAAAAAAGCTGCCGACAGCGGCTCTGCACAGGCAAGCAGGCTGGTTTCAGAGGCACTCAGATATTTCAGGCTTTCCAAGTAGCAATAAAAAGCGATGAGCGTTCCGAAAATGATGATAAACACAATCGCGGCATATGCAGGAAAGGACCACTCGCCTTCAAATGTCCAGGGCGGGCGGATCAAGCTGAGGGCGGCTCCGCCGATCAGCATGCCCCATCCGACAACAATAGCGGATCCCCATTTCTTCAGCAGACGATGCGGCTGAAGGGTGTAAAACGCCAGTGCAAACGCCGAACTGATTCCCCAAAAGACGGCCAGACCGGATATGGACAGGCTTCCGGCATTCCCGTGCGTGACCAAAATGAATGTGCCGGCAACCGCCAATAAGACGGCGAGCAGTTCTTTTCCCGAAGGTATTCTCTTTGCGCGAATCGCTAAAAAGCATGTAATGATCGCTGGCCCTAAATACTGAAGAACGGTAGCAGCGGCCGCGTTGCCGTACTCAATTGCCGCGAAGTAGGTGTATTGAACGCCTAACATTCCGAAAACCCCGAATAAAAGAAGGGGAATTCTGTCCCGTCTGTCTTTCCAAACAGCCCATATCCGTCCTTTTTCTTTGCGGTACGCGATGCCGAGCAGAAGCGCCCCTGACACCAGAAGGCGCACTGAAGTCAGCCATTCTGTATTAAAATGGCGGTGCTGGAACAGATACTGGGCAACCGTTCCCGAGACCCCCCATAAGATAGCTCCTGTCAGCACAAGCCAAATGCCTGTTGTTCGTGAATAAGAAAGAGCAGCGTGTTTTTCCAGGATAGACACCCCCGATTCTGATGTTGTGATATTGACTTACAATAATTAGGTAAACGAACGCCTTTCATGTGATATATTATATATTGTATATCAAATTCCGTCAAAATGATTTTCGGAGAAAGCGCTTACGAAACGGCCGTCTGATGAATGAGCAATAAAAAAACACCCCGGCGGGTTTCCGGGGTGTTTTGGTTATTCTGCAATCGCGTCTGTTAAAACAGGAACGACTTGTTTCTTTCTGGATACGACGCCTTTTAAAAGAGCCGTGTTGTTTTCTAAAGTCACGTTGAATGCTTTTTCCACTTTTGACGCTTGATCACCGATGGCAAGCGCAAGGGAATCGTTTTCCAGAATATCCGTAATCACGAGAAGGAACAGGTCAAGGTTCTTCTCAGCAATTACTTTTGAAAGGGCCGCTTCTAATTCCGGCTGCCGCTTTTTCACATCTTCAATATCAACTGTGTTGACTTGGGCGATTTCGACTTTTTTGCTGCCGAGCGTGAACTCTTTCGCATCAAGAGAAATCAGTTCTTCCACCGTTTTTTTGCTTAAGTCGGCGCCCGCTTTCAGCATGTTTAAGCCGTACTCTTCCGCATCTACGCCAGCAATTTCAGCAAGCTCTTTTGCCGCTGCGATATCTTGCTCCGTGCAAGTCGGAGATTTAAATAACAGAGAGTCGGAAATGATTGCTGACAGCATGAGGCCCGCAATTTCTTTCTCGATTTTCACGTTATTTTCTTTGTACATTTTGTTTAAGATCGTAGCCGTACAGCCGACCGGCTCAGCACGGTAGTAAAGAGGTTCCGCTGTTTCGAAGTTGGCGATACGGTGGTGGTCGATCACTTCAAGAACCTGAACGTCTTCGATATCCTTGATGCTTTGCTGGCGTTCATTGTGGTCAACAAGGATGACGCCGTTTACTTCGTTTGCGGCTGTTTCCACCAAACGCGGGCTTTCCTGCTTGAAATAATCAAGCGCGTATTGTGTTTCGCCGTTGACTTGTCCAAGGCGGACGGGCTCAGCATTGAAGCCGAGTTTATTTTTTAGATCAGCGTAGGCAATGGCAGAGCAAATGGTATCTGTGTCTGGGTTTTGATGTCCGAAAATAAGAATTTTTTCCATAATAACTCCTTGTCCTTTTTTGTAGTGTAAACAATCTTTTTATAGTTTAACACGTCTTGCGGAGGGTGTAATCTTCAAAACCTTAAAAATTGATGTGAAAAAGAAGCATTTTTGTTGAGCGGTGAGGAGGATTGCGAGTAAAATACTGGGTAAGTCAGATGCTAATCAGCATATAGTATCAAAAAAGGTACTATGGAGGATGAAAAATGAACATATATCCGAATAAAGAAGGTTGTCCGGTTGAACTGACGCTTTCCGTTATCGGCGGAAAGTGGAAGGGTATTTTGTTTTATCATATGATCGGCGGAAAAAAGCGGTTTAATGAGTTTCGGCGCATTTGCCCCAGCATTACGCAGCGTATGCTGACGCTTCAGCTTCGCGAGCTTGAGGCGGACGGCATCGTGCATCGCGAGGTATATCAGCAGGTGCCTCCAAAGGTGGAGTATTCCCTTACCGAATTCGGCAGGTCGCTGGAACCGATCGTTTTGCAAATGAAGAAATGGGGAGATGCCAACCGGGAGTTTCTCGAGGCATACCGGGAAAAAACGTCTCCTCAAGATCAGTCCGCTCAAAAATAAGAAGCAGCAAAGGATTAAATTCCTTGCTGCTTTTTTTTATTTCATCGCGATGGCCTTTCTGGCGTTGCGCACGTCATTCTTCAGCAATTCGCTCAGGTTGTAAGCCGGATATTGACCGCGTTCTTCCATATACTCAAAGACCATTTGGTGCCACTTGATGGACGCGTTTAAGTGCTTGACGAAAACATGTCTTAATTGAGGTGTGGCCGTCTCTGTAATGGCTCCGGCGTAATTGCGGACAGACGTTTTGGCCAGAATGAGCAGGCCGCCGCTGTAAAAGGAGGAATCAGCGCGCTCTTCTGTTTCATCCTCACGAAAAGCGGGAGCTTCAGGGAAGAAAGGAAGCAGTTCACGCAGGTTTTGTTCCAGCGAATGGATGGAAAATCTGTAAAGCTGTTTTAATCTGGCATCGCTTACGTCCCGCTCTGTTCTTTTTAATTTCACAAGTCCGTTTGCCTGGAAAGCTACTAACTCATGCAGTTCTAACGTTTCATGCCATGCTAATGTTCTCCGCTCAGTCATGGTGTAAGAATCTCCTTTATCCTTCATTTTCACTTTCAGCATATGCCCCGGTCCCGATGTTGTTCCTGATGTTTTGAAGTTTCCAGAAAGGGAAACTCAATGTAAAGGAAATACGAAATAGAGGTGAAACTATATGTGGGACATGATAAAGAACTTCTTCCTTTTCAGCAGCGGGGTTTTGCAGGCGACCACTCTCTTACTTATCGTTATCGTCTTGTTATATGTACGAAAAACCAAAAAGAAAAACAGAGATACTTCTGGTTTCATGGATGATCAGGATCACTGATACAACGGGCATTCTTTCACTGGGATGTCCGTTTGTCTGTTTTCATGTTTCACATGGAACATTGCGGGTGTCCGCGCTCATTTTACTTGCGATTTCGACTTATGTTAAAATATATACGTGTATTTTGGAGAGTTTATGGAAAATTCAGGTCTTGAAAGAGACATTGCGGCGTCAAAAGAGCAGTCGTCTAAGTGCTCTTTTCTATTCGTATGTTCGAATGATACAAGGTTTGAGGTGAGTAAGTGAAAAATACAAGGGCTCTAATAGAAGGCGCCATTTTGATCAGTATTTTTGCAATCATTTCCCTTTTGGTCGTGTACCTCCCTTTACTGGGGGCAATTCTTCTCTTTGCTTTGCCGCTGCCGATCATTCTTTACACCATTCGGCACGGTCTGAAGCCCGGGGTATGGATGGGGCTTGCCAGCCTTCCTGTCAGCTTTATTGTAAGTTCGTTTACCGGGCTTACAGGCGCTTTTACGGCTGCCTGTACGGGAATCGCCATGGGATATTATTTTAAAAAGAAACAGCCCGGCTATGCGGTTGCTGCCGGCGCTATGGCGTATGTGCTGTGCGGCGTCGTTTTTTTTGTGGTCAGCATCGTGTTTCTTAATATGAATGTGATCGATACCACCATGTCCCAGCTTCGGGAGTCGCTGTCTTTAGCAGAAACCATGTCAAAGCAGCTCGGTTACGGAGATCAGTTCGGGAAGCAGATCAAGCTGATGGAAAGTCAGCTGAGCACGGTTCAATATCTTTTTCCGACAGTGCTCGTATTGACCGGCATCGTTTTTTCTTTCCTCAGTTATGCTATGGCAAGGCCGCTTTTACGGCGATTTTCCCCTGATCTTCCGAAGATGAAGCCTTTTAGAGAGCTCAAACTCCCGCAAAGCGTTGTCATTCTGTATTTTATTGTGACGATATTAGGGTTTCTGCCTTTAGAAAAAGGGCATATGCTGTATTCGGTTTCATTGAATGGGGGATTTATTCTCAGCTTGCTGATTTGTATTCAAGGATTAGCGTTTATTTTTTTCTATTGCCGCGAAATGGAGATGCCGAAAGCCGTTCCTGTTTTAGCAATTGTGCTGGGTGTGCTTTTTCCGCTCATCTTGTCCGTGTATCTCCTCTTAGGCATCATTGACATAGGCTTTAACATAAGAAATAAGGTGACGCGAAATTGAGTGTGACTTACAGGTGGGGAGTTGATAGAAATGCCTAGTTTTTATGAAAAACCGTTGTTTCGGTATCCCATCTATGCATTGATTGCATTGTCAATCATCATAATCCTCATCAGCATTTACTTTAACTGGCTGATAGGAGCCATCGGCGTTGTGCTGCTCGCCGTGATCCTGTTTTTCATTAAGCGTGCGGATTCTCTGATCAGAAAAGAAATTGACGATTATATCTCCACGTTATCGTATAGATTGAAAAAAGTAGGCGAAGAGGCATTAATGGAAATGCCTATCGGGATTATGCTGTTTAATGATCAATATTACATTGAGTGGGCGAATCCGTTTTTGTCTTCCTGTTTTAATGAAAGCACACTCGTCGGGCGCTCGCTGTATGACACATGCGAGGCCGTCGTGCCGCTGATCAAGCAGGAGGTCGATTCGGAAACGATCACCTTGAATGAGCGGAAGTTTAAAGTAGTGATTAAAAGAGATGAGCGCCTGCTTTATTTCTTTGATGTGACAGAACAGATTCAAATTGAAAAGCAGTACGAAAATGAGAGAACCGTGCTGGCATATATCTTTTTAGATAACTATGATGACGTCACACAGGGGCTGGATGACCAAACGAGAAGCACGATGAACAGCCAGGTCACCTCATTATTAAATGCGTGGGCGCAGGAGTACGGCATTTTCCTGAAACGGACGTCCTCTGAGCGGTTTATCGCGGTGTTAAATGAACACATTTTAACGGAGCTTGAAAACGCGAAATTTTCGATTTTGGATGAAATTCGAGAAAAAACATCCGTTCATACTGTATCTTTGACCCTCAGCATCGGGATCGGCGCATCGGTTTCTTCCTTGAAGGAGCTAGGAGATCTGGCGCAGTCCAGCCTCGATTTGGCTCTCGGCCGCGGAGGCGACCAAGTGGCGATCAAAATGCCGAACGGCAAGGTGAAATTTTACGGCGGCAAAACAAATCCGATGGAGAAACGCACAAGGGTGCGCGCCCGGGTGATTTCTCACGCGCTCAAGGAGATTGTCTCAGAAAGCAGCAATGTCATTATCATGGGGCACAAGTTTCCTGATATGGACGCAGTCGGAGCCGCAATCGGAATATTGAAGGTGGCGCAGGCCAACGGCAAAGAAGGCTACATCGTCATTGATCCGAACCAGATCGGATCAAGCGTTCAGCGCCTGATTGAAGAAATTAAAAAATATGAAGAGCTGTGGTCGCGGTTCATCACGCCGGAAGAGGCGATGGAAATTTCAAATGACGACACGCTGCTTGTCGTCGTTGATACACATAAACCGTCCCTTGTGATGGAAGAGCGTCTCGTGAACAAAATCGAGCACATCGTTGTGATTGACCACCACCGCAGAGGCGAGGAATTTATTAAAGACCCGCTGCTCGTTTATATGGAGCCATACGCTTCATCCACCGCAGAACTCGTGACGGAGCTGCTTGAATACCAGCCGAAGCGGCTCAAAATCAATATGATTGAAGCGACGGCCCTGTTAGCTGGTATAATAGTGGATACGAAGAGTTTTTCCCTTCGCACGGGCTCGCGGACGTTCGACGCCGCTTCTTATTTGAGAGCGAAAGGCGCAGATACGGTTCTGGTGCAGAAAGTTCTCAAAGAATCCGTCGGTTCTTACATCAAGCGGGCGAAACTGATCCAGCATACGGCTCTTTATAAAGAACATATCGCGATTGCTTCTCTGCCTGAGAACGAAGAGGAGTACTTTGACCAGGTGCTGATTGCGCAGGCGGCTGATTCCCTCTTATCGATGAGTGAAGTGGAAGCTTCATTTGCGGTAGCCAGACGGGATGAGCATACGGTGTGCATCAGTGCGAGATCGCTGGGCGAGGTCAATGTGCAGATTATTATGGAGGCGCTGGATGGCGGAGGGCATTTAACCAATGCGGCAACCCAGTTATCGGGCATTTCTGTCTCAGAAGCGCTCGTTCGGCTGAAGGAAGCCATTGATGAATATTTTGAGGGAGGCGTTCAGAGATGAAGGTTATTTTCTTACAAGATGTAAAAGGTAAAGGAAAAAAAGGCGAAATGAAAAACGTAGCAGACGGTTATGCACATAACTTTCTCATTAAAAAAGGCCTCGCTGTCGAAGCAAATGCGACAAACATCAGCGCATTGAAAGGACAGAAAGAAAAAGAGAAAAAAGAAGCGATTGCCGAGCTTGAAAGAGCGAAAGATTTGAAAGAAACGCTTGAACAGCTGACTGTTGAGCTGAGTGCCAAATCCGGTGAAGGCGGCCGTCTATTCGGATCTGTCACAAGCAAACAAATTGCAGAAGCGCTGCAAAAAACGCATAAGATTAAAGTGGATAAACGGAAACTGGAGCTCCAAGACGGTATCCGCACACTGGGATATACAAACGTTCCTGTAAAGCTGCACCCTGAAGTTCAGGCTGTGCTGAAGGTTCACGTAAAAGAAGAAGCGTAACACACAATGAAAAACCCGCCGATCCGGCGGGTTTTTTTTATGTCAGCAGACGGCGCAGCGCAAGAAAATGATGAGATTGTTTCATTTCCGATCGCTACCAGATTGCATATTATATTACATCATAACGAAGGATGTGTCGGTATGAAACGATTTTTTTCTGAAACATATTTTAATAATCCGGAGAATAAAAAAGCGCTGAAACACTATCCGCTGATCGGAGACGGAAAAGACGGGGAGGTCTATCGCTTAACACACAACAAATGCGTAAAATATTTTTTTAAAAAAGAGACATGTAAGAAGGAATTGGAAGCTTTACAGCTCGGATATGGTTCACCGGTGATCCCGAAACTGTATGAATACGGAGATCATTATATTGTGATGGAATACGTCAAAGGCACCTCCCTTGCGCGCCATATCAAAAAAGAAAAATCCCTGTCCGTCAAACTGACAGCTGATATTTTAAACATGCTGGATGAATTAAAAGATATCGGTTTTGCCAGATGGGATGCCGAAATCAGGCATATTCTGATGAACGAACAAGGTGAACTTAAAGTGATCGACCATAAAAGAGCCTTTTCGACCGTTACCCGAGTTCCCGTAAAACTATTAAAAGGACTGGACAAATACGGCTTGGCGGATGAGTTTTTGAACACCATAAAAAAATTAAATCCGTCACGCTACCGGGAATGGCGAAGGGAATTGTAAGTTTCTGAAAATCCGCATATGTAAGTTTCCTTTTTTTAGGGTCGTCATATGATATTTGTAACATTTGTTTGGTGGAGTGTGGAAAAAATGGGAGAATATATTATGGTTATCGGCGCTCATCCCGACGATGAACTATTGGGATCAGCGGGCACCATAAAACGGCTGATCAATGAAGGATATAAAGTGATTTCCATTATTACAGCATTAGGAAGAAAAGAAGAAGCTCATCATATTAAACAATTGGGCGAACGCGCGAATCAAGAGCTTGGAATTGAGAAAGTCATCTTTTTGGAGCATACGAATTTAGAGCTGGAATGTATCCCTCTTCATAAGCTTGTCAAAGAATTAGAGCAGCTCATTCGCGTCTATCAGCCTGAAAAAATCTTTACACATCATTACGGCGATGTCAATATGGACCACCAGAGAACATTCCAAGCAGTTTTAACAGCCGCCAGACCGCTTCCGAATCAAAAGCCTATCGAACTGCTTACGTTCGAAACGCTATCTTCAAGCGAGTGGGAGAGGAATACGGCTGATAAACTCTTCAAACCTAATTACTTCGTTAACATCACAGACACAATGGATGCCAAACTCGCGGCGCTTCACCACTATGACGTAGAAATGAGGGATTACCCTCATCCCCGTTCATATGAAGGCGTTACACATTTAGGAAGAGTCAGAGGGATGACGGCGGGTGTGGAATACGCCGAAGCTTTTGAAGTCGTGCGGAGGATCTGGAAATGATCAAGACATTTTCCGTCCCGTATCCGTATATGGTTCAGACGCTTGACCGCTACTACGGGGTCAAAACGCGCCCTCAAAAAAAGGCGGCAGTAAAGACACAGTTGAAACATGAACATCATATTCCGCGGTTATACAGGAAAAAAAAGAAGTTATCCATTTTGATTGCCACGTTTTGGGACTACCCGCACACGGGCGGTTTATCAAACTATATTAAAACGCTTAGTGAAGGCCTGAAAAAGAGGGGTCATAAGGTCGATGTCATCTCCCCTAATCTGTTTCCGTCCGCACAGGTAAAAGAACTGCGGGCGGCTGTTGTTCCGAAGTTAAAAGATTTCTTTAAGGACAGATATGGGGATTATAACAATCATATTTTGAAAAATAATAGGCTGATGTTTATATACGAGCAAATGCTTCAAAAGATTCATTTGGAAAGATATGATGTGTTTCATGCTCAAGATTTATTTACAGCCAATATATTAGGCAGATTCAATCAAATCTATAAGAAACCTTTATTTTTCACACCGCATGGCATGTTTACTTTCAACAGACTTAAATTTCACATCTTTAAAAAAGGATCGATAGAAGAGTTTTATTATAAAAAACTAGAGATGAAAGCCATTGAATACGCAGATCGCCTGATTATTATCAGCGATACGTTCCGCAGCCCGCTCATGAAGCTCGGAGCCGAACAGGAAGACATGACAACGGTGATCACAGGAATCGATTACGATGCAAAAACAGGCGGGAAAAGAAAAATCCCGCTGCCGAAAAATAAGATCATCATCTCGTGTATTGCAAGATTAGGCCCGAGAAAAGGACATAATCATTTGCTTGACGCACTTTCACGAATTCCGTCTGATCTGCTTGAACATGTTGAAGTGCTGATCGCGGGCGACGGAGAGATGAGGAGCGCCTTAGAGGAACAGGCTCGAAAACTGAATCTATCTATGGTCTCCTTTTTAGGAAAAAGAGATGATGTTCCCGCTATTTTGAATATGACGGACATATTCGTACTGCCGACCATTAATGATAGTCTGCCGATTTCGATTATTGAAGCGATGTTCAGCGGCTCGGCTATCATCGCGACCGATTGCGGGGGTATTCCGGATCTGATCCGCCATAACAAAACGGGACTTATTGTCGAACCGGGAAATGCAAAGGTTCTTGCCCGGGCTTTAGCATTTTTTATCTCTAACAAATCTGCGCGGGAGAAGGCTGCTTCAAACGCAAAGGCCTACGCGGAGAAATATTTAAGCAGTGAGACGATGATAAAAAATATCGAATCGATTTATCAAAATACCAACAGCTCGGAGGGAGATCATGAAACATGAACATGCAGCCGTTGTACTTGATTTCAGTGCAAACGGGATTGGGATCATTCGCAGTCTTGCCCGAAGAGGAATCGATGTTTACGCGTTTGACACGGAGGGACCTTATCGTATCGGAAAATCAAGATTGGCAGATTGCGGGATATGTCCCAGCCCTTTAACAGAAGAGGAAGAACTGCTGACATTTCTGACTGATTTCGGGAAGCGATTCCAAGCAAAGCCGGTTCTGTACGCAGGATCTGATGATTATGCGGGATTTATATCTAAATTCCGCGAGACATTAGCCGGTTTTTTTTTATTTTTGCTCCCGAGCCGCTCTCTGTTAGAAACGGTTTTAGATAAAAGCAAAGCATATGAATTAGCGGTCAAGCATCACATCCCCTGCCCGAAAACCTTTTTTCCGAACAACCGGGATGAGCTGGAAGAGGCCATCGCCAATATTGACTTCCCGTGTATTTTAAAACCGGTGGCCGGCCATGAATACAGAAAAAAAGTAAACAAAAAAGCAATTGTAATGAAGGATGCCGCACAATTGCGCAAGGAGTTCAGCTCCTACAGAGAAAATGGAGAACTGCTCGTGCAGGAGATCATCCCCGGAGACAACCAGTGTTTTTATAAAGTCGCCACTTTTTATGATGACCAAATGAAATTAATGGGCCTATTCTCTCTGCAAAAGAACCATCAATTCCCTGCTGATTTTGGTGCGGGGGCCCACGTCGTCAGCAAACGGCTTCCTGATTTAATCGAGAAAACCCTGCCGTTTTTTGAAGCGATTCAGCTGAAGGGAGTAGGCATGGCGGAATTTAAAAAGGATCCCCGGGACAATGTTTACAAGTTTATCGAAATTAATCCGCGCTTTTGGCTCAGCCATAGCCTGACAGAACCGGCAGGCATTCATTTCGTTTACATGTACTATCTGTATTTGACCGGGCAGCATGTGAAGCCCCAGCTCGAACAAAAAGACGGAATCAATTGGATTTATGAGGTGCGTTATTTCTTAACGTTTTTGAAGAAACGAAAAAGAGGAGAAATGACGTTCCGGGATTTTTGGAAAGGGTGTAAAGGAAAAAAAGAGTACGCTCTTTTTGCTTGGAATGACCCGATGCCATTTATCAGAAACACTTGGTCTCATCTCAAAAACAGCTGGAAACGGAAGCGGAAGGAAGATCGGCATGTATGAAAAGGAGATTTTGTATGGCGCATTTCAAAAACTGAGAATTGACGAAAAACTGTCGTATTCGTTCGGTGAAAGGGCTGCGGTGAATCCGGATGACATCACATGCCTGAAATCAACAGACAGAAGCTCCATTTATAAACTGTTTGTAAAGAAAAAATCCGGCACTGTTCCGCTGATATTGAAGGTATATAAATCTTCCCGTGAAAAAAACAAGATCGAGATTAATATATACGGGAAAGCCCGTTCTGTTTTAGGGGATTTGCTGCCGGATATCTATCTTATAGAAGAAAGTGACCATGAAACGTGGATATTTATGGAGTTTGTCAGCCAGATCAGGGGACAGCTTACATTTCACCCGAAGCATTTCAAGTATATTATTCCGTCTGTCGCAGAACTGCACAGCCGCACCTTTGAAAACAAGAATATTTCTGATGGTAAATGGCGGTCGTGGCTGCCGGTATATGAATCGGAAACCATGAGAAAAGGGCGTAAAAAGCAGATCAAAAAGACAGCGGAATTTTTGGATAGAGCGCTTAAAGATGAGCGCACAAAAGATATCGTGAAGCCTCATTATCGGCAAATCACAAACTTGCTTGAGCAGGAGGAGCCGGATTTTTTCCCTGAATTGATACAAAACGGCTCAGCCATCACACACGGTGATCTTCATATGCAGAATATCTGCACCCACGATGCGTCCGGACATGAACCGTGGGATATTCAATTCATCGATTGGGAAGCCGCAAAATACGCGCCGGTTTGGTTTGATATGACGGTGCTGGTTGAAATTCTGCTTGGTTTCAGAAAAGATTGGAGCCGGCACGCAGAAGATATTCGAACGTATTGCGTAAAAGTGTATACGAAAGAAATGAAAAAGCGGGGCATTCATTTTCAGACCCCTCCTATGACGCTTTATAAAATGGCTTATTTGCAGAGAACACTTGAGAAAGGGCTTCATACCCAATTGCGGAGAATCTTCGACAATCGGGGAGGAGAACTGCTGCCGTATCATGTTGACAAAGTGTCAAAATGGGGACGGGAATTAGGATTATAAGTTTGAGAGAGGGGGAGCGGATGTGAAAGAAGAGATCGGCAAGCCGAACGATCTGGTGCCTCTAGCCTTATTGCGCGCCATGGATCAATTTTACGGGATCGAATATCAAGGTGAGCCAGAGATGCTGTATTCGTTCTGTGCGGAAGGAAAAAGCTCCCCCAAACGAAAAAAGCCATTGCGTATTCTGTACGCAACCTTTCTACGTTACCCGAATGTCGGAGGGTTGGCGAGCTATATCACATCAATTAAGACGGGTTTTGAGCGCATCGGTCATCAAGCGGATGTCATCTCGCCGCTCCAAATGCCGCCATCTTTTTTTCAGGAAGATATCCCGCGGGCCGCTGACGAGATCAGAGCGTTTCTTGTTGGCAGATACGGCGCCGCAAACGAAAAGTTTGTGAAGAATCTCAGCTATTTACATGTCTTTCAAAGATTTTTGAAGGAGAAAGACTTAGAACAATATGACCTGTTTCACGCGCAGGATTTATTTGCGGTATTTTTGCTGGGATACCTTAATCAAACGTATCAGCGTCCTCTTTTTTTCACGCCGCACGGACATTTTACGAAAAGCCGGATGAAGTTTCATAAAATCCAAAAGGGTTCAATAGAAGAGGCATATTTCAGTGAAATAGAAAGGCAGGGTATTCGGGCTTCGGATAAAATCATTACAATCAGCGACTCCTTTCACGAGCCCTTGCTGGAGTACGGAGCGAAGGAGGCTCAGCTGACGACTGTTCATACCGGCATTGACATTCAGGATGCCCCTGAGTCCAAACGTGCTGAAAAGCTCGTGATTGCGTGCGTTTCCCGTCTGACCGAGCGAAAAGGACATGATGTGATGCTGGACGCTCTCGCCCGCATCCGGCACCATTTATCCGGAGTTGATATATGGATCATCGGAGACGGAAACATGAGAGGGTTTCTGGAAGAAAAGAAACGGAAACTGGGCCTCTCAAATGTGTTTTTCTTCGGAAAACGACGTGATGTGCCGGCGCTTTTGGCTGAATCATCTATATTTGTCCTGCCGACATTGAATGATAATTTCCCTATAGCGATCATCGAAGCGATGTTCTCAGGTCAAGCCATTGTCGCAACTGACTGCGGAGGAATCCCTGAGATGATCCGGCATGAGGACACAGGGCTTATCTGTCAGCCCGGCAACAGCCGCGAACTTGCTGATGCTCTCGTAATGCTGATTACGGATCAGTCTCTCAGGGAACGGCTTGGAAAAGAAGCGCGCTCCTATGCCGGCCGGCATCTGCGTCAGGAACTGATGGTTTCAAAAATAGAAAGTATTTATCAATCATTTTTCTGAATGATACCGGCGCCGCATGGCAGGTGCTTCAAGAGCAAAATAAAGAGGCCGGCGTTTAACTATCCAGCCTCTTTCCGAACTATTTTTTCATCTCATACAGAGTCTGCTGACTTTGTTCGCCCGGGCCGCCTGTCATTCCTTGCCGGGCTGAGCTTGTTTTTCCGGTGCTGTATTGGTCAGCTGAGATTTTTGTGCCGTTCTTTTTAATCCATGAGACAAGCTTTGTGTTGCCTGAACTGTTTCCGGATAATAAGAAATACTTCACTTTTCCATCATCAACAAGTTTTTTCAGCTGTGAGACGGTTAAAATCGGATCGGTTCCGTTAAAGCCTCCGAGTGCCATGACTGATTCATTCGTATGGATGATATAAGGCGCCGCAGTCACCGTGGTGAGCGTTGCAAACAGATATTCCTCACCTGTCTGATGCTTTTTCAAATAAGACAGCAGGCCTGTATCCACTTCAGAGGTGAACATATTGCCGCCGTTTGAGCTTTTCAGCTGCGGGCCGGATTCGGGTATGACGCTGTTTCCGCCGTAAAGGATCGGCGTGGCTGACCAGTACAGCGGCGTGAGCATCAACACACACATGGTGATCACGGTCAGTTGTCTGCCGAACGGCTTGTGTTTCATCACAATGAGGGCAGTGACAGTGCCGAGCCCCAACAGTCCGAGGATGTACATCCAAGTGCTGCCGATCTGGTTTGTATACCCGCTTACGATGAAGACCTGAAAACCGGCGGTGAGAAAGACACCCGCAGGCAGCAGCCAGCCCATCCAGCCTTTATTATGCTTGTATAAATCATATAAGGCCCGCCAGCCGATTCCGGAAAGGGCTGCGATCGGAGGCGCCAGCATGATTAAGTAGTACGGATGGAAAAAGCTTGCGATGCTGAAGAAACCGGCGGCAGGCACAAGCCATGCTGTCCAAAACATCGTTTCTTTCATTTCCTCCGCTTTTTTCCGGCGGTTTCTGTACCAGCTGATGACGGCGCCGAACAAACCGGTGAGCGCAAAAGGCAGCATCCAGCTGATTTGCCCCGATAATTCAGATTGGAAAAGCCTGAGCGCACCCGGGGTACCGTTGCCGTACATGTTCATACTCATGCTTTTTCCGCCGCCGGGGCCTTGTGAGCCGCCGTTTTGTGCCGGAGGAGTTCCGCTCCCTTGCGGTAAGGCCGCGTTCTGTCCGGATGGCTGCCGGGGCATTTGAACCTGCCCGTTTTTTCCCTGAGGAGCGCTGCCGCCCATTGCCGGGCTGTTCGTTCCCGGAGGCTGCATGCCCATCCCTTCCTGCATCACGCTTTTTCCGCCGGTCATGCTGCCGTGAGAAAGGCCCGTCGTCTGCCCGAGCAGCCTTTCCGTCCCGTTATATCCGAATGCCAGCTCCAGCACGGAGTTTGTCTGGCTGCTGCCGACATAGGGGCGGCTTGATGCGGAAATGGAATCAACGGCTGCCGCCCATGAGACGGAGAGCGCCAGGAGAACGGCTGAAGAAGCGAGAAGTGAGATCAGTTTTTTCTTAATGGATGTGTGTGATGCAATGAGATAAAAAAGCAGAAAAGCCGGAAGCACGATGTAGGCCTGCATCATTTTCATATTAAAGGCAAGACCGACAAGTGCGAATGCGGATAAGAGCCAAATGATTTTGCCGCGTTTCACCGCGCGCATCAAACACCAGGAACCGAGAAGCAGTGTAAAGACGAGCATGCTGTCGAGATTATTCGTCCGGCTGACGGCCGCCGCAATCGGCGTCAGCGCCATGACAAAAGCGGCGATTCTGGCCGCGCCCGTGCCGAACGAAGGCTTTATCATGAAATACAGCAGCAGAACGGAACCGAGCCCCGCCAAAGCCTGAGGAAGAATCACGCTCCATGTATGTACGCCGAAGACCAAAGCGAAAATCGTTTGAATCCATAAAGCGACAGGCGGTTTGTCTACCGTGACAAAGCCGGACGGGTCAAAGGATGCGTAGAAGAAGTTGTGAAAGCTTTGCGTCATGCTTTTGACGGCAGCCAAATAATACTGGTTGGCGGCATCATCCTGCCAAATGCCGTACATATTCAAAGCCGCCGCTGCTGATAAAATACCGATAAGAACGATGTCCAGTCGTTTTGTTTTCAATGGTTTCACCTCTTTTGTGACCCCATTGTAAAAAATAAATATGAAAAAGTTATGAATAAACGATAACGATTTAAAGAATGTTTTACCAAAATTTTCTTCACGAAAAAAAGAGGCGGAAAGCCATCGCTTCCGCCTCCCGCACATATATATGAGAGAGCGGCCTTTATTTGTGATCGTTCTCTTTTTGGATTTCAGCTAATTTGGCAAGCAGAATGTGCTGAGGCATGTGCATGATTCTCTCAAGCGGCATATTCAGTGATTCTGCGAGCTTTTGCGCCGTTTCGGCGGAAATTTGCAGCGGTTTCATGTGATCACTCCTTCCGTTTCTTTATTGTACTAAAATCAGAAATCTATCGTAAGGGGATATGACAAAGGAATGGAGGTTTGAAAAGCGGGGCTTTATAACAGAATGGGGGAGGTTTTTTATGCAATCGCCATTGATGTTATTACAGCTGAAGCTGGCTGATTATCAGAAAAAAGCCGCAGAACTGCGGACAATTGACGAATTTATCATACTGAAACAGACATTGCAGGACATGATGAAAGTATTCGCCGCCTTTGAAGAATGGGAGCTGTATCAAAAAACGGCCGATCTCATGGCGCAGACGGTGCTGCACATCCGTTTCATCGAATAAGGAAAAGCCCTCGCTCGGGCGAAGGCTTTTCTTAAAAGGACCGTTCTTCTTCAATGTTTTTATGCTGATCATAAATGACAAGCTTAGACGGGCTGTTCTCTTTAGCCGTCTGCTCCGCTTTCTCGATCGCCGCGTCCTTCGATGTATAAAGAGCCGTCGGCGCCACATTTTCCACCTTCACAAACCATCCGTCCGCATCAACACTGGGTGTTACTGCATATGTTTTCATCCTTCTTACCTCCCGGTTTCGATTTATTTATTTGTTTCCCGGCATTCGGAACGGCAAAACACATAACCCTCTCCTCCAAATACAGGGAAAGTGATATTTTTCTATTCTTTTTCATGAGAAATGGTAAAATGGAGTTTGGATATTTTTTAAGGAGAGGACGGTGCTTAGCATGACAGACCTTCTGAATGATCGGCTGCCGCCGCAAAACATAGAAGCTGAGCAGGCCGTGTTAGGTGCTGTTTTTTTACAGCCGTCTGCGTTGACACTGGCTTCTGAAGTGTTGATTCCGGATGATTTCTACAGAATGTCACATCAAAAAATTTACAATGCCATGCTCGTGCTCGGAGACCGCGGTGAACCGGTTGATTTGGTCACGGTAACGTCAGAGCTTGCGAATACCGATTTGTTAGAAGAGGTGGGCGGCGTTTCTTACCTGACGGATATCGCGAATTCCGTTCCGACAGCGGCTAATATAGAATATTACGCGAAAATCGTTGAGGAAAAATCCATTCTCCGCCGTTTAATCAGAACGGCGACCTCAATCGCCCAAGACGGGTATACGCGCGAGGATGAAGTTGAAGATTTATTAAGCGATGCGGAAAAAACGATTATGGAGGTCGCGCAGCGAAAAAATTCGGGCGCCTTCCAAAATATTAAAGACGTGCTTGTGCAAACATACGACAACATTGAGCAGCTTCACAACCGGAAAGGCGATATTACCGGGATTCCGACCGGCTTTATCGAGCTTGACCGGATGACCGCGGGTTTTCAGCGGAATGATCTGATCATTGTCGCAGCCCGTCCGTCTGTGGGAAAAACGGCGTTTGCCTTAAATATTGCGCAAAACGTGGCCACCAAAACGGATGAGAGCGTCGCGATATTCAGTCTTGAGATGGGTGCCGAGCAGCTTGTCATGCGTATGCTCTGCGCCGAAGGGAATATTAACGCCCAAAATCTCAGAACGGGTAATCTGACGGAAGAAGATTGGGGCAAGCTGACGATGGCGATGGGAAGCCTGTCAAACAGCGGTATCTTTATAGATGACACCCCCGGCATCCGCGTCAGCGAAATCCGTTCAAAATGCCGCAGACTGAAGCAGGAGAACGGATTGGGCATGATTTTAATTGACTACCTGCAGCTCATTCAGGGAAGCGGCCGTTCGAGCGACAACCGTCAGCAAGAGGTATCGGAAATTTCACGGGCGCTAAAAGCGCTGGCGCGGGAGCTCGAAGTCCCGGTCATCGCCCTGTCTCAGCTCTCCCGGGGTGTTGAGCAGCGGCAGGATAAACGTCCGATGATGTCAGATATCCGTGAGTCGGGAAGTATTGAGCAGGATGCCGACATCGTCGCCTTCCTGTATCGTGATGATTACTATGATAAAGAATCCGAAAACAAAAACATCATCGAAATCATTATCGCCAAACAGCGTAACGGCCCGGTGGGCACCGTCTCACTGGCTTTTGTGAAAGAATACAATAAGTTCGTAAACCTGGAAAGGCGCTTTGATGACGGCGGTGTTCCGGCAGGTGCGTAAAGCCTCAAGCAATGTCTTGAGGCTTTTTTTCATCCGAAAGAATGAGAGAATGCCGTCCGTTCGGCAGACGAAAAAAAGAAAGCGCTTTTATATAATGGCATTAAGGGAGGGATGATGATGACAATTGAATTTCCGCATTTTCAAGCGGCCCAAATCCGGATTGCCCGGCCGACCGGACAGCTTAAGGAAATCATCAGGTTTTATGAAGAAGGCCTCGGATTGAAGAGAATCGGCAGTTTTTCCGGACATGAGGGCTACAGCGGCGTCATGTTCGGCCTGCCGCATACGCAATATCATTTAGAATTCACCGAAGAAACCGGCTCGTCTCATCCGGCGCCCGTTCCGCACGGCGACAGCCTGCTTGTCTTTTACATTCCTGATCAGCAGGAGGTCATTCGCATCAGCACGAAATTAAAGCAGATGGGATATGAGGAGAAAGAACCCGAAAATCCGTACTGGGAAGAAAAAGGCGTGACCATCGAAGATCCTGACGGCTGGCGGATCGTCCTGATGAATACAAGCGGAATATAAATGACTGTCTGAAGAACCTGGGATACGGGTTCTTTTTCATGTTAAAGTATGAAAGTTTCGGGAGTAATAGATAGCAAATGAAAGAGAAAACGCTTTTAATCAGGTTTAAGGCGAACAAATATAGAATAATAAGATTTAAACGTTCGGATTTACGATTGACTTTCTGTTTCGGCACTGATACACTTAATTTGTTTGAATGAGATATCGTTTTGAAAGGTTAACGGAGGTGCACGGATATATGTCTTCAGTAGTCGTAGTAGGTACGCAGTGGGGCGATGAAGGAAAAGGCAAAATTACAGATTTCCTATCAGAAAATGCAGAAGTGATCGCACGTTATCAAGGCGGAAACAATGCAGGACATACCATCAAGTTTGATGGCGTCACGTACAAGCTTCATTTAATCCCATCAGGAATTTTTTATAAAGAAAAAGCGTGTGTCATCGGGAACGGAATGGTTGTTGATCCGAAAGCGCTCGTAACGGAGCTTGCGTATCTTCATGAGCGCAATGTGAGCACGGATAACTTGAGAATCAGCAACAGAGCCCACGTCATTCTTCCATACCATCTGAAACTGGATGAAGTAGAGGAAGAACGCAAAGGGGCCAACAAGATCGGCACAACGAAAAAAGGCATCGGACCTGCTTATATGGACAAAGCGGCGCGGATCGGCATTCGGATCGCAGACCTGTTAGATCGCGACGTGTTTGCAGAAAAGCTTGAGCGGAACCTTGAAGAGAAAAACCGTCTGCTTGAAAAAATGTATGAAACGGAAGGCTTCAAAATTGAAGATATTCTGGATGAGTATTATGAATACGGCCAGCAGATTAAAAAGTATGTATGCGATACATCCGTCGTCTTAAATGACGCGCTGGATGAAGGCCGCCGCGTTTTATTTGAAGGCGCTCAAGGGGTTATGCTTGATATCGACCAAGGGACATACCCGTTTGTCACTTCATCCAACCCGGTCGCCGGAGGGGTGACGATCGGTTCAGGCGTAGGCCCGACAAAAATCCAGCACGTCGTCGGTGTATCTAAAGCGTACACAACCCGTGTCGGTGACGGTCCTTTCCCGACTGAGCTGAAAGATGAAATCGGGGATCAAATCCGTGAAGTCGGACGCGAATACGGCACAACGACAGGCCGTCCGCGCCGTGTCGGCTGGTTTGACAGCGTTGTTGTCCGCCACGCCCGCCGCGTCAGCGGAATCACAGATCTTTCTCTGAACTCAATCGATGTGCTGACTGGCATTGAAACATTGAAAATCTGTGTCGCTTACCGCTACAAAGGTGAAGTGATTGAAGAATTCCCGGCAAGCCTGAAAGCCCTCGCTGAGTGTGAACCGGTATATGAAGAAATGCCTGGCTGGACGGAAGATATCACAGGCGCAAAAACATTGAGCGATCTTCCTGAAAATGCGCGCCATTATTTGGAACGCGTATCTCAGCTGACAGGTATTCCGCTTTCTATTTTCTCTGTCGGTCCCGACCGTTCACAAACGAACGTCATCCGCAGCGTATACCGCGCTAACTAAGAATTTGCAGCAAACAAGCCTCCGGTCATGGAGGCTTGTTTTTTATGTAGGAAAAAAATAATAGATTTTTTTCAAAAAAGTAGTTGCCACTTTCGAATGTTCTATGATATTATAAATCTCGTTGTTACGGAACAGCTTCAATAGAGTACTGCAAGAAAGCTTTTGTCTCAATGCTCTATGATACATAATCCGACACATCAAGAGCCATTAGCTCAGTTGGTAGAGCATCTGACTTTTAATCAGAGGGTCGAAGGTTCGAGTCCTTCATGGCTCACCACTTTTTATGGCCCGTTGGTCAAGCGGTTAAGACACCGCCCTTTCACGGCGGTAACACGGGTTCGAATCCCGTACGGGTCATTGATTTACTTTAGCGTTATTGCTAACTCCTTATTTGTCCTCGGAGGGCCGCCACGATACGGCTTTCCGGACAAATTACTGTAAGGTCCGGTAGTTCAGTTGGTTAGAATGCCTGCCTGTCACGCAGGAGGTCGCGGGTTCGAGTCCCGTCCGGACCGCCATTTTACTTTACTTTATAGTATAGAAAAGAAACATCTGGCTCGGTAGCTCAGTTGGTAGAGCAACGGACTGAAAATCCGTGTGTCGGCGGTTCGATTCCGTCCCGAGCCACTTACCCAAACGCATCTGCAATAGTAGGTGCGTTTTTTCTTTGTTATAAAAAAGGGAGAGCCGGCTTTTCAGCCGGCCCAGAAGAAGACGTCAAACAATAGACGGCGTTTATTTTCGTGAGGTTTCAAAAAAATATTATTTTTTAAAAGAAAATAAAAAACATGACAAAAGGATGGCAGTTCAATACGTTTTTGCGCTGTTCTCTTTAATTTTTTTATCTTTTGACCTGAAACCGTTATAATAGACGGGGAACGTTTTTCATGATCCGAATTGTGATCATCATGAAACATCAATAGATGAAATGAAGTCATTCTGGCAGGAGGAAAATCAAGATGATGGATAAGAAAATCCTTGTAGTCGATGATGAAAAACCGATTGCAGATATATTAGAGTTTAATTTAAGAAAAGAAGGCTATGACGTGCATTGTGCGTACGACGGAAACGAAGCCGTGGAAATGGTGGAGGAGCTTCAGCCTGATTTAATTCTTTTAGATATTATGCTTCCGAATAAAGACGGAGTTGAAGTGTGCCGGGAAGTCCGGAAAAAATATGATATGCCGATTATTATGCTGACGGCAAAAGACTCGGAGATTGACAAGGTCATCGGGCTTGAAATCGGAGCGGATGACTATGTCACGAAGCCTTTCAGCACGCGTGAGCTTCTGGCCCGCGTCAAAGCGAACCTGCGCCGCCAGCTTACGGTTGCGCCGGCTGAGGAAGAATCAGCTTCTAATGACATTCATATCGGTTCTCTCGTCATCTTCCCTGACGCTTATGTCGTATCAAAAAGAGAAGAAACGATCGAGCTGACTCATCGTGAGTTTGAATTGCTTCATTACTTAGCCAAACATATCGGACAGGTTATGACGCGTGAGCATCTGCTGCAGACTGTGTGGGGCTATGACTATTTCGGTGATGTGAGAACGGTGGATGTAACAGTGCGCCGTCTCCGTGAGAAAATCGAGGATAATCCGAGCCATCCGAACTGGATCGTCACAAGACGGGGTGTCGGTTATTACTTGAGAAATCCTGAACAGGACTAACCGGCGATGAATAAGGTTGGTTTTTTTCGGTCGATTCAGTTTAAGATCACGCTGATCTATGTGCTTCTCATTATCATCGCCATGCAGATTATCGGCGTGTACTTTGTGAAACAGGTGGAGAATTCTCTTCTCAAGTCCTATGAATTATCGTTAAATCAGCGGATTGACAATCTATCCTATTATATTGAGCAGGAATATAAAGGAGATAATGACAGCACCGTCATTAAAGATGATGTCAAACGGATTTTGAATGATTTTACGAAAAACAATGAAATACGGGAGATTACATTTGTTGATAAAAGCTATGAGGTCGTCGGTTCTTCGAGGCCTTATGGCGAGGAAATAGCGGGAAAACAGACGACTGACCCGATTTTTAAACGGATTTTCTCAACAAAACAGGCCTATTCAAAAAAATATTATGATCCTAAAAGCAAAAACAGAGTGCTGATTTCAGCAAAACCTGTCGTCACAGAGAATCAGGAAGTTGTCGGCGCGATTTATGTCGTGGCCAGTATGGAAGATACCTTTAACCAGATGAAAACCGTCAACTCGATTCTTGCTTCAGGAACAGGCTTAGCCCTTGTTCTGACGGCCCTTCTCGGTATATTTCTCGCCCGCACCATCACCCATCCGCTGTCGGATATGCGGAAGCAGGCGATGGAACTGGCAAAAGGGAATTTCTCCAGAAAGGTGCGGAAATACGGGCATGATGAAATCGGTCAGCTCGCAACGACGTTCAACCATCTGACGAGAGAGCTTGAAGATGCCCAAGCCATGACGGAAGGGGAGAGAAGAAAGCTTTCTTCCGTTATCGCGTATATGACGGACGGTGTCATCGCTACGAATCGCAATGGAGCTATTATTCTTTTAAACAGCCCTGCGCTTGAGCTGCTGAATGTTTCACGTGAAACGGCTTTAGAGATGCCGATTACGTCTTTATTGGGCATAAAAGAGAACTTTACATTTGAGGATTTAGTAGAACAGCAGGATTCAATGCTGCTGGAGATCGAACGTGACGATGAAACGACTGTACTGCGGGTGAATTTTTCCGTTATTCAGAGAGAGCACGGAAAAATCGACGGTTTAATCGCGGTTCTTTATGATGTCACCGAACAGGAAAAACTCGATCGGGAACGCAGAGAGTTCGTTGCCAACGTGTCTCATGAGCTGCGGACACCGCTGACGACCATGCGAAGCTATTTAGAGGCGCTTGCAGAGGGCGCGTGGGAAAACAAAGATATCGCTCCGCGTTTCTTAATGGTGACCCAAAATGAGACTGAGCGCATGATCAGATTGGTGAACGACCTGCTTCAGCTTTCTAAATTCGACAGCAAAGATTATCAGTTTAATCGGGAGTGGATTCATATGATCCGCTTTATGTCACTGATTATCGATCGTTTCGAAATGACGAAAGAACAGCATGTTGAATTTATCCGCGAGCTTCCGGACAGAAATCTGTACGTGGAGATTGATCAGGATAAAGTGACGCAGGTTCTCGATAATATCATTTCTAACGCACTGAAATACTCACCGGAAGGCGGACATGTCACTTTCTCAGTCGATGTGAATGAGAAAGAAGAGCTGCTTTATATCAGCGTAAAAGATGAAGGTATCGGCATTCCGAAAAAAGATGTGGAAAAAGTCTTTGACCGTTTCTACAGAGTGGATAAAGCGCGCACGAGAAAACTCGGCGGCACCGGGCTCGGCCTTGCGATTGCAAAAGAGATGGTTCAGGCGCACGGCGGAGACATTTGGGCCGACAGTGTAGAAGGCAAAGGAACGAAGATTACATTTACTCTTCCATATAAAGAAGAGCAAGAGGATGATTGGGATGAGGCGTGAAAATATAAAAACAGTCATACTGTCAGTGCTGGTCGTCATTAGTCTTGTTTTAACATGGGGAATTTGGACATTCCAGCCCAATTTTTCAGAAGGCACGGCCTCAACCAAATCGACTGTCCGGGAAAAGCATAAAATTGATAAAACGAGCCAAAAAGTGTCACAAACGGTAAAACCCCGGGATATGTTTATTCATACAAACGGCTCTCATTACAAAGTGAATGATGAGACGCTCTTTAATGACCTGTGGGCGGATTTGCCGCAATGGGAAGTAAAAGGGATGAAGGATATTTCCGATCAATACGACAAGCTGGGTTTTAAAAATTGGCTTTACGGCAGAAACGGCAATTCGGCAAAGCTCGATCTGCAATTCAATGACACCATTCCGATTGATTTCTTCCAAACGATGTTTAAATGGTCGAATCCGTCAATGGAATACAGCTCATTTGACCATATTGTCATTCCGTTTAATGAGAATAAGACAAATAAGAAGATTTATATGGTCTCATACAGCAAGCAGCTGATTTTGGAAGTGACTGTGGAATCGGCGAATTACCGCAATCTGATGAATGAGCTGTACAGCAAAAAGTCGAGTATGCCGTTATACCACCTCTATTCGGTCGGAAAAAGCAAAGAATTTCTCATGCCGAATGCGCGGTTTAATATGAAGGAAAAAGAATTTATCACTGAAACCATTAAGACGAACCTGTTTAAGCAGACGCTTTTTAATGATCCGAGCACGGTCAGAGAAGACCCGAATTACAATCGGAATGTGCTGACTGACGGAATCAGCCGTCTGGAAATCAATTCGACACAGCGGCAGATTCAATTCCAGCATCGGAACCTGGCACAAAGCGCTTCTTATCAAACAGGCGAGCTGATTAAGAAAAGTTATAAATATTTAGAGGATACGGGAAGCTGGACGGATCATTATCAATTTTTCAATGTGAGTGATAACCAGCAGCTGAGTTTCTACATGTTTAAAGATCAAATGCCCGTGATCAACAGCACGTCTAAGCCTTTCGGCTCCGGACCTGTTTTGACCCTGCAATGGGCCAATGACGAGGTTCTCAGCTACAAGCGGCCGAACTATGTTCTCGGACCGAATCCGATTAAAACAAAAGACGTAAAAATGATGAACGGCAATGAGGTTGTGTCTCTGCTGGAGCAGCAGGATAAATACGACGTGAATAAAATCGACCAGATCTTCCTGTCCTATCAAATGGTTTCTTCATCAACGAATGATCTCGTTGAACTGGAACCCGTCTGGAGTATGAAAATCAACGGGAAGATCGTCCCGATTACGAAAGATCTGCTGGGGAAGGAGGAGGACGATAATGGAGTGGAATAAGACAAAAACGATCTTCATCATTGCCTTCCTCATCCTCGATATTTTTCTCGGCTATCAGTTTTTTGAAAAACGCTCGAGCAGTGAATACGAAGTGATTAAAAATTCAAACGTGGAAAAAGACATGGAAATGGATCATATCACATTCGGCAACCTGTCTTCTGATTCCGCGACGGGCTACCGGCTGACGGCGGGCCAAAAGGTATTTACCGCCGAAGATATTGATGCTTTGAAAGATCAAAAGCCTTTAATGGAGATGCCGGCGGATGATCACAAGGTTACGACGCTGAAAATGAAATTTACCGATCCGGTCGGTTTATCGAAGCAAAAAACGCAGGAGGATGCGGAATCGCTCGTCAGCTCTAAAGTAACCGGCGGTGAAAAATATAAACTGTGGAAAGTCGACAAGGATAAAAAACAGATCATTTTTTACCAGATGTATGACGGCCAGTTTATTTATCAGGATTTTGACTCGTCCACGGATGCGATCGGACAGGTGATTCTGCATCTGAACGATAAAAACGAGGTCGTATCTTACGAGCAGACCATGCTGGAGTCATTCAAGCGAATCCAGACGGAGAACCTGATTCCTGAGCTGGATGCGGTCGAATTATTGTATTCTCAAAATTACTTAAAAGCGAATTGCGCCGTTAAAAGCGTTAAGTTCGGCTATATTGCCCAATATCCGCTGACAAGTACGCAGGTGCTGGCGCCGGTATGGAGAATTACAATTGAAGATAAGTCAAAAGGGACGAAGAAAAAGACACTGCAAACGTACACTGTGAACGCATTGGAAAGCACAGTCATTGATAACAATCAAAATAAATAATGGAGTGAGACACAATGGGCTTGCAATTTAGCGTGCTTGCGAGCGGGAGTACCGGAAACGCGTTTTATCTGGAGACAGAGGAGCACTCTTTTCTGGTGGATGCCGGCCTGAGCGGTAAAGCGATGGACGGGCTGATGGAGAAAATCGGCCGCAAGATAGACGACGTCGACGGCATCTTTGTCACTCATGAGCACAGCGACCATATTAAAGGGCTCGGCGTCATTGCGAGAAAGTACGGTCTTCCCGTCTACGCGAATGAAAAGACGTGGAAAGCGATGGAGAATCAGATCGGCAAGCTGGATACCGGACAAAAGTTTTTGTTCCCGATGGAAAGCGTGAAATCCTTCGGCGGGCTTGATGTTGAGTCATTCGGCGTCTCTCATGACGCGGCTGAGCCGATGTTTTATGTTTTCCACTACCAAGGCAGAAAGCTCGCGCTGATGACGGACACCGGGTATGTGAGCGACAGAATGAAAGGCATTATCCGTTCGGCCAATGTGTTTGTGTTTGAAAGCAACCATGATGTCGGCATGCTGCAAATGGGCAGATACCCTTGGAGCATTAAGCGGCGGATTTTAAGCGATGTCGGCCACGTCTCGAATGAAGACGCGGCGCTCGCCATGACTGATGTCATCGGCGACGGCACATCGCGCATCTATTTGGCGCATCTGAGCCAGGACAACAATATGAAGGAACTGGCGAGAATGTCCGTGCAGCAGACATTGGCTGCGAAAGGATTTGTCGCCGGGGAAACGTTTCAGTTATTTGATACCGATCCGAAAATCCCGACGCCGCTGTGCGCCGTGTAATTTTTCCAAATGAATCATGATTATTAATCCGCGATCTGACCCACACTATAAGCAAATCGAGTACTCTTGAAAGGATTTGAGATAGGGTGGATTATAATCGCGATGATGAACAGTACGCCTCCGAACAGCCCCGCCGCAGCAAGAGAGGGTACTTTCTATCAAGTCTGATCGGCGTCATCGTCGGGGCCGCGCTCATGGCTTTCCTGCTGCCGTACTGGACAGGCGGAGACCATGGAGAAAGCAGCAAAAGCACCAGCCAGCGTCTCGGCAGCGAACAGGTGAAAACAGTCAACGTAAATGTCAACGATGCTGTCACGAATATGGTCAGCCGTGTATCAGATTCGGTAGTCGGTGTTCTCAATATCCAAAAGACCGATATTTGGGGAGAGGGCGGCGAAGCGGGAAGCGGATCGGGCGTCATTTACAAAAAGAACGGAAACACTTCTTATATCGTAACCAATCACCATGTCATTGCAGGTGCGACTGAAATTGAGATCAGCCTGAAGGATGGCTCACGCGTGCCTGCTGAACTGATCGGGAGCGACCGTCTGATGGATCTTGCCGTGCTGAAGGTGAAGTCTGATAAAATCAAATCGGCCGCCCAGTTCGGCAATTCTGATCAGGTCAAAGTCGGAGAACCGGTCATTGCGATCGGAAATCCGCTCGGGCTTGAATTTGCGGGATCAGTGACACAGGGGATCATTTCAGGCACGGAAAGGGCAGTGCCCGTTGACTCAAACGGCGACGGACAGCCGGATTGGAATGCGGAAGTGCTGCAGACCGACGCCGCGATTAATCCCGGCAACAGCGGAGGCGCTTTGATGGATATATCGGGCAAGGTGGTCGGCATCAACTCAATGAAGATCGCTGAATCCGCCGTTGAAGGAATCGGCCTGTCCATCCCGTCAAAGCTTGTCATTCCCGTTATTCAGGATTTAGAAAAATACGGAGAAGTCAGACGGCCTTTCCTCGGTATTGAGATGAAATCCTTAACGGATATTGCGAGCTACCATTGGAGCCAGACGCTGAAACTTCCGAAAGGCGTTAAAACCGGGGCGGTCATTATGGGTGTCGATGCGTTTTCACCGGCCGGAAAAGCGGGTTTGAAAAAGCTCGACGTGATCACCGGGTTCGACGGACATAAGGTCAATGACGTTGTGGATCTCCGTGAGCGCCTGTATCGCAAAAAGATCGGCGACCGTGTGAACATCACGTTCTACCGTTCGGGAAAGAAAAAAACAGCGGAAGTCAAACTGACAGAAGCGGATCGATTACAGAAATAAAAAAACAGCCCGGACATCCGGGCTGTTTTTTATTGATTTATTTGTTAATATTATACTATTATGAAAACGGGGAGGTGAAACACATGAAAACGGCTGATGTGATCATCGTATTGAATGAAATTGAAGGTGAATGTGAAGGAAGAATTATTTTAGAATGCAGAATTTAAGAAAATGAAACATGTCATATCAAACGTCCTTTTTCAGGGCGCTTTTTTTATGCCTTTTTTCAGAAGCCATAAAAAAGAACTGAACGTGGGTCACAACACGTTCAGTTAAAAATGGGTATATTTAGAAAAAGGTAGACATGAACTTAGAACTTTGTGATTGAAACAGACTGGTGCTGCTGAATTGAAGCGGCAGATGAAACTGCCGGCAGCTTATTTTTTGTTATTTACAGATGGCTCCGTTTTGAGCGTTTACTTTCACCGTTTGTTCCGTATGGTTTTGGGCAGTGATTTTCACGATGTACTTGTAGACGCCGTTTTCTTTCTTCATTTCAGACGATTTCACAGCGCCTTTGCAATGGCTGAGCGCGATGGAATGCGCTTTTTTAGAAGCGATCATCACTTGTTTTTTCTGCACTTCTTCTTTCAGGATTTTTCCGCTTTTGCCGTCCATGTGGAGCGTATGAAGCTTGCCGTCCTGGCCGAATATGCTGACAACATAGACTGATACGCCGTTTTCTTTTTTCATTTGAGCGGATTTCACAGCGCCTTTGCAATGGCTGAGTGCGAACGATTCCGCTTTTGCACGGGTCATGTGTTGCTGGTTATTCTTTATATCATGTTTGACGATTTTGCTGTTTTTACAATTGATATGGAATGTGTGAAGCTTCCCGTCTTGTCCTGACACCTGAACCACGTAAACCATAGCGTTATGTTCGGTCTTCAGCTCAGAAGACTTCACTGTTCCTTTGCAATTCTTCACGGCGATTTTTTCAGCGCCGGATTTTGAGATGAATTGCTGTTTCTTTTCAATTTGATGTTTCACGACTTTTCCGCTGGAGCTGTTGACATTGACGGTGTGCTGCTTTCCTTTTACGTCAAGGACGTTGACAACATATACGTAAGCGCCGTTGACTTTTTTCATTTGCGCTGATTGAACGGCGCCTTTGCAGCTGCAGTTTTTCAATGCGGTCTCTTTCGCTTTAGAGATAGAAACGGAAGCCTGCTGTTTCGTTTCCACTTTCGTCTGCGCTGCGTCATCCTTATGAATGACAGCCGCATGCGCTGAAGTTAAAGAACTGATTGAAAGTATGGTCCCCAGTGCAGCTCCTGATAAAACTTTTGTAATTCCCATCATATATTCCTCCTTAAACATTTCATTGTTGGCTTCCCAACTAAGGCTTATTGTAAAGACCCAAACTGAAAACAACATGAATCTAAGCTGAAAACTTCCTGAATTCAGCGGATTTTCAGCTTAGATTCAGTTTTGTTTCAGATAAAAGCGAATAATAGAAGGGGAAATGAAAAAAATAAACACAGGCTGATACATCTAAGGAGAGACTGCATCATGGATAAGTTGAAAGGCATCAAGGTGCTGATTGTAGACGACGAGCCCGCCATCATTGATTTTTTAACGATGGGGCTTGTCAATGAAGGGTTTGAAGTGATGTCCGCGGCAGACGGGATGTCGGCGATGAATCTTGTGAAAACATTTCAGCCTCATATTGCCGTTTTGGACGTGATGATGCCGGGAATGGATGGGCTTGAGCTGTCAAGGATGCTTAAGAAAACAAGCAATACCGCCATCATCATGCTGACCGCGAAGGATGAAGTAGAGTTTCGCGTAAAGGCGCTGATTGAAGGCGCTGATGATTACATGATCAAACCGTTCAGCTTTGAGGAGCTGCTTGCCAGAATTTACGCAAGAATCCGCAACCAGTTTCCGCATCTTTTCGATGAGGTGGTGCTCGGCCCCTTCCGAATCGATGACCGGAGCAGAGAGATTTTTTACAATGAACAGCCTTTGAAGCTGTCCGCCACCGAATATGAACTGCTGAAATGTTTAGTGCTCCACCACGGAACGGTTCTCAGCAAAACGAGGATTCTCGATCAGGTATGGGGCTATGATTTTTACGGGGAAGACAATATCGTCGAGGTGTACATCCGTTCTTTGCGCGAAAAGCTGAAGGACAAAGAACACAAGGTGATTCGCACGGTTCGGGGCGCCGGGTACAGGGTGGATCTGGCATGAAACGGCTGTACAGAACCCTGCGATTCCAGCTCCTGTTCAGGTCACTGGCGATTTTGGCCTTGCTGTTATGTTTCATCGGCGGCACTCAGTACATGTTTATGACACGGACGATGTATGAAAATCAGGCGATCAGCATTCAGAGTTATATCAATTCAATGGATCAAAGCGTATGGAGGTCAATCAAAACCCTTGCCCGTTCCGAAACATCGGCTCATCCGAATTTGATTTACCCAGGGGTGACGGTTGCTTTTATCAATCAATCATACAAGATGTCTGTTTTATCAGAAGACCCGCACGCGGGGGCCGCTCCTTCTTTCCCGAAAAAAGTGTATCAGGATGCGCTGACAGATACAATGGCGCTTCACTATCAGGTGGCTCACAATAAGGCGGGTGAGGAAATCATCGTCGTGTTTCAGGCGATTTCCGTTGACGGCAGGCAGGCGGGAGTTGTGCAGATGAGCACGCTGACCCAGCCTCTGAATGATTCGCTTTTCCGCCAGATCAGCATTTTCGCGGTGCTTTCCTTTGCGGCTTTGGTCATCGGACTGTTTGTTTTCTTGCCGGTGATCCGGCTCACACTCAAGCCGCTGTCCCGCATTGTGCGTATGATGGGTGACATTCATGCCGGCAGTCTCGATAAACGGCTGCCGATCGATAGGAAGCAGGCCGAAATTGAGTCATTGGGCATTTCCATCAATCAGATGCTGGAACGGATTGAAACCTCTTTTCAGGCGGAAAAAGAAGCGAAAGAACGAATCCGGCAGTTTGTATCAGACGCATCACATGAGCTGAGAACGCCGCTTACCTCCATTCACGGCTTTATCGAAATTTTAATGCGCGGAGCGGCGGAGAAGCCGGAGCAGAAAGAAAAAGCGCTTCAAAGCATGTACGCGGAATCCGCCAGGGCGAATAAGCTGATAGAGGATCTTCTGTTTCTCGCGAAGATTGACCAGGTGCCGAGCTTTGAAATGAAAAAAGGCGCATTGGGAGACGTCATTTTGGAAATGGAGGCTCAACTGAAGCTGCTCGCGAGAAACCGGAAGCTCGAGTTCTTTGTCGATCAAAAGATAGAAGCCGTTTTTGACAAAGACAAAATGAAGCAGGTCATTCTCAATCTATTTTACAATGCGGTGCAGCATACGGATGAAGACACGGGTGTCATCACCGTCTCCCTGCAGAAAGACGGAGGAATCATGCTTATGATTGCGGATAACGGAACGGGAATCGCTCCGGAGCATGTGCCTCATTTGTTTGACCGGTTTTACAGGGCGGAAACCTCCCGATCCCGTCAATCCGGCGGCGCGGGGCTGGGTCTTGCCATTACAAAAACCATTATCGACAGCCATAACGGAACAATTGAAGTGAAAAGTGAGCAGGGAAAAGGCTCCGTGTTCATCATCCGGCTGCCGGGATAAACCGGGAAGCAGGAAGAAATATCACAATTTATATATAAATTCCAAATTTTCAAAAAATAACTTGTCCTTTTCCAAAATTGATGATAATATCTAGTTATTGGTAAAGGGGGTGTGTACTGATGAAGATTGAAGAACTTGATCTTGATACAGAAACAGCAAGCTTGGTGCATCGCTGCTAGTAAAGCCGTGACTCCCCTCATTGGGGAGTTATTATCTTTCAGGGGGTATGTCATGATGTCAACTGACTGTAAGCGCTGGAAGTTTAAAGACAGCGTGCAGGTGCTGACCTACACGGCGCATATTATCATTCAATATCGAAAGGCGATTAAGCTTGCGCATACGAGTGAGATCAAAGAGGCGGTTGAACGGCTGATCACCGGCTGTGAAAAACAAGAGCTTTCTGATCTTCTGGGAGAGGAAGCGGGAAACCAGTTTTTCGACGCGTTAATGAAATTGGATGCTTTAATAGAGCCATGGCAAAACGGCCGTGAAGGCCGCATCACTGAAAAGCAGCTGTACCATTTTGAGAAATACAACCAAAACCCCAATCTGATCCAAAAGAGATTAGACGGCAGCAGGGCAGCGATCGTGGGTCTGGGGGGCGTCGGAACGATCATTCTTCAAAACCTTCTGGCGGCGGGCATGCAGCATTTTATTCTCATTGATTTCGATGCCGTATCAGTACATAACCTGAACAGACAATTCGTCTATAATAAATCTTCTGTAGGCAAATTAAAGATCTCAGAATGCAGAGATTATATTGCGGGTATCAATCCCCATGCGGACGCAGCACTTTACCATCAGGAAATTACACAGCCGCAGGACCTTCGTGTGTTAGATCCGTACGAAATTGATATCGTCATAAATGCCGCTGACAAACCCCATAACATTTCTGAATGGGTTTACCGGTATTGTAAGGAGCGGAATATCGCGTTTATGACCGGGGGTGTCGGCAGCTTCAGCGGCCAATGGGGGCCTCTGCTCACGCCTGAATCCTATCAATCCGGCGTCACTTATGAAAAAAACATGCCGGCCGGACTTCTGAACTGTTACCCCGATGAACCGATCAAAGGTTCCTTAGGAGCGACAAACGGTATTATATCCTCGTTTATGTCTCATGACATTATCACATACCTTGCAGGCGGAAGCCCGAAATCCCTGAATACCCGCATCGGCCTGGACTTTGACGGCCTTCATATTACAGAAACGAAGCTTTCTCAAAAGGAAAGCGCTTTATGAAGACGATGCATCGTACGGCGAGAAAACCGGGCGACCCTCTGAAAATAGAAATCGACACAAGCCCGATACGCTTGAACCCATTAGATACGCAGGATTACACAAGCAAGATGATTTGCAGCATTATGTATGAAAGCCTGCAGGACGGCTATAACTGCCGGATCATCCGCAAAGATCCCCGCACCTGTCAGGTGGACATTCACCCGGACTATTTAGGTGACGCCGAGGGTGTGGTTCAAACGATCATCTATCATCTGACGAAAGAAAATCAAAGCCCCCATCTCGGCAGTTTCCTGAACATAAAACAGGCCGTTCCGTATGTAAAAGGCCTCGTCTCATCCGATCAGCTCGGGGTGAACGTAACGGGCGAAAAACGCTTTGAAGTCACCTTGGACGAGCCGTCTGATGAAATAGAATCCGTTTTGCAGAGCAGCTTTCTGATTCCGGCGACCGCCGGGGGCGATGTGCCGGAAAACGGCCCGTACCGATTCAAGCGAACGTTTGAAAAGGGGCTGGAATTTGAGCGGAATCCGCAATATAAAATGACGCCCGCGGATCACCGCACGGTTCAGACCATCCAATTTATTTTGAATGATGATCTGGAAAAAAGCATCGGGCTGTACGAAGCGAATCAAACGGACGTGACCTGCCACACCCAGTTTCATCATTCAAACATGAGGTATCGGCAGTATGCTGATTTTAAAGAAAATCATTTGCCGATGTTATTTACCTTCAAGGTGAAGGACGACATGCTGAGAACTTTCATTCAGCATTATTTTGATAAACAAAAGCTGGCCGGGGATTTGGGGCATATCATCACACCGACTGATTCACTGATCGGTATATGGGAAAGCGGGAGGACACCGCAGAAAGATCCGCCCCTTTTGACAAAAGAAGAACCGGTCCGAATCGTTTATGCCGATTATTATCCGAACGGAGAGATCATTGAAAGGCTGGCTGATCTGTTTCGGCGGGCCGGAGCGGACGTATCCGTCTCCCAGGTCGGTCATTTCAATGATTATTACCATATGGATAAAAGCGGGTTTGATATTGAGCTTCATTTGTTCCTGCCGGCTTACATGCATGAGCTGAGCTATATCAAATATTTCATCCGCGACATCAGCGATCCGGAGAAGAAAAAAACGATCATTGATGCCATAGGATCTGAAAAAAAGAAGGAACTTTTTGGGTTATTCGAGAATACAACTCATTATTGCCCAATTTGTTTTGGGAAAAGTCTGTATCTGCAAGATCCATGTATAGAGGGTTTTAGTGTAAAGACTGACGGGCTCCTTTCTGTTCATGATGTTAAATGCAGATAGCTGGAAAGGGGTATTCATTTGCGGAATCGAAATTTGCTTTACTTCTCCGGTTTTTTCGGAAACTTCTTTTTCGAACGGGGAATTTGGATTTTATATTTAACAAGCATGAATTATTCATTGTTTCTTGTGGGCATCCTGCAATCGGTCCTGAATTTGGCGATGTTTCTGGCGGAAGTGCCGAGCGGCGTCATCTCGGACAGAATCGGGAGAAAAAAATCGCTCTTGCTCGGCCATTTTATGGTCATTATCTATTTGGTGATGTTCCTGAGCTTCCATAACTTCATCGCCCTCTTCATCGCCCATATTATATACGGTATCGGGCTGACGTTTATATCAGGAACGGATCACGCCTTTTTGTTTGATTCACTGAAAGAACAAGGGAAAGAAAAGTGGTACGGCAAATCCATCGGAAACTATAACGGACTTGTCATACTCGGTCTTGCGATCGCCATGGGCATCGGCGGCTACTTGCAGGAAATATCATGGTCGTATGTGTTTATCGCCGGGATTGTGACTCAGCTGATTGCGATGGCGGTCATTACACAGCTGACGGAAATCAAATTTGAAAACAGTGAACACGAAACGCAGACGGTCGGGGACATCTTAAAAGAAGTCAAAGATTTCTTCAGACTGAACAAAGCCTTTAAATATCTGGTGCTGTCACTCTCCGTTTTCTTTGCGATTACATCGGTTTTTTATATGTACGGACAAGATTTGTTAAGTCAGGAAGGGCTGTCCGTGCGCAATATATCCATTATTTTTGCGGGACTGTCCATCTTGCAGGCGCTGTGCTCCATCTTTTCTTCCAAGCCGGCGGAAAAATTCACGCCGAGGCGCGTGCTTCTGCTGACATTCTGCATCATCGGGGCAGCCTATCTGTTTATACCTTCGGGCAGCCTGTACGTGACGATAGCCGCTTTTGTCGTCATTAACGCGCTCTATGATGTGATAGAACCCGTATCCAGTCAGGTGGTGAATAATGAGATTCCGTCCAGAACGAGAGCCACGCTGCTGTCCATTATCAGTTTGATGACCTCGCTCTTCATGTTCATTGCCTTTCCGTTTATCGGATTCTTAACGGACTATTTTGATTCAGCTTTGCTGCTGACCGCAATCGGGGTATTATCCATCTTGTTGTCGCTGTTTATGATGCTCAGCTTTTATAAACTGAAAGCGAGCGTCGCCATCCAGAATAAAGTCGAGCTTTGAACCAGAATGACAAAGGGATGATGTGAGTTGCTGAATATTCATAATCTTACGGTAAATTTAGCGGGAGATACGATTTTCAAACAAGTTTCTTTTTTCATCAATGAAGGCGAAAAAGTGCTCGTGGCCGGGCCGAACGGTTCCGGCAAAAGCACGCTGTTCAGGGTGCTTTCCGGAGAGCTTGAGGCAGATGAAGGAACGATTGCGATCAACAAAGGGGCGAAGGTCGGTTTGCTGAAGCAGATCGCTGATCCCCATGAGGATCTGACGTTGTATCAATATCTGGAAAAATCGTTTGAAGCTCTCGCGGCGATCCAGAAGGAAATGAAGGCCATTGAGCTGAAGCTTTCGGAACCGATGAGTGATGACGAGCTGACTGCTTTATTGGAAAAGTACAGTCAATACACGGAAACATTTGAGCGGAACAACGGCTACCAGATGCATGCGATGATTGACGAGGTATGCAACGGGCTCAGCCTCAGCGAATTAAAGGATCAGCCGTTTTCAAAGCTGAGCGGCGGCGAAAAGACAAAAGCCGGCCTTGCTGAAATTTTAATCCGCAACGACGACGTTATACTGCTGGACGAGCCGACCAACCATTTGGACGTCCATGCGATTGAGTGGCTTGAAGGGTTTATTAAAAAATCGAACAAAACCATTCTGTTTACGACCCACGATAAAACGTTTGCCGACCAAACGGCGATGAAGGTGCTCGAGATTGACGATACCGAGGTGAAGATTTGGCCTTACGGATTCAGCGAATATTTGAAAAAGCGGGAAGAATTCATCATCGCCCAGTTTGAGAAATATGAAGAACAGCAGAGAAAAATACAGAAGATGAAGGAATCCATCGCCCAGCTGAGAGATTGGGCCAACCGCTCGAATCCGCCGTCTGTCGGCCTGCACAGACGCGCGAATAATATGGAAAAGGCGCTGAAAAGGATTGAGCTGATCAATAAGCCGGTCCGGACGGAGCAAAAATTAAAAAACGCATTTCAGGAAGCGGGCGCCGGTTCAAAAGATATTGTGTTCATTGAAAACGGAAAGGTGGCGCACGGATCTTCCCTTTTATATCAAAATGTGAACCTGCGCATAAAGCATAAAGACAGAATCGGCATCGTCGGCAGAAACGGCGTCGGCAAAACAACGCTGATCCGCTGCATCATCGGGGAAAGAGAACTGTCGGACGGCACCATTAAAGTGGGGGAAAATCTTAAGATAGGCTACATTGATCAAAAGAGCCACGTCGGAGATTCGAGTCAGACGATTCTGCAATTCTTTAAAGAAAATCTGCTGACTGAAGAGGGCATGGCCCGGAATATGCTGGCCAAGTACGGATTTTACGGGTCGTCGGTCTTTAAAAAACTTTCCGTCCTGTCGGGCGGTGAAAGAATCAGGCTGAAGCTGTCCATCTTAATGGAAAAAAAGCTGAATGTCCTGATCCTGGATGAGCCGACCAACCACTTGGATATTGAATCTCAGGAAATTCTCGAAAACAGCCTGATGCAGTTTCAAGGCACCATCATCTGCGTTTCTCACGACAGAAACCTGCTGGAGAAGTTCAACAAGATTTTCTGGCTTGAGAATCAAAATGTCACCATCTTTTCAGGTCCATACAGTTACGCCAAACAAAAAAAACGGCAGATTGCCGAATAAAAGGGGAATGGATATGACCATTGACAGACTGACAATCAATGAGTTATCGTACGATCTTTTTGTAAGCGAGTATGCTGATAAGAAACCTTTTATTTTGACGGGGGCAATGGATCACTGGGAATGCAGGCCGTGGACGCTTGAATACATTGATGAACACTATGGAGACAGAATGGTCACCATCCGGAAATCAGATATCGAAGGGGTCAAAACGTTTAAACAAGTAAAGCTTTCCAACTATATCGAGTACATTGATCAGAATGATGACAAATGGTACTGTGACTGGAATTTTACGCAGCTGAACCAAAATGACTTAGACCTTGTCTATTCCGCACCCGAGTATTTTACAAAAGACACATTGAGAGCGGATGAAGAAACGGGACGGGACTGGAAATGGTTCTTTCTCGGTTCTAAGCAGACAGGCACGCCGCTGCATCAGGATTTTAACAGCACGCACGCGTGGAACGGCGTCATCTTCGGGGAGAAGGAATGGATCTTCTATCATCCGGACGACTCTCCGTATTTGTACGAAGGAAATATCAATGTCTTTGATGAAAAAGACATTGAGCAAAAACCGCTGGTTCAAAAGGCGTCTCCGATCCGCTTCAGACAAAAGGCGGGAGAAATCATTTACGCGCCGCGCCATTGGTGGCATCAAGTCGAGAATACGGAACATACATTGGCAGTGAGTGAGAACTTTTGGTTTACCGGAGAGCGGCTTGCCAATCAGATATAAACGAAAGGCTGAGGAGCATCTCAGCCTTTTTTGTATGGATTCATTTCATCCGGTCCAGCCCGAATTTTTTCAGGCGGTATTGCAGGCTCTGTCTGCTGATTCCGAGCTCGTTTGCCGTTTTGGATATGTTATTGCCGTGTTTTCTCAGGGTTTTTTCGATCATGTATTTTTCGAAGTTTTCCATTTTGTCTTTTAAATCGGTGCCGGGCTGGGTGCTTGCGGCGGCTTTAGTTTCCGTGTCAGCGGGTTTGATTTTCATCCGGTATTGGTAAGGCAGGTGGGCCGCCGTAATCGTCGTTTCATCCGTCATAAAGTTCATGGCGCCTTCAATCATATGTTCAAGCTCGCGAATGTTGCCCGGCCAGTCATATTCCAGGAAGAATCGCTGCACATCGTCACTGATCGAATCGACATGCATTTGGAACAGGTGGTTGTTTTTCTGGATAAACACTTCGGCCAGAGGCAGAATATCCTCCTTGCGCTCCCGGAGCGGGGGAATGATCAGCGTGACAACGCTTAAGCGGTAGTATAAATCTTTGCGCAGCCGCTCTTCTGAAATGGCGGTGATCGGGTCTTCATTCATCGTGGCGATGATGCGGACGTCAATCGGTTTGTCCTGAGCTGATCCGATGCGCCTGATTTTCTTTTCCTGAAGGGCGCGGAGCAGTTTTGCCTGCAGGCTGAGATTGAGAGAGTTGATCTCATCAAGGAGCAGGGTGCCTCCCTGCGCCTGCTCAAATAAGCCGGGCTGGTCGATGGCTCCGGTAAAGGCGCCTTTTTTCGTGCCGAATAAAATACTTTCGACCAGACTGTCCGGCAGGGCGGCGCAGTTTTGTGAGATGAACGGGGCGCCTGAGCGCTGGCTGCCGTTGTGAATGCTTTGGGCGAACAGTTCCTTGCCCGTTCCCGTCTCGCCGGCCAAAAGCACCGATGATGACGTACGGGTTGCCCGTTTCGCGTTTTCGATGACTTCCCGAATAACCGGGCTGTTGCCGAGAATACTGTCAAACGTGTAGCTGTTCTGTTCTTTCCTGTGCATGTTCTCCCTGATCAGCCGTTCGAGCTTGGTGACGTCCTTGGCGATTTCTACGGCGCCCTTGATTTCGCCGTTTTGCACAATCGGGAAGGTGTGGTTGATCGTCGTGATTTCCTGGCCTTTGTTATTAAAATAGCTTTGCTTCACGTTTTTAATCGTTTTGCCTTCTTGAAGGGCCTGAACGAGCGTGCTGTCCTGCTGATTGGAAAACATAAATACATCAGTCAGGTTTTTATGCAGGACGTCCCGTTCATCCATATCTTCAATCTGCATCATTTTCTTATTGTAAATGACGGTGCTGCCCTTCTCGTCCACCACATGCAGCCCGACATCAATCTCTTCCAGAATGCTTTGTAACACGAGTGTGTAAAATTCGCTGGTTGTGTGCAGGTCAATTCCCCCTCTCAATCGTCTTAACATTCATTATTTTAAAATAAATCGAACAGGAAACGCAAAAAAATTTTGCGCTTGAACGATATTTAAAAATAAATGGAAATTTAGTTAATAAAACCATTGACTTTTTTAGGAAAATGGTTGATATTTAGATATATACTTAAATATCTAAATCATGTACGTATGAGAGGGGGAAAGTTTTTGAATAAAGCTTTTAAAGCACTGGCCGATCCTACAAGGAGAAGAATTTTGGACTTATTAAAGAAACAAGACATGACAGCTGGTGAAATTGCGGAACACTTCGACATGTCAAAACCCAGTATTTCTCATCACCTTACCATATTGAAAAATACTGATTTGGTTCACGATGAGAGGAAAGGCCAATTTATTATGTATTCATTAAATACCACTGTATTACAGGATCTTATAGGCTGGTTCTTTTCTCTGACTGATTCAGAACATGATAATAAGAAAGGCGGGGAATCATGAAAAAATATTTCTTTTCAGCAGGAATCATAGTTTTAACTGTTTTCACATGGGCTTTCACATATTCATCTTTACCGGACAATTTGGCGACACACTGGGGATTAAACGGAAGTGCAAATGATTACCAAACGAAAGCTGATGCGATGATGATGCTTATTGGCATCATGATTATTGTATATATTTTAATGGTTATCATCCCTAAGATTGATCCTAAAAATAACTACAAAACATTTATCCGGCCATATATGGCTATATTTAATACATTGTTTGCGGTTCTGTTTGTCATTAATCTGATGACCATCTTGACCGGCCTGGGATATGATCTCCCTATATCTTATTTAGGAAACTTTATAGTGGGAGTCATTTTCATGGTGTTTGGAAACTTTATTCAGAAAGTTAAGCCTAATTACTTTTTAGGGATAAGAACGCCTTGGACGCTGAGCAGTGAAAGAGTTTGGAAGGATACACACAGGGTTAGTTCGAAAATTTTTGTCTCAGCGGGCATACTCATGATGCTTGCAGCTTTTTTGCCGCCGGTGTATAGAGTGTCAGTCATTTTCATTGCGGCAATCGGCTGTATCATATTATCTTTACTATATTCTTACATTGTATATCAGAGACAATTGAATAAATAACTGTTGAGTAGGAGCAATCTAATTGGATTGCTCCTATTTTGTCAGCGGGAAACGCAAAAAAATTTTGCGCTTGGCTGAAGTTTGCACGCAAACTGCCGGAAAATTTTGCGGGAAAAGAAAGAATGTTGGCGAAACATCCCGTTTTTTCGGATTGGCACGGAACTTGCTTTATAAAAAGGGAAAGCAAGATCTAATGTTGAATGATTACAAAACAAGGGGGAATCAGATTATGTCAGCTTTCACAAAATCTCAAGAAATTATCAGCCAAACTTCACATTACGGCGCGAACAACTATCATCCTCTGCCGATTGTTATTTCCGAGGCGCAGGGTGTTTGGGTAAAAGACCCTGAAGGTAATCAATATATGGATATGCTGAGTGCTTATTCTGCGGTGAACCAGGGGCACAGACATCCGAAGATCATTCAGGCGCTGAAGGATCAGGCGGATAAAATCACTCTGACGTCACGCGCGTTCCATAATGATCAGCTCGGTCCGTTTTATGAGAAAACAGCCAAGCTGACCGGAAAAGATATGATTCTGCCGATGAATACGGGGGCGGAAGCCGTTGAATCCGCTGTCAAAGCGGCGAGACGCTGGGCATATGGGGTCAAAGGAGTAGCGGATAACCAGGCGGAAATCATTGCGTGTATCGGCAACTTCCACGGCAGAACGATGCTTGCGGTATCCCTTTCTTCAGAAGATGAGTATAAACGCGGTTTCGGACCTATGCTTCCGGGTATAAAATTAATTCCATACGGAGACGCGGAAGCGCTGCGCCGGGCGATCACGCCGAACACAGCCGCTTTCTTATTCGAACCGATTCAGGGAGAAGCGGGCATCGTCATTCCGCCGGAAGGATTTTTACAAGAAGCGGCAGCCATTTGTAAGGAAGAAAATGTACTTCTGATCGCTGATGAAATTCAGACGGGACTCGGCCGCACAGGGAAAACATTCGCGGTTGACTGGGAAAATATCGTACCGGATATGTTCATCTTAGGCAAAGCGCTCGGCGGGGGCGTCTTCCCGATTTCGTGCATTGCGGCGAACCGTGACATTCTCGGCGTGTTTAACCCGGGTTCCCACGGCTCGACATTCGGCGGAAACCCGCTCGCTTGCGCGGTATCGCTCGCATCTCTTGAAGTCCTTGAGGAAGAAGGGCTGGCAGAGCGTTCCCTTCAGCTTGGCCGGTATTTTAAAGAAGAGCTAGAGAAAATTGATAACCCGATCATAAAAGACGTGCGCGGACGCGGCCTGTTTATCGGTGTTGAACTGACAGAAGCGGCCCGTCCGTACTGTGAAAAGCTGAAAGGCGAAGGGCTTTTATGCAAAGAAACACATGATACCGTGATCCGTTTTGCACCGCCGTTAATGATTTCCAAGGAAGACTTGGACTGGGCGGTCCAAAAGATCACAAACGTGCTTCAAAACGCGTAAAACCTTGATGCGGCAATGCTTTCCCTCGGCTTGTATGGAATTTACAAATAAAAAATTCAGCACACTCTATTTGCGCGGCGACAGTATTTTAGTATAATGTATCTTTATGTACGAAAATGAATTTCATATAACATTCATATACAAATAGAGGCTCTTTGGACAGCAAATCGGTTTCAAAGCACCGGCTTGGTTCCAATACAAGTTGCTGAAGGGGTGCAGAATAGTGAATACAAATCAAAAAGAGAATCAGCTTCAGCGCACAATGAAATCACGCCATTTGTTTATGATTTCTTTGGGCGGAGTGATCGGCACCGGGTTTTTCCTGAGTACCGGATTTACAATTAACCAGGCGGGACCGCTGGGCGCGGTTCTGTCTTATCTGGTCGGCGGCTTTATTATGTTTTTGACCATGCTCTGCTTAGGCGAGCTTGCGGTTGCCCTTCCCGTATCAGGGTCGTTTCAGACGTACGCAACCAAATTCATCAGCCCCGCTTTCGGTTTCGCATTCGGCTGGCTGTACTGGCTCGGCTGGGCGGTGACATGCGCCATTGAGTTTTTATCTGCGGGACAATTGATGCTCCGCTGGTTTCCGCATGTTCCCGTATGGGTGTGGTGCCTCGTGTTTGTCGGACTGATGTTTCTTTTGAACGCCATTACCACAAAAGCGTTCGCTGAGTCGGAATTTTGGTTTTCCGGCATTAAAATTGTAGTCATTCTGCTGTTTATTATTTTGGGCGGCGCCGCCATGTTCGGCCTGATTGACATGAAACACGGCGAGCAGGCTCCTTTCTTCTCTCATTTTTATGAGGATGGATTGTTTCCGAACGGCATTAAGGCTATGCTTATTACGATGATTACCGTAAACTTCGCGTTCCAGGGAACGGAGCTGATCGGGGTTGCCGCGGGAGAAAGTGAAAATCCCGAGAAAACGATTCCGCGCTCTATCCGGCAGACGGTATGGAGAACGCTTGTCTTTTTCGTTCTCTCCATCATCGTCATTGCCGGCATGATTCCGTGGAAGCAGGCGGGAGTGGTCGAAAGCCCGTTTGTCGTGGTGTTTGAACAAATCGGTATTCCATATGCGGCCGATATTATGAACTTTGTTATCTTAATTGCGCTGCTCTCAGTGGCCAACTCAGGCCTGTTTGCATCGACGCGTATCTTATATGCCATGGCGAACGAAGGACAAGCCTTTAAATCGCTCGGCAAAACAACTAAACGCGGCGTGCCGATGAACGCTTTGATCGTGACGCTGGCCGTCGCCTGCCTGTCCCTGCTGTCTAAAGTGGCAGCGCCGGAAACCGTTTATATGTTTCTCTTATCATTAGCCGGACTAAGCGCGCAGGTCGGCTGGATCACGATTTCCCTGTCACAGCTGATGTTCAGACGGAAATACATCCGCGAAGGCGGCAAAGTGGAAGACCTGAAGTTTAAAGCACCGCTGTACCCGGTGCTGCCTATTATCGGGCTGACGTTAAATACGGTCGTTCTGATCAGTCTCGCATTTGATTCAGAACAGCGGCTCGCCCTTTATTGCGGCATCCCGTTCATGGCGGTGTGCGTTATCGTCTATCATCTGTATGTAAAAAAGCATAAGCAGTCAGAAAAACAGATAGAGCTTTAAATCTTTTCGTGTCCAAGTCATCTTTGAGAAACCCGCACAGGACAACATACAACATGTTGAGGTGGAAAAACGGATGAACAAGAATATCTCAGTTATTGGAATGCCGATGGATTTAGGACAAGCACGACGCGGAGTGGATATGGGCCCGAGCGCCATCCGCTACGCGCATCTCATTGAACGGTTATCTGACATGGGGTATGCGGTGGAAGACTTAGGCGACATCCCCGTCAATCGTGAAAAACTCAAAAATGATGAAGATCTGAAAAATTTGAACTCTGTGCTCTCGGGGAACGAGCAGCTCGCCCAAAAGGTGGACAGCGTCATTGAGAATGAGCGGTTCCCTCTCGTCTTGGGCGGCGATCACAGCATCGCGATCGGAACGCTGACAGGAACGGCAAAGCACTATAAACAGCTCGGCGTCATCTGGTACGACGCGCACGGCGACTTAAACACCCTGGAAACATCGCCGTCAGGCAATATTCACGGAATGCCGCTGGCCGTCAGCCTCGGCGTCGGGCACGACACGTTGGTGAATTTGGGCGGGTATGCCCCGAAAATCAAGCCGGAGAACGTCGTCATCATCGGCGCGAGATCGCTTGATGAAGGCGAGCGTGAATACATTAAGGAAACAGGCATGAAAGTCTATACGATGCATGAGATTGACCGCCTCGGCATGACAAAGGTCATTGAAGAAACCATTGACTACCTGTCAGACTGTGACGGCGTTCACCTCAGCCTTGATCTAGACGGCCTTGATCCGAGCGACGCACCCGGCGTAGGCACGCCTGTCGTCGGCGGCATCAGCTACCGTGAAAGCCACTTGGCAATGGAAATGCTGTATGATGCCGACATCATCACTTCAGCTGAATTTGTCGAAGTCAACCCGATCCTCGATCACAAAAACAAAACCGGCAAAACAGCGGTCGAGCTGGTAGAATCTTTGTTAGGAAAAAAACTATTATAAAATATGCGCCTCCGCACCTGCGGAGGTTTTTTTTGTTGCCACGAGGAAACTAGCGGGCTTCCACCCTCTTTTTGGACCTGTAAATATGATATATTTATTACACAAAATGGGAAAGGGAGGTGTCTTGACAGATGGCTGAAGTGATGGCCCACGAAACAGTTGCGAAAAAAATCAGTGACTGGTATGAGGAAATCAAAAAGCACAACACTGAATCGGCTGAGGCGTTAAGAGAACAACTGCTTACGGATCTGCAAAATATGACACAAAATCAAACAGTGCTCCTTTATTTTAATTTAATTGATTCCCGCTATAAGCTTTTGATGGAAGAGTATGAGAAAACAGACGACATTTTAAAAACGATCCAGCTGAACGCCGATAAAGAAAAAACAGACCAGATGATTCAATACTATTATTATTTCTTTTCCGGAATGCACGAGTTTTACCGTAAACGGTTTATGAACGCCATTAATTTTTACCGGATTGCTGAAAGCAGGCTCCGGCACATACCGAATGAGATTGAAAGAGCCGAGTTTAATTATCAAGTGGCGATTGCCTACTATGAAATCCGCCAAAACTACTTTGCGATGAACCACGCGGAAAAAGCGTTGGAGATCTACAAAGCCAATGAAATGTACGCGGTCAGAGAAGCACAGTGTTTAATGGTGATCGGCTGTAACAGAATGGACTTGTTCCACTATCAGAAAGCCGAAGAGCTCCTGCAGACGGCGGTTCATCAAGCCGCCAAAGCGGGCGATCCGCATATTGAAGCGCTCGCCCACTTTAACGCAGGCATTTGCTATGAAAGACAGGAAAAACTGGAAGAGGCGCGGGTCGAGTTTGAAACGGCTCTTGATCAAAAGGAGCATTTGCGATCAGCGTATTCGGTGCGGAGTCTGTACATGCTGGCCAGAGTGTTATTGAAGCAGGAAAAGACGGATGAGGGCCGGTTTTGGCTGCATAAAGCGCTGAATGCTGCTGAAGAAAAAAACGAGCCTGTATACACCCAAAAGCTGCGCATTTTACAGCATGTCTTTATTGACCGCAATGAAGAAGCGCTTGAATCAGCTTTCGCCGAGTTAAGAAGGAAAGAGCTGTGGAGTGACGTTTCCGATTTGTCGTATCAGGCCGCGGCGCATTTTAAAAAACAGGAGAAATACAAACCGGCGGCGAAGTATTTTCAGGAATCAATTGATGCCAATGACCAAATTTTGAGATTAACGGAGGGGATTCGTAATGAAAACATGTAAATTCATTGTACTCTCAGCAGCCTTGGCAAGTCTCATTTCGATTGGATTATTTGCGCAAACTGGTTCAACGGCACAAGTCGAACAAATCATAAAACCGGCGGAAAACGGAGCCTTCGGATAATACTGCATGATACCGCTTTCGTGTAAGGAGTGATTCAATGGCTATCACGCTGCAGCCGATGACAGGACAAGAATTTCAGTCCTATCTCGCTCATTCAACCAAGCATTACGCTGAAGAAAAGGTAAAAGCGGGAACGTGGCTGCCTGACGAAGCGCCGGAATTAGCGGAACTGGCGTTTGAAGACCTGCTTCCTGACGGCTTGGAGACGGCCGATCACTATTTATGGACGCTGACATTGGACGGAAAGGAAAATGCCGGCTGGCTGTGGCTGCACGCCGATCCGGACAACCCGCAGCAGGACGCATTTATTTATGATTTCGGCCTTCATCCGCCTTTCCGCGGCAAAGGCTATGCAAAAGAGACGCTCGCAAGGCTGGAGGACAAAGCCAAAGACCTGGGTGTCCGCAAGATTTCTCTCCATGTGTTCGCTCATAACGAAACGGCGCGGAAGCTGTATGAGAAGACGGGATTTCTGGAGACGGATGTCATCATGAGCAAAAAGCTGTCATGAAAAGAGGCCCGCACGATGGGCCTCTTTTGTTATTCATCTAACAATGTCATCATTTGTTCCGGATAACGCTCGCCGGCCGCCGTTCCGATCGGAAACATCTCATCCAACCGCGCCTTCACATCCTCCGGAAGCACAATGTCGAGAGCGGCGAGGTTCTCTTCCAAGTAGTGTTTCTTTTTTGTACCCGGAATCGGAATGAGGTCATCGCCGTTTGCGAGAACCCATGCGAGCGCAAGCTGAGGCGCGGTGATATTCATTTCCCGGGCAATGGCGGTAAGTTTTTGGACTAGCCCTATATTCACCGCCAAATTGTCTCCCTGGAATCTCGGCGTTCTTCTTCTGTAATCATCGGCATCCAGCTGATCGGTCGACGTCATCTTTCCGGAAAGAAAACCTCTGCCGAGCGGACTGTAAGGCACAAATGAGATGCCGAGCTCACGGCAGGCGGGCAGCACATGCTCCTCCGCTTCCCTGCTCCATAAAGAATATTCCGATTGAAGCGCGGCAATCGGGTGAATGCGGACGGCGCGCCTGATCGTTTCTGCGGAAGCCTCTGACAATCCGATATACCTCACTTTTCCTTCGTCAATCAGCTCCTTCATGGCGCCGACAGTTTCTTCAATCGGCACCCGCGGATCAACCCGGTGCAGATAATAAAGGTCGATATAATCCGTCCCAAGGCGTTTCAGACTGGCGTCACACGCTTTTTTCACATAATCGGGCCGTCCGTTAATTTCGATAAACTCACCCTTTTCGCTTCGGACATAACCGAATTTCGTCGCGAGGCACAGCTCCTTTCTGAATGGGGCAAGCGCTCTGCCGACAAGTTCTTCATTCGCACCCAATCCATATTGATCAGCCGTATCAAACAAATTCACGCCGAGATGAACGGCATGATGCAGTGTGGAAATCGACTCTTCCTCACTCTGGCTGCCATAGTATTCCGACATGCCCATGCACCCTAATCCCATTGCGGAAACCCGCATCGAACCGATTGTTCTGTCCTTCATATGTCCTCCCCCTTTCTTGTATGATAACCGGATTTCCTGATATTTGAAAATGATTTATGTATATGATTTACATATTGTTATAAAATTTTTAAAAATCTGTAAGTTGTATATTTTTTTATCGCAATTTCGTCATATAATGAAAACGTGGAAAAATTAACCTTAAAGAAAAGAGGCGAAGTCAATGTGTAAAAAGCTGTTCAAAGCCGTCCTCCCGTTTGCCCTGTCATTCACCATGGTTCTGTCATTCTCCGGTTTGAATGTAAAAGCGAAAGAAACAGAAACAGCCCGCTACGCAAAAGAAATCGCAGACCTTCAGCAGGGCACGACTCCTCAAGACGTTCTCCAATCCGCCAAAGAGCTTGCCAAACAGAAGCACGTTTCAACAGAAGCAATTCTCAAGCAGTTTCATCAAGAAATCACGGCAGACAAGGTGCAAGGAAATGTAATCACTTCCAAAGAAGGAATCTCTGCAATGGGCGGATCGTCAGGAACCAAAAAACTTCCGAAAAGCACAAAAGGCAATATTTATTACACGAACTCATACACGGCTTATTACAATCACGGGCATGTCGGCATGTATTCATCCGCTGATAAAATTGTTGAATCCGTGCCGGGAGACGGCGTCCGCCAGATTGCGTATAACGGCAGAGAAGTCGAAGACAATTCAATCGTTCAGACCGTGAAAGTCACTGATGCCCAAAAACAAGCCGCCGCTGACTGGGCCGTATCAAGAGTGGGTGATGAGTACTCCTTCAACTTCGTCAATAACAGAAATACGGGCCATGAAGGCGCCAAAAACTGCTCAAAACTGCTGTGGTCGGCATTCCTTTTAAAAGCGGGGATTGATATCGACTCTAACGGCGGCTTAGGCGTATACCCGCGCGACATCACAAGCTCGTCCTACACAACCACGATCCTGACCATTCACTAAGGAGAACAACGTGAAAAAAATCATCTCGATACCCTTAGTGATCATCGCCGCCGCAGCGGTCTTATGCTTCTTCTATTTCCCCACGGAAGATCCTGCGGAGGTTGCGAGAGACACATTAAATGACCCTGATTTTCTGAAAGATAAAGAGGCGCTGCTGTATTTCTCCACTGCGGCTGACCAAGACACGTTCGGCGGCGGAAAAAGCTACGCCCTCTTCGCCGATGAAAAAGGGCGGCTTTCTTCTTATCAAATGAAGGGGCTTGAGCTCGGATCGGCCAAAGTGCATGACGAAAGCGTGCTGCTGGAGGACAAAAAAGGAATCTACACCGTTCAGGGCGGCCTTCACACGTATAAAAGAGCGTACCAGCATACGGGAGACAGCGCGGGATATATCGAACGGGCGAAAGGCTTTTACACGCTGTATAATTCGGGCTACGACAAGAGCGGCGGCAGCTATCGCTCAGAGCTGTACCGCCAGATTGACGGCAGCTGGAAGCAAGACGTCATCCCGCATTACATCCGCGCTTCAGGCTTTTTTAAAGATCATCTTTTCGCACTCACGCCGACAGATGACGAAAAAGGCTATCACGTCCAAGACATTCAGGCCGATAAAGAAAAGCTCCATACAAAATCAATCGCGACATGGACGTACAAAGAAGGCACGTCTGTCGAATCCCAGCTCGCAGCGGACGACAGCGCCGTCTGCTTTGTCACCAGAGGGGAAAAAGCAGATCACATCTATCAAATGGTGAAAGTCATGAAAAACAGCGGCGCCATCAAAACGTATGACATCGCCGCTTATAATAATGACGAACAGACGATCTATGACTCCATGCCGTTCAGCTTCAAAAAAAGCTTTTTCATGGAGCGGCGCAGCTTCTATTTCGTTGACGGCTTCGGAAACGTGTACCGTATCAACTCTGAGACCGGAAAAAGCAAAAAAGCCTTCAAGCTCCCCGCATCACGAATGAAAGCCGACTTCAAAGAACTGACGCATCAAAACGGAAAGCTGTATCTGTTCACGTACAGCTACAAACAGCCCGCCAAAATCGAGTCCTTCGACCTGAAAACGGGCAAAAAACTGAACGGCCTGACCATCCCAAACTTAAAAAACATCATCACGCCGAAAAGCCATCTCAAGCTGTATGATGTGCAGGTGATGGGTGGGTTTTGAAGAGTATAAACATATCGGAAGAGCTTGCCGCTTTTGGTAAGCTTTTTATAATGAAATGTTACTGCAAGAAAGAAGGTGTTCATTTGAAATCATTCAGTATCTTCTTATTGTTGTCCGTCATTTGTATAACCATTGTTTTTGTCATAATGAATATGTTGATTGGATACCCTGATATGAGCAACGGGGCATTGATTATGATTGTATATATCGTTGTGACCCTTATGATAAGGCTATATAACAAGAGAAAAGCCGACCGAACATAGAGATAGAGGAATTTAGGAGGGAGCCGATGAAGAAAAAGCTTGCCGCGGTGACCGTAACCATTCTCCTGGTTTCCGTAATAACCAACTCTTTTTTAAACGGCGGAAAGCCGGACTGGATTGATGTTTGCTCTACACTGCTGGCGTGTCTATTAGGAATTCTGTTCGTCCTTCGCTTAGAAAAAAGAGAAAACACGTAAAGAGCCGGATGCTGAAAACACCGGCTCTTTTTGCGCGTGATTTGCCGAATTGTGGATAAAACTCAGCCCGAAGCACTACTAACATGTGTATAAATAGGTTATATTGAAAAGAGAACAATTGCCGCGTGCAAAAGAAAACCGGAGGACGTAACAATGAAAACCGCTTATTATTCTTGTGAAGAACATATCGAAACCGTGCTGGACATGTACATAGATGATCATGAGCTTCCGCCCGAAATCAGAAAAATCGAACATACTAACAGTTTATCCACAGCCTGTGAATTATGTGGGGACACTGCAACATATCTAGTAGGGAACGAATGATCCTACACAAAATACAGAAAAGATATCCACAATTGTGGACAATATATATGAATAACTTGTTTCTAAAGTGGGGATGACCTGTGAATATCAATATCGTGACAATTGGAAAACTAAAAGAAAAATACCTCAAGCAAGGCATTGAAGAATACAAAAAACGACTTTCAGCCTACGCAAAAATCGACATCATCGAACTCCCGGACGAAAAAGCCCCGGAAAACCTGAGCGACCAAGACATGAAAATCGTCAAAGACAAAGAAGGCGAACGCATCCTGGCCAAAATCAGCCCGGACACCCACGTCATCGCCCTCGCCATCGAAGGAAAAATGAAAACATCCGAAGAACTGGCCGATACAATAGATAAGCTGGCGACTTATGGAAAAAGCAAAATCACCTTCGTCATCGGCGGCTCACTCGGCCTAAGCGACGCCGTCATGAAACGGGCAGACGACAAACTGTCATTTTCAAAGATGACGTTTCCTCATCAGCTCATGCGGCTGATTTTAGTGGAGCAGGTTTATCGGGCGTTTCGGATTAATCGTGGGGAGCCTTATCATAAGTGATGGTAAACGGGAAAATCGAATTATCTGTCGAAATAAACAAATTTAATGATTATTTTTTAAATATAAAACACTAGGAGTGACTAAATATGGCATTAACTTTAGAAGTATGCTCAGAAGTCTTAGCTAAGAGTGCTAGAACTTGTTGTGTCTGCAGAGTATTTAAACCATTACATGTTCAGGTTCACCATATACGTGAAAAGGCTGATGGAGGATCAGATGATTTTGATAATTTGATACCTGTCTGTATAGAGTGTCATGCGAGTATACATACAAAAACAAAAATGACACAAAATTTTTCTGAGAAAGAACTTAAAAAAATTAGGGATGATGTTTATGAATTGGTTAGAGTAGGTCAGCTCCCTAAAAGTGGTTCAATAGATAAAAAAGAAATTGAATTAATATCGTCTATATTAGCTGAAACAAATAAACTTAACAGAGAGGTTGGAGATGAGGCTTTAAGTACTGAAGCAATAGAATTATTGTCTACCATTCTATGTGAAGGAGAACCAGCAACTTTTAGTAAAACAACAGAGGATTCGATTCTTATAGATATTGGTGGACAATATATATTTAAAAAATTTAATGGGAAAGCACAGTATCCTGATTTTGTTATAGAGTTACTTGCAAATGGTCTAATAAATACGACTGGAAGTTTAATTGAAATAACTGAGGAAGGTAAACAACTAATTAGTAATTTGATTCAAACTACTGCTACCTACACCCAAAAGAAAGTAAAATGTTTCGAATGTGGTTTACACTTTATTATTTGTACATGGAATAAAGATACGCATAATAGTTCAACAATTCATTGTCCTGAATGTGGGCAGAATAATGGACATTTCTTGATATGGTCGCAACAAAAATTCGGTTTTATATTTCAGGACGTCCCTGGAAATGCTAATGTTTATGAAGTAGGTAGATTAAATTAAGATTAAGTTTAATCTGAACTATTTCTGCATTTTCTAATTCTTAGTTATTAGGTGAAATTTCTTTGTGGAATATTTTACATAGGGGTATATTATGGAGAAGAGCAGTGCTTTTGAAATTATTCCTGCTGATTATTCACCTGCTAAAATTGATAATTCCATTGCTACATTAAACCAACCCTTAGCTAATATGCTTGTAAGGATGGGACTGCCTACTGAAAATATGTTCTTTCACCAATTGAAGAAAGAAGAAAAGTCATATTCTCACTAGAAAGTACGTTAGAAGTTTTACCTTACGACGAGCATGTGAAGGCATTTTACTTATCTAAGTAGTTACTGTCCGCTGTAACGATTGGGTTATTTGATGGCGCTTTAAACTTTTTATGGGATGAAACGATTAAAGCAGTAAGATATCTTGTTTCAAAGTTTGATTTACAACATTTTTTTAACATAGCGCGGAAGCTCTCTCATCACGGTATAAGCATTTACACCTAGAGGAAGATTTAGAGGCTATATCAGACACGATTTACTTGAGATTTGTAGAAGAATCGGATTAATCAATGATGTTACTTTCAAGAGGCTTGAGCATGTCAATTATTTGCGGAATCATGCTAGTTCTGCTCACCCTAATGATAACGAAATTACAGGCATTGAGATGTTAGCACTTATAGAACATTGTTTGAAATATGCAATTACAGCTAAACCAGATCATTCTGTCATACAAATAAAAACCTTGCTTGAGAATGTCAGAATCAACACAATACCTGAGGACGACTGTAAATTAATAGGACAGTTCATTTCGAATGGAATAATTTTTACAATGAGTATCCACATGCGAAATCTATCAGCGATTCATTACCTAAAGGGGAGATCCCGAGTGCCGCAAGAAAATTATTTGTTAAAGTTATTATAATTTGCCTTGTAGGTAATGGTATGGGCCGCAGAAGGTGTCGATGAAAATGCAGAGCCCTATTATAATAAATGTTAAATCATTTACAGTGAGGGGAGTGGTAGACTTTCTTTATCTCTTTGAAGATAATTAATTTGTTATGTATTTACATATATCTAACAAGATTCTAGAATTAGAGCAGTAGCAAAATATCTTAAAATTAAAACGACAGATGTTCACATAAATAAGGCACTAGATTTTATATAAAATTGCGGGACCACTTAGAGAGAAGGTATTTTAAAAAGAAAGCAGGTTTTAAACAAAGGCTTTTATTTAAAGAAACTAAAAAACAACTACAGGAAATGTAAGAAGTAAAAAACCATTTAAATTATCGTATTAAAAGAAAAATGAGTACTGGAAATTAGGATGTAGAGAAAGGTATATATAATTTATTTTCTAATAGTGTCCATTCCTTTCCTTTAGGTATGAGTAATTATGATCGTTTCAAAAGAAATAACCATCTAGATAATAATCAACTTTTTACCATTTCTTTAGAGGTTAATATTATATATCTAGTTTCAATTATCAAATCATATATAACACTTAGAAAAAGCTTAGGTAGACAGTTGAACAAATATGAAAAACTAATTGTCAGAAAATTAGTCAGTGATGAGTACTTAAAAAATGGTTTGAGAACCGAAAAAAAGAAGGTAAAAAGTTTAACATTCTCAATTTTAATAATTAAGGAATCCTTTTTTTTATAGGCTGTATTAATTTGACTTTTTATTTCAATATTTTCAATATTGGAGGTATGTTGTTATTGGTATGTTTGTTCTTTGTACAGTTAATTCTAAATGGGGTAATTAAAAAAAGGTAATCAACGTAGATTACCTTTTTTAATTATTTTCCTATTGGTGAATTCTCTTTGTAATTCATAATGTATTATTTCAACTATTTGATTGATAAAACTAATTACATCTTCAGTTTGAGCAGGATTAAGTTTTTCTTTTTCAAGATAAAATGAGGGGTAGTCACTTTGGTGGACTATTTGGTTACGCCTCTGAGCAATAAGATTCAACTTCTTAGTAAGGAAATTCTTTTCCACCCCCATTTGAATTGAAATAGTCTGCCACTTATGCGATTCTGTCCAAATTAATGATAACCCTTCATTAATCTTTTCTGCAGTTTGATACGAATTAAAAGCCAATTTTTTAACTATAAATTGTTCAAATGCATGTGAAATAAAAGATGAGTCATCAATAATTGAAACAGGTATAGGAAAACTATTAAAACTTTTGGTAGGGGTTATCTCTTTATTAAATGTTTTAATGAGACCAATTCTTATTATGTCATGTATATATTTATCTAAGGCTGAGACAGCCTGAGTCCACTGCCATCTTAGTAAATCATCTAATGGAATTTTAAAGTGCTCATAAACAGTTGTCATTTGCTGTGTTTCTTTGATTATTATTTTAAACTGATTGATTGCCAAATTCATTTTATTGTTTTAACAATTGCGTTTGTTAATTTTTCAAAAATGAAATTTATCTCTCTTTGTTTCTCTAACATCTGAGCTTTAACTGGTCCGGTTGTTCCCATTTGTTCTTCACTCAATGAAAAAATTGGCACACCATGTTCATGAGATCTTTGGTTTAAAGCGCCAAATTCGGGTATTTGAGCTAAACAATACGAATCGACATAATTAGCTGCTTTAGATTCTGTAATATCGTATACCATATCAACAGATTTTAAAGTAGATAGGAAGTCATTCTCAATAAAGTTCTGAATTTCAGTAATCTTATCTTTATAAGCAGCTGCCGGTTTTTTATTGCGTAAATTGAATCTTTGAATAATCTCACCAGCAAACTTAGGGCTTCTTTGTGGGAGTGGATATGTTGCACTGGAAAAAACGGGAGCAAAGTTATTAGCCCATTGTTTCCATCTTGGTAGTATCTTGCTCATTGTTTTTAAGGCCATTATAGAGAATGGATCTGGGTTTGTTGGAATTATAAATGCGTCAGAAGAAATAAAAAATGTTTGGTTTATAGCACTTAATCCAGGATTCATATCTATTAATACATAGTCAATTGAATATTTGTCGACACAAAGTTGTATTAGTTCATAAAAAGAACCTGGTAGGTTTTGGAGAGTAGTAATTGCATTATTACTATTCAGAGCTAAGCTAAGAGCTGGATCATATTCTGACAAATCCATGTGGCCAGGTATCAAGAAGAGATTATGATTTTCTGATGGTGAATAACACTCAATAGGTTTAATTGGTTGAGGTGCCCCTTCAAATGCAGGACGAACAGCATCTTTTATATTATTATAGCTATTCTCTCCCACATAATAATCTTCAAAATCCTCTTTTAATAGTAAACCTGTTAAGTTGCATTGTGGATCTCCATCTACTAATAAAACTTTATATCCTTTGTCTGCTAGTTTCCAACCAATATTATAAGTTGTGGTAGTTTTGCTTACACCACCTTTATGATTAAAAACAGAAATGATTTTAAATTCATCTGATTTGCTAGTCAAAAAATTCAATCCTTTCTAGATGATAGATACATTATATCATATCATATCCATAATCATGAAGAAATGGATAGATTAAATTCTAATAACTGTATTTTTAGGTTGTAAGTAAACTTAAAAATTTAAAGGGTCAATGACTTGTCGTCAATATTCAATTTTACTGCGAATTCTCCTGTTAACTTATAGTGAATAAAACACAAAAAAACCAGATTCCGATACAAATCTGGTTTCCCACAGCTGATTAGAAGCAACCTACTGTTGCTTCTCTTTCACCATCTTTATAAAGAGAAAGAAGACAATGAATACAATAAAGTAATTCAATGGATTCTTAACGATGTTTATCTCCAGGGAAATCTGTAAGAGTATCCAGAGAATGAAGATGGCTAGTATTGAAGGAATGATGATTTTGTACATGTCGACCACCTTCCATAGTTAGTAAAAGAAAGGGGCGCGGGCCCCTTTTTCTTCATGGTTAAAAGCAAGATGCGGCAGCTCCTGTCATTGCGCCGCCAACAGCGCCGGTAATTGCTCCGACGGCACCCGCTCCTACTGTTCCGATACCGGGTATTGTGACTGTTCCTACAGCAGCTCCTGCAAGACCCAGTGTGCCGCCTCCAGTTACCGCACCACCGCCAGTACCTAAAATACATTTCCCGACTGATTGGGTGCTGATTGACCCGCTCGTTTTTCCAGCGTCTTTGTTTACGACTTTGACTAAAACGCCATTTTTGATTTTTTCATATTCAGTGTAACGGGGTCACCATTTTTGTCAGCAGAGCTTTTCGGAAGAGCCTGCTCCTCGCCCGTTATGTTGTCTTTTAGGGTTGCATTGCCTTTAGCGTCAATATGAACATCTGCATGATTGAACGTCATCTTCAGCTCACTGTCGTTGAGGTTTTCAACTTTGTATGTAGCTTGGGATTCTGCAGCAGCCGCAGCATGAGGTAAAACCGGGAGGGCAAAGGCACCTGCTAGGAATACCAAGGCTGCCAGTTTCACTGCGGTTAGCTTCATTCTGCTTTGCATAATTGATCCTCCTCCTTTGGTTGCCATACTAACAAAGGCAATCTGCATCTTAAACCCTTACCATATAAAATGATAAAAAATTCACCCAATTTCATCACATTAACCAACACGGTTTGTATGTTTCCCTTCGAAAGGCATAGGGGGACAGGCTTCATATCTGGGGCGAAGCTATCAAGAAAGGTGAAGCACCTGCAAAGAGTAGTAAATAATGTATCATTTGCTAACGTTCTCCCATCTTCCGCTTTTTCCATACGACAGTATAAATCCCTTTGCGTCACGGAAACCTAGTGGAAAAGGTTTCTGAAAGGAGGGGGTGTATGGTGAAAAGTGAAAAAATTCAAAACAAAACATCTTTGGTTTGGAAGATGGCGATTGCATCTGCTGTTTCTTGGGAAGCGGCAAAACTGGCGGGCTCTGATCATCCCTATTTAGCGCCTCTATCTGTTATCTTATGTTTGCAGCCAACGATAGATCAGTCGATTCGCTTTTCTTTTCATCGTATTGCGGGAACTGCGATTGGGATCATGCTAACGTCCTATCTTGTCAGTCACTTGCCAATGAATGGCTGGATGCTGGGGCTGTTCCTATTAGGCGGTACTTACATTGCGAAGTGGTTACGAATAGATGTAACGGTTTTACATCAGGCAGCGCTCACCATTTTGTTGGTCTTTACGTTTGAACGGAACTCTAAAGATTATGCATTCGACCGAATCATCGATACGGTGATCGGCGTCATCATCGCCATTCTGGTTCACATGTTCCTTTTTCCGCCGGACTACACAAAAAAGGCAGCGGACTCTTTTCAAACATTGGCTCGTCAGCTTTCCGGCACACTTTCAGACCTCTCCAAATGGGTGCAATCAGAGTGGGGACAAGGAAAAGGGAACCTTATGGAATATAAAATGAACCATCTTCTGCGGGAGCTGCATACGGCAAAAGAGATGCTGCAAACAGCCTCTGACAGCTTAAAATTCAACCCCGTCAGAAAAAAACATAAAATCATCATTTCAAGCTATCAAATAGAGATGCAAAAGTTGAACGCCGGATTTGAGTATCTATCAAATATAGTGAAAACGTTAAAAGAATGGGAAAAAGAAGGAGCTTTATCTTCAAGTGACAAAAGGGAGCTGGGGAATGATTTACAAGTGTTAAGTGAATACTTTGCGGGTTTTAAAGGCATACAGCATGGTGAAACAGACAATTGGAAACAGAAGGAACAGGTCATGTTATTGGAATCTCTCCGTTCCGACATGCTGTCGCACCCGCCGCCCGGTCATAAGGTCTATAAAGACTCTTTTTTTTTAGAAACGAAGAAATTGCTGAAGCGTTTGTAATGTTTTCCGGAAAAAAAGAATACGGATATACAGATGCAGATATGATCAGGTAAAAGCGGGGGACATGAAATGGATGATATACACCGGATTTTGGATGTCATCGCCACTTCTAAAAAAGCTAAGGTACTGGCTACCATCATTAAAACAGAGGGGTCCGCTTATAAGAAGGAAGGGGCCTCCATGCTGATTTTAGGGGACAAAACAAGAGTCGGAATGTTATCCGCCGGTTGTCTGGAAGAAGATCTCGTTGAACGGTCGGAACAGGTCTGGACTGCGGGAGAGCCGTTGATTGTCCGCTTTGATATGAGCGCGGAGGACGATTAATCCTGGGGACAGGGCATTGGCTGTAATGGTGTTTTGACGGTTTTGCTTGAGCCTGTAAAAGGGGAATTGGAACGAAATCTGATGACAGTCAAGACATGCTTAGATGAAAAAAAGTCTGTGACCCGAGTGAAACGATTCACTGAAACGTTAGAGCCGAAGGAAGATCTGTATATAGCTGAAGACGGCAGCGTGTTTGGAACCGGGGATGTTATGGAACAAAGCCGTATTCAAAAACTGAGACAGACAGAGAAGGGAATCAAAAGGGATGAACATACATCTGATTTATTTTTTATCCATCAGATGGTTCCAAAGCCTTGTCTATATGTCTTCGGAGCAGGGGAAGATGCGAGGCCGTTAGTTTCGTTGGCGGCTCGTGCGGGCTTTCATGTGACGGTGATTGACTGGCGTCCCGCCTTATGTCATCACGGGCATTTTCCTGAAGCCGGCCATTTGATAACGGGAGCGCCGGAAGAAGTCATGGAAGGCCTGAGCATGACAAAAAGGGATTTTGTTGTCATTATGACGCACAGCTTTCAAAAAGATCAGATCATTTTACATACAATAAAAAACGAGAATGTGTTTTATAAAGGCGTTTTAGGCCCCAGAAGGCGCACGGAGCGGCTGTTAGGCGGGGCGGAGATTCCGGCAGATATTCATTCCCCTATCGGCCTTCCCATCGGGGCACAAGGCCCTAAAGAGATTGCTGTAAGTATTGTCGGCGAGATGATTAAAGAAATGCGAAAACAAAGGTCTCGCTTATGAAAACAGCAGCCATTTACCTGGCAGCCGGTACAAGCAGACGCATGGGGACGGATAAGCGAAGTTTAGTTCTCAATGGCGTCTCCCTCGGAAGTATGGCGCTTAAACATGCTTTGTTATCTGAATTAGATCATATTTTCGTTATTACGGGAAAGGGAGATTCACTGCATTGGCTTTCGGAATTTTTCTTTTTATCCCCTATGTCAAATAAGTGGAGCCAGGCAGAATGTGAGCAAGCGGGTAAGGGCCAAGGCCATTCTATACTATGCGGTTTACAAAAAGCGGCAGCGTACGAGGCTGACGCCGTTATCATTCTCCTTGCAGATCAGCCGTTTGTCACCGCAGATATCATCAATACGTTAATTGATTCCTATCACAAGGAGCGCCGTTATTCATTTATCGCCGCTGAAAATCAACATCTTCCTATGCCCCCCATTTTATTCTCCAATCAATGTTTTCCGGTATTGCATCAGTTAAAGGGAGACCAGGGCGCCCGGCATGTGATCCGTGAAAGTATGATCAATACGGGAAAAATGATCAGCTTTCAAGACCCTTTGCTTTTTTATGACGTCGATACAGCTGAAGATTATACGCTGCTGCTGAATAAATTCGGGGAGTGAATGAGTTGGAGTATATCGGGAAGAGTGTCATTCGGAAAGAGGCCCTTGAAAAAGTGACGGGTAAAGCGAAATATACGGATGATTTTCAAGAAACAGGGACGTTACACGCAAAAATGCTGACCAGTCCATATGCGCATGCCGATATTGTGTCTATGGACTTTTCAGAAGCTTGGAAGATTCCCGGCGTGAGAGCGATATTGGGGGATGAACCTTTTCCGCTTGCAGGTGAAGAAATTAAAGACAGATCGCCGATTGCTTATAAAAGGGTCAGATACCATGGTGAGCCGGTTGCTGTTGTTGTTGCGGAAAATCCGATTACAGCTAAAAAGGCCGCGGATGCCATCAAAGTATCCTATAAACCTCTTCCCGTCGTCAATTCCCCCCGTGAGGCCTTTCAAAAGGATGCGCCGCTCGTTCATGAACATGCGGACCGCTATGAGAAGACAAAAGGTGTATTCCCGGTTCCGAAGACAAATATCGCAAACGTGGATAAGGTTAGAAAAGGAAATATTGAAGACGGATTTAGGGAAAGTGATGTGACAGCAGAATTCCAGATTTCCTTTAACCCTTCTGATCACGCTGCGATGGAGACAAGATGCTCGATCGCTGAAATTCGGGCGGATGAGGAGATTATCATTACCACATCCTCTCAAGCTCCTTTTGCCATTAAAAAATTAATGCAGTGGTATTTTGGAATTGAACCCGGAAAGGTTATCGTCAAAACGCCTTTAGTAGGCGGGGCGTACGGGGGAAAAGCAGCCGTTCAGTTAGAGGTGATTGCCTATTTGGCATCAAAAGCAGTCGGAGGCCGGCCCGTCAAATTGTTTAATACGAGAGAAGAGGATATGATCACATCTCCCGTTCATGTAGGATTGGATGCCATTGTCAAATTAGGGGCCACAAAGAATGGAATTTTAAAGGCGGCGGACATTCAGCTTTTATTTGATGGCGGAGCATACTCTGATAAAGGAGTGGACATCAGCCGGGCTGCGGTGGTTGATTGTACGGGTCCGTACGCTATCGACCATATATCGTGTGATTCATATTGTATGTATACGAATCACCCATATCCAAGTGCATTCAGGGGCTACAGCCATGCTGAAGTGTTATTTGCTTTTGAGCGGACGATGGATGTATTGGCGGAAAAGCTGAACATGGACCCGTTAGAACTCCGCTATAAAAATGCCATTAGCCCCGGTGACACCACACCGACTCAAGTTCTTCTCAATTCAAGCACGGTCGGAAATGTACCGAAATGTATTGAAAGATTGAAGGAATTAATGAATTGGGACGAGGGACAGCGAATTGAAATCGACGGCCGGAAGATACGGGCGAAGGGAATCAGCTGCATTTGGAAAACCTCAACATTTGATACAAATGCAACGTCCGGAGTGATTTTAACCTTTAATCCTGATGGAAGCATTAATTTGATGTCAGGGATAGTGGAGATTGGAACAGGGACAAAAACAGTGCTAGCCCAAATCTTAGCAGAACGAATGAAAATGGATATAAGCAAAATTCACGTAAAAATGCTTGTAGATACACAAACAACACCCGAGCATTGGAAAACCGTGGGGAGCAGAGGGACGTTAATGGCCGGAAAAGCCGTACTGAATGCAGCGGAAGAAGCCATTCGAAAGCTGAAGGACGCGGCATCATGTGTGTTGCGGGTTCCTGTCGAGGAATTGGAAGTGGCCGACGGAAAGGTTTATTTTATAGATCATCCTTCTGTACATGTTGACATAAAAGACATTGCTTACGGATATACGTTTCCGAATGGAAATACCATTGGCGGCCAAATCATTGCGAGCGGCAATTACACATTAACCCGGATGACGAATTTAGACCGGGAAACGGGAAGAGGAAAGCCGGGACCCGAGTGGGCTGTCGGTGCTCAGGGAATTGAAGTTGAGTTGGATAAACGGGATTATACGTATCGGATTACAAAAGCCTATTCTGTTGTGGATATAGGAACAGTATTGAATGAAAAAGCTGCAAGGGGTCAAGTGATGGGGGGGATGAGTATGGGAATCGCATTCGGAGGAAGAGAAACCTTTGTCTTTGATTCATATGGCAGAGTATTAAATCCTCAGCTTAGAACATACCGCCCCCTTCACTATGGAGAGCAGCCTGAATATATCATTGAATTTGTTGAAACCCCGCATGTGATTGCGCCTTATGGAGCGCGCGGCGGCGGGGAACACGGACTGCTGGGGATGCCGGCCGCATTGGGAAATTGCCTTTCCGCCGCTTTAGGTGTCCAATTGAATCAACTTCCTCTCATTCCCGAACGATTATGGAGAACGCAAGAGGGGTGGAAAGATGATACCGTTTGATTTCGACTATTTTAAACCGAAGACCATTCAAGAAACAATCAATCTATTTCACTCGCTTGCGGCCGAAAAGAAAACACCAATGTATTATTCCGGCGGCACGGAAATTATCACGTTAGGAAGGCTGAATATCGTCTATACGGATGCGGTGATAGATATGAACGCGCTTCCGGAATTTCACGCCATCCGTTTTTATGAACGTTATCTGGTGATCGGAGCAGGCGTGTCATTAACGAAACTGGAGGAAGAAAATCCATTTCCGCTATTAAGTAAAACGGTAAGTGAAATAGCCGATCGGACGACTCGAAATAAGGTCAGCCTGGGTGGAAACATTTGCGGGGGCATCTACTACCGTGAGGCCGTGCTGCCGTTGCTGATTTCTGATAGTTTGATAGGGATTGCAGGGAGAGCGGGGATTCATTACCGTCCCATAAATAAAGTATTTAACAAGGAAATACAGTTGCAAAAAGGTGATTTTTTATTTCATGTCGTTGTCGATCGAGCGTACGTTGACCTGCCATTTGTCAGTATCAAAAGAAGACAGCAGTGGAATGTCGGGTATCCATTGGTGACAGTCTGTGCGCTGAAAAAAGATGATGAGATCAGAATGGCCTTCAGCGGCGTATGTCCATTTCCGTTTCGTTCTGCTGAAATGGAGGCTGTGCTTAACGATAAAAGCCGATCAGCAGAAGAAAGAGTAAGCAGGTCTTTACAGTATGTACCCAAACCCGTTCTTGATGACGCAGAAGGCTCAAGTGAATACCGAATGTTTGTCTTGCAAAATACAATTTTAGATGCCTTACGGGAATTAGAAGGAGGTCCAAATGTCTGATCCTATTACGTTGAAAGTAAATGGCGAGGAAAGACAGATGACGGTCAGGCCGGCTGATACTTTGTTATTTGCTCTTCGTCTTCGTCTCGGATTAACTGGTGCAAAGCCGGGCTGCTTAAATGGGGATTGCGGCGCCTGTACGGTATTAACGGACGGGGTGCCGATGAAATCTTGCTTAATGCTTGCGGCAGAAGGGGAAGGAAAGGACATTACGACGATTGAAGGACTGATCAATACGCCGATTCAAAAGGCCTTTATTGAAAAATTCGCGTTTCAATGCGGTTATTGCACACCGGGTTTTCTCATGAATTGTCATGCTTTAGTGAATACTGAGCCGAATGCAAGTGATGACACGATAAAAAATTGGCTGGAGTCCAATATTTGCAGATGTACGGGTTATAGGGAGATTGAAGAAGCGGTTAAATCGGTTTTACATACAGGGAAACCGTAAAAAAAGAGCCCAGAGAATCATCCCTGAACTCCATATTCTTCACTTCATATACCGATACTCCCGCAGCTTCTCCAAAATCGCCACTTCTTTCATCAGTTCTTCACCGACGTTTGTTTCTTTCACTTTCTTACGCTCCAGCTCTTTGTCGACTAATCGTTTCACTGTTAAGACGTCGGTTCCGGTGCTCAGCACTTCGGCCTTGGAGTTAAAGTGTTTATGGGCGACGAGCTGCATGCCGTAGGAGTTGTATAAGAGCGTGTAGCCGGCGATGCCTGTTGTGGATTGGTAGGCTTTGGAGAAGCCGCCGTCGATGACGATCATTTTTCCGTTTGCCTTGATCGGATCTTCGCCTTCGATTTCTTTTACCGGTGTATGGCCGTTGATGATATGGCCGTGATCCGGGTTGAGGCCGAATTCCTTCAGGATGTTTCGGCAGGCTGCTTCGTCTTCGCGCAAATAGTAATACGGGTTTTTCTTTTCTTTATGCGTTTCCTTCTCTTTAATGAAATACCGCTCAAAGGTTGTCATGGCGCGTTTTCCAAAGAGGGAGGAGTATTCGCCTGTCCATAAGTACCACGTCATATCTGTCGCCAGATCATCGGTTTCTTCCGGATGGGCAAACGCTTCCCGTAAGAACCGTTCAAAAACATCTAGCAGCTCACGGCCCGCATAAGCTTTATCCTCTATCATCATCGTTTCCATGCTGCCGTTTTCATCGACGGGAATACAGCCGTGAATCAGCAGGTTGCCGTTATATTTTAAATAAAGGCTGCCTTTTTTCATCATAAAATTCATATGGCGGCCCAGTTTTTCGGAGTTCTGAACAGAGAACAGCAGCTTGTCCATGACTTCTGCTTCTTCCTCTAACAGCTCGTCAGGCTGTTTGGGATTCACCGTCGCAAAGCAGGTGTTTTCCAGTTGATATGTTTTTCCGTTCAGCGTGATTTCATTGCGGTCATAATCGATCTTTTCCAGTAACAGCCGTTCCTCCATATTAAAGTTCGGCCGTCTCTTAATAATCGGGCTCTCAAGCTTAAATTGGATCATCGCAATCGCCTGATGAATTTTTGTGATTTGTTTAATCTCATCTTCCGGTCTGTTTTCGTCCGCTTTCGGGCGGAAAGACGGGTTATCATCGTAATATTTTTCAGCAAGGTTCAATAGCGGTCTCAGATTGATGCCGTAAACGTCTTCAATAATATCCAGATTGTCATAGCGGGCACAGATGCGGATAATGTTTGCCAGGCATACTTTTGAGCCGGAATAAGCGCCTATCCAGAGAACATCATGATTCCCCCATTGAATATCCACTGAATGATAGTTGATCAGTTCTTCCATGATCTTATCCGGCTGCGGTCCGCGGTCGTAAATATCGCCGACAACATGCAGATGGTCGACCACCAAACGCTGCGTGCTGTAGGCAAGGCCGGTGATCAGCTTATCGGCCTGGCCGAGCGCAATGATCTGTTCTATGATTTCGGAGTAGTATTGTTCCTTGTTGGCGGCTTGTTCTGTTTTGTACAGCAGCTCTTCAGAAATATAAGCAAATTGGGCGGGCAGCGCTTTGCGCAATTTGGAGCGGGTGTACTTGGAAGAACAATAAGAAACGAGCTTAATCATCCGGTGAATCGTTTCTTTATACCACTCGTTTAATGCCTCTTTCGTATCAAAGTCATGTTTGATCAGCTGCAGTTTGTCCTCAGGATAATAGACCAAAGCCGTCAGTTCATCAATTTCTCTATCGTAAATGACGCCGCTGAAAATATCGCGGATCTTCTCTTTTACCCTTCCTGAACCGTTCCGCAGCACGTGCTGGAATGCCTGATACTCCCCGTGCAGATCACTGACGAAATGCTCGGTTCCTTTCGGCAGGTTCAGTATCGCTTTCAGATTAATGATTTCCGTGACCACTTTTTCTTCACAATCGTATTTTTGTGCGAGCAGATCTAAATATTTCGTTTCCAATCTCGTCCATCCCCTTTTTATTTACGAGCAATTGTATGATAAAGTGAATTTAAAGTATGACATAATGTTTAAATGATTAGACCTTATATGATAGTACCGCATAACGCCTTTTTGAGACAATGAAAACGGAAAATACGGCGCTTCAGGCATCAAAAATTGGACCGGGATAACGCCGTGCAGCTCATCCCTCTATTGACAATGCATTCAAGTTCCATTAAAATAAAAAGTTAGCTGATAGGTATTTCTATCAGAAACTCAATACGTAGCAGGCTATGATTGCTGTGGGTCGAACTACAGCAGGAGCGGCTTCTGGAGAGACCGCGGGTTTTCCGCGGCGCCGAAGGGTTCACAATCTCAGGCAAAAGGACAGAAGAGTACCGAATATGTATTTGTCATGCTGTTGATTGTCAGCGGCGCAGATATAATTTGATATTCTTATGACCATGAGATTGGAGGGCATCCAATCTCTTTTTTTATTGGCTTTTTTTGCTCGTCGTTCACTAGAGAGGTAAGGAGGAGTCAGATGTGGAGCAGCGAGAGCTAAAGAGGGACTTATCGAATCGGCACGTGCAGCTGATCGCCATTGGCGGCACGATCGGCACCGGATTGTTTTTAGGGTCCGGTAAGGCGATTCAGCTGGCGGGTCCTTCTATCATCTTTGCGTATTTTATTGTAGGTATTGCGCTTTTTTTCGTCATGCGGGCGCTGGGAGAACTGCTGTTATCTAAAGCGGGCTACCAATCATTAACGGATATTGCCGAGGCGTATTTAGGGCCGCGTGCAGCGTTTGTCACCGGCTGGACCTACTGGTTTTGCTGGATTATGACGGCTATGGCGGATGTGATCGCCGTCGGTGTGTATGTGAAATATTGGTTTGATATTCCGCAGTGGATTCCGGCACTTATCTGTTTGCTCATTTTATTAGGGCTTAATCTGTTAACGGTTAAGATTTTTGGAGAATTGGAGTTTTGGTTCGCCTTAATTAAGGTAGTCACGATTCTCGCGTTAATTGTCATCGGGGTGGTTCTGCTGGTGATTGGGTTCAAAACGCATACCGGAACGGTTTCAGCGGCGAATCTGTGGGAGCACGGCGGCTTGTTTCCGAACGGATTTTCAGGCTTTTTGCTTTCGTTCCAGATGGTGATCTTCGCCTATGTCGGTGTGGAATTAGTGGGTGTGTCGGCGGCGGAAACGTCAAATCCGAAAAAAAATATTCCGTCCGCTATCAATAAAATTCCATTGCGGATTTTATTTTTCTACGTCGGGGCATTGCTCATTCTTTTATGTATTAATCCGTGGATGCAGCTGAATGCGGCGGAAAGTCCTTTTGTAAAGACCTTCAGCCTGGTCGGCATCCCGTTAGCCGCGGGAATCATTAATTTTGTCGTATTAACGTCTGCCGCTTCTGCTTGTAACAGCGGGATGTTTTCAACAAGCCGGATTTTGTATAACTTAAGCAAAACGAAACAAGCGCCTGCAAGTTTTGCGAAGCTGAATAAAAATCATGTGCCGAGCCGCGCATTATGGATATCGGTTATTGTGCTGTCAGCTGGCGCTCTTTTAAGCAAATTGATACCGGAAGCGGCTTTTGGCATCGTGACCACCATCAGCGCGATTTGTTTCATTTGGGTGTGGGGCGTGATTCTTGTCTGTCATATCAGATACAGGAAAACCCGTCCGGACTTACATGCAAGCTCGTCTTTCAAGGCGCCGTTTGCGCCGTTTATCAATTACGCCGTGCTGGCGCTGTTTGCCGTCATTCTGGTGATTATGCTGTTTGCGGATGTAACGCGCCCGGCTTTGCTGCTGACGCCGCTGTGGTTTATTGGATTATTTCTTATCTATCGGGCGAGAGGGAGAAAGACAGATTGAATTGCTTCAGACGGTGTACTGCCATGCAGTATGCCGTTTTTTGTTTTGATTGGAAAGCGAGAATATTTGTTAGAAATCAGGCTATAATGATTGTATAATTTAAAAAAGTGTATAATTTTAAATTAAGCGAGGTGATGATATGAAGTATGAGAAGTTATCTAAGCTTTTTTATAAAATGGATGCTGATTCATATGAGAAAGAATTTAAAAAGAGAACAAGCAGCTATGGCAGTTATTCAACATCATTAAACATACGGGGGTTCCGAAAAGGCCGACCCACGGGCGATTCATTTGAGCTATTTTATGTGAATACACATAAACTCATGAAGCTGAATAATGAAGTGTTGTTAAACAGTTCCAAAATTTCATCCCTTATCAGTCAGCTCCCCGAATTTGCCGTCAAACCTTATTTTGATAAATTAATTATTAATGAAGCACAGAGTAATAATGAAATTGAAGGAATCCGCAGTACAAAAAAAGAATTGAAAGAGGCTCTTAAAGCGTTAGAACAATCCGAGCCCTCACATAAGCGGTTTGTCGGATTGATGAAAACATATCAATTTATAGACCGAATTCCGTCGTTTACAAGCATTCATGACTTTAGGGAATTATATGACGAGCTGGTCGCAGATGAAATCGGAGCAGAAGATGCGCCGGATGGTGAGCTATTCAGAAAAGGCTATGTTGAAGTGAACGATGGGAACATGACCACCCATATCGGCGTTAATTCTGAACAGAAGATAACAGAAGCGCTTGAGGCTTTAATTGCTTATCTTCATGATGAAACACATCCCCAGCTGTATCGTTACATGACAGCTCATTACTACTATGAATACATTCATCCTTTTTATGACGGCAATGGAAGAACAGGACGCCTTATCGTTGGGAGTTATTTGTCCCGATACTTAGAAAAATATTCAGCCATCACTTTTTCTTACGCAGTTAATAAGAACAAAGATAAGTATTATAAGGCATTAGAGGAAATTCCCGCACCTTTAAACCGGGGAGAGCTGACTTTTTATTTAATGGATATGCTGGAATTGCTTCTGTCAGGACAAAAAGGGATTATTGAGGATCTTGAATTTAATTTAATGAAACTGAAACGAATTAGGAACTATATTGATAGTGATCAATGGGCTGATTATAAGGATGAACGTGATATTTTTAATATCATTATCACGATTAATGTATTTGTAAATGATCAGGTTACGCTGTCGGTGCAAGATTTAATGGAGCTCTCAAATAAATCGAGACATAAAATTAACAGAGTAATGGATTATTTAGAACAGCAAGGATTTGTTGAGCTGGTAAGCAGAAGGCCAAAATCTTATAAAATCAGGGAGGATTGTTTAGAGGAGATACTGCCTTCTTAATTAGTATATTTAAAAAAGCCGCCATATGAATGGCGGCTTTCACATTAATTCCGGATCAAATAATCAAATGCGCCTAAAGCGGCAGTTGCACCTGATCCCATGGAGATAATGATTTGGTTGTACGGGCCGTCTGTGCAGTCCCCTGCGGCAAATAGGCCGGGAACGCTTGTCGCGCCGCTCTTATCGACGATGATTTCGCCGATGCGGTTGCGTTCGACCGTTTCGTCTAACCATTCTGTATTAGGCACGAGGCCGATTTGGACGAATACACCTTGGAGTTCAACGTGTTTTTCTTCGCCTGTTTCACGGTCAACGAACGTAATGCCGTTTACGTTTTGGTCGCCTGTGATTTCTTTCGTTTGTGCATTTTTGTGCACAGTGACGTTTGGCAGGCTGTAAAGACGTTTTTGCAGGACTTCGTCTGCTTTCAGTTCAGGCGCGAATTCCAGCACAGTCACGTGATTGACGATACCTGCAAGGTCAATCGCCGCTTCGATTCCGGAGTTTCCGCCGCCGATAACCGCTACGTCTTTGCCTTCAAACAATGGTCCGTCACAGTGCGGGCAGTAAGCGACACCTTTGTTTTTGAACTCTTGCTCACCAGGTACGTTGACATTGCGCCAGCGGGCACCTGTTGAAAGGATCACTGTTTTACTTTTCAGTACAGCGCCGTTTTCAAGTTCAAGTTCGAAGAGGTCTTTTTTCTCAAGGCGTTTCGCGCGCTGAAGGTTCATGACGTCAATATCATAATCTTTCACGTGCTCTTCAAGGCTTGCAGCGAGCTTCGGTCCTTCAGTCGCTTTGACGCTGATGAAGTTTTCGATGCTCATGGTGTCGAGTACCTGGCCGCCGAAGCGTTCAGCGACGACACCGGTGCGGATGCCTTTACGCGCCGTGTAGATCGCCGCGCTTGCGCCGGCAGGTCCGCCGCCGACAACAAGAACGTCAAACGGCTCTTTGTCGGCAAACTCAGACGCATCTGCGCCGCTGCCCATTTTCGCGAGAATCTCTTCGATGGTCATACGGCCGCTTCCGAAAGATTCACCGTTTAAGAAAACAGTCGGAACAGCCATAATGTTTTTGCTTTCTACTTCTTCTTTGAATGCCGCGCCGTCAATCATTGTATGTGTGATATTCGGGTTGAGCACGCTCATCATGTTTAATGCTTGGACGACATCAGGGCAGTTGTGGCACGTCAGGCTGATATAAGACTCAAAGCGGTATTCTCCGCTGATGTTCTTAATCTGGTCAATGACCTTTTGATCAGCCTTAGGGGCTCTGCCGCTGACTTGAAGCAATGCCAGCACTAAAGATGTAAATTCGTGGCCGAGAGGAACACCGGCGAATGTAACGCCTGTGTCTTCTCCGGTACGATTAACGCTGAAGCTCGGTGTTCTGTTTAATTCAGTTTTTTCAACTGAAATTTTAGATGACATGGAAGCCAGCTCGTCAACGAGAGCCAGCATGTCCTTAGAAGTGTCATCGTCACCGGCGCTTACTTTGAGAACAATGTCGTTCTCAATTAGCTGCATGTATTGATTTAATTGTGCTTTGATATTTGCATCAAGTACCAATGGAATGCACTCCTTAGATTTTACCTACCAAATCAAGGCTAGGTGTAAGTGTTTCGCCGCCTTCTTCCCATTTAGCCGGGCAGACTTCACCTGGGTTTTGACGAACGTATTGAGCTGCTTTTACTTTGTTTACAAGGTTGCTTGCGTCACGGCCGATACCGCCTGCATTGATTTCAACTGTTTGGATCACGCCATCAGGATCGATGATGAATGTTCCGCGGTCAGCAAGACCAGTTTCTTCGTCAAGAACGTCGAAGTTGCGGGAGATCGTTTGAGATGGGTCACCGATCATTGCGTAAGTGATTTTGCCGATTTTTTCAGAGCTGTCATGCCAGCCTTTGTGTACGAAGTGAGTATCTGTAGAAACAGAGTATACTTCAACACCTAATTCTTTCAGTGCAGCGTATTGTCCTTGAAGATCTTCAAGTTCAGTCGGGCAAACGAAAGAGAAATCCGCTGGGTAGAAGCAGAAAACGCTCCATTGACCTTTCAAATCTTCGTTTGTTACATCGATGAATTCACCGTTTTTAAAAGCTTTTGCTTCGAATGGCAGTACTTCTTTTCCGATTAAAGACATAATATCTTCCTCCTGAAATGTGATTTGAAATATATTAAAAAGACAAAGCATTCACTTTATCTTTCAATAATAATTCTAATTATATATAGATTATTAAATAACATTTATTTTTTGTCAAGCTATATGGGGTATTATTTTCTGCTTTTTTTGCTTCAGACGTTAAAAAACGCCTGGTATAAGCGGTTTGGCGCTGTTTGTCATGTTTAGCGCCGGGCGAAAGGGGGATTCTCAATTGGTGAATCGAAACAGTAGGAATCAACCCCTCTATATGGCAGTATAAACCAAAGGGGGTATGATCATGCAAATAAATAACATTACTTTGTACAGTTGTGCGTTGGAGGAGACGAAACACTTCTATGAACGGGTGTTAGGTTTTCCTTTAATTGATGAGTCCGGTGATTCGTTTACCATCAAGGCGGGAGAAAGTGAGTTGGAATTCAGGCGCGCCGATTCTCACTCTCAACCGACGTATCATTTTGCGTTTAACATTCCGAATAATCGTTTTGATGAGGCGAAGGCGTGGATAAAGGATAAAGTCGTTTTTCAAACGGAAGATGGGGAGGATGAGGTGTATTTCTCCCATATTCAGGCGCGTTCCTTTTATTTTAAAGATCCGTCCAACAATCTGGCGGAATTCATCGCGAGAGACACATCGCCGGCAAGCGCGGAACGTTTTTCGATTGAGTCCGTCCTGAATATCGGCGAGGTGAATCTGACGGCTGCCGAGGTGGTATCGACCGGGAAGGAGCTGCAGCGTTTCGGCATTCCGGTGAGAAAGCATGCGCCTCTTAGTGAAAACGGGTTTCATTTTATGGGTGATTACAATGATGGGGCGTTTTTGCTTTTAGGGCCGAACGGGCGCCGCTGGATTTTTTCTGATCAGCATGCGGAGTTTCATCCGCTGTCTGTCGTTGTGAACGGGACGATCCGCATTGAGGCTGACGGAAAGGGCGGCATTGACATCAGGCGGGCACAGCCGTCATAAAAAAGCCCGGGCTCAAAAGGCCCGGACTTGAGGTCATTATTTATAGACAACACGGGTGCTGCACATGATGTCGTGCAGCGTTTTTTTCTCTCCGAAGGCGCCCATGATGAATCCGATATAAAGAATGAGCTTAGATATGATATATGCGAAAGCGCGTCCGAAGGCCTGGCCGATGGAAATGCGTCCGCCATCTTCATTGACGACCTTAAGGCCTAGCAATGCTTTTCCCAGTGTCCCCTGCATCTTTGAGGCCGTGAGCAGGCTGAAATATAAGATACTGATCACAAAAGAGCTCGCAAGAATCGGGATGACGCCGAACACCAGAAAAGAGATGTTAAACTGATTTTCGGTCATGAAGGGGTCAGCCGCCGCAACGCCTGCCGCAAATAAAAAAGAGACCATAAATTGAATGATAAAAATCGGAATTCCTATGATGATTTGATCAATGACGTAAGCCAGAAACCGAATCCAAAATCCTGCCGGTCTTTCCATGTATCATTTTCTCTCCCTTGCTTTAATCTGGAATATTATACGTAATCATTCCGGATTTTGCAACGGAGCTTAAGCTTCTGCGAGCAGCCTCTTTCCCCATGCCAAGCGTCCCATGATCAGCCCGAAAGCCAGAAGGGCAAACATGATGCCGCAACACATCAGCTGATGGATTCCCAAATGGGAAATAAACCAGCCGCCCGCCGCCGTTCCGATGGTGATGCCGAGGTTGGAAAAAGAGACAAACAGGCTGTTGCCGAATTCGGGGGCCTCCTTTGCTTCCGCAGTAAGCCATGTCTGGCTGACAATGAGCCCGCCGGAATGAACGGCGCCCCATACGAAGACGAGGACGGCCATCGGCGCGAAAGACGTCCCAAACCCGTATATGAGCAAGTAGGCGGCTGTATAAAGAAGCGGAAACAGGATGACGGTCTTTTTCATATTTTTATATAACAAAGCGCCGAAGACGAAATTCCCGGCTATCATAATCACTCCGAAGCTCATCAGCATGAAGCTGACCCATGTGCCGTTCATATGGGACACCCGTCCGAGGTACTCCGCAAAATAGCTGTAGACAGAAAACATGGCCGCAAAGAGACAGGTGACGGCAGCGATATTAAGCCACAAGACCGGCTTGCGAAGGATGCCGAGCTGGCTTCTGAAAGACATGTTTTCTGTGACCGGCATGGATGGCAAAAAGAGAAGAATACCTGTGAATGCGATGAGACTGATGATAGCGCCGAATAGGAATGCTGATTCAAGGGAGAGACGATCCGCCAGATAAGACGTGAAAGGCACGCCGAACGCAAAGCCGGCGGTGATGCCTGAAAAGACTTTCGTTACGGCTTTTCCGGATTGGCCGGCGGGGACAAGCCGGGCCGCGGCCGCAAGCGCTACAGAAAAGAACACCGGGTGGCATAAAGCCGGAATGATCCGAAACGCCAGCATGACACTGAAATGCGCCGTATACGCGTAGACCGCATTTGAAACGGCAAACATCAGCACCGCCAAAAGCAGAATGACTTTCCGGTTTATACCTGAAGCAAGCAAGGTTAAAAACGGTCCCGACACAGCGACGATGAACGCGAAAATACTGACAAGCCACCCCGCTTTTGAAGCAGAAATATGAAATCTGTCCGCCACTTGCGGAAGAACGCCGATAATGCCCATTTCAGTCGTGATAATTCCGAAAACCCCTAATGCCAAAAACAGAATGAAGATGGAGCTGCTTTTTTTCATTGTTATGTATGCCTCCTTTTATAACTACATATACAGAAAAATAGATATGTTAGAACAAAAAAAACCTCCTTTCATGGTTATAGCTGGTGCTGAACATAGTCAGCAAAGGCTTTAATTTGTTTTTCATTCCTTCTGTAATAGGTCCATTTTCCGATTCGTTCGGATTCCAGCAGGCCGGCTTTTTGCATGGTCAGCAGGTAGCTGGAGATGACGGACTGCGCAAGCCCCGACTTTGCCTGAATATCACCGACGCAAATTCCGGTGCGGAAGCTGAGTCCCTGATCAAGGTAAGGTTTTTCATCAAAATGGTCCTCCGGGTGTTTAAGCCACGTCATAATATCACTTCGTGTTTTGTTAGATAGCGCTTTATGAATCAATATCGGTTCCATAACATTTATTATATCTATTTTTCTGGATTTGTAAATTCGTTTTTGACAAAACATTCTCAAATTAAGTAAAAATCGTGCTAAAATATAACATATTATCAGATTACCGGTAAAAAAGCCGGGTTATTGTCAGGAGGATATTCACATGAATCAAAAGAAAAAAGGTACGGTTGCGGTGACCTTGCTTTCCGCTCTGCTGTTTTGTTTATTGCCGGTCCTCGTCTCGCTTTCTCCGCTTGCGGAAACGGGGCCGAACGCGAATCGTTTTAATTCCGCGGGCATGTGGGCCGCCGTCGGCCAGATCCTTGTTATATATGCGGTCCCGCTCATTATGTATATTCTCGGTATTCGTGTCATGAAAATCATCATGGCCGTTTTTTGCGGAATCGGGCTTATCATTTGCGCGGCTGTCTTGTTGGTGACGTTATTGACCGCAATTTCCTTAGGGCAGGAGCTGTCTCTTTATTACGGCCTTTTCGTTTGGTCAGGCGCGGCTTTCATCGTCAATGTGGTGTGGTATATTGCCGCGTTTCGATCATCCCCGAAGCATCAGCAGGCTATGTGACATTTGTTCTATAAATCTACCGAAAATACAAATATTTCATAGGATGATTATGGTATGATGAAAGCGGTATAGCAGTTTTTAATAGAAACGGGAGGAACTGACATTGAAAAAAAAGACAGCTTCATTGCGAATGAAAACATTGGCGGCCGGCGCTGCGGTTGCTGCGGCTTTATCTGTGGGGGCGGTTTCTGATCTGCCGGGGGCAAAATGGCTGCATCCGGCCGCTGCTCAAGCTGCGGAAACGGTATTTAAACAAAATCATGCGGCATCCGGTTTCTTGGCGGGACGGTATGACGCGCAGGCGATGTCTCCGACGATGTTCAACTGGTCAAGAGAAAGCCGGTTTACAAGCACTGCCGATGGCGCGTTAAAATGGGAAAAGAATGTTCCGGCCAATCCTCAAAACGGCGCGGGAGCCGCGGTTGACGGGGACGGCACCGTATTTATTCAATCAAAAGACGGGAAGCTGACGGCGTATCATCCGGACGTACTGTGAAATGGGTGACGGAAAACCTCGGGACGACCTATACGCTGACTCCGGTGCTCGGAACAAACGGTGTTATTTATCTTCCTTCTCACGATAAAAAACTGTATTTCATCGACAAAGAAACCGGAAACATTTTAACATCGGTTCCGTTGAGCGGAGCGCCTAGTTCCGATGCGGCTATCGGCTCTGACGGCACGCTGTATGTGTCGACGCTGGATAACTATATCTATGCGATTAAACCGACGTCGCCTTCGACATGGACGCAGAAGTGGAAGTTTAAAACAAACGGCGTGGTCGGTTCCGCTCCCGTGTTAGCATCAAACGGCACTCTGTATACGGCAACGTACAATAATATCTTTTACGCGATCAATTCCGGAACTGGCCAAGTGAAATGGTCAAAAACGACGTCCAACGGGTTTAAAGGTTATCCGGTTATAGATAGAGACGGCACCGTTTACGCCGGAAACCAGGACGGCAACTTATATGCCTATACATCAACGGGTGCTGTAAAGTGGACGTTCCCGTTAAACGGTTTCTCCAGCTCTTCATTAGCGATCGACCATAACGGCAATGTGTATATCGGTTCCGGAAGCGGCGAGCTGTTTTCCATCAGCAAAACCGGCAATATGAACTGGTCTTTCTATACGGACGGGCCTGTAAGAACGGCGCCGCTGATTGATGCGGACGGCAATGTGTACTTCGGCTCTGACGATAAAAACGTCTATGCGGTTGACGCTGACGGTAATGAAAAATGGCGCTATCAAACAGACAGCAATGTCATTTCCTCCCCGGTTCTGGCTGAAGACGGCACGCTCTACGTTGGCACTTATACGAAACTGCTCGCATTCGGTGCAAAAAAATAATAAAAAAGAATCCGCGTGCGCGGATTCTTTTTTTATTTAGAGGCTTGAATAAATACGCCTTTTTCATGAGAGAATTCTTTAAAGCCGTACACACCGTGATATGAACCGATCCCGCTCGTATTGACACCGCCGAACGGAAGGTTGACGTCAGTGAAATGAACGACGACATCATTGACAGAAGCATTGCCGGACGTCGTATGCTGCAGAACATAATCGATCAGCTCCTGATTATGGCTGAATACATACAAGGCAAGCGGCTTGTCCCGTTCAGTGATGTAATCAACGGCTTCACTGATATCTTCGTAATTCATAATCGGCAGAATCGGTGCGAAGATTTCTTCCTGCATGATCTTCATATCAGGCGTGACGTTTGTCAGCACGGTCGGAGAAATCGTGCGGTCATGCGCATCAAATACACCGCCGAACGCCGTTTTCGCCCCTTTTTCAATGGCATCATCATACAGAGCTTTGACACGGTTAAAGTTGCGGTCGTTGACAATCTGCGTGAATTTGTTGCGGTCAACCGTATGATCATCCTCCATAAAACCTGCATTGACAATGGTCTGGAGAAGATCTGTAAAGGTGTCCTGTACATCTTCCTTCATAAGAAGATAGTCAGGAGCGATACATGTTTGCCCCGCATTGACAAATTTGCCGACGGCGATTTTTTTCGCCGCGTCCATCAAATCATAGCCGCTGTCGATGATCGTCGGGCTTTTTCCGCCAAGCTCAAGCGTGACGGACGACAAGTGCTTCGCCGCTGCCGTCATGACGATTTTACCGACATTCGTGCTTCCGGTGAAGAAAATGTGGTCAAACGGCTGGTCGAGCAGTTCTGTGGCGACATCGACCTCACCTTCAAAAATGGCGACTTCTTCTTCGTGAAATGCCTCGCGAATAACTGTCGCGGCGATATGGCTCGTCTCCATCGTAAAATCGGACAGCTTCACAATCGCGCTGTTGCCGGCCGCAATGGCAGCCGCAAGCGGAGCCATCGTCAGCATAAACGGATAATTCCATGGGCCGAGAATTAAGGTGACGCCTTTTGGCTCGTACATTAATACGCCGTCAGCGTCGGGGCTGACGGATGAGCCGACGCGTTTCGGCGCCATCCAGGTGTCGAGATTGTTCATATTATCTTTAATCGCCTTGATCGTTCCCTGCGTTTCCGCTCTTTTCACCTCATGATAAGGCTTGCGGACGTCCCGTCTGATCGCCTCGATGATTTCTTCTTCATGTGCGGTGACGGCATCTAAAAAGCGCTGAAGCTTTTCTCTGCGCTGCCCGGCTGTTGAAGCACGCAGCGTTTTTTGATTTTTTTTCTGAAGCTCAAAGACGCGTTTGATGTCTGCTTTTATATGCTGATCCATCGGTCTTCCTCCTCTGGTTGCTTTTTTGTTTCTTCAGGGCCTATTATAATGTGATGTGTTTTTGCGGCAAAGACAGCGTAAACACATCTATACGTTACCGTACAAATTGCGGTGATCTGTCTAATGAAAGGAGTGTCTCTTATGCCGGATTCTGTGACAACTGACATCAAACAAGCGCTTTTGGCCATGCTTGGAGAGCGGGATATCCGCCGTGTGACCATGAAGGACATCGCCGAACGGGCGCATGTGAGCCGGGGGACACTGTACCTTTATTACGAAGATAAATATGCGATTTTAGAGGATATAGAGGAAGAAATGAAAGACGGGCTGAGCGAAGCGCTTTATGATTCGCTGAAGAATAAAGATGTGCTTCATTTACATGGCGGATGGCAAAAAGTGCATCCGACCCTGTCTTTTGTTGACCGGCATCGGGAGTTTTTTCAAACGATGATGGACCGTCATAAAATGCCGTATTTTCACTTTCATGCTTTTTTAAAAGATGTGTTCCGGCATGATGTGCTGCTGTCACCGGTCAATGCGGATTTCTCACCGACTGAACAGGATATGTACATTCATTACCGCGCGTTATACACATATGCCATTGTGTTGTACTGGCTGAATGAGGAGCCCGGAGCATCCCCGGAAGCGATCAGCGGACAGGTGTGGGATTTAATTTCTCAAAAACGGTTTTACTGGCTGTTCGGCCGCCGGGTGCCGGAACAAGAAGAAAAAAAGCCCGCCGACCGCAGGGTGACCCGGACGAGGCAGGCCTTGCAAGAAGCCATGATCGGCTTAATGGCGGAAAAAAAAGAGTACGCGGCAATCACGATTTCCGATATTGCCCGTCAAAGCAACCTCCGCCGTGCCACTTTTTATGACCATTACGCCAACAAAGAAGCATTGCTGAAAACGATCATCCATCAATCATGCCGGGATCTGATCGGATTATTGACGGTAAAAGGAGAGCCTGCCGATTGCTCCATGGAAGAAGCGGAAGCCGCGCTCGTCCGTCTCTTTTCGGCACTGTCGGACGGCCTGCCGCTCGTCCATTTTCTGAGAGAGGGTTCGGGAGTGCCTGACGTCATCCCGGAAATGTTCAGAGCGCTGCAATCGTTTTATCTTCATCAGCCTCTGCACATTCAGGCGGGCAAAAAGCTCTATGCATACTATGTCGCATCCATGCTCGTCGGTCTGATTCAATATCGCCTTCATGAAGGAAAAGACCACGCGCCGGACAAGCTGGCCCGGGAGTTTCTGCAGTTTTTGGATGTGAAGAAGTATCGGGTGATTTTGCTGTGAAGATGATGAAAAAGAACTCCCAAAACAGGCGGAGTTCTTTTTTGCTGTTTTCTTCGAGAAGTGCCGATATGAATTGTCCGGCTAAAAAGAAAACCTGCCATATGACGCCAGATCAGCATTTCTGCTGCCAAACATGACAAATGTCATATTCGGGGCATGATGGCTGCTACTACAAAAGCGTCCGGCGCCCCGTTATACTTGGGATCATAATGAAAAAGAAGGGACGTGACATCCATGATCAATCACGCCGCAACTCAAAAACAAGCGTCTTTAAAAAAGCAGGTTGCCGCATTTTCCGGTGCCGATACAAAGCATAGTGTCATTCAGCTTCTCAACACGTTTGTACCGTTCTTTGCCCTTTGGTTTCTTGCTTACTTCAGCCTCGATGTCTCCTATTTTCTGACCCTCGCCTTTACTGTAATAGCAGCGGGATTTTTGACAAGAATCTTTATTATTTTCCACGACTGCTGCCATCAATCCTTTTTCAAACAAAAGAAGCTGAACCGGCTGTTTGGGTTTATTTCAGGTGTGCTGACACTGTTTCCGTTCTCTCAATGGCAGCGCAGCCACTCCATTCATCATGCGACAAGCAGCAACTTAGATAAACGGGGAACAGGCGATATTTGGATGATGACCGTCAAGGAATACAACGAAGCGTCAGCCTGGACAAAAGTACGCTACAGACTTTATCGCAATCCGTTTATTATGTTTATTCTCGGCCCGATTTACGTATTTCTGATTAAAAACCGTTTCAATGTAAAAGGCGCCCGCCGCAAGGAACGCTGGAACACCTATTTCACGAACGCGGCGATTGTCTTATTGGCTGCTGCGACGTGCCTGCTTGTCGGCTGGGAAAACTTTTTGCTTGTTCAGGGTCCGATTTTCCTTATTTCGGGGTCAATCGGCGTTTGGCTCTTTTATGTCCAGCATACATTCGAGGATTCTTATTTTGAAGCCGATGAGCATTGGGACTATGTGCAGGCCGCGGTAGAAGGAAGCTCCTTTTACAAGCTTCCGAAGCTTTTGCAATGGCTGACGGGCAATATCGGCTACCATCATGTCCACCACTTAAGCCCGAAAGTGCCGAATTACAAGCTGGAAGCCGCTCACGAGGGGCATGAACCTTTAAAAAACGTACCGACCATTACGCTTAAAACAAGTCTTGAATCCATGAAATTCCGTCTGTGGGATGAGGATGAAAAGCAATTTGTCACCTTTCGGGAGGCGCGGAAAACACCGCCGCCCCAGCAGGTGCCGAAAGAACCTTTAAAGAAAAATGCCTGATATGGCGCGCGGCTCTTTCTCTTATCAGAAAGGGCCTGCTCTTTATGTGTGAGGATGCAATGAAGGCGGCGTTTTGGTAAAGTGATGGTAGACACAAGCGGCAGAAGGTGGAATAAGGATGAAGAAATATTTTAAATTTCAAAAACTGAATGGGATTTCTCCTTATATATGGACGATTTTTTTCATTCTGCCCTTTTATTTTATTTTCAAGAGCTCTTCCACCTTTGTAATGGCGGCCGGCGTCATTTTCACACTTGTTTTCTTTGGCGCATATCGCTTTGCATTTGTTGCAAAAGGCTGGCCGGTTTACTTATGGGCGCTTCTTCTGATCGGCATTTCGACCAGCTCAGTTATGCTGTTCAGCTATATTTATTTCGCCTTCTTTATCGCCTACTTCATCGGCCATATCCGAGACAAAGTTCCTTTTTACATCTTATATTACATTCATATCATCAGTGCGGCGGTTGCCGTCAACTTCAGCCTTGTTCTGAAAAAAGGGTGGTTTTTGACACAAATTCCGTTTATCGTCATTACACTGATCAGTGCCATCCTGCTCCCGCTCACCATTCGAAGCAGAAAGGCAAGAGAGCGCCTTGAGGAGAAATTAGAATATGCAAATGAACGAATCGCGGATCTTGTGAAGCTGGAAGAAAGGCAGCGCATTGCCCGGGACCTTCACGATACACTTGGACAAAAGCTCTCCTTAATCGGACTGAAAAGCGACCTTGCCCGGAAGTTGATTTACAAGGACCCTGAACAGGCCCGCACTGAGCTGAAAAGCGTTCAACAGACGGCCCGCACCTCCTTAAATGAGGTCAGACAAATTGTATCGTCGATGAAAGGCATCCGATTGAAGGATGAGCTCGGCAATGTTCGGCAAATTCTTGAAGCGGCAGGAATTGAATTTGTGTATGAAGAAAAAGAAGCGCCCAAACATATCTCTCTGCTGAACGAAAACATCGTCAGCATGTGCATTAAAGAAGCCGTCACCAATGTCGTGAAACACAGCGGCGCCAAAGTATGCCGCATCACCATTCAGCAGCTTTGGAAAGAGGTTGTCATTACGGTAGAAGACGACGGCAGCTTTCAATGCAGAGAAGACCGCTTTTTTTCACAGGGAAACGGCCTGCTTGGAATGAGAGAACGGCTTGAATTCGCGAATGGCAGTTTAGCCATCGATACAGCTGCCGGAACAAAGCTGACCATGAGAATCCCGAATGATTCAAAATCAAAAGAAAAGGATGGTAGCAGATGATCAACATCTTCATTGCCGAGGATCAGCAAATGCTGCTCGGCGCACTCGGTTCGCTGTTGAATTTAGAAGAGGATATGACGGTTGTCGGCCAAGGCACAAGCGGCCAGGATGCCATCGATTTCGTGGAAAAACACGCTCCTGACATCTGTCTGATGGACATTGAAATGCCCGGGGTATCAGGTCTTGAGGCGGCGGAAAAGCTCAAGGACAGCGATGTGAAAATCATCATTTTGACGACCTTTGCCCGCTCCGGCTATTTTCAGCGGGCGCTAAAAGCAGGCGTCAGCGGGTACATGCTCAAGGACAGCCCGAGCGATGAGCTCGTCAGCGCCATCCGCAGCGTCATGAAAGGAAGACGCGTCTACGCACCTGAATTAATGGAGGACATCTATAGTGAAGAAAACCCGCTGACTGAACGGGAAAAAGAGGTGCTCGAGCTTGTCGCAGACGGAAAAAACACGAAAGAAATCGCAAACGCCCTCAGCATCAAAAGTGGCACAGTCCGCAATTACGTTTCGATGATTCTGGATAAACTAGAAGTAAAAAATCGAATTGAAGCCATTACCCGATCAAAGGAAAAGGGCTGGTTTAAGTAACCCGCCCTCAGCTTGTTCAACCAGTGTTTTTTTACACTGGCTTTTTTTATTATCTATCGTCACTCCGTCTCTTCCTTCCACTTCTTATCAATCAGCATTTTTCCCGGCCAAGTGTATGCCATGATGCCGCCGTCTGCGGTGATGTCTTCTCCCGTTACGTAAGAGCTGTCGTCTGAAGCGAGGAAGAGCGCGACGGCTGCCATTTCTTCCGGTTTTCCGAGCCGGCCGAGCGGCGTGATCCATTTGTTGGCTTCACGGAACGCCTCGCCCATTTCGTCTTCTGTCGTGCCTGCCAATTTATCAATGAGCGGCGTTTCAATCGTCCCCGGCGATAAGGAATTGACGCGGATTCCGCTTCTGGCGTAATCAATGGCCATCGCTCTCGTCAGGTTCGTGATTCCGCCTTTTGCGGCGTTATAGCCTGAGCGGTCAAGGTCTGCGGCCCGGCCGGACATGGAGGAGGTGTTGATGATGGAGCCTCCTTTTTCGAGCATGAGCGGAATCAGGTATTTGCTGCACAGAAATGTGCCGCGCAGATCGACGGCGATGATCCGGTCAAACAGGTCGACCGGGTATTCATGGACTTTTCCGCCCTCTTGGTCAACACCGGCATTGTTAAACAGAATATCAATTGTTCCGTACTTTTGCTGAATGCCGTCCGCAAAAGACTTTACGTTTTCTTCGTCTGATACATCAAGGTGAAAGGCTTCTGCTTCTCCGCCGTTTTTTCTGATGGCGCTGACGGTTTCATTCAGTTCGCTTTCATTGATGTCACCGCAGATCACGCGGGCGCCTTCATCGGCGAAAATCCGTGCCGTCGCTTGTCCGATGCCTGTCGCGGCCCCTGTGATGATTGCGGTTTTGTCTGTTAATCTTCCCATATTGCGATTCCTCCTTTTTTATATCTGTTCCCGCTGAATAGGGGGATAAACATACGGCGGTCTGTTTCTAAATAGCTATTAAATATGTTAATATTATGTATATACATCATTGAAGGTTTGCATATTTTGAAGATCCAGCATAAGAAGGAGATAGCGTTTTATTGTTATGCCATTGTTCCTATGGGATTTGTGATTTACACCGTTATCTCTATTCTATTTCAGGACATCACATTTCCTCTCACTGTAAGAAATGTTCTGCATGAGTCTTTGCGAAACTTGGGATCTCTTATCTTATTTAGTTTGTTTTTCTACCCGTCATACATATGGATGAAGAAGGAATTCGGCCGCCGGAAAGAAGCAGAGAGGAGAGGATGATCAACATTCTCTCTTTTTTATTGATAAAATGGGTGAAATGAATCCATTAACATGTTAAATTTACAATATATGCATCTGCTAATGCTAGTTGACAATTGTAACTGTATATGATAAATAGATGCTGAAAAGATTTTACATAACATCAAAGCATAATTAAAGGAGAGATCTGAAGTGCGGAAAAAAAAGTTTAAAGCAGAATCCAAGCGATTGCTGGACATGATGATTAACTCCATTTACACGCAGAAGGAAATTTTTCTCCGCGAGTTAATTTCCAACGCGAGCGATGCGATTGACAAAATCTATTACAAGGCGTTAACCGATGATTCATTAACGTTTGATCAAGACAATTACTACATAAAAGTGACGGCGGACAAAGAAGCGAGAACGCTCACCGTCAAAGACACCGGTATCGGGATGACAAAAGACGAGCTTGAACAGCATCTCGGCACGATTGCGAAAAGCGGTTCACTCGCTTTCAAGCAAGAAAATGACTCGAAAGATGGCCATGACATTATCGGCCAGTTCGGCGTCGGGTTTTATGCGGCGTTTATGGTGGCTGATAAAGTCACGGTGAAAAGTAAGGCGCTCGGCAGTGACGAGGCGTATGTATGGGAGTCGGAAGGGGCTGCCGGCTACACGATCGCGCCGTGTGACAAGGAAACCGTCGGTACGGAAATCACCTTGAAAATAAAAGAAAACACAGAAGATGAAAGCTATGATGAGTTTTTAGAAAACTACCGCATCAAAGCGATCGTGAAAAAGTACTCTGATTTTATCCGCTACCCGATCAAAATGGAAGAGACGGTCAACAAGCCGAAAGAGGGCAGCGAGAACGAATTTGAAGAAGTTCAGGAAGAACAGACGGTCAACAGCATGGTGCCGATCTGGAGAAAAAATAAAAGCGAGCTGACGGATGAGGACTACGAGGCTTTTTACGCCGAGAAGCATTACGGTTTTGATAAACCGCTGACCCATGTGCATATCAGCGTCGATGGAGCGGTGCGTTACAATTCGATTTTGTTTATTCCGGAAAACATGCCGTTTGACTATTATACGAAGGAATTCGAAAAAGGATTGGAGCTGTACTCCAACGGCGTGCTGATCATGAACAAATGCGCCGACCTGCTTCCGGATCATTTCAGCTTTGTAAAAGGCATGGTGGATTCTGAGGATCTGTCGCTGAACATTTCCAGAGAGATGCTGCAGCACGACCGCCAGCTGAAGCTGATTGCGAAAAACATCAATAAAAAAATCAAAGCCGAGCTGAAGAGCCTGCTGAAGAACAAAAGGGAAAAATACGAATCTTTCTATGAATCTTTCGGCAGACAGCTGAAATTCGGCGTCTATAATGATTTCGGCGCGAATAAAGACGTATTAAAAGATCTGCTTCTCTTCTATTCATCTAAGGAGAAAAAGCTCGTCACTCTGGACGAATATGTGTCCAGAATGCCTGAGGATCAAAAATATATCTATTACGCGTCCGGTGATTCATATGAGCGGATTGAAAAGCTGCCGCAAACTGAAATGGTGGCGGACAAAGGCTACGAGATTTTATATTTCACGGAGGATATTGATGAATTCGCGATCAAAATGCTGACAAGCTACGAGGAAAAAGAGTTCAAATCCGTATCCAGCGCCGATTTAGGCATCGACAGTGACGAAGATGAAAAGCAGACTGAAGCCGAAGAGAACGAATATAAAGACCTGTTCGAAAGCATGAAAGAGATTCTTGCGGATAAAGTAAAGAACGTCAGAGCATCGAAACGTTTAAAATCTCATCCGGTCTGCTTTGCGACAGACGGCGAAGTGACGATCGAAATGGAAAAAGTGTTAAACGCCATGCCTGACAGCCAGCAGGTCAAAGCGGAAAAAGTGCTGGAAATCAACCCGAACCACGAAGTGTTTGAGACGTTAAAGAACGCGCACGGACAAGATCGGGAAAAGCTGGCATTATACACAAACCTGCTGTACAATCAGGCGCTTCTGATTGAAGGGCTGCCGATCCATGATCCGGTCGAGTTTACGAATGACATCTGCAAAGTTATGGTATGACGCCAAAAAGGAATCGCCCGGCGGGGGCGATTCCTTTTTTTATTACAGTGTGCGCTGTTTAAGAATTTGATTTTGTTTGCTGCGCTTCTTTAAGGAGAACCGTTTTTTCAAGTGCGTTTCGATTTCTTCTAAACTTCTGCCCTTCGTTTCGGGAACGATGTAAGCGGCGAAGAAGAAGGATGAGAGGCAAATGACTGAGAATATTCCGAATACCCAGCCGATGCCCATGGCGCTCAGCATAAGCGGGAATACCAGTGAAACGATCAGGTTGGTTGCCGACAGAATCAATGTCGTAAATCCGGTTGCGGCTCCGCGTGCGTTTGACGGGAACAGCTCCGGCATCAGAACCCATACGACGGGACCCCATGTCGCCTGGTAGAAAACGATATAGATGCCGAGAAACAGCACGGTCAGCCATGCCGTTGAAGCTGACAGGCCGGCCAGAAGGAGAATGGCTGATAGTGACGCCAGGCTCAAGGTAATGCCGACACTTCCCCACATCAGCAGTTTTTTCCGGCCGATCCGGTCAATTAAGATCATGGCGGTGATACACATGATGACGTTTAAGACACCGATGCCCATCGTGCCGAGAACGGACGCCGAAGTGCCGAGTCCTGCCTTTGTAAAGATGGTCGGCGCATAGTAAATCACCGTGTTGATACCGACCGCCTGCTGGAAGATGGCGAGGCCGATCCCGATCAGCAGCATAGGGCGGATCCATTTTGCTTTCAGCAAGCCGAGCGTAGATTCTTTTTTCTCGGCTTCTCCTTGTTTCATTTCCGCCAATTCAACGGCGATATCCTTTTTGTCGTGCGTCATTTCCATGACTTGTCTGGCTTCGTGCTCACGGCCGCGTTTGACGAGCCATCTCGGAGATTCCGGCATAAACGCGATTCCGATTAATAAAAGCGCCGCCGGTACTGCCGCGAGACCGACCATCCAGCGCCAAGCTTCAAACGGGGTGAATATGTAATTCACGATATATGCGAGTAAAATTCCGGTTACAATCATTAAGTTATTCAATGTGCCGAGCGTTCCGCGTATTTTTGTCGGCGCCATCTCAGATAGATAAACGGGAACCAGCGCCGTTGAGCCGCCGACGGCTAACCCGAGAATGACACGGGAGATAATCAGCATAGTGACGGTTTGCGAAGCCGCACACGCAAGCGCGCCGATAATAAAAATGAGTGAAAGGACGAAAACCACTTTTCTCCGGCCCCATCGGTCAGAGCATGTCCCGCTTAAGGCGGACCCGAAAATCGCACCGAGCAGTAGCATGCTGACGACCAATCCCTCGGTCAGCGTGTTTAAAGGAATATCATTGTTAATAAATAACAAAGCCCCTGAAATTACACCGGTGTCATAGCCGTAAAGCAGCCCGCCTAATGCTCCGAAAAAGTAAATCAGGTATTTTTTGGTACTTTTCTTCACAGATGATCCTCCTCATCTTTTGGAACGCATAATAGTTTATTTAGATAACTATTTCATTCCCCGAAGAGAAAAATATAAACATAAAAAAAACACGCCCCTTTTAAAAGGCGTGTTTTTTTTCTTAGGAAAACAGCTTGTCGATAAACGCGATTTCTTCAGCAGATAGCGTAATGGAGGCTGCTTTCATGTTGTCTTTTAATTGATCCGCGCGTTTGGCGCCCGGAATCAGGATATCGATTTCAGGTCTCGCCAAGTACCAGGCAAGCACGATATGCGCCGTATCGGCATTGTGCTTTTCGGCAATCGGTTTGAGCTGGTTGACTTTTTTGATGTTTTCTTTAAACTGTTCCCCTTGGAAATGCGCCTGATCATTGCGCAGGTCGCCTTCAGGGAAGGTTGTGTTCTCGTCGTATTTGCCGGCCAGCAGTCCGGATACGAGCGGGAAGTACGGAATGAATGAGATGCCGTGTTCTGTCGTATAAGGGAAGAAAGTCTTTTCCGCCTCACGGTTCAGCAGGTTGTATTCTCCTTGAATCACGTCGACTAAGCCGTCTTTATTGGCTTCTTTCAGCTGCTCCAAAGAGAAATTGGATACGCCGATGGAACGGATTTTTCCTTCTTTTTTCAGCTCATTCAATGCTTGAACGGCTTCGTCCTTCGGCGTGTGCTCATCCGGGAAATGGATGTAGAATAAATCGATGTAATCAGTCTGCAGGCGTTTCAAGCTGTCTTCGACCGATTGTTTCAAAAAGGCCGGTGAATTGTCGAAAACAAAGTCATCGCCTTCTTTTCTGTGAGCGGCTTTTGTGGCGATGAAGACATCCTCGCGGTTGCATTCTTTCAGCACCTCGCCGATTAATTCTTCAGAACGGCCCACACCGTAAATGTAGGCGGTATCTAACATGGTAACGCCGCTTTTAATCGCTTCCCGGACCAATTCTTTTCCCGTTTCTTCATTCAGATTCGGATAGAGATTGTGTCCGCCGACCGCATTTGTTCCCAAACCGATCGGAAATACCTTTAGGTCAGTTTTGCCGATTGTTACTTTGCTCATGTTTTCGCCCCCTGAAAAAATTGGATATCATAGCGACTGCCGGAAAAATACGGCAGCGTTCTCTATTAACTATAACGCTATGCCAAGTGAATGTCGATTTGATGCTCTTGGCAATACTTCGTATATTCCTCATCGAGCTGCTGAGAAGTGACGATGCTGTGAAGCCGGTCGAAAGGCGCGTAAGTCAAAAGTGTGGATTTGCCGAATTTGGAATGATCCGCGAGCAGATACACTTCGTTCGCCTTTTCGGAAATTCTCTTTTTCACCTCGTATTCCAGTAAGTCGGAATTCGTCAGGCCGTGGGTGATCGTTGTCCCGGTAGCGGACATGAACGCCTTGTTAATGTTGTATTTATTGAGTGTGCTCGGATCATCAATGCCGACAAACGACCTTGTCTTCCGTTTGTAGTTATTGCCGATGATGATCAGGTCGATATTTTTCATGGATGAAGCCGCGTTAATAATATCAAGGCTGTTCGTCAAAACCGTTACATTCTTATCGGGATCAAGCGTCTCCAGCATCGATTTGGTCGTTGTGCCGGAATCAATAAACACAAGATCGTGATCCTCGATAAACCGTGACGCATAGCGGGCGATTTTGATTTTTTCATCCTGATGTTGAATGGTGCGGTTCTCAAAAGGGACGAGCACAGATTTTTCGGCTGATGTCACGCCGCCGTATACCTTTTTGATAACCCCTTTTTCCGCAAGCTTATTAATATCGCGTCTGACCGTGTTTTTAGAGACATTGAATACCTCGCACAGCTCATCCAGCGAAGTGGCTCCGTGTTTGAGAATGTATTCTTCCATCTCCTGAATCCGCATCAGTTTCATAAAAAAACTCCTTCTAGAATTCTTAAAGTAATTAAAATATATAATAAACACCAGAAGTTAATCAATAGTTACTTAACAAATGATAAAAAAGAGGGTTCACACCGTACGATTCGACACGGTTCTCCAAGTTCCTGTTTTCCCGATCAAAAAAAGTATGATAAAAATAATGAAAAAATTTTGATTTTTTAGATTGACTTGAAGATGTGTTGGGCTTACAATGTAACCAAGAAATGACCAAAATATAACCTGTAAAATCAAAAGCGAAAGATGTAACCGTTTGCTTTTTCCGGTACATGACCAACTTTTACATGGGAAGATTGGGAGTCACCATCATTTTAGCATTTGTAAGCGTTTAATTCATGTCTTTTATATGTAAAAGATGAATATATTCATCCGTTATTATCCAGCTGAACAGGATGTTTACTATTTAAGGAGGCAATGAGAATGGCAGAGATCAGAAAACTGAAAAACTACATCAATGGTGAATGGGTTGAAAGTAAGACAGATCAATATGAAGACGTTGTCAATCCGGCTACAAAAGAAGTGATGTGCCAGGTTCCGATTTCTACGCGGGAGGATGTGGAATACGCCGTCCGCTCAGCGTCAGAGGCGTTTCAAACATGGTCAAAGACGGCAGTGCCGCGCCGTGCGAGAATCCTATTTAACTATCAGCAGCTTCTCCAGCAGAACAAAGAAGAGCTTGCCCGTCTGATCACTTTGGAAAACGGTAAAAACACGACAGAAGCACTCGGTGAAGTGGGACGCGGAATTGAAAACGTCGAATTCGCAGCGGGCGCGCCGTCACTCATGATGGGCGATTCACTTGCCTCTATTGCGACGGATGTAGAGGCGGCGAATTACCGCTATCCGATCGGGGTGGTCGGCGGTATCGCACCGTTCAACTTCCCGATGATGGTTCCGTGCTGGATGTTCCCGATGGCGATTTCATTAGGAAACACGTTCATTCTGAAGCCGTCTGAGCGCACGCCGCTGTTAACGGAAAAACTGGCAGAGCTGTTTGAACAGGCCGGTCTGCCGAAGGGCGTCTTCAATGTCGTGCACGGCGCGCATGACGTCGTAAACGGCGTTCTTGAACATCCGGATATTAAAGCCATCTCATTCGTCGGTTCAAAACCTGTCGGCGAGTATGTTTTCAAAAAAGGCAGCGAACATTTGAAACGCGTGCAGGCGTTAACGGGCGCGAAAAACCATACGATCGTGTTAAATGACGCCCACCTTGAAGATACGGTGACAAACATTATCGGTGCGGCATTCGGTTCGGCAGGAGAGCGGTGCATGGCATGCGCGGTTGTGACGGTTGAAGAGGGAATCGCTGATGAGTTTATGGCGAAACTACAGGAAAAAGCAGAGGACATCAAGATCGGAAACGGACTGGATGACGGCGTATTCTTGGGCCCGGTCATCCGCGAGGACAACAAAAAACGCACGCACAGCTATATTGAAAAAGGCATCGAAGAAGGAGCGAGACTTCTTTGTGACGGGCGTGAAAACGCAACGGAAGACGGCTATTTCGTCGGACCGACGATTTTTGACAACGTGACGACGGATATGACGATTTGGAAAGATGAAATCTTTGCGCCCGTTCTGTCGGTCATCCGCGTGAAAAACTTAAAAGAAGCGGTGGACATCGCCAACCAGTCTGAATTTGCGAACGGCGCGTGTCTGTTCACTTCAAATGCGCACGCGATCCGCTACTTCCGTGAGAATATTGACGCGGGGATGCTCGGCATCAACCTTGGCGTGCCGGCGCCGATGGCATTCTTCCCGTTCTCTGGCTGGAAGTCTTCTTTCTTCGGCACATTGCACGCAAACGGAAAAGACAGCGTCGACTTCTATACACGTAAAAAAGTCGTGACGGCACGATACCCGTCTCCTGACTTCAATTGATCTGACAGCCGGCCCGGACGGCTTTGTGATTCCGTCCGGGTTTTCTTTTACCATCAATTAAGGAGGAATAAACATGAGTCATTTGCTGCGCAAACCGCAGGCCGATGAGATTTCTCAAGGTGTGAACATCATACATGACGTCACTTCAGCCAATTCAGATCTCAAATACGTCGGATTTAAAGTCGTTGACCTCACTCCCGGTTCCGCATATACAGAAGATTTGAAAAAGACGGAGTGCTGCATCGTTGCGGTAACGGGAAAAATCACCGTCACTGATTATGATCAGACATTTGAAAGCATCGGCACCCGTGAAAGCGTATTTGAAAGAAAACCGACGGACAGCGTTTATGTGTCCAATGACCGCTCTTTTGGAATCACAGCCGTCAGCGGGGCGAGGGTCGCGCTGTGCTATTCTCCGTCCGAACACCAGCTTCCGACAAAGCTGATTAAAGCGGAAGACAACGGTGTGGAACATCGCGGCAAGCTGGCAAACAAACGAACCGTTCATAATATTCTCCCCGATTCAGATCCATCGGCAAACAGCCTTCTCGTTGTTGAAGTTTACACGGACAGCGGCAACTGGTCGAGCTACCCGCCTCATAAACATGACCAAGACAATCTGCCGGCTGAATCCTTTTTAGAAGAAACCTATTACCATGAAACGGACCCGCCGCAGGGGTTTGTCTTCCAGCGTGTGTACACGGACGACCGCTCGATTGACGAGACGATGACCGCAGAAAATGAAAACGTTGTCATCGTGCCGGCGGGCTATCACCCGGTTGGTGTTCCGGACGGGTATACCTCTTACTACCTGAATGTAATGGCGGGACCGACACGAAAATGGAAGTTTCATAATGATCCGGCCCATGAATGGATCCTGGAACGCTAACAAGTGAGGAGTGGCAGATAACGATGAAATATACATTTAATGAAGAAAAAGAGTTTGATATTGTCGCGATCGGGCGCGCGTGTATTGATTTGAACGCGGCGGAATACAACCGGCCGATGGAAGAAACGATGACGTTTTCTAAATATGTCGGCGGCTCCCCGGCAAATATTGCGATCGGCAGCGCCAAGCTCGGATTAAAAGCCGGTTTTATCGGCAAAATCCCGGATGATCAGCACGGCAGATTCATCGTTTCTTATATGCAGGGAAAGGGCGTTGATACGTCACAAATGACCGTTGACAGAGAAGGGCGCAAAGCCGGGCTCGCTTTTACGGAAATTCTCAGTCCCGAAGAGTGCAGCATTCTGATGTACCGGGATGACGTGGCGGATTTGTATCTTGAGCCGTCCGAAGTCAATGAAGGTTACATCGCAAACGCGAAAATGCTGCTCGTGTCAGGCACGGCGCTTGCGAAAAGCCCGTCGCGCGAAGCCGTCTTAAAAGCGGTGCATATCGCAAAAAAACATGACGTAAAAGTCGTGTTTGAGCTCGACTACCGTCCGTATACATGGCAATCGGCAGAAGAAACAGCCGTGTACTACACGCTGGTGGCGGAACAATCCGATATCGTCATCGGTACGCGTGATGAATTTGACGTAATGGAAAACCGCAGCGGCGGAGATAACGATGAAACCGTCCGCCATTTGTTTGCGCACTCTGCTGACCTTGTCGTCATTAAGCACGGCGTTGACGGATCATACGCATACAGCAGATCGGGAGAAGTTTTCCGGGCGCACGCCTATAAAACAAAGGTGCTGAAGACCTTCGGTGCGGGTGATTCCTATGCGTCAGCCTTCATCTACGGACTTGTCAGCGGCCGGGATATTGAAACGGCTTTAAAATACGGGAGCGCTTCCGCTTCCATCGTCGTCAGCAAACACAGCTCCTCAGAAGCAATGCCGGCTGCCGGTGAAATCATCGAACTGATTGAAGCGCAGCACAGTCTTAACGGTAAATAGAACGTATAAAAGGTGGGATCGTTTGTGGGTAAGACAATTCGCTTAACGACAGCACAAGCGCTGATTAAATTCTTGAACCGGCAGTACATTCATGTTGACGGAAAAGAAGAGCCGTTCGTTGAGGGCATCTTCACGATTTTCGGCCACGGAAATGTGTTGGGGATCGGGCAGGCGCTTGAGCAGGACGCCGGGCACCTGAAAGTCTATCAAGGCAAAAACGAACAAGGCATGGCGCATGCCGCGATGGCATACAGCAAGCAGATGCTGAGAAGAAAAATTTACGCGGTATCGACATCTGTCGGTCCGGGTGCCGCTAACTTGACGGCTGCCGCGGGTACGGCGCTGGCCAATAATATCCCGGTGCTGCTGCTTCCGGCCGATACCTTTGCGACGAGGCAGCCTGACCCGGTGCTTCAGCAGGTGGAGCAGGAATACAGTGCCGCCGTCACGACAAACGATGCGTTAAAGCCCGTGTCCCGCTATTGGGACCGCATTACCCGCCCCGAGCAGCTGATGAGCAGCTTAATCCGGGCGTTTGAAGTGATGACAGATCCGGCAAAAGCGGGTCCGGCGACAATCTGCATATCTCAGGATGTAGAGGGAGAAGCATTTGATTTTGATGAAAGCTTCTTTGAAAAACGCGTTCATTACATTGACCGGATGCAGCCAAGCGAGCGTGAGCTGAAAGGCGCCGCGGAGAGAATTAAGGAGAGCAGCCGTCCCGTCATTTTAGTGGGCGGCGGCGCGAAGTACTCCGGCGCGCGTGAGGAATTAATCGCGCTTTCTGAAACATACGGCATTCCGCTTGTCGAAACGCAGGCCGGCAAGTCAACGGTTGAAGCCGATTTCGCCAACAATCTGGGCGGCATGGGCATCACGGGCACACTCGCCGCAAACAAAGCCGCCCGCCAGGCTGATCTGATCATCGGTGTCGGCACACGTTACACGGACTTTGCGACATCCTCGAAAACGGCGTTTGATTTTGACAAAGCAAAATTTTTGAATATCAACGTCAGCCGCATGCAGGCTTACAAGCTTGACGCGTTTCAGGTCGTAGCCGATGCGAAAGTGACGCTCGGCAGGCTGCACGGCTTATTAGACGGATATAAAAGTGCATTCGGCACGGCGATTAAAGATTGGAAAGATGAATGGCTGGCTGAACGGGACCGGCTCGGCAAGGTCACTTTTACACGTGACGCGTTCGAACCGGAAATTAAGAACCATTTCTCACAGGATGTGTTAAACGAGTATGCCGACGCGCTCGAGACTGAGCTGCCGCAAACAACGGCGCTGTTGACCATCAATGACACGATTCCTGAAGACAGCGTCGTCATCAGTTCGGCGGGATCTCTTCCGGGAGATTTGCAGCGGCTGTGGCATTCCAACGTCCCGAATACGTACCACCTCGAGTACGGCTATTCCTGCATGGGGTATGAGGTATCGGGCACGCTCGGCCTCAAGCTGGCCCATCCCGACAAAGAAGTCTATTCACTCGTCGGCGACGGAAGCTTTCTGATGCTGCACTCAGAGCTGATTACCGCGCTTCAATATAACAAAAAAATCAATGTCCTGCTTTTTGACAACTCGGGATTCGGCTGTATCAACAACCTGCAGATGGATCACGGGAGCGGCAGTTATTTCTGCGAGTTCCGCACAGAGGACAATCAGATTTTAAACGTTGATTACGCGAAGGTGGCAGAGGGCTACGGCGCTAAAACATACAGAGCCAATACGGTTGAAGAACTGAAAGCGGCGCTTGAAGATGCGAAAACGCAAGACGTATCCACTTTAATTGAAATGAAGGTTCTGCCGAAAACGATGACGGACGGCTATGACAGCTGGTGGCATGTCGGCGTGGCGGAAGTGTCGGAGCAGGAAAGTGTTCAGCGGGCATACGAAGCGAAAGAGATGAAGCTGAAGTCTGCGAAGCAGTACTAGAGGGGAGGCATCACGATGGGCAAACAAGATATTCTGTGGGGCATCGCTCCCATTGGGTGGCGCAATGACGATATGCCGGAAATCGGAGCCGGGAATACGCTGCAGCATTTGTTAAGCGATATTGTTGTCGCCGGCTTTCAAGGTACGGAAGTGGGAGGGTTTTTCCCTGAACCCTCCGTCCTCAATAAGGAGCTGGCTCTCCGGAACTTGCGGATTGCGGGGAAATGGTTCAGCAGCTTTATCATTCAAGACGGTATTGAAAAAACGGCTGAACAATTTACAGAACACTGTGATTATTTGCAGAAAGTCGGAGCGGATGTCGCCACCGTTTCTGAACAGACGTACAGTGTTCAAGGCTTGGACATTGATGTATTTAAGAAAAAACCGCACTTCACAGATGAAGAATGGGATACGCTGTGCCAGGGCTTGAACCGTCTCGGGAAAATCGCTGACGAATACGGGCTGGACATGGTTTTTCATCATCATCTCGGCACAGGCGTCCAGACGGCGGAAGAAGTTGACCGGCTGATGGATGGAACGGACCCGCGGTATGTCCATTTACTTTATGATACCGGGCATGCCTATATCTCGGACGGAGACTATATGACAATTCTCAACAAGCATATGGATCGGATCAGACACGTTCATTTCAAGGACGCGCGGTTTGACATTATGGAGCGGTGCAGACAGGAAGGCAAGTCATTCAGGCAGTCGTTTTTACAGGGCATTTTTACGGTTCCCGGAGACGGATGCATCGATTTTACCGAAGTATACCGAACGCTCGTCCGTCATGATTATTCAGGCTGGATCGTCATCGAAGCCGAACAAGACCCGGCAGTCGCCAATCCGCTTGAGTACGCGCTGATTGCGAGAAAGTACATCGACAGTGAACTGCTTGATCCTGCAAATTAGAGGGGGACTTATATGAATAGTGCCAAGGCGGAATCAGCTTTCAGCAAAAGGACCATCGCCGCAGCATTAGCCAATTACATTGATGCAGGTTCCATCGTGGCAGGATCAGCGGGTTTATCTATGTGGGTCAGCTATTTAAAGCTGTCCGACAGCCAGATCGGATTGCTCGGCGCCTTCAGTGCAAACGCGATATCAGCGGCCGTCGGAGCGCTGCTCGGCGGGTATTTGGCTGATAAAGTCGGCCGAAAAGCTGTATACACAAACAGTATGCTCGTCTACGCCTTAGGAATTTGTTTGGTTTTGTTTGGATTCAACTTTCCCATGCTGTTATGCGGATACATGATTATCGGGATTTCTGTAGGCGCGGATATTACGGCTTCATGGACCATTATCGCGGAAAACGCCCCCGAGAAAAACCGGGCGAGGCATTGCGGAGTGGCGCAGGTGGCGTGGGCCGCAGGGGCCGTTGTGGTTCTGCTGTTATCCGTTTTGGTCGGTGACCTCGGGCTTTTAGGAAATAAAATTGTCTTTGCGCATCTATTGGTGATCGCCCTGATCACATATGTGATAAGAAAGCGTTTACCTGAGTCGGATGCCTGGAAAAACAGTGAAGAGCGGCCTGCCGCCGTGAAAAAAACATCTTATTTTGACCTGCTTCAGCCGAAATTTTTCAAGAACATTTTGTTTTTAATGGGTGTGTTTCTCGTATGGAATCTCGCAGCGGGCGTCATGGGGTTCTTCATGCCGTACATCTACCAGCAGGTCGGCGGCGTATCCGCAAATACGGCCAACATTCTGCAGATGGCCCTGTTTATCTTTACCGGGCTCGGCGTCGCCTGTATCTTCATGCCTTTTGCAGATCAATATCGGAAAACGGTGTTCGGAATCTGCGCATTTATGGCCGTTGTCGGCTGGTCGCTGTTTTTACTGCCGTTTCAGGGGCTCCCGATGCTGCTTTTGTTTGTTTTAGCGATCGGCATCAATAACGGAGCCGGCCAGCAGGCGAACTACCAGCTGTGGGCAAGCGAGCTGTTCCCGACAGAATACAGAGCGTCAGCACAAGGGCTCATGTTCTTTCTCGTCCGTATTTCAATCGGCATTTGGAGTTTATTTGTGCCGGTCATCATGTCACAATTCGGCATCGGTTTTATGGCCGGTATTCTGCTCATATGTGTGACGGCCAGTATGATCATCGGACTTGTCTTCGCGCCGAGTACGTCCGGCAAGTCGCTTGAACAGATACAGGAGGAACTTTACGGCGCTCCTCAGGACGGCAGCGAGAAAAGAAAGACGAGAACCATTATTTGATTATCAGAAGGAGTGGCGATCAATGAATTTACGTATAGGTGTTATCGGAACCGGTGCTATCGGAAAAGAGCACATCAACCGCATCACAAATAAGCTGTCCGGAGCGGAAATTACCGCTGTCACAGATGTGAATCAGGAGGCCGCGCAGCAGACCGTTCAGGATTTCAATTTGAACGCCTCCGTTTATCCTGATGACGACAGCCTCCTCGCTGCTGAAAATGTGGATGCCGTCTTAGTGACAAGCTGGGGCCCGGCTCACGAGTCCAGCGTTTTGAAAGCGATTCAGCACGGCAAGCACGTGTTTTGTGAAAAGCCGCTTGCGACAACGGCAGAAGGCTGTATGCGCATTGTCGAGGAAGAAATGAAGACGGGAAAACGATTGGTGCAGGTAGGTTTTATGCGCAGATATGACAGCGGTTACGTTCAGCTGAAAGAAGCGATCGATAACCGCGTGGTCGGCGAGCCGCTGATGATTCACTGTGCGCACCGCAACCCGACAGTCGCATCGAATTATTCAACGGACATGGCCGTCGTCGATACGCTCGTTCATGAAATTGATGTCCTCCACTGGCTCGTCAATGACGACTATGAATCCGTACAGGTCATCTATCCGAAGAAATCAAAAAATGCGCTGCCGCATCTGAAAGATCCGCAGATGGTCATCATCGAAACAAAAGGCGGCATCGTCATCAATGCCGAAATCTACGTGAACTGTAAATACGGCTATGACATTCAATGTGAGATCGTCGGGGAAGACGGCGTCATCAAGCTTCCGGAACCGTCAAGCATCAGCTTGAGAAAAGAAGGGACATTCAGCACCGATATCCTGATGGATTGGCAGCGCCGATTTGTGGCTGCGTATGATGTGGAAATTCAAGACTTCATTGATTCGATCCGGAAAAAAGGCGAAGTCAGCGGTCCGACGGCATGGGACGGTTATATTGCCGCGGTGACAACTGACGCGTGCGTAAAAGCTCAGGAATCCGGGCAGAAAGAGCCTGTGGCGCTGCAAGAGAAACCGGCATTCTACCAATCATTTACGACTGTGAACAAATAATAGATCGGGAGTGAAAGAAATGAAACTGGCCTTAGATCCATCCATGTACCGCGATGATTTAACGTTAGAGGAAATGGTCTATAAAACGGCGGAGCTCGGATACGAATATATCGAACTGTCCCCGCGCGAGGATTTTTGTCCTTTCTACAAATATCCGAAAGTCGATTCAGCAAAAATCAAACAATTGAAGCGCCTTTTAAAGGATACAGGTGTGAAGCTGTCCTCTCTTCTTCCGCTTTACCACTGGGCGGGTCCTGAAGAAGACCGTCGTCAGGCCGCCGTGCGCAACTGGAAACGGGCGATCGAAATTGCGGTTGAACTTGAAGTGGATTTGATGAACAGTGAATTCAGCGGTTCAAAATATGATCCTTTGACAAGTGAAGAAAAATTTATCAAATCCATGGATGAACTGCTGCCCGTTTTTGAAAAAGAAGGCGTTAAACTCAATCTTCAGGCTCACCCGTATGATTTTATCGAAACGCACAAAGGTGCGATGGATATGATCCGCGCGCTTGATAAGGATTGGATCAATCTTGTCTACTCGACTGCGCATACGTTCTTCTATGATGACGGAAAAGGCGATATTGCGACCATGTTTGATGAAGCCGGCGACCGCCTTACACATGTTTTATTTGCAGATACTTTTAATCATAAAGCGGCGCACGGCCTGCGTTACATCGTCAACCCGCCTGATGCGAAAGTAACGGTTCACCAACATTTGGACATCGGGCAAGGCGAGGTCGATTTTGAGACGATTTTCAGAAAGATGAGAGAGATGAAATTCGACGGAATTGCGACGAACGCCGTTTTTGCTTGGGTCGGCGAAAGAGCGGATGAATCAAGCCGGACCACGCTTAAGAAATTAAAGGAAGAACTGGGTATGGCATAAGCTGAGTACGGAGTTCGGCGGAGCGGGGCAAAAAAGCCCTCCAGCCGGACTCCCTTCATATCGAAAACGCGGATGGGAGAGGCTGACATGAAACTTTGCTTTAATGAAGCGACTACGCTGGAGAATTCAAACCTGAAACAGGATTTAGAACTGTGCGAAAAGCACGGCTATGATTATATTGAAATCCGCACAATGGATAAGCTGCCGGAATACTTAAAAGACCATTCACTGGCCGATCTGGCGGAATATTTTCGAACCCATCACATTAAACCGCTTGCCCTGAACGCACTGGTTTTCTTCAACAACCGTGATGAGAAGGGCTATAGGGAGATCATTTCGGAATTCAAAAGCATGATGGAAACCTGCAGGACGCTCGGCGTGAAATATGTGGTGGCCGTGCCGCTTGTGACAGAGCGGAAAATCTTGAAAGAAGAAATCAAAAAGAGCAGCGCAGAGGTGCTGACTGAGCTTTCGGACATCGCGGAGCCGTACGGCGTAAACATTGCCCTTGAATTTGTCGGCCACCCGCAATGCACGGTCAATACATTTGAACAGGCGTATGACATCGTGAACGCTGTCGGCCGCGATAATGTCGGACTGGTGTTTGACAGCTTCCATTTCCACGCGATGGGCTCCAATATTGAGAGCTTGAAGCAGGCGGACGGAAAGAAAATTTTCATCTATCATATCGACGATACAGAAGACTTTCCGATCGGCTTTTTAACGGATGAAGACCGCGTCTGGCCTGGGCAGGGTGCGATTGACTTAGACGCCCATCTGTCAGCGTTAAAAGAAATCGGATTCAATGATGTTGTCTCCGTAGAGCTGTTCAGACCTGAATATTATAAGCTGACTGCGGAGGAAACGATCAAAACGGCAAAGGAAACAACGGAAGCCGTCGTATCAAAATACTTCATGAAGGAGGCGTGAACATGGCTTTTGTCACCATGAAACATCTTCTTGCAGAAGCGAAACGGGAGCATTATGCAGTCGGCCAGTTTAATATCAACGGCCTCCAATGGACGAAGGCGATTCTGCAAGCGGCGCAAAAAGAGCAATCGCCGGTCATCGCCGCGGCTTCCGATCGTCTGGTCGACTATTTAGGCGGGTTTAAAACAATTGCCGCCATGGTCGGCGCGTTAATGGAAGAAATGGCGATTACCGTTCCCGTCGTGCTCCATCTTGATCACGGAAGCAGTGCGGAACGCTGCAGACAGGCCATTGACGCCGGATTCAGCTCAGTGATGATTGACGGCTCCCATCATCCGATTGATGAGAACATCGCGATGACAAAAGAAGTCACCGATTATGCCGCAAAGCACGGCGTCTCAGTAGAAGCAGAAGTCGGCACGGTCGGCGGCATGGAAGACGGGCTGGTCGGCGGGGTCCGCTATGCCGATATCGCCGAATGTAAACGGATCGTGAAAGAAACCAATATCGACGCTCTGGCCGCCGCCCTCGGCTCCGTCCACGGCAAATATCAGGGCGAGCCCAATCTCGGATTTAAAGAAATGGCGGCTATCTCCCGCATGACTGATATTCCCCTCGTTCTCCACGGAGCATCCGGGATTCCGCAGGATCAGATCAAAAAAGCCATCACGCTCGGCCACGCGAAAATCAATATCAACACGGAATGTATGGTAGCCTGGACAGACGAAACACGACGCATGTTTCAGGAAAACGGCGATCTGTACGAACCGCGCGGCTACATGACACCCGGCATTGAAGCCGTGGAAGAGACGGTGCGAAGCAAAATGAGAGAGTTCGGATCAGCCGGTAAAGCCGTAAAACAGCAGGTCGGCTGATGAAAACGGAAACCGCCAAGATGGCGGTTTTTTTGTGCGGTGTTGCGTCCGTACGCCCGAAACGATTATGATGATGGCAGCAGCGTAAGAAACGGGAGTGGTTCAGTTTGAATAAAATCATGATTGTGGAAGATAGTGAAGACATTCGCGGACTATTGCAGAATTACCTTGAAAAATACGGATATCAAACAGTGGCCGCCGCGGATTTCACGGCTGTTCTTGATGTTTTTTTGCGGGAAAAGCCTGATGTGGTGCTGCTTGATATCAATCTGCCGTCTTATGACGGCTATTATTGGTGCCGCCAGATCCGCCAGCATTCTACAAGCCCGATCATTTTCATCTCAGCCAGAAGCGGAGAAATGGATCAGGTGATGGCGATTGAAAACGGCGGAGATGATTATATCGAAAAACCGTTTTCTTATGATATTGTGCTGGCGAAAATCAAAAGCCAGATCCGCAGGGCATACGGAGAGTACGCCGCCAAGCAGGGAGAGAAAGTGGTTGAATATGCCGGTGTGCAGCTCTTTGTGGAACGGTTTGAACTGCGTTTTCAGGACGAAAAAAGCGAGCTTTCTAAGAAAGAAAGCAAGCTTTTGGAAGTTCTGCTGGAGCGGGGAGAAAAGGTGACGGGAAGAGACCGGCTCATGGAAAAAACGTGGGACACCGACATTTTCGTCGATGATAATACGCTTAACGTGTATATCACGCGGCTCAGAAAAAAACTGCGGGAGCTGAATGCGCCTGTTTCCATTGAATCGGTGCGGGGCGAAGGCTACCAGCTGAGGGCGCTGTCATGAAGCTGTTTCTCCGGTCTCATGCCGTGCTGATTCTGCTTTTTCTCCTTCAAGGGCTGTTTGTCTTCTTTTATTACTGGTTTGCGGGTCTTCATTCTTTTTCCCACCTGTTTTACATATTGGGCGTGCAGCTTCTTATTTTGGCGGGGTATCTTGCCTATCGCTGGTACAAAGACCGCGGTGTGTATCATTGGCTCAGCTCGGAGCAGGAAGGGACGGACATCCCGTATCTCGGTTCTTCAGTGTTCTGTTCAGAGCTGTATGAAAAGCAGATGGAGCTGACCCGGCTGCAGCACCAGAAGCTCTACGAGACCGAAGCCAAGCTCGACGCGCGGGTGACGTATATGAATCAATGGGTGCACCAAGTAAAAACGCCGCTGTCGGTCATTAATTTAATCATTCAGGAAGAGGATGAGCCCGTCTTTGAACAAATCAAAAAAGAGGTCCGGCAGATTGAATTCGGGCTGGAGACGCTCCTTTATTCATCAAGGCTTGACCTGTTTGAGCGGGATTTTAAAGTCGAAGCGGTTTCCTTATCAGAGCTTCTCCAATCGGTCATTCAAAGCTATAAACGATTTTTTATTCAATACCGCGTCTATCCGAAAATGGATATTCGCGATGATCATCAGATTTACACCGATGCCAAATGGCTCAAATTTGCGATCGGCCAAGTCGTCACAAATGCGGTCAAATATTCGGCAGGCAAGAGTGACAGACTGGAGCTGAATGTCTTCCGCGATGAAGACAGGACGATGCTTGAAGTCAAAGATTACGGTGTCGGCATTCCCTCGCAAGATATCAAGCGGGTGTTTGACCCTTATTACACCGGCGAAAACGGGCGGCGTTTCCAAGAATCTACGGGAATCGGCCTCCATCTCGTCAAAGAAATTACGGGCAAGCTCAATCATACGGTGGACATCAGCTCGTCCCCCGGTGAAGGGACATCGGTCCGATTTTCATTTCTTACAAAAATGTAAGACTGCGTTAAGAAAACAACATAGCTCATTCTGTTTCCCCTTGATAACATGGATTTATGTCAAGGGGATTTTTTATGCTGAATGCCCCGGCACTACATGAAAGCAGCCCAGATCAACAAGAATAAAACCATAAGGAGGATTCTCATGGCGAATATGCTTGAAGTCAAACATATAAATAAAACCTAACCTATAAAGGACAAGTATCCTATCAAGCTTTAAAACAAATTTCATTTTCAATAGAAGAAGGCGGGTTCACGGCGGTGATGGGACCGTCCGGCTCCGGAAAAACAACACTTTTGAATATCATTTCAACGATCGACCGGCCGGATTCAGGCGATATCCTGATTCACGGAGAAAACCCGCACCGGCTGAAGCGGACAAAGCTCGCTCATTTCCGCCGCAAGCAGCTCGGATTTGTGTTTCAGGATTTCAACCTTCTGGACACGCTGACAATCGGTGAAAATATCATGCTGCCGTTAACGCTTGAAAAAGAAGCGCCGTCTGTCATGGAAGAAAAACTGCACGGCATCGCAAAAAAGCTCGGAATCGAAGACCTGCTCAATAAACGGACGTTTGAAGTATCCGGCGGACAGCGCCAGCGGGCCGCCATCGCAAGAGCGGTCATTCATAAGCCGTCACTTATTCTGGCTGATGAACCGACGGGAAACCTTGATTCCAAAGCGTCAAAAGATGTCATGGAAACGATGCAGAGCCTGAATCAGGATGATCATGTCACGGCTTTGATGGTGACCCACGATCCGGTTGCGGCAAGCTACTGCCGCCGCGTCATCTTTATAAAAGACGGCGAACTGTTTAATGAGATTTACCGCGGGGAAAACCGCCAAGTCTTTTATGAGCAGATTCTTGATGTGCTGTCTATGCTGGGGGGAAACGCAAATGACCTTTCTTCAGTTCGCTTATAAAAACGTCACGAGAAACAAAAGGGCCTATCTTGCATTCTTCTTGAGCAGCGCCTTTTCCGTTTTGATTTTCTTTACCTTTGCGATGTTCCTGTTTCATCCGGCACTAAAGGAAGGCTACCTGAATAACATCGCCAAAAAAGGCTTAACCGCCGCGGAATGGATGATCTTTGTTTTTTCTTTCATATTTGTTCTGTATTCGGTTAACGCATTTTTGAAATCGAGAAATAAAGAATTCGGTATTCTGCTGATGCAGGGTATTACGCCGGTGCAGCTGAGAAAGCTCATTACGGCGGAAAACATGATCATCGGCGTCATGTCGATCGCAGCCGGGATTATCGGAGGCTTCATTTTTTCGAAAACGTTCTTTACGGTCGGCGCTTATATTTTAGAAATGGACGCGCTGCCTCTGTACATGCCTTGGAAAGCGCTTGGCATTACGGCCGGCGGATTTCTGCTCTTATTTTTCCTTTTATCGCAGTTCACGATCCTTTTTGTCAGATCAAATACGGTGATCAAATTAATAAAGGGCACTGACAAGATCAAGCCGGAGCCGAAGCCGTCCGTGCTTCTGTCCTTATTCGGCATCGCCTGCCTGTGCGGCGGGTACGGCATGGTTCTGAAAGGCAATGTCCACGGGACCGAGCCGTTCATCATTTTACTGCTTACCGTCATCGGCACGTATTTCTTTTTCAGCCAAAGCAGCATCTGGATTCTGCGCGCGCTGAAGAAGTGGAAAACCTTTTATCTGCGCGGGAAAAATGTTATTTGGGTTTCTGACCTTGTCTATCGTTTAAAAGACAATGCCCGCCTGTTCTTTATCGTCAGTATTATTTCCGCGGTTGCCTTTACGGCGACGGGCGTGCTCGCGATGTACAAATCGACCGTCGGGGCGGAAGAGTCCGCCTATGAGATGGAGTATTTATCTTTCAGCAATAACCCGAAAGAACAGACTCATTTGAAAGATATTGACCATGAACTGAAAACACACGGCTTTACGTATAAGAAAGACAAAATAAATGTTTCCTATGTCCGCTATCAGGAAGGAGATACTGTTCCGCCTGTTTACATGATCAGCGAATCGGATGTGTCAACATACTTCCATGTCAAGCTGAACGGGCTGAAACATAATGAGGCTGTCTATTTCCCGGGCACGTATGACCGCAATTTCAAAAACGACGCGCCGGATCAGCTGAAGCTGCTGAACCAAAAAGGCAAGCCGTCTGACCAAAAACTGACGGTAAAAGAAGTCAAAAAACCGCTGATTTCACTGAATGCCATCATCGCGGTGAACGATCAAACCTTTGATCAGCTGAAATCACTCGGTGAGAAAGCGTCATTATACGGCTACAGCTATGATCATTGGAAAGACAGTCTTGGGATCAGCCAATCCTTGAAAAATGAGATTTACGGCAACTATATCGACGTGCATTCTGATTTTATGGCAAAAGCCGGGACGTACTATGATACGGTGCAGCTGCCGAGCCTGAGTTTATTCATCGGCCTGTTTATCGCGATCGTTTTCTTTGTCGCGGCAGCGAGTTTCTTATATTTCAGGCTGTTCACCGATTTAGATGAGGACCGGGAGCGCTACCGTTCATTGGCCAAAATCGGTCTGAGCGAGCGTGAAATGGCACAAAGCGTGACGATACAATTGGCGATTCTCTTTTTCTTTCCTTTCGTCATTGCCGTCATCCATACGCTGTTTGCTTTGAGAACATTGGCGGTGGAAGGCTATTCCGATGTAGCGGGGCCGCTCAGTCTGACCATCGGAGGGTTTTTCATCTTTCAGCTTCTGTTCTTCCTCGCGGTGCGGACAAGCTATTTGAAAAAAATGAACAAGTAAGGGGAGTGCACAGATGAAAAAAGCATTGGCAATCCTGGCCGTCTTGGCGGCCGCTGCCGTCATATACGGACTTCTCTTTTTTCATAATGATGTTACAGACAGATTTAATCCGTTTATTCACCAGCAAGATGTTTATGTACAGATTGATCGAGATGGCAAACATCTTAGCCCGGGCGGTACTGAGTATACATTAGACGGATATAACGCATCCGGGAAAAAAGAAGAAGTGACCTTTTTCGCCGGGAAAGACCTTCGGAAGAACGCGTATTTGAAGGTGAAGGCGAAAGGAAAGTATGTCGAGACCTGGGAAGAAGTCAGATTTGAAGATATGCCGGGCTCCGTACAGTCAAAATTAAAGTGAACATGAAAAACGGCACAGTGTCATGACTGTGCCGCTTTTTTTATTTTTTATTTTCTTCAGCCCGTTTGATCAGCATGTCGGTGATGATATCCATCTGTTTGCTGACGGCAATCGGGTCATACGGATAGAAGGTGTTGAAATCGTTGATAAAGACACGGTTGTTCTTTACGGCATCGAGATTTTTCCAAACGGATGACTCTTTCAGACGCTCAAATGTTTTGCTTTCTCCATTCGGATTGTAATCGGTAATGAACATATAATCAGCCGCATATTGAGGGATGACCTCTTGGGAAACCTGTTTCATGGCGCCCGTTTTCATGATGTCTTTTTCGATTTTGGCCGGTGCTTTCAATCCGAGCGCGTTATAAACGGCTTGGCCGCCGCGGCCGGAATTGTCATTGAAAATCCAGATTTCGCCTTTATCTGTCGTTTCATAAAGGCCGACTGTCTCGTCTTTGCCGATCACGTTTTTGAGGCGCTTTTGATCGGCTTCTGCCTTTTTGTTGAAGTCTGCCATAAAGCTTTTGGCTTTATCCTTCGCCCCGGCAATGTCACCGAATAGGCTGACCGTATCTTTCGTATTCTTTGCGGTGTTAAAAGGAATGACAATCGTCGGTGCGATTTTCGATAGTTTCTCGTATTGGTCATCCTTCATCAGCACGATTAAATCAGGCTTCAGCTGCATCACTTTCTCCACATTGACGGGATTGCCGATGTCCGTGGTGTTTTTCAGCTGTTTTTTGATAAACGGATTTTTGAAAGCCCATGAGCCCGCCCCGACGACATTTGCGTCAACGGACAGCAGCTCACCCGCATAAAAGTCAGTGACGATCCGTTTCGGATGTGCGGGTATGTCAATATTTCCTTTTGTTGATTCATATGTACGCATGTCTGTCTTTCCTTTGCCTGATGCCGATCCGTTGTTTTCCTTCGCGCCGCTGCAAGCGCTTAATGCGAAAACAAGCAGAAGTGCCAGGCCGATCAGCCATGATTGTTTCTTCATAATGATCCCCCTATTTTGGTGATAATGATTATCATTATTAATATAGCAGGAAGACGTCATTCCGTCTATGTTTTTTATAGAAAACCTTCCTTGATTATCCATGTTATAGTAGTAAAGGAGGAGGAATGAATGTTGATTACGAAAAGAGGGACTTGGTGGGAAGTGCTGCACAGCTGGTGGCTGCTGCTGACTTTCGCGCCGTTTGCGCTGACCGCTTTCTTGGCCTTTTTCTATATCGGCTACCGGGCCAAGAACAAAAAATGGCTGAAATACGGACTTATCTATTTTATTATTTTAGCAATTGCTTTTGTGCTGCCGAGCACGCCGGGCGTGTATATCGTGCTGCCTTTATGGGTCATCTCCATCATCCACGGGCTGAAAGTGCGGGCGGCTTATTTGATACAGCTTGATGTGTTTAAACAAAACGTCGAAGCAAGAGCGTTTGAAGCGGTAAGGCATGAGGCGGAAGCAAAATTCGGCGGAAAACCCGCTCATCGCATTGATCTGACAAAACAGAGATAAAAACAAATGACAAAGCCGGTATCTCGCGCTTTGTCATTTGCATGACCGGCCTATTGCTGGTATGAATGCTGCTGAAACGGTGTGTGATGCTGTGTTTGCGGGAATGAAGAAACATTAGCGTTTGTCATCGGTGCAGGCATGTGTCCGCTTACTTCCTGCTGAAGCTGATTGCACACATTCACGATTTGCTGGCATTTCTGAATGGCCGCTTCATGCCCCTGCAGCGCTTGCTGAATGGTATGAACGGCATGCTGTTCATGGTTAAGCATCTGCTGAAGCATTTGAATGTTTTGCTGTTCCTGCTGGAGCATTTGCTTGTACTGCTGACTGCTTTGCTGCGTCTGCTGAATAAGCTGCTGTGCTGTTTGGCGGCATTGCTGCAGCTGATTTCCGCTGTATTGGTTTTGATACATCATGAAGACCTCCTGGAGTGATTGATTTTACACATTTATCATGTGAAAGAATAGGAGAGGCATTCATGCAAGAAAAGGATTCAAATATTTACCTGTTATGTACAGAGCGGAATACAAGGCTCGGGATGGCCTGTCGAGCTTTGTATTCCGGCCCTTTTTCTCAGAAGCCGCCTTCTGTAGCGTGAAAAGGAATATTGAGTCTGTTTTCGACTGCGCGCAGGCGCTGATTCAAACGGTTTAAGCGGCGGGTATGGATTTCAATGGACTGGCTCAGCCGTCTGATCTGCTCATTCATACGCGTGATTTCCCGGTTTTGGCGCTGGTCTTCTTGTGAGAGGCGGGTGAGCTCTCTCGTTTGCTGGGCGTTTTGTCTTTCAAGCTGGGCGACTCTCCGTTCTAAAGCCGTCGGCTGCCGCTCTTCAGACTGAGGGGGCGCATAATAATAGCTTTCCTGCTGCTGATACGGCTCATACTCAACGCGGTTCACTTCGTATTCCTGCTGCTGAGGGAAATAGGCAGGCGGGGTGTAGTACTGATATGGGTTCATTCATCATTCTCCTTATCTAGTGAAGTCTTTATACACTATGTAGTCAATTGCACAGTGCCACGGCATCTGCCTAAGTTACAGGCGTAAAAAAGCTTCAAAGGAAGGTGATCATGTTGCGGAACATACGGATTTTCATCATGACGGTTCTTGTTTTCGGATGCGTCATGATAACAGGCTGCTCGCAAAAGAAAGCAGACGATACCCCTTTTTATTACGGGACATGGGATGCAGGGCTGAAACCGGGCCCGATGGACGGGGTCAGATCTGAAACCGTCACGTTTACGAAAGACAGCGTGCTGACAAAGCAGGTCATTCAGGGCCGCGGCGAGGTTGCCATGCCCTCAGATGTGTACAAGGTGATCTCACAAAACACGGACGGGACGATCGAGATTGAATACCTCGGACATCCGCACCCCGTCAAAAGCACGTTGAAAAGAGGAAAAAACGGTACGCTCATTTGGAAGATATACGGAGAAACAAAAACAATGACAAGAATAAAAACCGGCGGGGAGGATGCACATGAGAAATAAGGCTGCCGACAGACTCGTTTTGACGGGTGTCATCGTACATATCATTCAATGGTTTTCACTGTTATGGTTATTTTTTATGCTTTTTGATCAGTTCGGGCGTTTTACCATTTACAATCCCAATGTCGTCAACAGCAGCATGCAGTCTTTTTCATTCTTTGATATGATGCGCGCTCTTCTGTTTTCCGGCACGCTGCGGAATACGCTTCTGCTGTTTCTGTTTGCGGCAATGCTCATTTACTTGTGGGTGAACGCTCTGTTTATCCTGCTGGAAATCGTTTCTTATATCATGATCAGGCGGAACAGCCGTTCATTATGGGCATACTTTCCCGCAGCGATGGGAATAAAGCTTGCCCTTCTGGACATAGCGGCCGTCCCTTTCTTTGCGGCGGGGCTGATGCTCTTGAAGCAGAAAACAGACGACGGCGGCGAACAAGCTGACAAGGGGAAAAGACGGCCCCGCATCCGGAGGCAGGCCCGGTATACGAAGAGAAGGCGGAGAAACTTGTCCGTTTGATTTTTCATTGAAACGAAAAAACGATATGATGAAAGCATAAGAAGAAAAGGATACAAAGGAGATGCAGGATGTACAAGTTAATCGCAATAGATATGGACGGAACACTACTAAACGATCATCATGAAGTGACGGCTGAAGTCCGCGGGGCGCTTGATGCCGCCAAAGCGGAAGGGGTCAATATCGTCCTGTGCACGGGCCGGCCGATCGGCGGCGTGCGTCGGTATTTGGAAGAGCTGAACTTACAGGAAGAAGGCGACTTTGTGATTGCCTATAACGGCGCACTCGTCCAAAATACGTATACAAACGGTGTCGTGGCCGAGCAGTCATTAGGCTTTGAGGATTTGAAGTCGCTTTACGAGCTGAGCTTACAGCTGGATACTCCGATGCATTACTTTGACACAGCCAATCTGTACACGCCGAACCGGGATATCAGTGAATACACGGTATACGAATCATACATTACGAAAGTGCCGCTTCATTTCCGCACGATCGATGAAGTGCCGAAGGATATTCTGATTCCGAAAGTCATGTTCATTGACGATCCGGACAAGCTGGAGAAAGCGATCGCTTCCATTCCGGAATCATTCAAAGAAACATACACAATGGTCAAAAGTGCGCCATTCTTCCATGAGATTCTTCACCCGAAAGTCAGTAAAGGAAACGCGGTTAAGCTGCTGGCCGAAAAACTCGGCATTGAACAGAAAGACGTCATGGCAATCGGCGATAACGGCAACGACATGTCCATGATTCAGTGGGCCGGCTGCGGTGTGGCAATGGCCAATGCCATCCCGGAAGTAAGGGAGATTGCCGATTTTGAAACGAAATCAAATAACGAACACGGCGTGGCGCATGCGATTCAGGAGCTTGTGCTGAAAAAATAGGCACCCCATCAGAGGGTGCTTTTTTGAAAAAATTTTAAATCCTAATTAGAAATATTGTAGTAACATTAACCGAGAGGATAGTTAAAATATTAAAGTCAATTTAAGAAGTTATGATGATTAAACTCTTTAAAATTTGAAATAACTCTTCTTAGCTCAGTATTTTTAATCAATAGAATCCCCTATGATGTCTTTTTTGTTAAGGAATATAATGGAGGTAATCACACAAATAAAAATAATTATTATTTGTATCAACAAGGTGATCATAATAGAGGTAAAAGCATTTTGATGAAATAGGGGCTGTCTTAAAACCATACTAAGATTTCCTATAAAAACAAAGGAGTCTCTGAAAATAGACAGCACGTACCATGCAGTTATGATCAAAAAGGCATAAACTGGTTTCATCATTATTGATAGTGTTGTGAAGAGAAAAACTGCACAGAGTACACTTGAAAAATTCAACAAAATGATGAACCATGTTAATTGTAAATAAGGCATCTTTAAATCTGAAAAACTGAGTGTATGCAAAGCATATTCTGTATAATTTGTTGACTGGATCCCAAATAAAGAGCATAGAAAAAGTGTTGATAAAAACATTAGAGAGCAGTAAATCAACGTTATAATAAAAGTACAAGTATATTTACTGATGATAAGTAAATATACTTTGCGCATTCTAATTCTAGTAAATGAGCTGAAATTGATAATGTCTGTTCTTGCCCATGTATTCATAATAAAAATTAAGCTTAGTTGAATAAACAACCATAAAAAAGGGAATTTAAAAGAGTGTTGCTTCACAAGATCAATGGGTATACCTCCAATCCCAATTAGTAACGCATCTAAATACGAATAATAAGTATTTTGATCATATGATTTTAACAGAAGTACTGGGTACAACAAAAAAAACAACGTGACAATTAGCAAAATAATGAAGTTGTTTTTGATATGTTGAAAGCCAGTTTGCAGATCTCTTTTTATTAGTAAGATATAATCTTTCATCGAATTTCACTTCCATAAAGCCTTATTTGTAAACTGGGATTTTGAACAAATTTATAGTCATACCATCCCTAGAATTAATATTTAGTTGTAATGGTACAGTTTTATTCATATCATTATAGGTGAATTTAGCTTCACCTTTGATTGTTGTATAAGGAGGGATGGAATAAACCCTTTTTTTTGTGCGATTATCAATAAAGTCGATACTTTGCGTCATATCTTCCCCACGCATCAACCGATAAAATTCTGGATGGAATGTAGCATCTTTATTAGTGTCATTTTTAATAGTGAAAGGTATGGAAAATTTTGTTATTTTGTTCAGCATGTCATCTTCCACTACTTCAGTTTTTGCTTTACCGAATGCTTGTGTAAGGCCTAAGGCTTTTATTGGTGTATCAAGTTTAGTATTAACAATAGATAATTTGTAACCAGCATAGTTTTTATTAGTAGCACGGTATTGATAAATGCTATATGCAGTAACGAGAATCAAACAAATTAATACTAAAGCTAAATATAGTTTTTTCTTCATTAATTCACATTCCTCTCAGACTCCCGGATAATACGTCCACAATCAATATCAAAAATTTTATCTGATACTGCATTAAGTGTTTCAGAGTCGTGACTAGCAACTAATATGGTTTTTCCTTCAGCCTTTAATTTAAATAAAAGTTTTTCAACAACTTTTACAGCTTCCCGATCTAAAGCGTTTGTCGGTTCATCCAGCATTATAATTTGTTGATCTTCCATAATAGCTTGAGCAATTCCAAGGCGTTGCTTCATACCTAAGGAATACTTTTTATATTTTTTTTTATCATCAGGATTTAAGCCGACACTTTCAATAGCTTTCTTTATGTCATTATCGGAAATTTTTGATTGAATTTTTGAAAGTAGCTTTAAATTCTTAAAGCCGGTGTAATCAGGCACAAAACCAGGATACTCAATTAAAACGCCAATATTGTTAGGGAAATTTCCTTGCTTTGTCATATTAATTCCGTTTATTAAGATTTGCCCTTTAGTAGGGCGCATCAATCCCGATAGTACACGCAACAGCATAGTTTTACCAGATCCATTCCGTCCTTGAAATCCGTAAATTTTCCCTTGGTCTAATTCAAAAGAAATACTATCTAGTACCGTATTTCTTTTGAATGTTTTTACAATATCTTTAGCTTCTATGATTACTTTCGACATTTTTCGTCCTCCATTATTAGTTCTTCTTAACGTTGTTCTCGTCAATTTTCCCATTAGAATAATCTTTTTTGACCATTTGTACATATATTATAGAAAATAAAAGTAGTGTTCCGCCTGTAAACAGAAAGACTGTGGTCTCAAAAGATTCTGGTACTAACCATTGGTCTAAATTCAAAGATAAGTGATCATGTAAAATTGAAAATTCATAAAAGTTGCTCATCATACGATCCATAATAATTAAAGACATTACAGCGATAAAACTATATATGTAATTTGATAAAAACAAATATATAGCACTAACTGCAGCAGAAAAGAAAAAGAACACGAGCGTACTCGTAATAAAATAACGAGTAATCATCCATATCCCTGAAAAAGATGAGAGGTCTATTTGATCTCCATATCTTATATAAGGCGTTCCTGCTGTTGTGTCCCAATAATGTACAAAATTTCCGCACCAAATCCCACTAATAATGTAGCCGGAAAATAATAATAATAGTGTAAAACATAAGGAAATACCAAACAATCGAGCAATTAATGCTAAAAAAAGTTCTGAACGTGATCTATATCTAATGATACGAAATAGCGAAAAAAATGGTAAAACACCAATAGACACAAATAAAAGAAAAAGTGGACTGAGAGGAAAAGTAAATGTATATATTGAGAAAAATTGATCCATTGCGTCTGCGATACTAATCGTACCTTTTAGATCTTCAAGTCGTGCACTCTTAATTAAGAAAAGAATAGTCAGTATAAATAAGCAAAACCAACCCGATATCTTCCACTTATCCGAGCATAAATCAGTTATTAAGTTTTTCCATTCCCTAATCACGAACATATTTGCGAACTCCTAGTAGAAAAATTATTAAGCTTAAAAGCATCACTCCTATTAACTGGAAGCACATTGCAGACCAACTTGCTCCATTGGGTGCTTGTTGTTGTAAAAAACTAGAGGCTTGCATTTGATCTTGTCCTAACGTTGTGAATACAGTATTAAGAATAAACTGAAGTACGAATGGAGATAAAACAACAATAAACATATTGTGAAATAGCATACTTATACTCAGTGCAAAACTAGCCCAAACCCCGGAAAACAAACCAGTCAATAATATATAGAACAAAATGTGTAATAATGGGTGACTATAATAAAAATCAGGGAAAAATGTATAACCTGTTACTAATGGCATTTCATTATTGATAACACGATCAGGCGGAATATTAGGAAACTTCATGAAAGACAAATAAAGATTAAAAATTAGAGGCAGCGTTCCAGTAATAAAAGCTGCGGCAAAATTCAATCCAAATAAAGCCTTGAAGTATAAACTTGCTTTTTTCCTTATAAATAAAAAAGGTGTATAGCCAGTACGTTGATCACTTGCGAATAAATCTGCTAATGGAAGAGATACTATTACAGGTAAAAGGAACAGAAACAAGGTAGGGTAGTCTGAAATTCCACCAATCCCCATCCACTTGGTATAAGGTGTAAATGCTATTCCGCCATCTTTTTCAATTGATTCTTCTAAAAAAAGTTCATCTGTATAAAAATAAGCAACAGAACAAAATAAGCCGATTAAAATTGCGATATAAAATGACTTTCTATGTAATAGTCGGCGTAAAATTAGTTCTCCCATAAAATCCTCCTCTAAACAAGTAAATAGGTACTGAAATATCAGTACCTAAGAATTTATCAATAATCTGCGCTCCAATATCCATTAGAATGGCCGTTTCCGTCTTTTTTAGCAGCAATTGAAGCGATTACTGTTCCAGATCCTTTGTTATCTTCAAGGGCATAATTCGTCATTAATACTACGCCCTTTTTTCTTACTGTATAATTATGACCATGGGAAACATCATGCCCGTTTGCTTTAACCCAAGATGTATATGAAATATTTATATCCTTTACTTTTTGATAGACAGCGCTCGTAGTATATTTTTCAAGCTTACCAGTCTCATCGTATGGATTTCCTTTTAAAAACCCAAAATGATAACTTTTTGACGAACCTAATGTTGAAATTGCAAAAGCTTTGTTAATACCTACTAAAGTAAAGGTAAGCCCTATAATAAGAGTGAAAATAAAAAACTTTTTTTTCATGCTCTAACAGTTCCCTTCTGAATCACGTTTTATTACGAATATTTATCGTAGTCAGGACTCCATACTCCGTTAGAGTGCCCATTTCCATTTTTTTTAGCTGCAATAGAAGTGCTTACGGTTTCCGCCCACCAACTTCTATAATCTTCAACTGCATAGTTTGTCATTAATACTACGCCCTTTTTTCGTACTGTATAATTATGACCGTGGGAAGCATCATGCCCTTTGGCTTTAACCCAAGATGTATAAGCAATATTAACATCTTTTACATCTTGAAATACATAAGTTGTTCGGTATTTGTCACGTTCAGTCGTCTCATCATAAGGGTTTCCCTTCAAGAACCCAAAATGAAATTTAGTGTCTTTAAAGTTTCCATCTGGTGGGCTGGCCGCTAATAATTTGGCAGTACCTAAAGAAGTAAAACTAACCCCCAAAAGAAGCATAAATACAATTATTTTTTTTTCACCTAAGTCACCTCTATATTTTTTTTATATTAAAAATCTTGTCTGCCACACCGTAACAGTCATGATTTTCATTCAACCAAATAAACCGAAGAGAAACAACTGCTGATTTTCCTTTGAAAGATGGTAATTTGATTTGAAAATCCGCATCAGGTCCAGGATTTTTGTAAGTTTGTTTCCATGTAATTTCTTTCCCGTTTTCTCCACTTATCTTTCCAAGTATGTAATTTGGTGTAGGATGTTTTAATTCCTTAACCATTTCAATCTTATTATGTTTTGGGAGAGGGACAATATCTGTCTTTTTTCCTTTAAGTATTTTTTTAATATCAGCATCATTCTTCTCTACTTGTTTACTGTAAAAAGGACCATTCTTAAAATCAGATGACCAAAATATTTTTTTGAAATAAATATTTTTCGATTCAGAGTCTAACCAAAAGTCATTATTTTCGCTCTTAGGGTCTTTAGAGGTATCTGTTATTACAACTATTGGTTCTGATACCGAATCTGTAACCATCTTGACTTCATTATTTTTACCACAAGCAGAAATTATTAAGAGGGATGCTGTAAAAAATAGTGTAAGGATTATTTTCTTCACTAAAGAACACTTCCTCTTATTTAATCGAAAAATCTTCAATAAACTAATAATAAATATATTATTTTTACATGTAAACTAGTTTTTTCTATTTTTTTGAGTATTTATTCATATAGTTAATATAAAACATAGATCGCGAGATAAGTTGAAAAGCAAAGGACGACAGTCTTTCAAATGCGGTATACTTCAGGTATATATAAAATTAAAGTCGTTACCAGGAATATGAAAGTTTCTTAACGGGAGATTAAATTTCTATATTGGTTTAAATGAATAATCAAATTTTTATTCATATTCATTTTTAGAAAAATACCCTCTAAATTGAGCATGTTTTATTAATGAGTCTTAAATATCACCTTTGAAGTGGATTAACCCTCCGATAATGGAGCGTATACATTACTTTAATGTTAAAATAAATTGAAGTACTGTGATAATGAATAAATAATATTGATTCAAAACTGGAGGCGCGATATGGATCGTGAAAAACAGCAGCTCAGCATAGAAGCGGCAAAACTATATTATCAATCAGATTACAGCCAGCAGCAGATCGCCGAACGGCTTGATCTGTCACGCCCCACCGTTTCAAGGCTGCTTCAGTACGCAAAGGAAAAAGGGTATGTTCAAATTCGCGTCATGGACCCGTTTGAGGATCTGGACGAACTCGGCGCGAAGCTGGAAGAAAAATACGGGCTGCTTGAGGCGCACGTCGTCTTTTCTCCAAGCGACGATTACCAGGCCATTACACATTACTTAAGCCGCTATGGCGCAGACTATATGCATAAAACCGTAAAGGACGGCGATATACTCGGCGTAAGCTGGGGGACGACGATGTACCAGATCGCAAGCCGCATGGAGCCGAAGCAGGTAAAGAGCGTTGAAGTTGTGCAGCTGAAAGGCGGCATCAGTCATTCCAATGTCAATACGTATTCGTCAGAAACGATTCAGCTGTTCGCCGAAGCATTTCAGACCATGCCGAGGTATTTGCCGCTGCCGGTTATATTTGACAGCGCCGATGTGAAACAGATGGTCGAGCGGGACAGACATATTAAGCGGATCATTGAAATGGGCAGACAAGCCAATATCGCCCTGTTTACGGTCGGAACTGTCCGGGATGAGGCGCTGCTTTTCAGACTCGGCTATTTCCGGGAAGAAGAGAAACAATTGCTGAAAGCGCACGGGGTCGGCGATATTTGTTCGCGCTTTTTTGACGAGGAAGGCAGGATTTGCAGCAGCAGCATTAACGGCCGGACGATCGGAGTCGAGCTCAGCGACTTGAAAATGAAAGAGCGTTCGATTCTGGTGGCGGGCGGCAGCAGAAAATGCAAGGCCATTCACGGTGCCCTCAAAGGAAAGTACGCCAACGTTTTGATTACCGATCAGCATACGGCCAAAAAACTCATTCAAGAATTGTGACAATTCATGAACATAATTTCAATTACCAATTTACATATGTTCAAAATTCGGTTATTCTAAACGTATCCTAGGAAAAAGGAAGTGCATACAATGTCAATTGCAAGTCAAATAGACCATACTGCTTTGAAACCGCATACACAAAAAGCGGATATTTTACAACTGATAAAAGAAGCAAAAGAATATAAATTCGCTTCCGTTTGTGTAAACCCGACTTGGGTCAAACTCGCAGCGGAGGAACTGAAGGGCACGGGAGTTGACGTTTGCACCGTTATCGGATTTCCTCTCGGCGCAACGACATCGGAAACAAAAGCATTTGAAACGAAGGATGCCATCTCAAAAGGAGCCACTGAGGTTGACATGGTCATCAATATCGGCGCATTAAAAGACGGCGATGATGGAGCGGTTGAAGCTGATATCCGCGCGGTAGTTGAAGCAGCTGATAAAAAAGCGCTCGTCAAAGTGATCATCGAAACATGCCTTTTGACAGATGAAGAAAAAGAGCGCGCGTGCCGCTTAGCGGTATCAGCAGGCGCCGATTTCGTCAAAACGTCTACCGGTTTTTCTACAGGCGGGGCAACGGCTGAAGATATCGCTCTTATGAGAAAAACAGTCGGACCGGACATCGGGGTCAAAGCATCAGGCGGCATCAGAACAAAAGCTGATGTTGACAGCATGATCGCTGCGGGCGCGAGCCGGATCGGCGCAAGTGCGGGCGTCTCTATCGTGAGCGGCGGAGACAGCGGCAGCAGCGACTATTAATCAGCAGTGCGGAAGCTGAAAGCTTCCGCCATCCTCTTTCTTTGTTGATGCATAAAAAATTGTAAGCGAATACAAATAAAAGGAGAACACATATGAAGTATCTCATCGGAATTATCGGAATCATTGTGTTTTTAGGTCTTGCCTGGCTTGCCAGCAACGGCAAAAAAAGAATCAGAATCCGGCCGATCGCCGTCATGCTCGTGCTGCAGCTGATTCTCGGTTATATTCTCCTCAACACCGGTATCGGGAATTTTCTTGTCGGCGGTTTTGCAAAAGGATTTAACTACTTGCTGGAATATGCATCAGAAGGGATTAACTTTGTATTCGGCGGGCTTGTGAATGCGAAACAGACGACGTTCTTCATGAGCGTGCTTCTGCCGATCGTCTTTATATCCGCTTTAATCGGAATTCTGCAGCATTGGAAGGTCCTCCCCTTCATCACGAAGTATATCGGTCTTGCGTTAAGCAAGGTGAACGGAATGGGGAAAATCGAATCTTACAACGCTGTCGCATCCGCGATTTTAGGGCAATCAGAAGTCTTTATCAGTTTGAAAAAACAGCTCGGTTATCTTACTGAACAGCGCTTATATACGCTTTGTGCGTCCGCAATGTCGACGGTCTCAATGTCGATCGTCGGTTCTTACATGATGATGCTGAAGCCTGAATACGTCGTGACGGCGCTTGTGCTGAACTTATTCGGCGGATTTATCATCGCTTCTATCATCAACCCGTACACCGTCAGCAAAGAAGAGGATTTGATCGTCGTTCCTGAAGAAGAAAAGCAATCCTTTTTTGAAGTGCTCGGTGAGTATATAATGGATGGATTCAGAGTCGCCGTCGTCGTAGCGGCGATGCTGATCGGATTTGTCGCACTCATTGCCCTGATCAACGGCGTTTTTAACGCGGTCTTCGGCATTACATTCCAGGCGCTGCTCGGATATGTATTCGCGCCGTTTGCGTTTTTAACCGGTATTCCGTGGAATGAAGCGGTGAGCGCCGGAAGCATTATGGCGACGAAAATGGTATCGAATGAATTTGTGGCGATGCAGACACTCTCATCCGGCGATTTCCATTTCAGTGCGCATACACAGGCAGTGGTATCTGTATTCCTTGTCTCATTCGCGAATTTCTCCTCTATCGGAATCATTACCGGTGCGGTGAAAGGGCTGCATGAAAAACAAGGAAACGTCGTCGCGCGGTTCGGGCTGAAGCTGCTGTACGGCGCAACACTCGTCAGCTTCTTGACAGCGGCGATCGTCGGATTGATTCACTGAACATAAATGAAGGACAGGTGATAGATCATGAGAATGGTAGATCTTATTGTAAAAAAACAAAATGGAAGAGAACTGACAACAGAAGAAATTCAATTTTTCGTAAAAGGATACACGGACGGAAGCATCCCTGATTATCAGGCAAGCGCGCTGGCTATGGCGATTTACTTTCAGGATATGACAGATCAGGAGCGCGCAGATCTGACAATGGCGATGGTGAATTCAGGGGAAACGATTGATCTCTCCGCCATTGAAGGCATTAAGGTCGACAAGCACTCTACGGGCGGGGTCGGCGACACGACAACTCTCGTACTCGCACCGCTCGTCGCGGCGCTCGGCGTTCCCGTTGCTAAAATGTCCGGCCGCGGTCTTGGCCATACGGGGGGGACCATTGATAAGCTGGAAGCGATCGAAGGCTTCCATGTGGAATTGTCAAAAGATGAATTCATCAAGCTTGTGAATCGCGACAAGGTAGCCGTCATCGGACAAAGCGGCAATTTGACGCCTGCCGATAAAAAGCTGTATGCGCTGCGTGATGTAACGGGTACGGTGAACTCCATCCCGCTGATCGCAAGCTCAATTATGAGTAAAAAAATCGCCGCCGGAGCAGATGCCATCGTGCTTGACGTCAAAACGGGGGCCGGCGCGTTTATGAAAACGGATGAAGATGCCGTGAACCTCGCCAAAGCAATGGTCCGCATCGGAAACAACGTCGGCCGCCAGACGATGGCCGTGATTTCTGACATGTCGCAGCCGCTCGGTTTTGCGATCGGGAATGCCCTGGAAGTACAAGAAGCCATTGATACGTTAAGAGGGGAAGGGCCTGAAGACTTAAACGAACTCGTCCTCACGCTCGGCAGCCAAATGGTCGTATTGGCGAAAAAAGCTGAGACATTGGAAGAAGCGAGAACGAAGCTTCAGGAAGTCATGAAAAACGGCAAAGCGCTTGAAAAGTTCAAAGAGTTCCTGAGCAATCAGGGAGGAGACGCTTCTGTCGTTGACGATCCGTCCAAACTTCCGCAGGCGGCGTACAAAATTGACGTTCCGGCGAAAGAAGCGGGTGTCGTTTCAGAAATCGTCGCTGACGAAATCGGCGTCGCAGCGATGCTGTTGGGCGCGGGACGTGCGACAAAAGAGGACGAAATCGATCTTGCCGTCGGCATTATGCTCCGCAAAAAAGTCGGTGACAACGTCGAAAAAGGCGAGCCGCTCGTCACCCTTTACGCCAACCGCGAAAACGTTGACGACGTGACCGCCAAAGTCTATGACAACATCCGCATCTCAGAAAAAGCGGAAGCGCCGAAACTGATTCATACGCTGATTACGGAATAAGAGAAGAAAGGCACATACCTCATCAGTATGTGCCTTTTTTATGGCATGGTTTTATCCAAATGAATGTCACGGACGGATTGTTTCGGCTGTTTCTTTCTCAAAAAACGAATGAGATAGCACAGGATCATACAAGGAATTCCGCAGAAGAGGGCGATTCTTTGATTGGGATCAAATGCAAGGCCTACGCATGAAGCGAAACATAAGATCACAGCGGCGATCGGAACGAGAGGGTATAACGGTGTGCGGAAGGTCAGATCCGAGACGCGTCCGCCATTTTTCACATAATGTTTTCGAAATAACAGCTGAGACAGGGCGATACTCATCCACACCACGACGCCGGCAAATCCGGCTATTGCCACGAGCACCACGTAGACCGTGCCCGGGGCGGCGATGCTTGAGATCAAGGATATGCAGGAAACGGCCATGCTGGCGAGCAGGGCATTCAGCGGAATGCCTTTCGGCGTGACTTTTTTGAACCGGGCGCTGATCATGTTTTCATTCGCCAGAGACCACAGCATCCGGGTGGAAGCATACAGTCCGGAGTTGGCGACCGAAAGCAAAGCCGTTAAAATCACGAAATTCATGATATCTGCGGCGTATGGGATACCGATTTGGGAAAAGACCGCGACAAACGGACTTTCAATCACACCGGCTTCCCTCCAGGAGATCAGTCCGGACAGCACAAAAATGGCGCCGATAAAAAAGATGACCGTTCTCCAGGCGACATTTCGGATCGAACGCGGAATATCTTTTGCCGGATTGGCGGTTTCACCCGCGGTAATTCCGATCAGCTCCGTCCCTGAAAAGGCGAAACTTACGGAAATCATTGCGATGAAAACCGCAAGAAAGCCGTTCGGAAACAGTCCGCCGTGTGAGGTGAAATTCGACAGCATCGGAGCTTCACCCGAACCGTGCAATGAAATCAAACCGAACATCGCGGCGCCGCCTAAGATGATAAATAAAAGGATGGTAACGATTTTGACGCTGGAAAACCAAAACTCCGTTTCTGCAAACAATTTAACGGAGAATGCATTGGCGGCAAAAAGGAGAGCCGCGAAAATCGCGCTCCACATCCAGACGCTGCTGTGGGGAAACCAGCGCTGCATGAGGATACCGGAAGCTGTAAACTCCGATCCCACCGTCACCACCCAATTCACCCAATACATGATACCGACCATAAAACCCGTGGACGGCCCGATAAACGTTGTCGCATACGTTTGAAATGAACCGGTCACAGGCATGGCTACTGACAATTCTCCGAGACACTGCATGACAAGATACATCATCAAGCCGCCGATTAAGTAGGCGGCGATCGTCCCGCCCGGCCCGGCCTGGCTCAATGTATACCCTGTGCTCAAAAACAGCCCCGTGCCGATGACCCCTCCCAATGAAATCATAAATAAGTGCCTGCTTTTCATCGTGCGCTTTAGTTGATTGCCGCCTTGATCAACATCCATCGTGATCTCCCCCTTTTTGCGTGGCGTGAGAATCTTCCGGCAGCCGAGAGCACGCGTGCCGGATTTGACTTTAACGTGACAATTTAAATCCCTTTAATGCATGTAAAATGACATGTGCGGCTGCCCGGCTTGTCATATCGCGAAAATCAAGTGTCGGATCAACCTCAACGATCTCAATACCCGAGATGTCAGCCTCTTGGGCTAAAAACCTGACCGCCTGAAGCAGTTCTTCGGTATACAGACCTCCGGGGCCGATCGCAGGACAGCCGGGCGCATGAGCTTGATCCAGCACATCCATATCAACCGAAATAAAAATGGCGTCGGCTCTTTTTTGAACGGCCGGCAAGACCTCTTGTATCGTTCGGAGGAGCCCTTTCTCCCGGATCATCTCCATTGTATGCACGTCTGCCTGCCGCTCTTTTACATATTGTTCATATGCCAAGCTGTTGCTGAACTCCCTGATTCCAAGCTGAATCAGGTTTTGTCCGCTTATGATATTTTCATCTAACAGCCGGCGGAATGGCGTGCCGTTTGTCGGCCCTCCGTCTTCTGTGTTGCGGACGTCGTGGTGGGCGTCGAATTGAAAGACGGCTGTTGTTCCTTTCGTTTCCGCAATGGCTTTAATGGTGGAATAACTGATGGAGTTGTCGCCGCCGAGAATGACGGGCACCCAGTCAGGCTGGTCCGTCAGAATGTCATGAATGGTCCGATAAATGTGTTCGTGAGATGTGACGACATCCGTGACGTGAATCTGAATATCGCCGATATCGTACAGATGGTCAATGACATGCTCCCGCAGCTCTGCGGAATATGCGGAAATGCCGCCGAGCGCCCGGCGGATCGCACCGGGTGCAAAGCAGGCGCCGGAATGGCTGATTGACGACTTAGAAAGCGGAACGCCGATCAAAGCCGGCCCTTTGATCGTTTGTCCCGCCCACGCTTCCGTCACATCGCCGATCCTTGTCACATGGCGGTCGTTGAAGAGAGAGCCGGCTTTTTGCAGAAACGGATACTTATCCAAGAGCGGCTCCCTCCCTTGAAACGACCGTCTTTCCGTTCTTGATGACACGGCGGACATGATTGACGCCGTAATGATACGGGATATACATGTAATTCGGCGCTTCCCAAATGACAATGTCAGCCGCCCGTCCGGCTTTAATTTGTCCGGCCTCTTCGCCTTTTCCGATCGCATACGCGGCATTAACGGTGACAGCATGCCAGATTTCTTCTGCGGTCATTTTTAAATGAAGCGCGGCAATCGACATGATGAGCTGGAGATTTTCCGTCGGTGAGCTGCCCGGGTTGAAGTCAGTCGCCAAACTGACCCGTACGCCCGCATCAATCATCTTCCGGGCTCTCGCATAAGTGTGTTTGCCGAGATAGAAAGTCGTGCCCGGCAGCAGGACGGCGATCGTTCCGGACTCCGCTAGCTTTTCGATGCCTTCGTCAGACGCCCCCACCAAATGATCGGCAGAAACAGCATGCAGTTCTGCCGCCAATTCCGCGCCGCCGAGCGGGTCAATCTCATCAGCATGGATTTTCAGGCCGAAACCAGCTTCAGACGCCTTTTTCAGGTAGTCCCTCGACTGGCTGACGGTAAAGACGCCTGTTTCTGTGAAAATATCGGCAAATTGCGCGAGGCCTTTTTCTTTTATTTCAGGCAAAAGCCGCAGCATGCGATTCAGAAATTCGTCAGGGCTGTTCCGGTACTCAGGCGGAATGGCGTGTGCCCCCATAAAGGTCGTGACAAGGTCGACCGGCTGGCGCCCGCCCAGTTTTTTCGCTGCGGTCAGCTGTTTCAGCTCCGTGTCTTTGTCGAGTCCGTACCCGCTTTTTACTTCCGCGGTCGTGATGCCGTATGACAGCATGCGTCCGAGGTGAAAAAGCCCTTTTTCAATCAGTTCTTCTTCGGAGGCGGCTTTCGTGTCTTTGACCGTTGACAAAATACCGCCGCCTTGCGCCAGAATATCCAAATAGGACATGCCCTGAATTTTTAAATTCAGTTCTTTTTCCCGGGACCCTCCGAATACAAGATGGGTATGGGGATCGACGAGGCCGGGGGTGACGAGCCGTCCCCCGCAGTCGATGATGTCTCGTGCCTCGTATCCTTCCTCCGCTCCTTGATGTCCGGCAAAAACAATGCGCCCGTCGTGAATGCCGATGACGGCATCTTCCGTGACATGAAGATCCTGCATGCTTCCGCCTGATCGGGGGCCGCCGGATTCCATCGTCAGCAGCTGGCCGATGTTGGTGAGTATGGTATCTATTTGTTTCGGCATGTTACCGCTCCTTTTTCATCGGTATCATAATGTCTTGTTCCTCGGCGACTTGAGCCGCTTTTTCATAACCTGCGTCCGCATGGCGGATGATGCCCATTCCCGGATCGCTTGTCAGAACGCGGGAAAGCCGTTGTTCCGCAAGCAGGCTGCCGTCGGCGACCGCGACCATTCCCGCGTGAAGGGAATACCCCATGCCGACGCCCCCGCCGTGGTGAAAAGAAACCCAGCTTGCGCCTGAGGCCGTGTTGATCAGCGCGTTCAGCACCGCCCAATCGCCGACCGCGTCGCTTCCGTCTTTCATCGCTTCTGTTTCCCGATTCGGAGAGGCGACAGATCCGCAGTCTAAATGGTCTCTTCCGATGACGATCGGGGCTTTCAGCTCGCCGTTTCTGACCAATTCATTGATGGCGAGCCCCATCTTTTCCCGTTCACCGTAGCCGAGCCAGCAAATACGGGACGGCAGGCCTTGGAATGTGACTTTTTTCTGTGCCATGTCAATCCAGCGGTGAAGGGCTTGATTTTCTGGAAACAGCTCTTTTAATAAAGCGTCCGTGCGGTATATATCTTCGGGGTCTCCCGACAGCGCAGCCCAGCGGAACGGCCCTTTTCCTTCACAAAATAACGGCCGGATGTAGGCGGGAACGAATCCCGGAAAATCAAAAGCATCGGCGAGACCCTCATCTTTGGCAGCCTGGCGGATATTGTTGCCGTAATCGAAGACGATAGCCCCTTTTTTCTTGAAGGCAAGCATGGCTTCCACGTGCTTTTTCATACTTTGCTTGGATAGCCTTACGTATAAATCGGGCTGATCCCGGCGCAGACGCCCGGCCTCTTCAAGTGAGTATCCTGCCGGAATATAGCCGATCAGCGGGTCGTGAGCGGAAGTCTGATCGGTCACGATGTCAATATGGACGCCGCGGTTCAAAAGCTCATGATGCACCTCAGCCGCATTGCCGAGAAGGCCGATCGATAAAGGTTCTCCGGCTTGTCTGGCTGCTTCGGCCCAGCGCAGCGCTTCGTCAATTGATGCGGTTTTACGGTCGCAATAGTTTGTTTCCATCCGTTTATCAATCCGTGTTTCATCCGCTTCAACGGCGATGACCACGCCATCATTCATCGTGACGGACAGCGGCTGGGCGCCTCCCATTCCGCCAAGACCGGCCGTCAGCGTAAGGGTTCCTTTCAGACTGCCGCCGAAATGCTGTCTCGCAAGCTCCGCAAAGGTTTCATAGGTGCCTTGCAAAATACCTTGTGAGCCGATATAAATCCAGCTGCCGGCCGTCATCTGCCCGTACATCATCAGCCCTTTTTTCTCAAGGTCATGGAAATGCCCCCAATCCGCCCATTTCGGCACGAGAACCGAATTAGCCAGCAGGACGCGGGGCGCGCGGCTGTGCGTGCGGAACAGTCCGACCGGTTTTCCGGATTGGATCAGCAGTGTTTCATCATCTTTTAACGTTTTGAGGGAGCGCTCAATCGCGTGAAAAGCATCCCAGTTTCGCGCGGCCTTGCCTATGCCGCCGTATACGATCAAATCCTCCGGCTTTTCGGCAACCTCCGGGTCAAGGTTGTTTCGGAGCATGCGGAGCACGGCTTCCTGCTCCCATCCTAAGCATTCAAGTTCGGTGCCACGGCCGGCGCGGATTGATTTCTTTACATCAGTCATCTTGTCAGTCCCCCTTCATTGGTCATCAGTTTTTGGTGATGCTCATTCGGCAGAAAAGACTCCTTCTTCAGCCAGTCACTCAGATGCTCGATGTCATAAGAAAACACGCGGTCTTCTTGTATGGACGGCACGATGTTTCTCATTTCAAGATAGAGCTGTTTTGTGTACGAAGCGCAATGTTCCGCACCCCGGTATTCCACGGCCTGCAGCGCGCAAATGGCTTCAACGGCAAGCACCCGCCTCGTATTCGCAATGATCTGGTAGGCGTGCCTTGAGGCGATGGTTCCCATGCTGACGTGATCCTCCTGGTTTGCCGATGAAGGAATGGAATCGACACTGGCGGGATGGGCCAGGGTTTTATTTTCTGACACGAGGGAGGCCGCCGCATATTGCATGATCATCGCTCCGGATTGTAAGCCGGGCTGAGGGCTCAGAAAGGGCGGCAGGTCATTCAGCTGCGGATTCACAAGCCGTTCGATACGGCGTTCAGAAATATTCGCAAGTTCGGCCGCCGCCACTTTGAGAAAATCCATGGCAAAGGCGATCGGCTGTCCGTGAAAGTTTCCGCCTGAGATGATTTTGGCGCCGTCTTCGAAAATGAGCGGGTTATCTGTCGCGGCATTCATCTCAATTTCTAATTTTTCTTTTACATACGCTAATGTCTGCCATGATGCGCCGTGGACCTGAGGGATACAGCGGATCGAATAGGCGTCCTGGACACGCAGCTCCCCTTGGACGGTCGTCAGCTTGCTGTCTGACAAGTAATAGCGGATTCGCTCTGCGACATCCATCTGTTCCTGATATCCGCGGGCGGCATGAATGTCCTCGTCAAACGCATCGATAATGCCCTGAAGGCCTTCGATCGTTAAGCTCGCGATCCGTTCCGACTGATAGGCCAGCTTTTCGGCCTCGAGATAAGCGATCAGCCCCATCGCGGTCATGGCCTGCGTTCCGTTGATCAGCGCGAGCCCTTCTTTAGAGGTCAGGACGGCCGGCTGAAGGTTTGTCTTTTCTAAAGCATGAGCTGTCGGCATCCGGGCCCCTTCGTAAAAGACTTCGCCTTGCCCGATAAGCGCCAGTGCGAGATGAGAAAGCGGCGCCAAATCTCCGCTCGCCCCCAGTGACCCTTGCTGCGGGATGACCGGGTGAATGCGATGATTGAGGTACGCGAGCAGTTGATCAATCAGCTCAGTCCGCACGCCGGAAAAGCCTTTCAGCAGGGCATTGGCTCGCAAAAGCAGCATGGCCCGCGATACAGATTCCGGAAACGGATCACCGACGCCGCACGCGTGAGAAAGAATCAGATTCAGCTGCAGATCCGCGGCGTCTTCTTTTTGAATCAGCACATCGCTGAACTTGCCGAATCCCGTCGTAATCCCGTAAATGGTCTTCTCTTCCTGAACGATCCGTTTAACCGCCGCCTTGCTTTTTTTCACACGTTCCATGCTTTCGGCAGATGCCTGAACCTCTTCAAAATCAAACAGCACACGCTGGGCATCTGCGGTTGTCAGTGAGGAACCGTCTAACGTCTCCATCATTTCAACCCCTTTTCCTTTACTTTGGTAAAGCGCCCATACAAAAAGGAGCTATGCCATGAAAATGATATTTCACGCATAGCCCCCTATCATCTGAAATCTATGGGCTGATTCATATGTGATTAATTCCGACCCCGAATGTTTCGTGCTCAAGCCCCTTAATCGGAGCCCCGATCGTGCCGTAAAGTGAAACGGCGATCCAATCGCCTTCCGCCTCGCTTTCATACGGATTTCCCCGCAAGACGGCAAACTTCAGGCCCACGGTACGAAGCAGCGAGCCAAGCAGCATTTCGCCCCGCGTCACTCCGTGCAAAGCTTCCATTGTGGCATGATACAGCGCATGTGATTCGCGATAACCCTCAGATTGAATGACGCCGCTCTTTTTGGAAGCGGTTTCAATTGCAGCTACCACCTTATGCGCATCCATTGAACCCACCCTGCCGAGACAGACTTTCCAGCCGTCCCGTTCCAGCCGGCTGATCTGCTGGTTTTCTTCAGTCTCATGAAGCAGAAGAAGGACGGACAATCGCCCGATGCGGCGGTCTTTGTGTAAGGTCATATATGCTTCACTCAATTCTTAAATATTCTGATAACTAGTAACTGTTTTTTATATTAAGTGTTTGCGAATCAGAAGTCAAAACTTTTTTTCCAGTCTTTCACAAATCAGATTGCTATCGAAGTAAAGCGGTACATCGTGAAGCCGGCGCTGTTGATCACATATTTCCGCCATCCGCGTCATAAAATGGAGCGTTGTCTTGAAAGCGTTTTAAGAAAAGAAGAGAGCGAGGCGATTTCAGAAAATGAAAACCAGTTTCTTTCGTGTGTGCCTGGTCTCAGCAGCGGTCATCGGGTTCACTCTGCCGCAGGCAAAAGCCCAGCATCCGGTTTTTTCAGAGGTCAGCGTGCATGATCCGTCCGTCATCAAAACAGGCAATACATATTATGTATTCGGCTCGCATTTGGCTTCCGCCAAGTCGAAAAACCTGATGCAGTGGCAGCAGATGTCTTCAAGCGTCAATCCCAATAATCCCCTGATCCCGAACGTCTACACCGAATTAAAAGAGACATTCGACTGGGCGCAGTCTGATACGCTGTGGGCGCCGGATGTCGCCCAGCTGTCTGACGGGAAATTTTACATGTACTATAACGCCTGTAAAGGAGACTCGCCGAGGTCCGCTCTCGGTGTCGCCGTGAGTGACAAAATCGAAGGACCCTACAAAAACAAAGGCATCTTTTTGAAATCGGGCATGGAAGGAAAAAGCGAAGACGGCACGACGTATCATGCAAACGTTCACCCGAACGTCGTAGATCCGCAAACGTTTTTTGACCATAAAGGCAAGCTCTGGATGGTGTACGGCTCTTACTCCGGAGGGATTTTTATACTGGAAATGAATCCGAAAACCGGTTTCCCGCTCCCGAACCAAGGATACGGAAAAAAACTGCTCGGCGGAAATCACAGCAGAATCGAAGGCCCGTACATCAGCTACAATCCGGAAACGAAATATTACTATCTGTATCTGTCATTCGGCGGACTTGACACAGCCGGCGGCTACAATATGCGTGTGGCGCGTTCCCAAAATCCGGACGGTCCGTACTATGACGCCGCAGGCCATAACATGCTTGACGCCAAAGGAAAAGACGGCAGTTTCTTCGATGACAAAGCAATTGAACCGTACGGGGTCAAACTCATGGGCGGCTACAGCTTCGCCTCACAATCTGAAAAAGGCACGGGCTACGTCTCACCGGGACATAACTCCGTGTTTTACGACGGGAAAACGAAACGATCATACCTCATTTTCCACACCCGTTTCCCGAACAGAGGCGAAGAGCACGAAGTCAGAGTGCATCGGCTGTACATGAACAAAGACGGATGGCCCGTTGCAGCGCCATACCGCTATGCGGGAGAACCGGATACACACATATCGGCGGCCGCCGCATCCGGAACCTACAAACTCATCCAGCACGGAAAAGACATCACGGCTACGATCAAAACCCCAAAAAACATCCGGCTTAACAACGACGGCACCATTTCCGGGGAAATGACCGGAACCTGGACAATAACGGACAGCAGCAAAGCCCGAATCAACCTGAACGGCACAAATTATGACGGCGTCTTCCTGAAAGAATGGGACTCAGCGAGGGAGAAGGAAGTTGTGACGTTTAGTGTGCTGAGCGGTGATGGGGAGGCTGTTTGGGGAGTGAAGTGAACCAAAAAAACGCCCCTTCTACTTTAAAGAGAGTATATATTCATTTAATATGATCGTATAAACAATGTTCTGATTTATGAACACTTAACTGTTTCTTTTTATTTGAATAATTGAATGAATAAAGGAGCACCACTATAAGTTCTTAGTAAGTAATTAAACAATAATGAGTCAATGTATATGTAAAAACTGGAGAACCTTTAACCAATGAGTTACAATATACATATTCTAATAAAAGAAAGAGGTCAAAATGGGGATTCAGACGAGAAATGGAAAAGCTCTTGAATATGCATTTCTACAATCTTTGAGTAATAGCCTTTGTACTGAACAAATTCAAATTCTTGATTCTGATCAATTAACAACAGCGAGAGATGCCTATTTAGCATTTGATTCAGAAAAAATTGATGACATGAATAAAGCATCCATGGCTGGTGTAATGGAGATTTTAAAGCTAGAACCTGGTCTATTAAATGGAGAGGGACTTCTCTCGTTAGCAATTCAGCAAGATTCTAAAGGGCAAACTGGAGATGTTCGAGATGTTTTAGCAATGCGTGGTTTTGAAAAATGGGAAATTGGATTATCCTGCAAAAAAGATCACAAGGCTGTCAAACACTCGCGGCTATCTGCAAGTATTGATGTAGGAGAATCATGGTTTGGATTTAAATCAACGGATGAGTATTTTAAAAATATTATTCCGTTATTCAAAGAATTAGATGAACTGAAGCAGAAAGGGTTATTTTGGAGGGAACTTGAGAATAAGTCCGAAAATTTTTATAAGCCAGTATTAGAGGCATTAAATAACGAACTCAAGGTGCTAGACGGAATGTATCCAGGTGAAATTCCTAAAAGATTATTAAGTTATTTACTTGGGAGACATGATTTTTATAAGGCCATAGTAGACACTAAAAATAAAACCACTGAGATACAAGCATTTAACCTTTATGGAACGCTAAATAAAATCATACATGGAAATAGACCAAAATTAAGGGTTCCTCAGTTAAAGTTACCAAAGAGATTTTACGATATACATTTTAAAGAAGGATACAATACTACGCTAATAATTGTATGTGATGAAGGCTGGACCATTTCTGCTAGAATACATAATGCAAGTTCTAAGGTGGAAAGCTCTTTAAAGTTAGATGTTCAAATAGCAGGCTTGCCACCTACACTTTACCGACAAGTAGTGTCTTGGAATTAAATCGTTTAGATTAAAAAGGAGGAGATTATCTGACCTCCTTTTTCGTTTGGAATTTTTGTCTTTTACCACTATTGATGGCTTTGTTAATTTAAAATCCGTTTTTTCCATAACATTATAACGATTTCTCCTCTTAATCTAGTGCTTATTTTATTCTTCAAAGTTTCCCCTTGTTTTGCGAGAGATGACAGAAAAATGGTATGGTAGGCTGCTCTTTTCTACAATAAATAACCTTAAAAAATGTTTAATATCATCTCATCCTGTTTCCTTCATTTTCAATGTGTGCTAATTCCTTTCCTATTATATAATTTAAATTATTACATTTTAAACAAACGGGAACACTTGTTTGCTTTAACTAGATGTGTTATATTTGATTTTATATTAATTAGTATTTTAAATTGCAGTTTTTGTTCTATATTTGTTTTAATTTACTATTCGTATTCTCTTCTGGCCTTTTTCTTTATTAAGTGTTAAAATGATCTTAGCATGGAGGTGTAATTATGAAGACTGAAGATAGAGGGCGTGCAAAGTACCGCCCAATGAAAGACTATGATGCCAATGAGGTTAAAGCGCTACTTTTAGATAAAATAAGTATTGAACAAGAAGCTGCTCAAAGACTTGACAATTTTAATGAAAAACCAGAACCTTTATTGTACGATAACGAAAAACTCAACTTGACAAGTTTATTCTCTGGCTGTGGAGGTTTAGACCTCGGGTTTGAATTAGCTGGTCTGGATGCTATAAAAGGAATTAAAACAACCAATGAACTTAAAAAAGATAAAGATTTATTTTTAAAGCATAGAGAAGAAAGCATTTTTCATACTGTCTATTCAATAGACATGTTTAAAGAAGCTAACCAAACATATAAGTTGAATTTTCCACAGCATGTTTTTCAATCTGAAAAGGACATCAGAAAAATTAAATTTTTCCCGAAGAGTGATATTGTATTAGGTGGTTTTCCGTGCCCAGGTTTTAGTGAAGCAGGACCACGTTTAATAGATGATGAGAGAAACTTTTTATATATACATTTTATTCGTTGTTTAATACAATCTAAGCCATTTTTTTTCGTGGCGGAAAATGTTAAAGGGATGCTTACTTTAGGTAAAGGTGAAGTCATTAAGCAAATAATTCAAGATTTTGAATCAGCTGGATATAAGGTTAAATTTAAACTAACAAATGCTAGAGATTATGGAGTGCCTCAATATAGAGAGCGTGTATTTATAGTCGGAGTTCGTGAAGATTTAAACTTTGATTATGAATTTCCAAGTGAGACTCATGGTGAGGGTAGATTACCTTACGTAACTCTTAAGGACGCTATTGGCGATTTAGAAGAAGATCCGGGAGATTGGTATGAAGGTAGCTTCTCTTCTATATATATGTCACGTAATCGTAAAAAAACTTGGAATGATCAAAGCTTTACTATTCAAGCATCTGGGAGACAGGCACCGTTACACCCGGGAGGTAGCCCTATGGTTAAACTAGGAACAGATCAATGGGGGTTTGCTGATGGAATAGAGCTTAATCGAAGGCTGTCTGTTAAAGAAATTGCAAGAATACAGACATTTCCCGACTGGTTTAAATTTTCAGATGGAGATATTTCTAAAGAAATAAGCAAAAATGGACGCTTAAATAAAGTGTATAAACAAATAGGCAATGCAGTACCTGTAGAACTTGCTAGAGCAATTGCTAGACCTATAGCAGAGTGGAGTCATAGAAACAAAAAAGAGTTAACTTCAAAAAGAGAGGAGATTCAACAATTAGAATTGTTTGATAGGTAAAGGGGTCCTTTTGGGATCTCTTTTTTATGTTTAACAATTAATTTGGAGGATATAAAAAAATATACGCAATGAGAAGGAGTGTTGAAGATGCGCAGGGAGACAATAGAGCAGAGAAGGAAAACAATGCAATCAATAAAATCCGAATCAAAGCTAGAACAGAGAATAACTTCTGAACTTTGGAGAAGGGGATTGAGGTTTAGAAGAAATGTTAAGTCATTATTCGGAAAACCTGATATTGCAATAAAAAAGTATAAAATAGTAATATTTATTGATTCATGCTTTTGGCATAATTGCCCCAAACACGGTCATATTCCTAAAAGTAATATACAGTATTGGAACGAAAAACTTCTTAGAAATAAAAGAAGGGATAAAAAAGTAACAAATTATTATTTAGATAATGGTTGGAATATAATGAGAGTTTGGGAGCATGAGTTTAAAACAGATTACAATAAAGTAATAGATGAAATTGAAAGTTTCATTGTTGAGCATAAAAAATGAAGAAGTCACACTAATAAATCATGCGCATAAACATAAAAAGTAAATTCTTCACAAGTGGAATTACTTCTACTTATTTCCTTTTCTAATTGTAAATTAGAATTATAAGATTGAGCATTGTTATATTTAGATATAAATCTAACGCCCGGTATTTCATTATGTGGAGAAGGAAAATGATACATTTTTCTGTATCTAACAATGCCATCCTGAAAGGATCCGAATTTTTTTTCTTGGCTATTGCGATGTGTAAAAGACAGGTTTCTATCATTGTTGAAAAAGTCACCATCTACTAATGTAAAATCTTCTAGGTAGCCAAATTGCCTGTCCTTTATGTAACGAGCTATTACATAATAACATTCTCTTTCTTCATTATTATGTAAATAACCCCCACAAGGGATAGTAGAGTTAAATTGAATTAAACCTTTAGTTTTTGTAGACTTCAACTCAAAGCCCACATTTTGAACAATAAAATCTGGATGGGAGTTCGATCCTAAAGTAAGAGGGTTTAGATCTTTCAGACCATCTAAAAACCAATTGCTTAAAAGTTCAGAGCTCTTCTCTAAACGTATGTTAGGATTTCTGTGTTTATACAATTTTTTGCAACAACGATCAAATACTTCTATAGCTATTTTCAAATCATCTTCTTTAGTCTTCATAATTGATTGTCCCACCTATCTTTTTTATAGAATATCATAACCTACTTTAATTTTATAAATCAATTTATTTAAAAAATTAAAGTAGAGGATTTGATAGGTCTTTTTATCCGAATAACCTATCATGAAACATGGTAACAGTCTAAATAGGCCCGATTTTACTTAGAAGGTGATGCCTCATGCTGGCAGTAATGAGCGCGTTACATTCGGCAAGAACTGACTATGCTATGGAACAAGAGCTTAGATTATGAGCTGTAACGAGCAAATATGGAATAACAAATTAGAAATGTTTTTTAAATGTATATTAGTGGTTGCCCTTTATAAAAACTCAAAAGAAGTGCCTTTTGAGTTTTCACCTAAACTATTTAAAGAACAATATGTAAAAGGATCTCACTTTTAAAAATGTAAGCGTTGACACCCAATAAATCCAGTGCTAAAGTATACATATCAACCCAATATCATTCACCCAGGATTGTTACTGCAAACCGCAGGCAAAACCTAAATTGCGTCAGACAGGGGGAGACCCCCGTGTTCTGTGCAGTTTGGGTTTTTTTTATACCCTTTTTTCGGAGGTGATGCTGATTTCATAACAAAAAAGCCGGAGAAAGGCGGCCACCTTTCGTCCGGCAGTTCCCCCATTTTTAAGGAGGTATACTCATGGACTATCATAAAATATCAAAAGAGATTTTACAACTTGTCGGCGGGGAGGAGAATGTTCAGAGTGTCATCCATTGCATGACGCGGCTTCGTTTTAATCTGTATGACAATGCGAAAGCAGATCGGAGCGGGCTGGAACAGACGGAAGGCGTGATGGGGACAAATATCAGCGGCGGGCAGTTTCAGATCATTGTCGGCAATCATGTGCCGAAGGTGTATCAGGCTTTGATGGAGAGCAGCGGGCTCAGTGATGAAAGCGCAAACAAAACATCGAAACAGAAGAAAAATGTTCTGAGTGCTGTATTTGATGTGATTTCCGGCGTGTTTACGCCGATTCTGCCGGCCATTGCCGGAGCCGGCATGATAAAAGGGCTTGTCGCGCTAGCGGTGACATTCGGCTGGATGTCGGAGAAGAGCCAGACTCACAGCATTCTTACGGCTGTCGGTGACGGTGCGTTTTATTTTCTGCCGCTTTTGCTTGCAGTAAGCGCGGCGAGAAAATTCAGATGTAATCCGTACGTGGCGGCCGCTGTGGCGGGTGCGATCCTGCATCCGGATTTAACGGCCCTGCTTGGAGCAGGGAAAAGCATCTCCTTTATCGGTCTTCCTGTAACCGCTGCCACGTATTCATCGACAGTTATCCCGATTTTGCTGGCGATCTGGCTGATGTCCTATGTGGAGAAGGGAATTGACCGAATCACTCCTTCATCTTTGAAATTGATTGCCGTTCCGATGCTTACGCTTGTGATCGTCGTGCCTGTCACCCTGATCACAGTCGGTCCGCTCGGCGCGATTCTCGGGAATTACCTGTCTGTCGGCGTCAATGATTTGTTCAATCATGCGGGCATTGCCGCGATGATTCTGCTTGCCGGCACGTTTTCGCTAATCATTATGACGGGGATGCATTATGCGCTTGTGCCGATCATGATCAATAACATTGCCCAAAACGGACATGATTACATTCTGCCTGCGATGTTTTTGGCGAACATGGGGCAGGCCGGCGCGTCATTTGCGGTTTTCTTGAAATCAAAAAACAAAACCTTCAAATCACTCGCGTTTACGACGAGCATTACGGCATTGATGGGCATAACCGAACCTGCCATGTACGGCGTCAACATGAGATTGAAAAAACCGTTCGCGGCTGCATTAATCGGCGGCGCGGCAGGCGGTGCTTTTTACGGTGTAACGGGTGTCGCTTCCTACATTGTGGGCGGAAACGCCGGTCTGCCGAGCATTCCGGTCTTTATCGGGCCGACGTTTCTTTACGCGCTGATCGGGCTTTTTATCTCGTTTGCGGCGGGTATGGCGGCGGCACTTCTGATCGGGTTTGAGGATGTACAGTCCGAACGGGACAAAGCATCTGAAACGCCGGGTGTGACGGCAGGCGGAGAAATCATTCACAGCCCGATTAAAGGCGAAGTGAAAGCATTAAGCGAAGTGAACGACAGCGTCTTTTCCGGTGGAATGATGGGAAAAGGTTTTGCGATTCTGCCTGAAGAGGGCGCGGTGGTTTCTCCCGTAGAAGGCAGGGTGACAGCCGTATTTAAAACAAAGCACGCCATCGGCATTACGAGCGCCCGGGGAGCCGAAATTCTCATTCATATCGGGCTTGATACGGTACGGCTGGATGGCAGGCATTTTGAAATGCACGTCAAAGAAGGCGATGCCGTCGCACCGGGAGATCTGCTGATTACTTTTGATATCGAAGAGATAAAGGCTGCCGGTTTTGACGTGATCACGCCGGTCATCATTACGAATACGGATCAATATTCATTTACAGACGTGAAAAAAAGCGGAATGGTCAAACCGAACGAAGCGCTTCTGGCGTTATCCTGAAAAAGAGGTGGAGAAAACATGAAGAGATTTCCGGAAGGTTTTTTATGGGGCGGCGCAACGGCTGCCAATCAGATTGAAGGAGCTTATAAAGAAGGGGGCAAAGGACTTTCTACGGCGGATGTCTCCCCGGACGGCATTATGTCTCCGTTTCATGAGACGGACGATGCGCTGAATCTGTATCATGACGCGATTGATTTTTATCACCGCTATCAAGAGGATATCGCCCTGTTTGCGGAGATGGGCTTTAAAGCGTTCCGGACCTCCATTGCGTGGACGAGAATTTTTCCGAACGGCGATGAAACAGAACCGAACGAAGAAGGGCTGCAATTTTACGACCGTTTGTTTGACGAATTGAGAAAACATCAGATCGAACCGGTCGTCACGATTTCTCATTATGAGATGCCGCTCGGTCTTGTGAAAAACTATGGCGGCTGGAGAAACCGCCGGACGGTCGATTTCTATGAGCGGTACGCCCGGACTGTTTTCACACGTTATAAAGACAAGGTGAAATATTGGATGACCTTCAATGAAATCAACGTTGTTCTTCATGCTCCGTTTACAGGCGGCGGTCTTATATTCCGGGAAGGCGAAAATAAACAAAACACGATGTACCAAGCGGCCCATCATCAATTTGTGGCGAGCGCGCTGGCGGTAAAAGCCGGCCACGAGATCATCCCGGATTCCCAGATCGGCTGCATGATCGCCGCGACGACGACGTATCCGATGACGCCGAAGCCGGAGGATGTATATGCGGCTTTGCAAAAAGAGCGGAGCACGCTGTTCTTTTCTGATGTGCAGGCGAGGGGCAGCTATCCGGGCTACATGAAGCGCTTCTTTAAAGAAAACGGAATTACGATCGAGATGAAGGAAGGAGACGAGGCGCTCCTGAAAGAACATACGGTGGATTACATCGGCTTCAGCTACTACATGTCGATGACGGCCAGCACGGCGCCTGAGGATCTGGCGCAATCTAAGGGAAATCTCCTCGGCGGCGTGAAAAACCCGTACCTGAAATCTTCCGAATGGGGCTGGCAGATTGATCCGAAGGGCTTGCGCATCACCTTAAACAAGCTGTACGACCGTTATCAGAAACCGCTCTTCATCGTCGAAAACGGGCTCGGCGCGGTTGATCAGCCGGAGGAGGACGGAACCATTCAGGATGATTATCGAATCAATTATCTGCGTGATCATTTAATAGAGGCAAGAGAGGCGATTGAAGACGGCGTCGACCTGATCGGCTACACGTCGTGGGGGCCGATTGACCTCGTCAGCGCCTCAACGGCAGAAATGAAAAAACGCTACGGCTATATCTATGTCGACCGCGGCAATGACGGAAAAGGCACGTTTGAAAGAAAGAAAAAGAAAAGTTTTTATTGGTATAAAAACGTCATCGCCACAAACGGAGAAAGTCTGTAAGCGTAATGTTCCGGAGAAAGCCGGCAAAATTGACATTCAGCAAAGAGAGGAGGACAATAAAAGCAGAAAGGCGGGATTCATATGTTTAAAAAAATTCTTGCAGCAGTAGACGGTTCAGACATGAGCAATAAAGCCCTGGACGCAGCGATCCATCTGGCGAAAGAACAGCAGGCTGAACTCACCATTCTCTATGCGGGACGTGAAGCCGTTGTCTCCACATCAGCCTTAACAGGGATTGTCTATGTTCCGGAAAACTTCATTGAAGACATTAAACATGAAGTCGAGCAAAAAGGAGCGGCCATTCTGGAAGATGCCAAGCAGAAAGCGGCTGAAAGCGGGGTAAATGCGGAAAGCCTATACGTCCAAGGCGAACCTGCGCATCAAATTTTAAACATAGCGAAAGAACAGCATTTCAATCTGATTGTCGTCGGAAGCCGCGGAATCAGCGGATTTAAAGAAATGATGCTCGGAAGCGTGAGCCATAAGGTCTCACAATTGTCTCCTTGTCCTGTACTGATCGTTCATTAAACAGAAGACCCTGCTGATGCGGGGCTTTTTTTAATGAGAAAAGACCGCCGTCTTTCGAAAAATAGGATGAAATCTTCCTCTGAATCAAGTAAAATGGCTGTTAGTATTTGTCTGAATAAACAGTCAATGATATGGGGGAAGCGAATCAATGCAAGCTGAACAAACATCAAATGCCGTCATCAAAATGGTCATTTCCATGGTCATTTTCGGATCAATCGGCTTTTTCTCGGAACATACGAATGTGCCTTCAATTGAACTGGTCTTTGTGAGATGTCTGTGCGCCTCATTGTTTCTGGGCGTTTGCTGGTTTGGTTCCGGACGGTATCGCACCGAACAATGGAACCGGCGTGAGGTGCTGCAGACACTGGCCTGCGGATTTTTTCTCGTGCTGAACTGGGTGTTTTTATTTAAATCATTTGAGGAGACATCAGTGACGATAGCGATTTCCGTTTATCATCTGGCTCCGGTTCTTGTCCTTCTCCTAGGGAGCCTTATATACCGGGAAAAACTGCATCTCATATCCGTCACTTCCATCGTGATTTGCTTTCTGGGCACCGCCCTGATTTCCGGCATCAACGGAAATACATCATTTTCTCAGCTGATGGGATCGGGTATTATTTGGGCCGTGCTGGCCGCCCTTTTTTATGCTTTTACGACACTGGCCGGGAAAGGTATCAACAGTCTCAGCCCATACGCCGTCACCTGTTTGCAGACCGGATTGGGCGTTATCATTCTTCTTCCGTTCGTCCGTTTCGGCGCTTTTTCTGATTTGTCGCATGTGAATTGGATCATGATTGTGTCAACCGGTATCATTCATACGGGAATTGTGTATTTGCTCTTTTTTGACAGCTTGCGGTTTTTATCCACCCGGTTTATTTCAATCATCGTATTTCTTGATCCGGCGGTGGCGATTGTGCTTGACACCGTATTTACGGGATTTCGCCCCGACCTTTATCAATCTTTGGGGATTGTATTGATTTTTGCGGGAATGGCGCTGTCCCTGATTCGAAAGCAAAAAGCCGTGCCGTCGGAAACTCAGGCAGACAGCACCCGTATATAGGCGGCCGTACCGGCTGCTTTTTTTATTTTGGGGCTATTCAGCCATAACGAAAAAGCAGACAAACAGATCATGGAAAAAGGGGATAGTAATTGTATAATACTTCTTGTGTTTACAATTTAAGAGATTAAAGGAGTGAAGGGCATGATAAACAAGACGCGTCATCTCGCTTTCTTGGCTGCACTCGGCTTTGCGCTTTGTCTGGCCATCGTATGTTCCGTATCAAAGCAGGCAGAAGCGGCAGCGGCTTATCCGGATGTGATGCAGGGACTTACCGGATTCGCGGGAAATGCGAAGGATCATAACGGAAAAGCAAAATCCGCCGTATCGGGAGGCCAGGGCGGCCCCGTCGTCTACGTCAGCAATCTCAATGATTTGAAAAACAATGCGGGCGGAACGGATCGCAAAACCATCGTCATCACAAGTGATATTTCTTCCCCGGGTAAAGCCGTTGTGACAGTCGGCGCCAATAAAACCATCGTCGGCTCTTATACCAGCCACAGGCTGACCAACATCTATCTGACCACCGGCTCCGGCTCAAACAATGTGATTTTCAAAAATCTCATTATCAGCCATAGTGCCGCCATTACGGGCAACAACGACATTCCGATGTACATAGCGAACGGACAGAATTACTGGATTGACCACGTGTGGTTTGAAGGACACAGCTACAATCCGAACAGCCGCAGCGATTTGGGAAAGCTTCTGTATGTCGGCGCCAAAGCGGATTTTGTGACGCTGTCTAACTCTAAATTCACAGACCATCTGTACGGCCTGATTCTCGGTTATCCGAATGATGATAACGAAGGGCGCAATTATATCGGCTATCCGCATATGACGATCACCAACAACTATTTTAATAACGTCTATGTGCGTTCACCGGGCCTGATGAGATACGGCTATTTTCATGCGAAAAACAACTATGTGACCAATTTCAATTTAGGATTCACCATTCATACAAACGCGACTGTCTTCTCAGAAGCCAACTATTTCGGCAACGGAAATGAAAAAGGCGGAATGATAGACGACTACGGGACCGCCCAATTCACTGACACCGGTTCATTCCCGTCGCTCAAAGCCCCGAAATCACCGCGCACCGGCTGGAATCCGAGATCAAATTACAGCTATGGCACCCTTTCAGCCCAGGACGCCAAAAACTTCGCCCAATCCTACGCGGGAGCGCAAAATACAAATCTCCGCTATCCATAATACGAAAAACCGCCGGCAGCCGGCGGTTTTTTTATATGAATAAAAGGTTCAAAATTCCTATAATCCTTAAAATAACCTTAAATACCTAGGAAAATATTGATAAACAATTTCAATAATATTACTATTGTTAAGCCTAAATTACAAAAGAAGGAGGAGAACCTATGAAAATAGGAAAAAAGAACAAGTGGAAAAAGTGGCTGGCCGGCACTCTTGCGGCAACGCTGATGATTTCCATTGCGCCTGCCGATGTGTTTGCGGCAGAAACGCGTGATAAACAAGTTCAAGCGAAAACCGCCGCCATTCCGGCCGCAGACCCGGAAAAAGATCTTCCGGCGGAAAAAGCATCTGAGCAGATGCCTTTTGATCAAAAAGATATCAATCAAGACGGTGAGATCACGTCTGAAAGAACTGAGAATTCAAAGCTTTACTATGAAGGCGAGGGTGTGTACAAACAGGAAATCTACACAGACCCCATTCATACGAAAGAAACCGCCAATGCGGACTGGGAAGACGTTTCTCCTGAATTGAAAACCGGCTCAAAGGAAGTCGGGACGGAAAATACAGTGCTGAACTCCGATTTTCTGAAGCAAATGAAAAACGGATTATACGCTACATTTGAACACGATGATCATAAGCTCACATACTCATTAACCGGCGCAAAAGGCCCCGATCAGGCTGCAATTACTCCGACAGATGCCTCAGCAAAAGTAAGGGAAGACAGCAACGAGCTTACGTATCAGCAAGTGTTTCCTGCAATTGATTTACAAACCTACACATTTAACGAAAACATAAAAGAAGACCTTGTGCTTCACAAATATGAAGGCTACAATTCCTTCACCTTTCAAATCAAAACCGACCTGCAGGCTAAAGAACAGGAAGACGGCTCGATCGCGTTTTCTGATGATAAAGACAATGTCGTCTACACCGTGCCGAAGCCCTTTATGACCGACTCAGATCTCGACGAAAAGTCAGGTGAAGTCAACAGGTCAGAAGATGTCAGCTTCAAACTTGAAAAAAACAGCGAAGGCTACTTGCTCCATGTAACGGCCGATGAAAAATGGCTGAAAGATCCCAAGCGGGTTTATCCGGTATCTATTGACCCTTCAACATCAGTATCTGTGTCATCCGATACCTTTGTCATGAGCGCGTACCCGACGACAAACTACTCTGCCGCATCGCAGAAATGGGATGCCGGATTGAAAGCGTACGTGCTGAAAACTGGATATTATGACGGTTCAACCGGAACGAACTACGCTTTTATGAAGTTTGATAATCTAAAGCCGATCAAAAACATGACGGTGACGAAAGCGACGCTCAAAGCATACACAGCCCACTCCTATTACGGATCAAAGGCGACGGGGCTTTGGCTCGACACCGTTAACAGCAATTACGACAATGCCAAGATTACGTGGAAGAACAAGCCGGGCTCCAAAAACATCGGCAAAGCCGAGGTCTATAAAGGCCAATGGGCAAGCTTCGATGTCACCTCCGCAGTCAAGTCGTGGAATAGCGGCGGCGCCAATTACGGCTTTAAGCTTCACGCAAACGGCAACGGAAAAGAATATTGGAAGAAACTGATGTCATCAGCAAACTCTGCTAAAAAACCATACATTGAAGTGACATACACGATTCCGAAGGCGGACACGCCGTCTGTCAAAGCGTATCATAACGGAGATTCGACAGGATTTTTCAATATCAGCTGGAAAAAAGCTGAAGGCGCCAAAAGCTATAAAGTGTGGCTTTATAACGGGAAAGAATATCAAGCCATTCCGGTCGGCAATGCAACCTCTTGGAGCACAAGAGGAAAAAAGATTTGGCCGACAAAAGCGGAAATCGACTCCGGCAAATATAAGCTGCATACAGACGGAAAAGGCGGAAGTGAATTAGCGCTTAATCCTTCGCCGGTCTATAAAAACTCCGGCGGCAGCTATCCGGCAAGTAAAAATTACTGGGTCGCGGTCAGCGCGGTGTTTGACCAAGGAGAAGGCGCCATGTCTGCGGCCGCCAAGCCCGTCATTCCGAATATTGGCAGAGTTCAGAGACCGAGCACGAAAGGCTTTAATAACAACAACGCCACAGGCTGGTTTGATCTTTCCTGGAAAGCCGTATCAGGCGCTGCCGGGTATAAAATGCAAGTTTATAACGGCAAAAGCTTTGAAACGCTTGACCTCGGAAATAAAACATCCTGGTCCACAAAAAATCAAAACATCTGGCCGACAAAGGCGGAAATCAGCGCCGGAAAATATGCGCTTCACCTGAAAGACAAAAAAGGCGCGGAATTGCCAATCAACCCGGGCTCTGTTTATAAAAACGCCGGCGGAGATGCGAACCGGAAAACCTACGGATTTAAAGTCATTGCCTATAACAAAGACGGAGAAGCGATCGCCTCACCGGAAGCGAGTCCGGCGCTGCCTGATATCGCAAAGCCGAAAAACCTGACAGGCTACGTCTATACGAACACGAAATCCAGCCAAACGGGTTATGTCAATCTCATATGGGATAAGGTGAAAAACGCCAAAGGCTACAAAATCAACATCTACAACGGAAAAGACTATCAATCATACGATATCGGTGATACCGATCATTGGACGACCCAAAACAAACACATCTGGCCTTCAGCCGATGAAGTGAAAGCGGGAAGATTCCAGCTTCACACGGACGGAAAGGGCGGCGAACTGGCGCTTGACCCTTCACCTGTTTACGAAAACGCAAACGGCAATTACAAAGGGAAGAAGAACTATTCCTTTACGCTGACCGCCTATGACGCAAACGGTGACAGCATACCGACGGCACCTTTTAACCCTGTTTTCCATGAAGGGGCGGAATTCCTCGGAACGGAAGAATTCTGGTCTATTATCGACATTCCGGACGGACAGCTGAACGGCGCAACGGGAAATGTCATCGTCAATGAAGAAGATATGTCAATCGACGGACGCGGACCGGGGCTCGGACTCTCCCGGACCTTCAACAGCCTTGACAGCTCTGACCATATGTTCGGCCAAGGCTGGTATGCCGATGCGGAAACGTCGATTCTTTCTGAAGACGGCAGAGCCGTTTATATTGATGAGGACGCGACAACACATGTCTTCACGAAAAAATCTGACGGCACGTATCAGCCGCCGACGGGCGTTTATCTCGAACTGACGGAAACAAGCGATCAATTTGTATTAAAAACAAAAGATCAGACGAACGCTTATTTCAGCAAAAAAGGCGGCAAGCTCCAAAAAATCGTTGACGGACACAACAACACAACCGTATACGAGTATAACGACAGCAATCAGCTGACCGCCATAACAGACGCATCAGGGCGCAAGCTGACATTTACCTATGATGAAAACGGCCATGTCACATCTCTTACAGGGCCGAAAAACAAAAAGATTTCGTATTCATATGACAAAGACCTTCTCAAAAAGGTGACGGATACTGACGGCAGCGTCACAAGCTATGACTACGATGACGAGGGGCGCCTCGTCAAGCAGTATTCCGCAAACAGCACGGATGACAAACCGCTGTTCACTGAATACCAATATAGCGGCCACCGCCTGGCCAAAGCCGTCAATGCGAAAAAAGAAACGTACGACTACAGCTATGACGCGGACAAAAAAACGCTGCTCATGACGCAGCCGAACGGCCGCCAAGTGCAGTACGGCTATAATGAGGCGGGCAACCCGATTCAGATGATCGATGATGCCGAAGGGCTGAAAATCACGACCAACACTGTATACGAAGGCAACAACGTCATTCAGGACACCGATCCGAACGACGCGGATACGGGCAAAGCGACAGAAAGCTATCAATATGATAAAGACGGCAACGTCACAGCCGTAAAAGACAACTACGGCACCGAAACGTATCAGTACAACAAAAACAATGACGTAACGAAAATGAAGGACACCGAGGGGAACGTCACTGATATTGCGTACGACGGACTGGATGCCGTTTCTGAGACGGATCAAAGCGGAAAATCCTCATCCGCCGCCGTTTATGACAAGTATGGGAATCTCATTCAATCAAGCAAAGAGCTGGCAGCTTCGGCAAGCCTGCTGAAAGACGGCAGCTTTGAAGGAACAAAGCTGGGCTGGAATCTCACCGCTACGAGAGACAGCGGAAGTATTGCATCTGTAAAAGCAAGAAGCGGCGCGCTGTCCGGACAAAAAGCACTGGAGATCTCCTCACAATCCGCTTCAGCCGGAACAGAGCACGGCCATGCGTCCGCAACGCAGGAAGTGCAGCTTGAGCCGAATACGACGTATACACTCAGCGGCCAGATCAAAACGGATCTGACAAAGGCAAGAGCGTATTTCAACATTGATCTGCGTGACAAAGACCAAAAACGCATTCAATGGATTCACAATGAATCAGGCGCATTAGCCGGAAAGAATGACTGGACGAAACGGCAGATCACCTTTACAACACCGGCCAATGCAGGAAAAGCCATCGTCTATATGGAAGTGGACCATAACGACAAGGACGGCAAAGGAAAAGCGTGGTTTGATCAGGTTCAGCTGGAAAAAGGCGAAGTCTCTTCAAGCTATAACCCGGTGCAAAACAGCAGTTTCACGGCTAAAGCAGACGGCTGGAGCACAAGCGGAGCCGCCGCTGACCTTGATGAAGGCTTCGATGATGACAGCTCATTAAAAGCGTCCCGCACAAATGCATCACAAGCCAATGCGGCCGCAAAACAAACCGTTACATTAGGCCAAAGCGCGGACGATAAGCCGGTATATATCACGCTGACAGGAATGTCCAAGGCTGACGGTGTAAAATTAACGAACGACAATGATTACGCTCTTCAGGCCGGCGTCACTTATGCGGACGGAACGACGGGCGTCTACACCGCCAAATTCCCGCAGGGGACCCAAGAATGGAACCGGGCAGCGGCAGTCATTCCGAAAACAAAGCCGATCAATAAAATCGAAATCAGCATTCTGTTCCAAAAAAGCGCCATAGGAACGGCGTGGTTTGATGATATCCGTTTAATCGAAGGAAGCATCCTGACGAAAAACACCTATGACGAAAAAGGAAACTACGTCACAAAAGAAGAAGACGAACTAGGTTATGCAAGCACTGCTTCATATGACGAGACTGGCAAGAAAACATCTGAAACCGACGCGAAAGGCGAAACAACCGCCTACGAATACGATCAGGCCGACCAGCTGACAAAGCTGACCCTGTCAAACGGCACATCCATCCTTCACAGCTATGACAAGGAAGGAAATGAGCTGACAAAAACGATTCGGGCCGGCACGGACCAGACCTATCAATATGAATATGACGTCATGGGCAAGCTCGTCAAAACAACCGACCCGCTCGGCAATGTACTGAAGAGTGAATATGACGCCAACAGTAACTTGACGAAAACCGTTTCCGCCAACGGCAATGAAGTGTCGCTGACCTATGACGGCACCGATCGGGTTAAGTCAAAAGCGTATAACGGCACTGAAAAATATAACTTTACCTATGACAAAAACGGCAATGAAACGTCTGTCACAAACAAAGAACAAAATACAACGAAAAAACGCACCTTTGACAACAAAAACCGCCTGACCGAATTAACCGACCGCGGCGGCAGCCAAAGCTGGACGTATCCGGCTGATTCGGATAAGCTGAAAACTTTCTCATGGAGCCACGGCGGCCAAAAAGGAACAAACAGCTTTACGTACAACAAACTTGATCAAATGATTGAAATGAAAGACGGCACTTCAGCCTATACATTTGATTATGATGAAAACGGCAATGTCCAGACATTCATCAGCGGCAATGAAGTCGGCACGAGTTTTTCATATGATGAGCGGAATCTCGTCAGCTCTCTTCATATCGGAACGAAAAACGGCGGCAGCATCTTCCGGGAAAGCTATGAATATGACGCCAACGGCAACCGCACGGTCATCGACAGCTCAGCGGGCGGAAAGGTGCAGTACGAATACGGCAAGCTCAACCAGCTCGTCAAAGAAACACATGAAGACGGCACCGTCATTCAATATACGTACGACGGCTTCGGCAACCGGACAAACGTCACCGCCACAAAGGACGGCGCAAGCAAATCAGTCAACGCATCCTTCAACATCATGAACCAGCTGACGAAGGTGAATGACGAAGACCTGTCCTATGATAAAAACGGCAACCGCACATCGGACGGCAAATACACATATACGTGGGACGCAGAAGACAACCTGACCGCCGTCACGAAAAAAGGCGAAGACAAGCCGTTCGCAACATACAAATACGATGAAAAAGGAAACAGAATCCAAAAAACCGTCAACGGAAAAGTTACGAACTACTTCTACGACGGAGACAGCCTGAACGTCCTGTATGAAACAGACGCCGACAACAACGTCACAAAATCATACACGTACGGTGAGAGCGGCCAGCTGTTATCCTATACAGAGAACGGCAAGAAATATTTCTATCACTACAACGCACACGGCGACGTCATCGCCATCTCAGACAGCACCGGAAAAACCGTTGCCAAATATCAGTACGATGCATGGGGAAATCCGACAAAAACCGAAGCAAGCGACGAAGTAAAAGACAACCGCTACCGCTACGCAGGCTACCAATACGACGAAGAAACCGGCCTGTACTATCTCATGGCCCGCTACTACGAGCCAAGAAACGGCGTATTCTTATCACTAGACCCAGACCCGGGCAGTGATGGGGATTCATTGGATCAGAATGGATATACTTATGGAAACAACAACCCAGTGATGAATGTTGATCCGGACGGGCATTGGGTGTGGCTTGTGGTAAATGCCGGATTTGCAGCCTATGATGGGTATAAGGCATATAAATCAGGTAAAGGGTGGAAAGGTGCTGCTTGGGCAGCTGCTTCTAACTTTGGGCCCGGGAAAGTGTTTAAAGGTGCTAAGAAGGCTTTAGGATTTGCGAAGGCCGCCAAGAAGTATTTAAAACCTGGTAAATACGCTAGAAGGTCAATTCCTGCAAGAAGTACAAGTAGCAGGTTAAATAAAAAGGAAAGAAGAGTATTAAACAAAATTGGGAATAAATATGGCTGTCATACTTGTGGTAGAAGGCACCCTGGAACTAAAAGCAGAAATTGGATTGCAGATCACCAACCAGTATCAAAATTAAGGAAGAAAGGCCAGCGACAAAGGCTATATCCTCATTGTCAAACTTGTTCACGAAAACAAGGAGGATATACTAGTGCTATTCTAAGAAAAAGACATCAACGGAGGTGAGGCTGTTGGGTGGAAAAAAAGAAGCCATTCTCGCATTGCTTAACGATTCATTCAATAAGGAAGAGTTTCCGTTTCTTGATAATGAGAATTTTGACTTCGCAAAAGGGAAGCTTTCGATTTTTATTGAAAGAGATAACTGGCTTTTAACGTTTCAGCTGTTTGGATTGTCGAGATTGGGACCAGCTATTGATTTTTATGCGGTAGGTAATCAATTAACAAATAATGAAGTAAGTTTTTTAGATGATGAACCGTTTTTATTTGCAGATGAAAAAGGAAATTTTCTGGAATTGGAAGATGTAGAATCGGGTTTTACAAGTAAACAAATCAATGTGTCTCTTAGAGAGAAAACATTTCAATTTTTTATTGAGCAGGAAATAAAAGATAAGATTTCCCCAAAGAATGAATGGATTACATGTTTGAGGCATATGACCAAAAATAGATTATTTCTTGACACACTTTGGCTGACGAAACAAGAACAACTGGAAATAGCGGGTCTCTCTTCGGAGTATGAACAATTATATTCAACAGAATTATGGATGCATCCAGAAGGAGAAAAAGATTTGCCTAGTTTGTCTCCTTTCTTTCAATCAATTGCCGAAGCAATTTCCCGTCAAGAGATAGCATATATTCAAAAACATGCTGATGGTAACACAGAGTGGCCAAAATGGGCACACGCAGATTCTGTTCAATACTTTTGAAGATATTATAGACATGCAGTAATTGGAAATAATCCGTTATATATTAAATAAATTATTATGTGGAAGATAAAATATAAAAATAATTTAATAAGGAGAATGAATTTTGATTAAAAGTAAAGAAATTCTTAGCCTATTAGATGATGAATTTAGTGAATTAAACCGACCAATTTTTGAATGGCGTGAATCTAATTATGTTGGGAGTAAATGTACCTTATTAAGATTAAATGATGACAATTGGTTACTGGCAATTCATTGCTTCGAAGTAGATTCTAAAGGACCTTTTCTGGCTATTCATACCTATAGTAACTGTTTTTCAGACAACTACAAATCGATAATAATTGATGACTTCGCCTTAAAGACTGAAGCAGGTGAGAAAATAACATATCGTGAAAGTGATTTTCAACAATTAAGCGAAGTAGTGGAAATTGAAATTAAAGAGTCTCGTTATTGCGTAAATATTCACCAAAGAAATGAATTCCAAAAGAGTACAAAAGAAAGGGCTTGGAAAACTTATTTCAGGAATTTGTTTGAGGATGCTTCTTTTAGAGAGGCGCTTTGGATAAAGCCAAACAAACTATTAAATATACTGGATCTAAAAAGCGAAGCAGAAGGAGTGTTCGAAACAGAGGATTGGGAATATCCTGATTACCTAACAGATCCAAGCCAATTAATTTCTTTTCAATCATTTGCGCAATATCTTGAAAAAGGCGCAGGTTCAGTTGATCTAGGTGAAGTAAATAACAACTGGAGGGAGTGGGAGGATTACGATATAGAGTGAGTTGATGAAGGAACCCTTTTTTAACCTCTGCGCTTACAGAATTCAAACACGATATTATTCAGGATATGAGCGGTATGAAATAGAAAAGAAAGAAGGCCGTTCTATTGGGTTATTGGGAAGAAGAATATAAAAACAAGAAAGTGTTATTGAGTGATGAAGGCTTAGATATATGTTTTGATGCGGTAGAAAAATTTTGTGAACGATATAAGAGGGATCTGGATAGAGAACCGATATTAGAAGAATTCTTAGCAACTTTAGTTACCGTTATGAATACAAATGGAGATTCTTCTTTCACGGAGTTAGTTGATAAGCGAATAGTAGAAATAAAGGCAACGACCAGGAAAGCGAAATCAATAGCTAAAGTAGTACCGGGAGCTGTTATTAAATACCTTTGGATAAGATCGGGAAGTATACTTATGCTTGGGTTATTGAAGGTGATCTATCAAAAAATAAAGACGATGACATTCTTATTCAGTACTATAATATTTTTACTGAAAATACTCTGAGAAGAAGTTATTCGTCTAATGAAAGAAGAAAATAAGAAAATATTTGCGGCAAATACCGGGTATACAGGTTTTCTTCAAGGGGATTGGACAGTAATATCCAAGATGCCTCAAGAGATAATAGAGAAAAACAGTAATTCTCAACTAAAATTTGTTTTATATGAAGACGGTAAATATCTCATAAGTGAAGGCGATTCATTTGCATCAGAAGATGAATTAGCAGAGGCAGATGAGAAAACAGGCAAGAACATCCCTAACCCATTGGGTATATTTGGACATTCATCTGTAGAATCTATTCTTTATAAATATTTTGAAGGGATGACAATGGAGGAAATCATAAAGTATGAATTGTAAAAGACAGATTTCTTACATTCGCTTGTACAGATACTGACAGTAGTAAATGTTCTGAGTTCTGAACGAGGTGTAATATGAAAAAAATCAACCTGAATTCTATTACACAGAAAGAGATCTTACAAATAGAAAAACAATTTGAACGAATAGCATTAAATAAAATAAGAAACAATCAAGAAAAGTTTAGAAAAATGGGTTTGAAAATTGAAGCTGCTTTTGGAAGAGTCGGACACGAAAAAGAAATAGGAAAAGAAGTACGGCCCTCAGATTGTTTTGAGAGTACCTATAATTCATTGATATTTTTTTCTGCAGCTTATTTGGACGGCACCGACTTTCACGATAATGAAGACGGCTATTGTGTAGACCACTTAGATATATGGGTTTGTGAAAAAAAGTTGTTTTCAGGTAAAGCTGGATATTTATCAGATCTAGAAAGTGATGAAGAAATCGCAAAAGAAATTCAAAACAAGATAAATGAATTGTACTTAGAAGCGGCAGAAATGATTGAAATGTTAAATGAATCCTAGTCTATTAATGTAAGAGAGGTTCTCAGCCTCTCTTTTCACCCAAAACGAGGAGGCAGCATGGCTAAAATTAGAGATGATTGTCTGGAACTTGACATAACACCGAGAAGGTATCAAGAGGCGGAGGATGATCCTTTTATCTCAACAATGTTTGAACTGTTAGAACATAATAAAGTAATCGCTCGCGATTACTCCGCCGCTTTATTAGAAAGTGAATATAAAATGCTGATATCAGGGATTGAAGCATTATTAGCAGGGAATCAAGATAGGATACGTTTAGAAACAATTGAACCATTTTTTATTTTGAGTATTGATAAAGAAAACGAATATTACAGATTTATAATTAGATTTGTGGAAAATCATTCAAATACAACTTTCTATAAATTGAACTGTAATGAAGAAAAGCTAGAATTTTTCGTGAAGACTTTAAAATCAGATCTCAAAGACACAAAAAATCCTCCAAAACGTCCTTAGGAGATAAACAATGTACAAAACAATAATTGATTGGGTTGATTATATAGATGAGGGGTGCGCTGTCCTTCATTTTGATTTTAATGTGTTTAAAAAAGAACTTTCACTTGATATTAAGGTTTTTGAAAAAGAAAGTGAATATACACATAAAATATTATTTCAAAATGTAGCATCTGTTTATTTTAGCGCAGATATTGGCGATATGAGATTAGAAAAAATAGATCCCGAAGAATACAATTGGCAAGTATTTGAGATGAGTTATCATCCGGAAGGAATCGGAAATCTATCAAATTCTGTAATTCCGGAGTATCAATCAAATGCTAACTTTCTCATTGACATGAACAGAATGCTGATTGCTGTAGAAGCTGAAACCGTTCGCTTTGACGACCAATCATTTTATACGTATCGTTCGAAGTCATAAATAAACAAATAAGAGAGGTTCCCAGCCTCTCTTTTCTTAAAGGACAGAAACCAAACCGTGGATCTGCAGCAAATACATTTATACGTTGGAAACCGTTTATTCCACACAGAATATGGCTGTGAGCTTGCGTATAAACCCCCGAAAATAAGAGGTACAAGATGCATCCCTTTTTTATAAAGAACACAAAGGAATCGGCAGTCTTTCAATCCCAGATATATTCCTTATTTCATGAAGACAAAACGTTGCCCGAACAAGTATTTAAACAACAAAAACATTATTATCTATTCGAGGAATTCCACTGGGTCTTGTCTGAAGAAGGCTGGATGATGCTCAAAAGTTTGGCGCATCATCATCACGATGAATTTATCTTAATGGCCGTTCTGGAACACTCGGATGATATGAATCGGTTTTACGAGAAATTCGGATATTTTAACTGGTTAAAGATCCCTTTGCATATAACTGCAGATGAATATCTTTCAATCTTAACTGATTATCCAAAGCACAGTAAAAATGACTGTATATTGAACATTGCATCTCGTGTTGTTTGGGCTTCACCGACTTTCAAGTGGGCGATTTACGGAGAGAGAGAATTTGAAATTTGTATTTTAGGCATTGATCAGGAGATTGCGGGAAAAACGTTAGAATCATGGAGGCCGTTAGATGATCATGTTTTAGACTGGATATCAGTTGTATTCCCGGATCAGATCGTTCCGGATGAATTTCAAAAAAAGCTCGCCGCGCATTATAAATAGCAAGGGGCAATTACATGAAAATAAAAATGAACAAGATACACGATGAATCAGTAAAAGGATGTTTTTGTCACTTTGACAACTGCGGACGTCAGTATCTTGGACGGCATCAGAATGGCGGTCTCTCGTTTACAATCACGGATGAATCCGGCGATACCCGAGTGATTCATATTGATGAACAAATTCCGTGTGAGGATATTATGCTGTTTCAACAGAGTTCGGCTGACAGGTATGTGCTGATTTTCTTTGAATCGCATGAGCATAAAGTGAAAGTATTTTCAGCAGATGGAACAGAACAAAGTGCATTTTCTCTGCCTTCAGGGGTTTCATGCAGTCTTTTGGACGAAAAACAAAACCTTTGGATCGGTTTAAGTGATGAAGGCATTTATAGCGATGAAAATCCTGATGGTCAAAGTGTGCTGTGCTTCACTTTAGACGGACAATTAAAGGAAACTCACATTGATCAGCAGCTTTCAGAAATATATGCGCCCGTTGTAGATGACTGCTATGCGCTTGCGGAAAAAAACGGACTGATCTACATGCTGTATTACTCTTATACAGTCATTGCTGCGTTTGATGAGACGGACGTGAAACGAGTGTGGATTATTTCTGATAAAGCATGTTCAGGGGTATATGATCAGCTTGCGATTTCAGATGACGGGTTTTGGATATGCAAAGATGATCATTCACTGTCCTTCATTCCGGCTGATGTCAGTCTGCCGGTGCAAGAGGTAACGTGCTGTGATCCGGATGGCCGTGAGCTTTCGGGGCATCAGCTGAAGCTGACAAGTAATGCCATTTACGCGGTCTCGACTTCGGGGATCTACAAGCGGGATATAAGTAATGGGAAACAAAATGAATTCTTTTCGGCTAAATGAAATGTTGAGATCCAACAGATATTCTTTAAATGATGACCTCATCAGAAACCTGAAGTTTCACAAAAAAGAATTGAAGGGTCCGCTGCCCTCAGATGCGGGGAGTTTTGAAGAAGACTTTGAGGGGGTTGCCTGCGCGGGGGATTTTTATGAATATTTCGCGCTTGTCTGCGGCAGCTTAGATGTTGTTTTGGCGAATAAACAAATGCCTAAGTGGCAGCGTAAAGCCTTATATAAATCCTTTTTTGAGCTGTATCCTCAATATGCGCATCTGGAAAACGCTTTAACAGATTACCCGGAGCTCAGCCGGGACATCGGGCGGCACGAACGGGCCAGGAGGCTGTTAGTCAGCATTTTAAACAATTCGAAAGGCAGGCTTCTAACATGAAAGAACACAATGGCAGAATGTCTGAAGAAGGCTGATCTGATCCTGAACGGTCAAGCGGCAAGGGAAGAAGTGTCGGATTGGGCGTGTGAGTACGTGGCTGCACATGATCCGGAGGTTGAGGATGAAAACGTTTGGGAGATGCTCGTGTATTTGAGCGGGTTTGTTCTGAAAGATTCGCCTGATTCGTATCTGCATACGATTGAAGAATTAAAAGATTGGATGGCAGAGGTGAAACATTTGAAACCGCGGGAGGCAGAAATATATGAATTGGCATTGTTTGAGTGAGGAGGAGACAGAGCAATTGTGGCGCAGGGTGAATCGCGCAGTGAAATGGAAACCGTACAGTAGATTTGCTTCAATAAAACCTCCGAAGCCGTTTCAAGTTTTTAATGTATCTCAAGGATTCAATGATGAAAAAGGGAATATCAGTTTTTTGGAAGATGCAGAGGTGCAGATACTAAAGGCATTTCAATCTTGTACCTTAAAGCAAGAGTTTATATATGCGCTGGACTGGCAGCATGAATGTTATCTATTTAATCCTCATGCGCCAATTGATAAAGATGAATTCGGCGAATGGCTGGTCCCCGTTATCCCAAACGGAGACTATTGTTTCTTTATTCATCAGGACTTTCAGTGGGGGCTGTCAGGGGATCCGCGGCAGCAAACCATTACGGTTTTTGGCTCACCGCTAATAAGGGCGATAGAAAGAAACGCTCCTGTCTTATTTCAAAAGTGAATGCCGCTTGCGAATGCATCTCATGTTTTATGGGGGAGGAATAACGATGACAGAAGAAGAGTTCAGGGCTGCGGAAAAAAGCTTGAGAGCGTCTTTTCCGAAAGCATATAAACGGCTGCTTCATAAAAAGAACCCCGCGGAAATCGGGGAGTGGATTTTTTTCCCTATCCGTGAACAAGGCCGTTTACAGAAAACCTGGGATGATGTGATCAGGCAAAACAGTGTGTGCAGAGAAGAAAGCATGCCCGACGACATGATTGTAATTGCCGACAACGGAACCGGGGATAAGCTGTGCTTGAAGAAAGCGGACGGCGTAATGGAGGAGACCGTTTATCTGTGGGATCATGAGACTGCCGGCGTTGAATTGTATGCCGCTGCTATAGGGGAATTAATAGAAAATGAAAAAGAATAAGTGGCTGATTCATGAGATTTTAGAATTCCGCCTCTTCCGGGAAGGGGAGATTTCTGTAATTGAGTTGGCGTTTTCCTCCGAGTATGAACATCAGCTCATTCATGTAAAGCTCACATGCAAAGACGTTTCTTCCGTTCGGATAAAAGAAATGGAGAGTCATGCGGCTGGTTCAGGCATTGTAACAATTGATCCTGTTGCTGACGGCGATGATGGACGGCACTTTCTCATAGAGGAGTGGGAGGATCAAACGTTCCGCTTTTACTGCCGTCAATATGAAGCAGCAGAGGAGAAGGAGGCGCAAAATGGAGTGGCACAAACATGAGAAAGCAGTTCTGCTGGGGCCGGATTCGCCGGGTTGTTTTGAATTGACGGAGTTTACTTTCTATACCGGGTATAACGAGTATTATGATAAAATCCCGGTGTTTGAGCTGAAGCTGACTGACGGACAGTATGATGCCGTGCTGCGGTTTGAGGATGTGAGGTCTGCCCGGCTGGATGATCTTGAAAGCATCACCGACATCCATCTGGATATCAGCCCGGTCGACGGCGGCTGGGAATCGATCCGCTACTATGTCAATGACGGGGAAGGAAGCATGAGCTTTTATTGCGCCAAATGGGTCGTGCTCGACATGAAGAAAAAGCAGTCCCCCGAACGGCCCGGCAAAACGTCAGGGTAAAGCGGCGGCATTTCGCGTATAATGAGGGGAGCCGGACAGAGAAGGAGTTTAGTCATGAATGAGTTTAATGAATATGCGATCAGCCCCGAGATCCGACGGGCGCTGAATGGCTTGCAATACACCGAGCCGACTGAAGTGCAGCGGCGCGTCATCCCCGCCGCGCTGCAAAAAAAAGACCTCGTCGTCAAATCGCAGACGGGCAGCGGCAAAACCGCGGCTTTCGGCATTCCGATCTGCGAGCTTGCGGAGTGGGAGGAAAACAAACCGCAGGCCCTGATTTTAACGCCGACCCGCGAGCTTGCGGCGCAGATTAAAGAAGATATCACGAATATCGGCCGTTTCAAACGGATAAAAGCCACGGCGGTTTTCGGAAAAGCTTCTTTTGACAAACAGAAAACCGAACTGAAGCAAAAAAGCCACGTCGTTGCCGGAACGCCGGGACGTGTGCTTGATCACATAGAAAAAGGGACGCTGCCGCTTGAGCGGCTGGCGTATGTGGTGATTGACGAAGCGGATGAAATGCTGAATATGGGATTTATTGAACAGGTGGAAGCCATCATTCAGCATCTGCCGAAAAACAGAGTCACCATGCTGTTTTCAGCGACGCTGCCGGATGACGTCGAGAAGCTGAGCCGCACATATATGAAAGACCCTGAATTGATTGAAGTAAAAGCGGAAGGCCTGACGACAAAAGACATCGAGCATTTTGTCACCAGAACAGAAGAAGAGGACAAAACATCTTTGCTGCGTGATGTTCTGATCACCGAAAACCCGGACAGCTGCATCATATTCTGCCGGACAAAAGAAAGGGTCATCCAGTTAACCGATGAGCTGGACAGGCTGGGCTACCCTTGCGATAAAATTCACGGCGGTATGGTGCAGGAAGACCGCTTTGACGTCATGAATGAATTCAAGCGCGGCGAGTTCCGCTATCTCATTGCGACCGACGTTGCCGCCAGAGGAATTGATATCGAAAACATCAACCTCGTCATCAATTATGATATTCCGCTTGAAAAAGAAAGCTATGTGCACCGCACAGGCAGAACGGGCCGCGCCGGACACCGCGGACTGGCCGTTACGTTTGTGACGCCGTCTGAATCGCGGTTTCTGAATGACATTGAGACATATATCGGTTTCCGCATCCAAAAGCGGGAGGCGCCGTCTGAGAAAGAAACAGCGGAACGGAAAGCGGCATTTGCGGAAAAATTGAACGCCCGCCCCGATGTCAAAACAGACAAAAGCGAACAGTTAAACAAAGACATCATGAAGCTGTACTTTAACGGCGGGAAAAAGAAAAAACTCAGAGCGGTCGATTTTGTCGGGACGATCGCGAAAATCGACGGCGTTTCAGCCGATGATATCGGGATTATCACGATTCTGGACAACGCATCGTACGTCGAAATTCTGAACGGCAAAGGCCCGCACGTTCTTGACATCATGAAAAATACGACGGTCAAAGGCAAAAAACTGAAAGTCCATAAAGCCAAGAAATAAAAAAAGAAAGCCTGCCGCGTGCAGGCTTTTTTTACGCCGTTTCCTCAGGCACAAACGCAAGGATGGCAATGCCGATTACAAATAACAAAATCAGGCTGAACACGGCGGCTGACGAATTTCCGGTCAGCTGGGCGGTGACGGCAATCAAAAGCGGGCCGATAATCGAAGCGAACTTGCCGAAGATATTATAAAAGCCGAAAAACTCATTGGCGTTCTGTTTGGGGACAAGCTTTGCAAAGTAAGAGCGGCTCAGCGCCTGAATACCGCCTTGGGAAGTGGCGACAAGCATAGCCAAAACCCAGAAATCAAAAGCGGAATCCATAAAATAAGCATACGTGCAGACAATCATATACACGCCGATGCCGGCATAAAGCATTGTTTTTCCCTTAAACCGTTCGGCCAGCCGCCCGTACAAAATTGAAAAAGGCGCGGCGACGACCTGTGTGACAAATAAAACAATCAGCAGATTTGCCGCGCTGATGCCGAGGTCAGCCCCGTATGACGTGGACATCGTAATGATGGTGCCGACCCCGTCGATGTAGAAGAAATAGGCGAGCAGAAACAAAAACAGCGCCCGGTGCTTCCTGATCTGCTTCAGCGTGCCGGCCAGCCGTATAAAACTGCTGATCACAAGCCGCGGCTCCCTCTCGATATAATAGCGCTGGCGGACGCGGAGAAGGAGCGGGATCGAAAACAGCCCCCACCATGCCGCCGTAATCAAAAAGGCAATGCGGCCCGCAGTCTGGGCGGACAGCGGAATCACCTCCGCTTGTGCTGACAGAATCACGGCAATGCTGAGGAGAAAAGGGATTGTACTGCCGATATAGCCCAGCCCAAACCCCCTGGCGGACACCATATTCATCCGCTCCTTTGCGGCCACATCAACGAGAAACGCATCATAAAACACATTAGATCCGGCAAAGCCGATCGTGGAGATCGTATAACAAATTAATAACAGCATCCAAGATTCGCCGGGAATCAAAGCCAGCGCGGCGGTGCCCGCCACACCGATCAGAAAAAAGAAGGCAAAAAACCGTTTCTTGCATCCTTTGTAGTCGGCAATCGTTCCTAAGACGGGGCTGAGCATCGCCAAAATAAAAGTCGCGGCGGCAATCGTATAGCCCAAATAAGCGGTGGAATCAGCTGCGCTGACGCCGTTTTCCGCCGCCGCCGCTTTAAAAAACAAGGGGAACACCGCCGTCATAATAATGACCGAATAAGCTGAATTGGCCCAATCATACAGCATCCAGCTGCTTTCTTCTTTCGAAAACCGTTTCATCACACACGCTCCTTCCCAAAAACCGGTTCTCTGCATTATATGCGCCTCTGCCTCATCGTTGGACAAAGATTTCTGAACGGCGTTTTCTGATTGACATGGAGATATTGACCTAGTTCAAAAAGAATGTACAATCAAGGTGTAGCAGGTAAATGGTCAGGCGGGAGGGAGACAGAATTGAAGATTGCGAAAGTCATTAATAATAATGTCGTCAGTATCCTCAAAGAAGGCAATCAGGAATTGGTCATCATGGGCCGGGGCATTCCATTTTAGTTTCCTTGTATTTATTTTGTCTTACATTCACATATGACTTGGTTAAGGCAGGCAAAACCTAAATTACAATGAGCGCTGATTTCTGTTTGTGCTGATGGTAATTTAGGTTTTTTAAGATTCATTATTATCATTATTCTGACCGATGTCCCCTTTTAACAGAATCATGTATGATCGATAAAGAAATCGCTTTCAAAGAAAGGGGAATGCCGACATGTTTTATCGTATGAAACGAGTGCTGCTGCTTCTTGTCACTGGATTGTTTTTGAGTTTGTGTGCGATCACTTCTACTGCATCAGCTCAAACAGGCGGATCGTTTTTTGAACCTTTTAACAGCTATAACTCCGGATTATGGCAAAAAGCAAATGGTTACTCCAATGGAGATATGTTCAACTGCACATGGCGTGCAAATAATGTATCCATGACGTCATCAGGTGAAATGCGTTTGGCGCTGACAAGCCCGTCTTATAACAAGTTTGACTGCGGGGAGAACCGCTCCGTTCAAACCTATGGCTATGGACTTTATGAAGTCAGAATGAAACCGGCTAAAAACACAGGGATCGTTTCATCGTTCTTCACTTATACAGGTCCAACGGATGGCACTCCTTGGGATGAGATTGATATCGAATTTTTAGGAAAAGACACGACAAAGGTTCAATTTAATTATTATACAAATGGCGCGGGAAACCATGAGAAGGTTGCGGATCTCGGATTTGACGCGGCCAATGCCTATCATACGTATGCGTTCGATTGGCAGCCAAACTCTATTAAATGGTATGTCGATGGGCAATTAAAACATACTGCGACAAGCCAAATCCCGACAACACCGGGAAAGATCATGATGAACTTGTGGAATGGGATAGGTGTCGATGACTGGCTCGGTTCCTACAATGGTGTAAATCCGCTATACGCTCATTATGACTGGGTGCGCTATACAAAAAAATAATGTACAGAAAAGGATTTCCGCCAACGGAAATCCTTTTTTGATTAAAACGAAATAATCCCAATCAAAAGCGCCGCAATCGTCATCACAATCGTTGTTCCCACGGCCCATTTAATAGTGAATTTTTGATGATCGCCAAAGCTGACGCCTGCCATTCCAACCAATAGATAGGTGGAAGGCACTAGCGGGCTGAGCAGATGCACAGGCTGCCCCAGCAAGGAGGCCCTTCCGATTTCAGCGGCGTCTATTCCGTAAGCGGAAGCGGCTTCGGCGATGATGGGAAGGACACCGAAGTAAAAGGCGTCATTCGACATGAAAAAGGTGAATGGCATGCTGACGATCGCAGTGATCAACGGCAGGTGCGGGCCCATGGCATCAGGGATGAGTGAAACGAGAGAATGCGCCATGGCATCCACCATTTTTGTGCCGGAGAGAATGCCTGTGAATATGCCCGCAGCAAACACCATTGAGACAACGTTTAACGCATTACCCGCATGCGCCGAGATTCGTTTCTGCTGCTCTTTGACATTTGGATAGTTAACCATCAAGGCAACGGCGAACGCAGTCATAAAAAGAACAGGAAGCGGCAGCAGGCTGGTGATCAGTGCGGCCATCAGAGCGACAGTCAGCAGCAGGTTAAACCATTGAAGAGCGGGGCGCTTGAGCGGTGCGGCCTCCGGATCGGAAGACGGTGCGTGATCAATCGAAATGACGCCGAGCCGCTTCCGCTCTTTCTTTCCGAGGATATAAGCAACGGCGATCACCCAGAGAATGCCGGCGATCATAGCGGGAATCAGCGGCGTGAAGACCTCTGACGTGTCCAATTTTAAGGAGGCCAAAACCCTCGCAGTCGGGCCGCCCCACGGGATAATATTCATAACCCCCGAACCGAGCATCGCTATTCCCGCTAACACCAAACGGTTCATGCCGAGCCGTTTGTAGAGAGGCAGCATCGCTGCAATGGTAATCATATAGGTTGTTGTCCCATCTCCGTCCAGCGAAATGGTCATGGTCAGAACCGCTGTGCCTACGGCGATTTTTAACGGATCTCCTTTGACAAACGATAAGATTTTGGCAATGAGAGGATCAAACAGGCCCGAGTCAATCATAATGCCGAAATACAGGATGGCGAATAACAGCATGATACCGGTAGGGGCGAGGTCTGTAACGCCCTGAATCATCATCTCGCCGAGATCTTTGCCAAATCCGCTGATCAGGGCGAACACAATAGGAACGACAATCAAAGCAATAAGAGCGGAAAGCCGGTTAGACATAATAAGGTACATAAAGACAATCATCATCACAAAACCGAGTATGGCAAGCATGATATGACCTCCCCTATTCAACAGCTTTTTTGGTAAGCGCTTCCATCCTTTCTTTCTGTGAAGAAGGCTTATTTCAAATGTGTATGACCGCATATCTATATGTAGACCAAAAATCCTAATGAGCGGATTAGCAGTTTATATGAAGAACGCCACGGGTAAATGTGCTGTAGAATGTTTCGTTTTAAAAAGGGGGAGCAGACATGTGTGAAGACCAAAACAAACGTGTAAATGAACACTCAAAGGACGAGCAGCTTGAGCAGTACAGGGCCGATAACAGCGGGAAGAAAATGACGACAAACCAAGGCTTGCGGGTGTCAGAGGATGAGCATTCGTTAAAAGCCGGGGTTCGCGGCCCGACGCTGATGGAGGATTTTCACTTCCGGGAGAAAATGACGCACTTTGACCACGAGCGGATTCCGGAACGAGTCGTTCATGCACGCGGGTACGGCGTTCATGGGCATTTTCAGGTGTACGAACCGATGACGGAATATACACGGGCGAAATTTTTGCAGGACCCGTCTGTCAAAACACCTGTTTTCGTCCGTTTCTCAACAGTGGCGGGCTCCAAGGGGTCAGCCGACACCGTCCGTGACGCCAGGGGATTTGCGACGAAGTTTTATACTGAAGAAGGGAACTATGACCTCGTCGGAAACAATATTCCGGTGTTCTTCATTCAGGACGCGATCAAATTCCCGGATCTCGTTCACGCCATAAAACCGGAACCGCACAATGAAATGCCGCAGGCTGCGACGGCTCATGATACGTTCTGGGATTTTGTCGCAAACAATCCTGAATCCGCGCACATGGTCATGTGGACGATGTCTGACCGCGGCATCCCGCGAAGCTATCGGATGATGGAGGGCTTCGGCGTGCATACGTTCCGTTTCGTCAACGAGAAAGGAAAAGCGCGCTTTGTCAAATTCCACTGGAAACCCGTGCTCGGCGTTCATTCCCTCGTATGGGATGAAGCGCAGAAAATTGCCGGGAAAGATCCCGATTTCAACCGCCGCGACCTGTGGGAAACGATTGAAAACGGCGGCAAAGTCGAGTATGAGCTCGGTGTTCAGATGATTGACGAAGAAGATGAATTTAAGTTTGATTTCGATATCCTTGATCCGACGAAGCTGTGGCCGGAGGAGTTGGTTCCCGTCAAGCTGATCGGAAAAATGACCCTCGACCGCAATCAGGACAATGTCTTTGCGGAAACGGAACAGGTCGCCTTTCACCCGGGAAATGTCGTGCCGGGCATTGATTTCACCAATGATCCGCTTCTTCAAGGTCGGCTTTTCTCTTATACAGATACACAGCTCATCCGTCTTGGCGGGCCGAATTTTCACGAGATTCCGATCAACCGGCCGGTCTGCCCGTTCCATAACAACCAATACGACGGCTACCACCGGATGACGATTAATAAGGGTCCCGTCGCCTATCATAAAAATTCCCTGCAGAACAATGATCCGTCGCCGGCCTCAGAAGAAGAAGGCGGATACGTTCATTACCAGGAAAAAGTAGAAGGCAGAAAAATCCGCCAGCGCAGTGAGAGCTTCAATGACTATTTTTCTCAGGCCAAGATGTTCTGGAACAGCATGTCTCCCGCTGAGAAAGAACATATCATCTCCGCGTTCTGTTTTGAAGTCGGAAAAGTGAACAGCAAGGATGTGCAGCAGCAGGTGGTTGATGTCTTCAGTCACGTCGACGCCGGGCTAGCCGAGCGTGTTGCGAAAGGAATCGGCGTGAACCCGCCGCCGAAGGACCGTGAATCTGATGAAACGTTCACTTCCCCGGCCTTAAGCCAGGAAAACACGGTGAAGACGGCAGCGACAAGGCAGGTTGCGGTTTTAACCGACCACGGGTTTTCTGATGAGAAAGTCAAACAAGTGCTTGATGCATGCAAACAGGCGGGAGTCAGAGCCGATATCATCAGCCCCGCGCTGGGAACCGTCAAGGGAGAAAACGGCACGGAGCTCGAAGCGTCAGCCACTTTCCTGACAGCGGATTCCGTCCTGTACGACGCTGTTTTCATTCCGGGCGGAAAACAAAGCACAGACAGCCTCAAAGCCCAAAAATCGGCCAGAGACTTCGTCAGCGAAGCCTTCAGCCATTACAAAGCGATCGGCGCCTCCGGTGAAGGAAAAGAACTTCTCGCCCTCGCCGCCGGAACCGAAAACGGCCCAGGCCTTGTTCCGGACGGAAACCATGAACAATTTCTGAAGGCCGTGGCTGAGCATCGGCATTGGGACAGAAGCATATAAGAATGAAAAAGCGCCTTTTATGAGAGGGGCGCTTTTTTATTGTGAAAGTGAAATATCTGAACGAAGCATTAATATTGGGAGAAAACGAAAATGGCTTCCGTGCAAATCCGTCCCTTCCGCTGTCCGGGACATTCAGACAACAGTTTTTAGAGAGTCAGGGCATGCGCTATTTAAAGCAGTCGGGTTGATGAAATAATATGTTTCACCCTCTTTGGTTTACTTCCGCTCTGTGTTTGTGTATCTTAGGGGTAGATTTTCTGGAGGAGCGAATGATAGTGAAGCCGTTTACCGAAAAACAACTCGAAGAATATTACCGGCGTGACGAAAACATGATGATTTTGGTGTTTGCCCAATGGTGCGTCAATCATGACCTTGATCCGATGGCCATTTACAGCAAGGCTTATCCCGGACAGCCTTTAAACGAAGAGCTGCGAAAAACGGCTGAAGAACTTGTCGTGCCGAAGGAGGAATCAGAACGGATTCCTGATCAAACCGTTATCGGCGTTTTGGAGATGTTCGGCAACTCCGATTTGGCGGAAGCCGTTTATGAAGCCATTGCGCAAAGACCTTCACGGTAAAAGAGGCGTGGATTTTCCATGTCTCTTTTTTTATGGAGAAAATGTGAAAGAAGGCCCAGAAACAATTTGCTGATCTGCGCTGTCTATAGAGTGTAAACCGTTTTCAAAAAGGGAACGGTAATGAAAAGGAGGAGTTGTGATGAAAAAGGCATTCAAAATGATGGCGGCCGTGCTCTTAACAGTGCTGACAGCCGCGCCGTTCGGAGGTTTCGCGCCTTCAGCCGAGGCCGCGCAAACCGCAAAGCCCGTCGTCAAAAGCCAGACGTATAAGCATGTAAAGCAGCTGACATACCCCGAGGTCACAAATACGGGAAACGCATCTTTTGAAAAGAAAATCAATCAGGACTTCAAGCGCTATATTGAACAATCGTACAAAGAATATGTGAAAAACAAAAAAGACGGTGAGAAACAAGGCTACAAAGCGGAATACCAGGCAGATTTCAAGGTGAAGTATAATCAAGACGGCAAGCTCAGCATTCAGACGGAAGACTACAGTTACACAGGCGGCGCACACGGGCTGACATCCGTTCAGACCTTTAATTACGACTTGGCCGCAAAAAAACGGGTCACACTCGATAATGTGCTGAATACAAAAACGAAAGCTAACAAGACGAGAGACTATCTTTACGGTTACATCAAGAAACATGATGATCTGTTCGATCAGGACGTTAAAAAACAGGAGATCATCCTGAATAACGAAAGACCTTTCTTCTTTACGAAAAACGGCATTGCCGTTGTGTTCGGACAATATGATCTCGGACCGTACGCGGCAGGAATCCGGGACGTTTTCGTACCTGCATCCGTCTATCAATAAAAAAAAGCGATATCACTCCAAAACGGAGCGGTATCGCTTTTTTTCTATTACCAGACAAACAATCCGACAATCGCCGCGCTCAATAAGGAAACGGCAATTCCGCTGACAAGCAGCTTCCAGACGTTTTTTCCGATGATGGCTGATTTTTCACCATCAAGCAGAGATTGATAAGATCCGTAGATCATACCGATGGTGCTGAAGTTTGCGAATGATGTCAGGAATGTCGTAGCCACGGCAATCGTGTGCGGCGGAAGTGAATTCAGCTGCCCTTTCAGATCGGCCATTGCCACAAATTCATTCGTCGCGAGCTTGATGCCCATCAGCTGTGCGACATACATCGCGTCATGTCCGCCTAATCCGAGAAGGAAGGCAAACGGACTGAAGATGTATGAGAAAATCTTTTGAATGGTCAAACCGTGCATGAACAATCCGAGTACGCCGTTTAACGCGGCCGTTAACGCCACATATCCGATCACCATCGCTAAAATGACAATGACCATGTTCATGCCGACAAGCATACTGTTAGAGATTGTGGAGAAGAAGTCTTTTTTCTCCGCTTTTGAAGGAACGTAAATAATATCATCCTCTTTAGAAACGTCCACGGGATTCAGCATATTGGCGATTAAAAGGGCGTTTAAGCAATTCAGCGGGATGGCTGTAAACACATAAGTGGACGGAACCATCGTCAAGTACGATCCGATGATCGAGCCGCTGATGCTGCTCATGCTCATCAGCCCGAATGTCAGAAGCCGATTGTTGCTGACGGCGGCAAGCTGCTGGCGGATGACGGCTAAAGCTTCCGTATTTCCTAAAAACATCATCTGGATGGAGAAAAAGCTCTCCAGCTTCGGCAGACGGGATATTTTAGAAATCAGCCAGCCGATTTTATCAATGAGCCACGGCAGAATACCGAAATACGACAGCATATCAAAGAAGGTCACGACGAAGATAATCGGCAGCAATGCGCTGAAGAAAAAATCAACCGTCGGATTGGCCATGACAGACGGAAAAGCGAACGCAATTCCTTGACTGGCGCAGGAAATCAGCCATGTAAAGAACGCGCCGATCTTCCCGATGACAAAGCCGCCGACTTTTGTCCCTAACATAAACCAAGTAATCAGAAACTCAAAGACGAGGAGCATGACAATCGGACGCCATTTAATCTTCTTCTTGTTGGGAGAGCATAAGAAAACAACAGCCATGACAACAATGAGACCGACAATGTTCAATAAAAAGTACATGTGAGCAACTCCTATAAGGGTATTATGGAAATAAAAAAAGCTCTTATTCGTCACAAATTCCTGAAAGCCAGAAAGTGTGATAAATAAGAGCCAAAAGAAAAGAATAGACAGCGTCATATGCTTTTCACTCGTTCAAATTTATGCAAACTTTCTTGTAGTCTAGTCTTTTACGGCACTAGGTAGAAACAATCAGACCATATTACTGATCATATACAAGAATAACGATATTACATGAGATAGCAGTATTTTATCGTTTCAATTTTTGAAAATCAACCTTTTTAGATATTTTCAAAATAATAAATTTATATTATAAATAAAGAAAATAAAGGATGTTCATAAGTAATTGGATAATAAAGGTTTAAAATACCCCCAAAAACCGTTCCGGTTCATTGTAAAGACGGGATGCAGCTGATAAAATGGATCTGAGGGCACAGCCTTCAAAAGACGGCAGAAAAGGGGTCATTTTCGTGATCATTCAGTTCATTCGTTACAGATAATGAGAGGTATAGATAAATAGGTTAAACCTTCCAATTTGGCGAGGTTTATTTGTCTATGCCTTTTTCATTTCATCGGAATAACGAATGAATGAGGTGTTTTTTTGACGTCTATAAAAAGAAAACGCGCGGAATTACTGCAATCATGCCAGTCCGTGTTCAGGTGTCCGCTATGCCGGTCGGCCATGGCGGTCTCACAATACAAAAGCTTGATTTGCGGACAGGGGCATACATTTGATATATCAAAACAAGGATATGTGAATTTCCTCAATAAATCGGTCAAAACCCGCTATGACAGGCAGCTGTTCGAAGCGAGACGCGAGCTTTTTGACAGCCGGGAATTTTTTGGGCCGGTTCAAAAGGAGATCGCCGCCGTCATCAGCCGTAAGCAATCTCCGCATAAACCGGCGGCGATATTGGATGCGGGATGCGGAGAAGGCTCTCATTTAGCCGCCGTATGCAAATTGCTTCAGCCCGCTTTTTCCGTGACGGGAATCGGCATTGATCTCTCGAAAGAAGGTGTGCTGCATGCCGCAAAGGCCTTCGGGAATCATTTGGTTTTTGCCGTCGCTGATGTGGCGGATGCGCCGTTTGCCGACAGCTGTTTTGATGTCGTGATGTCTGTTTTATCACCTTGGAATTACAAGGAATGCAGCAGGCTTTTACGAAAGGGCGGCACAGTCATTAAAGCGGTGCCGCGGCGTGATTATTTGAAGGAAGTAAGGGAATTCTTCTTCGGAGACAGCCCTCGGCGGAATGACACCGCCGATTCTGCGGCCGGACGATTCCAAGCGGGCTTTCAAACCTTTGAGCGCAAACGGCTGTGTTACACGAAGACCTTAGCGCAGCCTGACCTCGAGCGGCTTGTGAAAATGACGCCCTTAACATGGAAATGTACTGATGACAGCATCCGGCGGTTCATCAGCCGGAAAGAGGCTGCTGTCACGATAGATATCGATATTTTAATCGGAACCGGTCCGCTGTAAAACGGAAAAGACACGCTAATCGCGTGTCTTTTTTTTATTTCCAGACTTCACCGGCAATGTTGACGACATGGCGCAGTTTTGCCCATTGCTGTTCTTCTGTGATCAGGTTTCCTTCCTCAGTGGAGGCGAATCCGCATTGCGGGCTGAGGCAAAGCTGATCCAGGCTGACATATTGTGAAGCTTCTTCAATCCGGCGTTTAATCGCGTCCTTGTCTTCAAGTTCGCCATGTTTCGACGTAATCAATCCAAGCACAAGCTGAAGATCAGAGCGTTTGACATAGCGGAGCGGTTCAAAGCCGCCGGAGCGGGAATCATCATATTCCAGGAACAATCCGTCAAGGTCAAGCCCGTCAAAAATCGTTTCAGCCGCTGCATCATAGCCGCCTTCAGCCGTCCATGTGGATTGGAAGTTGCCGCGGCAGATATGCATCGTAACCTTCAGATCGTCAGGGCGGTCCTTGATGGCGTCATTAATGGAAGCGGCAAACAGCTTGCGCAGCTCATCCGGCGTTGTGCCGAAAGCTTCAATCTGACGAAGCCCCGCTTCTGATAAGAAAACGGCCCATGCGGTGTCATCGAGCTGAAGGTAGCGGCACCCGGCGTCATAGAAAGCTTGAATCGCTTTTTTATACGCCTTTGACACATCGTGCTGAAATTGTTTGTAATCATTCTGGTAGGACGCTTTTTCCAATTTTCCGCGGAAAAACAGCATATTCGGACTTGGGATGGTCATTTTCGGAACAGCATCGCCGGCAATGCTGTGCAGGAATTTATAATCTTCGAGCATCGGATGCTGAGAAAAATCAATATCTCCCGTTACTTTAATGCCGCGCGCTTTCGTCTGTACGTTGTGAAACTGAATGCCGCTTTCAGGCGTAAACGCTTCGACGCCGTCTAAATTTTCGAGAAAATCAAAATGCCACCAGGCACGGCGGAATTCGCCGTCAGTCACGACATTGAGGCCGGTTTCTTTCTGCTTTTCCACACTGCGGATGATTTCTCTGTTTTCGATTTCGCGCAGCTGTTCTGCCGAAATCTCACCCGCCGCTCTTTGCAGGCGGGCTTGCTTCACAGCCGTCGGCCGCAGCAGGCTTCCGACCTGATCCGCGCGAAACGGCGGGTTTTTTCTTAGAAGCGTATGCAATGGTTGTTCTGTGTTTTGCTGTGACATGAACGATTCCTTCTTTCCTGATGAAATATAAAAAGCTCTTCCCTCGGATAGGGAAGAGCTTGCGTCCGCAAATCTCAACCTTATCTTCAGGATTTAGCACCATTCTGCTGAACAGCGGTTGCCGGGTATCATAGGGCCAGTCCCTCCACCTCTCTTGATAAGGAAATATGCTATTTTTCAGAATAAACTGTAATACTCTTAATCTTAGTATGTTTTCTCATATTGTCAATATATTTCGATAAATATTTTATTTATCACCCTCAAATAGAATCATATCTATCACAATGGCGATCGCGAGACAAAGAACGATATCCTCTTCCTTTTCAATCTGCAAATGATAGGAATCGCCCCAGCTCATCCATGATTTGGTGACGGTCATCCGGTTTGATTTTCCGTCTGTCACTTGAAAATTCCGGCCCCACACATCGCCGGTAAGATCCCAGCCGAGTCCGGAAATTTCAAATTTCGGTTTGAAAAACGTGACTTTCTTGATGACTTGGCAGACGGGTTTGCCGCTGACGGAAATCTCGTAACGGGGAACGAGCGACATCAGTTTCTGATTGACGCTGGCGAGCGTGCGGCCGTCCAAATCAGTCAGCTTCAGTTCATCACCGAATGAAAACAGCTTTCCTTCAACATTGTAGACTTCTTTTCCGCTTTCAAGAAACACTTGAAAACGATTCTTAAACGTCAACATCCGCTCTTTGATATAAAAATGGTACATAAAAAAACTCCTTTTTTATGTTGTACGAAAAAAGGAGGCGGATGGTTTCATATCGGCCGGGTGCATAAAAAAAAGGCTGCCGATTTTGCGGCAGCTGTCGTTTTTATGATAGCGGCATCCGGCGTTTTTGACGGATCGCATTTAAATCAATGATGTTATTCGTGTCGGCAGCTGTCACCAGCGGGCTTGTCTTTGGCGTTTTCCGGCGGTTGTCCTTACTGAAAGAGAAAACAAGATACCCTGTCAAAGCAGCGAAAATAAGTAGCATCATTTTACATACCTCCCAAAAAAAGTTTTGGTATTATTATTGTACGAAAAAACAAACGAAAAGTATTCAAACAATTGTCACTTTTTTAAAAAATAACGTCATTTTCCGTAAAAATGACTATGGGTTGAAGAAATTTTGCTCTTGTTGTGGTTCTATAGATTGTATCGGCTGATGGATGATCATCGTTTATATAACTTTTTCACTATTTTTTGTAAGTGTCTAATTAACTACTTCAGTGTTTTCGTTTGCCTTGTGTTATTCAGTACCCTAAAAAACCGTATGATATGCAAAATAACTGCTTCTAACAGATGACTGCGAGTTGACAGCGCTTTCTTTATTTTTTTAACGAAAACGAGATGTTATCTTAAAAAAATCGTTTGAACATTTTCCGCAGTTTTTTAAAAGGATTTGATTTCGTCTCCAGAACACGCGGGTCTTTTAAGGTTTTTTTCAATTCTTTCGCTACAGTCCCTCTTGCCATAGTCTTCACTCCTTCTTTCCATTTCATACCTTATATACGGAAAGAAAGAAGGAAAGGTTTCATGTGAAAGAAAAAAACCAAAGCAGGGGGCTTTGGTTTTAAGCGCGCTCTTCAAAGAGCCTGGCGATTTCAACAATGACGTTTACCGCCTTTTCCATATGATCGACGGAAATGTATTCATATTTTCCGTGGAAGTTTTGGCCGCCCGTGAAAACGTTCGGTGTCGGCAGTCCCATGTAAGAGAGCTGTGAGCCGTCGGTTCCGCCCCGGATCGGTTCGATAATCGGTTCGATGTCGAGGTTTTTCATGGCCTGATAGGCGACATCGACTATCTCTTTGACCGGTTCGATTTTTTCTCTCATGTTGTAATATTGATCACGCAGTTCAAGCTTGATGCTTTCCTTGCCGTATTTAGCCGCCAGCGCATCGGCGGTTTTCTGCATATATTCTTTTCGTTCTGCAAAGCGGTCTCTGTCAAAGTCTCTGATGATGTACGACAGGGCGGCTTCAGAAACGTCTCCGTTCATGGAAAGTAAATGATAGAAGCCTTCATACCCTTCCGTATATTCCGGCGCTTCTTCTTTCGGCAGTGCGTGATGAAATTCCATCGCGATTTTTGAAGCGTTGATCATTTTGTTTTTCGCCGTCCCCGGGTGGACGCTTTTTCCGTAACAAGTAAGCTTTGCGGCGGCTGCGTTAAAGCTTTCATATTGCAGTTCGCCGAGGGGGCCTCCGTCTATCGTGTAGGCGAATGCGGCGTTGAAGCGGCCGACATCGAATTTGTGAGGGCCTCTGCCGATTTCTTCATCGGGCGTGAACGCGACCCGGATCGTTCCGTGTTTGATGTCCGGATGTTTGATCAAGTACGCCATTGCCGTCATGATTTCGGCAATGCCCGCTTTGTTGTCGGCTCCGAGCAGCGTCGTGCCGTCTGTTGTAATCAGCGTCTGGCCTTTATAGCGGGAAAGCTCCGGGAATTGCTCAGGCGACAGAACGACATTGAGTTTGTCATTCAAAACGATATCATGTCCGTCGTAGCTCTCAATAATCTGAGGATTCACATTTTTTCCGGTAAAATCGGTCGCGGTGTCCACGTGAGCCAGAAAACCGACAGTCGGCACGTCTTTATCCGTATTCGCCGGCAGAGTCGCCATGACGTACCCATTGTCATCGACTGTGATGTCTGTCATGCCGATCGACTTTAATTCATCTGCCAGCATGTTGGCCAATGTCAGCTGGCCGGGGGTTGAAGGGCAGTTTTCATTGTTTTCGTCAGACTGTGTATTGACTTTTACGTAAGAGGTAAAGCGTTCAATGATTTCATTTTTCATACCGTCATCTCCTTTGTCTTATCTTACCATGCGCGGGGGAGGGATTTCTATTTCACAACCCGTTTGAATCGAGGGCTCTGTTTTTTACGCGAATGAAAATAAATTATGAAGAAACGATGACTAAACGATTAAACTTTTTGGAAATGGATGATTGAGGAAGAAAAAACCGATATAATATGGTCAATTCATTCAATAGGGGAGGCTTTCTTCATGGCGATTTTAGTGACAGGCGGAGCGGGTTATATCGGCAGCCACACATGTGTCGAGCTGTTAAACGGCGGCTATGACATCGTGGTTCTGGATAATCTGTCAAACAGTTCACCGGAAGCATTGGAGCGTGTGAAAGACATTACCGGAAAAGGGCTTGTGTTTTATGAAGCGGATCTCCTTGACCGTGACGCCGTTCACCGGGTGTTTGCTGAAAATGAGATTGAAGCCGTCATTCATTTTGCGGGATTAAAAGCCGTCGGTGAGTCTGTGGCTGTTCCGCTCCGTTATTATCATAATAATCTGACGGGAACGTTTATTTTATGTGAAGCCATGCAGGCACACGGTGTGAAAAAAATCGTCTTCAGTTCTTCAGCGACGGTTTACGGCGTTCCGGAAACAACGCCGATCACTGAGGATTTTCCTTTAAGCGCCACCAATCCTTACGGGCAGACAAAGCTGATGCTGGAACAGATTTTACGCGATCTGCATAATGCGGACTCTGAATGGAGCATTGCGCTGCTCCGCTACTTTAATCCGTTCGGCGCGCACCCGAGCGGCCGGATCGGAGAAGACCCGAACGGCATCCCGAATAATTTAATGCCGTACGTCGCACAAGTCGCTGTCGGCAAGCTTGAGCGATTGCAGGTGTTCGGCAATGATTATCCGACAAAGGATGGCACCGGCGTGCGGGATTACATCCATGTCGTTGACCTTGCCGAGGGCCATGTCAGAGCGCTCGAAAAGGTGCTGAACACAACGGGCGCCGACGCCTATAATCTCGGCACGGGAAGAGGCTACAGCGTTCTGGAGATGGTCAAGGCGTTTGAAAAAGTATCGGGAAAAGAAGTGCCGTACCGTTTTGCCGACCGGCGCCCGGGAGACATCGCCGCATGCTTCGCAGACCCGGCAAAAGCGAAGGCTGAATTAGGCTGGGAAGCAAAGCGCGGGCTTGAAGAAATGTGCGCCGACTCTTGGAAGTGGCAGTCCTCCAATGTGAACGGGTACCAAAAGGTGTAAAAAGAAAGAGACCTTCAAATGGTGAAGGTCTCTTTTATTACGGTCATTATTTAATTTTCACTTCAACATCGTTGCTGAACTTTAATTTCCAAGTGCCTTTAGAGTATGCGTTTTTATCAACTTCAAAAGCTTTTACGTCAGTAACTTTAATGTTCGGGTTCAAGTCACTTAAAATTTTACTGTTGTCTACTTTTGTTTCTGTTGCATAGCTTGAAGAAGCATCAATATCTGAATCATAGGATGTTCCTTTAGAATCTACTAATTTCGCTCTTGGAATGGAGAAAGAGCTTAACGGCTTGTTTGAAACATTTTTAACTGTGTATTGAACAGCTACGATAACGCCGCCGTCAGACGCTTTTTTCTCGACAAATTGAGAGCCTACTGAATCTCTTTTTTCCACTTTGGTAACAGTAACTTCAGTTTTCTCAGTCTTAACAGTGTCACCGATGTTATACAGTTTTTCCTTGGATTCCGCAGCTTTTGAAGACGCGGTTTTAGATGATGAAGATCCGCCTCCGCCGCCGATGTTTACGAGAATGATAATAACCACTACTGCCAGAAGCAATGTGATAATTTTATGTCTCATAAAAAAGTTTCTCTGATCTTTACCGCAGTTTGGGCATTTTTTAACGCCTTTAGCGATTTCTTTGCCGCATGCCTTACAAGACACCAGGTTGCCTGCCATAATATTTCCTCCTATGTAAACTATTTCTTAAAAACTACATACTATAATGCCTGTAAAATAACCTATAGTCAATAATATTTTGAGAAAAAAGTATTTTAATGGTTTTTTAGTCATGTATTTTAAGGGTCTTTTTTAGTATCGGCAGATCGTTCGGATTTTTTATAGATTTATTGAAAAAAGAGTGGTTGAACATGTTCGTGATTTCCCGTATAATCTTGAAAGATATACAAAAACTGAACATAAAAAACAGTGGTTTTCTAGGGTTCCGCAATGCTGAATTGGTCTGGACCGAGAGAAAACACACAGCAGGTTCCTGCTGTGACACGTTGGGATAAAAGCCCGGGAGTTTCTGCTCTTTTGATGAAGAGTGCTCTCCCGGGCTTTTTTGATTTTATAAAAAAGGAGTGTCTGGGATGAAAAAGAGATTGCTGGATGTGCTGATGCTGATTATTGGAGCTTTTATCTTTGCTTTGGCCGTTAATTTATTCGCCATTCCGAATGATCTTGGAGAGGGCGGGGTAACAGGAATCACCCTGATCTTGTACTATGTGTTTGAATGGTCGCCCGGGGTGACGAATATCATTTTGAACGGGATTTTATTGATGATCGGATATAAATTTTTAGACGGAAAAACAACGCTTTATACGATCATTACCGTTGTTGCCAACTCACTGTTTCTGCATCTGACGCATGATTGGCACTCGCCTTCACATGAACTCATTATTAATACTATTTTTGCGGGTGTGTTTGCCGGTGTCGGAATCGGGATCATTATTCGAGTCGGAGGCACGACTGCGGGTTCTGCCATTTTGGCGAGGATTGCGAACAAATATCTCGATTGGAACATCAGCTATGCGCTTTTGTTCTTTGATCTGATTGTCGTCTTCAGTTCTTATTTCATCATCGGTGCGGAAAAAATGATGTTTACCATTGTCATGCTGTACATCGGAACGAAGGTGATGGACTTTATCATTGAAGGCCTGAATACGAAAAAAGCGGTGACGATTATATCTGAGCATAAGCACGAAATCGCCGAACAGGTCAACACGCTGATGGACAGAGGGGTTACGCTGCTGTCGGGTAAAGGAAATTACACGGGGCAGTCGAAGGAAATTTTATATATCGTCATCCAGAAACAAGAGCTTTCCATGCTCAAAAAAATCATTAAAAGCTGTGATACAAAAGCGTTTGTCATTGTTCATGATGTGCGTGACGTCTTTGGTGAAGGCTTCGTCGATATCTCTAAATAAAAAGGATCCCTCTGCCGGCGCGGAGGTTTTTTTTCTTATGCCGGCAGAAGCGGTTATGATTCGTTTCCCGGGAAATAGCCTGAAAGCTGTTTCTTAAAACGAAGTGGATACAATCGGCCGGACGTTTTATACTGAAAATATGATAGAGCGATAGAAAGGAGCGCATATGAACCCGTTATTGGCAATTTACCCGAGGGCTGTGTTGTCTGATACGTGCTGTACGGCGGAGGATGTCTTTTGCTTTTATGATGAGAAAAGGCGGGTCTATGTCGCCATTCCGAAGGAGGATATTGCCCCGAAGGAGAAACTGCTTCTGGAATCATTTTTGACGCCCGCTGAAGAAAAAGGCGTTTTTTTTCCGGAGACGGCGGCAGCAAAGAGGTGGCGGCGTTTTCTGCTGGAAGAAGGTCCGGTGCCTGATGTCAAGGAGCCGCGTGTCCGTTTTATCCATTATGACTTATTGGGAGAACGGGACTGGGGGGCATATACGGAAGCGCTGCGCCATTTCTGGCCGGTTTCATATACAGTTGTCCGGACGGGGAGGGATCATGGCGTGATTGTGGAGGAAGAAAAGCTGGAAGCGCCAGATTCGGATGACATCGCATCTTTTGTGAAGATTCTCGAAGGCGATTTTTATTTCAGTGTCCGTTTTTTCATCGGAAGGTATTACTGCAAGGGGGAACGTCTGCGCCTTCATTATCAGAGAGAACAGCAATATTGTCAGATCGGCCGGCGTCATCTCCCGCAGCTGAGCACGCTGACCGCGGAAACGGTATTTCCGGCCATGCTCACGGAGGAAAGCAGAGAAAAGCTCTCAGCCTTGCTTCACGAAGAAGCGGCGCTGCTGTTTCAGAAAGAACCGGAGCTGAAGCATACGATTCAGACTTTTATTGAACATAACTCGAACATGTCGCTCACATCGAAAAAACTGCATTTGCACCGCAACAGTCTTCAATATCGGATTGATAAATTTGCGGAACGCTCAGGTATTGATATTAAGACATATCGGGGCGCCCTGCTGGCTTATTTCATTTGTCTGCAGTATGAAAAATCACATTAAATGGGAAATGTGCACGAAGGCAGCGGACTTTTTTTATGAACATTGCCTATATCCGCCGCCGTCTGACGCTGTTACAATCCTATTTAAGAAAGCGTTTACAAATAGAGGGGGATATATATGGCGGAACTTCGGCTGGAGCATATTTATAAGTATTACGATCAAAAAGAAGCGGCTGTCGATGATTTTAACCTTCATATTAAAGATAAAGAGTTTATCGTGTTTGTCGGTCCGTCGGGTTGCGGCAAGTCGACAACTTTGCGGATGGTAGCCGGGCTGGAAGACATTACGAAGGGCGATTTCTATATCGGTGACACGAGAGTGAATGACATCGCTCCTAAAGACAGGGATATCGCCATGGTGTTTCAAAACTATGCGTTATATCCGCACATGACGGTCTATGATAATATCGCTTTCGGTCTGAAGCTGAGGAAAATGCCGAAACCGGAGATTAAAAAACGGGTCGAAGAAGCGGCGAAAATGCTGGGGCTCACAGAGTATCTGCACCGCAAACCGAAGGCGCTCTCCGGCGGGCAGCGGCAGCGGGTTGCATTAGGGCGGGCGATTGTCAGGGACGCCAAAGTGTTTTTAATGGATGAGCCGCTGTCAAATCTGGACGCAAAGCTTCGGGTGCAGATGCGGGCAGAAATTATTAAGCTCCACCAAAGGCTGCAAACAACCACAATCTATGTGACGCACGACCAAACAGAAGCACTGACGATGGCGACACGCATCGTAGTCATGAAGGACGGAAAAATTCAGCAGATCGGCACCCCGAAAGAAGTGTATGAACATCCCGAAAACGTATTTGTCGGCGGGTTTATCGGCTCCCCGGCGATGAACTTTTTCAAAGGAAAGCTGACGGACGGCGCCATTCAGATCGGTTCAGCCGCTCTCAGCGTGCCGGAAGGGAAAATGAAAATGCTCCGGGAAAAAGGGTATGCCGGCAAAGATATCATCTTCGGCATCCGCCCGGAAGACATACATGACGAGCTGATTGTGGTAGAATCTTATAAGAATTCATCCATCACAGCTAAAATCAATGTCGCGGAATTGCTCGGGTCAGAAATTATGGTTTATTCCCGGATCGGGGATCAGGATTTTATCGCCCGGATTGACGCCCGCCATGACATTCGTGCCGGTGAGGAATTGACCGTCGCTTTCGACATGAATAAGGCTCACTTTTTTGACAGTGAAACAGAAATCAGAATCCGCTCATAACGCAAAGCCGGACAGCTGGATGTCCGGCTTTTTTGATGTAACAATTTATGACGCATAACCGATATAAAAAGTAAATAGAAGACAGAAAGCAGGAAAACGATGAAACGCATGATCATGTGCATGTGCCTTTTGGCTGCCGTGTTTACGCTTGCCGCCTGCTCGGGTCATGAGGCAAGCGCCGAACAAAGCATTCCGAAGGCAGAAGCGCACAGCGAAAAAAAGTCCGTAAAGCGGCAAATCAAAAAAGAGCCGGATACGTCCGCCTGGGTTCAAACGAAAGGAACGGCGAGACTGCCGATTCTGATGTATCACAGCATTTCAGAGGGAAACAGCCTGCGTGTGCCGAAGGAAGAATTCCGGCAGCATATGAAGTGGCTTCATGATCACGGCTATTATACGATGACTCCTGAAGAGGCCTATCTGATGCTGACGGAGGATAAGGAGCCGCGTGAAAAATGTGTTCTGATCACATTTGATGACGGCTATACAGACAATGTGAAAGCAGCCTATCCCATTTTAAAGAAATACAAGATGAAAGCGACAATCTTTATGATCGGAAACTTTATCGGGCATAAGAATCATCTGACTGAGAAGCAGATGAAGGAGATGGCCGCCCACGGCATTTCCATTCAGAGCCATACGATGAACCATCTCGAATTGAACGGGCTCACACCGCAGCAGCAGCGACGTGAAATGAAGGACTCTAAGCGTTTATTTGATCAAATGTTCGGGCAGCGGACGACTATGATCAGCTACCCTGTCGGACGATATAATAAAGAAACATTAAAAGCCGCCGCCTCGTCAGGCTACCGTATGGCGGTCACGACAGAGCCGGGAGCGGCGTCTAGAGATCAGGGGCTTTACGGGCTTCACCGCGTCCGTGTGTCGCCGGGCATGTCCGGCGCGGCATTCGGCTCTTATATTCAAAATGTGATGAAATAACAGAGCCTCCGCATCATGCGGAGGCTTTTTTTCAGTTTAATAGAATTGATGAAGCAGCAGAAGGGTGACGCTCACGGTAATCGCTCCGCCGATTCTGGTCGACACTTGGGCGAACGGCATAAGCTCAAGCCGTTCAGCGGCGCTCAAGATCGCGACGTCGCCGGTGCCGCCCTGGCCGGAATGGCAGGCATTAATAACCGCCGTCTCAATCGGGTACAGATTCAGCCATTTTCCGGTCAGAAAACCGACGGCCATCATCGTGACGACGATTGATAAAATGGTAATGATGTTGCTGATCGTAAACGCCGCAATCAGTTTGTCCCACGGTGTCATTGAAACGCCGATCGCAAATAAGAGCGGATAGGTCACGGCTGTCGAGAAAAAGCGCGAGACGCCGAAGGCTCCGTTTTCAATCGAAGCCGGCGCCAGCCTGAACAGCTTAATGAGAACGGCAAGGACGAGCATCACGACTGGAGCCGGAAGCTGAAAGAAATCATGCGCCAGCATGCCGACCAAATAAAGGGAAACCGCTAAAATACCGCCCGAAGCGAAAAAGGACAAATCAAACGTTTTATCATCGGCCGGCTGTTCCAATGCGGGAGCGGAATGATCAGACTTATCAACCTTCCCGTTGCCCGTCCATTCCGGTTTGCGTTTCCCGATGACATTCAGCAAACCCGATAACATAATGGCGCACAGGCTGCCGAGCATGATGGACGGCAGCACAAGCGCAAAGGCGTCTCCCTGGGACATCGGCATAATATCGGAGTAGCCGATGGATAAAGGAATCGCGCCTTCACCGACACCCCCCGCCATAATCGGAACGACGATATAAAGCAGCGTGTGCTGAAAGCCGAGCCCGAGCAGCGTCCCGACGCATAAGCCGACGATGGCGGCCGCGATAGACCCGGCGATCAGCGGAATAAAAATCTTAACGAAAGCTTTGACGAGCGTCTCTCTTTTCATCCCGAGAATACTGCCGACGACGATACCGGCAATAAATAGATAGAGAAAGTTGGAGCTTTCTGTGAATTCTGTTGTTGAAGTAATAATGTCTTTCGGAAGCAGGTGGTAGTAGACGACAGCGGATGGAATAAAGGTTGCGAGAATCGCAGGGCCGCCGATGGACCGCACGATCGGAATGGATTTTCCGATCTGGCCGAAGGTAAATCCGAAAAAACTCATGACGGCAATTGATGTCAGAATGTCGCTTTTTACATCACGGCTCATGACAAACACCGTAATAAGCAAGAAAAGCAGGATATAGATAGGAAGAGGAATAATGCCGATTCTTATATTCATTGCTCTGGCAAACCAGTTATCAGTCCGTTCCTGTTTTTGGATTGAATCCGTTTGCAATTTTGGTTGAAGTTCTCCCATGCTTGTTCCCCCAGTCGTTATGTAGTGAAAAAATATCCCCATTTAAAGTATACTAAAGAATTTAAATTGTTGATATATTATGAATTTACTAGAGGACATGCTTTCTTCACATTTTCTTTCTCAAAATGGCGATTTGGCGGGCTTTTTCACCGAGAAAAGCATTTTGTTCGCCACACGAATAAAAAAGAGGTACGATATCAAAGGGACAAATATCCTAGTCGCTGACATAAAATCTCTACAAATCCGACAATAATCGGTCACAATTTCAGCCTGATTTTAGGTATATTGATCTTTTTTTTTAGGCTGAATCGTTGTAAAGTAATGATATTGAATCATTTCTATGACAGCCGCTGTCCCCCAGGGTGTACAGGCTGATATTTCAATAGTTTTGACGAATTTGTGAAACATTGAGCAAATATATCATTTTTTGTGAAATACCGAGCAATGATCTCGTTATGTTTGTGAAATGTTGAGCAATTTACCAGATTGGAGGAAAAACATCATGAGTGAGTTGGTATTAGCCCGCATTCAATTTGCATCTACAACATTGTTTCACTTCTTGTTTGTGCCTTTGTCTATCGGGCTTGTGTTTATGGTTGCTTTGATGGAGACGCTTTATGTTGTCAAAAAACAAGAGACCTATCTCAAAATGGCTAAATTTTGGGGGCATCTCTTTTTAATTAACTTCGCTGTCGGCGTCGTCACAGGGATTCTTCAGGAATTCCAGTTCGGTCTGAACTGGTCTGATTATTCCCGTTTTGTCGGAGACGTATTTGGAGCTCCGCTTGCGGTTGAAGCGCTTTTGGCGTTTTTTATGGAGTCTATTTTTATCGGATTATGGATTTTCGGCTGGGACCGTTTATCTAAAAAAGTGCATTTGCTTTGCATTTGGCTTGTGTCCTTCGGAACGATTATGTCATCTTTCTGGATTTTGACGGCAAACTCATTCATGCAGGAGCCGGTCGGCTTTACGATTAAAAACGGCCGCGCGGAAATGAATGACTTCGGAGCGCTTTTGACAAACCCTCAGCTTTGGGTTGAATTCCCTCACGTCATTTTCGGAGCGCTTGCGACGGGTGCTTTCTTTATCGCCGGTGTCAGCGCATTTAAATTATTGAAGAAAAAAGAAGTGCCTTTCTTCCATAAATCTTTCAAGCTTTCGATGATTGTCGGTCTGATCGCCGGTATCGGTGTTGCGTTCAGCGGACATATGCAGGCTGAGCATTTAATGGAATCGCAGCCGATGAAAATGGCTGCCAGTGAAGCGCTTTGGGATGACAGCGGTGATCCTGCCGCGTGGACGGCTTTTGCGAATATTGATACGAATAAAGAAAAAAACACATCAGAAATTTCAATTCCTTACGCACTGAGCTACTTGGCTTACCAGAAGTTCAGCGGCAGTGTGAAAGGGATGAAAACACTTCAAAAAGAATACGAAAAAACGTACGGAAAAGGCGACTATATCCCGCCTGTTAAAACGACGTTCTGGAGTTTCCGCATTATGGCGGGAGCGGGTGCGCTTATGATTTTTGCCGCGATTGCAGGCTTTATTCTGAACCGCCGCAAAAAGCTTCATACGAGCAAGTGGTATTTACGGGGCATGATCGCACTGATCGCATTCCCGTTCATTGCGAACTCTGCCGGATGGATTATGACTGAAATCGGCCGCCAGCCGTGGACGGTTATGGGGCAAATGACAACCGCACAATCCGTTTCGCCTAACGTAACGACGGGATCTCTGCTGTTTTCAATTATCGGTTTCGGCGTCATGTACTTGATTTTAGGCGCGCTGCTTGTCTTCCTATTCGTTCGTGAAATTAAAAAAGGTGCGGACCATGATGATCACAAGGATGTTCCTGTATCAACGGATCCGTTCAGTCAGGAGGTCTACCATGGGGTCACTTCATGATCTTTGGTTTGTACTCGTTTCAGTTTTGTTTGTCGGATTTTTCTTTTTAGAAGGTTTTGATTTCGGTGTCGGCATTTCGACCCGATTTCTTGGCCATAATGAATTAGAACGCAGAGTGCTGATTAACACCATCGGCCCGTTCTGGGATGCGAATGAGGTATGGCTGCTGACAGGTACGGGAGCGATCTTCGCGGCATTCCCGAACTGGTATGCGACGATGCTGAGCGGATATTATATTCCGTTTATCATCATCCTTCTTGCTTTAATGGGCCGCGGGGTGGCGTTTGAATTCCGCGGAAAAGTGAATCATTTAAAATGGGTCAAAACATGGGACTGGGTGATTTTCTTCGGCAGCCTTATCCCGCCGTTTGTATTCGGACTTATCTTCACAAGCTTGTTCCGCGGCATGCCGATTGACGGCCATATGAATATGCATGCGGGTTTCTCAGATATTGTGAACGTGTATTCCGTCCTTGGCGGAGCAGCCGTCACCCTTCTTTCATTCCTGCACGGTTTAATGTTTGTCGCACTGCGCACGATCGGTGATTTACAAGAGCGTGCGAGAAAAATGGCAAAACGCGTAATCGGTGTTATCTTTCTTGTTGTACTTGCTTTCTTTGCGATGTCTGCATACGATACGGATATGTTTACACGCCGGGCAAACATCACGATTCCGGTATTCGTGCTGATTGTCATCTGCAACGTTCTTGCTGTTGTGTTCATGAGCAAGAAAAAAGACGGCTGGGCATTCGGTATGACCGGCGCGGGTCTTGCTTTGACAGTTGCGATGATTTTTATCTCTCTGTTCCCGCGCGTCATGGTCAGCTCGCTGAAAAGCGCGTATGACTTAACAGTAGCTAACGCGTCTTCCGGTGATTATTCACTTAAGGTCATGACAATTGTCGCACTGACTCTGCTGCCGTTTGTTATCGGCAGTCAGATCTGGAGCTATTATGTCTTCCGGAAACGCGTCAGCCATAAGGAGCCTATGACTTATTAATGGGAAAAGACCTGTTTCTTTATAAAGGAATGAAGCGGATTCTTGCGATCATTACGGGATTAACGATTATACAAACGGCCGCCATCATCTTGCAGGCGGAATGGCTGAGCCAGGCGGTAACCGGATTATTTAACGGGAAGCGGATTGCTTCTCTTTATCCGGTTATCGGCTTTTTCCTGCTTGCGTTTTTGGTCCGGCATGCGGTAACAGCGGTCCGGCAGAAAATCGTGTACCAATATGCCGCACAAACCGGCGCAGACTTAAGAAAAAGATTTCTTGAGCAATTGTTCCGTCTCGGCCCCCGCTTTGCGAAAAAAGAGGGAACAGGCCGGATGGTGACGCTGGCGATGGAAGGCATCAGCCAGTTCCGCCGTTATTTAGAGCTGTTTCTGCCGAAAATGGTCAGCATGGCGATTGTACCGGCGGCCGTTGTTATTTACGTGTTTTTTCAGGATAAAACATCGGCATTGATTCTGATTCTTGCGCTTCCGATTTTGATTGTATTTATGATTCTGCTCGGACTTGTCGCACAGAAAAAAGCCGATCGCCAATGGAAGTCCTATCAGACGCTTTCCAATCATTTCGTGGATTCGCTTCGCGGACTGGAGACATTGCGGTTTTTAGGATTAAGCAAATCACACAGCAAAAACATCTTTCATGTCAGTGAGAGATACCGCAAGGCGACGATGAGCACGCTCCGGGTCGCGTTTTTATCATCATTCGCCCTGGATTTCTTTACGATGCTGTCGGTGGCGACAGTGGCGGTGTTTCTCGGCTTGCGGCTGATAGACGGACAAATTCTGCTCGGGCCGGCACTGACCGCGCTCATTCTCGCGCCTGAATATTTTCTCCCGGTCCGCGAAGTGGGAAATGATTACCACGCGACGTTAAACGGGCAGGAGGCGGGGAAAACCATTCAAACGATTTTGGCGCAGCCCGGTTTTAAAGAAGAAAAGCCGCTCGAACTTGATACGTGGACTGACGGGGATGAATTACAGCTTACGCGTTTGTCCGTCCGAGAATCGATGTCTGAATTTCATCTGTCCTTTAAAGGGAAGAAAAAAATCGGGATTATCGGGGAAAGCGGTGCGGGAAAATCGACACTCATTGATGTGCTGGGCGGCTTTTTAGAGCCTGCGTCCGGTGAGATCAAGGTAAACGGTGAATCCCGCTCGCATCTGCAGTCGGACGGCTGGCAGAAGCAGCTGCTTTATATTCCGCAGCATCCGTACATTTTTGATGACACGCTTTTGAATAATATCCGGTTTTATCATCCTGATGCTTCGCATGAGGAAACGGCGCAGGCCGCTGCTTCGGCGGGTCTTTCCGAACTGATTCGTGATCTGCCCGGCGGTCTTGACGGCCGGATCGGCGAGGGCGGACGGCCGCTCAGCGGAGGACAGGCTCAGCGTGTCGCGCTGGCCAGAGCCTTTTTAGGAAACCGGCCGATTCTCCTTTTGGATGAGCCGACCGCTCACCTTGATATTGAAACAGAATATGAAATAAAAGAAACGATGAAAGACCTGTTTGAAAACAAACTTGTTTTTCTGGCCACTCACCGTCTTCACTGGATGCTTGAGATGGACGAAATTATCGTGCTTGATGACGGCGCGGTGGCGGAAATCGGCACCCACGACGAATTGATGGCGAAACAAGGCGTATACGCCAAACTTGTAAAGGCGCAACTGGGGGAAAGAACATGAGAAAAGAAGAATGGATTCTGCCGTATATAAAGCAAAATGCCCGTTTGTTTGTTCTTGTGATTTTTTTAGGCGCGGTGACGATTTTTTCGGCGGCCTTTCTCATGTTCACTTCCGGTTTTTTAATCTCTAAGTCGGCGACAAGGCCTGAGAATATCCTGCTGGTGTACGTTCCGATTGTGGCCGTGCGCACCTTCGGGATTGCCCGTTCAGTCTCACGGTACGCCGAGCGTCTGACGGGGCACCATATCATTTTGAAAATCGTGTCCGACATGAGGGTGCGGCTTTACAATATGCTGGAGCCGGCCTCGCTCATGCTTTCATCCCGTTTTCGGACGGGCGACATGCTCGGCATTTTGGCTGAGGATATTGAGCATTTGCAGGATGCGTTTTTAAAAACGATTTTCCCGGCGGTTTCCGCTTTGCTGCTGTATGCGGCCTCCGTTATCGGACTCGGCTTTTTTTCCTGGCCGTTTGCCGCTTTTGCGGCGATTTACCTGTTTATATTGGTTGTATTGTTTCCGGTTGTGTCGCTTCTTGTGACGAGAGCGAAAAACATGAGGCTGAAAAGCGGCCGGAATACGCTCTACAGCCGGCTGACAGATGCCGTGCTCGGCGTGAGCGACTGGATGTTCTCGGGACGACAGGCGGCCTTTATTTCCTCTTATGAAGAGAAAGAGAAGGCATGGTTTGACCTTGAAAGCAAACGTCAGCGGTTTACGAGATGGCGTGATCTCGCCGCGCAATGCCTCGTCGGCGGCTTCATATTGATCATGCTGTTCTGGACGGCGGGTCAGTATGCGGACGGCAGCATCGCCAACACGATGATCGCGGCCTTTGTGCTTGTCGTATTTCCATTGACGGAGGCGTTTCTGCCCCTTTCGGATGCGCTGACGGAAGTGCCTTCTTATCAGGATTCCATCAAAAGAATGAGTAAGGCGGCTCCGGAGCTGCGAAGTCATGAGGTGAAGCAGACCGATGAGAAACTGGATGTATCTGATGTGACACTTACATTTGATAACGTGACGTTTTCTTATGATCAGCACAGTCATGTGCTTGACCGTTTTTCCTTCACTCTCCGCCAGGGGGAAAAAATGGCGCTGCTCGGCAGGAGCGGCTCCGGTAAGTCGACCTCTCTCGCTTTAATTGAAGGCGCCTTAGTTCCCGATTCGGGCAAGGTGATGCTGAACGGGCTGGAAACTGCGGCCGTGCAGGAGCAGATTTCCTCAGCGGTGGCCGTTTTGAATCAGAAACCTCATCTCTTTAACACGAGCATTATGAACAATATCCGGCTCGGAAACGGTAAGGCGAGTGATGAAGATGTTAAGCGTGCGGCGCGGCAAGTGAAGCTGCATGATTATATTGAATCACTGCCTGACGGATATGAAACGTCCGTGCAGGAGACGGGGATTCGTTTCTCAGGCGGGGAACGGCAGCGGATCGCGCTTGCCCGTATTCTGCTCCAAGACACGCCGGTCATTATCCTTGATGAACCGACGGTCGGCCTTGATGCGGTCACTGAACGTGAATTGCTTGATACGATTTTTGATGTTTTTAAAGAGAAAACGATCCTCTGGATTACACACCATTTAGCGGGTGTGGAAACAGCTGATAAAATCGTCTTTTTAGAAAATGGAAAAGCAGAAATGGAAGGAACCCATCAAGAGCTGCTTGCAGAAAACGAAAGGTACCGGAAGCTTTACCGTCTTGATGTTCCGATCAGAACATAAACAGCCGCAAACGAGCGGCTGTTTTTTTGTGCGGTTTAAAATCTCTTCTTGTTTGGAATATAAATAGGAGACAGAAGAGGAGGTACAGAGATGAATATAATGGATTGGACGGAACAGGATGTGAAAGATACGCTGCCGAAACGGGAGGCGGACAGCCATAAAGGAACGTTCGGGACGGCGTTATTGCTGGCCGGGAGCGATGACATGCCGGGAGCCGCCCTTCTGGCCGGATTGGGTGCGATGAGAAGCGGTGTCGGCAAGCTCGTCATCGGTACATCGGCAGGCGTCATTCCGCTTATCGTCCCGGTGCTGCCGGAAGCCACGTACTGGCGGGACGGCTGGAAAAAAGCCGCGGCGGGCCAGCCCGGGGAAACCGTCCGGGCCGCTGCCATCGGGCCGGGCCTTCCCCAAACAGACGAAGTGCAGCAGGCGGCTGATCAGCTGCTTTCTGGCGATTATCCCGTCATACTGGACGCGGGCGCCATTACGAAAAGAACCTATTCAAAGAGGAAAGCTCCCGTGATCTTGACGCCTCATCCCGGCGAATTTTCCAGAATGACAGGCCTTCCGATTCAAGAGATTCAGCAGAACAGAGCGGAATATGCCGCGGAATGGGCGGAGCGGCTTCATGTCACGATTGTCCTGAAAGGAAACGAAACCATTATCGCTTTTCCCGACGGGGAATGCCGCAGGAATACAACCGGAAACGGCGCGCTTGCAAAAGGCGGGACCGGCGACACGCTGACGGGAATGATTCTCGGCATGCTGTGCTGTCATCAAGACCCGAAGCATGCCGTATTGAACGCCGTCCGCCTTCACGGCGAATGTGCGGAAGTATGGACGAAAGAGCGCTCCGCCCATACCTTATTGGCGCACGAACTTTCTGAACTGCTGCCGCGTGTATGGAAGGAATATGAATAAAGAAAAGGCGTCTTCACAGGGAAGGCGCCTCTTTTTGTTTTAACCTTGATTTCATCAGGACATAATACAGCAGCGACGGAACGGCCAGGCCGATGACCCAGGCAATGTCGCCTCCGCCGAATATTTCAGCGAGCGGCCCGATGTAAAAGGAGGTATTGATGAACGGGATTTCTAATATAATCGACAAAACGAAGGCGGCCGCTGTAATCCAATTGACCCTGCCGTATTGCCCGTTGACGTCAAACATCGATTTGACGTGGTATTTTCCGCGGCGGATAAAATAGTAATCCACGAGGTTGATCGCCGTCCATGGAATTAAGAAATAACTGATGAAAAAGATGAAATTTAAAAACAGTTCCATGAAATTGCTTTGGCCCAAGAGACTTAATACAGTACCCGCTGCCGTCACACAAAGGATCATTACCACTCTCGTTTTCGGCGTCACCTTCAGTTTTAAAAACGGCTCCAAGGTAGTCGTGGTTGACATAAAGGCTCCGTATAAATTAAAGACGTTGATCGCCATTTGCCCGAACAGGACGATGATCAGCATAATAAAGGAAAACGGACCGAACAATCGGACAATCTCATTTCCCGCATTAGCGGTAAATTCCGGGAGCGCCGTCGTCAAAATGGCGCCGAGAAGCATCATCCAGATGGAACTGACTGACGTACCTGCATAGCTGTACCAAAAAGTATGCGATGCCGGTGTTTTGACCGGCAGATAACGGGAATAATCTGCGACATATGGCGCGTATGCCAGCTGCCATGTGGCCACCGCGCTGACCGCCACTAGAAAAACAGGCAGATCTAATGAGCCGGGCACCCAGCTTCCTGAAGGAATCGGCAGTTGAAAAATAAGAATTGTTGCAGCAAAAAAAACGGCAAAGGAGGTCCAAGAGAGGATTTTCTGCATTTTGTGAATCAGATCATGACCGTAGATCGTGAGTAAAAAACAGATGGCGCTTAAGCCGATAATACACCATGAAGCCGGAATCGGGACAAAGCTGCTCAGTGTACCGGCTGCGAGAATCGTACTGCTCGCAAAGAAGCCCAGGTAGATAAACATGACCAAAAAGAGGGGCAGAATCGCTCCGATCACGCCGAATTGCGCGCGGCTTTGAATCATTTGCGGAATTCCGAGCTGAGGTCCTTGTGCGGAATGAGACGCCATAAAGATTGCGCCGATAAAGGTTCCGATTATAATGGCGGCGATACTCCAAAAGAGATCGAGTCCCATTGTAACGGGCAGTGTGCCTGTGACTAACGTCGTAATATGCATATTAGCCCCGAACCAGACGGGGAATAAATCTTTAGCCTTTCCGTGTCTTTCGTCATGCGGAATATGTTCAATCGTTCGCCTTTCTACTTTCAATAGATAATCTCCTCCGTATGTTCTTCTTTAACATAAAGACATAGCTTAACAGATTGACCTGCCGTTTACAAATTCCAGCATGCAGGAAAAACATTGTAAAGCCTCGCTGACAGCCGTTCAAAGTTTTTTTTGAAAAACGGTACAAACACTGCCGCCAAAACGATTTGCCAGGGTTTAAAAGGCATGGATATGATTACGGACTAATATGTATGAAGGAGAAATGTGTCAATCTTTTGACGAATGGAACCATTATTCGTTAAGCTGAAAGAATAGTTTACTTTGTGTAAATTTCATTAATGAAAAGGGGATTGATGATATGTGTACAAGTCTTACATTGAAAACGACAGACGGTAATCACCTATTGGCGCGAACGATGGATTTTGCATTTCAGCTCGGTACGGACGTCGTGCTTTACCCTCGTCAGTACAGCTGGAAAAGCGAAGCTGACGGCAGGATGCATAAGACGAAATACGCATTTATCGGCATGGGGAGAAATCTCGGCAATGTTCTGTTTGCCGACGGCGTAAATGAAAAGGGGCTGTCGTGTGCGACGCTGTATTTTCCGGGCTTTGCGGGATACGAGAAAGCGGAACGGGAGGGCACCTGTCATATCGCTCCTCATGAGTTTGTCACCTGGGCCTTATCAAACTGTGAATCTCTTGAAGACATAAAGGAAAAGCTCTCAATGCTGACGATTGTAGAGAAGAAGTTAATGTTATTGGATACGGTGCTGCCTCTTCATTGGATTTTATCAGACCGCACGGGCGGCTGCATTGTCATCGAGCCGACACCGGAGGGAATGAAAGTATATGACAACAAACCCGGAGTGATGACCAACAGTCCGGAATTTCCTTGGCATGTGACCAATCTGCGCCATTATATCGGAATCAGGCCGCAGCAGTCAGAAAGCAAAACATTGGGCGGAATGACATTAACCGCTTTCGGCCAAGGATCTGGAACGATCGGGCTTCCCGGTGATTACACGCCGCCATCCCGATTCATCAGAGCCGCTTATCTGAAAGAGCATTTAGAGCCTGCCGCTCATGAAACGGATGGCGTTACGGCCGCTTTTCACGTGCTGTCCAATGTGAATATTCCAAAAGGCGCGGTGATCACAGAGGAGAATGAAATTGATTATACGCAGTATACGTCGGTCATGTGCTGTGACAGCGGGAACTACTACTTTCATCTGTACGACAACCGGCAGATTCACAAAGTAAGTCTATTCCATGAAGATCTTGAACGTCCGGAGCCGAAAGTATTTGCGGCCGCGGCGGAGCAGAATATACAGGAGCTGAATTAGCTCAAAAAAAACAGGACGCAATTGTCCTGTTTTTTTATTTAATACGGATCAGACGGATGGCTTTCCTGTTCAGCCTGCTTTGCAGCCTGTTCCGTATCAGTAGTGCCGATCGGCCCGTTGCTGTTGTTTTCGGAAACCTTTTTCAGCCCTTCCGCAACACGTTTTCCGTAGTCCGGATCTGCTTTTGTGAAATTCTCAATCATTTGATCCTGAATGTCTTTCCGGCAGGAAGAAAGCGTATTGACCAAGTTTGTGATCAATTCGTTCCGTTCAAATTCCGAAAATCTGCGGTATGTTTCTCCGGCTTGGCCGAAATGATTCGGCCGGTCGATCGCTTCCCGCTTCACATCGCCTTCGACATGAGGTGTATGGTCTTTCCCATCCTGCTTTGCTTCGTTGAGTCCTCCCATAATGGACGGCTCATAGTTGACGTGCGGGTTTTGTCCTTCTGCCCGATCGACCCGATACTGCATTTGCCCGCCTTCCTGGTTGGTGGCGACATGCTTTTTCGGCGAGTTGATCGGAAGCTGCAGGTAATTTGCGCCGACCCGGTACCGCTGGGTATCTGAATAGGCGAATGTCCGCCCCTGAAGTAATTTGTCATCTGAAAAATCAAGGCCGTCCACAAGCACGCCCGTTCCGAATGAGGCCTGTTCCACCTCAGCATGGTAGTTTTCCGGGTTTTTGTTCAGAACCAATTTACCGATCGGCTTCCAAGGGAAATCGTCTTTATACCACAGCTTGGTCGGATCAAGCGGATCAAAATCCAGCTCGGGGTGTTCATCATCAGTCATGATTTGCGCATACACTTCCCATTCAGGGTAATCGCCTTTTTCAATCGCTTCATACAAATCCTGTGTCGCATGGTTAAAGTTTTTCCCCTGAATCTCTTCCGCTTCCTTCTGTGTCAGGTTGCGGATGCCCTGTTTCGGTTCAAAGTGATATTTGACGAGCACGGCTTTACCTTCTTCATTGACCCATTTGTAGGCATGGACGCCTGAGCCCTGCATCTGCCGGTAGTTGGCCGGGATGCCCCAAGGCGAAAACAAGAAAGTGATCATATGAGTCGCTTCGGGTGATTGGGAAATGAAGTCGAAAATACGCTCGCCGTCCTGAATGTTCGTAACGGGATCAGGCTGAAATGCGTGCACAAGATCCGGGAACTTCAGCGGATCACGGATAAAAAAGATTTTCAGGTTGTTGCCGACCAGATCCCAGTTGCCGTCTTCGGTATAAAGCTTAACGGCAAAACCCCGGGGATCACGCAATGTTTCCGGGGAATGCTTTCCGTGGTTGACGGTAGAAAACCGCACAAACGCCGGAGTTTTCGTTCCTTTCTTTTGAAACACTTTCGCTCTTGTGTATTTAGAAATCTCCTCGTCTCCAAAACTTCCGTACGCCTCAAAGTATCCGTGTGCGCCGGCGCCGCGCGCGTGAACGACGCGCTCGGGAATCCGTTCGCGGTCAAAGTGGCTGATTTTCTCCAAAAAATCATAATTCTCCAATGTCGTCGGTCCTCTATTGCCGACTGTCCTGACATTCTGGTTGTCAGTGACCGGATGGCCCTGCCGGTTTGTCAGCGTGTCTTCTGACTCGCCTTTACCGGTCGTCTTACTGGAAAGCGTTTCTTCGCTGTTTTTGTTATTTTCCATTGTTGAACCCTCCTTTTTGAACGGTAACAATATGCCCAGCAGAGCCGTTTTTTAAAACCGATTTTCAAAAGAAGCGGTTATTCCGCGATCGGCGTCAAAGATCCGCCGTTCCATATTTCGCCCTTGTTCAGCGTCCAGCTGTTTTGATAAAGGCTTTGCGCGCCTTGATTAGCCGCCGGACTTAATTGTTCATCCCATGTCAAAAAGTACGTGGTCTCGGGATACTTTTGCCTGATCGCATTGATAAAAGCAGCATAATCAAAGCTTCCGATATTGCCGGACGGACCGGTTTCGGCAAAGGCAAACGGTTTTTTCAGAGACAGCATTTCATCATAGCCTGATATCGCATACGGATCAGTGAAGTAAGCGTCCAGACCGGTAATATCCACATAAGATGAGCCTGGGTAGAAGTCTGTTTTAAAGTCTCTGTTGGCATCCGGCGAATACACCCACAAAAGGTTATCCAATCCTCTTGTCTCTGTCATATAGCGGTATATCTTCTTGTAAAGCTCTTTGTACAGCGAGATTCTTTCCGTGTCTTTTTGGTTGTAGCCTGTCAGCCCCCACCAGAACCACTCGCCGTTCATTTCGTGAAGCGGCCTGAACAGAACGGTGACGCCTTGATTTTTCAGCTGAGTAAGGCCGTCGGCGATTTTGCTGAGCAGCGCCTCAAGCCGTTTTCCTTCAACAGTTGAAGGGTCCAGGATGTTTTTGTACTGGCTGTTTGAGATGGCCGTTTTATAGTTTCCGGATGGAAAAGCCGGATTTGCGAGATGCAGGCTGACCTGAGGGAGGCCGCCGCTTTTCCAGTATGAGATCAAGCTGCTGTTGCAGCTGTAATCGATAGTATCGGTGATATCCGCTGTTTCCAGCCATCCTCTCCCATAGTCACAGCCGTAGATGGCGGGAGACTGTCCCGTCGCGTTTTTCAAGCGGTTTTCCTCTGTCATTGAAAAAGTGACATCGCTGTACCCGCCGAACGTACCGGACATGACCCTGTTTTCTGAACGGTTGGGCAGGTGCGCCAGCCAGTTCATGATATCTTTTGTCGTCTGCTGGGCATTTGGGTTTACGGGATAAACGGTGTGAGCCGATATCGGACTGGCGGCTCCTAAGAGTAATAAAACGATAGACAGGCAGACTGCTAACTTTTTGAGCATATAAAAGACCTCCTGATTTTTAGGATGATGAAGGATGTGAAACGATAACCTCACAATCTCCTTCTATAACAAAATTTCCGGAATCCGCCGGCACGATAAAGTGATCGCCTTTGTGAATGGGGCATCCATCCAGTTCTCCGCGTCCTTTAATGACGCTTGCGAGTAAATACCGGCCGGGTGCGGGGAATGATGCTTTCCCGCTCACATCCCATTGATAAACTGAAAAGAAAGGTGTTTCGGCAAGTGTTGTAATAAGAGCATTTCCGATCCGATGCTTTGTGCTTTTTACATTTTCATCGGTATGCGGAATACTTGTTACGTCAATTGCTTTCTGAAGATGAAGCTCGCGTTTATTCCCGTTCCCATCCGTCCGGTCATAGTCGTAAAGCCGGTAGGTGGCATCAGAGCTTTGCTGGATTTCAAGAACGAGCGTACCTTCACATAAAGCGTGCAGTGTGCCGCTCGGGACATAGAAAAAGTCGCCGGGCTTAATGGGGATGCGGCGGAGCAGGTGATCCCACTCGTTTCGTTCAATGTGCCGAACGAAGTCTTCTCTCGTTTGGGCGCGGTGCCCTAAAATGAGCTCCGCCTCTTTTTTGCAGTCCAATATGTACCAGCATTCCGTTTTTCCGAGTTCTCCGTTTTCATGCCGATGTGCATATGCGTCATCCGGATGAACCTGTACGGATAAGTCCATATTTGCGTCAAGAATTTTTGTGAGCAGGGGAAAGGCGTCTCCTTTCGGATGTCCGAACAGGTCAGGGTGTTCATTCCAGAGACGATGTAATGATGTTCCGGAAAAAGGCCCGTTCCGCACGATGGATGTACCGTGCGGATGAGCTGAAATCGCCCAGCACTCTCCCGTCCGCTCAGAAGGAATCTCATACCCGAATGTATCGCGCAGCTTCGTCCCGCCCCATAATCTTTCTTTAAAAACCGGTTCCAAAAATAAGAGTTTCGTCATTTTCCCGCCTCCCGGTTTGCCGTCTCTAATGCGCGCTCCGCCAATACGAGCGAACCGGCAGCGCCGGAGTGAATCCCTAATTGAGGGGGAACGATGAAGTGTTCAATGTCGGGCAGATCAATATATTGATTCAGCCGCTTTTTCACGTGCTGACGGATAGAAGAGAACAGCTGATGCTGCTTCATGACGCCCCCGCCGAGAATGATCTTTTCAGGCGAAAGTATGAGAATATACTGCACAAGCGCTTCAGCAATATAAAAGCCCTCAAGCTCCCACACTTCCTGCTGATCCGCCAGCAGATATGCTTTTTTCCCCCAGCGTTTCTCAATGGCGGGGCCTGCCGCGAGGCCTTCCAGGCAATCTGTATGGTAAGGACAATTGCCTTTGTAGCCGTCGTCCGGGTGTCTTCTGACATAAATGTGGCCCATTTCAGGATGAGACAGCCCTTGAACAAATCTGCCGTTCATGATGGCGCCCGCTCCGATGCCAGTGCCGACCGTCAAATAGAGGCAGCTGTCCGCGTTTTTGGCCGCGCCGAAAGAAGCTTCTCCGAGCGCCGCCGCATTAACGTCGGTGGTGAAGCCTGCGGGAATATCCAGAGCGCTTTTGATCGTTTGAAGAATAGGGCAGTTCCGCCAGGCTGTCTTCGGAGTCGCGGTGATGCGCCCGTATGTTTGACTGTCAGGACGGATATCAATCGGCCCGAACGACCCGATGCCGATGGCGTCTATCGGGAAATCTTTAAAGTAACGGATGACCTGTCTGAGTGTGTCATCCGGTTCTCCCGTCGGAAACTCCGCTCTGTCCAGAATGGTGCCGTCTCTTTGTCCGGCGGCACAGACAAATTTCGTGCCGCCGGCTTCAATACCTCCAAGCATGGCCGTCCCTCCTCATCTGCTAAAATCCGTTTTGATCGGAAACGGATTTGAACCAGCGGCCGCTTTTTTTGACGGTCCGTTCGCCCCCGTTTTCCAGATTGACAGATACAAAGCCGTAGCGGTTTTTATAAGCGTTTGTCCAAGACCAGTTGTCCATGAAAGTCCACAGGTGATAGCCTTTTACATTTGAACCTTCTCCGATGGCCCGATGCACCCATTTCAGATGTTCCTGGATAAATTCAATCCTGTAATCATCCTGAATGATGCCGTTTTCATCGCGGAAGCGTTCCTCGCCTTCTACTCCCATGCCGTTCTCAGAAATAAAACACTCGATATTTCCGTAATGTTCTCTGAGATTGGTGAGAATGTCGTAGATTCCTTTTTCGTAAATTTCCCACCCGCGGTGAGGGTTCATTTTCCGGCCGGGCATGACGTACGGATCGAAGAAACGCTCGGGCAGGAAAGGGGCATGCGGATTCGGAACATGTTCTTTTGCCTTGACGCGCCTCGGCTGGTAGTAGTTCACGCCTAAGAGGTCAACCGTATGCTCCTGAATGAGGCGGAGATCTTCTTTCTCATAATGCGGCAGAAAGCCTTCCGCCTTGAGAATCTCGACAAGCTCCTCAGGAAATTCGCCCCTTACGGCGGGATCTAAAAATGAGCGGTTGAAAAAGGCGTCGGCAATCCGGGACGCTTTCAGATCTTCAGGATGTGAGCTTCTCGGATAAGAAGGCGTCAGATTCAGAATGATTCCGATTTGTCCGTCCTGTTTCAATTCTCTGTAGGCTTTGACAGCCCTTGCATTCGACAGCAGGGTATGGAAGCCGGCCTGCACCGCTTCTTGAAAATTAACGTGATTCGGGTAGTGAAAGTCGTATAAGTAGCCGCCTTCAATCGGCACAATCGGCTCGTTGTGAGTGAACCATTTTTTCACCTTGTCACCGAATAGCGAAAAGCATGTTTTGGCGTAATGTTCAAACGCGTCAACGGTGTTCCGGCTGACCCAGCCCCCCTTACGCTGAAGGGCGAGCGGCATGTCAAAGTGAAACAAATTGACAAACGGCTCAATGTGATGGGCAAGCATTTCATCGATGACGTCCTGATAAAACGCGACCGCTTTCTGATTGACCTCGCCAGTTCCGTCCGGAATCAATCTTGACCAGGAAATAGACAGCCGGAAGGAGTTGTGGCCGATTTCTTTCATCAGCCGGATATCCTCCTTGTATTGATCGTAAAAACGTGACGTGTCGCCGGGGCCGACGCCGTTAAAAAAACGGCTCGGCTCTTTTTCATACCAGTAATCCCATATGTTTTGGCTTTTTCCGTCTCTGTCGGCGGCGCCTTCTGTTTGGGTGGCGGAGGCGGAAGACCCCCACCAGAATCCTTTCGGAAAACGATATTGAATATTTGAATCAGTCAATTGATTTCTCTCCCTTACTGCGATTTTGATTACATACTCATGCTGTCATCCCGGGCATGCTGCTCGGTCTCAGCTTCTTTTTCCTTTGCCATGTTTAATTTGTCCAGCGCTTTAAGAAACGGGAACCAGATGACAAACACAATACAGAGGTTGACCAGCTGCATAATGCCGCCCATGGCGGAATTGGTCGCCATAATCCCGTTAATGAATAGGGGGACGGTCCAAGGCACGGTCACGCCGGTAGGAGGGGGCACGATCCCCGCCGACATGGCCAGGTAGGTGACAAGGGTGACAACCATCGGCGCGATGACCCACGGAATGATAATGATCGGGTTCATCACGATCGGCAGACCGAAAATAACCGGCTCATTGACGTTGAAAATGCCCGGCGCGAGACCGAGTTTGGATATCTGTTTCATCTGTTTGCTTTTCATAAAAAGCAAGATGGCGATCACTATGGCCAATGTCATTCCGGTTCCGCCCATTCCGACGGTGTAAATCTCCATAAACGGCTTAGAAATAATATGGGGAATCTCTTTTCCCGCTGTATACGCAGCCAAATTTTCGACCTGTAATGTATTCCAAATCGGGTCCATCACGGAATTGATAATGATCTGTCCGTGAAGTCCGAAAAACCATAAAATCTGAATAAAGAAAACAGCGATTAATGTAGGAATGATGCCGCTTCCAAGTCCGACAAGCGGGGCTTGAACCGTATGATAAATGACATCATGCAGATTGGTGTGAAAGATCTGGGTGACAGCCGCGTTGATCAAGAGGAAGACGGTAAGCGTGATAAAAGCCGGAATCAATGCGGCGAACGATTTAGCAACAGCCGGAGGAACACCGGCAGGCATCTTAATCGTTAAGTTTCTCTGGACGATTCTTCTGTAGATTTCACCTGACAAAAACGCGGTTATCATGCCGAGAAACATTCCTTTTGCTCCAAGCCGGTCAACCGGAATGACGCCTGCGACCGCTTTGCCCGTTTCCGGCTCTAAGACGAAAGGGGTGAGCAGCAGAAAAGAAACCAATGCGATCGCTCCGCCGAATACGGCCTCCACTTCGTAGCTTTTGGAAAGGTAATAGCCGATCCCGAAGACGACAAAAATAGACATAATCCCCATCGTCGCCGTCGAAGCGCCGCCAAATCCGGATTGAAAGACAGACAGGGCGGAGCTGCTCATGATTTTGTTTAAAAACGGCAGGTTCGTCAGCACGACGAACACCGAACCGAAAATGGTCAGCGGAAACGCCAGCATAAAAGCATCCCGTAAAACTTGCAAATAGCGGTTATTGTTTAATTTGCCCGCGATCGGAACAAGGAATTGGCTGATTTTCTCAAACACGTCTTCACCCCCGGCTTTTTATAAATTTTTTGATTGAAATAAGTCGAGCATTTCTTTAACCAGCTCTTTCATTGAGAGCGCTGACATTAAGTGGTCTTCAGCATGCATAAAAAGCAGGGAGACATCCGTCTTGGCGCCGCCGGCTTCTTTTTGAATCATCTGAAAATGGATGTCGTGCGCTTTCCCCAGTTCTTCTTCAGCCTTTGTCAGAAAGGTGTCTGACTCATCTGGCCGGCCGTCTTTATAAGCGCGTATCGATTGAATAATACAGCTGCGGGCATTACCGCTGTGAAGAATCAGCTGAAAACTGATCTGTTCATCCGTGTACGTTTCCATGCTTATCGCCTCCTTTATTTGTTCTCAATCAAGGCAACGGCCTGTTCGTATGCTTTTTTGCCGTCTCCCATGCCGTAAGCCATCATGTCAATCACATCAACGGTGATGTGAAGCGGGTCCGCCTCTTTCTGAAGCTCGCCTTTTAAAAAACTCATCTGCGGGCCGATCAGTACGACGTCTGCATCTTTCATCGCTTCTTTTGCTTTATCCTGTCCGACTGCCCAAATCTCGGCCTCCTCACCGATGGAGCTGGCGTAATTCTGCATTTTCGTGACAAGAAGGCTGGTGGACATGCCTGAGCTGCAGGCTAATAAAATTCTTTTCATGAGGAATCCCTTCTTTCATAAAGTTAAAACGTTTTCATGAATATTATAATCTTTTGAAATTAAATGTCTATACTTTTAAAATATAAAAGTTTAACTTTTCGGATTTTTGACACAAAAAAACCTTTTAAGATTCAACTTAAAAGGTTTTTTTCTCAAGCGAGCCATAACAGCCATAAATAAAGTCCGATCAGGGTGATGAATAACGTCGGAATGGTTAATAGCAGACCTGTTTTGAAATACATTCCCCAGGAAATTTTCACGTTTTTCCGGCTCAGCACGTGGAGCCATAACAATGTCGCCAGCGACCCGATCGGCGTGATTTTCGGCCCGAGGTCAGAACCGATAACATTCGCGTAAATCAATGCTTCTCTCAGCAGCCCGTGAGTGTCCGTTCCGCTGATGGCTATGGCGTCAATCATCACCGTCGGCAGGTTATTCATAACGGAGGAGAGGATCGCAGCGATAAAACCCATTCCGAGTGTGCCCGCAAACAATCCGTGATCCGCCGCTTTCTGAATAAGCTGAGAAAGAAGATCCGTCAGTCCGGCATTCCGCAAGCCGTACACGACAACATACATGCCGACAGAAAAAAACACGATGGCCCACGGGGCGTCCTTGATGACTTGTTTCGCAGGGACGGCGGGGCTTCGCTGCGCCAGAATGAGAAAAATGACCGCGATGGAGCCGGCAACGAAGGAAACGGGTATCGACAGCAGTTCGCTGACGAAATATCCGATCAATAAAACGGCCAGCACAGCCCATGATAACCGGAAAAGGCGCTCATCCTTAATGGCGGATGCCGGATGTTTCACAAGACCGGTGTCATACCGTTTCGGAATGTTTTTTCTGAAATAGAGATACAGCACCAAAATGCTTGCCGCCAGAGAAAAAAGGTTGGGCACCAGCATGCGTGATGCATATTCAATGTACCCGATATGAAAGTAATCGGCGGATACAATATTGACCAAATTGCTTACAACGAGCGGAAGCGAGGTGGTGTCGGCGATGAATCCTCCGGCGATAATAAACGGAAAAACCAGCTTTTCAGGTAAATTCAAAGCCCGCACCATCGCCAGTACGATCGGCGTCAAAATGAGCGCCGCTCCGTCATTGGCAAACAGGGCGGAGACAACAGCCCCTAAGACCGACACATAGAGAAACATCCGCAGCCCGCTGCCTTTGGCCGCCATGGCCATATGCAGCGCGGCCCACTCAAAAAAACCGATGCTGTCAAGAATTAATGAAATGATAATAATGGCGATAAAGGCAAGTGTCGCATTCCAGACGATTCCCGTCACTTCCGCGATATCGTGCAGGCTGACTGCTCCGGCGATCAAAGCGAGAACCGCTCCGCCGCAGGCAGACCAGCCGATTGATACATGTTTCGGCTGCCATATGACAAACACAAGTGTCAGCACAAAAATCAGCGCTGATAAAACCGCAACTCCCAAGAATATATCCTCCTTACCGGCATGTAACAGTGACTTCTTTTTGCCGCAATGTCTGTAAAACTTCGTCCTTTTCATCTATCTGCTGCAGAATCGAGCAAACCAGCGCGTATTCCGGACCGGACGGATGAATGGCATAGTACCGCCACTGGCCCTCGCGTCTTTCCCGCACAAGGCCGGCGTTCTTTAATTTCCGCAAGTGCTGGCTGATGCCGGGCTGACTTATATCAAAAATAGCCGTCAGCTCGCAGACACAATATTCCTTATCCTCCAGAAGCTTCAGCATCAAAAGCCTCGTCGGGTCGCTTAGAAGCTTGAGGCACTGGCTGATCCCTCCGGAACTTAAAGCATGATGCCGCCGTTCCATGCGCTCACTCCTTTTTCACACTATTATATAAGCGGTTGTTTATATAAGTAAACGACAATATAAAAAAGCCGGCCTTGCAATTTTTGCAAAACCGGCTCATGTTTATTTTTGGAACAGTTTTTTCGCTTCATCCATTGCTAATTTATTTCCCAGTGCTGAATAATCAAGCCAAGGCTGATCGGCAATTTTATAGACGTGGTTTGCTTTCACGGCCTTCAGCCCTTTCCATACAGCGCTTTTTTGCAATTCTTTATAGGCTTGCTGTGACTTGTCGTCTCTGTTAACGACGACGAAAATCGCATCTGCGTTGTAATCAGGCAGCACTTCTTGAGAAATGACTTCATAAGGGCGGGAGGTGTTCATTTCTTTAATGCCGTCAGCCGGTTTCAGCTTCAGATCGTCAAACAGAATCGGTCCCATCGGGCGGCGTGTGCTGAAGACGCGAAGCTCTTTTGCGTTCACGCGGATCGCCATGACTTTGGCGTTTTTCCCTAATTCCTTATTCATCATGGATCTGACTTGTTTTGTTTCATCTTCGTAATCCTGAATAAATGTTTTCGCTTCTTTTTCACGGTTGACGATTTTTCCGATGTCTTTTAAATGATCGCGCCAAGTGCCTTTATCAAGGTCGAAAACGTGTGTGTTTCCGATTTTCTTGTATTTTGACACATCTTTTCCCGCAAATTCTTTATCAAGATAAATGTTGTCAGGGTTCAGCTCAAGTAAAGCTTCCATATCCGGATCTGAGGCAGGGCCGAGTTTTTTCGTGTCTTTCAGCTGATTTTTCACATGAGGGAGAAAATCTTTTAATTCTCCGCCCACGACGGAACCGGCAGGTGTAACGCCGAGAGCCAGCAGATCATTTGTCAGGTGAATGGACATCGAAGCGATTTTATGATCGCCGGATTTCTTTTTTGACTCCGGCTGTGTTGAATCGGATTGGCAGGCAGCCAGTAAGAAAATACACATGAAACTGACGAGCGCAATTATTTTTTTCATGGGAATACTCCTTGTTTTATGATTTGATTTTCATGACGAGATAGAGAAAATACGGCGCGCCGATGGCTGCCGCAACCACGCCGGCCGGAATGGCGTTCGGCTGAAACAAAGACCGGCCGATGGTGTCTGCCGCGACAAGAATGACAAGTCCGATTAATCCCGCAATCGGAATAATATGCTGATGCATGGTGCCGACGAGCCGTCTTGCCAAGTGAGGGGCGGCAAAGCCGATAAAGCCGATTCCGCCGGCCATCGCCACACTCGCGCAGGACAAGCCGACCGCTATGGCGATCAGCATGATCCTTTTTCTCTGCACGTGTGCGCCAAGCCCCGCGGATGCCTGGTCACCGAGCATTAAAATATTCAAAGAGCGGGCGTTCAGCCATGCAAGCGGTGCGAGAATGCCGATCCAGGGCAATAGCGACCACACGTGAATCCAATCCCTGCCCCAGACGTTTCCCACCAGCCAGCGGGAAGCGAATGTATAAGTTTCTTCATTCAGGCGCAGCGACATAAACAATGTAACGGCGCTGAAGCCCGCGGAAACGGCGATCCCGACTAACAGCATGCGGATCGTTAAAAAACCGTTCAGCCTGTCGTACGTAAGCACTACGATCAGCAGGGCGGCGAGTGTTCCGCCCGCAAACGTAAACAGCGGGATGAACATCGACGCTTGCGCCTCCAAGGAATGAAAGAATGTGATATACATCATCAAACCGAAGGAAGCGCCGGCATGCAGTCCGAGAATGCCCGGATCGGCAAGCGGATTTCGGGATACACCCTGCAAAATAGCGCCCGACACTCCTAAACCGATGCCGGCCAGCATCGTCACCAGAATCCGGGGAAGCCGGTAATCGAATAAAACGGTTGTGCTTTGAAACGTGCCGTATCCGAACAGCGTTTTTCCCACGGTGAGAGGAGAAAGCCGGAATGAGCCCGTATGCAGCCCGATCAGAATCATGCAAACGGCGATGACCAGCAGAATGAGTCCTGCCGCCGCCGCTTTTTTTGTTTCTTTCTGCACTTTCATTTATAAGTCTCTCCCTTCCTTGCGGGCAATATAAAGAAAGAAAGGGACACCGACAAGTGCGACCATAATGCCTATCGCCAATTCTCTCGGGGGACTGACCGTGCGCGAGGCCAGGTCGGCCAAAATCAATAGAATCGCGCCGAGCAACGCGGACATCGGAATAATCAGCCTGTACGTAACGCCGACGATCTTGCGGGCGATATGGGGGATGACCAGCCCGACGAAGCCGATCGCGCCGGCAGCGGAAACAGACACACCGGCAAGAACGACGGCGATCATTAATCCGGCGGCACGCGTCAGCGCCGTGTTCACCCCTAAATTCGCCGCCACGTCATTTCCCATTGAGAGAAGGGTGACGGACCGGCCCATGAATGTCGCGAGAATGATGAAGACCGCAATCACGGGAACAAGGACTTGTAAATGAGCCCACTTGATCCCCGACACCCCGCCGGCGTACCAGAAGGCCAAATCCTGGCTTAAATCGTAATAAATCGCCACACCGGTACTGAGTGAATGTAAAAGCGCGGCCACGACCGCCCCGGCAAGCGTCACCTTTAAAGGCGTCATGCTGCCTTTTCCCGCCGCACTGATAAAGAAAATCAAGCCGGTGCTTGCCAGTGCTCCCAAAAATGACATCACCATCAGCAGGGCGTATAACAAATGAGGGAAAAAAGCAAAGCTGAGCGCAACAACAAACATGGCGCCCGCGTTTACGCCTAAGACACCCGAATCGGCAAGCGGGTTTCTCGTGACACCCTGCATGAGGGCGCCGGCTGCGGCAAAAGCGGCTCCTGTAACGGCCGCCCCGAGCACCCTCGGAAGACGCAATTCATGAATGATCTGCTGGCCCGTTATGTTCGGATTATAATCAGCAACAGCCGACCAAACCGTATGTAAAGTAATGTCTTTCGCGCCGAATGAGACGGCGAAAAAAATAGATACAAGCAGCCCGATCACCGCGATCAGGAAGAAAACCCCGTTTTTTAAGATGCTGATCAGACGGTTTGCGGACGTGACAGAATCGCTCAAAAATCAATTCACCTACTTTTATGATCATTGTCCGGTATTTATTGAATATGAGAATCATTTTCATTTGAACCATCATATTATACCGGGCTGATTTTCAAAACGCAATAGAGCGTTCAACAATGATGTCCTTTTTTTCTCTCATGTTTATATTGTAAAAAAGAAGTGAAAAACGTGAAAGAGGAAATCGCTATATTCAGAAAGGAGGGAGGCAAATGGCGGGAGAACGAAAGCCTTTGCCGATTGAATTTTACCAGAGACCGTCAGTGGAGCTTGCCCCTTTATTGCTCGGCTGTCTCTTGGTGAAGGAGACGGACGAGGGAACGGCTTCAGGTTTTATCGTGGAAACGGAAGCTTATATGGGAGCGGATGACCGGGCGGCGCACAGCTTCGGCAACCGGCGCACGAAACGGACGGAAATTATGTTCCATGAGGCGGGCCGCATTTATACATACGTCATGCACACTCATACATTAATGAACGTCGTCGCCGCGGACATCGGCATTCCGCAGGCCGTGTTAATCAGGGCGGCGGAGCCTCATGAAGGACAGTTCCTGATGGAGAGCAGGAGACCGGGCAGACCCCCGAGAGAGCGGACAAACGGCCCGGGAAAACTGACGAAGGCGATGGGCATTTCAATGAACGACTACGGCGGCATGATCACGGAACCGCCGCTGTATATTACGGAGGGCTTTACGCCTGAGCATATATCAACAGGCCCGAGAATCGGGATTGACAACAGCGGAGAAGCCCGGGATTATCCGTGGCGCTATTGGGTGACGGGGAACCGGTATGTCTCACGCTGACCATGTTTATAAACGCTGATAACAGGGGAAAGACAAGGTAAAAGAAAGGGGATTCAGACATTGAAAAAATTTTTCAAAACGATTATCAAATGGGCGCCCGTCATCTATCCGATCATCAGAAAAATCATAAAAGAACGGAAGGCATCTAAGCGGAACCGCATGTCCGCATCCCGAACAGCCGGCTGATCCGGCTGTTTTTTTACGGTCTTGGCATCGGATTGCCGCATTGACTTGAAATCCTCCCCAGTATAGAATTTACATACATTTACCCCTTCCTCATTCTTTTTGCCCATTTTTCACGTCTGCATCTGATCTGATAGGAGGTTTTTCTCATGCTTCATGGGCGGCTTCGTGAACTTCTGCGCTTGCTTTTAGCTGCTGAAACACCGGTTACAAGCTCAGTCATCGCTGCAAATGTAAAGGTAACGACGCGGACGGTCCGCAATGACATAAAGGAACTGCAAACCATTGTAGAAAAACACGGCGCATCCATTCAATCTGTCAGAGGGAGCGGCTATAAGCTGCTGATCCGGAATGAGCAGCCGTTTAAAAACTGGCTTCAGGACAATTTCCAGCAGAACAGCACCGTGCCGATTTTTCCCGATGAACGGATAGATTACCTGATGAAAAGAATGCTTCTGGCCGACGGCTACCTCAAGCTGGATGACTTGGCGGAAGAACTGTTCATTAGTAAATCCACACTTCAATCTGATTTAAAAGAAGTCAAAAAACGGCTCCGCCCCTATGACATCATTTTGGAAACAAGGCCGAACTACGGCTTTAAGCTGCGCGGCGAAGAGCTCCGCCTCCGTTATTGTATGGCGGAATACTTAGTGGACGACCGCGAGCCCGAGCCTGATCTCCTGAGTGAAAAGGCCGGTATTCTGCCGAAAGACGACATTCATGTGATCCGCACAGCCATTATGAAGCAGGTTCGAAACCATAAGATCCCGCTTTCTTTCTTCGGCCTGAACAATCTCATCATCCATATCGCCATTGCCTGCAAACGAATCCGGACAGAAAACTATGTATCTCTCATCCCGGAAGATCTTCATGATATTAAGCTTGAAACAGAATATCAGTCAGCGGAAGCCATCGTAAAAGAGCTTGAATCTGCGCTTTCGGTCACCTTTCCCGAACAGGAAACCGCCTATATCGCCATTCACCTGCTCGGGACAAAGCGCATGACCCAGTCACAATTGGAAGGAAAAGAGCTTACAAGGCTGATAGACGGGGAAACCAGCCGTTTGACGGAGGCCATGATCGAAGCCATTGAGCGGGAGCTGAAGCTCGGAATCACGGACGACAATGAGCTGAAAGCGGGTCTTGCGCTCCACATCAAGCCGGCGATTAACCGAAACCGGTACGGAATGAACCTGAGAAACCCGATGCTCTCCGCCATAAAGGAAAATTATCCGCTCGCATTTGAAGCGGGAGTGATTGCGGGAATCGTGATCAAGGAGCAAACCGGCATTGATATTCATGAAAATGAGATCGGATATTTGGCGCTTCATTTCGGAGCCGCCATTGAAAGGAGAAAGACGGAACGGCCGCCTAAACGCTGTCTGATTGTTTGTGCGTCCGGCGCCGGCAGCGCGCAGCTTTTAAGAGAAAAGCTCCGTTCCCGGTTCGCAAAGCGTCTTGAAATCGTCGGAACGGCTGATTACTGCAGCCTTGACCAGCTTTCCTTTGAGTCGATTGATTTTGTGGTCAGCACAGTGCCGATCAAAAAAGACCTGCCCGTTCCCGTATTGAAGGTTCATACGCTGTTGGGCGGCGGGGATTTTACAAAAATCGACGCCATGCTGGAAGAAAAGCGGGAACAATTGAACTTTCTGAAACCGGAGCTGGTATTTTTGCAGCAGGATCTGGAGACGAAGGAGGACGTCATCCGTTTTCTCGGACAGCAGGTTGCAGAAGCCGGCCTCGCTTCTGATTCTCTGACCGATTCTATTTTTGAAAGGGAAGCGATTTCTCCTACGAGTTTCGGCAATCTTACGGCGATTCCGCACCCGCTCGTTCCGCAGACAGACACGACGTTTTGGGCGGTATGCACGCTGAAGAAACCGATTGACTGGGCGGATAAGCGTGTCCAATTTGTCTGCCTGCTCTGCGTCGAGAAAGAAAGCAAAGCCGACCTCCAGCATATGTACAAATGGCTCGGCGGCATGTTAGATGATCCGGCCGCGGTAAGCCGTCTCTTAAAATGCACAACCTATCAGGAGGTTTTACGAGTATTCAGAGACAAACGATCAGAGAAAGACCGGGATACACCTTTTTTCCGTTAGCAGCGGAAAAAGCCTGAGTAGTTATGAAAGCGATTTCATAATATGATGGTACTAACATCGAGACATACAAAATATCAAACTTTCAGGAGGTCTTTTACATGAATATATTACTCGTTTGTGCAGCAGGGATGTCAACAAGCTTACTCGTCACCAAGATGGAAAAAAGCGCGCAGGAACAAGGAAAAGAATATAAAATCTGGGCGGTGTCAGGCGATTCAGTCAACCAGCATATTGATAAAGCGGACGTATTGCTGCTTGGGCCTCAAGTCCGTTATTTGCTTCCGCAGCTGAAAAAATTGGGTGAATCAAAAGGAGTGCCGGTTGAAGTCATCAATACCGTCCATTACGGCACTTGCAACGGAGCGGAGGTTCTGAAATCAGCGGAACAGCTCGGAAACGCATCGTAGAAAGGGGCGGGCCGTGTGAATAAGGTGAACCAGTTTTTAGAAGAGAAAGTCATGCCCATTGCCGGAAAAATTGCCTCCCAGCGGCATCTGCAAGCATTGCGTGACGGGATCATCCTCACCATGCCGCTTATCATCATCGGTTCGTTTTTTCTGATCATCGGCAACCTGCCGATTCCGGGATATGCGGATTTCATGGCAAAGACGTTCGGAAGCGCCTGGTCTCAAAAACTGCAATATCCGGTTGATGCGACCTTTGAAATCATGGGTCTTGTCGCCGCTTTCGGAATCGCCTACCGCCTGGCCGAAAAATACGGGGTGGACGCATTATCGGCCGGTGCGATATCTTTGGCGGCGTTTCTCTTGGCAACGCCGTACAAAGTTCCGTTTCTGCCTTCCGGCGCCAAAGAGGAAATCATGGTGGGCGGCGGCATTCCGCTTTCTCTCATGGGAAGCAAAGGGCTGTTTGTCGCGATGATCATCGCCATGCTGTCGACAGAAATTTACCGCTTGATCATCCAGCGGAATTTCGTCTTCAAAATGCCGGACGGTGTGCCTCCGGCGGTCAGCAAATCGTTTGTCGCCTTAATTCCCGGCTTTGCCGTCATCTTTCTGATCTGGGGTGCGCGTTTAATTGTCGAAGCGACGCCGTTTGAAAACCTTCATAACATTGTAAGCGTTGTACTGGGGACGCCGCTCTCGAATCTTGGGGGAAGTCTCGGCGGAAGCCTGATAGCCGAAGCGGTTCAAATGCTCTTGTGGGCGTGCGGATTACACGGGGCGAACATAGTCGGCGGCGTCATGGCGCCGATCTGGTTCGGAGCGATGGATGCCAACCGGATTGCGTTTCAGGCGGGCGATGCGCTTCCGAATATTTTCACCCAGCAGTTTTTTGAAATCTGGATCAACATCGGCGGAAGCGGCGCGACACTGGCGCTCGTGGTCACCATGTTTCTCCGTTCGCGAAGCAAGCAGATGAAGCAGCTTGGGAAACTCGCCATCGGGCCGGCCGTCTTTAATATTAATGAGCCGATTATTTTCGGAATGCCGATCGTCATGAACCCGATGCTTCTCATTCCGTTCATTATCACACCGCTTGTCACACTGGTCCTTACCTATATCGGCATGAGCACCGGCCTCGTCGCCAAACCTGCCGGCATTGCCGTCCCATGGACGATGCCGCCGATTTTCTCCGGCTATCTTGCCACGGGCGGAAAAATATCAGGGGCTGTCATGCAGGCGATTAATATCATCACAGCCTTTATCGTGTACTATCCGTTCTTCAGAATGTGGGATTCGCAAAAGCTGAAAGAAGAAAACGAACTTGAACAATCGCAGGCGCCAGCCGTACAGGGAGACGAAAAAGCCGTGCTGTAGAGAAAGGGAGTGAAACACATGAATGAAAAAATGGAACAGACCATTTTTCAGATCATCCTGCATGGCGGCAACGGCAGAAGCGCATCAATGGAAGCCATTGCCGCCGCAAAGCGGGGGGACAGAGCCATGGCCGAGGAAAAGCTTCAGGAAGCCGCAAGGGAACTGACAGAAGCCCATCATTACCAGACAGAATTGATCCAAAATGAAGCCGGCGGAGAAAAAACAGACATGACGCTTTTAATGGTGCATGCGCAAGATCATTTAATGAATGCCATGACCGTGAAAGACTTGGCCGCTGAGTTAGTCGAGATTTACGAAAAAGTGAGTCTGCAAGGAGGAGCAAAAATATGACAAAAGGAATTAAAATTGTAACGATCGGCGGAGGTTCAAGCTATACACCGGAGCTTGTGGAAGGCATCATTAAGCGCTATGAGGAACTGCCTGTCAGAGAATTATGGCTTGTCGACATTCCCGAAGGCGAGAAAAAACTCAATATCGTCGGCACGCTTGCAAAACGCATGGTCGAAAAAGCGGGCGTTCCGATAGAGATTCACCTGACGCTTGACCGGAGAGAAGCTTTGAAGGATGCTGATTTCGTAACGACTCAATTCCGCGTCGGCCTTCTTGAGGCCCGCGCCAAAGACGAACGGATTCCGTTAAAATACGGCGTAATCGGCCAGGAGACAAACGGTCCGGGCGGTTTATTCAAAGGGCTGCGCACCATCCCGGTTATTCTGGAAATCGCGAAAGACATCGAAGAGCTTTGTCCGAATGCATGGCTTGTGAATTTCACAAACCCTGCCGGCATGGTTACCGAGGCCTTGCTCCGCTACTCGAATCTGACAAAAGTCGTCGGCCTCTGCAATGTGCCGATCGGCATTAAAATGGGCGTCGCAAAAGCATTGGATGTGGATGTCAGCCGGATCGAAGTGCAATTTGCCGGGCTGAATCACATGGTCTTCGGATTAGATGTTTTCTTAGACGGCGTCAGCGTGAAGGATCAAGTCATTGAAGCCATGGGAGACCCGGAAAACGCCATGACGATGAAAAATATTTCCGGAGCGGAATGGGAGCCTGAATTCCTGAAGGCGCTCGATCTGATTCCTTGCGGCTACCACCGCTATTATTTCAAAACGAAAGAAATGCTCGAGCATGAAATAGAAGCGTCACAGACGGAGGGCACACGCGCCGAGGTCGTGCAGAAGGTTGAGAAAGAACTGTTCGAACTGTACAAAGATCCGAATCTCGCCATCAAACCGCCGCAGCTGGAAAAACGGGGCGGAGCGTACTACAGTGACGCGGCCTGCAACCTGATCAGCTCCATCTATAACGACAAACATGATATCCAGCCCGTCAATACAATAAACAACGGCGCGATCGCCAGCATTCCGAATGACTCAGCGGTCGAAGTGAACTGCGTCATGACGAAAGACGGTCCGAAACCGATCGCCGTCGGTGATCTGCCGGTGTCTGTCCGCGGACTCGTCCAGCAAATCAAATCATTTGAGCGCGTCGCCGCTGAAGCAGCCGTCACGGGAGATTATCAAACGGCGCTTCTTGCGATGACGATCAACCCTCTTGTCCCGTCAGACTCCGTGGCAAAGGCCATTCTGGATGAAATGCTTGAGGCCCACAAAGAACATCTGCCCCATTTCTTTAAGTCGATTGAAGCATAAGAGCAGTAAAAAAACCCGGATTCGCTTCCGGGTTTTTTGCTTATTTTGATTCGCTTAGTGAGGCGACTTTCGTCGTCCAGCCGAACACGTCGGCTTCCGCGCCTTTTTGAATGCCTGTAATGGTATCGTACAATTTCTTCGAGATCTCTCCGGTTTCACCGCTGCCGATGACAAGACTTTCATCATTCCAGATCAGTTCGCCGACCGGAGAAATGACCGCCGCCGTACCAGTTCCGAATGTTTCTTCCAATCGGCCGTCACGATGCGCCTGGATGATTTCATCGATCGAAATCTTCCGCTCAGACACAGTCAGTCCCCAATGTTTGAGAAGGGTGATGACGGAATTTCTCGTAATTCCTTCAAGAATGCTTCCGTTCAGCTCCGGTGTCACGATCTCGCCGCTGATTTTGAAGAAGATGTTCATGCTGCCGACTTCTTCGATGTATTTTTTCTCAATGCCGTCAAGCCATAAAACCTGGGAAAATCCCTTCTCTTCCGCAACCTGCTGCGCTTTCAGGCTTGATGCGTAGTTGCCGGCGGTTTTCGCGTTTCCGGTGCCGCCTTTGACGGCGCGCACGAATTCGTTTTCCACGGCGATTTTTACCGGTTTAATGCCTTCTTTGTAATAAGAGCCGACCGGGGAAAGAATGATAAACAGCTTGTACGTATGGGATGCCGCTACACCGAGGAAAGGCTCAGTCGCAATAATAAACGGACGGATATAAAGGGAAGTGCCTTCCGCTTTCGGAATCCAGTCTTGGTCGATGGCTACGAGCTGTTTCAGGCCTTCAAGAACAAGCTCTTCATCAATGAGCGGGATGCAAAGGCGGTCATTTGACTGGTTCAGGCGCTCCATATTTTTCTCCGGTCTGAACAGAAGCACTTCCTGATCCTTCGTTACATACGCTTTAAGCCCTTCAAAAACGGTTTGGCCGTAATGATAAACCATGGCCGCAGGATCCATTGAGATGGACTGATAAGGGATAATTCTCGGATCATACCATCCTTGACCGGCGTCGTAATCCATAACAAACATATGGTCGGTGAAAATTCTGCCGAACGCAAGGTCATGGGGGTCCGGTTTCGGTTTTTTGGCTGAAGTCAATTCAACACGAATGTCTTGTTTCATAATGTTCTGTCTCCCTATTGGTGTTATTGTCAAACTTATTTGAAAATAATTTATATTCTATTGTATACCTTCAACAAATATTCGCAATAGTTTTCCTCAAATTTGTGAAAAAATCAAAATCACATAAAAAGCAGGGGAGAGAATGCCCCCTGCGTGTTCGTTTTTACGTATTCTGTCATCACCGTGCTCAGTGAACCGTCACCTTGCCGGTTTTGTAAAACTGCTCCATTGCTTTATCGACGTACACCCAGCCCTTCCAGGCGATATGGATGGTGTCTTTCATAAAGTACGGATCATATTCGTGCCCGGATAAGTCGGCAACCTGAAAGCCCTTCGCTTTAATTTGCTTAGTGACTTTTTTGTAGTAATCAGTCCGGCCTTTTTTCGGGAAGCCGGTGTAGTCATACCATTTTCCGTTGACCGGAATAACCACGAACATCGGTTCAGCGCCTGCATCTTTCAGAATGTCCAGCATATCCTCAAAGTCGTGATATTCGACTGATTTGGCGTATGTTCTTCCTTTGTTGATTCCTTTCACTCTCTTTACTTTCTTCTTAATCTTTTTATAAGAAGCGTCATCGATATAGAAAGGATTGGACTTGGAGCTCCGTTCTCCTAATTGAGCGGCGGCTGTTTTTAACTCTGACCACGATTTCCCTTTCAGGTTTTCAGAGATCGTCCGTTCAGGGCCCTTGTTTTCTCCCATTGAATAATAAAGATCTTTTTTCTCAAGCAGAGAATAATAAGCTTTTGCAGCCGGCATGACCGCTTTCACTTTCCATGATTGTCCGTTGACCATTCCCTTGTACAATTCAGAAAGGACGGCATCATGCTGAACGACTTTAAAACGGAGCATGCGCTTCATCATGTTCTTTTTGACCGCGGGATCAATCTGGTTATTAAATGCTAAATCCAATGCCTGAAGTGATGAAAAATTCGGCGCAAAGTGCTGTTCATCAGAACCTTTTTTGATAAACCATTGCGGAGAAACAATGAATACCAGTTTTTTGCCCTTCAGCTGCTGATAATGCGCCGCAAAGTTCACGGCGTGTATCAAGGATTGGTCCCCGCCTTTTCCGACAAGATAAGGCGTAAAGCCTTGGTTGTTCACTTGGAAATAGTTGGACGGGTGAAACTCATCCAGTCTTGAAAGCTCGGAAGAACCGAAAATCGGCAGATACTTCGAGTCTTCGAACATTTTGTTTTGAAGATAGAGTCCCTGGAACATATTCGGATTTAAGGCTGCCGCCGACTCTTCGACACGTTTTTCAGGAATGAAGCGCGTAAGCCATGAAGCCGGAACTGCGATAGCTCCGACAAACAGGACGAACGCTAAAATAATTGGTCCAAAGAAACGCTTTTTCATTTACTTCAACTCAGTCAGTTTGTTTACAATGTTGTTTGGCGTATTCCACTCGTCACGGTCAAATTCAGTGATCGGCACTGTAATGCCGAAGCGGTTTTCGATGGCGACAAGCAGCTCTACAGTTCCGAAAGAATCAAGCAGTCCTTCTTCAAAGATTTCAATATCAGGATTTTCTTTCACAGCGTCCTCCTGACAAACTTCAGCTAATACGTCTAATACTTCCTGTTTAAATTCCATGTGTTTTCAATCTCCTTTAGTGATGAAATGGTTTTCCTGAGAAAATATAAAATCCGAAACATACGAAATGGAATGTGATGACGATGGCTAAAAAGGCCGTAAAACGATTGGCGGGCAGCCACTTGTATTTCTTATTCCATTTCTCAAAAAAGTTATACCCGGTCATTAATACGGCGTGGTACAGGCCGTATACAATATATTGCAGGGCGAGTCCGTGCCAGACGCCCATCAGCATGAACAGCAGGAAATACCCGATGTTCGAGACGGCCATCCGGTTCTTTATCCATTTTTTCTTTGTCATCCAGAAAACAAAGCGCATAAATACGTAGTCTCTGAACCAGAAGGATAAGGACATGTGCCAGCGGTTCCAGAAGTCTTTAATGTTTTTGCTGATAAACGGCTTATTAAAGTTTTCCGGAGATTTGATACCCATGATATAGCTTACACCGACGGCAAACATCGTGTAACCCGCAAAATCAAAAAACAGGTACAAGCTGTATCCGTACATGTACAGCACATTACCCCACAGTTTGCTGTGGGTGATATGAGACAGATTCATAATGAAATACGTGTTAATCGCATATCCGATAATGAATTTGTACAAGAAACCGATAAAAATTTTATGAATGCCGGTATACAGTAAATCAGCGTATTCTCCCTTTGTCCATACTTTCTGTTCGTCCTTGGCAAATCTGCGGTATCTGTCGATCGGGCCGGAAGAAATGGTCGGGAAAAACATAATAAAGTACAAAAGGCGGTGAAGCGGCATTTTTTCTTTAATCAGTCCGTCTCTCGTTTCCATGATCAGCTGGACGCCTTTAAATGTCAAATAAGAAATTCCTAAGAAACTGATCAGGTTATGAACCGGGTGATGAGGCACCGGCGGGAAGAAAAACGGCCATAATTTAGATAAAAACAGGGGTAAAATAGACGCGATCACGGCCATACTGAAGACAAAGCCGCTGTTGGCTTTCAGTCTGTAAGCGAGATAACCCCTGATTAAAAGCACCTGCCACAACGTAAAGATACATAGTGCGATCACGCCGTGCAGATCATGCGCGAAAATCAAAGCCAATACGATGATGGATATAAACATGTTGTATCCTTGGAATCTCTTGCCGTTCAGCCCTAAAAAAATCGTCGGCAAAAGAAGGATTCCAAGTAAGATAAAGAAGAAAAACGAGCTGTAAGGCGTCATACAAGAACCTCTTCGCCAATGCGTTTACGGTCGATTTTTCCGTTCGCAGTCATTTGAATGTGATCCTGATAAATGAATTTTCTCGGAATCATGTAGGCCGGAAGCGAAGCGGCCAGTTCTTTCTTAATGGCGCTTGTCAGCTGGAATTCTTTTTCAAAATCATGTTTTTCAGGCACGATGGCGGCAATTAAATATTCGACTGGTCCGTTAGGCTGATACGGGATGACAACCGCCGTGCGCACATATTGAGACTGCCTTACATGTACTTCGATTTCCTCCAGCTCCATGCGGTAGCCGTGAAGCTTAATCTGGAAATCAAGGCGTCCTTGGCAGAAAATCTGACCATCCTGAACATAACCGGCATCACCCGTATGATATGCCCACTGGCCGTCAATTGAGAAAAACGCTTTTTCAGTCAGAGACGGTTCACCGAGATAGCCTTTGCTCACGCTCGGGCCGGCGATGATGATTTCCCCTTTTTCTCCGTCCGGAAGCTTATTCCCGTTTTCATCCATGATGAAGATATTCATATCGGGTTTTGCAAAACCGACGGGCAGAGATTCATGTTCATCGATGATCTGCTGCGTAATTTCAACGGAGGTGACGGCAACCGTTGTTTCAGTCGGGCCGTATGTATTGAATACGCGGGCCTTCGGAAAACGGTTTAACAGCTCCTGTGCCACGGCAGCCGGAAGCGCTTCTCCGCAAAACATAAATACTTCTGTCTCAGGCAGGAGCTCCTGCGTAAAGCCGGGGTCCATCAGACACATTTGGACGAAAGACGGCGTCGATGTCCAGACGTTCAGTTTGGATTTCTCCAGCTCTTCAAATAGTACTTTCGGTTTATTGATTTTGTCTTTCGTTACGCAATGCAGCGTACCTCCCGTTTGAAGCGAAGGGAAAATGTCCATGACAGATAAATCAAAAGAAAACGGCGCTTGGTTTAAGAATGTCTTACCATCGCCCACAGGAAAATCCCTGCAGATCCAGTCAGTGAAGCTTTGCAGGTTATCAGCCGATATCTGCACGCCCTTCGGGTTTCCCGTGCTGCCGGACGTGTAAATAATGTAAAATGTGTCCAGCTCTTTTACCCAGTTCTCACGGCTGAGGTCTGCATCTCCGTCAGCTGCAAGCTCTTCGGGCGTAACGGTTTTAATCAGATTGCTTCCCGTATCGACTGCATCGCCCGATACGCTGATAAGCAGCTCTGCGCCTGAGCTTTCAATGATTTTGACGATCCGCTCCGCCGGAATGGAAACATCGACAGGGATGTAAGGGCGGCCCGCTTTGACGCTTCCTAAGAAAGAAACGATCATATTCGGCTCCATATGTCCGTAAACCAGGACAGGCGCTTTCGAACCGTCAGCTGTATGTTTTTGAATGCCGGACGCAACCCGCTCCGACAAATCCCATAATTCCCCGTAAGTGAGGGAATGATCTAAGGAACGAAACGCTTCGGCCTGCGGCTTGGCGTCTGCGTATGTTTTTATAGCATCAAGTAGTTTCATAGTTATCCTCCCCGATTAGAAATCGTTGTAAATATAAGTGCCGGTATTCGCTGTATGAAATCCATACATCCAAAAGAGCAATACTAATATCAGAAAATAAAAGCCCGTATGAAACGTCCATTTGATCAATGTATTTTCATAAGCACGTTTTAATTTTTGCATCATATTCAAAATTCCTTCCCCGCGTATTCAATAATTACACCAGTATATGACGATTAGATTAACAAAAAGTTTCAAAATATGTCTAATATCCTAAGCTTAAAATTTCCTTAAAAATGAATGAGAAACAAAAGGATGGAAAACACGCATGTATAAATTGGCAAATGATCATACTAAAAAAGCGCTGTTCAGGCGGGATTTTTAACTTATCGTAAATATAAACGAGGTAAAAAAATTTTGGCGGCTTTTTCTTAAGCAGGCTTGTGCCGAACCCCAATGGAGAAGGGCGAAAAGCCGTTTCCGGCAGGATAGCTGATAAAGCGCCGCATCTTGTGAAATGAGGAAGAAATTATTATGATAGATAAGGTAGCAGAAAACGTGAAAACCCCAATTCAACACTACTGTTATCGGCTGACTGTGAAAGCCTTTTAATAGAAAGGAAGAGGAAAATGAATCAAAACAATATGGGGGGCAGCCAAAAGACGCCCGAGAAAGAAAGCATGGGCCGCATTTTGTGGCAGCTAACCCGCCCTCATACATTGACGGCATCGTTTGTGCCCGTACTTCTCGGCACCGTATTGGCGATGTTTTACGTAAAGGTTGATTTCCTGCTGTTTTTGGCCATGCTGTTTTCCTGCCTTTGGATCCAGATCGCCACGAACTTATTCAATGAATATTACGATTTTAAACGCGGTTTAGATACGGAGGATTCCGTCGGTATCGGCGGAGCGATCGTCCGCCACGGCATGAAGCCGAAAACAATTCTGCAGCTGGCGCTCGGCTCTTATGCGATTGCCCTCGTGCTCGGTGTTTATATCTGCATGAGCAGCAGCTGGTGGCTTGCGGCTATCGGCCTTGCCGGCATGCTGATCGGCTATCTGTATACGGGCGGCCCGCTGCCGATTGCGTATACACCGTTCGGGGAACTGTTCTCCGGCATTTGCATGGGTTCTGTATTTGTCCTTATTTCTTTCTTCATTCAGACAGGCAGAATTAATGAACAGAGCATTTTGATTTCCATCCCGATAGCCATCCTGGTCGGAGCGATTAACCTGTCCAACAATATCCGTGATATTGAGGAAGATAAAAAAGGCGGACGTAAAACGCTGGCCATTTTGATGGGGCATAGAGGGGCCGTTATGATACTGGCCGCATCTTTTGCCATCGCTTACATCTGGATCGTCGGTCTTGTCATTATGGGTTACACAAGCCCGTGGCTGTTCCTGGTCTTTTTGAGCGTGCCGAAACCCGTTCAGGCCGTGAAGGGCTTTGTGAAAAACGAAATGCCGATGAACATGATTATTGCGATGAAATCAACGGCGCAAACCAATACATTCTTCGGATTCCTGCTTTCAATCGGACTCCTGATCAGTTATTTCCGCTGATCAAATGAAAGGGCAAATGCCATAACCGGCATTTGCTTTTTTTTTATGACATAATCTTCACGATATTGTAAAGAACCTGACCGCGGACTGACCCGTCTCATATATGGACAGCAAAGCAAGGAGATGAAAAAAATGGACTTGTCAACAGCCCATATGGATGATTTAAAAACGGTCATGGAAGATTGGAAAAATGAATTATTAGTTTATAAATTCGCTTTAGATGAGCTGGATACGAAGTTTTCTATCATCAGCCAGGAATATAATCTGATTCACGGGCATAACCCGATCGAGCATACAAAATCACGCGTGAAAAGTTTTGAAAGCATCGTCAATAAACTGATGCGAAAAGGCTGCGATGTGACGACGCAGGAAATGAAAGAGCATATTCATGATATCGCGGGTGTCAGGATTATCTGTTCCTTTATTTCCGATATTTATAATGTCGCTGAGGTTTTGAAGCAGCATAAGGATCTGAAGATCGTAAAGGTGAAGGATTATATCAAACATCCGAAGCCGAACGGCTACCGCAGCCTGCATTTGATTATTGAAATTCCCGTTTATTTGACGAATCGTGTGGAATATGTGAAGGCGGAAATTCAAATCCGCACCATCGCCATGGATTTTTGGGCGAGTCTTGAACATAAAATTTATTACAAATTAAATAACGAAGTCCCAAAGCATCTGACCGACGAGCTGAAGGAAGCAGCGGACATCGCCCATTATTTAGACGAAAAGATGCTTGGGATTAAGAAAGAAGTCGATTAAACGATTGACGCATCACAAACAGCCGGACCGCTTTTATGTGCAGTCCGGCTGGTTGTTTTTATGTTTAGGTGTTTTCGCTTTCCCGCGCGATGTATTCTGACGATGATTCAGGCTGAAATCCTGATTGAATTTGAATAGAGAATGCAATAGATATCAAATCGCAAACAGCACATTCCCTCAGAAAAAATGTGTAAGATCGAGGTTTACTTTTTAAAAAAAGGGAAAGACATTTGTACAACAAAAAGGGAGATGAATATCAGTGGGAAAGAATGAAACAATGCATATCGTATCATGTGCCGATGATCATTATGCTCGTCATTTGGGTGGGATGTTCGCTTCTTTATTGATGAATATGGATAAAACAAGGGATGCGAAATTATATGTGATCGACGGCGGAATTACTTCCGAAAACAAGGACAAGCTTGAACAGACCGCGATGTCATTCGGGACGCCGCTTGAATTTTTAGAAGTAGACGCTGATCAATACAAGCATGCAGTCGAAAGCAGCCACATTACAAAAGCGGCTTATTACCGCATTTCCATCCCTGATTTAATTAAGGATGAGTCCGTAAAGCGGATGATTTACATTGATTGCGATGCAATTGTGATGGAAGATATTTCGGTTTTATGGGACTTGGATATTTCCCCGGCAATAGTTGCGGCGGTAGAAGACGCCGGACAGCATGAAAGACTGAAAAAAATGAATATCAGCGACACTGCCAAGTATTTTAATTCCGGCATTATGATTATAGATTTCGAACCTTGGAGAAAACAAAATATTTCCAAAAAGGTGATTGATTTTATCAACGAAAACAGCTCGGAGGATTTTCTCGTGTTCCATGATCAGGACGCGCTTAACGCGATCTTATATGATCAATGGCATGAACTGCATCCGCGGTGGAACGCGCAGACGCATATTATCATGAATGAGAAAACGCCTCCTGAACTGATCGACCGTATACGTTACAGAGAAACACGTGCCGAACCGGCCATCGTCCATTTCTGCGGCAGCGACAAGCCTTGGAATACAGGCACCTCGCACCCGTATCGTGATCATTATTTCCGATATATGTCCTTTACGAAATGGAACACGATTGACCGCCCGGCCATGAACCAATAGGCAGGTGTGATGAAAACGCTTGTGAAGCCGCTATCCGGCTCTCAAGCGTTTTTTTTATTATTTCACCCGAATCGCACGCACGCGTTTTTGCAGACTGGTCTTTTCGGCAGACGGCTTCAACCGGCTGACTGCCGTTTGCGCCGCTGATTTTGCTTTTTTCGTCTTGGTTTTTTCAGCCGCTTTTACTTTGTCTCTAGCCTGCTGCCGGTTGAGTTTATCTTTTATCCGGTCAAGCCGTTTTTCCAGAGCGGTTTTTTCTTTTCCCAGCTGGATTTCGCTGACGGCTTTTTGGGCTTTTGCGGTGCTGGCCTCAGAGGTCTTTTTTTCCGCCTGCTTGACGCTGGCCTCAGCTGTTTTCAAAAGGCTTGAGTTGACAGCGTTCAGCCGTTTTTGCAGCCCTTTTTTCTCTGAACCGGCCGGTAATTTGCGAATGGCGCTTTGTGCGGCATTGACGGCGGTTTTTTTCTTTTGTTTTTCGGCAGTCCGGACCTTGTCTCTTGCGTCCGTCACATTTCTTGCCGTCTGGACTTTATTGATCCGCGCCTCGAGAGCGGTTTTTCCCTTTGACTTGGACAGCTTGCTGACTGCCGTTTTTGCTTGATTGATATCTGCCTGTTTTTTCGTCTTTTCCGCTTTTATTACGGCCCGTTCGGCGAAACTCTTTTGCTTTACGGGATATTGTACTAGGCCGTACCCGAATCGGCTGTCACGTCCGGGAGCGCCCAGATCTTTGATGTTTTGCTGCATCTGCTGCCGGAGCTGTGTATTTGTTTCCTCGGGATATTTCTGCCTGAGCAGCGCGAACATGCCGGTGACGTGGGGCGCGGCTTGAGATGTGCCGTCAGCCGTGGCGTACATTTGATTTAGATACGTGCTCGTAATATTGGTGCCGGGTGCGGCAAATTCAATTTGTTTTCCGGTCGTGGAAAAAGCCGCGAGCCCGTTTTTTTCAGTTGACGCTGAGACTGCCGTTACGCTGCTGTAGGCACCCGGATAATTGACGGGTTTTTTGTTGCCGTCGTTTCCTGCGGCTGCTACGATCACGATTCCTTTTTTGTATGCTTTGTCTACGGCGTCGTGAAGAATTTTGCTGTCTGCGTTAGTTCCGAGGCTCATATTGATGATGTCCATTTTGTTGGCGATCGACCAGTCGATCGCTTTAAGAAGGCTTTTAAGATCGCCTGCACCCTTTCTGTCTAATGCCTTAACCGCATATAACCGGACATCCGGCGCGATGCCGTCAATGCCGTATCCGTCATGTTTGGCCGCAATGATTCCGGCGACATGCGTCCCGTGTCCGTTGTCATCTTTGTATGAGAAGTATAGCTGACTGCGGAATAGCCTCCGGCAATGGAAAGGTCATCATGAGGGTAAATGCCGCTGTCAATGACAGCCACTTTCACCTTTTTTCCCGTCAAGCCTTCTTTCCACGCCTGCTTGACCTGAGTCGGTTCTATATCCCATTGCGGCAGCGCGTAACTGCTGCTTTGGGCCGCTGATAACGGGCGGATATCAGAACCGCCTGCTGCCTGAAAGGATACATTGTCTTCTACATATAAGATGTCAGGGTCCTGTTTCAGGTCTTTCACCGTTTGTGAATCGGCTGACACGGCGACTGCCGGGAGATGCTGATAGGTCTGTTCCACATCCGCTCCGCTGTCTATGGCGGATTCCTTGCCGTTTTGATTTTTGTACACCACGATAACGTCCCGGTCGTGCGTCTCGGCGTGCGCGGGCGCCGCGGCGGAGAACAGGCTGACGCACAAGGCCGCGGCCATTATCGGTTTCAGGATGTGATACATTGCAATTCCCCCTTTTTCTTTATATATCGGCAGTGCGGAATTCTTTTTTTCCTGAGGGATAAGGAAAATTTCTGTATGCAAATGTAAGCGTTTCCAAAATATGATGGAGAAAATGCTTTAAGACATCTGCGCAATGAACTCAAAAAGGGGGTTTTTGATAAATGAGTACGTTCAATCGGGTCATGGAAGAAAAAATCATGCCTGTCGCCGGAAAAGTCGCCGGCCAAAGGCACTTAAGAGCTTTGCGGGACGGCATTATTTTGACTATGCCGCTTATCATCATCGGATCGGTTTTTCTGATTCTGACGAGTCTTCCGATTCCCGGTTATGCCGATTTTATGGCTGGTCTTTTCGGTGAAAATTGGGTTGAAAAGCTCGGGTATCCCGTGAATGCGTCCTTTGACATTATGGCGCTTGTCGCCGCCTTTGGGATTGCTTACCGGCTTGCGGAAAGCTATGAGGTGGATGCCCTGTCGTCGGGAGCCATTGCCCTTGCCGCCTTTTTATTGGCGACGCCGTATCAGATTCCGTTTATTCCTGACGGCTCGGCAACAGAGATTATGGTGGGAGGCGGCATTCCGATTTCGCTGCTCGGAAGCAAAGGTCTGTTTGTCGCGATGATCATTGCAATGCTGTCAACGGAAGTGTACCGGTTTATCATACAAAGAAATATCGTTATTAAGATGCCTGACGGAGTGCCGCCTGCGGTCAGCAAATCGTTCGTTGCGCTCATCCCCGGTTTCATTATTATTACGCTTGTATGGCTGGCCCGTCTGTTTATTGAAATAACTCCTTTTAAAAGCCTCCACAATGTCGTAGGCGATCTGCTGGGCACCCCGCTGTCTATTTTGGGCGGGAGTCTCGGCGGAAGTCTTATCGCCGAATTCGTGCAAATGCTGCTTTGGTCGTGCGGCATACACGGCGCGTCCATTATCGGCGGCGTCATGTCGCCGATCTGGTACGGGGCGATGGATGCCAACCGTTTGGCTTTTCAGGCGGGAGAAGCGCTGCCGAGCATTTTTACGACACAGTTCTTTCAAATATGGATTAATGTCGGCGGAAGCGGAGCGACGCTTGCCCTTGTGCTGACCATGCTTGTGCGCTCCAGAAGCAAACAGATGAAACAGCTCGGCCGTCTCGGCATCGGGCCCGCGATTTTTAACATTAACGAACCGATTATTTTCGGGATGCCGCTCGTCATGAATCCGCTGTTAATCGTGCCCTTTATCATTGCGCCGCTCTTGACCATTACGGCGACGTACATCGGGATGAGCACGGGGATGGTGGCAAAACCGGCGGGAATCGCCGTGCCGTGGACGATGCCGCCGCTGATTTCCGGTTATTTGGCGACGGGCGGGAAAATCTCCGGTTCGGTCATGCAGCTGATCAATCTCCTGATTACATTTATCATCTATTATCCGTTTTTCCGAATTTGGGATCTTCAAAAATGGAGAGAGGAACGGGCGGCGGAACAAAACGTCACTGAAGAAACATAAAAAAAAACGGGCGCCTTCGCCCGTTTTTTTTAACGCTGGAAAAATTCGATCCATTCGCCGTCAGGTCCTTCAATGTAAAAGTAGCGATATCCGTTCGGAAGCGTCGTGATTTCCTCATCGATAAATACGGCGCCCTGACGCTTCGCATGCGTGAACTCCACCGCGATATCTTCAGTCAATAAAGCGACATGGTGAACTTTTCCTTCTGCGGGAAGCTCGCTGCTGTAGCCCTGGATCAGCTCAATTTCCGTCTCCGGCCCTTCTTGAAAGCCGAGAAAGGCAAGTTCAATAATGCCGTTCGTATGAGTGATACGATCCTTTAACGTCATACCGAGAACGTCTTGGTAAAAGGCGATGGATGTTTCAATATCTTTGACCATAATGCCTGTATGGTCGATTCTTTTGGCTGTCATGATTTTCCCCCTGTTTTGAATTTTTCGGGACAATGCGGTGTTGATCATGTTTTATGGTACGATAAGAGAAAGCAAAACGAAAGAGGAATGCACAATGAAGCTACTTACAGTGAAAGATACATTTGCCGGAAAGCTGAAAAAAGGATTCCCCCTGATTGAAAAAGACGCTCTGTCCGGAAGCTCGGCTCATTTAACAGAGGGCGATCTTTTTGATGTGACATCCGAGAAGGGTGAGTTTATCGGAAAAGGCTATTACGGTTTGCAGAATAAAGGAGTCGGCTGGGTGCTGTCCCGCGCGAGAGATGAACGGATCGACGGACGTTTCTTTCTGGACAAGCTGAAAAAAGCGGCTGAAGCAAGAGCCCATCTGTTTAAGGCGCCCGATACGACGGCGTTCCGGCTTTTCAACGGTGAGGGCGACGGCATCGGCGGCGTCACGATTGACTTTTATGACGGTTATCTGCTGATTCAATGGTACAGTAAAGGCATTTACGCTTATAAGGACAGCATGATTGAGGCGATTGACGGACTGGAGCTTTCTTATAAAGCGATCTATGAAAAGAAACGATTCGATACGGCCGGGCAATACGTGGAAGACGACGATTTTGTCAAAGGCGAAAGAGGAGATTTTCCGGTCATTGTTCAAGAAAACGGCATACAGTACGCGGTGGATTTAAACGATGGGGCGATGACGGGCATTTTCTTAGACCAGCGTCATGTGCGCAAAGCGATTCGGGATAAGTATGCAAACGGCAGACGGGTGCTGAATACGTTCTCTTATACGGGGGCATTTTCCATCGCGGCGGCGCTTGGCGGAGCTGAGAAAACGACCAGCGTCGATGTCGCCAACCGCAGTCTCGCAAAAACGATTGAACAGTTCAGCGCCAACGGAATTGATTATGAGGCGCATGACATTAAGGTCATGGATGTTTTCAAATACTTCGGCTATGCGGCGAAAAAAGGGCTGGAGTTTGACCTCATCATCCTTGATCCGCCTTCTTTCGCCCGCACAAAAAAACGGACGTTCAGCGCGGCGAAAGATTATAAAAACCTGCTGAAGGAAACGATCGCCATCACTGCAAAAAACGGCATCATCATCGCTTCGACAAACAGCAGCGCCTTCAATATGAAGAAATTTAAAGGCTTTATAGAGACCGCCTTTAAAGAAACAAATGAGCGTTACGACATTTTGGAAGAATATACGCTTCCGGAAGATTTCAAAACGATTCCCGCGTTTAAAGAAGGGAATTATTTGAAGGTTGTTTTCTTGCGGAAAAAATAGGATGATCATTTATAGCGTGGAAAGAGGGGAAAAGAAAACCCTCTTCCATCGCTTTAATACGGGATAAAATAATCTTCATATCTTACTGTTTAAAGAAACAACCCGCTATTACTTAGTATCTCATCTGTGCCAAGTAAAGTGGCCTCACTAATGCCCACATTGTTGGTTTTCATGAAGGATTGCACCGCTTGGTAGCCAACCGCATAACCTGCAAACGGTGATAAGCCGACAGGCTGATAACCTTGTTCGGCTGCAAAGGTGTCACCAAACATGTAACTGCTGACCTCAGCAAACCCTTTCACATTTAATGAGTCTTTGATAATTTCTTTTGAGTATTCTAAGTCTTCTTTTTCAAAAGAAGTAACCCAGGGACCTAACAGAGCTTCTCCGTAAAGTTCTTTGGCAAACGATTCTGCCAACCCCTCTATCATTAAGTAATCACCAACCGTTACGTTCCCATAATCCCAATTGAAATACGAAAAACGAATATTATGATGAAATTCATGTGCGATTACAGCAGGCAGTCTCGGTATGTTATAAGAATTGGGGAATATTGAAACTTGAATAAATCCCGGAATTCCTCCGAATCCACAATACCCTCTATGTAACTCAAGCTTTTTTGGATTGGCCAGATACATCCCAAACCTTATTTCATCAGCATTTATTTTTAAGCGGTTTTGTTGGATAAATTCTACACAATGAGTTAAAGTGCCATATGCAATTTGAAGAGCTTGAATTTCTTTTAGATTCTCTAATGCTTTTCTTCCGGTTTCCGTATCAAATATGCTCAGATAGCCCAGCATATTTGTAGCCATGATTACATCATATCCGTTAGGTTGCTTTGCCTTTAAGGGAACATTCATCTTTTTCCACATATCTTCAAAAGGTTTCATCATTGAATACCGATAATAATCTTCTCTATTTTCAATCATTGAAAATAACGTTTCGTATTGCCCAATTGTATCCTCGATAATGATTTTAATGGGTACCACCCTTTTTTTGATGATCTATATAAATTGTAATGGCATCACTCATGAGCTTCGCCAACCCTTCACCATACTGATCGATGTTCTTAGTGAAGCGTTTATCTTCAATATAGAGTTGACCTAATCCGTAAAAGGCATCAAAAGAATATTCACCAAAATTTTCATTGAGAAAATCAAACCACTCTTTGATAGCTGTTTGTACGTCTGGGGACTTGGGAGATTGGTTAATAAGGAGTGCAAATTTATTGAACATTGCAGTCCACTTATCAGATAAATCTTTTTGCTCACCATCAGTCATGTTTTTCAATCTTATATTTACCTCATCGACGGGTTGATCGCCCCACCGTTTGCGAGCTTCTTGTTCATAAAGATTATGCTTAAAGTGAATACCTTCAAACCTCTCTTTGTTTGTCATGGAGATTTCTCCCTTGATATGTTTGATTGATTTATCTATCTATGGTTTCAATCATCTTGTCTACTCTATTTCGTTTCTCAATCAACATTTTCTTTTGTAATAGTAATGCCTCCCTTCGGTTAAATGAAGGACTATTAATGATTTCTTTAATCTCTTTTAAGGAAAAATCGAGCTCCTTGAAAAATAATATCTGTTGCAGCTGTTCAAGATTCTCTTCAGAATAAAGCCGATAACCGGAATCGGTCGTTTCCTGAGGAGTCAATAATCCGATTTGATCGTAATGATGGAGAGTCTGTATGCTTACTCCAATCAGTTCAGCTACTTCTTTTACTTTCATACCCATCACGTTTGCCGCCTCCTTAATGGCTACTCTAAAGTATTACGCAGCGTAAGAGTCAATAGTTGGATAAAGATTTTTTGTATATAAAGGGAGAACATATGAGGATTTCATTGCTGAAATTAAAGAAAAAAAGCCGGGCGTGAAGCTCCGGCTTTTTTCTATTCAATAATGTGCTGCACCCGGCCGATTCGTCCGTCTTCAAGGCGGACCTTAATGCCGCGCGGGTGGAAGCTTGAGTTCGTCAAAATATCTTTCACGATTCCTCTTGTCAGCTTTCCTGAACGCTGATCGGCTTTCAGGACGATATCGACTTCAAGTCCTTTTCTGATGCTGCTTCGCTGCTGGCCGTTCATATGACACATCCGTTCTTCAGTCTTTTCACTTCATATCTTATCATATCGTGTTTTCGTCTTTTTATGAAGGACAGACAAATCCATCTGAGTGGCAAATAAAAAAAGACCGCTCTGTAAGGAGCAGTCTTTTATGACATAAACGAAAGCAAAATCGGGGCCGCGCACAGCGTCATAATTGCGGCGAGAATCATGGACACGCTTGAGATCGTTCCTGATACGGAGCTGAGCTCAAATGCTTTAGATGTTCCCGCTCCGTGCGCGCTAGTTCCGAGCAGCACGCCCCGGGCAATTTCGTTATCAATGCGGAAATAGCGGATGACCCGGTCCGATGATCCTAGAGTAAACACCTCTTTATATAGAAAAAAGAAATAAGTCTGATAAAAATAGAAAAAAACTTGATTAAATACATTTTTTTTGTATACAATCCTTATATATCAAAAAAAGGAGGATCAATAGTGAAATTCAAAAAAGTACTTACATATTCTTTCGGAACGATTGTTCTTTTGTCAGGTTTAGTTACAACTAATGCTTTGGCAAAAGGAGACACAAAAGATACAGGTTATTATCTCGAGATGCCAAAAGGATTTGGTGCCAATAACTATACAGGGTCTAGAACTAAATACAATGATTCCTCAGTATATCAAAAAAACTCATGGATAGGTAGAGACAGAAAAATAAATTTGTGGATAGTTAATAAAGATAAAAAGGATGTATCAGGCGGTCGTTACGTAGTTGTTAGTAGTGGTCAACATAAGAATATACCAAATGTTGCAATTGAGAAGAATCATGGTAAAGCACTCGGTGTAAGAATTGCTGGAGAGGTACAAGGCCCTCCAAATGCAGTAGTTATTGCAGCAAAAGGAGTTTGGAGTCCAGATAGTAGAAGATAGAATTTGATAATAACTAGAAAGAATTTTTTCTTTCTAGTTATTTGAATTGGGAGGGTTTTTTTTGTTTTATCAATTATTGAAAAATAATTTCATAGAAGTTTTAAGCTCGAAAAAATATAAATTTTCTTTATTAATTATGATTCTCCTTTTCGTTATTGATATTTTCATATCAATCTATCAAAAGTTTTCTCTTCCTTATTTTGATAAAGATCATTTGAGTTTTTCGTTGTATTTTTGGTTAGGCACGAACGACTCTGTTATTAGCGGTATCTTAATATTCTTATTTGTTTTAATTTCTTGCTTACCGTACAGTACAAATGTATTAGAAGAAAAGCAAAATGGTTATTTTCAATTTGTTATATCACGTTGTTCATTATTAAAATATTTTAGTTCCAAAGTGATAACAGCCTTTATTAGCGGCGGTTTCTTATTTGTTCTCCCTTTTGTGTTATCATTCATATTGATGTTAATAATGTTCGGAAACAAGTTGCCGTATACTGAATTTGTTGATAATTATGGAATGTTTCATCAGATTGCAGAGTATCATCCTAGTATTTACATGGCAATATATATTTTAATTTTGTTTTACTATGCAGGGTCTTTTGCAATTTTAGGAGTGTTTTTGTCTACTTTCCTAAAGAATAAATATCTTGCATATGTGTCACCGTTTTTGATTATTTTGGTTTTAGAACCTGTTTTCGAAATATTTTACCCACAGTTATCGCCTATATTGTTAATGAGTCCCATTCAAACTATTACAGGTATTTCGATTATATATCTGTTTGCGATACCATCTTTTGTTTTAGCAATTTCATTAGTAGGAACTTATATTGGGTTGAAAAGATATGTTCAACAATAACTTTCTGTATTATTTACTGAAAATAAGTTACAAAAGAATTTTATTAACATTTATAATTTTGCTGTTGTTAAATTCGGCCGTATTTTATAATAATACAATTAATTCAGCAATAGATATTAGTTTTATGAAAATTTTCTTGAACATATTAGGTGGACCTACAAGCTTTATAACAGTATGTGTATTTTTATTGTCTTTGAATAGTTTGCATTTTTCAAATTATGTTATACCACGGTTTAATAAGAGAACTATTTTTTTTAGTTTTATTATTAAGCTTATCCTATTAAGGACTATTTTGTTTTTAGTATTAGCAGTATTAAGCACTTTACTTACAGCGTTACTTTTATCACCTGGTACATTTCTTAAAACTATAATTTATACAAATGGGACTATTGGATTGCAACTAGTATGTTTGTTATTAGGGTGGGTAATGGTTTTATTAATTATTCAGTTAGTTATATTGATATTCGAATTGAAGTTTCCAAGATACGGAATGTTAATTGGTTCGGTTATTGTACTACTAATCCTATTTAATGATATGTATGATTATTTTTCAATCATATTTGTTCAGGCCATATCATCCACGTTTTACGATAAATTATATCTATTATTTATAATTGTTTTTACATCCTTGATTTGCTTGAAACTATCAAAGTCTTTTCAAATACTGAGGAGATAAATAAAAAATGTATTTATATGATGTGAAAAATATCTGGAGACAGAATAAATGGCAATGGATAATTTGGATTTTTGTTATTGCTTTTTTGCTATTTATGATAGTCCATAGTCTCAATATAATTAATATTAATTCTGTTTGGGAGTCGTTGATGGGAAATGAATTATTTTTCATGCCGTTCCCTTATTTCTTTATCTGTGGATTTTACTTGTTGATTAATGGTAATTATTTATATCAACAACGGAGTAAAACAATTTCTATTGTCCTTACTAGAGTATCCTCGAGGAAACAATGGTTATTTGGCAAACTCTTTTTTACTATAGTAATGTGTACTAGTTATTGTCTGTTGTTAATTTTATTAGTACATATAGCTGTTTTTTTAAAACATGGAAATTTTAGATATGACCATTATACAGCTTATACTTTTTTTACAGTTTTTTTAACTTTGTTAATTTGTGGTTTGTTTCAAACCATTTATATTTTGAAAGTAAAACCTATACAAGCTTTTTTTGTAGTGTATGGTCTATTGATACTTCCTGTATGGATTGACGTACCTTTTTTACCTGGTTACTACTCTTTTATTAGCAATACTCTTATAACTCCGCATGAAGTTAATCATAGTGGTTATTTGTTTTTCTTTACTATAATAACAATTTGTTTAATTATGCTTGCAATTAAGCAAATTAGACACAAAAACTTTTTTTAAAGGGAGAACAATATGTCTTTAACAATAAAGTTAGACCATGTCACTAAAACACTTAATTCCAATAAGGTAGTAAATGATGTTTCGCTACAGTTATTTTCAGGAAAGGTTTACGGATTTAAAGGTGTGAACGGTTCGGGGAAATCGATGCTTTTCAGAGTGATTTCTGGGCTACTCGTTCCTGAAAAGGGTGTTATAACTGTGAACCAAAGCATTTTACATAAGGATATATCGTTTCCAGAGAGCATGGGGATAGTTATTGAAAATCCGGAATTTATTCCTCACTTAACGGGCAAACAGAATTTAAAAGTGCTTGCATCAATAAAAAAGAAAGCGACGGACGCAGATATTAATAAAGCATTAGACATAGTTGGTTTGGATAAAAATGATTCAAGAAAGTATAAGAAGTTCTCACTAGGAATGAAGCAACGTCTAGCTATTGGACAAGCTATTATGGAAAATCCGGATTTGCTAATCCTTGATGAGCCAACTAATGCATTGGATGAAGAAACACTTCATAAAATAAAGACTTTTTTGATCGACTATAAAAAAAGAAACAAGTTAATTCTTATTTCAAGTCACGATAAAAACTTTCTTGAATCAATTAGTGATGAAATATTTGAAGTGAAGGATGGAGGTGTAATTGTTTCAATGTAATAGCTATTAAAATTGAGTTTACTAAAAACACCATTTCTTAAGAGAAATGGTGTTTTTAATTTAAATATAGTGAAGTTAATGAGGGTTAAAAAAACGAAAGCAAAATCGGGGCCGCGCACAGTGTCATAATCGCGGCGAGAATCATGGACACGCTTGAGATCGTTCCTGATACGGAGCTGAGCTCAAATGCTTTAGATGTTCCCGCTCCGTGCGCGCTGGTTCCGAGCAGCACGCCCCGGGCAATTTCGTTATCAATGCGGAAATAGCGGATGACCATCGGCCCGATGATCGTTCCCAATAAAGCCGTTAAAATGACGAAAACCGCTGTAACGGCCGGCATCCCGCCGATCATTTCTGAAACGTTCATGGCAATCGGCGTCGTCACGGATCGCGGCACGAGACTGTCGACTAAGCTGCTGCCGAGATGGAACCATTTGGCGATAAAGGCCGTTGACAGAATGGCGATACATGAACCGACCGCTACGTTCAAAATAATTTCCACGGCGTATTTCTTTAAAATCGGGAAATATTTATAAAGCGGGATGGCGAACGCCACTGTTGCCGGCTGAAGCATATCGGTCAGCAGTCCGCCGCCGAGATTGTATGTCTGATACGGGACATTGACAAGAAGCAGCAGTACGACCAAAACAGCGGGCGTAATCAGAAGCGGCGACGTATACACCCGCGGAAAACGAGTGTAGAGTTTTTTCGCGCCCAAATATACTAAGACAGTTAAGAATAAACTTATGATTCCGATGAACACGTTTGTTTTTTCTCCTTTCTTTTTGCTATCAGCTGTGTAAGCGTACCTGTTGAAACCATCACGACAAATGTGCTGATGACGACGACAAGTAAAATGCTTACGCCGAATTTAGACATAATATCTCCGTATTCAATCACTCCGACGGCAGACGGGATGAAAAACAGCAGCAGCTCACCGAGGAGCCATGCTGCGCCAAGCTCAATCCATTCAAGTTTGATAATCTTGAAATGCAATAATGTGAAAAGAATCACAATCCCGATTATACTGCCGGGAATATTTATATGAAGAGCCGCCGTGACCCAATTGATCAGACGCGCAAATATAAACAGCAGAGCGATTTGAATAACGGTAAGCAGCAATTTTTTCATAATGATGCCTCCCTTATATTTATATTGTACAGAAGGTTTTCCTATAGGTAAAATACATATAAAGAATAATGTGTATTCCTTTTGTCTATAGAAAGGATGAAATGTAATGGATATCCGGCACTTAACGTATTTTTTGGAAGTGGCCCGTTTGAAAAGCTTTACGAAGGCTTCACAGTCGCTGTATGTTTCACAGCCGACAATCTCAAAAATGATTAAAAACCTGGAGACGGAGCTCGGCATTAAGCTGTTTTACCGCAATGGCCGGCAAGTTGAACTGACTGACGCCGGGCAGAGCATGTATGTGCAGGCGCAGGAAATCACAAAGTCATTCCAAAACCTGACTTCAGAGCTGAATGATATTATGGAAGTGAAGAAAGGGCACGTCCGCATCGGTCTTCCGCCGATGATCGGGTCCGGCTTTTTCCCGAGAGTGCTCGGTGACTTCCGCGTCACATATCCCGATGTGACGTTTCAGCTTGTTGAGGACGGCTCTATTAAAGTGCAGCAAGGGGTGGAGGACGGCTCGCTTGATATCGGGGTCGTCGTGCTTCCCGCGAATGAAGAAATTTTTCATACGTTCACAATCGTCAAGGAAACCCTTATGCTCGTCGTCCATCCGTCACATCGGCTCGCTGACGAGAAAGAATGCAGTCTTCACGAATTGAAAGAAGAGCCGTTCATATTTTTCAGGGAGGATTTTGTCCTTCATAATCGAATTATGACGGAATGCGTGAAAGCCGGATTCAGGCCGCACGTCATTTATGAAACGTCACAGTGGGACTTTATCAGCGAAATGGTATCGGCCAATCTCGGTATCGGCCTTTTGCCGGAAAGAATCTGCCGCGGTCTTGATCCTGACAAAGTCAGAACCATTCCGCTCGTTCATCCGGTCATTCCGTGGCATTTAGCAATCATTTGGCGGAAAGACCGCTATATGTCCTTTGCCGCCAGAGCCTGGCTGGAGCATACGAAATCGTATTTATGGAATCCGAAAAAGAGAAAAAAGGATGATTAAGCATGGACGCACAAACCGCAGCTCAACACTTGAGTAAAGTGCGGGATCAAAACCCGCTCGTTCACAGTATCACCAATAATGTCGTCACGAACTTCACCGCTAACGGACTGCTCGCGCTCGGCGCATCGCCCGTTATGGCTTATGCAATTGAGGAGGCCGCCGACATGGCGAAAATCGCAGGAGCGCTCGTCCTGAATATAGGCACCCTCAGTTCGGCGTCGGTTGAAGCTATGATCGCAGCCGGAAAATCGGCCAATGAAAACGGTGTTCCGGTCATTTTTGATCCGGTAGGCGCCGGCGCCACGCCGTTTCGGACGGCATCAGCCCGCAAGATCATACAGGAGGTCCGCTTGTCCGTCATTCGCGGAAATGCCGCGGAAATCGCCAATATTGCCGGCGCCCCTGATTGGAAGATAAAAGGCGTGGATGCGGGGGAAGCCGGAGGAGATGCGGTTCAGCTCGCTAAGACGGCTGCAAGCAGGCTGAAGACGGTCATTGCGATTACCGGAAAAACCGACGTCATCTCCGACGGCACCGACACATACGCCGTACATAACGGTGATAAACTGCTGACGAAGGTGACGGGGGCGGGATGCCTGCTGACGTCTGTAATCGGAGCCTTCTGCGCAGCGGGGCAGGACGTTCTGCAAGCGGCCGTTTCAGCCGTTTCTGTATACGGAAGCGCCGCTCAGCTTGCCGCTTTGGACACCTCCCATAAGGGGCCGGGCAGCTTCCAGATTGAGCTTTTAAACAAGCTGGCAAGCATCTCAGAACAAGAAGCGGCCGAGCTTGCCGCAATTGAAAGGGTGATAGAAAAATGACGCGTATTTCTCGGGAAATGATGAAGGATATGTTATCGGTTTATTTTATTATGGGATCAAACAATACAAGCGCAGACCCGGTTTCCGTGGTGAAAAAAGCAATTGAGGGCGGCGCTACGCTTTTTCAATTTCGGGAAAAGGGGAGCGGTTCTTTAACAGGGGATGAACGTGTCCTGTTCGCGAAGCGGGTGCAGGATGTCTGCAGGCAGGCCGGGATTCCTTTCATCATTAATGATGATGTCGAATTGGCCTTGCGCCTTGAGGCGGACGGAGTGCATATCGGACAGGATGACGCAGACGCCGAAGAAACGAGAGCGGCAATCGGCGATATGATTCTCGGTGTGTCAGCACATAACGTCTCCGAGGTGAAGCGGGCGGAAGAAGCCGGAGCCGATTACGTCGGAATGGGCCCGGTCTATCCGACCGAAACAAAAAAAGATGCTGAAGCCGTGCAGGGCGTTACATTGATTGAAGAGGTACGGCGTCAGGGCATCACCATTCCGATTGTAGGAATCGGCGGCATTACGGCTGACAACGCGGCGCCCGTCATTGAAGCGGGTGCAGACGGCGTCAGCATGATCAGCGCCATCAGCCAAGCCGAAGATCCAAAAGCGGCGGCGCGGAAGTTTTCAGAGGGAATTCGGCGCTCCAAAGCAGGGCTGTCCCGATAGGGCGGCCCTTTTTCTGTGTGCGCAAAAAGGCAGTGACGGACTTGGAGAATATAAGCCGTATGTCAAGAACAGAGCAATCAGCTTGCAATATCGACCGAAGCGTTTGACGGCTCTATCGCTTCTCTCAAAGTGACGCCTGAACCAATCACCGCCGGCGCCGAAGGCTCAAAAGCCCTCTATAAAACAGTGAATAGCGCGCAGTGAGAGTCACGGAAAACTTAATGCGGAATTCAGCGAATTTGAAGTTTTGATGTCGAAATACAAAACGTGCGATCAATCGTATACGTCTTGTGATACATTAAGTACAGATCAAATCAGAGAGATAAGCACGAAGCTGACGGCTCTTTCTGAAACCATGTCGAAGATTGCCGATGTGCTTTAAAAGGAGTTAAGACACAGCATGAGCGATGAACATAACAAGGAAAAACAGATCCACAGACGGGATGTCCTGAAGTGGGGCGCCGTCGCGGGCGCAGCCGTCGCTATCGGAGCGAGCGGCCTCGGGGGACTCGCGCCGCTCTTCAAACCGGCGGCCACCGCTTCAAAGAAGAATGATGAAAAACATGATCGTGATCAAATCGTTCCTTTTTACGGAAAGCACCAAGCAGGAATCACAACGGCGCATCAGACGTATGTGTATTTTGCGGCGCTTGATGTCATGTCAAGCGACAAAGCCGATGTCATCTCCCTTTTCAAACAATGGACAAGCCTGACACAGCTGCTGACTTCAGGCGCCGTCCCGTCAGGCGAACAGAAAAATAAATATATGCCTCCGCAGGATACCGGGGAGTCGCAGGATCTGGCACCGGCGAATTTGACCGTTACCTTCGGCTTCGGCCCCGGGTTTTTCGAGAAAGACGGGAAGGACCGCTTCGGACTGAAAGATAAAAAACCGAAGCACCTCGCCGATATTCCGCCGATGCCTAACGACAAGCTCGATAAGAAACAAGGCGGCGGTGATATCGTCATACAGGTCTGCGCGGATAATGAACAAACGGCGTTTCACGCGGTGCGCAACCTGATGAAACAGGCATCGGGTGTGTGTGAAGTCCGCTTTCTTAATAAAGGTTTCTTAAGCGGCGGAAAAAACGGAGAAACACCGCGCAACCTCTTCGGATTCAAAGACGGCACCGGCAACCAAAGCACGAAGGATGAAAACCTGATGAATTCGATCGTTTGGGTTCAATCAGGAGAGCCGGACTGGATGACGGGCGGCACGTACATGGCGTTTAGGAAAATTAAGATGTTTTTAGATATATGGGACCGTTCATCCTTGAAGGAACAAGAGGACACGTTCGGGCGGGTGAAAAGCTCGGGCGCGCCTTTCGGACAAAAAAAGGAAACCGATCCCGTGAAGCTGAATCAAATTCCCGCCGACTCGCATGTCAGCGTGGCAAAATCAACCGGCAGACAGATCCTGCGCCGGGCATTTTCCTATACGGACGGAATTGATCCGAAGACAGGCTATGTTGACGCAGGCCTGCTGTTTATCTGCTTTCAAAAAGACCCGGACCGCCAATTTGTCCCGATGCTGAAGGCTTTGGCGGCAAAGGATGCGCTGAATGAATACACACAAACGATCGGCTCTTCCTTATTCGCCTGTCCCGGCGGCTGTAAAAAAGGAGAATATATCGCCCAAAGGCTGCTGGAATCGTGACACCTTCCATATGGAGGGTGTTTTTTTAAAAAAACACTTGTAACTATAAAAGTTACAACTTAAAATGATAAGGAAAGGAGACTTACAATGACACTGCAGATTAAAGTATATTCGGATTATGTATGTCCGTTTTGCTATGTCGGCAAAACGGCGTTTGAAGAAGCTATCAAAGACAAGGACGTACAGGTGGAATGGATGCCGTTTGAATTGCGTCCGAGCCCCTCGCCGAAACTTGATCCGGTGAATGATCCCGCCAAGCGGCAGATGTGGAAAAACTCCATTGAGCCGATGGCGCAGTCGTTAGGCGTTGAAATCACGTTCCCCCGCGTGTCACCGCATCCTTACACGGATTTGGCATTTGAAGGCTTTCATTTCGCAAAGGAACATGGGAAAGGAAGCGAATACCATACACGCGTTTTTCAGGCGTTCTTTCAGGAAGAACAAAATATCGGTGACGTTGGCGTGCTGACAAAGCTTGCGGAAGAAGCAGGACTTGACGGTGCTGCCTTCAAAGAGGCGCTTGAGACAAGAGCGTACAGACACGTACAGCAGGAAGCGCTCCGCCATGCTTATGAGGAAGCCGGCATTACGGCAGTGCCGACGTTTATCATCGGCGATGAGAGAATCCCTGGCGCGGCGGGAAAGGAAACCTTTGAACAAATCATTGAGCGGGAACTGAATAAACGTTAACCCGAAAAAAGCCCTCTCGATCAGCGAGAGGGTTTTGCCATATAGTGTTTGACAAATGTTTGTCTGTCCGCTTCATATGCCGCGGCGTCAAAGGAGTCGCCGCAAAAATGAAGGCACCAAGGGTCTTTCTGGCAGGCGACGCCGACTTGATAGCCGTGTTTTTGAAATTCGAGCGACTGTGATGTGTCGTAAAAATGAAAGCCGCGAAACAAATCCTCCCGCCACTCCACGTCATATTGAGCCGCCATTAACAAGCCGTCAATGGCGTCAGCGGGCGTAAACAGGCCGTCTTCATCACCGTGCTCAAAATCCAGCGGGTGATAAGCATTCCCCCGGTATTCAATCACTTTTCCCATCCGCTGTCCGCTTTCCCACCAAATGCCGTTCGGCGGCAAGGTTTTGCAGCCGGCGACACCGAGAAGGCCGAGCTCCTGATGAGATTGAAAGATATGAAGCATGTCATGAAGGATATGCTGATGAATGATAAAAGTATCCTGATGCAGATAAATTTTATATTTGGAGGGGTGTTTCAGCGCTTTGTTGTAGGACGAGGCCATGCTTGCTGAATCGTATATCGGCATGATATCAACGGAGTATGAAGGGGGGACGGTAAGCTGCATGATATGGCTCTTGCACCGGGAGTACAGCGACTCATCATTCACACAGACGACAAACAGAAATGAATGTGAATCCATTACATGCTCCTCTCGGCCTCAATCACATATTGATAGGCCGATGCTTCTGTCATAAAGTCATGCCTTATGCCAAGCTGTACGCATACTTCGTGCAATGATGCGATGGCTTTGTGGTAAGAAGGGTGATCAACGCGGATCGCCTCAATGCGTTTCACCTCATAGCCGGCGGCTTTAAATAATGAAAGCGTCTCTTCCCGGGTAAAAAAACGCAGGTGGGTCTGATCCATTAATCCGGCGTCACTGTAAGTCCATTTGCCGGCTAAAAGCTCCAGCACGACTGAGATGTGGCCGACATTCGGTATGCATGCAAGCACCGTGCCGTCTTTTTTTACATAAGGACGAAGCTTTTTCAGCACTGACCACGGGTCGACAAGATGCTCCAGAACGTCTCCGAACAGCATGCAGTCGAATTGCTCTGATTCGTACGGAAGAATGGCGGATTCAATGTCGCCGCAAAGCACGTGGCTCAATTTGCTTTCCGCCTTTTTTGCGGCTTCGGGATACGCTTCAATGCCGTAAACCGTTATTCCGCGGTCTTCGATCGCCGCTCCTAAATTGCCTGTGCCGCAGCCGACATCAAGCACTGTCCGCCAGTTTTCGTCTATTTTGTTCAATAAATAAGGATTCAGGCCTTCGTAGTAGTTCTGTTGTTTTTCATCATAATAGGGATTCGTATCCATCTGTGTATCACCTCATAAATGGGCATATACACAAGATATGCAGCGGGGGGATCTCATATCACCATGTTTGGCTGTTCAATTGCGGAATACGGACGGGAATGGTTGTCCGGTATACGGTTTGTTCTCTGATTCCCCTCTTATTGCGGATGTTCCTTTGAAAACTCGGGTGCGGGCGGACTGTGGCAGGTCATATAGTAAAAGGATCCGCCTGTAAATCTTACCGCTGGCGGATGGTGTTTTTCATTGGTGTTTTTTTCTTCACCGCTTTTTCAGTATTTAAGAAGCGCCTCACATCGTCAATGTGCAAACCCATGATTCTAGCCTCTTGAATTAACAATTGCCAATCTTGATCTATATCTTTCATTACATGAGTTTTCATAAGAACCTCCAATTGAAAAATTGATTTGCCCAGCTACAGCAGCCAATGTATAACAAATATCACACATAGTTGGCCGGTAATCCCAAATTGAAGATGAATTCACCTACCTATTCCCTAAGAAAATGACTGAAATAACCAAAATCCTTCAAGAATTCTTACATATAATAATAAACAAATAAATACTGACTGGATAGTATGCAAATAAAAATAAATCATATGACCTATTAACATATACCCTCAAAGCGTCGACTAGCATATTCTTTTTGCATAAAAAATACCGCAAAAGAATGATTCGGTGTAAGATAAAGTGAATGATCAAACAGCTGGGGTAAAAAATGAAAAAAAACAAATTTCAAATTAAGAGAGAAGAAACATTTGAAAGTTTTATTGACGCAGGCCTTCATCTCCTGATTGAAAGAGCTTACGATTCAGTCTCAATCGATGACATCAGTAAAGCGGCGGGTTTCAGCAAAGGCGCGTTTTACGTTCATTTTGAAAGCAAGGAAGATTTTCTGAAGCATTTATTAGACAGGCGTCAGATTAAAAAAAGGATCATCACCGGCTATCTCGACGAATTAGAAAAGCAAACCGCGCGGCCGTTGACGCTTTGTGAAGCTGCGGCAAGCGCGGCCAGCCTGTTGATGCGGTTTGTAAACAGCAAGCCTGCCTGGAATGTTGTGTCTTTTGCCGTTCATATGCCTACTTACAAAGTCGTCAGTGAATATGAAGCTTATATCCGTCTTTATAAGTTATGGATAGAAGAAAGCACCATGTACATAAATTGGCTCAAATCGAGAAATTTAATAGAAGACCATATAGATACCGAGCATACCGCTAAAATGATGTGCGCGCTCATCGACGGGATGATTAAGCAATCCAATGTGCTGGGAAGGCCGGTTACTTTCCGCAGCATGTTTGACGCGCTTTATGTTTTTGTCAGCGGCAGAAAATCAGGGTAACGTTCTTCTTGATTTGACAAAAGGTTTAGAAAAGTCTTTCAGAAAGCGAGGAACTGCCATGCGTTACAGAGAAATTATGATGTATATCATTATGGGGATATTCACGACCATCGTGAATATCGTCAGTTTTTACTTTCTGACGTCGGCATTTGAGATGGATTACAAGGCGGCGACTGTCGCTGCTTGGGTTCTGTCCGTTCTATTTGCATATGTCACGAATAAACTGTATGTATTTCAGCAAAAGACCGCGGGGATGCGGAGTCTGATGAAAGAATTGACGGCCTTTTTCAGCGTGCGGGTATTGTCTCTCGCCATCGATCTCGCCATGATGATTCTTCTGGTCAGTCAATTTCATATGAACGAAACGCTGGCGAAAATCGCCGATAACGTCATTATCGTAGTCGTCAACTATGCGGCCAGCAAGTGGATTGTCTTCAGAAAAGCGAAAGAAGAGGGCGTGTCATAACGGTTTCTTTCCGCGCCCCGGGGGAAAGTGTAATGGTGAAAGGGGATGCGTATGAAGCACAAAATAAAGAAAGCGTTTGCTGATGTATTCGGGGAATCGGAGGACCTGCGCATTTTCTTTGCGCCCGGCAGAGTGAATCTCATCGGAGAGCATACGGATTATAACGGGGGCCACGTCTTTCCGTGCGCGCTGACAATCGGTACATATGCAGCTGTCCGGGAGAGAGGGGACAGGCTCGTCAGAATGTACTCTCATAATTTTAAAGAAGCGGGCATAAAGGAATGCAGTCTCGATGATATCCGCTATCAAAAAGAGGACGGGTGGGCCAATTATCCGAAAGGGGTCATGGCGGAATGTCTCGGCAGCGGTTTTTCCCTTCCGCACGGCTTCGATATTGTGTTCTGGGGAAACATCCCGAACGGCGCGGGGCTGTCATCTTCGGCTTCCATTGAACTTGTTACGGCGGTCATTCTCAAGGAATGCCATGAGCTTGAGGCGGATATGCTCGACTTGGTGAAGCTCGCTCAGTCGGCGGAAAATTCCTTTATCGGCGTCAGCTGCGGAATGATGGATCAATTCACCATCGGAATGGGAAAGAAACATCATGCGATTCTGCTGAATTGCGGGACGCTCAGTTTTGAATATACAAAACTCGGGCTGTCGGGGCTGTCGATCGTTATTGCAAATACCAATAAAAAACGAACGCTTGCAGACTCAGGCTATAATACGAGGCTCAAGGAGTGCGGGGAAGCGCTTTGTGATCTTCAGAAGCATCTTTCCGTTCAATCACTGGGAGAACTGACCCCTTCCGCTTTTGACGCCCATGCGGAGCTGATTCAGAATGAAGTGAACAGACGCCGGGCAAAACACGCCGTCTATGAAAATCACCGCACAATAGAGGCCGCCGACATGTTCAGTAACAATCAGCTTCATCATATCGGTGAATTAATGAGGGATTCGCATCTCTCTTTACGCGATGACTGCGAGGTGACGAGTCATGAGCTGGATACACTGGCTGAAGCGGCCTGGCGCCACGGCGGGGTGATCGGATCAAGGATGACGGGAGCCGGTTTCGGCGGCTGTACAGTCAGTATCGTCAAGGACGATGCGGTTTCGGATTTTATTGAAACGGCAGGGGCCCGCTATGAGGAAAAGACAGGGAGAAAAGCTGACTTTTACACGGCGGGTGTCGGAGCCGGAGCGAGAGAACTAAAGGGGGATGACGATGGCAATTGAGCGGCACGTGGAACGTTTAATCCGGTACGGATTGCAAAAAGAGCTGATTTCATTTCTTGATATTGAATATACAAGAAACCGTTTATACGAAACTTTGCATATTACCCATCCGGAGGCTTCAGAACAGAAAGAAAATGAATCGGCGGCATCATTGCCGGACATATTGGCCCCGATTTATGAATGGGCGGCAGAAACGGGCCGGATGGCAGCCGATACAGACACCTATCGCGACCTGCTGAGCGCGAAGATCATGGGCTGTTTTGCCCCGCAGCCGTCCGAGATTGTCCGTCGTTTTGAAGAAACAAAGGCGGTGCACGGGCCGGAGCAGGCGACAAAGGCGTTTTACCAATTTTTAGAGGATGTGTATTATATCCGTTCGGACAGAATACAGCGGAATGTCGGGTGGACGGCTGAGACGGCTTACGGAAAGCTGGACATCACGATCAACCTTTCAAAACCGGAAAAAGATCCGAAAGCAATTGCCGCTGCCAAAGAGCAGCCTCAATCCGATTATCCGAGATGTGTTCTTTGTAAAGAAAATGTCGGGTACGAGGGGAGACCGGATCACCCGGCGCGTCAAAACCTTCGTGTCATTCCGGTCATTCTCGGCGATGAGCAGTGGTTTCTGCAATTTTCTCCGTATGTGTATTACCGGGAGCATTGCATCGTTTTGAAAGACCGGCACGAACCGATGAAGATCAGCAAAAAAACGTTTGACAGGCTGCTGTCGTTTGTCAGCCAGTATCCTCATTATTTTCTCGGTTCCAATGCTGATCTGCCGATTGTCGGCGGCAGTATTTTAAGCCACGACCATTTTCAGGGAGGCCATTATGAATTCCCGATGGCGCGGGCGGAGACAGAAAGCCGGTACAGGCTGCCTGACTATCCGAAAACGGTGCTGGGAATTGTGAAGTGGCCGATGTCGGTCATCCGCCTGCAGAGCGAGAGCGCGTCTGAGCTTTCCGGCGCGGCGGATGCCATCCTGCGGGCGTGGCGCGGTTATTCCGATGAGGCGGCTGATCTCCTCGCCTTTTCAGGAGAAACACCGCACAATACAATTACGCCGATTGCCCGGCGGAGAAACGGTTTATTCGAATTAGATCTCGTCCTCAGAAATAACCGCACCTCTGATGAGCATCCGCTGGGAATTTTTCATCCCCATCAGGAAGTTCATCACCTGAAAAAAGAAAATATCGGACTGATTGAGGTAATGGGGCTTGCGATTCTGCCGGGCCGCCTTGAACAAGAAATGAAATACACGGCTGAAGCGCTGTGCTCACCGGACCCGGAAGCGGTCTTAACGGCAGGCCCTTCTGCGGCAAAGCATAAAGATTGGGCGCTCAGTGTGCTGCATAAGCGGAAGATAACGAAAGAAAACGCGGAACAGATTCTGAAAGAGGAAATCGGCCATGCCTTTGCGCGGATACTGGAGCATGCCGGTGTCTTTAAACAGACAGAAGAAGGCAGAGCGGCTTTCCGGCGGTTTATCCGCCATTTGGGCGCTCTACCGGAAAAAAGCCTCATCCCATAAGGGACGAGGCTTTTTTTTATCCTCTGCTTCTGGCGATCAGGCTGAATAAGAATACCACGATCGCAGCTCCGATGATTGCCGGAATGATGGCAAAGCCGGCAAGGTGAGGACCCCATGTGCCGAGCAGTCCGTGCCCGATCCATGCGCCGATCAGACCGGCGATCATTGACCCGATGATTCCCCCGGGCATACTGCCTTTTACAAATAAACTTCCGATCCAGCCGATAATAATAGCGACAATCAGAGATACGATAAAACCCATAAATATCACTTCCTATTTTTTATTATTTATGCCTATATGTTTCCTTCGTTTTGTCCATATTAAACATATGAATGCGTTTTTTATAATGAACATATCAAGGCGCGTTCCGGTCTTTTTTTTCACAATGCGTTGCGTTAAAATGGAAACCGTGTGAAAAGGTGTGAGCAAAGGAAAAAATATTTCTTTTGTAGAATGTTTAACAAAATGAAACTTTTTGTTGACCAGCGATTTTTATTATGGTAAACCTTTATTTGGTATTATTCGTTCTCACTATCTTTTTTCTCTATATATGCTAAATGATCTAAAACTTTTTATGTTTGATTTGCGCAAGTGGAAAAAGTTCATGCATTTTTTGACGATTTTGTGACATTAGGTCGAAAAAAAGATGAACTTTAGAAAAAAATAAAGCTAATAAGGGCAGATTTTGATAGCATAACAAGGTAGATAGAGAAAAGATTTTGAGAAAGTACATTTCAGATTCACTACATCAATAGGAAGGATGGTGATCTTCTTGTTCAGAGCATTTAAACCGTTACTTTTATTAGCGATGTTGGCTGTTGTTTTCGTACTGGGCGGATGCAGCGACATTTCCGTTTTAGATCCGAAAGGACCTGTAGCAGACCAGCAGAAAGATCTGATTCTCTTGTCAATCGGATTTATGCTGTTCATTGTCGGCGTCGTATTCGTACTATTTACAATCATTTTAGTGAAATACCGCGACCGCAAAGGCAAAGACAGCGGAAATTACAAGCCCGAGATGCACGGCAACACGTTCTTAGAAGTAGTCTGGACAGTGATCCCAATTTTAATTGTTATTGCACTTTCTGTGCCTACCGTACAGACGATATATTCGTTAGAAAAAGCGCCTGAAGCGACAAAGGATAAAGAGCCTCTTGTTGTTTATGCTACTTCGGTAGACTGGAAATGGGTATTCAGCTACCCAGAGCAGGATATTGAGACGGTTAACTACCTGAACATTCCTGTAGACCGTCCGGTTTTATTTAAAATTTCTTCAGCCGATTCAATGGCATCGCTATGGATTCCTCAGCTTGGGGGACAAAAATACGCGATGGCGGGAATGCTGATGGATCAATACTTACAGGCTGACAAAGTGGGAACATATGAAGGCCGCAACGCGAACTTCACCGGCGAACACTTTGCCGACCAGAAATTCAACGTAAAAGCTGTTACGCAAAAAGACTTTAACAGCTGGGTGAAAAAAGCCCAAAGCGATTCTCCAAAGCTGACGAAAGAGAAGTATGACGAACTGATGCTTCCGGAGAATGTCGGAAAATTAACGTTCTCTTCTACACACTTAAAATACGTTGACCACGGCCAAGATGCCGAATATGCGATGGAGGCGCGCAAACGCCTTGGCTACAAAGCCGTATCACCGCACTCTAAAACAGATCCGTGGGAAAATGTAAAGAAAAACGAATTTAAAGTATCCGACGATAAACAAGATTGAAATTGAACAAGAAAGGAGGAAGCCCGAATGAAATTGAGATGGGATGAATTTTTTGTAACAGGTGACCCATTAATTCTGGGCGCACAAGTTTCCATTGCGCTTTCCACTATTGCTATCATCGTTGTACTCACATACTTCAAAAAGTGGAAGTGGCTCTGGTCTGAATGGCTTACGTCTGTAGACCATAAGAAACTTGGAATCATGTACATTATCTCTGCTGTTATCATGCTGTTCCGCGGCGGGGTCGACGGCTTGATGATGCGCGCCCAGTTAGCGCTTCCTAATAACAGTTTTTTAGACTCAAACCACTATAATGAGATCTTTACGACTCACGGTACGATCATGATTATCTTCATGGCGATGCCGTTTTTAATCGGTCTGATCAACGTTGTCGTACCTTTGCAGATCGGTGCGCGCGACGTAGCATTCCCTTACTTGAACAACCTGAGTTTCTGGACGTTCTTCGTAGGTGCGATGCTTTTCAATATTTCTTTCGTTATCGGAGGTTCTCCGAACGCAGGCTGGACGAGTTACATGCCGCTGGCAAGCAACGACATGAGTCCCGGGCCTGGTGAGAACTTCTACCTGCTCGGTCTTCAGATTGCCGGTATCGGTACGCTGATGACGGGTATCAACTTTATGGTGACGATCCTGAAAATGCGTACGAAAGGCATGACGCTGATGCGTATGCCGATGTTCACATGGACGACGCTGATTACAATGGTTATTATCGTATTCGCCTTCCCTGTTTTGACAGTGGCATTGGCGCTGTTATCATTTGACCGTTTGTTCGGCGCTCACTTTTTCACGCTGGAAGCCGGCGGTATGCCGATGCTTTGGGCTAACTTGTTCTGGATTTGGGGACACCCTGAAGTATATATCGTTATCTTACCGGCATTCGGTATTTTCTCTGAAATTATTTCAGCGTTTGCAAGAAAGCAGTTATTCGGTTACAAAGCGATGGTCGGCTCAATTATCGCCATTTCCGTCCTGAGTTTCCTTGTATGGACTCACCACTTCTTCACAATGGGGAACAGTGCGTCTGTTAACTCTTTCTTCTCGATTACAACGATGGCGATTTCGGTTCCGACCGGGGTTAAAATCTTTAACTGGCTCTTTACGATGTATAAAGGCCGAATCAGTTTTACAACACCGATGCTGTGGGCGCTTGCGTTCATCCCGAACTTCGTTGTCGGCGGGGTAACAGGGGTTATGCTTGCGATGGCTGCAGCGGATTATCAATACCATAATACGTACTTCCTCGTATCTCACTTCCACTATGTGCTGATCGCGGGTACGGTATTTGCATGTTTCGCAGGATTTATTTTCTGGTATCCGAAAATGTTCGGCCACAAGCTGAACGAAAGAATCGGAAAATGGTTCTTCTGGATCTTTATGATCGGATTTAATGTATGTTTCTTCCCTCAATACTTCTTGGGGCTGCAAGGTATGCCTCGCCGTATTTACACTTACGGACCGAATGACGGATGGACTGCATTGAACTTTATTTCAACTGTCGGAGCCTTCATGATGGGTGTCGGATTCTTAATCCTTTGCTACAACATCTACTACAGCTTCCGCTACTCTACTCGCGAGATCAGCGGAGATTCATGGGGCGTGGGACGTACGCTTGAGTGGGCGACTTCATCTGCGATTCCGCCGCATTACAACTTTGCGGTGCTTCCTGAAGTGAAATCTCAAGATGCGTTACTGCAATTGAAAGAAGACAAAACGGATATTCATCCGGAAAGCAAGTTCAAGAAAATCCATATGCCGCACAACTCCGGAAGACCGCTTATTATGTCAGTGGCGTTCGGTATTGCAGGCTTCGGACTTGTATTTGAATGGTTCTGGATGGGCATTGTCGGCTTGATCGGCATTCTGCTTTGCATGGTGCTTCGTTCATTTGAATATGACAATGGCTACTATATACCTGTTGAAGAAATAAAAGAGACGGAAAGAAAGATTTCCGAATAAAGGAGGCGTGATTTATGGAACATGCAGAACACGGCAATTCTAACGCGCCTATGGAATATCAATCTGAAACCGGCAGACTCAATATTCTCGGGTTTTGGATCTTTTTAGGGGCAGAGATTGTGTTGTTCTCAACACTATTTGCAACCTTCTTCGTTCTTCAAAGAAGAACAGCAGGAGGAGTCTTACCGGCTGAATTATTTGAAGTGAAGCTTGTCATGATCATGACATTCCTGCTTCTGATCAGCAGTTTCACCTGCGGGATCGCTGTTCATGAAATGCGTCGCGGAAGTTTAAAAGGCGTCGTCATTTGGACGATCATTACGCTTCTTCTCGGCGCGGGCTTCGTCGGATGTGAGCTTAACGAGTTCATCCACTATGTACATGAAGGAGCATCTCTCGGTACAAGTGCTTTCTGGTCTGGATTCTTCGTCCTTCTGGGAACGCACGGAACGCACGTAACGATCGGTATCTTCTGGATTGCCGGCATCTTACTGCAATTGAAGAAACGCGGATTAACGCCGCAGACGTCTTCAAAAATCTTTATCTCAAGTTTATACTGGCACTTCTTAGACGTTGTTTGGATCTTCATCTTTACAGGCGTCTATCTCATCGGATTGGGGGGACTATAATATGGCAAACAAATCTGCTGAACACAGCCACTTTCCGTGGAAGCATATCGTAGGTTTTGCGTTGTCTATTATTCTGACCCTGCTGGCCCTTTGGGTTGCGGTATATACGGAATTAAGCCCATCAGCAAAACTCTGGATCATTTTCGGATTCGCATTTATCCAAGCCGGTCTTCAGCTTCTCATGTTCATGCACATGACAGAAAGCGAAAACGGCGGAATTCAAGTCGGAAACACGCTCTTCGGATTTTTCGGAGCGATTGTTATCATCCTTGGTTCCATCTGGATCTTTGCGGCGCACTACCATCACGGTGACCATATGGATGGAAACCCTCCTGGCGGTGCGAAGCAACATTCCGAACATCAGGAATAAAAAGAAACCCTCTTCGTTTATGCGAAGAGGGTTTTTTGTGCCTTTATTGGCTTCTTCTCCGGCGCAGGCGCGGAAGGCCGTAAATGATAAAGGCGGCGATATGGGCAACGATGACGTTGGCGGCAAACAGGATGATCATGAGTGTATGGCCGAGAGGGGATAGGCTGCTGGTTGCGTAAAAGTAGAAGAAAACCCACATGAGAATAATTGGCGGTATGGCCGAAAGAGCCACTTTTTTGTTATCCAGCCAGATAAAGAGGGGTGTTGCGCTTGCGACCAGTAAATAAGCAAAAAACATGTCCATCTTACGTGTCTCCTTTCATTTTATGGGAGCGTTTCCAAAATGAAATACAGAGAATAAAATGTGTCTGTTTTGTGGTCGTTTTTTGAACATTTTGTTACAATTATTATACCATGTTTTCCAATTTTTGATACCGCTTTTTCGAGAAATGTATTGCAACTATTGCTTCATTTTTGGATAGGTACAAGAAACCGGAAAGGCCAAATACCCTGTCACATTTCCGGACAATGGAATGGCGCAGGCTGTGAACCTTTGCTATGGTCAAAGAAACATGCACAGCAAGGGTGGTTTGAAGTGGACGTAAGGAAAGAAGATGTCACAGCGCCGGATGTCATTGCGCTTTTGCAGGATCATCTGAAGAGCATGACCATGCATTCTTCTCCGGAAAGTATACATGCGCTCAATGCGGACCGGCTGCGTCAGCCTGACGTTACGTTTTGGAGTGCGAGGGAAAACGGCATTCTGCTCGGCTGCGGTGCCTTAAAGAAGCTAAACAGCCGGCACGGTGAGATCAAATCAATGAAAACCTCTCCGCATCATGTCAGAAAAGGCGCAGCCAACCGGATCCTCCGCCATATGCTTGAAGAAGCAAGGCGGCGGGGCTATCAGCGGATCAGCTTGGAAACCGGTTCTATGGAGGCTTTTCTCCCCGCCAGACGCCTGTATGAAAAAGCCGGGTTGTTTCAATATTGTGATCCGTTTGCACATTATAAAGAGAACCCGAACAGCTTGGTTATGACGTTAAACATAAGCTGAAACCCCTTTTCTGACGAGAAGGGGTTTTTTATCGGAAAAGTTTCATCATGACCGAAACATTTCCTTTTCTGACACGTCATATGTCGTGTAGTCCCCAAACCGTAAAAAATAAAAAGGAAGCAACCTCATCATGTTTTCTTGAACGGTGTTCATGTATAATAAACAATAGTGACTTCCGATGAAAATGTAAGGCGGGATAGAATGAGTCGATATAAGAAACAGCAAAATCCCTATTATCAGGGGGATTTGATTTTTATATTTGGTGTGTTTTTAATAATTAGTGTTGCGGCGATTTATGCGGCCGGACAGTTCGGGCAGTACGGAGGCAGTGCCTGGATGAAACAGATTGTCTTCTATGTTATAGGTGCGGGATTCATCGGATTATTGCTGTACTTTGATTTAGAGCAGCTTGAAAAACTGAGTCTGTACGTATTGATTGCCGGCGTGCTGTCGCTGCTCCTTTTGCGTGTGGCGCCGGAATCCATCGCGCCGATTAAAAACGGAGCGAAGAGCTGGTTTCAAATCGGAAACTTTACCCTCCAGCCCTCTGAGTTTACGAAAATAGGAATTATGATGATGGTCGCGTCCATTATATCGAAGGCGGGCCCGAAGGATCAAAGATCACTTCGGGAAGATGTGAATCTGCTCTTGAAAATTGCGGCATGGACGGTCATTCCGCTCGGGCTGATCGTTTTGCAGGATGCCGGAACGGGTGCGATCTGTCTGTTTATCGTTATGGTGATGGTGTTTATGTCGGGTGTAAACTGGAAGCTGATCACCATCATCGGCGGTTCGGCCGCGCTTGTGCTTGGCCTTTTCTTAGTTCTCGTGATTGAATTTCCCCATGTGGCGAATTCAATCGGCATTGCGGATTATCAAATTAACCGGATTACATCGTGGATGTCTGACTCCAGTGCGGCAACGACTCAGGCAGAGAGCGATAAAAGCTGGCAGGTGGATCAGGCCGTTATGGCGATCGGATCGGGCGGCATTACCGGAAACGGCGTTCATAATCTGAAGGTGTACGTACCTGAGGGACAGACCGACTTTATCTTTGCGATTTTGGGTGAAAGTTTTGGATTTTTAGGCTGCGCCATTGCGGTTGTCATGTTTTTCTTTTTAATTTACAGACTTGTGGTGCTGATTGACCGCTTGCATGCGTTTAACCGATTTGGCGCGTTTTTTTGCGTAGGATTTACTGCACTTATCGTGATTCACACCTTCCAGAATATCGGGATGAATATCGGCATTATGCCGGTTACCGGTATTCCGCTGCTGTTTGTCAGTTATGGGGGGAGCTCGGTGCTTTCTACATTAATCAGCTTCGGGATCGTATATAACGCAAGTGTGCAGCTGACGAAATATAAAAGCTACTTGTTCAATTCTTAATGTGAGACGGCTCGTTTTTCGGGCTGTCTTTTTTTGTTTAGAGCATTTCGCTTTTGACATGATTCCCTTTCGGATATGATATATAAAGAAGGAGGCTTTTATATGAACAATACCATCGAAACTATACTTAATCATCGGTCGATCCGATCATTTACTGACGAGCTTCTGACAGCAGAAGAGATAGATACATTAGTGAAAAGCGCCCAGGCGGCGTCAACGTCCAGTTACGTGCAGGCTTACTCCATCATCGGTGTAACCGATAAAGAGAAAAAGCGGAAGCTGGCGGCACTGGCCGGAAACCAGCCTTACGTCGAAAATAACGGGCACTTGTTTGTGTTCTGCGCTGATTTGTACCGCCATAAAAAACTTGCTGAGGAAAAAGGCGAAAACATTACCGAGCTTCTTGAGAATACGGAAATGTTTATGGTCAGCGTCATTGATGCCGCACTTGCCGCACAAAACGTAAGTGTTGCCGCGGAATCAATGGGACTTGGCATTTGTTATATCGGAGGCATTCGAAATGAACTTGATCAGGTGACGGAAGTGCTTGGAACGCCTGACCATGTGCTGCCGCTGTTCGGCTTGGTAGTCGGTCATCCCGCTCATCCGTCCGGTCAAAAGCCGCGCCTGCCGAAACAAGCCGTATATCATGAAAACACATACGATACGAATGAAGAACACTTCCGCAGTTATATGAAGGAATATGATGAAACCATTTCCGCTTATTATGATAATCGGACAAACGGCAAGCGGATTGAAACGTGGTCTGATCAAATCCTGCAGTTCATGAAACAAAAACCGAGAACCTATTTGAATCAATATGTAAAAGATAAAGGTTTTCAAAAGAATTAAGAAAAAACCTCTCCTGACCGGGAGAGGTTTTTTTATGTTTCACGTGTAACATATTTCGACAAAATGGAACAAGGTATATAAATGTTTATCATCAGGGATGCTTATAAGCATACAGAAAGAAAAAACGGCTTAGCAGTGGTACGATGTTGATGAGGTGACAGTGATGATTTCATTAAGCATATTAGATCAATCTCCTGTATCAGAAGGGAGTTCCGCGGAAAGCGCGCTGCGGAATACAGTAAGACTGGCGCAGGAGGCGGAAAAGCTCGGATATAAGAGGTTTTGGGTGTCAGAGCATCATTTTTCAGAGCGGTTGGCGGGTTCAAGCCCTGAAGTGCTGATCAGCCATATTGCGGCGAAAACGAATGAGATTCGTGTAGGATCGGGCGGTGTCATGCTTCCGCATTACAGCGCATATAAGGTGGCGGAGAATTTCCGCGTGCTTGAAGGTTTGACGCCGGGCAGAATCGATCTCGGATTGGGACGGGCGCCGGGCGGAATGCCGATCGCATCATGGGCGCTGAATGACGGCGGGAAGCGGAATGCTGATCAATATCCGCAGCAGATTCGTGAGCTGGCGATGTATTTGCATGATGCAGCCGATGACAATCACCGTTTTCCGAATCTGACCGCATCACCCCTTATTAAGACGGCGCCGGAAGTCTGGCTTCTCGGTTCATCGGGGGAAAGCGCGCTTCTGAGCGCAGAAACGGGAGCAGGCTATATGTTTGCCCACTTTATTAATGGAGAAGGCGGAGAAAGCACGACGGCACAATATAAGCGCAGATTTAAACCTTCTGCATTAGGAAAAGAACCAAAAACGGCCGTGGCGGTGTTTGTGCTGTGCGCGGATACGGAGGAGAAAGCGGAGGAACTCGCGGCTGTCATGGATTATACACTGCTTGCGGGTGAACAGGGGATTCCGCTTCACGGCGTACCGTCTTACGAAACCGTCCGCGGAAATACGTATACACCGTATGAACAAAGACGAATTGCCGATAATCGGAATCGAATGATCATCGGAACGAAGCTGCAAGTGAAAGAACAGATTCTGGCTCTCAGTAAAGCATACGGAACAGAAGAAGTGATGGCTGTAACCATTACTCATCATTTTGAAGATAAACTTCAGTCATACCGCCTGCTTCGAGAAGCTTTTGCCGAATGATCAGAAAGAAACCCTGCTGATGCTCCAGCAGGGTTGTTCGGTTATTCAATGATAAAAGGTTTTTCAGTCAGCACCTGGCTTGATTTCCCTTTGTTCGCGGCATAGGCCAGCATATAATATTCTCCTGCCGGCAGTGCGGTGTCACCATTGACTTTGCCGTTCCAGTCGAAATATTGATAGCCTTTATCCTGCTTTTTATAAATGCCGGCTTGGCCGACAAAGTCAAGATTACTGTCATATACAAGGAAGGCAAGCTCTTCAGCTCCCGCCGGAAGATAGGTTTCAATTTGGTAGGTTCCCTGCGTTGTGCCGTCGTGCACGTCGATTGACGTCACGCGCGGATAGTCCGGCTCTTTTACAATCAGCAGCGTCGGCACTTTTGCGACTGTTTTTCCGCCTTCACGCACTGTGACGGTTCCCTCATAGGTGCCTGCCTTTACTTTTTTGGCATTGACCTTTACTTTCGCATTGACCTTTCCGGTTTGATGAGCGGGGATCACGACCCGGTCTGTGCCCGAAACGGTAATGCCCGTGCCGTTGAAAGAGTACTCGAGCTGATATGATTTTCTGATGGACGATTGGTTTTCAATCGTAAAGGTTTCTTTTTTCGTTTCATTGCCTTTGTCTTTCATAAACGTTCCGTAAGAATAACTTCCCGGGGCGACAAGGGAGTCTGCTTTGATCGCCTTCATGATTCTGATGCTTCCGGCGCCTTGCGCATTATGCGGGTATACGTCACCGTCCGCGTCCGTTAAGGTTTCCGCGGTGTTCATGAGAGCGGCTTTTATTTGTTCCGGGCTCCATTTCGGTTTGGCCTGCTTGATGACGGCAGCTGCGCCGGCTACATGCGGGGAAGCCATACTCGTTCCCTGCTTCGATCCGTAGCCGTACGGGTCGGCCGGATCATGGGTCGGAATGGTGCTGACGATGTTTACGCCGGGAGCGGAGACGTCAGGTTTAATCATCCACGTGTCCATAACCGGACCGCGTGACGAAAAGTCTGCCATTTGTTCAGTGAGCGATTTAGCCACGGATAAATTGAATGTCGCTTTTGTGCCGCCCGCTTTTAATTGGCTGACGAGTTTTTCGCCGTCTTCTGATGAAAGCTTAATCGTCGGCACTGACATGCCCGGTACGTTGGCTTCAATTTCTCCCGGGGCATTGTTATACACAACCATACCGATCGCGCCCGCTTTTTTGGCGTTGTCGGCTTTATCGACAAAGGCGATGCTGCCCCGTTTGACGACAGCGACTTTTCCTTTCAGATCTTTGCCTTCAAAATCCTTTTGCTCGCCGATACCCGCCTCTATGAGCTCTGTTTCTTTTTTATTCAGTGCTTTTATGTCATCTTCTTTGTTGTAGCCCATTACTTTCGCTGAGGAATAGGAACCGAAGGAGACGGCGTACTCGTTCAGCGGCAGCTGGGTCGCTCCGACGGAGATGGCTTCTCTGGACGTTCCCGGAGAGCCGACGGTCCAATTGTTCGGCCCGCTGTTTCCGTTTGATGTAACGGCCGTGACGCCTTCTGACATCGCCCAGTCAAGCGCCGTGCTTGTCGCCCAGTCTGGGTTATTCACAGAATTGCCGAGAGAAAGGTTCATGACATCCGCTCCGTCCTGTACGGCGCGTTCGATGCCGGCGATGACGTTCTCCGTTGTTCCGCTTCCGCCCGGACCGAGCACACGGTAGGCAAGGAGTGTAGCATCCGGCGCGACGCCTTTAATCGTTCCGTTTGCCGCTACCGTGCCCGCGACATGGGTTCCGTGGTCAGTCGACGCGCCTCTCGGATCACCGGACGGCGTTTCTTCAGGATCGTAATCGTTATCCACAAAATCGTATCCTTTATATTGTCCGAAATTTTTCTTTAAGTCAGGGTGTTTATATTCGACACCGGTATCAATAATGGCAACCTTGACGCCTTTACCCGTATAGCCGAGCTTCCACGCGTCATTTGCCCCTATATAAGGCGCGCTGTCATCCATCTGCGGAGACACGGCATCCTTAGATAGGGTGATGTCTTTATCTTTGAGCTGATCGGTATGATAGGTGACATTCGGATAAACCGCTTTGACATCCTGATCACTCAGCAGTTTGGGGATTTCATTTGCCGGGAGTTTCATGGAGAAGCCGGAAAACACTTGCTCATATTCCCTGTTGATTTTTCCGTGTTTAATGGTTTTGAGCGCTTTCTTTTTCACTTTTGAGCGTTCGCTTTTCAGCTTGCTTTTTGTCTGTGCTTTGCCGAGTTCCTTTGCTTCCGCCAGTGACTTTTCCTTCAGCTCCACGATGACTGTCGTTTGTTTGCCGGTGGTCATATCAATGTCACCGAACACCTCAGCCTTCTCAAGATCAGGAGTTTGCGGTTTTGAAGCCGGCGCAGCCTGTGAACTTGTGGATAAGGTAAAGGATAAGACAAAAGCCGGAAGCAGATAACGGATGATTCCTTTTTTCAATCGTGTTTCCCCCTTTTTCTTTATCTAAATTAGAAATCTAGTATATATTTCTTGAAAATTCAAAATAATCCTTGTGACATATGACTCATTTATGGAAATTGGTCTGTGAATAAGGAGGGAGTTATACACAGAATTCTGTGTATAACTGAATAAATTTGTGTATATATATTGTTGGGAACGAATGTTCCTATACAAAATATAGATCGAGTTTGTGGATATGTGGATATACACTGTGTTTAAGCTGTGCTTAACCAAGGGATAAGGTGTGTATAACTTTTTTTATCGGCTTTTCCATTTTTCAGGTCATTTCCATCAGCTTTCAACAAAACTTCTGAAAACTAGTTTGTTTTTTCACTCATATTGTGACAAACAATTCGCCCGGCCGCGTCTATCATAGAGTCATAGGGTTGCTAGACCCGCTAGTTTTTAGCGGAGAAGGATCGGCCGCCTTTTCCGTTAAAGCGGAGAGAAAAACAGGCCTGCGAACAAGCTGTCTGTCAAAAAGAAGCGGAGGGATGATTTGCAATGAAACGTTTGCTAGTATCTTTACGGGTGTGGATGGTCTTTCTGATGAATTGGATGGCGCCGGGTAACGGAAGATATCCATTAGCCGCCGTGTACGGAAACCAAGCGGCTTGTCATAAGAAAGCGAAGCGGACGGCTGGGGCTTTTTCGTTTGTGAGCCGTGTCCGATCGGCGGATTTGACCGATGAAACGAAATCGGCCCGCGGCAGGCTGGATAAAAACCGATGGATGCCTGTCCGCAAAGAATTGCCGAAACGGGAGCGCGCGGGTCCGGCACCTTTACATCATATGAAAAAGAGGGTACAATCCCACTAAACATATGAACGGGAGCGAACCTCTTGAGAATAGACAAAGTATTAAACAACAATGCGGCGTTAATAAAAGAAGACGGACGGGAAAAGATCGTAATGGGTCCCGGAATCGCTTTTCAAAAGAGAAAAAATGATGTGATTCAAAAGCATAAAATTGAAAAAATATTTGTCGTGCACGACGAAAATGAAAAGTTCAAACAAGTGTTAGAAACGCTTCCCGAAGAGCATATAGAGGCGGCTGAAGATATCATCAGCCATGCGGAGGGAGAGCTTGCGGCACCTTTGAACGATCACATCCACATTGCGCTGGCGGACCATTTATCCTTTGCGATCGAAAGGATTCAAAACGGCCTTCAGGTGCATAACCGATTGCTTCATGAAATTAAGGCGCTTTATAAAAAAGAATATGAGATCGGCCGCTGGGCGGTTGAGCACGTGAAACAAACCCTCGGTATATCATTGCCTGATGATGAGGCGGGGTATATCGCGCTTCATATCCACACTGCCAAGGCGGATGCCAAAAGCATGTATTCGGCGATGAAGCATACAACCATGATCAAAGAAATGATCGAAAAGATCGAATCCTTTTTCGAACAGAAGGTGGATGAAGACAGTATTTCCTATCAGCGCCTCGTCACGCACTTGCGGTATGCGGTCAGCCGGTTGGATTCAAATGAAGCACTCCATTCCATGGACGAGGAGATGCTTTATTTCATCCAAAAAAAGTATCCGTTTGCTTATCGGTGTGCGCTTGAACTGGCGGCGTTTTTAAAAACTGAATATGATTTGGAACTGCCGGAATCCGAGGCCGGCTATATCACGCTGCATGTCCAGCGTCTGCAAAAAAACCCGGAATAACGCGTCTGTTTCGAGAAACAGACTTTTTTTTTGAAAACATATTGACGAAAGCGCTATCATGGAATAGAATGAAAGCGCATTAAAAAAACTGAATCCGGCGGGATTGTGACTGGTAATGCAGGCAAGACCTAAAATTTGCGTACATGAAAAAGGGATCATGCTGACCTTTTTCGTTGGCGAATTTTAGGTCTTTTTTGATTTTAGAAAGGGGGATACATAATGAATTATCAAGAAACGGCAAAACAGCTTATCAAACACATCGGAGGGAAATCAAATATCATCAGCGCGACACATTGCGCCACACGGCTCAGGCTCGTCATTCAAGATGAACAGAAGATCAGCCAGGCCGGCATTGAAGAGACAGAAGGAGTAAAAGGGGCTTTCAGCAGCTCGGGGCAATATCAGATTATATTCGGCACCGGCCTCGTGAATAAAGTGTATGACGCTTTTTCAAAAGAAGCCGATTTGGAGCGGGAGGATCGTGAGACACATCAGGACGCAGCGAAAAAAAAGCTGAATCCGGCCGCAAGATTTGCGAAAACACTGTCTAACATATTCGTTCCCATCATTCCGGCTATCGTGGCAAGCGGACTTTTAATGGGGCTGCTCGGCATGATGAAGGCTTTTCACTGGGTGTCTGAACAATCATCGCTGTTTAAGCTTCTAGACATGTTTTCAAGCGCGGCGTTTATCTTTCTGCCCGTATTCATCGGGTTCAGCGCGGCGAAAGAATTTGGCGGTAATGCCTTTCTCGGTGCCGTGCTCGGGGGAATTATGATCCATCCGGCGCTTTTGAATCCGTGGGGGCTTGCGGATGTACCGCCTGATTTTATGCAGCTCTTCGGCTTCGACATTGCGCTGCTCGGCTACCAAGGGACGGTCATCCCCGTACTGTTAGCCGTTTACATTATGAGCAAAGTGGAAAAGGGCACGCGAAAAATTGTGCCTCACGCATTCGATTTATTGGTCACGCCGTTTGTCACGGTGATTGTCACAGGATTTATCACCTTTATCGCAATCGGTCCGCTTGGCAGGGCGATCGGATCAGGCATTACCGTCTCGCTGACGTATGTGTATGATCATGCGGGCATTGTTGCCGGACTGCTTTTCGGAGGTCTTTATCCGCTTATTGTGCTTACCGGTGTGCATCACAGCTTTCATGCGATTGAGGCCGGCCTCATCGCTGATTTGGGCAGAAACTATATCCTTCCTATCTGGTCGATGGCGAATGTCGCTCAGGGCGCGGCGGGACTGGCTGTATTTTTCCTGACGAAAAAAGCGAAAATGAAAGAAATCGCTTTGCCTGCCGCATTTTCCGCTTTTCTCGGCGTAACCGAACCAGTCATTTTCGGTGTGAACCTAAGATACCGCAAGCCGTTTATCGCGGGAATGATCGGCGGAGCGCTGGGCGGAGCCTATGTCGTGGTGACCGGTGTCGCCGCCAATGCCTACGGTCTGACCGGAATTCCGATGATTGCCATCACGGCTCCGCTCGGTTTAGGAAATCTTATAAACTATCTGATCGGAATGGGCATCGCCTCTGTCTCAGCGTTTATTGCCGCTTACATTATGGGAGCTAAAGAAAAGGAGGCCGTCAAATGAGGACACCGGATCAAGAGCTGCGCCTGCAGGCTGAGGAAGCGAAAAAGAAGCGGGGAGAAACAGCCGCATCAGATCCATACCGCCAGAACTATCATATTATGCCGCCGGTCGGGCTTTTAAATGATCCGAACGGCGTGATCCAATGGAACGGCGTATATCACTTGTTTTTTCAATGGCAGCCATTTCATACGGGGCACGGCGCGAAATTTTGGGCGCATGTGACGACGAAGGATTTCGTTGAGTGGAAAGAGGAAGAAATCGCGCTTGCGCCGGGTGAGTGGTATGACAAAAACGGCTGTTATTCCGGAAGCGCCATCGAAAAAGACGGGCGGCTCTGCCTGATGTACACAGGCAATGTCCGTGACGGAGAAGGCAATCGGGAAACGTATCAATGCCTCGCCGTATCCGAAGACGGGATCGTATTTGAAAAAAAAGGAGTCGTCGCGCGTCTCCCGGAAGGCTATACCGCTCATTTCCGTGATCCGAAGGTTTGGAAGAAAGACGGAGCGTATTACATGGTGCTCGGCGCGCAGACGGAAAAGCTCACCGGAAGCGCTGTATTGTTCACATCGGAGAATTTGACGGATTGGACGTTTCTCGGTGCGATTGCGGGGGCGGACTCCGGCGGTCTCGGGTCATTCGGCTATATGTGGGAATGTCCCGACCTGTTTTCCCTTGACGGAACCGACGTGCTGCTCGTATGTCCGCAGGGGCTTGAAGCCGACGGGATAAAATATCATAACAGTCACCAGGCGGGCTATTTCCTCGGCAGGCTGCATACAGAGCCGCCAGAATTTAAGCACGGTGAATTTACGGAGCTTGACAGAGGATTTGATTTTTACGCGGCGCAGACGCTGGAAGATGATAAGGGACGGAGAATTCTGTTCGCGTGGATGGGCGTTCCGGATCAGCATGAGGACAAACATCCGACACATGCGTATCACTGGATTCACTGCTTAACGATGCCGAGACAGCTGTCACTGTCCAACGGCAGAATCATACAGCGTCCGCTTCCGGAAATGAAATTACGCCGCACGGATGAGCAAAAGCGCCGTCTTCAATTGGAGTGCTCGTCTGTAAGCCTGCCGGTGAAAGATGCGTCCCGGGCTGAAGTGCTGCTGGAAGACATCACTTGCGAATCCGGTTTTGAAATCTCAATTCGGGGCGCGGCCCGGTTTATATTTCATCAGGAAGAGGGGCTGGCTGTGCTGGAGCGCACCGCTTTCAGCGGAGAAGAAAAAGAAAAGAGAAGCTGCGCCATCAGCGAGGTGGATTCCGTGCAGCTCTTTCTGGATGCATCCTCGATCGAATTGTTTTTGAATGATGGAGAAGAGGTTTTCAGCGCCAGATATTTTCCTTTCCCGGGAAATGATGACGTAACCGTCACTTCGGTAGGAAAAACGGAAATAAATGGCTCAATTTGGACACTTTTGTAGAAAATCGTTCTTTTTTCTTATGTGAAACCTATGCCATCTGTGCTATTCTTCAAACGAAAGACTATGATTCCAGGAATAAAAGGAGTTGTTTTCTCAGTTTTGAAAAATCAGAAGATGACGCCGAAATGTTTACTTGTCAAAGCCGCAGAGCAAGTGGAAGATAAGCGGGAAGAATATAAAGAAGTATTGCTTCAGCTGAATCGCATGCTCAAGAGGGCTGAGCCGCACAATGAATGGAGTGATCGGCTGATGCATACATATGAACAGATGAAGGAATATGCGCTGTTTGTGCAATCGATTGAGATGTTTTTACGGTCATCCGCGAAAAAAATGAAATAATCCCCCTCGATCATGAGGGGGATATTTATTTTATTTTCCGCTAAGACGCATCGCCGAATGTTTAGTCGGTCCGATGTATTGGTTCAGCGGGAAGGATTCTTTGATTGCCGCGGTGATAAATTCTTTCGCCGCATAGATGGCTTCCTTCACTTCAGCGCCTTTGGCCAGTTCTGCCGTCACGGCGGCGGAGAATGTGCATCCGGCTCCGTGCGTGTAAGGTGTATCAATCATTTCGCTTTCTAATACTTCCGCGGTTTCTCCGTCATACAGCACGTCGATCGCTTTTTCATGTTTCAATTTGCCTCCGCCTGTAATCAATACATATTTCGCGCCGAGTTCGTGAATTTTCTTGGCCGCTTCTTTCATGTCTTCCACCGTTTTTAATTCATCCATACCGCTCAGCTGGCTTGCTTCAAACAGGTTGGGCGTGATGACGGTTGCCAGAGGCGCCAATTGGGTGCGAAGCGCTTCGGCATGCTCCGGATACAGCACTTCGTTCGCTCCTTTGCAGACCATGACAGGATCGATAACGACATTCTTCAGCTGTTTTTCTTTAATCGTTTTCGCCGCAAGCTCTATGATCTCCACGGTAGGGAGCATTCCCGTTTTCATGGCGTCTACGCCGATTCCGTCAACAATCGTCGCCAGCTGTGCGCGAATCGTATCAGCATCGATCGGAAATACTTGATGATCCCAGCTGTTCTCCGGGTCCATCGCTACGATCACGGTCAAAGCCGTCATTCCGTATACGTTTTTTTCTTGAAATGTTTTTAAATCGGCCTGAATTCCCGCGCCGCCGCTGGAATCAGAACCGGCAATAGTAAGTGCTTTGTGCATTGACATATCAATGGCCTCCATCAGTGTTTTATATCTCATTATAGTTAGATTTTCTCCCGATCACAATACGGAAGGCTTGGAGGAATGATTTGACAGCCGCGGGGGATGTGCGTACAATACCTACATAAGATTACTAGGTAAGGGTGAGAAAATAAATGCTCAACAGGGAGCTTGTAAAGGGAAGCACGGTCATTCTGGTGCTGACGCTGCTGAATGAACGGCCCATGTACGGGTATGAACTAGTGAAAGAAATGGAGAAAAGAAGCGGGAATGAACTGCAAATGAAGGAAGGCACGCTGTACCCATCGCTTCATAAGCTTGAACGCCAAAGCTATATTTCTTCTTACTGGGAAAAGCAGACCAAAGGGCCGGACCGAAAATATTACCGGATCACCGATGAAGGAAAAAACATTCTAGCCGAACGGACGAAGGAATGGAATCTGTTCTCTGCTCTGATGGACCGGATGCTGAAGCGGGGCGGGCAGAATGGATAAAGACCTTTATGTGCAGGAAATCAGAAAAGGGCTGGAAGGCAAGGCCGGAAGCCGTGAATTATTAAAAGAAATCGAAAGCCATATTCATCATGCCATATGTGATCATCTGGAAAAAGGCAAAACCGAAAGCGAAGCGATGGCGCTTATTCTGCGGGAAGTGGGGACTCCGTCTGAGATTATCTCTGCTTTTCAAAAAGCTTCGGCGGTGCCCGCGCGGACTTTTATGTTCTTTTATCTGTTCTGCAACTGCGGTCTTTTTGTGATGGGGGCGATGATTACGGTGATGCACGCGTGGAGGATTCATCCCGCTGTTGACGCGCTGTGGAAAGGAATTTCCGTGTCAGTATGGCTGATTATGATCGGTTATGTGCTGTATTGGTTCCAAATCGGCTATCAAGCTGGCAAGGAGTTCGGGGCTGGCGGCAAAAAGCTTGCTGAGCGGACGGTATGGGCTTCAATGGTGCCGAATCTATGTTTTATGTTTGTCTTTTTGTTCAATCTGGTTCCGGCTGGGCTGTTTCCTTCGGCGGTCACACCGAGTTTTGCGGCAGTATGCGCCGTTGTGACGGTATGTTTTCCGTTTTGCGGCAAAATAGGTTTTTACGCAGGCAGGCAGAGACTTGCCTGATCTTTTTCACTATATACATAGGGAATCTATATAGGGGTGTTAAAATGAGATTAGGTTCGTGGATGTACGGCGCGTGCGCCCAAATAACCGTTACCGTATTTACCGTCTGCGGCTTGGTTCTTGCATTGCCCGTTGTGAGTCTTTTTATTATGGTTCTGAATGGGATGCAAGACGCTATTTTTGTTGTTTTCAGTATTTTGCTTCTTCTATTGTTTTATGCGCTGGGATGGATTTGGGCCGTTTCGTTTGCGCGTGAGTGGAAGGTGAAACTTTTCGAGCTGCAGATCAGTTCGCTCATTCCGCTGGCGGGTATATTATACTTGTACATTGACAGCGGGGTGAGTATACCGGAACTGATTCATGATTGGCATGAGGATGGATGTGCGCTTGTCCCGCCGGCTTTTGTCTGCTTGTGCACATGCTATGCGATGGTGTTGGTGCCTGTTTATCAATCAAAACTTTGGAACGCCATGGAGGCGGGCAGACTTAATGCCAAGGCGGTATGCACTGTTTGGGGAGACCTTCTGATCATTCTCGTTTTGCTGGCGGGCATGACCTGGATTTGTTTCTGAATGGGCCGAAATCAAAAATCCCCCCTGATCTCTCCGCCGCTTTATGTTTTAATAGAACATGAGAAAAAAGCAGAAGGAGCGGGTCATGAATATATCAATTGTCATAGTCACGTATAACCGGATTCCGGCTTTGTGTGAGCTGCTGGAGTCGATTTCCATGCAGACCATAAAGCCTTATGAAGTCATCATCGTAAATGATGCCGGGGAATCGGTCGAACAAGCGAAGCAGCTGTACAGCGATCTGCCGATTCAGATTATTGATTTAGAACAGAATGCCGGACATGTGGAAGCGCGGAACGCAGGTGTGAAAAAAGCGTCGGGTGATTGTATCATGCTGTGCGATGATGATGATTTCATTACGCCGGGCCATTTGGAAAGAATGGCGGCTGCACTTGCTGATGCGGATTTTGTCCATTCTGACGCGGAAATTGTGTCATTTGAAGAACGGGGCGGCACGAGATACCCGGTGTCACGAAAGCCGTTCGCTTATACGGCGGATTATGCGGATATGCGGGTTTTTTCCACGTACGTTCCGTCAGGCAGCATGTACAGGCGTTCTCTGCATGACACGTTAGGGTATTTTGATCCGGATGTCCATAATTATTGGGACTGGGACTTTTATTTGCGCGCCGCGAAACAGCACCGTGTGAAGCGTGTTCCTTGCGCGAGCGTCATATATGCGTTTTTTGAGGGAGGCGGCAATCAGTCCGCGGATCTCGGCGGCAAACGGAAGCGGTACTTAGACCGGTTAAGCGAAAAGCACGGGCTTGGGGAGCTCCCGACGAAAAACTTCGCGGTTCTTCTTGAAGAGCCGGACATGAAGAGGCGGGAGGCGCCGACTGACATTGTGTGGGACGGAAAGCCCGTCCATTCAAGACTGCACAGTTCATAAGGGGGGACGGACAGTTTGAAACAGCTTTTAAAGGACAGCTGGTGGAATCAGCTGAAAGATGAATTTGACAAACCGTATTATCAAGAGCTGAGAGAAATGCTGAAACAAGAATACAGCAGCCAAACGATTTATCCTGACAGCCATGATATTTTTAACGCCTTGCATTATACGCCCTATGAGGATGTAAAAGCGGTCATTCTCGGACAGGACCCTTATCACGGGCCAGGACAGGCGCACGGGCTTAGTTTTTCCGTTCAGCCCGGGGTCAGACAGCCGCCGTCTTTGAAAAATATTTTCATAGAGCTTCAGGACGATATCGGCTGCTCCGTACCGAACCACGGATCACTCGTCAGCTGGGCGAAGCAGGGAGTGCTTTTGTTAAACACAGTGCTTACGGTTCGCCGCGGTCAGGCCAATTCCCACAAAGGCAAGGGATGGGAGCGGCTCACTGACCGCATCATTGATGTGGTGAATGAAAGAGAGAAACCGATTGTCTTTATCCTGTGGGGGCGTCACGCGCAGATGAAAAAAGAGCGCATTGACACATCGAAACACATTATTATTGAATCGACTCATCCGAGCCCGTTTTCGGCAAGGAACGGTTTTTTCGGGAGCAGACCGTTTTCCCGTACAAACGCCGCCCTTGAAAAAATGGGGGAGCAGCCGATCGATTGGTGCATCCCCGACCTGCCGCAATAAACGTTTTTTTTGAGGCGCTTCCGCCCGGCGGAAGCGTCTTTTTTGGCGTTCCGGGCGGTATGCCGCCAGAAAAAATAACAAACTCAATTCTGCGATTCACTCAGAAATTTGATAAAATGCAGGAAGAAGACAAATTACTGCTGGAGGATTTACTCATGAACATACATATCTCTGCTCTGATTCAGAAGATGGAAGAAGAACTGAGGCAGGCGAAAACAGCGGCCCGCACCGAGGAGGTCAAAATGCACGCGGCCGCCATCCGCTCTCTGTGTGATGTCGTGCTCGGCACTCAGACGCACACCGATCCGGCTCCTGTGCAGAATCCGATTCCGAAAGCGGCGCCGAAACCTTCAGCGTCTCCTTCGACAGACCCGCTGCTGCTTGAAAAAATGATGGGCAGCGCCGGGCTGAACCAATATCAGAAAAAAGCGAAAGACGAACGTGAGGAAGACGGAAACGGGGATTCCATTTTCGATTTTTAACAGGAGAGGTTGATTGACTTGAAACTGATACTCGGGGGTTTGCAATGGACGGCATTTATGATTGCGGCTGCGATTGTAGTTCCTGTCGCCATCGCACAATCATTTCACTTGAACCATGCCGATTCTGCCGCATTGATTCAGAGCACATTTTTTGTGCTTGGCGTCGCCGCGGTCATCCAATGTCTCCAGGGACATCGTCTGCCGATTAATGAAAGCCCGGCAGGCTTATGGTGGGGCGTATACACGATTTACGGCGGACTGACGGGCACGGTGTTCGCGACATTCGGCGAGACGCTGCGGGCGCTGCAGGGGGCGCTGTTATTAAGCGCTGTCTTTTTCTTTTTGTTCAGCCTTTTTAAAGTGATTGAACGGCTGGCCGTGCTGTTTACGCCGGTTGTGACCGGTGTGTATCTGCTGCTGTTGGTCATGCAGCTGAGTCAGCCGATTGTGAAAGGCCTTTTGGGCATCGGCTATTTAAAAAACAGCGTCGACGGCCTTGTATTCGGGCTCGCCATGGTTGTGACGGCGGCGATGTTCATCATGTCCCGATCGAATGTTACGTTCTTAAGACAGTATGCGATTCTCCTTTCGCTTGCCGGCGGATGGATCTTATTCGCCGTCTTTGGCGCAGCCAAACCGATTCAAATACCGGACCGCATAATTCAGCTGCCGGCTCTTTTTCCGTTTGGAAAACCCGTGTTTGACAGCGGCCTGATCATTACGTCACTCTTCATTACCGTTCTTTTGATTGTCAACATGCTCGCGAGCATCCGGGTTGTAGAAGCGGCGGTGAAAAAATTCGGCGGCACCGTTGGGAAGCGGCGTGAGCGTCCGGCAGGGTTTGCGGCTTCGATCAGCCACCTTTTGAGCGGGCTGTCAGGGGGCATTGCGCCTGTACCGATTTCAGGGGCGGCCGGTTTTATTGAGACGACGAAGCTTCCTTCGAAAAAGCCGTTTCTTTTGGGAAGTGTATTTGTCATGATCATCAGTATGATCCCGCTATTTATGAATGCGTTTGCGAGTCTGCCCTCACCGGTCGGCTTTGCGGTAAACTTCGTCGTTTTCTCCACGATGGCGGGTCTTGCCTTTACGGAGTTTGACTCTTATGAGAAAGCGGAGCAAAAACGAATCCGCTCCATTATCGGTCTGGCGCTCCTGACGGGGGTCGGCGTAATGTTTGTGCCGGAGAGCGCGTTATCAGGGATGCACCCGATCCTGATTTCGCTCTTAAGCAACGGCCTTGTGCTCGGGACGCTGCTGGCGATAGCGATTGACCGAATCCAGCTTATCAAAAAGAAAAAATCCGACAATCTCGTGTCATCGGATGACGGACGTTGAATTTTGCCGATGTTGGGTTATGATTGAATTGGAAACTTTAACGAAAAGGCGGGAGAAAAATAGATGAAAGTGTTTATTATTCTTGGTGCGATTAACGCTTTATTGGCCGTGGCGCTGGGCGCTTTCGGCGCGCATGGGCTTGAAGGGAAAATCCCCGATAAATATTTGCAGGTGTGGCACACAGGCGTGCAATATCATATGTATCACGCGCTCGGTCTTCTGGCTGTCGCGTTTTTGGCCGAAAAGCTCTCTGGCGCAGGCAGTGTTTCTGTTGCGGGCTGGCTGATGTTTGCGGGCATCGTTCTGTTTTCAGGAAGCCTGTACGTATTGAGCGTGACGCAGATTTCTATTCTCGGCGCGATTACACCGCTCGGCGGCGTGGCGTTTATCATCTCTTGGATTATGATTATCGTCGCGGCCGTCAAATATTTATAAAGAAAAAAAGCCAATCCTCTGTCAAGTGAGCGATTGGCTTTTTGATTTATCTCGGAGAATAAGAAGACATGGAGTACGGATAAGTATAAGCGATTTCCTCATCAAACGTGATGTAATCAAGGTAAATGGTCAGAAGCAGATAGCGGGTGCCCGTTTTCGGATCGCTGATGATGATATGGTCACGTCCCGCCGCCTGAATCACACCGCGGAAAATCTTTGAATTCCATTCTTTGCTGTTTTCAAATGTCATATAAATCGTCGCCGTTTTGCCCCGGTTCAACCGCAGAATATTTTCAATGTATGACTCTTCAATCGGCAGCATGCCGGGAACGTTTTGTGACGATGATGGACCTGACGGAATCTGAAAGCTGCCGCCGCCCTGCTGCTGCGGCTGGCCGGGGAACCCCCCGCCGAAGCCCTGCTGGCCCTGCTGCTGCGGCTGGCCGGGAAACCCCCCGCCGAAGCCCTGCTGGCCTTGCTGCATCGGCATTGTCATTTGCTGCTGCATCGGCATCATTTGCGATCCTTGGCCGCCCTGAGGCTGCGGATAAGGATTAGGCCCGAGCTGCGGCTGGTATCCTTGCATATCCATTCCCATCCCCATCCCTTGCATTTGCTGATATTGATTCTTTTTCGGTTTCATATTGTTCCTCCTTTGATGAAAACCTCTTCATGCTGAAACCTCCTGACAAGTATCAGACAGCCGACAGAGAAGCTGCTGTTTTTATCTATTCCACCATATGAGCCCGCAGAAAGATTTATGCGAAAAAAGAAAATACGCTCCAATGAGTCCGGACATCAGAGCCGGTTTTTTTTGTGCGCGCAATGCTGACTTTTCACATAATAGTCTGTATTCCTATCGCATCTTCCGCATAAGGAACATATGATAGCGGTAGTTTCAGGTGCGAAAAGGGGGTGACGAGTTGCCTAAAGTGTCAGTGATCATGACGAGCTATAACAAAAGTGACTATGTGGCCCGCTCTATTAAAAGTATTCTGTCTCAGACGTTTACGGACTTTGAGCTGTTCATTATGGATGACAACTCAAATGAAGCGACATTGGCGGAAATACGTCCTTTTCTCACGGATGACCGCGTCCGGTTTTATCAAAGCGATGTATCGGGCGTCAAAGAAAGAACGGAAAAAACACGCTACGCCGCCTTGATTAATCAGGCAATAGAAATGGCGGAGGGCGAGTACGTGACGTATGCGACCGACGACAACACGTATGTGCCGGAACGGCTTGAGAAAATGGTGAAAGAGCTTGATGAAGACCCGGAAAAAGCCGTCGTGTATTCAAGTTCCAAAACCTATCATCTGAATCAGCGGAAAGAGACGGTGAAGGAGACGGCCAGGCCCGCCGAACGGATCGTGTGGAACGCGCCGTGCGCCATTGACCATTGTTCTGTCATGCACCGGTTTTCCGTGCTGGAACAGGTCAAATCGGCATTCGGTTCCTATTGGGATGAAAGCCCCGCGTTTTACCGGATCGGTGACGCCCGTTTCTTCTGGAGAGTGAATCATTTTTATCCGTTTTACCCGATTTCTGAGGAGCTTGATATCAATTATATTACCGATCAATCCATCCATTATCAGCTTTTCGCGGCGGAGAAAAACGAGTTTGTGAACAGCCTTCCGCAGCAGACCACGTGCCGGGAGCTGAGGGAATCATTAAAAAAGCTTGGAAAGGGGTGAGGGCTTGTCGGCATACTTAGCGAATTATTGGGTGCTGTACCGGCAGTATATTGACCTTTTTCAGTCACTTCGCTACAAAGACATCCCGCTCACATTGATCAGTAATTTTTATCAATATATCAGTCCGGCGCTTCGGGAGAGCATGGAGCAGAACCCAGAGCTTTTCGGTCCGGCTGATCAGCATATTCCTGAAGCCGGTATACAGCCATATTATGATCAAAAAAGGCAAAACATTAAGAAAACAGATGAGAAACCGGTAAACGGAAAAGTCATTCTGCATTTCGATCATATTCGGTTCACCGAGAGAAACTACCGGCAGTTTGATCCGGCAAAAACAGCGGTACTGGCCAGATGGAGTCTGCCTGACCATTACGGGCTGCCCGTTATCTGCAAATTGGAGCTGACGGGAATGGGGCAAAAAGGGAACCCCGTCCCTTATATTGAAAAAGCCCATTCCATTTTGAAAGAGCTTCACAGCCATCCCGCTTTCGGAAACAGAGAATTTCAGGAACGTTTGTATAAAGACATTCCATTATTTATTGAAGCGATTGACGCCGTTGATATTTTGTTTACGGCCGAGAAGATTTCCGCCGTTGTAGTCGGCACGACGGAGGATATTTACAGCCGTGTGCTGGCGCTGATGTCCGCGAAAAAAAACGCCGTCAGCATCTGTCTGCAGCACGGAGCGCTCATGGGAGATGAAGCGTTTCTGCCCGTATTTACGGACTATCAGGCAGTATTCGGGGCTTATGAAGCGGAGTGGTATAAAGCAAAAGGCTGCAGGGATGAACAAATCATCATCACGGGGCATCCCCGTTTCGACGAGATTTTCTCAAGAGAGCCGATAGATCAAGACACGTTTTACCGCAAACTTTCTTTTCTCCCGTCACAGCGGACGGTGCTGATCGCCACGCAGCCGTTTTCTGATGAATTTTATACGGGCGTGCTTGAAGAGCTTGCCGGCCAAAAGAACATGCAGCTCATTATTAAACCGCATCCGTGGGAAATCGGCAAAAACAAGCTGGATGCTTACAATCAGGTGCTGCGGAAATATAAAGCAGGCAAAATCATCAAAAAAGAGATGGAGCTGTATGATATTCTACCGTATGTTGACGCTGCGGTGACACAGACATCAACGGTCGGTCTTGAAGCGATGCTGTTTCAAAAGCCCGTGCTGATCGGAAAATCAGCGGGAACCCGCCGATACCCTTATTATCATTCACTTGGAGAATTTGTTTTTGAGGACCCGCAGGCACTTGCTCAGGAATTAATCCGGATATGCGAAAGCCCCGCGGAATATCAAAAAGCGGAACAGGCGCGCCGTGCTTTTGTCGCCGCGAACTACCCGGTTCAGGATTCGCTTGCCGCTTTATGCCAAGTGCTTCAGGAAAAAACCGGAGTCAGCTTCAGACGGGTTGACCCTTCATAAAAAAGATAGGAGCGCAAAGAAAATGGTGCAAAAAAGATCAGCTTTTCTTCCTTATTCATTGCCCATGATCGGGAAGGACGAAATTCAGGAGGTTATTGATACGCTTGAATCGGGCTGGCTTTCAAAGGGACCGAAAGTAGAGGCGTTTGAAAAAGCCTTTGCCGCCTGGACGGGGGCAAAGCACGCGATCGCGCTGAACTCATGTACCGCCGCTTTGTTTTTGGCCCTGAAAGCGAAAGGAATCGGTCCCGGCGACGAGGTCATCACGTCTGCCGTGACATTCAGTTCAACAGCCAATACAATCGTGCACACAGGCGCCGTTCCGGTGTTTGTTGACATCGATCCGCTTACGCTGAATGCGGACCCTAAAAACATTGAGGCGGCCGTCACCCCGCGGACAAAGGCGATTGTACCCGTTCATTTCGCCGGCCAGTCGTGTGATATGGATGAGATTCTGGCCATTGCCGAAAAGCATCAGTTATTTGTCTTAGAGGATGCCGCACATGCCGTGTATACCACTTATAAACAGAAAATGATCGGATCAATCGGTGATGCGACGGCATTCAGCTTCTACGCGACAAAAAACCTGGCAACCGGTGAAGGCGGCATGCTGACGACGGACGATGACGGGCTTGCCGATCAGATCAGGGTGCTCAGCCTTCACGGCATGAGCAAAGGCGCGTGGAACCGCTATTCTTCAAACGGAAGCTGGTACTACGAGGTCGAAACGCCCGGCTATAAAATGAATATGTTTGATCTTCAGGCAGCGCTTGGGCTTCATCAGCTGAAACGGATTGACAGCATGCAGCAAAGAAGAGCCGACATTGCGAGCCGCTACCAGGACGCCTTCAGACACATGAAAGGGCTGACCATCCCGCATGTCAGTGATGACGGACGGCATGCATGGCATCTGTATGTTCTTCAAATAGAGGAGCAGGAGGCCGGGGTCAGCCGGAACGATCTGATTTCCGCTTTAAAAGACCAATATCATATCGGCACAAGTGTTCATTTTATTCCGGTTCCGTTCCATCCGTATTATCAAAAAACGTACGGATATAAGGAAACTGACTTTCCGGCCGCGGCAGCGTATTATCACCGCACCGTGTCACTCCCTCTTTATCCGTCAATGACAGATGACGACGTTGAATACGTCATTGCAGCCGTTACGGATATCGTCAAAGGGGCTGATTAGGTGTACAGACTGAGGGAAAATCTTGCTCAGGACATGATTCATGCCTTCCTGCATCAGAAGGGCATCCAGCCGGAAGCCTATGAATCGTCGCTCTGTTTATTGGAGGAAAACAGCCTTCAAGGCGTGATTTTATATGAAAACTCTTCGTGGGAAAGTCAATTGTTCCGAAAAAATATCATCAATGTGAAGCTTGCAGCCGCAAACAGCACCGGACAGCTCAAAAGGCTGTTTCAGGAATTTTACGCGGCAAGGCGGGCGGCAGGCACTGATTTTATATTTATTAAAATACCGGCTGAAGATATCGGCGCGATGCAGGTCGTTCAGCAGCTTCCGAACGCTTATTTTGTAGGGAGTCTGCTCAAGCTCGTCAGCCCGGTGCGTGTTTATAACAGCACGCCGCCATTTGAGATTACAGAAGCCGGACCCGGCGACACGGAAGCGATCAGCCGGCTGGCCCGCGACGCCTTTACAAAAAGCAGGTATTACCAAGATCCCCGCCTCAGCTATGAAAGTGCAAACCGCCTGTTTGAAGAGTGGGCGCGGAATAACGCGGAAGGCAGAGCTTCGTTACAATTCGCCGCCACATATAAGGGAGAGACCGTGGGCTTTGTTCAGGGGCTGTCTAAAGGCGATGAATTCGTCCTTGATCTGATGGCGGTAAAGCCGGGCTTTGAAGGAAAAGGAGCGGGATTCCATTTAGCGGCGCACGTGATTGAACAATCATTGCGCTTTCAGCATAAGACTGTATCAGCGGGAACGCAGCTCCACAATGTAAGAGCCATCCGCCTGTATGAAAGAATGGGATTTAAAGCGGATGCGTCCTATTACTACTATCATGTGTGGCCCGGGAAGGAGGCGGACTGATGGCATCATGCAAAATCGGAACGAAGTCAATCGGCGAAGGTTCGCCCGTATTCATCATCGCCGAAGCCGGAATTAATCATGACGGAAAACTGAGCCAGGCGTTTGAATTGATAGATGCGGCCAGTGAGGCCGGCGCGGACGCGGTCAAGTTTCAAATGTTTCAGGCTGACAAAATGTATCAGAAAGACCCGGGCTTGTACAAAACCGCTGCGGGAAAAAACGTCTCTATTTTTTCTTTGGTGCAATCCATGGAAATGCCCGCCGAGTGGATCGAACCGCTGCTTGAATATTGTAAGAAAAAAGGCGTGCTGTTTTTAAGTACGGTATGTGACGAAGGCTCTGCCGACTTACTGTATGCGACTTCCCCTTCAGCCTTTAAAATCGCCTCCTACGAGCTGAATCATCTGCCGTTATTGAAATATGTCGCGGGGCTGAAGACCCCGATTATTTTTTCCACCGCGGGCGCTGATATTTCAGATATTCAGGAGGCTTATCAAACCATTACCGGCGAGGGGAACACAGAAATTGCGATCATGCATTGTGTGGCGAAATATCCCGCGCCGCCTGAATACAGCAATCTGAGCGTCATTCCCATGCTTGCCGCCGCATTCCCGGATGCAGTGATCGGTTTCTCCGATCACAGCGCCCATCCGTATGATGTGCCGTGCGCGGCTGTCAGGCTCGGAGCGAAACTGATTGAAAAGCATTTTACGATCGATAAAAACCTGCCCGGTGCTGATCACTCCTTCGCTCTCAATCCGGATGAATTAAAAGAAATGGTTGCGGCGATCCGCTCAGTTGAAGCGGAGCTGCGGCAGGGGCATCACGCTCCGGTGCCGGAAGTGCTGTCGGGAAGTTCTCATAAAACGACGACACCGATTGAAGGGGATATCAGAAGGTTCGCTTACAGAGGCATTTTTTCAACAGCGCCGATTCAAAAAGGCGAATATTTTACGGCGGAAAACCTTGCCGTCCTTCGTCCCGGCCAAAAACCGCAGGGGCTTCACCCGAGATATTTTGAGCTTTTAACTGACGGGGCGCGTGCGGTCAGGGATATCCCCGCCGACACGGGCATCACTTGGGATGACCTTTTGACGAAAGGCAGCCCATATGATGACTGACATTTTGTTTATCATTCAGGCGCGGATGGGAAGCGGGCGTCTTCCCGGTAAAGTGCTGAAACCGATCGGCGGGTATACGATCCTCGATATGATTGTCAAAAGGGTTCGGCAAAGCGAGTATTATGATCAATCGCGGGATAATCTGATCGTCGCCTCGTCTGACAGCAAGACCGACGACATTCTGTCTGCGCACTGCCTCAGCAAGAACTACCGTGTGCACCGCGGCAGCGAGCAGCGCGTGCTTGACCGTTTTGCACAAGTCATCGAACGAGTAAAACCGGACATCGCAGTCAGACTGACGGGGGATAACCCGTTTGTCGACCCTTCGCTGCTTGATTTTCTGATTCAATCGCATTTAGATCAGCACGCAGACTACACGTATATCTGCGGTACACCGCTCGGCATCGGCGGCGAGGCGGTAAACGCGCGCCTTTTAACGGAGATCAATGCCGACAAAACGCTGGCGGACAAATATCAGGAGCATGTCACGCTTTTAATAAGAGAATCTGCTGAGAAGTACCGGCTTCTCTTTCCTGAGCCCCCGCAGGAACTCCGGGCTCCTCACTTGCGGATGACCGTCGATACAGAAGAGGACTACAGGCTGGCCCGCGAGCTGTACGTAAAAGCGGGCTCGCGTCCTGATATTCCGGCAAGAGAATTGATCCATCTGCTGAATAGTGATCCGGAGCTCAGGGCCATTAATCAAATGATCCGGCAAAAAGAGGCTGATTAGCATGCGGGTTTTGATTTTCGCGGACGGGGGCCGTGACATCGGCATGGGGCACGCGGTCCGGATGAAGCTGCTTGCCGGTGCCATTAAGAACAATTGCTCAATAACGTTCTACACAAATAAAGAGGCTTTTTCTTATCTGTCATCTGATCAATGGGAAGTGATCATCAAGCCTGTCAAGGGACAGAAGGAATTTATTGTCCGGGAAATAAACAGGCAGGCTCCTGACCTTCTCATATTCGATCTGCTCGATATGCCGTGTGACTGGTTAGAGGAAATCAAAAAGCATTCATCGGCACGTATCGTTTTATTTGAAGAAAAACGGGAACATGTCATTCATTTATGCGATGCCGTTATAAACGGCATTTACGGAGGGCTGAAAAGCCGGACGGTTCAAATGGGCGGCGCCGTTGTATATGAAGGCCCGGAATATATCATTCTTCATCCGGGTTTTGAAAAAGCAAAGCAGCTCTATCAGCTGAGAAAAGAATGCCGGACCATATTGGTTTCATTAGGAGGAAGCGACCCGAAGAAGCTTGTCTTTAAAGTGATGGAAGCATGCCGCCGCATCCCCGATATTCAGCGAAAACGAGTGATCATCGTCATGGGCGGCGCCGCGCCTCATGCTGATGACGTGCGCGCGCATCTTACACAAATGCCTTATGCCGAGATGGTAAGGCAGACAAATGACATGGCCGCGCTTCTTTCGAGGGCTGATATGGCCGTCGTGTCCGGCGGGATCACTTTATATGAGACCATTTGTACGGGTGTGCCCTGCATCGTTCTTTCTCAAGTGGAGCATCAAACTGAGACGGCGGAAAAATTCGCCGCACGGGGGGCCGCCGTTCATCTCGGCCTTGGTGAATGCATATCAGCGGACGTTCTCGCACGGCATATGTCTGACATGGCCGCTGATTATCCGATGCGGTCCGGACTTCATCAAAACGGAAAGCCGCTGGTTGACGGCAGGGGCATCAAACGGGCGGCGGCGATTCTTTATGATTTGTGATAAAACCACACGTAAGGAAGTGTTCATGTGAAAGGTGTTATCTTAGCCGGAGGCACCGGCTCACGCCTTATGCCGCTGACAAAAGCGGTCAATAAGCATTTACTCCCTGTCGGTCCATATCCGATGATTTACTGGTCGATCATGAAGCTGGAAGAAGCGGGGATTACGGATATCTTGCTGATTACGCAAAAAGAATATATTCCGCAATTTCATAAACTTCTCGAAACCGGAGAAGAACTCGGCGTCTCAATCACATATCAGGTTCAGCCAGCCGCATCCGGCATTTCCGACGGTTTATCATACGCAAAGCGGTTTACCGGGCGCGACCCGTTTGTCCTGCTTTTGGGAGATAATATTTTTGAAGATTCTTTAAAACCTTATACGGAGCGTTTCGCAAAGCAGGGAAAAGGAGCGAAAGTGCTGCTGAAAGAAGTGGACGATCCGGAGCGCTTCGGCATCGCCGAGATTGATGAGGAAAACAAACGGATCAAGTCGATCATTGAGAAGCCGGAGCAGCCGCCGACCAGACTATGCGTCACAGGGATCTACATGTACGACGCAGAAGTGTTTTCTTATATTGAACAAATTTCCCCTTCAAAACGCGGCGAACTGGAAATTACGGATGTCAATAATTTATACATTGAACACAGTGAGCTGACGTATGATGTGTTAACGGGCTGGTGGGTGGATGCGGGCACGCATGAATCGCTCTACCTCGCCGGAAGCCTGGCGCATCAGGCATTACAGAAAGAACAGGAGCATTAATCATGACAAAATCATATTTAATTACAGGGGGCGCCGGATTTATCGGCCTTACCTTCACAAAGATGATGCTGAAAGAAACGGACGCGCAGATTACCGTCCTGGATAATCTCACGTATGCAAGCAGGCCGCTTGAAATAGAAGCTTTAAAAAAGAACGGCCGTTTCCGTTTTATCAAAGGTGACATTTCTAAAAAAGAGGACATTGACAAAGTCTTTTCCCAAATGTATGACGCTGTCATTCATTTTGCGGCTGAATCCCATGTGGACAGAAGCATAAATCAGGCAGAGCCGTTCATCACAACAAATGTGATGGGCACATACCGACTGGCCGACGCAGTGTTACAGGGAAAAGCCGGCAGGCTGATTCACATTTCCACAGATGAGGTGTACGGAGATTTGGCGCCGGATGATCCCGCTTTTACAGAGACGACGCCGCTTTCTCCGAACAATCCGTATTCCGCCAGCAAGGCAAGCTCAGACCTGCTCGTCATGTCTTATGTGAAAACTCATAAGCTTCCAGCCATCATTACAAGATGCAGCAACAATTACGGGCCGTACCAGCATCACGAAAAAATGATTCCGACCATTATCAGGCATGCCGTAAACGGCACGCCGGTTCCGCTGTACGGCGACGGGATGCAGATCAGAGACTGGCTGTTTGCCGAAGATCATTGCCGCGCCATTAAGCTTGTGCTGGAAAAAGGAACACTCGGTGACATTTACAATATCGGCGGCGGAAATGAACGGACGAATAAAGAGCTTGCGTCATTTATCATGAAGGAGCTCGGTGTCGAGGAACGGTTTGCTCATGTCGAAGACAGAAAAGGGCATGACCGCCGTTACGCCATCAATGCTTCAAAGCTGAAAAATGAGCTGGGATGGCGGCAGGACGTCACATTTGAAGAAGGAATGAGAAGAACCATTCGCTGGTATACAGACAGCCAAGACTAATCGGAAAGAAGGGGATCCGATTGACGAAGGTATTAGTAACCGGAGCGGCCGGCCAGCTGGGGCGGGAGTTATGCCGCCAGCTGAAGCGGGAAGGGTATGAAGTGATCGCCTTGACAAAAGCGATGATGAACATATCCGACCAGCGTTCGGTGCGGCACTCGTTCAGCCATTACAAGCCGGATATCGTCGTCAATACGGCGGCATACACCTCCGTTGACAAATGTGAAACGGAGCTCGACAAAGCGTATTTAATAAACGGAATCGGCGCTTATTATGCCGCGCTTGAGGCTGAAAACACCGGCGCGAAATTCATTCACATCAGCACCGATTACGTCTTCAGCGGCAAAGGAACACGGCCATACCAGACCGACGATCCCGCAGATCCGGGCACGATTTACGGAAAAAGCAAAAAACTCGGCGAAGAACTGATCCGGTTGACTGGAAAAAACCACACCATTATCAGAACATCGTGGGTGTACGGCAGCGGCGGGCACAACTTTGTCAATACGATGCTGAAACTTGCGGATACACATGATCAGGTGCGTGTCGTTAACGATCAAATCGGGGCGCCGACGTACACAAAGGATTTAGCCGAAACGGTGATCGGTCTGTTTGACAGGCCGCCGGGCTTATACCACGCCGCAAACAGCGGAGTGTGCAGCTGGTATGAATTTGCCAAGGCTATTTTTGAAGAAAGCGGCAGAACCGCCGCCGTGCTGCCCGTCACGACGGAGGAATACGGAAATGAGACGCCGCGCCCCGCTTATTCGGTGTTGAGTCTTGAGTCGATTGAACGGCAGGGGCTCGGCATGAGGCATTGGCGGGAAGCGCTGCATGATTATTTACAAAGGGAGGGACAGTGCAAGTGATCGAAGGCGTAAAAATCAAAAAGCTGATCAAACACAGCGATGACCGGGGTTTTTTCTCAGAACTCGTCCGTGACGATGAACATCTCTTAGAGCGTTTCGGGCAGGCTTCCTGGTCCAAAAGCTATCCCGGCGTCATTAAAGCATTTCACTATCATGAGAAACAGGATGACCTGTGGTTTTTTCCGACGGGTCACGCCCAGGTCGTGCTCCATGACCTTCGCGAAGAGTCGGCAACCAAGGGAGAAACGGATGTCTACTACATGGGAGAAGACAATCCGATGCTCCTTCTCATTCCCAAAGGCGTCGCACACGGGTACAGAGTGCTGGGCGAAACCCCGCTGACCATTATTTATTTCACGACGATGTCCTACAATCCGGATCAGCCTGACGAAAAAAGAATCCCGTGGAATGATGACACCATCGGATTTGACTGGCAGACGGCTCACCGGTAGCGCACAAGACGAAGACAGCGGATGTCTTCGTTTTTTTGTGCTGATTCATCTCGCGAAAAATAAATGATTGAATATTCTAAAAAATAATTTACTTCCATGGATAAAGGTGGTAGATTATTCTCAGGAAAAGAGAAACCCAATTCGCGAATGGAATCATCAGACACGCTTTTCCGGCAGAGGACGCTCTGAATCCTATATGATCTGGAGGAATTCATGATGTTAAAAAGAAAATCATTTTCTGCCTTTCTCATCAGTGCTGCGGTATTTTCAGCTGTGTTCTTGCCATCTTTTCATGCGAACGCCCAATCTGCCGTTATTGAAGCGAAAACCGTCAATAGTACGAAAGAATACGCGACGTCTGATATTGAAGTCACATACAAGCCGAATGCGCTGCTTGCCGTCGGGGCCGTTGAATTTCAATTTCCTGACGGGTTCAACGCCACTGTGAGGGACTCTGTAAACGGAAGAACACTGAAAGAAACGCAAATTCTCAACTACGGAAAAACGGTCAGACTTCCGCTTACCCTTGACTTATTGGGCGCGTCTGAATACAATCTCGTCCTGGTGCGTAAAAACCTTCCGCGCGCGGGCACGTATACAATTAAAGGCGATTACGTAAACGGTTTGGGGGCCGGCAGTCTCTATGCCGAAACAAAGCTGGTTATTGACCCGCGTTAATCCGGGATGAAAGAGGCTGACAACAGCCTCTTTTTTTACACACAAAAACCTGGCATGAATCTTGCATATAAAAAGGGGCGTAACGACAATGTGAAAGGGATTGATGGGTTTTGGTGTAAAAGCGCTTACATTTTGTTCTGCCGGTAATTGAAGCTTACACGTAAAATACGATGAGGTGATAAAACATGTCAGCCAACCCGCTTTCTAAAAGCAATCAGAAAGATGAAGAAAAAGAAGTTCTTAATTTGTTCTTGTCCACACAATCGATCATAAAAGAGGCCCTGCGCAAACTGGGCTATCCTGACAATATGTATGAACTGATGAAAGAGCCGATGCGGCTTTTGACCGTACGCATTCCCGTCAAAATGGACAATGGCTCAGTACAGGTTTTCACGGGCTACCGCTCACAGCATAATGACGCAGTCGGCCCGACAAAAGGAGGCGTGCGGTTTCATCCGGAAGTCAGTGAAGAAGAGGTTAAGGCGCTTTCGGTCTGGATGACTTTAAAATGCGGCATCACAAATCTTCCTTACGGGGGCGGAAAAGGCGGCATCATCTGTGATCCGCGGACGATGTCATTCGGAGAGCTGGAACGGCTGAGCCGCGGATATGTGCGCGCGATCAGCCAGATCGTCGGTCCGACAAAGGATATTCCGGCTCCCGACGTATATACCAACTCGCAGATTATGGCATGGATGATGGACGAATACAGCCGCCTGAGAGAATTTGATTCACCGGGATTCATTACGGGCAAACCGATCGTTCTCGGCGGTTCACAGGGGCGGGAGACGGCGACCGCGCAAGGCGTCACGATTTGTATTGAGGAAGCCGTTAAGAAAAAAGGGATTCCATTGGAAAATGCGCGGATCATCATTCAGGGGTTCGGAAATGCGGGGAGCTTTCTCGCTAAATTTATGCATGACGCCGGCGCCAAGGTGATCGGCATCTCAGACGCCCACGGCGCTTTGTATGACCCTGACGGCCTTGACATTGATTACCTGCTGGATAAGCGGGACAGCTTCGGCACGGTGACGAATCTCTTCTCGGATGTCATAACGAACAGGGAGCTGCTGGAAAAGGACTGTGATATTCTCGTGCCTGCCGCAATCTCCAATCAGATTACGGCTGAAAACGCCCATCACATTAAAGCCTCAATCATTGTGGAGGCGGCGAACGGGCCGACAACGATAGACGCCACGAAAATCCTGAATGAAAGAGGCGTGCTTCTCGTGCCGGATATTTTGGCAAGCGCCGGCGGCGTGACGGTGTCTTATTTTGAATGGGTGCAAAATAATCAAGGCTTTTACTGGTCTGAGGAGGAAGTCGCCGGAAAACTGCGCAGCGTCATGGTGAATTCGTTTGAATCCATTTATCAGACAGCGCATACCCACAAAGTCGATATGCGTTTGGCCGCCTATATGACGGGCATCAGAAAGTCGGCTGAAGCGGCCCGGTTCCGCGGCTGGGTATAAGTGTTACCCGCAAAGAGATTTTGCGTCAGTTATATAGCAGATCGCAAAATTTCTTTGCGTTTTCAGATTGCAGCTGACAGATTCGGACAAGCTTCGTCCGCTTTCGGCAAAGATTTTCTTATTTTTATCACAAATTGCTATGCTGGTATGCTTCTTGCATCTTCATAAAGCGTGAGCACACATTACAAAATACGGGGAGGAATTCTAATGACAGTTTCATACGCACACGAACCATTTACAAATTTTCAGGAAGAGACAAATAAACAATCGTTTCAGGAAGCGCTGGCTTATGTGAATTCACAGCTCGGCAAGCATTATCCGCTTATCATCAACGGTGAAGCGATTGAAACGGATAAAAAGATCATTTCCGTCAATCCGGCAGATAAAAAAGAAGTGATCGGTTCTGTATCGGCAGCCGGAAAAGAACTTGCGGAAAAGGCCATGCTGGCTGCGCTGCAGGCATTTCAAACATGGAAAAAAGTACGGCCGGAACACCGCGCGAATGTGCTGTTTAAAGCGGCGGCGATCATCCGCAGAAGAAAGCACGAATTCTCCGCGTATCTAGTGAAAGAAGCCGGAAAACCGTGGAAGGAAGCGGATGCTGATACGGCGGAAGCGATCGACTTTTTAGAGTATTACGCCCGTCAGATGCTGAAACTGAAAGACGGTTCCCCTGTAAAGAGCCGTGACGGAGAATATAATCAGTATCACTATGAGCCGCTTGGGGTGGGAATCGTCATTTCTCCATTCAACTTCCCGCTTGCGATCATGGCGGGAACGGCGGCGGCAGCCATCGTAACAGGCAACACGATACTGCTGAAACCGGCGGATGCGGCGCCTGTCGTGGCGGCGAAATTTGTTGAAGTGATGAAAGAAGCGGGCCTGCCGGACGGCGTGCTCCAATTCATACCGGGCGACGGAGGAGAAATCGGCGACTATCTGGTTGAGCATCCAAAGACGAGATTTGTGTCGTTTACAGGCTCCCGCGCGGTCGGATGCCGCATCTATGAACGCGCCGCAAAAGTACAGCCGGGCCAAAAGTGGCTGAAACGGGTCATTGCCGAAATGGGAGGGAAAGATACGGTGCTTGTAGACAGAGATGCTGATCTTGATCTTGCCGCTTCCTCAATCGTGTATTCCGCCTTCGGATTCTCAGGCCAAAAATGTTCAGCCGGTTCCCGTGCGGTCATTCATCAGGACGTCTATGATGAAGTTGTTGAAAAAGCCGTCGCTTTAACAAAATCACTCACCGTCGGAAGTCCGGAAGATTTTGATACATACATGGGGCCAGTCATCCACGAAGCATCTTATAATAAAGTCATGAGGTATATCGAAATCGGCAAAACAGAAGGAAAACTCCTGACGGGAGGCGAAGGTGATGACTCAAAAGGATACTTTATTCAGCCGACCATTTTTGCGGATGTTGATGAAAACGCCCGCCTGATGCAGGAGGAAATTTTCGGGCCGGTCGTCGCGATCTCAAAAGCCCGTGATTTCGACCATATGCTTGAGATTGCCAATAATACCGATTACGGACTGACGGGCGCTCTGTTATCGAAAACCCGCGCGCACATTGAACGCGCCCGCGAAGATTTTCACGTCGGGAATCTATACTTCAACCGCGGCTGTACGGGAGCGATTGTCGGATACCAGCCGTTCGGCGGCTTTAATATGTCAGGAACCGATTCAAAAGCCGGAGGACCTGACTATCTGATTCTTCATATGCAGGCAAAAACAACGTCTGAAGCCTATTAATCTTTCGGAAATAGCGCGATGAAAAAGAGAGTCGCGCTATTTTCTCTATATGAGGGTAAGGAGGATGGAACATGTATCAGCAGCTCAGCAAAATGCTTCCGGAGGAGAAAATAGAAGCTATTACGAAATCACTGGTGGCGTTAAACAGCATTAACGGCACATTGGGAGAAGGAAAAAAAGCCGACTATATCAAAGATATGATCAAGAGCTTTCCCTACTTTCAGGAGAACCCGTCACATGTGTGGGAGCAGGCGATTCCTGAGGACCCTTACGGCCGCAAAAATATTTTCGCATTTATTGAGGGAAACGGCGACAGCCTGAATACGGTCATTTATCACGCTCATCTTGATACGGTCGGCATCGAGGATTTCGGCCCTTTAAAAGATATCGCTTTTGATTCCGACCGTCTCGCGGAGTATTTCTCAAACTATGAATTTGATCGTGATGTGCAGCGGGACGCCCGCTCAGGCGAGTGGATGTTCGGAAGGGGTTCGGTTGATATGCAGAGCGGTATTGCCGTTCATCTCGCCAATCTGCTTCACTTTTCTGAACGGCGCGATCAGCTGCCGGGCCATATTCTGTTCATGGCAAACCCGGATGAAGAAAGCCAGCATTCCGGCATTTTAACCAGCATTTCTGAATTAAAACGGCTGAAACAAGAAAAGCAGCTTCGTTATTTAGCAGCGATTAATAACGACTTCATCACGCCGCTGTATGAGGGTGACACGACAAGGTACATCTACACGGGCGCGGCAGGGAAGCTTTTGCCTTGCTTTGCGATTTACGGGCGGGAGGTGCATGTCGGAGATACGCTGTCCGGCATCGATCCGAATTTGATCGCGTCAGAAATCACCAGAAGAGTTCATAACAATATTCATATGGCGGAAAACATTGAGGGAGAGCTTGTGCTTCCGCCGACCTGCCTCTACCAGCGTGACAACAAGGAAGCGTATAACGTGCAGACCGCCGTCAGCAGCTATGTCTATTTTAATTATTTTATTTACGAGAAAACCGCCAAAGAAGTCATGGATCAGCTGACTGCGGTGGCTGACGAAGCCTGCAAAGAGACAGAACGAAAATTATCTGATTATTACGACGAATACTGTGAGAGAACGAGCCTGCCGAAAAAAGAGATGTCATGGAACGTTCAAGTGTACAGTCTGGAAGATTATCTGAAAAGGCTGAGAAGCCGCGGGATAGACCCGGCGCAGTGTATCGAGCAGGCATTTAAAACATATGAACATCTTGAACTGCGGATGAGATGTTTTAAAGCCGTCGAGGAACTGCAAAAACTCGATCCTGAGCAGGGAGCCAAGGTCATTATTTTCTATGCGCCGCCTTACCTTCCGCACAATTATCTGAAGGAAGAGAGCACACGGGACCGGCTTTTGCAACATGTCATTCAAGAAGCCGTCGATAAAACAGCGGCATCAACCGGAGAAACCTTCGCCTTTAAAAAGTTTTTCCCATATTTAGCGGACGGAAGCTTTTTATCGCTGCATGAAACAGACGAGGAGGTCTCCGCCTTTACCGATAATTTTCCGGGCTGGGATGTCATCGGGACGATTCCTTTTAAAGAAATCAGGGAATTGAATATTCCGTCGGTCAATATAGGGGTATACGGAAAGGACGGCCATAAATGGACGGAACGCGTGTACAAGCCGTACACATTCCATGTGCTGCCGGAGCTCATTCAGCAGACGACAATGCACCTTTTGCACAGCTACCGATTAGACATACGCACAAATGGCTGACATAACGGAATAAGGGGGATGTATATGCAGGGAGATACCAATCAAACTGAATTGCAGCGCACGATGAAGGGCCGGCATTTGTTTATGATCGCCCTCGGCGGCGTGATCGGGACGGGGCTTTTTCTGGGCTCCGGTTTTACGATCAGTGAAGCGGGGCCGATCGGCGCGATATTGGCTTATGTGATCGGCGGATTTTTAATGTATCTGGTGATGCTTTGTTTGGGGGAGCTCGCGGTCGCCATGCCGGTCGCAGGATCATTTCAGGCGTATGCCGCAAAGTTTCTCGGGCCGTCGACGGGTTTTACGATCGGATGGATGTACGCATTCAGCTGGGCCAATACAGTGGGGCTTGAACTGACGTCGGCGGGGATTTTAATGCAGCGGTGGTTTCCGGCCGTTCCGATTTGGGTGTGGTGCCTTGTATTCGGCGTCGTCATTTTTTCCATTAACGCCCTGTCTGCGCGGAGTTTTGCGGAAATGGAATTTTGGTTTTCCAGCATTAAGGTCATGGCCATTGTATTGTTTATTATTCTCGGCTGCGCTGCGGTATTCGGCTTTGTCGGTTTTAACGGCGGGCAGACGGCTCCGTATCTGTCAAACTTTACGACGGACAAAGGGCTTTTCCCGAACGGCGCCCAAGCCGTGCTGTTTACCCTTGTCATGGTGAATTTTTCATTCCAGGGCACCGAGCTGGTCGGAATCGCCTCGGGAGAAAGCGAAAATCCGGAAAAGACGCTTCCCCGCTCCATCCGAAACGTCATATGGCGGACGCTGTTTTTCTTCGTGCTGGCGATGTTTGTTCTCGTGTCCATTTTGCCGTACCAAACGGCAGGCGTCATCGAAAGCCCGTTTGTGGCTGTGCTGGATAAAATCGGCGTTCCCTATGCGGCTGATATCATGAACTTTGTCATTCTGACCGCCATGCTGTCGGTGGCGAATTCCGGGCTGTACGCTTCGTCCAGAATGATGTGGTCCCTGTCAAAAACTAAGATGGGCCCCGCTTCCTTAACGAAACTGACGAAAAAAGGCGTGCCTCTGAAAGCTCTTTCCATCACCATCGCTATCTCCGGTTTATCCCTGCTGACAAGTGTATTCGCGGCTGTAACGGTGTATGTGTGGCTCATTTCCATCTCCGGTATGATTACCGTCGTCGCGTGGATGTCAATCTGCGCTTCTCAATTCGTTTTCCGGAGACGCTTTCTCGCTGAAGGAGGAAATCTGAAAGACCTGGCATTTAAAACGCCTCTTTATCCGATCGTGCCGATTCTCGGATTTTCGGTTTACGGTCTTATCTTAATCAGTCTCATCTTTATTCCCGACCAGCGTATCGGTCTGTACTGCGGCGTCCCGCTGATGATCATCTGTTACGCGTATTATCACTTCGGTATCAAAAAACGCCTGAAGCGTGAGCCGGCTTCTTCGGAAAAAGGCGCTGCCGGATAAGAAAAAAAGCCCTTCGCTTAAAGCGGCGGGCTTTACTTTGTTTTCCGTTTGGCCGACAGCACATAGGATAGAACGGCACAGAACTCAAAACCGAAAATGCTGACAGCCATCGGCCAGGCATTTTCTTCTCCGGCAATACCGACAAGGGGAGCGGCAGCCGCACCCCCGATAAAGGGCAGGAGTCCGAGAAGAGCCGCAGCGCTTCCCGCGCCTTTCTCCTGTTTCTGCATAGCCAGAGAAAACCCCGTCGTCGTGACGATCCCGACAGAAGAAACAATGATGAATAAAGAAATGCAGACCGCCGTCAGGCCTAAACCAAACGCAAGTGATAAAAGCAAAGCGATGCTTCCGATGACGGCGATCAACAGCCCGGAGACAAACAGCTTCCGTTCATCATGTGTTTTAGCCATCCGTCCGGTGATTTGGGTGGCGCATATGATTCCCGCACCGTTTACGGCGAACAGCAGGCTGAACATTTGCGCTGATACGCCGTAGATGTTTTGCAGTACAAACGGCGACCCGGCAATGTATGCGAACATGCCGATCATCACAAATGCCTGGCTGAGCGCAAATCCCATAAACATCCGGTCGCCAAGCAGGCCGCGAAACGTCATCAGCGTCTCCCGGAGTCCGCCGCTTGTCCGCTTTTCCGGCGGGAGTGATTCAGGCAACGCCGTAAGCACGGCGGCAGAAATGATACAGCCGATCACCGCCAGCACGATAAATACGATTTTCCAGCCGGCGAACTGAAGGATAAATCCCCCTGTAATCGGCGCTAAAATCGGCGCCGCCCCATTGACGAGCATCAGTAATGAGAAAAAAGCTGTCAATTCTTTTCCGGAATACATATCGCGTGCGGAAGCCCGTGCGATGACGATTCCGGCCGCCCCGGTGAATCCTTGAATAAACCTCATGACAATTAAAAACGAAACAGAAGGGCTGAAGGCGCATAATAAAGAAGACAGCGTATAAAGCAGCAATGACAGAATCAGCGGCTTCCGGCGCCCGATCATATCACTGAGCGGCCCGACAACGATCTGCCCGACCGCCAGCCCCAAAAGACAGAACGTCAGGCTCAGCTGCGCAAGTGACGCTGTCGTATGAAGATCGGCCGCCACTTCAGGCAAAGCGGGCAGATACATATCGAGCGAAAGCGGCCCGAATGAAGCGAGCGTCCCGAGAATCAGTACCATGCCGAGGCCTGCGCGGGCGGCCTTTGAATCAGCGTTATTCATTCCATGACCCCCACCTTAACAAATGATTCTATCACTATAGCATAACCGGACGGCGTATTTTATATTATTTGTTGAATATAAACTAAATATTTTATTTAAAATCTGAATGTAAATAAAAAATCAGAATTGGTTTTCATGTGAAATGTAAAATGAAACATAAGGATGCTAAACTATAAAACAACAAAAGGTAGAAAAGTTTTACGGAAGAGGTGTTCACAGAGCATGAACAGCAAACAAACCGATCACATCGAAACGAAACGCCGATTTCCGATCTGTCTCGCGCTTGCTTTGACATTAGGCGTATTTGCCGCGGGTTCTGAAGAGCTGGTGATTTCTCCGCTGCTTCCGGATTTAGCGCGGGCTTTCAGCTCGGATGTCAGTGTGCTGGCGCTTTCCATCAGTATTTACGGAGTGATGATTTTTATCGGCGCGCCGCTTCTCGTTCCGCTGGGAGATAAATATTCCCGGGAGCTCAGCCTGCTGGCGGGGCTGCTTATATTTACGGCCGGCACGGTGATCTGCGCGCTGGCGCACAATCTCTTTTTCTTCTTTCTGGGCAGGGCGCTTTCCGGGCTTGCGGCGGGTGCGTTTGTGCCGACAGCTTATGCGGTGGTCGGCGACCGTGTGCCTTATGCGTACCGCGGCAAGGTGATGGGTCTGATCGTGTCAAGCTGGTCGCTCGCTTTGATTTTCGGCGTTCCGATCGGCTCTTTTATCGGCGGCGTTTTGAATTGGCGGTGGACGTTTTGGATTTTCGCCCTCATGTCTGTCCTCGTTGCTTCGCTCATTTTCATTGAGGCGCGCCGCAGTACGGAGGATGGGGATAAAACAGAAGAGGAAAACGGACGGCAGGCAGGCACTTTCCGGGATGCGCTGAAGGTGCCCCGTGTCCCTGTATACCTCACGATCACTTTTTGCAACATGATCGGTTTTTACGGCATGTATTCCTTTCTCGGCACCTATCTTCACCGCATGCTCCCGGGGGGAAATACAGCTTCAGGGCTGCTGATCATGGTGTACGGAATCGGTTTTTCCATGAGCGTGTTCACCGGAAAAATCGCAGATAAGGCGGGGAAAATGCGCTCTTTGATCGCGGCATTGGCCGTGATCAGCATATGGCTTTCCTGTCTCGCCTATGCGCCGTCATCAATGCCGTTTTTGGTCATCGGGTTATTCGTCTGGGGATTGATGCAAAGCCTGACGGTGACCTTGCTCAGCACCATTTTAAGTGATTGCTCACAGAGCCGCCGGGGCAAAATCATGGCATTTTACAGCCTGGCGTCCAATTTGGCCGTCACCTTGGGTTCTGCTGTCATGGGTCCGGTCTATGTCGGATACGGATATGCAGCTGTCGGATTTATCTGTGCGGCCGTCACCCTCATCGGCTTTGTCCTCAGCGTTTTCGCATACAGAAGGTATGGGAAATATGAGCATCAGGCCGACCAATCATTGTATCGGTAAAATAAAGTTTCTATAATTTTGTAAATGTTAATTTTTAACACCTTATATCTTAAGGTGTTTTTTAATATATAGGAATAATTATCAATATTTTCAAATAATATTGACAGCTTGAACGTCTATGGATAATATTTACTTAAAATTTAACAGATTGGTTGGTGCTCATGATTATATTGGATAATAGCATTCAAACAAAAAGCAAGGCTTATTCAATATCTAAACTGATTACGATCAACACGCTCGGTCCTGAAGGGACAAGCAGTGAGTACGCAGCAAAAAACTTCATCACCAATTTTACCCTTCTCCAAGGGGTGAACAGTAAATTATCACTGCATGATACATTTGAATCGTGCATTGAAAAAACGCTTCAAAGTCCGCTGGAATACACAATTGTGCCTCACGCGTATGACGGCATTAAGCACTTCTACATGAGACCGGATCTGCAGCTTCTGCAAATTTTCAGGTGCGACACCCCGATGTACGGCCTGGCTGTCCGGCCCGGTTTTGAATATACGGATGACATGCTTGATAAGGCTGTCATCGTATCCCACCCGTCTCCTATCAATTTGATTAAGTATTTTACCCGTAAAGATGTCACGTTTGATCTGGTGAACTCAACGAGCGCAGCCGCGAAAAGAGTGAAGGACGGTTTGTCCGACATCGCGCTGACAAATGAGCTGGCCAGACAAAAGTACGGCCTTCACTTTGTCAAAACATTTAAAAGCATTCCCATGAGCTGGTCATTATTCGGAAAAGGAGAGATTCATGATGAAAACTGAACAAGATTTGCAGGAACTTTATTTCCCGACGCCTAAATTAATAGAATGGGATAACGGAGTAAGACAATATTCGTCCGTCAGAGGCGATACGGAAGTTCTGCTTTCTTACGTTCCGCCGCATACAAACGTGGAACCGCATCAGCATAAGGAAGTCCAAATCGGCCTTGTCGTTTCCGGCGAGCTGTCCATGACTGTCGGAGATGTCACAAGAAAGATGACCGCGCTGGAATCAGCCTATATCGCGCCTCCTAACGTGCCTCACGGCGCAAGAAATGAGACGGATCAAGAAGTGATCGCCATTGATATTAAACGCCTGAAAGCCGGTGAAACCTACACAAGCCCCGAGGACTATTTTTTGAATATTTTTAAAACGAGAGACTTATTGCCTGGGATGGAAGTCACGTTCTTCGTGGAAGACTGGGTGGAAATCATGCTTGCCAACATTCCGGGCAATGGAGGAGAAATGCCGTTTCATAAACACCGCAATGAACAGATCGGCATCTGCATCGGCGGCGGCTATGATATGACCATTGAAGGCTGCAAAGTGGATATGACATTCGGTACAGCTTATTTCTGCGATCCGAGAGAAGATCACGGCGCCATCAACAGATTTGAAAAAGATTCAAAATCAGTCAATATCTTTTTCCCTCCGCGCTATAACAGAGCAAAAGCGAAAAAATTAGAGGCGAAAGAGTCATGAACCTGACGGATAAAACCGTCCTCATCACAGGGGGCGCATCAGGCATCGGTTATGCCGCGGTTCAGGCGTTTCTGAATCAAGAGGCAAATGTGGTCGTCGCGGATATTGATGAGACGCAGGGAGAAGCGATGATCCGGAAAGAAAACAATGACAGGCTGCATTTTGTCCGGACGGATATTACAGATGAACCGGCATGTCAAAACGCCATCCGGTCAGCGGTTGATAAGTTCGGCGGATTGGATGTGTTAATCAATAACGCCGGCATCGAAATTGTCGCCCCGATTCATGAGATGGAGCTGAGCGATTGGGACAAAGTGCTCAACGTCAATCTGACGGGCATGTTTCTTATGAGCAAGCACGCGCTCAAGTATATGCTCAAAAGCGGCAAGGGCAATATCATTAACACGTGCTCCGTCGGAGGAGTCGTCGCATGGCCCGACATTCCCGCATATAACGCTTCTAAAGGCGGCGTATTGCAGCTGACGCGTTCGATGGCCGTCGATTACGCCAAACACAACATCCGTGTCAATTGCGTGTGCCCGGGAATCATTGACACACCTTTGAATGAAAAGTCGTTCCTTGAAAACAACGAAGGCACGCTTGAAGAAATCAAAAAAGAAAAAGCGAAAGTCAATCCGCTGCTGAGACTCGGCAAGCCTGAAGAAATAGCGAACGTCATGCTGTTTCTCGCTTCGGATTTATCAAGCTATATGACCGGAAGCGCGATCACCGCAGACGGTGGATACACCGCACAATAGAGAAGGAGTGTTTACATATGGAGAGAAAAACAGTATTGGTCATTGCTGATCTTGGAGGCTGCCCGCCGCACATGTTTTATAAAAGCGCTGCTGAAAAATATAACCTGGTCAGCTTTATTCCAAGGCCTTTTGCAATTACAGCCTCTCATGCAGCTTTGATTGAAAAATACTCGGTCGCGGTCATTAAAGATAAAGACTATTTTAAGAGTCTGGCTGATTTTGAGCATCCCGATTCGATTTACTGGGCTCATGAAGATCATGACAAACCTGAGGAAGAAGTAGTCGAAGAAATCGTCAAGGTGGCCGGCATGTTCGCGGTTGACGCCATTACGACCAACAATGAACTGTTTATCGCTCCGATGGCAAAAGCGTGTGAACGTCTCGGCCTGCGGGGAGCGGGCGTACAGGCCGCTGAAAATGCCAGAGATAAAAACAAAATGAGAGCCGCCTTCAACCGGGCCGGCGTCAAATCCATCAAAAACAAACGGGTGACGACGCTGGAAGATTTCCGCGCCGCGCTTCAGGAAATCGGAACGCCGCTCATTCTGAAGCCTACATATCTGGCGAGCTCCATCGGCGTGACGCTTATCAAAGAGATGGAAACGGCCGAAGCCGAATTTAACAGAGTCAATGAATACCTGAAGTCGATCAACGTACCGAAAGCGGTCACGTTTGAAGCGCCGTTTATCGCGGAAGAATTTTTGCAGGGCGAGTATGACGACTGGTACGAAACAAGCGGTTATTCCGACTATATCAGCATAGAAGGCATCATGGCCGACGGGGAATACTTCCCCGTCGCGATTCATGATAAAACACCGCAAATCGGATTCACGGAGACATCGCATATTACGCCGTCCATCTTGGATGATGACGCGAAGCGGAAAATCGTCGAAGCAGCCAAAAAGGCGAATGAAGGACTCGGCCTCGAAAACTGCGCAACACATACAGAGATTAAATTAATGAAAAACCGGGAAGCCGGACTGATTGAATCAGCGGCACGATTTGCGGGCTGGAACATGATTCCGAATATTAAAAAGGTCTTCGGCGTCGATATGGCGCAGCTGTTATTGGATGTTCTCTGTTTCGGAAAAGAAGCCGATCTGCCGAAAGGGTTATTGGAGCAGGAGCCATGCTATGTCGCCGACTGCCACTTGTATCCTCAGCATTTCAAAGAGAACGGCCAGCTGCCTGAGACGGCCTTCGATTTCGTCATTGAAAGCATTGACATTCCCGCCGGCGTCTTAAAGGGAGACACCGAAATCGTTTCTTTCTCAGCGGCCGAGGCGGGTACATCCGTGGATCTGCGGCTGTTCGAAGCGTTCAACAGCATTGCGGCGTTTGAGCTGAAAGGAAGCAATTCGGGTGACGTGGCCGAATCAATCAAACAAATTCAGCAGCAGGCGAAGCTGACTGCAAAGTATGCGTTACCGGTATGAAACAGCTGAAACCGAACTCTAAGTATTTGCTTTTCGGGCAGGCGCTTTCGTTTATGGGAGACTATTGCGTTCTCCCGGCCCTGCTCATTTTGTCTACATACTATCACGACTACTGGGTGACGTCTGGCGTCATCGCGGTCCGCAGTATTCCGATGGTGTTTCAGCCGTTTTTAGGCGTGCTCGTGGACCGGCTCGACAGGGTGAAAATCATGCTGTGGACGGATGTGATCAGAGGCGTCATCTTTTTGGGGCTGACATTTCTCCCGAAAGGCGAATATCCGCTGCTTTTTCTGGCGCTGCTGTTTGTTTCTTACGGAAGCGGCGTGTTTTTTAACCCGGCACGTCTCGCGGTCATGTCGTCTTTAGAAGCGGATATTAAAAATATCAACACTTTGTTTGCAAAAGCCACGACGATTTCGATTATTGTCGGCGCTGCAGCCGGCGGACTTTTTCTGTTGGGCGGTTCTGTGGAGCTTGCCGTCGCGTTTAACGGGGTGACCTATCTTGTCTCCGCGTTTTTCATCAGCCGCATTAAGCTTCAATACGTGCCGATTCAGTCAGAAAACGTGAGAGAAGCTTTTCAGTCGTTTAAAGAAGGCCTGAAGGAAATCAAAACAAATGCTTTTGTGTTAAACGCCATGTTCACGATGATTACGATGGCGCTTTTGTGGGGTGTCGTCTACAGCTATTTCCCGATTGTCAGCCGCTTTTTAGGCGACGGGGAAATCGGCAATTTCATCCTGACGTTCTGTATCGGCTTCGGCGGCTTTATCGGCGCCGCTCTTGTCAGCAAATGGGGCTTTAACAACAATAAAGGGCTGATGTATTTTACAGTGTTATCGATCGTCTCGCTTGCGCTGTTTTTGTTTACCCCGATTTTCGCCGTGTCAGTCATTGCCGCCATTCTTTTCTTTATCGCAATGGAATACGGTGAAGTGCTGGCAAAGGTCAAAGTTCAGGAGAACGCGGCGAACCAGATTCAGGGCCGGATTTTTTCGGTGGCGGAGGCGTCCATCGGATTGTGCATCGCCGTCGGTTCCATGCTGATCAACATTGTAGACGCGGCAGTCATCATGGCGTTTATCGTCCTTTTGGTCAGCGGGCTGTTTCTGCATACAAAACTGGTCAATAAATCCTTTTCAGAACGGAATAACGAATCAGAGCAAATTCATTTATAAGGAGCCTTTCAGATGGAAATCATACCGTCCGACGTCATCAAGACACTTCCGAAACAGGAATTTTCGCTCGTTTTTCAAAAGGTAAAAGAGATGGAGAAAACGGGAGCTCAGATCATTAACCTCGGGCAGGGGAATCCTGATCTCCCCACTCCGCCGCATATCGTTGAAACTTTGCGGGAGGCTGCGCTGAATCCTTCGTATCACGGATACGGCCCGTTCAGAGGCTATCCGTTTCTGAAAGAAGCCATCGCGGAATTTTATGAGAGAGAGTACGGGGTATCGGTCAATCCGGAGACAGAAGTCGCGCTGTTCGGCGGAGGGAAAGCTGGTTTGTACGTTTTGACGCAATGCCTGCTGAATCCCGGCGATATCGCCTTAGTCCCGAACCCCGGCTACCCTGAGTATTTATCGGGCATTACAATGGCCAGAGCGGAGCTGCATGAGATGCCGCTTCATCCGGAAAACGGCTATCTGCCGGATTTTGAGCGGATTGATCCCGCCGTCCTGAAAAAAGCCAAGCTGATGTTTTTGAATTACCCGAATAACCCGACTGGCGCGACTGCGGATCAGGCGTTTTATGAAAAAGCGGCAGCGTTTGCAAAAAAACATGACATCCACCTTATTCACGATTTTGCATACGGCGCGTTCGAATTTGATCAGAACCCGGCCAGCTTTCTTCAGGCGAAAGAAGCGAAAACGGTCGGCGCGGAGCTTTATTCATTTTCGAAAACCTTCAATATGGCAGGCTGGAGAATGGCATTTGCCGTGGGGAATGAGAAAATCATTCAGGCGGTCAATGAGTTTCAGGATCACGTCTTCGTCGGCATGTTCGGCGGTCTTCAGCAGGCGGCAGCGGCGGCGCTGTCAGGAAATCCTGAGCATACCGAGCGTCTGAAGCGCACATATAAAGAACGGATTGACTTTTTCACGGCGTTATGTGAAAAGGAATTAGGCTGGAGCATTGAAAAACCGAAAGGGACTTTTTATGTCTGGGCTGAAATTCCGAATGAATTCGAGTCTTCACACCAGTTTTCGGACTATCTGCTGGAGCATGCCCATGTTGTCGTGACGCCCGGCGAGATTTTCGGCAACGGCGGAAAGCGTTATGTCAGAATATCAATGGTGGCCAAGAAGGGCGATTTGAGGGAATTCGTGCTGCGGATTCAAAAGCTCGGTTTGTCCTTTCCTTCATTACAAGAAACATCCCGCTGAGAGCGGGATGTTTTTATTATATGCTTTTCATGCTGCCGCCGTCGGCTGATACTTGCTGTCCGGTAATATAGGAGGCTTCTTCAGAGGCAAGAAAGGCAGCCAGCGCCGCGGTTTCTTCCGCAGTTCCGACACGCTTCATCGGGACGCCTGAGGCAATCCGTTCTTCCGCTTCCGCTTTAGAAATGCCGTTTTGCTTCATGACATTCTTCACGAATTGGTGATAACGGTCTGTGGCGATAAACCCGGGATTCAGACAGTTGACAGTAATGTGAAAAGGCGCAAGCTGAATGGCGATGTTTTTGCTGGCATTAATTAAAGCGGCGTTCATCATGCTGTTGGTAAACATATTGGCGCCGGGTTCTTTCCATAGGTTTCCGACGATATTAATGATTCTGCCGAATTCGTGCTGTTTCATGATTGCTGCGGCCGTTTTCATAGAGTCGATATAGGCGATCGTTTTATTCGTAAAGGTATTTGTCATATCCTCTATATCGCAGTTTTCAAAGGTATCCGGCGAGCCGCCCGGAATGTTGTTGATCAATACATCAAGCCGTCCGCATTGTGATCTGATCTCTTCAAAAATGCCGGCTCTCGCCTTCTGGTCCGACATATCGCCGGCCAGAACGGTGACGCCCGCATCCGGATGTTTGGCGAGGATCTCTTCTTTTACCGATTCGATATTTTCGGGAACTCGTGAATTAATGACGGTATGAAAGCCATTGTCCGCCAGTTTCAGAGCGATCGCTTTGCCGATCCCCTGACTGGCTCCCATAATAAATGCGGTTCGTTTTGACAACTGTCTGCACCCCTTTACCAAAATGGAATCTCCTTTACATCGTAAAAAAAAATGATAAAAATAGCAAATTTTATTTAAATTCTGACAAAGAAAAAACCCGCCGGACAGGCGGGTGGGTGTTACACGTGCAAAAACTTCGGAAGCGTGTCGAGAGACAAGCGGTTTCCGACAAAAAATGAACCGAATTCGCCGTAGCGCGCGCTGACTTCATCAAAGCGCATTTCATAAACAAGCTTTTTGAACTGAAGCACATCATCGCTGAAGAGCGTGACGCCCCATTCGTAATCGTCAAAACCGACAGATCCCGTGATAATCTGTTTGACTTTGCCGGCATAGCTCCGTCCGATCAAGCCGTGGCTTCTCATCAGGTTTCTGCGTTCATCCATAGAAAGCATGTACCAGTTGTCATTGCCGCTTCTTCTTTTATCCATCGGATAGAAGCAGACGTATTTCGCTTCGGGCAGCTCAGGATACAGGCGGGCGCGGACATGCGGATTTTCATACGGATCGCCTTCTCCGCTTGCCAGGTAGTTGCTCAGCTCAACCACGGACACGTAAGAATAAGCCGGGATTGTAAATTCAGCAAGCTTTGATTTGTTAAATTCAAGCTCGATTTCGTTCAGCTCTTCCATTGTCGGGCGAAGAATCATCAGCATGAAATCAGCTTTCTGTCCGACGATGCTGTAGATCGTTTGCGAGCCTTTTCCTTCTTTTTCGGCGACACCCCATTTTTCAAGCAGTCCCGTAAATTCGTGAATAATCGACAGGCGCTCATCGCTGGATAACATCTTCCATGACGTCCAGTCCATTGTGCGGAAATCGTGAAGCGCGTACCAGCCGTCAAGCGTTTGGGCGGCTTCGTTCGTTTTTTGCTGCTCACTCATGTATCTTCACTCCTATATCTTTTCATTACATTGATGCCTTCACTATATCACAGTTTAACCGTTTCGGCTGTGGAGAAACCTTGAATAATCCGAAGCCTTGTGTCAGAAACTAAGCCGTGAAACAAACCGTCAATTAAATTAGTTAGAAAAATAAGATTTCTTTTTGAAAGCGCTATAATAGAAGTTGGTTATTTGAATTTAGCTGGAAGAAGAGTATGCTGTAAAAGTAAGCGTTTTTTGTCAACATAGAGGAGGGAATATCGTGGCAGATTTATTTACAAAAGTACAAGAAAAAGTCGCAGGAAAAGATGTGAAAATCGTATTTCCTGAAGGGTTGGACGAACGTATCCTGGTTGCGGTCAACAACTTGGCGGGCAACAAGGTATTAAAGCCGATCGTGGTCGGCAATAAAGAAGACATTCAAGCAAAAGCGAAAGAATTAAATCTTACGCTTGACGGCGTGGACATTTTTGACCCGCATACATATGAAGGCATGGAAGAACTCGTTCAGGCTTTCGTAGAACGCCGCAAAGGCAAAGCGACGGAAGAACAGGCCCGCAAAGCTTTGCTGGACGAAAACTATTTCGGCACGATGCTTGTGTACAAAGGTCTCGCAGACGGACTTGTCAGCGGAGCTGCACATTCTACAGCCGATACGGTGCGCCCTGCACTGCAAATCATTAAAACAAAAGAAGGCGTGAAAAAAACATCAGGCGTCTTCATCATGGCCCGCGGTGACGAGCAGTATGTGTTCGCTGATTGTGCGATCAACATTGCTCCTGACAGCCAGGACCTTGCCGAAATCGCCATTGAAAGCGCCAATACGGCTCAAATGTTTGACATTGACCCGCGCGTTGCCATGCTCAGTTTCTCTACAAAAGGATCGGCGAAATCAGACGAGACGGACAAAGTGGCTGAAGCCGTGAAAATTGCGAAGGAAAAAGCGCCTGAGCTTACGCTTGACGGCGAATTCCAATTCGACGCTGCATTTGTGCCGTCTGTCGCGGAGAAAAAAGCGCCGGACTCCGACATTAAAGGAGACGCGAATGTATTTGTATTCCCAAGCCTTGAAGCAGGAAACATCGGCTACAAAATCGCTCAGCGCTTAGGCGGCTTTGAAGCGGTCGGACCGATTCTGCAAGGATTGAATATGCCTGTAAACGATCTTTCCAGAGGATGTAATGCGGAAGACGTCTACAATCTTGCGTTAATTACGGCTGCTCAAGCGCTGTAATCCGCAAAAGCCGGCCTTTACGAGGTCCGGCTTTTTTTATAGAAAGAACGTCACTGCGGCCCAGCCGAACAGGGACAAACAGAGAGAACCGATCAAGCCTGCTGCGAGCGCCCGCCAGCCGCTATGACGAAACGCCGATATATGGACTTTCAAACCGAGACCCGCCATCGCCATACCGATTAAAACATAAGACACTTGAACAAGAAACGCGGAAAACGAAGCTGAAATAACGCCTGATGTATGGATGGCGCTCATTCCGAGAAATCCGAAGATAAACCAAGGGATGGGGAGCGAAGCGGCAGAAGCCGTCTTTGACTTTCCGCTGCGGCGCGCCCGCATTCCGAGCATGAATGCGGCCGGGACGAGCAGCGCGACCCGGGTCAGTTTGACGATCACCGCCATCTCGACGGCTGCTTTTCCTCCGGCGCTGCCGGCCGCCGCCGCATGCGCCACCTCGTGAAGCGTTGCCCCGCAAAAGGCTCCGTAAGCCGCAGGAGAAAAGCCCAATCCATGATAAGAAAGAGAATATACAACAGTAAAAACGGTTCCTAATAACGAAACGGCGGCCGCGCTGATGGCGGCTGCATTTTCATTTGATCTGATCTGCGGCGCGATCGCGGCAATGGCAGCCGCTCCGCAGATCGCTGTGCCGCAGGCTGTCAGCGTGCTGAGTGTCTGATCTATACGGAACAGCCGGGACAGTCCGTATACAACGGCACCCGCAAACATCATACAGCAGACGGCAATTGCAAATACGTGCCAGCCCGCATGATAGATATCCGCCAGATTCAGTCTCATACCAAGCAGGATGATGCCTGCTTTCAGCAAGTATTTGCTTGAGAACGCGATCCCCGGCTCTAATGCCGCCCGCTGTCCGAATACGGCGCGCCAAAGCATGCCGATCAGCATGGCAAGGACAAGCATTCCGAACATATGCAAAAACGGCAGGCGGCTGACATAGAAAGCCGCAAACGCAATTCCTGCGGTAACTGAAACACCTTTTACCATCTTCATCTCAGTCACCTCCCATTATCTTGATAACTCCACTTTACTGCGGTCTTAATCATTAGTAAAATATATTTATATGATCTAAACGATTAGGAAAAATAATGATTAGGGGCGATGCTTTTTGTATTATGGGGAACTGAAAACATTCATTGCCGTCGTGGAAGAAAAAAACTTTACAAAGGCGGCGCAGAAGCTGATGATTTCTCAGCCGAGCGTCAGCCTTCACATTAAAAACCTGGAGAAAGAATTTCAAACCGCCTTGCTGAACCGCTCTCCGAAGCACTTTACGACTACACCGACGGGGGACATTCTCTATCAGCGCGCCAAGCAGATGGTCTTTTTGTACGAACAGGCCAAATCCGAAATTTACGCCCATCATCATTATGTCAAAGGGAAGCTCAAAATCGCCGCGAGCTTTACCATCGGCGAATATATTCTGCCGCCGCTTCTCGCAAAGCTTCATAACGAGTATCCCGAACTGAACCTGGACGTCATGATCGGAAACACGGAGGAGGTCAGCGAAGCGGTTCGGATGCTTCAAGCCGATATCGGATTAATTGAAGGGCATACGGGGAAAAACGAGCTCGACATTCAGCCGTTTATGGAGGATGAATTGTGCATTGCCGCACCGAACGGACACCCGCTCGCCGGCAGAAAAAACATCCCGGCTGCCGAATTGCAAAATCAAGCGTGGGTGACAAGGGAGAAGGGTTCGGGAACGAGGGAATATTTAGACCATGTCCTTCAATCAAACGGACTGCGGCCGAAATCCATGATGACGATCAGCAGCAACCAGGGCGTCAAAGAAGCCGTGATCAGCGGAATGGGTCTTTCCGTTCTGTCAAAAAGCGTGCTGCAAAAGGATCTGCTTCACGGCAGCATTTCCGTGCTTGAGATAAAAGGATTCTCCTTAAAACGGAAGCTGTCTATCATCCAATCTTCCATTATGGAGAACACAAAAAACAAAGAAATCTTCATCGCTCTTTTGAAAAGCCAATTTCAATCATCTCAAGCGGAGTGATATAATAAATGCATGGAAAGCCTATGACGAAAGGGATTTAATATAGATGGGAAAGCAACCGATTGATTTACTGATGCAGCCGAGCTGGAGAATCATTGACCAATCCAGCCTCGGCCCTTATTTTGATGCGAAGCAGTCATTCGCAATGGATGATACGCTGTGCGCCTCCGTAGGCAAAGGGGAATCGCCTGCGACGGCACGCTCTTGGGTGCACCACCGGACGATCGTGCTCGGCATTCAGGACACACGCCTGCCGTTTTTAGAGGACGGCGTGAAATTGCTGGAGGACGAAGGCTACCGTGTCATTGTCCGCAATTCAGGAGGCCTAGCGGTCGTTCTCGATGAAGGCGTATTGAATATCTCGCTTATTTTTGAAGATGAGAAAAAAGGCATCGACATTGACAGAGGCTACGAGGCGATGACAGAGCTGGTGCGGCGGATGCTGCGTCCGCACAATGCTGAAATTGAAGCATATGAAATTAAAGGATCGTACTGTCCGGGCAGCTACGATCTCAGCATCGGCGGCCGAAAATTCGCGGGAATCTCACAAAGGCGCCTGCGGGGCGGAACCGCGGTTCAGATTTATCTCTGCGCCGATAAAAGCGGAAGCGAACGCGCCGATCTGATCAGACGTTTCTATCAAGCCGCTTTAAAAGACAAAAGCAACGATACAAAAGGCGTATATCCCGATATCCGGCCCGAAACGATGGCTTCATTAAGCGAATTGCTGCTAACGGACATTACCGTGCAAGACTTAATGCTGATGCTTTTGACTGAACTGAAGGAACTCAGCGGACGCCTGTATGCAGCCGGATTATCGCCGGAAGAGGAAATGGTATTTGAAAAAAATCTGACCCGAATGCTGGAACGGAATGAGAAGGTGTTCGGCACGCAGGAAAGCTTGGACTAAGTCCGGGCTTTTTTGTTTTTGGTAATTATATACTATTTAGTTATAGTGAAAAAAGAAGTGTTGTATGAAAACTAGTTTACATTATATACCTTATTTGATTAATATATTTATGTAGGTTCCAAATAATTCTATAAACTGAAGGAGATGGAGATATGAACTTTAAAAAAATAAAAGAAGAAAAAAGAATCACGATCCCGACGCATTTGTTAGCCGGAGATGCGGAACAATCAGGCAATTCTTTCGCTTGGAGCGGCTGGGTGCTTGTAGTGCCGAGCCAAGAAGACAATCAAAACCCGAATTTGAATTTCTCTGATTTAGCCGCTCAAAAGTAGGATAATCACTGTTTGGAGCCTACACATCTGAGACGAGGCGGTGAGAGTATGACACAAGAGTATATAAGAGAAATTAAGCGGGGAGCACTGTCATGGATTGTTGAAAATATCCATTACTTTGATATGAATCATAAAGTAGCGAATGATTTCAGGTGGCGCCTTAAAACATTTATAGAACTCATTTTTCTTACCAATTACCTGATCAGAAATCAGGCAGATGATAAGGAAGTTGCTGTTTTAACGGAGTTTATTACAGAAAGGCTCCGTAATGATCAGCTTGAAGAATTTATTCATTTTGATCCGGACGGTCTCGCCGGATTGGCTATTGCGGGTGAATTTCTTACCTTGACTGATCATCCGTCACGGGCTTCGGTGATATGGGAGCTGGAAAAATTCACGGCAGCGCGTTTTGATTGCAGCCTTGCTAAAATTCCCTTTCGGAAAATGGATCTGAAGTACAGTCTGCAAAGAGCAGGCGTAACCTCGGAAATAACGGATTTTTCTGACTTATATCACTACACAGCAGCTGGTCAGGATATCCCAAATACATATATGACGGATCATGATGCGTACAGCATCACTCATACGATTTTTTATATAACAGACATGGGATGTTCTTCGCTTACGGATAAAGAGTATCATCTGCCGTCCTTAAAAGAAAAGGTCCTGAAATTTCTCGGGATCTATATCTGTCTTGAGAATTTAGATATTACTAGTGAATTATTGATGTGCAGCTCTTTTTTACATATCGACATGGATAAGGACAACCATAAACCGCTCTATGAAGCAGCCTGGAATAAAATCTATCAGGGCCGAATGAAAGAGGGGAATATCCCGAGCATCACCTATCAACATAAACCCGGTTTGAAAGGTGAACAGCGAAGAGAAGATATATTCAAACATTGCTATCATACAACACTTGTCGCCGCGGGTGCCGCGCATGCCTGTCTTAGAGCAGAAAGGAACGATTAGCTTGAACAGATTAGCTGAAGAGGCGGATCAATTTTTATTATCTTTTGCTGAACAATCGCTTCCGGATCAAAAGAGCATTCAGCTGTTTGCCGGCTTCTGCAAATACTACAGGAAGACGAGCCATTCTTCCGCTGTAAAAGAACATACTGAAAGGATTGCCTCCGCTTTCGTTGATAAGTCATGCTGGGAAGATCTGTTTCACTGTAACACGGCCATTGTCAATGAGTTGATTCATATCTATTTAACGGCAAAAGCTTATAAAAAGAAGCAGGGAATGGATTCGGATGATCAGGTCATACGTCACGGATTGCAAAACGGCTATCTTATAAAAAAAGAATGGCCTTATTTTAAATACGCCGAATTCGCTGGTTTGCTGAGCGAGCTGGGAATGTCAACTGACCATGAAAAAGTGCGCTTTTACAAGAATTCGATGTTTCAGCCTTTGCTCCATGACGCATGGAAAAGAACAGCTGAAAACGAGCTGGAGTTTGTCGAGTACTGTCTTCTTCATTTGAATGAGGGAGAGCATCTGCTTCATCCCGGCTTGAAGGCGTCCATTCAAAAATGGCTTGTGTTTTGTCTCGGCAGCCGAAAAATGAAACAGCTGTGCAATATGTTATTTATCCAATCGTGTATCGATCCATTTTTTTATGGCTGTCAAGCGGCTCTTCATCATATAAATAACGAGAATCCATCCATTCATTGTGCTCCGGCTCTTCTGCCGGCGATTGAGATTCTGAATCTGGAGTGTGGAACATGCGGATAGTCAAGGAACATTTTAATATAAAAAAAACAGAAGAATGGCTGCTGGGTTTTTGGAAGAACATTCAGCTGCAGCCGGAAGAAATGGAAGCAGATGATCTCATGCACCTGTTTTGCGGTTTAGCGGCATGTCATCACTTTGAAAAAAGAAAGGATACAGAAGAAGTCATTCTATTCTTAGACCGTTATTTTGGAGAAAAAACGCACGAATGCCATCCGGTCCTGTTCGCGTATGCGTATCATATATACCGCAGGATGGATGCCGCAAAAAGCATCTTTTTTCATAACGGACTTGAACAAATGGTCCGCGGTTTACAAGAGGAACTGAAATCAGAGCCTTCCTCTATGATCCTCATGGTGTTAGGGGCTTATTTTGGGGCGATGACTCCGGAAGAACTGATCGTGTTCTTAGAAACCGTAATGAAACGTGAGGCCGATTTGCTCATGGCACCGGGCGGCATCCAGGAAGAACAGGCGGATGCCCTTTATGCCGTCACTTATTTGCAAATGAAAGAATTGCAGCCTTTTCTCACGGAATGGTACAAAACATCAGACTTTGCTTTTTCAGGTTTAATGTTAGCCGAGTGCAGAAAGTATCACATTGACGCCGTTGCAAAATACACAGCCATTATGAAATTTCTCCGATTCGATGAGGCGCTTTTTATACGGGAAGGGCGGGAATTTCTACGCTTTCAGCAGCGAAGCAGCGGGAGCTTCGGTTATTTGAATCCATTAGCGATGGACCAAGGGGCGGTCAGCGGCAAATTGCTGGACCGTCAGTATTTCCTGCCGTCCGCTCATTATGCCGCCGCCTCTCTGTCTATGCTGTAATGTCTCTCTTTTGAAAGACGGAAAAAGAAATCAATAAACAAATAAGAAAGTAGATCGCTATAACCGTCACGGAATAGGGGATGTTTAACGTTGAAATCGCATCACCCGCGCTTTTATTTACATAAGCAACGAGGTTTAAATGCGGAAAGAGCGTAAATTTATACCACGTATATTGGGCAAGCAAATCAGTTCCGCCCAATATACTGCCGGCAAACAGCAGTAAAATCGATAAGCAGAGGGAGAGCGCCTGGCTTTTGCACAATACTGACAAAGTGAACGCAATGGTGACAATGCTTATAATTGATATGAAACGCAAAAGCAGAATGATTCCGGATGCTTTGATTGAACTGATGGTATACAGACTGTCATTTAAATGAGTATAGACGAGCGGATATGAAGCATTGGAAAAACCGAATAACACGCCGCCGATCAGCAAACAGCTCACACAGTAAAATAAGTAAATCATACCGGTAAACAGAAGGGAGGCCAGAAATTTCGATGTTAAAATCCGCCATCTTCGATTCGGGCTTGTAGCGATAAACTTAATCGTCCCAAGGGCAAACTCTTTAGAAACAACCCCGCTGACGGTTAAAATCGCGGTTAAGCTTACGAAAATCTCAAGCCCGTTTGAAGTAACCGTGCCGAAAAACCTCCAGCCGTTCCATTCATAAGGGTTGATGTTATGCTCCAAATAATAGTCTTTATTCTTAACATCAGCAGAATAATAAACGCCTGTCGTTTCAGCCGGTTTATCAATTTCTTCCTGCTTTTTTTCGGCGAGAAGCCGTTCTTTCCAATTGTTATCCGAGGAAGCATCTAACTCATGATTCATAATAAGGCCGGCCAGCAAAACGATGAGAAACAGGAAGAAAAGAGATAAAAGTGTGCCTTTTTTTCGGGTTATTTTTATGAATTCGTTCTGCGCCAGATGAAATATGCTCATACCGCGTCCTCCTGATCTGTAATCATCATGTATTTCTCTTCCAATGACAAAGTTCTTGCAGAAACGCGGGAAATCAGAATCTCTTTCTCTGCCAAAGATTTAATGACATACGGGATGGTATCTTCTTCCGCTTCCAATTCAATGACGCGGCTGTCTTTTTGCTGTACTTGAAGAATACCTTCCCGCTCTAATATTTCTTTCGCCCTTGCCGGATGATCGACCGTGACGGTAAACAGCTTTTTCTGACCAAGATTATGTCTGTTCTTCATGTCTTCAATTCCTAAAATCCGTCCCTTTTTAATGTAGGCAACCCTATCGCAAATCTCTTCCATTTCCGACAATAAATGGCTTGATAATAAAATAGAAACCCCTTGCTTCGCTAAATCAGAAAGAATGGTGCGCAATTCTTTCATACCTTTAGGATCGAGGCCGTTCATCGGTTCATCCAGAATTAATAACCCGGGATTGTGAAGAAGAGAATAAGCGAGCCCCAAGCGCTGTTTCATGCCTAATGAGAAATGTTTCACTTTTTTGCGGGCAGCCTGATCTAGTCCGACTTTTGCAAGGGTATTCATAAGGTCATCCGTTTTCAGCGAGGTGCTCCGCAGTCTGGTGAAATATTTCAGGTTTTGCAAAGCGGTCATATTCGGATACATATCCGGGCCTTCAATGATAACCCCGATATGTCTCATAAAATATTCAAAGTCGCTGTCCGGTCTGCCTCTGAATGAAATGGCTCCTTCTGTTTTTTTAATAAGCTGTACGATCATTCTGAAAATAGTGGTTTTTCCTGAGCCGTTCGGCCCTAAAAGGCCGAATATCTCGCCTTTTCTTACATCGAAAGAAATTGACTGTACAATAGGGGTATGATTGATTGTTTTAGAGACATCTTTTAATATCAGGGCTGGTTCAGTCATGATATTTGCACACCTTCCTTATGATTTAGGGTAAAAGCCGTCAAAACCGAAGAACATGCTTCCGATCAGGCCGGCAACGATTAAAATGAGAGCAATGCTATACCACATTTTTCGATTCAATGGTTTCCCTCCTTACAACGCTGACATTCCATTTGAAATAGCGCAAAAAGATGCGGAATATCAGTTTCGAAAGATCAAATCCGGCCATAAACACCGCCATACCCGCTCCAAGAACCATACATCCGTTAAAAATGGCTGTTACAATCGGCACTTTTACAAGGAGAAAGAATGATCCGGTCATCAGCATCAGGCCGATCGCCATCAAACTTAACACCGCAACAGAGGCAAAAAGAAACGGTGTCAGCATAAACATGAAGTTGAACATGCCCATACCCAGCATCAGGCCGAATGCTTTGAAAAAGGAGCGCCATGTTTTCTGCTCCTCGGCATCATTGATGAAAATATCCGCTTTTAAGGCGCGCGCAAGTGTTTTGGGGTTTCCTAAATTGCCGGCGATTTGTTCATCGCTTTTTCCTTCAGCGCCGCCCATTTGGAATATTTCGCCGATATCGGCGAGTATCTCTTTTTGCTCAAGTTCCGGCAGATCTTTTATTTCCCGCCGGAGATGTTTTAAATATTGGTCTTTACACATTCATTTTCCCTCCTTAATGATGCTGTTCACTTTTTCGGACAGGTCAAGCCATTCCGATTTTAATGTTTGATGATAAAAGGCGCCTTCTTCTGTTACTTTGTAATATTTGCGTGATGGGCCTTGATCGGAAGCTGCTGTATACGTTTTTAGGCAGTTATTTTTTGTGAGTCTTCGTAATATGGGGTAGATGGTGCCCTCCGATACAGGGAACGTTTCACTTATGATCTTGATTAATTCATAACCATATAAATCTTCATAAAGAAGCAGGGACAACACACAAAGTTCCAACGCTCCTTTTCGTAATTGGCTACTCATTTACTATCATTCCCATCATATCTAATAATTGTATTCTCTATACAGTGTATTGCACAGTAGCTAATCGATCAATAATTCCCAAGAACCATTTGGGATGAGGAATTGAATCTTTATGCTTATGTGCGGGCGGGGACCGAGATGCGCAGCCCTTGCGGGAAGAAGGCCTCCTGAACAATGTTTACATTAATATAGATCAGGATGCGCGTCATTGACAAATGGCAAAAACCCCTTTTTCCATGACAAGGAAAGGGGTTTTTCCGTTATTCGGCCATTTTTTCTAAATTGCCGTTCCGGTCCATTTTAAAGGACGGAGAGGCATGCTCGTCGTCTTCAAATAAAACTAGTTTTCTGGCTCTGTTCATAATTTTCACCAAGGTTTCGTAGTCTTCCTGAATGGTTTTTTGATCTTTTTCAAGCTTTTCGACGGCCGCTTCCAGCTGCTCGGTTTTAGACTGAAGTTCTTGGTTTTCCCGTTTTAAACGGTCATTTTCCATTTGCAGGGCGGAAGTTTGCTTTCCGCTGCCTTCATAGCTCTGCAGAAATTGAATGACGTCTGCCATTGTGAGCTCCGCCTTTTGGCTCGGCTGCTGAGGCGCCAGCAAATGTGATAAACTAGCTAACTCTTCCTTGAAGCTTTCATCGACATAAGGCATATGTTCGCCGGACATGACGGCTTGCCGATCTTCTTTTGGCGCTTCCGTTTGAACCGTCTCTTCGGCTGCGGTTTCCTGCATGATGTCCGCATCCGGTGCAGGCGGCTGGTATAATAGTTTCTTCTTGGCCGGCTGGCCGTTTCCGAGCGCGCGCATCCGCTGTTTCCGCTGTTTTTTGGCAAGCTGAAGCGCTTTTTCATATTGATGGCGGACGACAGCATTCCACCTGAATCCGCACGCTGCCGACGTTCTGTTTAATTTATCGCCTACCTCTTCAAAGGCATTCAGCTGCGTGCTTCCTTCCCGAACGTGACGGAGCACGGTTTCCGCAAGCAGCAGGTCATTTTCCTCCGACCAGGCGTCCTGTCTTTGTTTTGTCAATGTTCTCAACCCCCAATATCTTTGATGGTATTAGAATGTCCAGATTGGAAAATATTTATACAAATTGGCTGAAAGAATGAGAGATACGCAGAGCCTTGCAGGATAAGATGAATCCTTGTACAATGAGATGTGATGTGATTTTTTTCGTTTTTAAAATTAAGATTTAACATAGAGGAACATTGAATGAAGGGAAGCGTACATCATGGCTAATGAATTCCGAGTGTGTGATGATTGCCAGGCCACCAATATTAAGACTTTGCTGCCGCGTTTGAAAGAAGCTGACCCGGATGCAAAAGTGGAGGTCGGATGTCAGTCATATTGCGGGCCCGGACGCAAAAAATCGTTTGCTTTCGTAAACAACCGCCCGCTGTCGGCGCCGACTGAGGACGAGCTGATTGAGAAAGTGAAAAAGAAGATCAAAAAGTAAATGTGTATTTTTATGACAGCCTCGCCCGATGGGTCAGGCTTTTTTGCTTCAAAAAATCAATGACGGAAAACTGGAACAAAACGCCGGACAAATTCAAGGATGTTTTCAAATTACAGAGCCGATATAATAGAATCACGGCTAAAAAAAAGAGGGAATGACGATGGCGTATCCAAACGGAAAATTATCAGAAGAAAAAGTGTTTAAAGATCCCGTTCACCGCTATGTTCATGTGCGGGACAAGCTGATCTGGGATTTGATCGGCACCCGTGAATTTCAGCGGCTGCGCCGGATCAAACAGCTCGGTACGACGTATTTGACGTTTCACGGCGCGGAACACAGCCGTTTTAACCATTCTCTCGGCGTCTATGAGATTGTCAGACGAATGGTTGATGATGTTTTTAAAGGGCGTCCTGAATGGGATGACAATGAACGCGAACTCTGTCTCAGCGCCGCGCTTTTGCACGATTTGGGACATGGGCCGTTTTCGCATTCCTTTGAAAAGGTTTTTCATCTGGATCATGAAGACTATACGAGGGAAATCATTCTCGGCGACACCGAGGTGAATCAGGTTCTCAGAAAGGCGGGACCGGGATTTCCGCAGGATGTTGCTGAAGTCATTGCCAAAACATACAAAAACAAGCAGGTGGTCAGCCTGATTTCGAGCCAGATTGACGCCGACAGGATGGATTACCTTCAGCGGGACGCATACTATACGGGCGTCAGCTACGGACATTTTGATATGGAACGGATTTTAAGGGTGATGCGTCCGCGAGAGGACCAGATCGTCATTAAGCAAAGCGGCATGCACGCCGTCGAAGACTATATTATGAGCCGCTATCAAATGTACTGGCAGGTGTATTTTCATCCAGTGACGAGAAGCGCTGAAGTCATTTTGACGAAAATTCTCCACCGTGCGAAGCAGCTCCATGAAGAAGGGTATATATTCACGCATGCTCCCGTTCATTTTTATTCCATTTTTGAAGGGAAGCTGACGCTTGCGGATTATCTGAAGCTTGATGAAGCCATCATTTTATATTATTTCCAGGCTTGGGAGGAAGAAGAGGACCCGATTCTGTCCGACTTGTGCCGCCGCTTCATTAACCGCCAGCTGTTTCAATATGCCGAATTTAACCCCAATGAGGAAATGTCGGCTTATTTTGAACTGACCGCTCTGTTTAAAGAGGCGGGAATTGATCCCAATTATTATTTAGTGGTCGATTCTTCATCGGATCTGCCGTATGATTTTTACCGGCCGGGTGAAGAGGAGGAGCGTCTGCCGATTCACCTGTTAACGCAGAACGGCCAGATCAAAGAGCTGTCCAGGCAGTCCGCCATTGTCGAATCCATTTCGGGCAAACGCCGGACGGACCATAAGCTCTACTATCCGATGGACCTCATTTGTGACGATTCAGAAAACCCTGAAGCAAAATTAAAAATCCGGCAGCTGCTGGGACTGACATAGAAGGATTTTGGTAAAGAAGGAAAAGGAGATGTCGGGAATTTGTTGAAAGAACATGCAAAACTGATGAAGGTGTTCTCGGATTCTGGAGAAATCATCGGGCGGAAAAAGCTGCAGAAAATCATTTATATCGCGAAGAAAATGCAGTATCCTTTCTACGAAAAATATGATTTTCATTTTTACGGCCCGTATTCCGAAGAACTGACGCTTCGAATTGAAGAGCTGTGCAATCTTGGGTTTCTGGATGAGGTGAAGGAAAAAAAGGGCGGCTACTTTCAATACCGGTACTCGCTGACGGAGACGGGAGCCGAGTTTTTACATCATGCGGAGCTTACGATGCCGGATATGAAGAAGTACATCGACAGCGTCAACAGCCGCTCATCCCGGTTTCTGGAGCTGGTGTCTACGATTTTGTATTTTGACGGCCTTGAAGCTGAGGAAAAGAAAGAGAAAGTGTTTACGATAAAAAGCAAACAGAAATATACAGATGAAGAATATGATGAGGCGCTTCACTACATAGAAGAGCTGAAACATATTTGTTAAAGGCGATGGCTTTCGTCTTTTTTGATGAAAAAACCAGGCCGCGATAAAGCGGGCCTGGTTTTGTTTATTGTCTCAATTTGCTGTGCTTGTACGAATATAAAAAGTAAACGATGACGCCGATGATCAGCCAGACGGCAAAATAAAGCCACGTTTTCAGCGGCAGATTGACCATTAAAAACAAACAGCAGATAATGGCCAAAATCGGCAGTACTGGTACAAAAGGCACTTTAAATCCCCGCGGCAGATCCTTATGGGTGCGGCGCAGAATCAGCACGGACAGACTGACCATGGCAAATGTCAATAGCGCGCCGATGTTTGAGAGATCCGACAGCTCTTTCAGATCAACAAAACCCGCGATGCAGGCGCTGATCAGTCCGATCAGCCATGTATTAAAGATCGGCGCTCCCGATTTCTTTCCGACAATGGTAAAGACTTTCGGCAGCATTCCGTCTCTTGCCATCGCAAAAGATATACGGGTCGCCGCATATGTATGGGCGAGAACGACGGCCATCAGTCCGATCACCGCACCGGCAGCGATAACGCCCGCCACCGCGTTTTGTCCGACAGTCTGCAGCACATAAGACATGGCTTCCGGCACATTAAGCTGTGAATACGGAACCATACCCGTCATGACGAGACAGACGATGACGTACACCAATGTACAGATCACCAGTGAACCGATAATACCGATCGGCAGGTTGCGCTGCGGTTTTTTGACTTCTTCAGCCGAAGCGGAAATCGCGTCAAACCCGAGAAACGCAAAAAAGACGGCAGAAGCCCCTGTAATGACGCCTTTGATTCCAAAAGGCATAAAAGGATGCCAATTGCCCGGCTTTACAAAAAAGCTTCCTGTGATGATAAACAGCAAAACAATTCCGATTTTTACGAGAACCATTACATTATTAAAGGTTTTGCTCTCCTTGGAGCCGCGTGACAGAACGACGGCAATTAATAGAGTAATGATGATGGCAGGAAGGTTGACGATGCCCCCCTGGCTCGGCACGTGCAGCAGACTGTCCGGCAAAGGCATGCCGATTTCGGCTAACAGATTATTAAAATAACTTGACCAGCCGCTTGCCACCGCCGACGCCGTCACCATATAAACGGATAAGAGCGTCCAGCCCATTAAATGGCCGACAATTTCTCCCATGGTGGTATAAGAGTAAATATAGGCGCTTCCGTAAACCGGGAGAACAGAAGCGATTTCGGCGTAACATAATGCTGCAAGGCTGCAGACAACGGCTGCAATGATAAAAGAAAAGATTACGGAAGGTCCGGCGTTTTTCGCGGCCGTAATGCCTGTAAGAACCATGACGCCCGTCCCGATGACGGCGCCGATGCCCAGTAATGTTAAATCAAATCCACCCATCGTTTTGGCAGTCTGCCTGTTTCTGCTTTGTTCAAGCAGCTGGGTGATGTCTTTTTTTTGTAGGATATTCCGCAACACGCATCCCTCCATCCAAAAGCAAAAGCCAAGAGGGACTCTTTGGCTTTTACCCGTGTCACATTCTGTGTAATCGACAATCCTGTGTTCTGTTTCCCCGTCTGTTCCGTTTCTTTTCCAGTCATATTGTCTGCCGCATCCGATCAGATTATCCTTTCTGTCAAACGCAGTCACCCTTAATGATTTTACCTGAATCATGTCTATAAAACCAGCATTGCATAAAAGGGATGGGTGAAAAAGTAGGAGATAATAGTCTGTATAGGGCAGGATAAAAGTTGCGGGCTTTCCGGCCGAAATTTTGACTTTCCCCGCGAGGTATCAGTAAAATGTAATAAAAAACAATCAAATGATGATGGATGCATCTTGAAATGGGGAGTTTCTGCATGGAGCACGATATATTGCAAGCAAATGTACTGGATTACGCGCTCACGAAATATTTAAAGAGCACGAAAAAGCTTGATGAGGCGACAATTCCGAAGAGTATAAACAATATCAGAGGATTTATTCTCAGGATTATTTACCGGCACGGCACGTGCACGATTAAAGATATATTGCAGGAAGTCACATTATCGCCTTCAGCCACGACAACCGCTCTGAATCATTTAGAAAAAGAAGGTTTCGTGGAAAGGTCGAGAAATAACGAAGACCGGCGCACGGTATGGATGACGCTTTCCGAATCGGGAAAAATGGCGGCCATGCAAATGATTGAAAACCGGCAGATGCTCATTGACGAGCTGTTCGAAGCATTGACAGAGGAAGAAAAGAACACCTTTTTCAGCCTCGTTGAAAAAGTAATGAAATAAGCCGGCCTGACATAGCAGCGCCGGCAGTTATCAAGGATTACTCCGTATCGCTGATCCGTTTGCCGGCGACGGCGTAATGATCCTTTCTCATTTCTTCAATCATGACAATGATCTTTTCTTCGGCTGCGCCTGTCGTTTCTTTTACGGCTTCTGTCACTTTTTCAACCAGATTCCGTTTTTGTTCATCTGTGCGGCCTTCAAGCATTTTAACGGTTACGAGCGGCATGGTGCTGATCCTCCTTTATCGTTTCCTCTCTTTGGAAGAGAGGTCACTTATAGTATACTGAATGAAGGACAATCTTGCATTTTTTAAAAAAGGGGATTTTTACATTTGGACAGATTTTTATATTATCCGCTGGAGCTTATGCCCTATGTCGTGATTACGCTGATCGTGGCATTTACGATGCATGAACTGGCGCACGCGTATGTCGCGTATCGGTTCGGAGACGATACCGCGGCGAGACAGGGCAGATTAACGCTCAATCCGATTAAACATCTTGATGTTTTCGGAACGATTCTAATTTTGGTCGCGGGTTTCGGCTGGGCCCGTCCGGTGCCGGTGAACCGCCGCGCCTTTAAAAGACCGCGGCTGGCGGGAGTGCTGGTTTCCGTCGCCGGGCCCGTAAGCAACCTGTTTCTTGCCTTTATCGGTTTCTTTTTGCTAGTGTTGATGCATGCTTACGGAATGGAGCTGCTTTCTGCATTCAGCATGGGGCTTGACCGCTTTTTCTCTATTTGGATTCAGCTGAATCTCGCGCTGTGTTTATTCAACCTGCTGCCGCTTCCTCCGCTTGACGGCTACCGGATTATTGAGGATCTCGTGCCGCCGCGGGTGCGCGCCAAAATGACTCAGTTTGAGAGCTACGGGATTATCGTGTTTCTCGTGCTGTTTGTAACACCGGTCGGCTCCTATGTCGTGTGGCCGCTGTTAAGCGAGGGGAGAGACTGGATTCTTAAGGTATTTGCCATTATATTTCAACCGCTTTTGTAGGAGGGTATTTTCATGGAAGAAAAAAAGAAGAAAACAATCGGATTTAATATTATTAAAAGTGATCCGACCGACGGACATGGCGGTTTCGGCGCCGGGTCGCTGAGCCTTGACAATATTTCTCCGGTATTTGTCGATGTGGAAGAGAAGGAAGCTTTCGTTGACATCGGCGCAATGCATGCCCGCAGTGTCGTTGAAAAAGGCATCAAATTCCTGCCGAACAAAGATGAAGTGCCGAACGGAAAACCGTACTGGCTCGTGTGGGTCACCATCGACAGAAAAGAAGAAGGCCCTTATTACGCGGGTGTGACGGCTTGTGAAATGACCGTGGACAGAAGTATCCGCAGAGGCTATAAGTCATTGCCGGAGCATGTGAATTTAATGGATAAATCAATGAAGCGCCGCATTATCGTGGACAAAATGGACGCCAGCTCAAAGCAGGTGCTTGCTGAATTTCTGCAGAAGCATGACCAAGGGCTCTGGGAACGTTCATCCGATGAATTGAAAACGGGTCTGCTTCCGGGCGAAAAATAATTTGTGAACTTTTTGTGAACTTTATAAATATTTGCACTATTTCGCAATTGTACTGAGTAAACTGTTGATACAGAATCAGGACATGGAAAGTCCCGAGCCGAACCAAGACTCGGGGTTTTTCATGTTTACGCGGAGGTTTCATCATGTTCACCGTCTTTGACATCGGGCCTTGGGTCATTGAAGCAGATACGGCGGAAACGAGAAAACAATATGAAAAATCATGGGCTGATCCCTGCGATTGCGGGAGCTGCCGGAACTTTTCCGAGGCGGTGAATCTCCTTCCCGCCGAGAAAACAAGATTGTTTAGGCAGTTTGGGATTCGTCCGGCTGTCTGTCACGATTTGGGGGAGCATGGAAAGGAAAACGGCCTGCATCATTATGCGGGCAGCTATCCGATTGTCGGCAGGCTTAGGGAAGGCTGGCCAAAGTTTCATATCGAGAGGGCGGGAGATATCCGCTTTTCGTTTTCATTGGCGAGTACAACATTTTTTATACCGAAGGGTTTTCCTGACCCTATTATCCATCTCGACTTTTCACTCTTGCTCCCATGGGTGCTTGAGGAAGACGCGGAGTAAAGCCCGGCGCGCAATGCACCGGGCTCAGTCTTTTTTGCCGAGCCACTTATCCCACCACTTTTTGCGCGGAGCTTCTTTACGGGCGGGGACGTGTTCCTTTTCTTTTTTAGACGGTTCCGGTCCGTAGCACACATCCGCGGGCTCTGTGCCTGCGATGAAATACGTATAATGCTTTGCGGCGCATCCGGGTCCGGAAGTGTAGCCGGAAGCGGGATCGATATAGACGCCCGTGACGCCCTTCGGCGGTTTAAGCGCTATTTCCGGTTCTCCTTCGAGCGCCTTCTCCATAAAGTCCGCCCAAATCGTCTTCGCATAGCTTTTTTCTTCTACTGAATCAATCGTGCTGCTTTTGTCATAGCCTGTCCACACACCGGCGGCAAGAGCGGGATTAAAGCCGATCATCCAGCTGTCTGCGCTGGTCGTGCCTGATTTACCGCCATAGGTTCGGGTCAGCCGGTCAGAAATGGTGCGTCCCGTGACGGAAGTATAGCCGTTTAAATCCTGATCAAACATGCCCGTCATCATGCTCGCCGTCACAAAAGCGGCTTTTTTATCAAGCGTCTGCTGATGTCCGCGCGGCTGTTCATACAAGACGTTGCCGGCGGTATCCGTCACTTTTGTGATAAAGGAAGGGGAGATTTGTTTTCCCCCGTTTGCGAGCATCGCATAGGCATTAACCATCTCAATCGGGCGCACGGGTTCAGTTCCGAGTGCCAGAGACGGAAGGGGCTTTAAATGTTCGCTGATGCCGAATTCCTTTGCCGCCGACACGAGCTTATTCATGCCGAGAAAGAGATGGGTCTTCACGGCATAGATGTTGTCTGATAACGCAAGCGCCTGAAGCAGCGTAATCGGTTTATTGGCGTAGTAGCCGTTGTAATTGCTTGGAGAATAGGTATCTCCGTTTTCGTCAATCTGGAACTCAGTGGCTTCGCTTTTCATCAGCGTGACCGGTGTAAAGCCGCTTTGAATCGCTTTGTAGTACAAAAGCGGCTTGATCGTGGAAGCCGGCTGCCGTTTCGCCTGTGTCGCCCGGTCAAACGGGCTTTTTTCGTAGTCACGTCCGCCGAGAAGCGCAAGCACGCGCCCTGTTGCCGGATCAATCGCGGAAAAGCCGACCTGAATGTCAGAGCCGGTACGGATCGTATGTGCCACAGTGTTTTCCGCGATCCGCTGCATGCGCTTATCAAGCGTTGTATAAACACGCAACCCGCTCGTTGCGAGCTGTTCACGCGTCATGCCGAGCTTTTTCTCGAGTTCTTTCATCGCATCGTCGTAAAAATAAGGCGCCGTTTTCGCTGCGGTTCTGTTTTTCAGCGGCTGATAGGCAAGCGGCGTTTTCTTAAGCCTTTCCGCCTTTTCTTTTGAGATCATTTTTTGTCCGGCCATCAGACGGAGAATGGTTTCCTGGCGCTGTTTGGCCTTCTTTTCGCTGACATATGGCGAATAGCCGGACGGGCCTTTCGGTATGCCCGCCAAAAGCACGGCTTCCGCATCGTTCAGATCTTTGGCGTGTTTGCCGAAATACAGGCGGGAGGCGGCTTCAATTCCGTATGCGCCGTGGCCGTAATATATCGTATTTACATAACCTTCTAAAATCTCGTTTTTAGAATAGTTCTGTTCAAGGCGGATCGTGTAAAATGCTTCGTTCCATTTTCGTTTCCATGTTTTATCATGCTCAAGGTAGAGATTTCTCGCGTATTGCTGGGTGATGGTGCTGGCGCCCTGAACCTTGGCCATTGCCTTTATGTCAGCCAGCGCGGCGGCGGCCATCCGCCGGTAATCAAAACCGTGGTGATTGTAAAAGTTTTGATCCTCCACCGCAATCGCGGCCTGCACTGCTATCGGATTGATATCTTTTAACCGGACCCAGTAGCGCTTTTCCCCGAAATCGGTCTCACCTAGCTTTGAGCCGTCATTTGCATAAAGAATCGTAGACTGAGGAACCCGGACGGAGGGGGCGCCCTGCCATTTCGCTGCAAGAAGAACGGATGTGAAGCAGACGCCGGCCAGCATTCCGCCGATCAGTGTCAGAAAGATGCAGGCGCGGATGATTTTGAGCGTGATTCTGAGCTGTTTTCCAGATACTTTATCCACTTTTGGGAACCCCCTTTTTCATGATTCTATTATTATGTGAAAAAAGGGGGTTTTTTAAACATATCCAACCGGACACTTCTTTACTTTTTCCCCTCCATCCTCTATACTTTTTCCTTAGGTGAAAATGAGATTTTAACCGGAATAAAAGCGATACAGACGCTTACAATAAATGAAATAAGCCTTGAAAGGGAGATGACAATTGAGCGAGCTTTGGTATACGGAGAAGCAGACGAAGAATTTCGGCATTACATTAAAGGTGAAACAAACATTACATACGGAACAGACGGAATTTCAGCATCTGGAAATGGTGGAGACAGAAGAATTCGGCAACATGCTGTTCTTAGACGGAATGGTCATGACTTCTGAAAAAGACGAATTCGTCTATCATGAAATGGTTGCGCACGTCCCGTTATTTACGCACCCGAATCCGGAAAACGTTCTCGTTGTCGGCGGCGGAGACGGCGGTGTCATCAGAGAGATTCTGAAGCACCCAAGCGTAAAAAAAGCAACGCTTGTCGACATTGACGGCAAGGTTATTGAATACTCTAAAAAATTCCTTCCGTCCATTGCGGGCAAGCTTGATGATCCGCGCGTCGACGTGAGAGTCGATGACGGTTTCATGCACATCGCGAAATCAGAAAATGAGTATGACGTCATCATGGTTGATTCAACAGAACCGGTCGGACCGGCCGTCAATTTGTTCTCAAAAGGCTTCTATGCCGGAATTTCCAAGGCGTTAAAAGAAGACGGCATCTTCGTCGCGCAGACGGACAACCCGTGGTTTACACCGGAACTGATTACAAACGTACAGCGTGACGTGAAAGAAATCTTCCCGATCACCCGTCTGTATACGGCTAATATCCCGACGTACCCGAGCGGCCTGTGGACATTTACGATCGGTTCTAAAAAGTACGATCCGCTTGAAGTGGAGGACAGCCGTTTCTTTGACATCGACACGAAATATTACACGAAAGAGCTTCACAAAGCGGCATTTGTTCTTCCGAAATTTGTGAGCGACTTAATCAAATAAAAACGTACGGCGCAGGAGCGAATCTTGCGCTTTTTTACAGGAAAGCGAGGGTATTATTGATGAGATTTGATGAAGCTTATTCAGGAAAAGTATTTATCGCGAGCCGCCCCGACTGGAAAGAGGCGGACGCCATCCTTTACGGCATGCCGATGGATTGGACGGTCAGCTACCGTCCGGGTTCACGGTTCGGCCCGGGGAGAATCCGCGAGGTGTCTATCGGTCTTGAAGAATACAGCCCGTACCTCGACCGTGACTTGGCTGATTTGAATTTCTTTGACGCCGGAGACATTCCGCTTCCGTTCGGCAATCCGCAAAGAAGCCTTGATATGATTGAAGAATACGTGGACGGCATCTTAGAAAAAGGCAAGTTCCCGCTCGGCATGGGAGGGGAGCACCTTGTATCATGGCCTGTCATAAAAGCCATGTATAAGAAGTTTCCGGACCTTGCCATCATTCATTTTGACGCGCACACCGACCTGCGCACGGATTATGAAGGCGAACCGCTTTCCCACTCTACTCCGATCCGCAAAGCGGCCGAGCTCATCGGGCCGCAAAACGTATTTTCATTCGGCATCCGCTCCGGAATGAAGGAAGAATTTGAATGGGCGAAAGAAAACGGCATGCACATTTCTAAGTTTGAAGTGCTTGAGCCGTTGAAAAAAGTGCTGCCGCAGCTTGCGGGACGCCCGGTTTATGTCACGATCGATATCGACGTTCTTGACCCCGCTCATGCGCCGGGAACGGGCACGGTTGACGCGGGAGGCATCACGTCTAAAGAATTGCTCGCGTCCATCCATGAAATCGCGCGCTCAGAGGTCAGCGTAAAAGGCGCCGACCTCGTAGAAGTGGCACCGGTCTATGACCACTCAGAACAAACCGCAAACACGGCAAGCAAGATGATCCGTGAAATGCTGCTTGGGTTTGTGAAATAGAAAGAAGAAAACCCGGAATAACAGGGCAGAAGCAGCCTTTGTTCCGGGTTTTTTGTAATAGATATTAAAACACTCGAGGGGATTGTCCCCGCAAACCTAAAATGAAATCTTTCATAATAAATTCAAATCATGGCGCGTTCAGAAACATAATAATGAGGAGTTAAGCTATTCATTATCCCTGCTGATACTAATATCGTACTCACAGCAAAACAGACTATAAGTAATTTATACTTCAATTTCATATAAATTCACTCCTCCTTCGATCTGCTGTCTGGCTTCTTCAACTTTTAAAAAGTAGACAGAAGCTTTTTTATATTCTTCTTTTGTGTAATAATATTTAGCTACATCAAGGGCTAATTCCTCAATATCAGCATACATCAGTTTACTTTCAAGAAAATGCAGACAATCGTTTATTAATGTATCTCTTGGATCCGGCATATATAAATATTCCAAAAATTTAAATTTTTCCTCGTAAATTATATCATCTATTTCCTTACATATTGAGATACCTTTTTTATGATAATCGTACGCATTATCTATATTTTCTAACTTAAAATAAATCTGTGTAAGTAAGAAGTAGGGCTGCGGAAGTGAATGGCTCATTTGAGCTTTTTCAAAAACAGCTATGGCTTCTTTTAAATGGGGAATAGCCTCGACTTTATTGTTTTGATTATTATGGCATAAAGCGATGTTAAAAAGTGTTCTCCCCATTAATTGCGGCTGCTGCTCCAATTCAGCCATCGTATATGCCTTTTGAAAGTGGGAAATCGCGTGATCGTATTGCTTTACATCAAGATAATTAGCCCCAAATAAAGAATGGCACTGGGTTAATCTAATATTGTATTTTTTTTCATCTTTATAAATTAAATAAGCCTGCCGCGCATAATCCATCGATACATAAGTTTGTTTCATATAATAATAGACTTCTGACATTTTAAAGTAAAATTCAGCTTTTTCTATATGATCTTTAACGTACGTCAGTTTGCTTTCAGCTTTCTTAAAAAACTGAATCGCTGAAAGATATTCACGGCATTCCAGCTCATACATCCCCCGGAAAAAATTAAAATAATAATCAAGCCGTCCGGTCAGCCGGGCCTGCTTTTTATCAATATCCGCGAGCAGATCCGATAGTCTCGGCTGTTCTTCTATCCGCTGCGATTCCAGCGGTTCGAGGTATTCGAGCATCAGATTGTGGCGGAATTCCATGAGAGAATAGTACAGATGAAGATCCTGATCTTCTTCCAGGCCTGCAAGCTCTTCTTTGATTTCTCTCCGCAAGTACTCGGCGTCCGGGATGCTGAACCTTCGAATGTACATATACCATTCGTTGATTTTTTCTCCAACCGCTGAAGACGATAAAACACTCGCCACTATTCCGAATCCCTCCCTTCCACGTTATGTATATGACATATTTTATCATTTTCATTCGGAAGGATAGCGCAAAAATACCGCAAACTTTTCCCCTTTGACAAAGCCGTCCGCCGAAGGAACCGCATTTTTCCCGCAGCCCGGGATTTCCGGTTTTTTCATTTTCCTTAAAAATCATGTTTATCTTCAAAACCAATCAGCAAAGATGGTAAGATAGGAGGAAGCGGTTGAACTTTTTCCCTTGAAAACTTATACTATTCAGGTTAAGCGGGATGATGAAAAGGAAGTGTCAGCATGAGACAGGAGACACCAGTAGCCATTCATGTGCAATCATTCATACACAACGGCTCAGAAGAAGAGTCGGTTGAATTTACATCGAGTGGATTCTATTACGTGAGAAACGGCAAAACGTATCTTTCCTATCACGAAGAGCATGATTTGGGCAAGATTAAAACGGTCGTCAAGATTACAGAAAAAGAGATTCTCGTGATGAGATCGGGCGCCATCCAAATGAAACAGCGGTTCATTCCGGGGGCATCGACACTCACTCAATATAAACTGCCGTTCGGACAAATGGAGCTCCGTACGGAAACAAAAAACATACAAGCTGATGTCGGCGGTTCGGAAGGCTCCGTCAAAATGACATATAACATGACTGTAGGCGAAAACCAAGAACATGTACATAACATGACGATCCAATATAAGGAGGAAACAAAGGCATGAATATTGCGGAACAAATGAAGGACGTGCTGAAGGAAGAGATCAAAGCGGCCGTTCTGAAAGCGGGCCTGGCGGACGAAAGCCAGATTCCAAGCGTACTGTTAGAAACGCCGAAAGACAAAACACACGGTGATTATTCCACAAACATGGCGATGCAGCTGGCGAGAATCGCAAAAAAAGCGCCGCGCCAAATCGCTGAGGAGCTCGTGGCGTCATTTGATAAAGGCAAAGCTTCCATTGAAAAGATGGATATTGCGGGGCCCGGCTTTATCAACTTTTACATGAACAACAGCTACTTAACAAAACTGATTCCGTCCGTGCTTGAAGCGGGTGAACATTACGGAGAGACAAACATCGGACAAGGCGAAAAGATTCAGGTCGAATTCGTATCGGCCAACCCGACGGGAGATCTTCACTTAGGCCATGCGCGCGGCGCGGCGGTAGGTGACGCGCTGTGCAGCGTGCTTTCTAAAGCGGGCTATGATGTGAGCCGTGAATACTATATTAATGATGCGGGCAACCAGATTAACAACCTGGCGCTTTCCGTTGAAGTCCGTTATTTTGAAGCGCTCGGCCTCGAGAAACCGATGCCGGAAGACGGTTACCGCGGCGAGGATATTATCGCCATCGGGAAAAAGCTTGCCGAAGATTTCGGCGATCGTTTCGTACATGAAGAGGAGAGCGAACGTCAGGCGTTTTTCCGTGAATACGGCTTAAAGTACGAGCTTGATAAACTTCGCTCCGACCTGGAAAATTTCCGCGTGCCGTTTGACGTATGGTATTCTGAAACGTCACTGTACGAAAACGGAAAAATTGATCAGGCGCTCGAGGCGCTTCGCGAAAAGGGCCATGTATACGAAGAGGACGGCGCGACATGGTTCCGCTCCACAACGTTCGGCGACGATAAAGACCGTGTGCTGATCAAAAAAGACGGCTCATACACTTATCTGCTGCCGGATATCGCATACCATAAAGACAAACTTGACCGCGGATTCGACAAGCTCATCAATGTATGGGGCGCGGATCACCACGGGTATATTCCGCGTATGAAAGCGGCGATTGAAGCGCTCGGTTACAAGAAAGGCACATTGGAAGTTGAGATCATTCAGCTCGTTCATTTATACAAAAACGGCGAAAAAATGAAGATGAGCAAACGTACGGGGAAAGCCGTAACGATGCGCGACCTGATTGAAGAGGTCGGCCTTGACGCGGTCCGTTATTTCTTCGCGATGCGCAGCGCTGATACGCACATGGATTTTGACTTGGATCTTGCCGTATCCACATCTAACGAAAACCCTGTGTATTATGCGCAATACGCACATGCACGTATTTGCAGCATGCTTCGCCAAGGGGAGGAGCAGGGACTTAAACCGGCGGCAGATCTTGATTTCGGCCATATTCAATCAGAAAAAGAATATGACCTGCTGAAAACAATCGGCGGCTTCCCTGAGGCAGTGGCAGAAGCGGCGGAAAAACGCATTCCTCACCGTGTCACAAACTATATTTATGATCTGGCTTCCGCTCTGCACAGCTTCTACAATGCAGAGAAAGTCATCGATCCGGAAAATAAAGAGAAGAGCCGCGCGCGTCTCGCTTTAATGAAGGCGACGCAAATTACGCTGAACAATGCGCTTCAGCTGATCGGCGTATCCGCTCCGGAAAAAATGTAATGATGATCAAAGGACAAAGTCTTCGGGCTTTGTTCTTTTTTTTGCATATAAAGCGTGTGATGTAATTCACAATCCCGCACACTGAGTTTTTGTATGATAAGACTGATATTGAATCAGTGAAAGGGGCAAGCCGAATGATCAATCGTCAACATATTCAATTATCGTTGCAGTCATTAAGCTTAGTGGCAGGGTTTATGGTGTGGGTGCTGATTTCATCGCTCATTTCTCAAATGACATCAGATATTCATTTAAGCAAAGGCGAGATTTCATTGGTGACGGCGATTCCCGTTATTCTCGGATCGCTTCTCCGTATTCCTTTAGGATATTTAACGAACAGGTATGGCGCGCGGCTGATGTTTATGATCAGCTTCATCCTGCTTTTGTTTCCCGTATTTTGGATCAGTATCGCGGATTCTTTATTTGATTTAATTGCGGGCGGCTTTTTCTTAGGGATCGGGGGAGCGGTATTCTCCATCGGAGTGACGTCCCTCCCGAAATATTATCCGAAAGAAAAGCACGGTGTCGTCAATGGGATTTACGGTGCCGGAAACATCGGGACCGCCGTTACTACCTTTGCCGCGCCAGTTATCGCTCAAGCCGCGGGATGGAATGCAACCGTGCAGATGTATCTTGTTTTGCTGGCTGTTTTCGCATTACTGCACGTTTTGTTCGGCGACCGGCATGAGAAGAAAGTCAAAGTTTCCATAAAGACACAAATGAAAGCCGTTTACCGAAATCATGTGCTGTGGATGTTGAGCCTGTTTTATTTTATTACGTTCGGCTCCTTTGTCGCCTTTACCATCTATCTTCCGAATTTTTTGGTTGAGCATTTTGGGCTGAGCCCTGCGGACGCCGGTCTGCGGACGGCCGGCTTTATAGCGGTCTCTACGCTGCTCAGGCCTGTGGGAGGGTTTCTGGCAGATAAACTGAGCCCGCTCCGCATTCTGATGTTTGTTTTCGCAGGGCTTACGCTGTCAGGCGTCATGCTGTCATTCTCCCCGGCGATCGGCCTTTATGCGTTCGGATCGCTGACGGTGGCAGTCTGCTCAGGGATTGGAAACGGGACGGTATTTAAACTGGTGCCTTTCTATTTTTCGAAGCAAGCGGGGATTGCCAACGGTATTGTGTCTGCCATGGGCGGACTGGGCGGTTTTTTCCCTCCGCTGATTCTGGCAAGTGTATTTCAGGCGACAGGCCAATACGCGATCGGGTTTATGGCGCTTTCAGAGGTTGCGTTAGCCAGCTTTGTCCTTGTGATCTGGATGTATTGGCAGGAAAGAATGAAAACACATACGGAGAGAAACAGTCATAGCCTTGATTCATAATGATCCATTCACAAGATTGTTAATTTTTTCTGGGTGAGTGCAAATCAAGTCACGTTACAATATACATACGCAACGTGACTTTCTTCGAGGTGAGCTCATGAATATTCTCTCTGTCCGAAAATCTGATAAAGAACTTCTTTCCCGCGAACTGCATGAATTGCTGGAATCGATCAGTACGAAAAGGAAAATGAAAAAACACACGTATTTGTTTCAAGAAGGAATGGATGCAGAAGAGCTTTATCTGATTCAATCAGGACTCATTGAAATCGGCAAGCTGACGTCTGACGGAAAAGACCTGACACTTAGAATCTGCCAGAAACACGATATTGTCGGGGAATTGACGCTATTCACAGATGAGCCGAGATATATGCTCAGTGCGAAAGTGTTAGAGGACGGGGAGGTGCTCGTCATTAATAAAAACAAGCTGGAAAAGGAATTGATCCAAAACGGTGTTTTAACGTTTGAATTTATGAAATGGATGAGCACCCATCTGCGAAAAATCCAGTCTAAGATCAGGGATCTGCTTCTTCACGGCAAAAAGGGGGCGCTCTATTCCACCCTTATCCGCTTATCAAACAGCTACGGGGTGGAACGAAGCGACGGGATTCTGATTAACATTGTGCTGACAAATCAGGATTTGGCTAAGTTTTGCGCGGCGGCAAGGGAGAGCGTCAACCGCATGCTGGGAGACCTCCGCAAACAAGGGGTTATTTCGATAGACGAAACCGGAAAAATTATTTTGCACAAACGGGACTATTTACGATGTGAGATCGAGTGTGAAAATTGTCCGCTTGAGATCTGCAATATTGACTGAAAAAACAAGGGCAGCCGATGTCCTTGTTTTTCAGCTTGTGATACATATACACATGACGGCGAAAAAGAAGCCGGCATTTACGATTTCCAGAATGCCGATCGTTTTCACCGGCCAGTCTCTTCCATGAAAAAACCAGGCCCGCAGACTGCTTGGGATAAAAGCGAGAAACGCCCAGCCTGCCCCGAGAAGGGCCGATAAAAAGGGGAGCAAGAGGTGATATCCCCACGACCAGTAAGCAAACCTTCTGTTTTTTCTCTCCCTTATGACCGATTTCACATAAAAAGAACTCCCGACAAAAAATAAAGCGGATTGCAAGAATAGAAACCAAGCCCAGCCGTCAAGGATTCCCGTTCCCAGCCAGCAGCTCGCAAGCCCGCCCGAACAAAAGAACAGAACACCCGCAATATCATTCGTAAGCGCCCGTTCGTTTTTTCGGCGGGCATAATGCGTATGTATGAGAAACAGCGGCAATAAAAAAACGCCGATCCAGACGAGCTGCGGCTTATGAAAGACAGAAATGATCAAAAAGCAGCAGGCCGGAAAACCGTAATACCATATCCACTTTTGATAGGGCTGAAGCTGTTTCTTTTTCAAAGCGAGCGAAACGGGATAAACCGTCAAGTAAAGGAACAGCCAGCCCAAAAAGAGCGGAATATGCCAGAAAACCGGGCCTCCCTTGACCATGCCGAGTAAAAATGGAATCAGCAGCATCGCCCATGCGCCGTGCTGCTTCGGAATCATCGCTTTCATCGAAACCCTCCTTTTTATTTCATTATAAGTGCAAACACTCTCCTGATAAGTGACCTTTATCATACAAGCTGTGAAATACATCACTGCCGCGCGGGCTCAATCGGGCTACACTAAAGCTATCAATAGCACAGGAGGCTTTCCTATGAATCAGTGTGACTATTTATTATTTCTGAAACAACTTCCTATGTTTAATGAAGTGCCTCTGTCCATTGTCGAAACCTTGCTGAAAAACGGGACGTTTATCTGCGGCTCATCTGACCAATCTCCATCCTTTCTTCACTCACAATCCGTTTATATTGTATTAAAAGGCAATATCCGTTTTACGGACAGCAGGCTCCCTGAAGGGTCACAAACCGTTGCGCTGTGGGAAAAAGGCGATGTGTTTCCGATTGATGAAAAAGGCGGGCTCTCTTTATCGCCTTTTATCTCAGTCAATGCCTCACCGGATATTCTGGTACTCCATATTCCATATTCCGTATTTAAGCAAATGATGTCTTACCATCCGCGGCTGCAAATGAACTTTTTGGCGATGCTTCAGCAAAATGTCTTCTGTTCCTATCAGTTGTTTTTGCGGTATCTGCATACATCACGGGATGAAAACGCCGAACCCGGTTCTTAAACAGAACCGGTTTTTTTGATGACGCGGGCGTCCCTATATCGTTTGAAAATCCTTCCTGCTGCTCTGTGTGAACGTTTTGTGAAAAAAGCAGAGTGTGTGACATAGTTCACAAGGTGATGCGCCGTCTCTGTTTATAGTGTACATAGCATCACCTGACTCGGAAGGAGTGAACGATCATGAAGAAAAAGAAAATGAGTCCGTTGCTCAGGAGATTAAACTATTTTTCTCCTATCGAACATCATTCAAATCATCATAGCCAAACGACAAGCGAAGATCGTGATTGGGAGAATGTATACAGAAACAGATGGCAGTACGACAAAGTCGTTCGCTCCACCCACGGCGTCAACTGCACGGGTTCTTGCAGCTGGAATATTTATGTGAAAAACGGAATTGTCACGTGGGAAGGACAAAACTTGAATTATCCATCAACAGGCCCGGATATGCCTGATTTCGAACCGAGAGGCTGTCCGCGGGGGGCCAGTTTTTCATGGTACATCTACAGCCCGCTCCGTGTGAAATATCCATATGTGCGAGGTGTGCTGATCAATTTGTGGCGGGAAGCGTTGCAGGCGCATCAAAATCCGCTGGATGCCTGGAAAGCGATCGTTGAAAACCCTGAAAAAGCGAAGTCTTATAAACAGGCAAGAGGGAAAGGCGGCTTTGTCCGCGCGGAATGGCCGGAAGTGCTGAAGCTGATTTCAGCCTCTCTGCTGTATACAGTGATGAAATACGGGCCTGACCGGAATGTCGGTTTTTCTCCGATTCCCGCCATGTCCATGATCAGCCATGCATCAGGTTCGCGATTCATGTCTTTAATCGGCGGCCCAATGCTCAGTTTTTATGACTGGTATGCGGATCTTCCGCCGGCGTCCCCGCAAATTTGGGGCGACCAGACGGACGTTCCGGAAAGCAGTGATTGGTACAATTCAGGCTATATCATCACATGGGGTTCCAACGTTCCGTTAACGAGAACGCCTGACGCGCACTTTTTGGCGGAGGCCCGCTATAAAGGCGCCAAGGTGATTTCAATCAGTCCCGATTTTGCGGAGTCCTCAAAGTTCGCGGATGACTGGCTCAGTATCCGCCAAGGGACTGACGGAGCCCTGGCGATGGCGATGGGTCACGTCATTTTGCAGGAATTTTACGTGAATCAAGAGACGGAACGTTTCATTGAATACGCAAAGCAATACACGGATTTTCCATTCCTCGTCACCCTGTCAAAAGAAAATGGCGTATACACAGCGGGACGGTTTCTGCATGCGAAGGACATCGGGCGGCAGACAAAGCATGATCAATGGAAGCCTGCGGTCTGGAATGAACAAACAAACGAATTTGCTATACCGCAAGGAACAATGGGCTCCCGCTGGGACGGACAGCAAAAATGGAACCTGCATATGATCGATGAAGACACTGGGGAACCGATTGAACCCCGTCTCTCCGTGCTCGGAATAGAGGACGAAATCGGCTCGGTGCGCATTCCGTATTTTTCAAATGACGGAAACAAAGTGCTTGAGCGGGATCTTCCTATTAAAAAATTGGATCTGAATGGTGAAGAGACGTACGTCACGACCGTGTTTGACTTGATATTGGCAAACTACGGCGTGAACCGGGGCATCGGCGGACAATCAGCCGCATCTTATGATGATCCCCGTCCGTTCACACCTGCCTGGCAGGAACAGATCACGGGAATTAAAAGAGAAGCCGTTATACAGATTGCCAGGGAGTTTGCTCAAAATGCGATCGATACAGACGGCAGATCGATGATTATCGTAGGGGCGGGAATCAACCACTGGTTCAACTCCGACACGATTTACCGTGCGGTGTTAAATCTTGTTTTACTCGTCGGCGCCCAAGGCGTAAACGGCGGAGGCTGGGCCCATTATGTCGGGCAGGAAAAGCTCCGTCCGGCTGAAGGGTGGCAGACGATCGCAACCGCAAAGGACTGGGAAGGCGTGCCTAAACTGCAAAACGGCACCTCATTTTTTTACTTTGCGACAGACCAGTGGCGTTATGAAGACCAGCCGATCAGTGACTTGGCTTCACCGATCGCCGCGTCATCCCGCTACAAGCATCACGCCGATTACAATGTGCTGGCAGCGCGATTAGGGTGGCTGCCGTCCTATCCGACATTCAATCAAAACGGCATCAATCTGTATCAAGAAGCTGAGAAGGCGGGGGCGGCGACACCTGAAGACGTAGGTGCGTACGTGGCCTCACGGCTTCAAGAGAAAAAATTGAAATTCGCGATTGAAGACCCGGACAATGAAGTGAATTTCCCAAGGAATCTCTTCGTATGGCGGGCTAATCTGATCTCAAGCTCAGGAAAAGGGCATGAATATTTTCTCAAGCATCTGCTGGGGACTACGAACGGTCTGATGAATGACGACAGCGACAGCATCCGCCCTGAAGAAATCAAATGGCGGGAACAGGCGCCGGAAGGCAAGCTTGACTTGTTAATCAATCTCGACTTTCGAATGGCCGGTACGGCGCTGTATTCCGATATCGTGCTGCCGGCGGCGACATGGTATGAAAAACACGATCTCAGCAGCACGGATATGCACCCGTTTATTCATCCTTTTGCTCCGGCGATCTCGGCGCCGTGGGAATCGAGGTCAGACTGGGATATTTTCAAAGCACTGTCAAAAGCCGTTTCCGACCTGGCGGAAGAAGTCGAGATGGAGCCGGTGAAAGAGGTAGTCGCGACGCCGCTCCTCCACGACACGATGCAGGAATTGGCCCAGCCGTTCGGAAAAATCAATGACTGGAGCAAGGGCGAATGTGAAGCCATTCCGGGAAAAACGATGCCGAACATCCATGTCGCTGAACGGGATTACAAACACATTTTTCATAAAATGACCGCGCTCGGCCCTCATACGGCTTTAAAACCGAGCGGAACAAAAGGGATGAGCTGGTCGATCGCCGATGAATATGAATCGCTCAAAAAGAGACTGGGAGAAACCGATTCAGACGGCGTTGCCAAAGGATGCCCGAATATAAGTGAAGCAAAGCAGGCGGCAGAAGCGATTTTAACCCTGTCGTCCACCTCAAATGGAAAGGTCGCCGTAAAAGCATGGGAATCGCTTGAAAACATCACAAACCTGAAGCTGAAAGACCTGGCGGAAGAACGCGAGGAAGAATGCTTTACGTTCGAGCAAATTACAGCCCAGCCGAAAACGGTCATCACGTCTCCGGCTTTTACCGGCTCAGAAAAAGGAGGGCGCAGATACTCGCCGTTTACGACGAATGTGGAAAAATTAATCCCGTGGCGGACGCTGACAGGCAGACAATCCTATTATGTCGATCATGAACTGATGATGGAATTCGGTGAAACGATGGCGACATTTAAACCGATCCTCCAGCACCGTCCGTTCCTAAGCAAGCGGCCTGATCAAGAGGGCAAAGAGATCGTTCTTAATTATTTGACGCCGCATAATAAATGGTCCGTTCACAGCATGTATTTTGATTCCCTGCCGATGCTGACGCTGTTCCGGGGCGGGCCGACCGTGTGGATGAATAAAGATGACGCAGAGGACACGGATATCAAAGACAACGATTGGATTGAATGCTTCAACCGAAACGGCGTTGTCGTGGCGAGAGCGGTTTTGTCTCACCGGATTCCTAAAGGAATGGCGTTTATGCACCATGCCCAGGACCGCCACATCAACGTGCCCGGCACAAAACTGACGAATAACCGCGGAGGCACCCATAACAGCCCGACAAGGATTCACGTCAAGCCGACCCAGATGATCGGGGGCTATGCCCAGCTCAGCTACGGCTTTAACTATTACGGTCCGACAGGGAACCAGCGCGACCTGAATGTCGTCATCCGCAAGCTGAAGGAGGTCGATTGGCTTGAAGATTAAAGCGCAAATCGGGATGGTCATGAATTTGGATAAATGCATCGGCTGCCACACGTGCAGCGTCACCTGCAAAAACACGTGGACAAACCGTTCCGGTGCGGAATATATGTACTTCAATAATGTAGAAACAAAGCCCGGCATCGGCTACCCGAAGCAATGGGAGGACCAGGACAAATATAAAGGCGGCTGGACGTTGAAAAAAGGAAAGCTTGAACTGAAATCAGGCCCGAAAACGAATCGGCTTGCAGGCCTTTTCTATAACCCGAACCAGCCGACGATTGATGATTACTATGAACCTTGGAACTATGATTATGAAACATTAACAAACAGTCCGCAGAAAAAGCACCAGCCGGTGGCGCGGCCGAAATCGTCCTTGACGGGCGATTTTATGAATATCGAATGGGGCCCGAACTGGGAGGATGATCTCGCGGGCGGCCATATTACAGGGCTTGAAGATCCAAACGTTCAAAAAATGGAGGAATCGATCAAAACAGAATTCGATGAGGTCTTTATGATGTATCTGCCCCGTATTTGTGAGCACTGCATCAATCCGGCATGCGTGTCATCCTGCCCGTCCGGCGCCATGTACAAACGTGAGGAAGACGGCATCGTACTCGTTGATCAAAACGCGTGCCGTTCATGGAGATATTGCGTCTCATCCTGTCCTTATAAAAAAGTCTATTTTAACTGGCAGACGAACAAAGCGGAAAAATGCACACTCTGCTTTCCGCGCTTGGAGGCGGGGATGCCGACCATCTGCTCCGAAACGTGTGTGGGCAGAATCCGCTATCTCGGCGTCATGCTGTACGACGCGGACAAAGTGGAGGAAGCGGCCTCCGTTGAAAATGAAAAGGATCTCTACCATTCTCAACTGGACGTTTTTCTTGATCCGAATGATCCTGAGATTGCCAAACTGGCAAAAGAACAAGGCATCCCGGCTGAATGGATAGAGGCCGCGCAGCAATCGCCGATCTATAAAATGATCATCGATTGGAAGATTGCGCTTCCGCTTCACCCTGAGTACCGTACGCTGCCGATGGTTTGGTACATTCCGCCGCTCAGCCCGATTATGAATCTCTTTGAAGGAAAAGGCAGCCGGCAAACGGCGGAAGCTATTTTTCCGGCTATCGACCAAATGAGAATTCCGATTGACTATTTGGCCCAGCTATTAACGGCCGGTGATACGGATCATATTCGGTCAACGTTAAAGAAAATGTCTGTCATGCGCCAGTATATGAGGGCGGTTCAGACGAATAAATCCATCGACGCGGCACTGATCTCCGGTGTCGGTTTAACAGAACAGCAAATTGAAGACATGTATCGGCTGCTTGCGATCGCCAAATATGATGACCGCTTTGTGATCCCGAGCAGCCATCGAGAAGAAGTGTCAGATTTATATGCTGAACAAGGGAGCTGCGGCTTATCATTTTCAGGCGGCCCCGGGTCCTGTTTCTAATTTTTTATAAATGAGGTGTAATAACATGAACACCACAGACCGGCAAATCACATTCTCCGCTCTTTCCTGTCTCCTGTCTTATCCGGATGAAGAGTGGAGAGCCGGGCTTCCCGATTGGAAGGCTCTTATCCATGACATCACCAATCAGCAAATCCGTGAGAAACTGCTGCAATTTTTCGAGGCGGCAGCCAGGTTTTCTCGAGAAGCGCTGATTGAACACTATGTGTATACGTTCGATTTCGGAAAAAAAACGAATATGTACGTCACCTACTTTAACTCAGGCGAACAAAGGGAACGCGGCATCGAATTGCTGCATTTAAAAAACACCTACCAGCAATCCGGTTTCCTGCCGACAGAGAAAGAACTGCCTGATTACCTGCCGCTGATGCTGGAATTCGCCGCAGTTGCGGAGATTGAAGCGGTGAGAAGCGTGTTTGAGAAATACCTGTCCAATGTGAGGGAGCTGGCTTCCCGCCTCGAAAAAAATGACAGCATCTATGCTGAGCTGCTGCACGTGCTGCAGGCCGCGCTGGAAAACATCGGTGTACGTGAAAGCACTGAAGAAGGGGCTGTTCAGGCATGAGCGGGCAGATCCTGTGGGGGATTATGCCGTACATTGTATTGACGATCTTTATCGGCGGGCATATTTACCGCTATCAGCATGACCAATTCGGCTGGACGGCGAAATCAAGCGAGCTGTTAGAAAAGAAAAAACTCGCGGCGGGCAGCACACTTTTTCATTGGGGACTGCTGTGCGTTGTCGGCGGACATGTCATGGGAATTCTGATCCCGGAAGGCGTGTATACTGCACTTGGCATTTCAGAGCATACGTATCACAAAATGGCGATCGGCGCTGGCCTGCCGGCGGGGATCGCGGCTTGTGCCGGACTAGTGATCCTGACGTACAGAAGGCTGTTTGACAAAAGAATCCGCAAAACCAGCTCGCCATCGGATATCCTGACGCTCATCCTGCTGCTGTTCATGATGCTGTCAGGCGTTGCGGCCACGTTTCTCAACATTGATTCGAAAGGATTTGATTACAGGGCAACAGTCGGGCCGTGGTTCAGGGAAATTGTTTTGTTCCGGCCTGACGCTTCTTTGATGGAAAGTGTCCCGCTATGGTTTAAGTTTCATATCATCATAGGATACGTCTTTTTTATCCTCTGGCCGTTTACAAGATTGGTTCACGTGTTCAGCCTGCCCCTCAAGTATTTGACCCGCAGCTATGTTGTCTATCGGAAACGCACGTAAAAATCCCCCTGCAAGAGGGGGATTTTTTATGGTGAGAAAATAAAAACATAAGATATTTTCTGCCAAGGTAATGGCTGGGCGGCGGGGATTCCTGTTATGTTTTATTTGGAAATAACCTCAACAAAAGGAGAGTGAAGAATGAAGCGGATTTTCCTCATTTTAGCCGCCTGTCTGATGACAAGCGCCGGCGTCCTGACACTCAGACATTCTCATGTATTAACCGGCGGCACAGCGGGACTGTCACTAAGCCTGTCGTACTTGTTTCATTCCTCGTTTGCGATTATCTTCTTTCTGATCAATATCCCGTTTTATATATTTTCTCTCATCAGAATGGGAATCAAATTCACTCTATCCACCGTTTTTGCAGTCACAGTGCTGACTCTGTTTACCGGCGCGGATCACTGGCTGCCGCCGGTCTCTGTTTCACCGCTTGCCGGGGCGGTTTGCGGCGGGGCGCTGATCGGGTTCGGCCTGTCGCTCATGTTTTATCATCAGGCATCGCTCGGCGGCGCCAATATCCTCGCTTTATTTCTGCAAAAGCGCTGCGGATGGAATCCGGGTGCCGTTAATTTCCTCTTCGATTTTGGCGTCGTGCTGGCCGGCATTTTTTCCGTCGGATTGCTGAAAGGGCTCTTCTCCTTAGTGTCGATTGCGGTCACCGGTCTGATCATCGGCATCTTCAAAAATAAAATCAAAGGCAGCTGCTCGCTCAATCCGGCATTGCTTCAGAACATCACACCCGGCCAGTCACAGGAAGTGTCATCATAAGCCTTTCCGGCTCGTGCGGAGAGGCTTTTTCATATGTTTACAGGCCGGAAGACAGAGGGTATACAGAGTTATCGGATCAGATGGGAGAGAGTCGGGATGCTGAAAAGGAGACTGGAATTTTGCTTTTTATATATGATGCTTATCGGAGCATATGTCATATGGTTTTTTCCGGTTTCCAGGCTTGAGTTTTACGGAGGATTGCTTTGCTATGCAAGCATTATTTTGTTCAGCATCTATTCGTTAATTCTTGAAAACCGCACCTCGCAGCACACGCTGTTATGGATTCATATTCTTGTGTTTTTTCCGATCGCCGGGTACTTATTTTACCTTTTTTCCGGCCAGCTTTATGAAAAAGGCAAGCTGTTCAGGTCGAAACGGACATACAACCGGGAAAAGCTGAGAACGATATTTGATATGGAACAGACTCCCGATCTGTCCGGGCTGAAAGGAAATCAGAAGCGTTTCTTTCAATATTCAATCAAGGCGTCCCATATGAATATCAATACAAAAAGCAGGCTGAAGGTGCTCAAAAACGGGGACGAAACATTTCCGGAGCTGTTTGAAGCGCTCAGGTCGGCAGCATCATTTATACATATTGAGTATTACATGTTCAAATCAGACATGCTCGGGCACAAGATGATGGAGATTATGATTGAAAAAGCGCGTCAAGGTGTTGAAGTGCGGTTTTTGTTCGACGCGGCCGGCAGCCTGAAGCTGGCCGGAAAAGACATTAAAAAACTGAAACGCGCGGGCGTGAACATCGTCCCGTTTCTGCCGCTGAAATACGGTTTTTTCAACCAAAAACTCAATTTCAGAAATCACCGCAAGATCGTCATCGTTGACGGGAAAACCGGTTTTGTCGGCGGGCTGAATGTCGGCAAGGAGTATATCGGCAAAGACCAAAGTGTCGGTTTTTGGCGGGACACCCATATGAAAGTCGAAGGAGAAATCGTTCAGACGCTCCACAGCATTTTTATGCTTGATTGGGAATACATTTCGGATGAGGTGCTGATTGATCAGAAAGCATACAGCTGCCCGGTCCCTGCAGAAAGCGGCGGCGTCTATCAAGTCGTTCCGACGGGCCCCGATATGAAGGAACGGATGAGCGATCTGTATTATGCCATGATAGCGGCGGCCGAATCATCTGTATGGATCGCGACGCCTTATTTCGTGCCGAATGAGCCGATCCGCACAGCGCTAAAGGAGGCTGCTGCCAGAGGCGTCCGGGTGCGAGTCATGGTGCCGGAAACCAATGACGGATTTTTAACCCAGTACGCGACGAGATCGTATTTCCCCGAGCTTCTTCGCGAAGGAATCGAAGTCTATTCCTATCAAAAAGGCTTTATGCATCAAAAGGTGCTCATCACTGACGGAAACCTCGCCTCTGTCGGGACGGCGAACATGGACATGAGAAGCTTTCAGCTGAACTTTGAGGTTAATGTCTTTTTTACAGATCAAAAGGCGATCAAAGATCTTGAAGCGCATTATCTGGAGGATATGAGAGAGTCTGAGAAAATCAGCCCCGTCCGTTTCTATAAGCGCACATTATGGGAAAGAACGAAGGAATCCTTCGCGCGGTTATTTTCCGGCGTTTTATAAAAAACGCTTTTAAAACTCCTTGTGTATAGTATAATTGAGAAATATTATCATTAGGAACGAGGCACAAGGAGGACGGAATCGTGCTGCGACAATTTTTTTCTTATTATAAACCGTACAAAAAGCTGTTTTTTCTCGACTTCTTTTCTGCCATCGCCGGCGGATTGATGGAGCTGAGTTTTCCTCTGATTGTTAATTACTTTATCGATACATTGCTCCCGGGGCGGGATTGGCGTCTGATTATTTTGACTTCCGCTGCTTTATTCGGAGTCTACGCCCTCAGCTCGGCGCTTCAGTATGTTGTGACGTATTGGGGCCATATGCTCGGCATTAACATTGAAACCGATATGCGGAAAAAGCTTTTTGACCATCTGCAAAAGCTTTCGTTCAAATTTTACGATAACAACAAAACGGGCAGTTTAATGTCCAAGCTCACCAATGATTTGATGTATATCGGAGAAACCGCCCACCACGGGCCTGAAGACCTGTTTATCGCGGTCATGACGATTTTGGGCGCGTTCGGTGTGATGCTGTTCATTAACTGGCAGCTCGCGCTGTTGACCTTTATTATTATGCCGGTCGTCATTTGGCTTGCTTTGTATTTTAATAAAAAAATGACCTCTGCGTTTACAAAACTGAACAAAGACGTCGGAGACTTCAGCGCGAGGGTCGAAAACAATATCGGCGGCATTCGTCTTGTTCAGGCTTTCAGCAATGAAGCGTTTGAAACGCAGCGGTTTGACGTGAACAATCAGCGTTTCCGCAAAACAAAGCTGACGTCATATAAAATCATGGCGAAAAACGGCTCGATCAGTTACATGCTGACAAGATTCGTCACGCTGTTCGTCCTGTTGTGCGGGACATGGTTCGTGATCCGCGGATCGTTATCTTACGGAGAATTCGTCGCTTTTGTGCTGCTGACGAACGTTCTGTTCCGTCCGATTGATAAAATCAACGCGATTATTGAGCTGTATCCGAGAGGCATAGCCGGTTTTAAAAGCTTTATAGAAATAATGGAAACGGAGCCTGATATCAAGGACGCCCCGAACGCGAGACATGTGTCCGGTTTAAAAGGGAATATCCGTTATGATGGTGTGTCATTCGGTTACGAAGAAAACAGTCCGGTTCTGTCGGGAATCAATTTGTCCATTCATGCCGGGGAGACAGTCGCATTCGTCGGGCCTTCGGGAGCGGGAAAATCAACGCTGACAAGTCTGCTGCCGCGCTTTTATGAGCCGTCTGAAGGCGTGATTTCCATCGACGGAATCGATATTAAGGACATGACGCTGTCATCTCTGCGCGGACAAATCGGCGTCGTCCAGCAGGATGTCTTTCTGTTTTCCGGCACATTGCGGGAAAACATTGCTTACGGGCGGCTCGATGCGTCTGAGGAAGAAATCCGGCAGGCCGTCCGCCAGGCACATTTAGAGGATTTGGTAAACGGGTATCCCGACGGTTTAAACACGGTGATCGGCGAGCGCGGCGTGAAGCTGTCAGGCGGGCAGAAGCAACGGCTTTCCATCGCCAGAATGTTTTTGAAAAACCCGTCGATCTTAATTTTAGACGAGGCTACATCAGCCCTCGATACAGAAACGGAAGCCGCCATTCAAAAATCGCTGCAAGAGCTGTCTGAAGGACGCACAACGCTTGTGATCGCCCATCGGCTGGCTACGATTAAGGATGCGGACAGGATCGTCGTCGTCACGAAAGAAGGCATCGCTGAACAAGGTCATCATAAGGAACTGCTGGCATCCGGCGGCATGTACCAGAGACTCCATCAGGCCCAATTCGGCGAGCTGATACATGAATAATGGAAAAAGGATAGACGAGCGGGGGCCGGGCAGCCTCCTGTCTATCCTTTTTTATGTAGTCCGTATTTAATGGGCTTCTTTTTGCGCAGGTTCGATGATATGTTTGAAACGGTCAACAAGCTGCACCGCTTTCTTTCCTTCCACTACAATTAAATATTCTTGTTCTTTATGAGCCATTCTGAACGTTTCCAGCTCAATGATATCTTTGATTTTGCACATTGTTTTTTTAGAGTAGATATACAGCTCGTGGCCTCCCGTGTGGCAAAGCTGATAAAGCTGAAGCATGTTTCTTAAAGTGAACTTCTTAGCGGCTATTTTCAAAGATGTAATGTTTTTCATGTATTTTCTCCTCCGTCTGATGGTCTGTTATTTCGGAAATTCCCCATATGAACGGGTGATAAACCTGGTTATGCCTTCCACCTCAGCACTCCGCCCGCCAGGCGTTTAACTCCGCGGATGGCGCTTAATTCTTCGACGAGCCGGAGCAGCGCCCGGTCTTTCTCTTTCGCCTCAATCATAAAATCGATGTCCGCATCCCATTGTCTGAACCGCTCCAGCACCGGCAGAATAAAATTAGCATCCACATAGTCCGCATGACTGCGTACGGCTGATTCTGATTTTGGCGAGGAGAGATGGACCTTCGGCTTTAAGCCGATCCGCTGCCATGTTTTGATCATCCGCGGAAGAATGTCATCTAAATCAGCGTCATCGGCCGGATTGGCGTAAAAATGGTGATAATCAAACACAAACGGAATGCCTTCTTGCTCACATACACTGAGTGTTTCCTCGGACGTATATGTTTTATCATCGTTTTCTAAAGTCATCCGCTGTTTGATGACATCGGGAAGTTCTTTCAGATTCACGCGGAAACGGCCAAGCGCGCTTTGTTTGTCACCGTAAGCGCCTCCGACATGGATGTTGATGACGGAACGGTCCGCGATGCCCATTGCGTCCAGCATGTCATAATGATAGGCCATATCCTTGACCGCATTTGCGGTAATCTCCCGTTTCGGGCTTGTAAAAAGCGTGAATTGGTTCGGATGAAAGCTCGTTCTGAGGTCATATTTTCTGACCAGCCCGCCGATCTCACGAAACTCCTGGCGAAACGGCGTGACAAAATCCCACAGTACATCCGGGTGCGTGGCGAGCGGCACAATTGAGCTTGAGAACCTGTATAAAGGGATGCCGTGGCCGACCACATAGTGGAGGGTGCGCAGCGTATTGGTAAGATTTGCTTTCGTCACAGAAAGCAGGGCGTCTTTCCGCTCACTGCGGGAAAGCTTGGTATAGCGCGCATATGTTAAGGTTTTGGCGGGGGACGCGTCCCAAAGGCACATGGCGTTTGCGACGAATCCGAATCTGAACAGCATATGGTTTCTCCTTTATAAAAAGTAAGATATGGCCTTTCCCAGCCATTCTGCAGGAAGCTGTCTGACGGAGCGCTGTTTCACTTTTTCTAATGTGAGAAGCTCGGATTTTTCGATGTCCTGCTTTATGGTTGAAAGCACTTCCTTTGTAAAGGCTTCATCATGAATGATGACATTCACCTCTTCATTCCAGAACAGGCTCCGTTTATCAAAATTCGGCGTGCCGATAATGCTGATGCGGTCATCTATAATGAAGGCTTTAACATGATAAAAGCCTTGATAATACCGATAGATGAGGCAGCCGGCCTTCAGAAGCTCGGGATAATAGGCTAAAGCTGTTTCCCGAACGAGCGGGTGATCTGATTTCATCGGAACGATCAAGATGACTTTGACGCCTTTTCGGCAGGCTGAAATAAGCGCTTCCTGAAGCTTTTTGCTCGGTACATAATAAGGCGTGCCGATGATGATTTTTTTCTCCGCCTTACGGATGCAGCTTTCATAATGCGATTCAAGCGAAAAACCGTCAGATGCATATGTCCTATGAGAGATATTCCCTTCGGATAATGCCGGATAAACCCCGGGTGATTCGGGTGTTTTTCCGGTGTTTCGTTTCAGGTCGCTTACAAAAAGCGTCTGAAGATCCGCCGTGCCTTCGCCGGTCATCCGCAGGTGATAATCCTCCCAGTTTCCGAACTTCGCTTTTTTGCCGAGGTACTCTTCAGCGATATTAAAGCCGCCGACATAGCCGATTTTGCCGTCAATGACGGTCACTTTCCGGTGATTCCGTTTTTGCAGCCTGAAAAAAAGAAACGGAAATGCCGGTTTATTTAGAAAATGAACGTGAACGCCGGCTTTTTTCATCGTTTGAATGGAAGGCTTTTTCACTTGGCGGCTGCCTGCCCAATCGAGCAGCAGATATACGGAGACGCCGGCCCGGGCCTTTTCTTTCAATAAATCAAACATCTCATGGCTGACTTGGTCGTTCTTCATAATAAAAAACATCATATGAATAGAAGAGACGGCTTGGCGGATATCAGCCGTCATCTGCTGCACAAGCTCGCTTCCGCAGTGAATGAGTGTGATATTACTCTTTTTCGGGTCAAAAACGGGCTCATACGCCTGTTTTTTGTACGCCGCCCGGCCAAGCAGCATATCAAACAGCATAAGTGCGATCAATATGATAAAAATGACAAGCAACACAAAAATGACCTTCATACCGACGCTCCTTTCCGAAGTATCCGTAGTGTGCCCTGAGAATGTGAATTTAATTATTGACTGAACACTCATTCATTATTTATGATAAAGTAAAGATATGACAATGAAGAGGGGTATCAGAACAAAGGGGGAGACAAGATGAACGCATTTCTCATGGTAAACGCGCTGCTGTTTTCAGCTGTAACCGCTTACGCCGTTTATTTATTCGTTTACCTGATCAGAACGAGGATCGCTTATATTAAGCTCGGCCAAAGGGAAGAATTTGATAAACGCCTGAAAGAACGTCTTCAGAAGATATGGGTGAATGTGTTCGGACAGAAAAAATTGCTGAAAGATAAAAAGAGCGGAATCATCCACGTTCTGTTTTTTTACGGTTTTATACTCGTTCAGTTCGGCGCAATTGATTTTATTCTGAAAGGGTTGCTACCTGACCGTCATCTGCCGCTCGGTCCGCTTTATCCGGCGTTTACTTTTTTTCAGGAAATCGTCACGTTTCTGATTTTAATCGCCGTAGTCTGGGCGTTTTACCGGCGCTACATTGAAAAACTCGTCAGACTGAAACGCGGGTTTAAAGCGGGGCTTGTCCTGCTGTTTATCGGCGGACTGATGGTGACGGTGCTTCTCGGGAACGCCATGAACCTTTTATGGCACGATCATTCTCTGTCTTGGACGGAACCGATCGCTTCCTCCATTGCGTTTGTGCTCGGCGGTCTTTCAGCGCCGGCGGCCGCCGCCATGTTTTATGTTTCATGGTGGCTTCATCTGTTGTTTTTGCTCAGCTTTTTAGTGTACGTGCCGCAATCAAAGCATGCGCACTTAATTGCGGGTCCGGCGAATGTGTTCCTCAGCAGGCTGGATTCAAAAGGTAAGCTGGAAAAAATCGATTTTACCGATGAGACGAAAGAAAGCTACGGCGTCGGAAAGATTGAAGACTTCCGCCGCTCTCAGCTTGTCGACCTTTACGCCTGCGTCGAATGCGGCCGCTGTACAAATATGTGTCCGGCCTCCGGTACGGGCAAGATGCTCTCGCCGATGGACCTCATTTTAAAGCTCAGAGACCATTTGACGGAAAAAGGCGCTGCCGTGACGTCAAAATCTCCGTGGGTGCCCGCGCCCGTTTTTCAGCACACGAAGGCGAATCAGCTCGCCGCGGCTTCCTCAGGGGGAGGATCGCGTGAAGCGGCCGCAGCCATTGATTACAACCCGAGCTTAATCGGCGAGGTCATCACGGAAGAGGAGATTTGGGCGTGCACCACTTGCCGCAACTGTGAAGATCAATGTCCGGTCATGAATGAACACGTTGATAAAATTATCGATCTGCGCCGCTATCTTGTGCTTACGGAAGGGAAGATGGACAGCGACGCGCAGCGGGCCATGACAAGCATTGAAAGACAGGGAAACCCGTGGGGCTTAAACCGGAAAGAGCGGGAGAACTGGCGGGAGCAGGCCGATACAGAGATTCCGACAGTGAAAGAAATGAAAAAACAAGACAAAGAGTTCGACTATTTGTTTTGGGTCGGCTCAATGGGTTCCTACGACAACAGGAGCCAAAAGATTGCCGTCTCATTTGCAAAGCTGCTTAATGAAGCGGGCGTATCCTTTGCGATTCTCGGCAATAAGGAAAAAAACTCAGGCGATACGCCGCGCCGTTTGGGCAACGAGTTTCTGTTCCAAGAGCTGGCGGAACACAACATCGGCGAATTTGAAAAACACGGAATCAAAAAAATCGTCACGATTGATCCGCACGCCTATAATATGTTCAAAAATGAATATCCTGATTTCGGATTCCGGGCCGAAGTCTATCATCATACTGAATTATTAGCCGAGCTTGTGTCACAGGGGAAACTAAAACCGCTTCACCCGGTGAATGAAACGATTACCTTCCATGACTCGTGCTATTTAGGAAGATACAATGAAGTGTATGAGCCGCCGAGAGCGATCTTAAAAGCCATTCCGGGCGTTCAATTGAAGGAAATGGAGCGCAGCCGCGAAAACGGGATGTGCTGCGGCGCCGGGGGAGGGCTCATGTGGATGGAAGAAGAAACGGGAGCGAGAATCAACACGGCCCGGACTGAGCAGGCGCTTTCTGTCAGTCCGACGGTCATCAGTTCCGGATGTCCTTACTGTCTGACCATGCTCGGCGACGGTACGAAAGCGAAAGAAGCCGAAGACGCGATCGGCACTTATGATGTCAGTGAATTGCTCGCCATGTCTGTATTCGGCGCTGAAAAACAAGAGTCTTTATAGAAAGAAGCGGGCCGCCGGCGCATATGCCGGCGGCTTTGTTTTCGCACATCAGCCGATTTATGAAGGGACGGCTCTAAAATTTCTTAAATTACGCTGTTAAGGGTAGCATATTCTGTTTTAATTTGTTTATAATGAGAGGTATGGTTTATGAACAAAACAATACAAATTCGTTCTTATTATAGGATAGAAACAGATACATATAAGTAATAGAAAGGGAGTGTCCGACCTTGAGTATCAAACAATATTCTCAGGAACAGCTGAAGCAGATGGCTTTAGTTGAAATCGCTCACGAAATTTTCTCAGAACATAAAAAACCGGTTCCGTTCCAGGAGCTGCTGAATGAAATGATCTCCTTGCTCGGTGTTACGAAAGAGGAACTGGGCGACCGTATCGCCCAATTTTATACAGACCTGAACATTGACGGCCGCTTTATTGCTCTGTCAGACCAGACGTGGGGGCTTCGCAGCTGGTATCCGTACGATCAGCTGGACGAAGAAACACAGCCGACTGTAAAAGCGAAAAAGAAAAAAGCGAAAAAAGCCGTTGAGGAAGATCTCGACCTTGATGAATTCGAGGAAGTTGACGAAGATGACATCGATCTCGATGAAATAGAAGAAGATATTGACCTTGAAGCAGACAGCTTTGACGACGAAGATATCGATGAAGAAGATGACGACGAGCTTGAGATCGAAGACGAGATGATTGAAGAAGATGAGGAAGATTATGATGATGAGGAAGAGGATCGCAAAGACTGATTTTATATCAGCAAAACGATCTTGACTTTCATTGTCGAACTATGTAGTATGTATTTTGGGCTCTTCAAAAAGAAGAGAATTCATAAGAGTGCTACGCTCCCTTTCAAGAAATTGAAAGGGAGCTTTCTTATTTTCATCTCCCAAATTCTTTTACACATCATTTGTTTTTAGTGAAATGATTTTCTATAAAACGGCACATTTTAAGGAATGTAGCGCAGACCGAAGAGAGGAGCAAACGAAATGACGAAATATATTTTTGTAACCGGGGGAGTTGTATCATCACTCGGAAAAGGAATTGTGGCTGCGTCACTCGGCCGCCTTTTGAAAAACAGAGGCATGAGCGTCACCATCCAAAAATTTGACCCTTATATCAACGTTGACCCGGGAACGATGAGCCCGTACCAGCACGGTGAGGTATTCGTTACCGATGACGGCGCCGAGACTGACCTTGACTTAGGGCATTATGAGCGGTTCATTGACATTAATCTGAACAGATTCAGCAACGTGACGACCGGTAAAATCTATTCTGCCGTATTGAAAAAAGAGCGCCGCGGGGACTACCTCGGCGGAACGGTTCAGGTCATTCCGCACATCACAAATGAACTGAAAGACCGCGTGTACCGTGCAGGCAAAGAAACAAACGCAGATGTAGTCATTACTGAGATCGGCGGAACAGTGGGAGACATCGAATCCCTTCCGTTCCTTGAAGCCATCCGTCAAATGAAAAGCGACATCGGCCATGAAAACGTGATGTACATTCACTGTACGCTTGTTCCGTACATCAAAGCGGCGGGCGAGCTGAAAACAAAACCGACGCAGCACAGCGTAAAAGAGCTGAGAAGCCTCGGTATTCAGCCTAATATCATCGTCGTGCGCACGGAAATGCCGATTTCTCAAGATATGAAAGATAAAATCGCGCTCTTCTGCGATATTGACACGAAAGCGGTCATCGAGTGCGAAGATGCGGACAACCTTTACTCCATCCCGCTTAACCTTCAGGAGCAGGGACTCGATAAGCTTGTCTGCGATCATATGAAATTAGAATGCAAAGACCCGGATATGACGGAATGGAAAGACCTTGTCACGAAAGTGAAAAACTTGTCTAAAACCATTACAATCAGCCTCGTCGGTAAATACGTCGAGCTTCAGGACGCTTACATTTCAGTCGTTGAATCACTGCGCCACGCCGGCTATGCGTTTGACGCTGATGTGAAGATCAAATGGATTAACGCCGAACAAGTGACAGAAAGCAATATTCAAGAGCTGACTGGCGGCACAGACGGAATCATCGTGCCCGGCGGTTTCGGAGACCGCGGCGTAGAAGGGAAAATCATCGCCGCCAAGTATGCGCGTGAGAATAAAATTCCGTTCTTCGGCATCTGCCTCGGTATGCAGATTGCATCCATTGAATATGCGCGAAACGTATTAGGTCTGGAAGGGGCTCACTCTGCGGAGATCGATCCGTCCACTCCTTATCCGATCATCGACCTTCTGCCAGAACAAAAAGATGTCGAGGATCTTGGAGGAACGCTTCGTCTCGGACTGTACCCTTGTAAGCTTCAGGAAGACACGAAAGCCTTCGAAGCGTATGCGGATGAAGTGGTATACGAACGCCACCGCCACCGTTATGAATTCAACAACGAATACAGACAGCAAATGGAAGAGAACGGTTTTGTGTTCTCAGGCACAAGCCCTGACGGCCGTCTTGTGGAAATCATCGAGCTGAAAGACCATCCTTGGTATGTCGCTTGCCAGTTCCACCCTGAGTTCAAATCAAGACCGACAAGACCTCAGCCTTTATTCAAAGACTTTATCGGCGCTTCCGTACAAGCTGCAGAACAGAAGTAATAAAAAAAGACTTGCCTCCTTTAAAAGCGGCAAGTCTTTTTTCTGCATCAGGCATATTCCTGCATCATTTCCTTTAACGTAAAGGACAGTGCGTGATAGACATACAGGCCTGTCATTAATGAAGGAAAGCCGTATCTTGTCCCGTCTTCATCAGGCAGAAGCGGCATTTTTAATTTGCTGTCAATATGAACATCACAAAATTCCTCAATCCCGGTTTGATCTTTGATGACAGGAGATACGCAAACGAGGCCGACCCCTTTTTCATAAAGCTTTTGAGCCAGCGTCTGTTCTTCAGCTGTGCCCGGACCTGAACAAAACATCAGCACCCTGTCGCTTTCTGTAACCGAATCAGCTGTATCCGGAAACGCTTTGACGGAAGGCATCGGTTCTGAGCCGAGTTCCGCCTCGCACAAAATGCCCTGCATCTCATTTGCGCCGTATAAATAAATGGTATGACCGCTGACGGCTGCCTGCGCCAGCAGGCGCGCGCCGTCTTCTATTGCTTCGGATTCCTTATCCTGAATGCGGGAAAAAATGCCTGCAAGCTGGGTCGTAAATATCTTTAACATGAGTGAAACCTCCTTTACACATACAAGAACAGTATACAACAAAAGAGAAAATGCTCAGAAAATGTCGGAAAGTAGACTATTATAATTAAAGGAAATGTGAAAATCAAACAGAATACATAAACAACTGCTTCCTTTTGACGAAAATGATAATATTGGGGTGTAAAATGATGAATGAAAAGATTTTAATCGTAGATGACCAATACGGTATACGCATATTGCTCAATGAAGTGTTTCATAAAGAAGGGTACCAGACGTTTCAGGCCGCCAACGGCATACAGGCGCTGGACATCGTAACGAAAGAACGGCCCGATCTCGTGCTTTTAGATATGAAAATCCCCGGCATGGACGGAATCGAAATTCTCAAGCGCATGAAGATGATTGACGAATCCATCCGCGTCATTATCATGACCGCTTACGGAGAACTCGATATGATTAAGGAATCAAAAGAGCTCGGAGCGCTGACCCATTTTGCGAAACCTTTTGACATTGATGAGATCAGAGACGCGGTGAAAAAGTATTTACCTCTAAAATCGAATTAATAAAATTAGAAACAATTATGTCATTGTGTTGCCGATTTGTCGAAAAGTTGGTATCCTAGAGATGGAGAAAAAGCGATCTGTTGTTTTACATATGACAGGTTTTTATGGTCATGCTATAGGTGGAAAGCTTTTTTCGAGAAGAAGCAAATCAGGCTACATAAGGAGGACTTTCGACATGCCTTTAGTTTCAATGACGGAAATGTTGAATACAGCTAAAGAAAAAGGATATGCTGTTGGACAATTTAACTTAAATAACCTTGAGTTCACTCAAGCTATTTTACAAGCAGCAGAAGAGGAAAAATCCCCGGTTATTCTTGGTGTTTCAGAAGGCGCGGGACGCTACATGGGCGGCTTCAAAACAGTGGTTGCCATGGTTAAAGCTCTTATGGAAGAATACAAAGTGACAGTTCCTGTCGCCATTCACTTAGACCACGGTTCAAGCTTTGAATCTTGTGCGAAAGCGATTCATGCAGGCTTCACTTCTGTAATGATCGACGCATCTCACCACCCGTTTGAGGAAAACGTAGCAACTACAGCTAAAGTGGTTGAGCTTGCTCATTTCCACGGCGTTTCAGTTGAAGCTGAGCTTGGAACTGTAGGCGGACAGGAAGATGACGTGATCGCTGAAGGCGTAATCTATGCTGACCCTAAAGAGTGTCAAGAACTTGTAGAGCGCACTGGCATCGACTGCCTTGCACCTGCACTGGGTTCTGTTCACGGCCCTTACAAAGGCGAACCGAACCTCGGCTTCAAAGAAATGGAAGATATCGGCAAATCAACCGGCCTTCCATTAGTACTTCACGGCGGTACAGGAATTCCGACTGCCGACATTAAAAAATCAATCTCACTTGGTACGGCTAAAATCAACGTAAACACTGAAAACCAAATTTCTTCTGCAAAAGCTGTCCGCGAAACATTGGCAGCTAAGCCGAACGAATACGATCCTCGTAAATATCTTGGACCTGCTCGTGAAGCGATCAAAGAAACGGTTATCGGCAAAATGCGTGAGTTCGGTTCTTCAAACCAAGCTTAATCCAATGTAACATCCATAAACCGCCTGACAGCATTGACAGGCGGTTTTATGTCTTACCTTTAGAAAGCGCAATCATGTTTTACAGTTCTGAAAATTTATTACTGGGGAGGCTTTCCTTATGTTATTTTTCATTGATACAGCAAACATTGACGAGATTAAAGAAGCTTATGAACTTGGCGTTCTTGCCGGAGTTACGACAAACCCTAGTTTAGTGGCGAAAGAAGCTGACGTGTCTTTCCATGACAGACTTCGTGAGATTACGGAAGTCGTGAGCGGATCAGTAAGCGCGGAAGTCATTTCCCTGAATGCTGAAGAAATGATTGAAGAAGGTAAAGAACTTGCGAAAATCGCACCGAATATCACGGTGAAAATCCCGATGACGTCTGAAGGGTTAAAAGCCGTAAAAGCGCTGAGCGATCTGAACATTAAAACAAACGTAACGCTCATCTTCAGCGCCAACCAGGCGCTTTTGGCGGCAAGAGCCGGAGCGACTTATGTATCTCCGTTCTTAGGCCGTCTGGATGATATCGGCCATAACGGTCTTGAACTGATTTCAGAAATAAGACAGATTTTTGACATTCATGACATTGATACACAAATCATCGCAGCTTCCATCCGTCATGCGCAGCACGTGACTGAAGCCGCTTTACGCGGTGCGCATATCGGTACGATGCCGCTGAAAGTCATTCACCAGCTGGCGAAACATCCGTTAACGGATAAAGGCATCGAGCAATTCTTGGCAGACTGGAATAAATAAAGATAAATAGGGCGGCAAACCGGTTGCATCCGTTTGCCGCACCCTTATGTTTTCCTGTTTGGCAGCGGGCCTTCAGTATCAAAGTGAAGAGTGTGTTTCCCCCGGAATGTGAACCCGGCGGGCCTCTGTGCATCCTGTGTTAAAAATGCCCCGCAAAGCTTCGCTATTTTCTTCCTGTTATTTTATAATGTCCTTGTATTCTTTCTCTTCGAATTGGCTACATTTTGGACAAGAGCTTTATTTGCAGAGACAGAATAAAATGCCATTTTATTTAGGGCTCCGCAGCTATCTTCTTATGGAAGGAGACTATCATGGAAAAGTTGAATATTGCCGGCGGCGATCCGTTAAACGGAACCGTACATATCAGCGGTGCGAAAAACAGCGCCGTCGCATTGATACCCGCAACCATTCTGGCAAATTCCGAAGTAACGATCGAAGGGCTTCCGGAGATCTCAGATATTGAAACGCTGCGTGACCTGCTGAAAGAAATCGGCGGAAACGTCCATTTTGAAAAAGGAGAAATGGTCGTCGACCCTTCCCCGATGATCAGCATGCCGCTTCCCAACGGCAAAGTGAAAAAACTCCGCGCTTCCTATTACTTAATGGGCGCGATGCTGGGCCGCTTCAAACAGGCGGTCATCGGACTGCCGGGCGGGTGCCATCTCGGGCCGCGGCCGATTGACCAGCACATCAAAGGGTTTGAAGCGCTTGGGGCGGAAGTCACCAATGAACAAGGCGCGATTTATCTGCGCGCCGAAAGGCTGAGAGGCGCACGGATTTATTTAGATGTCGTCAGCGTCGGAGCGACGATCAATATCATGCTTGCCGCTGTACTGGCTGAAGGTAAAACCGTGATAGAAAACGCCGCCAAGGAACCTGAGATTATTGATGTTGCCACATTGCTCACCAGCATGGGCGCAAAGATCAAAGGCGCGGGAACCAATGTAATCAGAATCGACGGCGTAAAAGAGCTGCACGGATGCAGGCATACGATCATTCCGGACAGAATTGAGGCGGGCACCTTTATGATCGCCGGCGCCGCGATGGGGAAAGAAGTCATTATTGATAATGTCATACCGACTCACCTGGAGTCTTTAACGGCGAAGCTCAGGGAAATGGGTTTTCGCATTGAGACGAGTGACGATCAGCTTCTTATGCTCGGCGGGCAGAAGCAGATAAAACCGGTCGACGTAAAAACGCTTGTTTACCCGGGATTTCCGACTGATCTTCAGCAGCCGATGACATCTCTGTTGACGAGAGCCAGCGGCACGAGCGTCGTAACCGACACCATCTACTCGGCCCGATTTAAACATATAGATGAGCTGAGACGGATGGGGGCCAACATGAAAGTGGAAGGCAGGTCGGCCATTATCACCGGTCCGGCCGAACTTCAGGGCGCAAAAGTAAAGGCGAGCGATCTGCGTGCAGGCGCTTGTCTGGTCGTCGCCGGGCTCATGGCTGACGGCGTAACCGAAATTACCGGTCTCGAGCATTTAGACCGCGGCTACAGCAATCTTGAGAAAAAACTCGAAGGTCTGGGCGCCACAATCTGGCGGCAAAGGCTGACGGACGAAGAGATAGAACAGCTCCAAAATTCATAGAAATGCGGACTTTTGAGAGGAGATCGTGTTGAAATGGAAAGAAGCTTATCGATGGAATTGGTTCGAGTCACTGAAGCGGCGGCTTTAGCATCTGCCAGATGGATGGGCCGCGGGAAAAAAGATGAAGCTGATGATGCGGCGACAAGCGCAATGCGTGACGTGTTTGACACGGTGCCGATGAAAGGCACGGTCGTGATCGGGGAAGGCGAGATGGATGAAGCGCCGATGCTTTACATCGGCGAAAAGCTCGGAAACGGATACGGCCCGCGCGTCGATGTCGCCGTCGATCCTCTTGAAGGCACAAACATCGTAGCGAGCGGCGGCTGGAATGCTCTGACGGTGATCGCGGTCGCCGACCATGGAACACTGCTGAACGCCCCGGATATGTATATGGAAAAAATCGCGGTCGGTCCCGAAGCGGTAGGCTGCATCGATATCGAAGCGCCTGTCATTGATAACTTAAAAGCCGTTGCGAAAGCGAAAAACAAAGACATTGAAGATGTCGTGGCAACCATTTTAAATCGTGACAGACATGAAAAAATCATCTCTGAATTGCGTGAGGCGGGCGCCAGAATCAAACTGATCAACGACGGTGATGTCGCGGGCGCCATCAATACGGCCTTTGACCATACGGGAGTAGATATTCTTTTCGGTTCAGGCGGGGCTCCTGAAGGCGTACTGTCTGCCGTTGCGTTAAAAGCGCTAGGCGGCGAAATCATCGGCAGGCTTCTGCCGCAAAGTGCGGAAGAGCAGGCGCGCTGTGAGAGAATGGGCCTTGATGTATCCAAAGTTCTCCGGATGGAGGACCTTGTGAGAGGGGATGACGCCATTTTTGCCGCAACGGGCGTCACGGACGGAGAGCTGCTGAAAGGCGTTCAGTTCAAAGGCTCCGTCGGCACGACTGAAAGCCTGGTCATCCGGGCGAAATCAGGAACGGTCCGATTCGTTGACGGAAGACACAGCCTGAAGAAAAAACCAAATCTTGTGATCCGGCCATAAATAGAGAAAAGCGGGACGGAAAGTCCCGCTTTTCTTTTGCAAAAAAGAGTCAACCCTATCATTTATATGTCAAAGCATTATTTAAGTTGAATAATTTTTTGAAATGAGGTAAAAATAAAGAGTGCTGCGATTTTTCTGTGTCATTCCTTCTTTTGAGTACTGGGAAATTTTCAAATTCTACCGCATACAGACGATATAAATATTGATCTTCTCAAGTTTTTGTCCTCGCTTCCTTCAAAACTCATTAAGACATTCCTTTTTTAAAAAAGCGCCGATCATGGGTGGAAGTGTTACCGATAGAAGTTCCTGAACGTTTTATAAAAGAATGTGCTTTGGCGGAATCATGCGAAGCAGCCGATTTGAATGAAAACAGCAATACATTGACTATGAAAAGCGTGGTGTTTTTATGAAAGACGTATCTATTTCCTCTTTGGAAAATATGAAATTAAAAGAACTATATGAACTGGCCAGACATTATAAAATCTCCTACTACAGCAAACTGACTAAAAAAGAATTAATCTTTGCCATTCTGAAAGCCAACGCCGAGCAGGAGGATCTTCTGTTTATGGAAGGCGTGCTCGAAATCATCCAATCGGAAGGATTCGGCTTCCTCAGACCGATTAATTACTCGCCGAGCTCAGAAGACATCTACATTTCTGCTTCCCAGATCCGCCGCTTTGATTTAAGAAACGGTGACAAAGTATCCGGCAAGGTGCGTCCGCCGAAAGAAAACGAACGCTATTACGGACTTTTGCACGTTGAAGCGGTAAATGGAGACGATCCGGAATCTGCGAAAGAGCGCGTTCATTTTCCCGCGCTGACACCGCTTTATCCGGACCGCCAAATGGTGCTTGAGACGAAACCGAATTATCTCTCAACAAGAATTCTCGATATGATGGCTCCCGTCGGTTTCGGCCAGCGCGGTCTGATCGTGGCGCCGCCGAAAGCCGGTAAAACCATGCTGTTAAAAGAAATCGCTAACAGCATTACGACAAATCAGCCTGACGCTGAATTGATCGTTCTCTTAATTGATGAAAGACCGGAAGAAGTAACGGATATTGAACGTTCCGTAGCGGGCGATGTCGTCAGCTCGACGTTCGATGAAGTGCCGGAAAATCACATTAAGGTAGCGGAGCTTGTGCTTGAACGGGCGATGCGTCTCGTTGAACACAAAAAAGACGTTATCATTCTGATGGACAGCATTACCCGCCTGGCACGGGCCTACAACCTCGTTATCCCGCCAAGCGGACGTACGCTTTCCGGCGGGATTGACCCGGCTGCGTTCCATCGTCCGAAGCGCTTTTTCGGTGCCGCGAGAAACATTGAAGAGGGCGGCAGCCTGACCATTTTGGCGACGGCGCTCGTTGACACGGGCTCCCGGATGGATGACGTCATCTACGAAGAGTTTAAAGGAACGGGCAACATGGAGCTTCACCTTGACCGTTCTCTTGCGGAAAGACGGATTTTCCCGGCGATCGATATCCGCCGCTCCGGCACGCGGAAGGAAGAGCTGCTCGTGCCGAAAGAGCATCTTGACCGTCTATGGGCAATCCGCAAATCGATGTCTGATTCTCCGGACTTCGCAGAGAAGTTTATGAGAAAAATGAAAAAAACAAAAACGAATCAGGAATTCTTCGATCTGATCAACCAAGAATGGAAGCAGGCAAACCTTTCATCATCAGCCCGCCGCTGATAAAAAATGTATTTGCAAATGCAGTAAATGACTGATATAATTCTCTCATATGCGTTCCGGATTCGCTCCGGAATAATAACTCTGTTTCCACACGGGATTCAGGGCGGAAGGAGATGGATACAATGAAAGCAGGAATTCATCCTAATTTCAAAAAAGCAACAGTTAAATGCGCTTGCGGAAATGAATTTGAAACAGGCTCAGTAAAAGAAGAGGTACGCGTTGAGATTTGCTCTGAATGCCACCCATTCTACACTGGACGTCAAAAATTCGCTTCTGCTGATGGTCGTGTTGATCGCTTTAACAAAAAATACGGTCTTAAGTAATAATAGATTTTACAGGCAGGCAAGAATTGCTTCTTGCCTGTTTTTTATGTCCATAAACAGGAAAAAAAGGGGAGCGGATAGCCTATGTACATAATGAAGCAAAGCGGATGGCTTGAGCTGATATGCGGCAGCATGTTCTCTGGGAAATCAGAAGAGCTGATCCGCAGAGTGAAAAGAGCGACTTATGCGAAGCAGGAGGTCAAGGTGTTCAAACCTGCCATTGATAATCGCTACAGTGAGGAGGCCGTCGTTTCTCACAACGGCACATCCATGACAAGCCACGTCATCTCGTCTTCGGCTGAAATATGGGATCATATCAGTGAAAGCACGGACGTCATCGCGGTAGATGAAGTGCAGTTTTTCGGCGAATCGATCATCGGCGACTTATCCTCGCTTGCGGATAAAGGCTATCGTGTCATCGCGGCCGGACTTGATATGGATTTCCGGGGAGAGCCGTTCGGCGTGGTGCCGAATCTGATGGCGGTTGCCGAATCAGTGATGAAGCTGCAGGCGGTCTGCTCCGTTTGCGGGTCGCCGGCAAGCCGTACGCAGCGTTTGATTGACGGGAAGCCCGCTTCCTATGATGATCCGGTCATTTTAGTCGGCGCGTCGGAGTCATACGAAGCGAGATGCAGACATCATCACGAAGTGCCGAAAAAACAGACTGATAAATAACCCTTTTCATGAAAACATCGGTAAAAAATCCGGTGTTTTTTTGACGGTTTTTCAAAAATTGTAGTTAATTAACTTAAAAAAGAGTATGAAAAAATTAAGTAATTTTCATCTCTTGAATTTTCATTTTTACAGACATAAAATGACTAAGTAATGTAAATAGTTATGAGACATTGTTCGAATAATTGTCAAAAAAAGATATAGCAGATCGCGATCACACTAGCCAAAATGGGTAATTACTTAACTTTGTTAACTATTTGAAGAAAGAAGGAGATTTTCTTGAATAATATTAAAGTAACGAAGGAAGGCAACTTAGAAACTACTTTAAGAGGAAAAGAAGTTCTATCTATCCCTACTTTAAATAAAGGTGTTGCGTTTTCAGCAGAAGAAAGAAAAAGCCTTGGATTAGACGGGCTGCTTCCTCCGACCATTCTGTCTCTTGATGAGCAGGCAAAACGCGCATACGAGCAGTTTCAAGCTCAGCCGGACCGCCTTCGCCAAAACGTGTATTTGAATGATTTGCAAAACCGTAACGAAGTTCTTTTCTTTAAATTGCTTCAAAACCATCTTCGTGAAATGCTGCCGGTTGTTTACACACCGACTGTCGGTGAAGCGATTCAAGAATACAGCCATGAGTACAGAAGACCTCAAGGGATTTACCTTTCTATCGACAACGTGGAAGGAATCGAAGAGGCATTTGAAAACCTTCATGCCACTGCCGGAGATATTGATCTGATCGTTGCGACAGACTCAGAAAGCATCCTCGGAATCGGTGACTGGGGTGTAGGCGGTATCAACATCGCCATCGGTAAATTAGCCGTATACACAGCGGCTGCCGGTATTGACCCAAGCCGTGTTATTCCTGTCGTTCTTGACGTCGGTACGAACAACGAAAAACTTCTGAACGATCCTTTATACATCGGTAACCGCCATGAACGTATCCAAGGCGAACGTTATGAAGCTTTCATTGACGCTTATGTAAAAGCTGCGCTTAAATATTTCCCTAAAGCTCTTCTTCACTGGGAAGACCTTGGAAACAAAAACGCGCGCAATATCATGAAGAAATACAACCATGAAATTCTTACATTCAACGACGACATTCAAGGAACAGGCGCGATTACGCTTGCAGGTGTGCTTGCGGCTATGAAGAAAACAGGCGCGTCTATTAAAGACCAGCGTGTGGTTGTCTTCGGTGCGGGATCTGCCGGAATCGGAATCGCTGACCAAATCCGCGACACTATGGTGCTTGCCGGTCTTTCTGAAGAAGAAGCCAACAAAGCGTTCTACACAATGGACTACAGAGGCTTGTTAATTGAAGGTATGGAAAACATTCTTGATTTCCAAGAGCCGTACCTGCGCACAGCTGAAGAAATTAAAGATTGGAAACGCGATGAAAACGGACAAATTCCTTTCATTGAAGTGATCCGTCAAGCGAAACCGACAATCTTAATCGGTACATCAGGCCAAAGCGGCGCGTTCAGTGAAGAAATCGTCAAAGAAATGGCAAAACACGTTGAGCGTCCGGTCATCATGCCGATGTCTAACCCGACACCGCTTGCTGAAGCCGTTCCTAGCGATCTATTCAAATGGACTGACGGCAAAGTGCTTGTGGCGACAGGAAGCCCGTTTGACAATGTAGAGTACAATGGCGTTTCTCATGAAATCGGACAATCTAACAACGCATTCGCGTTCCCTGGACTTGGTCTCGGTTCAATCGTTGTAGAAGCGAAAGTGATTACTCCTGCAATGTTTGCGGCAACTGCTGACGCAATCGCAGAAAGCGTTGATTTTGAAACACCGGGTGCAGGCCTTCTGCCGAGCATGAGCGACTTACAAGAAGTTTCAATTAAAGTTGCGATCGCCGTAGCGGAAACTGCCATTAAAGAAGGCGTGGCAAACCGCATTCCTGAGAATGTAGAACATGCCGTTCTTGATGCAATGTGGAAACCGCAATATAAACAAGTTATCGCTAAATAATTTTTACGATTAATTTTACAGTCCGAGGGAAAGCTTTTATGTAAAGGCTAAAGTATACGGACATTAAGGATTTGGAGGAGAATATTTTGAGCTTCTTAGATATTTTAATCCTCCTGGCGCCGATCTTTTTCGTGATCGTGCTGGGATGGTTCGCAGGTCGCTTCGGAAGTTATGACGCGAAGTCAGCAAAAGGGGTAAGCACCTTAGTTACGAAGTACGCGCTTCCGGCGCATTTTATCGCAAGTATTTTAACCACTTCAAGAAGTGCGTTTTTATCACAGGTTCCTTTGATGATCGCTTTGATCATTGGGATTGTCGGATTCTTTATCGTCATTCTGTTGGTTTGCAAATTTATCTTCAAGTATGATTTAACGAATTCATCTGTATTTTCTTTAAACTCTGCACAGCCGACATTTGCATTTATGGGTATTCCGGTACTCGGAAGCTTATTCGGAGCAAACGAAGTAGCGATTCCTATCGCCGTTACGGGTATCGTGGTTAATGCCATCCTTGACCCGCTTGCGATCATTATCGCTACTGTCGGAGAGTCATCTAAGAAACAAGACAGCGAAAACGAGAACTTCTGGAAAATGACTGGTAAGTCTATTCTTCACGGTCTTTCCGAACCGCTTGCGGCTGCACCGCTTATCAGTATCATTCTTGTGCTTTTCGGTGTAAGTCTTCCTGAGCTGGGCGACAAAATGCTTGAACAGCTCGGCAGCACAACATCAGGTGTTGCGCTCTTCGCCGTCGGTGTAACTGTCGGTATCCGCAACATTAAGCTCAGTCTGCCGGCTTTCGGTATCGCTTTGTTAAAAGTTGCCGTTCAGCCTGCACTGATGTACCTGATCGCTCTTGCAGTCGGACTTCCGGCTGACCAGATCACAAAAGCGGTATTGCTTGTTGCATTCCCTGGATCTGCGGTAGCGGCGATGATTGCCACACGTTTCGAAAAACAAGAGGAAGAAACTGCGTCTGCGTTCGTAATCAGTGCGATTTTATCTTTGATCTCACTGCCGATCATCATTGCGCTGACCGCATAATAAAAAGCTCCCTGTTTCAGGGAGCTTTTTTGATTAGAATTGAAATTTAAAAGGTGAAAATCTGGTTTTTTTTCTGGATTTCTTATGTTCTGAAGAAGCGGCTGTTTCTGAGAGGGGAGCTGTCTGGGCAAGTTCCTGGATGCGGGAGGCCAATGTCTGCAATTCGGCATTGAGGTCGTCGATTTCCCGCCTGTGCTGAAGAAGCTGATATGAGACCCCTTCATCCGCTTTTTGTTTCAGCTGGCGTTCCAGCTCTTCTATTCTTGAAAGCAGATGGTTCCCGTCCTGTTTCTCTTTCGTGAGAACATCCAGTTTGCGCTCCAGCTCTGCCAACCTTTGTTCAGCGCCGCCAGTGATTTTCGGACGCTGCAAAATGAAGCCCGTCCGTTTTTTCGGCTGCCGGGGCACTTGAACGTCCAGAAGGGCAGTGCCTTCAGAAATTTGCCGTTTGACCGATTTCAGCACATCAAGATCCTCAGGTGTAAAGGAATAATGTCCGAGCTCATTCCGTTCAGCCGGAAGATTCAGCTGCTTGACCCACCTTTGCACCGTTTTTGCGGAGACGCCGAGCTCTTTCGCGGCCATGTTTGTATTCATGATCACATACCTCCTTTTTGCTAGGTATTCGACCATGAGGCGGCGTTCCCTTCACGTTAGACAAAACAAGAAGGAATTCGCCAAAGAAAGCGGCATTTCTTCAAAAAACGTTACGCTTCATACAATTCAAGCGGAAGCTTGTCGGGATCGAAGAAAAAGGTAAACCGTTTCCCCGTCAGCGGATCGGTTCTGATCGGTTCTGTGCCGACGCCCTTTTCCTTTAACTCCCTGACGGCTGCTTCAAGATCGTTTACGGTGAAGGCGAGATGCCGGAGACCCGCGGCTTCCGGTCTGGTCGGCCGTTCGGGCGGATCGGGAAAGGAAAACAATTCAATCGCGTACGCGCCGTCCAGCGCCAGATCAAGTTTATAAGATCCGCGATCCTTTCGGTATGTTTCTTTTATAATGCCGAAACCGAGAATCTCGGTGTAAAAAGCTTTCGACTTTTCATAATCAGAGCATATGATTGCTATATGGTGGATGGATTTCAGCATATCCGCCCCTCCTTTTTTGCTTCAGTATAACAGAGGCGAATTGCTTTTGACTGGCGATAAGCCCTATACTATAATGAGAATGTTACGCACAGGAAAACAGAGGTGAAGACCGTGTTAGACCGTTTACAGTCAATTGAACAACGATACGAAAAATTAAATGAGCTTTTAAGTGATCCGGAAGTGGTCAACGATCCGAAAAAGCTTAGAGAATATTCGAAAGAGCAATCTGATATACAAGAAACCGTTGAAGTCTATAGACAATACAGAGACGCATCAGAACAGCTTGCCGATGCGAAAGCGATGCTTGAGGAAAAGCTTGATGCCGATATGAGAGAAATGGTGAAGGAAGAAATCTCCGAACTGCAGGGAGAGACGGAAACCTTATCAGAGCGTTTGAAAGTGCTCCTCATCCCGAAAGACCCGAACGATGACAAAAACGTAATCATGGAGATCCGCGGAGCAGCGGGAGGAGAAGAAGCCGCGCTGTTTGCGGGAAATCTCTACAGAATGTACTCCCGTTATGCCGAAATCCAAGGCTGGAAGACTGAAGTCATGGAAGCAAACGTGACCGGAACGGGCGGTTACAAAGAAATCATCTTTATGATTACGGGAAAAGGCGCATACTCCAAGCTGAAGTATGAAAATGGCGCGCACCGCGTACAGCGTGTTCCGGAAACGGAATCAGGCGGCCGTATTCATACATCCACGGCGACGGTGGCGTGTCTTCCTGAAGCGGAAGAAGTAGAAGTGGACATCCACGAAAAAGACATCCGCGTCGATACATTCGCATCAAGCGGACCGGGCGGACAAAGCGTAAACACGACGATGTCGGCCGTACGCCTGACGCATTTACCGACCGGTGTCGTCGTATCCTGTCAGGATGAAAAATCTCAGATTAAAAACAAAGAAAAAGCGATGAAGGTGCTCCGCGCCAGAATCTATGACAAATTCCAGCAGGAAGCTCAGGCTGAATATGATCAGACCCGCAAATCAGCCGTCGGTTCAGGCGACCGTTCCGAGCGTATCCGCACATACAATTTCCCGCAAAACCGTGTGACGGATCACCGCATCGGCCTGACGATTCAAAAGCTGGATCAAATCCTGGAAGGCAAGCTTGATGAAGTGGTTGAAGCGTTAATCGTAGAAGACCAGTCAAGCAAGCTCCAGCAGGCGGAAAATTAAGATGAAGACCGTTTTTGAAGCCCTAAGCTGGGCTTCTTCTTATTTAACCGAAGCGGGAAGAGAAAAAAACGCGGCCGAGCTGCTGCTGTTAAATGATACCGGAATGGATCGGAGCAAACTTCTCGCAAGTCTGCAGGAGCCCGTCGGCGAGGACGAGCTTTATCGATTCAGACGGCACGTGGAGATGCATAAAGAAGGTATTCCGATTCAATATATTATCGGGAAAGAACAGTTTTACGGCAGGGAATTTTTTGTGAATGACGATGTTCTCATTCCGCGTCCGGAGACGGAAGAAGTCGTCTTTCATCTGCTGGACAGACAGAAGCGGGCATTTTCCGAGGCAGAACGCCTGAACGTCATTGATATCGGTACGGGGAGCGGAGCCATTGCGGTGACGCTCGCCCTTGAATGCGGACATTTTTCAGTATCGGCTTCGGATATTTCAAAAGAAGCGCTGCAGGTGGCGGAAAGAAATGCGCAAAACCTCGGAGCGGGCGTGTGTTTTTTGCAGGGAGATCTGTTAACTCCTTTTATTTCATCAGGAAAAAAAGCGGATATTATTGTTTCCAATCCGCCGTATATTTCTGAAGAAGAAATGGCGGATTTGTCGGATATCGTCCGTTTCCATGAGCCGCTTCATGCTCTTACGGACGGCGGTGACGGTTTGAAATTCTACAAGCGGTTTATGGAGGAGCTGCCTCTTGTCATGAAAGATAAAGCGCTTGTCGTCTTTGAAATCGGATATAATCAGGGAAAAGCCGTGAAAGACCTGTTCCGTCATTCCTTTCCGAATGCGGAAGTGGAAGTCGTACAGGACATCAACGGAAAAGACAGAACCGTATCCGCGGTCATCACATCATGAAAAAAGCCCGCCGGTGACGCACACGGCGGGCTTTTGTTACAATGGAAAGAAAATGAAAGGGGCATCCGCCTTGAAAAAAGCGTTCGCCTTCGGATGTATACTCGCCGCCGCAGCTTATGCGGCGGGGTTTGTTCTGCCGTTTGGCTTTGGCATCATTTTCGGCGCCGTTACGGCTGTTCTTATCGTCACAGCGATCATCGTTTCCGGGTTGGCCGTAAGCGGAGCGGAGCAGCGGGCCAATTATCATTCTGAAACAGAAGAAGGACGGCACGCCCGTTTAAAGATGGCCGCCGTTTTCTTTTGCGCCGCTCTCCCTTCAGCCGGCTGTCTGCTGATTACGCTTCTGTAGCCGGATTTTGTCTTTGCAGCAATACGGAATCCCATACCCAATAGACGACGGCTGTTAAAACCGCAAAGATATAAAAGGCTGAATTAGAAAACAGAGATTGGCCTGACGGCTGCAAAAGACCGAAGATGATCCCGTTTGCAATGAATGACACCCCTAAATAATAAAGAAAATACAGCGGATGAAATCTCTTCGGCTTTTTATTCAGAAAGTATTGAAGCGGCAGCGCAAAAATCAAATAAGGAAACAAAAAATAAAACGCCATCGAAATGAAAGCCGCGATAATGAATTGATGAACATACAAAATAGAATAAATGACAGACATACATGCCGCCGACAGCAGCACGGTGTAATTATATTTCATCTGAAAACCTCCTATCAAAATAATATCGTACCATATTTTGAATCTGTCAATGCAGATTATCAGCTTGCTAGATTTTTTTCTTCCCGCCGGTTTAAACCTTTTCCGTCATGTCCATAATGGGACTAGATAAAAAAAGCACGGAGAGGAACGGTGGGGACCGATGAAACAGACGATGATGATCTGCATATATATTTTTCTTTTATTATCAGGAGCGCTTGCGGGTTTGACAAAAGAAGAAACAGCGCGGGCATCAGCCGATGAGCCCGTCGTCATACCGGATGAAGCGATCCGGCTCAGGATTTTGGCCAACAGTGATAACGATGAGGATCAAAAGCTCAAGCGCCAGATCAGAGATGCTGTAAACAAGCAAATCACGGACTGGGTGAAAGATATCACTTCCATTGAAGAAGCGCGGCGGCTCATTCGTTCGAAGCTTCCTGAAATTAAAGAAATCGCCAAACAAACGATGAAAGAAAAGGGTGCGCATCAATCCGTTTCAGTTCAATTCAATAAAATCTCGTTTCCGACAAAGCTGTACGGCAATATGGTCTATCCGGCCGGAAAATATGAAGCGATTTTAATTACACTCGGCAATGGCGAGGGCGCCAACTGGTGGTGCGTCTTGTTTCCGCCGCTGTGCTTCCTTGATTTCTCAAACGGCGAAGCGGTGAAAGATCAGGAAGACGGCGGACAGAAGCAGGAAGAAACGCAGAAACAGACTAAAAAAGTGCTGGATGACGTAAAAGCAAAGGCTGATAAAGCGAAGAAAGAAAAGAAAGATGACGATGATACGGAAGTGAAGTTTTTCCTCGTCGATTGGATTTCAGATCTATTTTCCTGAAGCAAAAGGCATAAATCCGGATTCGATTCATAGATTGGAAGAAAGAGTTGATCGAAACGGAGGGAAATATATGTTTTATCAGCTGAGAGTGGCAAGAGATCAAGATACGGAGGCGCTGGAGGCCTTTTTGAAAAAGGCTGATACGGCACATGCGGAAATCGATCAGCAGATCAGCCGTTTTATCGTGCTGGAAGACAGTGAAAAAAAGATTGCCGCCTGTCTCGGGATCGAAAAATTCAGCGGCGGAAAAGGGCTTCTCCGTTCACTCGTCATGTCGGACAGGCTGAATCAAAGCCATATCGTTACACTGTTTCAAAGTATGGATGTGCTGTGCAAAAAACATGAGATTCAAGATGTCTACTTAGTCGCCAATCAGCCCTCATCCGCTGAGTTTCTGAATGTGATGGGATTTGAAGCGTGCGCCAATGCGCCTGATGAACTGTATACGTCCGAACATTTCCGCAATTCGTTATGCACAGAAGGTTCGTTTTTAATGGTGAAAACCTCTGCCTGATCTAACTTATACACAAGGTTATCCACTTATTAAAAAGTGTTGTCCACAGTTTGTGGATAACACTTGTTTTATTAAAGGACATCTTTTATACTTTCAAAAGGAATACACGAGAGAAAATAAAGTTTTACCGCTTTAAAATAAGGAGTTTGGTTATACATGAAAACAAGAAGATGGTTTGTGGATTGTTCCGCAGAATTATCCACAACCGATCCCCAGATTACACAAGCCGCGGAATTGCTCCGGCAGAATGAGGTTGTGGCTTTTCCGACAGAAACCGTTTACGGACTGGGCGCTAACGCTGAAAATACGGAAGCCGTAACGAAAATATATGAGGCGAAAGGAAGGCCGAGCGATAATCCGCTGATTGTGCATATATCCCACATCAGCCAGCTTGATCGTTTTATCAGCCATATTCCTGAGACGGCGAAAAAGCTTATGGAGCTATTCTGGCCGGGGGCGCTGACCCTTGTCTTGCCGTGTAAGCCCGGTGTGCTGTCACCCCGTGTCACCGCGGGACTTGAGACGGTAGCTGTCAGAATGCCTGATCATCCGGCAGCATTAGCCCTCATCAGCTCGGCCGGACTGCCGATCGCAGCGCCGAGCGCCAATTTATCAGGAAAACCGAGCCCGACGAAGGCCGAGCATGTAGCTCATGATTTAAACGGCCGCATTGCCGGTATTGTGGACGGCGGCGCGACGGGAATCGGAGTGGAATCAACCGTTCTGTCCTGTACGGGGAAACAGCCCGTGCTGCTTCGTCCGGGCGGCGTGACAAAAGAGCAGATTGAATCCGCCGCCGGTCCGGTTCTTGTGGATAAAGGGCTGACCGAAGAAGATGAGGTTCCTATTTCTCCGGGTATGAAATATACACATTACGCGCCTTCTGCGCCGATGGCTATTGCCGACGGCGGCGCCCGGAGAATTCAAGAACTGGCAGACACATATAAAAGCCGGGGGAAACGAATCGGCATTCTGACAACAGAAGAGAACGCCGATAGTTACCAGGCTGATTATATCAAGGTCTGCGGCAGACGCGCCGACCTTGAAACAGTGGCGTCCGCCTTATACGATGCGCTCCGCAGCTTTGATGAAGCGGAAGTGGACATGATTATTTCTGAGTCCTTTCCGGATACCGGAGTGGGGCTCGCCATTATGAACAGGCTGATGAAAGCCGCAGGCGGCACCGTTATCCATTAACTTGTTCTACCCCTTATCGGACATGCATAAGCTAAACAAGCGGGCACGTCCAAGGGGGTTTTTATTTCATGTCGAATCTATTCATCGGGGAACTTGTCTCCTTAAGCATCATGGCATTTGCTTTGGGGACGGATGCCTTTTCCGTCGGGCTCGGGATGGGAATGATTCAGCTGAAGAAAAAACAGATTTTTCATATAGGGGTTGTCATCGGGCTGTTTCATGTCATGATGCCGCTTACGGGAATGGCGGCCGGGCATCTGCTGTCCGGTTTTCTGGGGATGCTCGCCGTTTACATCGGCGGATCTCTTCTCTTCATTTTAGGGGTGCAGATGATCATTGCCGCGTTTAAACAATCAGACGGGCCGCTCATATCTCCGGCAGGCTCGGGACTGTTGCTGTTTGCGGTCGGCGTCAGTCTGGACAGCTTTTCTGTCGGGCTCAGTCTCGGGATGAACGGCTCCAATCCGTTTCTGGCCGTTACGCTGTTCGGTGTCTTCAGCACCGTTTTAACATGGGCGGGCCTTTTGGCTGGAAGAAAGGTGCAGTCGTGGCTCGGCTCCTACAGCGAAGCGCTTGGCGGAGCCATTTTGATCGGATTCGGGCTGAAACTGCTTTTACCGATATAAGATACGTAAAAAAAGAAACGAAGATGCCGTTTCTTTTTTCTTCATTTATAATAGGCAGTAAGAGGTGACGGACATGAAAATAATCTTTGTATGTACAGGCAATACGTGCCGCAGTCCTATGGCTGAGGCTCTTTTTAAATCCATTGCAGAAACGAAAGGGCTGGATGTCAGCGTAAGCTCGGCCGGCGTATTCGCGTCTCCGCACGGAAAAGCGTCGGCCCATGCCGTAGAAGCGCTGTTTGAAAAACGGATCGCTCTCAATCACAGTTCATCTCCCCTATCGGAAGAACATATCGAGACGGCTGATCTGGTGCTGGCGATGACTGAACAGCACAAACAGCTGATTGAAGGCCGATATCAAAACAGTCAGGGCAAAGTCTTTACCATTAAAGAATACGTAACGGGGGAAAACGGCGATATCTCTGACCCGTTCGGCGGTCCGCTTGATGTTTATAAACAGACGCGGGACGAACTGGAGGAGCTGCTGACCCTTTTGGCTGATCAATTGCTTGACAGAAAAAGCAAGTAATCTGTCAGAAAATCTGCAAACAGGTCATTTGCAAAACGAATGTGAAAGAGTAGAATGAAATCAACGGATTTCGTAATAAAAAGGACAAGCACACTGGGCTGTCTTCGCCCAGCCACACCTAGGAGGTAAATGAATGAAAGTAGCTATTGCGTCAGATCACGGCGGCGTCCATATCCGCGAAGAAATAAAAAGTCTTTTGGATGAATTGCAGATTGAATACATTGATATGGGCTGTGAATGCGGCGCCGGCTCTGTCGATTATTCAGACTACGCTTTTCCGGTAGCGGAAAAAGTGGTGAACGGCGAAGCTGACAGGGGAATTTTAATTTGCGGCACAGGCATCGGCATGAGCATCTCCGCAAATAAGGTAAAGGGCATACGCTGTGCGCTTGCCCATGACACCTTCAGCGCAAAAGCGACGCGTGAACACAATGACACGAATGTTCTTGCGATGGGCGAACGCGTCATCGGCCCGGGGCTGGCGCGCGAAATCGCAAAAGTCTGGCTGACGACTGAATTTACGGGCGGCCGCCACGAACGGCGGATCGGCAAAATCGCAGATTACGAAGAAAAAAATCTGTAAGAGGTGCTGGACAATGGAAGAGATGAAGCAAAAATGGACGGACATGCTGACTGAGTTTCAAGAGCAGGCAGGACTGACGGACGGCAGTCTGCTGGTGATCGGGTGCAGTACAAGTGAAGCCGCCGGAAGCCGGATCGGCACCGCCGGAAGCGGGGATTGGGCTGAATTGATATACGGCGGACTTAACCGGTTTAAGGAAAAAACGGGTGTGCATCTTGCTTTTCAATGCTGCGAGCATTTAAACAGGGCGCTTGTCATTGAAGCGGAAACGGCCGAGCGGTTCAGGCTCCCCATTGTTTCAGCCGTCCCCGTCCCGAAAGCGGGCGGAGCGATGGCCTCTTATGCATACCGGCAGATGCGTTCTCCCGTGCTCGCTGAATCGATTCAGGCTGACGCCGGGATTGACATCGGTGATACGTTCATCGGCATGCATCTGAAACCCGTTGCCGTCCCTGTCCGGATATCAAGCCGTGAGCTTGGAGAAGCACATGTGACGATGGCCCGGACAAGGCCGAAGCTGATAGGCGGAATTCGCGCCGTTTATGAATGCGAATGATGAAAATACTTTTCCTGTATAATGTTCGTGTTTTCTAATTAAATTTTGTGATTTTTTTAAATAAGCTGTTACATTCACCTGAAAAACCATGTACAATAAGGGTGGTAAAAATAAAGAACAGGAAACGGATAGGAGAGGATCTCGCTGATGAAACATTTACCTGTACAAGACAAACAAGTGTTTAACGCCATCAAAGATGAGCGTAAGCGTCAACAGACTAAGATCGAATTAATTGCTTCTGAAAACTTCGTGACGGAAGCGGTAATGGAAGCGCAAGGCTCTGTTTTAACAAACAAATATGCTGAAGGCTACCCCGGCAAACGCTACTACGGCGGCTGTGAGCATGTTGATGTCGTTGAGGACATCGCCCGCGACCGCGCGAAAGAGATTTTCGGAGCTGAGCATGTAAACGTTCAGCCGCACTCAGGCGCTCAAGCGAACATGGCTGTTTACTTCACGATTTTAGAGCACGGCGACACGGTGCTCGGGATGAACCTCTCCCACGGCGGCCACTTAACACACGGAAGCCCGGTTAATTTCAGCGGCGTTCAATACAACTTTGTAGAATACGGTGTCGATAAAGACACGCAATATATAGATTATGAAGATGTGCGTGAAAAAGCGCTGGCGCATAAGCCGAAACTCATCGTTGCCGGAGCGAGCGCGTACCCCCGCACGATCGACTTTAAAAAATTCCGCGAAATCGCTGATGAAGTCGGCGCTTACTTCATGGTAGACATGGCGCATATCGCGGGTCTTGTCGCAGCCGGTCTTCATCCGAATCCGGTTCCTTACGCTGACTTTGTAACGACAACGACTCACAAAACACTTCGCGGACCCCGCGGAGGAATGATCCTTTGCCGTGAAGAGTTCGGCAAAAAGATTGATAAATCCATTTTCCCGGGAATCCAAGGCGGACCGCTTATGCATGTCATCGCGGCCAAAGCCGTTTCTTTCGGAGAAGTGCTTGAAGATGATTTCAAAACATATGCGCAAAACGTCATCTCGAACGCGAAGCGCCTGGCTGAGTCTCTGAACAAAGAGGGCATTCAGCTCGTATCAGGCGGAACGGATAACCACCTTGTGCTTGTCGACCTCCGTTCTCTCGGTCTGACCGGAAAAGTCGCTGAACACGTTCTTGATGAAATCGGCATTACATCTAATAAAAACGCGATCCCTTACGATCCGGAAAAACCGTTCGTCACAAGCGGAATCCGTCTCGGTACGGCAGCTGTGACAAGCCGCGGCTTTGACGGTGACGCGCTTGAAGAAGTCGGCGCCATCATCGGCCTCGCGCTGAAAAATCATGAAGACGAAGCAAAACTTGAAGAAGCGAGACAGCGCGTATCTGCCTTGACTGAAAAGTTTCCTTTATATAAAGAACTGGACTATTAATAAGGAAGAAACCCGCCGGAACCTTAATCCGGCGGGTTTTTTTATGATTTTCTTGAAACTGTTTGTCTTTTTCTGTAGAATCAATAGAAGTGTGAAAAAGTCACTCGGACAACAAAAAAGGAGCTGAACACAGTATGGGAAAGGTTTACGTATTTGATCATCCTTTAATCCAGCATAAGCTGACATATATTCGGAATGAAAATACAGGCACAAAGGATTTCAGAGACCTGGTGGACGAAGTCGCATCACTGATGGCGTTTGAAATTACACGTGATCTTCCTCTTAAAGAAGTGGAAGTGAAAACACCTGTTCAAACAGCGACATCCAAAGTGATTTCAGGGAAGAAACTCGGTATCGTGCCGATCCTGAGAGCGGGTCTCGGAATGGTTGACGGCATGCTGAAATTAATCCCGGCCGCTAAAGTGGGACATGTCGGATTATACCGTGATCCGGAAACCTTAAAACCGGTGGAATACTATGTCAAGCTTCCTTCTGATGTAGAAGAACGCGAATTTATTGTCGTGGATCCGATGCTTGCTACGGGAGGCTCTGCGGTGGAAGCGATAAACAGCCTGAAAAAGCGCGGCGCGAGAAACATTCGTTTTATGTGTCTTGTAGCGGCTCCGGAAGGCGTGGAAGAGCTTATGAAACATCATTCTGACGTTGATATTTATATCGCCGCCCTTGATGAAAAACTGAATGAAAAAGGCTATATCGTTCCGGGCCTCGGGGACGCGGGTGACAGACTGTACGGAACCAAATAAATCGGAAAACCTCATTCAGGGGTTTTCTTTTTTTATCCAGATATTTGCTGAATGGGCAGAGTTCATACATTTATAGGTGAATTTGTGAACATTCTGTGTATGCTTCCGGTATAAAAAGTTTTTTAACTTTAAACAGATTGACACATGTTAGGGGCTATTGTATGCTAAACGAGGGTATTATGAGAAGGTTTTCATTCCTTTCATTTCTAGTATCCATCCTCATTTTAAATCCTCCAAAAAACCCGTTATATGAGGATTTATCTAAGCGAATGAAACAGCATCCCGTGGCATCAGGAGGATGAGTGGTTTTTTCGAACAGGCCGTTTTGCGGACAAAAAAGGCCTTCTGCAAGGGTTAACCGCATGTTTTGCCGTATCCAGGAATTATATTACATTTTCATCAGGAGACAGATAGTTGATGGACGATCCCAATCTTACATTCAGCAGACAACGGAGATATGTATTTGTAATCTTAGCAATCTATTTGCTGGGATATGGTCTTACGGCGTATAAAACTGTTTTTTTAGGCCTCTTTTTGGGAACTGTTTTCAGTTTGTTTAATTTGTGGCTCTTGACCAGAAGAATGAATGCTTTTGACAAGGCCGTGGCGAAAGGAAAGTCCATACGATCACTCGGGAGCGCAGCGCGTTGGTGCAATGCGATACTTGCGATGGCTGTCGCCTTTAAATATCCCGATAAAGTCAGTGTGGCAAGTGTGATTATTGGATTAATGACAATTTATCCCGTCATTATGATAGATTCCATTATTCAGCTCAAACGTTCATCAATGGAAGAGAGGTGAAAACCCATTGAATCACGATTACAGAACTATTGATTTGTTTGGTCTTACTTTTAATCTGACAAACATTCTGATGATTACTGTGGCAAGTGTGATTGTGCTGCTGATTGCGATTCTCACTACGAGAACGCTGTCTATCCGTCCGGGAAAAGCCCAGAACTTCATGGAATGGATTGTTGATTTTGTCCGCAATATTATAGGCAGTACAATGGATTTAAAAACAGGGGCTAACTTCTTGGCGCTTGGTGTAACCTTGCTGATGTACATATTTGTATCAAATATGCTGGGGCTGCCGTTTTCTGTAACGGTCGGACACGAGCTTTGGTGGAAATCACCGACGGCCGATCCGGCTATTACTCTGACTCTAGCCGTTATGGTTGTGTCGTTAACGCACTATTACGGCGTGAAGATGAAAGGTTTGAAGGAATACTCTAAGGATTACCTCAGACCGGTTCCGCTTATGTTCCCGATGAAGATTATTGAGGAGTTTGCGAATACGCTGACACTCGGACTTCGTCTTTACGGTAACATTTTCGCCGGGGAAATTCTTCTTGGCCTGCTTGCGAATCTGGCGACGAATTTCTACTCAAACAGCTTCTTTCTCGGTTTGGTCGGCACAGTCGGAGCCATTCTTCCGATGCTTGCATGGCAGGCGTTCAGCTTGTTCATCGGGACCATCCAGGCATTTATCTTTACGATGCTGACGATGGTGTACATGTCACACAAAATCAGTCATGATCATTAAAATCATATATCCATTCGGATAACATTTTAAAGGAGGAACTTTTTCATGAATTTAATAGCAGCTGCAATTGCAATCGGTTTAGGCGCACTTGGTGCAGGTATTGGTAACGGTCTGATCGTTTCACGTACGGTAGAGGGAATCGCCCGTCAGCCGGAAGCAGGAAAAGAACTTAGAACTCTTATGTTCATGGGTATCGCATTGGTTGAGGCCCTTCCGATTATCGCTGTCGTTATCGCGTTCTTAGCGTTCTTTGGCTAAGCAAAAAAGCCTTATATGAACTAAAAATGGCGAAGATCACTCTAAGAGAACCTTCGCCATTGCTTTATGTCTGATAAGCAGGCCGTCCCGAAACGGCTTTTTATCAGCAGAGAAAACCTGCAGAAGGGAGTTGCCGTAGTAGATGTCTCAATTACCTCTTGAATTAGGACTGTCGTTTAACGGCGGAGATATCCTATTCCAATTGTTAGCTATGTTAGTTTTATTAGCGCTTCTCAAGAAATTCGCTCTTGGACCGCTATTAAATATAATGAAACAGCGTGAAGATCATATCGCCGGCGAAATTACGTCCGCTGAAGAAAGAAATAAAGAAGCGCAGAAGCTGATTGAAGAGCAGCGCGTTCTTTTAAAAGAAGCGAAACAGGAATCACAATCACTCATTGAAAATGCGAAAAAACTGGGTGAAAAGCAGAAGGAAGACATTATCCAGGCTGCACGCGCCGAGTCTGAAAGATTGAAAGAAGCGGCGAGAACCGAAATTGTCAAAGAAAAAGAACAAGCGGTTTCCGCACTTCGCGAGCAAGTCGCATCACTTTCTGTCTTAATCGCATCGAAAGTGATTGAAAAAGAGCTTGATGAACAAGCCCAGGAACAACTGATTCAGGACTATCTTAAAGAGGTAGGAGAAAGCCGATGAGTGGATCTGCTGTCTCTAAACGATACGCGTCAGCGCTTTTCGACATTGCCGTTGAGACTTCTCAAATCAATGAAATCGAAGAAGAGCTTACCGTACTAAAAGAAGTGTTCCGGAACGAAGCCGGATTACAGGAAGTGTTAAGCCATCCGAAGGTATCGGCCGCTAAGAAAAAAGAGCTGATTCAGCAATCGTTCGGCGCACTGTCTGAGTCTGTGCTGCATACGATTTTTCTTCTGATTGACCGCCGCCGGTCTTCGATTGTGCCTGATCTCACAGACGAGTTTATCAAACTTGCCAATCAGGCCCGTCAGACAGAGGACGCGGTTGTTTATTCAGTAAAACCGCTGTCAGAAGCGGAAATGTTATCATTGTCTCAAGTGTTTGCAAAAAAAGCCGGAATCGCTTCGCTCAGAATCAGAAATGAAGTGCAGACGGATTTAATAGGCGGCATTAAAGTCCGCATTGGAAACCGGATTTATGACGGAAGCGTGAGCGGAAAGCTTGAGCGCATGGAACGTCAACTTGCCGGAGGAAATCGATAGAAGGGGTGAAACCTAAGTGAGCATCAAAGCTGAAGAGATTAGCACGCTGATAAAGCAGCAAATTCAAAATTACCAATCTGAAATTGAAGTTCATGACGTAGGTACAGTCATCCAAGTCGGAGACGGTATTGCGCGTGTGCACGGCCTTGACAATTGTATGGCCGGTGAACTTGTTGAGTTTTCAAACGGCGTTTTGGGTATGGCTCAAAACCTTGAAGAATCCAACGTAGGTATCGTTATCTTAGGACCTTACAGAGATATCCGTGAAGGTGATGAGGTCAAAAGAACAGGCCGTATCATGGAAGTTCCTGTAGGTGAAGAATTAATCGGACGTATCGTCAACCCGCTCGGACAGCCGGTAGACGGACTGGGTCCGATTCTGACAAGCAAAACACGTCCGATCGAAAGCCCGGCTCCAGGCGTAATGGACCGTAAATCAGTACATGAGCCGCTGCAAACGGGTATCAAAGCGATCGACGCGTTAATTCCGATCGGCCGCGGACAGCGTGAGCTGATTATCGGGGACCGTCAGACAGGTAAAACATCTGTTGCGATTGATACAATCTTAAACCAAAAAGATCAAGACATGATCTGTGTGTACGTAGCGATCGGCCAAAAAGAATCTACAGTGCGCGGCGTAGTGGAAACACTTCGTAAGCATGGCGCGCTTGATTACACGATTGTCGTGACAGCGTCCGCTTCACAGCCGGCTCCGCTTCTGTACCTTGCACCGTATGCAGGGGTGACAATGGGTGAAGAATTCATGTACAACGGCAAGCACGTTCTCGTCGTATATGATGATTTATCTAAACAAGCGGCCGCTTACCGTGAGCTGTCATTGCTTCTTCGCCGTCCGCCGGGCCGTGAAGCATTCCCTGGGGATGTATTCTATCTTCACTCCCGTCTGCTTGAGCGCGCAGCCAAACTGAGTGACGCAAAAGGCGCAGGATCAATTACGGCGCTGCCGTTCGTCGAAACACAAGCAGGAGATATCTCCGCTTATATCCCGACAAACGTCATTTCCATTACTGACGGACAGATTTTCCTTCAATCCGACCTATTCTTCTCAGGCGTGCGTCCTGCGATCAATGCCGGATTATCCGTATCCCGTGTCGGCGGATCAGCCCAAATCAAAGCGATGAAAAAGGTAGCGGGAACATTGCGTCTTGACCTGGCTTCATACCGTGAACTTGAAGCGTTCGCCCAATTCGGATCTGATCTTGACCAGGCGACTCAGGCGAAACTGAACCGCGGTGCGCGTACAGTTGAAGTGCTGAAGCAAGACTTGAATAAACCGCTTCCGGTTGAAAAACAGGTAGCCATTCTTTATGCGCTGACAAAAGGATATCTTGATGATATTCCGGTTGCGGATATCAGACGTTTTGAAGAAGAGTACTACATGTACCTTGATCAAAACCATAAAGATCTGCTTGACGGCATTGCGAAAACAGGAAACCTTCCTGCTGATGAAGACTTCAAAGCTGCAATCGAAGGCTTCAAACGCACATTTGCACCAAGCAACTAACCCTTAGAAGATGAGAGAAAAAGGTTCTCTTTTTCTCTCTTTTTACGCAAATGAAGAATAAAGGTGGTGAAATCTTTGGCCTCATTACGCGATATTAAGTCAAGGATCACGTCAACGAAAAAAACAAGCCAGATTACAAAAGCCATGCAGATGGTATCCGCTGCGAAGCTGAACCGTGCGGAAACCAACGCGAAGTCATTTGCTCCGTATATGGATAAGATCCAGGAGGTTGTGTTTAACGTCGGAAAAGGCGCGAAAAACGCGAAACACCCGATGCTTGTCTCAAGAGAAGTGAAAAAGACGGCGTATCTCGTCATTACGTCTGACCGCGGGCTTGCGGGTGCGTTTAACAGTTCGGTTTTGCGAAACGCTTACCGCACCATTCAAGAACGCCATCAGTCTAAAGATGAATACACGGTGATTGCAATCGGCAGAGTCGGCCGCGATTTCTTCAAAAAACGAGAAATGCCGATTTTGTCTGAGTTAGTGGGGCTTGGCGACGAGGTCACTTTTGCTCAGATTAAAGATTTGACCCGTCAGACGGTTCAAATGTTTATCGACGGCGCTTTTGATGAACTGCATTTGGTGTATAACCATTTCGTCAGTGCGATTTCACAGGAAGTGACGGAGAAAAAAGTGCTGCCTTTAACGGATTTCGGAACGAGCGGCGGGAAGCGCACGGCTTCTTACGAGTTCGAACCGGATGAAGAAGAGGTGCTCGAAGTGCTGCTTCCTCAATATGCGGAAAGCTTAATTTACGGCGCGCTTCTTGACAGTAAAGCAAGTGAACACGCTGCGAGAATGACAGCAATGAAAAATGCGACGGATAATGCGAAAGAACTCATTGATTCACTTTCGCTTTCATATAACCGCGCGCGTCAAGCAGCGATTACACAAGAAATTACCGAAATTGTCGGCGGTGCAGCCGCTTTAGAATAGAAAGATTTTGTCAGGAGGGATAGCGATGAAGAAAGGACGCGTAAGTCAGGTGCTTGGACCGGTTGTCGACGTACGTTTCGAGGACGGCCACTTGCCTGCGATTTATAATGCGATTAAAGTTTCACAGCCAGCTACAGGCGAAAATGAAGTAGGCATCGACCTAACGCTAGAGGTTGCTCTTCATTTAGGTGACGATACAGTCCGTACAATTGCCATGGCATCTACGGACGGAATTCAGCGCGGAATGGAAGCTGTTGATACAGGTGCGCCGATTTCTGTTCCTGTCGGTGATGTGACTCTCGGACGCGTATTTAACGTACTGGGAGATAAAATTGATTTAAATGAACCGCTGCCTGCGGATGCTCAAAAGGACCCGATCCACAGATCAGCTCCTTCATTCGATGAGCTTTCAACTGAGGTTGAAATTCTTGAAACGGGAATTAAGGTTGTTGACCTGCTCGCTCCTTACATCAAGGGCGGTAAAATCGGATTGTTCGGCGGCGCCGGCGTAGGTAAAACCGTATTAATCCAGGAATTAATCAACAACATCGCGCAAGAGCACGGCGGTATTTCCGTATTCGCCGGTGTAGGAGAGCGTACTCGTGAAGGGAACGACCTTTTCTACGAAATGAGCGATTCAGGCGTTATCAAGAAAACAGCCATGGTCTTCGGACAAATGAACGAGCCGCCGGGCGCACGTATGCGTGTAGCACTGACGGGTCTTACAATGGCTGAGCATTTCCGTGATAAACAAGGACAGGACGTACTGTTCTTTATCGATAACATTTTCCGTTTCACACAAGCGGGTTCAGAGGTTTCCGCGCTTCTCGGCCGTATGCCTTCTGCGGTTGGTTATCAGCCGACGCTTGCGACAGAAATGGGTCAGCTTCAAGAGCGTATTACGTCTACAAACGTTGGTTCAGTTACATCTATCCAGGCGATCTACGTGCCTGCCGATGACTACACTGACCCGGCTCCGGCGACAACGTTCGCTCACTTGGATGCAACGACTAACCTTGAGCGTAAATTAACTGAAATGGGTATCTACCCTGCGGTTGATCCGCTGGCTTCCACTTCCCGCGCGCTTGCTCCGGAAATTGTCGGAGAAGAGCATTATGCGGTGGCGCGTGAAGTCCAGTCAACGCTTCAGCGTTACAAAGAACTTCAGGATATTATCGCGATTCTCGGTATGGACGAATTAGGTGAAGAAGACAAGCTTGTCGTTCACCGCGCCCGCCGTATCCAGTTCTTCCTTTCTCAAAACTTCCACGTAGCTGAGCAGTTTACGGGACAAAAGGGTTCTTACGTGCCTGTTAAAGAAACGGTACGAGGCTTTAAAGAAATCCTTTCCGGTAAATATGACCATCTTCCGGAAGATGCATTCCGTCTTGTGGGACGCATTGAAGAAGTCATTGAGAATGCGAAAGAGATGGGTGTAGAAGTTTAATCTGGTCCTAGGAGGGTAAAAGCATGAAGACCGTTAAAGTCAATATCGTTACTCCCGACGGCCCAGTATATGATGCTGATATTGAAATGGTAAGTGTAAGAGCCGAGAGCGGTGATCTCGGTATCTTGCCTGGCCATATTCCGACCGTGGCTCCGCTTAAAATCGGCGCTGTCCGCCTTAAAAAAGACGGGCAGACCGAATTGGCGGCTGTCAGCGGCGGATTTTTAGAAGTCCGTCCTGATCAGGTCACTATCCTTGCACAAGCCGCTGAAACAGCGGAAAGCATTGATAAAGAGCGCGCCCTTGCTGCGAAAAAGCGGGCGGAAGACCGTTTGAACAAACGATCAGATGATACTGACATTCGTCGGGCTGAGCTTGCGTTACAGCGGGCTGTAAACAGATTGGATGTTGCAGGAAACTAAAAAAGAATCCTTCTCGGCTGTCTGAGAAGGATTCTTTTTCTATATTAACGCATAAGAGATTCATAGACGCCGATAAGCGGATGATCCTCTTCTTTTTGCAGATATAAATGTTCGCAGCAGTTGTCGGTGTGCCACGTTTTGTTTCCTCTCCGCACACCCGTCGTATAAGCGCCGTCCGTATACGGATAAGGTTTGACGACCCATTCGGCATCGTCATGGTGTCTGATGGCGCAATCGATGACATACACGCTGAGCATTTTCTCAAATTCGTCAATCGGCAGGTTCCAATCCGCCAAAAGCAGCTCTTTTATGCTGCGGAAGTAAAGAGCTTCCACTTCCAGCAGGCTGCCGCGTGAATAATCAAGAGAAATATTGAAAAACTGACATAATTCTTTCAGTTCCTCTGTTTGAGACTGTCTATAATCATAGTAGAATGCTATCGCTTCCCACTCGTGGTCAAATACGGGAAGAGTTTCTCCATACTGCTTTTCCGGATGAAAAAAGGAATGATTCATATTCCCATCTCCTTTCCAAAAAAGTATATCATGCCGGAGAACGGACATTTAAGCGGGGATTGCCCCTAATTTTGGATAAAAATTCTGATGTAAAAATGATCATCTTTCTCTCTTCTTCTTATATAATAAGAGAGGATATGAGGGGCGGAAAAAATGAAAGGAGATGGGATTTGTGAATGTATTGGGGCAGCAGGCCGCAATCAGCATCCTGGTTCACCTGGTATGCATTGCGGTGACATGGTGGGCGCTTCAGGCCGTCAACTTTGATCCGCTGATCCGAAAAGGAAAAATAGTGCAGGCGAGGCTGCTGATCATTCTTCTTACCATTGCGATCGGTACGGCAGTCGCTGACTTCTTTTTAGATTATCTTACCTATTCGAAACAGCTTCCATACTTATTTTAAGATGTTTCGTTTGTTAAAATGAAGGGAATCGCTGGGTGAGAAACCAATTTTTCTTCACCCGCTTGGCGAGTTTTGACGAAGTTTTCCATGTATTGCTTTCCCCGGCTCCGGCAAAAATGGGAGTAAGGGGGAGAGATCGATATGAAGAAAAAAAGAGCAGGCCGCATCATCTTATTTTTTGTTTTTTTAAGCGCCTTAATAGCGGTATTTCATTCCATTCATGCAAGTGAGCTGTCTCCGCTTGCCCAGATTGCCGAAGGAATGGAGCGGCAGCAGGTCACTGTAGATGAATGGACGCTTCATGCGAAAGAAAATCTGAACCTGTCACTGAGTGAATTTGATGACAAGGTAAAAGAACTGAAGACACAGTATCCGCAATATCATTGGGAATCTGCGCGGGAAGATAAAATCGTAAAGGCCGTCGGCACGTATTCTGACAAAAAAAATCACACAACTTTTAAACTGCAGCTCGTCACTCCCCTCAAAAACCAGAACCCAACTTCGTATTTATTATATGAGCAAATGAGCCCGGAGCAACCGGAAAACTGGAATGATACATATGAACAGTTTGAACGGCAGGCACATGACATATTTCAAAATAAAGTATTTATTTTTACTTGTCTAAAGGGTCATTTAAATGATAATATGAGTATTGTTTTGCAAAAAAAAGCAGAACAGCTCATGAAAGAATTTGAAGCAAGTCCAGTTGAACATGTAGTTGAGCCTCATTTCGTTTCTGTTTCTGCATTTACATATAAGTGGACAGATTACATCATGACATCGAAACATAAGATGAATGTGCAAGTTGCGCTTAGAAGTGCGGGAATGGGCGAAAAACATACCGTTACGGTTGGCACACCAATCGTGACGACTGAATATTAATATAGAGAATATAGGGACGCGGAGGGGAATACCTTGGAAAAAATCATCGTCCGCGGCGGTCAGAAGTTAAACGGCACAGTGAAAGTTGAAGGAGCAAAAAATGCCGTTTTACCAGTTATCGCTGCATCTTTATTAGCAAGTGAAGAAAAAAGCGTAATATGTGATGTACCTACGCTCTCCGATGTATATACAATCAACGAAGTGTTGCGTCATTTAGGAGCAGATGTGCATTTTGAGAATAATGAAGTTACCGTAAACGCTTCTTACGCTTTAGAAACAGAAGCACCTTTTGAATATGTGCGTAAAATGCGCGCGTCAGTGCTTGTTATGGGCCCTCTGTTAGCCCGTACGGGTCATTCAAGAGTAGCGCTTCCGGGCGGCTGCGCAATCGGCTCAAGACCGATTGATCAGCATTTAAAAGGCTTTGAAGCAATGGGTGCAAAAATCAAAGTAGGCAACGGCTTTATTGAAGCAGAAGTGGAAGGCCGTCTGCAGGGCGCAAAAATCTATTTAGATTTCCCAAGTGTGGGTGCGACAGAAAACTTGATTATGGCAGCTGCTTTAGCTGAAGGAACAACAACGCTTGAAAACGTGGCAAAAGAGCCTGAAATCGTTGACTTAGCGAACTATATCAATGCGATGGGCGGAAAAATCCGCGGAGCCGGCACAGGCACCATTAAAATTGAAGGTGTCGAGAAGCTTCACGGCGTAAGACACAACATCATTCCTGACCGTATTGAAGCGGGTACTTTCATGGTGGCTGCGGCTATCACGGAAGGAAATGTATTAGTCAAAGGTGCGGTTCCTGAGCATCTTACGTCTTTAATTGCGAAGATGGAAGAAATGGGAGTCAAAATTACGGATGAAGGAGAAGGCCTTCGTGTCATCGGTCCTGCCCAGCTGAAGCCGATCGACATTAAAACGATGCCTCACCCAGGATTCCCGACTGATATGCAGTCGCAAATGATGGCGCTGCTTCTCCGTGCGAGCGGAACAAGCATGATTACTGAAACTGTGTTTGAAAACCGTTTTATGCATGCTGAAGAATTCCGCCGGATGAATGGCGACATTAAAATTGAAGGACGTTCTGTGATCATTAACGGTCCTGTACAGCTGCAAGGCGCAGAAGTTGCCGCTACGGACCTGCGTGCGGGCGCGGCGCTGATTCTTGCGGGATTAGTGGCTGAAGGTCATACACGGGTCACGGAACTGAAGCACTTGGATCGCGGTTATGTGAATTTCCATCAAAAACTTGCGGCTCTCGGCGCTGACATCGAGCGTGTCGTTGATGAAACGGCCGCTGAACAAGAAAGCAAAGAAGTCGTAACTGACCTAAACGCATAATGGCTGTAAAAACAGTATGTCAATCTGGCATACTGTTTTTTTATGGTTTATCATCATTATTATGCTCTGATTTCCAAAAAAGAATACGTTTTTCGCGTGAAAAATGGAATAAAGATTCTGTCCAAAAGGAAGTCATATTAGCTTGTCCCTGCCCATAAGATGAAGTAGAGTCGAATCCCAAGCAGGAGGCAGCTGATATATGAAACCGATTGTATTTCTACTATCCGGGCTGTGTATACTTATTCTTCTAGTCCCCACCATTCTCGTCCTTCCGTTTCAGGCAGAAAAAGGCGCAGCCGTAAACAGAGAGCCCGGACACAAAACAGCACACACCACACGAGAAACAAAAGGAGCAGAAACATTGAAAGAATCACCTGTATCCATTCCGGTTTATCGGACATCCAATCATTCTGTAGAAAACATTCCGCTTGAAGAGTACGTGGTCGGTGTCGTGGCTTCCGAAATGCCCGCAAACTTTAAACCGGAGGCCTTAAAAGCCCAGGCGCTCGCCGCCCGGACATTCATCGTCAGACTGATGGTCGCTGACTCAGCCGTTCAGGCGCCGAAAGGATCACTGGTGGATGATACGCAAATGTTCCAAGTCTATCAAAGCAAAAGCCAGCTGAAAAAAGAATGGGGTTCTAAGTACGCACACAACCTCAAGAAAATCACAAACGCGGTCGCCGGCACGCAAGGAAAGATTTTAACGTACGACAACAAGCCGATTGAGGCATCTTTCTTCTCTACGAGCAACGGGTATACGGAAAATGCGGAAGCCTATTGGACAAGCGCCATTCCTTATTTAAAGAGCGTGAAAAGTCCGTGGGATAAACAATCGCCGAAATATCTCGCCACCCAGACCTTCAGTGTGCCGGAGTTTCAGCAAAAGCTCGGCGTACAGCTCTCGGGACAAAACACGGTGGGACAGATTACAGCCAGAACGCCGGGCCATCAAGTGGCGACGGCCGTCATAAACGGTAAAAAGCTGAAAGGAAGAGACATCCGGGAAAAACTCGGACTCCGTTCTGCCGACTTTGAATGGAAACGGAACGGCGGCAGCATCACCATTACGACAAAAGGATTCGGCCACGGCGTCGGCATGAGCCAGTACGGGGCCAATTACATGGCGCAGCAGGGGAAATCCGTGGCGGACATCGTCAAGCATTATTATCAGGGAGTGGACATTTCCGAAGCAGATTCATTTTTAAACAAATATATGGCGAAAAAATAGACGCTTTCATGAGCGTCTGTTTTTTTTGAAAACTATTCCATAAACGGTAAAGCAACCAACAGACTCATATAACGAAAGCCTAAAGGCTGACAAATGCCGATTGAAGGCTGAGCGCCGGGTGTAAATCACTGATAAAAATGCCGCTTCTATGTGAATATGCGCAAAAATAATGAGGAACGCCGTCCTATTTATTTCCCTTTTCATCTCATTTACGATAAATATTGTTCGGCGTTGAACGTAAATCTATTGAAAAGGGGAAAAAGCAATGAAAAAAACATTTTCACTCATACTCATGCTCGGATTGATGCTGACTGCTGCATCTCCTGCTTTTGCTGCCGAGAATGCAAACGAGAAGACTCTTTCATTTAAAAACAATACCGCCATTTTACTTGATGCGAGCGGCAGTATGGCAAAACGGATTGACGGTGTTTCTAAATACAACATGGCAAAAGAAGAAATTGTCCGTTTTGCGGATCAAATTAAATCTAAATCACAGGTCAGAATGACGGTTTTCGGTTCGGAAGGCAATAATAAAAACTCCGGAAAGGTTCAATCTTGTGAATCCATTCGCGGTGTGTACGGATTCCAAAGGTTTGACAGACAGAGCTTCCTTAACTCTCTTAACGGAATCGGGCCTACGGGCTGGACACCGATTGCAAAAGCATTAGAGGATGCGAAGGCTTCCTTTACCGGTTTGCACAAACTTGGCAGTAAATCCGTTTTCCTGTTGACGGACGGCGAGGAGACATGCGGAGGAGATCCTGTTAAGACAGCGAAAGAACTTCGCAAACAGCATATTAAAGTCAACGTGATCGGCTTTGACTTTAAGGAAGGCTTCAACGGCCAGCTTCACGAGATTGCCAAAGCGGGCGGAGGAAAATATTACGAAGCTCACAGCCAAAAGGATATGAACCGCATCTTTACAATGGCAGCGAGTTCATTAGCGGAATAAGAAAAGGTGCCGTTTATCGGCCCTTTTTTTTATTTTTATTTAACAAAAATTTCAAGAAAAGATGAAGAGAAAACTGTAAAAAGAATCAGATTCCGGACTTATATTACAAAAAGGGCGAAAAAGGCATTAAATCTGTCATCATTTATGCAATCTTTTTAGGATGATGCGCATAATTCTGTTCATTTTTAACGGCGTACAGCCGCTTATACAAAAGGAATCCCGCCCTATATCTTTTTGCATACTCGTCATCTAGCATAGAGAAGAGCCGGGGGCCCATCGGCCAAAAACAAACGGAGAGGAATGAAGGAAATGAAAAAAATGTTCACTGCGGGGATTGTCGGACTTTTGACGCTTTCACTCGGATCACCTGTTTTTGCAGCTGAGAAAAAGCACGAAGAAACAAACGTTGCCGTGCTGTTTGACGCAAGCGGAAGCATGATACAAAAAACAGGGGGAGAGCGTAAAATAGATGTTGCGAAAGAGTCTGTCACTTCTTTTGCGGAAGTTCTTCCTGAAGACACGAATCTGATGCTTCGGGTATTCGGGCATAAGGGCAATAATAAAAACTCAGGCAAAGCCGTATCATGTAATGCGACAGAAACGTTATACGGCCTTCAGCCGTACGCCGTGACTCCATTTGAGCAATCACTCAGCAAGATTAAACCGACCGGCTGGACACCGATTGCGAAAGCGCTTTCTGATACGCGTGAAGAATTTGAGCGGGCCGGCGCCACAGGGAAAAACGTCGTATATCTGATCACAGACGGTGAAGAAACATGCGGCGGTAATCCTCAGGCCGAAATTCAAAAGCTCCGTAAAGCGAACGTCAACACGATCGTCAATATCATCGGCTTCAACTTCGGCATGAAAGGAAGCGAAAGCCTTGAAAAAGCGGCGGAAGCGGGAGGCGGCACATATGTCTCAGCTGACAGCGCGGACGAGTTCAAACAGGCTTGGGAAGACGCTGCAAAGGATTTAGCAAAAGAATAGGTTAAAAAAGGACGCCCGCGCGGCGTCTTTTTTGTTTAGAAAACAAAAACCGCGGGAATGATACGGATAAAAGGAGATGAACGCTGTTGTTAAAAGGAGCAGGCATTATATTAGTGCTGGCGGCAGTCGTTTTTGTTCTGATGGGAATTTTTCTGAAGCTTGCCGCCTTCATATTCGTCAGTATATTGGCCATTATCGCCGCAGTTATTTTATTCACCATTCTGAGCAGACATCATCGCAATGAAACTTAGAGTCCTAAGAGGGCTCTTTTTTTAAACCGCAAATTCGACAAAATACAGGGATTGTGGAAGAATAAAAGAGAAGGATACTGCGGAGGGGAAAACAGTGGATGAAAAAACAACAGCGGTAAGAGACATATACCGCTATGAAAAAGGGGTATTAACAAAGACGGCAGATCGGATGGTTTCAGAGTATCCGCTGACCGTCATGGTGAACGGGCAGGAATTTGTTACGCTCGTCTGCACGCCTGACCATTTAGAGGAACTCGTCATCGGATTTCTCGCATCAGAAGGCGTCATTCGTTTTGAAAAAGAAATCAAAAGCTTTACTATAGATGAAAGTCTCGGGTTTGCATATGTTGAACTGACGAATCCCGGAGTGCTTGAGCAAAAAGACTATACGAAGAGGGTCATCGGTTCATGCTGCGGGAAAGGCCGCCATTTTTACTTTCAGCAGGATGTGAAAACGGCCAAAACCGCCGTCAGCCGTATCACTATAACTCCTGAGACGTGCCTTCGCCTGATGAAGGAGATGCAAAGCGGGAGCGGCACCTTTCAGGAAACGGGCGGCGTCCATAATGCGGCGCTGTGCGATACGGAAAAGCTGCTCTTTATGAGGACGGATATCGGGCGCCACAACGCGCTGGATAAGCTGTACGGCTGCTGTTTGAAAAACGGAATGCCGGTCCGTGACAAGCTGATCGTCTTCAGCGGCCGGATTTCCTCGGAGGTTTTATTAAAAGCCGCAAAAATCGGCGTGTCGATTGTCATTTCAAAATCGGCGCCGACGGAGCTCGCGCTGCAAATGGCGGAAGAGCTGAACATAACCGCGATAGGTTTTGTCAGAAACGGATCATTTAACGTATACACACATCCTGAACGGGTTGAACAATAGAAAGGGGTCTTGGGCTTATGAATACAGAAACGCGCCGGGTGACAGACAAAAGGGAAAGGCCGCTCAGGGATCTTCGTATCTCTGTAACCGACCGCTGCAACTTCAGATGCACGTACTGTATGCCAGCCGAATTATTCGGACCGGATTATCCATTTTTACAAAAGACGGAATTGCTCTCCTTCGAGGAGCTTGAGCGGCTTGCGAAGCTGTTTGTCGGCCGCTTCGGCGTTGAAAAAATCAGGCTGACGGGCGGAGAGCCGCTCATGAGAAAAGATATGCCTGAATTGATCAAAAAACTTGCGCGCATCCCCGGACTTAAAGATATCGCGATGACGACAAACGGCTCTCTGCTTCCCGTGTATGCGGAAAAACTGAAGCAGGCGGGGCTGCATCGCGTGACAGTCAGCCTCGATTCTTTAGAGGATGAGCGGTTTAAGGCCATTAACGGCCGCGGGGTTTCGGTGAACAAGGTGCTTGAGGGCATTGAGGCGGCAAAAGCGGCCGGACTCGGTGTGAAAATCAATATGGTTGTTCAAAAGGGCGTCAATGAAAAAGATATCCTGCCGATGGCCCGCTATTTTAAAGAAAAGGGTCATATTCTCCGGTTTATTGAATTTATGGATGTAGGCAATACGAATCAATGGAATAAAAAAGACGTGATCACGAAGGCAGAGATTATTGATCTGATCAACCAGCACATGCCGACGGAGCCGATAGAAGCGAATTATAAAGGAGAGGTCGCTTCCAGGTTCCGCTATCTTGACGGTTCCGGCGAAATCGGCGTGATTTCCTCCGTCTCGGATGCATTCTGCGCCTCCTGCAACAGAGCGCGCCTGTCGGCGAGAGGCGAGCTGTTTACGTGCCTGTTTGCGTCAAGCGGCTATGATGTTCGGAAACTCGTGCGCGGCGGTCTGACCGATGATGAATTGACGGAATCCATCGCTTCTGTCTGGAGAAATCGCACGGATCAGTATTCAATTGACCGCGCGCTTTCTAAAACGGATGGGAAAAAGAAAGTGGAAATGTCTTATATAGGCGGATGAAGAAAAGCTTGCCCGGACAAGGGCAGGCTTTTTTATTCACAATATGAGAGCGGTCTGTTCAAAAAATACCGGTGACAGCCGAAATATATGATAGGAATTTTGATGCAGGACAATCAAGTTATGCAATTCCAAAGCCATACAATATGTTAAAATATAACCAATAGAAATTAGAAAAGGTTGTGAAAGGGGCATGACCGCATACGAGATTCCGTCATCTCAAGTTGGAGTCAAGATCAACAAATGGTACAAGCACATTTTAGCGTTTCAAGCGGCTGATGCCATAAAGCTGAAAGAGGAAATTGATGAGGATATACAACGTATGGAGGAAGACCAGCTGCTGCTGTTATATTATCAGCTGATCAGCTACCGCCATCATATTATGCTTGATTACGTCAAGCCGGAATGCACCGAACAATCACAGATTCAGTACAGCGAGCTGCAAAAGACGATCGAAAGCACGGACAGCATATCGGGACTGTCTGAGTATTATTTCCATTTGTTCAGAGGGATGTATGAATTCGATCACAATAACTATGTTGCGGCTATTTCTTTTTACCGGAAAGCGGAAAAACTCCTTTCATTTGTCGAGGATGATATAGAGAGGGCGGAATTCCATTTCAAGATGTCTGAAGTGTTTTATGTCATGAAGCAGACTCATTTTTCCATGAATCACGGGATTCAGGCGCTGGATACGTATATGAAACACGATTTCTACAGAGTGCGGAGAATTCAATGCCATTTCGTCATCTCAGGAAACTACATCGACTGCAAAAACTACGACAAAGCGCTTGAGCATTTAGACGAAGCCCTCCGCCTTTCTTTGCTTGAAGGACAGCCCCGCCTGATCGGGTCTTCGCTTTACAATCTGGGGAATTGTTATTCTGAAAAGCGAGATCTGGATGAAGCGGCCCGGTACTTTAGAAAAGCGGTTCCCGTTTTTGAAGAGCATCAGCTTGAACAGCTTCCGAAGGCGCTGTTCAGCTTAACGCACACCCTTTTCAGGCTGCATGATGACCAAGCGGCCCTTACCTATTATGAAAGAGGGGTCATGATCGCGAAAGAACGGGGCGATCGATTCAGTTTAGAGAAGTATAAGTTTTTACAAGCGCTTTATTTGGAGTCACTCAATATGGATTTAATCCATGAAGTGTTTGACTATATGAATGAAAAATCGCTGTATGTGTATATTGAAGATTTCGCCTTGGAGGCCGCCGTTTACACAAGCGCACATGAGCAATATAAAGAAGCGGCGTATTTTTATGAAAAAGCGATTCGCATGAGAGAAAACATTCAAAAAGAACAGTGTTTATACGATATATAATTTTCTTAACCATCTGATCAGCAGATGGTTATTTTTTTATGCACATTATAACGTTTGATCATAGAAAAAAACGGAAAAATCGCAAAAGAGAGAAAAAAGCATATGCGAGGGGGGGATTTGTTGTTCGGATTCAATGATATGATAAAGTTTTTCGTTTCTTTTCTCATCATTCTGCCGATGGTGTCTGTCATCCATGTGTCGGGGCACAGCTTTATGGCCATGCTGTTCGGAGGCAAGGCGTCATTGGATATCGGAATGGGGAAACGTCTTCTAAAAGTAGGGCCGATTCAGGTTCGGCGTATCTACTTCATAGATTCTTTCTGCAAGTTCGGCGAATTGCGGATAGATAACCGCCTGACGAGCGCGCTCGTCTATTCCGGAGGCTGTCTGTTTAATCTCGCTTCTATCTTTTTAATAAATCTGCTGATCATAAAAGATGTCCTCGAGCCAAACTTATTTTTTTACCAATTTGTCTATTTTTCAACTTATTATGTTTTCTTTGCTCTTCTGCCGGTGCAATACGGGGATAATAAGCTGTCAGACGGATTGGCTGTTTACAAAGTGCTCCGCTACGGGGAACGCTGTGAAATCAATAATTGAGAGTTTACATGTTTGTGTTCGGGCTGAAAGGGAAGAAAACAAGTACACAGAACAAAAAAGGAGCTGAAGAGATCATGAGTGAAGATAACGGTTTAAAAGACAAAGTAAAAGGCGGCATGAACAAAATGAAAGGGGAAGCAAAGGACAAAGCAGGCGACATGGCAAACAAGTCCGACTTAAAAGCGGAAGGTAAAAAAGACAAAGCGAAAGGCAGCCTGCAAAAGGGTGTCGGCAAAACGAAAGATAAACTCAGTGATGATTAATTTGATAGTGAAACACAGCAAAAGCCCAAAATATTTTGGGCTTTTTGTTATGAGAAATGACAAAAATTCCAGTTCATTTGGTTAATATTCACTAAATTTTGAAATATTCTATAAATTCCCCGGCAATTTCTTTATAATATTCACATAGAATGTAACCTTTCTTCACATTTGATTAAACGTTTGTTGAAGAAAAAAATGAGAAATCGGTAATTTCTGCAAAAGGAATCGGGCCGTTCACCGTCGAATAACTTTTATCACTTAACATTTCATGAGGTGAAGGGGGTGACGGCCGCCTGCATCGTTTCGGTATGACATGCGGATTGTGTTTGACTATCACTAAGGGGGAATACAGATGAAACTGACACCGGTTGAACAAGAAAAATTGCTTATTTTTACGGCGGGAGAGCTCGCTAAGCAGCGGAAGGCGCGCGGCGTTCTGCTGAATTATCCCGAAGCCGCCGCATATTTGACCTGTTATCTGATGGAAGGCGCGAGAGACGGAAAAAGCGTTGCTGAGCTGATGGAATCCGGCCGCAATGTATTGACGGAAAAAGACGTTATGGAAGGCGTTCCGGAAATGCTGGACAGCATTCAGGTGGAAGCGACGTTCCCGGACGGGGTTAAGCTTGTCACCGTTCATCAGCCGATCAAAGCGGAGGTGAAGTCATGAAGCCGGGAGCGATTCAAGTCGCAAAGGGGACCATCACCATTAATGAAGGCCGGAAGACGCTGGAGGTGTCAGTCACCAATAACGGAACACGGTCAGTGCAGATAGGATCGCATTTTCATTTTGCCGAAGCCAACGGCGCCCTTTCCTTCAATCGGGACAAAGCAATCGGCATGCGCCTTGATATCCCGTCAGGCACATCTGTCCGTTTTGAACCGGGAGAAGAGAAAACCGTCACGCTCGTGGAAATCGGAGGGCGAAAAACGGTCAGAGGTCTGAACGGCATGGCCGATACGTATATGGATGAGCGGGGAAAAGAGAAGACTCTGTCAAATCTTAAAAAAGCCGGATGGATGGAGGAGGCGATCCGATGAAAATGTCACGTGAGCAATACGCAGAACTGTTCGGACCGACAACGGGAGACAAAGTCAGACTCGGAGATACGGATTTATGGATTGAAGTCGAAAAAGATTTCACGAATTACGGTGAAGAAATGATTTTCGGCGGAGGGAAAACAATCCGGGACGGCATGGGGCAGAACGGGCGTATCACCGGGAAAGACGGAGCGCTTGATCTGGTCATTACAAACGCCGTTATCCTGGATTATACCGGAATCGTCAAGGCGGATATCGGGGTGAAGGACGGCCGGATTGTCGGCGTCGGAAAAAGCGGCAATCCTGATATCATGGATGGGGTGGACCCGTACATGATTATCGGTGCCGGAACAGAAGTCATTTCCGGCGAAGGGAAAATCGTAACGGCCGGCGGGGTGGATACGCATATCCACTTTATCTGCCCGCAGCAGATGGAAGTCGCGCTTTCTTCAGGCGTGACCACGCTTCTCGGCGGCGGAACGGGTCCTGCGACGGGAAGTAAAGCGACGACTTGTACATCCGGTGCATGGTACATGTCGAGAATGCTGGAAGCGGCCGAGGAGTTTCCGATCAACGTCGGTTTCTTAGGAAAAGGGAATGCATCCGATAAAGCGCCGCTGATCGAGCAGGTGGAAGCAGGCGCGATCGGCCTGAAGCTGCATGAAGATTGGGGATCAACGCCAAGCGCCATTAAAGCTTGCATGGAAGCAGCGGATGAGGCGGACATTCAGGTGGCGATCCATACAGACACGATAAATGAAGCGGGCTTTTTAGAAAATACGCTTGATGCGATCGGCGACCGGGTTATCCATACATATCACATAGAGGGAGCCGGCGGAGGCCACGCACCGGATATTATGAAACTCGCATCTTACGCCAATATCCTGCCGTCCTCTACGACGCCGACGATTCCGTATACCGTCAACACAATGGACGAGCATCTTGATATGATGATGGTCTGCCATCATTTAGATTCAAAAGTGCCTGAAGACGTGGCGTTCAGTCATTCACGCATCAGAGCGGCCACCATTGCGGCGGAGGATATTCTGCACGATATCGGCGCGATCAGCATGACGTCATCTGACTCGCAGGCGATGGGCAGGGTGGGAGAAGTGATTATCCGGACATGGCAGGTTGCCGATAAAATGAAAAAGCAGCGCGGCGCTCTATCAGGAGAAAACGGCAATGACAATGTGCGCGCCAAACGCTATATCGCCAAATACACGATCAACCCGGCCGTCACTCACGGCCTGAGCCATGAAGTCGGTTCCGTTGAAAAAGGGAAGCTCGCCGACCTCGTACTATGGGACCCGGTTTTCTTCGGCGTCAAACCTGAACTTGTGCTCAAAGGCGGCATGATCGCCCGCGCCCAGATGGGAGATCCGAATGCTTCCATTCCGACGCCTAAGCCCGTGTTTATGCGGCAGATGTACGCATCATACGGTAAAGCAAACCGAAATACCTCTATTACATTTATGTCCCAGGCCGGTATCGCAAACGGTGTGCCGGAAAAGCTCGGCCTTGAAAAAATGATTTCTCCCGTACGGAATATCCGTAAGCTGAGTAAGCTCGACATGAAGCTGAATGACGCGATGCCGAATATACAAGTCGATCCGAAAACCTATCAGGTGTTCGCCGACGGAGAAGAGCTGGCATGCCAGCCTGTCAGCTATGTTCCGCTCGGACAGCGTTATTTCTTATTTTAATCCCTCTCCGGCCGGTTTCCCGCCGGCCTGTTTACACCTCTATTGCCAACTTGATTTCATCCTGCCGCCCGTTTTAGTGTATATTAGTAGTTGACAAACAAATGAAATGTAACTATTACGGTTACAACGGTGGTGAAAAACATGATTAACAGCCGTCTTGCTGTGGCCATTCACATTCTATCGCTGATCTCAACGGATGAACGGGCGTCATCGGACATGATTGCGGGCAGCGTAAACACCAATCCCGTCGTCGTGCGGAGAACGATCAGCCAGCTGAAAAAAGCGGGTATTCTGACATCCCGGGCGGGTGTTCCGGGAGCCAGCCTGAAAAAAGATCCGTCGGAGATCACCCTCTTAGAGGTTTACAGGGCTGTGCAGAATAAGGAAGAGCTTTTTGCGGTTCACGACAATCCGAACCCCGACTGTCCGGTCGGCAAAAATATGCAGCGTGCGCTTGATGAGACGTTCGGAAGCGTACAGCGGGCAATGGAGAATGAACTTGCGAGCAAGTCCCTTTATGATGTAATGAATCATCTCTTTTGTTAAAAAGAGATGGTTCATCCCGCTATCGGTGTAACAAAAATGGTTACAAGAGGTAATGAGGAAATCACGGTATTGGCTCCATATTCAGACAAGCCTGGATGCGGGATTGCGATCTGTTTAATGAAAAAATCCTCCGAAACTAAAGGAGGCGGTTACCGGGATATTTTTATTTTGCTTAAGGCTTATGTGAAGGTGTCAGCTGTGAGCAAGTTAAACAAAAAATGATATCCTGCTTCCAGCAATGCCAAAACCGTTCGCCTCTTAATAATCATTATAAAATGTCTCAAGGAACGATCAGCAGCCCGTTAGCTGCCCCTAATTAAAGATGAGCTGTTACCACACTGTTACATTAGAACTTCCGCTGCTTTTATATCCTTCTGTCGCTAAGACTTGATAAGCCCAATTACTGCCCAGATTCATTCCATGGCTCTTCCATGCGTTAACATGATTGCTGAAAGTGATTGCAGCGTTGCTTCCTGTCGGTCTCTTCGACTGGCGGACACTCCAGTACTGCGTAAAAGTAGTGTTATCGCCATCAATGGAAGGTGCATTATAACGTGTCGTTGTATATATGTCATATGTACCTCCATCACTCTTTACAGTACCTTTATACGTTCCGGTAGGTCTGTAAGTACCCCATGAATCCACCACATAATATTCGATGAGAGGTGCTCTCGTCCAGCCATATAAAGTCAAATATCCATTGCCATTCGGCGCCCAAACACCGGCATTATAGTTTATTGTTCTAAATGGCGAGCCTGTAGTCCAGCCTTTACCAACAACGAAATTCCCGGTATTAGACCAATTAACACTGTAATTCCCGCCAGAGCCATTGACTGCGTTTACTGTTCCGCCCCCGTCAGTCCAATTTTGCCAGTAATCTGTGCCAGCTGCAGAGGCGGTTGCCGAAAACATGCTGATACTCATGAAAGCTGCCGTTAATCCCACTAAGAATTTCTTTTTAAACTTAAACATATGTTACCTCCTATACTATTTTTTCTGACTTTGACATGAGGCAGCACTCGTAAATATTTAACAAACGCCAACGCTTTTGATCGTTCCTTTCAATATAATAGCATGAATACATGAGTGAATATTAAGAACAATTGTTATTTAATTACAAAGACCCAAAAAACTGTATGATGAGTGGTCTTGTACCGCCATAGCCTTATTTCGCAGAACTGAGTGATTTCAGTTGAAACTCTGAGGAAAAGTTTTATTTGAAAAAACTTTTTTGCCGAAAGAATATCTGCATACAGCGCTTCAGCAGGCGAGAATTTACAAGACCTTGAGAGCACGGAGTCCATGACCCGAACGGAAAGCGCGCTGGAGCATACAGCGTCAATGCTGTTCGCCGTATTGGCAAATCCAAAGCAGAAAAACTTTACCGTTACCGAAGAAGCGGAATAAGAAAAAATCCCGGGCGGATGCGCCGGGATTTTCTTTTTAATATGTATTGGCATCAATATTATTAAACGCGTCGTCCACGATGCCGAGCGTCATGAGGACAATGAAGAGAACGATACCGAGAACGGACAAGCCGACCGTCACAATCAGGTAGATCCCCTGCATTTTCACGAACTTTGCATAATTCTCCAGCATATGTTCCTCTGTCAGTTCATTGAACTGCTCCGCCATCTGTCCCGCTTCATTTGCCGAGCGCATCAGAAAAATGCCGGCAATGATCTGCAAAACGCCGGGAATGGCTCCGATTAAAAAGAAAAACGCGCCCGAAAGCGCCGCAAACGCGCCTATAATAATAAATAAAATACCTGTCGCTTTTCCCCACTTCGAAATAGAAATAAGCGAACGATTCACTGATTCAGGTTTCAAACTATGGCACTCCTTTACAAAAAAATACTCACTTTTCATTTATACACTATTCGGTCATTCTTTTGAATATAAAATGTGTTTTTTCATGCCGTGTCCGTTTTTGTATCAGAAAATTCCCGAGAAACACCCCGGGAATTACAAAATCGGCGAAAGAAGTCTTGAAATCGATTCTTTAATGCGGATCTGCAGCGAACGCTCCTGATATTCTTCATACGTATATTTTCTGGAGACGAGCAGATCTTCTTTAAATGAGGAAATGAGTTTTTTCGCGATGGTGACGTCATAAATAAAGGCGTTGACTTCAAAATTAAGTCTGAAGCTTCTGACGTCGATATTCGCCGTACCGACGGAAGCCGTCTCATCATCAACGACAATCGTTTTTGCATGAATAAAGCCGTTATCGTAAATGTAGACTGAGGCTCCGGCTTTCAAAAGATCGCCGATGTAAGATAAAGTCGCCCAGTAAACGAAAGCGTGATCCGGCTTGTTCGGAATCATGATTTTGACGTCGATGCCTGACAGACAGGCGATCCTGAGGGCATCTAAAAGACTTGAGTCAGGAATAAAGTAAGGCGTCTGAATCAGGATCGACCGTTTGGCCGTTGAGATCATCTTGATATAGCCGTTTTTAATTTGTTCCCATTCTGAGTCCGGTCCGCTCGTGACAATCTGCATCCCGACATTGCCCTTCGGCTCGCATTCCGGAAAATGATTCGGAACGTATGTGAGCGTATGATGATGGGAGGCTTGGTTCCAATCGAGGATAAACCGTGTCTGAATGGCGTGTACCGCCGTGCCTTGAAGCCTGAGGTGCGTATCGCGCCAGTAGCCGAATTTCGGATTCAGGCCGAGATATTCATCTCCGACGTTAAAGCCGCCGACATAGCCGGTTTCGCCGTCAATGATGACGAGCTTGCGGTGATTCCGATAATTGAGCCGCAAATTAATCGGACGAAGCCTGGAAGGAAAAAAGACTTCCACATGGCCGCCGGCGTCCCGCAGCGGTTTGAAGAATTTTTTTCTGAGTGATCTTGAACCGAGTTCATCATATAACACTCTGACCTTTACGCCTTCCCGTGCTTTTTTCACTAAGGCATTGCGCAATTTTTTTCCCAGTTCATCACCTTTATAAATATAGTATTGAAGGTGAATGTGATCTTTTGCGTTGGAAATGTCCTTCATTAAGCGTTTGAACTTATCGCGCCCGTCCGTTAAAATCTCCACCGAATTATCCTCTGTAAAGACTGCGTGGTTGTTCATGACAAGCATATAGATGAGGTCTTTATTATCCACAGTCGCCCTGTTGTTAAATTGGAATTGCCTCGACTTCAGGTCTTTCAGCTGAGACTTCAGCAGCTTTTCTATCCCGATTTTTTTACGGTCTTCCCATTGAAACAGATGCTTGCGTCTCAGGTTATGGCCGAATAACAGGTATAAAATAAACCCTAAAATGGGAATAAAAAAAAGAACCAAGAGCCAAGCCCATGAAGCGCTGGCATCGCGTCTTTCTTTGAAAATCATGATGACGGCCAAAAGTATATTTAAAACGAAAAAAAATCCGAATAAAATAAATGAAATGCTCACTTTGCAACCCCGCTATATCATATTTATCAAGACTGTGCCCATTAGTATTCCGACAAGTGCAGCAATCTGATTCCCATTTCAAATTATAACATTGACATTTTGAAAGAATAAAGAGCCGGAATCAAAGATGAATGCAGTTTTCTTTCAAAGAAAGTTCCGGGTGCGGTAAAATATGCATATATGAAAAAGAAGACAAAAATGACAGCAAAGGGGAGAGGGCATGAAGCTGGAGCATGCGGAACAATTGCCGGGATTCATAAAAAAAGAAATTCAGAAAATACAAATCGCCATCGCGCCGCTGATGAAAAAAAGCATCATTTACCGTTTTCTTGCTTTCCCGCTCGCCGCTTTTAGTCTGTTTCATCTGGCATCGCTTTTAATTCAGGCCCCTTCCGGGAGAGGAGCTCTCGTATCGGCCGGCATTTTTGCCCTCCTTGCGGCTCTGGGTCTTGCGTTTTTTAAGGAAGCCGGCTATCAGCGGAAACAGGTGCAAAAAACGATCCGCCTTTATATGCTGAACAGGATCAGAAAAAGCGATATTCTGTCTGAGGAACGGAAAAGCGCCTATACCCGGCTGATTGCCGAGGAGCCGTCTGCGATGAAGAGCTTTATTGAATTTTTAACGGAAGAAGACCGGAAAAAAGAAATGCTTTATTAAAAAAGAGCTGACGCGCGATCAGCTCTTTTTGTCATTCAAACACAGGGTCGTTCTCATAGTAATATGAATCAGGCGTGTCATACGTATCAGTGCTGTAATAAGCCATAATTCCGATGACAGCGAAGATGACGACTAAAATAAAAGCGAGAATGCCCAGTACCACACTGGATGCCGCGTAAAAAAACTGCATTTTGATAAATGACGCGTAATGTGCAAGCATATTTTCTTCCGCGTTTTCTTCTAGTCCTTCCTGAAGGGCGGCAGCCGCTTTTGCCGAGCGCATCAGCATGACGCCGGAAATGATGAGCAGAACACCTGGAATGGCTCCGAGCAGCGTCACAATGGCTGACAGAGCGGAAAGAGAGCCCGTGATGATCAGAAACACGGCGGTGATCTTTCCCCATTTGGCGATGTCGGCAAGGGAACGGGCTTTTTTATTGAGCGGCTGGTTTTCGTCTTTGTCTTTATCGATGGTGATCATGACAGTTCTCTCCCTAAAATGTTCAAGTCATATCGTTTTCCGTCCATTTCGGCGATACCCGGGAATACGCCCCATTCGGTAAAACCGAATTTTTCAAACAGCTTAATGCTCGGCACATTATGTCCGAAGATAAAAGCCATCAGGCTGCGGATGCCGATTGCCGGAGCGAGTGCCAGGGCTTCTTTCAGCAGAAAGCTTCCTGCTCCTTTGCCGCGGCAATCCTGATGCAGATAGATGCTGATCTCCGCCGTTTTGTCATAGGCCGGACGGCCGTAAAACGTTTCAAAGCTGATCCAGGCCGCCACTTTGCCGGTTTCATCTTCCGCGACCATCAGCGGGCGCCGGTCCGTGTGCCGCAGAAACCAATCCATCCGGTCTGCGGGCGTTACTTCTTCCGTATCAGCCGTTACCATTCGTGAGGCAATCGTCGAGTTGTAAATGGCCACCACCGCATCTAAATCCTCCAATACGGCTTTGCGCAGGGTCAAATTCATATTCCGGGATCTCCCTTCACATTTCATTACATAAATAAGTGCAATCTGCACATACTATTTCCAAAAAAGTTTTTTATGGATGTGTATATATTTTCAGAAAAGTGTTCAGAATGTTGCTGAGGTGATGAACAAATGAGAGAGGAAGAAAAGAAAACTTCTCAAGTCAAAAAACTTCAGCGGTTTTTTCGCAAACGCTGGATATTCCCTGCAATCTACTTAGTCAGTGCGGCCGTCATTTTAACAGCTGTCCTTTGGTATCAATCCGTTTCGAATGATGTGAAGGACAATCTGACGAACAACGGCGGAAACTCCGCGTATGACAGCGGCAAAGACGATGCCGTCGAAGTAGGCAAGTCAATGGAAAACGTCGCAATGCCGGCTGCTCATTCTGAAAATGTTTCTGTTGTGAAAAAGTTTTACGAATCTGATGCCGCAAAAAAAGAGAAAGAAGCAGCACTTGTTAACTATAATAACACGTACAGCCTCAGTAAAGGAATTGACTTAGCTGAGAAAGACGGAAAATCATTTGATGTTTCTGCTTCTCTGAGCGGTACGGTTGTTAAAGCTGCTAAAGACCCTGTACTGGGGTATGTGGTTGAAATTGAACACTCAGACGGCCTGTCTACTGTCTATCAGTCTTTATCTGAAGTCAGCGTGGACCAGGGCGACAAAGTAAAGCAGAACCAGGTCATCGGTAAATCCGGAAAAAATCTTTACAGTGAAGAAAGCGGAAATCACGTGCACTTTGAAATCCGCAAGGACGGCGTAGCGATGAACCCGCTCAATTTTATGGACAAGCCGGTAACATCAATTGAAAAAGCGGCGGCTGAAGAGAAAAACGCTGTAACAGAAGAAACGGAAGGGTCAATTCAGCAGTCTTCCGAGAAAAAAGATGTGACGCCTAAAAAAGAAACCGAAGAAAAACCAGGTGACAAAGAAGACGGCACAAAAGACAAGACAGATGGTAAAGATGACGGCTCAATGAAAGATTCGGGCAAGTAATCTTGATCCCAAAGCGTCTATCAGCTCTGATAGGCGCTTTTCATATTGCCGCATGTGCCTTTATACTAGTAGAAAACGAAGGAGATGCTGAATGAATAAATGTCTGGCGGCCGGGTGGCTCGTCTTTGTTTTCGTTTCTGCTTTGACTGAAAGCTTTCACGATATGATTGTGTCGCAGACGGTGTCCTTCCGTTTCACGTCCCATCCGGATGTGTCCGGTTTCTTTGTGTTCAATATGGCGGAGCTCGCCATACCGGAAGCGGCGATTCAAAAGCTTGGGCACGCGTTTTCATTTTTTGTGCTCGCCTATTTGTTTTTCAGGGAGCGCAGGCGCATGAAGAGGGCGGTGCTGTATGCATTGGCCGCCGCTTTCCTGACAGAAATCGTCCAGCTCTTTTTCGGCAGAAACGGATGCCTCCGCGATGTGCTGATTGACAGTCTCGGCATTGCCGCATTCTGTGCTTTACAAAGGAAAAAGCATACAGCCAAACATACAAAAACCGGCAGTCTGTGACAGACGCCGGCTTTTTTTATATATTATGGTTTGTCGATTTGTTTTTATGAACGATACTTTCATAGATTCGCACGATCAGATCGACAATCGGACGAAGCACATTTGAAAATCTGAACAGCAGGAATCCGACAATGAGGGAAACGATAATGCTTCCGAGCACATCGATCGGATAGTGGTGGCCGACCCAAATTCTTGAGAAGCCGGTCAAAAGGCCGAAAATCACAAGCGGCCAGCCGAGTTTTTTGTTGCGGAACAGAATCGCAATTGAAATCGCCAAAGCGCCTGTCGTATGGTCACTCGGAAATGAAGCATCCGCGGCATGAGGGATCAGTGTATGAACCGTATGCTCGACAAAGGGGCGCGGCTCGATATAGATCTTCGTGATGAGGTAGTTGACGATAAGCGCCGCAACACCCGTGAAGCCCGCGTACAGGGCGTTTTGTCTGCCTTTTGTGCTTCCGAACAGCCACATGGCAAGCAGGAAAAGGGCGTAGGCGTAAATGGCGTATTCCGTTATAAATACCATGATAGAGTCGAGAATGGCGCTATGGTGCGACAAACCATTGATCGCTTTAAACAGTTCGTAATTCACAAATATCACCTTTTATCTTTATTTTATATGAACAGTGTAATGCTTTTTTCTATGAGACACAATTGGTATTAAAAATAATCATAAAAAAGTAAACAGAATGAAACGTGACTGTATTACTGTGCGTCAAGTATGCGGGAAAAGAATAGCCGAAGGAGTTTTGTCCGTTGCTGAAACGTTTGAAAAATGCCGATCTGCCGCTTGTGTTTGTCATTATGCTGCTTTGCGGATTCGGCTTGTTAATGGTGTACAGCGCCAGTGATGTGATGGGGTCTCAGCGGTACGGAGATCCATCCTATTTCTTCCATAAACAAAGTACCTCTTTACTGATCGGATTATGCTTATTTCTATTTGCCGCCTGTCTGCCGTATAAGCGGTATGCGCGGCTTGTACCGCTGTTTGTGGTCGGTTCGCTGGTATTGCTGCTGCTCGTATTGATACCGGGAATCGGGCTGGAGCGGAATTTTTCCCGCAGGTGGCTGGGAGCGGGCCCGGTTGTCGTACAGCCGTCTGAATTGGCGAAGATCGCGATGATTTTGTATTTCGCTTCGATTTATACGAAAAAGCAGCCGTACATTCATCAATTTGTGAAAGGGGTTCTGCCGCCTTTAGTGATTTTGGGGACCGCTTTTCTGCTGACATTGGCGGAGCCTGATTTAGGGACGGCTTCCTTAATCCTGGCGGCGTGCGGGTCGATTTTATTATGTGCCGGCTTGAAAAAGCGCCATCTGTTCGTGCTCGGCGCGACGGCGGTGTCCGGGGTTGTTTATCTCGCATTTTCCGCTTCCTATCGTGTGAAGCGCCTCGTTTCCTTTACCAATCCGTTTGGTGACACGAACGGGGACGGCTATCAGCTGATTCAATCCTATTTTGCTATTTCCGGAGGCGGGTTTTTCGGAAGAGGGCTTGGAAACAGTGTTGAAAAAATGAACTATCTGCCTGAGGCGCATACTGATTTCATTATGGCCGTGATCAGCGAAGAGCTGGGGATATTCGGTGTTCTGATCGTTTTGGGATTATATTTTGCGTTAATGCTTCTCGGCGTAAAAACGGCCGTGCGGGCTGATGACCCGTTCGGGAAGCTTCTTGCCATCGGAATTACGTTTCAATTAATGTTTCAGGTTGTATTGAATTTGGGAGCGATGAGTGGACTCCTCCCGGTTACCGGTGTGCCGCTTCCGTTTATCAGCTACGGCGGTTCTTCATTGATTATGACGCTGTTTTTGTGCGGCATACTGGTCAATATCAGTACATATGCGAAAAAACAACCCGTACGGCATAAGCGGCCTGTCCCGCATGAAAAAAAGGTTTCTTCTTTTTAATGGAGTCCGAAAAAAAAAACGCCCGGGATATGCTGTCTCCGGGCGTTCTGTCTGTTTATAAAGCTTCTGGTCCTTCTTCTCCGGTGCGGATATTAATCGTGTTTCCGATTTCATAGACGAATATTTTTCCGTCTCCGGGCTCTCCCGTTTTCAGCACTTTTTTCGCCGTTTCCACCACTTGATCAACGGGGACCTTGCTGACAACGATTTCCACTTTCAGCCGTTCATATACATTGCTTTCAATTTTGACTCCGCGGTATAGTTCGGTGTGGGCTTTTTGAAGGCCGCAGCCGTGTACGTTGGAGAAGGTCAGCGATGTGACTCCGATTTTACCGAGTTCCTGTTTTAATGTTTCAAACTTAGCCGGACGCGTAACGATTTCTACCTTGAACATTTGACCGCTCATCTAAGCCACTCCTCACTTTATAAGTCCTGATATGCTTTTTCCCCGTGCATCGTTAAATCAAGCCCGAGTGACTCTTCTTCTTCACTGGCGCGCAGGGGAATGAACAGACCTACAATTTTAATGATAACGAAAGTGACAATAAATACAAATACATAGGTCGCCGCAATGGCCGCAATCTGCTTCCAGAGCAGTCCCGGATCGCCGTAAAACAGCCCGTTTGCCCCGCCGTCATTGACGGAAGTGGTGGCGAATAAACCGGTCGCGATGCCGCCCCATGTCCCCCCGATTCCATGCAGGCCGAAAGCGTCAAGCGCATCATCATAACCGAAAGTCTTTTTGAGCCAATAAACGCCCCAGAAGCAGACAAGCCCGCCGATGAAGCCGATTACGATGGAAGAGAACGGCGTAACGAACCCGGCAGCCGGCGTAATGGCGACAAGCCCGGCAATAGCGCCTGATACAGCGCCCAGCATGGTCGGTTTTTTGTTCAGCATCCATTCGATTAAAATCCAGCCGATAATTCCGGCCGCAGCCGCGGTGTTTGTGTTAATGAAGGCAAACATCGCGATACTGTCAAGCGTGAGGGCGCTGCCGACATTGAAGCCGAACCATCCGAACCAAATGAGCGCCCCGCCCAAGAACGTGTAAATTAAGTTGTGAGGCGAAGCCGCCGTGCCGTCCTTGCGTTTCCCGAGCACAATCGCCAGCACGAGCCCGGCGACCCCGGAAGAAATGTGGACGACGTTTCCGCCTGCGAAGTCAAGAGCGCCCATTTGGCCGATCCAGCCGCCGCCCCATACCCAATGCGCAACGGGCGTATATACGAGGGAAGCCCACAAAAAGGAAAATACAAGAAAAGCACTGAATCTCATGCGTTCAGCAAATGCTCCGGAAATAATGGCCGTCGTCAGTACGGCAAACGTCATTTGGAACATCATGAATAATGAATGCGGGATCGTATCACTGTAACTTCCGGGTTCAAAGCCGACCCCCTTCAGCCCGGCCCATTCAATCCCGCCAAGCCATGTATTCCCGGGGGCAAAAGCAAGTGAATATCCGTACAAAACCCAAACGACGGATACGATGGCGAGGGAAGAAAAACTGTGCATCGCCGTGCTGAGCACGTTTTTGCTTTTTACCATTCCGCCGTAAAACAAAGCCAGCCCGGGGGTCATCAGCCACACGAGTAAAGCGCAAAAGAACATAAATACTGTATCGCCCATCTGCATGTTGTATTCCTCCGTCTCATTCAAAATGTAATCGTGATTAATTCATTATTATAGAGAAAAAAGAACGATAAAACATTTTCGTGTAAGGTTATCTAACATGGTTTTTTGCGTTCATAATGTCGCTTTTTCAAAGGGGTGTCATGCGACTTTATATCCATAAAAAGAGCGCCGGAGCATGGCGGAAGAAATCCTGTCCGGGAAAGAGTAAAATAAACGGGGTGAGAAACACTAACTGCATCAGGAGGAATCATTATGACAACATCATTGAATCTGCAATTTGAAAAAACGGCTTTGGTCATTATTGATTTACAAAAAGGTATTGTGCCGATGGATAAAAGCGGTACCGTTGTGCCGAACGCGAAAAAATTAATTGATGTGTTCCGGGAAAAAGGCGGATTTATCAGCTTTGTGAACGTGGATTTTCATGACGGAGCGGATGCGCTGAAGCCGCTGACGGATGAAGAGGCGGCGGGCCATTCGGCTCCGCCGGCGGATTGGGCTGAATTTGTGCCTGAAATCGGAGTGAAAGAAAACGATTATAAGGTAACAAAACGGCAGTGGGGCGCGTTTTTCGGCACGGACCTGGACCTTCAGCTCAGAAGACGGGGAATCGACACGATTGTGTTATGCGGGATTGCGACAAACATCGGTGTGGAAAGCACGGCGCGGGAAGCTTTTCAGCTCGGATATCAGCAAGTTTTCGTAACTGACGCGATGGCGACATTCAGTGATGAACAGCATGAAGCGACACTCAAGTTTATCTTCCCGAAAATCGGCAGAAGCCGGACGACGGAAGAATTTATCGCACAGACAAAATGACAATCTCCAAAAAAAGCCGCGTCCTGTTCTTGACGGCCGTGGCTTCGGGGACGATGCTGAACCCATTGAACTCGTCGATGATTTCTCTTGCGCTTCACAGTATTCAGCATGAATTTCACCTGTCGTTTACAACGGTGTCCTGGCTGATATCGTCCTTTTATCTTGCCAGTGCGGTGGCGCAGCCTGTTACCGGGAAGCTCGGTGATATGCTCGGCAGGAAGAAGCTGTTTTTGATCGGGCTTCTGCTTGTTGCCGTCTCGGCGGTCGGCGCGCCGTTTGCGCCGACTTTCATGACTTTGCTGATCATGCGGCTTTTTCAATCGATCGGTAGCAGTGCGATATATCCGTCCGGCGTCGGATTGATCCGTTCAAATATACGGGAGAAGCAGGCTTCGGCGCTGGCCGTCCTGTCAATCTTTGCATCTGCCATGACGGCGCTCGGTCCGACTCTCGGCGGTTTTCTGATCGTTTGGGGAGGGTGGCCGGCGATCTTTTTCGTCAATCTGCCGTTTATCATTCTCAGCTTTTTTCTCGGAATGTATATGTTTCCGAAAGATGAAAAACGCGAGATCGGCCGCTTGAAAGGCGTGCTCCGCCAGCTTGATACGATCGGGATACTCCTGTTTGCCGGGGCGATTATCCTTCTCCTGTCGTTTTTATTGTCCTTCAGTACGAAGCCTCATTATACAGAAGGTGTATTCGGGCTTTTGTTTGTCGGGCTGTTTATCTGGCGCGAGCTGAAAACAGAGAAGCCGTTTATTGATGTCAGGCTGTTTAAAACGCATCGGAAACTATCGTCGGTGTATATTCAATTTATTTTGCTGAATATATTCTTTTACTGCATCTTTTTCGGGCTTCCGAGCTATTTTCAGGATGAAATGCATTTGTCCGTTCAGACAAGCGGATTGATTATGCTGTTTATGTCGGGCATGAGTATTCTGGTGTCGCCTCTGACCGGAAAATGGATAGATAAGAAAGGGCTTCTTCAGCCGATTGTTGCCGGAACCTGCCTGACAGCGATCGGGGCGGTGCTGTTAACGTTTTTCTTTCTTCAGGCGCCTATGATAGGAAAAGGGCTGATCCTGTCCGTGCTGGGTGTCGGCTACGGCTTCGGAAATGTCACGTTTCAGGCGGCCATGCTGAAAACGAGCCCCGCCGACATGGTCGGAACAACGTCCGGCCTGTTTCAGACCTGCCGGTATCTCGGTTCGATTTTGTCTTCTGTCATTTTGGGCATTCTTTTCGGAAAAGAAATTACCGCCGGCCATTTTCATATGCTCGGCACGATTCTTATCGTTGTCGGCGCTGTAAGCCTTTTGATGGCATTCCGGTTTTCGGTTCTCCTCAAAAAAGCCTCTTAACAGGCGCAACAAAAAGAGACGGGCTCTCCCCGTCTCTTTTTGTTGTGTAATGTGCTCAAAAATCAAAACGATTATTGTCGACAGCGACCAATGTTATTTACGGAATTTCCAGTTATATTTTTTCACATGTGATGTAAGGAAAACGTACATGCGGGAGGGAGAAAATGACAAAAACAACGAGTGATCGGCTAAGCAACAAAGATTTACTGCCTTTAGAAGACGGCGAACGGACATGGAAAGCAGTGAATTTTGCATCCATCTGGATGGGGTGTATTCATAATATCCCGACCTACGCGACTGTGGGCGGGCTCATTGCGATCGGCCTTTCTCCGTGGCAGGTGCTCGCCATTATCGTGACGGCGTCACTGATTTTGTTCGCCGCTTTGGCCTTGAACGGCCATGCCGGAACGAAATACGGCCTGCCTTTTCCGGTCATTATCAGGGCTTCTTACGGAATATACGGCGCTAACATTCCGGCGCTTCTCAGGGCGTTTACAGCCATCATGTGGCTCGGAATTCAAACATTTGCCGGGAGTACGGCTTTACACATTCTGCTTTTGAACATATGGCCTGGCTGGGGGAGTCTCGGCGGAGATTGGAATATATTCGGGCTTCATCTGCCGGGCTTTCTGTCGTTCATTTTCTTTTGGGGCATTCATCTGCTTGTGCTGCGGCACGGCATGGAATCAATCAAAAAATTTGAAGTGTGGGCGGGCCCGCTTGTTTATCTCGTCTTCGGCGGCATGGTCTGGTGGGCGATAGATATTGCCGGCGGGCTCGGACCGATTTACTCACAGCCGGGAAAGTTCCATACATTTTCTGAAACGTTTTGGCCGTTTGCCGCCGGAGTGACGGGCATTATCGGAATATGGGCGACGCTGATTCTGAATATCCCTGACTTCACCCGGTTCGCCGCGTCGCAAAAAGAACAGATTCGCGGCCAGTTTTACGGCCTGCCGGGAACGTTTGCGCTGTTTGCGTTTGCGAGCATTACAGTGACATCCGGATCACAGGTAGCATTCGGAGAACCGATTTGGGATGTGGTGGAGATTTTGGCCCGGTTTGATAATCCTTTCGTTATTGCTCTTTCGGTCATCACACTTTGCATCGCCGCCGTCTCGGTTAACGTGGCGGCAAACATCGTGTCACCGGCCTATGACTTGGCGAATGTCCTGCCGAAGTATATTACATTCAGGAGGGGAGGGTATTTGACCGCCGTTTTGGCTCTGTTCACAATACCGTGGAAGCTGATGGAGAGCGCCACGAATGTTTATGCGTTTCTCGGACTCATCGGCGGGATGCTCGGACCGGTGGCCGGGGTGATGATGGCTGATTATTTTATCATCAGAAAAAGGCAGCTCTCAGTTGAAGACCTTTATTCGGAAACCGGACAGTACACTTATTACAAAGGCTATAATTACCGGGCCTTTGCCGCAACCTTTCTCGGCGCGTTTATTTCTTTAATCGGGATGTACGTCCCGGCGTTCGCCGGCATCTATGATATTTCCTGGTTTGCGGGTGTCATTTTGTCATGTCTCGGTTATACGGCGCTTATGTACATTCATCCTCCTTATGCAAAAGCGGAGGGACGAATCGTGCGGGAAAGAGCGGCCGAATAAAAAAAGCCGGGGGCTGTCCCCGGCTTTTTGTCATATCAGTCTGCGATTGAAACGTTTCCGTCCGCTTCAAGCGGCGTTCTTTTTTTCTGGCTCCAGCCATACAGGAGCAATGCAATCAGGACGAACAGCCCCGCGGCCAGATAAATCGAATGGAATCCGGCCGAAGCGACGAAGAGGCCGAATACATATGACCCGCCGGCAATCCCGCTGTCAAAGAAAGTGAAGAAGGTAGCCGTCGCAAAGCCTGAACGGTGTCCGGGCGAGTTCTGAATCGCCAGCGTCTGCATACACGGTACGATCGAGCCGTATCCGAGACCGATTACGGCACCGGACAAGAGAAGCATGAGGGCGCTGTTTGTCATCGCCAGCATGCAAAGCCCCGCGGAGAACACGATAATCGACGGATAGATGACGATTCCCGGCCCCACTCTGTCAAACAGCTTTCCTGTGAAAGGACGGGCGGCCATCATCGTCACTGCGAAACAGACGAAGAAATAGCCGCTGACATCCAACAGGTGGATCGTCTTTGCATAAACGGATAAATATGAAGTCACACTTGAATAACAGAAAGAAATGGACAACCCGACAATCGCGATTTTAAGCGCGCCTTTTTCAAACATGTCGGAGAAAGAAAAACGGAAGACAGTCGTTCCGCTGTTGTTTTGATCCGGCACACGAATCATAAAAGCAATCAGCAAGCCTAAAGAAACAAATACGGCAAAAATCGTAAAGAAAACCGGGAACGATATGACTTTCACAAGGCTCAGCCCGAGAAAAGGACCGATCGCCATGGCAAGGTTCATAGACATCGCGAAATAACCGAGCCCTTCGCCGCGCCGCTTGGCGGGAATAATGTCAGCGGCAATTGCGCCCGTGACCGTCGTTAAAATGCTGAACCAGATGCCTTGGAAAAAACGCAGTCCGAGCAGCAGATAGAAATTGTGTATCGGCAAATACAGATAAGAAGACAGGGCGAACAGCGCCAGAGATACAATCGTCATTCTTTTCTTGCCGAACCGTTCAATAATCGCCCCTGAAAAAGGACGGGTGATAATAGCAGATAACAGGAACAGGCTGATCAAAAGCCCTCCTTGCGATTCACTGCCGCCAAGCTCCTGAATCATATAGATAGGCAGCACGGCCAAAAATGTATAAAAGAACACAAAGACAAATAAATTCACGAGTACGACCATAATAAAATCTTTGGTCCAGATCGAGTCAGATTTACTCAAAAGTACAGCACTTCCCTTTCTTTATTATTTCGTTAAAAACACATTCAGAAACTCAGAAAAAGCTTCCTTATCTCCATCCTGGAAATCCGCAAGCATGTCTTCCTCGAACTTCAGCATCTCTTGATTGATGCTGTCGTATTTCAATTCAGCTTCCTTCGTCAGGACGACGAGCTTTTCCCGCTTGTCTTCTCCCTGTTCCCGCTGAATCCAGCCGTTTTCTTCAAGGCGTTTGATCGTTCTGGTAACGGTCGGCGCCTCTACGTTCAGATAGGACCAGATTTCTTTTTGGGTCATCGGTCCGATCGTTTTTAAGCAATATAGGATTGACCATTGAGAGGAGTACAGGCCGAATGGTTCCAGCCGTTCATTGGCTTTCTTCGTAATCAGGCGGGCGCATTGATTGATTTGATGAATGAGGCGTCTGTTGACGTGGATCATTTCCGTTCTCCTTTTCAAAAAACTTACCTAAGTAACTAATTGTGCTGTTTCATTCTACAGCAGGATCGCGCGGATGTAAACCCCCCGTTCAAAAAGCAGAAAATTATGACCCGCCCCTTGTCCTTATTGAGTTTTTAGCATATTCCCAATTCATTGCTAATACACTGTTACAAACCTATCAAAGAGAGTGTTTGAGGTGAGGGATCGTGGGCATATTTCTAAAACCTTCTTATATAATCGGACAACGAAGAAGCTGCATCATCAGTGAATTTGTTACAGAATACGGATCTCATTTCACACTTCTCACATCCAACTGGGGAGGTCGAGTGGTGTGCACGATTACATCAAAGAGCGAACAATCAAGATTGGTAAGTATATCGTGGAGACGAAAAAAACCGTTCGTGTCATTGCGAAAGAGTTTGGTGTTTCCAAAAGTACCGTACACAAAGATCTGACGGAGCGCCTGCCTGAAATTAATCCTGACTTGGCGAATGAAGTAAAAGAAATACTCGATTATCATAAATCCATCAGACATTTAAGAGGGGGAGAGGCGACGAAATTAAAGTACAAGAAGGATGAAATTCTTGAAGGGGAGCCCGTTCAGCAGCCGTAGCGCCTGACGTCTGCCGGGCCCTTTTTTCTCCTCCCGGGCGGTTTCGCGAATATCCGCAAAATTTTGTCAAGAACTTATATCGTTCAGCAGCTTTTTTTTGATAAATTATGATAATATATATAATTAGGGCACAATGTGGATATTTTACTGTGAAACAGATATCAAGGAGGATATAAATAGATGTTTGCAAGGGATATTGGAATTGACCTCGGTACTGCAAATGTACTGATCCATGTAAAAGGAAAAGGAATTGTTCTGAATGAGCCTTCCGTTGTGGCACTTGATAAAAACAGCGGCAAAGTGCTGGCTGTCGGTGAAGAAGCCAGACGAATGGTTGGACGTACACCTGGGAATATTGTTGCGATCCGTCCGCTGAAAGACGGCGTAATCGCAGACTTCGAAGTAACAGAAGCCATGCTGAAACATTTCATTAATAAGCTGAATGTAAAAGGACTTTTCTCAAAACCGCGCATGCTGATCTGCTGCCCGACGAATATTACATCCGTTGAGCAAAAAGCGATTAAAGAAGCAGCTGAAAAAAGCGGCGGAAAGCATGTGTACCTTGAAGAAGAACCGAAAGTTGCCGCTATCGGCGCGGGTATGGAAATCTTCCAGCCGAGCGGTAACATGGTTGTTGACATCGGAGGCGGTACGACAGATATCGCAGTTATTTCTATGGGCGATATTGTCACCTCCTCTTCTATTAAGATGGCTGGGGACAAGTTTGACATGGAAATCTTAAATTATATCAAACGCGAGTATAAGCTGCTGATCGGTGAACGTACCGCTGAAGATATTAAGGTGAAGGTCGCAACGGTTTTCCCAGACGCACGTCATGAAGAAATCACCATCCGCGGCCGTGACATGGTTTCCGGTCTGCCGAGAACGATTACAGTAAACAGCAAAGAAGTAGAAGAAGCCCTTCGTGAATCAGTTGCCGTCATTGTGCAGGCCGCCAAGCAGGTTCTTGAAAGAACACCGCCTGAATTGTCCGCTGACATCATCGACCGCGGCGTTATCATTACCGGCGGGGGAGCGCTGTTAAACGGGCTTGACCAGCTTCTTGCCGAAGAGCTGAGGGTGCCTGTTCTTGTCGCTGAGAACCCGATGGATTGTGTTGCGGTCGGAACCGGCGTCATGCTGGATAACATGGACAAGCTTCCAAAACGCAAACTGAGCTGATGATAAAACCTCATTCTGAAAAAGAATGGGGTTTTTTTCTGTCAAACCCTTCACGAACGGGAATGTAAATCCGATAATAAGAAAAAATGCTGATTTTCATTATAGAACAAATGTTCCGGTGAGGCAACTGGAAATAATGCTATTTCAGAGGTGGAAGACTTGTTAAAAGGATTATATACCGCAACGTCCGCAATGATTACACAGCAGAGAAGAACGGAAATGCTGTCAAATAACATCGCAAACGCGAATACATCAGGGTACAAAGAGGATCAAGGTTCAATCCGCGCCTTTCCCGAGATGCTTCTGAGCCGAATAGAAGGCGATAAAAAAACGAAAATCGGCTCCGTCAACACAGGCGTATACATGCAGGAGCTGAAACCGTTGTTTACGCAGGGAAGCCTGAAAACGACCGATCAGCCGACGGATATCGCGCTGATGGAGAATCAGGTTCCCAAGAATGCCGAAACGAATGAAAACGCCGAGCTGTTTTATCCCGTGCAGACCGCGGGAGGCGTCCGCTATTCAAAAAGCAGCACTTTCTCATTAAATGAAAACAATCAGCTTACGATAAACGGAAACCTTGTGTTATCAACAAACGGACAGCCGATTACAGTCGACAATGAAAAATTCACCGTATCAGAAAACGGAACGGTCACGACAAACGGCCGGCCGGCGGGGCAGATTGATATCAGAATGGAAGAAGACGTGCGCAATCTGAAACGGGACGGCAATGACCTATACAGCACGGCCGACGGCTCTGAACTGCCGAGCGCGGCGGCGAATCCCCAAGTCTCGTATTCATTAAAGCAAGGCGTCTCGGAGCTTTCGAACGTGGACGTGACGAGCACGTATACAGAAATGACGGAAGCATACAGATCATTTGAAGCCAATCAGAAAGTCATTCAGGCTTACGATAAAAGCATGGATAAAGCCGCAAATGAAATCGGCAAAGTGTAACAAAATGGGGGACGTTCAATTATGATGCTCAGATCAATGCTGACGGCTTCAACAGCCTTAAATCAGCTTCAGCAGCAGATGGATACAGTCAGCAGCAACCTTTCAAACAGTGATACGACAGGCTATAAAGCGAGGGACTCCCGCTTTTCCGAGCTGATCAGACAGCAGTATGACCATATAGATGACAAAAAGGAAAATTCGCCGGACATGCGGAAAACGCCGCCCGGCCTGCGTCTCGGCGCCGGAACGGTCATGACTCCGCAGCTGGACTCAGGGCAGGGAAGCATCAAAAAAACCGACCGTGACCTTGATATCGCGTTCACATCACCTTATCAATATCTTCAGGCAGAAGCGGACGGACGGCGGGTGTATACAAGGGACGGCTCACTTTCCCTCAAGCCGGCAGGCGGAAATGACCGGCTGCTTCAGCTGATGACAGCGGGAGGCAATCCCATTCTCGATGAGAACGGTCAGCCCATACAAATTGACAGTTCGCTGACTCAGCTGAAAATCAGCAAAACCGGAACGCTGACTGCTTCAGACCAGGCGGGAACCCGTTCGCAGACGTTTAATCTCGGCATCGTCAATGTCAATAATCCGCAGGCGCTTCATGCGGAAGGGGATAATCTGTTTTCCGTAAACGGCGCGGGAGCTTCAGCGATTGAAGAGCTTACCGGCGCAAACCGGCAGGCAATCGGCATGGAGCAGGGCGCGCTTGAAAGTTCAAATGTCGATATGTCAAAAGAAATGACCGACTTAATCGTGTCTCAGCGTTCCTATCAGCTGAACAGCCGCACGATTACATTGGGAGACCAAATGCTGGGCTTAATCAACTCAGTCAGATAAAAGAAGGGGCGTTTTGATCAGCCGCGCATGATAAAAAATGCGGCTTTCTCAAAATCGCCCTTTTTTTTGTAGTAATCAGTAATATCCTGAAGCAGCACTTCCAAATCCACCCACGCTTCAATTTTCTGCAGCTCCAGCACAAGCTTCTGCAATCGGTCGTACGGGTCCTCCTGAGCGGTGTACAGTATGTTGAGCGCGGTCAGCTTCAATTTCATAATCTTGTTCTGCACTTTTTCAGATATGTATAAACCTTTCTGCAGCACGGTTTGTCCTTCGGCGGCAGAACCGGTTTTAAAAAGTGCTCTGACCGCTTCGTATACACAATGAAGGTAGGAAACGGGAGACTCTTTCTCGAAACGCTGATTGCCCAATACCTTTTTGTAAAAAGGGAGGGCCTCTTTATCTTTTTTCTGGGCGGTCTTTAAAAAACCAAAATTATAATAGGCGTGGCACAGCAGGTTATTGTCATTGATCCGGTCCGTTATCTTTATGGATTCATTAAAGAGCTGTTCCGCGTCTTCATAGCGTGCCTCGTCTATATAATTCACGGCGAGAAGCAGCCGGCAGCTGAGCGTTTTTTTGATGTAGCCGGCTTCATCTTGATAGATTTCCAGCGCTTTATTGACATATTGAATGGAGAGCGCAGGCGACTTCATCATGTAATATGCACCCGCTGTTTTATAATAAAATTCAGCGGCTTCGAAACGGTCCTGTATGGCCGGCAGGTACTGTTCAGCTTCTTTAAAGCGGCAGACAGCACGGTTCGGAGCGCCATTCACCATATGGAATAACCCTTTGAAAAAATAGAAATAATAAGTTAATTCATGATCCATCTCATCTTTGCGCCGCTTCAGCTCGCAGAACAGTTTATTCAGACCGTCTTTTTTCTCAAACAGCAGCTGAAACCGTGCGAAAAACAGCTGATATCTGAGTTTGAGCTTTGCATTCTTTTGTAATTTGGGGAGATGCTGATTGATTTGTTCGTGAAGGGAACGGGCTAGATCGAATTGGCGTTTTCCCATGGCGTCATACCACTCATTCAGCATCACCCGCGTACGTTTTTCAGTAAACTTAGCAATCATCTTCCAACCTCTTTGCATAGGGTAAAAATCTTTATTTATCATAACACATTAATGGACGAGGCTCATTGCCAGCTGGTTACAGTTTACAGCGCGGTTGAAAAAGAAATTGATTCATAATATACTTCCAAATGTACAGATTGGTTGCCACATATACCTTCTATACATACTATTGTCGATGAAGGAGATGTCAAGAGAATGCTTGATACTCAGCAAATTAAAGAAATTATTCCCCATCGCTATCCGTTTCTTCTGGTAGACAGAATTACGGAAGTCGAAGAAGGAAAACGGGCGGCGGGATATAAAAATGTGACGGCGAATGAAGATTTTTTCAACGGCCATTTTCCTGAATACCCTGTTATGCCGGGCGTATTAATCGTAGAGGCTTTGGCGCAGGTCGGAGCGGTTGCGATGCTGATTAAAGAAGAAAACCGGGGCAGACTTGCATTTTTTGCGGGGATTGATAACTGCCGTTTCAAAAAGCAGGTAAAACCGGGTGACAAGCTGGAGCTTGAGGTTGATATTACCCGCGCGCGCGGTACGATCGGACGCGGCAAAGGCGTTGCCAAAGTTGACGGCGAGCTCGTGTGTGAAGCTGAATTAACTTTTGCGCTCGGAGAATAAAAACAAACAAATGGGCTTATAAAAAAGCCCATTTTGTATAGAAAGGGGTGAATCTAATGTGGTCAGAATTTAAAAGCTTTGCGATGCGGGGCAATATCATGGATCTGGCAATCGGTGTCGTCATCGGCGGCGCTTTCGGCAAAATCGTGACGTCGCTCGTTGAAGACATCATCATGCCGCTTGTCGGCCTGCTTCTTGGCGGTCTTGACTTTTCAGGGCTGGCCGTGACATTCGGCGAGGCTCATATCAAGTACGGAAGCTTCATTCAAACGATTGTGAACTTCTTCATTATTTCATTTTCTATTTTTATCGTGATCCGCACAATAGGCAAGCTGAGACGTAAAAAAGAAGCAGAAGAAGAGGCTGAAGAAGCCGAGGAAACAGATCAGCAGACAGAACTGCTGACTGAAATCAGAGATCTGCTGAAACAGCGGGCTCCTCACAATGACTAAGGCACAAAAAAAGGCTGGATGATTAACGTCCGGCCTTTTTCATGATTATAATTTTTGTTTAAACGCTTCAATCAGCCGGCTGCCCGAGTAGCCTTCTTTCACGAGCGACTCCAGAATGCTTTCTGATCCGGGGTGGTTTCTTGACACCATTTGACCGTAAATTAAAACTTGTATACTTCTTTCCAGCTCGACGATATTTTTGATGCTTCCCGTCAGCTGGGCGGGACGGTTGCTTTTTTTCGTAATCGTTACAAACACCTTCGCTTCTTTCTGGCTTTTCATCAGCATGTCAAAAAAAGAAAAGTGTTCGGCCGGGACCAGTGCTTCAATTAACCAGTGATTTTCTCCGTCCTCTTTGTTAATAATCAATCCGTCTAAAAGGGGAAACTGCTCAATCGGCTGATCGTCTTTATCTAAACGTTCCACATTCAGATCAACCAGTTTAAAGGTTTTCATCTCTTATTTTCACCCCTGTTGTCCATGTTTTTCGTTCATTTATTATAACACATATCATTTTTCCCGGGAAAATGCTGTAAGGCATGCTTCATCATTTTTGTAGGCGGTCAACATTTAATCATTTCTATTTTTTCATTATAATGTAAAAGAATATGGTCATGGAGAGATGCTTATGAATCAATTGCGCCTGAAGGAAATCTATATAGAAGACGGTTCAAGGCGAAAAGACGATCATTCCTACTTGGTATGCAAAAAGGAAGATTGTGAGGTGCATCTTAACAGAAGGGGAAATGTCGTCTTTTTATATGAAACAAAAGACCGCATGGAACAGTATAAAATTCAGCTTTCACTGACTGATAAAAAGCTGAGTTTTTACTGGTTCGCATGGGACGGCGGAAAGTTTGTCCGCATGTTTGAGAAAGACTGGCTCAAAACGAAACTTTTCTCGCGGCTGCTCAAAAATACATATTACATAAGCGGTCAAAAACAAAAGTTTTTTTTATCAGAAAGAAAAACGAAAACATAAGAGCAGCCTAAACGGATAACGGCTTTTTCCGCTTTTTGCTTTCACGAGCCCTTGTACTACAATGAAGCCAGCCTCGAAAAAGAGAGGAGGATACGGCTTGTTTAACCACGTTATGCTTGTCGGCCGGCTGACGAAAGATCCGGAGCTCCGTTTTACATCAGCGGGCATTCCCGTCGCGCATATTACGTTGGCGGTAAACCGCAATTTTAAAAGCGCGTCGGGTGAAACCGGAACCGACTTCGTCAACTGCACCATCTGGAGAAAAAACGCTGAAAACACGGCATTGTACTGCCAAAAAGGGTCAATGGTCGGTGTAAGCGGCAGAATCCAGACGAGAAGCTATGAAAAGACAGACGGCGTAAAAGTTTATGTGACCGAGGTCATGGCTGATACCGTTCGGTTTATGGATCAGAAACGGAAAGAGCCGCTGGCTGAATAGCATGCTTTTTTCCTCGATTTCCCGCCTTTCAGCGGGCCCCGCAATACCTCCTTCCCACTCGCCAGTCGAAAGACTGGTTTTTTTGTGCGGAAGCTGAAAAATGGTTAAAAAGAAGTGATTTTGCTTATAAATACTTAAAAACATTGAATATATTGGGATAAAAACTTATAATTACTTACAGATAAGTGACGAAAAAAGGGAATGAGGACGTGTATCAAGAAGAAAGACTGATTGCGATAATGGAATATTTGAAACAGCACCGGCGGATCACCGCAGAACAGATATGTTCGCTGCTTCATATTTCAAGAGATACCGCAAGAAGGGACCTTGTAAAGCTGAAAGAGCGAGGGGCCATTATCAGAACACGGGGCGGCGCGATTCTGCCGTCAGTGAATCAGGAAGTTCCAGGCTATTCGGGCCGGCTGAAAACCGTTTCTGAAGAGAAAAACAAAATCGGCAAGCTGGCCGCATCCCTGATCCATAAAGGGGACCGGATCATCCTGGACACCTCGACAACCGTGCAGGCCTGCGCGGAGCATTTAAATGTCACCGGCTGCACTGTTATTACAAATTCGATCAATCAGGCCGATATCCTTTCCGCAAAAGAGGGAATTGATATTCACCTGCTCGGCGGAAAGCTCCAGAAGGAACACCGGTTTTTATACGGGGCTTCCGTTGTAGAAAAACTGGGGGATTATCACGCTGATAAGGTGCTGATCGGCGTTGTCGGCATCTCGGAAAACGGCCTGACGATTCCGCATGAAGAAGACGGCATGGTAAAGCGTAAAATGATCCGACAGGCTGAACAGGTGATTGCGCTGAGTGATCACTCGAAGCTTGGCCGTACGAGTTTTTATCAGTATGCAGACCTGCACGAGGTTGACCTGCTGATTACCGATCGGCTGCCTGATCAGGATTTTTGCGATCTGCTCGACCGGCACGGCGTAGAATTGCTTGTAACTGAATCTGAAGAAGAGGATGAGGACATGTGAAACTGATTGCCATAGATCTGGACGGCACACTGCTGAACAGCAGTCATCAAGTAAGCGATGAAAACAAGCGGGCTTTAAGGGAAGCCCGGCAAGCGGGAATTGAAATCGTGGTTTCCACTGGACGCGCGCATTTTGATGTGCACTCCATATTCGAACCGCTCGGCATAAAAACATGGATTATCAGCGCAAACGGAGCCGCCATTCATGCTCCTGACGGCAGCCTGTACCATTGTGAAGCGATTGAAGAATCAAGAGCCCGCGGCATTTTGTCATGGCTTGAAGAGAATCAATATTATTATGAGGTGTTTACAAACAAAGCCATCTATACGCCTGAAACCGGCAGGCAGCTGCTCGATATCGAAATGGACCGGGTGAAAAGCGCCAATCCGGAAACCGATCTTTCTGTTTTGGAACAGGCGGCTTCAGTGCAATACAGCCAGTCCGGCTTTGCTTACATTCATTCATACCGTGAGCTCTTTGAGAAAGAAGAGCATCTGGATTTTTATAATATTCTCGGATTTTCGTTTGATGAGCGGAAGCTGAAAGCGGGCTGGGACCGATTCAGCGGTCAGAAAGATCTCACCCTTGTCAGCTCTGCCGATCACAACTTCGAACTGGCGTCTCGAAACGCCTCTAAAGGGCAGGCGCTCAAACGGCTGGCGCAAAAGCTCGGCATTCCGATGGCTGAAACCGCCGCGGTCGGTGACAGCTTAAATGACTATTCAATGCTTCAGGCGGCCGGAAAAGGCATAGCGATGGGGAATGCGAGAGAAGATATTAAAGAGATCGCTGATGCCGTTACATTGACAAATGATCAAAACGGCGTTGCGTATATGATCAGGAATTTACTGTGAAAGGTATGGCGATACTGTTCATGACTGGCGTGACGCATTCATGGCAAATGCGGCGTAACAGTAAGGACGACATAAAAGACCGGCTCTTCCCGAGAGAGCCGGTCTTTTTGCGTTTAATGTGATTGCGCCGATGCGCTGAGGGTGAATAATTCTTCAAGCTCATCGGATGACAGCTCGGTAATCCAATTTTCACTTTGGATAATCTGATCGTTCAGCGTTTGTTTCGTTTCGAGCATGGCATCAATTTTTTCTTCAATCGTTCCCGTCGTAATGAGTTTGTGAACGTGGACGAACCGTTCCTGGCCGATTCGGTAGGCGCGGTCGGTCGCCTGGTTTTCCACCGCCGGATTCCACCACCTGTCATAGTGAATGACATGATTGGCAGCCGTCAGATTCAGGCCGGTTCCGCCCGCTTTCAGTGACAAAATCAGCGTCGGGTATTCTTTCTTCTGGAACCGTTCGACGAGAGAATCGCGTTCCTGCTTGGACAGGCTTCCGTTTAAAAACTGAACCGGTTCTCCGAATGCTTTTTCCAGGAGGCGCTTCATCATGTTGCCCATCTGAATGTATTGGGTGAAAATGAGGCAGCTTTCCCCCTGTCCGCGGATCGCCGCCATTAAATCAAGCAGCTTTTCCAGTTTGACGGATCTCCCGTTTAACAGCTCTGTCTGTTCTTCCTTCAAATAGAGCGCAGGATGGTCGCATATTTGCTTCAAGCGGCCGAGCATGCTCAGAATCAGCGCTTTCCGCTGCATCCCGGTCAGAGAAGCCATATGTTCAAATGTATCTTTGACAAGCTGTTCATAAAGGGATGCCTGTTCGGCTGAGAGCGGGATAAACTCTTTTTGTTCCAGCTTGTCAGGAAGATTAAGCGCCACTTCTTCATCCCGTTTTGTCCGGCGCAGTAAAAACGGCCGGATTAACTGCTGAAGCTGGTTGATTCTTTTTTCGTCACGGTCTTTCTCAATCGGCAGCACATAGCGTTTATGAAAGCCGGTCAGACTGCCGAGATAGCCTTTGTTCATAAAATCAAAGATCGACCAAAGCTCTGTCAGGCGGTTTTCCATCGGTGTTCCGCTCAGCGCGATATGATGGACGCCTTTCAGCTTTCTGATCGCGCGGGACTGCTTCGTATGCGCGTTTTTAATATTTTGCGCTTCATCAAGGCAGATGGTGCTCCATGTCACGGAAGAAAGCTCTTCCTGATCGGCGTGCGACAGGCCGTAAGAAGTAAGAACGACGTCCGCGTCCTGATAGGACGGGACAAATGCTTCCCCCTTCGGCCGGCGGGGGCCGTAATGAAGCACGGCCTTCAGCTGCGGCGCGAAGGTCCGGAGCTCACGCTGCCAGTTGCCGAGCACCGATGTCGGCGCAATGATTAAGGCAGGCGCTTTTTGCCGGTCGCTTTCCTTCACATGGAGAAAATAAGCGATCATCTGAATCGTCTTTCCAAGTCCCATGTCATCTGCGAGACAGGCGCCGAAGCCGTTTTCCCGTAAAAACAGAAGCCAGTTCATGCCGTACATCTGATAAGGGCGGAGCTGGCCCTGAAACGCGGCGCTGACTTCATGTTCCGGCAGATCCCGGGCTTCCGTCAGTTTGCGGATCAGGCTTCTGAGATGCTTTGATAATTCGATCTTGATCCCGGCAAATGCCGATGAGTCAATGATGTCCGTGTCCTCGGCTCCGTTTTCCCCGTGATCCATCAGTTCGCGCGCCAGCACGTCGGACATGTGGAGGCCCTCAGATTCCGCTTTTTCCATCAGTTTTTTCATTTGTTTAATGAATTGAGGATCAATTTTCACCCATTGGCCGCGGATGTTGACGAGTCGTCTGTTGTTTGCGACAAGCTCATTGAATTCATCCTCTGTCAGCTCAATTCCGTTAGTGGCGAATCTCCAGTTGAAATCAAGCAGAGCGTTCATGCCGACGAAGGACTCGCCCCGCGGGGAGGATGACACTTTCGCCTTGAGCATCATATTGCTGTCCCGGACAATCTGCCACCATGATGGGAGAAGAATCTCCACACCCATATCGACAAGCGTCTCACTCGCTTCCGATAAGAAGATCCAAGCCTCTTCTTCAGAAATCAGCGTCGTTCCTGAATCAAACGAAAGCCAGGGAACCGTTCTGCGGAAGCGGTCCTGTTCGCGCGCGATTTTTCCGCTGTATGCCTGCCACGCTTTTTTCAGTCCCTTCAGTCCGTCAAAAAAGGTGATGGAGCCGGTTTTTTTCTCACGTAAAAACATTTCGATTTTCCAGTCGTCACCGTCGAAATCAGGCTCGTTTAATCGGAGCCCGACGGTAAACGGCGTCAGATCGTCATGCCAGCCGATTCCCTCGAGAAAATCATCTTCATCCAAAAAGGAGCCTTTAAACGTATGAACGGCCGGCGAGCGGGTTTCGATCCGCCGCCATTTTTCCAGCAGGTCATCATTGTACTGAATGTAGTCCTGGACCGCGGCTGAGAACCAGTCTGCCGTAAAGCCTTCCAGCAAAAGCTCACGGTCTTTGAAGCGCAGGACGCCATTTTGCCAAGCCTCATAGTCCGGAAGAAAATCGCCGTCGGCAATAAATTCGTATATCGTCGAAGCCGCTTCGATTAATGGTTCCGTTTCCTTTGTCAGCTGCACGGTGCTGAATGAATTGAACGAGTTTTTTCCGAGCAGCTCGACGGTCATCCACGGGCTGAGCAGAACGGCCGGAGTGCCTATGAAGCTGACGTCTTCAAGAAACGTTCCGTAAAAGGTGGACTCATGCCATTGGAACAAATGAGTCTTCATCTGACTGAGAGTAAGCGGCTGCTCCTTCTCATCATGGCTTGACAGCGTAAATGTCCAATCTTCCATTTGTTCTACATGAATGAAAATTTCCTTAAGACTCGCCATCAATCAACTTTCCTTTCTGCAATTCTTCTTGAAGGGCGCGCAGCCTCTTGTAACTTGCGCTCAGCCGGCTGATATACCGTTCCCATACCTGCTGTTTTTTTGCCTTTTTATAAAGCGTCCGCAGTTTTTTCAGATGGCGCGCAGCCTCTTTATAGGCGCTGCGGTTTTTTTGATCGATAAAAAAGGCCGCCGCCCGGTGATAGGAGGGGATGAGCGCTTCCGGATCACTGGCGGCAATTTCCTTCAGGATGTCCTTTTCGATTTCCCAGACGGAAAAACCGACGAGGCTGTGAATCTCCACCCACTCCGCGTACCGCCGTTTTTCGTACAGGTACTGGCTGTATTCGGTAAAGGTATAGGGAAGGCAGCCGGAAGCAAACCGTTCAAACAGCTGATCATCCCGTGAGTGCCGCGCATAATCCGCCAATAGCGCAAACAGCTCTCCGATGATGTCGCGCATTTCTTTAAACGGCTTATCAAGCTTCGTATAGTTGACGGCAAGCGGTTCGATCCGGCCATACCATGCTTTCAGCCGTTTCCAGTCTTTTTTCGCGGTGAGTTCACCGAGCCATTGAAAGGTATACGGCAGCGCTTCAGGAGGGAAGCGGGACATATCTTGGAAGACCGCTTCATCATCTTTTTGCAAAAAGGCCAGATGAAGCCGTCCGAACCGCACTTCCGGTGAAAAACGGCGCCCGCTTTCCTGTGCGAGAATCTCCTGTTCGCGCGCGACCCATTTCGGCCGGTTCAAAAGGGCGCTCCACATTTCACCGAATACCCGGAGGCGTTCGTATTGAAAAAGCTCTTCTTTCACAAGCAGTCTGCGCAGCACCGGGGGCGTCCGGTCTAAAAAAGGATCGAGTGAAAAAGACAAGGCGTACGTTTTCAGTCTGTCAATGGAGGAATAAATCGTATCCATCAGCTGTTCCACGTATGGATTGATGCTGTAATAATCTTTTTCGGCATCCAATCTGCCTGACTCAATCAAAGTGAACATGTGAAGCCAGACGGCAAGCGCCGAATGAATCTGATATAAGCTTTTAAGCTCGGGTTTTTTCGGGGCGTGTTTTTTGAGCGCTGACAGATAGCCGTAATAAAGGCCCTGCATCGTCTGGCTTCCGGCCGGCGTCCGCGCCTCCCACAGCGAGAATTCCGAATCAAAAAAAGCGAGCCAGCTTGACAGCGACTCTTCATTCGGCAGCACTTTTTCCTGAAACTGCCGGCGGACAAGCTCCCTGCTTTCCTCAAGCTTTTCTCTTTCCAGCCAATGTTCGGTAAAGGTACCGACCCGCTCGAATTGGGCATATACGTAAAGAAAAACGGCCAGTACGTGGCGGCAGATCGCCTCAGACGGGCATGCGCAGCCGCTTTTCACCATGAAAAATAAGTTCAGCGTGACCCTTACAGGCACAACATCCTGCACATATGCGGAAATCTCTGTCGGGGTTTGAACCTGTATACGATAGACGGAATCCTGCCGATATAAAATGAGTGCTTTCTTCATCAGCTGAACATTGTCTTCATTGTAAGGAAGAAGTTCTTTAAGCTGTTCAGCCGCTGCGAGCACATCTTCTTTAGCAATCATATCCTGAAGCATGATTATCGCTCCTAACGAGTCACAAAATAAAAAGATTCCAATTCCTCTATTATATCGCAACACATGGCCCGGAAAAAGTTTTTCCTAAAAAAGGACATAAAAACCCGAATGTGTCGAATGATGTATTAGAGATTGCAAAACAGCACCCGACAGCATATAATAATCTTGTTTTCAATTTAATGGAAGCCGAAAGGAAACGAATGATGAAGAAAACGAAGTTAGATCAAGAGGAGTTTCTGAAGATTTTAATGCATGCGCACGACATTGGTGAGCAGTCCTCTGAGATGACCACAAAAGAAATGCTTGAGAATTTGATTTCTTATATTAAAAATGGATATGCAACATAAAATCCCGCAGGCTCTTGGCCGCGGGATTTTTTAATCTTCCTGTAACACCAGTATTTAAAGCGCTTACAAAAATAAAACAGATTGAAGTGATTGTCTATTTTTGTCGAATTTTGTCATTTGAAAAGGTTAGAAATGACAGTTTAAAGCTGTATAATCGTAATTGGAAAAGATCATTGGAGGGAATGGGAATACGCGGAAAGTGATATGGAGGTTATATGGGAGAATCTACAAGCATAAAGGAAATATTCGCAATACTGAGAAAGCGTCTGCTGTTTATACTTATTATTACCGCGGCGGCATCTGCCGCAGGCGGACTCATCAGTTTCTTCGCTCTTACGCCGGTCTATGAAAACTCAACTCAAATTTTGGTCAGCCAATCCAAAAACAATCAAAAAGAAGTCCAATTCAATGACGTTCAAACCAACCTCCAATTAATCAACACGTATAATGTCATCATCAAAAGCCCGGTCATCCTCGACGAAGTGATTAAACAGCTGCATCTGTCCATGACTTCGAAAGAGCTGGAATCGAAAATCACGGTATCCAGCGAGCAGGATTCACAAGTCGTGACGATTGCCGTTCGGGATACGGATGCTAAGCGGGCGGCCGTTATGGCAAATGCGGTTGCATCCGTTTTTCAGGACAAGATCACCGCCATCATGAACGTTGATAATGTCAGCATCCTTTCAAAGGCCGAAGCGTCGGACAGCCAGTCACCGGCAGAGCCTAACCGTAAGCTGAACATCGCGATTGCGTTTGCCGCCGGACTTTTGGGCGGAATCGGTCTCGCCTTTTTGCTGGAACATCTGGATAATACGATCAAATCGGAAGAACAGCTGGAAGCGCTGCTCGGCATCCCGATCCTGGGAACGGTTACTTCAATCAGTACAAAAGACAGCGTTGCCAAAAATGTGAGGATGGCGGAAACCAAACAAGCGGGAGGCGGACATGTTGACGCGTAAAAAAGACAAACCCGGAAAACGAAGCGTGATTGCGATGTCTGAGCCGAAATCCATCAACTCAGAACAATATCGCACGATCCGCACAAACATTGAATTTTCTTCCGTTGATACGGAGGTGAAGTCCCTTTTGATCACATCCGCCGGTCCGGAAGAAGGAAAATCGACAACCGCGGCCAACCTTGCCGTCGTATTTGCACAGCAGGGGAAAAAAGTGCTTTTAATTGATGCGGATTTGCGCAAACCGACGGTTCATTTCACCTTCAAATTGGATAACGGAACCGGATTAACGTCGCTGCTGTTAAAACAGCTGCCGTTTCAGAAAGCCGTCCTGCCGGCTGATGAAGCAAACCTGGATATTTTAACGAGCGGGCCGATCCCGCCCAATCCGGCGGAGCTTTTATCGACGGGCGCCATGAAAGATCTTCTATCAGAAGCAGCCGCAGTTTATGATAAGGTGATTTTGGACACGCCTCCCGTTTTGGCCGTAGCCGATACGAAAATATTAGGCAGCTACACTGACGGGGCCATTATGGTGATCTCAAGCGGGAAAACGGACAAGGAAAAAGCAGCCAAGGCGAAAGAAGCGCTCGATTACTGCCCGTGCAAGCTCCTTGGGGCCGTTATGAACGGGAAGAAACAAACGAAACATTCGGACTACGCCTATTACGGACAATAATGTCACAATGGGCGCGGTCCATTCTTTTTAAGGAGGGATTGAAATATGATAGATATCCATTGTCACATCCTTCCTTCCATAGACGACGGCGCGGCGGATGATACAGAAAGCCTGAAGATGGCGAGAGAAGCGGTCAGACAGGGGATTGATACGATCATCGCGACGCCGCATCATGTGAAATACCGCTATGACACGGATCGGCATACGGTCAACGAAGCGGTCAGCCTGTTAAACAAACGTTTGAATAAGGAAGGCATTCCGCTGACTGTCCTGCCCGGCCAGGAAATCAGAATAGACGGAGATCTGCTGGCAGGTCTTCAAAGCGGCTCGCTTGTCCCGCTCCATAATACAAAGTATGTGCTGGCGGAATTTCCGGCGGATCATGTCCCGGCCTACGCTGAAAGGCTGTTTTATGAACTGCAGCTGAACGGATATGTCCCCGTCATCGCCCATCCGGAGCGGAACAGGGAAATTCGCGAAAACCCTTCCGTCCTTTACAGTCTTGTGAAGAAAGGGGCGGCCGCCCAAGTGACGGCCGGCTGCATTGCCGGAGCATTCGGGCGGAAAGCGAAATCCTTTTCGCTGCAGCTGATGGAAGCGAATTTGATCCACTTTCTCGCATCTGACGCCCATAATCTCGGACCGAGGAATTTTTATTATCAGGAGGCGCTCGGCGTTCTGAAAAAAGAAGCAGGGGCGGAGCTGATTTACATGCTCGCGGAAAATGCGGCGCTTCTCGCTGAAAACAAAGCCATTTATAAGGAACCTCCGCTGCCTGTGGCCCGCCGTAAGCGCTGGGGTCTTTTTTAATCGTCGTCTCCATCCCGTTTAAATGAAGCGTAAGCGGCTGTTTTGCAAGATGATTCGTTTATGCTTATGCTATTATCAGCGGCCGGCGCCGTTTTTTCCTATCATGGCCTCAGGCTTCCGGCATTCCGCCGGCGCCGGGATCATATGATAATAACGGTAAGCTGCCCAGCAGCAATTTCTAAACGGTTGGGGGAACACGATGAAAATAACAGTGATCGGAACAGGCTACGTCGGTCTTGTGACAGGAGTGTCTCTTTCAGAAATCGGCCATGACGTAACATGCATAGATATTGACGAACGTAAGGTTGAGCAGATGAGAAAGGGATTGTCCCCTATCTTTGAACCGGGCCTTGAAGATATGATGAAACGAAATATCGGCCGGCATCGGCTGGCATTTGAAACGAGCTACGAAAAAGGGCTTGCGGAAGCGGACGTTATTTTTATAGCGGTCGGAACGCCGCAAAAAGAAGACGGGCACGCAAACCTTACTTATATTGAAAATGTCGCCGAACGGATTGCCGAACATATTTCTAAAGATGCGATCGTCGTGACAAAAAGCACGGTTCCCGTGGGAACGAATGACAGAATCAGCGAAGTTATTCATTCACGGCTGAGAGCGGACGTGAACATTTCAATCGCTTCGAATCCGGAATTTCTCCGTGAAGGTTCGGCGATTCACGATACCTTTCACGGAGACCGCATCGTGATCGGGGCTGAAGACCGGCAGACGCGGGAAACGCTTGACCGGGTTTTCGCGCCGCTTGCAATTCCGGTATATCATACGGACATCAGAAGCGCTGAGATGATCAAATATGCGTCAAACGCATTTTTAGCGGCAAAAATCAGTTTTATTAATGAAATTTCTCATATATGTGAAAAAGTCGGTGCGGATGTGGAATCAGTCGCACACGGAATGGGATTGGATAAACGGATCGGCAATCAATTCTTAAGAGCCGGCATCGGTTACGGCGGTTCCTGTTTTCCGAAGGATACAAACGCCCTCGTGCAGATCGCGGGACATGTGGAGCATGATTTTGAATTGCTGAAGTCCGTCATTAAAGTCAACAATAACCAGCAGTCCATGCTGGTTGATAAAGTGCTGAACAGGCTGGGCGGTGTGACGGGGAAAACCATCGCGTTATTAGGACTGTCTTTTAAGCCGAATACAGATGATATGCGGGATGCCCCGTCCATTGTCATTGCGGATCGTCTGGCGGCTCTTGACGCCCGGATGACAGCGTACGATCCGATCGCTTCATTTCGGGCCTCCGAGCTGCTTCCGGCTGCGGTTTCCTATCGGGAGTCCATAGAAGAAGCCGTCAGGGGAGCGGATGCCGTCCTGATTCTGACAGATTGGGAACAAATTAAACACTTCCCGCTTGAAGCGTACAAAGAGCTGATGGAAACCCCGGTTATTTTCGACGGGAGAAACTGCCACTCGCTTGAGGAAGCGGAACAGGCGGGCGTGGAATATATCTCAATCGGAAGAAGAGCCGTCGTGCCTCAGACTGATTCTGTCACTTAAAAGGCCGGCGGTCCGCGCCGGCCTTTTATCATACAATCATTAGAGACGAAGGGGACATTAATCGTGGAAAACACATGGAAATTGCCGAAGCAAATGGAATCATCCCGCGGTCTGCTGGAAACGTCAGCACGGCCCTTTATCAAACTGCACGTCAAAAAAGCTGAAACGGGTCGGTATGACAGTAAAATGGCCGGAGACCCCTATTTTCCGAAACATGAACCATATCCTGAAGATGAAAGCAGCAGGCCGATGAAGCTTCTCGCTCAAATCAATTTTGCGGATATGCCCGGACTTCCTGATTTTCCGGACACCGGCATTCTTCAGTTTTACATATCGGTCAGTGATGACGTATACGGTTTGAATTTTGACGACGGGTGCGCGCAAACGGGTTTCTGCGTCAAATATTTTGAACATGTGACAGCAGAAGAAGCGGAGCTCATGGATGATTTTTCTTTCGTTCAGGTTGAAGAGGAGTACGATTTTCCGATTCAATCCGAAGCGCTGATCACCCCTGAGCTGTCTGCTGAATGGGTGCTCCCGTCTGATTTTCAATTCGGGCGGTATGCCGGGATGGATGCCTTTGACTATTTCGAGCAGTTTGACGATGAGGTGTATGACGAATATACGGCGAACGCATTCGGCCATAAAATCGGCGGCTATGCGTCCTTTACCCAGGAAGATCCGCGGTCTTACTCCCATCAAAACCATACGATTCTGCTTTTGCAAATTGATTCAGATGATGACATTGATTCGATGTGGGGAGATGTGGGAATCGCCAATTTCTTTATCAGACCGGAAGATTTGAAGAAAAAAGATTTCTCAAACGTTTTGTACAACTGGGACTGCAGTTAACGACAGTATGATGATCATGATACAAGGCAAAGGAGACGGTTCATCACTGTCTCCTTTTTTAGGGAATTTATCATGGATACATAGAGGAGATCAATGAATGGATATGCCGTTTATGTGAGTCTTTTGGCGTTAATGATGAGCATCTCGGCTGCTGAAAATAAGTCATTTAACCTATTTAAGCTGCTTTCTGTCTATTTTAAAATATAATATATGGAAATATAGTATGGAAAAGTCTGTGCTTTTTGTACGACTTTTTGCGTAAGACGAGGTGAAAAAGATGAGCCATTCAAGCACATTAAGCCATATTAACAGCACAATCAGCCATAAACTGGGCGAGGTTGAACACCAAATTGATAAATTAAAAGAAGCGAAAAGAGAGATAGAATCTCTGCAGGAAGAGGGCGTGTCTGAAATCAGGGACATCCTCAGGCCGCACCTGGACCATCATTGGACCGGCACTTTTGCTGAAGAATTTGATGACCGGCGCGATCAGGCCCATACAGAAGCATACAGAATCGTTACAGACAAATACGACGGTTATATTTACCGAATCGGCTTAAAGATGACACAGCTTGAAATTGAAAAAGGAGGGCTCCTTGCCGCCAGAAGCATCGCGAGAGAGGCAGAGCACCTGCTGACGCTGGGAGAAGAAGCCCTTGACACGGTCGGAGAAAAAATACAATCAATCAAAAGAAGCTGGAGTTGGTTTTAATGGCAGAAATAAAACTCAAATACGGAGCCGTCATGAAGCAGCTTGAATCCGTCAGCAGCGCTTTGGAGGCTGTTTCGATCGGGAACGCCGGTTCAAACGGAAAAAACAAGCTCGACTATACCTCCAAGTACCAATCCCGCGAGGCAAAGCTTGTATCGATGATCAGCGAATACAAGCAGGCCGTTCATAAGAATATCGCGGACGTTAAAGACAACGTAGATTCTTTGAAAGAACAGGACGAGGCGATCGCCGTAAAATAACGAAAGAAAGGACTTGCCGATGAGCAAAGTGTTTGAATCACAATCGTTAACGGACGAAGCAGATAAGAGAAGGAAACAATACGAAGCCCTTGAAGAACAGCTGCGTGCGCTCAAACAAGCCTTTCAAGGCGTGGCCGATCTGGGTGATGCTTTGAAAGGGAAAGGCGCAGACAATATAAAAGATTTTTTTCAGGGACAAGCGGAAATCGCCGACAGCTGGCTGACGCTTGTCTCTGCTCAAATTGCGTTTTTAAATGGCATTTCAGGTGACATTAAAGATCAAGAACTCAGCGATACATATGTGGAGACTTCATTTTTGGAGCATGAGCTGCCCAACGCGGATTTGAAAGCTTCAGAGATTGTCTCCGCTCATAAAGCAGAAATCGATTCGATTTTGTCTGGCATCAGCGATATTATTCATCTCGATACATATACGCTGGATGATTACGCAGATAAAATGGGTGATGCCCAGAAAACCAGACGTGACACGATCACGGCAGTCGATACGCTTGATGAATCCCTGACCGCTGAATATCAAAACTTAGAATCTCTGGACAACGCAGTGCTCAGCAAATATTCCGTTCTCATGCAGGCCACCAGCAACGGGAAAAGCGCCTCCCCTATGTACTATGACAAAAAAGCCTTCCACAGCAATGAAATCTACAAAAGCGTCATGGCGACAGAAAAACAGGGCACGGACTATATTGACGCAAAAGCCCAGCAGGCCGAAGCAAGACGGCTTCAGGAAAAGGCTGAAGAAGAAGCCAATAAACCATGGTACGAAAAAACATGGGACGGCATCTGCAACTTTACCGGCGAAGTCACCGGCTATTATGATTATAAAAGAGCAGCCGAAGGCGTTGATCCGGTGACCGGCGAAAAACTCTCCACCGCAGAACGCGTCACAGCAGGAGCGATGGCCGCCGCCGGATTCATACCGGTCGTCGGCTGGGCGGGCCGCGCTTTCAAAGGCGGAAAAGCCATTTACAAAACCGGAAAAACCGTCATTGCCGCAGAACATGCTTTAGATGCCTATAAAACCGGAAAATCCTTAGACATTCTCAAAATGACAGAAATGGGCGCATACGGCCTCGTCGCCTCAAACGGATTCTCAGAAGCCGTCACAGGCAGAGATATGTTCGGAAACAAAGTGTCTGAGGAGAAGCGGAAGCAAGGGGCGCTGGAAGCTGCGCTGAGTTTGGTTGGAGCGGGCAGTCTGGCCAAATCGGTTGATCATAGTGTATCAATGTATCGAAATGTGGATAAAGGTTCGACAGTTAAAGTGAAACTATCAGATATACGACATGTCGTGAATCCGACCCATGTGAAAAAAGTAGCTCATCAAACCTATCAATCAGTTAAAAAACGATCTTTATCGGTGATAGAATCAGCTGGTGAAACCGTACTTTTTGCGAAACAGCTGATGGGAACATTCCGAAATCAGCCAGCATACGCATATGCTAAAAGCAGCCACTATACTGAGAGTTTGATTAATAAAGAAGCTGTCAAGAAAGTCGCACAGTATCCAGTTAATTACCTAAAACAAGTTGCTAAAGACCATATTCACTATATTACACAAACAGGGAAGGTATTCTATGATGCCTCGTCGAAAGTGTTTCGCACAAGCGATGGAAAATTTGCGAAAAAACCGAAAGCAGATCATGTAGAAGAGCCTAAGGTGCTGAAAGTTGAGAGGCAAAAAACAGACGTTCATAGTGAAGGCACTAAAGCTACTGGTGAACTAAATAAAGACTTAGCGAAAGCATATCTCAGAGATATAGAAGCCAAAACTGGACGAAAGGTTTGTAAAGAGCAGATCGACCATATAAAAGAAGCTTTAAGAAATAATAACTATGAGAAATTAACACCAAAAGAAACAGCTAAGCATAGGAGCAAATTCACATCAAGTTTGAAAGATAGATTGATTGCAGAATGGGAAGAAAAAACCAATCAAAAGTGGCCTAGATATACAGAAGAGGTTTTTGATAAGCATGGAGAAGTTGCCCGAAGTATTGGTCAACCGTACGATGCCCATCATATCATAGAGAACAACTTTGGTGGCCCTCACGAATGGTGGAATATTCATCCGGCAAAATATCCGGATGAACACCAAGCGGGTATACATGGAAAGGGAGCACCATCAGGAAAACTATTTCCAAGGAGGTAAAAATAGTTCATGGCTGAATTTGAATTTATAAATCATTTAGAAAATAAAACATATAAGGTACCTGAAGAGGATATATTAAAAGCTGAACAAAGAATGAACGTAGATATTCCAAATGATTTAAAACAATTATATTTAGAAGTCGGTTATGGTTTTATTAAAGGTGAAAGTGATAATGCAATTAATAGGATATTGGGGCCAGGGGCAGTAGCCGACATTAGACTAAGAGAAGGAATTTTTGAGTCTGACCCAGATTTAGATGAACTTTATGATGATGAAAATAAACTTATTTTTTTTGAAGTAAACGAGGGTGTTTATATTTCTATAGATTTACGATTGGCAAATAATCCAATATTTTATTTTGACACTCAAATAGCTGAATCTTTAGAGGATTTTTTTAAAAAGTTCCTCAATGATAATGAATATTATATTGATTTAATTGAGGATTAGACTTAAAAATGGGATAGTTAGAAGAATTAATTGACCTTGATTGGCTAGTGAAGCCTTTCAAGGTTTTTTACAAATGAATTGTTATTTTCTGTTTAAGATGACTTAAATGTCTGTTGGGCTATGAACCCGTCACAGGAGAAAAACTCTCCACTCAAAGGAGGTAAATAATTGTGAAATATGATTTTATTAAAACTTACAAAGAAAATACATTTTATCAAGTAAGTGAGAATGAAATCTTAGAAGTAGAAAATAAGTTAGGTTTAAGGTTACCTTATGATTTGAGACAGTTTCTTCTAGAGGTTGGTTACGGCTTTCTGAAAAAATCAGAATATAATATTAATCGCATTCTTGGACCTGCTTCAATTAGAGATGCAAGATTAAAAGTTAATGACTTTGAGTTTTATCCAGATATAGAAGTTTATGAGGAACTTGAAGAAGATAAATTGATTTTTTTTGAAGCAAATGAAAGTGCTTTATTGTTAATTGCATTAGGCAATGAACAAAACAATTCAATATATTACGATGATATAAAAATTGCAGATTCACTAGAAGAGTTTTTAATAGAGCTTATGAAAAATGATAAATATTATCTTGATTTAATTGAGGATTAGACTTATAAGAGGGAATGGCTAGAAGAATTAATTAAACTTGATGGCTGCTGAAGCCTTTCAAGGTTTTTTCATAGGTGAATTGTTGTTTTCTGTTTTGTGAATTCCGAATAATTTATTTGGCTTTAGGCTGCGTTCCGGTTACCGGAGAGTTGGTAACCCTACGGTTGTACTTAGGAAAGGTGTATAAAGTAATGAAATACGGACATTATCATAATCAGGTAAAAGAAGTTATTGATTTTTCCAAAACCTTTAAAGCAGTTGCATCACATGAAATCTCTTATTTTACTAAAATTATTAATGATGAAGAAAAAGCTAAGTACTATGTTTACGAAGATGTAATTGGTGAAGATGAATATGCGTGGAAAGATATAAAAGAAAACGAGATGAGTGAGGTATGGGGAAAATTTTATGAACTAAACGATGATCAAAAACCACAAAACCTAGACATGCTTCTGAAAATTTTTTCGGAAAATGTCAGAAGTGCTACGACTGAATTTAATACTTTTCTTGAAGAGATCGTAGCAGATCTAAATAATTGTGCAATAAATAGAGCAGTAAACGGGAAAACAGACAATTTTTTTGAAAAACTTTTCAAAATTTATAAAGCGGGCAATTTTCCATGGGGCTGGGATGGAGATTATCCTTATGGAAGTTTTATTGCGTTGTATATCGAAATGAAGAACTTGAATTGAAAAGACGATTTTAGAAATGAAAACGAGGAAAACAAGTGAAATGAAAATACATCAAATTCACGATTTTGAACAAAAAGATGAATCGGATTTTGTTCGAACACAACAATCCCTTAAACATAAAATTAACCTATCTCATTCCATCACCCCAGACTCCGTCAACACATGCGCAGGCGTCGACCTCGCTTATTGGGAGCAGGACGGGGAACCGTACGGCGTATGCAGTATCATCGTGATTGACGCTGATACAAAAGAAGTGATTGAAAAAGTGCACAGCATGGGGAAAATCGGCGTGCCGTATGTTTCCGGTTTTCTTGCGTTTCGCGAGCTGCCGCTGATCATTGAAGCGGCAGAAAAGCTGGAGGCGGAGCCGGATGTGTTTTTGTTTGATGGCAACGGGTATCTGCATTACAATCATATGGGCGTTGCCACCCATGCGGCTTTTTTTCTGGGTAAGCCGACGATAGGGATTGCGAAAACCTATCTCAAAATCAAAGGCTGCGATTTCGTGACGCCTGAAAATGAAGTCGGCGCATACACCGATATTATCATTGACGGCGAGGTATATGGACGGGCGCTGCGAACGCGGCGGGACGTGAAGCCTATCTTTTTGTCTTGCGGACATGACATTGATTTAGAAAGCAGCTATCAGATCACGATGAGCTTGATCAATCAAGAAAGCAGGCTGCCGATCCCTGTCCGTCTGGCTGACCTTGAAACGCATGTTTTGCGAACGTTTTATCGGAAAAATCACGTGTAACACTTGGGGCTCTAAGCCACCAAGTGTTTTTTTGTATGCCTGGTGTCTGCTTTATTAAAAACTTTGTCGTCCTTGCAGATAGGTTTTTATTTGAATGTTTTTCGCGTCAAATCGATAAAAGCCTTTAATGGCGCAGACATCCACTTGTCCTTATGCCATGCTAATTGAGTAAAAACAGGGCATTCATTCTGCCAGCTGAGTTCTTTCATCCGTCCTTCGGCAATATCGTCTTTTACTGTCATTTCAGGCAATAGTCCAATTCCAAGTCCGGCCATCACGCATTGTTTGATGGCTTCTATGCTGACGAATTCTAATTTGTTAGGGTAGACTCCGGCGTCATGTAAAGTGTTCTCAAAGAGCGTGCGGTATGAACAGCCGTCCTCTGTCAGCAGAAGGGTTTCGTTTTGAAGGTCTTTCAATGTTGCTGGTAAATCCGCAGGAAAAGGATGGTCATTGGCGGCTACCATTTTGATCTCATCCTGAATCAAAGATTCAACGTGCAGTGCGTCTTCCGTCCGATTCACATCCAAAATGAAGGTGATATCAAGCTGGCCCTGTAAGAGCTGTTCTTTCGCTTGTTCGTTGGAAACATACGGTTTGAATATGAGCTTTACTTGAGGAAAAGCCTGTTTGAATTCTTTTATGATAGGCGGAAGACGGTATGTGCACTGGCTTTCCGTCGCGCCGATTTTCAAGGTTCCGGTTGTTTCTCTTACTTGATTTGCGGCCATTTTTGCTTCTTCTGTTAACGCAATGATCTTCTCCGCATAGGATTTGAATGTTTTGCCGGCTTCTGTCAGGATGAGCCGCTTGCCGAGCCGTTCAAATAAAGGAGTCCCGATTTCTTCTTCAAGTGATTTGATCTGAGAGGTAACGCTTGATTGTGCATAGTTAAGCATCTTGGCGGTTAGGGTGAAGTTTACATGTTCTGCTGCGGTAATAAAGGTGATCAGCTGCTTCAATTCCATATGTTCTCGCCCTTTCTAAATCGGTTTTACCGATTGGAATAATCGAAATAATCATCTGTATTGATTGATGAATCCATTATATGATGAAGAAAATCATTCGTAAACAAAGGAGCAGATGCATCATGAAAATTGCGGTTATTCATGGCGGAACGAGGTCTGGCGGAAATACGGATATTCTTGCGGAGAAGGCTGTTCAAGGATTCGATGCGGAGCACATTCATTTGCGGAAATATCGGCTCCAGCCAATTGAAGATCTGCGTCACGCTCAAGGCGGCTTTCGTCCTGTTCAAGATGACTGCGATTCTATCATTGAGCGGATATTGCCGTGCGATATTCTTGTATTCGCCACCCCAATTTATTGGTTTGGCATGTCAGGGACATTAAAGCTGTTTATTGATCGCTGGTCACAGACGCTGAGAGATCCGAGATTTCCTGATTTTAAACAGCAAATGTCAGCGAAGCAGGCATATGTAACAGCAGTGGGAGGAGACAATCCTAAACTAAAAGGGCTGCCGCTGATTCAGCAATTTGAACATATTTTTCATTTTATGGGGATGTCCTTTAAAGGCTATGTGCTGGGAGAAGGCAATCGTCCCGGTGATATTCTTCATGATCATCAGGCGCTGAGCGCGGCGAGCAGCTTATTGAAAAGAAGTGATGCTCTATGAAACTGCTGCTGGTTATCTCTGGTATGTTGATTCTCGCACTCTTTTTAGCTTGGAAAGCGCCGACTTCTGTTTGGATACAGGCTGAAACCAATTCGCCTCAGGTTCAGCAATTTGTGAGAATGGCAGGCGCAACGCTGCAAGTCAAGCAAATCATCAAGAGTGATGCAGGCGAAGAAACAGTTGTCATATCAAATGGTATTTCTGGGCCAAAATAAAAAAGCACCTGTCCAGGTGCTTTTCTTTATAAATGAGGAACCACAAGACCTCCATACAAAAACGCCGCGATAATCAGGAAGGCCGGATGCATCTTGAATTTTGTCAAGGCAAGGAGGGAAATCCCCGCAATCACTATCGCTTGAACCCAGCCGATCGCTTTGATGCCGTCTGCGCCGATTTGCCAGGTAAGAATGAGCATCATGACGGCGATGACAGGCTGGACGGACAGCGTCATACCTTTGATGACGGGGGATTGGCGGAAGCGCTGAATGATGCGCAAGAGGACGATCAATGCGAGCGCCGACGGTACGACAGTGGCGATCAGCGCAATCAGGAACCCGGGCCACCCGCCTGCGCTGTAACCGACATACGCCGCGATTTTGGTTGCGATCGGGCCCGGCAATGCGTTCGCAAGTGCGAGCATATTTGAAAATTGATCGTTTGAGAGCCAGCTGTATCTGTTGACGACTTCTTCAAACATCAGCGGGATCGACGCCGGTCCGCCTCCATATCCGAGTACGTTTGCGACAAAAAACGCCATAAATATATAAATCATGATCATGAGGCCGACATTCCTTTATCTTTTGAACGTTTATTTGTGATTTTGTCCTTTAATTTAAAATGAAACGCGCCGTACGCCAAGAAAATGATAATGACAAAGCCGGGATTGATCTGTAACGTTTGCAGGCCGATAAAAGCGATGATAAAAAACAGGATGCCCGTGACCCAGCCGAATCCTTTAAGCGCTTTTTGGCCAAACTCGTACGCCATGATGCCGAGCATTACCGCAATCACCGGTGTTACAGCGCCAATCATGCCGGCAACAATTGCTGAGTGGCTTAAGACATTGACAGCCGCAAACAAGCCCGCCATCGCAAGACATGTAGGCAGAATGTGGGCGAGGGTCGCCGCGATTGCACCTAATGTGCCTTTCAGCTTAAAGCCCAGATACGCAGCCATTTTTGTGGCAATCGGTCCGGGAAGCGCATTAGCAATCGCTAATATTTCTCCGAATTCATCATCATCTATCCATTTGTATTTATTGACGGCTTCATGGCGGATGAGCGGGATCACCGACGGGCCGCCCCCGAATCCGAGAATGCCCGTTCGGACCATCGCCGCCGTAATGTCCCAATAGGGATGTTTCATGGCTATGTCCTCCTTACAGCTTCATGCCCGTTCTGCTTTTATACCGTTTAATCAGCATTTGGCAGTCGACGCTGACGACGCCTTTTTGCGTATAGAGCCGTTTTGTCAAAAACTCTTCCATCTCCTGATCATTTGCGAAAATGCCGTGCATATGCAGCTTGCTCGGTCCGGTCATGTGATAAAGGCTTGTCACGGCCGGCTCCTTTTCAAGCTTTAATGCGGTTTCCTCCAAATACTGCGGCTCCACCTCCACATTAAAAAACACGGACACGTGACGGCCGATTTTCGCCGGGTTGATGACAGCGGTGAATTTTTCAATCACACCGGCATCCAGTAAATGCTGAATGCGGTGCTGAACCGCCACTCGCGACAGGTTAACCCGCTTTCCTACGTCTGTATAGGAAATCCTCCCTTCCTCGTGCAAAATCGAAAGAATCTGTTTATCCGTTTCATCAAGGACAAGATTCGGAATGCTGTATTCATGTTCCAACCCGCTTCACCTTCCTTCATTTGGTAGACATTATTGTATCATGAAACATTACGTTATGAAGGAAGAATTTTTTTATTGTTTTCGATGCGTAATAACTTAGAATTATTTCTTATCGAAAAGTAAATAGTGTGTGAGATTTTCTTTCAGGAATGTGGATGGCCGCGAAGCCGCTTTTTATACTTGAGAAAATTTGTAAAGGGGCTTGCCATGAATACTTCAACCATCGGAACGAAACAAATGGTCGTCAGTCCGCATTATCTCGCTTCTCAGGCGGGGGCCGGCATTCTGGAAAAGGGCGGAAACGCGTTTGACGCGGCAGTGGCGGTCAGCGCCTGTCTGGCAGTTGTGTATCCGCATATGACGGGTCTTGGCGGGGATTCATTTTGGCTCACTTACCATAAAGAAACGGGACGAATCAAAGCTTATAACGGGAGCGGCCGTTCAGGGAAGCATGTGACGAGAGACTTGTATCGGGGCAGAGAAGCGATCCCTCTGCGCGGGACAGAAAGCGCCATTACCGTTCCGGGAATGGCGGACAGCTGGGATGCCGTGCTTTCGGCATACGGGCGTCTTTCGCTCGCTGAGGTGCTGAAGCCAGCTCTTGATTATGCGGCAAACGGATTTCCGGTGTCCGCCGACCAGTGCGCCCACACAGAACGCAATCTCGATCTTTTAGCCTCGATGCCTTACACCTCGGCCATTTTTACGAGAAACAAAAAAGCGCCCATGCCCGGTGAACGGTTTGTCCAGAAGGATCTGGCGGCCAGCTTGGAGCAGCTTGCCGAGAAAGGCAGAAGCGCTTTTTATGAAGGAGACCTCGCTCAACGCATCACATCCTTTCTGCAAAACAACGGCGGCCGTCTGACACTTGATGACTTTAAAGCCCACCGCGGCGAGTGGACGAACCCGGTATCCTCCGATTACCGCGGGTGCAAAATCTATCAGGCTCCGCCGAATTCACAGGGCTTTACAGGCTTAATGACGCTCAATATATTGGAAAACTATGATTTTTCTCAGATCGAACACGGTTCCTTTGACTATTATCATCTGCTGATCGAGGCGCTGAAGAAGAGTTTTCAGCACCGGAATAAAGTGCTGACTGATCCGGCATTTTCTCATATTCCGCTGGATCGGCTGCTTGATAAACGGTATGCAAAGCAGCTTGCGGAAGAAATCGGTAACGTGGCTGCGCCGGCGGTAAGCCGGCCGGTCGGAAGCGACACTGCTTATGCCGCCGTCGCCGATGCGGAAGGAAATGCCGTTTCCTTTATTCAGAGCCTCTATTTTGAGTTCGGATCTGCCGTTACAGCGGGGGAGACGGGCATTCTGCTGCAAAACCGCGGGTCATTTTTTTCGCTGGACGAATCCCATATCAATACACTTGAACCCGGCAAGCGGACGTTCCACACCCTCATGCCGGCGATGGCCTGTAAAGAAGGAAGGCCGCACATCCTGTACGGAACCCAGGGAGGAGAAGGCCAGCCGCAAACTCAGACAGCGATGATTACGCGCATCATTGATTACAAAATGGACCCCCAGCAGGCGATCAATGAGCCGCGCTGGGTCTGGGGACGGACATGGGGAGAGGAGTATGAAGGGCTGAGGGTTGAAAGCAGAATCAGCCCTGAAACGAGAGAAGCCCTAAGGCAGAGCGGCCACCGCGTCGAGACCGTTGGTGATTTTGACGGGCTTATGGGCCATGCGGCAGCGATCGTCATTGATGAAGAAGGCTTTCTCCAAGGCGGGGCCGACCCGCGCGGCGACGGAGCGGCCGCAGGAGTATAGAGCTGCGCTAACTGATGAAAAAAATAAGCACGCCAAGCGCGGCAGAAAGACCTGCGTAAAACGAATCGTACACATATTGCTTTTCCTCCAGCCGGTACCGCCATTCCATTAAGCCGCTGCAGCAAAATAGCATGAAAACAACTCCCGCAAATACGTACATTTCATTGAAAAAATTCACCGCTGCGATGCCCGTAATAAGCAGTGTGATTTCGATTAATCGATGTGTGCCGTTTATCGGCTTCTGCTTTTTAACAGGCTTTGGCAAATTGAGAACTTTGACGGCAAATACTTGAAACATAAGGCTGAGCAAAATAAATACGGCTGAAAAAATCAGTAACTGAGTGAAATCCATCGTCTGCCTCCTAAAAATGTGCCACTCGTTTCATACGGGTGAGGACCTTGTAAGTTTCGGCATTCTACAAGACATTAGGCTGAGTTACATGGTAAAAGACTCAAAAAGACCCCTTTTGAAAGGGGTCTTTTTGACTAGTTTCTTCTATTATAATGGTTCCTGCTTCAGGTCGGGCGGACAAGCGTATATGTCTTCCCGAGTCTGGCGTATTCATTCCCCGCGAGCCTTGCCGCAGGCTTCAGCTCATCTGTCCGTATGTAGCCTTTATCGGCGTCATATACTTGGTCATTCAAATGAAAACAAACGACTCTGCCGATGATGAGGTCTGTCGTCGTTTCTCCGCTGTCATTTTGGAACGGAAGATGGCGTTCGAGTATACATTCAAACCTCACTTTTGCTTCTTTTATACCGGGAACGCTGATGCAAGCGCTGTCTGTCACAGAAAGGTCTGTCATGCCAAGTTCGCTGACATCAGGATCAAGCCTTGCCGCCGTTTTGTTAATGTCTTCAATAATGGACTCATCACTGACGTGCACCACGAATTCCCGATGAGCGATTGCGTTTCTCGCGGTGTCTTTCTGCCGACCGTCCGCGCGGCTGACTGAGATGGCCAGAAGCGGCGGTTCTGCGGAGACAACGTTATAGAAACTGAAGGGCGCCGCGTTTACGGCGCCGTTGATGGATGACCGCGTAGTGACAAATGCGATCGGCCGGGGAACAACTGTGCCCGAAAGCAATTTGTAAGTGTCTTTTGCGTTCAGTTCGTCTGCTCGTAAGATATGCATGATTTCGGCCGCCTTTCTTTATCGTATGACCTGATTATACAGAAAGAAAATTCGGAAACACAACAAAAGAAAACCGGCTGCATATCTTATCACGTGGCATATATCTGATTGAGGAAAAAGGCTTCCGTTTAGCCGGCAGCCTATTTACGAATGGTGTTACTTGTAGTTTTTCTTTACAACCCAGATGTTCCCGTCTTTCCAGTACTCTGTTTTGCTGCAGTAATCGTCTTTTTTGCAAGGGTCTTTTTTCTGAGGACGATAAGGTTTTTTCTGCGTGCGTTTTTTCTTGCGGCGGCATGATTTCTTGTGGCTGCGAGATTTTTTGTGAGACCGGCATGATTTTTTACGGCTGCGAGATTTTTTGTGAGAGCGGCGCGATTTTTTATGGCTGCGAGATTTTTTGTGAGAACGGGATTTTTTATGGCTGCGAGATTTTTTGTGAGAACGGGATTTTTTATGGCTGCGAGATTTTTTGTGAGAACGGGATTTTTTATGGCTGCGAGATTTTTTGTGAGAGCGGCACGATTTTTTATGGCTGCGAGATTTTTTGTGAGAGCGGCACGATTTTTTATGGCTGCGAGATTTTTTGTGAGAACGGGATTTTTTATGCTTGCGAGATTTTCTCTTCTTACTGCTTTTTGGTTCTTGGTACAAATAATCTTCCAATCCCTCGGTGCTTGCGGACTTTACTGCTTCTTCGATATCAGAATGGGAATAGTGGCCCATTTTGAAACCTCCTCATGATATATGTTTTAAGGATGCGATCCTTACTACCACATAGTACGCATGAATGAAAAAAGTGTATGTGTGATTCGCTGAGTTTTATATAAAAAGCACAGCCTAAATTAATACAGGGAGGTTTACTGATGAAAGACCAATCAACATTGCCTCTATACCAGCTGTTTATTCACCCGAAAGACTTAATGGAGCTGAAAAAAGACATTTGGGATGATGATCCGGTGCCCGCGGTGCTGAGAGTGAATCAAAAACGGCTTGACATTGATCTGGCGTACCGCGGCTCTCATATAAGAGATTTTAAGAAAAAATCGTATCACATCGCTTTTTATTCGCCGAAAACATTTCGCAGGGCGAAAGAGATACATTTAAACGCTGAATACAAAGATCCGTCGATGATGCGGAATAAGCTGTCTCTCGATTTCTTCGCGGAGCTTGGGACGCTGTCACCAAAGGCGAATTTCGTAACCTTGCAAATCAATGGCAGACATGAGGGGGTGTATCTTGAGCTGGAGTCAGTGGATGAATATTTTCTGGCGAAACGGAATTTGGCGGACGGGGCTGTTTTTTACGCGGTTGATGACGACGCCAATTTCTCCCTTGTCAGTGATCTGGAGCGGGATACGAAAACATCGCTCGAACTTGGTTATGAAAAGAAAACGGGAACGAAAGAAGACGATTTATACTTGCAGGACATGATCTATAAAATTAATACCGTTCCGAAGTCAGAGTTCAAGGGGGAGATCGTCAAACACTTGGACGCCGATAAGTATTTGAGGTGGCTTGCGGGCATCGTGTTTACCTCAAACTACGATGGATTTGTCCATAATTACGCTTTGTACCGGAATCATGAAACGGGACTTTTTGAAGTCATTCCGTGGGATTACGATGCGACGTGGGGAAGAGACATTCATGGTGATCGGATGGAGGCCGATTATGTCAGAATACAAGGGTTTAATACCTTGACTGCAAGGCTTCTGGATGAACCGTATTTCCGCAAAGCGTACAAACGGCTTTTGGAAGAGACGCTTCAGACCCGGTTTACCATTGAACATATGAAGCCGAAGGTCATGTCACTGTATGAGCAGATCAGGCCGCATGTCGCGAAGGATCCATATAAGAAAGAAGAGATGGATTGCTTTGACCGGGAGCCTGAAGTGATTTGCGAATACATTAAGGAGCGGTCAGCCTTCATCAGCAGTGAGTTAGAGCGGTGGAATATCTGATTTGGAAATGAAGAAAGATTTTTTACAAATAGGCTGGTGAATCAGTTCCCGAAAATAATCGTGATACGTATATATGCATTATGCTTTTTACATTATGAGAAAAATGACTAGGAGGACAATAGATGAAACGCAATACGAAGCGGCAGCGGTCTGATGACAACTTTTTGCATGCAATGGAAGGAAAAGTGATTACTGTCTACCGGGGAGGCCCGGAGTCCAAGACAGGGAGATTAGCAGACATTCAATCGGATTATATCGCTCTTCAGGTTGATAATAAAATCGTTTATTATCAATGGAAACACGTGAAAAGTGTGACGGAAAATACGAGTGAAACCGTATCGCCGGCCGAAGCGGCAGAATGTGAAAAAGCTGATGATTTTCAAGACCTGATCAGCCGGATGACCAATCGCACGGTGCAATTGAATCAGGGAGGTCCGGAATCGAAAAGAGGAAAGCTTCACGAAACAGGGGATGATTTTCTCGTGCTGGAAACAGAAGATGACGGAATTGTATATTTTAACGCCGACCATGTCAAAAGCATCAGCGCGGAACAAGAAGAGGACGGCCAAGAGGAGGAGCGCCCGGAATTTGAAATGGCTGATGATTTTCACGGCATATTTAAACGCCTGATCCACAAATGGGTATCCATCAACCGCGGAGGTCCTGAAGCCGTTGAAGGTATACTTGTGGATAATTCCGACGGCCACTACACTCTTGTGAAAGATAAAGAAGTGCTGCGGATCTATCCTTTTCATATCAAGAGCATCAGCGAAGGGGCAAAAGGCGCAGCTAAAAAAGAGGAGAATAAAGACGACGAGAATAAAGGTGAGAAAGAGAGCGCCGAAGAAGAAAAGCCGCATGAAGAAGAATCACGCGAAGAGAAGCGTACTTCCTCTAAAAAGTCGAAAAGATCATCAAGATCCGTTCGATCCTCAAAACGGGAGAAAGAGGTCTCTTATAGCTACGCCACTGTATTAAGGACAATAGATTATCGGTGGAAACGCGGCCGTAAATGATTGGAAAGATTGTCCGTAAACGCGGGAGAGGGGGGAATGAAATGGCTGGATTAAGCAGATTTCTGGATAAACAAGTCGATATTGAGATATCGGGGAATACGACATTTTCAGGAACTCTTTTGGATATCGGTCAGGATATCATTGTGATTCATGACGGCCGGACGTTTCTTTATATTCCGCTGCTGCATCTTCAGCGGATGACATTGACGCTCCCGGACGAAGAGAATAAAGAACCGTACGCAAGAAAAAAAAGTCCGCATCCCGAAAAACAGGAACATTCATTTTCTTACCGGAATACCCTCCAGCATATAAAAGGCAGATTTACAGAAATATTTGTTACGGGAGACCGTTCCATTCATGGGTATGTGACAAGTGTTTTAAATGATTATTTTGTTTTCTTCTCTCCGGTTTATAAGACTCTTTTCATCTCGATGCATCATTTGAAATGGCTGACACCCTATTCCGATGAGCAGACGCCGTATACATTAAACAGTTCAGAGCTGCCGGTTGTTCCCGCTAATGTGCCCCTTGTCCGGAATTTTGAGGAGCAATTAAAAAGATATATCGGGAAGCTGATTATTCTGGATTTAGGAGATATACCGAATAAAGTGGGGCTGTTGCAGGATGTCTCAGATAATATTCTTGAATTGACCAATGCAGACGGCGATACTGTTTTTTGGAAATTGAATCATTTAAAGACCATGCACCTGCCATAAATGATAAAACTGCCTCTCTTATACAGCAGGCAGTTTTTTTATGGGAGCTAAAGGTAAATCCAACTGATCCAAACATATAAAACGGTAATGGTAAACACGACGGTGAGAGGGACAACGATAATGGTCGTTTTGATATATTCTGACCAAGAAACTTTTTCGCCGTGCTGTCTGATGATATGCATCCAGATCAGCGTGGCTAATGTCCCGATCGGCAGAAGCAATGATCCGATATCACTGCCGATAATATTAGCCAGATAAATGATTTTTACGGTTAATGGGTCGATGGACATTTCAGTTAATGTCAAAGTGCTGATCATTAAGGCGGGATGGTTATTGAACAAATTAGAGAGGACGGATGTAGCAATGCCCATAATAGATGCAGCGTGGGCAATGCTTTGTGAGACATAAGGTTCAATAGACTGAACAAGCAGCGCCGTCAGTCCGATATTATGCAGTCCGTAGATGATAATGTACATCGTGAAGGCAAAAATAAAGATATGCCAAGGCGCTTTCCTTAATAAGTCTGCCGGTCCGATTTTTAAATAAAACCATCTCCAGCCAAGCAGGATGACTGAACTGATGACAGCCACGAGCGAAACGGATATGCCGTTGTAAGAAGCTGCAAACAGACTGATCCGGACGAACAATACAAATGCCAAAACACAAAACATGATGTTCGTACGGCTGTTTTGGGTCGGGTCTGGCGGAGGCTGAAGCGGGTGATATCGTTTGTGTTCCAGCGAATCAAAATGAACCGGAATATCGGGGAGCTGTTTCGGCAAACGGCGGTAAAAAACGGCAAACAGCAGAAAGGCCATAAACACCAGTCCCAGCGTGCCGGGGATAAACATCATATTGGTGTACAAATAAAGGTCCATGCCTATCATTTTGAGAGAAATTAAATTGACGATATTACTGACGCCGATCGGGGTGCTTGCCGCCGTCGCAATTAATACGCCGCTTATTAAATACGGTGTTTTCTGATGTCTTTTAAGTCCGAGATATTGTAAGACCAATAGTAAAATAGGAGTGGTGATTAAGACGCTGCCGTCATTATTCAGAAAGAGCGTCATTGAAAAACAGAGCAGGTTGGTCAGCCAAAAAAGCCGGATGCCCGATCCCTTGGCGCGGTGAAGCAGTTTGGCCGCCGCCCAGTTAAAAAAACCGAAGCTTTCCAGCGCGATCGCCATAATCATTGTGGAGATAATGGTGATTGATGCTCCGGTGACTTTTGACCCTATATCCCCCAAATCATGAAAGGAAACGGTTCCGCATAACAAAACGAGAATGGCGCCCAGCGACGCCGGAACGGCTTCATTTAATCCCCCGGGTCTCCAAAATATAAAAATAATGGTCACAAAGAAAGAAATCAGGGTCAAAATGACGGTAATATGTGTAATGTGTTCTGCCTCCTTTTAGATGGGTCATTGCCGCCCCGTTATTTTTATCCCTCCTGATCAGTTGTACTGTATGTATACGGGTACAGGTCGTAAGGTGTACTGAGCGTTTCTACCAATTTAGTAAAATTCCATAAAAGCACAAAAAAAAGAGGCTGCTTTCGGCGGCCCTCTTTTTTATGCATTTTCCTTGTCCGCCTGCAATAAAGCCTGGCGCTTATTCATAATATCCAGAAAATGTTTCAGAATCGGGTTTTGATTATCCTTGCGGTAGGCAATGACCCATTCGGCAGTGAGCTGCACCTGATTAATGCCGCGGTAGGCGACTTCGAGATTAAACAGCTTTTTAGCAGAAGAAGGCACGAAGGTTACGCCGATGCCGGCACTAACCAATCCGATCACCATTTGATACTCCGTCGCTTCCTGAACGATTTTCGGTTTGAAGCCCGCCTGCTCGCAGTAGTTTACAAACTCTAGGTATAAAGTCGGCCATGTTTCTTTCGACAGTGTGATAATCGGTTCATTTTTTAAATCCTGAATGTCGATTGTCTGTTTAGCGGTAAGCGGGTGCTGCTTCGGCAAAGCCAGAATGCACGGACTGCTCTGCACCTTTTCCATATGTAACGCGGAATGCTGTAAAGGCGGATGAAGGATGCCGATATCAATGTTCCCCTTCAGAAGTTCTTCCTGCTGTCTGAAAGAAGAAATTTCACGCAGATCAAGCTTGACGGAGGGGAATTTTTCGCGGAATTCCCGAATGATCGGCGGCAGAAATTCATATGTGGCCGAGCCGACAAAACCGACGACAAGGCGGCCGAGCTCTCCCCGCGCCGTTCTCTGCGCCATTTCAATCGCTTTGTCTATTTCTTCGATCGCGTTTCTGCTGTGTTTTAAAAAACTTTCTCCGGCAGCTGAAAGCTCTACAACCCGTTTCGTGCGCTTTAATAAGGTCACGCCGACTTCCTTCTCAAGCTGTTTGATCTGCTGGCTGAGAGGCGGCTGTGTCATATTTAACCGAAGCGCAGCTTTGCCGAAATGAAGTTCTTCGGCAACGGCAATAAAGTATTGAAGATGGCGAAGCTCCATCCTTATCCATTCCTTTCTCTTTGTTAATTATTCGTGAAACATATTAATCATACGGCGAATTGATATTGGAGGTCAATTTCCAAAGAGTGTATAGTGAATAATATCACAAATTACTTAAAATTTTATATTTAATATGCATAATAAGGAGTGAGGGTGTTGGCAAAAGCAACAAATGAACTAAAAACCTCTGGAAAAAATCGGGGGGCGGAGCTTGTTGTTGATTGCTTAGTGGAGCAAGGTGTCACACATGTTTTTGGCATTCCGGGTGCAAAAATTGATGCAGTATTTGATGCGTTAAAAGATAAAGGACCTGAACTGGTTTTATGCCGTCACGAACAGAACGCTGCATTTATGGCTGCGGCTGTCGGAAGACTGACTGGAAAACCAGGCGTTTGTCTCGTTACTTCAGGCCCGGGGGCATCCAACTTGGCGACCGGCTTGTTAACGGCTAATACAGAAGGTGATCCGGTAGTGGCGCTGGCGGGTAACGTAATTCGCGCAGACCGGTTAAAACGGACACACCAATCATTGGACAATGCGGCGCTATTTCAGCCGATTACAAAATACAGTGTAGAAGTACAGGAAACAGGGAATATACCAGAAGCGGTAACAAACGCCTTCAGGGCAGCGTCAGCAGGTCAGGCAGGCGCGGCTTTTGTGAGCTTTCCGCAGGATGTTGTGAATGAAATCACAAATGTGAAAAACGTACGCAGCGTGCCGGCGCCGAAACAAGGCCCTGCACCGGAAGAAGCGGTCAGCGCGGCTATCGCGAAAATCCAGACGGCGAAACTTCCCGTTCTGTTAGTCGGCATGAAAGGCGGAAGACCGGAAGCGGTAAAACAAATCCGCAAACTGCTTGCCAAAACAAAACTGCCTTTCGTAGAAACGTACCAAGGGGCCGGCACATTGTCCAGAGAGCTGGAAGACCAATATTTCGGCCGGATCGGACTGTTCCGCAACCAGCCGGGCGATCTTCTGCTTGAACAGGCGGATGTCGTATTAACGATCGGTTATGATCCGATTGAATACGATCCGAAGTTCTGGAACGTAAACGGTGACCGTGCTATTATCCATCTTGACGAAATTCAGGCCGATATCGATCATGCCTATCAGCCGGAATTAGAATTATTAGGCGATATCCCCGCTACGGTTAAACAAATTGAACACGACGCTGTGACATTTGATATGGGCAGCCGTGAAAAAGAAGTGCTGAGCGAATTAAAACAGATGCTCTCAGACAGCGAGAAGGCGCCAAGCGACCATAAATCCGACAGAGTGCATCCTCTGCAAATCGTCCAAGAACTGCGCAATGCAATTGATGACGACGTAACCGTCACTTGCGATATCGGTTCTCACGCGATCTGGATGTCCCGCTACTTCCGCGCTTATGAGCCGCTGAAACTGTTGATCAGCAACGGCATGCAGACATTGGGCGTAGCGCTTCCTTGGGCGATTGCCGCCACATTGGTGAATCCGGGTGAAAAAGTCGTATCCGTTTCAGGAGACGGAGGATTCCTGTTCTCTGCAATGGAATTGGAAACGGCAGTCCGCTTAAAAGCGCCGATCGTTCACCTTGTATGGAATGACAGCACATATGATATGGTCGCATTCCAGCAGATGAAAAAATATAACCGTACATCATGCGTAGATTTCGGAAACATTGACATCGTAAAATATGCAGAAAGCTTCGGCGCCACCGGCTTGCGCGTTGAGTCACCGGAACAGCTGGCAGACGTGCTGCAAAAAGGCTTGAACACAGAAGGCCCTGTCATCATTGACATTCCTGTCGATTACAGTGACAATGTCCATTTATCAAGCGACATGCTTCCGAAGCAATTCAAAGAAAAAATGAAAGCAAAAGCTCTCTAGCACTCTGCGCACCATGACCTGTTTTCTAAAACAGCCCAATTTAAAAGGAGTGAAGGGAATATGAAAAACGCAAGCGACATCCATATGATGAGCCGCGGAGAAAAAGGCTCACCTGAGGATCAGATCTATCAAGTATCCACCATGACATCTCTGCTGGACGGAGTATATGACGGAGATTTTGATATGGCTGACATTCCGAAGTTCGGTGATTTCGGAATCGGCACGTTCAACAAACTGGACGGCGAATTAATCGGATTTGACGGCGAATTTTACCGTCTGCGCGGCGACGGAACGGCTACGCCTGTTAAAGGCGGAGACCTGTCACCATTCTGCTCATTCACATTTTTCACGCCGGACATGACGCATACGATCGACGGCGAAATGACCCGTGAAGAATTCGAGCAGGAAATCGCCAGCCTTCTGCCTAGTAAAAACTTATTTTATGCGATCCGTTTAGACGGCGTATTTAAAAAGGTGCAGACAAGAACGGTAGAACGCCAGGAGAAACCGTACGTTCCGATGATCGAAGCGGTGAAAACACAGCCTGTGTTCAACTTTGACGACATTCAGGGTACAATCGCCGGCTTCTGGACGCCGGGTTACGCAAACGGCATCGCTGTTTCCGGATATCACCTGCACTTCATTGATGAAGGACGCAATTCCGGGGGACACGTGTTTGACTATGTCATTAAAGATTGTAAAGTGACCATTTCTCAAAAAATGAATATGAACCTCAAGCTTCCGAATACGGCGGACTTTTTCAACGCAAATTTAGATAATCCGAATTTTGCGAAGGATATCGAAACAACCGAAGGAAGCCCGGAATAAAATAAAAAAGAAAGCCTCATTTTTCTCGGGGGCTTTCTTTTTATTTGGCTGAACCGGCAAAGATTAGGTAAAATACAGTCAAAAGGGAAAGGTGTGGTAGCTGTGAAAGTATTGGTATTAGCGGTTCATCCTGACATGGACAACTCAGCGGTCAATAAGGCGTGGGCAGAAGAATTAAAAAATCATGATGACATCACGGTCCGTGAGCTTTATAAAGAATATCCGGACGGGAAAATAGATGGGGAAAAGGAACGGCAGCTGTGTGAACAGTATGACCGGATCGTATTTCAATTCCCGCTGTACTGGTACAGTGCGCCTCCGCTTTTAAAAACATGGATGGATCATGTGCTGGCGTATGGCTGGGCTTACGGTTCCAAAGGAAAGGCGCTGCACGGCAAAGAATTGCTGCTGGCTGTTTCTGTAGGTGCCGGAGAGGATGCATATCAGGCAGGCGGGTCCAACCATTTTTCACTGAGCGAGCTCTTAAGGCCGTTTCAGGCAATGGCTAATTTTACGGGAATGACCTATTTGCCGGCTTTCGCGATGTACGGGGTTAGCAGCGCCGATGCTGCGGCTATCCGTGATAATGCCAAACGCCTGGCGGATTACATAAAGAAGCCATTTTAGAGTTGTATGCATTCATCTTCATCCGACAATATTTCCTGAGAAATATTTCGAACCTTAGACGTTTCTGACTGCTCAAGAAAGAAAAAACGGATTTCGCGCTGAATTTGCGAAATCCGTTTTGATATTATGTCAGTTTTTGCAGATCTTTTGTGCTGATATATCCCGTTGCGCCCCCGTAATCGACAAGCGCCCAGCCGAAATCAATGCCGCCGCCGGCTGTCTTTTTCCATCCGAGGAAAGAAACGCTCGTGTTTTTGGCAAGGGAAGCTTTGACCGCTTGTTTGTCTGTATATACTTTTGTTTTTGCCGTCGTTTTTACGGTTGTTGCTTCTTTAACAATATAATGAGTAGATACAAATCCTGTTTTTCCGTTTTTATAATGTACTTTTGCCCAGTCAGCGTTCTGGAATGAAACGATCTTTAAGCTGTCGCCTAAATGAAGGGTATCAGCTCTCGGACTGGCTGCTGATGCTTTTGTTCTGACGTTCAATGCTTCCACGGAAACGAGATAAGAGTCAAGCGGGTAGCTGTACAGATCGTCAATTTTGACCGCTTCTTGCGCGTGTGTCTCGGGAAGAGGCGTTATTCCGGCAGCTGAAGCCGCTGATATTCCCGTTGCAAGGGTCAGAATGGATGCCGCTTTGGCTGTTTTCTTCATCTGTATCTCTCCTTTTACTTCATCCTTTCACGTTTTACCGGAAGTCTAAACATCGGCCGGTTATTTTTGCGTTTGAAGTTTCAATGGAGCGGAAATGGTTTTTTTGACTTTTTCTCCTTTGAGCACCTGCTCCGCCGCTTCGGCCGCCAGTTTTCCGATCAGCTCCGGCTGCTGGGCGACCGTGGCTGTCAGCTTCCCGTTTTTAATGGAAGAAATCGCATCTTTATTTCCGTCGAAACCGACGACCAAAATGTGTTTGCCCGAGCTGTTAATCGCTTCGAGCGCGCCGAGTGCCATTTCATCATTATGGGCGAACACGGCTTTGATATCCGGATGTCCCTGTAGAAGGTTTTCCATAACGGTCAATCCTTTTGTACGGTCAAAATCCGCCGCTTGCTTTGTTACGACATCCAGCTTTTTGTCGGCAATATGATGAAAGCCCGTTCCGCGTTCCCGTGTCGCGGATGCGCCCGGCACCCCTTGCAGTTCAGCCACTTTGGCGCCTTTTCCGAGCTGATCGGCGAGGTAGTCAGCCGCCATTTCTCCTCCTTTGACATTGTCAGAGGCGACAAGCGTTTCGACTTTGCCGTGTTCGGCTGAACGATCAAGCGCAATGACGGGAATGCCGAGGGAATTTGCCGATTCGACGGCTGTTGAAATCGCTGATGAATCGGTCGGATTGACCAGCAGCGCATCGACTCCCTGCTGGATCAAATCTTCTACGTCATTTGACTGTTTAGATGAATCATTTTGGGCATCGACAATAATGACCTTCATCCCCCGTTTTTTGGCTTCCTTTACAACGCCTTCTTTTAATGAAACGAAGAACGGATTGTTCAATGTAGAGACGGAGAGCCCGATAGTGAATTCTTTTTTATGTTTTGTGTTTGACGGTTTTGCCCATTGAGGCGGTTCAAGTGAACAGGCGGACAGCAAAAACAGTGATAATGCCGCGATCGTGATGATGGCTTTCTTCATAATGGTCCTCCTACTATGCCGATTTTTTGCGGTCCAGCAGCACCGCGATTAAAATGACGATTCCTTTGACGACGAGCTGATAAAAAGATGATACGCCGAGAAGGTTCAAGCCGTTGTTCAGCGTTCCGATAATCAAAACCCCGATCAGCGTACCGATGATGCGCCCTCGACCGCCGGACAGGCTCGTTCCGCCGAGAACGACCGCTGCGATGGCGTCCAGCTCGTATGATTCCCCGGCCGTCGGCTGTGCGGAATTTAAGCGTGATGTCAGAATCGCTCCTGCCAGCGCCGATAATAAACCTGTCAGAGAATAGATCATGATCTTGATGCGGGGCACTTTGATTCCCGATATCAGCGCCGCTTTCTCATTGCCGCCGATGGCGTATGTCCGGCGGCCGAACGGTGTTTTGTGCAGAAGAACCCACAGGGCCGCAAATGCAATCAGCATCGTAATGGCAGGTACGGGAATGCCGAGAAAATAACCGCGCCCGAATAATTGAAATGCGTAATTTGAACCGAGCCCCGTAATCGGATTTCCGTCCGTATAGACGAGGGTCAGTCCGCGAAAGACGGTCATTGTCGCCAAAGTGGCGATGAACGGCGCCATTTTTCCTTTTGTGATTAATAATCCGTTTATCATGCCGAGTACGGCGCCGATCACGCAGCCGATGATGACGGCTAAGATCGGATCGATGCCTGAGACCATCATACCCGCGACCAATGCGCTCGATAAGGCGAGGATGGCTCCGACAGAGAGATCAATGCCTCCCGTTAAAATGACAAACGTCATTCCGAATGCAATCAGAGCGTTAATCGCAACCTGCCGAAGAAGGTTGAGAATATTGAGGGGTTCAAGAAAACTCGGGTTTAAAACGGAAACGATCAGCACAAGAATCAGTAAGCCGAGAAACGGACCGAGTTTTTGCGTGAAGGTATGAATGGAAAATCGCTTTTGTTCAGTTGATGTCATTGGTTCAGTTTTCATTCTGCTGCCCTCCCGTGGCAAGTGTCATGATGTGTTCTTGTGTTGCGCCGGCCGCATTGATTTCTCCGCTGATGCGCCCTTCGTGGACGACGATGATTCTGTCACTCATGCCGAGAATTTCCGGCAGCTCGGAAGACACCATGATGATGGCGACTCCGCGATCGGTCAGTTCATTCATTAATGAATAGATTTCCCTTTTCGCGCCTACGTCGACGCCTCTTGTCGGTTCATCAAGGATGAGAACTTTCGGGCCGATTCCGATCCATTTGGCGATGACGACTTTTTGCTGATTTCCTCCTGATAAATGCCGGGCGGCGGTTTCCGGAGATGCGGTCTTAATGGTCAGACGCTTGATGAGCAGCTCAACGAACTCCGCCTCGCGTTTTCGGTCAATGATGCCTTTCGGAGAGAAGCTGGTCAGGTTCGGCAATGAAATATTTTCACGAATGGACGTATCCAGCAGCAGCCCTTCATCTTTGCGGTTCTCCGTAATCAGGCCGAGGCCCTTGCGGATGGCATCGTACGGACCCCGAATGCCGGTTTTTCGGCCGGAAATCCAGATCTCTCCGGAATCGAGCCTGTCAATTCCGAACAGCGCTCTCATGATTTCTGTCCGTCCGGCACCCATTAAGCCGGAAACGCCGAGGATTTCTCCGGCGCTCACATGGAAACTGATCTGTGAAAAGCTTCCTTTTTTTGAGGCGTTTTTCACTTCGAGCACCTTATCGCCGAGTGACGGCGTGCGAGTCGGATACCGATCGGTCAGCTCCCGCCCGACCATTTTTTTGACCACTTCATCAAAATTAGTGTCTTTAATATGCGCCGTATCGACAGTGAGGCCGTCCCGCATAATGGTGATCCGGTCGCAAATCGAAAATATCTCTTCCATTCGGTGCGAAATATAGACAATGGATACGCCGTCCCGCTTTAACGCCGTCATTACGTCAAACAGTTTGCTGATTTCCCGTTCGGTCAGCGCCGCGGTCGGTTCGTCCATAATAATGACTTCGGCGTTTGTCATCAGCGCTTTGGCAATCTCAATCATCTGCTGCTGGCCGACGGAACATTGTCCGGCTTCCCGGTTGAGAGGAAGAGAGACTCCCAGTTTTTCAAGCTGTGATTTTGCTAGCGCTTTCATTTTCTTCGTTTCCAAAACGCCGAACGCCGTCGTCAGCTCTTTGCCGATAAAAAGGTTTTCAAGCACCGTCATGTCCGGCCATATATTCAGTTCCTGATGGATAAAGGCGATTCCGTGCTTTTCGGCCTCCTTTGGATTGGAGAAGCTCATATTTGTTCCGTTTATCGTAATGTTTCCCTTATCGAGCCGGTGGAGCCCGGTGAGCAGATTCATTAACGTCGATTTTCCCGCTCCGTTTTCTCCCATTAAAGCGTGGATTTCTCCCGGCAGAAGCTCAAATGAGACGCCGGAGAGCACTTGGTTTTTGCCGAATGCTTTATGAATGTCTGTCATGCCGATGTGCATGCTGGATCCCTTCTTTCTAGAAAATCACACCCGCCTGCAGGATGCAGTTGGCGTATGGTGTCATTTCACCCGTTCGGATGACGGCTTTTGCTTTCTGAGTGAGCCGTTTGAATTCCTCGTGGGACATGTACTCGATCGTCTGCGCTGAGAAATGGCTTTCTATGAAACTTGCATTCTCAGGATTTGCGTCTTTGATCTCGGAAGCGGCTATCACCTTTTCGACTGCCATCTCCCCGGCTACCAGGCTGGTCACGTCCCGAAAGGCGGGAACGCCCGCCGTTAAGGACAAATCAATTTTAGGGACGCCGTCAGGGACGGGGAGACCCGCATCGGCGATCGCGATGAGGTCTGTATGCCCGAGATCGGCTAATACTTTGGCAATGTGGCTGTTTAACATTCCGTGTTTTTTCATGACAGCAGCTCCTCAACTTCTTTTCTGGCCGGCATCCCGCCTTGGGCGCCGAAGTGCTGCACGGACAGGGAGGCGGCGCGGTTGGCAAACAGGAGCGCTTGCTCGATGTCCCGTCCTTCCGCGAGTGCGACGGCAAGTGCCGCATTAAAGGTATCGCCGGCTCCCGTCGTGTCGACCGCTTCTGCAGGGAAAGCGGGAACAAGCCGTTCCTTGGTGCCGTCTGAGTAGCGTACGCCTTGTTTTCCTTCGGTAATGAACAGCTTGCCGGGATAGCCGGCAAGCGCTTCTTCTTTCGTCCGGTCAGGAAATAAAATGGATGCTTCATGTTCGTTCGGCGTAAGATATGCGGCATCCTCAATCGTCGATTGTTTCAGCGGCCGGGCCGGCGCGGGATTCAGGATAACCGGAATCTGCTGCGCGCGGCAGTAGCTACACACTTCTTCAACGGTTTCTTCAGGAATCTCCTGCTGGATCAGCACGATATCAATGCCGGGAAGTTTTGCTAGCGCACTTTTGGCATAATCGGGGGAGATGTCATCGTTTGCGCCTTTTACGACGACGATGCTGTTGTCTCCTTCTGCGAGCACAATATGAGCCGTTCCGCTTTTTTTATGTGTAACCGTTTCCATGTAGTCCGTATTGACACCGTTTGCCTTCAGGTTTTCAATAATCGCTTTTCCGTAGCCGTCATTGCCTGCTTTTCCTACCATATATACGTTTGCGCCCAGGCGGGAAGCGGCTACGGCCTGATTTGCGCCTTTTCCCCCGGGCACAGTTTGAAAGTCTGTGCCCAGTACGGTTTCTCCGGCTTTCGGGCGCCGATCGGATGTGACGACCAGATCCATAGAACAGCTTCCGATAACACAAATTTCACTCATGGTGATCATCCTTTCTCGTCGTTTGTCTTCTTATGTAAGTCACGGGCATTTGAATGGCCGTCTCTTTCGGCGGCTCTTTCTTTATCAATTGCAGCAGCAGGTTTGCCGCTTGTTTTCCCATCTCATATGCAGGCTGGCGGATGGTTGAAAGAGGCGGAAACAAAAGCCTGCTCTGCGGAATATCGTCGTATCCGATGATCTGAATCTCCTCCGGAACTTTTTTGCCGAGCCGCAGCGCCTCATGGAGGACGGCAGCCGCCGCAATGTCGTTGCTGGCAATGACTCCGTCGGTTTCCGGGTATGCTGCAAACAATTCTTCTGCTAAAATGGCGGCATCCTTGATGGAAAATGAAGCGGCGGAGATGACATTGAACTGCGCGCCCGCTTTTTGCAGCACATCAAGTGCGCCGTTAAAACGTTCCTGAGCGGTCGGAAGGTGGGCTGGGCCTTTGACAAGCGTGATGCTTGTGCTTTTGCCGCGAAGCATTTCCTCAGCCGCCCGTTTTCCGCCTGCCCGCCCGTCACTGAATACGGATGGGGCGCCTTCTTTTGTCCGGTCCAGAAATACGACCGGGTAAAGGCTGCCGTTGTATTCGGGAAGGTCGGGGTAATGGGTGGCCGCCAAAATACCGGCAACTTGATTTTGTTTAAATGTTTGCAGGTAGTCGAGTTCTTTTTCCAACTCTTCATCGCTGTTGCCGATGATCAGCCGGTATCCTTCCCGCTGCAACTTGTCTTCAGCCCCGCGGGCAAGCTGAGGGAAAAAGGGATTCGTAATATCCGGAAGCAAAAGCCCGACCAGTCTGGATTCTCTTTTATAAAGAGAGCGGGCAACTTCATTCGGATAATAATTCAGCTTCTCCATGGCAAGCATGACCTTCGTTCGTGTATCTTCATGCACGTAGCCGTTGTCATTGAGGACACGCGAAACCGTGGCAACAGAGACGCCGGCAGCGCCTGCGACATCTTTAATCGTTGCCAACAAACACTCCTCCTTCATTTATGTAACCGTTTACATAAAAAGAGTAACACGAATAATTTCGGTTGGCAACAAAAAAAGAGACCGGGGTCTCTTTTAGTTCACGATGCCGATTTGCGAGATATTCACTTTGATATCAGGGACGATCTCGATGGAAGGATAGACCTCACGCCAATTGAGCCGCTTGCCCCGCTCATAATAATGGGTTTGATAGTTCCGGCCGATGCCGAGGATATCCGAGTTGTGCTCCTGAATATGGCTGATCACCGATCTGGCCTGCCCGTTCAGATTTGCTGAGGCTTGTTTGTTCATTTGGTCGATTGCCGTATAAGAATTCAGCTTGTCCTTCGGATATTCCAAGACGCGTGCATTCAGTTTCAAACGGATTTTCACTTTTATATGCTGCGGATCTGTATCTATAAATACAATCTTTCGCGTGGCATCCGTGATGCCGAGAGAAAGATAATTTTCAATATCCATTTTGTATTTGTCCCACAGCTTCAGATTAATATTAGCCGATTTATTAAATTGCCCGCTTAAAAGGGTCAGGAGGGTCGAATCCTGACCGAGCACCTCAGTCACTTTCCGCTGGCCGCTGAACAGGGCAGAACCCTCTACCTTTATCGTCTGTCCGTTAATCGATAAATAAGGAAGGGCGAAATCCTTATCAGCCGTCAGCATGCTTGAACGGATGGATTGCAAATTTTCCATGCTGATATTTGATTCCGCATTAGCGCTTGTTAATAAATTCGTTAAGTACTTGCTGACGATCAATTTCTGCCGGACGAGCAGCTTCAGCACTTCAATCGCCTCGCCGTCTTTTACAACCGCCGGATGAGCGAGAAGCGGGCTTTTCGGATCTCTGTAAAAGACATCGAGATAAGGAAAAAGCGGTTTTTCCGCCATTTTCTCACCGATTAATAAGACTCTTTGCTTGGACGTGTCAATGCGCTGATCGACAAGCTTATCCAATTGAAACCGCGCTTCACGGATGGTGTGCCCGGAAGCGCTGAGCACCGTCGTAATGAATGAGCCGCCCGTTTCCTGTTCCGCCTGGGACGACTGAACCTTCCGATAGGTGATGCCGATTTTATTTTTACCGTCATGATCAACATCAAGGCTTGCGGTCAGCACGAGAGAAATATCTTTCAGCAAATTTTGATCCCAGCATCCCGCAAGTGTCAGGCTTGCGCACATGAGACTGATAAGAACCGCTTTTTTAATGCGCATGGCGGACACCCTTTTTGCGTACAAGGACAATCAATACCATAAACAACGGAAACAAATACACAAACACTATATCGGAAATGCGGAAAAACTGATCAAGCTGCTGTATCGTTTTATCCGTGCTTGTGGCCCAAATAGACAGAAGGAAGACGAGCAGGGCCAGCGGATAAACAAACCGGCTGTGGTCTTTTTGATTGAACAGCTTGGCGATGCCGGTGCTTGCCAAGTAAAACACGTTGGCCAGTGTTGAAAAGACGGTCACGAACCAAAACGTCAAAAAGAGCAGATCCGTCCGTTCGATAATTCTGAATGAAACGGTTTTTAACAGGTACAGCACAGGCTCCGGGATCATTTTTATTTCTTCGGGGCTGATTGTGACAAAGCAAGTAAGGGTGATATACAGGTAATAAAGGATAATCAAGATGTTTGAAATCGTCAGTATTTTGTAGCGCTGGCTGACGGTGCAGTTGATAAGGGGCCCGATCACGAGCGCCGCCTGAAAGCCGGTAATGCTGACAAGTGTTTGCTGCACCCCGGTAAGCATGTCTTTTGCGGTTCCGTGAAAAATCGGCATAATGTATGTGATATCGGCTTTTCCCAGCGTGTATAAAATCGGCAGAGAGATCAGCAGCAAAAACGGCGTTAAGATAAAGCTGAACCTGGCGATCGCATTCAGCGGGGCTTGGGCGATATAGACAGAACCGAGGATCAGCATTAAGCTGACCACCCAATTCGGAGTCTGCGGGAGCACCCAGATATCCAATATCCGTGTAAATACAGAAAGAATGAGCGTGCAGAGAAACGCGAAATATAAAATATACAGCACCTGCACCCCTTTGCCGGCAAGTGTTCCGAATACCTCCTCCAGCATTTCGTACAGGTTCAGCTTCGGAAACCGGTGAAATAATATCATATACAGGCTGAATGTAAGCTGGACGAGCAATCCGGTAAGCAGAATGGAAATCCATCCGCTGCTTCCCGATTTCATCATCAGTAAATGGGGCAGCGCCAAAATGCCGATGCTGATCTGCGTCTGATTGATGAAAAACACGCCTTGAAGCGGGCTGATTTTTTTAGGCTTCATCTTTTCTCCACCCCCGAACATGTTTTATCTGCTTTGAGTCTTGCGGTCTCAAATAAAAAGGCCTTCTTTTAATAAACCAAGCCGGCAGCCGGATAAATGCATCCTTCAAGTCGCTGAAATGAAACGGCGTCAGAGATGATAAGTAAGGGACGCCGAGTGATTCAAGCTTGCACAGGTTCATCAGAATAAGCCCGAAGCCGAGTGCGATGCCGAAAAAACCGAACGAAGATGCCAGAAACATAAGCGGAAATCTGAGCGTTCGGATGGACGTGCTCATTTCATATGAAGGAAGCACAAAAGAAGAAACGGCCGTAACGGCTACGACGATGATCATCATATTAGAAATGAGTCCCGCCTGAACGACTGCGTCACCGATCACGAGACCGCCGACAATGCCGATCGTCTGACTGATCGGTTTCGGCAGCCTGATACCGGCTTCGCGGATCAGTTCAATCGTAATCTCCATAATCATGGCTTCTATCAGCGGAGGGAAGGGAATATCAACAATCGAATTTTTCATGGTGATAATCAGATCGTTGGGAATGACTTCAAAATGAAATGCAATCAGCGCGATATAAAAAGCGGGCAGCGTAATCGCGATCATAAAGGCGAAAAATCTCAGCACTCTTAAAAAACTGGCGGAAATCCATCTCGTGCTGTAGTCATCCGGCGATTGAAAAAAAGAAAAGAATGTGATCGGCGCAATCAAAGCCGACGGGCTCCCATCCATCATGATCAGCACACAGCCTTCCATCACGCATGCTTTTGCTTTATCCGGCCGTTCCGTATGAATGATCTGCGGAAAAATGGAAAACGAATTATCTTCTATTGATTCCTCGATAATCCCGGGCGCAAGCACGCTGTCTATACGCAAGTATGACAGGCGCCGCTTCACTTCCTCCACAATCTCCGGATTGGCGATATTCTCAACAAAGATAACCGCAACCTTTGATTTGGCTCTTTCCCCGATATCCATATAATGAACGGAGAGATGGCGGTCCTGTATGTGAAACCGCAGCTGATGAATGTTCGTTTCCAAACTTTCCACAAACCCGTCATGGGCGCCGCGGACGATACTTTCAGATTCTGGTTCCATAATGGAACGCAGCGGATTCTGGCCGACGGAAAACAGCTTCGCTTTCCTCGATGCATCGCTGAGAAAAACAACCTGGCCTGCCAAAATCCCGTCAATGAGTTTTCTGGTTTCATCCGTTTCCGCACTGCTGACGGCATTCATCGTTTCCTCAAGCGGGCCGTTCTGCAGGGTGTCGCTTAACAGAAACTCATTCAGCTTCTGTTCTTCTATCATCTGTTCAATATAAAAGAAAGCGGTATGACGGTTCTGCAGTTTGATCCTTCGTATTTTAAAATCACCGCAAACACACATCAGCTCCTGCATTTCCCGTACAGCCGATTCAAAATCGCCGGGAATCCGTTTGTTTTGTTTATCCGCAGACATCAGACCGCCTCCTTTCCCGGTTATCTGTAGTTTTCAGCGGGTATTCCTTTTTTATGCATTTTATAAAATAGAGGAGTTCCTCGATGGTTTTACCAAGAACTTCACAATTATGGATGAATATTTCTTGAACGAATATAAAGATTTATTAAAAATATTTCAAAAGAGTGATAAACGTCCTGTAAATGGTTTAAAAGGAGAAAGGCTTTCCGCATATAAAATGTGTATTTCTTGTAAACACTCCGGACCCGTCTTTTTCTGTCATGTACCAGTCATTCCGCTAGTTATTTTGGAATGGGACTGAAAGCAGGATACGGGGGAAAAATGAATGACTTTAAGACCTTATCCTTAACAAAACAGGCAGTCTGCACACAGCGGACAGAGAGTCCCGAAACGTATGCGCAGTGCGAAAAACGCTGATACAAACGGGCTGGAAAAGATGGATTATCATTACATCTTTTTCTTCCGGAACGCGAATAGTTCCATTGGTCCAAATGAATTTCTGTGCGGAAATGTAAACGCATTCATTTTTCTTTTGAAAAATTGAAGTAAGGTTGAAGTCCTGCCTATTCCCAAAAAAAGCAATTCAATAATAGGAAGAATAGCGTCACTAATAGAGAAGTTTGGCTCAGTGAAAGCGGGAAGATTATGTTACATAATGCCGATTGAGAATTCATAGTGAAGCTATATACTGATGAATGAATTTATCAATACAGAAGGAGATGTCAAAAATCAATGTGGTTACTCATTATAGCCTGTGCTGCCGTACTAATCATCGGAATCATTGAAAAAAGGCGGCATCAGAAGAATATCGATGCTCTGCCAGTACGCGTCAATATTAATGGTATCCGCGGAAAGTCAACCGTAACGAGGCTGACGACCGGAATACTGATGGAGGCGGGCTACAAAACAGTCGGAAAAACGACGGGAACAGATGCAAGGATGATCTATTGGGATACACCTGAGGAGAAACCGATCAAACGGAAACCGCAGGGCCCGAATATCGGCGAGCAAAAAGAAGTAATGAAGGAAACCGTAGAACGGGGCGCCAATGCCATTGTCAGTGAATGTATGGCGGTAAACCCGGATTATCAGATTATCTTTCAGGAAGAACTCCTTCAAGCCAACATCGGCGTCATCGTGAATGTGCTTGAAGACCATATGGACGTCATGGGGCCGACGCTTGATGAAATCGCTGAAGCTTTTACCGCGACGATACCGTATAACGGTCACCTTGTCATTACAGACAGTGAATACACAGACTTCTTTAAAGAAAAAGCCGCAGAGCGGAATACCGAGGTCATTATTGCGGATAACTCTAAAATTACAGATGAATACCTTCGTAAATTTGAATATATGGTCTTTCCTGATAACGCTTCCCTTGCGCTCGGCGTTGCCCAGGCTCTTGGGATAGATGAAGAAACGGCGTTTAAAGGAATGCTGAACGCGCCGCCTGATCCTGGCGCCATGAGAATCCTGCCGCTGCTCAGCACGAAGGAGCCCGGTCATTTCGTAAACGGCTTTGCCGCAAATGATGCATCTTCTACTTTGAATATATGGAAACGTGTAAAGGAAATCGGCTACCCGACAGATGAACCGATCGTCATCATGAACTGCCGCGCCGACCGTGTGGACAGAACGATTCAGTTCGCAAACGACGTGCTTCCGTACATTAAAACGAAGGAACTCATACTCATCGGCGAGACGACGGAACCGATCGTCAGAGCTTATGAAGAAGGCAAGATTCCTGCCGATACATTGCACGATCTGGAATATAAATCAACAGACGAAATCATGGACGTGCTGAAAACAAGAATGCAAAACCGTGTCATATATGGCGTCGGCAATATCCACGGTTCAGCGGAACCATTAATTGAAAAAATTCAAGAGTATAAGGTGAAACAGCTCGTTAGCTAGGAGGAAAAGGATAAATGTTCGGATCAGATTTATACATCTCACTTATTTTAGGCGTGTTAATCAGTTTAATTTTCGCGGAAAAAACAGGTATCGTACCTGCCGGTTTAGTCGTGCCGGGTTATTTAGGGCTCGTTTTTAACCAGCCGGTCTTTATTTTACTCGTATTGTTAGTGAGTCTTCTTACATACGTGATCGTCAAATACGGTTTATCCAGATTTATGATTTTGTACGGACGCAGAAAGTTCGCAGCTATGCTGATAACGGGAATCTGCTTAAAAATCGCCCTTGATTTCCTTTACCCGATCGTACCGTTTGAGATATCAGAATTCCGCGGAATCGGTATCATCGTACCGGGTCTGATCGCCAATACCATTCAGAAACAGGGATTAACGATTACATTTGCCAGCACGCTGTTCTTAAGCGGCGCAACTTTTGCCATTATGTTTGCTTACTACTTAATCTAATGTAAGGTGTGTCAAACGATGAAAAAACAATTAAGCTTTCAAGAAAAACTGCTGAAGCTGACCAAACAGCAGAAAAAGAAGACCAATCTTCACGTTTTTATCGCGCTGCCGATCGTCTTTTGCCTGATGTTCGTCTGCATCCTGACAGGGAAGGCGGAAACGCCGAGTGTGAAAAGAAATGCCGATGACCTTGTATCAGCCTCATTCGTCGGAGATATTATGATGGGCCGGAATGTCGAGAAAGTGACAAAGCATAAAGGCACGGAGAGTGTCTTCCGTTACGCAAAGCCATTCTTCGAAGCATCCGACTATGTGTCGGGGAACTTTGAAAACCCGGTTACATATAAAAAGAACTACAAAGAAGCAGAAAAAAATATCCACCTTCAGTCAAACAAAGATGCCGTAAAAGTATTGAAGGACATGAATTTCACCGTTCTCACGGCAGCCAACAACCATGCGATGGATTACGGCCCTCAAGGAATGCGGGATACGGTTGAAGAGTTTTCAAAGCAAAATCTTGAACTTGTCGGCGCGGGCCTCACGCTGAAGGAAGCCGAGCAGAACATTTCGTATCAAGATGTAAACGGAATCAAAATCGCAACACTGGGTTTCACCGATGTTTCCGGAAAAGGCTTTGCAGCGAAACGAAATGCGCCGGGTGTGCTTCCGGCCGATCCAGAGCTGTTTATTCCGATGATTTCTAAAGCCAAAAAGAAAGCCGATCTTGTCATTGTTCAAACACACTGGGGACAGGAATACGATAATGATCCGAATGACAGACAGCGCCAATTGGCAAGAGCAATGTCAGATGCCGGAGCGGATATTATCGTCGGACACCATCCGCACGTGCTGGAACCGATCGAAATGTACCACGGCACCGTTATTTTCTACAGCCTGGGCAACTTCGTATTCGACCAGGGGTGGACAAGAACGAGAGACACGGCGCTTGTTCAATATCATCTGCAGAAAAACGGCACGGGACGCTTTGAAGTCACGCCGATGAATATTCATGAAGCAACGCCTGCACCGGTTAAAAAAGGCAGCATCAATCATAAAACGATCGTACGTGAACTGACGAAAGAATCGAATTTCAAGTGGAGCGTCAAGGATGGAAAATTAACGTTTGATGTGGATCACAGCGATATCTTAAAAAAGAAAGCGGAGTGAAAAACAAATGAAAATCATTAAAGCAGGATGGCCGTTTGCCGCGATCATTATGGTCTTTATGTTTATGTCAGCGTTTAAATACAATGATCAGCTCACAGATCAGGAAAAACAAAAAATTGACACGGAAATGCAAAAAATTCAGCAAGAGGACACAGCGGGCGCAAAATAAGCGCATGATTCCGCTTGCCGGCATATTGTTTGTTCCGAATCCAGTAAAGAATGCCCATATCGGGCATTCTTTTTTGTGTACTCTCCTAAACATTTGTTAAAAGTTACCGATGTAAAAACTACCAAAAATAAGGAGAGTGAATAGAAAACATGCTCACAAGCTGGAGGAAGTACATCCTTGCCGGCCTTATGATTTGTCTTGTGGCACCCGCAGTGACGAGAACGGAAATTGCTGAAGCGGATTCTCAAGTTTCTGTCCTGATGGTTTCAGACGCGCAAAAACTTGTCGGAAATAAATATGTTTACGGAGGCGAAGAGCCTGAGGACGGTTTTGATCCGTCCGGATTGATGCATTATCTTTTCAGCAGACAGAACATCCATCTGCCGAGAACGGTCAGTGATCAATGGAAGATTGGAACCGCCGTCAAAGAAAATGACCTTTTACCGGGAGATCTTGTGTTTTTCAAAAAGTCGGATTCAACACAAAACGCGCCCGTCCATGACGGTCTTTATATCGGAAACGGAGAGATGATACACAGTTCTCCGTCTGAAGGCGTAACCGTCACACGCTTTCAAAAAAGCAGTTATTGGATGAATTTATATCTTGGCGCAAAGCGGATTACAAAAGATCCGGAACTGGCTGATGATCCGATCGTTCAGGAGGCAGCCCTTTACCTCGACATTCCGTATGTATTCGGCGGAAGCACGCCCGAGGAGGGATTCGACTGTTCGGGGCTGGTTCAATATGTTTTTGAAAACAAGCTTCACATTTACCTGCCGAGATCTGCGGAACAGCAGTGGCTGGTCGGTGAGAAAATCAAACTGAGCGGCATAAAGCCCGGGGACGTGATTTATTTCAGCGACACGTATAAAAAAGGAATTTCCCATGCGGGCATTTATGCGGGAGAGGGAAGGTTCATCCAAGCAAGCCGCTCCGCAAAAGTCACCATTTCTTACTTGTCGGAAGATTATTGGAAAAAACATTTTACGGGGGTGCGCCGATTCAGCAATTTAGCCATTTCTAAAGAAAATCCCGTTGTGTCCACAGCGGCCGATCATATCGGAATTTCTTATCTGAAAGGCGGCGTTTCACCGGAAACCGGCTTTGATACGGCGGGATTTGTTCAATACATCTATCAAAAAGTGAAAGGAATCAGCCTGCCGCGTTATGCGGACAAGCAGATGCAGGCGGGCGTTCCGGTCGATAAACAAGATCTGAAGCCCGGCGATCTGGTCTTCTTTAAAGCGGAAAGCCTGAATCCGGCCATTTATATCGGGAACGGACAAGTGATTCATGTCACCGTGTCCGCAGGCGTTACCATAACAAATATGAACACAAGCGCTTATTGGAAGGACAAATATGCGGGCAGCATCCGGCTCCCGTAAAAAAAAGACGTCAGAGAGTGTCTCTGACGTCTTTTTCTTTTACCGTTTCGGCGCTCTGTATCCGGCCGCTACCGCATCCTCTACGGAACAGAACATTTCCGCGGGATCTGTCGTCCGGTCGTAGTATGTACTTCCCGGTGTGTGATAAATGCCGTTCCGGCTGCCTTTAATGTCGCATCCCTGTGAGGTGCCGGCTGCTTTCGTTTCGGCATGTCCGCCGGAGGAAGGGGCGTTGTTTTGCGCCGTTTCCGCATTTTCGGATATTTTTGTTTCTGCTTTCTGCCGCTTTAAAGTTTTATTTTCTGACTGAAGCGTTTCAGCGGTCTTTTCGAGCTTCTTTTGTGAATTTTTTAATTTCTCATTGTCTTGTTTGAGTGATTTGTTTGTTTTTTTCAGCTTGCTTATCTCTTGGCTGAGTTTGCTGAGTTTTTCTTCATTGCCGGCTTCGGCTTCGGATTTCTCCTTTTCGGCCGCGGCACTGATGTTTTCATATTTTTTCTCAAGCGCCTGGTGTTCCTTCGTCAATTTTTGATAAGCGGTATCAAGGGTGCTGTATTTCTCCTCTGCCTTCACGGCCGAGGCGTCCGGCTCTGCGAGGGAGGCGCCGGTCAGAAGCAGGATAAATCCGCCGATGAGAAGGGGCCAAAACAGCTTTTTTGAAAAATGTTTGTCTTTTTTTGCCGCTTTGCATATGAGATGGAATATTCCGTATCCGACTGCGCAGAGAAAAGCTAAACATCCTATAATAGCGATTGCATTCGACATCATGAAACTCCTTTTTTCTTTATCTTACAATTTATTTTCATTTTTGGGAATTCCTTTTTTGGGAAACATGAAAAACCAGGCCGTGAAAGACCTGGCTTTTGCCTTTTATTGCTCGTTGTCGAGAAGCCGGTTGATGAAATATGCGACGCCGTTTTCATCGTTGCTTTTTGTAATATACGTGCTTTTTTCCTTCAGTTCATCAATCGCATTGCCCATGGCGATGCGGTTTCCCGCCGCTTCAAACATGGAGAAATCATTCGGGCTGTCGCCGATGGCGTAAATATCCTGTTTTTCAATTCCGTACAGTGAGGCAAGCTCCGTCAGAGCACGTCCCTTTCCGGAACCGGCAGGGAGGATTTCGATAATGTGTTTTCCGGAAGATGTCTGGGATAATTTCGGATGATGTGTAATTTCTTCTTTGGCGTTTCTCAGTTTTTCCATATCAAAAGAGAAACAAAGAAGCTTGTAAACATGTTCGTCTCCGTTAAAAATCGCCTGTATATCCTGCACGGGTTTAATGCCGAATTGTTTGAACTGCGTCTTTGCGCCCTCCCATAATGTCCGAATATCTTCCTTGGGATTGGCGCTTTTCAGAATGTCCAGTTCTGCCTGCAGTTTGGACTCGCCGTCAAACGGGGACAGCAGATGATCATCTGTATAGACCTCAAAGTAAATGTTGTTGTCCGTTAAATAAGCGGCGATATCCTTCCCGGCCTGCTGATCCATTAAGAGCCGGCTGACGAGGCGGTATCCTTTGTCATGGACTGTCCCGCCGTTTGCCGCAATGATCGGAATATCCAAATCCTTTAAGAGCGCTTTTACATCAAATGTGGCTCTGCCCGTGCAGATGGCCACGAGAATGCCCGCTTCATCCGCTCTTTGTAAAGCCGCTCTGTTTTCCGGAGAAATCACACTGTCCGAGTTCAGTAATGTGCCGTCTAAGTCAATGGCTATCAATTTCATATGTATGGATGCCCTCCTTAAAAATAAAGCTGCTTCATGTAGTATGTTCAGCTTTGTGCGAAATCAGCAGAAAGCCGTCAGTTAAAAGGCTATACCTTCATGTCCTTTTTTTCAACAGAAAAACGGCGGGATTTGCTAACCCCGCCGTGACATCTTACGCGTTTAAATCATTTTTTAATTTCGTTTTCACTTCTTGAAGGTTTTCCTCATTCAGCTTGAAGTAATAAATATTTTTGCCGTACTGAGGAGTGTAAATATAGCTGTCTGAACCTGTCAGCTGCAAAGAATCCACCGATTTCAGCGATGTGATAAACGGGAACAGACCGATGGCGTCATTAAGAGATAAGTTCATTTTTAAGTTTTTCCCTAAGCTGTCGACGATATCGTCATAAGATGGGATCGAGCTTAACGATTTAGATTTTTTAATAATGGCGCTCAGCACTTCCATCTGTCTTTGTCCGCGCATCAGATCGGTGTCGGCTTTGCGTGTTCTTACATAAGCCAGTGCCTGCTCACCGTCAAGCGTCTGGACGCCCGGCTTCAGCACGACTTTTCCTTTTGTATCGACCTTAATACGATCGGCAATTTTCTGGCTTTTCACATTTACCGTAACGCCGTTCAACTCATTGACGACATCGCGGAACGCGTCGAAGTTGCTCTCAACCACATAATCTACCGGAATATCAAGCATGTTTTCTACTGTTTTATAAGTTAAATTATAACCGCCGTAAGCATGTGCGTGTGCGAATTTGTCATAGCCGTGTCCCGGGATGTTGACATAGGAATCCCGCGGAATGCTGAGCATCGTCGCTGTTTTCTTTTTCCGGTTGAAGGTGACGAGCACGTTGGCGTCACTTCTTGCGTCATCTACTGATTCACCCTTACTGTCACGGGCGTCTATTCCTAAAAGCAATACGGTGAAAGAATCCTTCTTCGGGTCAAATTCTTTGATCCGTTTTACGGACTGGTCGCCGCGGTCAAGGCTGACGTGCGCTTCTTTGGTCGCATTATTCAATTTCACAAATGCGTAGGTGCCGACGGAACCGGCGATCACCAATAAGAAAGCGGCGAATACCAGTACAAATTTCACCCATTTTCTGAGGCGTCTTTTCTTTTTTCTGCGTTGAGATCGTTCTTCCATATCATTACCTCTCGTTTCTATTCTTTGTGAAGCGTACCATAATTGTTGACTTGGAGCAACTCTTCAAATGAGAAAATTCCAAATCTTTCTCTCTATTTCGACAACATCTACTGTTATTTTTGCATTAGGTTCACATTATATTGGACGGCAGGAAGCGGGAAATGTTTCGGCGCTTTGTAAAAAATAATCAGTAAAATAATGGATATTAACGGTGCGGAAGGTTTGAAACGATCGGAAACAGGCAAAAGAAGCAGTAGAACAATTCCGCGCGGATACAGCGTTGGATGAAGGGAGTCTATATAACATGAAAAGCATACACTCGAATAAATGGCTCTATTTTTTCGGCGCACTCGGCGGCGCGTTATACGGATATGATACCGGAGTCATTTCCGGAGCTATTTTATTTATGAAAAAAGAACTGGGACTGAACGCCTTTACAGAAGGCCTCGTCGTCAGTTCGTTATTGGCGGGGGCGATTCTCGGATCGGGATTCGCCGGCAAACTGACCGACCGGTTCGGCAGGCGGAAGGCCATCATGGGAGCGGCGCTGCTGTTTTGTATAGGCGGTTTAGGAGTCGCTTTTGCCCCGAATACAGAGGTGATGGTTCTTTTCCGGATCATTCTCGGACTGGCTGTCGGAACATCTACAACGATCGTTCCGCTCTATTTATCGGAGCTGGCTCCGAAGCATAAACGGGGGGCGCTTTCTTCGCTGAATCAGCTGATGATTACGGTCGGAATCCTCGTTTCTTATATCGTGAACTATATATTTGCCGATGCAGGCGCTTGGCGCTGGATGCTTGGACTTGCGGTTGTGCCGTCAGTCATTCTGCTGATCGGAATCTTATTTATGCCGGAAAGCCCGCGCTGGCTGTTTACGATCGGCAAAGAAGAGAAAGCAAGAGAAATCCTTTCATTATTGCGGGGAACGAAGAATATTGATGATGAGATTGATCAGATGAAAGAAGCGGAAAAGGAAAACGAAGGCGGCTTGAAAGAATTGTTTGAGCCGTGGGTGAGACCCGCGCTGATTGCCGGCCTCGGACTTGCCTTTTTGCAGCAATTCATCGGGACAAATACAATTATTTATTACGCCCCGAAAACATTTACCAGTGTCGGGTTCGGCAATTCCGCGTCTATATTGGGAACGGTCGGAATCGGCGCCGTCAATGTCATCATGACGCTTGCGGCTATTAAAGTCATTGATAAGATCGGCCGGAAGCCGCTGCTGCTGGCCGGAAATGCGGGCATGGTCATCAGTCTGCTCGTATTGGCCGCGGTCAATCTTTTCTTTGAACATTCAGCAGCCGCATCATGGACAACGGTGATTTGTTTAGGCCTGTTTATCATTGTGTTTGCGGTCAGCTGGGGGCCTGCCGTATGGGTCATGCTTCCTGAATTATTCCCGCTGCATGTCCGGGGTATCGGGACGGGTGTCTCCACTTTGATGCTGCATGCCGGAACATTGATTGTCTCATTAACCTATCCGATGTTAATGGAAGCAGTCGGCATCAGCTATTTATTTCTCATTTATGCCGCGATCGGGATACTGGCATTCCTGTTCGTCCGGTTTAAAGTGACCGAGACGAAGGGGAAAAGCCTTGAAGAAATTGAGCAGGATCTGAAAAGCCGTAACGGAGGCTCGGGATCAGAATCAAATCGGCGGACAGTTCATCCGTAATATTCAGTTTTAGGGGGGCGGTTATTCACCGGCCCCTCAAAACGGATGCCGAGCGGGCGCCCGGTCACATAAATGACGGGGATATGTCATACGTTGTATAAAGTCACGATAAAGGCGGGGATGCCGGTGAAAACGAGTATTATTATCCTTACATATAATGAACTTGAGCTGACGAAAAAATGTCTGGCCAGCATTGAACGATACACCGACAAAGATAAGATTGAACTGATTATAGTTGACAACGGTTCCTCAGACGGAACGAGAGAATACATATCAAATCTGCCTGACGTCAAAGTCATCCTAAATGAAAAAAACCTCGGGTTCGCCAAAGGGTGCAACCAGGGTATCGAAGCGGCAGGGGGAGAAAATCTGCTGTTTCTGAACAACGATACGATGGTCACGAAAAATTGGCTCACCTCCATGCTGAGGGTGCTGTATCATTCTGAAAAAGCCGGTATGGTCGGGCCCGTCAGCAACTATGTCAGCGGCGCGCAAATGATCCATGACGCATATCAATCGCTTGATGAGCTGGAATCATTCGCGGAGGCGTATTGCGCACGGGAAAAGCATCATACAAAGCGGGTGCTGCGCCTTGTCGGCTTCTGTCTTCTGGTGAAAAAAAGCGTCATTGAAGACACCGGCCCGTTTGATGAGCAATTCGGATACGGTTCTTTTGAAGATGATGACCTATGTCTGCGCGCCCTGCAAAAAGGATACAGCCTGCACATCGCTCTCGATGCCTTTGTGCATCACCACGGGCATGCGACGTTTACGGCTAATCAGGATATCAATATCAATCAGTTATATTCGGAGAACCGCCAGCGTTTTACGGAAAAATGGGGCACTGATTTTACGTACTTTACTCATCCGAGACCGGAAATTGCGGAGCTCGTTCCCCGGGAGGCGAAACGGATACTTGATGTCGGCTGTGGTGCGGGAGCTACGGGGCTGGAACTTCAAAACAGACAGCCTTGCGAACTGTACGGAATAGAACTGCACCCGCTGGCGGCGCAAGCGGCAAAAGGACATTATGAAGCGGTGCTGCAGGAAGATGTCGAAAAAGTGAAGCTGCCTTATCCGGAAGGCTTTTTTGATTGCATCATTTTCGCGGACATCCTTGAGCACTTAAAAGACCCGTGGCGCGTCATTGAAACGTACTCATCCTATTTGTCGCCTGCCGGATCAATCGTTTGCAGCATTCCGAATATTTCCCACGCCGAAGCGCTGTTCCCGCTTCTGCTCGGTGACTGGACATACAGAGACGCCGGTATTCTCGACCGCACCCACTTGCGGTTTTTTACGCCGCAGACGGTGCGCACGCTCTTTCCGGAAGAGACATTTGACGTGAAAAAGCAGTCCTATACGTATGTTCACGTGGATGAGCGGGTGCAGCTGTTTTTACAGGAAATCACACGAATGGCGCAATCGATGCAATTTCCGGTGACACAGCTGCCCGAACAAAGCCGGATTTATCAGATTCTCCTTCGTGTCGAAAAAACACGCTGAAGGCTACCGCCCCATCGTTCCGAAGTTGGTAATCTGAATGGAAACATCATAGTCAAAGGCCGCTTCGGAGAAGGTTTCATCCCAGTGATGCTTCACTTTCTTCCAATAGTCGGGATATTGAATGCGGACTCTGTCAGAAAAGAAGACAGGGTCCGTTTCATATTGATTCTGCAGCTTATCGATGACTTCTTTCATATCGCTTTTCAGTTTTTTTTCGAAAATCTTTTCCAGCCCGTTTAAATAGTGCTGATCGAATGAATCTTCTCCGGCATATTGATCCTCTGACAAAAGTCCTTTTGTTTTCACCGCTACGTGAAATGACAGCTTCCCGTTTTTCAGCAGGGGGGTGATGGAGGATGTTGATTTTTTGATCTCGAAGGTAATCGGGTGCCCTCCTTTATCCAAAGCGGGCAGCACGCCGCCCTGTATCGTCCCCGTCAGCCAATTCAGGCTTTGTACTTCGTATGATGACAGAAAGCCTGCCAATCTGTTTTGTTTTCCGTTTTTGATAATGGCCGCTCCGTCATACACCGTTTTTCCTTTTTGATTGCTGACGGCCTGAATGAGAAAACTGAGTTTATTATGGCAGTAAATCGAAGCTCTCCCGATTCGGAGCGGTTTTAAAATCTTCCCGTTGTAGCCGCCGTTGTTCGTAAGGTCGATCAGCTTTTCCGCGGGCATGGGCTGCTGCTGATTCGGCGTCGGCTCTGTCAGAATATCGGACGCTTTGCCTCTCGCCGCGAAGAGATAGCTGCTCCGCCTTAATTCATCATCACGGATAAAATGATTCATCATCTGGAGTATATTTTGGTCGGCCAGCAATTTGTCGCTGAATATCAGCACTTTTAAATGATCGCTGTAAACGGGCGGATCTTTTAAAGCGACTTCACTGACGGCTTCAAGAATGGTATCCCCCCGCGACGTCACATTGACAAACACGGGCCGGCCGGAAGCCTGGCTGTTTTCACTTTGGGGCAGCAGGTTTTGATAGGTTAATTTATATCGGCGGTCACTCGTCTCGTCTATCGCCAGTCCCCGGGCGAAAGATAGCTTTTCGACTTCCTTCGCGTCCCAGCACCCTGAAAGCGTCATCAGTATGAAAAGCGCCGCCGCCCATTTGATGAAAAGTGTCATGACGTCTGTTTCCTCCCGGCTATTTTTTTCATCCAGCTGACAAACCAGATGAGAAAAGGAATCATAATGACGGCAAAAAACGCATATCCGAGAATATTCGCGAATGCAAACACACTGTTGATATCATCGGGGTACATTGAAAGGCCGAATGTCACTGCCAATAAGCCCCCCAGCAGCCAGGCATTGTTTTTATTTTTCAGTCTGAAAATGGTGTTTAACCCGAGATGCGCTCCTTTAAAAGAACCGAGCATACAGGTGAACTGCTGGCATGTCCACGTAATTAAAAGAAAGATATCAAACCTTTCGATGAAAATACCGCGGATTTCCAAGGCGTGAATCAGGGAAATGGTCGGATATGTCACCGTTTTGGCTTCAGCGATCGACATACAGCCGATGACGACAAGCAGCGTAAAGCTGTAAAATAAGCCTGCGCATGCGATGCCGAAGACGGCAGCCTTTTTCGCCTGCTTCGGATTTTTCATAAACGGCACCAGATAAAGAATCACCTCAAGTCCTGAAAAATACAGAAGGGTCCGCGGAAACAGCTCAAAAAAGCTTTTGTAGCCCCCATCCAAGACCGGGCGGACGAAATCCAGCTTAAACAGTCTCAGGCTGAATATGAGCAGCACAATCAGAATGACGATCGCAATCGGAAAGAGATAAGCATAGAGTTTTGAAATGGGATACACCCCGCCGGTCACATGGTAGATGCCGACCGCCAGAAAGATGAATATAACGACACCCATCGGCGTATTTTTCAGTAAAAAGTAATTGATGACCTCACCGAGAAAACGGGCTTGAAAACAGACGGTGACGACAAAATAACAGCTGATGAATAAATTCAGAAGAGAACCGATGGCGCGTCCCATGATGCTTTGATTCAGCTCATAAATGGTTTCCCCGCTGTTTTTCTGCAAAAACGGCATAAAGAGCAGGACGATGCCGATAAACACGAGACTCTGCACAAGAATAATGATCCATCCGCTCGGACTGTCCGCTGCTGCGGCGGAGCGCGGCAGTGTTAACACGCCCGCTCCGATCATTGTTCCGCTTACCATGAGAAGTGTCTGCATAAACGACAGCTTGTCTTCCGGTTTTTTCATGGTGATCACCTTTGCTTGATTTTATCTTTCGTCTCTTTTCTGGTCGGCCGTTTTTTCAAAAGAGGCGTCGGCAGTCTGACGATCGTATCTTTTAAGTCCTGTCCCGGCTGCGCCATGATCGGAATAAGATAGTCCTGGCCGAAGCTTTTCAGGCGCATCAGATGGCCGACGACAAGCAGATAACACATGATCAGTCCGTATAAACCTAATATCGCCGACAAAATCATCGAAAAAATACGGATGAGTCTCAGCGGAAAATTGAACGCATAGGAGGGCGCCGTAAAAGAAGCCAATGCCGTAACGGATACGATAATGACCATCATCGCGCTGACGATGTTCGCCTGAACGGCGGCCTGCCCGATCACCACGCCCCCGATCAGGCCGATCGTCTGTCCGATCGGCTTCGGCAGCCTGAGTCCGGCTTCTCTGATCATCTCAATCGTAAAAATCATAATAAACGCTTCAACAAAAGGGGGAAACGGAACATTCAATCTGCTTCCGGCAATCGTCACCGCCATTCTCGTCGGCAAAAGCCCCGTGTGAAACGTAACGAGCGATATGTAAAGGCCGGGTAAATAAATCGTGATTAAAATGCATGTATACCGAAGCAGCCTGAGAAAGGTAACCGGAACCCACCGCTGATTATAATCGTCAGGTGAGTGGATAAATTCATCAATGGTAGCCGGCACCAAAAGGGTAAAAGGCGTTCCGTCTACAAGAATGGAGACCCTTCCTTCCAAAAGAGCGCCCATAACCCGGTCGGGCCGTTTGGTCGTCAAGACGGTCGGGAAAATGGAATACGTGTTATCTTCAATAAGCTGCTCGATCGTTCCTGATTCCGGAATGTCATCAATGGTGATCGAATCCAGTCTTTTCATCACTTCTTTTACAACATCATCAGGCGCAATATCCCGAATGTAGGCAACGGCGATCCGCTTTTTTGTCCGTTCGCCGAGTGTGATCTCTTTGATCTGGAGGTTGGGATCACCGGACTGCTCGCGCAAAAGCGCCGTATTCGTTCGGAGCTTTTCGACAAAACCTATCCTCGGCCCCCGTTCAAGCACTTCTGAAGCCGGTTCTTCAATATCACGCATTTTAAATGTTTCCGTTTCAAACGAAAGGGCTTCCTCCCATCCCTCCGCCAGCAAAACCGATTTGCCGGAAAAAATGTCTGCCTCCGCGTCCTTAAGTGAAGAAAGCCGGGTGTGACGATAGCCGAAAGAGATGGATGACGGCGGTATTTCAGCCGGTTCCTCTTGATGCAGGGCGGCCGCCTGCACGGGCGAAATAATATATTCCGCAAGCAATTGATTGTCGGTCAGTCCGTCTATATATATAAGGCAGGCGTCACATTTGCCGTTTCCGTACGTAAACGAATAAAACATCATGTCATCGCTTTGGCCGAACCGTTTTTTCAGCGCTTCAAGGTTTTTGCCGAGCTCCGCATGTATCGTCATAATGTTCCCCCCTTTCCATCAGTTATTTTAATTTGCGACAAACAAGGCATTTTATTCTGGAATAGGAAATGACTGAGCATTCCGCCCCATCCGAATGGTATAATGAGCAGGTCAGCCATTTTATACATATTGTTTTTAACCGCGGCTCCCTCCGTGTTTTAAAAAAGACACAGGGGGAATGGGATATGAGCCGCTTTTTAAGGGGAGGGGAACGAACATGACGCAAGAGCCGATTTTTTTACAGCCTGTATGTAAAGAAAAAATATGGGGCGGCACGTTATTACGCGAACGATTCGGATACGACATACCTTCAGAAACAACCGGCGAATGCTGGGCGATATCAGCCCATCCGCACGGAATGAGCACGGTCAAAAGCGGTCCGTATCAAGGGAAAACCTTGATGGAACTGTGGGATCAGCATAGAGAATTATTCGGCGGAACGGAAGGGGACCGGTTTCCGCTGCTGACGAAAATACTGGACGTCAAACACCATCAGTCTGTTAAAGTCCATCCTGACGATTATGACGCCGAGGAGCATGGACAGGGTGAAATGGGGAAGTCTGAGTGCTGGTACATTATTGACTGTAAAGAAAACGCGGAAATCATATACGGTCACACGGCCCGTTCGAAAGCGGAACTTGTCACCATGATTAACAGCGGTGACTGGGAAGGCCTGCTGCGCCGCGTGAAGATCAAACCCGGCGATTTTTATTATGTGCCGAGCGGAACCATCCATGCCATTTGCGCGGGGGCGCTCGTGCTTGAAACACAGCAGAATTCAGAGGCCGCCTACCGGATATATGATTACGGGCGTACAGATCAGAACGGCGGGACGCGTGATCTGCATATCCGCGATGCCGTCAACGCCGCGACCGTTCCTCATGTGGACGGATTTTTAGATGAATCAACTGAAACGAGAAAAGGCGTCACCATCAAAACCTTTGTGCAGGGAGAATATTTTTCTGTATACAAATGGGATATCAGCGGGACGGCGGAAATGACCCAGGATGCTCCGTTTATGCTGTGCAGCGTCACAGAAGGAAGCGGCTCCATCATCTGTGGAGGCAAGTCCGCCGAGCTTAAAAAAGGCGCGCATTTCATACTGCCGGATCAGATGCCTGACTTTACGATAAACGGAGATTGCACGCTCATCGTTTCTCATATATAAAACCAAACTTAATCCCAGCTCTGGGATTAAGTTTTTTTATATATATATTTCACTTTAAAAATTAAAGCACTTTCCGATAAAAATAATAGTGTGATAGATAAATATAGAGAAGGAGGAGAAGTAATGAAAAAAAGTTTGGCTGCCGCAATGTTATTGTCAGCGGTTACTCTTGAATTTTTCACGATAACAGACTCAGTAAAGGCAGCTTATATTGACAATTCCATTTATCAGTTAGAAACAACACAAAAGTTTGCTTCTGAAAGTGAGGCTTCTCAGGCAGTTACAAAATTGAAAAAAGATACCGGATGGAAAGCAGACTATCAAAAGAGCGGAACGTCTAAGAACTATCAAATATCTGCTTCAGGTCTGACAAGCGAAACGAATGCTAAAAGCGTACTAAGCGATTTTACGAAGCAGACAGGCATTAAAGGAACATCAAGTCCGACGGGCAGTAAGCAGCCCTATTATACTGCAGTTTCCGGAACTATTTCAGGTGAACAGCAGGCTAATAACTTGCTTGATAAAATGAAAAAGGAAACAGGATTAACCGGTACTGTTAAACCGAATGGTGTGAAGCAGCCTTATATAAGCATTGTTACATCTGAGCTGACAAGTGAGGCCGGTGCAAAGTCTGCTATTCAAGAGTTAAAGAAGCAGACTGGAGTCAATGCTAATTATCAAAAACTTGAACAGGAACCGGAGATCATTCAAATTCAATCCGGAAAAATTCAAGGAGAGAAAACAGCATCCCAAGTGAAAAGCAGTTTTCAAAAAGATTCTGGGCTGAATGCCACGTTAAACATGACTGATAAAGGCCAGTCTTACTACATTGTTACAACGAATTCTTTGATCAATAAAGCAGATGAGGCGAAAAGTCTTATCAAACAGCTTGAACAAAGCACAGGCGTCAAAAGCAGTTACAAAACCATCAATAATAAAAAAACTATCACATCGTATAATATAGAAACGGGTTATTTTAACGGGCTGAGCATGGTTAAAAATTCGATCAGCCAAATAATAAATAACACAGGAGTTAAAGGGTCCTACCAAAAAGTTGGTGCTACAAGTAATTATGTTGTGAAAATGAAGGATGTCAGCCCGGAAAAACTAAAAAGTCTTCAAGCTTTTTTTAAGAAGAAAAGATGGCATATGACTTATACAGCTGTAAAGAAAACTTCAACCCAAACAACTTATCAAGTGATAACAAATGCTGTAACAAACGCACAGGCGGATAAAGCAGTAAATTTTCTTAGCAGAAAAAAATTAAAATCATCAAAATCAAATTCAGGAAAAACAGCTGCTAATCAATATCAACTGTTATCACAACAGACTGCTGACAAAACAAAAGTAACAAAAGGTTTAAACTCTTTAAAGAAAATCGGTATTAATGCAACTGCCAAATCTATAAAACAACCAAAAGGAATAACTTATAAAATTAAGACAGAAGCCTTGCTGGACACAGCTAAGATTAATCAAGTCAAATCTTTCTTCAAGACAAAAAAATTAACGGCAGTAAGTGAAAAAACCGGTAAATCCGCTTATACGCAATATCAAGTCACTGTTAGTGACTTATTAAATCAAAAAGATATAGATCGTGTGTTAACTTTTTTTAAAACAAATAATGCGAAAGGCAATGCCAAACAAAATGGCAAAAGCACATACACGCAATATAAATTAGTTACAGATCAAATCAGCACATCGTCGGCTTTAAACAAAGGACTGAGTTTCTTTAAGGCAAAGAACTTATCAGCAAGCTACACTACTAAAAACAATCCAATATACAGTATAGTGATTACTGAACAATTTACAGGAAAAAGCAATGCTGATAAGGCTGCAAGCAAAGTGAAGCAGCTTTATGGGTGGGCAGTTTCAAGTGTTGAGGTGAAAAGCGGTCCTCAAATAATGGAAACAAATTATAATATTACGATGAGTGAAATGGTCGCGAAGCAGTTAAAAGCGAACCCGCAGACGGATTCAAGTGCCTACGTATCTCTATCTTATATTAATAGTGCAAATTCTACCGTAACCGCAGATTTTCTTAATGTCAGGTCTACTCCAGAGGTAAAGAGCAATAATATTATAGGAACAGTGACAAAAGGTTATAAGGTTAATATCATTAGTGTAGAGAATAACTGGGCAAAAATTAAAATGGGTTGGCGGAAAGCAAGCGAGGAAGAAGTTTCCTACTATGTAAACCCCGCAAACTTTTCTGTGTCAGATAAAAGTTATTTTCAGTTTTTGAAGTTATCGAAATATGCAGGACTGACAGCATCAGAAGTCAATACAAAGATTTTAAAAGGGAAAGGAATTCTTGAAGGAAAAGGTGAAGCTTTTATTAAGGCAGCTGAATCTAACAGTATTAATGAGCTCTACCTGATTTCTCACGCTTTATTAGAGACCGGAAACGGTACCTCAGAGCTGGCAAACGGTGTGACCTATAATGGGAAAAAGGTATATAACATGTATGGCATAGGTGCATATGACGGAGACGCTGTGAACAAGGGTGCCCAATATGCATATAACCAAGGATGGTTCAGTCCTGAAGCAGCGATTACTGGAGGGGCCAAATTTATCGGACAGAGTTATATACACAATGCCGTATACAACCAAGATACCTTGTATAAAATGAGATGGGAGCCTTCTGTAAGCCACCAATATGCATCTGATATTGGTTGGGCGTATAAGCAGGTAAATAGAATGTACAGTCTCTATAGTCTGTTAGATAACTATCAGCTTTACTATGATATTCCTGTCTATAAATAAACGTGTTAAAGAGCTCGGAGTCATACTTCCGAGCTTTTTTCAATATTAAATTGGACAGATGTCTTTTTGTTTGTACGATTATTTTTAAGCACTATGGAGGCAATATAAATATATAAAACACCTGTTCAATTGTGTGAACAGGTGTTTTTGTATGTTATTTGTTCTTCTGCAAATTGGAGCAGTTTGCTGCTCGAATTCCCATCTGAATACATATTCCATTTGTCCGAGAACCGCTTCATTTCTTCTGCACGAAATGGCTTTTTCGTCATTTCCTCCAGAAGGGCTTCGCTGTCATGACAAGCCTTTCCGGGAATGACGGACGTATAATTGTCGATTAAACCGCGTTTTCGATCATATTCCTCCAGATCATACGTGAAAAAGAAAATCGGTTTATTTAAGAGCGCGAATTCAAAAGGCACGGAAGAGTAATCCGTAATTAAAATATCAGCCGCTTTCAAGAGATCATGAAGACGCATGTCAGACACGTTCTTGATCAGTTCGCTTTCAAACGAAGCCGAAATATGATGCAAAACGGCAGGATGAAGCTTTACAAGCAGCATATACTCTCCGTTTAACGCGTTTGTGAGCTGTTCTTCGGTGAATGGCAGCCGAAAGGATTGCATATCATAATCCCTGAATGTCGGTGCGTACAAGATGATTTTTTTCGGCCATTTGTGCTTCAGTTCCGGCTTGTGTTCTTCATAATAGACGTCAGTCAGGGGGATACCCGTTTTTAACAGCTGGCCGTCCCGTATGCCGAACGACTTTTTAAAAACGTCAGCCATGGCGTCTGAACCGACGGTAACAAAGTCAAACGAGCGGTACACTTTTTTAAAACGGCTGATATCTGATGCCGGACGATTTTGATTCGTCACATCCTCAAGGCCGAACTTTTTCAAAGAGCCGTTCGCATGCCACACCTGAATGCATGTCGTTTGCGGCCGGCGGTTTAAGACGCTTGTCATGAGGAAATAGTTATCCGTTATCACCACTTTGCTTTTAAAAAGGACCAAAACAGCCTTCAAAAGATGCAGCGGATGTTTTTCGTTCAGATAAAAAGAGCCGACACCTTCCAGCTCTTTTTTCAGACTGACGGCGTGTCTCGTATACAAAACCGTCATTTCATAAGAAAGCGATTCAGCGTGCGCTTTGTAAGAACGGATGAGAGCCTGCGCATTCTCTTCAAAAGATACCAGCAGGGTCAGATGGTTCTTGGGCTTTACAGGCTTGAACAAAACGCCGAGAACAGACAGATATATAGAATAAAAAGCGGCGAATAAAGATCGCAAGTTCATAGATTACCAATCTCTTTTGCTGTTTTATTTGTTTAAAGCTGTTTCGTTTGATCTTCTGCCTGCTTGGAATACAGGCTTTTATTTGATTTATTATTTCTCAAAACGGTAAAAGCATACTTCGGAATGTTCAGCATCCTTTTCCATCTCCACGGATTCGTCACCAGTCTGTACAGCCATTCCAGATTCGTTTTGATCATCCATTCAGGGGCGCGTTTCACCGTTCCGCTGAACACATCAAAGCTTCCGCCCAAACCGATCGATACAGCCTGAGGGAAAAGATGTTTGTGTTCATAAATAAATTGTTCCTGATGGGGATATCCTAAGGCGACAAATACGAGATCGGGTTTCGCCCGGGAAATCTGTTTGGCGACGAAGCGTTTATCCGCTTCATAACCGTTGCTGGCTCCGACAACCTCAATATTCGGATACTCTTTGCCGATCCGGTTCAAAACGGCGTCAAGCACGTCTTGTTTAGCTCCGTATAAAAATATTTTTTTAGACTGCCGGTTTGCGAGGCCGAGCAGCGCAAGAAACACATCGAATCCCGCAATTCTTGATTTCAGCGGGTGCTGCATCAAACGTGACATTAACACGACGCCGATACCATCCGGCAGGACGAAATCCGCGGAAGAAATGACTTGATGATAACCTTTGTCTTTCGCCGCAGCGTATCCGATCTCAGGATTGACCGTCGCAATAACGGCTCCTTGCTTCTGTGCGATATAATAAGTGTCTAAATATGAAATAAACTCCTGTAAATTTCCATTAACATAAGAAAGGTTGTGCACCATTTCAGTCTGCATCTGCCGTCCTCCTTTTTGTACGGGATTTTCTTTCACTTTTTCGTGACTTAGGCTAAGCTTTATTTTAACATAATACCTTCAGTTAAACTTAACAATAGTTTTACAAAAATATAAATAAGATAACAATTTCTTTAATCATAGGCGCAAAAACCCTGCTAAACTCCTATTGTAATAACATTTGTTAATAAGTGGAACTTAACTTCGTTTTACATTGGCTTAACCTTTTCAGGGCTATGTGATATAATGAGGTTCCATGAGTACGAAATTGGCACTTTAGTGATTAAGGATACAGCTGCGCAGCATTTCAGAGCAGTTGCTTGTTATACGTATGATGATAGAAAGGAGCTTTTGTTTCATGAAGAAGGTCATTACTTACGGAACGTTTGATTTACTGCATTGGGGTCATATTAAACTGCTTGAGCGCGCAAAGCAGCTTGGAGATTACCTTGTTGTTGCCATCTCAACAGACGAGTTCAACCTGCAAAAACAAAAAAAGGCCTACCACAGCTATGAACACAGAAAGCTGATTCTGGAAACGATCCGTTATGTCGACGAAGTCATTCCGGAAAACAGCTGGGATCAAAAAGTACGTGACGTAGCGGATCACAACATCGACGTGTTCGTAATGGGAGACGATTGGGAAGGCAAATTCGATTTCCTTAAAGATCAATGCGAAGTCATCTACCTCCCTAGAACCGAAGGCATTTCCACCACACAGATAAAAAAAGAAATTGCCGGGGTGTAATACGGAATTATTGAATGCATGAACTGTTCAAAGTACTTCTTATTTGCTGATAAGGAGTACTTTTTGATGCTTAAATAGGTTTGTTATAATAATCTGAGGGAATAGTATTATTTTGCAGTGTTTTACTAAATTCCATATGGTGAAAGGGAGAAAAAATTTGTCCAATCAGCCTATTAACGATAATAATGAGCTTCCCGATATGATGTATTATTTTATCTCAGGAGGCCTCCCGGATGATTACGGAGGTCTGACCAAATCACTATTATTGCGTTCTAAACTATTCGGAGAAGAGAGTCAAAAGAATACCGCCTTTCTTACTTTTAAATTTGATTTGGAATTTCGGAGAAAAAAAAACGAACTCTTTGAAAGAAAGAAAACCGACCCTCAATATACACAAGTTATCAACATGTATGATGACTTTTTAAGTAAAAGAACAAAAGGCAAGCGGATTTATTCGGAGAAAATTGAGCTGAATCAAATAAAAAAACATGTCAGCAAGGGGAAAGTAAGCAAAACTATCTCAAAAATGTTCGGAAAATCATCAAACGATTATAATCTTTCCTATTATTCAGGCAGTGACGACGTGCGTTACGTAGATTACCTGAATGATGAAAAACAAGTAATCAAAAGGGAAGAATACAATAAAGAAGGAAAACCCGTCATTGTCTCTCATTTTGATACAAAGACGAATCAAATCTTCCTTCAGGAGTTTATCAACAGCGAAAATGTCGTTTATCTGGAAAAGCACTTCATGTGGGATGACCAAAATGAAGCAGTCAAATTCACACATTTTACTTGGTACTCAGAAGAAAACCCTTTAACATTTAAAGATGAATTTGAGTTGCGCAGGCATTGGATTGATATTCTCCAAAAAGAGAACGATCGGCCTAAACTATTTCTGGTCGACAGCAGACTACAGGATAAACATGTCTTCAGAGTGAAAAAAGCGCCGTCATCTTATTATGCTGCGATTATTCACAATAAACATTATGGTGATAATAAGTTCCAGATCAAAGGACGCTATAAAGAACTTTTCGGCCAAATAAATAACCTTGATGCCGTATTTTTTATCACTGAGGAGCAGATTGCAGATTTCAGTTTGATTTCAGGGGAAAAAGAGACATTCTTTTTTACACCGCATACGATTAATAAACCGCTCGATGAAGAGGTTTTGAAAGTTCCGAGCGAACGAAATAAAGCGGTTATTATCTCTCGGATTGTACCAATGAAAAACCTGACGCATGCCGTTAAAGCGTTCAAACTTGTTGTAAATGAAATCCCGGATGCGAAACTGGAAATATTCGGTTCTGGAGGAGAAACAGAGAAAATCAAAAAGGAAATAAAAGCTCAAAACCTCAAGAATAATGTATTGCTGAAAGGCTACACGAACAACCCTGATTACGAGTTTCAAAAAGCGTGGCTGACAATTTCAACTTCTCACTTTGAAGGCTTCGGTCTGTCCAATATGGAAGCATTGAGCAATGGATGCCCGGTCGTAACTTACGATTACGATTACGGTGCCAGAAGCTTGGTAGAAGATGGAGTAAACGGCTATGTAATTGAACAATATAATATAGAAAAGCTGGCTGAGGCCATTATCTCTTTAATGAGAGATGACAGCACTCACAAACAATTTTCACGTCTAGCCTTTAAAATGGCGGAGAAATACTCTAAACCAAACTATATTAAAAATTGGTCATATGCTCTTTTCAAAATGGTTGAAGTGAGAAAAGAAAAGGAACGGCTTGCTGAAAAAGTCGGTTCTAAAGAACACCCGATCACATCTTTTGAAAAAAATGCCAACGGATTAGCGATCAGCGTTTCAGTGTCTGACCAGAATGATGCATTTGAAAAAGTCCGAATGGTTGGGATTGATCGGAAAAACAAATCTGAAATCATATCCGTATCCGCTGATCAACCGGCTCAGCCATTTTATATAGATCTTGAAAAGAACATCCAAAAAGAAAAAATTGACGCAAATCATACTTCGGTTCTTGACTTTTACATTCAATATATAACAGCTGACCATATCCGTATTCTAAGAAGGGTATCCAGCCGTGAAGTCAATTTCGGCGAAAAAGATCGGTTTATGAATAACGGATATACTTTCGAACCTTATACGACTGTGAAAGGGAATTTCTCTATTAAATTAAACAAAAAGGATCACATCGATTAAGTGAAATCGGTTAAGTGAAGAGCTTTAATTCAGAGGAGCAGAAAATAAGTATGGATGAAAATACCGTGAGCAAATGTATTTTGAAAAGCTTAAAAAATAATGTGGGAGACCTGGCACTCTCTATTTCACTTGAAAGCGAAGAACCGTTAGCTGAGGAAGTGAAATGTTATTTAAAATTAAAAGAACGGCGTTCCGGAGCCGAGGATGTTGTTATTTTAGAGAAAGAGAGCCCGGCTCAATACAGTGCATCAATTAATATTCACTCGTTTCCTGAACCTTTAGAAATGGGACAGACTTATGATTTTTATGTGGTACTGGGGGAACCGGCAGCGGAAGAAGAACAGCCGAAGCAGGTGCGTTTAACCGTGGAAGCTGAAGCGATTGAGCGTGCCTACCACCTTGATCATACGACTGAGCTGTTAATTTTACCTTATACAACCGATAAGGGCAATTTCTCTTTAAAGGTAAAAAGAGAAGCGAAAATTGTGAAGTTTGATGAGATTCAGCTGAAGGCAGAAGAGATTATGATTTCAGGGTATGCAGGATATCTAAGTTCGGAGAATCAGCTTTCAGTTAAAAACCTGCAATTTGTCATTAAAAAAGGGGGAGAAGATCCCGTAGAGAAACATTTCCCTATTAAAATGACGAAAAAAACGGAGAATATTGAACAGCTTCGGGAAGATGCATTCACCCCTGAAATTTTTGATTTCCAAATAAAAATTCCATTAAAAGATATTCCTTATTCTCTGGAAAAACGATTTGTCTACCGTATGTTTATGGAGTTTCATTGTGAAAACGACGAAGCTGAACCTATTGTTCTCAGCAGCACTCCGCTTGTGCTCGGAGACAGAAAAAATAAACTGAAAGGCCTCATAAGCGTTGTGAATAAAGACAGCGGACCGGTCAGGTATGAGGTATATAAAAAGAAGAAAAAGCAGACTGTCTGTATCCGTGTGAACGACTACAGCCTGAAAACAAGGATGAGATACTTCATAAAAGGGAAGAAAAAACGTTTCATTTCCAAAATGAAAAAACTGAAAAAACGCAGAAATTCCCTTATTACGAAAGGTTATAAAGTTGTTTTCAGAATGGCGAGCAAAATGCCTGTTAAAAGCAAGACCATTATTTTTGAAAGCTTTAACGGCAAACAATACAGCTGTAATCCGAGAGCCATTTATGAATACATGCAAATCAATCATCCTGAATATAAAATGTATTGGAGCGTAAATAAACAGTATGCAGCGCCTTTTAAAGAGAAGGGCATTCAATACATTAACAGGCTTTCTATCAAGTGGCTGTTTGCTATGGCGCGGGCAGAATATTGGGTCGTCAACAGCCGTCTGCCTTTATGGATTCCAAAGCCGGAACATACAACCTATCTTCAAACATGGCACGGCACGCCTTTAAAAAGACTTGCAATGGATATGGAAGAAGTTCATATGCCGGGTACTAATACGAAAAAATATAAAAAGAATTTTATTAAAGAGGCATCCAATTGGGATTATTTAATTTCTCCTAATGCCTACTCGTCTGAGATATTTGCGCGCGCCTTCCAATTCGATAAAACTATGATTGAATCAGGTTATCCGAGAAATGATTTTCTTCATAATGATAATAATAATGAGACAATCACAGCGATAAAAAGAAGGTTAAACCTGCCTGAGGATAAGAAAATCATTCTTTATGCGCCGACATGGAGAGATGACCAGTTTTATGCTAAAGGCCGTTATAAATTTGACCTTGATTTAGACCTGCATAAATTAAGGGAAGAGCTCGGAGATGAATATCTCGTTATTCTGAGAATGCATTATCTTGTGGCCGAAAATTTTGACCTCGGTCCGTTTGAAGGGTTTGCTTACGACTTTTCTGCACACGAAGATATTCGGGAATTGTATATGATTTCAGATCTGTTAATTACCGATTACTCTTCTGTATTTTTCGATTTTGCAAATCTGAAACGCCCGATGCTGTTTTTTGTTCCCGATATTGAAACATACCGGGATAAACTCAGAGGGTTTTATTTCGATTTTGAGAAAGATGCTCCTGGTCCGTTAGTGAAAACGACAGAGGAAACGATCGAGGCAATCAAACATATTTCATCACCGGATTATCGGCACCCGGTTTCATTCAAACCTTTTTATGACAAATTCTGTTATCTTGAGTCAGGACATTCTTCTGAGAAAGTCGTGAAAATTGTGTTTGAATCTGAATAATAGAAAAACCCCTTTGTATCAAGGGGTTTTTCTATTATGCTTTACAAACCTTTTAGCAGCATTTGCATGCGGCTTGAAAGTGAAAAAAAATTTGATTTCTGGTACAATTATCAGCGATGCTTTATAAAATCAAATCAACCTAAGGAAGATTAAAATGAATGCTGTAGTGAAAATACTAAAAGAGCAAGTAACATCATTTCCTTTAATCATGCGTTTAGCAGCCTACGAAACAAAGTCTAAATATCAAATGAATTATTTAGGCGTTTTATGGCAGTTTTTAAATCCTCTTATTCAAATGCTTGCTTATTGGTTTGTTTTTGGATTGGGGATCAGAAAAGGGGGGCCGATGGCTACAGGTGCCGGAGAAGTGCCTTTTATTTTGTGGATGCTTGCAGGTCTGATACCGTGGTTTTTTATAAGTCCGACAATATTAGACGGATCAAATAGTGTATTTAAAAGAATTAAAATGGTGGCTAAAATGAATTTTCCAATCAGTTCTTTGCCGTCTGTCGCCATCGCTTCTAATTTGTTCAGTTATGCAATTATGATGGTGATCTATATCATTGCATTGCTCGCCAGCGGAATCTATCCGAGCCTTCATTGGCTTCAATATATTTATTATTTTGTTTGTCTGATGGCTTTCTTATTTTCGTTCAGCTTGTTTAATTCGACAATCAGCGTGCTGATCCGAGACTATCAGTTTCTTCTGCAGGCAGTGACAAGACTTTTGTTTTTCCTCCTGCCGGTTTTTTGGGATATTAACTCAAAGCTGGGGGCAGCTCACCCGGAATTGGTTCCTGTCTTGAAGCTGAATCCGCTTTTTTATATAATTGACGGTTTCAGGAACAGCTTATTAGATGGTCAGTGGTTCTTTCAAGATGTGAAATATACACTGTATTTCTGGCTGTTCACCTTATTTTTGTTAACAGTCGGTTCTGTTTTACACATGAAATTCAGAGATAAGTTTATTGACTTTCTTTAATACGTAAGGAGATTGTACGATGAAACTAAAGGTTTCGTTTCGAAATGTTTCAAAGCAGTATCATCTTTATGAAAAACAGTCGGATAAAATAAAAGGTTTGTTTTTCCCTGCTAAAGATAACGGTTTTTTCGCTGTGCGAAATGTCTCCTTTGATGTATATGAAGGGGAGACAATCGGCTTTGTGGGAATTAACGGATCGGGTAAATCGACGATGTCCAATCTGCTTGCAAAAGTGATACCGCCGACAAGCGGTGAAATTGAAATGAACGGCCAGCCGTCGCTGATTGCGATTGCAGCCGGTTTAAATAATGCTTTGACGGGCCGGGATAACATAAGACTTAAATGTTTAATGATGGGGCTGACAAATAAAGAAATCGATGAGATGTATGAAAGCATAGTTGAGTTTGCTGAGATCGGTGATTTTATTAATCAGCCGGTGAAAAACTATTCAAGCGGTATGAAGTCCCGCCTTGGTTTTGCTATTTCCGTGCATATAGATCCGGATATTTTAATCATTGATGAAGCCCTCTCCGTAGGAGACCAGACATTTTATCAGAAGTGTGTTGACCGGATCCAGGAATTTAAAGAACAAGGAAAAACCATTTTCTTTGTGAGTCATTCCATTGGTCAGATTGAAAAAATGTGTGACCGTGTGGCTTGGATGCACTATGGTGAATTAAGAATGTTCGACGACACTGAAACCGTCGTCAAAGAGTACAAAGCATTTATCGATTGGTTTAATAAACTCTCCAAAAAAGACAAAGAGAAATATAAGAAAGATCAGGTTGCTGAACGTAAAAAAGAATCGCCTGAGCAGCAGGCAATTGTGAAGGAACAAAAGAAAAATAGTAAATCCGGATCAGCAGTCAATGCTATTCAAATTGCTATTTTATCAATACTGCTTGTGTTTATGGCAGGAACCATGTTTTTCAGCGCCCCGCTTCGTACTATCGCTTCCTTCGGTAAGATCGGATATCAAGATGATGTTAACAAGGGGAAAGACCAGATATTGGTGAACAAAAAAGGTTTCGTATTAAAAGACCAGACGCAGGCCTATAAAGATACAGAGCTGAAAAAAAAGGCGGAATTCCTTATTCCGTTCGGTGCTCAGGTGAAAGTGGTATCTGAAGACAGGCAATCAACAAAGATTGAGGTCAATAATAAAACGTACTATATCCCGGAAAATGCAGCGGTCTATAACGAAAAAAGTTCAAATGTGAAAGCATCCGCTTTTTCTCCGTATGTAAAGCAGGGTGATACTGATCAACTTGTGTCACATCTCGGTGAGCGCGTTAATGATATTCAGCAAGAAATGAAAGAGCTGCAGAAAGAAGTAGTGAACGGCCGGGAGATGCTATATCTTAAAAATGGCGAGGTCAGTTATGTAGTGAATAATGGCAAGGCCGAGCAGCTTGTTTTCAGAGGAATATCAGCTATTACTCCGGCAGATCTATCCCTGAATAATAAAGATGTTATAAAGGGCAGCAGTGATCGGCAATTTATTGCGGCAAATGATAAATACGCTTTTATTATCAATAACGATAATCAAACTTTAACCTGCATTATAAAATAAAAAGCTGTTGGAATAAATCCAACAGCTTTTTTTCTTATAATTCATCTTTTCTTAACAGGTCTTCCATGAAAGGGATAAGGTGATCACGCAGTTCACGATCCTGCATCGCAAATTCTAATGTAGTGGTAATAAAACCCAGTTTTTCACCAACATCATACCTTTTGCCCTCAAAATCGTAAGCAAAAACCCGCTGGATTTCATTCAGCTTTTGAATAGCGTCTGTAAGCTGAATTTCTCCTCCGGCACCAATTTGCTGTTCTTCAAGGTACATGAAGATTTCAGGAGTGAAGACATAACGTCCCAGTATTGCCAGATTGGACGGAGCAGTCCCTTGAGCCGGCTTCTCAACAAAGTTCTTCACCTGATATCTGCGGCCTTCACTTGTCAGCGGATCAATAATTCCGTAACGATGGGTTTCTTCTTCAGGCACTTGCTGAACCCCTATAATAGAAGAAAGTGTTTTTTCATATTCATCCATCAGCTGGCGAAGCCCTGGTTTTTCAGCTTGAACGATATCATCTCCGAGAAGGACGGCAAATGGCTCGTCACCGATAAAATTACGTGCGCACCAAACGGCATGTCCAAGACCTTTTGGCTCCTTTTGCCGGATATAATGAATGTCAGCAAGATTAGAGGCTTTTCGGACTTTTTCTAAGAGTTCGACTTTCCCTTTTTCTTCTAGGTTTCTTTCCAGCTCTGGTGAGTAATCAAAATGGTCTTCAATGGCTCTCTTGCTTTTTCCCGTAACAATAATAATGTCTTCAATACCCGCTTCAACCGCTTCTTCAATTATGTATTGAATCGTTGGTTTGTCTACAATCGGAAGCATCTCTTTCGGCATGGCTTTTGTTGCCGGCAGAAAGCGTGTCCCTAAACCTGCAGCGGGAATTATGGCTTTGCGTACTTTTTTCACTTTAAAGCACCTTCCTTAGCGTCACTTAAATATAAGTTAAGATATCTATACAGACTCAGGCTTGCTGATATTTTCTGTATACCCGATATTTCATTTTTAACACTTTTAATGATATAAGATAAACCATTATTAAACAAGTTTTATCCGTAAAGCCTTAATGATATATCCTTTTTCATTTATGGGAAAAATAATACAAGATATTTAACTGGCGGATCATATCGTGTAAAATGGGTTGATAATGAAAAATGATCACAAACTTGATACAGGAGAAAGAGATATGAAAAAACTTAAAGTCATGACGGTATTCGGTACAAGGCCTGAAGCGATAAAAATGGCGCCCCTTGTGCTCGAATTAAAAAAACGCCCTGAAATAGAATCATATGTCACTGTGACTGCCCAGCATAGACAAATGCTGGATCAAGTTCTTCACGCATTTCAAATTAAGCCTGACTTTGATTTGAATATTATGAAAGAACGACAGACGCTGGCTGAAATTACTTCAAACGCCCTGGTAAAACTGGACGGCCTGTTTAAGGAAATCAAACCTGATATTGTTCTTGTTCATGGTGACACGACAACAACCTTTGCCGGAAGCCTTGCAGCTTTCTATCACCAGATTGCAGTCGGACATGTGGAGGCCGGATTGCGCACGGGCAACAAATATTCACCTTTTCCGGAAGAATTGAATCGCCAAATGACTGGCTCGCTTGCTGATATCCACTTTGCTCCGACTCAGCAAGCGAAGCAAAATTTGTTGAATGAGAATAAAAAAGAAAGCTCCATTTTTGTTACCGGAAATACAGCGATTGATGCTTTGCATACAACGGTTCACTCTGAATACTCCCATAATATTATTGAAAAAATCGGCAATGACAGAATGATTTTACTGACGGCGCATCGCCGGGAAAATTTAGGTCAGCCGATGGAACTTATGTTTAAAGCCATCCGCCGGATCGCAGATGAATTCAGCGATGTGCAAGTCGTTTATCCGGTACACCTGAATCCCGCTGTACGTGAAGCTGCTGATAAGCACTTTGGTGATTCGGAGCGCGTCCATTTAATTGAACCTCTTGAAGTGATTGATTTCCACAATTTTGCGTCAAGGTCGTATTTTATTTTAACTGATTCAGGAGGCGTTCAGGAGGAAGCTCCTTCCTTAGGAAAGCCGGTTCTCGTATTGCGCGATACGACTGAACGGCCCGAAGGAGTGGAGGCGGGCACTCTGAAATTAGCCGGTACTGATGAAGAAACGATTTATCAGATGGCAAAACAGCTGCTGACAGACAAGCAGGAATATGAAAAAATGTCGCGGGCATCTAATCCCTATGGAGATGGCATGGCGTCAAGAAGGATTGCTGAGGGGCTGCTCTATCAATTCGGACTGCGTTCAGAGCGTCCTGATTCTTTCGAGGTGTAACAAAAAAGCAGCTCCGCATAATGTATGCGAAGCTGCTTTTTCTGCATTAGTTTAAAGGTTGAGGCTGCTTCTCAATTCTTTAGTAATGGAAGCAAGACCGTTTTCATCTGCTTTATAATAGTAAATTCCGTTGATTTTAGTGCCGTCACCCTTCAGCTCATGCTGAATCACTTTCTTGCGGGCATCTTTATAGCCGGATTGAATATCCCACATATCATCAAAGGTTAAATTCGTTTTTACATTGTTCTCTACTACTTTAAACATATCTCCGAATTTCGTGACAGAAGAGATACTTGCCCCTTTATTGATAATACCCTCTATAATCTGCCGCTGTCTGTCTTGGCGCCCGAAATCCCCTTTAGGATCTTCTTTTCTCATTCGTGAGTAAGCGAGGGCTTCATCACCGTTTAATGAAATATTGCCTTTGCTGAAGGAATAACCGTCATAGTTGAAAGCGAATGTACTGTTGACAGTGATGCCTCCTAAAGTGTCAACGACATCTTTAAAGCTTTCCATATTTACTTTAATGAAATAATCTACAGGAAGGTTCAAGAAATTCTCCACAGTATCTACTGCCATTTGCGTACCGCCAAATGCATATGAATGATTGATTTTATCCATCGTGCCTTTGCCGATAATTTTTGTATAAGTGTCACGCGGAATACTGACCATTTCCGTTGTTTTTGTCTTTGGATTGACAGTAAGGTAAATGAGCGAGTCGGCTCTTCCTTTATCATTTTTACGTTCGTCCACTCCCATGATCAAGACAGAGAACGGTTCTTGTTTATTTATTTTCACCTCAGTGCTGCGTTTATTCGATTTGTTAATGTCTTCGTGAATACTGGCGACGGTTGATGCCGCTTTATGCCATAGATAGTATGTAAAGCCGCCGGAAACTAAAATAAAAATGCCGATGATTGTCAGAAAGACCAGTAACAAAGTCTTTTTCTTTTTTCTTCGTTTACTTCTCATCTCAATACACCCCATCTGTTTTAAATTGGAAATCGAACTTCCAGTAAATGAAATATTTTATAATAGAATACAATAAATCCTAATATAGTCGAATGTTATCGAAAAAAGTTTCAATGTTTCTTAATTTTTCTTTAAAATAGATAATATATTGTCGATAATCCATAATGAGGTGAAAAAAATGAAAAAAATTTTCGGATGTTTGTTCTTTATACTGCTTCTCGCCGGGTGCGGAGTTAATAATGAAAAATCTCAGGGCGAGGATGCGGGTGAAAAGCTGGTAACGAAAGAGGGCACTTATGTAGGACTGGCGGATACTCATACAATAGAAGTCACTGTGGATCATGAACCGGTAAGTTTTGATATCACTGAAGAATCAGCCGACGATGTTAAGAATTTGGATAATGGCGACAAAGTGACAGTAAAATATCAAAAAAATAGCAAGGGACAGCTTATGCTGAAGGATATCGAACCGGCAAATTAATGAACAGGGGGACGCTGTAATCTTGAAAACTTGCAAACATTTAATAGGACTGACTCTAGCTGTTGTTATATTGCTTATACCGGCGGTTTCCTTTGCGGCAGATTCAAATATATCTGTTAAGCTGACAAATTACATAGGAAATCAATCAAGCATTTCTTTATCTCCAACCGGTTTTTATCAGGTTACCGGTGATCATGTGTCTGTAACCAACCGCTTTTCGGGGGCATCCCGATATGAGACGGCGGCTCTTGCATCTGACTCCCAATGGACGAATCCTAAAACCGTTATTCTCGTCAATCGTGATGTTTTTATCGATGCATTACCAGTAATTCCTCTGGCAAAAAAATTGGATGCGCCGGTGTTATTTACACAGCCGGACACTTTGACAAAAACAACAGAAAAACAGATTGCTAAGTTCAATCCCGATAATATTCTGGTCATCGGCGGGGCTAAAAGTATTTCAAAGGACGTTGAAAATAAGCTTAAGTCTTATGGAGCTGTGAAAAGAATCAGCGGGAAAAACCGTTATGTTCTGTCAGAAAACATTGCAAAACAAATGGGAAATTACGATAAAGCAATTGTTGTAACAGGTAATGTTTTTCAAGACGCTTTAGCCATTGCTCCGTATGCCGCTGCAAACGGCTATCCCATTCTACTGACTGAAAAGGATAAATTGCCGGATTATGATCTTCCGAAGCAAGTCTTAATTATCGGGAGTTCGTTCAGCGTGAGTGATGCTGTAGAAAATCAAATTAAAAAAACTTCAACTGTGCAGCGAATACCCGGATCAACACGGTATGAATTGACTGCTAATATCATTAATCAGCTAAAGTTGAAGGCTGATAAAGCCGTCATGACTAATGGAACGAAATATGCTGATGTCCTGGTTGGCGCTTCTTTAGCCGCCAAAAAAAACAGCCAAATATTATATATCAAACAAGATGATGTTCCTTCAGCAGCTAAATCAGTGACAAAAGAGAAGGCGTCGTATGCATACGACTTTATCGGAAGTACAAGCTCCATTTCCGCCGGGGTTGAAAATGAGCTTTCAAACCATTTTTACTTAGCCGGCGGAAGCACATACAACTTACAAATCAATAATGGAAAGTTAAATCTTAATCATATTAAAACATATGGGAATTCATTGAGAATAAAACCGGAAACGTACAATGAATCCAACCGGATCAGTTTGAATGGAAAAGAATACTTGGGGACGGTTAATTTTTCAATAGAGTCAGGCAAATATATCAGACCTGTAAATGAAAACATTCCTTTTGAAGATTATTTAAAAGGTGTCGTACCGAATGAAATGCCTGCAAGCTGGTCTCTTGAAGCGCTGAAGGCGCAAACGGTTGCGGCAAGAACATACTCAATTACGAAGACCGGGAGCACTGTTGCTGATACTACTGCTTTTCAAGTATATGGCGGGTACAGCTGGAATGCCAATACAACGAAAGCGGTGCAGCAGACAAAAAATAAGGTGCTGACTTACAAAGGGAATTTAATTACGGCGGCTTATTCATCGAGTAATGGCGGTTATACAGAATCAAGCGACGAAGTATGGGGTTCAAGCGTTCCTTATTTAACTGCGAAAAAAGACACAAAAGATCCTCAAACTGCCTGGAGTCTGACGCTTTCTAAGCAGCAAATCAATCCGGATTCAATTGATGTAAATAAGCCGGCCTCTTGGTTTGCTTCAAAGAATGAGACAAATGCAGCTCAACTGAGCGGTATTAAAAATTGGATTCTGAAAAATAAGGAAACAGGCGCTTCCGCCATTAAAATTTTAAAAATAGAAGATCTTACATTCAGCGGAACAACTAAAGGACAGCGGGCTAAAACAGCAACTTTGAAAGTGAATTACGCTGTCAAACAAAACAATGGAAATTACGAGGCAAATAAAACATCTGCAATGACTGTGCCGGTGACTGAATTGAGAACGATGATCGGAGCCTCCGTGTTTAAAAGCACTTATGTGACCGTCAGTCAAAACAGTTCTGCTTTTACAATCAGCGGAAAGGGATATGGACACGGCATCGGCATGAGCCAATACGGCGCTAAGGCAAGAGCGGATTCAGGAGATTCATATAGTTCAATTTTAAAATTTTATTATCCGGGCACTACATTGACTGACTATTAAATAAACAAGAGCAGGAGGAAGGCAATTGCGTTCTTATCTTAAAGTCCTGATCATTTCTATGCTGGGACTCATCTTATTTATCCCGTCAGCCTTAGCTGACAACGCGGTTAAAAGAGTAGGGGGAAGCAACAGGTACGGTACGGCTGCTGCGCTTTCCAAGCAGGTGTATTCAACAGCGAGTACAGCTGTTGTCGTCGGCGGAGGTTCGTATGCAGATGCTATATCCGCTGCCCCGATGGCATATCAGAAAAATGCGCCGCTGCTTTACACAAACAAAGATAATTTGTCATCAGAGACGAAAACCCGTCTGAAAGAATTAAAAACAAAAACGGTCATTATCGTCGGCGGAACGCCTGCTGTGTCAGCAAATACAGCAAATCAAATCAAAGCGCTCGGCATCAGTGTTAAGAGAATTTCAGGAAGCAACCGATATGATACGGCAGCTAAAGTAGCAAAGGAAATGCCTGCCGCCTCAAAAGCCGTTATTGCAAACGGATTTTTATATGCTGACGCAATAGCTGCAATTCCATATGCCGCAAAGAACGGATATCCAATTTTGTTTACGAATAAAACAGCTATCAACAGTGCCACAGCAGGAGCTATAAAAAGCAAGGGGATCAAAAGCTCTATTGTAGCAGGGGGAACCGGGAGCATAAATGCCTCTGTCTTTAAGAAACTCCCTTCTCCAAAAAGAATCAGCGGAAGCAATCGATACGAACTTGCGGCCAATCTAGTTCAGCAATTAAATCTTCCGACAGGCAATGTATTCGTCAGCAATGGTTTCGGGTATGCAGACTCCATAGCGGGTGCTGCTCTTGCTGCAAAGAAAAAACAATCTATCATTCTGACAAACGGCAGCAATCTTTCAAAAGAAACAAGAGTCTTTATCGGGAGAAAAAAATTAAGCAGCTTTACCATTATTGGGAATACCCCGGCTGTCAGCTCAAATGTTGCAAACCAGCTGAAAAATCCGGCAGCGGGAAAAACAATTTTAATTGATCCGGGTCATGGAGGGAAAGATTCCGGTTCTATAGGTAACGGCATTTTAGAAAAAGACGTCAATCTTGATATCGCTAAAAGGCTGAATACAAAATTAAATGCTTCAGGTGCTCTGCCGGTCATGACGAGGTCTAATGATACATTTTATTCCTTGCAGGAAAGGGTAAATAAAGGTGCAACCGCAGGAGCGGATTTATTCATCAGCGTTCACGGCAATGCAAATGATGCAACTTCTGCAAACGGAACTGAGACCTACTATGATGAGACATATCAAGCCGCTGCAAGCAAACGCCTGGCAGGACAAATTCAGCCTAAGGTTGTTAATGCATTAAAAACAAGAGACAGAGCGGTTAAAACAGCGCCATTCTATGTCATTAAGTATTCCAAAATGCCTAGTGTATTAGTAGAGACGGCTTTTATTACGAATCCGTCTGATGCAAGTAAATTAAAGCAAGCATCCTATAAGGAAAAGGCAGCTGCAGCCATCAATGATGGAATCGTGTCTTATTATAAGTAAAACTTTTATATATTTGTGTACGAGCCTGCTGGTCAAAATTGATCGGCAGGCTTTTTCGTTGTTTTCCGCTCATAATGATCCTTTTCAATTATAGTAGCGGCCGTTTATGGATATGAATAGATTTACAATAAAAAAACAATAATCAAAACATTCTAATAAACATTAACGCTTCCTTTACTTCCAATTAACATCCATCTGCTAAACTCACGGCATAGGTCATCAAACATCCCAACAAATCGTGAGGTGTGTGTCAGTGGGAGCAGAGAAAAGCATGAATGTAAATAATAACTATGCAGTGCGGCAGGGGACTTCCGCTGCCGTTACGGAAAGAACGGCCCGTTATTTGGCTTTTAAGCGATTCATGGACATTGTGTTTGCGCTTGCGGGGCTTTTGGCGGCGCTCCCGGTGGTGGGCCTGTTCTCCATACTGATTCGTCTGGAGTCCCCCGGCCCGGCTTTTTATAAGCAGGAGCGGGTAGGCAAAGACGGGAAGCCGTTTTATTTGTATAAGCTCCGCTCTATGAAAATAGATGCTGAAAAATCGGGGGCGGTCTGGGCGCTGAAAAAGGATCCCCGCGTGACAAAGGTCGGCGCTTTTATCAGAAGGACCCGTATTGATGAGCTGCCTCAGCTGGTAAATGTGCTTCGGGGAGAAATGAGCCTGATCGGCCCGCGTCCCGAGCGTCCCGTGTTTACGGAACAGTTTCAGGCTGAGATTCCGGGGTTTACGGAGCGGCTGGCCGTTAAGCCGGGATTAAGCGGGTGGGCGCAGGTCAACGGGGGATATGACATGACACCGAGGGAAAAACTGATGTTTGACTTATACTATATCCGCAACCTGACCTTTTCATTGGAACTGAAGATTATGCTCAAAACGTGCAAAGTGATCTGGACCGGTGACGGGGCGCGATAAAAATTCTGGTCAGCAGACAAAAAAGTAGGGAAAACGATGCCTAGTATTACAAATCAAATCTTGAGCGGCGCCAAATGGACAAGTATTTCGACAGCGTGTATTACGGTCATTCAAATCATCCAATTCGCCCTGCTCGGGCGGGTCATGTCACTGGCTGAATTCGGTCTTGTCGGCATGATCACAACGGTAGTGGTGTTTGCCCAAATTGCGCTTGATATGGGTTTTGGCGCCGCGCTCATTCAAAAAGATCATGTGACTGATAAACAGATGTCTGCCTTGTACTGGCTGAATATCATAACGGGGCTTGCGCTGTTTGCGCTGCTGTTTTTCAGCAGTCCGCTCATCGCCGATTTTTATCGGCGGGAGGAGCTTGTCTATTTAATCCGCGTGCTGGCCGTCATGTTTTTAATCGCGCCGATCGGTCAGCAATACCAGTATATGCTGCAAAAAGCGCTGGCATTTAACACGTTAAGCAAGATTGAAATCTTTTCAAATGTGCTGTCCTTCGTGTATTTGGCGGCCGCGGTTTTTTATACGGACCCGATTCTCGCCTATGTGATTTCTCAGGTGCTGCTGCAATCGTCAAAAGGCATTCTGTACTGGATGTCCTGCAGAAAAACATGGAGACCGGCGTTGGTTTTTGATCTGAAAGGAATGAAAGGCTTCTTTTCTTTCGGGGCCTTTCAGCTGTCTTCCCGGCTTGTGAACCGGCTCGGGGCGAATATTGATATGATTCTGATCGGCAGTTTTATCGGCGCCGAGGCGCTCGGCATTTACAATCTGGCCTACCAGATTGTCACGCTTCCGGTATTAAAAATTAATCCGATCATTACGAGAGTCGCGTTTCCCGTCTTTGCGAAAAACAAGCATGAAAACAGCGTTATCAGAGAAGGATTTCTCAATATGACCAAAATACTCGCGCTGATATCCTTTCCGCTTTTGCTCGGTTTGGTTTCAGTGTCGGATGCATTCGTGGCTTCGGTATTCGGAGAAAAATGGCTGGCGGCTGTCCCGGTTTTAAACGTTCTCGCCATCGTCGGGATTTTAAGGGTTCTGATGAATCCGAACGGATCTGTGCTGCTCGCAAAAGGGCGGGCCGATCTGGCGTTTTATTGGGACGCCGGGGTGATGCTGCTGTATGGTGCATCTTTGTACGCCGCCGTGCTGTCCGGAAATCTCTTGACGGTAGCCTGGACGTACGCTTTCATCAGCATCCTGAATTTCCTGATCGGGCGCTGGCTGTTGGCATATGTCATTAAGCTGCGTCTGTCGGCTTACTTCAAAGCCGTGGCCAAACCGTTTCTGCTTACGGCGGCAATGGGTGTCATCGCCTTTACAGCCAGCTTCGGCACGGAGCGGATCAGCCTTGATGTCAAGCTGCGTCTGGCAATCTCTGTAGTCTGCGGCGCGTTGTGTTATTTATTCCTGTTAGGAAAAGCTTATCCGCATATGAAAAGTAAATTAAGAAAAGGACGTTTGCTATGAAGGTATTGTGGATGACAAGTGTATATCCGAGCAGTGAGAAGCCGGGAGAAGGGGTTTTTCATGAGACGCAGGCCCAAGAACTGAGAAAGCTTGGCGCGGAGATGACTGTCATTTGTCCGCGGCCGAAACTCGCCGCGCCATTCCGGGTGCTGAAAAAGACGTATCGGCAAAAGGATATAAGGCCGGCGCATGAATGGCGGAAAGGCGTGTCCGTCCACCGGCCGTTTTATCAGGCGGTTCCCGGGCAGCTGAAATGGGCGCAGCCGCATAAAAGAATGGCGGCATCGGTTCTTTCCGCGATTAGAAATCATGGCCTGAAGCCCGATCTGATTCACGCGCATTTCGCCATGCCGTCAGGCGGAGCGGCCGCCATTGTGTCAAAGGCTTTAGGCATTCCGTATGTGCTGACCTTGCATGGCAGTGATGTCAATGTCTATCCGCATTACAGCAAAAGCGCTCATCGCGCATTTACATTTGCGGTGCGGGAAGCAGCCGATATTTACGCTGTGAGCGGCAGTCTGCGGGAACAAATGAAAAAGCTCATCGAAGCGGAGTGCAGCGTGCTTCCGATCGGCATCACGCTTGACGCCTTCCGAAAAAGGAACGAGACGAAAGAAGCCGTCAGAAAACGGCTCGGCCTTCCTCCGGATAAAAAACTGATCGTGTTCATCGGCAGGCTTGTCAAAGAGAAAGGTGTTTTCGACTTATCAAAAGCCGTTCAGTCATTGGATGAAAATTATGAAGCTGTCTTTGTCGGTGACGGTCCCGCCGCATCTTCATTGCGTGAAGCCGCTCATATCGTCACGGGGCAAGTGCCGAACGACAAGGTACAGGACTATCTGCTGGCCTCGGATGTAATGGCGCTGCCGTCCTACAGCGAAGGCATGCCGACTGTGGTCATTGAGGCGCTCGCTCTGAAGGTGCCGGTAATCTGCACCGATGTCGGAGGATTGGCTTCTTTATTCGGGAAACACCGGGGGTTGCTGATCAAGCCGGGTTCACCTGAGACGCTGGCAGAATCGATTCTGCGATATGACGGAGGAGAGGCTTGGACGCCGCAAACAGCCGAGGAACTTTATCAAACCGTCCGCACGTATTTTGACGCAAGCCAAAACGCGGAAGCGCTGAAAGAGAAATACCGATCCGTAATGAACCGGGCCGGGCAAGAGGAGAACCTTTCGAAAGAGGGATGAAGCTGTGAAAAAAATCGCTGTATTAGGAACAGGGTATGTAGGTCTTGTATCTGGAACTTGTTTTGCGGAAATCGGCCATCATGTGACTTGCTGTGACATCAATGAAGCGAAAATCAGAAGCTTGCAAAACGGAGTCATCCCGATATATGAACCGGGGCTTGAGGAATTAGCCGAAAAAAATGTCAGTGCCGGGCGGTTATCCTTTACGGCCGATATTGAGCCGGCTGTGAAAGCCGCTGATATCATCTATATCGCCGTCGGTACGCCGATGTCAAAGACGGGTGAAGCCGATCTGACCTACATTAAGGCAGCGGCGCAAACAATCGGAGAACAGCTGAACGGATACAAAATCATTGTCACCAAAAGCACTGTTCCGGTCGGGACGGGAAAGCTCGTTTACCAAATCGTCAGCGAAGCGTCAAAGGGAAAATATCCGTTTGATGTCGCGTCAAATCCTGAATTCCTCCGCGAAGGTTCGGCGGTGCGGGATACGATGCAGATGGAGCGGGCGGTTATCGGCGCCACAAGCGAACATGCCGCTTCGGTCATTGAAGAGCTTCATAAGCCGTTCCGTACGAAGATCGTAAAGACCAATCTTGAAAGCGCGGAAATGATTAAGTATGCCGCAAATGCTTTTTTAGCCGCCAAAATATCTTTTATTAACGATATCGCCAATATTTGCGAACGTGTCGGGGCGGACATTTCCCACGTGTCAGAAGGCGTCGGTCTTGACAGCCGGATCGGGAATAAATTTCTGCAGGCGGGCATCGGATTCGGCGGATCCTGCTTTCCGAAGGATACAACGGCTTTATTGCATATCGCAAACGCCGCCGGCTATCCGTTTCAAATGATGGAAGCCGTCATTGAAACCAATCAGAAGCAGCGGGTCCGTATTACGGAAAAATTGAACCGCGCCATCGGGCCCTTAAAAGGGAAAACCGTGGCCGTACTGGGGCTGGCCTTTAAACCGCACACAAATGACGTCCGCTCCGCCCCGGCTCTTGATATCATCACAAGTCTTAAAGAGCAGGGCGCTCACGTGAAAGCGTATGATCCGATCGCGATTCCCGAAGCGTCAGCGATATTAGGAGACGGCGGCATTGAGTATCACACAGAGCTGTACAGTGCCATCAAAAACGCGGACGCATGCCTGATTACAACAGATTGGCCGGAAGTCAAGGAGATGGATCTTCAGAGAGTGAAGCAGCTGCTCAAACAGCCGGTCATCATTGACGGCAGAAATATGTTTCCGCTGGAGTATATGAGGGTTTCAGGATTCACTTATCATTCCGTCGGACGTCCGGCGGTTCATGCCGATCGGCAAATAAAAGAACTGGCAAGATAGAAAAAGATTTGTCTTCAGGCTCTCGGCAGCCCGGCTCGGCTGCCGGTTTTGGAAAGGGGTTTGCCATGTGAGTATCAAATGTTCAGCGGCACATGTTCTTGTGCTGCTTGCCGCTCTCATTACAGGAGGATTCATCATGCTGGAGGCGGTCAGGGCGGATGCCGGCTTCGGAAAAATCACCGTGCTGCTGCTTGCCGCCATGATCGGCATTGCCGGACTTGCTTTGCTATCCGCCTTTACAACAAACGGTCAGATGTTTATGGGGCTCATTTATGTACTGATCGCGTGTACATTTTTAAACCAGGCCTTCTTTGCGGTCCATCTCGGATTTTTCAGCTTATTTATATACCGGCTGTTATTAATCGGAGCGGGCGCCCTTCACATCGCCGGCATCCTGACAAACCGTTATCATATTGACAGATGGAATCGGGTGAATGTAAAAGGGATTCTGATGTTTTTCGCCTTATGGTTTACATACGGTCTCCTATCGTTATTGTGGGCAAAATCCGTGACGTACGGGATTAAATATTTAGCTTTAATGGGAATGGGCATGTTTCTGATTTATCTTATTGTCATGTTCATTCAGCGCTTTGATCAGCTGATGGTTTTTTACGGCATATGGCTTGTGATGACCATTTTTGTGATGGCGATCGGCTTTTACAACCATTTTACACACCACCATCTGCCGAGCTCCACGCTTTATAACGGCCCGCAGTACAAACAGCATTATCCGACGTCCGTTTTCTTTAATCAAAATGATTTCGCGACGTTTTTGTGCATCAGTTTCTTTCTGTATGCGGCGGCGGTGAAAAATATGAAAAACGGCTATGTGAAGGCCGTCAGCCTGCTCTTTGCGATCTGCGCTTTGTATTTAATCATTTTGACCGGTTCGCGCGCGAGTCTGCTGGGCATATGCGCGGGGGCGGCTGTATACGTCTTCATCCTGCTGCCTTCCCTGTTGAAAAAACTCGCGCTGTACGCTGCGGGAGCGGGTGCGGCGCTGTTTGCGGTTTTATTTGCGGGCCGTATCACCAATGCCGTCTTGAATCTGTTTTCAGCTCCGCAGGCGATGCCGGGACAGCAACCGCTTCCTTCCAACCTCGCGAGGGCGAATCTTTTAAAGAACGCCTTTCACTATGTGATTGATTCCTGGGGGTTCGGAGTGGGTGCCGGAAACGTCTCTTACTATTTAAAAGCGGAGCCCGTTTATGATACGGGCGGCGTAGTTGAGGTGCACAACTGGCTCGTCGAGATTATGGCGAACTTCGGCGTGCTTACGATGCTCGGTTACCTGACAGTCTATTTGTTCCTTTTTTGGACACTTTATAAATGTCATGAAAGAAAATCGGAAAATCAGTCAAGACTGGTCACAGAAGGACTTATCACGGCGATGGCCGGTTTTTTGGTAAGCAGCATCAGCCCAAGCTCCGTATCAAATTTATTTTTCCACTGGGTATTTCTCTCGCTCGTGATCGCGGCGGTCAATATATTGAGGCGTTTACAAAAGGAGCCTGCCGTCACGGCGTACTATGAAAAACAGGGAGATGCGAGATGAAGGATATGTTGACAAGAATAACCCGGCGTATCAAAAAGAATATCATTTGGATCATTGCGCTGCCCGTTGTGTTAGGGGCGGCGGGATATGTATTGCCGTCAAAAATCAGCGGAAACAGCAGTTTTACATCAGAAGCCGCGATCGCCGCGGGAAATTATGATCATCCGCTTTATAACAATACAAAAGAAATCCCGCTCCTTTTGACGAGCGATGCCTTTTTAAAGCAGGCTTTGCCTGATAAAACAGACGAAGAAAGAGCGGCCGTGAAAAGTAAACTGACTGTCGAAACACAATCAGATTCATTGATCACGGTCAGCTACAGCGGCCAAAACAAACAGGAGACCGAATCGGTGTTTCAAGCCGTCATAAAAACTTTTCTGAAGAATGACCAGGACCTGTTTGAAAAACGGGCAAAAGTAGTGCGGCAGAGTATTGCTGCGCTTGAAGGAGAAACCGTCAGCGCGGACGCCAAAGTGGATAAGGAACGATTTTTATACGAATTGAAAAATACGCAGCTGAACCTGAAAGCGGCCGGCGTCATCAATTCAGAGCCGATGAATGAAACGGCGGGACAAGGCATGCCGCCGAAAAAGAAAGCGGTTCTGGGCGTTTTAATCGGCATTGCAGTTGCATTTATGTTCATTGTCATTCCTGAGTTTTTTAGAGAGTCCTTGTAAAAATCTGCGATGGAGATGTGACCATGACAAACTGGAAACCTTTCGTATCTGTCATTACACCGTCTTATAACGCAAGTGAATATATCGAAGACACGATTCAGTCTGTTTTACATCAAAGCCACCCGCATTGGGAAATGATTATCGCGGATGATTGTTCAACGGACGGAACGAGAGATATTTTACGGCAATATGAACAAAAGGATGAGCGGATCCGCGTCGTTTATTTAGAGAAAAACGGGGGAGCCGCGGCTGCCAGAAATACAGCCCTTAAACATGCCAAGGGCCGTTATGTCGCATTTCTGGACAGCGATGACAGATGGAAAAAGGAAAAGCTTCAAAAACAGCTTGCGTTTATGGCAGAGCGGTCCTGCGCTTTTTCATTTACGGGCTACAGCGTCATGGAGCAGGACGGAACGCCGACGGACAAAACGATTCAAGCCCCTGAAAGCCTGTCATATGATGAAGCTTTAAAAAACACGATTATCGGCTGTTTAACGGTCATGATTGACAGAGAGCAGACAGGGCAGATTCAAATGCCTGATATCAGAACGCGGCAGGATTTAGCGACATGGCTTTCCTTGCTGAAAAGGGGATTTACGGCTTACGGCCTGAATGAGTGCCTTTCAGAATACAGGCTTGTGCAGAATTCGATTTCAAGCAACAAGTGGAAAGCCGCAAAAAAAACGTGGTTTGTTTATAGAGAAATTGAGCGCCTGCATTTTATCAAGGCTTCGTGGTGTTTTATGCAATATGCGAAAAACGCGGTCTTGAAAAGACTGTAGGCGTCAGAGGAGCTGGGTGATGAAGGTGGAACCGATTATTCACGTAATCGTCGGAGCGGCGGAATGGGGGCATGACCGGCTGAGATACAGACGGCACCGGCTGGCTGAATTTCTCGCCCGGCAAAAAGAAACGAAAAGCGTCATTTGGGTATGCCCGTCTCCGCGAGCCAATGATGGTCAGATGGCCGGGATCGCCGAGGGAATCCGGCAGTTCACTGTAAAGGATCTCATGCAGAAAAAAGCTTTCCGCTTCGGCAGGTATACAGACATGTGCTACAGGCATAAGCTTTCACCATTGTTGAACATGCTGAAGGAAGAAGGAGAAGGGGCCCGCTGCTGCTTATGGTACACCTTCCCCGGTTTTCCGCTGCTGGCAGATCTGTTTCCTTGGGATGAAGTGATTTACGATTGCAGTGATCTGTGGGCCGCTCCGATCAGCGGCCGGTCCGGAGTTCTGTCAAATGTTAGAAGAAACATCATTAAACAAGCGGAAATGAGAATCATACAGCGTGCCGATTCCATTACGTGTACATCTGACTGTCTGCACCAAGAGGTCGGAAAAAAGCTGGAGAATCCGCACCAGAAAGTGTTCACCATTGAAAACGGAGTGGAATATGACCTGTTTTCACGGGAAAATAAACAGCCGGATGAAGACATTTTACGGGGACGGAACGGAACGGTTCTCGGTTTTATCGGCGGAATCAAACCGAAGCTCGATTTTGCGCTTATGGCGGAAACGGCAGATGTGAGGCCTGATTGGACGATTTTATTGGTAGGCCCGAACACGGCTCAGGACGATCCGGATTTCGAGTCGCTTTTGGACCGTCCGAATGTCATCTGGACGGGACCTGCCGCGCCGAATGAAGTGCCGTCCTATATGCAGCTTGTCGACATCGGCATCATGCCGTATAAAAATTCACCTTATAATGACGCGGTATTTCCGCTTAAGCTTTTTGAATTTTTAGCCGCCGGGAAACCGGTTGTCGGCTGCAACCTTTCTTCTACGTCAAAAATCAAAAGGCCTTTCGTCTATGAATACGTTGAAGGCAGTGACCCCGCAGATTTCATCGCGGCCTGCGACGCGCTTCTGGCAGCGGACCGCAGCGGATCATATGAGGCTTTGCGCCGTGAATTGGCCCGGAAACGGGATTGGAATGTTTTATTCGGCCGAATGCTCGAATGCACGGGTATATTGAAAAATGCGCAATCCCATTAAAAGGGAAAGCGCATTTTTGATTTGCGTGTTTCTTTTTGATGATGCTTGTTATAATAACTAGTAAGAATTATAATGGAAGGAACGGTTCAATATCAGAAAAGACTTCATATAATTCCAAAGGAGACTTCTTTATGCTTGACGAACGCATGTTTCGCATAGTTGTTGCGTTTTTTGTCTCTCTGCTAACGGTTTTAATCCTAACTCCTATCGTAAAAAAAATTGCGATCAAAATAGGTGCAGTTGACCAGCCCAGCAACCGAAAAGTACATGATAAAATAATGCCCCGTATGGGCGGCTTGGCCATCTTTATCGGCGTAGCGGCGGGTGTGCTCGCGGCCGGCATATATAATGAAACGAAAATGACCGCCATCACGGTGGGTGCGTTTATTATTGTTATTTTAGGAATCCTTGATGATAAATACCAATTAAGCGCAAAGGTAAAGTTTTTCGTCCAGCTGGCCGTGGCCATTATGATTGTGAGCACGGGACTGAAAATGGACTTTTTCTCCGTACCGTTTTTAACGGAACGTTTAGAATTGGGATGGGTCGCTTACCCGCTGACTGTGTTATGGATCGTCGGTATTACGAACGCGATGAACCTGATTGACGGTTTGGACGGACTCGCTGCCGGCCTGTCGGTCATCGGACTCTCCACTATCGCCGTTATGGCGTTGTCCGGAGGGAAAATCCTTATTCTGTCACTTTCACTTGTCGTGATAGGAAGCACACTCGGATTTTTATTTTATAATTTTCACCCGGCAAAGATATTTATGGGAGATACCGGATCGCTCTTTCTCGGATACGTCATCTCAGTACTCTCATTATTAGGTCTTTATAAAAGTGTTACTTTATTCAGTATCATTATTCCGATCATCATTTTGGGCGTGCCGATTTTTGATACGACATTCGCCGTCATCAGGCGGATTTTAAACAAACAGCCGATCTCAGCGCCTGATAAGTCACATATACACCACCGGCTGATGGCCTTCGGGCTGTCACACCGCACGGCTGTCATTATCATTTATTTAATCGGCTTTATTTTCAGCGTCAGTGCCATCCTGCTGAAAAGCGCGACCATTTGGCTTTCGCTGTTTATTATTTTTGTATTGATTGTATTTATGCAAATCATAGCAGAGGTCACAGGGTTAGTAAATGAACAATTTAAACCATTTACCAAGTTTTACAAAAGATTGGTAAAGAAAAATTAAAAAGAGCAGATCATGCGAATGGTCTGCTTTTTTTGTGGATTCTGCTATTCTCTTATTATATAAAAAAACCCGATCCTGCTCAAAGGATCGGGTTTACTCTTAATAGCCTGTTGTGCCGCCGGACTGTGTGCTGTCCGTACCGTTTGCACCAGCAGTACCGTTGGTTGAATCGGTTGTGCCGCCTGTTCCTGTGCCGCCGGAAGTTGAATCGGTTGTGCCGTCTGTTCCCGTGCTGTCGGAAGTCGAATCAGTCGTACTGTCCGTTCCCGTGCTGCTTCCGGATGGGTAATCCAGATGTTTCTGCAATTCCTGCCGTACTTTTTCGAGATTGGTCGGATCAGGCTGGAAATAATACGTTCCGCCCGTAGACGCGGTTCCGCCGCCGCCTAAATATAAATCTGATCCTGTTATAGTCAGTGTATCAATCTTTTTGCTGGTAAAGCCGCTGTAAATCTGCTGAAGGGCGAGTCCTTCAGTGATTCGGATATTCGTTTGTACATTATTGCTCGCTGTTTCAGCGATTTTATCAATTTTAGCAATATTTCCAGCTCTGGACATTTGGTCGATCAGTGCGTTTAAGATTTGCTTTTGGCGGTCATTCCGGCCGAAGTCTCCGCGCTTATCCTGTTTTCTCATCCGCGCGTAAGCCAAAGCCTGCTCACCGTTCAAATGCATGTTTCCTTTCTTGAAATAGATCCGTTTCTTTTTACTGACGTCACTCATCTCGTCGAAGTCAAACGGCACTTTTACATCGACCCCGCCTACTTCATCAATAACATCCTTAAAGCCATTGAAGTCGACAGTGACATACTTATCAATCGGTATGCCTAATAAGTCTTCGACGGTTGAGACGGTTTCATCCGCTCCGCCCTTAGCAAAAGCCGCATTGATTTTTGATTTTTTACCGGTTGTGTCGCCGGCAAGCGTCACCCGCGTATCACGCGGAATACTCAGCATTTTCATTGTTTTATTTCTCGGATCAAGGGTAACGACAATAAGAGAATCTGATCGTCCGCCTTTTCCGCTGGTGGCATAATTTTCGATCCCCATAAACAAAATGGAGAACGGTTTTTTCTTCATATTGATGACTTTATCCCGCAATTTTGATTTGTCTCCGCGGGAAAGGGCATCATATGCATTATCTGCCGCATTGATCGTTTTGTATACTTTGTATCCGCCAAATCCGGCAGCGACTAACAAAACGAGAGTAAGCAGCAGCAAAATCCGTTTGAATATGATCTTTCGTTTGCTTTTCTTTTTCTTTCGAACACGCACTCTTACACGTTCAGCCATTACATTAGTCTCCTTTAGGGCTGACGTCTGTTTCTAAATACGTCAGTTCTCCCTCTGTATTCTTACTCTTGCCGTTCGTCAGTTCTGTCATCCATTTTAGAAACGCTTCTTTGTCTTTTTCTTCAACGTACGTTTCAAATTCGACATGATCCGCATAATGGATATCTTTCAGTAAAAAAACTGATTCTCTCAGTTCGTTCTCTATCTTGCCGAGCCACGTATAATCCGCTGATGTATGCATAATCCGCATCAGCTTCCGCTCCGTAACTCCTATATGATTTAAGCCTTCAGACACTGACTTCCCATATGCACGAATCAATCCGCCTGCACCGAGCTTTATTCCGCCGAAATACCGGGTAACCACCGCGCAGGTATCTTTCAGACCTCGTTTTTTCAGCACTTCCAGCATGGGGACGCCGGCTGTGCCGCTTGGTTCTCCGTCATCATTGGCCTTTTGTATATGGTCGGTTTCGCCGATCAGATAAGCTGAGCAGTTATGAGTCGCATTCCAGTGCTGTTTTTTTATCTTTTGTATAAATTCCTGCGCTTCCTCTTCAGAAGCAGCACGGCTCAGGTGACAGATAAAACGTGATTTTTCAATCACAATCTCATGTTCACCCGCTTCTTTAACAGTTAAATAGCTGTGCAGCATGATTGCTGGACCCTCCTGACAAGCATTAAAAGACTTGTTTCTACAAATTCGAACAGACTTTAGAATTTTTGCGCATATTTTGGTATCATGAAAGAGTAAGATACTATATAAAAATGTTTTTTTCTAGAATATACGCATTCTTTCATTATAATTCGACATAAATTGCAGTTCAATTACATTTATAATAAAAATACATAACAACACCGTTACGGAGGGAGACAGATGAATAAATCGAAGATGGACTCCAAAGTTTTGGATTCTATACTTATGAAAATGCTGAAAACCGTGGACGGGAGCAAGGACGAGGTTTTTCAAATCGGAGAGCAGTCGCGCCAGCAATATGAGCAGCTGGTTGAAGAACTCAAACAGATCAAACAGCAGGTGTACGAAGTCATTGAGCTGGGCGACAAACTTGAAGTTCATACGCGGCACGCACGAAACCGCTTGTCTGAAGTAAGCAGAAATTTCCATAAGTTCAGCGAAGAAGAAATTCGCAACGCCTATGAAAAGGCGCACAAACTTCAAGTGGAACTGACGATGATCCAGCAGCGTGAAAAGCAGCTGCGGGAGCGCAGAGATGATTTAGAACGCCGGCTTTTGGGGCTTCAGGAAATCATTGAACGGTCAGAATCATTGGTCAGCCAAATAACCGTCGTTCTGAATTACCTGAATCAAGACCTTCGCCAAGTAGGGCTTCTTCTTGCCGATGCGCAGGCTAAACAAGATTTCGGTTTAAGAATCATTGAAGCCCAAGAGGAAGAAAGAAAAAGAGTTTCCAGAGAAATTCATGACGGTCCCGCGCAGATGCTGGCAAATGTCATGATGAGATCGGAATTAATTGAACGGATCTTCCGCGACCGCGGCACGGAGGACGGATTTCAGGAAATCAGAAATCTTCGGCAGAATGTGCGGAATGCCCTTTACGAAGTCAGAAGGATTATATATGATTTAAGACCGATGGCATTGGACGATCTCGGGCTGATTCCGACACTGAGAAAATATCTTTATACAACTGAAGAATACAACGGAAAGGTGAAAATACATTTTCAGTGTATCGGAGACACGGAGAACAAAAGGCTTGCCCCGCAATTTGAAGTGGCGCTTTTCCGTCTCGCTCAGGAAGCCGTCACAAATGCACTCAAGCATTCAGAATCAGAGGAAATAACAGTAAAAGTGGAAGTAACCGCTGATTTTGTCGTCCTTATCATTAAGGACAACGGAAAAGGCTTTGATATTAAGGATGCTAAACAGAAGAAAAACAAGTCATTCGGCTTGCTGGGAATGAAAGAAAGAGTAGATCTGCTTGAAGGAACGATAACGATAGACTCTAAAATAGGTCTTGGGACATTTATCATGATTAAGGTTCCGTTATCTCTCGGCCTATAATTTGTTAAATAGAGCCAAAAGACATATTGACCGAACAGCGGCGTATATAGAACAATAGGATAAGGAGGCGTAGCGTGTGACTAAAGTAAATATTGTTATTATCGACGACCATCAACTATTCCGTGAGGGTGTAAAAAGAATATTGGATTTTGAACCTACCTTTGAAGTGGTAGCAGAAGGTGACGATGGAGATGAGGCGGCTCGAATCGTCGAGCATTATCATCCCGATGTTGTCATAATGGACATCAATATGCCGAATGTAAATGGAGTAGAGGCTACTAAACAGCTTGTTGAGCTGTACCCTGAATCTAAGGTGATTATCCTCTCCATCCATGATGATGAAAACTATGTGACTCATGCTTTAAAAACAGGTGCAAGAGGCTATCTCCTGAAAGAGATGGACGCAGATACTTTAATCGAAGCAGTGAAAGTGGTAGCCGAGGGAGGTTCTTACCTTCACCCGAAAGTAACCCACAATCTTGTCAACGAATTCCGCCGTCTTGCGACAAGCGGAGTTTCTGCTCATCCTCAGCATGAGGTTTATCCGGAAATCCGGAGACCATTACATATATTAACGAGACGGGAATGTGAAGTGCTGCAAATGCTTGCAGACGGAAAAAGCAACCGCGGAATCGGTGAATCATTGTTTATCAGTGAGAAAACAGTGAAAAATCATGTGAGTAATATTTTGCAGAAAATGAACGTTAATGACCGTACACAAGCCGTTGTCGTGGTCATTAAAAACGGCTGGGTAGAGATGCGTTAGCCATGTGTGAGAAGACTTGCCTGTTAAGGCAAGTCTTTTTTTACAGCTGCATATCTATTAAAATACTTATTAAGTACTTAATAAGGCAGGTAAAGTGATGAAGATTGCAGTTGTAACAGACAGTACAGCATATATTCCGAAAGAGATGAGAGAAGAACATCATATTCATATGATCCCTCTCCAAGTGGTTTTCGGTGAAAAAACATTCCGCGAAGAAACAGAACTCGACTGGAGAAGTTTTTATAAAGAAGTAAAAAATCATGATGAGCTGCCGACTACGTCCCAGCCTTCTTTCGGTGAATTAATCGCATTATACGAAGAACTGGGCAAAACATATGACGCAGTCATAAGCATACATTTGTCCAGCGGAATCAGCGGAACTTATAACAGCGCCGCCTCGGCAAACACTATGGTTGATCATATTAAAGTTTATCCCTTTGATTCAGAGATCAGCTGTTTGGCACAAGGTTTTTATGCATTAAAGGCAGCACAGCTCATTAAAGACGGTGTTGACTCACCGGAAGAGATTATAAAAGAGCTGGAAGAAATGAAAAAAACAGTCCGTGCGTATTTTATGGTGGACGATTTATCACACCTCCAGCGGGGCGGGCGTCTAAGCAGTGCTCAGGCTTTTATCGGCGGTCTGTTAAAGGTAAAGCCTATTCTTCATTTTGACAATAAGGTAATTGTTCCTTTTGAGAAGATTCGGACACGCAAAAAAGCGATTTCGAGAATTTTTGAGCTGTTTGGGGAGGATGCAAGTAAAGGAATCCCGATGCGGGCAGCTGTCATCCATGCAAACAGGGAAGAAGAAGCGGCGGATATTATACAGGAGTTAAGCGGTAAATATCCTCATGTCGAATTCTATAACAGCTATTTCGGTGCCGTGATCGGAACCCATTTGGGCGAAGGCGCCATCGGAATCGGCTGGTGCTTTAAAAACTAAGTGAAAATCTCCGTTTTCAAGGGCGGAGATTTTTTTATTATTAAGTTTTCGTGATTCGACAAAAAAATTCCCGGCAGGCATACTTTGAGCAGAAAGGAGGCAGGGAGATGTCCGAAGGTGCTTCAGAATTTTCAGAGGTGCGGGATTTCTTTTACGGCCGGCATTTATTGAGATCTGAGATACCGTTCTCAGACCAGCGTATCAAGCGTTTTACAGAAAAAGAATATATAACGGCCGAGCCGTCAATCATCCGCCGGAAAAACCGTTACGTCTGCCAACGATGCGGTCAGTCTGATCAAGCCAGCTTTGCGGCATTTTGGGCGCCCTCTGCCAAAAGGCAGATTACCTATTGCCGTGCCTGTGTCATGATGGGAAGGGCTGATGAACTGACATCATTATATTCTTGGAATCAAACCCCTGAAAACAGCTGGGAGCCTGTAAAGCTTTCTTGGGAAGGAACACTGACAGACGGACAGAAGCGGGCGGCTGCCGCGCTTACAGATGCGATAAAAGAGAGACAAGAGCTTTTAGTATGGGCGGTTTGCGGATCAGGGAAAACAGAGATGCTGTTTCCGGGTATCGAGTTTGCGCTGAATCACGGTTTGCGCGTTTGTGTCGCAACTCCGCGTACAGATGTCGTACTTGAACTGCTGCCGAGACTGAATAAAGCATTTGAGAAAGTCGAAGTTTCTGCTTTGTACGGCGGCAGCGAGGACAAAGGCCGCTTGACTCCGCTGATGATTTCAACCGCTCACCAGCTGATGCGCTACCGAGACATTTTTGATGTCATGATAATAGATGAAGTAGATGCGTTTCCTTTTTCAGCCGATGAGACATTAAGATTCGCTGTTGATAAAGCGAGGAAGAAAAACAGCGCCCTTGTTTATGTAACGGCGACTCCTTCAGACACATTAAAAAAGAAGGCTGAAGCCGGTTTGCTGAAAAGCGTCCGCATACCGGCCAGATATCATCGGAAACCCCTCCCGGAGCCGCGTTTTTTGTGGTGCGGCAATTGGAAGAAGAAGCTTCAGAAAGGAAAACTGCCGCGCTCTGTAACGGATTGGGTCCGCCAAAAACTTCAATTACAGCTGCCGGTTTTCTTATTCGTCCCGTCTGTACACGTATTGAAAAAGACAACGGATTATTTTCGGAAATTAAACATACGGGCAGAAGGCGTACATGCGGAAGACACATTCAGAAAGGATAAAGTGAAACGATTCAGAGACGGCCGGCTTGACCTGCTGGTAACGACTACGATTTTAGAAAGAGGGGTTACCGTGCCCAAAGTTCAGACATGTGTCCTCGGCGCAGAAGCACCTATCTTTACTGAGAGCGCGCTCGTACAGATCGCGGGCAGAACGGGAAGGCATTATAAACATTTCAGCGGTGATGTCGTCATGTTTCATTTCGGAATTACAAACGGAATGAAAAAAGCAAAAAAACATATAGAACATATGAACAAATTGGCACAAAAAAGTAAATTGTTGGACTAGTTAATTTCAGAAAACGTGATACAGTATACTCATACTTTCCTATGAGGAGCTGTCAGCATGCTTGTCAATTCTAAAGAAATCATATTAAAGGAACTTCTCGACCGCTATATGCCTAAGCTTCATATGAAATGCACATGCCGGGTATGCAAAAATGATGTACTGGCACTTTCACTAAACCGGGCTGAACCGGCATATGTTACAGATAAAAAGAAAGTTGCTTATGCAAAAGCAGAGATAGTTGATAAACAGAAAAATACGGCGCTGCTTGTCATTCTGGCTGAATCAGCGGCGATTGTTTCGGTTAATCCAAGCGAGTTCTGTGAAACTCGGGAAGGAGCGTAATATCTCTGAATTGTTTATTGTGTGACTCACCAATTTCAAGTTCATTGACTTGGAGATCTCTGTTTTCTCTGGCGCCCGAGCAAGAGATATGCAGCATATGCAGCAGCCAATTCGAAAAAATTGAAGGTCCCGTATGCAGTATATGCGGGAGGCCTCGGGAGTCAAATGAAAAATGCGCTGATTGTGCGGCCCGGGAATCAAAAACGGAAAAGCGCTTTTTGCTGCGGCAAAACCGTTCGGTATATTTGTATAATGATGCGATGAAGGACTCATTGGCCCGGTTTAAATTCAGGGGTGATGCGAAAATCATTCAAGCATTTGAACGTGACTTTGCTGCCGGCTTTAAAGCGGCATATCCATCAAATACACATACTCTCATCCCTATTCCGCTGAGCGGCGAACGGCTGGCGGAACGCGGATTCAATCAATCCGAGCTGCTGGCCTCTCTGCTCGGAATGCCCGTCATTTTCCCCCTCATCCGACTGAACAATGAAAAACAATCCAAAAAGAGCAAAACAGAAAGGCTGTCCGCAGAAAAAAAGTTTTCAGCAGCCGAAAACTCCGCCGAAGGTATGAACGTCATCTTAATAGACGATATTTATACGACGGGCGCCACACTGCATCAAGCCGCCGAAGTCCTGCTGACAGCGGGTAAAGCGTCATCGGTCTCCTCTTTTACTTTAATCAGGAGCTAAATCATTCTTTTTTTCTGCCGATATAATTGATAGAAATATAAGGCAGATTAAAGAAGGAATAGGAGTTAATACGATGGGTGAATTGGCGAATTGTCCAAAATGCAATGCTTTATTTTTTAAAACGAACCTGCAGACCGTGTGCCAGGCATGTATTAAAGAAGAAGAAAAAGCATTTGAAACCGTCTATAAATTTTTGAGAAAGCAGATCAACAGACAGTCGACGATGCAGCAGATCACTGAGGAAACAGGTGTGGATGAAGAGCTGATCCTCAAGTTTATCAAACAAAAAAGGATTCAGATCAGCCAGCTTCCAAATTTGGCATATCCTTGCGAAAGGTGCGGAAATCCAATCAGGACGGGGAAATTTTGCAAGTCCTGTCAGACAGATATTGAGTCGCAATTAGATCATATGAACCAAAAAACAGCCGCTGAATTCGATGAAAAAAACAGTACAAAAGACACATACTATGCCTATAATACCAAAAACACCTGATTCCCTAAACTAACTGATAACGCAGTCGATAAAAGAATTAGACTGCGAACAGAAAGCGAGAGGAATCCTATGAAAATCAATCAGTACGGAACACAATCCGTTAATCCATACCAAAAAAATTACGAAAAGCAAGCCGTACAAAAAGAGGCTGCAAAGCCGAAGGACAAAGTGGAAATTTCTTCTCATGCAAAAGAGCTTCAAAATGCGTCAGATGCGGTCACTAAAACACGTCAGGAAAAAATCGCTCAGCTTAAAGCGGATATAGAGAGCGGAACATATAAAATAGATTCAAACAGCATCGCTGAAAACATAGTGAATTTCTATAAAAAGCAATAAAAAGGAGAAAGCCAATGTCAGCAAAGCCAATTATTGATCAACTGAGGCGACTTTGCGCACTGCATGAACATCTGCTCACGCTGTCTGAGGAGAAAACGGAAGCGCTGAAAGCAGGTAAAACAAAAGAGCTCTCCAACATATTGACCAAAGAGCAAAAGTATATTCAGGCAATCGGACAGACTGAGGAAGAACGAATCAGGTTAACTTCTCAGTTTCTCAGCCGCGGTGAGGACAATACAATTGCTGCATGCATCTCCAGAACTTCAGGCAGTGAAAAACAGGAGCTTGAAGGGTTATTTCACTCTTTGTCTGCGCTTCTTGACCGTCTGAAAGAAGTGAATGAGATGAACAAACAGCTCACGATTCAGGCTTTACAATTCATCTCCGGGGCATTCGATATGATCATGCCGGGTGAAAAAGAGAATATGAATTATAAAGAGCCGCAAGCGGCGCGCAAGCCTGTCAGCCGTTTGACATTATTCGATTCAAAAGCTTAGAACGGAGGATTTTCAATGCCATCGACTTTTATGGGGCTCGAAACAGCAAGGCGTGCATTGAGTGCGCAGCAGACTGCATTGAGCACAGTTTCAAATAACGTTGCAAATGCAAATACAGAAGGATATACGAGGCAGCGCGTCACATTACAATCGACGAGCCCTTATCCCGCAGTATCAAAAAACAGTGATCTGACGGCCGGCCAAATCGGAACAGGAGTAAAAGCCGGTTCAGTTGAGCGCGTCAGAGACAGTTTTTTAGACTATCAGTACAGAACTGAAAATACAAAATTAGGGTACTATACAGCCCGTTCCAATTCATTGTCGCAAATGGAAGGCGTCATGAAAGAGCTTGACGATAACGGATTAAACGGATCGCTCAGTTCGTTTTGGAATGCCCTTCAGGATCTGGCGACGAATCCGGAAAATACGGGAGCGCGCTCAGTTTTGCAGGAGCAGGGGAAATCTCTTGCCGAAAGTTTTAACTATATATCTACCTCTTTGACTAACATTCAGGGTGATATTAAAAAGAACCTGGATAACACAGCGGATCAGGTCAATTCCATTCTCAATCAGCTGAATGACCTTAACAATCAAATAGCGGCAGTTGAGCCGAGCGGTATGCTCCCTAATGATTTGTATGACCAAAGAGACAGATTGATTGATCAATTATCTTCTATGGCAAATATAAAAGTTTCATATAATAAGTCGGGCGGACATGCCTTGGCGACTGCTGAGGGCACGGTTAACGTCGAATTGCTGAACGGGAACAACAATTCTCTCGGTACGCTGCTCGACGGTAACACAAAAACAGTTTCAGAAATGAAAATCAACTACGACAAGGACAGCGGCCTCGTGTCGAGTGTGTCAGTCGGCAGCAGTACGGTCAACGCGGATGCATTTACCGGTAAAGGCTCACTTTTAGGTCTTATTGAATCATACGGCTATATGTCAAATGGAGAAGAAAAAGGTCTTTATCCTGAAATGCTGACGGCTCTTGACAATATGGCACTATCCTTTGCTGACGCGTTTAATGCAGTTCATGAAAAAGGGAAGACCTATACAGGCGAACAGGGTGCAGCATTTTTTGATTTCAGCGGTGATGAAGCGGTGCCGGCAAAAGGTGCGGCAGCGAAAATAAAAGTCAGTGACAAAATTCTTGCGTCTACTGATAATATCGCAGCGTCGTTAAACGGAGAAAAAAGTGACGGCACAAACGCGACAAATCTTGCAGCCGTACAGAACAGCAAGCTGACTATTAACGGTGAAACCACTACAATTAATGACTTTTATGAATCCCTTATCGGAAAGCTGGGCGTTAATTCACAAAAAGCGGCCAATCTTATGAACAACTCTGAAAGCAACACCCTTTCAGCCGATGAACGGAGACAATCAGTCAGTGCAGTTTCTTTAGATGAAGAAATGACAAATATGATTCAGTTTCAGCACGCTTATAATGCGGCTGCGCGGATCATAACGATGCAGGATGAAATATTCGATAAAATTATTAACGGTATGGGCACCGGAGGAAGATAGGAGATAAGTAAATGAGAGTAACTCAAGGGATGATCGCAAAAAATTCTCTTCGATTTATCGGCTCAAGTTATGACAAGCTCGATCGGCTTCAGCAGCAAGTATCTACGGGGAAAAAAATCACGAAAGCTTCTGATGATCCGGTCGTTGCAATGAAGGGAATGCAGTACCGTACTCAGCTTGCGCAGGTAAACCAGTATCAGCGGAATGTTTCGCAAGGCTTTACATGGCTGGAAAACTCGGAATCAAGCGTAAACTCGGAAACGGATATTATGGGGAAAATCCGGGACTTGATGGTTCAGGCGAAAAGTGATTCGAACGGTGAAACAGAATTGAAAGCAATCGGTACAGAAATCGGCCAGCTGAAAAAGCAGCTCGTTTCTGTCGCGAATACTCAGGTAAACGGACGTTATCTGTTTAACGGAACAAATTCTGACGTCCCGCCGATCACTGAAAATGCCGACGGCACATATACGTACAACTATGAGAATTATACCGGTGCTTCGGATGTTAACATCAACATCTCAAACGGAGCAGTGCTTAAAGTGAATTCTGATCCAAACTCAGCTTTCGGAGGCGTCGCACAAAATGGAGATAATGTATTTGAATTTCTCAACTCCTTAGAAGCTTCTTTAAGCAAAGGCACGCTGTCCGAAGCAGATTCAGATCAAATTCTGTCAGATATTGACGGTTTTACTGATAAAATGAATGCTGAAAAATCCAATATCGGCGCACGCACAAACCGATTGGAACTCATTCAGACAAGATTGGAATCACAAGCGGCAACCGCTGAAAAAGTATTGTCCGATAATGAAGATGTAGAAATGGAAGATGTAATTGTTGATTATTTATCTCAACAGACGGTTCATAGAGCAGCGCTGTCAGTGAATGCGAATATCATCCAGCCGTCACTGATTGACTTTCTGAAATAATATAACTGACCGTCTTCAATATATAAAAAAGCGACTCACACCAGGGAGATCGCTTTTTTTACTAAAATACTATAAACAGGGGGGATCTCTGTGCAGATACCGAGATTGATTATTGACAGTGTGCCTGCTAAAATCGGTATAACCTTTCAAAAGGAAGAAATCGAGATGGAACAGCCGCCCGCTGACTTGGAAATCGAGCAGCCGCCGGCAGAGCTGAACATTGAAAGCACGCCGGCCAAACTGACGATTGACCAGACGAGGGCGTGGGAGAACTTGAATCTCAAATCATTTGAAAAGCTGAACGCTGAAGCCGCCCAAAAAGGTGCGGAAGCCTGCAGCGAGTTTATTGCCAAAACAGTCAGGGAAGGGAAGGAAATGGCGGCTATCGAAAAGAAAACGGGCAATGTGATGGCCCGGCAGGCAGCAGATGTCAGTCCGCCCGATCCATTCGGCGAATTCAGCGACTTTCTGCCTGCGCAGTTTCTCGTCGACATTGACTGCATTCCTTCAAAGCTTACGATTGATATTGAAGCCCGCAAACCTTCAATTGAAGCAGCCGTCAATAAACCTGTATGGAATTATACGCCGGGGAAAGTTCAGATTGATATGATGCAAGACCCTAAGGTGACGATTTCGGTTGACGATGGCAACGCAGAATAAAAGATGAAAGTGGTAAAGGATTGTGAAGCATGATAATTAAAACAAAATATCACGGAGAAATCAGAATAGACGAAGGGCAGATTATCTCATTTGAAAACGGCCTGCCGGGATTTAATGACGAGACTCAATTTGTTGTTCTTCCTTTGTCGGAAGATTCACCGTTTTTGGCGCTGCAGTCTGTGAAACAGGAGCATATCGCCTTTATTGTCGCCAGTCCGTTTATTTTCTTTAAAGGGTACGAATTTGACATTGACCATGCGACGCTTGAGCTTTTGCATATTGAAGATATAGAGGACGTCGAAGTGATGGCGATTTTAACGCTGGAAGAGCCTTTTGAAAACACGACCGCCAATTTAAAAGCGCCGATTATCGTCAATAAAAAGGAAATGAAGGCGAAACAAATCATTTTACATGATGCTTCCTATGAAACAAAACATCTGATAGGAGGAGGATCATGCTAGTTCTCTCAAGAAAAGTGAATGAGTCCATTCAGATCGGGCCGGATATTGAAATAAAGGTGATCGCAATCGAAGGAGAGCAAGTGAAGCTGGGAATTGAAGCGCCTCAGCACGTAGATATTCATCGGAAAGAAATCTACTTGTCGATCCTGGAAGAGAACAACAGAGCCGTATCTTTTAATACTGATTTATTACTTAACCTATCCTCACAAAAAAAGTGAGGATTTTTTTATTTTCAATATAAACAATAGAAGCGGCCATCCGATATATATAGTGTAGCCAATGAGAGGAAAAATTTTCTTCAGAATGACGCTGCGCAAATGCACAAGGACGTGCGAAAAACAATTCAGGGAGGAAATACAAAATGAGAATCAACCACAATATCGCGGCTCTTAACACTAGCCGTCAGCTGAATGCAGGTTCAAACTCTGCTGCAAAAAACATGGAAAAATTATCTTCAGGTCTTCGCATCAACCGCGCTGGTGATGACGCTGCGGGTCTTGCGATCTCTGAAAAAATGCGTTCTCAAATCCGCGGTTTAGACATGGCTTCTAAAAACGCTCAAGACGGAATCTCTCTTATCCAAACATCTGAGGGTGCATTGAACGAAACTCACAGCATTCTTCAGCGTATGAGCGAGCTTGCTACACAAGCGGCAAACGATACAAACACAGATTCTGACCGTTCTGAGCTTCAAAAAGAGATGGATCAATTATCATCTGAAGTAACAAGAATCTCTACTGACACTGAGTTCAACACGAAGAAACTTCTTGACGGAACTGCAAAAGATCTTACGTTCCAAATCGGAGCTAACGAAGGTCAAACCATGACTTTGTCTATCAATAAAATGGACTCTGAAAGCCTGAATGTTGGTACGACTTATACAGCTCAAGCTGATGGAACACTTAAATCAGGTGATGGAAATAGCACTGCTACTTGGGCAGATGAAGAAGTAACAGACGGTAAAGTTACAAAAGAAGCTGGTTATTATGATGATAAAGGTGCTCTAGTAGGAAGTGAAAAACTAGAAGAAGGCGAAAAGTTATCTAAAGGTATCGACATCTCTTCTTCAGCTAAAGCTGCGTCTTCAGCTCTTACAACAATCAAAACAGCTATCGACACAGTATCTAGCGAGCGCGCTAAACTTGGTGCGGTTCAAAACCGTTTAGAGCACACAATCAACAACCTTGGTACTTCTTCTGAGAACCTGACTTCTGCTGAATCACGTATCCGTGACGTAGACATGGCTTCTGAGATGATGGAGTACACGAAAAACAACATCCTTACTCAGGCTTCTCAAGCTATGCTTGCGCAAGCTAACCAACAGCCTCAGCAAGTTCTTCAATTGCTGAAAGGTTAATGACGGAAAGATCCTGGTTCTCCAGGGTCTTTTTTTTATTTCTTCAGCTATCTCCCCCTTCAGCAAGCCAAAGAACCCTATTGACAAAATGAAACGTTATAATTTGCAGTTAAATTATTGAAAACCTTATAATCTGACCGATATAAGAATAAGATCATACATTTATGGAGCTGTGATATGATAAACAGTCGGAAACTCACTGTTGTCATAGAGCCGTCTACGACTAAACGCCGAAAAGGAGAGGGTACATATGGTCACAAGAATCACAGGCCTTAATTCCGGTCTTGATGTAGATTCTCTGGTGAAAAAAATGATGGATGCCGAAAAGCAGCCGCTTAATAAATTAAACCAGCAAAAGCAGACGCTTGAATGGAAGCGCGATGCTTATCGGGAAATGAATACCCAGATTGCCGACATGTATTCTACTACATTTAATAATATGCTGATGTCTACAAACTGGAATAAAAAAACAGTAACAAGTTCGGATTCCAGTGTCAGCGCGACGGCCGTCAGTGCTGAACAGAATATTTCAACGAGCATGTCTGTACAGCAGCTGGCTACGCCGACGACTTATAAATCATCGGGGGCCATCAATTTCACTTCGGGTCAGGGCCAAACATTGAAATTCAATGTCACAAATCCGGGTGAAACGAAGCCGACTGAGGTAAACGTCACGATCGCCGCAACCGATACGATTGACGATGTCATTTCCAAACTGAACAGCTCGGGTCTCGGAGTGACGGCTTTAAAAGAGAAAATTTCCAACGGCACGGATTATGTGGATACGATTGCGTTCACTTCCAATAAAACGGGGGAAGGATTTACCCTTGCCGCAGGTGATGACGCAACCAAAAGCTTTCTGAAAGATCAGCTCGGTTTTGCCGTTGATGATGCAACAAATGAACTGACGGCCAATGCCGAAGGGAAAAACGCGAAGTTTACGTTCAACGGGCTTGAAATGACCAAAACGTCCAATAACTTTACGATCAACGGCATCAAATACACGCTGAACAGCGTGACGGACAGCAATAAAACGGTTACGATTAACAGCACGACTGATACGGACGGCATTTTTGACAACATTAAAGATTTCGTTGATAAATACAATACGTTAATTAAAAGTGTAAACGAGAAGGCGTCGGAATCAAAATACCGTGATTATAAGCCGCTAACCGATGAACAAAGAGAAGCGATGACCGATAAGCAGATTGAGCAGTGGGAAGCAAAGGCCAAAAGCGGTTTATTACGGAGCGACAGCACGCTGCAGAACGGTTTGGCGGAGATGCGGCTTGATCTGTACTCAACGGTTACGATTGACGGGAAAAAATATCAGCTTGCAGATTTCGGAATTGAGACGTCTGATAGTTATACGGATCAAGGAAAGCTTGTCATTAAAGACGAAGCGAAACTGAAACAGAAAATTACCGAGAATCCTGCTCTCGTGGCTAAACTGTTTAATGCAGACAGCCCTGATACAGCGAAAACCAAAAACCCGGAGGAACAGGGGATTGCCCGGAGATTAAAAGACACATTAAACAAAATGCAGACTCAAATTTCAAAACAGGCGGGTACGGAAAGCTCGGTATCAACCAGCTTTGCCATCGGAAAAAGCCTGAATGAAATAGAAACAAATATTTCCAATATGAAAACGAAGCTGGATGATATCGAAACGAGATATTATAAAAAGTTCAGCGCACTGGATACGGCATTGGAGAAATTGAACAGCCAATCTTCATATCTCACGTCAATGTTAGGATCTTCAACATCATAACCTTGGAGGTTTTATAAAAATGGCAATAAATAATCCTTTTGCTGCTTATCAGCAGACATCCGTCTTTACAGCCGCTCCGGAAGAGCTGACCCTTATGCTTTATAACGGCTGCCTGCGATTCATTAAGCTGGCAAGGCAGGCGATGAAGCAAAACAACCTTGAAGCCAAAAATGAAAATATCGTAAAGGCGCAAAACATCATTCAAGAGCTCAGCATCACCTTAAACCGGGAGATTGAGATTTCCGAGCAGATGTCATCCATTTATGATTACATCCGCCGCCGGCTGATCGACGCGAACGTGCAGAATAACGGAGAGTTTTTAGATGAAGCGGAAAAGCTCGTTACTGAATTTCGCGACACGTGGAAGCAGGCCATGCAGAGTGAACGGAAAAACAGCCATGGCGCGGGCGGCCTTGCCTGATGAACAGCAATGTCTTTGCTTTGTATAACGAAACGAAGAACATGTACGCCGCGCTGAAGGACGCCCCGGAAAGCGACAGTCTTATCAGCAGCGTTACGGCATTTACGGAGAAAAGGGAGGAGATGCTTGCGGGCATAAAGCCGCCTTTTTCCGAAGAAGAAAAAACGCTGCTTCAGCAGGTGGCCGCGATGGACCGCCTGATTACCGGCGAAGTGAAACGGATTCAGGATGGTATCCGAAATGAAATAAAAACGCTTAAGAAAAAACGAATCTACCATAATACGTATTTCAATCCGTATCATCAAACGACAAGTGACGGCCGTTATTACGACAAACGCAAATAGGTGAGTGTTTTGAGAAGTTTGAACGATTACCATTTGGTGTCAGCCTATTACCAGCTTCTTTTTACGATTGATGAGGGGCTTTGCTACCTGTTGGACACGCAGGATGATTTTTTTAAGACGGAGGGCGAGCGGATTTACAACGATTTGATTCAGGCTTTTTTTCATCTCGATTCCTCTCATGCGCTTCTGCTGTCTATCATTGAGTGCCGATGCGTGGAGACGGCGATCCGCTCATTTGACGACATCTTTCAGGATTTCAGCATGTTAAATGATTATGATTTCCCGTCCGCCCCTTTTCAGGAGTTTTTAAAAACCATCTTTCTGCCGCATTATAAGCTGTGGATGGAGCAGACGCACGACTGCATCAAACCGTATGTTCTTCACTAGACCTGCTGCAAGCGGCAGGTCTTTTGCCTGCGTCCTCTGCATATACTTATAATCCTGCCGGAAGCTGCGGGATAAAACCGACACCATTCGTCATCGTTCACCGAATTTACACATTATTTTAACGTTTCAGCAGGGATCAGAAGGGGTAAAAGAGAAATAGTTACATATCCTTAGATAAAGGGAGGCGTTCTTTGATGAACTACAATATCAGAGGAGAAAACATTGAGGTTACACCTGCGTTAAAGGATCATGTGGAGAGAAAAATCGGCAAGCTGGAACGATATTTCGAGCAGAGCGTCAATGCCGATGTGAACGTCAACTTGAAATTCTATAATGATAAGGAATCCAAAGTTGAAGTCACCATTCCGATGACTGATCTGGCGCTTCGTTCCGAAGTGCATAACGAGGATATGTACAATGCAATTGATCTCGCAACAAACAAGCTGGAACGTCAAATCCGAAAGCACAAAACAAAAGTCAACCGAAAATTCCGCGAGCAGGGTCTTCCGAAACATTATTTCGAGAACGGCAGCGCTGCTGATACGGGCGTAGCGGTTCAGGACGAAATTGAAGATGACAGCCCGGAAATTGTCCGTCAAAAGCGTTTTAATTTAAAACCGATGGATAATGAAGAAGCGATTCTCCAAATGAATATGCTCGGACATAATTTCTTCGTATTCACCAACGCGGAGACGAATCTCACAAATGTCGTTTACCGCAGAAATGACGGCAAATACGGATTAATTGAACCGACTGAATAAACCCACCCAGCCTTCCGTGAACGCGCGGAAGGTTTTTCTCTATCTTTATCTGCAAATTCTTTGGAAATAGCAAAAGGTATGTTATGATAATGAGAGGTATACATGGACAGAAAATTATCATTTATTCCATGCAAAATCTGCATGTGAACATAGAGGAGCGTTATAGATGCTTGGGATTTTAAATAAAATGTTTGATCCGACCAAACGTGCGCTGAACAAATACGAAAAAATAGCGAATGACATTGATGCTGTAAAAGGAGATTATGAAAATCTCTCTGACGATGCGCTTAAACAAAAAACGGCAGAATTTAAAGAGCGGCTTGAAAAAGGAGAAACGACGGATGACCTTCTTGTCGAAGCGTTTGCCGTCGTTCGTGAAGCTTCCCGCCGCGTAACCGGCATGTTCCCGTTTAAAGTGCAGCTGATGGGGGGCCTTGCCCTTCATGAGGGGAATATCGCAGAAATGAAAACAGGGGAAGGGAAAACGCTGACGTCCACCCTTCCGGTATATTTAAACGCGTTGACGGGAAAAGGCGTTCACATCGTAACGGTCAACGAATATCTGGCAAGCCGTGATGCCCAGCAAATGGGAGAAATTTTTGCGTTTCTCGGGCTTACAGTCGGCCTGAATCTGAATTCGTTGTCAAAAGACGAAAAACGCGAAGCTTACGCGGCCGATATCACATATTCAACGAATAATGAACTCGGCTTTGATTATTTGCGTGACAACATGGTGCTTTATAAAGAACAAATGGTGCAGCGCCCGCTTCATTTTGCTGTTATTGATGAAGTCGATTCCATTTTAGTCGATGAAGCGAGAACGCCATTGATTATTTCCGGACAAGCTCAGAAGTCCACAAAACTGTACGTGCAGGCAAATGCGTTTGTCCGCACACTCAAGCAAGATCAGGATTATACGTATGACGTCAAAACGAAGGGCGTTCAGCTGACGGAAGAAGGAATGACGAAGGCTGAAAAAACGTTCGGCATCGACAACCTGTTTGATGTCAAAAACGTGGCGTTGAACCACCATATCAACCAGGCTTTAAAAGCCCATGCGGCGATGCAGAAAGACGTGGATTATGTTGTTGAGGACGGCCAGGTCGTCATCGTCGATTCCTTCACCGGCCGTCTGATGAAAGGACGCCGCTACAGCGAAGGCCTTCACCAGGCGATTGAAGCGAAAGAAGGCCTGGAGATTCAAAATGAAAGCATGACTCTGGCGACGATTACGTTCCAAAACTATTTCCGTATGTATGAAAAGCTTGCCGGCATGACCGGTACCGCAAAAACGGAAGAGGAAGAATTCCGCAATATTTATAACATGCAGGTTGTGTCCATTCCGACCAACCAGCCGGTCATCCGTGACGACCGTCCGGACTTGATCTACCGCTCAATGGAAGGGAAATTCAAGGCGGTGGCGGAGGATGTCGCCCAGCGCTACATGACCGGACAGCCCGTTCTTGTCGGTACGGTTGCCGTTGAAACATCTGAATTGATTTCTAAACTTCTGAAGAATAAAGGAATTCCGCATCAGGTGCTGAACGCGAAAAACCATGAGCGTGAAGCTCAGATCATTGAAGAAGCGGGACAAAAAGGCGCTGTCACAATTGCGACCAACATGGCAGGACGCGGAACCGACATTAAACTCGGTGAAGGCGTAAAAGAGCTTGGCGGCCTTGCAGTCGTCGGTACGGAACGCCACGAATCCCGCCGGATTGACAACCAGCTCCGCGGACGTTCAGGGCGTCAGGGAGACCCGGGTATCACACAATTTTATCTTTCAATGGAAGATGAATTGATGCGCCGTTTCGGAGCTGAACGGACGATGGCGATGCTTGACCGGTTCGGTATGGATGACTCCACGCCGATTCAGAGCAAAATGGTGTCACGCGCCGTGGAATCGTCTCAAAAACGTGTCGAAGGAAACAACTTCGATTCACGTAAACAGCTTCTTCAATATGACGACGTGCTCCGTCAGCAGCGCGAAGTCATTTACAAGCAGCGTTTTGAAGTCATTGACTCTGAAAACCTGCGTGACATTGTGGAAGGCATGATCAAGTCTTCACTGGAGCGTGCAATTGCCGCTTATACGCCGAAAGAGGAGCTTCCGGAAGAATGGAATCTTGACGGCCTCGTGGAGCTTGTGAATACAACGTATCTTGATGAAGGCGCGCTTGAAAAGAGCGATATCTTCGGAAAAGAACCGGATGAAATGCACGAGATGATCATGGATCGCATCATGACAAAATATAATGAAAAAGAAGAGAATTTCGGCACAGAGCAGATGCGTGAATTCGAAAAAGTCATCGTCTTGCGTGCCGTCGATTCAAAATGGATGGATCATATTGATGCGATGGATCAGCTGCGTCAAGGGATTCACCTTCGCGCCTATGCGCAGACAAATCCGCTGCGTGAATACCAAATGGAAGGTTTCGCTATGTTTGAGCACATGATTGAGTCCATTGAGGACGAGGTTGCGAAATTCGTCATGAAGGCCGAGATTGAAAGCAATCTGGAACGCGAAGAAGTTGTTCAGGGCCAAACGACGGCTCACCAGCCGCAGGACGGCGATGAGGCCAAACAAGCGAAAAAAGCGCCGGTGCGCAAAGTCGTAGATATCGGACGCAACGCGCCTTGCCATTGCGGAAGCGGAAAAAAATATAAAAATTGCTGCGGCCGGACAGAATAGTCACGACTGTATGCATCGAACATGACCGGGTCTGCGTCTTATGGCGCCCCGGATCTTTTAATGAGGTGAATGGAATGGAATTATCAGAAATCAGGGCAGAGCTCGAAAATATGGCTTCTCGTTTAGCGGACTTCAGGGGGTCTCTTTGACCTCGAATCAAAGGAAGCCCGCATTGCAGAATTAGATGAAAAGATGGCGGAACCGGAATTCTGGAATGACCAGCAGAAGGCCCAAACCGTCATCAATGAAGCGAACGGTCTGAAAGAATACGTGAACTCCTATCATCAGCTGAGCGAGTCTCACGAAGAGCTGCAAATGACACATGATCTTTTAAAAGAAGAACCTGACCAGGACCTTCAGCAAGAGCTTGAAAAAGAGCTGAAGTCATTAACGAAGGAATTGAATGAATTTGAGCTTCAGCTGCTGCTCAGTGAACCATATGACAAAAATAACGCGATTTTAGAACTTCATCCGGGGGCCGGCGGTACGGAATCCCAGGACTGGGGTTCCATGCTGCTCAGAATGTATACCCGCTGGGCGGAAAGACGCGGTTTCAAAGTTGAAACGCTTGATTATCTCCCGGGAGATGAAGCAGGAATTAAGTCAGTCACACTGCTTATTAAAGGCCACAATGCATACGGCTATTTAAAAGCGGAAAAAGGCGTACACCGCCTCGTGCGGATTTCTCCATTTGATTCATCAGGCCGCCGTCACACGTCATTCGTGTCTTGTGAAGTCATGCCTGAATTCAATGAAGAAATCGACATTGATATTCGTACCGAAGATATTAAAGTTGATACGTACCGGGCGAGCGGTGCCGGCGGACAGCACGTCAATACGACTGATTCAGCCGTTCGGATCACCCACCTCCCGACAAATGTAGTCGTCACGTGCCAGACGGAACGTTCACAAATCAAAAACCGCGACCGGGCGATGAAAATGCTCAAAGCGAAGCTGTATCAGCGCAGAATTGAAGAACAGCAGGCGGAGCTTGACGAAATCCGCGGCGAACAGAAAGAAATCGGCTGGGGCAGCCAAATCCGCTCGTACGTCTTCCATCCGTACTCCATGGTGAAAGATCACCGCACCAATACGGAAATGGGGAACGTGCAGGCGGTTATGGACGGAGATATCGATATCTTCATTGACGCCTATTTACGTTCTAAACTGTCGTAATCCGGGAACACACCTGCCTGTGGCAAGGTGTGTTTTTTTATCCGTTCTCTTTTCCATTTTTCACAACAGCGCTTTAGCAAATTAATACGGTATTTGGCTGTTATTTACTTCTAAGCCGGGAAGACTTAAAATGCTATCGAGAGAAAATCGGAGAACGGAGGATTTTGCATGGATGTGAATCACAATAAGCCGCTCCGTCTGATCAAAGATTATATATACATCATGATCGGCGCGGCGATTACGGGGATCGTGTTTAACGTATTTTTGCTGCCGAACCGTATAGCAGCGGGGGGAGTAAGCGGGATCAGCACCATTTTAGAAACGTTTGGTTTTGAACCGGCTTACGTGCAGTGGATTATTAACATCCCTTTGTTTATCGCCGGAGTGATTATTCTCGGCGGGAAGTTCGGAATGAAGACACTGGTCGGTTCCATCGTTCTGCCGCTCGCCGTCTATTTGACAAGAGATCTGCCTGCCGCGACGACCCATGAACTGCTGGCGGCGATTTTCGGAGGCGTCGGGATCGGAACGGGAATCGGCATCGTGTATCTCGGCAAAGGCTCCACGGGGGGAACGGCTCTGGCGGGGCAGATCATTCACAAATACACGGGGCTTTCGCTGGGAACGTGCCTTGCCATCATGGACGGATTAATTGTGCTGAGCGCGATGCTCGTTTTCGGAGTGGAGCAGGGACTGTATGCGATGCTCGGGGTATTTATTTCAAGCAAAACGATTGATGTCGTGCAGGTCGGGTTCAACCGTTCCAAAATGGCTTTAATCATTACGCAGCATGAAGAAGCCGTCAGATCGGCTGTGTTTAAAGAAATCGACAGGGGTGTGACGAAGATTTCCGCAGTCGGCGGGTATACGGAACATGACCGGCCGATCTTAATGTGTGTCGTCGGCCAGACCGAATTCACAAAACTGAAACAAATCGTCAAACAAATTGATGAGTCAGCCTTTGTTATTGTCGCAGACGCAAGCGAGGTGCTCGGCGAGGGTTTCAAACGCGCGTAAACGGGGTTATAATAGCGAAGGGGTGCATCTTACATATGAAATCAAAATGGGCGCTGCTGGCGCTGGTTCTGACCATGTCCGTCCTGCTGGCGGCATGCGGCGGATCCAATGAATCGAAAAAAGAAAGCTCTGACAGCTCAGGCGGATCAAAAGCTTCTGCGTCAGCAGGAGAAGAGCTTTATCAGCAAAGCTGTATCGGCTGTCACGGAAAAGACTTAGAAGGCGGCGGAGGCCCGAATTTACAGGAAGTCGGCGGGAAGTATGATGAAGCTAAAATTGAAAGCATCATTAAAAACGGACGCGGCAATATGCCGAGCCATCTTGTAAATGATAAGGAAGCCGCTGAGATCGCAAAATGGCTGTCACAGAAAAAATAACAGAAAAACCTTGCCTGTTATAGGGGCAAGGTTTTTTCACGGTCTGGGAATGAAAAGAAACTGTAATAGTAATATGTCTAAATTTGACGTATAATGAAGTGTACTGAGGAAAAGGAACTTTCAGATTTTTCATCTGTTTCCTGACGAATCGGCCATAAACCGCTATATGTTTGCGAACTCTATGGCTGCAAGACATAAATAAAAGATTAGGTGATTTCATGATAGAGATGAAAGAAGTATATAAATCCTATCCGAACGGTGTAAAAGCGATTAACGGGCTGTCAGTCATGATTCATCCCGGAGAATTTGTATATGTCGTAGGATCGAGCGGAGCCGGTAAATCTACTTTTATTAAAATGATTTACAGAGAAGAAAAACCGACAAAAGGGCAAATATTGATTAACCATAAAGATCTCGCGGCTGTGAAAGAAAAAGAGATTCCTTTCGTGCGGCGTAAAATAGGTGTTGTTTTCCAGGATTTCAAACTCCTTCCGAAATTGACGGTATTTGAAAACGTAGCGTTTGCGCTTGAGGTTATCGGAGAGCAGCAGTCAGTCATTAAAAAACGCGTGCTCGAAGTGCTCGATCTTGTGCAGCTGAAGCATAAAGCACGGCAGTTTCCCGACCAGCTTTCCGGAGGAGAACAGCAGCGTGTTTCCATCGCAAGATCCATCGTCAACAATCCTGACGTCGTGATAGCTGACGAACCGACGGGCAACCTTGATCCGGTAACATCATGGGAAGTGATGAAGACACTGGAAGAGATTAATAACCGCGGAACGACCGTCGTGATGGCGACACACAATAAAGAAATAGTAAACACCATGAAGAAACGGGTCATCGCGATCGAAGACGGAATTATTGTGCGTGATGAGTCAAGAGGGGAGTATGGTTCTTATGATTAAAATTCTCGGGCGCCATTTGCGTGAGAGTTTTAAATCTCTCGGAAGAAACACATGGATGACATTTGCATCCATCAGTGCCGTTACCGTTACATTGATTTTGGTCGGCGTGTTTTTAGTCATTATGCTGAATTTAAACAACATGGCTAAAAATGCTGAAAAAGAAGTGGAAATTAAAGTATTAATCGATCTGACGTCCAATAAGAAAACGCAGGATACGCTGCAGAATGAGATTAAAGACATCTCGGGAATTCAAAGCGTAGAGTTTTCATCTAAAGATAAAGAGCTTGATCAATTGGTCAAAAGCTTCGGCGACAGCGGAAAGGCCATGAAAATGCAAGATCAGGAAAACCCGCTGAACAACGCGTTTATCGTCAAAACGACAGATCCGCATGATACGCCGAAAGTCGCGAAAAAAATTGAGAAGCTTGATCATGTGTATAAAGTGACATACGGGAAAGAAGAAGTCAGCCGTCTGTTTAAGATCGTCGGGGTGTCACGCAACATCGGGATTGCGTTAATCATCGGCCTTCTGTTCACGGCGATGTTCTTAATTTCAAATACGATTAAAATCACGATTTTCGCCAGAAGAAAAGAGATTGAAATCATGAAGCTTGTCGGCGCGACAAACTGGTTTATCCGCTGGCCGTTCTTCCTGGAAGGGCTGCTGCTGGGGGTATTCGGTTCTATCATACCGATCGCTCTCGTGCTGAGTACGTACCAGTCGATGGTCGCTTGGGTGGCCCCGAAAGTTCAGGGCTCATTTGTTTCACTTCTGCCGTACAGCCCGTTTGTGTTCCAAGTATCACTTGTGCTCATTCTGATCGGCGCGGTTATCGGAGTATGGGGAAGTCTGACTTCCATCCGGAAATTCCTTCGTGTATAAATACAAAAGCCAGTCTGATATAGACTGGCTTTTTTAAATGGTTTCGTTACTGAATGACGGGCAGGGCCGGTGATCCGGGCTTTAATGTAAAGTCATAAGACGATTCGTCACGGTACATCGGGTCCGCATAAATGGAATCCGAATCGTTTGCCGTTCCTTTTTGGTACGCTGTGAATGAATCATATTCTCTGTTCTTCCAATTCCAAATGCCGCCTTTTCCCGCTTCTTTGTGATAGACGTTATGATTAACGGTATTGCCTTCGTTTTTCGTATAATCATTTGCGATAAAAATCCGTGAACCGCTTGCCGTCATGATGTTTTTTTCGATCGTGTTCCCTTTTGTGCCGTACTGCAGCAGCAGCTGGCCGCCGTCAAGGTCCTTCGTGTCATTTCGATACATAATGTTATGAGCGATCACCGAATTGATGGTGCCGCCGCGTTTCGTGTCATAGCCTCCGATTGAAATACCGGTGTAAGCATTGCCGTACACCTTGTTATCCGTAATCCGGATATCTCGCGCGTATTTCCCTTTATGTTCGGAAGTGGCTTCAATGCCGAGGTCATTGTTGTAAACGGTGTTATTCTTAATGTCCACATGTTCTGCGCCGTCAACGTAAATACCGCCCGCTGAATATTCATCTCCGTAAGCGGGATTTCCGTAAGAAGAGTTATGGCTCACCGTATTGTTTTCAATGACGCCGTTTCGTGCATAGTCGTTTTGCTTGGACGTTCCTTCGTATCCGATCACGTCAATCCCGATATTGTTATTGTCCCGGATGGTATTGCCGGCAATCTTAAATCCGTCAACATTCCCGTTCAGCACGACCGCTTCGCTTGCGCCGAGCGTCAGTTTTTCAACCGTATTATTTGTGATGCTGACATCCTTCATGGCGCCTGTGCCGTAAAATGCGATGCCGTGTGCATTTCCCTCATCAGCCGTGGTTTTAATGTTTCGGATATGGTTGCCGTCAATGTTGATATGACTGCTTGATCCGGTGACGAAGATTCCCATGGCCGTTGCATCTTCTGATGATACGGAGAGATTCTCAAGCGTAACGCCGTGAATGGTAATGTACTCTTTATTGCGGATTTGAATTAACGGAGTTTCAGAATCGCTTTTTGGCGCAGATTTGCCGCTGATTGAGACATGCTCATTCTGATAGTTCCGAAATGTAATCGGCTTTTCGGCCGTGCCGCTGTGCTTTACTTCAAACGTTTCATCGTACGTCCCTTCCCGAATCAATACGGTTGTCCCGGCCTCTGCCTTTTCAGCCGCATGTTTTAATGTGCGGAACGGCTTTTCTTTCGTTCCTTCATTTTGGTCGCTGCCTGCCGGAGAAACATACAGGGCGTCCGTCTGCATTTTTTCATTGGCCTCTGTTTTTGGCCAGACAAAGGCGGTAATGCCTGCGGCCAGAACCGCCGCGGATAAAATCGATAATTTTATTTTCATTTCGCATTCTCCTGTATATTTAATGAATTGCATACAAAATATTATACGTTACCCATATATATGAAACAATCTCGCGTTTTCATTTTTTTGTTGCCGTTACATGAATTCTTTGCAATTTACACATACTATCTCCAGGTTTTCGTAAAAGGACTAAGAGGAGGTAAACGATGAAGCAGAAAATGATCGCAGTGATAGCGGCCGTCAGCATCATGTGCGGCGGAGCCCATATTGCCGGGGCGGCACAGCCGAATTCATCAGACGCAGAAAGAAGCCGGGCAATGGAAAAAATCGAAAAAGCATATGAGCTGATCTCGAACGAATACGTGGAAAATGTAGATAACGAAAAGCTTCTTGAAGGAGCGATTCAGGGGATGCTGTCTACATTAAACGACCCTTATTCCGTTTATATGGACAAGCAGACAGCTAAGCAGTTTTCCGATTCTCTTGATTCTTCTTTCGAAGGGATCGGCGCTGAAGTCGGTATGAAAGACAATAAAATCATTATCGTATCACCGTTTAAGCAATCTCCGGCGGAAAAAGCGGGACTCAAGCCGAATGATGAAATCATCAGCATAAACGGCGAGTCAATGAACGGGAAAGGTTTAAACGAAGCCGTGCTGAAAATCAGAGGAAAAAAAGGATCGAAGGTTTCTATTAAAATACAGCGTCCGGGTACTGATAAACAGCTGTCATTCCGGATTAAGAGAGCGGAAATCCCGCTTGAAACCGTATTTGCTTCCCGCAAAGAATCAGGCGGTCATCATGTCGGCTACATCGGCATATCGACATTTTCCGAGCATACCGCCCAGGACTTCGCCGCGGCGCTGAAAAAGCTTGAAAAACAAGGGATTGACGGTCTCGTCCTTGATGTAAGAGGGAATCCCGGCGGCTACCTTCAAAGCGTCGAACAAATTTTAAAGCATTTCATCACAAAAGACATGCCGTATATCCAAATTGCGGAGCGTAACGGCGATAAAAAACAATATTTCTCAACCTTAAAACATAAGAAGCCGTATCCCGTCAATATTATAACAGATAAAGGAAGCGCCTCCGCTTCAGAAATTCTTGCGGGCGCGTTAAAAGAAGCGGGACATTATGACGTTGTCGGTGACACTTCTTTCGGTAAAGGAACGGTTCAGCAGGCCGTGCCTATGGGAGACGGGAGCAACATTAAATTGACGCTTTACAAATGGCTGACACCGAAAGGCAATTGGATTCACAAAAAAGGCATTGCTCCGACAATCGCCGTGAGCCAGCCGGATTATTTTGCGGCGGGACCGCTTCAGCTGAAACGGCCGCTTCAGCCTGATATGAACAGCGCGGATGTCAAACACGCCCAAATCCTGCTGAAAGGCCTAGGCTTCGACCCGGGCAGAGCGGACGGCTATTTCAGCAAAACAATGAAAAAAGCCGTTCTGGCGTTTCAAGACCGGTACAAGCTTGATAAAACAGCAGTCATTGATAAAAAGACAGCGGAAAAAATGAATCAGCTGATGAATGAGAAGAAATCTGACGAAAAAAATGATTTGCAGCTGCAAATGGCGTTAAAATCATTATTTGTAAAATAAATGAAAAGGAGGCGTTTTTTGCGTCTCCTATTTCTTTTGTCATTCGTAAAAAATGAACCAAAAGACATATAATTATGACGGTTTTGACAAGATATTAAAAAAATTTTCACATTTAAACATTTATAAAGGACAAACATTACCCGATATTTATAGAGAAGAGAGACTTTATGCCGAGTTAATATGTATTCAAAATGAAACTTTTGAAAGTTGCCTCAGTCAGTTTTAGTTCTTACAATAAAAGAAGGTTCTAATAGAGAACAGTTTTAGTTTGGCAGCTGCATTTCAGTATCGAAAGCAGAAGTGTTTGCGGCGCTTCAGCACGGCAGCTGTAATCACCCGTGCTTATCTGGATAAAAAAATGGGGGTTCACAATTGAAGAGGGCAAGTATTGTGCGTGAAAAAAAATATTATGAATTAGTGGAACAACTAAAAGACAGAACAAAAGACGTTACATTTTCATCAACAAAAGCACTAAGTCTTCTTATGCTGTTCAGCAGATACCTGGTCAATTACACAAATGTTGAATGCGTTCACGAAATCAATGAAGAGTGTGCGAAGCATTATTTCACTTACTTAATGAAAAACCATAAACGTTTAGGAATCAATCTGACGGATATTAAGCGGTCCATGCTTCTGATCAGCGGCGTGATCGAGGTGGAGGTTGACCACTATCTGAAAGATTTCTCTCTCTCAAATGTAACGCTGTGGATGACGGAAGAGAGATAGACGTTTGAGATATTCAAGCCAATGATTATTTGGTAGAATAGAATTAAAATGTTTGGCTTGAGGCGGTGAAAGCAGTGTCTGTTCAATGGGGAATTGAACTTCTGAAAAGTATCGGTCTGTTTTTTTTGCACCCGATGTTCTGGTTTTTTATCATCATAAGTCTCGCATGCGGATATTTGCGGATCAAACGTGAACGCCATACGTTTCATACAAAAATCGCGGATATGTATGACGAGCTTATCTTTACATACATAAAAGGACTTATACCGGGTATTCTTCTCTCCATATTATTTTTTGGACTGGGAATTTCGATTCCATTCGGTCTTCTCGGCATAATCGCGGCCGTGACGGCTTTGGCTTCGCTGACGTTCCGTATGAATTGGCTGTCCTCAGCTTATATTGTCAGCGCCGGCATGTTCATTGCGTTTATCCTTCAGTATACCCACACAGTGCCGTTTGCGGATCGGTTTCCGCAGGCATTCGGTGTGAATTGGGCGTCGGCGGCCGTGTTTATGGGCCTTTTGATTATCACGGAGGGAGCGGCTGCCTGCCGTTCAGCGCATCTGAAAACATCTCCGGCGCTTGTCGTCAGCAGCAGAGGCCTGCCCATCGGCCGACAATTGGCGAATCGCGCATGGCTGCTTCCGCTTTTCTTATTGGTGCCGGGCAGCGGGCTTGAGTCCCACCTTTCTTGGTGGCCTGTCTTTACCGTGCCGGGCGGCTCTTTCCATTTGATCTGGATTCCTTATATCGCCGGCTTCGGACAGCGTGTGCAGGGGTCACTTCCGGAAGTCAGCATAAGGATAACGGCGAAACGTGTCATGATTCTCGGGATTATCGTGGCCGTATTCGGGGCAGCGGCCCTTTGGTGGACTCCGCTTGCCGGAGCTGCCGCTTGTATTGCGGTGCTCGGACGCCTGTTTTTATCATTGAGACAGCGGCTGAACGATAACGCGGCTCCGTTTTATTTCTCTAAGCGGGATCAGGGCTTAATGGTGCTCGGCATCATTCCGAACACACCCGCGGACGATCTTGAGCTGAAGATCGGTGAGATTATTACGAAAGTAAACGGCATCCCCGTGAAGCATGTATCGGATTTTTATGAAGCACTTCAAAAAAACCGCGCATTTGTAAAAATGGAGATCATCGGCCTGAACGGTGAGATCCGGTTTGATCAGCGCGCGTCCTATGAAGGCGAACATCATGAATTAGGTATTTTATTCGTGCAGGATGAACACGAGCACGAAGAAATGACAGCATTATAATGTGATTTTTCATAATTATTCGGAATAGTTTCAAGAACTCCTAAACTAGATTTCAAAATCAGCTAGAAAGTAAAACAGCTAAGAAAATTATATTTTCTTAGCTGTTTTATTTTGAAATAATAAAAAAATAAATGAAGGAGAGGTATGGCTTATTGGAAAGGTTATTGCTAACTCCAAAACCTTTAGAAGATGAATCTTTAGCAGGATATATATTAAGAATAACTGATTATAATCGTTATGTTGGATAGGAGGAGTACATTATAAAAAAGCTTTTACTTAAGAGATTGCCGTTGATCTCACTTGGAGTTATAGCTTATATACTGACAAAATACACGCAGAACCATCAGGATTGGGCGGAGAAATACAGTAGGTCTGTATATCCGTTATTGTCAAAAACAGTAGGACTTGTACCTTCTTGGGTCACATTTTCTGTTAGTGAATGGCTCGTAGTGTTGGTTGTGTTACTATTTCTATTTTATATCGTTTATTATGTGCGCAAGGTCATCATGAGTAAAGGTGCACGTAGGATGGTAGTTTATCGTGGTGCTCTAGGAATCGTTACGATCTGTAGCGTGATATATTTTTGTTATACTATTTTGGGTGGAATAAACTATTACAGATATTCTTTTTTGTCTTATACCGAATATAAAGAAGAGAACTACAGCAAGGAGGAACTGGTCAAATTGAGTAAGTCACTTGCCGTTGAAATGGAATTGGCAAGGGAAAAGTTAGCGGATACTGATCTTTTGGCTCATGTACCAGAGGTTTTTGATTATTATGCACAACACGCAGTGTTCTCGATGCAAATGTTATCAAAGAAATATCCTGTTTTGGAGCATTCATATTCAACACCAAAACCAGTGGTGATGTCAAAACTAATGTCGCATGCAGGGATACATGGTATTTTTGTCCCTTTTACTTATGAATCCAATATCAATGTTAATGTGCCAGTTTTTTTGGTGCCTGCTACTATGGCGCATGAATTGGCACATCAGAGTGGTTTCATGCATGAGGATGAGGCTAATTTTATAGCTTATCTGGCATGTAAGCAGCAGGATGATCCAATGATACTATACAGTGGTTTATTTCTGGCATTTGATTATTCTATATCTGAGCTAAAGAAAGTGGATCCAGATAAGGCGTCTGATATAATGTCCAGTCTGTCCAAAGCGGTGCGGCATGATATAGAACAAAATGAGCAGTACCGGGATAAGTATGAGGGTGTTATTTCAAGTATTTCAAGAAATGTAAATGACGTATATCTGAAGGCAAATAATCAGACAGACGGTTTGAATAGCTATAGTGATATGGTGAATTTATTGCTGGCAGAGCAGCGAGAGATAGAGAAGTACAATTAAATGTATCTTGAATACTTATAGGTTTATATAGTAATGATAGTGGGCTCAAGTTGAACATAGGAGTGAGTGAAATAAATAAAATAAAAGTATTTCCTATTCCATATGCTGGAGCGTCGGTAAATGCATATTATGAATGGAAAAAACTACTGCCGGATAGATATGAATTGTGTATATGTGAATTGGCTGGAAGAGGAACTCGATTCACAGAGCCTTGTTACCAGTCTGTTGGTGAAGCAAGTGAAGATATCGCCAAAAGAATAAGTGAACAATTAGAATATGACGATGAATATGTTATATTTGGACACAGCATGGGAGCCTTATTGACTTATGAGATATATTATAAACTTAAGCAAATGGGAACTAAGGAACCAAGGCATCTGTTTTTTTCTGGGCGAGATGCTCCACATATTTTTGAAAAGAGAGAAGACATTGAAAATATGACTAATGAAACTTTCTTGACAAAGGTGGAACAATATGGGGGAATACCAGAGGAGTTTTATACAAAAGAGATTATGGATATGTTTCTTCCGATTTTGCGAGCAGATTTTATAATTTTGGACAATTATAAGTTTCAGCCCAAAGCAGAAAAAATAAGTTGTGGAGTAAGCGTTTTTTATGCGGATAGCGATTTTTCGACTCATATCAATGAAATGCATAAATGGAGTGAAGTTGTTGAAGGAAACGTGAAATTTCATAAGTTTAAAGGAGAACATTTTTTTTTAAATCGGTATCCTAATGATATTGTAAATACTATTGTTAAAGATACAGAGACTTATTCTTGTTCATGAGAGATTCCTCGTTTCGTCAATGTTGGTGTGGTAACTTACATTGTACAAGAGGAATCTCTCTTTCGCATTCATTTTTTGGTAGAATTTAGATAATCGACAGACGTGTTATTATATAAATCTAAAAAGATTTTGGTTTAGACTTTCTTGTCCCAATCAAGTTCCAAAAATAAAAATTTAGACTTTCTTTTCTTTGTACAGTTTGAATGTGTTTTGAAATATTATATTTAAAATAAATTTTATCAGTCTGAGAATCCTTCAATGATTGTTACTTAATTTTGCTTAATTATAAAAGTAATATTCAATAATTGTTTTAGGTAGGTTTTAGTAAGGAGAATTATGGAAAAAATTAAGAAAAAACATTGGAAATAATAAGCTTTCAGTTTTAAGCCCGGTGCCGCTAACAACACGGCGGCCGGGCTTTTTTCACGGCCGGATTACGGCGCAAGCGGCCGAACTTGATCTGAGCTCTTAGCGATTTACATTTCCCTTTTCTCTTTTAAATAAAAAGATTCTAAAACTAGAAAAGGTTCCGGAAAGCAGATGCTTACGGAACCTTTTTCGTTATGCCGAATGGCTTTTTTTCGTCTGAACGGTTTCCCTGGACTTGATACCAAGTGATACGAACAAGCCGATCACAGAAACTCCGATCAATATGATAAACAGAATATGAAACCCGGAGATTAAACCGATCAGCGCTGAAGAAATAATGCTTCCGAAATAACGGAAGGTGGAGAAAATCCCGGATGCGATGCCGGACATGCCCGGTTCTACCGTCGCAAGAGAAGATACCTGCATGCTCGTCAGCCCCGCACCTGACGCGATGCCTCCGACAATAAGCGATGCCATAAGAAACGGAACGGAATGGGAATAAACCAAAAGCAGAAATAAGAGATTGGCTACAGCCATCAGCCCGAAGGACAGAAAAATCATTCTTCGCGCGCCCCATTTCTGATGCAGCTGAGCTCCGCCCCAGTTGCTGGCGGACATGAAAACAGAAAAGACTGACAGCGCCATGCCGCTGTGCGACGTATTCATGCTGAAGTGGCCGGTCATAAAGAGCGGCATAATCAATAACACGGCGTACATCATTAAATTGCTTAACAGAACCGACAGATTGGCGCTCGTAAAGGTCGTATTTTTAAACAGATCAAAATCAATAATCGGATGTTTCGTGCGCAGCTCCCGCCTGAAAAATAGCGGAACAAATACGAGAATGAGCAGCGCGTACACCCAATAGCCCAAAGAGCTTTCATTTTTCGTCAGAAGAATTATAGATACAATGCTTCCGGCAAGCAAAACGGACCCGATGATATCAAGCGGAGCGTCAGACGTTTCTTCTTTATATTTAGGAAACATCACTAATGCCGTCACGAGTGCGATCGCAAGAAACGGAATGTTGACCCAAAAGATCGAATGCCAGCTGAAGCTCTCAATTAAAAGAGAGCCGATAAACGGACCGAGAGCCGCGCCCAGCCCGGCACCGAGGCCGAAAAAGCCGAATACTTTCGGAAGCCGTTTTTCAGACACGACATGGCGGATGATGGCGATGCTGTTTGGCGTAAGCAAAGCGCCGCCGGCAGCCTGAAGCGCCCGGAAGAAAATCAATAAGAAAAGACTTGGCGAGAGGGCGCACCCCAATGATGCGATGAGAAAAAGGCCGACACCCCATAAATACATTTTTTTGTTTCCGTACATATCACCGAGTTTGCCGGCAATGGGTTGTGTCACGGCCATCACGATTAAATACACGGTCACTACCCATGTGATGCTGGCAATTGATTCGCTGAATGAGCGGGAAATGGACGAAAGGGCGACTGCGATCATCGTAGAATTGATGGGAACGAGTATGGCTCCCAGCAAAAGCGAAACGATCAGCGCCCATTCTTTCTTTGAACCCATCCTTCATCCTCCTTGGAGCCGGAAAGTGACCGGCCGGTAATGCCTTTCATGAAAATCTCAGTGCTGTGTTTCAGCATCGTTTCCTCAGAGAGAGTAATGACTCTTTTCCCCAGCTGCAGCCGGTGTATAAAATAACCGAAAATCATCGTCATAAAGACGTCTGCATTAGCTTCTTCGCTGCCGGGGCTTATCATATTTTTCTTTGTCAGCTCCTTAAAGTAAACGATTAAATGCTTTTTCACGGATTGCGGATATACGACAATATCCTGCAGGACGTCTTCGAATAGTTCCGGTTCGCGCAGGCAGATGCGGAACACTTCTTTTTTTTGTTCCAATTGTTGCAGAAGGGTCGTGGCGAAATGAAGAAGATCCTCATACAGATCGCCTTCCGCCTTGGTGATCATGCTTTCCGGAGCCGGCGTCTGCTGTTCAATCATGGCTTTCATTAATCCTTGTTTGTTTTTAAAATTACGGAAAATCGTTGCTTCGCTTACTTTTGCTTTTTCTGCGATTTCTTTTGTTGTCGCTGCGCGGTATCCTTTTTGGATGATCAGATTCATCGCGGCGTCAATAATTCTCTTGTTCGTCGTTCTCAACATGTTTCACCTCGCGTAAATACTGGCAGGACAAGTATACACCCGCCCTGCCCGTCAATAAAGAGGGAAACCTAGCATGAAGCGCGTTTGACAATCGTAATCTTGCCGTTTGTCCCGTCCACCGTGACGATATCTCCGTCGTTGAGCCTGTCAGTCGCGGCACGTGTGCCGAGAACGGCCGGGAGCCCGTATTCTCTCGCGATGATCGCCGCATGTGACAGGATGCCGCCCGTGTCCGTAATGACGGCCTTTGCATCCTGGAACAGACTGGTCCACAGCGGTGTCGTCATTTTGCAGACAAGCACGTCTCCTGTTGAAAAACGGGAAAATTCACTTGCGTCACGAATGACTTTCACCGGGCCGCTTGCGATTCCGCTTGACGCCGCAAGTCCGTAAATTTGATGTTCAGTGTTTTTTTCATCTTCTGTGATGGAGCCGGTAATCTGTTCAGCCGTTTTCAGCTGTTCCGAAGTCGGAGTCCCGAGATAAGCGGGGGCTTCAAGCAATTGATATTGCTGGAAGAGCTGTTTTCGTTCAGCGGCTTTTTCCTGCATCGGAACCGGCGACACCAGCGCTTTCTCGACTTCATCGCTGTATAAGTACCACATATCCTCCCGATCATCGATTACGCCTTGTTTTTGAAGCAGCTCGCCGATTTTCAGAAGGCAAAGGCGCGCTTTGGCGTCCAGCATCGCATCAATATAAAAATGGTGATCATCTTTGATGACGGATGAAGACAATGTCCACTGATAATAGCGGTCAAACGTCTCCCGGAAGCCGTCATCTTCAATTCTATCCATAAAGTCGGCGTAGAGCTGTTTTCGTTTTTCTATCGTTTTATGAAACTCACTGTCAAAATCGTATCCGTTCCGGACATAGTTCTGAATGTTGGCCAAAGCGAAATAAGGGTTTTCCGCCCAAGTTTCTTCAATGAGATCATGGCTTTTCACGGATCTCCAGCCGTATTCCTGTAAAAATTGACCGACTTGTTCGAGAAAGCGTTTTCCCTCATTTGATTGCAGAAGCGTCTGATGCAGCTCATCGGCATGAGAAACCGTAAAGACGCGCCGCAGCTCAGGGCTGTCTTTTACTTGTCCGGAAAGCAGCCAGAGCTGTCTGTCGGTCTCCAATGACTTATTCATGACGCCAGCCAGCATTTCGTACAGAAGGGAGGTGTTTTCTTTCTCAACCTGTCCGTACATGGATTCCAGTATCATGTTTAACGCAACCTGCGGAAAGACAATATTGAAATGTTCTGCGTATCCTTTTAAATAGAAGTCTTGCAGGTTTCGGAACGCATCAAGGGCAGTCTCCGGCGTATGGTCTGTATGCGCCAGTTCGTCCAGCTTTTGATAAAAAGGCAGAAAGGTTTCCTGAATAATATCGTACATGCGGTCAGCCAAGACGGGGAAAAGCGCTTCTAATTGTTCTGCGGGCAGCTTGTCGTCCGTCTTATGCTGTCTGGAAAAAACACGGCCCTGATGAAGTTTGACACGCTCGATTTCGATGCCCATTACTGGGAATGCCTTTGTGCTCTCTTTGAGGCCGTATTCCAAAGCCGGCACAATGAGTGAGGCGAATAACGGGCTGACGGGGCCTTCAATATTGGCCTCCATATTGAGCCAAAAATCTTTCTGATCCCGGGGCGTCATGATAAATTCCCGTTCTTCGTCTGCCGCTTTCTGATCCTGCGCGATTGTTGTAATCGGCCTGGCCTGAAGCAGATACAGCTTATTTTCGGCAAATCCGAATTCGAGATCCACGGGATAACCGTACAGTTCTTCCGTCTTTATCGTCAGCATGGCAAGCTCTTTGACGCTCTCGTCATCAAGGCAGAAGCGGTTTCTCATGTCAGCGGTCGTCTCTTTTTCCGTCACGCCTTCGTCTTTAGAAACGATATACATTTCTTTTAAGCCGATTTCTTTTTCAATCTGAAATGTGTCTTTATTGACGATAAATGTGTCGGGCGTCACGCTGCCGGAGACGATTGCTTCTCCGAGACCGTAGCTCGCGCTGATCATCAGCTCTCCGTCATCATGTGTGACGGGGTTGCGGCTGAAAATGACTCCTGAAACCTCGGAATTGATGAGACCTTGCACGACAACGCCCATTAACGGTTCTGCGGTGTCATTGTTCATTTTCTCTTTATAACCGCTGACCCGCGCCGAGAAGAAGGAAGCCCAGCATTCTTTCACTTTTCCGAGAAACTCTTCTTCTGTTTTGATATTTAAATAGGTTTCGTACTGGCCAGCGAAAGAAGCGCCTTCAAGATCTTCAGACGCGGAGGAGGAACGTACGGCGACAGAGGCGTATGTTTCTCTCAATTCATAAAACAACGCGGTCAGTTCCTCCCGAAGCTCTTTTGAAAACGTGCCGTTCATAATGGCGCGCTCCATCTGTTCCTGATCTGCTTGAAGCCCGTTGTCTTCCATAAAACGTGTCAGGGCATTCGTCTGAATGATGAAACCGCCGGGAACGGGCAGCCCGTTTTTCGTCAGTTTAATCAGGTTCATTCCTTTTGCTCCTGCAGAGCGGCTCGATTCTTCCGCTTTTTGAAATCGCACTGAATACATGCGGTATGACCCCCTTTTTTTTCCTCATCCAAGAAAATGATAGTAAACACTATCATTACATTGTAAAGAGGGAGGAAGAAACTGTCAAAGATACAAAGACCTAAACCTTCTCATCCTTTCGGCTGAAGAAAGGTAATTCGATTCATCTGGTTAATGGTTCAATGGATTTATATTCACAATTTTTTTGACAGATGATTGAAGACTGCTGAAAAAGGGTATTGTGATAGCAGGGGAATGATTGTCCGATTCTTCATTTTTTACTATAATCAGATGAGATGAAGAATTCCCGAGGAGGGTTTTTGTGATTACAAAAGCCGTTTTTGCATTATGTTTCCCTTTTATGCTGGTCGTCCTTTTTACGCGCGTCACGTTTAACCACTATGTGGCGATCGCTCTCACAGCCGCACTGCTTTTCGCATCCTATTTAAAGGGTTACACCGAAACGTATTTTATCGTTGGATTGGATGTCGTATCGCTGGTGGCCGGAGGGCTGTACATGGCCAAAAAAGAAGCAGACAAAAAGAAAGACAATGCCTGACATGGTGAATATGAAATAGAATGCCTGCTTTTACGCCATAAAAGCAGGTTTTTTATACAAAAATTGACTTGGTAAAAACAAACCATCGAACTTTAGTTCGTATTTTAGTGATTTTGCCCGTCATTGTGTTACTATATCAATAGGAAGATTTCGTAAAGAAACGGAGGCTTTTTTGTGAAAGATCGTTTTGAGTTAGTCTCGAAATATCAGCCCCAGGGAGATCAGCCGCAAGCGATTGAGAAGCTTGTCAAAGGCATACAGGAAGGCAGAAAACACCAGACTCTCCTGGGTGCGACAGGGACGGGCAAAACCTTTACCGTGTCCAATCTGATTAAAGAAGTGAATAAACCGACACTGGTCATTGCCCATAACAAAACCCTTGCCGGACAGCTGTACAGCGAGTTTAAGGAGTTTTTCCCGAACAACGCTGTCGAATATTTTGTCAGCTATTACGATTACTATCAGCCGGAGGCGTACGTGCCTCAAACGGATACTTTTATAGAGAAAGACGCAAGCATTAATGATGAAATTGATAAACTGAGACACTCCGCGACATCCTCTCTGTTTGAACGGAGAGATGTCATTATTATCGCGAGTGTGTCATGCATATACGGTCTCGGTTCGCCTGAAGAATACCGGGAAATGGTTGTGTCGCTCAGACCGGAAATGGAGATTGAGCGGAACGAGCTGCTGAGAAAGCTTGTGGATATCCAGTATGCCCGCAATGATATCGACTTTCAGCGCGGGACGTTCCGCGTGCGCGGAGACGTTGTGGAAATCTTCCCGGCTTCCCGTGACGAACATTGTATCAGAGTGGAATTTTTCGGAGATGAAATTGAGCGGATCAGAGAGGTCGACGCTTTGACCGGAGAAATTCTCGGCGACCGTGACCATGTCGCGATTTTCCCGGCTTCCCACTTCGTCACCCGGGCGGAAAAGATGGAAAAAGCGATTCTGAATATTGAACAGGAGCTTGAGGAGCGCTTGAAAGTGATGCACGAAAACGGCAAGCTCCTTGAAGCGCAGCGGCTTGAGCAGCGGACGAGATATGATCTTGAAATGATGCGGGAAATGGGTTTTTGCTCAGGGATCGAGAACTATTCAAGACATTTGACGCTCCGACCGCCGGGCTCTACGCCGTATACGCTGCTTGATTATTTTCCGGATGATTTTATGATTGTCGTTGATGAATCACATGTGACGATTCCGCAGGTGCGCGGCATGTTCAACGGTGACCAGGCGAGAAAACAGGTGCTTGTCGATCACGGGTTCCGCCTGCCGTCAGCGCTTGACAACCGTCCGCTCCGATTCGAGGAATTTGAGAAACATATGCACAATATCGTGTACGTGTCGGCGACTCCGGGACCGTATGAAATTGAGCATACGCCGGAAATGATCGAGCAGATCATCAGACCGACGGGACTCCTCGATCCTCTCATTGACGTCCGTCCGATCGAAGGACAGATTGATGATCTGATCGGCGAGATTCAGGCGAGGATTGAACGGAATGAACGCGTTCTCGTGACGACTTTAACGAAAAAAATGTCAGAGGATCTGACCGATTACCTCAAGGAAATCGGCATCAAGGTCAATTATCTGCATTCCGAGATTAAGACGCTTGAACGGATTGAAATCATCCGTGACCTCCGCCTCGGAAAACATGATGTGTTAATCGGCATCAACCTGCTGAGGGAAGGGCTTGATATTCCGGAAGTGTCACTTGTCGCCATTCTCGATGCGGATAAAGAAGGCTTCCTCCGTTCTGAACGTTCGCTGATTCAGACGATCGGACGGGCGGCCAGAAACGCGGAAGGCCGCGTCATCATGTATGCCGATAAAATCACGAATTCGATGGAAATCGCGATTAATGAAACGAAGCGCCGCCGGGAACAGCAGGAGCGCTTTAACGAAATTCACGGCATTACGCCGCAAACGATCAATAAGGAAATCCGCGATGTGATCCGCGCGACGCAGGCCGCTGAGGATAAAGAAGAATATAAAACAAAAGCCGCGCCTAAACTGGCGAAGATGACGAAGAAAGAACGCCAGAAAGTCGTTGAGCAAATGGAGCACGAAATGAAAGAAGCGGCCAGAGCGCTTGATTTCGAGCGGGCGGCAGAGCTTCGTGATTTACTGTTAGAGCTTAAAGCGGAAGGATGATGAACACATGGCAATTGACCGGATCGAGGTGAAAGGCGCAAGGGCGCACAATTTAAAAAACATTGATGTAACGATTCCCCGGGATCAGCTCGTCGTCGTGACGGGCCTGTCCGGATCGGGAAAATCATCCCTTGCCTTTGACACCATTTACGCGGAAGGACAGAGGCGGTATGTTGAATCGCTTTCTGCCTATGCGCGCCAATTTTTAGGGCAGATGGATAAGCCGGACGTTGATGCGATCGAAGGGCTTTCTCCGGCGATCAGCATTGACCAGAAAACAACAAGCCGCAATCCGCGGTCAACCGTCGGAACGGTAACGGAGATTTATGATTATCTCCGGCTGCTGTACGCGAGGGTCGGGAAGCCGCACTGCCCGGAGCACGGCATTGAAATTACGTCGCAAACGATTGAACAGATGGTTGACCGGATTCTTGAATATCCGGAGCGGACGAAGCTTCAAGTGCTTGCGCCGATCATCTCAGGCAGAAAAGGCGCCCATGTCAAAGTGCTTGACCAAATCAGAAAGCAAGGTTACGTAAGGGTGCGGATTGACGGAGAAATGGCCGAGCTTTCCGACGATATTGAACTTGAAAAAAACAAAAAGCATTCCATTGAAGTAGTCATTGACCGGATTGTCGTCAAGGAAGGGGTTGCCGCCCGGCTTTCCGACTCACTGGAAACCGCGCTCCGCTTAGGGGAAGGCCGTGTCATGATAGATATCATCGGTCAGGAGGAGCTGATGTTCAGCGAGCATCATGCCTGTCCGCTGTGCGGTTTTTCTATCGGAGAGCTTGAACCCCGGCTGTTTTCGTTTAACAGCCCGTTCGGCGCCTGCCCGACTTGTGACGGTCTCGGCTTGAAGCTGGAAGTGGACCCTGAGCTCGTCATTCCCAATCCTGAGCTGTCATTAAAAGAACACGCCATCGCGCCGTGGACGCCGATCAGTTCACAATATTATCCGCAGCTGCTTCAGGCGGTCTGCCGCCATTACGGCATTGATATGGAGACTCCGGTCAAAGACCTGCTGAAGCATCAGCTTGATAAAGTGCTGTACGGCAGCGGCGATGAACGGATCTACTTTAAATACGAGAATGATTTCGGACAAGTGCGCGAAAATGAAATTGAATTTGAAGGTGTGCTGCGCAATATCGAGAGACGGTATAAGGAGACAAGCTCCGATTATATCCGTGAACAGATGGAGCAGTACATGTCACAGAAGCCGTGCCCGACGTGCAAAGGCTACCGGCTGAAGAAAGAAGCGCTTGCCGTTTTGGTCAACGGGCGCCATATCGGGACCATTACCGAGCTTTCCGTCGGCGATGCGCTGGAATTTTTCAAAAACCTGACGCTGTCTGAGAAAGATATGCAGATTGCCGATTTAATTTTAAGAGAGATTGTGGAGCGGCTCAGCTTCTTAGATAAAGTCGGTCTTGATTACCTGACGCTGAGCCGGGCGGCGGGAACGCTGTCAGGCGGAGAAGCCCAGCGCATCAGGCTTGCGACGCAGATCGGCTCCCGTTTGTCAGGCGTCCTGTACATTCTTGATGAGCCGTCCATCGGCCTTCACCAGCGTGACAATGACCGTCTGATCAGCGCGCTGAAAAACATGAGGGATCTCGGCAACACACTGATTGTCGTGGAGCATGATGAAGATACGATGATGGCTGCCGATTATTTGATAGATATCGGTCCGGGTGCCGGCATTCACGGCGGCCGCGTCATATCGGCGGGGACGCCTGAAGAAGTGATGAATGATGCGGACTCTCTGACCGGACGCTATTTGTCAGGGGCTCAATTCATCCCGATGCCTCCGGAGAGAAGAAAGCCTGACGGCCGGTTCATTGAAATTAAGGGCGCTTCAGAAAATAACCTGAAAAAAGCGAACGCCAAATTCCCGCTCGGCACTTTTACGGCGGTGACAGGTGTGTCCGGTTCCGGAAAAAGCACGCTTGTGAATGAAATTCTGCATAAGGCGCTTGCGCAAAAGCTTCATAAAGCCAAAGCGAAACCGGGAAGCCATAAAGAAATCAAAGGCCTTGACCACCTTGATAAGGTGATCGACATCGACCAGGCGCCGATCGGCCGGACACCGAGATCAAACCCGGCAACTTACACGGGCGTGTTTGATGATATCCGCGATGTATTCGCGCAGACAAATGAAGCAAAGGTGCGCGGCTATAAAAAAGGCCGGTTCAGCTTTAATGTAAAAGGCGGGCGCTGTGAGGCCTGCCGCGGCGACGGCATCATTAAAATTGAGATGCACTTCCTTCCTGACGTGTACGTTCCGTGTGAAGTGTGCCACGGCAAACGTTACAACCGGGAGACGCTGGAGGTCACATACAAAGGAAAAAGCATTTCTGACGTTCTGGATATGACGGTGGAAGATGCTCTGTCTTTCTTTGAAAATATCCCGAAAATCAAACGCAAGCTTCAAACGCTTGCCGATGTCGGACTCGGGTATGTGACGCTCGGCCAGCCGGCGACGACGCTGTCAGGCGGAGAAGCGCAGCGCGTCAAGCTTGCTTCCGAGCTCCATAAGCGTTCCACCGGCCGGACGCTGTATATTTTGGACGAACCGACGACAGGCCTCCACGTTGATGATATCGCAAGGCTTTTGGTTGTGCTTCAAAGACTCGTCGATAACGGAGATACCGTTTTGGTCATTGAACATAATCTCGATATCATTAAAACGGCGGACTACATCGTCGATCTGGGACCTGAAGGCGGAGCGGGCGGCGGCACGATTGTAGCCTCCGGGACGCCTGAAGAAGTTGTCGAAGTGAAAGAATCATATACAGGCCGCTATCTGAAACCGGTAATGGAACGTGATAGAAAACGGATGAAAACATTGCTGGCCGAAAAAGAAACGGCAGCCACGTAATAGATCAATAAAAACAGCCCAAAACTCATCGGTTTTGGGCTGTTGTTGTTACAGGCTTTTTTTCTGTTGGGGAAGCTGTCTGCTTAAATGCATTAAGTCCTGCAGAATATGGGTGCTGCTGCTGTCCAGCAGCACTTTTATATATTGGATATCATGGGAAATGGGAAGAGGGGCTGCTTTGATCTGTTCCAATTCAGCCAGCATTTCGCTGTTCATTCTTTTCTGTTCGCGAATTAAATTTCGAAGACTCTCTTCCGTTACTTGGGCGTTTTCGGGATCTTTCTCCATTTGTATGTCCTCCTTGCATACGGTCAGGCTTTGTTACATATTGTAATCGGTTCGGGGAAAAGATTCTATAGTGAAATCTCTGAAATCAAAAATTACGTATAACGAAGCATGTCCTTAGCATGAAAATGAAACCCGCCCATTCGTCATACGTATGTATAAGGAAGGGTTTTTACATTACGGCACAGGGAGTGTTTTTATTGAACCGAAATCAAGCGATTATCGCATCAATCTGTTATTTCAGCGTGTTTCTCGCGCCGCTCATTCTTCCGATTGTGGCTTACTTTGTCGTCGATGAAAAAGAGACGAAGCGGCATGCCATGCGCGCTCTGATTTCCCATATCATTCCGTTTGCGGGATTGCTGATTGTGACCGCGGGTGTTGTCGGCGGATTGATTACGGCTCAAGGGGAGAGTATGGTGCCCGTTTTTGTTATGATAACAGGAGCAGCTGTTTATTTTCTGATCCTCATCGGAATGGTCATTTGGAATATCGTGCAGGGAATTAAGGTGTTACGCCAGGTGTAAGAAAAGTCGGGGGAGGAGTTTTGTATGAAACAGGAGAAAGAACGGATTTTAAAGCTTGTGGAAGACGGCATGCTGACGGCGCAGGAAGCACTGACGCTCATTGAAAAACTGGATCATGAATATAAAGAAAAAGAAGAGCAGATCACCGCATTATCTGCGGAGGTCCAGGAACCTGCGGAAGATTTCGAAAGCGGGGCAAAAGGAAGCCAAAAGCCGTCGCTCGGGGCGAAGCTGTTCGACTGGATTGATTCTGCCGTCAAAAAAGTGAAGGAAGCGGATCTTGATCTGAATTTCGGCCACGCACACGAAGTGCAGCATATTTTTCAATTTAAAGACAGTGAATTCTCGGCCATTGATATGCAGATCGCAAACGGCAGCGTCAATATCGTGCCGTGGGCGGATGAAGATATCAGAGCGGAGTGCCAGGCGAAAGTGTACCGGGCGGACAGTCAGGAGGCGGCGCGCACCGCATTTCTTCAGCACATTGAGTGTGAAGTGAAGGGCAATAAGTTTTTTGTCCGCACGGAAAAGAAAACGATGAAAACCAATGTCACGCTTTATGTTCCCCAGAAAGAGTACGATAAGATAAGAGTGAAGCTGTTTAACGGACCGATCAGAGGGGAACATTTACATGTAAAAGAATTCTCGGCGAAAACGACAAACGGCGTTCTGTCATTTTCTCATTTGACGGCTGATAAAGCGTCGGCGGAAACAGCTAACGGACAAATCAAACTGGCCGGACATCAATGCGGAGCGATTGAAGCGGAAACGATCAACGGCTTGATTGATTTGCGCGGATCGAGTGAATCCATTGACGTTCAAAGCTTTAACGGCAATATCATGCTTACCGTGACAGCGCCGCACTGCCGCTCCATCTACACGAAAACGACGACCGGAAACGTGGAGATCGCTCTGCCTGATGATTCGGCGGTGAAAGCGGAGCTGAAAAGCAATCTCGGCTCTCTCAGCCATGAGCTGATTGATGCGGAAATTTTAAAGGAAAAGAATGACACCATTCAAAAAGAACTGATGCTGGCATCAAATCAAGGCCATGATCAGCATCTCTCGATTTTCTCAGAATCGTTAACAGGAGCCATTAAGCTCAAGCATACTCAGAGGTGATTGGATGAAAAGACTTTACCGTTCAGAAAAAAATCGTAAAATTGCCGGCGTCGTCGGCGGTTTGGCGGAGTACATCAATATGGATGCGTCGCTTTTGCGCATTATCACCGTTGTATTAGCGCTTGTCATGCCGGGAATCGTGCCGATTGTATATATTATCTGGTGTTTTGTTGTACCTTTAGAAGGAGATTTGAAATAAATGATCAAATGGGCAGTCAGCATTTTAGTAAATGCGTTATTATTAATCGTTATCGCGGGATATTTTGATTCCGTCCATATCAGCAGTATCGGAGCGGCTGTCATCGCCAGTGTGATTCTTTCTGTGTTAAATGTGCTGATCAAGCCGATCATCATTATATTGACATTGCCCGTCACGGTTGTAACCCTCGGCCTCTTTCTGTTTGTCATCAACGCCATCACGCTGATGATGACCGCTGCCTTGATGGGAGACAGCTTTCAGATTGACGGGTTCGGCACCGCCATTTGGGCATCCGTCGTGCTGTCCGTTTTCCACTTGCTGATTCAAAAAGGCATATTGGAGCCGCTTAGAAAAAGATAAAAAAAGAAGCTGTCCCCAAGGGGGGCAGCTTTTTTATGTGCGGTACATAAGCGGCCGCCTCCTGACGCAACATAATGCATAGGGAGGTAATGAGATGAAACTTGTGATGACGCTCTTTTTTCTGATTTGTTTGCTTTGTGTAAGTCCTTCTGCGGATGCGGCGCGCAAAGAACCGGCAATCCCCGTGAATCAGCAGGAATTCGGACAGCCGCCTCATTACATACCGCTTCTGGAGAATCCTCCCCAAATCGAAGTAAAGGCGGAAATGAAAAGAAACCTGTTCATACAGGCTCATGTACGGAATGCTGACTATCAAGCGTTTTCGGCGTTTCTTTTTTATAAACAAAGCAATGAGCTGGGGTTTAAAATGGTGCCGATGGAGCCCGCGCCAGGCGCAATCCGGCTGTTTACGGCCCAGGTTTCAAAACGGGATATCTGGAATGGAGAATTGGAATATTACCTCGTTTTCACCAACGGCAGACAGCGGGCGGAATCGGAGAAAAAGCGGCTGAAGCTGGACGGCTATCAAGCCGATTTGAATCATATTCCCGAGCTGATGATTACGGAGCTTGCGGTTGATACGAAAAATGAAGACGGCGCTGATGCCTATGAATTTATCGAGGTGTATAACACGACGGACAGGCCCATTCATTTTAAAGACTATCACATCCGCTACCGCTATCCGAAGGAAGGGCCGGAATCAGATATGATATGGAGGCCGAAAGAAGATACCGTCATTCCGTCAGGCGGGACTTACGTGTTTTGGCTGAGACGCGCCGCATCAGAACTGACGATAGATGATTTCAACCGCTATTACGGGACACGCCTGAAGGAGGGAAAACATCTCGCCGTCATCGAAGGGACGGACGGAATGTCCAACGACCGGCCGAGGACGGTGGTGCTGTCGGCAAATACCGGAAAAACCATCGCCTCAGCGCACTATCGAAAACACGCGTTCCGCCGGCTGACTTCTTTGCTTTATAAATATCCGCTGAACGGAACGGGAGAATTGCTGAAGATTTCCACGAGCGAACATAAGCCGTCACCGGGCTCTGTTTTTCAGGCGCAGATCCCGGAGCAGAAAAGGGTGATAAAACCCGACAAGGAAAAACCGGTCATCGAAGACCTTACAGACAGAAAGCCCGTCCGGCCCGCTGAAAGCATTGAATTAAAGGCTGACATAAAAGACAAAAACCTTGTCAAAACAGCCGCGTTTTATTACCGGACCAATGAGAAAAAACCATTTAAACGAATTCTGGCTGAAAAAGACCGCAACGACAGGTTATATCGTCACATTCTTTATTCCCCGGAACTGCTCGGCCAGGATCAGCTTGAGTATTACATCGCAGCCGGTGACGGAGAAAATGAAGCAAAAACGCCCGTCAAGATGATTGACATTAAACAGACGAGCAAATCACACGGACTCAGGATGAACATTGAACCCGAAGATACGATATCCGGCACCTATCTCCTCAAAGCGACATCCGACGTCAGCGCTGATAAGATCAAGCTGTGGATTGACGGCAAGCTGCAGGAGACCCGGCCTGCGCTGGAAAAAGAAGTTTACTTCGCTTTCGATGCCCGGAAAACGAATCTTTATTTCCAAAACACCGTCATGATGGAAAACGAGGTGCTGCACATTTTTGACGATCCGGCACACCGCTACAGAACGTACTCGGTGCTGCTGCCGGAACGTCTGCTGCAAAAAGGGGGCAAAACACAGAAAGTCTCCATCCGTTCGGGCTCCAAGGTTTCTCCGTATGACATAGGGGAGAATCGGGATGATTTTATCGTGAAAAATGCCCGCCTGGTGCTTTCAGACGGAACGGTGATCAAAAACGGGGAGCGGGATCCGGCTGAGCAGCTGTTTATCGGTGACGGCAAGCGGGCGAATCAGCGCATGACCTTCTCATTCAGCCTGCCGGATCATTTGTTTACGTCGCGGCTTCTGCCATGGAATACGGTGAAGCTTTCTGAAGGGCATCACCACATTTTTGTGAGCGACGGTGAAGAGCAGCTCAGTCAGTCTGTGCTGGTGGACAATACGGGGCCGAAGATTGTTCCGGGAATCAAAGAAGGCGCGACACTGAAAGGTAACTTTGAGCTGAAAGCGGACATCCGTGATAAATGGAGCAAAGTAGAAGAAGTGAAAGCGTTTTTGGACGGAGAAAGCATCACGCTCCCGCATCATACGTCATCAGCCGATCTTAAGCCCGGAAAGCACACCCTTACCATCACTGCGGCAGACCTTGCGGGAAATGAAACAACATCCGTCCGCACCTTCCACATCAAACGGGAGGAGCCGAATCAGCCGGAGTTTACCGGCCAAAAAACCGGCGCCCATAAAGCGAAGCTGTCCGTCCGGGTAAAAGATCCGACGAAGGATGAAATGAATGTATCATTTTACCGGGGCTTCCGTTATACCGCGCGGAATCCGGGCAGCGTGAAAGTGTATCAGCACGCCTCATTGACAGAACCGCCGAGAGGCATGAAAGAAAATGAAATGCCGTTTACCCTGCCGGAAATGAACCGCATCTCGGCAAATGACGGAAAAACCGTCTCGACGGAAAACATGGAGCGTTTCCCTTATCACCGGTTTGAAGTGTCCGTTGACCCGTCTATTGACGAAACGGATCGGGCCGAGGCGGTCTGGAAAGGAAGCTCTCTGCCCGGCCGGAAGGTAACCATGTATATTTGGAATTACCGGACAAGCCGCTGGCAGGAGGCGGACAGCGTCCTTGCCAAAAATAAAAAGCCGTTTACGTTAAAAGCCGCCGTGTCCGCAGCCGATGCGGTGAAGAACTCAAAAATGAATGTCATCGTGCAGGATCAAATACCGGCGAAAGGCAATTACTCATTTGTCTGGATGTCGGATACACAGTATTACGCACAAGGTCACCCGCACATTTTTGACAAAATGACGGAGTGGATCAAAGAAAATAAGGAAAAGCACAATATTAAATATGTCTTTCATACCGGTGATATTGTCGATGATTCGATGGTGATGAAACAGTGGAAAAACGCCGATCACTCCATGCGGACACTCGACAAGGCGGGGATTCCGTACGGAGTGCTTGCCGGAAATCATGACGTCGGCCATAAAGACGGCACATACCGAACCTTCGGGGATTTCTTCGGGAGCCGCCGTTTTGAAAAGAAAATGCATTATGGCGGGTCATACAAAAATAACCGCGGGCATTATGATCTGCTGTCGGCAAGCGGGAACGATTTTATTATGATTTATATGGGCTGGGGCATTACGGATCAAGAGATTGACTGGATCAATCAAGTGCTAAAGCGGTATCCGGACCGAACCGCCATCTTATGCTTTCATGAGTACTTGCTTGTGAGCGGAAATCGAAGTCCGATCGGGGAAACGATCTATCGAAAAGTCGTTAAGCCGAATCGCAATGTGGCGATGGTATTAAGCGGCCATTACCATAACGCCATGAAAAAAACCGATGCGCTTGACGATGACGGGGACGGAAAACCGGACCGCCTCGTCCACCAAATTCTGACCGACTACCAGGACGGTCCGGAAGGGGGACAGGGCTTTATGCGCATGATGCAATTCGATCAGGCCGCCAATCAGGTTCACATGTTCTCCTACTCGCCGTACACGGATGACATCAATTACTATGACACCGATCTGTTCGCTGATAAAGACGAATTCTCAGCAGAAATGGATTTACAGCCGAAGAGGAAAAGGGTTGCGACCGATTATTTTGAATGCAACGTCTATACGAACGAACTGCTCGGTCATAAAAAACACGTAAAAAGCGGAAAAACCGCAAATTGGATCTGGGACGGCCTGCAGCCTGATTCCGTTTATTACTGGTACACCGTCGTTAAGGACCCGTACAACGGCAAAACAATATCACCGCTGTGGATGTTCAAAACGGGAAATACGCCGTATCGCCCGGCTCCGGATCAGTTTGATTTCAGGCATGCCTCAAACCCATAACGAAAAAAATACAGCCTGCTGATCACTCAGAAGAAAATCTGACGGTCAGCAGGATTTTTTCTGTACGTAAATGGCGGCGCCCTGCTGTAATAAGTGCTTTTGACTTTTTTATGTCCCTTTTCTATACTAAAATCGATTGGTTTTCGTAATATGCAGGAGGAAACATAATGAACAGTAAAACCGGGACAAAAGAAAGAATTATTCAAACCTCTGCATATCTTTTTCAGATTCAGGGATACCATGCGACTGGTTTGAATCAAATTATAAAAGAGAGCGGAGCACCCAGAGGGTCAGTGTATCATCACTTTCCAAACGGAAAAGAAGAACTCGCCATTGCGGCGATCAAATATACGGGAAGATGCGTTGAAAAGCAGATACAGAATAGTATGTCTCAATCCGCGGACCCTGTAGAAGCGATTCAGCACTTTATTCATGTAACGGCTGAACAGTTTAATGATCCGCAGAATATTGAGGGCGTGCCGGTTGGATTGCTGGCGGGTGAGACCGCTCTGATCAATGAAACGTTAAGATGCACATGTGTTGAGGTGTTCAAGAAGTGGACGGATGTGTTTGCGGCAAAATTTCTTGAGCATGGGTTTGAACAAGAGGAAGCGGAGAAGCTTGGGATGACAATCAACTCGATGATTGAAGGCGCAATCATGTTTTCATTGGCTCATAAAAACAAAGAACCGCTGCTGCTGATTTCAAAGCAGGTTCCGTATATTGTCCAAAACAGAGGATAGCATTTTATTACTCTTTTCTTTATAAAAATAGATACCGGAACCCCAGCCTCTTCGTTTTGACAGAGTCATAGAGAACATTCACCGGCTTGATTTGAAAATGGCAGATCAAAAAAACATCTCCAACCCGTAACGGTTGGAGATGTTTCATTTCACCCTGTCCATATAATGCACGAATGTGTAGCGGTCGCCTCTGTAGGCGGATTTGACGTGCTCAAAGGCAGTGCCGTCCTGCAGATAAGTGGTCCGCTTGATATAGAGGACGGGCGCGCCGGGCTGGATGCCGAGCAGCTCAGCTTCTTCCTCGGAAGCGGCTCCCGGTTCAAGCTCTTGTTTTGCCCGTGAGATCGGCATCTGATTGTACGCTTCAATATGCTCATACATGGATGATTGAAAATGGGAGGTATCCAATTTTCCCGCCTTGTCAAACGGGATGTACGATGCCTCAATCGCCATCGGGATATCATTTGCCAGCCGGACGCGGATGATTTTATGAAGCGTTGCCGGATAGCCGCATCCCAGGATAGAAGATAATTCTTCCGTCGCCTGAATCAGCTGGTATTCGGCAAGTCTGCTCCCCGGCTTCATGCCCCGGCTTCTCATATCTTCCGTAAAGCTTGTCAGCCCTTGAAGCGGCTGTTCCATCTTCAGTTTGCTGACGAACGTTCCCCGGCCTTTCTGCCTGTATAAAAATCCTTCATTCACCAGATTGGAAAGCGCCTGGCGCACCGTCATTCGGCTGATGCCGAATTGTTCGGCGTATTCCCGCTCCGACGGAAGCAGCGCATCCGCTTTCAGCTCGCCGTTTTTGATTTGTGTTTTTAATTGTTCCATAATCTGAAAGTAAATCGGAATCGGAGATTGTTTATCAATCTGCATAGGTCAAATCCTTTCAATCGCCGCCCGCAGCCTGTTCATCAATCAAGACCGTCACATCCGGATGCGCGTGCAGGGCGGAGGCGGGGAATGCTTCGCTGATGCGCCCGTCCAGAAGCTGCTTCACCGCTTGGGCCTTGCTTTTTCCGGATGCCATGATCAAAATCCGTTTGCCGGACAAAATCGTCCCGATCCCCATTGTCAGGGCTTTTACAGGGACTTGATCAATTGACGGAAAGTACCGCGCATTCGCCTGTCTTGTCTCTTCATTCAGCTCAACAACATGGGTTCGGGATTCAAATGGCGTCCCGGGTTCATTAAAGCCGATATGGCCGTTGTGTCCGATGCCTAAAAGCTGTATATCCGCTCCGCCGAGTGTTTGAATCAATCGGTCATAGCGTCCGCATTCGGCATCAAGATCGTCTGCCCGTCCGTCAGGGAGAAAGTGGCGGTCCTTTCGGCTGTCGATATGTGCAAAAAAATGTGTATTCATATAATAATGATAGCTGTTTTTGTCCTCGGGAGAAAGCCCGGCGTATTCGTCAAGGTTGATCGTCGTGACATTTCGGAATGACAAGCCCTCTGAGCGGTGCATCCGCACAAGTTCTTTGTATACGCCTTCAGGAGTGCCCCCCGTCGCAAGGCCGAGAACGGCATCCGGCTTTTGTTTCACTGTTTCAGCGATAATCGATGCGGCTTTTTCACTTAATTCTTCATAATGTCTGCATGTGATAACGTTCATGTCCAATCAGCCTCCCTTGAGATATATGCGGTGTTTCCGCGGCAAATCGTGACCAGCACGCCGCACTGTCCGTCCGTCAGAACAACGTCGGCGTCTTTTCCTTCGGCGATGCTTCCTTTACGGTCGAATATGCCGAGGCGGCGGGCCGCATTTGCCGATGTCATATTTGCTATATCCGGCCATGAGCAGTTTGTAAACCTGCGTATGAGCGCTGCGCCTTCATTCATTTTTAAAATGGAACCGGCCAGCGTCCCGTCAGAGAGAAGCGCCGTGTCCCCGCGAACGGTGACTTTTTGTCCGCCGAACTCGTATTCTCCGTCCTTAAGCCCTTTTGCCCGCATGGAGTCTGTAATCATGATCAGATTTTGGCTTCCTTTCGCCAAATAGGCAAGCTTAACGGCCAGAGGATGGGAATGAATGCCGTCGGTGATCAGCTCCGCCGTGATGCGGCCGCAGGCGAGAGCCGTACCGATGCCCCCCGGCTCACGGTGATGAAAGGAGCTCATGGCGTTGAAGAGGTGCGTCATATGCACCGCCCCGGCATCCGCCGCTTTTTGTAAAAGCTCGGCTCCCGCGTCTGTGTGTCCCATTGACGGGATGATGTTTTGGTTTTTTAAATAACGGATCAGGCTGAAATCAGGATCTTCTTCCGGCGCAAGCGTCACGATTTTGATCAGCCCTCCCGAGAGCCGCTCCCATTTCTGAAAGAGTCCGGCATCAGCAGGAGTAATCCATTGTTTCGGCTGTGCTCCCGCCTTTTTCGGAGAGACAAACGGTCCTTCTAAATGAATGCCGATCAACTCAGCGCCTTTTTGGGCCTGCGGTGAGGAAGACGCCCATTTTTTGGCGTTGACGAGCGCTTTTTCAATGTTTTCGTGCTGCTGTGTGATCGTTGTCGCTAGAAAAGAGGTTGTTCCTTCTTCGGGCAGCCGGGCGGACATTGTATCAAGAGCTGCAACATCAGCATCCATCGTATCCGCGCCGTATCCGCCGTGAATATGGATATCAATCATTCCGGGAAGCGCATATGAACCCTCGGGCGCCTTCCATTCCTTCTCATACGTTTCTTGCGGTCTTGTTTTCCCCGCGTAAGAAATGATGCCGTTCTTTATACCGAGAAATCCGTTTCGGATGATTTCTTCTTCTGTTACGATGTCCGCACCGCTGATTAACAAGCTTTCAGCCACTTTAAAACACGCCTTTCTGGTTAGTTGTTAGTTTTATTTTACTCTTTTTCAGACTAGTTATCTAGACCAGTTATGCCGGAATTGTATAAATCTGTTTTGGTTCAGACGGTAAAGTGATAAAATATAACTGTTCAAAGCTCGGAACATCCCAGAACAGGAGGAACATATCTTGGCAAAGGTTCGGACCAAAGACGTAATGGAGCAGTTCCATTTAGAATTGATCAGCGGAGAAGAAGGGATTAACCGCCCGATTACGATGAGTGATTTATCACGGCCCGGTATTGAAATCGCCGGTTATTTTACATATTACCCGAGAGAACGGGTGCAGCTTTTAGGAAAAACGGAGCTGTCATTTTTTGATCAGCTTCCCGAGGAAGATAAGAAACAGCGGATGAAATCGCTGTGCACCGATGTGACGCCGGCTATCATACTTTCCAGAGATATGCCGATCCCGCCGGAGCTTGTAGAAGCTTCCGAGCAAAACGGCGTGCCTGTGCTCAGATCCCCTCTGAAAACAACCAGGCTGTCAAGCAGGCTGACGAATTTTCTTGAGAGCCGTCTCGCGCCGACAACGGCCATTCACGGCGTGCTTGTGGATATATACGGCGTCGGCGTGCTCATTACGGGAAAAAGCGGAGTCGGTAAAAGTGAAACGGCGCTGGAGCTTGTCAAACGAGGCCATCGTCTTGTCGCGGATGACTGCGTTGAAATCCGGCAGGAGGATCAGGATACCCTTGTCGGGAACGCGCCTGATCTGATTGAGCATCTGCTCGAAATCAGGGGGCTCGGCATTATAAATGTCATGACGCTGTTCGGAGCGGGCGCCGTCAGAAGCAATAAAAGAATTACAATCGTCATGGACCTTGAGCTTTGGGAGCAAGGGAAACAATACGACCGTCTCGGACTTGAAGAAGAAAAAATGAAAATCATTGATACGGAAATTACAAAACTGACCATTCCCGTTCGCCCGGGGCGGAATCTCGCCGTTATTATCGAAGTTGCGGCGATGAACTTCAGATTGAAGCGGATGGGCTTGAATGCTGCCGAGCAATTCACGAATAAGCTGGCGGATGTCATTGAGGACGGCGAACAAGACGAATAGGAGTTGGCAATAATATGAATGAAGCAGGAACACCAATCAATCCGATTGCCTTTCAGCTCGGGCCTTTATCCGTGCACTGGTACGGAATCATTATCGGCGCGGGCGCGTTATTAGGGCTTTGGATGGCCATGAGGGAGAGTGAAAAGCGGGGGCTGAATAAGGACATTTTTATTGATCTTGTTCTTTTCGCCATCCCGATCGCAATCATTTGCGCAAGGGCATATTATGTGCTTTTCGAGTGGAGCTATTACTCGGAACACCCCGGGGTAATCATTAAAACTTGGAAAGGCGGCATTGCGATTCACGGCGGATTAATCGGCGCGATCGCAACGGGAATTGTCTTTTCAAAAGTAAGAGGCATCTCATTCTGGAAGCTGGCGGATATTGCCGCGCCGAGTATTCTGCTCGGCCAGGCCATCGGGCGCTGGGGGAACTTTATCAACCAGGAGGCTCACGGTGAAGCGGTCAGCCGGTCATTTTTGGAAAGTCTGCATCTTCCGGATTTCATCATTAATCAGATGTACATAGACGGACAATATTACCACCCGACGTTTTTGTATGAATCGCTGTGGAGTTTTGCGGGCGTCGTGATTCTGCTTCTGCTCCGCCGCGTGAACCTGCGCAGGGGCGATCTGTTTTTGACGTATGTGATCTGGTATTCGATCGGCAGATACTTTATTGAGGGAATGCGGACGGACAGCCTGATGCTTACGAGCCAGCTTCGGATCGCGCAGGTCATTTCCATTGTGCTGATTGTACTTGCGATTATTTTAATGATTTTCAGACGCATGAAGGGGTATGCCGATAAGCGGTATGCCGACACGGACTGACGCCTGAAATCGGAAAGGACATAAGATGACTGATAAACGTGTAACCGCCATTTTATTCGATCTCGACGGCACGCTGATTGACACGAATGAACTGATTATCGCTTCTTACCTTCATACGCTTGATCATTATTGCCCGGGGCAGTTCAAAAGGGAAGATGTGCTTCCGTTTATCGGCCCGCCTCTGTATGAAACGTTTTCAGGCATTAATGCTGAAAAGTGCGATGAGATGATCAGCATGTACAGAGCATTCAACCATGAAAAGCACGATGAGCTCGTCACGGAGTACGAAACGGTTTATGAAACGCTTGATGAATTGAAAAAAGCGGGCTATCAGCTCGGGATTGTCACCACAAAGCTGAGGGATACAGTGAATATGGGATTGAAGCTGACAGGCATCGGGGCGTTTTTCGATACTGTCGTCACGCTTGATGATGTTAAGCATCCGAAGCCTGACCCCGAGCCTGTGCGGCTTGCTCTCAGCCGGCTGGGGTGCGATCCGTCGGAAGCCATAATGGTCGGTGACAATTATCACGATGTCATGGCGGGCAAAAACGCCGGCACGAAAACAGCCGGCGTCGCGTGGACGATTAAAGGCGCACAGGCGCTTTCCGCCTATGAACCCGATTATATGCTCGAGAAAATGAGTGATTTATTGCACATCACCGGAGTGAAGTAATCCGTGAGAAAAACAGACCGCCATCCGGTTGCAGGTGCAAATTCATTGTGGCATGTTTATCAGACGGTTCCCTTTCTGAAGGTGATGAAAAATTTCATCATCATTCAGATCGCAAGGTATACGCCGTTTTTAAGCGTGAAAAACTGGCTGTACCGAACCTTTTTGAAAATGAATGTCGGAAAACAGACGTCATTCGCGCTGATGGTGATGCCGGATATCATGTTTCCCGAAAAAATCACTGTCGGAAAAAACAGCATCATCGGCTACAATACGACGATTTTGGCTCATGAATACTTAATACATGAGTACCGGACCGGTTTTGTCACAATCGGTGACAAGGTGATGATCGGTGCAAACACAACCATTCTGCCCGGCGTCACCATCGGGAGCGGAGCCGTTGTATCAGCCGGCACCCTGGTGCACAAAGATGTCCCGGCCGGGGCGTTTGTCGGAGGAAATCCGATGCAGGTGATCTATACGGACGAAGAAATGAAAAAACGAATGGAAAACCCCGCTGATTAACGTCAGCGGGGTTTTTTTATGACTTGATCACAATGGCCTGGCTGCCCATCTGCTTCCAGGCTTTTTCAAAGTCAGACCGGTCTGTTTTTCTGTTTTTATAGCCGTAAGGATCATTAACGTATACATAATCGTGATCATAACCGGTGACGGCTACGCTATGCATGCTGAACGTAATGTCGATCTTTCCGTTCGGCGTATTCCAAGTCTGCATATGATCAACCGGCTTAAAGGATGTGGTGGTAATCACCCAGACCGGCCGCCCTTTTTCAAGCTGGCGGTACACTGAAGAAATGTCTTTTCCCGTCAGGTCGTATACTTTGTTTCCCGCATACTCTTTGGCAAGTTTATCAATCGGCTCATGATAAACGCCTAAACCCGGGCCGTTTTCCATATCTCCGGCAAATCCTTCATTCGGATCTCCCTTCAGCCCGCTGCTGTATGTGAGCGGAACTTTATTGATTTTATCCGCCAATGTATTTTTTGACACATGATATCCGGCATTGTTCAAAATCATGGCAAGGCTCGTCACCTCACAGCCATTGTACAGTCTGGGAGAATCCATCTGTCTGTACAGAACGACATTCAGCGGTGACGCGCTCCCTTTTAACGGTGTTTTCTCATCAGGCTCGTCGGACTGCTGATTAAAAAAATTCAAATGAATATCGTTTGTATAGATGTTATACCCGAGATAGACAAGGATGGCTGTCAGAATCAGCACACATAATGTTCCAAGCGTCTTCATTATTACTCTCCCTTGTTTCTGATGAAGCTATTCTATGTATTATAGCACTTCTGCTCAATATGATTCGATCGTTCCGGTATGTTTACAGGTTTGTTCATTCTTTAGCCATGTTTATGGAAAAGAATAGGCGGACATTGAGCGTTGCAATTCATTCTTTTATCTGCTAACATATTATCATATTAGCGAACTAAAGGATTCCGAATTTTCCTTCAGATAAAGCGGAGGTGTAAAAGGCAAATGTTTATGTTTGAGAAACCGCATGGCATGAGAGATACGCTGCCCGGTTTATACGAAGCCAAGAAAAAAGTCCGTTCCACACTGACGGATTTAATTGATAAATGGGGTTATCAGTTTATGGAGACGCCGACCCTTGAATTTTATGAAACAGTAGGCGTCCAGTCAGCTATTGAAGAACAGCAGCTGTTTAAGCTTCTCGATCAGGACGGAAAAACGCTTGTGCTTCGGCCTGACATGACCGGGCCGATTGCCAGGGTGGCGGCGTCTCAGCTGCACAAACACAATCATCCGCTCAGAGCGGGGTACGCGGCAAGCGTCTATCGCGCTCAGGAGCGGGAAGGCGGACGTCCGGCCGAATTCGAACAGGTCGGCGCGGAGCTGATCGGCGACGGATCAACAAGCGCGGACGCCGAGGTGATTGCGCTGGCGGCAGGCGCTTTGAAAAACGCGGGATTGCACCGGTTTAAAATCGCGATCGGCCATGCCGGACTCGCTGATGAGCTGTTTGTCGAGGTTCTGGGCAATGCCGAGCGGGCGGATGTTCTGCGGCGCTTTCTCTTTGAAAAGAATTACGTGGGATACAGGGAACATGTCAAATCGCTTCCGCTTTCTTCAATAGACAAAAGCCGGCTGCTCGCACTTCTGGAATTGCGAGGCGGGAAAGAGATCTGCGCCAAGGCGGAGGAGATCATCGGCATCTCCGGACAAAGCTTGATTCAGGAGCTGGAAGACCTGTGGGACGTTCTTGAGGATTACGGGTGTGCCGAGCATATTCGCCTTGATCTGAATATGGTCAGCCATATGAGTTATTACACGGGAATTTTATTCGAAGTGTACGCGGCAAATGTCGGTTTCGTCATCGGAAGCGGCGGACGCTATAACAATCTTCTCGGCCATTTCGGCAGTCCCGCTCCCGCCACGGGTTTCGGGCTCCGTATCGACAGGCTGATTGAAGCGCTCGGCATCCAGGAAGAAACAAGTGAAGCGGACGCCGTGATTTTCAGCAAGGAGCAGCGGGCGCAGGCCATTTTATTCGCGGAGGAAGAAAGGGCGAGAGGCAGAAAAGTCGTCCTGCAGGATCTGGCGGGCATTGAAAATATCGATCATATGACAAAATCATTCGCAAACGTCACATACTTTATCGGTGCCAGAAAGGAAGAGCGGAATGGGTAAGGTACTCACAATGGCAATGCCAAAAGGACGGATATTCGAAGAAGCGGCCGGGTTGCTGCGGCAGGCCGGATACAGGCTGCCCGAGGAGTTTGAAGAATCGAGAAAGCTGATCATTGACGTTCCTGAAGAAAATCTCCGCTTTATTCTGGCAAAGCCGATGGATGTGACGACCTATGTCGAGCATGGCGTCGCTGATGCCGGTATTGCCGGAAAGGATGTCATGCTTGAGGAAGAGCGTGACGTGTATGAGGTGCTCGATCTGAAAATCAGCAAATGCCATCTCGCCGTTGCGGGACTTCCCGGAGTGGATTGGAACGGGGTCGCCCCGAGGATTGCGACGAAATATCCGAATGTTGCGTCAAGTTATTTCAGAGAGCAGGGCGAGCAGGTGGAAATCATTAAGCTGAACGGTTCGATTGAATTGGCGCCTTTAATCGGCCTTGCTGACAGAATCGTCGATATCGTATCAACCGGGCGGACATTAAAGGAAAACGGTCTCGTTGAATCAGAACATATTTGTGACATCACATCGCGTTTTATCGTCAATCCGGTCAGCTACCGCATGAAGGATGATGTAATCGACGAAATGGCGGCCAGGCTGGCCAGGGTTGTGGAAGGAGAAACGGCACAATGAAAATAACCGCAGTAAAAAGAAGCGAGCGGTTCTCACTGAAGCGTTCCATCGACAGCGGAACCGAAGAGCAGCGGAAAACCGTCAGGGGGATTATTGAAGACGTCAGACAAAACGGTGACAAAGCCGTTTTGGCCTATACAAAAACATTTGACGGCATCAGCCTGAATCAAATGGCCGTGAGCGCAGAGGAAGTCACCGAGGCGTACCGTCTGCTTGATGATCAGCTGCTGGAAGTGATCAGACAGGCGATTGCCAATATGAAAGAATATCACGAACGCCAGCTGCAATCTTCTTGGTTTTACCATCGCAAAGACGGCACGATGCTCGGGCAGAAAATAACGGCGCTCGATTCCGCGGGCGTATACGTGCCGGGCGGGACGGCCGCTTATCCGTCTTCCGTTTTAATGAATGTCATCCCCGCTCTCGCTGCGGGAGTGGAACGGATCGTTCTCGTCAGTCCTCCGGGAAAAGACGGCCGCCTTTCGCCGGGCGTTCTGGCGGCGGCGTCTGAGCTCGGCATAAAGGAAATTTACAAAGTTGGAGGCGCGCAGGCGATTGCCGCGCTCGCTTACGGAACCGAAACGATACAGCCTGTTGATAAAATCACGGGCCCCGGCAATATATTTGTAGCGCTCGCGAAGCGCGAAGTCTTCGGCGTTGTGGATATTGACATGATTGCCGGGCCCAGTGAAATCGTGGTTCTGGCAGACGATACGGCGGTGCCCAAAGAAGTCGCCGCTGACCTGCTTTCACAGGCCGAACACGATACGCTCAGCTCAAGCGTGCTTGTCACCGATTCACGAAAGCTTGCCGAAGCCGTATCAGATGAGGTGAATAAACAGCTTCAGACCCTGCCGCGTAAAGAAATCGCCGAAGCGTCGATCAAGGATCACGGCCGCATTTATATTACGGAATCGATGGAAGATGCAGTGGACACGGTGAATGCGCTGGCGCCCGAGCATTTAGAAATCATGACGCATTCGCCGGAGGCTTTGCTTGGAAGCATCAGACACGCGGGAGCGATTTTCTTAGGACGATACAGCGCTGAACCGGTCGGCGATTATTTTGCCGGACCGAATCACGTTTTGCCGACAAACGGAACGGCGCGGTTTTCAAGCCCGTTGAATGTAACAGATTTTCAAAAGAAATCGAGCATCATCTCTTACAGCCGGAAGGCATTTGAAACGCACGCAGACAGCATTTCCGCCTTCGCGAGACTGGAAGGGCTTGAAGCGCACGCAAGATCGATTGAAGCGAGAAACGGAGGAATGACCGATGAGAAAAGCGGAACGCGCCAGAACAACAAATGAGACCGATATTAAGCTGGCTTTCGAAATAGACGGAGAAGGAAAAGCCGATATCAGCACGGATGTGCCGTTTATGACTCATATGCTTGATTTGTTCACAAAGCACGGGCAATTCGATTTAACTGTTGACGCAAAAGGCGATACGGAGATAGATGATCACCATACGACTGAAGATATCGGCATCTGTTTAGGGCAGGCTTTTTTGGAGGCGCTCGGTGATAAAAAAGGGATCAAACGGTACGGATCAGCGCTTGTGCCGATGGACGAAGCGCTCGCCCAAGTCGCCGTAGACCTGAGCAACCGGCCGCACCTTGAGATGCGCGCTGCATTTCCGCAAGCGAAAGTCGGAACGTTTGATACCGAGCTGGTACATGAATTCCTATGGAAACTGGCGCTGGAAGCGAGAATGAATCTGCACGTCATCGTTCATTACGGCACGAATACCCATCATATGATAGAAGCCGTGTTTAAGGCGCTTGGCAGAGCGCTTGATGAAGCGTCATCCATTGATCCGCGCGTCAAGGGTGTGCCGTCTACGAAAGGAATGCTGTAAATGATCGGTGTAATTGATTACGGTATGGGCAATTTATTCAGCGTGTCGAAGGCGCTGGAACGCGTCGGCGTCCCGTATGTCGTATCAGACCGGCCGGAAGAGCTTGAAAAAGCGGATGCTTTTATTCTTCCCGGTGTCGGATCATTCAGTGACGCCATGGACAATTTACGCAGCACGAAGCTTGATCAATTCATACACCGTATGGTTGACGAGGGGAAGCTGCTCCTCGGCATCTGCCTCGGCATGCAGCTCATTTTCGAAGAAAGCACCGAAAACGGCTCTGCAAAAGGACTTGGTTTATTAGCCGGAAAAGCTGTGAGACTCAAAGACAGAGATGCCGAAGGAAAAAAGCTGAAGGTGCCGCATATGGGCTGGAACCGGCTGACGTTTCACCAAACGTCTCCTTTGCTTTCGGAAGCGGAAGAAGGCTTCGTTTACTTTGTCCATTCCTATTATATAGACGGGATGGAAGACGGCGATCTTCTGGCAAGCGCTGAGTACGGCGTTCGTGTTCCGGCCATCGTCGGGAAACGCAATGTCTTCGGTGCCCAGTTTCACCCGGAAAAAAGCGGTACGGCCGGAATGGCGATCTTAACGCAATTTACAAAAATGGCAGCGGAACAGAAGGTGAAGAAATGAACGCTTTTACATTATATCCGGCAATTGATATGAGAAACGGCAAATGCGTCCGCCTCATCCAAGGCGATTACGGCAAGGAAACGATATACGGTGACTCTCCTTTAGACATGGCGGCGCAATTTGCACAAGAAGGTGCCGAATGGATTCATCTCGTGGATCTTGACGGCGCGAAAGCAGGCAGGAAAGTAAACGACAGGCATGTTCTTGACATTGCGCGTCAGCTTGATGTCAAAGTCGAGATCGGCGGCGGGATCCGTTCTGAAGCGGATGTGTACGGTTATTTATCACAAGGCGTTGATCGCGTCATTCTCGGCAGCGCGGCCGTTTCCGATCCGGCATTTGTGAAGAGCATGCTGAAACAATACGGCGGCAAAATCGCGATCGGCCTTGATGCAAGGAACGGATATGTCTCGACGGAAGGCTGGCTGGAAACATCCTCGGTAAGAGCGGCCGATCTGGGCCGTGAATTGGCGGCCGAAGGAGCGGAAACCTTCATTTTCACGGATATTGCAACTGACGGCATGCTGTCAGGACCGAACATCGAAAGCACCGTTCAGCTCGCAAAAGCAACGGGAAAAACCGTCATCGCTTCAGGCGGAGTCAGCTCAGTCGCCGACCTCAAAGCACTGGCCCGCTTCAAAGACGCCGGCGTATCGGGAGCGATTATCGGAAAAGCGCTGTATACAAAACAATTTACATTGGCTGAAGCGCTCAGCGGGGTGAAGGACGCATGATCACGAAACGAATCATTCCGTGTCTCGATGTGAAAGAAGGACGCGTCGTCAAAGGCATTCAATTTCTCGGGCTGAAAGATGCGGGCGATCCTGTCGAGCTGGCCGAAGCTTACGACAGGGAGGGCGCTGACGAACTTGTTTTTCTCGACATTTCCGCCTCTCACGAAGGCCGCAAGACGATGACAGACGTCGTAGAACAGGTTGCGGCAAAACTGGCGATTCCGTTTACGGTCGGCGGCGGAATTAATCAATTAAGCGATATGAAACGAATGCTTCGCGCCGGCGCTGATAAAGTATCCGTTAATACAGCGGCCGTCCTCCGCCCCGAGCTGATTACGGAAGGAGCGGATTTTTTCGGCTCGCAATGCATCGTAGCGGCGATTGACGCAAAGTATGACGAAGATTCGGATTGCTATAAAGTGTACACACACGGCGGAAGACAGAAAACCGACTGGGAAGTCACGGCCTGGGCAAAAGAAGCCGTCAGCCGGGGAGCGGGCGAAATCCTGCTGACAAGCATGGATGCTGACGGAGAGAAAACAGGCTTTAATCATACGCTCACACAGCTTGTCACACGTGCCGTCCCGGTGCCCGTCATTGCGTCAGGGGGAGCCGGCAGCGCGCGCCATATGCTTGAAGCCTTCACGATCGGTGAAGCGGACGCCGCGCTTGCAGCTTCCATTTTCCATTACAAAGAGACATCTATAAAAGAAGTGAAAGATTATATGAAGAAACACGGGGTGAATGTGAGATGAAACGGGCAGATGAACTGCGGTTTGACGAGGCCGGACTGATTCCCGCCATCGTACAGGATGCGGCAAGCAAAGAAGTGCTGACACTGGCTTATATGAATCGTGAATCCTATGAAAAAACGATAGAAACGAAAGAAACCTGGTTTTACAGCCGTTCACGGCAGGAGCTGTGGCATAAAGGAGCGACGTCGGGGAATACCCAAAAGGTGAAAGCCATCCGTTATGACTGCGATCAAGATGCCCTCATCGTGCTTGCGGAGCCCTCAGGACCCGCATGCCATAAGGGAAGTTACAGCTGCTTTTCTCCGGAAAAAGCGGACGCGCAGGGTCGTTTCGGCATCTTAAACGAACTGGAAAGCGTAATCGCCAAACGGCAGGCGGAGATGCCTGACGGAGCCTACACAACGTATCTGTTTCGGGAAGGCGTCGATAAAATCCTCAAAAAAGTCGGCGAAGAAGCCGCAGAGGTTATTATCGCCGCGAAAAACCGCGACCATGAAGAATTAAAATGGGAAGCGGCGGATTTGCTGTATCATTTGCTCGTTCTTCTGCGTGAGCAGTCGCTTCCTTTGGACGACGTGCTTGACGTCCTTGCGAAACGCCATTCAGCATCTGAGTAAAACAAACCTCACGGAGAGATCCGTGAGGTTTTTAATCTGTCAAACTTAAACATTCAATTAAATATTCCTTATTTCCGCAACCGGAGGCAGATGAATTTGATAATATTGACTAATAGAGTTTATTTTGGTTTTTGTCAAAAATGTACGTTTTGTTCATATTCCGTTCATGCACATCCGTTATAGTATAAACAGTGATATAGGAGGAAAACATATGCCGAATAAACAACCAAAACCTAAAGGGAAATTCAGCTCATTCTTTTCATTAGTCAAAAAAACAAAACCATCATACGGTATGCTGGCCTTCGCGCTGTCTCTCAGTATTGTGACAACGCTCGTCAGCCTGCTGATTCCGCTATTGACAAAGCAGCTCGTTGACGGCTTTTCCATGTCGTCGCTGTCAGGCGTGCAGATCGGAATCATCGCAGCCGTGTTTATCGTACAGGCCGCATTAAGCGCCTACGCCACCTACGCCCTGAACTACAGCGGCCAGAAAATCATCTCGGGACTGCGTGATTTGTTGTGGCAGAAATTAATTAAACTGCCCGTCTCTTACTTTGACAAAAACGCCACGGGAGAAACGATCAGCCGTGTCACCAATGACACAATGGTGGTAAAAGAGCTGATCACAAACAATATCAGCGGATTTATTACCGGAATCATTTCCGTTATCGGGTCACTGACGATCTTATTTTTCATGAACTGGAAGCTCACATTGCTCGTGCTGATCGTCGTGCCGCTGGCTGCGGTGATTTTAGTGCCGATCGGCCGGAAAATGTTTAAAATTTCTCGGGAAACACAGGATGAAACGGCGAGATTCACCGGATTATTAAACCACATCCTCCCGGAAATCAGGCTTGTAAAAGCGTCAAACGCTGAAGAAGCGGAATACGGACGCGGAAAAGCAGGCATTATGGCGCTCTTTAAACTCGGGCTGCGTGAAGCGAAGGTGCAGTCGCTCGTAGGCCCGCTTATTACACTTGTATTAATGGCGGCGCTGGTCGCTGTCATCGGGTACGGCGGGATGCAGGTGTCATCCGGTGAATTGACAGCCGGCGCACTCGTTGCCTTTATCCTGTATTTGTTTCAGATCATTATGCCGATGGGCCAGATCACTTCATTTTTCACACAGCTTCAAAAATCCGTCGGCGCAACGGAGCGGATGATTCATATTCTTGCAGAAAAAGAAGAAGATATCCAAACCGGAAAAGCCATTGAAAACGCGGATCAGCCGATTAAGCTTGAACAAGTCTCATTCGGCTACAAAACAGATCAAACCATCTTAAAAGACATTACGGCTACGATTGAGGCCGGCAAAGTCACCGCGATCGTCGGACCGAGCGGCGGCGGAAAAACAACGTTATTTAAGCTGCTTGAACGATTCTACAATCCGACTGCGGGCAGCATCCTGCTCGGAAATGAACCGATTGATGCGTATTCCCTTGAGTCATGGCGGGAGCATATCGGCTACGTGTCGCAAGAAAGCCCGTTAATGTCAGGCACCATCCGCGACAATATCTGCTACGGATTAAAACGCGAGGTGACTGATGAGGAACTGAGGCAAGCGGCTGACATGGCCTACGCCCTGCAATTTATTGAAGACTTACCGAAGAAATTTGAAACCGAGGTCGGTGAGCGGGGAATTATGCTGTCAGGCGGACAGCGCCAGCGCATCGCTATTGCCAGAGCGCTCCTTCGCAACCCGAGCATTCTGATGCTTGATGAAGCGACATCAAGTCTGGACAGCCAATCTGAAAAATGGGTGCAGCAGGCGCTGGAAGTTCTAATGGAAGGCCGCACCACCATCGTGATCGCCCACCGTTTATCCACGGTTGTGGATGCAGATCAGCTTCTCTTTGTCGAACAGGGTGAAATCACCGGACGGGGCACACACCATGAATTAATGGCATCCCATTCGCTGTACCGCGATTTTGCGGAGCAGCAGCTGAAGCTGAATGCCGACTTAGAAAACAAAGCTGTGTAAAGCAAGACTTTATGAATAAAAAGCAGCTGAAAAAGCTGCTTTTTATTTTGCAGCCGGAATCCTGTTCATACGGGTGTACGGTCGGTAACGATGAAGAGCCAAGCCATAAGCGTGTATGCCGGTACAGGAGACAATGAAAAAATTCGGTTTATAGACATCATGTCGATTCATGAAAAGAAAAAAGCAGAAGGAGGGATTTTCATGGCTGTCATATTGGTTGCGGATGACGACCGCCATATCCGTGAGCTTGTCCGCCTTATGATGGAGCAGAGCGGTTTTGACGTCGCAGAAGCGGAAGACGGGGAAGCGGCGGTGCGGCTGATCGAATCAGCACCTATAGATCTCATCATACTGGATGTGATGATGCCGAAAATGGACGGGTTTGAAGTCAGTGAAGCCGTCCGCAGCTTTACGGACATTCCGATTTTGATGCTGACGGCAAAAGGCGAAACGCTGGACAAAGTGCAAGGTTTTACTTCCGGAGCGGATGATTATCTCGTCAAACCGTTTGAGCCGCTTGAGCTGGAAGCAAGGGTCAAAGCATTGCTGAAACGGTACCGGATCACCGCTGAAAAACTGCTGACCATCGGAACGGTCACATTAGATAAGCAATCCCGCACCGTAACGCGCGGCGGCGGAGCGGGATTGACACTGCCCCGGCGTGAATTTGAGCTTTTATTTAAGCTCGCCGGTTATCCGAATAAGACGTTTTCAAGAGAACAATTAATAGAAGATATTTGGGGCTTTGATTATGAAGGTGACGAGCGGACCGTTGATGTGCATATTAAAAGGCTGAGAGAACGGTTTCCGGAAAAAGACTATCCGTTTGCCATCCATACGGTGCGGGGGCTCGGGTATCGGTTTGTGGTGACAGGATGAAACGGATCTTCAGAACGGCTGGGAAAATCATCATCCTTCTCACCGTCACCGCATTCTTATGGCTGGCGGCTCACCTGATCGTTCAGGGATTCGGTCTCATATGGCCGATTTTGCTTGTGCCGTACGCCGAGCAGATTCTGACGCTTTGGCTTGTTTTCGGCCTGCTGTTTGTAACGATGTTTATTTTTTCAAAGTCAGCACGTGAAAGACATCATGCGATCTGGGATTCGCTGACCGCCACGATCAAGCAAATGTCGAGCGGCAACTTCACAGCGGCCGCTTCCCGGAAAATGGAGAAGATTGAGAGGAACCACCCCGTGACGAAATTGGCTGATGAACTGTCGACACTCGCCGCGGAACTGAGTGAAATGGAAAAACTGAAACAAGAATTTATTTCGAACGTTTCCCATGAAATCCAAACCCCGCTCACTTCATTAAAGGGCTACGCGCATCTTCTGAAAAAACCGGATTTATCATATGAGGAGCGGGGGCGCTACTTACACATCATCGAAACAGAAACAGAACGATTATCAAAAATCAGTGAAAATCTGCTGAAGCTCACTGCGCTTGAACGCCAAACCGAACCGATACAAAAAAAACCGTTCCGCATTGACAAACAGCTGCGGCGCACCATATTGACCTGTGAGCCTGAATGGTCCGCCAAACAGATTGAGTTTCTCATTGATTTACAGGAGTCGTATGTGTACGGAGATGAAGCGCTGCTCAGCCAAGTATGGATGAATCTGATTCACAATGCCGTAAAATTTACCGGTGAAGGCGGCCGCATTTCCGTTAAAATTGCAGATCTGCCGGGAGCGGCGGCTGTCGAAATCGCCGACGACGGAATCGGAATGGAGCCTGAACAGGCGGAGCGTGTATTTGAACGGTTTTATAAAGCGGACAAGGCGAGAAACGCAGGGGGAAGCGGGCTCGGTCTGTCCATCGCCCAAAAAATCGCAGAGCTGCACGGCGGTTCGATAGAGATTGAGAGCAAGCGCGGCGAAGGAACCCTTTTCCGCGTCATTCTTCCAGCCGAGCCTCGTGAAAAAAACAGCTAAAATCTGGTCGAACCAGCCAGTAAAAAACGAAGCCGATCCTGTCTTTTGAACTATTGAGGCGAAACCGTTTTATGGTATACTACTGACGGTAATACGTATAAAACGGAGGATATTTGTGGGAAAACACACTTCTGAACAGAAAAAGCACGCGCAAATTGTCCAGCTGCTTCAGGATGGACAATATTTTTTTCATAAAGGCTTAAAAGCATATAAAGAGCGGAATTTAAAACGGGCCAGCAAACTGATTCAGCGGGCCGTCCACCTCGAGCCGAATGATTCCGAAATGCTGTCCCGGCTGGCCGTCATTTATTCTGAAATGGGCCACTACCAGCAGTCAAATGAGCTGTTCGACTTTATTTTGGTGAACCTGAAAGAAGAAATGCCCGAGTGTCATTACTTTAAAGCGAATAATTTCGCGCATTTGGGGCTCTTTCAGGAAGCATACAAAGAAGCAGCGGCTTATTCCGACGCCGATCCGGACGGGGAATTCAGCGAAGAGATTGAAAATCTGATGGAGCTTTTGGATTTCGGCGAAGCGGGTGAAAACGAATCGCTCTATGACCAGGATGAGCTGCTGATCAGGCAGGATCGGGCAAAAACGCTTCTTGAGAGCGGCCAGCTTCATGAAGCGGTTGTCATGCTTGAAGAGATTACGGCCGATTACCCCGAGCTTTGGTCTGCATACAACAACCTGGCGCTCGCTTACTTTTACTCAGGCAATGTCACAAAAGCGAAACAAACGGTATTCGAAGTGCTTGAGAAAAATGAAGGCAATCTCCATGCCCTGTGCAACCTCCTTGTATTCTGCTATTACGAGAGGGAAGATGAAAAAGTCGGAGAATTGAGCGGAAAACTCGCCAACGTGTATCCGATTTTATTCGAACAGCGCTATAAGCTGGGAGCGACGCTAGCGCTTGTCGGCAGACATGATCTCGGTTATAAATGGCTCCGTTCTCTTTACAAAAGCGGGTTCGAAGGCGACGACACGTTTTATTACTGGCTTGCCGCCTCAGCCTACGGGACAGGCCGCACAGAATTTGCGGAAACCATTTGGAAAAAGGCCGAAGCCGAATTTCCCGAATCAGACCGGCCCGCGCCTTGGGCGGAGCGGCAGGAACCGCTGCCTGCTTCACTTGAACAGCGGCTTGCCGCCTATTATATCAGCAGCGCTGAAGGAGAGCGGAACCAGCTTGAAAAAGTTCTGACGGCAAAACGCGCCGTTTCACCGTTTGAACAAGATTTCGTCAGACTGCTGCTTTCCGGTGAAAAAGGCGCTTCAGGCGTTTCCGGTGATGCGCTGTTCACGTATCGGACGGTCAAGCTTCTGGAGAAAGCGGAAGCCGACAGTTTAAAAACTGACGTCATGAGCTGCTGGGTTTTTCACGTCATTCAGCACATCCGCGCCGCCGCTGCCGTACAGAATGAGCGGGCATGGGCCGCAGCCATCGCATATGTATGGAAAGAAGCAAACGGCGAAAAAACGACGAAAAAAGAAACGGCCGCCGTTTACGGTATAACGCCGGCAACACTTTCGAAATACATCAGACAAATAGATGATATATTAGAATAAAACCGATTCTTTCTATATAAAGAGTCGGTTCTTTTTTTATCAGAAAGGGGCAAAACAGAACTTTACCGCCGAAAAAAGAGGTATTCATACGTATTTTTTTGCTTTTTGAATCGAAATCGGGCTGTAATCACCGTTTATTTTGCAAAATATGAGATTTGCAATCACATTGAAATATAACTGTAATAAAAATTGTCGAAACATGATGGTATAATGAGTCTCGTACATAAGAGATTAGTTTATTTTACATGTGCTGTATAATCTATACCAATTTAAAAGATTTAAAGATTCATACATAAAAATCATCAGCCTCACGGGTATGTGAGGGAGCGTAACTTTGATGTTCATAATAGAATTCCAAATGAGAACAGGTTTAAAGTAAAAGGGAGGAAAGAAAAAGTGAAAAAGAGTTTATTAACACTTGGTTTGGCTTCCGTCATCGGGACAAGCAGTTTTTTGATCCCGTTTACAAAAACTGCATCGGCGGAAACATTAGACAGCAAAAAAGCAAAAATCGAAAGCAAGCAATCTGAGGTGGCTTCAAGCCTTGAAGCAAAAGAAAGAGAATTGTCTAAGCTTCAGGACAAGCAGGCTAAGATTGAAAAAGAACTGAAAGACATTAACGCTAAAGCGTTGGATACAAGCAATAAAATCGAAGATAAAAAAGCTGAAAACGAAAAAACGAAAAAGCAGATCGCTGATTTGAAAAAAGAAATCAAAGAAACAGAAGCGCGTATTGAAAAACGCAATGAAATCCTGAAAAAACGCGTTCGTTCTTTACAGGAAAACGGCGGTTCTCAAGGATACATAGATGTTCTTTTAGGGGCGACAAGCTTCGGAGACTTCATTTCCCGTGCGACTGCGGTATCTTCTATCGTTGATGCGGATAAAGAGCTGATCAAACAGCAGGAGCAGGATAAAGCGAAACTCGAAGACGCAGAAGCTGAACTTAACGTGAAGCTGAAAAAAGTTCAAGATGATCTTGCGAAACTCGAGTCTATGCAAAAAGACCTGAATAAACAGCTTGATCAGAAAGACAAGCTTTTTGACGAAGCGAAAAACGGACAGAAAAAAGCGGCTTCCGCTATCTCTGATCTGAAAAAAGAAGCATCAAAGCTTGCAAACGAAAAAGCTGACACTGAAAAAGAACAGAAGCGCATTAAAGCTGAGCAGGCTGCAGCGGCTGCCCTGATCAAAAAACAGGAAGAAGCGCAAAAAGCTTCTGAAGACCAAAACCAAAAAGATGACAGCCAGCCGGCACCGGCGGTTAAAACTGTGAAAAAAGCGGCTGTTTCAACAGCATCATCTGATTCATCTGACAGCTCAAGCAAACCGAAGAGCACTTCAGGCGGATCATCTCATAACAGCGGCGGTTCAGATGATTCTGACGGCGGATCTGTTATTTCAAATTCAGGCGGTATTGAAGGCGCGATCAGCGTAGGTTCAAGCCTTGTGGGTCAATCCCCGTACAAATTCGGCGGCGGACGCACTCAATCTGATATTAACAACCGTATTTTTGACTGCTCTTCATTCGTACGCTGGGCTTATGCTAACGCAGGCGTTAACCTCGGACCTGCAAGCGGCACAAACACAGATACATTAATCGGAAGAGGTAAAGCAGTAAGCGCGTCTGACATGAAACGCGGAGACTTAGTATTCTTCAATACGTATAAAACAAACGGCCACGTCGGCATCTACTTAGGTAACGGAACGTTCCTGAACGATAATACATCACACGGTGTATCCATTGATTCTATGAGCAATCCTTACTGGAAGAAAGCATTCAACGGCAATGTAAGACGTGTCGTGCAATAATGAATAAGACAAGGGCCTTCTATCCCGGAAGGCTCTTTCTTTATTTGTATACCCGCTCAGGAGCCGACTAATCATGGTTTCTCAGAAAAATGAGCAAAAAAATAGCGAATTGCCCTCAGATTTAATAGGATATGGGTAAGGAATACGATTGATGGGGATTCTTATCCATATAGGGTGCGCCCCATTTCGAAAAGGAGTGAATCATGGTGTCAGAAGAAAAAATTTATGATGTGATCATTATCGGCGCGGGTCCGGCGGGGATGACCGCTGCTGTTTACACATCACGAGCGAACTTATCCACATTAATGATCGAAAGAGGAATTCCGGGCGGCCAGATGGCCAACACGGAGGATGTTGAAAACTATCCGGGTTTTGAAAGCATTCTCGGCCCTGAACTTTCTAATAAAATGTTTGAACATGCGAAAAAATTCGGTGCGGAATATGCGTACGGCGATATTAAAGAAATCGTTGACGGCAAAGAATATAAAACGGTCAAAGCCGGTTCAAAAGAATATAAAGCGCGCGCCATCGTCATTTCTGCCGGAGCGGAATACAAAAAGATCGGCGTTCCCGGCGAAAAAGAACTGGGCGGCCGCGGCGTATCGTACTGCGCGGTTTGTGACGGCGCGTTCTTTAAAAATAAAGAGCTTGTCGTTGTCGGCGGCGGAGACTCCGCCGTTGAAGAAGGCGTCTATCTGACACGCTTCGCTTCAAAAGTCACCATCGTTCACAGACGTGACAAATTGCGGGCGCAAAGCATTCTTCAGGCGCGTGCTTTTGACAATGAGAAAATTGACTTCAAATGGAACAAAACCGTAAAAGAAATCCATGAGGAAAACGGAAAAGTCGGCAGACTTACTCTTGTGGATACCGTGACGGGAGAAGAGGAAGAATTCAAAGCTGACGGCGTCTTTATTTATATCGGTATGCTTCCGCTTTCTAAACCGTTCGAAAACTTGGGCATCACAAATGAAGAAGGCTACATTGAAACAAACGCTCAAATGGAGACAAAAGTTCCGGGCATTTTCGCCGCGGGAGACATCCGTGAAAAAACACTCCGCCAGATCGTAACGGCGACAGGCGACGGAAGTATTGCGGCTCAAAGCGTTCAGCATTATGTAGAAGAGCTTGAGGAAACGCTCAAAACCGTTAAATAATCACTGTAATGTTCAGTTTTTGAATCGTTACTGTGTTTTAATTACGCTGTAACACGGGTGAAATACTGATGTTTTAAGATGAATGTAGTAATTGACCCCCTTTTTAATGAATACACTTTGGCACGGATTCCAGTATCCGTGCCCTTTTTTTGCGATTTTCTGTTTTCTGTCAAATAAAAGAAAAGGATGTCGGTGTCTCTGCATTGTGAGAGACATGCCGAAACGGTATAATGAAGAGACGATGATTTGTTGAGAAGGTTAGGTGACGTACTTGTGCAAAGAGTGACAAATTGTGTGCTGCAGACAGATGATCAGGTTCTCCTTCTCCAAAAGCCGAGACGGGGCTGGTGGGTCGCGCCCGGCGGGAAGATGGAAAGCGGCGAGTCCGTCAGAGATTCCGTCATCAGAGAGTACAGAGAAGAGACGGGCATTTATATACTGAATCCGCAGTTAAAAGGCGTGTTTACCTTTATTATTAAGGAACAGGAACAAATCGTGTCAGAGTGGATGATGTTTACTTTCGTCGCCGACTCGTACACGGGGCGGAATGTCGCTGAATCAGAGGAAGGCGTTCTGAAGTGGCATGACGTAAAAGATATCCACAGCCTTCCGATGGCCCCCGGAGACGGGCATATCCTTGATTTTATGATCAAGGGCCAAGGGCTTTTGCACGGCACCTTTACGTATACGCCGGACTTCGAGCTGCTCAGCTATCGTTTAGATCCGCAGCTTATCAAATAAAAGTAAGACCGCAGGGGGGAGAAAGATGAGTATGAATGAAAACCATGATATTCAGCTCGTCATCATTACGGGAATGTCTGGAGCGGGGAAAACCGTCGCCATTCAAAGCTTTGAGGATCTCGGCTATTTTTGCGTCGACAATCTGCCGCCTTCCTTGCTGCCGAAATTTTTGGAGCTGATGAAAGAATCAAGTTCAAAAATGAGCAAGGTCGCGCTTGTCATGGATCTGCGGGGACGTGAGTTTTTTGACAGGCTGATTGAGGCGCTGGATGAAATGGCGGAAAATCCGTGGATTACACCGCGCATTCTCTTTTTAGACGCTAAGGATTCCATCCTTGTGACGAGATACAAAGAAACGAGGCGTTCTCACCCGCTGGCCGCTACCGGGCTTCCTCTCGAAGGAATCGCGCTGGAACGCCAGCTGCTTGAAGAATTGAAAGGGCGCTCTCAGCTGATTTATGACACATCGGATATGAAACCGCGTGATCTGCGTGAAAAAATCGTGGCGCATTTCGCCACGAACCAAGGTGAAACATTTACAGTGAACGTAATGTCATTCGGGTTCAAATACGGGCTTCCGATAGATGCCGACCTCGTGTTTGATGTAAGGTTTCTGCCGAATCCGTTCTACATTGAAAGCATGAGGCCGCTTACGGGGAAAGATGAGGAAGTGTCATCCTATGTGATGAAGTGGAACGAAACACAAAAGTTTATTGAAAAGCTTGTTGATCTGCTCGGCTTTATGCTTCCGTCTTATAAGCGGGAAGGTAAAAGCCAGCTTGTCATCGCGATCGGCTGTACGGGCGGCCAGCACCGCTCCGTCACGCTCGCTGAGTATTTGGCTGACTATTTTAAAAAAGATTTCTATACTCATGTCACTCACCGGGACATTGAAAAGAGAAGCCGGAAATGAATAAGAAGCCGAAAATCGCAATCTTCGGCGGCGGAACGGGTCTGTCCGTGCTGCTTCGGGGGTTAAAGCATAAGCCCGTTGATATTACGGCGATTGTGACAGTTGCTGATGACGGCGGAAGTTCAGGCCGTCTGCGGGATGAACTTCAAATTCCGCCGCCGGGTGACATTCGTAACGTACTGGCCGCTTTGTCAGATGTTGAGCCGCTCGTTGAAAATCTGTTTCAGCACCGTTTCAACAAAGGAAGCGACTTAACCGGACATTCGCTCGGCAATTTGATTTTGGCAGCGATGACAAATATAACCGGTGATTTCTTTCACGCTGTCACCGAAATGAGCAAGGTGCTGAATGTGCGCGGCAGAGTGCTGCCGGCTGCCAACACCAGTGTCGTTCTTCACGCTGAAATGGAGGACGGGCAGGTCGTCTCCGGAGAATCGACAATCCCTTCTTACGGCCAGCGGATTAAACGGGTGTTTCTTACGCCTGAAAAAATTGATCCGCTCCCGGAAACGATTGACGTCATCCGTCAGGCCGATTTAATCATTATCGGTCCGGGAAGCCTGTACACAAGCATTCTTCCGAATCTGCTCGTGCCGAAAATCGGAGAAGAAGTCGTCAAGGCTGCGGCCAAAAAAGTATATATATGCAACGTCATGACACAGCCCGGCGAGACGCTGCAATACAGCGCGGCCGACCATGTCAAGGCGCTGAACGATCATATGGAGCAGCCGTTTATCGACACGATCTTAATCAACAATGAGGAGATCCCTGACGAAATCAAAAGCAAATATGCGAAAGAGCTGGCCCGGCCCGTCGACTTCAATATTGAAAAGCTGAAATCCATGGGGCTTGAGGTCATCAGGGATCAGATTATCACGTATAAAAATGGCGTAATCCGTCACGATACACATAAAGTGGCTTCTCTTCTTGTCGATTTATTAAGGGACTAGAGGCCTTTTGAAATGAGGTGGCTAATATGTCATTTGCATCGGAAACAAAAAAAGAACTGACGAATCTGGAAGTGAAGGACTGCTGCGCCAAGGCGGAGCTGTCCGCGCTGATTCGGATGAACGGTTCCCTGTCATTTTCAAACCGCCATCTCGTGCTTGACGTTCAAACCGAAAATGCGGCGATTGCCCGCCGCATTTATACATTGCTGAAGAAACAATATGATGTATCGGTCGAACTGTTAGTCAGAAAAAAAATGCGGCTGAAAAAAAATAATGTTTATATTGTGCGCTTTTCTGAAAATGCAAAGCTGATTTTAGAGGAATTGAAAATCCTCGGAGAGAACTTTGTATTTGAACGGAATATTTCTGAGGAACTGGTGGCGAAACGCTGCTGCAAACGTTCTTATATGAGAGGGGCGTTTTTGGCGGGGGGATCTGTGAATAATCCCGAAACCTCGTCGTACCACTTGGAAATCTTCTCGCTTTATAAGGAACATAACGATTCATTATGCGCGCTGCTGAATGAATTTCATCTGAACAGCAAAACGCTTGAACGGAAAAAAGGCTATATTACGTATTTAAAAGAGGCGGAAAAAATCACTGAATTTCTGAATGTCATCGGCGCTCACAATTCACTGCTGCGCTTTGAAGATGTGCGGATTGTCAGAGATATGAGAAACTCAGTGAACCGCCTCGTCAATTGTGAAACAGCAAACTTAAACAAAACCATCGGGGCTTCTCTCAGACAGGTGGAAAATATTAAATACATTGATGAACGGATCGGTCTTGAAGCGCTGCCGGAAAAGCTTCGCGAAATTGCGCAGCTGCGGATTGATTATCAGGAGGTCACGCTGAAAGAACTGGGGGAAATGGTTGCAAGCGGGAAAATCAGCAAATCCGGCATCAATCACAGGCTGAGAAAGCTCGATGAAATCGCAGAACAGCTGCGTACAGGACAAAGCATCACTTTGAAATAACCGTACAGAAAAGGGGAGATCTTATGGTTCAGGGGAAAGTGGAAGTGCGTTTAAAGACGGGATTGCAGGCGCGCCCCGCTGCATTGTTTGTACAGGAGGCAAATCGTTTTGCATCAGATGTGTTTCTTGAGAAAAACGGCAAGAAAGTGAATGCCAAAAGCATTATGGGATTAATGAGTCTGGCGGTCAGTACGGGGACGGAAGTCACTCTGATCGCTGAAGGCGACGATGAAAAGGAAGCGCTGGAAAAGTTGTCCGCTTATGTGCAGGAAGAAGTGTAAACACTTTGTAAGGGGGACGGAACGATGAATGAGTTTCTGAAAGATTGTTATCAAACGATAGGCTGGGAAAAGGATTCCCTCGATTTCAGCAACCTGCCGGAGTTTTTAAAGGCGCTCGCGTATCGGTTTCCGTTTGAAAATCGCGCGGTTTTGTCCAAAAAAGAATATGACGTCACGAAAGAAGGACTGTGGCGGCACATGGTGAAGGAACCTCATGGCGGCCTTTGCTATGACTTGAACGGACTGCTTTATTTCATCCTGAAAGATGCCGGATTGGATGTCAAATTGATCCGCGGAACGGTCTGGAAAAACGGCTGGGCGCTGCCCGGCACACATGCGGCCGTACTTCTTTCCGCCGGAGGGAATGAGTACATCGCTGATGCAGGCTTCGGCCTCAATCTCGCCATGCAGCCTGTGCCGATGTCGGGAGACGAGACGGTATCAGCGGCCGGAGCGTTCCGCGTGAGGATAGAAGAGACGGAATTCGGGGCATACGTGCTTGAAATGAACAAAGGGGACGGCTGGCAGACAGGTTACGCATTTTCGCTTGAAGAAATCGATGAAAAGGACCTCAAGTCTATGAAACAAACAATCTTTGAACATGAACGCTCTCCTTTCAACAAACGCCTGCTTGCTTCAAAGCGGACACCGGAAGGGCACATGGTTCTGTCTGAACGCAATATAACAATAAAAAAACACGATGGCACGGCGGAAAACAGCAGAATAGACCGGTCAGAGTTTGAAGAAAAATTTACTGCTCATTTTATATGAAGCTCGCAGGTTCTCTGCAAAAAAAACGGCCTCCGCAGGGAAGCCGTTTTTTGTATGTGTTTATCTCATTTTTGTAAAGGTTTTATAATGATCTGTCGTCTTATAAATCAGCCAGTCGCTTGAGTAAAGAATCCGGTCTGAATTTCTGAAGCCTGATGTATAGTTAATATCCGCTTCACGCCACGTCCGTCCGCTTTTGGCAGGGAGTTTGCCTTCCCTGTTTGAGAAGATGTCCCCGCCGATGCTTTTCCCCGGGGCGACGTCCGCCAGATTCCCCTTTGATGCCACCCAGCCGAGGGCCTGTGCTTCTGATTTTGTAATGTAATTATCAGGAAGCTTATGATAGGTCTGAAGATAATCCGCAACCCCGTCAAACGTGTTGATAACCTGTGCTTCAGTGTGCGCCTTGTGAGAAGATGTATCCGTCTTGGCAGCCGTTGAAAACAGCATCCCCGCCGCGGAGAACAGCACCAGCAAACAAACGGAAATCCACGATAATCGTTTTTTCAAAGCAATACCTCCCATTTTTATCATGTGAAGCTGATTCCTTTTCATTGTATCAGCATCAAGAGAAAGGAATAGAAAGAATTTTAAAATAGTACTTTTGATCTAGTGAAAAATAAACCCCGGCTGAAACGGCCGGGATTTTTCATCTCATTGAAATTCCTTCGTGAGGTTTTTCGGTGTTTTTCCGTATACGGCGTCAATCATGTTTTGTGCGGCTTGCTTGAACATATTCAAGCGGATTTTTGCCGTTGCTGACCCGATATGAGGAAGCAATGTGACGTTTTCCAGCTGCAGGAGCGGATTGTCTTCGGCGATCGGCTCTTTTTCAAACACATCTAAACCGGCGCCTTTTATCCAGCCCTCCTGCAATGCGCGGATGAGCGCTTTCTCATCAACCGTCTTTCCCCGGGAAATATTGACGAAACATGCCGTATCTTTCATCAATTTAAATTCCCGCTCTCCCATCATATGATAGGTTTCGTCAGTAAGCGGCGTAATTAACAGCACAAAGTCTGATGTTTTCAGCAGTGTATCTAAGTCGGCATATGTAACCCCGAGTTCCTTCTCAGCGTCCGGTTTTCTGCTGCGGTTATAATACAGCACGTCCATATCGAAGCCGAATTTTGCCCGTTTGGCAGCTTGTTCACCGATTCTGCCCATGCCGATAATTCCTAATGTCTGATGGTGGACATCCATACCGAAAAGAGATTCTTCCTCAACGGTTCCCCATTTGCCGGCGCGGACGAATCGATCCAATTCGGCAACCCGTCTGGCGGAAGACAGGATTAATGAAAAAGCCAGATCAGCGACAGTGTCATCTAAGGTGTACGGCGTATGCGTGCCGACAACCCCGCGTCTTTTCATTTCTTCAATGTTAAAATTATCATAGCCGACTGAATTGTTGCTGACGACCTTCAGCTTCGGCGCGTGATCCAGTAAATCACTGTCAATCGCCGTTCCGGATGTCAGCAGCCCTTCAGCATCTTTCATTTTTTCGTACAGTTCCTCTTTTGGAATGGTATCTTCTTTCCAGATGTCATAGCGGCAATGCTCGCCTATCATTTGTTCGACTTCCGGCGGTATCGGTTTCGCGATGAATACATAGGGTTTCAACGGGCTTCTCCTCCTTTGTCTTTCTTCTCTATTTTATTATATAAGAGAAGCGGTAACGTGAGAAATATTCAAACGTATTACGATAAATTTCTGGTTCTTTTGAACTTAAAATGAAAGAAAAAGAAACGTACATGCTGGATTTCTCCAAACAATAACAGAATCCGCCTATATTTCTGAAGGCAAAATGAGCGGAACCGCTGTTTTCAAAAGCTTTATAGGTTGGTGTAAAGATAAATTTTATTATTTTTGAAAGATATAAATGAACATAATCTGAATTTACAGTCAAATTATCGTGTCTTTTTTTGAAAGCGCTTTTGAGGCCTTTTTCTGTGCTATAATTCCTTACTGTAAGCTGGGTAAGAAGGCTTGCAATACAATCGGATGGGAGATGAATAGAAAAATGGTTTCTTTATCAAGCATTTTGGAGCACAACCAGCAGTTTGTCCAAGAAAGGAAATATGAACCTTACCAAACGACAAAATTCCCGAAAAAAAAGCTTGTCATCGTATCCTGTATGGATACAAGGCTGACGGAGCTTCTGCCGCAGGCGATGGGACTCAGAAACGGCGATGCCAAAATCATAAAAAACGCGGGAGCCATTGTTTCTCACCCATTTGGAAGTGTCATGCGGAGCATTTTGGTTGCCGTTTATGAACTGCAGGCAGAGGAAGTCTGCATCATAGGTCACCGCGAGTGCGGAATGTCGGGATTAAATGCGGCTTCCATATTAAATAAAGCGAAAGAGCGCGGCGTGGAGGACAAATGTCTCAGCCTTCTGCAACATGCGGGAGTCGATTTGGAAACATGGCTGACCGGTTTTCACAGCGTCGAAGAAAGCGTGGCCCACAGCGTGAATATGGTCAGGCATCATCCGCTCTTGCCTGAAGAGGTGCCGGTGCACGGGCTGGTGATCGATCCGGGGACGGGGACGCTGGATGTAGTCGTTGACGGTTATGAAACAGTCAAAGGAGGATGCAGCTGACGATGCAATTTACCGGCAGATATCAGGGATACAATTTGCAGAAATTTCAGAAAGACCTAATCGCGGGAATTGTGGTCGGAATTGTAGCGATTCCACTGGGAATGGCCTTTGCTATCGCCTCGGGGGTCGGTCCGGAATACGGGCTTTACACCGTTATTGTGGCCGGAATTCTGATTTCGCTGTTGGGCGGCTCTAAATATCAGATCGGCGGGCCTACGGGGGCGTTTGTTCCCATTTTATTTGCCATTGTGATGCAGTATGGTTTTGAGAATTTACTTGTAGCCGGTTTTATGGCAGGCGTTATGCTCGTCCTGTTTGGCGTATTTAAGCTCGGAAAGATTATGAAATTCGTGCCGAAGCCGGTGATCGTCGGATTTACGGCCGGAATCGCGGTGCTGATTTTCTCGGAGCAGATTGCCCATTTTCTCGGTCTGCGCGATATTCAAAAGCATGAAAGCTTTATCCTCAACATTGCGGAAATAGGCAAGAAGATCGGAACCTTTAATTTGTACAGCATCCTCATCGCGGGAATTGCTTTGGCCATTTTGGTGTTATCAGCCAGGCTGATGCCGAAGATTCCGGGCGCGCTTGTGGCGCTGCTTGTCTCTACAGCCGCGGCGGTCGTGTTTTTTCCTGACAAAATGGCGACAATCGGTTCTGCTTACGGGGAGATTCCGCGGCAGCTCCCGGCTTTTCAGCTTCCGGATTTCTCAATCGATAACATGGTGATGATGTTCCCGTCTGCTTTGATCATTGCGCTTCTCGGCGGACTTGAATCCATATTATCGGCGATGGTCGCGGACAATATGAAAGGATCACGGCATGACAGCAATAGGGAGCTTGTCGGGCAGGGCATCGCCAATATGGCAGCGCCGCTTTTCGGCGGCATACCGGCAACGGGAGCGATTGCGCGGACCGCAACAAATATTAAAAACGGCGCAGTTTCTCCGATTTCCGGTGTTGTCCACGGAGTCACCGTCCTCCTCGTCCTGCTCGTCTTCGCCCCGCTTGCCGTTCACGTACCGCTGGCAAGCATGGCGCCGGTATTGATGGTTGTGGCTTGGAACATGAGTGAGCGGAGGGAAGTCGCCAATATGATGCGGCTGAAAAACACTGATTCATTCGTACTGGCGGCAACCTTTTTGCTGACGGTTCTGTTTGATTTAATCATCGGCGTTTCTGCCGGTCTCGTGCTCGCTTTTGTTTTCTTTATCAGAAAGATGAGCGAATCAACAAGCATTAAAACACCGCATGCCGCTGTCAAATCGGTTAAAAATGATTCATCCGTCAGCACATATTCCATTGAAGGGCCGCTGTTTTTCGGTTCAATTGATTCACTGGAATCATCGCTGCTGGAGAGGCTTCAGGAAAAGCCGAAGACGCTTATTCTGCTGATGAATAATGTGCATTACATGGATACCTCCGCAGAAGCGGTGCTGGGGAATGTGATGAACCGGATCAAACGGCATAACGGGAGATTGATGATCGTCGGATTGCAATCACAGCCGAGAGAGCTGATCCGGAAGACGGGGCTGTTTCATAAAATCGGGAAACAGCATTTCTTTGAGCATCAGGACGAGATAACGGGATAAATTCAGATACGGCCTGTCCATGAAAAAGCGGACAGGCCGTGTTTTTATTCGGTTTCAAAGCGCTTGATCAGTTTTTCCTGATGGGCTTTCATCGCATCTTCTAACGTGATTCCGTACTTATCGGCAAGGATGGCCAGATTTCCGAGGACGTCACCCATTTCTTCAATCAGCTCCTGTCTGCGTTCAGCCTGGGTTGCGTCCTTTTCATCCGGCCGGTCTCTGCCGATTTCATATGCTCTTACCGCCCGGGCGAGCTCACCCGCCTCTTCCATTAAAAAGCCGATTCTGATAAATGGCCCGTACGCCGTCCATCCTCGTTTTTCGTAAAAATCTTTCGTCCATTGTTCTGCTTCAGCCATCTGCATGTGAAACACTCCTTATGTCCTGTATGATTCTTATTGATATTATCATATAGAGATGGGACAATATATAGTGTATTTTGATTTATTGATGTACATATATAGATGCGGAGATGAAAAAATGAAAACCATTTGTGTATTTGCGGGGTCAAACCCGGGGGTAAATGAAGAGTACAAACGCAAAGCGGCCGAACTGGGTGAATATATGGCGGAGCAGGGAATCGGCCTTGTTTACGGCGGTTCACGGGTCGGTCTGATGGGAACCGTTGCTGATGCGTTAATGGCAGGCGGCGGAAAAGCTGTCGGCGTCATGCCGAGCGGGCTTTTCAGCGGAGAGATTGTTCATCAGAATCTGACGGAGCTGATTGAAGTCAGCGGCATGCATGAGCGGAAAGCGAAAATGAGTGAACTTGCCGACGGGTACATTGCCATGCCCGGCGGTTTCGGAACATATGAAGAGTTATTTGAAGTGCTGTGCTGGGCGCAAATCGGCATTCATCAAAAACCGATCGGACTGTACAATGTGAACGGGTATTTTGAGCCGATGATGAAGATGGTCAAGTACAGCATCCAGGAAGGATTTTCGAATGAGTCTCATTTAAAGCTGATACACAGTTCCTCCCGGCCGGATGAGCTGATTGAGCAGATGAACAATTACTCGTACCCGATCCTTCAGAAAAAATGGACGGAAATATAAAAAAAGAGCCATCTGACATGTGTGTGAGTCCCGGGCGGACTTCATGAAAATCGAGTGTATTTGACAATGTGAGATTTCCTTAGGGAAATCTTTTTTTATGTCCAGATTACCATCGTAGTATAATTTAACTAATTCGGATTGGCTATCTAAGCAAAAGCGGAAGGAGACGGAAAATGGCGACGTTGTCAGATGTGGCTAAGAGAGCGAATGTTTCGAAAATGACGGTATCACGTGTGATTAATCACCCTGATACGGTAACAGATGAACTGAAAAAGCTCGTTCATTCCGCAATGAAAGAGCTGAATTACATCCCTAATTATGCGGCAAGAGCGCTTGTGCAAAACAGAACACAGGTTGTCAAATTGCTGATTCTCGAGGAAATGGATACGACCGAACCCTATTACATGAACTTGCTGACCGGAATCAGCCGGGAGCTGGATCGCCATCATTATGCTTTGCAGCTTGTGACAAGAAATTCACTCAATATCGGGCAATGCGACGGCATTATTGCCACCGGCTTGAGAAAGGCCGATTTTGAATTTGTCATCAAAGCTTTTGAAAAGCCGTTAGTCGTATTTGGAGAAAATGAAATGGGCTATGATTTCGTCGATGTGAATAACGAAAAAGGGACTTTTATGGCAACCCGCCATGTCATGGGGCTGGGGGAGCGTGAGGTTGTCTTTTTCGGCATTGATTTGGATGAGCCATTCGAACGCTCAAGAGAACAGGGGTATATTCGGGCGATGAAAGAGAGCTGCAGAGAAACGAAGCTGTTTCGGATCGCTAACAGTTCAAAAAAAAGCGAAAGTCTGGCAAGAGAAGTTTTGAAAACGCTCGGCCGGCAAGCCGCGTTTGTCTGCGCCACCGACCGAATCGCGCTGGGGGTCATTCGTGCGGTGCAGTCACTCGGAAAACGAATTCCCGAAGATGTGGCCGTTACTGGAAATGACGGTGTTTTTCTTGACCGCATTTCCTCCCCGCGGCTGACTACGGTCAGACAGCCGGTTGTGGAAATGGGAGAGGCCTGTGCGAAAATGCTGCTGAAAAAAATGAATGAAGGCGGCGCAGCTCAAGGTCATTTGTTTTTTGAACCGGAGTTAATTGTGCGGGAATCAACTTTGTGAAAGCTTGATTCTGTTATCGGTAACAAGAGAAAAACGATTGCTTCTCCCGATTTCATCATGCTACCTTCAAAGCATAAGCCAGCCTATAAAAAAGGGGGAAACATGATGGAATATGCCGCAATACATCATCAGCCGTTCAGTGCTGATGCTTATTCTTATGACGGGCGGACGGTGCATATCAAAATCCGGACGAAAAAAGGTGATGCTGATCAGATTCGATTGGTTTGGGGCGATCCTTATGAATACAGCGGCGGCAGGTGGTCGGCAGCCGAGCAGCCAATGAGAAAAACAGCCGCAACCCAAAACCATGATTATTGGTTTGCTGAAGTGTCACCGCCATTCAGGCGTTTGCAATATGCATTTATTGTCTCAGACCAGCATGAAAACATCTTTTTCGGAGCGTCAGGGGTCTGTCCTGTAAATAAAAAAACGCTGGAAACGATTCATTATTATTTTAAGCTTCCGTTTGTTCATGAGGCGGATACATTTCAAGCGCCTGAATGGGCGAAATCAACGGTTTGGTATCAAATTTTTCCGGAACGTTTTGCGAATGGAAGAGAAGACCTGTCACCGGAAGCTGCACTGCCTTGGGGGAGCAAGGACCCGGACGTTAATGATTTTTTTGGCGGAGATTTGCAGGGGATTATCGACAAGCTCGATTATTTAGAAGAATTAGGGGTGAACGGAATTTATTTAACTCCGATCTTCTCCTCTCCATCCAACCATAAATATGACACGCTGGATTACTATTCCATCGATCCGCATTTTGGGGATCGGGAGCTTTTCCGGACATTGGTCAGCCGGCTTCATGAGCGGGGAATGAAAATTATGCTTGATGCTGTTTTTAATCATATAGGCAGCGCTTCTCCGCAATGGCAGGATGTTGTAAAACACGGGGCCCGGTCCCGCTACAAAGACTGGTTCCATATTCACTCTTTTCCTGTGAAAGAAGACAATTATGACAGGTTTGCGTTTACGCCTGATATGCCGAAGCTGAATACGGCTAATCCGGAAGTACAGAGGTATTTGTTTGAGATTGCTTTGTACTGGATTCGTGAATTTGACATTGACGGCTGGCGTTTAGATGTGGCAAATGAAGTGGATCACGCTTTTTGGAAGGCATTCAGGCAGGCTGTAACGGCCGAGAAGCCCGATCTTTATATTTTGGGAGAGATATGGCATTCCTCCGAACCTTGGCTCAGAGGAGATGAGTTTCACGCTGTGATGAATTATCCTTTCACAGAGCCGATGATTGCTTATTTTGCTGACCGGGAGATTTCTGCTTCATCCATGGCCTATCGATTAAACGCGCACTTGATGAATGGGATGCGGCAGGCCAACGAGGTGATGTTTAATTTACTGGACAGCCATGATACAGAACGTCTTCTGACAAGGTGCGGAAATGATGAGAAAACAGCCCGCGCTCTGCTGGCCTTTATGTTTGCCCAGACAGGAGCGCCCTGCATCTACTACGGAACGGAAATCGGTCTGGACGGCGGGAGAGATCCATTATGCCGGAAGTGTATGGTTTGGGAAAAGGAAAAGCAAAACCGGGAAATGCTCAGCTTTATGAAACGCTTAATCACCTTACGCAAAAAAGAAAACGCTTTATTGACGTACGGAAGTCTTGAGTGGCATCTGCTTGATGATCAAAACGATTGTATCAGTTTTTCGAGGGTTTTCAATGGCAGGCAATTGATTTTCTATTTTAATCAGGGGAACCTGGCCTGGGATGTCCGTTTGCAAGATTTTAATATGGAGAGAAGCAGAAAAGTTTACGATGCGTGGACGGATCAGATCCTTCAACATGATGCCGCTATTGCTGTTCAGCCGGGAGAATTTTTGATTTTGAGCGCTGACGCCCCTGTCTGAATTCTGTTATCGGTAACAGGCTGAAAGGCTTTGAAACCGCTTTCTCTAACAGAGTAGAATTGTAATAGATTCATAATAAAAGGGGGAAAAGATATGGCGGGGTTCGTCAAAAAGGGATTGGCTTTATTGACGGCATCAGTTTTGGCATTCTGTCTCGGCGCCTGTTCAAATTCAAAGGAATCGGCCGGCGCTGACGGCAAAAAGGTACTGACCGTGTCCGTTGAAGAAACCTATAAAAAATATATTGAAAGCATTAAAGGAGAGTTTGAAAAAGAGAATCACGTCACAATCAACATTGCAGAAAAGCAAATGTTCGATCAGCTGGAGGCGCTTCCTTTGGACGGCCCGGCCGGCAATGCGCCTGACGTTATGCTTGCCGCATATGACCGGATCGGCAGTTTGGCGCAGCAAGGCCATTTGCTTGATCTAAAACCTGCTGATACAAAAAGCTTTGGAGATAAAGAGATGCAGCAGGTAACGGTTAACGGAAAGGTGTATGGAATGCCGCTGGTGATTGAGACGCTTGTTCTGTATTACAACAAAGATCTTATAAAAAAAGCGCCGGCAACATTTAAAGACCTTGAAACATTAACAGAGGATCCCCGGTTTTCATTTGCTTCTGAAAAAGGAAAGTCAACGGGATTTTTGGCAAAGTGGACTGACTTTTATATGTCGTACGGTTTGCTGTCCGGTTACGGCGGATATGTATTCGGGAAAAACGGCACAGATCCCGGGGATATCGGCCTGAACAATAAAGGGGCTGCAGAAGCGGTGAAATATGCGGAGAAATGGTTTAAAACGTATTGGCCAAAAGGCATGCAGGATAACTCAAGCGCAGACGATTTTATTCAGCAAATGTTTTTGGATAAGAAAGCGGCTGCAATCATCGGCGGGCCTTGGTCGGCTGCCAATTTTCAAGAGGCCGGCCTGAACTATGGCGCCGCTCCTATTCCGACATTGCCAAACGGAAAAGAATATGCTCCGTTTGCGGGCGGCAAAGGCTGGGTTGCTTCAAAATATACAAAGGAACCCGAGCTGGCTGAAAAATGGCTTGAGTATGCAACAAATGATGCCAATGCTTACGCCTTTTATGAGAAGACAAATGAAGTTCCGGCCAACACAGCCGCAAGGAAGAAAGCGGGAGAGCAAAAAAATGAGCTGGCGTCAGCTGTTATTAAACAATATGAGTCAGCGGCACCTGCGCCGAATATTCCTGAAATGGCCGAGGTATGGACCGGCGCTGAAAGTTTAATGTTTGATGCGGCTTCGGGGAAAAAAACAGCAAAAAAATCGGCGGATGATGCGGTAAACGTCATAAAAGAAAACATCAGAGAAAAGTATGTGAAATAAAATCGGAGGGGAAGTGTCCGTAAGAATAGAGGGCGAAAAATGAATAAAGATGATACACTTTTACACCAAAAACGGAAGGCGTCATGGTTTTTATCGATCATTCCGGGAATTGGACAGATCGCGAATCAGCAGATATCAAAGGGGATCTTATTTCTGGTCATTACGAGTTTGTTTGCTGTTGAATTATGCGTTTTCGGTATTGAGGCGCTGACCGGATTGGTTACCTTGGGAAGTGTTCCCGGTGAAGATCACTCATTATTTATGCTGATTGAAGGCACGCTGCAATTGATCTTAACGTTGATTTTTCTCATGTTCTATATCTTTTCAGTTTATGATTTCCGTCATACCGCCACTATGAAAGCGGCGGGTTTGAAGGTGAATACAGCGGCCAAGGATATCATCCGCCATGCGGGAGATAAAGGGTTTCCTTATTTATTTACACTGCCGGCATATCTCATGATGGTGTTTGTGATTATTTTTCCTGTTCTGGTGACTCTGTTTGTTGCCTTAACAAACTATGATTTTTATCATATACCGCCTAACAGTCTGATTGACTGGGTCGGCTTTAAAAATTTCTTGAATATCTTTTTTGTCGGTTCCTACCGGGAAACATTTGTGAATGTACTGGGCTGGACCATGATATGGACAATCTGTGCAACAACGCTGCAAATCATTTTGGGGATCGTGACGGCACTTTTTGTGAATCAAGATTTTATTAAAGGCAGACGGATATTCCGAATGATTTTCTTATTTCCATGGGCTGTTCCGGCCTTTATCACAATTATGAGCTTTTCCAATATTTTTAATGACAGTATTGGGGCGATGAACACGCAGGTGATCCCATTAATTAACCACCTGCCGTTTGTGGAACTGCCGGCGATCGCGTGGAAGACTGATGCTTTCTGGACGAAGACCGCTCTGATTATGATTCAGACCTGGCTTGGCTTTCCTTATATTTATGTCATGGTAACGGGGGTCTTGCAGTCGATTCCGGGTGAATTGTATGAAGCCGCAAAGATTGACGGAGCTTCTTTTATGCAGCGTTTTCGCAATATTACATTACCGATGATTTTATTTGCGACGGCACCGGTGATGATTACACAGTACACATTTAACTTTAATAATTTTTCGATCATCTATTTGTTTAATGAAGGCGGTCCGGGAAGCGCGGGAGCCGGTGCCGGGTCGACCGATATTTTAATTTCCTGGATCTATAAACTGACAACCGGCACTTCTCCGCAATATGCTGTGGCAGCGGCCGTGACATTGTTAATTTCTTTCGTCGTCATTGGAATATCCCTGATTGCTTTTAAAAAGTCAAATGCTTTCGGCAATGAGGAGGTGATGTAGATGGGTTCCAGAACGGCCGGAATGCTTACGAAAATCTGCACCTATTTGTTTTTGCTGATTTTAAGCATTGTCATTTTATATCCGCTGCTGATTACGGCCTCTTCCGCTTTCCGTGCGGGAAATGTGACGGCTTTTCAGCTCGATTTCTCAGGTCCCTGGACTTTTGATCATTTTAAGCGGCTGTTTGAAGAGACGCTCTATCTTCATTGGTACAGCAATACGCTGGTTATCGCGCTGTCAGTCATGGTATTGCAGGTCACGATTGTAACGCTTGCCGGGTATACGTACAGCCGCTATCGGTTTGCGGGGCGAAAAAAGAGTCTTGTCTTCTTTTTAATCATTCAAATGGTGCCCACAATGGCAGCGCTGACTGCTTTTTATGTATTGGCCATGCTGATAGGCGCTCTTGATCAATACTGGTTTTTGACAGCGATCTATATCGGCGGCGGAATTCCGATGAACACGTGGCTGATGAAAGGTTATTTTGATACAGTTCCGAGAGAAATTGATGAGGCTGCGCGGATGGATGGAGCGGGGCATTTCAGGATATTTGCCTCCATTGTGCTGCCGCTTGTGAAGCCGATGCTTGCCGTTCAAGCGCTTTGGGCGTTTATGGCGCCGTTCGGGGACTATTTGCTGGCGAAGTTTTTGCTTCGCTCGCCGGAAAGGCTGACCATTGCAGTAGGGTTGCAGTCGTTCATTTCAAATCCGCAGCAGCAAAAAGTCGCCCTGTTTGCGGCGGGAGCTATACTTGCCGCACTGCCGATATGCATCTTGTTCTTTTTTCTCCAAAAGAACTTTGTATCCGGGCTGGCGGCGGGCGGAACAAAGGGGTAGTTCAATGAAGAATGTGCAAAATGAAAGCTTTATGATCCGCAGTCTTAAAGCATCGGTGTCTCCGTCAGGTATTTGCCGTTACGGGAAAACATTCAGCTGGCTTCAGCTTTCCTTTCTCTTTATGTTTTTGACGTCCTGCCTTATGGCGCCGTTTACGATGTCGTTTTTGAAAATGGACCGCTTCAGCCTCAAATTGGTTATGCCTGTGGCGCTTTCTGCAGTGAATGATCGTTTTGCCGAACAATTAAACGGTATTCAAATCAGGAACGGAAAACTGACAGGCGGACAGCGTTTTGATCAAATTGAAGAGGGCAACCATCTGATGGCAGTCGATATGGAGCATGAATGGAAACCAAACGGTGAAAATGGGCGTTTGCGTGTAAAAGGATATGACAACGCGGTCATATTCCAGCCTGACCGGCTGATTATTACCGACCAAAACGGAATGGGGTTTTCAGTTCGCTATGGGAAAGCGGACGCCAGTCTTACGGACCCGGGCGTATATGAGACGGAGGCTGTTATCGGTCAATTGTGGCTGGCACAGTATAAGCCGATGATCATGATGCTGGGGTGCGCAGTGATTTTTTTGATCCAGCTATTTTTTACAGCTGTGCTTGCGGGAGGCATCTGGATGGCAAAATTATCAAAAATGATCGATATCGCGTCATGTAAGGAAGCAGCTTCTGCAGCGATATGCGCATCGGCTCTGCCTGCATTCGCGGCAGCTGCTATCGGGCTGATCCGCTTTGATTTGATTACTGTATTAATGGTTCATACATGCGGCGTCACGTTGATGATTGCTTTTTTATTCAGATATATGGCCAAAACCCGCCGTCATAATGAAAATGTTCATTCGGGAGGAAGACATGATAAATCAGCGGTTGTTTGAGATTGATGAATGGAAAATCAAAACCAATACATTTCAAAAAGAGTATATACGGCTGCAGGAAAGCCTGACTTCTCTTGCCAACGGCTATATGGGCATCAGGGGGAATTTTGAAGAGGGGTATTCAGGCGGCAGCCATCAAGGCACATATATTGCGGGCGTGTGGTTCCCTGACAAAACGCGGGTAGGCTGGTGGAAAAACGGGTATCCGGACTATTTCGGAAAAGTGATCAATGCGATGAATTTTATTGGTATAGATGTGTATGTTGACGGTGAAAAAGTCGATCTCTATCAAAACCGACTCGAATCATTTGAGTTAGAGCTTCATATGAAAGAAGGAATTCTGAGGAGGAGCGCTGTTGTCCGTATTCAGGATAAAACCGTGCGAATCAAATCAGAACGATTTCTCAGCCTGGCCGTAAAAGAGCTATGTGCGATTCATTATGAAGCGGAGTGTCTGACAGGGGACGCCGTTATTACGCTTGTTCCTTATCTTGATGGCAATGTTGTAAACGAAGATTCAAACTATCAAGAGCGGTTTTGGCAGGAAAAAGAGACAGGAGCGGATTACCGCCGCGGGCATATAACGGCAAAAACGCTCGACAATCCGTTCGGAACGCCGCGTTTCACTGTCTCAGCCTTAATGGAAAATTTGACAGAAGGCTATGTCAGTCAAAGCTTTCAAACTTCCGGCATGTATGCTGAAAATCGCTTCAGCTACCAAAACAAAGCTTCATTGAAGAAGTTTATTGTTGTCACGACTTCACGCGATGTTCAAGAAGCAGAGCTTACTTCGAAAGGGGAGGAGCTTTTGGCGGCTATTCTTAAGCAAGGTTATGAAGAAGCGAGACAGCAGCATATTGCCAAGTGGAAGGAAAGATGGGCAAAAGCGGATATAGAGATAAAGGGAGATAAGGAACTTCAGCAAGGCATCCGCTACAATATCTTTCAGTTATTCTCGACATACTACGGGGCAGATGCCCGTTTGAACATCGGACCGAAAGGATTTACAGGCGAAAAATACGGCGGTGCCGCCTATTGGGATACCGAGGCGTATGCCGTTCCGATGTATTTGGCGACAGCCGAGCCGGAAGTCACGAAAAACCTGCTTTTGTACCGCTATCATCATTTGGAGGCTGCCAAACGGAACGCCGCCAAGCTGGGGATGAAGGGGGCGCTTTATCCGATGGTGACGTTTACCGGAGATGAATGCCACAATGAGTGGGAGATTACGTTTGAAGAAATTCACCGCAACGGCGCGATTTGCTATGCGATCTGCAATTATGTCCAATATACAGGTGATCGCGCCTATATGGAGGAATATGGGATAGACGTTCTTGTGGCAGTCAGCAGATTCTGGGCCGGCCGCGTTCACTTTTCGAAACGAAAAAATAAGTATATGATCCACGGCGTCACAGGGCCGAATGAATACGAAAACAACGTTAACAACAATTGGTATACGAATGTCATTGCGGCTTGGACGTTGGATTATACTCTGCAAAGTCTCGAAAGGATCTCAGCGGAGAAACGCCGCCTTCTGGATGTGCAGGAAGAAGAATTGAAAGTCTGGAGAGAAATCATCCGGCACATGTACTATCCGTATAGTGAAGAACTGCAAATTTTCGTTCAGCATGACACATTTTTGGACAAAGACCTGCAATCAGTTGACGAATTAGATCCAGCTGAACGGCCTCTTTATCAAAATTGGTCATGGGACAAAATCCTCCGCTCCAGCTTTATTAAACAAGCCGATGTGCTGCAAGGCATTTATTTATTTCCTGACCGTTTCTCTATAGACGAAAAACGCCGCAACTATGAATTTTATGAACCGATGACGGTTCATGAATCAAGCCTATCGCCCTCCATTCACGCGGTGCTCGCTGCCGAATTGAGGATGGAAAAGAAGGCGCTTGAATTATATAAGCGTACAGCAAGGCTTGATCTCGACAATTACAATCGCGATACGGAGGAAGGCCTTCACATTACTTCAATGACGGGAAGCTGGCTGGCGATCGTCCAAGGGTTTGCCGGCATGCGTACTTTAAAAGGAACGCTCTCATTCACCCCATTTTTGCCGAATGAATGGGACGGTTACTCGTTCCATATCAATTATCGAAACCGCTTGATCAAGGTGACGGTCGAAGAAAGGCGCGCCATTTTTGAGCTTGTCAAAGGCGAACCGGTGTCCATCACAGTTTATGGAGAACCAATGGTGCTGAATGAACGATGTGAAAGGAGAATGCCTGATGAGTGAATGGTGGAAAGAAGCTGTCGTGTATCAAATTTACCCGCGCAGTTTTTATGATTCCAATGGAGATGGATTTGGGGATTTACAAGGCATTATCAAAAAGCTTGATTATATCAAAGGACTTGGCGCGGATGTGATCTGGCTGTCGCCCGTGTTTGATTCTCCGCAGGATGACAACGGCTATGACATCAGTGACTACAGAAACATGTACGAAAAATTCGGAACAAATGAAGATATGTTTCAGTTAATTGATGAAGTGCATCAGCGCGGAATGAAAATCATCATGGATCTGGTCGTGAACCACACGTCGGATGAACATGCCTGGTTTGCTGAAAGCCGCAAGTCGAAGGACAATCCTTACCGGGATTATTATTTTTGGAAAGACCCGAAATCGGACGGTTCTGAGCCGAATAATTGGGGATCGATTTTTTCAGGCTCGGCGTGGACGTTCGATGAAGGGACAGGACAGTATTATTTGCACTACTTTTCGAAAAAACAGCCTGATTTAAATTGGGAAAATGAAGCCGTTCGCCGGGAAGTGTATGATCTGATGAAGTTCTGGATGGATAAAGGCGTTGACGGCTGGCGGATGGATGTGATCGGCTCCATTTCCAAACATACCGATTTTCCGGACTATGAAACAGATAACAGCCGCCCCCATATCGTCGGCCGTTACCACTCTAACGGCCCCCGCCTGCATGAATTTATTCAAGAGATGAACAGGGAAGTGCTTTCTCATTACGACTGCATGACAGTCGGAGAGGCAAACGGTTCTGATATTGAAGAGGCGAAAAAATATACGGATGCAGGCAGGCAAGAGCTGAATATGATCTTTACATTTGAACATATGGATATCGATACAGAACAAAACTCGCCAAATGGGAAATGGCAGATCAAGCCGTTTGATGTGATTGCTTTAAAACAAACGATGACAAGGTGGCAGACCGGGTTGATGAATAGCGGCTGGAATACCTTGTATTTTGAGAACCACGATCAGCCGCGGGTGATTTCCCGCTGGGGCAATGACGGTGAGCTGCGAAAACAGTGTGCGAAAGCATTCGCAACGGTTCTCCACGGGATGAAAGGCACACCGTTTATTTACCAGGGAGAAGAAATCGGCATGGTCAACAGTGATATGCCGCTGGAGATGTATGACGATCTTGAAATAAAAAATGCATACCGTGAACTAGTCATCGAAAACAAGACGATGACAGAAAAAGAGTTTGTCAAAGCCGTGATGATAAAAGGAAGAGATCACGCGAGGACGCCGATGCAATGGGATGCAGGAAAACATGCCGGATTCACAGCTGGAGACCCTTGGTTAGCGGTCAATTCCCGCTACCAAGAAATCAATGTGAAAGAATCCTTGGAAGATCAAGATTCAATTTTCTATTACTATCAGAAGCTCATTCAATTACGAAAGCAATATAAGGTCATGATATATGGAGATTATCAGCTGCTGCTGGAAGATGATCCGCAAATCTATTGTTATATCCGTAAATATCAAGGGAAAAAGCTTCTCGTCGTTGTGAATTTGTCGGAAGACAAGGCCCAGTTCGAAGCGCCTCCGGAACTGATCCATGAGCGCTGGAAAGTGCTTATTTCGAACTATCCGCAGGAGCCGGCTGACTTGAAGCGCATCAGCCTCAAACCTTATGAAGCTGTGATGGGCATCAGCATATGAAAGCGGTTATTTTTGATTTAGACGGAGTGATAACAGATACGGCTGAATATCATTTTCTCGCTTGGAAGCACATCGCAGAACAAATTGATATTCCCTTTGACAGGAATGTGAATGAAGGCCTGAAAGGAATCAGCCGGGAAGAGTCACTGGAAAGCATACTGATCTTTGGCGGAGCGGAAAAAAGGTTTACACATGCGGAGAAACAAGAACTGCTGCATCAAAAAAACCAATATTATCAAACGTTGATCAGCAGATTGACGCCGGAAGATCTCTTGCCGGGAATCGGCAGGCTTCTTTGTGAATTAAAAAATGAACATATAAAAATCGGGTTAGCATCTTCAAGCCGCAATGCCCGCGCGATCTTAAAACGTTTGGCGGTTATCGATGATTTTCAAGCCATTGTTGACCCGGCGGCTCTTGCGAAGGGGAAGCCTGATCCCGAAATCTTTTTAACAGCTGCAGCGCTGCTCGGTGTTTCCACGGCTGATTGCGCGGCAATAGAAGATGCTGAAGCAGGAATATCTGCAATCAAATCTGCCGGGATGTTCGCGGTCGGTGTCGGGCGTGAACAGTCGATGCTTGGTGCTGATCTGGTTGTGAGGCAAACCGGTGAATTGTCGTTTGAGCTGTTGAAGGAAGAATGGAAGCAGTATAGGGGAAAGGTTTTAAAAAGCATCAGAGAGTGAAAAAAACCTGCAAGAGACATCATCTCTTGCAGGTTTTTTGGGCATTACTTCTGGTCTTCTGTATTGCGTGTCAGCACTTTATCGATTAAGCCGTATTCTAAGGCTTCATCAGCTGATTTGAAGTTGTCGCGGTCTGTATCGCGCTCAATGACTTCAAGCGGCTGGCCGGTACGTTCAGCAAGCACTTTGTTTAATTTGTCGCGAAGCAAGAGAATGCGTTTTGCCGCGATTTCAATTTCTGTCGCCTGTCCTTGCGCTCCGCCAAGCGGCTGGTGAATCATAACTTCACTGTTAGGAAGCGCGTAACGTTTGCCTTTTTCTCCGGCTGCAAGTAAAAATGCTCCCATAGAAGCGGCCATACCGATGCAGATCGTGGATACTTTCGGTTTAATGAACTGCATTGTATCATAGATTGCCATACCGGCAGTGATTGATCCGCCAGGGCTGTTAATGTAAATGGAAATATCTTTTTCAGGGTCTTCCGCTTCAAGGAATAAAAGCTGTGACACGATGGAGTTCGCAACGTTGTCATCAATCGCAGATCCAAGCATGATAATACGGTCCTTCAAAAGACGGGAGTAAATGTCATAAGCTCTTTCTCCGCGGTTCGTTTGTTCAATGACTGTAGGTATTAAATTCATAATGCTCCTCCTTCACCTTTTAGGTAAGTATGTATTTACATGATACATTTTTGGTCAATAAAGGTCAAACAAAACGCTGACCAAAATGCCAACCTTTTCTTCTAACACCATTTTTCCCATAAAACAAAAAGTTCAAACAGCAAAGTGGAAATGAGGATGATCAGCACCGGCGCTTGAGAAAATGATATGGCCGGAGCGCTCAAAATAGACCGCAATCGCGTCGCTACGTACGGCTGAAGGGTCTGACTACGTTGTCCGCCCTTCCAAAAGCCGTACCGGCAAATACGTTTCCAGCGGCAAATCATCAAATTCGCCTTCAATTTCTTTTGCTAAAATCTCGATGGCTGTTTTGGAAATCAATTCAATCGGCTGCTGGATGGTTGCCAAGTCCGGCAGAACCGATTGAACGGTTTCAGTGCCGTCATAACCGATCACTTTTAATTGATTCGGGATGTCTATTCCCCGTTTTTTGGCCTCGGTCATCACGGCAGCCGCCATGATATCATCGCTGGCAAAAATTCCGTCGGTGTCAGGCTGTTCATCGAATAATGTTGAAATAATGTCATGGTAATGCTGATAAAAGGGTACTTCATATGTAATAGGCTTCCGTCCGTGTTCATGCATGACGTCTTCGTATGCTTTTCTTCTGAGGTTTGCCGGTGTTTCGAGTTCAATCGGGCCGTTGATATGGACGATGTGCCGGCACCCTTTTTCAATCAGCAGTTCTGCCGCCTTTTTTCCGCCGTCATAGTTGTCTGAGCCGACGACGGGAATCGTGTCCGATAAGTAATGATCAATGGCGACAATCGGCAGATTCTGCTTGTGATCATTGAGAATTCCCCGGTTGTAAGTCACGGCGATCACGCCGTCCACTTGGTTTCTTATCAGCATCTCCAAATATTTTTCTTCCTTATCCTTTCGATGTAAACTGTTGCAAAGCAGCAGTTTGTAGCCCATGGACGTACAAATGCTTTCAATATGAAAGGCGAGTTCGCCGAAAAACGGATTGCTGGAGTTTGGGATGATAAGTCCTATTAAATTGGTTCGTTTTCGGAATAAAGAGCGGGCCAGATCGTTTGGAAAGTAATTGATTTCTTCCATCGCCTTGTACACTTTTTCTTTTGTTTTTTCGCTGATATAGCCGCGGTTATTTAATACCCGCGAAACGGTTGTAGATGAAACTCCCGCTATTTTCGCAACATCATGAATGTTAGGCTTCATTCCCGTGCCCTCCTGCTTACTGAAATGGCTTACAATTTCCGTCACGCACTTATTTTAGAGAATCAGGCTGACATGTGCAAGGACATTCCATGTTTCTGTTTTCATATAAAGAGGGCGTGTTTGGTTTGATTGAAATAATCAGAAAATTGTATGTCAACCGATTGACATATGGAACCGGTTGACATACAATTCTTTTTGAAAGCGCTTTATTCGCAGAGTGAAGGGAAGTGACGGGTATGGAGAGATGGCTGGCGGCAATAAAGTGAAAGAATCGAGCAACGGTGTAAAGTAAGCGCTTACTCAGAGCTCGCATGTATGTGATGAAAATGAAGAAGGAAGTATGCGGCTCTAAAACGGCTATTAAAAGGTCCTATTAAAGGAGCGGTGCAAATGAAAAGCTCAAAAAGTCTGTATTGGAAACTGAGTGCTTATTTCTTCTTTTTCTTTTTTACTTGGTCTTCCAGCTATTCTTTATTTGCGATTTGGTTAGGGCAGGAAATCAATTTAAACGGATCAGCGACAGGCATTATTTTTTCTGTAAACGCCGTATTTGCCCTGTGCATGCAGCCTCTTTACGGTTTTATCTCTGACAAATTGGGGCTGAAGAAAAAGATATTGTTTATGATCAGCTGTCTTCTCATATTCACGGGTCCGTTTTATATCTTCGTCTATGGGCCGCTTTTACAATACAACGTCTTTCTTGGCGCCGTTGTCGGAGGCTTATATTTGGGAGCCGCTTTTTTGGCGGGGATAGGCGCGATTGAAACGTACATTGAAAAGGTCAGCCGTAAATATGATTTCGAGTATGGAAAATCAAGAATGTGGGGCTCGCTGGGCTGGGCGGCGGCTGCATTTTTTGCAGGGCAGCTTTTCAATATCAATCCCAATATCAACTTCTGGATCGCGTCTGTTTCAGCCGTCATATTAACGGTCATCATCATGTCTGTGAAAATTGAAATGACCGATCATGAGAAAAACAGAGCGGATTCGGTCCGGTTAAAAGATGTGGGGCGGCTCTTTTTACTAAGAGATTTCTGGTTTTTTATGATGTACATTATCGGGGTGACTTGCATTTACGGCGTATATGATCAGCAGTTCCCGATCTACTATGCGTCTTTGTTTCCTTCAGTGTCGACGGGTAACCAAGTATTCGGCTATCTTAATTCATTCCAAGTGTTTTTGGAGGCCGGCATGATGTTTCTTGCGCCTTTTATCGTCAATAAGTTCGGGGCGAAAAACAGTTTGATTTTAGCGGGGTTTTTAATGGCTTTCCGCATCGTCGGGTCCGGAATTGCAGTTGAGCCTGTAGGCATTTCATCAATGAAACTCATCCACGCACTGGAATTGCCGATTATGCTGATCGCCGTTTTTAAATATTTGGCTGCCAATTTTGATACGCGTCTGTCGTCCGTCCTTTACCTCGTCGGTTTTCAATTCGCATCTCAGGCAGGCGCGTCGATTCTGTCGCCGCTTGCGGGAGGATTATATGACAGTGCGGGGTTCCGTCAAACCTATCTCATCATGGGAATCGTCGTCTTCGGTTTTACCGTCATCTCCATATTTACTTTATTGGGCCCGAAACAAAACAGCAGGCGTGTCCAGCGTCTGCAAAAAATCGGATAGAGAGGATGTTACAAATGGATAGAATTCAGCAGGCGGAAGAAGCTTTGAAGGAAGCCGAGGGTAAAGTGAAACAAAGATATCGATTGGGGTACCATATTATGCCCCGGGCGAATTGGATCAATGATCCGAACGGGCTTATTCAGTTTAAAGGAGAATACCACGTCTTTTTTCAGCATCATCCGTATGATGAGCATTGGGGGCCGATGCATTGGGGACATGTAAAAAGTAAAGATCTCATTCATTGGGAGCACCTGCCGGTTGCCTTAGCTCCGGGGGATGAATTCGACCAAAGCGGCTGTTTTTCGGGAAGCGCGGTCGATGATCATGGAAGATTGGCCCTCATCTATACAGGACATAATATAATTGATCAAGAGAAAGACCTATTCTATCAAACTCAAAATATCGCTGTCAGCCAAGATGGAACCGTGTTTGAAAAGCTTCAGGAAAACCCTGTTATTGCGGAACCGCCGGAAGACAGCGCCCGTCATTTCCGCGATCCGAAAGTATGGAAGCATCGCGATGTTTGGTATATGGTCATCGGCAACTCCTCAAAAGAAAACGTCGGACGGGTCGTTTTATACCGTTCACCTGATTTGCGTGATTGGGAATACGCGGGGGTTCTCGCCCAAAGTGACGGTAATCTCGGCTATATGTGGGAATGTCCTGATTTCTTTGAATTAGGCGGCAAGCATGTCCTGCTGATTTCGCCCCAGGGGATCGAGGCGGACGGTGATTCATATCAAAATTTACATCAAACCGGTTATTTAATCGGTGACTATCATGATGAAACAAACAAATTTACACACGGCGCTTTTAAAGAACTGGATCACGGCCATGACTTTTACGCCGTGCAAACATTATTAGATGATAAAGGACGCAGAATTGCTATCGGGTGGATGGATATGTGGGAATCTGAGATGCCGACAAAAGCGGACGGATGGTGCGGTGCACTGACTTTGCCGCGAGAACTGACTTTGCGTGATGATCATAAACTTTTGATGAATCCCGTGGAAGAAACCAAGCAGCTGCGGAAAATGGAATATCGGGAATGTGCCGGACGATCGGTTTCAGGGAGTTACTTGGCAAAGACGTCCGAAGACCTGCTTGAAGTCCGAGTCGTGTTTGATATAAACGATTCTGATGCCGAAACGGCAGGTTTTAAGATTCGCGGCCTTGACGAAGAAGAACTTGTGCTGACATACAATCTGACGGATAAAAAGCTGACACTTGATTGCACCAAGATGGGGAAAGCGAAAGACGGTGTGAGAAGGGTGCAGACGGATACAAACGGCAAGCTGGCGCTGCGTATCTTTATTGACAGATCCTCGATTGAAGTATTCGCCAATCATGGAGAAACAACGATGACAAGCCGTATCTATCCGAATGAAGGCAGATTGGGGATTGAGCTGTTTTCGGAGAAAGGCGCCGTAAAGGTTGAGGAATTCACCTATTGGACGTTAAAGGACATTTGGAAAAAAAGCTGAAATGTGCTTTTTCTGAAGTGGCTGGAAATGTACCGATCCGGGGGCAGTCCGCCTGAAATGGTTTTTTTGTGAAAATCAATGCCGTTATACGATGCAGGATTATGCTGCATGAGGAAGCTGCATAATCCTGTTGTTGCATTATCAAAAAAGAGTTGCTTTCTGTGCGTTTCTTTATTATAATATAAAGGTATCTGATTGAAAAAACGTGCGCTCGTAGCTCAGTTGGATAGAGCGGTGGTTTCCGGTACCACGTCTGTCGGGGGTTCGAATCCCTCCGAGCGCGTCTCAGTTAAGACGATAGGAAAAACCTCGCAGATGTTAAATCTGTGAGGTTTTTTTATTTTATCTTGTTTTGAAACTGTTAACGAATGTGTCTCTGTTATGTTCGGTGCCGGCAATCAGCCGCGCACTTTCACTGATCCGCTGCGCGAGAGCTTTTTGCGCCTTGCCTTCAAAGCTGTTCAATAGTGCTGAATACACTTCATATAATTCATCTTTCAACGTATCCATTTCGAATGTCGGTTTCAGCGTTCGGCGCACTGTCTCCAATTTTGTCCCCGCTGCCTGCGTTATTCCTGTTTTCAGCATCTGCCGCTGCAGCATTTTCTTCATTGGATCGTCCTTGTGTTCTAAAAGTTCGTCTAATGTCGGCATTATGTATCCACCTCTATCATCTTAACCAGTTTGCGAGCATCTGGTCTTTTTCCTGAAATTCGTCTGCTATTTTATGTAAGAATCCGCCGATCTCTTCAAGGTCTGTGATCGCTGCCTGCAAAGAATCAATAAACGCCTGCTCAGCCTGAGTGTCATAAAAAATCGGGCCTTTATCGTAAGATAGCGCAATATCTTCAATGGTATTGGTCACGTCCTGTGCTTGAAGCTGATCATACAAGCCGTGTCCGACTTGGCCGTAAAATTCCGTTTTCAGCTCGGCGATTTTTTCATCGTGTTCTTGATAGGCGTTTTGCGCTTCTTTTTTCATCGTCCGCAAATCCTCAGTCATAGCCTGCACCTTTTCAGCCAGCTTCTTTGCGTTTGTCGGCGTTACTTTTATTGTATCTGCGCTTCCGATTGCACCGGCCGGCAGAAGAGCGCCGAGGTTTTTATCAAAGACTAATTCATCTCCGTTCGGATTTGCGATAGTTCCGTTTCTGTCGAACACGAAATTTGCTTCGTTTAAGCCGTGTGTATCCGGATTTCTCAGAATGACGGTAGTGAAGAAATAAGCGAGATTTTTTCCGATCTGCTCGCTCAATTTCCCATCAAGCCGCTGCTTTCGGCTGAACTGTGAGAGAGAGGGGTTTTTCGTGTAAATCGTTGTCCCGTTGTGGCGGTCATATTCGTTCCAATAACCTGCCCCGACCATGTCGTCCGGATTGATAATTGACCGGATGTAAGGATCATATATGCCGCTGTTGATCTCTTTCTGTGTTTCTTCATCGTGCAGCTTCACGACGGAAGGACTGTTAAACGCGACGGCATACACATCATTATTCACCGCGCTGTATTCGGCCTCAGCGCCGCCGAGTGAATGGCCGGTTGTTGAAATAATCGTTGACGTTCCGGCATACTTTTTCTTTACGCTCCGTACCAGCTGATCGGCTTGGTCGATTTGCGATGTTTTCGTCATCAGCTTATACTTTCCGGTTGTGAGCATGGCGTCTTGAGAGGGCGTTCCATTGTATTTTCCGAGTGTTTTTGAGGTATCCTCCGCGTCTTTTTTCACAATATAATGTACTTCTGTTTTCGGATCATTTCCGAAAACAATATTGCCGCCGTCCGCTTTTACGCCGTCATTAATCGGGTCTTTTCCGATATCGGTTCCCGCAAAGGCGACGACCACGTTTTCAGGGTTTTTTGATTTTGTCCAGTTACCGTTGTTCTTTTCAGCTTGTGACAGAACAACCGCGTCAAGTCCGGTATCGTTGTCCGATTTTATTTGATCGACGTACCATCTGGTGGAAGATTTAAATTTTAATGGCTTTTGTGTTTCTAAGTGATTCTTAAGAGTTTCATAATCATAAGATACTTGGCTTAAATAAAAGTATTCTCGGTCACTGATATTTGTTACATTGATGTTTTTAGACATGTACAACACCCCGGAGTTGATGTAAGATTAATCTAAGAAAGGATGAGTTTATGAAGAAATACATAATTATCCTAATCTCTGTAATAATTATAGCATTAGGAGGTATTTACATGAAGTACCAACATGATAAAAAAGAAGCAGAACAAGAACTTTTTATCCAAGCGAAAAATAAAATGAAAAGCTATATAAAAGCTAATTACAAAAATATAAAGCAAATTACATACATTAACGATTATAAAATAAATCCTATGGGTGGTATTTCCGTGAAGGGGTACTTGAATGGTAATAAGGAAAAAGAATTTTTCGGGCTTTATGACAAAACGAATGATGAAATAGGAGTTTCGTCAGTCGATGCGGAAGAGAAACCTGAGTGTCAGGAAAAAGAATGTGAATACTAAAAAAGACGCTGGAATAAAGAAGTACTCTGGAATGCCGCTTATATGATCCTCTGTGGACACTGAAGAAAAATCTTAAGACGCCTAAATGCACCGGATGTCACCGACCATTTTTTCCAGTCCGCGAGCTTCATCATAACTCATGGGAGGGATGATTCTGTGAAAAAATACATTATTATCTTCATAGTTATTTTTATAGCAGCCGGAGGCTTTATAATGAAGAGTATGAATGATAAAAATGTTCAGGCTGAAGAGATAAAGATTGCTCAAGAACGAATGGAGAAATTTATCAAAGCGAATTATGAAGGCATACATAACGTTACATTTAAAGATAAATACGAAATAGATCCAATGGGCGGGATAGAGGTATTTGGCTATTACAACGGTGATACATCGAATAAATTCGATGGTATTTACGATAAGGCAAATGACAAGATCATGGGGCACTCAATAGACGCTGTAATAAAGAAAGAATGCAGAGATAAAGATTGCGATTATTAATAAAGACGCTCGTCTGGTATGAGCATACACTAAACGAAAAAGACAAGGGTTCGGCATGTGCCGCCCTTGTCTTTTTTCATTGAACATTGGAAAACATAATCAGAAACAGCTCATCATTTGACAGTCCATTTTAACAGCGTTACAATTAAACGTGTAAATAGTTACATGTTTAAATAAACATAATGTCTCGGGAGGTGATACGTCCTTGAATGAACCTTCTTTAAAAAAGTCATTTATGAGTCAGTGAACCGCATCATTGATCCCGAGCACACGTATTTCCGCACTGTGCCTGTGTTTGAAACAAGCAGCGAGGCATATCAGCATCTGCAGGACCGGCTGTTTATCGGGGCTGCGGTCCGATTGCCGGATGACATTCGGTTAGATATTTATGAAGTTCAATAATAAGATGGAGAGTGAGTCAACATGGAAAACTTTATCGGAAGCCATATGATTTACACGTATGAAAACGGCTGGGAGTATGAAATCTATATTAAAAATGATCATACGATCGACTATCGGATTCATAGCGGAATGGTAGGCGGCCGCTGGGTGCGCGACCAGGAAGTGAATATCGTCAAGCTGACAGAAGGCGTATACAAAGTGTCATGGACTGAACCGACAGGCACAGATGTTTCCTTAAACTTTATGCCGAATGAAAAACGGATGCACGGAATTATTTTCTTCCCGAAATGGGTGCATGAGCATCCGGAAATCACGGTGTGCTACCAAAATGATTACATTGACGTGATGAAAGAATCACGTGAGAAATATGAAACGTACCCGAAATATGTCGTTCCCGAGTTTGCGGATATTACGTATCTCAACAATGCGGGAATCAATAACGAAACATTGATTTCAGAAGCGCCGTACGAAGGAATGACCGATGAAATCCGTGCGGGAAAATTAAAATAAGAGAAAAAACCCGGCAGCTTGGCCGGGTTTTTTGTATCCTTTTACGACAGGGTTTTGGTCATGATAAAGTCGACTTGTTTATCATCCCCCATATAAAAAGAGTGTTCTCCGGTTTGGACAAACCCCATTTTTTGATAAAAGGCGATTGCATTTTCGTTTTTTTCCCATACGCCCAGCCAGATGTTCTTTTTATTGTGTGCTGTTGCGATTTTCACAGCTTCATTCAGCAGATATTTGCCAAGCCCGTGTTTCTGATGGCTTTTTCTTATATAAATTCTCTCAATCTCAAGAGAATCATCCCCCATTTTTTCTGACTGTGCTTCGTTCATGTTGACTTTTACATACCCCGCAAGGTCATTATGATAATAAATAAAATAAAATTGAGAAGACGGATTGGATAATTCCTTTTTCAGCTGTTCAGAGCGGAATGCATTTTCCAAATAAGCTTTCATATTTTCTGTTGAATTTTGATCCTTAAATGTATCATTGAATGTTTCAATGCTTATCTCCCGGAGCTCTGTTATATCGTTAAGGCTGCACTTTTTTAATTGAATACTCATGGTCATACAGCTCCTTTCTTCATTTATCATATCAGCTGTTTTTTTGTTGTGTTTGCAATGAAAATACCGTATAGTAAACATACCGTATTTTTGTTGTATTTGCAACATAAAATAAGAAAATGAGGACGATAAAGTGAAATATGTTTTTTATGTTTTAGGAATCATGATCTTGACCTTTGGTATTTCTGTCACGATTCAATCAGATCTTGGAACGTCTCCTTTTGATGCGCTTATTGTGGGATTATCCGTCCATGCAGGGCTTACCGTGGGAAGCTGGGAAATCATCATCGCTTTCCTGTTAATTTGCTGTAATTCAATGTTAAAAAGGCAAAGGCCGGAATTTTCAGGGATGATTACGGCGTTTATAACGGGAATCGGGATTGATATGTGGCTTTTTTTTCTGCATCGAGTCATAACGCCTGAACTATGGTACGGAAAAGCGGGCTGTTTTGCAATCGGTTTAGTTGTGATAGGGATAGGAACCGCAACCTATCTGCACACAAATTTCGCCCCGATCCCGGTTGATCGGTTAACGCTAATTGTCCGCGATTTAACCGGGAGAAGCATCTTTTTTTCAAGAACGGTCATTTACTTCATATTTTTCATACTGGCCGTGATGCTAAAAGGTCCGGTAGGCATCGGAACGTTATTAACCGTTTGTTTAGGCGGGATCATCCTTCATTTCTTTATGCCGATTACCGGAAGATGGATAGACGGCATATTAACAGCATCTCCAAAGCAGGAAGAAACGAAAACCCGGTAGCAGGGGTTTTTATCCGGTTCTATCATTTTTCATTTCATCCGCATGTTCAAGGTATAATAAAAAAGGGGGAGGGATTTTTATGAGCGGTCAAAGAAAGCTCGTTTTTTACGGAGCTGTCAGCGCAGATGGCTATCTTGCGCGGGAAAATCACTCTTTAGATTGGTTAATCGGAACTGAAGGTGAAGACGGCACCGATTATGAAGCTTTCTATGAATCTGTCGATACGATCATCATGGGCAGAAAAACATACGAAGAAATATTGGTTTTATTGCCTGAGGAATTTCCGTACAAAGGTAAAGAATGCTATGTGTTTTCGCGGACATTGACCGGGTGCACTGAACATGTGCGGTTTATTCATGAAGAGCCTGCCGATTTTATAAAAGCATTGAAACGCCAAGAAGGCAAGCGGATTTGGATTGTCGGCGGGAGTGATCTGCTGCACCCGGTTTTGGAGGAAAAACTTGTCGATGAGTTTATCATTCAGATCGCCCCCGTTCTGCTCGGCCGCGGAATTTCTTTGTTCAAACCCGGAGACCGGGAGACAGGGCTGAAGCTGACTGATGTCAGGCGCTATAAGCAATTTGCGGAGTTGCATTATGAAGTGAGATGAAATGAAGTGTATGAAAGAAACCCAGTAAAGGTTACCGGGTTTCTTTTTCATGTTTGTTTTTATGTTTTGAAATGGAGTGGGCCGGCCCGCATGAAAATCCTGCAACCATGATAACAACCCCTATCCACCTCACGGCATAGAAATCAGTGTCGCGCAGGAATATTAATGAAACTAAGGTCATAAGCGCCCCGATTATAACGGCAGCTGTGCCGATAATACTTGATTTCTCCATATAAAAACTCCTTTATGAATGTTTGGTTAACGTATTGGGTTAGAATATAACATATCAGGGTAATGCGGAAATGGATTTTCTGCGATGTCTGAAGTAAGATGAAAACGAAACGCCAAGGGAGCCGGCTCCCTTGGCGTTTTTTATGCTTGAAACAAGATGCGGCGTTTTGCTGAATCGGGATCACTTTCGACAGCGGTATCCGTGTTGAAAAGCAAAGTTTCGCGTGAATCGGTATCATATTCAGGCCAATTGAAGTGAGAGGTGTTCGGGTTTCCGGTTTTTGCAAAAGCGAGCCATGCGGATTGGATTTGTTTGGAAAGCTGTTCTGCGTCATCACCGAGCGGTTCTTGCAGCGTCTTTCTCAAAGAATCAAAGTTTCCGAACACAAACGGCAATTCCAGAGCGTGAACGGCTTTATGAAACGGCGGTGTTTCGCCATGCCAATCAAAGCGGTACATCCAGACCGGTGCGTGCTGCGACTGTCCTTGTGCGAAAGCGACAGCCGGCCGCCAGAAAATCAGATCCGTCATCATATCGATTTGTCCCTTTAATGAATGCGGATATAAATCTGCCGCTTGCTCGGTGCAGTTCTCTCCGAGGTAATAATGCAAATAATCTTGCTGCTTTTTCTCGGAATGAATGTCTGTATCAGGGGTGAAAAACAAATATGCTTCATCACGATTGGTTCCGATGATCATAGGTATGCCTTCTGCGGCCCCGTCTGCTATGGCTTTCACCGATTCCGCAGGCAATGTGGCCGGATCGATGGCGGGCTGAAACAAAAGCTGAAAAATGTTTTGATCTAGTGAGCGCCGCACTTTATCCGCAGTCTTAAGCAGGTCATTAACGGAAAGCTCCTGCAATTGATCAGTGCCGGCTTCATGAATAAATGCCGCCGCGATGTCTTTTGCCATGTCCGCCGGGATCGTATGAGAGGCGCCGCTTTCTAAAATGGCTTTATGAAACAGGCCTTTTGCGTCAGGCATTGCCATAAGGGAGGCGATGCTCATGCCGCCTGCCGATTCACCAAATATCGTGACGTTATCCGGGTCTCCTCCGAATTCGGAGATATTGTCCTTCACCCAGCGCAGCGCGGCGATCTGATCGAGCAGCCCGATATTGGAGGAATACGCGTCATGAATAGAAGACAAATGTAAAAAGCCTAACGGTCCGAGCCTGTAATTGAGTGTCACGACAATGACATCTCCGTCAGCGGCAAGGGCAGATCCGTCGTAAAGCGGTTCGCTTCCGGCACCTAAATAAAATGCCCCGCCGTGTATCCATACCATGACAGGCTTTTTTTCGCCCTCTGAATCGGGGGCGAAAACATTGAGGTAAAGGCAATCTTCAGATTGAGCCGGTATATCCCCGGAAAACGATATAGACAGCATATCATCCGGCTGCGGACAAATCGGCCCGAACGAGTCGGCATGTTTTACGCCGTCCCAAGGTGCGGGCGGCTCCGGCGCTTTAAATCTGAGCTCTCCGACGGGCGGCTTCGCGTACGGTATGCCCTTCCATGTGCGGGCACCGCGGCCGGCAGTTCCTTTCAGTGCGCCGCAGCGGGTTTGAACGGTAAGTTTTGTCATGATTTCATCCCCTTTTTTCTTTTCATTATAAACAGAGATGAAGGCATGAAGCGAATAAAAGCCCTTTCATCAGCATATCATCAGTAACGCTTCCGTTCTAAAAATGATCTGACTTCCTGAACGGACAAGCCGAGTTCTTTTGCTTCCTGCATCAGCGCTTTCCATTCTTCAATGTTGGATTCAGTCAGTTTTCTGTTACGGTAGGGTGCGGGCTCCGGGCGTTTTTCAGTCAGTTTGTTCGTAAAGGTGAACAGTTCTTCTTTCGGCATGCCCGACTGCACGGCCTGCACAAGGTGGATGCGCCACTCATCTTCCGTGTCTCCCATCTGATGCAGCATCGTTTCGGCATCAAAAAGCTCCGTCAGATCGACCTGCAGGGTGGCGGATACTTTTTTCAGAAATTGGATGGACGGATTTGAGTGAACCCCCCGTTCTATTTTGCTTAAATAAGATTTAGAGACACCTGCTTCAACTGCTAGCTGATTAATAGAGTAGCCTTTTCTTCTGCGGTATAAACGAATTATTCTTCCAATCATTGTGCTGAATTCTCCCCTGTATACTGGCATTTTTTGTTCATTATAAGAAATTTTTCGTTCTTTATAAAATTTAAAATTATAAGGTAAGTGCAGTAAATAAGAGGAAAATCATGATAATGTTCTCTAAAAAGAACCAAATGGCTTAATTTGAAATTTTCAAATTTCGACCTTTTCTTTTATAATCCAATCATTAACAGAAGGGGGCGTTTAAGCCTGATGCAATAAGGATGAGGCTGTAATTACATGAATGAGAATATGAGTTTTAAAGAATTATTTGACATTATTAAACACAGACTTTTACTGATTTTTATCATGACAGCAGTTGTAACGCTGGTGACGGGATACATCCAATTCCGGGTGGTTTCGCCCGTTTATCAGGCATCGACCCAAGTGCTCATTCATGAAACAAGCGGTGAAAAAAATTCGAATCTCAGCGACGTTCAGCTGAATCTTCATTACAACAATACGTTTCAAACGATAATGAAAAGCCCGGTTGTGCTTGAGAAAGTGAAACAGAAGCTGCATCTTTCTGAGACGGCATCCGCTTTAAAAGCAAAGATCACGACAAGCAGCGAAACCGATTCAGAGATCATTACCGTAGCGGTGCAGGACGAGAACCCGAAACAGGCCGCCGCTATAGCGAACACGCTGATGAAGACATTTAAAAAAGAAGTCCGTGACAGGATGAATATAAAAGGCGTCATTGTTTTGTCCGAGGCAAAAGCATCGGAAAGCCCGATGGTCAAGCCTTCGCGCATCAGGAATATCATGATGGCGTTCGGTGCGGCTCTCATGGCGGGTGTGACGCTTGCGTTTTTTCTCCACTTTCTTGATGAAACCGTTAAAAGCGAGCGGCAGCTCAGCGAAAAAACAGACTTGCCTGTTTTAGGGGTTGTGTATGACATCAAAAATCAGCAGACACGGTCTGATGAAAAACATTTCGGGGAGTGAGGCGTTTGGGATTCAGAAAAAAGAAATCAAGAAGGGGACTGGCTCAAATATCCGTTTTACATCACAAATCATTGGTGGCTGAACAATACCGCACCATTCGGACAAATATTGAGTTCTCCTCTGTTCAGACCCATTTGCGCTCTATTCTCGTCACTTCCTCCGTTCCGGGAGAAGGAAAGTCATTCAGCGCCGCCAACCTTGCCGCGGTATTTGCGCAGCAGGAAAAAAAGGTGCTGCTCGTCGATGCGGATTTACGAAAACCGACGATACACGAGACCTATCAGCTTGAAAATGTACAAGGCCTTACGAATGTGTTAGTCGGAAACGCTTCCCTCGGCGAAACGGTGCAAAAAACGCTGATTGATAACCTTTACGTCTTAACGAGCGGGCCGACGCCGCCGAATCCGGCTGAGCTTTTATCTTCAAAGGCGATGGGAGAGCTGATTCAGGAGATGTACAGCCGGTACAGTCTGGTTATTTTCGATTCACCTCCGCTTTTGGCGGTGGCGGACGGACAGATTTTAGCGAACCAGACAGATGGAAGCGTTCTCGTCGTCTTGAGCGGAAAAACGAAAATGGATACCGTCCAAAAGGCGAGAGACGCGCTCCAGCAGTCAAAGGCAAAGCTTTTGGGGGCGCTGCTGAATAAAAAGAAAATCAAAAAAACGGAGCACTACTCGTATTGAGCGGTGCAGGTGATGTCTCCTTACCTTTATCAACGGAGGCACTCGGCTCTGCTGTGGGCGGCGTTTTTCGCCGCCTTAGATGCTGGTCGTCGGTGGCGGGGTGTGAGGACGGGTTAAATGCCCAATTTATCTTAAGATGATGCATTGTTATCGGCTTAGCTGTTATGTCTGTTTTTACGAAAACCGTATCAGCTAAACCGATAAATGAGGAGGGGAAAGATTGACTTACCGGAGAAGACTTTCAATGATTTTTGCATTGGATACGTATCTCGTTTTACTTTCCGTTGTTATAGGATATCAATTTTTTGAGGATTCTTATCACTTTTATGACTCCGGAGCGTTGCTGCTGACTGCCGTGAGCATGCTGATCAGCCATCATGTATGCGCTTTTATGTTTCACCAGTATAAGCAGGTATGGACGTACACGGGAATAGGCGAGCTGCTTGATCTGCTGAAGGGGATCACGCTGTCCGCAGCTGTGACAGCCGCCGTCCAATACGGGGTGTTCCACACGATTTTGTTCCGGCTGTTGGCCGTCAGCTGGATGGTTCAGCTATTGTTCATCGGAGGAAGCCGGATGATTTCACGGGTGCTGAAAGAAACGATCGGCAGGAAGCAAAATGACTCTTCCCGGGCGCTGATCATCGGCGCAGGTGCGGGAGGGACGCTGCTCGTCCGTCAGCTTACCCAGAAAAACGATCTCGGAATCATGCCTGTGGCTTTTATTGATGATGATCAGACGAAGCATAAGCTCGAAATCATGGGCCTGCCCGTCATCGGCGGAAAAGAAAGCATTATGCCGGCGGTGCAGAGGCTGAGAATTCACCATATTATCATCGCCATTCCGTCTCTTTGCACCCATGAGCTTCAGACGTTATACAAAGAATGTGTGCAGACGGGCGCCCATATTAAAATCATGCCGCAATTTGATGAGATCCTGCTCGGAACGCAGGCTGCCGGACACATCAGGGATGTAAAAGCCGAAGATCTGCTCGGCAGAAAGCCGGTCACCCTTGATACGAGCAAAATTTCTGACAGCATCAAGGGAAAAACGATTCTGGTCACGGGCGCCGGCGGCTCAATCGGTTCTGAGATCTGCCGCCAGATCAGCGCGTTTCTTCCGCGGGAAATCGTCCTTCTCGGCCACGGGGAGAACAGCATTCATTCCGTACATACCGAGCTGTCCGCACGCTTCGGCAAAGAGGTGCTCTTTCACGCGGAGATCGCCGATATTCAGGACAGAGATAAAATCTTTACTTTGATGAAAAAATACGAGCCGCACGTCGTCTATCATGCGGCTGCCCATAAACATGTGCCGTTAATGGAACATAATCCGGAAGAAGCCGTTAAAAACAACATCATCGGCACGAAAAATGTCGCCGAAGCCGCCGACATGTGCGGAACGGAAACATTCGTGCTGATTTCTTCTGACAAAGCGGTCAATCCGGCCAATGTCATGGGCGCGACGAAACGGTTTGCGGAAATGGTCATCATGAACCTCGGAAAGATCAGCCGCACCAAATTCGCCGCCGTCCGTTTCGGAAATGTGCTCGGAAGCCGCGGCAGCGTCATTCCGATTTTCAAAAAGCAGATTGAAAAAGGCGGACCCGTCACCGTCACGCATCCGGCGATGACAAGATATTTTATGACGATCCCCGAAGCGTCAAGACTCGTCATTCAGGCGGGTGCGCTTGCAAAAGGGCGGCAGATTTTCGTTCTGGATATGGGAGAACCCGTCAAAATCGTCGATCTGGCAAAAAACCTGATTCATTTATCAGGCTATACGACAGAACAGATTCCCATCGAATTCTCCGGCATCCGTCCGGGAGAAAAGATGTATGAAGAATTGCTGAATCATAATGAAGTACATACGGAGCAGATTTTTCCGAAAATCCATATCGGGAAAGCGGTGGACGGGAATTGGGCCGTGCTCATCCGTTTTATGGAGGAATTCAGCCGTCTGCCTGAAGAAGAGCTGAGAAAAAGGCTGTTTGAGGCGATTGAATCAGTACATGAAGAAGCGGCCGCAGGCGTGTGATGGGAGGACAGAAAGATGACGAAAAAAGTATTATTCTGCGCCACAGTCGATTATCATTTTAAAGCCTTTCATCTTCCGTATTTTCAATGGTTTCAGGATATGGGCTGGGAGGTGCACGTCGCGGCAGGCGGCAATATGAATCTTCCGTTCGTTGATGAAAAGTTTTCCATTCCGATCCGGCGCTCGCCGTTTCATCCCGAAAATCTTTCTGTTTACAGGCGTCTGAAACGGCTCATTCAGGACAACGGCTACGACATGATTCACTGTCATACGCCGGTCGGCGGCGTGCTTGCACGCCTTGCGGCGAGACAAGCGCGCCAAAAAGGGACAAAGGTGCTGTACACCGCGCACGGCTTTCACTTCTGCGACGGAGCGCCTCTGAAAAACTGGCTTCTTTATTACCCGATCGAAAAATTTCTTTCTTCTTATACGGATTGTCTGATTACGATTAATGAAGAGGATTACGAACGGGCCAAGCAAATGAAAAAAACAGATTGCAGCGCGAAAAAAATACACGGCATCGGGGTGAATACAGACAGGTTTCGCCCTGTGAGCCGGGAAGAGAGTGAACGTCTGAGAGAAAAACACGGCTTCGGCGCCGGGGAATTTATTCTCGTATACCCCGCTGAATTAAACGGCAATAAAAACCAGGGACTTCTCATTGAGACTGCGGCACTGCTGAAGAACCGCATCCCGGAGCTGAAACTCGTATTTGCCGGAGAAGGCGCGATGGAAGAGCCGTACAGAAAAAAGGCTGAATCACTCGGTGTATCCGACATGGTGCGGTTTTACGGTTTTTGCCGCGATATTCATGAACTGATTCAGCTTGCTGATCTGTCTGTCGCCTCAAGCATCCGCGAAGGACTCGGCATGAATCTGCTTGAAGGAATGGCTGCCGAAAAGCCCGCCGTTGCCGCGGACAACAGGGGGCACCGCGAGATCATCGAAGACGGCGTGAACGGTTTTCTCGTGCCGGCGGGGGACAGCGCGGCGTTTGCCGATCGGATTGAAAAGCTGTACCGCTCCCCGGGGCTGCGAAAAGCAATGGGGCAAGAAGGGCGCAGGACGGCGGAATGTTTTTCAGAAACACGTACGGTAAAGGAAATGGCGCACATTTACGCCGGTTATATGGATAAAAAGGAGAAAAGCGTATGAATGCAGGAGCACAACCGAAAATTTCCGTCATCATGGGAATTTATAATTGCGAAGAGACTTTAGCGGAGAGTATTGAATCCATCCTGAGCCAATCTTATAAGAATTGGGAACTGATTATGTGTGATGACGCGTCAACTGACGGAACGTATCAGATTGCGCGCCGTTACGCGGATCATTACGGCGACCGGATTACGCTGATTCAAAATAAGACAAATCAACGGCTTGCCGCTTCGCTTAACCGCTGTCTGACATACGCAACGGGGGATTATATCGCCAGGCAGGACGGTGATGACATCTCCAACCCCAGGAGACTGGAAAAACAGGCCGCTTTCTTAAACAAGCACGCCCACTATCAAGTCGTAGGCACGGGCATGCTCGTATTTGACGAATTCGGTGTAAGGGGCGCCCGGCTTTTGCCGCCCGTGCCGAAACCGGGAATTATGGCGAAAGGCACACCGTTCTGCCACGGCACCATTATGATGCGGGCTGAAGCGTACAAAGCGCTTGGCGGCTACCGGTCAGTCAGGCGGACGCGGCGGATGGAGGATATTGATTTGTGGCTGCGCTTTTTTGAAGCGGGTTTCCGGGGATACAATCTCCAAGAAACGCTGTATAAAGTAAGAGAGGACAGTGATGCGTTTAAGAGGAGATCGTTTACGTATTCCATTGATAATGCGGTGCTCGTTTTTCAGGCCTGCAGACGGCTGAAGCTGCCGCTTTCCCATTACGCGTATATCGCAAAACCGCTCATCCGCGCCATTACGCCGCCCGCGGTCATGAACCGTTATCATAAAAACAGGGACATCCGCCAAAAAGAAGGGCTTGCCGAACATGACTGACAAACCGATACGGGTGCTGCACATCTTCAGCGGGATGAACAGGGGCGGCGCAGAAACGATGATGATGAATTTGTACCGGAAGATGGACAGAACGAAGGTGCAGTTTGATTTTTTAACCCATAGGAACGATCCGTGCGCTTATGATGAGGAAATTCTCGCTCTCGGCGGACGGCTTTTTTATGTGCCGAGCATCGGCAGCACAAACCCGATTACATTTGTAAAACAGGTCAAGCGGGTGATTCAGGAAAAAGGCCCGTTTGCCGCCGTGCACGCCCATACCGATTTTCAGTCGGGATTCATCGCGCTTGCCTCTCGTTTAGCCGGCGTCCCGGTGCGGATCTGCCATTCGCACAGTACGTCGTGGCGGGGGCGGGCGTCGCGGCTTGCCGGGATGCAGCTGTTTGTTTTCAGACGGCTGATTACGGCAAACGCCACGGCACTGTGCGCCTGCGGAAAAGACGCGGGCCGTTTCTTATTCGGGAAAGAAAAAGACGTGCATCTTTTGCCGAACGGCATTGATCTCGACTTATTTGCCGGCGGGTGCGCGGACACAGAAGCTGAAAAAAGGAAGCGGGGCATTGCAGACGGCCGTTTGGTGATCGGCCATATCGGCCGCTTTACAGAAGAAAAAAACCACGAATTTCTGCTCCGGCTGGCCGCTGATATGAAAGAGCGGGGCATCGGTTTACAGCTGGTTCTCGCCGGGGACGGTCCGCTTCGCACCGACATGGAAAATTTGGCGGCGAAGCTGGGGCTTGATGATGATGTGCGTTTTATCGGCATAGAAGAACGCGTTCATGCCCTGCTGAAAACGCTGGATGTATTTGTCATGCCGTCTCTTTATGAAGGGCTGCCTGTCACGCTCGTTGAAGCGCAGGCCTCCGGGGTGCCGTGCGTGATATCAGACGGCATAACGGAAGAAGCCGATGCCGGGCTCGGGCTGGTCAAAAGGCTCAGCCTTAAAGAACCGCCCCGACAATGGGCATCCGCGGTTTTACGGGCAGCAGAGGCGGCAAAGCCTGACGGGGCGCGCATTAAAGAAACCCTCAGACGGCAGGGATATGACGCGGGAGAAAATGCGGGGGCTGTTATGAAGCTTTACAATATGAATTGGAAAAAGGAACAGTAACGAATGATTGTATACGTAGTCAATATGGGAATTGTGTATATTTGGTCATGGTTCGCGAAAATGTGCGGCGGGCGTGATCAATCGCTTTCGACCGGATACCGGCCGAATCAGCTCGTCATGATCGTTCCGCTGCTATCGCTCGTATTGGTCTCCGGTTTGCGCTACAGAGTCGGGACGGATTTTCAGACGTACGCGCTGATGTACAAGCTGGCGGGAAATTACGGCAGCATTTGGGAGATCTTCGGGTTCGGAGCGAAAAAAGCAGCCGTTGATCCGGGGTTTACGGCTCTCATCTGGCTCATGAATTTTATCACGAAAGATCCGCAAATCATGTATTTCACCGTGGCGGTCGTGACGTGCAGCTTTATTTTAAAGGGGCTCGTTGAGTTCGGCCGTCCGTTTGAGCTGAGTGTGTTTTTGTTTTTGGGCACGTATCACTATTATGCTTCCTTTAACGGGATCAGGCAGTATATGGTGGCGGCCGTTTTGTTTTGGGCCGTCCGCTACGTGATCAGCGGAAGCTGGAAGCGTTATATGTCAATCGTGCTGCTGTGTTCGCTTTTTCATTCCTCAGCGCTGATTATGATTCCGGTTTATTTTCTCGTCAGAAAAAGAGCCTGGTCGCCCGCGATTTTCGGACTGTCGGCATTGTTTCTTCTTATGACGTTTCTGTATCAGAAGTTCATTTCGCTGTTTGTCGTCGTGCTGGAAAACAGCTCGTACGGCCATTATGAGAAATGGCTGATGACCAATACGAACGGGATGAACGTCGTAAAAATCGCGGTGCTGCTTCTGCCGCTGTTTTTGGCTTTCTGCTATCGGGAGCGGCTGCGGAAGCTCTGGCCTGACATTGATGTCATCGTGAATTTCTGTCTGCTCGGCCTGCTCTTCGGTCTTTTGGCGACAAAGGATGTTATTTTTGCCCGGTTTAATATATATTTCGGCCTGTACCAAATGATCCTGATCCCTTATTTTGTGAGGATTTTTGATGAAAAATCAAATGCGCTGATTTATATCGCCATTATTGTCTGTTATTTTCTTTACAGTTACTTGCTTATGCCGGTCGATTCGTCTGTGCTTCCGTACAGAACGATTTTTTCCCGGTAATGGACACTGGAGGTTTATATGGAAACACCCGCGGTCAGTTTATTAATTGCTGTGTATAATACGGAAACTTATTTAGAAAGATGCTTAGATTCATTGCTCAATCAGTCGCTCGCCAATATCGAAATCGTGGCCGTTAATGACGGGTCAACGGATCAAAGCCCGGCGATTCTTGAAACCTATCAGAAGCGGGATGAGAGAATCAGGGTCATTCATCAGCAAAACCGGGGGCTCGGCGCGGTCCGCAACAGGGGAATCGAGGCGGCGCGCGGCGAATTTATCGCTTTTATTGATGCGGACGACTGGGTTGAACCTGATTATTGCCTGCGCATGTATAAAAAAGCGAAGGCTGATCAGGCGGATCTCGTGATTTGCGAATATGCGGCCGAATTTGCGGATACGGGGAAAACCGCCGTTTCAACGATCGCTTCAGCGTACGCGGGCCGCCCGAAACAACGGTACCTGAAAGATTTATTTGAAGGAAGAGTCAGCGGTTTTTCATGGAACAAGCTGTACAAAAGAACGATGATCGAGCATCATCAGCTGCGCTTTCCGCTTCGTGATGAGCTGGAGCACGTGGAGGATCAGTACTTCAGCCTCAGGGCGCATGTTTTCGCAGGTGCGGTCTCGTACGTGGATCAGCCGCTCTATCATTATCGGATTCACTTGACTTCCATTGTGCAAAGCTATCAGAAAAAGCTGTTTGACTCAGGTCTCGTTCTCTATCGGCTGAACGAGGCTTTTTTGCGTGAAAACGGCTGCTTACAGGAATACCGGCAGGAGCTGGATTTTTTCATCGTTCAGCACGGAACAGTCTGCCTGCTGAATGAATGGAAGCGGAATAACGGCGGCCGGTTTTCTGAGAAGTGGAAGAATATCAGCCGGATATGCGCTGATCCCGTGTTTCGCCTGAGCCTTTCCAAAACCGGAACGGCGCCGTTTGACGCCAAACGCTCATGCCTTCTGCTTTTGGCGAAGCTGAAGCTGATTCCGTTCGTGTCGCTGGCATCAGCCGCGTATCAGCGGGCAATCGAGTACAAAATGAAAATCAGAGGGTGAAGACATGTCGATACAATCTTTAAAAATCAATCTTGCGGAATGGCTGTTGCTTAAGGTCAAATACCCGTCCCAATTTCATTTCGGAACGGCAGCGGATGGGTCGGGGCTTTCAGCGGCAAGAAAAAAGATCATTCTGACGCTGCTCCCGTCCCACGATAATCTCGGCGATCACGCCATCGCCTATGCAAGCAAAACGTTTCTTGAACGGGAGTATCCCGATTTTGACATTGTCGAGGTGGATATGAAGGATATATACAGATCGGCAAAAGCGCTGATCAAAAAGCGCCACTCCGATGATATGGTATTCATCATCGGCGGCGGGAACATGGGGGATTTGTACCGGTATGAGGAATGGACGCGCCGCTTTATTATCAAAACATTCCGGGAATATCGGATCGTTCAGCTTCCGGCGACGGCTCACTTTTCTGAATCAAAAAAGGGACGGAAGGAACTGAAGCGCGCCCGAAAAGTGTACAATGCGCATCCCGACCTTTTGTTAATGGCGAGAGATGAGACGACGTATCAATGGATGAAGCGTCATTTTCCCGGAAAAACAGTGCTCAAACAGCCTGACATGGTCTTATATTTGGATAAAAGCGAGCGGCGCACCCCGCGGGAAGGGATCTACCTCTGTTTACGGGAGGATAAGGAGAGTGCGCTGACGGCTGAGGACAGAACGATGGTAAAAGAAGCTTTGGCAAAAGAGTACGGCGAGCTGTATTCCTTTACCACGACGGTCGGCCGGAGGGTCAGCCGCCATACACGCGAAAAGGAGCTGGAAGCGCTTTGGAATACGCTGAAAGGCGCGGAAGCCGTCGTCACTGACAGGCTTCACGGGATGATTTTTTGTGCGCTGACGAAAACGCCTTGTGTCGTCATTCGTTCGTTTGATCATAAGGTGATGGAAGGCTATCAATGGCTGAAAAACATACCGAACATGACATTGCTTGAGCGTCCCGACCCTGAAGCCGTAACGTCCGCCGTAAACCGGATGCTCAGCGGCAAGCATGAGGAAGGCGGTTCATTGCGAAGTGTTTATTTTGCCGGGCTGCGCTCGAAAATCAGCGGTGATGCCCAATGACCGCGCCGCTTGTGAGCGTGATCGTGCCGATGTATAAGACAGAGCCTTTTATTAAAGAATGCGCGGTTTCTTTAACAAAACAGACGCTGAGAGACATCGAAATCATTTTCGTCAATGACGGTTCACCGGATCAGTCAGGCCGTATTGCTGAACAATTCGCCGCAGAAGATGCGAGAATCCGGGTGATTCATAAAGAAAACGGCGGCCTCAGCTCGGCCCGCAATGCCGGAATAAAAGCCGCCCGCGGCCGTTATATCGGTTTTGCGGACGGCGATGACTATGTGACGGAAACGATGTTCGAGCGGCTTTATGAAGAAGCGGAGAAGAACCGGCTGGATATCGCCGGATGCGGCTATTATAAGGAAACGCCGTCTAAGAAAAGAACATATATGCCGCCGTCCATTCCGGCGGGCCGCGTCTTCACAGCGGATGAAATGACTGCATTGCTGACCCGCGCGCACGAACATCGGTTTATTTGGTATGTGTGGCGCTATATATACCGGCGAGAATCTTTGCAAGGACTGTTGTTCCATGAAGATATCCGGTTTGCCGAGGACTCTCCGTTTAACTTGGCAGCGTTCCGCCAAGCCGCGCGTGTCAAAGTGATAGACGAAGGGCTGTATATCTACCGGGAAAATCCGCAAAGTCTTACAGAAACCCCGTTTAAGCCCCGCTTAGATCACGAACTGCAAAAGCAATATAAAGCGAAAATGGCTTTTTATGAGGAAAACGGGCTGACGGACGCCTGCCGGAGCGATATTGATACGTATTTGTGCAAGCATCAGATTCCGATGCTGATCGCCAACGCATGCGCCGCCCCGCAGCCGTCACATCAGATTACGGCGCATATCGGCAGAATCTTAACGTATGACATGGTAAAAACGGCGGTGCGCAGCACGCCGTGCCGGCATAAACAGCTGCTGGCGGGGGAGCGCGTGGTGCTCGGCCTGTGCAAAATGCGCCTTCCTCTTCTTCTGCATGCGTTTTTCGAACGGAAATCGAAAGAGAAAGGCAGTGCGGAAGGAGCATGAAATTTGCCATTAATTTCGGCGCCAATGTGACGGCGTTTTTACTATCGGTGTTTTTATCAGTGTGGATGACGCCCTTTATTGTGAAAACATTAGGTGTGGAGGCTTTTGGGTTTGTCCATCTGACACAGAATATCATTAACTATTTCTCTATAATTACCGTTGCGCTGAGCTCTGTCGTTGTGAGGTTTTTCTCCGTCGCCGCCCACAGGGGGAACAAGGACGAGGCCAATGCGTATGTAAGCAATTATTTAGCCGCGTCTGTCGTGATATCTCTATTGCTCGCTGTGCCGCTCGCCGGGACGGCTTTTTTTATTGACAAGATTATGAATGTACCGGCCGGGCTCTTAACGGATGTGAGGCTCTCTATCGTGATCGGCAGCGTGCTGTTTATGCTGACGTTTTTTATGGCGGGGTTCGCGACGGGGCCGTTTTTCGCCAACAAGCTTTATATCACAAGCTCCATTCAGGCCGTGCAAATGCTGGTCAGGGTGCTGTGTGTGCTCGCTCTGTTTACGTGCCTGCCGCCGAAAATCTGGCAGATCCAGCTTTCGGCATTAGCGGGAGCCGTCTGTGCGGCCGTGCTGACTTTTTTCTTTTTTAAGAAATTGATTCCGTGGTTTTCTTTCAGCCGTAAAACCTTGTCATTACAGACGAGCAAAGTGCTGTTTTCGGCCGGTGCCTGGAGTTCTGTCAACCAGATCGGCGTGCTGCTGTTTCTGCAGATTGACCTCATGACGGCCAACCTCGTGCTGGGGCCGTCTGAAGCGGGTGTCTATGCGGCGATTATTCAATTCCCGCTCCTGCTCAGAAGTCTTGCCGGGACGCTTGCTTCACTGTTTGCGCCGGTTTTGACTTCCTACTATTCAAAAGGCGATATGGAAGGTCTCCTGTCTTACGCCAATAAGGCCGTGCGGCTGAACGGGCTTCTCCTCGCGCTTCCCGCCGCATTATTAGGAGGGCTCGCCGAACCGTTTCTGGCGATTTGGCTGGGCCCGTCGTTTGTGCAGACGGCGCCGCTTTTATACATTCACGCCGCGTATTTGGCGGTCAGTCTCTCTGTCATGCCGCTTTTTTACGTATGGACGGCTTTTAATAAACAAAAAACGCCCGCCGTCGTTACTTTATGTTTAGGCGGACTGAATGTCATATTGGCCGTGGTTCTCAGCGGACCGGCTCATCTCGGGCTGTACGGCATCACCATCGCCGGTGCAGTCTCGCTCATTTTGAAAAATGCCGTCTTCACGCCGCTGTATGTTTCGCATATTACCGGTTTTCAGAAAACCGCGTTTTACAAAGGAATGTTCGGCCCGTTGGCGGCGGCCGTATTTGCCTGGGCTGTCTGCCGGGGTATCCGGCTGTTTTCACCGCTTGACAGCTGGGCCGGCCTGATCGCTACGGGGCTTGCCGTATGCATGAGCTATGCCGCATTCGCTTTTTTCTTCATTTGTACGAAAGAAGAAAGGCGGCTTGCTTTACAGAAATGCCGAAAAGTGAAAGGAGCTGTTCAGATTTGAAGGCGAAACGTGTATTTGATATAGCGGCCGCGGTGTTGTTATTGTGCGGCGCGAGCGTCATCCTTCTCTTCGCCATGGCCGCCGTCAGATGCGCCATCGGGTCTCCGGTATTGTTCAAACAGACGAGACCGGGGCATAACGGGCGTCCGTTTACGTTGTATAAACTCAGGACGATGACGGATGCGCGTGATGAAAACGGTGTGCTGCTTCCGGATCATCTGCGCCTGACCAAAACGGGAAGGCTGATCAGAAAACTGAGCATCGATGAGCTTCCCCAGCTTTTTAATGTGCTCAAAGGAGATATCAGTCTGGTCGGCCCCCGCCCTCTGCTGATGGATTATCTGCCGCTTTACACGGCGGAGCAGGCGCGGCGCCACGAGGTGAAGCCGGGGATTACGGGCTGGGCGCAGATTAACGGGAGAAACGCGATTTCATGGGAGGAAAAATTCAAGCTCGACGTGTGGTACGTCGACAACCGCACATTTCTTCTCGACTTAAAGATTCTGCTTTTAACAGTGAAAAAAGTTCTCGTGTCAGAAGGCATACATCAAGCCGGCCATGTGACGGCAAAGCGCTTCACAGGCAGCGGAGATATGTCATCGTGAAAAAGGTCGTGCTGATCGGAAACGGCGGACACGGAAAAGTCGTGAAGGAAATCGTGCAGGCCCGTTCCGATATGGAGCTTGCGGGCGTATTGGATGACGGATTCAGCGGTTTTGCCGTTCGGAACGGTTTATATACGGGCCGGACGAAAGACGTGCCCATGCTTCGGAAACTCGTCCCCGAGGCCGTATTCACGATATGCATCGGCCGCAACGGCGTCAGAAAGCAGTTCGCTGAAACGATTGGGCTTGAAGATGACGATTATGCCGCACTCATTCACCCCGGGGCGATCGTCAGTGAAACGGCTTCCGTCGGACACGGAACGGTTGTGATGGCGGGCGCCGTCATTCAGGCGGGCGCTGACATCGGCGCCCATTGCATCATCAATACGGGCGCGGTTGCCGATCATGACAATGCAATCGGAGATTACGTCCATCTTTCACCGCGCGCGGCGCTTGCCGGCGGAGTGAAAGTCGGGGAAGGAACGCACATCGGAATCGGCGCGTCCGTCATACCGCAGATTGACATCGGCCCTTGGTCCGTTATCGGCGCGGGGGCTGCGGTCATCAGCCGAATTCCCGGCCATGTGACGGCGGTCGGCGTTCCGGCCCGCGTCATCTCCCCTATCCATAATGAAAAAGGATGATTTCATGCAAACAAACAAACGGATTTATTTGTCTCCGCCTCATATGAGCGGAAAAGAACAGGAATACATCGCAGAAGCCTTCCGCTCCAATTGGATTGCCCCGCTCGGTCCGCTCGTCAATTCGTTTGAAGCGCGGCTCGCGGAATATGCGGGAGTGAAAAGCGCGGCGGCCGTAAGCTCGGGAACGGCGGCCATCCATCTTGCCCTGCGGCTTGCGGGTGTGAAAAAAGGAGACGCTGTATTTTGTCCTTCCTTTACGTTTGTCGCCACGGCGAATCCGATTGTGTATGAGCAGGCTGAGCCCGTTTTTATTGATTCGGAATGGGAGACGTGGAATATGTCGCCCGATGCGCTTGAGCGGGCGCTGCGGGATGCAAAACGGCGCGGCAGACTCCCGAAAGCGGTGATCGCCGTCAATCTTTACGGCCAAAGCGCGAAAATGGATGAATTAATGAGCCTTTGTGACGCATACGGCGTCTGTCTGATTGAAGACGCTGCCGAGTCCTTAGGATCAACATATAAAGGCAGGCAGAGCGGCACGTTCGGCCGTTTCGGCATTTATTCCTTTAACGGCAACAAAATCATTACAACATCGGGAGGCGGCATGCTCGTGTCTGACGATGAAGCCGCGATTGAAAAAGCGAGGTTTCTTGCGTCACAGGCGAGAGATGCCGCCGTTCATTACCAGCACAGCGAGCTCGGTTATAACTACAGGCTCAGCAACATTCTCGCGGGCGTGGGGATATCGCAGCTGGAAGTGCTCGAAGATCGCGTCCGGGCCAGAAGAGAAATCTTTCACAGGTATCGGGAAGCGCTGGAAACGTATCCGGGCATCCGCATGATGCCGGAGCTTGAAGGAACGGTTTCAAACCGCTGGCTGACGGCTCTGACGCTTGATAACGGCGTGACGCCGGAAGAAGCCGTCACCTGTCTTGCGGAACAGAATATTGAGGCCCGGCCGCTGTGGAAACCGCTGCATACGCAGCCGCTTTTCTCATCTTCCGTCTTTTATCCTCACAGCGAACATGAGCGTGTCTCTGAGAACCTTTTCAGCCGGGGCATCTGTCTGCCATCCGGGTCTGACCTGTCTTCTGAGGAGCAGCAGCGTGTCATTGACGCACTTGCGCAACTGTTTGAAACGAAAGGGGAGAAAACATGGACAGCCGCCATGTTATGAGCCGATTAAAAGAAACGCTGACGGGTCTGCTCAGCGTTATACCGCCGCAATCTGACATCATATATGCCGACTATCCCCTCTACGGAAATGTAGGGGATTTATTGATAATGAAAGGGACGGAGGCGTTTTTTAAAGCACACGGCATCTGCGTGAAACAGCGCTGGAATCCCGACAATTTTCCATTCGGGCGCCGGGCGGACAAAAAGACGATCATCGTCTGTCAGGGTGGCGGAAATTTCGGGGATCTCTATCAGTACTATCAGACGTTCAGGGAAAAAATCGTCAAATCCTTCCCGGAAAACAGGATCGTCATCCTGCCGCAATCCATCTATTATCAGGATGAGACACGGCTTGGGAAGACATCGGCGCTTTTTGCGGGGCACAAGGATCTCCACCTGTTTACGAGGGATCATGTGTCATACGAGACCGCGAAACGCTTTTTTTCGGCGAATCATATCGGGCTTATGCCTGATATGGCCCATCAGCTGTATCCGATCGCGGCGTCAGCGGCTCCGTCACGCGGCAGGCTTCATTTTATCCGCACGGATGGGGAAATCAATCCGAAGCTGCAAAACAATCCTTCCGTTAAAAGCTGCGACTGGCAGGATGTGCTGTCAGCAAGCGACCGCAGGGGAATCGCTTTTTTCCAAACACTGAATGTTTTGAATAAAAAAGCGGGAAACCCGCTGCCGATTGCGCGGTTTTGGAAACGCTATTCCGATTTCTTGACGAAAAAAGCGGTTCTGTTTTTCAGCAGGTACGAATCGGTGGAAACGTCAAGGCTTCACGGCCACATCCTGTCCTCGCTTCTCGGGAAACCGAATACCGTCATTGATAATTCATACGGGAAAAACGCCAACTATTATTACACCTGGATGCACGAAGCGCCGGACGTCCGTCTGATCGGGGAAATCGCCGGCACGAAGGAAAACCTTCCGCTTTGAATGAGCGGAAGGTTTATTTTGTTTCTCCGCGTTTTACTTTGTTGTACGCCTCATCCAAATGCTGAATTCTTTTGAGCACAACCGAGTTTTTCGTCAGCTGATCCTGAACAAGGGTTGAGACGACGGAGCGGTAATAGCTGTTCATCGCATGAATTCGGTCTTCATTCGGATTCATTTCAATGTGCTGTGTAAAGTTTTCAATAAAATAAGGAACAGAAAAAAGTTCTGACATCTATAAAGCAACTCCTTTTAATAAGTATATACGGTATGAAACCAATCATGTACAATGAAAAAAGGGGAGTGAGCATGATGGATATCAAACTTCAGCAAACACAAATGTTAAAGCCTCAATTAACGCAAGAGCTTAAACAGGCTATCACATTACTCGGATACAATTCCGCGGAACTGGCCGGATATATTGATGAGCTCTCACTGGAAAACCCTCTGATTGAACGAAAGGAAACAGACACGCCGCCACTATCTTACCATAAAACAAATAAAAACAGGATGAAAGAACGGGACGGAAGCCAGCAGATCAGACATACCCGCAAAACGCTGCAGGATTCGCTCAAACAGCAAGCCTTAGACATGAAGCTGTCCGATGATGAGAAAAAGATTTTCAATTATCTGATACATTCATTGGACTCAAACGGATATTTAAAAGAGGACATACCAGCTGCCGCCGACCATGTATCCGCTTCACAAGAGGAGACGGAAGCGGTTCTGAAAAAGCTTCAATCCCTTGAGCCCGCGGGAATCGGCGCCCGGTCTTTGCAGGAATGCATCCTTCTTCAGCTCCGCCGTCTTCCTGAGCGGAACGAACAGGCGGAATGGATTGCCGAAGCCTATTTTGAGCTATTTGCAAGAAAGAACTGGAAAGCGCTTACAACAAAAACGGGCATTCCGCTTAAAGACATTCAGGACATCGCTGACATGATCAGCGCCCTTGATCCGAGGCCGGGGCTCCGTTATGCGCATGAGGAGCCGGGTTTTTACGTGGAACCGGATATTTTCATCACAGTGAAAAACGGCATCATTCAAGCGCGGCTCAACAGCCGTTCGTTTCCTGACATCCAGCTTCATACCCATTATCAGCCGCTCTTGTCAGCTGCCGGGTGCCGTGACACGAAAAATTATCTGTCGGCAAAATATCAGGAATGGCGCTGGCTGAACCGGGCTTTGTCGCAAAGAAAACAAACGATCACGAGAATTATCGGCGTCCTGACTGAACGGCAGGAATCCTTTTTTCTCACAGGAAAAAGCGGAATGCAGCCGCTGACCTTAAGAGAGGTGGCGGAAACGCTGGAGCTCCACGAATCAACGATCAGCCGGGCCATCAAAGGGAAGTACGTTCAGACGCCGTACGGACTGTATGAAATGAAAACATTTTTCTCGGCGAAAGCTGAATCATCGGGGGACGGCGGCGCCTCCAATTATGCCGTAAAAGCGCATCTGGAGGAATTGGTCCATAAAGAAGATAAAAAGAAACCTTTTTCAGACCAAAAGCTTGCCGATCTGCTGCATGAACAATATGACATCCGAATCTCAAGGCGCACCGTCGCCAAATACCGTGACCAATTAAATATTCCGCCGTCATCGGCGAGAAAACGGTACAGCTGAAACCTCCCCGAGCCAAACCCCGGGGAGGTTCTCCGTGTTACGGGATCATCCATGAAAACAGATGATGCTGTAAAAATGTAATGAGACAGACGAGCAGAAGCAAAAACAGACTGTGCTTAATCGTAAAGCGGAAAAGATCGGCTTCCTTGCCCGCCAGACCGACAGCGGCACAGGCAACCGCAATGGATTGCGGAGAAATCATTTTTCCGGTGACACCGCCCGATGAATTGGCGGCGACGGAGAGAACCGGGTCCATCCCAACAGAGAGCGCCGTTACCTTTTGCAATCCGCCGAACAATAGGTTGGCCGATGTATCAGAGCCGGTAATAAATACGCCGAGCCAGCCGAGCACCGGCGAAAAAAAGGTAAACATCGCGCCCGTCATGGCAAGCGCAAGACCGAGTGTCGTGCTCATGCCGGAAGCATTCGTCACATAAGCAAAGCCGACAACAGAAACAATGGTCACAACCGGAAGCGTTAACTCTTTCACCGTTTCAATAAACGCTTCGCCCCACGTCTTCCACGACATGCCGAGGGCGAACTTGGAGATGACGGCGGCAATCAGAATCGCCGTCCCCGCTGAACCGAAAAGCTCAAGCTTGTATACGGCTTCAATCGGCGTGCCGTCCGCCTGAAGAATCTGCTGATTTACAAATGGGACGGGAGGCGTGAAGGTCAATGCGCGCCCGGCTGCATTCAGCCAGGAAAGCCACATTGACGTTCCTTCATAATGACCGGTTAAGGCAGCCTTCACGCCGGGAATCCCCCAAACGGATATCATGGCCGTCAGAAGAAGGAAAGGAGACCACGCTTTAAACACCGCGGCGCCCCCGTACTTGATCGGCGCCCGGTCAGCGGCCGCTGCTGATTCCCGTTCTGCGGCGAAACGAAAGGCCGTTTTCGGTTTCCAAAATTTCAAAAACAGAGCGAGCGCGGCCATGGAAACAAGCGCCGACAGCACATCCGGAAGCTCGGGCCCTAAAAAATTCGAGCTTGCGTACTGCACGGCCGCAAAGGAGACGCCGGAAACAAGAATGGCCGGCCATATCTCAAAAGCCTTTTTAAACCCGCTCATTAAAATGATTAAGTAAAGCGGAATAAAGACGGATAAAAACGGAAGCTGCCGGCCGACCATTTGGGAAATTTCCATTGCAGGTATCCCGGTCGGACCTTCGACGGCGGTAATCGGAATGCCGATCGCACCGAAGGCAACGGGGGCCGTATTGGCAATCAGGCAAATTCCCGCCGCATACAGCGGCTGAAAACCAAGTCCGACGAGCAAAGCGGCCGAGATCGCGACGGGAGCGCCGAAACCGGCGGCGCCTTCTAAAAACGCCCCGAATGAAAAGGCGATGAGCAGCGCCTGCAAACGCCGATCATCTGTAATTGAGAGCACCGAACTCCGGATAATCTCAAACTGTCCCGTTTTCACGGTGATTTTATACAGAAAGACCGATGTGACGATAATCCAGCCGATCGGAAGCAGCCCGTACACCGCTCCCTGAGAAGCGGACATCACCGCTTTTTCCGCCGGCATGCCGTAAACAAATACAGCGATTAAAAGTGAAACGGCTAACGTGAAAAGCCCCGCGATGTACCCCTTCATCCGTTTCACCGCAAGCGCCCAAAAAAAGAAGATAATCGGCACGAGCGCGCAAGCTGCCGATAAAAGCAAATTTCCCCCTAAAGGAGCGTACCCCTGTGTCCATTGCATCCCTAAAAAACCCCTCCTTATGTCATGTAAGCGATTACTTTTTATGATAAGGTCATCTGATGACCGGGTTAATTAGCATTATATTTTGAAAGTTTTGAAAGTACAATACTTTTCTTGAACAAATTGTCTGAACCTGTCGGCGGTGCGAAAAAAGAAGTATAATAGACGATAAACATCAAGATTCACAAGTGACGGGGTGATCGCGTTGAAATATAAACAAATTAAAACGAAAAAAATCTACGAAGAAGTCGCTGACGCATTGCTGGAGAAGATAAAAGCGGGCGAGCTTAAGCCGGGTGAAAAGCTTGATTCCGTTCAGGCGCTTTCTGAGAGTTTTCAGGTCAGCCGCTCGGCGGTCAGAGAAGCGCTGTCGGCTTTGAAAGCGATGGGGCTCGTCGACATGAAGCAGGGAGAAGGCACATACATAAGAGAATTTGAGCCGTCTCATGTTTCCCAGCCGCTTTCTTCCGCCCTCTTGATGAAAAAAGAGGACGTCAAACAGCTGCTCGAAGTCAGAAAGCTGCTTGAACTCGGCGTCGCCGCCATGGCCGCTGAAAAACGCACCGAAGACGATTTACAAAAAATCCGCCAAGCTCTCTTGGAGATGAAAGACATCGACGGAGATGAAGAATTGGGCGAAAAAGCAGATTTCTCCTTTCACATGGCGCTGGCGGAAGCATCACAAAACGGGCTGCTTAAGCATCTCATGAATCATGTCTCCGCGCTCCTTTTGGAAACAATGAGAGAAACGAGAAAAATTTGGCTGTTTTCTAAACGAACGAGCGTGCAGCGATTGTATGAAGAGCATGAACGCATTTACAGCGCCGTCGCCGCTGGAGACGCGGATGAAGCGGAAGCGGCGATGACGGCGCATCTGACGAATGTGGAAGAAGTGCTGGGGGCTTATTTTGAAGAAAATGTATAGAAGCTGACTTGTGAAAGGGGATAACATCACATGCAGGCCGAATCTTTTTTTTCTGACCATGTAAAGAAAGCTCTGACAAACGATCCTCCCGGGGAATGGATGCCGGCAGTTCCGAAAGCGTGCATCCCCCTGCATTCCGGCTATCCCGATCCCGCACTCGTTCCTGATAAGGAGCTGAAAGAAGCCGCCGCCCACCTTCTGGATGAGGAGCGCGATCTGCCGCTGCATTATATGGGAAGCCCGAGGACGGCCGTTTTAAAAAAGCAGATTCAAGAACGGTTAGCCACCCGCGGCATTCACTGTCGGGACGATGAGCTGCTCGTGACGTCAGGCGCCTGTCAGGCGATAGATCTGGCAGCCCGGGTTTTCCTCGATGAACAAACCGCCGCTGCCGTTGAAGCTCCGGTTTATATGGAAGCGCTCGAGATTTTTAAAAATTACACACCGCATATCATGAGCATTCCGACAGATCAAGAGGGCCTGCAAACAGAAACATTAGCGTTCATGCTTGAGGAAAGAAAACGAAAAGGGCTTCTGATTCCCCGTCTTCTCTACACGATACCCGCTTTTCAGAATCCTGCGGGAACCGTAATGTCAGCGAAGCGGAGAACCCGCCTGCTTCAGCTTGCCGAAGCGTATGATTTTCTCATCTTGGAGGATGATGCATACGGCGAGCTCGGATTCACCGATATTCCGCCGCCTTTGAAAGCCATGGATCAAAACGGCCGGGTGCTGTACGCCGGTTCATTATCAAAAGTCATCGCCCCGGGTATGAGGATCGGCTGGATTGCAGGGGACGCCGCATTCATCACGGCATTGTCATGGTTAAAAAAAGACTTAGGCCACCCGTTTTCCCAAGCGGTGACCGCCGTCTATCTGGAACAAACGAATGTGGAAAAACGGCTCGCCGCCTTGCGGGAAGCATATCAAAGCAAACGTGACGTTTTGCTCGCCGCAATAGCGCGATATCTTCCGGAATCCGCATCCTGGCACGTGCCTAAAGGCGGTTACTTTGTATGGGTGAAAGCGCCTGGAGCGGATACGTCCGCACTGCTGGCGCAGGCTCTTTCTCACGGCGTTTCCTATGTCCCCGGAAAATATTTTTTTCTGCATCAGGAAGACGGTGCGGAATATCTTCGCCTGTCGTTCAGTTATGCCGGTAAAGCCGCGATAAAAGAGGGTGTGCAAAAACTGGGACGCCTGCTGGAAAACGGGATGTAGAGCAGCATGAGGAGCTTTCGGGCTTCTCTTTTTTTGTCCCCTCAGCACATCAGGCGAAAGGATTTTTCAGAAAAACCTTCCAATCCATATTCAGAATAGTGTAGGATATTCATAGAGCTTTCCTAAAAACAGGTCATCAGATGACCGGATCACATATTGAGGATGAAAGAGGGGTTCATCATGAAAGTCTCATTATTTGTCACGTGCCTTGTGGATATGTTCCAGACCAATGTCGGAAAGGCGACGGTTGAGGTGCTGGAACGGCTCGGGTGTGAGGTGGATTTTCCCGAGGGGCAGATTTGCTGCGGGCAGCCCGCATACAACAGCGGGTATGTGACGGATGCGAAAAAAGCGATGAAGCGGATGATTGCCGCGTTTGAAGAAGCGGAGTATGTCGTCAGTCCGTCAGGTTCCTGTACGACGATGTTCCGTGAATATCCGCATCTGTTTCAGGACGATCCGAAGTGGGCCGCAAAAGCGCAGCAGCTTGCGGACAAAACATATGAGTTAACGGATTTTATCGTCAACGTTCTCGGGGTGGAGGATGTCGGGGCGGTGCTGCATAAAAAAGCGACAGTCCATACATCATGCCACATGACGAGGCTGCTCGGCGTGTCGGAGGAGCCGATGAAGCTTTTGCGCCATGTCAAAGGGCTCGAGCTGACCGCGCTTCCCGGAAAGCACCAATGCTGCGGATTCGGAGGAACATTTTCTGTGAAAATGGCGCAAATCTCTGAACAAATGGTGGATGAGAAGGTCGCCTGCGTGGAAGACACGGAGGCCGAGGTGCTGATCGGGGCGGATTGCGGATGTCTGATGAATATCGGCGGGCGTCTTGACCGTAAGGATAAAAACGTCAGAGTCATGCACATCGCAGAAGTGCTGAACAGCAGATAAGACGAGAAACAACAAGGGGGTAAAATCATGGCGATGAAAATCGGTACCGCCGCTTTTAAAGAGCGGGTATCAGAAGGAATAGATAATGAGTTTATGAGAGGAGCCGTCTCCGGTGCGCAGGAACGGCTCAGGACAAGAAGGCTTCAGGCGGCCGAGGAATTGGGAAACTGGGAGGATTGGCGTTCCCATGCGGAAGAAATCAGACAGCATGTGCTGGACAATCTTGATTTCTATTTGGAACAGCTCGCCGAAAACGTCGCCAACAGAGGCGGACACGTCTTTTTCGCCGAAACGGCGGAAGAAGCGTCCTCCTATATCCGCGATGTCATCCGGCAGAAAAACGCCAAAAAAATCGTAAAATCCAAATCCATGGTAACAGAAGAAATCAATATGAACGAAGTGCTTGAGGAAGAGGGCTGTGAAGTCACAGAAACGGATCTCGGCGAATACATTCTCCAGATTGACGACCACGATCCGCCGTCACATATCGTTGCTCCCGCTCTTCACAAAAACAAAGAGCAGATCCGTGACGTGTTTAAAGAGAGACTCGAATACAAACAGACGGAAAAACCGGAAGAGCTCGTCATGCACGCGCGCAGCGTTCTCCGGAAAAAATTTCTCGAAGCGGATGTCGGCATTACAGGCTGCAACTTTGCAATCGCGGATACCGGATCGGTCAGTCTCGTGACGAACGAAGGAAACGGCCGCCTTGTGTCCGCGCTGCCGAAGACGCAGATCACCGTGATGGGAATGGAGCGGATCGTTCCGTCATTTTCTGAGTTTGAAGTGCTTGTCAGCATGCTGACGAGAAGCGCGGTCGGCCAGCGGCTTACAAGTTACATTACGGCGCTGACGGGACCTCGTCAGCAAGGAGAAGCTGACGGGCCTGAGGAATTCCACCTTGTGGTTGTGGACAACGGGCGTTCCCGCATACTCGGCACGGAATTCCAATCGGTGCTGCAATGTATCCGCTGCGCCGCCTGCATCAACGTCTGTCCCGTGTACCGGCATGTCGGCGGACACTCGTACGGGTCCATCTATTCGGGTCCGATCGGCGCCGTCTTATCGCCTCTTCTCGGCGGATATGACGAATACAAGGAGCTCCCGTACGCATCTTCCTTATGCGCGGCCTGTACGGAAGCATGTCCCGTTAAAATTCCGCTGCACGAGCTGCTGCTCAAGCATCGGCAGAACATCGTGGAAAAAGAGGGCAAAGCGCCGATCAGCGAAAAACTGGCGATGAAAGCCTTCGGGCTCGGCTCGTCATCCCCGTCCCTTTATAAAATGGGATCGAAATGGGCGCCTGCCGCCATGACGCCGTTTACGGAAGATGACAAAATATCAAAAGGGCCGGGGCCGTTAAAAGAATGGACGGCAATACGGGATTTCCCGGCGCCGCATAAATCGAGATTCAGAGATTGGTTTAAAGACCGGGAAAAACAAAAGGGGGAAGAATGATGATGAAAGGGACGGTTACACATCAGGAATCCTTTTTAAACCGGATCGCCGAAAGTCTGGGCAGAGAGCGCAGGAAATCAGGCGTGTCCCTGCCTGAATGGAAGTATCAGCCTCAATATCAAACGCATGCGGACTGTACGGAAGACGATCTTGTCACGATGCTGAAAGACCACTGTGTCAACATTCATACCGAACTGATCGAAACGGATGCAGCCGGGCTTTACGACGCTTTGCGCACGCAGGTGAACCGCTTTGAAGGAGGGCCTGTCATCATTCCGAAGGACAGCCGGTTTGAAACGTACGGCTTGCAGACCCTTATGACAGAAGAGTGGCCGGATGAAGGGATTCCAGTTTGGGAATGGGACGCGGAACAAGGAGCGAAAAATATTGAAAAAGCGGAACAAGCGAATGTGGGCATCACATTCAGCGAGATTACGCTTGCAGAATCAGCCACCGTCGTTTTGTATGCGTCAGAGCATGCCGGCCGTTCTGTCAGCCTGCTTCCGACCACCTATATCGCAATCATCCCGAAATCTTCCATTGTGCCGAGAATGACACAGGCCAGCGATATACTGAAACAGCAGATCAGAGACGGCGTCACCGTTCCTTCCTGCATCAACTATATTACTGGACCGAGCAACTCGGCCGATATCGAAATGGATTTGGTTGTCGGCGTCCACGGACCCGTTAAAGCCGCTTATATCCTTGTGAATGATCGATAAAAAAACAAACCCCGGTTTGCGGCCGGGGTTTGTTTTTATATAAACGCGTTAATGATCATGATAAAACAGATCGCACTGACAGAAATAATCGTTTCCATCGCCGTCCATGTCAGGAACGTTTCTTTTACCGTCATTCCGAAATACTCTTTAATGAGCCAGAAACCGGAGTCATTGACATGTGACAGAATCAAAGAGCCCGCTCCCGTTGCCAAAACGAGAAGCTCGCTGCTGACGCCAGGCATGACAGATGCAATCGGTGCAACAATGCCGGCCGCCGTCATCATGGCGACAGTCGCTGAACCTGTGGCGACGCGGATGACCGCCGCGATCGTCCAGCTTAAAAGAACGGGAGAGAAGCTTGAATGCTTCGCCATGTCAGCGATATACGTGCCGACGCCTGAATCAATCAGGACGTTGTTAAAAGCGCCGCCGGCTCCGATCACAAGCAGAATGGAAGCGATCGGCCCGAGACAGTCATTGCTGAATTTTAAAATGCTTTCTCTGTCAAAGCCCTGATAAAAACCAAGGCTGAAAAAGGAGTAAACCGTGGCGATCAAAAGCGCCGTGACAGGGTCGCCGATAAATTTAAAAGTTTCATAGAGCGCGCTTTTTTCCGGAAGCGCAATTTCGGCAAGCGTTGCCATAAGCATCAGGATCACCGGTACCAATATCGTAAACAATGTATTTGCGAATCCCGGAAGCTTGCGTTTTTCATTCCGTTCAATAAATTGTTTTTTCAACAGTTCGGGAACGGGTTTATGAATGCGCTTACCAATCCATTTTCCGTAAAGCGGCCCCGCGATGATGGCAGTCGGAATGCCGACGATTAAAGAAAACAAAATCGTTTTTCCGACATTGGCGTGATAAATGCCGACAGCCGCCATCGCCGCCGGGTGGGGCGGAACCAATCCGTGCACGACGGAAAGTCCCGCAAGGAGCGGAATCCCGATCGTCACTAATGAAACCCCGGTTTCAATCGCAATCGTAAATAAAAGCGGCACGAGCAGGACGAAGCCGACCTGGAAAAAGACCGGGATGCCGACGATAAAAGCGACGGCCATCATCGCCCAATGCACTTTCTTTTTGCCGAAGCGGCCGATCAGGGTGTGGGCGATACGCTCCGCACCGCCTGATTCAGCCATCATTTTTCCGAGCATCGTACCGAGGGCCAGCACGATCGCAAGCAGCGACAGCGTATTGCCGAGCCCGGTTTTCATCGAAGCGATAATGTCCGGCAGATTCATGCCCGTTGCGAAACCGACAAGGATGGATGTAATCAAAAGACTGATAAACGGATTTAATTTAGCGACCGTAATCAATAAGAGTAAAACGATAATAGCGGCAATGACAATAAACAGTAACATGACCTTTTCACCCTTTCAAAGAAGAATTAACGGCTTTGTTTGAGCTGAAATTCACTGATGACGTCAAATTCATCTTTGAGCTTGTCATACAGCCGCTCGTATAAGTAAAACAGCTCAATATATGTTTCGCTGTTTTTGACGTTCGGTTCATGACGGTGAGAAATTCTGATCCAGTCCTGAACATCCTCGATCCGTTCCATTTCGCCAAGGCTGTGCAAAGCGAGAACGGCCGCTCCGAGCGCCGAGGCTTCGTAACTTTCCGGAACGAGGACTTCCCGTCCCATCGTATCGGACAAAATCTGCCTCCAAAGCGGTGATCTCGCAAATCCTCCCGAAGCCCGCACGTCTTTTGCGGGGCCCGCCAAATCTCTCAGTGCGACACCGATTGAAAAGACGCTCATGATGACGCCTTCCAGCACCGCTCTGATAAAATGCTCCCGTTTATGGCGGAGGCTGATGCCGAAAAACGTTCCGCGGGCATTCGGATTCCAAAACGGCGCGCGCTCCCCTGATAAAAACGGCAGAAACAGCAATCCCTCAGAGCCTGCGGGCACTTTATCAGCGATATCAATCATTAAATCGTACGGATCAATGCCGAGCCGCTTCGCCGTTTCGACTTCCGGAGAAGCGAATTCGTCTCGAAGCCAGCGCAGCATAATGCCTCCGTTATTCGTCGGGCCTCCGATGACCCAATGCTTGTCAGTCAGCGCGTAACAGAATGTCCGCGCTTTTTCATCCGTAATCGGCGCATCCGTCACCGAACGCACGGCTCCGCTCGTTCCGATCGTAACGGCCACTTCGCCTTTGCCGATCGCGCCGACTCCAAGGTTGGCGAGCACGCCGTCATTTGCGCCGATAATAAACGGTGTATCCGCATGAATGCCCATCCGTGCAGCGATTTCCGGCGCAAGGCCGCGCAGCTGATGAGTGGTCGGCACGATGTCCGACAGCTGATCTTCCCGGATTCCGGCAATCCGGAGCGCTTCTTCATCCCAGGAAAGCGTATCTAAACGGAACAGCCCCGTTGCCGAAGCGATCGAATAATCGACGACATAAGTTCCGAAAAACTCGTGCAGAATATATTCTTTAATACTGATGAATTTGGCGGTTTTCGCGAATGTCTCCTTGTCCTGTTCTTTCATCCACACAATTTTGGAAAGCGGAGACATCGGGTGAATCGGCGTACCCGTTCTTTTATAAATATCAAAACCGTTCATCTCTTTTAAAATCCGTTTTGATTGCTCGGCGCTGCGGTTGTCCGCCCAAATGATGCTTTTGGTCAGCAGGCCGCCGTTTTGATCGACAGCTATCAATGAGTGCATGGCGGTGCTGATGCCGATTGCAAGCAGATTGTCAGGACTCAGTCCGGCCTTTGTGACGGCTCCCCTGATGCTTCCGATAACCGCTTCCAAAATGTGCTCAGGATCCTGCTCGGCCCATGCCGGCTTTGGCTGTATTAAATCATAGTGAACCGAATGCTTGGCTAACACTTTGCCTCTTGGTCCGAACAGAACGGCTTTCGTACTGGTTGTGCCGATATCCAGACCGATAACAGCTTGGGTTTCCTTCATAATATATCCCGCCTAATCTGATTGAATAATAAGATAGATTGATAATGTATGCCCTTACAAAGTCAATTATAGGAATAATTTTTTATAAATCAACGATGAAGAAGAAAATTTTTTTCATAAAATTGCCTCAATTCCCGCTGTATCGGCATTCTCTCTTTTGAAAAATAAATATTCAGAAAGCGATTACAAACGTTTGTGCGCGATCATTTTTCTGATTTGCTGCAAGTTGGCGAGCGTTTTCTCCTGCCGCAGCCGGGCCGTGGCGAAATACAGTGTATCAATGACCGACAGCTGGGCAAGCCTTGCGGACATTGCTTCCGTTCTGAAAGCCGTCTCCCTTGTTGACGTATACAGCACCACGTCGGAAATCTGGGTGAGCGGCGACTTTTGGTAGCTTGTAATGCCGATCGTGCCAGCGCCGAGCGATTTGGCCATTTTCACCGCGTCAAGCACGTCCTTATTGCTTCCCGAATGAGAAATGCCGATGACTGCGCTTTCGGGACCGAGAAGACCCGCTGACATCGCCTGAAAGTGAGAATCTGTGTGCGCGATGCAATTTATACCCGTACGCATAAATTTATGATACGCGTCAGTGGCGATCAGCCCGGAACCGCCGTTTCCGTAAAATTCGATTCTGTCTGCGCGGTGGATCATTTCTACCGCTTTTTCAACGTCGGCCGGATCTAATAAATGAAAGGTATCGGTCAGACCGGAAATGTTTGTGCGGAAAACTTTCTGGATGATGACTTCGATATCGTCGTCGGGGCTCATTTCTTCATGAATGTGCTGCACCGGCTCCTGAACGATCTCCTGAGCAAGCGCGATTTTTAAATCCTGATAGCCGGAAAAACCGAGCCGTTTGCACAGCCTGAAAATCGTCGCTTCAGAGCTTTTCGTTTTTTCCGCCAGCTGAATGATGGAAAGGTGAACCACGTCTTTCGGTTCCTTCACGATATGGTCTGCAATCGCTCTCAATTTTGGCGACAAACCTTTGCTGGCCGCCTGAATCTTCCCGATGCTGCTTGAATTCACAGGGGTCATGCTATAACCTCCCTACTTGAATGTAAACGCATACTTTTATGATAAAGCAAGTTTCAATATAAGGAAAACAGAATTTTAAAATTGTTTTTTCAATTTTGTATATAAAAAAAGAGAAAAAGCCGCCGATGATAGAAAGTGAGGAGGCACCTGAATGAAAAAAGTATGGATTCTCGTCATATCATTCGGCATTGCGCTTGCGCTGTTTTTATACGCAAACACAAAGGTGAAAGCGGAAAGCGCGGCGCCCGGAAAGCAAAGCCTTGTGTCCGGATTTCAGCTGAAATTTCCGAATCACCGGGTAGGACAATAGGCGGCAAAAATTAGTATTGACTTTGAAAATAGAAGACTGTATATTATGATACTATATTCAGAAAATAAAAACTCAAGAGATTCATTTAACATAAAACACTGTGAACGGGAGCAGTAAAAGAATCCAGTCAGAAAAAGAGAGCCGCGGGTTGGTGCAACGCGGACTGATTGTTCTTTGAACTCGCCCGGAAGTGGCAGGGCGGAACGGAATTGTCGGAATATTCCCTATGTCCTAACGGCTGACCTTCGTTAAAAGGTTTTTAAGCTGGATTCCGGATATTTCGGGATCAACAAGAGTGGTACCGCGGCTGCCTAAGGCACGCCGTCTCTTTTCCTAAAGAGGCGGCGTGCTTTTTTATGTGATGAACACTTTTTGCGAGAGGGCGTGTGATAGATGGAAAAGGACAAGCAAACGTTAAAACGGACGATGTCGTCCAGACACATTATGATGATGGCGCTTGGAGGCGCGATCGGGGCCGGGCTCTTTAAAGGCAGCAGCACGGCGATTGATGAGGCGGGGCCGTCCGTGCTGCTGGCCTACCTCCTCGGCGGAATCATTCTGCTATTTATTATGCAAGGGCTGGCCGAAATGGCAGTCAGAAACAAACATGCAAGGACGTTCCGTGATTTGGTTCAGCAGTCGCTCGGATCGTACGCTGCATACTTTTTAGACTGGATCTATTGGAAAATGTGGGTGCTCAATATTGCCGCGGAGGCGGTCGTAGCCGCCATTTTCATTCAATATTGGCTGCCGGAATGTCCGATATGGATACTGGCTCTGATCATTTCCATCGTGGTGACGGTCGTAAACATGCTTTCTGTGAAACTGTTTGCCGAGACGGAGTACTGGCTCGCGCTTATTAAAATTACAGTGATTGTCATCTTTATTTTATGCGGGATTCTGCTTTTATTTTTCTCATTCGGCAATCACACGGCGCCGGGGCTGTCTCATTTAACGGATCACGGAGGATTTTTCCCGCATGGAGCGGGGGGCGTCATTACGGCGATGCTCGTCGTGATCTACTCATACGGCGGAACGGAAATCATCGGCGTCACGCTGGCGGAGACAAAAAATCCCGAAAAGGTGATCCCGAAAGCTGTCCGAAGCACGTTAACGCGGATTGTCGCTTTTTACTTGCTGCCGTTTTTCATCATCGTCAGCCTGATTCCTTGGAATCAAGTCAACAGCGTTCCCGAAAGCCCGTTTGTCATAGTATTTAAGATGATCGGAATTCCGGGTGCCGACCATATTATGAATGCCGTCATTCTTCTTGCGATTATCTCGTCTATGAATTCGGGACTGTACGGATCATCCCGCGTCTTGTTTACGCAGGCTTCTGACGGCCGGGTGCCGAAAGTTTTTTCAAAACTATCGAAGAAAAAGGTTCCCGTCTATGCGATTCTGACTTGTACGTCATTTTTATATGTAGGCGTCCTGATTTCTTTATTCGCAGGAAGCCAGACGTTTAATTATTTGATGGGTTCACTCGGCTATACCGTGCTGTTCATCTGGCTGATTATCGGATTCGCCCATTTGAAATCAAGAAAACATTCAACAGAACAGCCGGCTTATTACGTCAAATGGTTCCCGTACACGACATGGTTCTCGGTGCTTGCGCTTTTGGCCATCCTGATCGGCGTAATTGCGACGACATCCATCGTCATCACATGCATCACTGCGGCCATCTATCTCCTCATTACGGCTGCGTATCTTGTGAAAGGGAGACGTCAATAAATAAAAAAACTCTTGCCCCGCGGCAAGAGTTTTTTTAATGAACGGCCTTTTTTTCTGCGGCCAGAGCAGGTGTTTTCAGTTTCTTCGGTGTTATATTCACTAAACAAATGCTTGTGACGATCAGAAGCAGTCCGGCTAAAAGGCTGACGGTCAGCGGCTCATGCAGGAATATCGAGCTGACGACAATGGATATGAGCGGGATCAGGAAGGTGTAAGAGGCAACCTTGCTTGCTTCCCCTGAACCGACAAGCGTAAAAAAGGCGAGCCAGCCGAGCGCGATAACAAAAACTGAAATGAACAGAAGGCTGAGAATGAACGGAGCTTTCCATTGAATGGCTGAAAAGCTTTCTGAAAAATGGCCGGAGCTGACAAGCAGCACGCCGCCGATCAGAAGCTGAAGAGCGACCATCCAGATAGAATCCGCGCGTCCGCCCGTTCTTTTCACATATACCGTGCCGAGCGCCCAGCTGACCGCGGAGCCTAGGGCCAAAAGAATGCCGGCGATGGAAATATGGCCTCCGAAACCGGCTGCGCTGATGACGGCGACACCGGCAAAGCCCAGAATAAGACCGGCTATTTTTAAAGGATACATCGATTCCCCGAGCCACAGCCAAGAAAAAACGCCCATTAACACCGGCTGGAAAAACACGATGGCTGAAAATAGGCCGGCAGGCAGGTAATTCAAGCCGACCGTTTGCAGGCCGTAAAATAAAGTAATATTTAAAATGGCAGAAATAAGATAGATCGGCCACGTTTCTTTAAAACGCAGCTTTTTAAAACGGGGCAGCGCCACCATTAATAATAGAAGTCCGCCGATCAGCGTGCGGATTCCGGCAAACAGAAGAGGCGGCGAATAGGCAAGCGCGGCCTTTGTCAGCGGCCAGTTAATTCCCCATACCGTGACTAGAAACGCCAGCATAAGAGCCGTCTGTATTTTCGAAAGCTGTTTCACGTCGTTCACTCCTTGTAGAACAATTCCATCATATGATACGGTAATCAGTAAGATAAATAAAATGAATCTTTTTTATAAGGAGCATAAGTAAAACGTTATGACGATTACACAACTGCGGGTTTTTGTTCAAATCGCTGAAACGGGAAGCTTTACAAAAGCGGGGCAGGCGCTGAATATGACGCAGCCCGCCGTCAGCCATGCCATCTCGGCGCTTGAGTCAGAGCTCGGCATCAAGCTGATCATCCGCGAGCGCCGCAACGGCGTAAGGCTCACGGACACGGGCGGAAAAATTCTCGTTCATATCAGAGAGGTGCTCAAAGGCATAGAAAAAGCCGAGCAGCTGGCGGCCGCGGAAAGAGGGCTTGAACAGGGAACGATTCACATCGGCACATTTCCGGCCGCTTCCGCTTATTTCATTCCAAAGCTGATCAGCGTGTTTAAAAAACGGTATCCGAAGCTTGAACTGGTGCTTCATGAAGGAACGGCGGACGAAGTAAAAGAATGGCTGCAATCCCGGATGATTGACGCGGGCATTCTGCTGTTCCCGACAGAGGATATGGATTCCTTTCTGCTGAAAAAAGACAAAATGGCAGCGGTTATGCATAAAGATCATCCTCTCGCCGCACGCTCAACCGTAACGATAAAAGATCTGGACGGTGAACCGATGGTGGTTTGCGAAGGCGGTTACACGTCACCTTTTGCAGGCCTGTTTAAACAAGCCGGTGCCGAACTTTGCGCGGCCTTTACCGTGTTTAATGTCAGCACGTCCATCAATATGGTGCGGGAGGGGTTGGGCATGGCAATCTTATCCGATATGTCCATGGCCGGCAATCCCCTCCCGGAAGAAGTGGTGATTAAAGAGTTTACGCCGGATGTATTCAGGGAGGTGCAGCTGGCGGTTCCTTCCATGAAAGACGCATCACTTGCCGCCAAGCTTTTTATTGATGTCGCCGAGGAGCTGTTCATCCGTAAGAAAACCGCCGCTGACTGATTGTTCGAAGATCATCGAATCAAATTGTTTAACTCACGGGAAAAGCTGTGGTAAGGTGTGTAGAGAGACCTTGTTTAAGATCTGCTTACACTAAACCATAAAGGAGAAAACGATGGCTGAACATACATTGAAAGATACTGCGTTTTCCGTATTGAATTTATCGCCGGTCGTACAGGGGGGAACGGTTGCTGAATCGTTCCGCAACAGCATGGATTTAGCGCGCCGCGCCGAGGAGTGGGGCTATAACCGCTATTGGCTTGCGGAGCATCATAATATAGAAGGCGTTGCCAGCTCGGCAACGGCGGTGCTGATCGGCCACATCGCCGGCGGCACGAAAAAAATCCGCGTCGGTTCTGGGGGTATTATGCTGCCGAATCATTCGTCACTTATAATCGCGGAGCAATTCGGAACCCTTGAAACGTTATATCCAGGGCGGATTGACCTCGGACTCGGGCGTGCGCCGGGTACCGACCAATTAACGGCGAGGGCCTTAAGAAGAAACATAAACAGCGGGGAGGATTTCCCGGAGCAGCTTGAAGAATTGAGAAATTACTTCAAACCGTCAGGCAATGTGCGCAATCTAGTCCGCGCCATTCCGGGCGAAGGGCTGGACGTGCCGATCTGGCTTCTGGGCTCAAGCGGCTTCAGCGCGCGTCTTGCGGGAGAGCTCGGGCTTCCGTTCGCCTTTGCGGCTCACTTTTCACCGAAAAACACCGTGCCCGCCCTTGAGCTGTACCGCAGCTCCTTCCGTCCGTCAGATGTACTGGATAAACCGTACGCGATGGTCGGCGTCACCGTCATTGCCGCCGATACGGATGAAAAGGCGGAGCATCTGGCAACATCGCATTATCAAAGATTTTTAGACCTCGTCCGCGGCACGCCGAACCAGCTGAAGCCTCCTGTTGAAGACATGGATCAAATCTGGTCGCCGTATGAAAAAGCGATGGTCAATGAACAGCTCAGTTCAACGATCGTCGGCGGACCGGAGCGTGTGAAGGAGAAGCTGGAAAGCTTCATCCGGACAACACAGGCGGATGAAATCATGGTGAATTCAGAAAGCTTTGAGCATGCCGACAGAATGAGATCATTTGAAATCATCGCCGAATTAAAAAGATGAAAAACGGGCAGCACACTATATATATATGTGCTGCCTGTTTTCGTATAATAATATGAAATTTCATATTATTGTGATATTATTTATTAGAAAAATTTTCTTGAAATAGAAGGGGGGAATAAAAACTTGGATGTTTCTTTGAAAGATGTTTTTGGTATTTCGCGGATTGTTTTAAAAAGTTATGTTGATAGACAACAAATTGATGAGGATTACCAAGATAAAATTGAACTTACGGATCATCACATCGTAATATATGGTGAAACAAAAGTCGGAAAAACATTATTAAGAAAAAAATATGTAACCAAAGCTGAAAACACTATAGTGATAGACTGTACGAAGGGAGTTGATTTAGCTGATATTTACACACAAATTTTATACAAATCTGGTGTGGAGATATCTGATAACTTCTCCAAAAGTATTGAAAAGTGCTCAAAAATTGATAGTCAAGTAGAGGCAAATCTATTTCAATTTTTAAAAGCGAAAGTGACCGGAGATTCATCTGAAAAAGAGTTATTAAGTGAATCAGGGAAAATGGATCTTCCCAAGACCGTAAGTGTCAGAGTGGCTGAATCACTGAAGGAAAAAGGTATTCAGTTTATCGTACTGGATGACTTTCATTATTTAAATTTAGTCGATCAATATCTGTTGGCTTTTGACCTGAAAATGTTTTATCAAAGCGGCTTAAGGTTCATTATAATCGGGACGAAAATTATAAATGGCTATTTTGAAAAATTCAATGGAGAATTATCTCAAAGAATTGATTATATTGATGCTACTAAATGGTCTACTACAGATTTAATGAATATAAAGAGTAGAGGCTGTAAAGAGCTGAACATAGACATTAGTGAAAATGTAACAAATTATTTTATAGAGGCATCTAGCCAAATAGTTGCTGTATATCAACAACTTCTTTTTGACTATTGTCGTGAAAGTGGGATAAGAAAGAGAAGTCAGAATTACATTGTTCTTGACAGTCTTGAATTAGCTAAGGAATGTAATGCTCTGTATTATAAAAGAGTAAGCGAGGAATATCTGACAAAAATTCAAGACATTGCAGATGGAGAAAGAAAAGCGAAGCTGAAGTTATACTATTATATAATGAAAATTGTGTTAACGTCTGATCAAGATATAGCGAGGAGAGGATTTTCTTTTCAGTATTTATATGAGAATATTCACCGAATCCATGAGAAAAAGTCAATAAATCATGGTGCGCTGACCTCTGTACTTAACCACTTCGATGAATTGCAATCCAAAAAGGATATCTTTCCAAAGGTCTTTACATACTATGATAAAAGACTATATATTTCAGATTCGTCATTTTATTATATTTTAAAGCATTTTAATAAAGAAAATATAGATGATGTTCTTCCGCCTCATGATTTTCAGCTTAGTTTTCAATTTAATGACTGATGGGCAGATACTGTTGTATCTGCCCTTTTTTATTCGCCGATCCGCCTGACTGAATTCCGGATGATGAGTTCCGGTTCATACACGACGTCATCCTTCTTCGGTTTTTTATGTTCTAAGCAGTCGATGACGTATTTTGCCGCCGCTTTCCCCATAATGGATTTCGGATGCTTGACAGAGGTGAGCTTCACCTCGGAAATCTGGGCGAAATGTGAATCATCATAGCCCATGACCGATACGTCATCAGGCACCTTTAACCCGAATTCCCTGAGAAGATTAATCGTCTTCAGCGCAATTTCGTCATTGTAGCAAAGAATGGCCGTCGGATGTGACCCGCTGTTTTGCTCAAGGGTATGCTTAATTTTTTGGAGAAGCACGGTTTCTTTTTCCTCAGTCGTGTAAGTCACGATCATGTCCGGAGACGGAAAAATCCCGCGCTCCCGATGTGCCTGAAGATAGCCGTTCATCCGTTTGACGCCCTGCGTGTCATCCGCTTTAAAGATTCCCATAATGTGCGTGTGGCCGAGGGACATGACGTATTCGCAAGCCATCATGCCGCCTTTGACATCATTGACGGAAAAGCTTGGTGCGGCCAGCTCCGCATAAGAGGCGTTAATCATGGCAAACGGAATGCCGTTTTTCTCCAGATTGAGATAGTAGCCGATGTTGGGCGTCTGCAGCGCGCTTTTTGTAGGCTCGACAATCAGCCCGTCTATATTTTTGGACAGCAGGTTTTCAAGGCCGCGCCGTTCACTTTCTGTATTGTTGTTGGTGCTCGTCAGCAGCATGGAATAGCCCTGTTCGCTTAAATACGATTCGATTCCCCTGATGATGCTCGGAAAAATATAGTCTGATATGTACGTTGTAATGACGCCGATCGTTTTGTTTGAATGCATGGCTGATTTCGCCGTGCGTGAAGCGACAAAGGTGCCTCCGCCCTGAACGCTGTACAGCAGCCCCTGCGAGACCAAATCTCCGATCGCCTTTCTGATGGTATGGCGGCTGACGCCGAACTGCTGCATCAGCTCATTTTCCGTAGGCAGCTTTTCGTCCGGCTGTATTTTTCCTTGATTCAGCCATGAACAAATTTCTTCTTTTACTTGAGCATATTTCGGTAGCATATCAATTCCTCCAAAATGTATACGGACAAATTCCAGTATAACATAGTAAGCCCTTTCATCAAGCTGTAAAAATAATTGACAGATTATGAAAAACTGCTTATTCTTTATTTGTACGTACTAATTTTCCTTATTTTTAGATAAAATTCTTTATAAGTACGTACAAATGTGGCGATTCTGAAGAAAACAAAGCAACATCAAGCGCCGCACTCAGATTTGTAAGCGTTTTTATTCTATTATTCGCGGGAGGGTAAAATTCATGAAGAATCACCCGGCACCAATTGGCTCAAATGTACCTGTCACTCGGCAGCATTCCAAGTGGTTTGTCATTCTCATCTCATGCGCGGCCGGACTGGGAGGGCTTTTGTACGGTTATGACACGGCGGTGATTTCCGGCGCCATCGGTTTCCTGAAAGATTTGTACCGCTTAAGTCCTTTTATGGAAGGGCTCGTGATTTCAAGCATAATGATCGGCGGTGTTTTCGGCGTCGGGATTTCCGGATTTTTGAGCGACCGTTTCGGACGGAGAAAGATTTTGATGGCAGCGGCGCTGTTGTTTGCGGTGTCAGCGGTTGTCTCTGCGCTTTCTCAAAGTGTGTCTTCCTTAGTGATCGCCAGAGTCATCGGCGGTCTGGGAATCGGCATGGGCTCCTCGCTTTCTGTCACGTATATTACCGAAGCCGCTCCGCCGGCAATACGCGGCAGTCTGTCTTCACTGTATCAGCTGTTTACGATATTAGGGATTTCCGGCACTTATTTTATTAACCTCGCCGTTCAGCAGTCCGGCTCATATGAATGGGGGGTGCACACCGGCTGGCGGTGGATGCTCGCTTACGGCATGATTCCGTCCGTCATCTTTTTTATCGTGCTGCTTATCGTGCCTGAAAGCCCGCGCTGGCTTGCGAAAGCGGGGCGCCGGAATGAAGCCCTCGCCGTGCTGACGCGCATTAACGGCGAGCAAACCGCGAAAGAAGAAATCAAACAAATCGAAACGTCTTTACAATTAGAAAAAATGGGGTCATTGTCTCAGCTGTTTAAACCGGGGCTGAGAAAAGCGCTTGTGATCGGGATTCTGCTGGCTTTATTCAATCAGGTCATCGGCATGAACGCAATTACGTATTACGGGCCGGAAATTTTCAAAATGATGGGCTTCGGACAGAATGCGGGGTTTATCACGACATGCATCGTCGGTGTCGTTGAAGTGATTTTCACCATTATCGCGGTTCTTTTAGTCGATAAGGTGGGCCGGAAAAAGCTGATGGGGGTCGGATCTGCCTTTATGGCGCTGTTCATGATCTTAATCGGGGCATCCTTTTATTTTAAGCTGGCGAGCGGTCCGGCTTTAGTCGTCATTATATTGGGATTCGTCGCCGCTTTCTGCGTATCAGTCGGGCCGATTACGTGGATCATGATTTCGGAAATCTTTCCGAACCACCTCCGCGCACGCGCCGCCGGTATTGCGACGATATTCTTATGGGGGGCCAACTGGGCGATCGGCCAGTTCGTGCCGATGATGATCAGCGGGTTGGGGCTCGCGTACACCTTCTGGATATTCGCCGTCATTAATATTCTCTGTTTCTTGTTTGTCGTGACGATCTGCCCTGAGACGAAAAATAAATCATTAGAAGAAATAGAAAAACTCTGGATAAAATGAAAGCGTTTTACGACAAAAGTCCGCTCCGGCGGGCTTTTGTCTGTCACCTTCATTCCGTTTCTGTATATAATGACTGTATCAAGGAGATACTGGGAAATCCTGCGAAGAATGTCGACGAATTGACCTTTAACAGTTGAATTAACAATGTCATCCTGTTAAAATAATTAAAGAAAGCAGACATAATTTTTTTTGGCTATGATGGGACGTTTTTTGTCATAGCGGGACATTTTCTGTCCAGTATGAATAGGAAGGAACGTTTGAGTCATGAACCAGTTAATACAAGCTCAAAAAAAATTATTGCCTGATCTTTTGCTTGTGATGCAGAAAAGATTTGAAATCTTGCAGTATATCAGGCTTACCGAACCGATCGGCCGCAGAAGTCTTGCAGCCAGTCTCGGATTGACCGAGCGCGTTCTCAGAAGCGAGGTTCAGTTTTTGAAAGAACAGAATCTCATCGATATTAAAACAAACGGCATGACAATGACGGAAGAGGGCTACTCACTGCTTTCGATTCTGGAAGATACGATGAAGGATGTTTTAGGATTGACGCTTTTGGAAAAGACATTAAAAGAGCGGCTTAATCTGAAAGACGCCATTATCGTTTCCGGAGACAGCGACCAATCTCCTTGGGTCAAAAAAGAATTAGGGAGAGCGGCCGTTGCATGTATGAAAAAGAGATTTTCAGGCAAAAATATCGTCGCTGTAACCGGCGGTACGACAATTGAAGCCGTCGCCGATATGATGACGCCGGATTCAAAAAACCGCGAGCTCCTGTTTGTGCCCGCAAGAGGCGGTTTAGGCGAAGATGTGAAAAACCAGGCGAACACCATATGCGCGCATATGGCGGAAAAGGCTTCAGGCACTTACCGGCTTTTGTTCGTTCCCGGGCAGCTGTCACAAGGCGCCTACTCATCTATTATTGAAGAGCCTTCCGTAAAAGAGGTGCTTCACACGATTAAATCAGCGAGTATGCTCGTTCACGGAATCGGCGAAGCTAGAACAATGGCGGAGCGAAGAAACACGCCTTTGGAAGATTTGAAGAAAATAGATGACAATCATGCGGTGACAGAGGCATTCGGCTACTACTTTAATGCGGACGGAGAAGTCGTTCACAAGGTGCATTCAGTCGGAATGCAGCTTGATGACCTCGATGCCATTCCCGACATTATCGCGGTAGCGGGCGGATCATCAAAAGCAGAAGCAATCGAAGCTTATTTTAAAAAGCAGCGAAACACGGTTCTCGTCACGGACGAAGGAGCCGCAAAGAAGTTATTAAGGGATAACAGTCCCTCAATATAAATATCTCTCACTTATTTAAAGGAGGAAATAATCATGGCAGTAAAAGTCGGTATTAACGGTTTTGGTCGTATTGGACGTAACGTATTCCGCGCAGCATTAAACAATCCTGAAGTTGAGGTAGTAGCGGTTAACGATTTAACAGACGCTAACATGCTTGCTCATCTTTTACAATATGATTCCGTACACGGAAAATTAGATGCAGAAGTTAAAGTTGACGGCAGCAACCTTGTTGTTAACGGCAAAACAATCGAAGTTTCTGCTGAGCGCGATCCTGCGAAACTCAGCTGGGGCAAACAAGGCGTTGAAATCGTAGTTGAATCTACTGGTTTCTTCACAAAACGCGCAGACGCTGCGAAACACTTAGAAGCAGGCGCGAAAAAAGTTATCATCTCTGCACCTGCTAACGAAGAAGATATCACAATCGTTATGGGTGTTAACGAAGACAAATACGATGCGGCTAACCACCATGTTATCTCTAACGCATCTTGCACAACAAACTGCCTTGCGCCGTTTGCAAAAGTACTTAACGACAAATTCGGCATCAAACGCGGTATGATGACAACTGTTCACTCTTACACAAACGATCAGCAAATTCTTGATCTTCCGCACAAAGACTACCGTCGTGCGCGTGCAGCAGCTGAAAACATCATTCCTACATCAACTGGTGCTGCTAAAGCAGTTTCCCTTGTTCTTCCTGAACTGAAAGGCAAACTGAACGGCGGAGCTATGCGTGTGCCGACTCCAAACGTTTCTCTTGTTGACCTAGTTGCTGAACTGAACAAAGACGTAACGGCTGAAGACGTAAACGCAGCTCTTAAAGAAGCGGCTGAAGGCGATCTTAAAGGAATTCTCGGCTACAGCGAAGAGCCATTAGTATCCGGAGATTACAACGGCAATGCTAACTCTTCTACAATCGATGCTCTTTCTACAATGGTTATGGAAGGCAGCATGGTAAAAGTAATCTCTTGGTACGATAACGAAAGCGGCTACTCTAACCGCGTTGTTGACCTTGCAGCTTACATCGCAAAACAAGGTCTTTAATTCATAGCTCCCGGAAAGGGCCGGACTTGGTTCTTTCGGACAGAAACGCTATAATGAAAGCGGACAAGGGAAGGGGACGGACTCCCTTTCCCTTTTTCCATGAGAACCGGCTTTCAGAAAGCGCCGGATTGCTGCAGAACGTCCGCGTTTTGAAGTTTCCGCGGCACTTTCGTTTTCTGAGCCGCCTGCCCTGGCTCAGAAGACGATCTGCCCCGTGCCCGGAAGCTGCAATCTGCCCCGCGGCGGAAGCATCATGAGGCGGTTTCACGTTTCACGTTTTTCGTGCTATGCAAACCATTTTGAAGGAGGATCTCCTAAGGCATGAATAAAAAAACAGTAAAAGACATCGACGTAAAAGGCAAAGTCGTATTCTGCCGCGTTGACTTTAACGTTCCAATGAAAGACGGGGAAGTAACAGACGATACTCGTATCCGAGCTGCGCTTCCAACAATCAAACACCTTGCAGACCAAGGCGCGAAAGTCCTTCTTGCGAGCCACTTAGGCCGCCCGAAAGGCGAAACGGTTGAGGAGCTTCGTTTAACTCCTGTCGCTGCACGCTTAGGCGAACTGCTCGGCAAAGAAGTGAAAAAAGCGGATGAAGCTTACGGCGATGCTGTAAAAGCACAAATTTCTGATATGAAGGACGGAGACGTTCTTGTATTGGAAAACGTACGTTTCTACCCTGGTGAAGAGAAAAACGATCCTGAGCTTGCTAAAGCATTTGCTGAGCTTGCGGATGTATATGTCAATGACGCATTCGGTGCTGCCCACCGTGCTCACGCATCTACAGCCGGAATTGCCGAGCATCTGCCGGCGGTTGCAGGATTCCTGATGGAAAAAGAGCTTGACGTTCTCGGCAAAGCCGTGACAAATCCTGAGCGCCCGTTTACGGCAATCATCGGCGGCGCGAAAGTAAAAGACAAAATCGGCGTAATCGAAAGTCTGCTTGATAAAGTGGACAACCTGATCATCGGCGGAGGTCTTGCTTACACATTCGTAAAAGCGCTTGGCTATGAAGTCGGTAAATCTTTGCTTGAAGAAGATAAAATCGAACTTGCAAAATCATTCATGGACCGCGCGAAAGAAAAAGGCGTTACATTCTATATGCCGGAAGACGTGCTCGTTGCTGATGATTTCTCTAACGATGCAAACGTTCAAATCGTGCCGATCTCTGAGATTCCAAGTGATTTAGAAGCGATCGACATCGGAACGAAAACCCGCGAAACGTATGCTGAAGTTATCAAAAACAGCAAACTTGTCGTATGGAACGGACCGATGGGCGTATTCGAAATCGACTTGTTCGCTCAAGGCACAAAAGCAGTGGCTGAAGCATTGGCAGAGGCAAACGATACATACTCTGTCATCGGCGGAGGAGACTCTGCGGCAGCCGTTGAAAAATTCGGCCTTGCTGACAAAATGAGCCATATCTCAACAGGCGGCGGCGCATCCCTTGAATTCATGGAAGGCAAAGAGCTTCCGGGTGTAGCTGCGCTGAACGATAAATAAAAACTGCTATAAGGAAGTGGAACAGATGAGAAAACCAATTATAGCCGGTAACTGGAAAATGAACAAAACACTCGGCGAAGCTGTCAGCTTCGTTGAAGAAGTGAAATCTTCCATTCCAGCAGCAGACAAAGCGGAAGCCGTTGTTTGCGCACCAGCTCTTTTCTTAGAAAAGCTGACTTCTGCTGTTAAAGGAACTGACCTGAAAGTCGGCGCCCAAAACATGCATTTTGAAGAAAACGGTGCGTTCACAGGTGAAATCAGCCCGGTCGCTCTGAAAGACCTTGGCGTGGATTACTGCGTCATCGGCCACTCTGAGCGCCGTGAAATGTTCGCTGAAACTGATGAAACAGTTAACAAAAAAGCGCATGCCGCTTTCAAACACGGCATTGTGCCGATCATTTGCGTAGGTGAAACGCTTGAAGAGCGCGAAGCCGGAAAAACAAATGGTCTTGTTGCCGATCAAGTGAAAAAAGGTCTTGCGGGTCTTTCTGAAGAGCAAGTTGCCGCTTCCGTTATTGCGTATGAGCCAATCTGGGCAATCGGAACAGGCAAATCTTCTACAGCGAAAGATGCTAACGACGTCTGCGCGCATATCCGTAAAGTCGTTGCTGAAAGCTTCAGCCAGGAAACTGCTGACAAGCTCCGCATTCAATACGGCGGCAGCGTAAAACCTGCAAATATTAAAGAATATATGGCAGAGTCCGATATTGACGGTGCTTTGGTCGGCGGCGCAAGCCTTGAACCGCAGTCATTCGTTCAATTATTGGAGGAAGGTCAATATGAGTAAAAAACCAGCTGCACTCATCATTCTTGATGGGTTCGGATTACGCAATGAAACAGTCGGAAACGCAGTCGCACAAGCGAAAAAACCGAATTTCGACCGTTATTGGAACCAATACCCTCATCAGACGCTGACGGCATCAGGCGAAGCAGTCGGACTGCCTGAAGGACAGATGGGGAACTCTGAAGTCGGTCATTTGAATATCGGCGCAGGACGTATTGTGTACCAAAGCTTAACACGCGTGAACGTTGCCATCCGCGAAGGCGAATTCGAACGCAATCAAACGTTCCTTGACGCCATCAAAAACGCGAAAGACAACGACAAAGCGCTGCACCTGTTCGGCCTTCTTTCTGACGGAGGCGTACACAGTCATATCAATCATTTATTCGCGCTGCTGAAGCTTGCGAAAAGTGAAGGACTGACGAAGGTGTATATTCACGGTTTCCTCGACGGCCGCGATGTAGGTCCGCAAACAGCGAAAACTTACATTCAGCAGCTGAATGAGCAGATCGAAGAAATCGGTGTCGGCGAAATCGCCAGCATTTCCGGACGCTACTACTCCATGGACCGCGACAAACGCTGGGACCGTGTGGAAAAAGCGTACCGCGCAATGGCTTACGGCGAAGGCCCGTCTTACCGCAGCGCGATGGATGTAGTCGATGATTCTTATGCGAACGGCATTCATGATGAATTCGTCATTCCGTCCGTCATCACAAAAGAAAACGGTGAACCCGTTGCGAAAATTCATGACGGCGATTCTGTGATTTTCTATAATTTCAGACCGGACCGCGCTATCCAGATTTCAAACACGTTTACCAACAAAGATTTCCGCGATTTCGACCGCGGTGAAAATCATCCGAAAAACCTGTATTTCGTCTGCCTGACTCACTTCAGTGAATCTGTTGACGGATATGTGGCTTTTAAACCGGTAAACCTTGACAATACGGTGGGTGAAGTATTAGCACAGCACGGGTTAAAACAGCTTCGCATTGCAGAAACTGAAAAGTATCCGCACGTTACGTTCTTTATGAGCGGCGGCCGCGAAGAAGAATTCCCGGGCGAAGAGCGCATCCTCATTAACTCGCCGAAGGTCGCGACATATGACCTGAAGCCTGAAATGAGCGCGTATGAAGTGAAGGATGCTCTTGTAAAAGAAATCGCGGCTGACAAGCACGACGCGATCATCCTGAACTTTGCAAACCCTGACATGGTCGGCCACTCCGGAATGGTCGAACCGACGATTAAAGCAATTGAAGCAGTGGACGAATGCTTAGGCGAAGTGGTTGACGCCATCATCGCTAAAGGCGGACATGCCATCATTACCGCTGATCACGGTAATGCGGACATTCTGATTACAGAAACAGGCGAACCGCACACTGCCCATACGACAAACCCAGTCCCTGTCATTGTGACGAAAGAAGGCGTGACGCTGCGCGAAGGCGGAATCCTAGGCGACCTCGCACCAACGTTATTAGACCTTCTCGGTGTTGAAAAACCGAAAGAAATGACAGGAACATCTTTAATTCAAAAATAAGCGTAAATCAAAAGGAGAGACAAACTCATGCCATACATTGTTGATGTTTATGCACGCGAAGTCCTCGACTCCCGCGGCAACCCAACAGTTGAAGTTGAAGTATATACAGAAACAGGAGCTTTCGGCCGCGCATTAGTGCCAAGCGGAGCTTCTACAGGTGAATACGAAGCGGTTGAGCTTCGTGACGGCGACAAAGACCGTTACCTTGGAAAAGGCGTGTTAACTGCTGTTAACAACGTAAACGAAATCATTTCTCCAGAGCTTCTCGGCTTTGACGTAACTGAACAAAACGCAATCGATCAGCTTTTAATCGAGCTTGACGGAACTGAAAACAAAGGCAAACTCGGTGCGAACGCAATCCTTGGCGTATCTATGGCTTGTGCGCGCGCAGCTGCTGATTTCTTACAGATTCCTCTTTACCAATACCTTGGAGGATTCAACTCAAAAACGCTTCCTGTACCGATGATGAACATCGTAAACGGCGGAGAGCATGCTGACAACAATGTAGACATTCAAGAATTCATGATTATGCCTGTAGGCGCGCCTAACTTCCGTGAAGCGCTTCGCATGGGCGCTCAAATCTTCCACAGCCTGAAATCCGTTCTTTCTGCTAAAGGAATGAACACAGCTGTAGGTGACGAAGGCGGATTCGCTCCGAACCTTGGTTCTAATGAAGAAGCGCTTCAAACAATCGTTGAAGCAATCGAAAAAGCCGGCTTCAAACCTGGCGAAGAAGTGAAACTTGCTATGGATGCTGCATCTTCTGAGTTCTACAACAAAGAAGACGGCAAATACCATCTGTCTGGCGAAGGCGTTGTGAAAACATCTGCTGAAATGGTTGACTGGTACGAAGAAATGGTTTCTAAATACCCAATCATCTCTATCGAAGACGGACTTGACGAGAACGACTGGGAAGGCCACAAACTTCTTACAGAGCGTCTTGGCAAAAAAGTTCAGCTTGTCGGTGACGACCTTTTCGTTACAAACACGAAAAAGCTTGCTGAAGGTATCAAAAACGGCGTAGGCAACTCTATCCTGATCAAAGTAAACCAAATCGGTACATTGACTGAAACATTCGATGCGATCGAAATGGCGAAACGCGCGGGCTACACTGCCGTTATCTCTCACCGTTCAGGTGAAACTGAAGACAGCACAATCGCTGACATCGCTGTGGCAACTAATGCAGGACAAATCAAAACAGGTGCTCCGTCCCGTACGGACCGTGTTGCGAAATACAACCAGCTTCTTCGCATCGAAGATCAGTTGGCTGAAACTGCTCAATACCACGGTATCAACTCTTTCTATAACTTGAATAAGTAATCGAAAAAACCTCCCCATGGGGAGGTTTTTTTATATATCTGCATAAAGCCTTACCATATCCCGGCACTGTATCCCGTTTTCGAAAATCTCCTCTTCATAATGCCTGATGAAAAAATCATGGTCGATGGCTTGAAGTCTGAAGCCGCATTTTTGGTAAAGGGCAAGCTGGCCTATACTGGAGTTGCCCGTTCCAATTTCAATAGTCGCCGCTCCCATTTGTTTTGCCTTATTCACGGCCTCTTCTATGAGCTTTCTGCCGATGCCATTGTTCTGCATTGATTCTTTCACCGCAATATTGACGATTTCTACTGTTTTTGGTCTTGTTTTCAAAAGGACGAAGACCCCTGCAAGCTCGTCTGACGTCCAAGCCGTATAGCATTCTCCTCTTACAAGATAATCATCGACAATCTCTTTCGACGGATCGGCCAGCAGCAATAGTTCATACAGCGCTTCATCCGGCTCCGCGGCTTTTCGGATACTCAGTTTTTGCATGTCCGTTTCTCCTCCTCCATTATGATCGACAGCTATTTTTCAAAATAACTCCAAAATCATTCTACTTTATTATAAAATATGAAACATAGGAAAAGTTATACAAGTTTTGCAGATTGAATAGGAGGAAAGTCATGTCTTTTTGTAAGTATTGCGGCCAGCAGAACAACGAAGAGGCGCATTTCTGTAAAGAATGCGGAAAACCGATCGGGAAAGGAAGCCGGCTGGAGCGGCAGGCGGCTGAATCCGCATCACAGCCGAGAAAGCCGATCCCTAAAAAAACGCTCTTCCTATGGGGAGGCATTGCCGCAGCGCTGATCTTATTGATTGCCGCATATAAAACCGGAGCCTGGCTGACATCTGAAAAAAGGCTCACAGATCAATTCGAACAGGCGGTTCATGACGGGGACACGAAAAAGCTCGCAGCCCTGCTCACTCCTTCAGACAAAAAACTGAAGCTGAATGAGACCAATGTCAAACCGCTCCTTGCATACGCAAAGAAACACGATGAACTGCTGGCATCGCTTCGCGGCAATTCATCAGAAAAAGATGCGGTATACGTCAAAAAAGAGGGAAAAACCCTTCTTTTGTTTGACCATTACGAACTGAAAGTCGATCCGGTTTATTTCCGCGTCACAAGCAATTATAAAGGCGCCGATCTTTATATCAACAGCGAGAAAACAGGTACGGTCAAAAAAGCCGATGAAACCCAAATCTTCGGCCCGTATGCACCCGGTGTCTACACGGCGGAAGCCAAGCTTAAAAATGAGACGGTTGACGTTGTCAAAAAGCAAGAGGCAGAGGCGGCCGGCAGCCGGAATGTTGAGTTTGACCTGCCGTTAGACGCCGAGGATGTGACATTCACTCCGGCAGACAGCTTCAAAAGCGCGAAAGGCGATCTGCTGATAAACGGCAAGTCCGTCCATAAAGATCCGTTTACATCCGTTACATACGGTCCGCTCTTAACTGACGGTTCCATGACAGCCGCCGTGGAGGCTGATTTTCCTTGGGGGAAAATGAAAACTGCCGATGTTCCGATCAACAGTACTGATGTGGACTTAACGCTTATCCCGGATCAAGATACACAACAAACAATCATGGACACGATTGTCAAAACAACGAAGCAGTATACAAAAGCGATGGCAGACGGAAATACCGATCAGATGACCGAGGCTGGTTCCGCCTGGAAAGAGCAGACGAAAGAAGTGGTATCCGGCATGAAGAGTTCCGGCACCTTTTTGAAGGATCAGTATAAAGAGACAAGCTTTGATCTGGATTCATTTGCGATTTCTCAAGAGAACGGCCGCTGGCAAGTAACTGTTACGGGTAAAGAGCTTCATGAGTCTGCTTATTTCGACGGGAATACGAAGCCTGATATGGAAGAGGCTGAGCCGAGCTTTCATTATGTACTCTCATATGATACAAAACATAAAAAATGGGTTTTCGAAAAAGCTGACCCTGCCTCAGATTCTTCCGGGACAAATGTAAAAAAAATAAAAAATGACCAGCCGAAAACCTATACATCCGCATGGGCATCATCCAAAGGAAACACAGCTTCAGCCAGCGTGACAAACGAGCAAGTCACATCGTTTATGACTGATTACCTGACAAATCAATCAAGCGCCGTCAGCCTTAACAATTTTGCCATCATGGCGGGCAATTTAGAAGAGGGGAGCCCTTTGTATGCTGATCAGCAGAAACTGGTCAAAAAACTGCACAGCGAGGGGACGACCGAAGTATTTAATGAAGTGAATGTCAAAAGCTTTTCACAGAAAGGCTCCCATTTGACGATTCACACGTACGAGGAGTTTTATATTACGAAAGCCGGCGGCAGTCCGAAGCTCAGAACATACAATTGGACGTATGGCGGCGTTGTTAAAGACGGAAGAATTTATTTAACATCCATTCAATAAAAAAAACCCCCGCGCCAATCAGGCGGCGGGGGTTTCCGTTTTTAAAAGAAGAAATAATTCATGAGTTCTTTTATATAATGCTTGATCGTGAATTGAAACGTTACGCAAATGATCAAATAGATGACGATAACAGAATAAATGATATCCGCCTTAGTAGTGAGCTGATGCTGATAGCTCGCCAGCATGAGCGGAGGCACGGCAAACGCCGCTCCTAAAAGACCGACAGCCAGAATGGTGAAGCAAACGGTTGTATGAAGCAGCATAAAAATGAGGGCAAGAAGCAAAATAGCTGTAAACGGAATCAAAAAGGCCCCGAATCTGGACAGCGAATCTTTAAATGACACCTGCGCGCCGCCGGCCTTCAAAGCGATAAAAATCAAGAGATACAGGCAGAAAACGCATAATGCAAAGGTAAGCGCCGGTTTGATCACAACCGCGGTAAAACTGACGTCACGAAAGCCGTCTGATAGGAGAATATAAAACATAATCGGCGTCACCAGGCAGAAAAGCACCATGTTGATGATGCTGCTGACAAGCTGTTCGCCGCCTGTCGTTTTACATGTTTGGTACGGTCTCTTTAACACATCAAGCACGAATAAGGCAAATTGCTTTGAAGCCTGCTTAGCCGCGGCGCCGGCCTGAGCGGCCTGGCCTTGCGTTTGGCCTGCGCCTCCCTGCCCGGGCTGGGGCGCCCCGCACTTTTCACAAAACTTTCCGCCATCAGTATGATGGCCGCATTGAGAACAATACATTCTAAAACTCCTTTTACAAGTAATATAGGGATTTTGTTCAATATTTACATTATAAAAGAAAATAGGGCGGATGTAACGGAGTTTTCTAAAGATATACAAATCACTTTCTCTATGAATTGATAATAGAGAAAACGTACCCATTATGGTAGAATTTTAATGGAGCTGATAGATATCATGTCTCTCGGCGCATTGATTCAGAGTGAAAAAGGAAATTAACGCATGCTAAAAAAATTGAAAATGCTTTATCGGCTGTTGAAATTCGGAAAAGGCTTATGGAGATAGCAAACAAAAAAAACCGTCCTTACAAGGACGGTTTTTTTCTGTTTCCGGACCGTCCGGCTGAGGTTATAAAAAGCAGACCCCGGGGTAAAAACCATGCATAAGAAACAGCGGAGAACAAAACATAACTCAATAACGGCAAGCCATAAGGAGGTACGCATGTTTTCATTCATCATTCATGTCTTCATTTCACTGTTTGCAGTCTCCAATCCCATCGGAAACGTGCCGATTTTTCTTTCACTGACGGAAGGGTACTCGGAGAAAGAACGGACAGCGATTGCGCGCAAGGCTTCCGTGCTGTCGTTTATCATCTTGGCGGCTTTTTTAATCTTCGGCCATCTGATCTTTAAACTGTTTGACATTAACATTCATGCCTTACGTATCGCGGGCGGCATTTTTATTTTCGGCATCGCTTATAATCTTCTGAACGCGAAGAAATCTCATGTACAGTCTCTCCATCATGAAGAGAAAGGGGAGAGCAAGGAGAAAGCCGATATATCCGTGACGCCTTTGTCGATTCCGATTATCGCCGGTCCCGGTACGATCGCGACGGTGATGAGTCTATCGGCCGGCCATGGCGGCATCATCCATTACATCAGCGTGCTTATCGGCATTGCGGCCGTCATCGCGATGACGTTTATCTTCTTTCACTATTCATCTTTCATCAGCAATAAGCTCGGGAAAACCGAAATGAACGTCATTACCCGACTGATGGGGCTGATTTTGGCGGTGGTGGCGATCGGCATGATCGGCGCCGGTCTGAAAGGCATGTTCCCGATATTGGTTTCCTGACTTAAAAAAGCAGCGCCCGGTTATCTTCGGGTGCTGCTTTTTTCTATTTTCGGCACATGCTGAAACACTTCTTCACTCTCAAAAAATTCTATCAAACGGCTCAGCCAGTCATAATAATGGAGCCAATCCGTCAGTTCATCCAAAAGCTGGCGGGCTTTTTCTTCAATATCGGGACTGAGATTTTCCGATTCCAGAAGCTCAGTCAGCTCACGGTTCAGCTTTTTATAGAGCATTTTGTTTTTGCTGACCGCCTTTGTCCAATTTGCCGTAAACAGGGAGATAAACGTCTGGTAATAATCACGCTCGACGTCGTAAAGGTCTTTCCGAACGCCTTTTTCAAACACTTTTTCAGCCAGATTGGCATCGGTCATTTCGCGGACCACCTGGCTCATCCTCGTTTTGCTCATCCCGGTCGCCTCTGACAGCTCATTTAACGTCATCGGCTTGCGGTTCATATAAATAATACCGAGCACACGTCCAAGTGTGGCCGGCATTCCGAATGTATGCATATTCTCGGCGATTCTCTCAATGAGATGCTCTTCAGCATGCCCGATGATATCAAGAGCGTTTTTTTCCACGGCTGATCATCCCTTCACTGGCTTTTCATGCTGACAATATATCATATTTTTTACAGTTGATGAAAAAGATGATGCGGCAGGATATGCGAGCTATCGGGAGCGATTGTAAGAACATCCGCATTGTCAGCGGGATAACATGAAAAAATACGTATATTGTATATAATTTCAACACATTGTAAACTTTTTATTTTACAAATTTCATCTTATAATAAAGATTATACTTTTCAGAAAAATAACGGAACCCTTCGGAGGTGCACGGATTGCTGAGATTAGAAAATGTATCGAAAGTCTATAAAGGCGGAAAAAAAGCTGTCAACAGCATTGATTTAAATATCGAAAAAGGCGAGTTTATTTGTTTTATCGGGCCGAGCGGCTGCGGAAAAACGACGACGATGAAAATGATTAACAGACTGATTGAGCCGTCATCCGGTAAGATTTTTATCGATGGCGAAAACATTATGGAGCAGGACCCGGTGGAGCTGAGACGGAAAATCGGCTACGTCATTCAGCAGATCGGACTTTTCCCTCATATGACCATTCAGCAGAACATTTCCCTCGTGCCGAAACTGCTGAAATGGCCGGAACAAAAGCGGAAGGAACGGGCACGGGAGCTTTTGAAGCTCGTCGATATGGGCCCGGAATATTTAGACCGCTATCCTCACGAGCTGAGCGGCGGACAGCAGCAGAGAATCGGCGTGCTGCGCGCCCTTGCAGCGGAACCGCCTCTTATTCTTATGGATGAACCGTTCGGAGCGCTTGATCCGATTACGCGGGATTCCCTTCAAGAAGAATTCAAAAAACTGCAAAGAACATTGAATAAAACGATTGTGTTTGTAACACACGATATGGATGAAGCCATTAAGCTGGCTGACCGGATCGTCATTTTAAAAGCGGGAGAGATCGTTCAGGCCGGCACTCCTGATGACATTCTCCGGAATCCGGCTAATGAGTTTGTCGAAGAATTTATCGGCAAAGAACGGTTATTGCAATCAAGACCGGATATAGAACGCGTCGAGCAGATGATGAACAAAAAGCCTGTCACCGTTACGGCGGACAAAACGCTTTCGCAGGCGATACAGGTGATGCGGGAACACCGTGTCGATTCCCTGCTTGTCGTTGATGACCTGAATGTGCTGCAAGGATATGTGGATGTCGAAATCATTGATCAGAACCGGAAAAAAGCGAGTCTCGTCGGCGACGTGCTCCGCTCTGATCTGTATACGGTCGAGCAGGGGACACTGCTGCGCGATACCGTACGCAAAATTTTAAAGCGCGGAATGAAATATGTACCCGTCGTTGATGAACAAAGGCATTTAGTCGGAATTGTCACGAGAGCGAGCCTTGTCGACATCGTTTACGATTCAATCTGGGGCGAGGAAGACCAGCTGGTGACAGGCTGACAAGGGGAGGAACGCTTACAATGAATGAAATGATCAAGTTTTTGCAGACGAACGGCGGAGAACTGTTATATAAAACGTGGGAGCATTTATACATTTCGATCATCGCCGTCATATTAGGCATTGTCGTCGCCGTTCCGCTCGGAGTGGCGCTGACGAGAATGAAAAAGGGCGCAGGCGCCGTCATCGGTGCCGTCAACATTGTGCAGACCTTGCCGAGTCTCGCGATACTGGCGTTTTTTATCCCGCTGTTAGGCGTGGGAAAGGTGCCCGCGATCGTCGCGCTGTTTTTCTATTCGGTGCTGCCGATTCTCCGGAACACGTATACCGGCATTCAAGGCGTAAATAAAAATCTGCTGGAATCGGGAAAAGGCATCGGGATGACGGTCTGGGAGCAGATCAGGCTTGTGGAACTGCCGCTTGCGGTTCCGGTGATCATGGCGGGCATCCGCACATCCACCATTTATCTGATCGGCTGGGCGACGCTTGCTTCCTTTATCGGGGGCGGCGGGCTCGGAGACTATATTTTTATCGGCCTGAATCTCTATCAGCCTGAATATATTATCGGCGGCGCCGTGCCCGTCACCATTTTAGCCATTATCATTGATTATCTGCTGGCGGCGACGGAACGGAAGGTGACGCCGAAAGGGCTGAAAGGACTGAAGGAAGTATCATAAGGAGTTGGCTGTTTTGAAAAAAAACCAAAAGAGATGGATGTGCGCACTGGCGCTGTCGGCTGCTCTGCTTCTAGGCGGCTGTTCCCTTCCCGGCCTGAGCGGGGCTTCCGATGATACGATCAAAATCGGGGCGCAAAGCATGACGGAATCAGAAATTATCGCCAATATGATCGCACAGATGATTGAACACAATACAGACTTGAATACGGCATTAATTAAAAACCTCGGATCGAACTATGTCCAGCAGCAGGCGATGCTCGGCGGTGAAATCGATATCGCCGCGACGCGCTACTCGGGAACGGATTTAACGAGCACCCTCGGCATGGAAGCGGAAAAAGACCCGAAAAAAGCATTAGCCATCGTCCAGAAGGAATTTGAGAAACGCTTCCATTACAAATGGTTTGATTCTTACGGATTTGAGAACACATACGCTTTTACCGTCACGAAAGAGCTTGCGGAAAAAGACCATTTAGACAAAGTGTCCGACATTAAGAAGCATGCCGATCAATTTAAGCTCGGTGTAGACAATGCGTGGCTGAAAAGAAAAGGTGACGGCTATAAAGGCTTTACCGACACGTACGGCTTTGAATTCGGCACAACCTATCCGATGCAGATCGGACTTGTATACGATGCCGTGAAAAACGGGAAAATGGACGCCGTCCTCGCTTATTCAACGGACGGACGGATTAAAGCGTACGATCTGAAAATTTTAAAAGACGACAAGCAGTTTTTCCCGCCGTATGACTGTTCGCCGGTCATTCCCGACAGCGTGCTGAAGCAGCATCCTGAACTGAAGGGCATTGTGAATAAACTGATCGGCAAAATCGATACGGAAACGATGCAGGAATTGAATTACGAGGTGGACGGCAAGCTGAAAGAACCGTCCGTCGTCGCTAAAGAATTTCTGGAGAAACATCATTATTTTGAATAAGAAATGAGGTGGGGCAAATGGAAGTGCTGCAGCAGCTCGGCACTTATTATTCTCAAAACGGCGTCTATGTGCTTCAGGAGTTTTACCGCCATTTTCTCATGTCGGTATACGGCGTTTTATTTGCGGCGATCGTTGGGATTCCGCTCGGCATCTTCATTGCCAGATACAGAACATTAAGCGGCTGGATATTCGCGGTGACAAACGTGATTCAGACCGTGCCGGCGCTTGCGATGCTTGCGGTGCTGATGCTCGTCATGGGGCTCGGCGCCAATACGGTGATTTTGTCGCTGTTTTTATATTCGCTTCTTCCGATCATCCGGAATACGTACACCGGAATCGCCAGCATTGAACATGCTTATCTTGAATCGGGAAAAGCGATGGGCATGACCAAATTTCAGGTGCTCCGCATGGTGGAGCTGCCGCTTGCGCTTTCCGTCATCATGGCGGGGCTGCGGACGGCCCTTGTCATCGCGATCGGCATTACGGCAATCGGAACGTTTGTCGGCGCGGGCGGACTCGGTGACATCATTGTCAGGGGCTCAAACGCCACGAACGGAACCGCGATTATTTTGGCCGGCGCCATTCCGACAGCGCTGATGGCCGTTATCGCAGATCTTGTGATGGCATGGCTGGAGCGGGCGCTGAGTCCGGTGAGAAAGAAAAAACGAACCAAAGCGCCGAATGCGGCATGAAAAAAAAACGCCTTGCGGGTCAGGGCGTTTTTTTCTTATGGCTTCGGAACATGCTTGAATATTTCTTCGCTTTCAAAAAACTCGATCAGACGGCTGATCCAGTTGTAGTAATCAAGCCAATCCTTTAATTCTTTCAGCAGTTCGTTGATTTTTTCCTCAGCTTCTTCCGGCACGCCGTTTTCAAGGACGGCTGTCAGTTCGCGGTTCAGCTTTTTATGCATCATTTTATTTTTGCTGACGACCTTGCTCCATGTGGCCGTAAACAGCGTAATAAAGGTTTGGTAATAATCCTGCTCGACGTCGTATAAATCTTTGCGGACGCCTTTTTCAAACACTTTTTCCGCCAGATTGACGTCAAGCATTTCACGGACCGCCTGGCTCATTCTCGTTTTGCTCATGCCGGTCGCTTCTGATAATTCAGTTAAGGTCATCGGCTTGCGGTTCATATAAATAATGCCTAAAATGCGCCCCACCGTCGCGGGCATTCCGAATGTATGCATATTTTCAGCGATTCGTTCTATCAAATGATCTTCAGCTTGTTCGATTACGTGTAACGGATCTTTCTCCAACAGTTTCAATCCTTTCAGTCAGCAATTCCGATGTCAATATACCACATTTTTAAACCGGCGGAAATGCTCTTCCGAGAGAATTTGGCAGTAATCCGGAGCAATAAGAAGAACTTTGCCGGTCAATACGGGTTAATCAGTGCTTACACAACCTTTATATATAATATGGACAAATTGTAAACTTTTTAATTTACAAAGTTTAATTTATAATGGGAAACGTTCAATTGTCTGAAAAGTTAAATTTGAATTTAACGAATTGAATAAACTTAATCATGGAGGTGTAAGTGTTTGCTGACATTAGAAAATGTCTCGAAAATGTATAAAGGCGGGAAAAAAGCCGTCAACAGCATCAACCTGAATATCGCCAAAGGCGAATTTATTTGTTTTATCGGACCGAGCGGCTGCGGCAAAACGACGACGATGAAAATGATCAACCGCTTAATTGAACCGACAGAAGGCAGAATCCTGATAGAGGGCCGAAACATTATGGAACAAGACCCGGTGGAACTCAGAAGAAGCATCGGCTATGTCATCCAGCAGATCGGGCTGTTTCCGCATATGACCATTCAGCAGAACATTACGCTCGTTCCGAAGCTTTTAAAGCATCCTGACGAAAAACGGAAGGAACGGGCGCGGGAGCTTTTAAAGCTCGTTGATATGGGGCCTGAATATTTAGACCGTTACCCTCATGAACTGAGCGGAGGACAGCAGCAGCGAATAGGTGTATTACGGGCACTTGCCGCAGAGCCGCCGCTCATCTTAATGGATGAACCGTTCGGGGCGCTTGACCCGATTACGAGAGATTCCCTTCAGGAAGAATTTAAAAAACTGCAAAAAACCTTACATAAAACCATCGTATTTGTTACCCATGATATGGACGAAGCCATCAAGCTTGCGGACAGAATCGTCATTCTGAAAGCGGGAGAAATCGTCCAGGCCGGAACGCCTGATGAGATTCTTAGATTTCCGGCGAATGAATTTGTTGAGGAGTTTATCGGCAAGGAACGGCTGATTCAATCATCCAGCCCTGATATTGAACGGGTGGAGCAGATCATGAATCCCGATCCCGTGACGGTAACACCTGAGAAAACACTGTCAGCCGCCATTCAGCTGATGCGTGCCGAGCGGGTGGATTCGCTGCTCGTCATTGATGAAAAGAACGTTCTCCAAGGTTATGTCGATGTGGAGATGATTGACCGCAAACGAAGACAAGCGGTAACCGTCGCGGAAGTGCTTGAGCGGGATCTGTACACGGTCAGAAGCGGCACTCTGCTCCGCGACGCCGTCCATAAAATTTTAAAAAGAGGCATGAAATTTGTGCCGGTCCTTGATGAAGCCGGCCGATTAACGGGAATCGTGACAAGGGCAAGCCTCGTTGACATCGTCTATGACTCCATCTGGGGAGAAGAGAATCAGCTCGCGGTGATGTCATGAGGAGGCTTCAATTGATATGAATCAGACCGTGCAATTTTTACAGGCAAATGGAGGAGAGATGCTTTATAAAACATGGGAGCATCTATACATCTCATTAATCGCCGTCATGGCGGGCATTCTCGCCGCCGTTCCGCTCGGCGTCCTGCTGACGAGGATGAAAAGAGGAGCCGGCGCCGTCATCGGCATCGTCAACATCATTCAAACCTTGCCGAGCCTTGCCATTCTTGCGTTTTTTATTCCGCTTTTAGGCGTAGGAAAGGTCCCGGCCGTTGCGGCGCTGTTTTTCTATTCCATGCTGCCGATTCTCAGAAACACGTATACGGGGATTCTCGGCGTCAATCGGCATCTTCTGGAATCGGGAAAAGGAATCGGCATGACGGCATGGGAGCAGATCAGGCTTGTAGAGCTCCCGCTTGCCGCTCCGGTCATCATGGCGGGCATCAGGACGTCTTCGATTTATTTAATAGGCTGGGCGACGCTCGCCTCCTTTATCGGCGGAGGCGGGCTGGGAGATTACATTTTTATCGGCTTGAACCTTTATCAGCCGGAGTATATTATCGCAGGCGCCGTTCCGGTCACAGTGCTGGCGGCCGCCGTCGATTACATGCTGGGGATGACAGAACGGAAAGTCACGCCTGACGGGCTGAAGAGCATAAAGGATGCTTCATAAGGAGGAGGTCTCTCATGGGGAATAGATGCAAAAAACGGCTGCTCGCAATCGCCTGTATCGGCATGCTGCTCCTTGGCGGATGCTCGCTCCCGGGATTGAGCGCCGCATCGGAGGATACCATTAAAATCGGCGCGCAAAGCATGACCGAATCAGAAATCATCGCGAGCATGCTCGGACAGATGATCGAACATCACAGCGGGTTGAAAACATCCGTTATTAAAAATCTCGGTTCCAACGCCGTACAGCAGCAATCCTTGATCAACGGTGATATTGATATCGCCGCTACGCGCTATACAGGTGACGCGCTGACCGGGACGCTTCGCATGGACCCGGAAAAAGACCCGGACAAAGCGCTGCGGCTCGTTCAGCGTGAATTTCAAAGCAGATATGACATGAAATGGTTTGATTCTTACGGCTTTGATAATACATACGTCTTTACCGTTTCCGGACAGCTTGCCCGCAAGTACCATTTAGAATCGGTATCCGATGTCAAAAAAGAAGCGTCTCATCTGAAATTCGGCGTAGATAACTACTGGATGAAGCTGAGAGGCAACGGATATCAGGATTTTATGAACACATACGGAATGTCATTTGAAGGCACGTATCCGATGCAGATCGGCCTCGTTTACGACGCGCTGAAAAGCAGAAAGATGGATATCGCGCTCGCTTATTCCACCGACGGAAGAATCATCGCTTACGGACTGAAAACGCTGAAGGATGATAAGCGGTTCTTTCCTCCGTATGACTGTTCACCCGTCGTTCCGGATCAAGTATTAAAAGAGCATCCCGAACTGGAGGGCGTGATCAATAAAATGATCGGCGCGATTGATACAAAGATGATGCAGAAAATGAATTACGAAGTTGACGGCCGATTAAAAGAGCCGTCCGTCGTGGCCAAGGAATATTTAGAAAAACATCATTACTTTGAATAACGGAAAGGAGATGTGCGGATGGACACGATGAAGGAGCTATTTACGTATTACGCTCAAAACGGCAGCTATGTTCTGTATGAGTGCTGGCGGCACTTTCTCATGTCGGCGTACGGCGTCGTTTTCGCCGCCGTTTTCGCCATTCCGGCCGGAATTGTGACAGCCAGGCACGGGCGTCTCTCCGGCTGGGTGTTTGCTGTGGCGAATGTGATTCAAACCGTTCCGGCGCTGGCGATGCTCGCCGTCCTGATGCTTGTCATGGGACTCGGCGCCAATACGGTCATCACGGCTTTGTTTTTGTATTCCCTGCTGCCGATTCTCAGAAATACGCACACGGGCATTATCAATATCGAGCACGCTTATCTCGAGTCGGGAAAAGCGATGGGCATGACGAAATACCAAATCCTTCGTATGGTGGAGCTGCCGCTTGCGCTTTCCGTCATTATGGCGGGGCTCCGAACGGCGCTCGTCATTGCCATCGGCATCACGGCGATCGGCACCTTCGTCGGGGCGGGCGGCCTCGGCGATATGATCGTCAGAGGATCGAACGCGACAAACGGAACCGCCATTATTCTGGCGGGCGCCATCCCGACCGCGCTGATGGCGGTGGCCGCAGACCTGCTGATGGCGTGGCTGGAACGAGCCCTCAGCCCGGTGAAAAAACAAAAAAGAAAGCTGATCGTACGCTCAGCCTCATGAAAAAAAGCATTCTTCCGCGGGAAGGATGCTTTTTTTGATTTCTTGATTAAATTTTGATAACTGCGCTGTAAAGTCTTACTTATCAAATAACAAAGCAGAGGGGTAATCAAATGAGCAACATCATAGAAACGAGACAGCTGCAAAAATCATTCGGCAGACAACAGGCAGTGGCTGATGTGTCTCTATCAGTAAAACGCAACAGTATATACGGCCTGCTCGGTCCGAACGGCGCGGGAAAATCAACAACACTTAAAATATTGACCGGCATGCTGCAGCAAACATCCGGCGAGGTCCTGTTCGACGGACATACATGGAAGCGCGAAGACTTGAAAAGCATCGGTTCCCTGATTGAAGCGCCGCCGCTTTACAGCAACCTGACAGCCGCTGAAAATCTGAAAGTCCGCTGCGTGATGCTCGGACTGCCTGATTCAAGAATTGCGGAAGTGCTGGAAATCACGGGATTAACGGGAACCGGAAAAAAGCGCGCCGGACAATTTTCCATGGGAATGAAACAGCGTCTCGGCATTGCGTTAGCATTATTAAGCCGTCCGTCGCTCTTAATTCTTGATGAGCCGACAAACGGATTGGACCCGATGGGAATTCAGGATTTGCGGGAATTTATCCGCTCCCTCCCCGGACAGGGCATGACGGTTATTTTATCAAGCCATCTGTTATCAGAAGTCGAGCAGATCGCAGACCATATCGGGATCATCAGTGACGGCGTTTTAGGATATCAGGGAGAAATCAGCCGGGAAGATGATCTGGAGCAGTTGTTTCTGGAGGTAGTCAAATCAACACGGGAGAAAGCGGGGACAGGAAAATGATTCAGTACATGCAGGCGGAACATCTTACATCTAAAAGAACATTTATCAGAAAGCTCATCATTCTGATTCCGCTTCTGAACACGGCTTTTTCTTTTCTGCTGAATACGGCTTATTTTATGACGGGCACGTTCAATTGGTGGGCGGTTATTTTCATGCCGCTCATGATTTCTCTAATGTGCGGTTTATCTGTTAAAAAAGAGAAAAAATCTGCGAATGACCGCGCGGTGTACTCATTGCCGGCAGATTTAAAAAGCATATGGCTCTCAAAAATAAGCTTGATCGCGCTGTATTCACTCCTGTCGCAAATCGTTTTTTTCATCATCATGTTTTTACTTGGCCTTGTATTTCCGGGAATTGCTGCGCTGCAGCTGAAAGGCGTTGAAGCAGGCTCCCTTTTATGGCTGACGACGCTTTGGGAAATTCCGTTCTGCTTATGGATTGCCAGACAGTTCGGATTTACGGCAGTCATTCTCGTGAATATGATCGCCGCTTTTGTTTTGGGTATTGTGCCGGCGTCCGGTTCATTGTGGTGGCTGAGCCCATGGAGCTGGTCAGTCCGGGTGATGTCACCGATTCTCGGGATCCATCCGAACGGAATTCCGCTTCCCGCAGACAGCGGCTTATTAAACGGAAACGTGATCTTTCCGGCTATTATTCTTTCTATCCTTTCTTTTATCGCAATAAGTTTGATTTCCGCAGTGTCTTTTGCAAAAGGGGGAAACCGGTCATGACCGTGCTTTTACGATATATGTGGGCCGATGTATTAAAAATGAAGCGCACGCCGCTCATATGGATGCATGCTGCGGCGCCGGTTTTATGCGCGGGATTTTTCCTGTTGTATATGTATGGAAGGGTTCAGGAGCCTTATATGCTGTACAGTGTGTTTTTCAGCGCGATTGCTGTTTTATACCCTTTAATCATCAGTATTGTCTGCGGGATGTCTGCCTCGGTTGAGGAACAGGCGGGCCATTTTCAGATGATGCTGGCGGTGCCGTATTCGAAAATCGTCAGTTTTGCGGGCAAGCTGCTTTTGCTGCTCCTATTGAATGTGTTATCGGCAGGTCTCGCCATCTGTCTTTATTTGGCGGGGATGAAATTTGTTCTTCACATCAATGATCTCCCCTATCTTACGTTTTTAAAAGGAGGGGCGTGGCTGATTGCCGGCAGTATTCCGCTTTATATGATGTCTTTTTTTGTCGGCGTAAAGTACGGCATGGGACCGTCCGGGCTTTTAGGGGGTGCGGGATTATTAATGGCGGCGCTCATGAATACGGGACTTGGCGATATCATCTGGCGTTTTTTCCCGTGGGCATGGAGCGTGCGGCTTTCAGGCCTTGCAGGACTGCTGCATTTTGACAAAGTCAAAAAAGAGTTCCTCCCTTATGTAAGATACGATATGAGATTCGGAGAAATAATGTTATATTTTTCTATAGTGATATTATGTCTGGCCGGCCTCTTTTGGTGCAGAAGATGGGAAGGGCGGCGTTCATATGAATAAAGGCAAGGAGCGATTCGGCCGGTGGCAAACATTTTAGCAATTGATGATGAAAAAGATATTCTCGTTCTGATCAGAAACATTTTACAGCGTGATCAGCATACAGTAACGATTCTGGAAAAAGCGGAGGATCAGTCATTGGATTTTTTTCAAGGCTATGATTTGATTCTTCTCGATGTCATGATGCCCGGAACGGACGGGATTGAACTCTGCCGGCGGATTCGGCCGCTGGTGGACAGCCCGATCCTGTTTTTAACGGCAAAGTCTGACGAAGAATCCATTGTGAAAGGCCTCATGACAGGCGCTGATGATTACATCACAAAGCCGTTCGGCGTACAGGAATTGATGGCAAGGGTAAACGCGCATGTCAGAAGGGAACGGCGGGAAAAGCATCAGACGAAACGGCTGATATCAGGCTTCATGTTTGATTTTGACAATAAAGAAGTGTGGATGGATGACCGGAAACTGCCTCTTACGAAAAACGAATATAAAATCGTTGAATTTCTGGCACAGCATAAAAACAGAACATTCTCACGGGAGCAGATTTACGAGGAAGTGTACGGCTTGGACGGCGATGCGCTCTATTCAACCATTACGGAGTTTATCAGAACCATCCGTAAAAAATGTAAAGAACACGGGGCTGATCCGATCAAAACGGTGTGGGGTGTCGGATACAAATGGGAATAGCAAAAGGAAAATCCAGCATCCGCAAAGAGCTTGTCAAATTTACGATCACACTGTGTCTGAGCACGATGGGGGTGGCGGCATTATGTGTCGCCTTAAATGCCATTGCCATGAATGCCGGAGCGATCCTGCCCGCAAACTACAGCGAGCATGAGGCGGAACAGATCAAACCCCGCCTGAAATCAGCGGAAAAGATAACAGAAGATATGATCCCCGCAGGTATGACATACGCCGTTTTTGATAAAAAAACAAAGCGGATGACGAAAGGAACGATGACGGAACAAGATGCGGCCAACGCCAGAAAAAAGATTCAGCATCAGCCGTATTTTAATTATGCTCAAAAAGGATTCATGGTGATAAATCGGAAAGATGAATACGGCGTTCTCCAATATTCACTCAGGTCGGAATTTCAGTCGCCGCTGTTAAGGCGCTATCTGCCGAATTATGAATGGACGGGTCTTACGATTCTGATCACTTTGCTTCTTTTGACCGTTTTTATCGTGACGACGCGTTTCGCCAATCAGCTGAGACGGCATTTCAGCACACTCAGCTCCATTACGGCAAGCATTCAAAAACAGAATTTAAATATCAATCCAAAAAGGTCGCGTATAAAAGAATTTGACGATGTCATTGACTCTCTGCTGAAAATGAAAGACGCGCTTCAAGCATCTCTGGCGGCGCAGTGGGAGGCGGAGCGGATAAAGAAAGAACAGATCGGCGCGCTTGCGCATGATATTAAAATTCCGGCAACGATCATTAAAGGAAATGCCGAGCTGCTTCAGTTAACAGAGCCTGATGAGGAGCAGGCGGAATATGCGCAGTATATTCTGGATGCCGGAAACAAAATCGAGCATTATGTCGGACAGCTGATCCAGCTTTCCAAAGCGGAGGAGGCAGTTGCCGTTCATGTGGAATATACTGACCTCAAAGAGTGGATTCAAAACATATATCGTGACGCGGCGGCGCTTGCGGGGCCGAAGCAGATTGATCTCGTCCTCAGCGAACGGGGAATTGACCGAATAGAAGCGCCGATCGATCATGAGCTGCTCCACAGGGCGGTCATGAATATCGCGGCAAATGCCGTCGACTATACGCCGGAAGGAGGAGAAATCCGTGTGGACGTCCTGTGCACCGATTCCGCCCTCCATCTTGCCGTATCCGACAGCGGAAGCGGGTTCTCGCCGGAAGCGCTGAAAAGAGCGACACAGCTTTTTTACACGGAGGATAAAAGCAGACATTCGGCGGGGCATCACGGCATGGGGCTTACATTCGCCCATCATGTCGTACATCTTCACCACGGCGAATTAATACTTGAAAATCAGGAGTCTGGAGGAGCCCGGGCGGAGATTCGAATTCCGCTGGAAGGCGTCAGACAAAAACAAGCCCTGCACGTATGAGGGCTTGTTTTTTCTGTTTCCATGTTTCTTTGAGAAAGGCAAAAATAAAAACGGCTGCCCGTTTGAGAGATCAGCCGCTTATGCGGAAAAGAGTTTATCAGGAAGGATCAATCCATTGTGAAGACCACTTGGAAATTTCCTCTAAAATAGGGGCTAATGCGCAGCCTTTTTCCGTTAATGAATACTCAATGCGGACAGGCGTTTCGGGGATAACATCCCGTTTGATGACACCTTCTGTTTCAAGTTCTTTCAGACGTTCTGACAAGACTCTTCCGCTTAAATTCGGAAGCGCCGCTTCAATTTCGCTAAATCGCTGCTGTCCGTTCAATAACTGAAAGACGATTAGAGCCACCCAGCGTTTACTTAGGATGTCGACCGCTTTTTCGAATCTGGGGCACATTTCTGATTGGTTCATGCTTTTTCACCTCGTCTTCTGCTATTATACCGCAAAATCGGAGGGAACGTATGTCTGGCGCTCGTTAAGTTGGGAGGGAATCAAAAAGAGGATGAGGAATCCGGGGAGCGCTTTTTCGCTTCAGCCGCGATAAAATCAAAGTATTTGCTGACGCTTTCAATATCTTCTTTTGTGAAGTGCTGCCACTTTTTGCTGTCAAACAGCGGCAGATGCTCCGCGCCTCTGTCAACGGCGGTCTGATAGATGGCGCAGATGGATTGATAGCTTTCGGATGTTTCGCGGATTTCCTCCTGAAATGCCTTGATGTGTCCGGCCCGCGCCATTAACTCCTCGTACGGAATTTTTAATGTGTCCGCCAATTTTCTGATGGTCGCGGGTTTAGGAATGCCGCGGTGCCCGTTTTCAATTCTGGAAATGGTCGCCGAGCTGACACCGGAATAGACGGCAAGCTGATTGACGGTAAGCTTCCGGGCGCGGCGCAGCTCTCTTAATTGCTTTCCGAATGTGTTCAATAAGATCGCCTCACATGTGCAAAGTCATGAGTCTTCGTTTGTTCTTTTTTTGGCTTCCGCCGATAAGAACGCAAAGTATTTATCAAGCAGAACCAAGTCTTCTTTCGACAGGTGCCGCCAGTTCTCCCGCTCCAATAGGGATAAATCATGCAGCTCATACGTTTCGGCTTTTTCCAGCAAGGTGCAGCCCGTGTCGTACGGGGCTCTCGTTTCCTGGACGGTCTCTATGTATCCCGCCGTCTGCATCAGTTCCTCATACGGGATTTTTAACGCATCTGCGAGCTTTTTAATGGTTGCAGGTTTCGGCACCCCGCGTTTGCCGTTTTCAATCCGCGAGATTCCCGCGGCGCTGACGCCTGAATACGTTGCCAGCTGGTTCACTGTCAGATGCCTTTTTTCCCGCAATGTCCGCAATTGTTTCCCGAAGCTTTCCACAGTCTCTCCCCCTCCCGCGGTCTATTTATATTCTAGTATGTTTATTGACTAAAGGGAATAGCCAGGCTGGAAAAGTATTGACAAAAGTTAACAAAAGCCGTATCTTATGTATAAGAAAGAAAGTATTTGACAGAACGGAAGGTGAAGAAAGTGGTCGAAAAGATACAGATCAGAAGAGATTATGTGCTGCAGTATATGGTCAATAATGACTACTCGTTAAACCAGCTCGCCCTGGAGATCGGAATATCTCCCGCCACACTGAGCCGTGTACTGAATGGAGAGCGGAGGCCGGGACAGCTGGTCATCGGAAAAATGCTCTATTACTTTGACATGAAATTTGAAGATCTTTTTTACTACGACTTTGTTGACAAAAGTCAATGATGATGGAAGATTCAAACGCATTTCCGTTTTTCTGACATGATGTATACCGATACGGCGTGACATGCCTTTGCTTTTCATGTAAAATAGAAGCAATGTAGGCCAGTCAGTCTGGAGGTGTATGGAATGCACACATTATTGATTACCTTATTGGTTATCGTCAGTATTGCACTTATTATTGTCGTATTGCTTCAAACCAGCAAAAGCGCCGGTTTATCGGGTGCAATTTCAGGCGGGGCGGAGCAGCTTTTCGGAAAACAGAAAGCAAGGGGCCTTGATCTGATTCTTCACCGCACAACCGTTGTGCTGGCAGTCTTGTTTTTCGTGTTGACGATTTCGCTGGCGTATATCGTATAAGGCAATGTTTGTATAAGGTCTGATTTAATATCAGGCCTTTTTCTTGTTGAGAGACGGCGTTTGTTTCTCGCAAAACTGTGGAAAACTAAATTGAATGTGCAAAAAAGGGGTTATGAGCATGAAAATTGTGACACCAAAACCATTTACATTTAAAGGCGGAGACAAAGCGGTGCTTCTGCTGCACGGATTTACGGGAAATACGGCAGACGTCAGAATGCTCGGCCGCTACTTGAATGAGCGCGGCTACACTTGTCACGCGCCTCAATATAAAGGGCACGGCGTTCCGCCGGAAGAGCTGGTACATACGGGGCCTGAAGATTGGTGGAAAGACGTCATGGACGGTTATGAATATTTACGGTCTGAAGGCTATGAAAACATTGCGGCCTGCGGACTGTCGCTGGGCGGGGTTTTTTCATTGAAATTGGGTTACACTGTACCCATAAAGGGAATTGTTCCTATGTGTGCGCCGATGCACATTAAAAGTGAAGAGGTTATGTACGAAGGAGTTCTTTCCTACGCGCGCAATTATAAAAAATTCGAAGGAAAACAGCCGGAGCAGATTGAAAAGGAAATGAAGGAGTTTGAAAAAACACCGATGAATACGCTCAAATCGCTTCAAGAGCTGATTGCCGATGTGCGCAAAAACGTCGACATGATCTATTCCCCGACATTTGTGGTTCAGGCACGGCATGACCATATGATCAATACAGAAAGTGCGAACATCATTTACAACGAGGTGGAAACGGACGACAAACAGCTGAAATGGTATGAAGAATCAGGCCATGTCATCACGCTTGATAAAGAACGGGACCTCGTTCATCAGGATGTGTACGAATTTTTAGAGAAACTCGATTGGTAACAAACAGGAGGTCGAATAATGGAAAAAGAAGCGTTTATGGACCGTCTTCTCGCGTTTATGAAGGAAGAGGCGTACAAGCCCCTTACCGTTCAGGAACTCGAGGAGATGCTGAACATCACGGAAGCAGATGAATTTAAAGAGCTGGTAAAAGCGCTGGTGGCGCTCGAGGAGACGGGACAGATCGTCCGCACCAGAAGCAACCGCTACGGGCTTCCGGAAAAAATGAATTTAGTAAAAGGAAAAATTTCCGCGCATGCGAAGGGATTCGCGTTTCTATTGCCGGAGGATACCTCTTTAAGCGATGTGTTTATTCCGCCGAATGAGCTGAATACGGCCATGAACGGCGATATCGTCATGGTGCGGCTCAATTCCCAGTCAAGCGGATCGAGACAGGAAGGCACGGTCATCCGCATCCTGGAAAGAAGCATCGACCGCGTCGTGGGCACATACACAGAAACGAAAAGCTTCGGCTTTGTCATCCCGGATGATAAGAAAATCACGAGTGATATTTTTATTCCGAAACATGCCAATAACGGCGCTGCGGAAGGCCATAAAGTCGTCGTCAAACTGACAAGCTACCCTGAAGGCAGAATGAACGCCGAAGGAGAAATCGTTGAAATACTCGGCCATAAAAATGATCCGGGCATCGATATTTTATCAATTATCCATAAGCACGGCCTGCCGGGGGACTTTCCGGCTGAAGCGATGGAGCAGGCAACAAGCACGCCGGATACCATCGATGAAAAAGACATCAAAAACCGCCGTGATCTCCGCGATCAGGTCATTGTCACCATTGACGGCGCGGATGCGAAGGATCTGGATGACGCCGTCACCGTGACAAAGCTTGATAACAGCAGCTACAAGCTCGGCGTCCATATTGCCGACGTCAGCCATTACGTCACGGAGAATTCCCCGATTGATAAAGAAGCGCTGGAAAGAGGGACAAGCGTATACTTGGTTGACCGGGTCATTCCGATGATTCCTCACAGACTGTCTAACGGAATCTGTTCTTTAAATCCGAAGGTCGACCGGCTGACGCTTTCCTGCGAAATGACAATCAACCAGCAGGGACAGGTAACGGAGCACGAGATCTTCCAAAGCGTCATCAAAACGACGGAAAGAATGACCTATTCAGATGTCAACCGGATCCTCACAGAAGACGACGCCGAGCTGAAAGAAAGATATGAGCCGCTCGTCCCGATGTTTAAAGACATGGAACGTCTGGCGGAAATTCTCCGGGCGAAACGGATGGACCGCGGCGCCGTGGATTTTGATTTCAAAGAGGCGAAGGTGCTCGTCGATAAGGAAGGCGCCGTAAAAGACGTCGTCATCAGAGAGCGCTCAGTAGCGGAAAAGCTGATCGAAGAATTCATGCTTGTCGCAAACGAAACGGTGGCCGAGCACTTCCATTGGATGAACGTGCCGTTTATTTACCGGATTCACGAAGAGCCGAACGCCGAAAAACTGCAAAAGTTCCTGGAGTTCGTCACGACATTCGGTTATATCGTCAAAGGGAAAGCCGGAGACATTCATCCGCGCGCGCTGCAAAGCATTCTTGATGAAGTACGGGACCGTCCGGAAGAAACGGTGATTTCAACGGTCATGCTCCGTTCCATGAAGCAGGCGAAATACGACCCGCAAAGCCTGGGCCATTTCGGGCTGGCGACTGAGTTTTATACACACTTCACATCGCCGATCCGCCGTTATCCTGACTTAATCGTTCACAGGCTGATCAGAACGTATTTGATCAACGGACAATCGGACGAAGCGACTCAAGAAAAGTGGGCCGAACGCCTTCCGGAAATCGCTGATCATACGTCAACGATGGAACGTCGCGCCGTTGACGCCGAGCGGGAAACGGACGATCTGAAAAAAGCGGAATATATGCTTGATAAAATCGGCGAGGAATTTGACGGCATGATCAGTTCCGTCACGAATTTCGGAATGTTCGTCGAGCTGCCGAATACGATTGAAGGGCTTGTGCACGTCAGCTTTATGACGGATGATTATTACCGTTTTGACGAGCAGCATTTCGCCATGATCGGTGAACGCACGGGCAACGTTTACCGCATCGGAGACGAAATCACGGTCAAAGTCGTCGACGTCAATAAAGATGAGAGAAACATCGACTTTGAAATTGTCGGCATGAAAGGCACCCGCCGTCCGAGAGAAACAACAGGCGACCGCAGAAAACGAGGCAGACCGGCGCGGAAACGCGTGTTAAACAGCAATACCCCGGCTTCACCGCCGAAATCGGAGGAAAAAGGGGAATGGTTTACAAAACCGAAGAAGAAAAAGAAAAAACGCGGTTTCCAAAACGCGCCGAAACAAAAACGCAAAAAGAAGAAGTAAATGCGAAAAGCAAATGGGGCAAAATGCTCTGTTTGCTTTCTTTCGCAAGCCGCATTTTCATTGTCGCGGAACGCTCCATTTGCTAAAATAAAGCGTATCGCACACATGAACGGTTTTTGCGGAGAGAGGAGGATAAGGCATGCCAAAAGGATCAGGCAAAGTATTATCGCAAAACAAAAAAGCAAACCATGATTACTTTATAGAAGAAACCTATGAAACAGGCATCGTGCTGCAGGGAACGGAGATTAAGTCCATCCGCGCCGGCCGCGTAAACATGAAGGATTCCTTTGCGAAAATCGAACGCGGCGAAGTGTTCCTCCACAACATGCACATCAGCCCGTACGAGCAGGGAAACCGCTATAACCATGACCCGCTCCGGACGAGAAAGCTTTTGATGCACCGGAAAGAAATCAATAAGCTGATCGGCCTGACGAAAGAGAAAGGCTATTCCCTCGTGCCGCTGAAGCTGTATTTGAAAAACGGCTTTGCCAAAGTGTTAATCGGCCTCGGAAAAGGGAAGAAAACATACGATAAACGCGAAGATTTAAAACGAAAAGACGCCAAAAGAGAAATCGAAAGAGCGTTCAGAGACAGACAAAAAGGCTTCTGATGCATGAGCCTTGATGTGATGATATGCCCTGTGCTATACTGTTCACACATCAGATTCACAGGCTGTTTATTGAAGACATTCCCAATTGAATTTGCCTGTGATCATGGTATAATAACAGTACAGCCAGTTGAGCAAGAGCTTGATAGATCTCCCGTATACCCTTAACAAGGGGACGTTACGGATTCGACAGGGATGGATCGAGCTTGAGCTGCGAGCCGAGAGGCGATCTCGTTAACACGCACCTAAATATAACTGGCAAAACTAAAAGTTTTAACCAAAACTTAGCACTAGCTGCCTAATAAACGCAGCGAGCTCTTCCTGACATTGCCTATGTGTCCGTGAAGAGCACATCCAAGTAGGCTACGCTTGCGTTCCCGTCTGAGAACGTAAGAAGAGACTGACAGACTAGCTCTCGGAAGGCCCGCCCGCAGGCACGAAGACGAGTGAAACACGAAATATGCAGGCTACGCTCGTAGACGCTTAAGTAATCGATGTTTCTGGACGTGGGTTCGACTCCCACCGTCTCCATACATAACAGAGGAACCGCAGTGCCGTCACATGACGCACTGCGGTTTTTTCATGCCGAAATCAAGGAGTGAAAGTGAATGGAAATCGTCATCATAGACGGAAAAGATGTTACAAGCACAGAAGCTTTACACCGAATCTTAAAAGATCAATTAGATTTCCCGGACTTTTATGGTGAAAATCTGAATGCCTTATGGGATTGTCTGACAGGCTGGATAGAATATCCGCTGACATTGGTGTGGAAGAATTTTGAGGCCAGTCAAAAGGCATTGGGTTCGGATGCTGATGATGTATTAAGGATATTAAAAAAGGCTCAGGCAGAATTAGATGGTGAATTTTTCATTCAAATCGATCAGCCGTCAGCCGGGACAACGGACAGGCACTAAAAAGTGCGTACTTCCTCTCATCTATTTTTCTATCCGATAATAGGGACGGACTTCTTTATTCTAATGATGGGTTAATCTATAAAACAACAGACCATTATAAAACATTTCATAAAATAAAATAGTGGAAGGTGTTATTGATGTTAAAAGTCATCATAGACGGAAAAGATGTTACAAGCACAGAAGCATTACACCGAATCTTAAAAGATCAATTAGATTTCCCGGACTATTATGGTGAAAATCTGAATGCCTTATGGGATTGTCTGACAGGCTGGATCGAACTTCCGCTGACTTTGGTGTGGAAGAACTTTGAGGCCAGTCAAAAGGCATTGGGTTCGGATGCGGAAGATGTCTTGGAGCTGCTTCAAGAGGCTCAGGAAGAGTTAGGGAATCGATTTGTCATTCAAATCGATCAGCCGTCAGCCGGGACAACGGACAGGCACTAAAAAGTGCGTACTTCCCTCATCTATTTTTCTATCCGATAATAGGGACGGAAGGTTTCAGGCTTTCGATTTCTGTCCATATATAAGAAGAGACTTGCGATAGGGAGGAATGGATGATGGATTTGCAGTTGAAAGGGAAGACGGCGCTTGTGACGGGATCTACGTCAGGCATCGGGAAGGCGATTGCGGCTTCGCTGATTGCAGAAGGTGCGGCCGTGATCATTAACGGCCGCCGTGAAGAAAAGGTGAACGAAACGATCCGGGAACTAGAGAAACAGACGCCGGATGCCCGTCTCTATCCGGCCGCATTTGATTTAGGCACGGCGGAAGGGTGCGGCGCGATTTTTCAGCAGTATCCGGATGTGGATATTCTCGTCAACAATTTAGGAATCTTTGAACCTGCGGAATACTTTGATATTCCTGACGAAGAGTGGCTCCGGTTTTTCGAGGTGAATATCATGAGCGGCGTGAGGCTGACACGCCGGTATGCAAAGCGGATGATTGAACGGAAGGAAGGGCGGGTGATTTTTATCGCGAGTGAAGCGGCCGTCATGCCTTCTCAGGAAATGGCCCATTACAGCGCTACGAAAACGACGCAGCTGTCGCTGTCACGCAGTCTGGCCGAGCTCACGGAAGGGACGAATGTGACGGTGAATACGGTCATGCCCGGCTCCACGAAAACAGAGGGCGTCGAAACAATGCTTGAGTCGCTTTATCCCGGTGAAAACCTGACAGTGGCTGAAGCGGAGAGACGATTTATGAAGGAAAATCGTCCGACGTCGATCATTCAGCGATTGATCCGTCCGGAAGAAATCGCCCACTTTGTCGCCTTTTTAAGCAGCCCGCTGTCGTCTGCCATTAACGGATCTGCATTGCGGATCGACGGCGGCTTGGTGCGGAGCATTATATAAGATGAACGTAAAAAAACCCCCGTAAAGCGGGGGTTTTTTTAATGCGGATCACGCTGAAACCGGCCGATGATCCTGCTGATTAAATCTTTTGTGGCGCAGTCAAAATGCTCTTCTTTTTGGTTTGTCAACAGCCCGACCGGCGGTGAAATTGTTAAGTTATTGATCGGAATGACCTTCGTGCCCTCGATCGGTTCTGAGTGCGCCGTCGCCGTAAAGATTGAGACGCCGATATTTTCCCTGACATAGTATTGATGAGCCATGCTGCTGGTCAGCTCCATTTTTCGATAGCGGCTCCCGATGGCACGCTGCAGGTGCTGTTCAATTTGAATCCGGATCGGGCAATTGGCGGGCGTGAAAATCAGGCATTCATTTTCTAAATCCTCGAGATTGACGCTTGCTTTGTCGGCAAGGGGATGTCTGTCTGACACGATGACATTGAGCGAGTCATGGAAAAACGGATCGAAATAATTTTCCAGAATCAGCTCCGGCTCGCCGCATACGGCAAAATCAATGGCGCCCTCCAGCAGTTTGCGGCTGCATGTATTGGCATCATCCACGCTGACATTGACCGACATGTCAGGATAATCATGTAAGAAACCCCGCAGTACGGCAGGGAAGATCAGGCTTGCCGTCGGTTCGGATATGCCGATCTGAATAAGGCCGGCCTGGCCCTGTCTGATGTCGGCCAAAGTATGGTCAAGCACCTCGTATTGCGCGAGAAGCTGCCCGGCCCGCTCATGAAACAGCCGCCCCGCCCTTGTCAGTTTCAGCTTCTTTCCCCGTTCAAACAGCTGCGCGCCTACATCCTGTTCCAGCTGTTTAATCCGCATTGAAATCGTCGGCTGTGAGTAGTTCAGAATTTCGGCGGCCTTATAAAAGCTGCCTGACTGTACGATGGTATGAAACGTTTTAATGGTGCGTAATTCCAACGAAATCCCCTCCCGGCTGTTCATTAATTTTCTTGAACCTTTCCTTTACTTTTTTTGATTAGTCAAATAAATCAGTTTGTTTTATAGTATAAACAATCAAAGCTTAGTAAACAAATTGGAATTATATATTTTTGCGGGGAGAGTGACCGGAATGAGTGAAGACATATTTCGATTGGCTGAGAAAAAGGATGCGCCGGAGTTTTTAGAGCTGCTGTACAGCGCGTTTCAGCCGATCCGCAATTTGGAGATTGACTGGCCGTCGGCGCGGGCCGACATCGATATGGTAACAGAAAATATTGAAAATCATTCAGCCGTCGTGCTCGAACGGGACGGACGGCTTCTTTCAACAATTACGATCCGTTTTCCGTGGGAGAGTGACACGCCTCCGTCAAAATATCCGTTTGTCTGGTGGTTTGCGACGCTTCCTGAGCTGAAGGGGCAGGGCATCGGCAGCAAACTTTTGACTTATGTAGAGGAACACGTGCTGCGGGATACGCTGAAGGCCCCGGCCATCACGCTCGGCACTTCGGCGCGCAAGCATCCCTGGCTTGTAGATATGTACAGACGGAGGGGGTATGAAGTGTATTTTGAGCAGGAGAAAGACGGAGACATCGGAGTCATGATGAGAAAGGTGCTCATACCGGAGCGGTTTGACGCGTCGCTGTTAGGCACACCGAGCTGGGCGCAATGATAAAAAAACGGATCAGAGCCGGCTGTCTGCTTCTGCTGCTCGGCGTGCTGGCCGGGTGCGGGCAAGGAGAAAGCACAAAAGCGGGGAGCGGCGCGCAGACCGTCATTGTCGGCACGGGAACTGATTTTCCGAACATTGCTTTTATGGATGAAAAAGGCGAGCTGACCGGCTATGACATTGAAGTGATGAAAGCCATTGATAAACAGCTGCCGCAATACAAATTTGTCTTTAAGACGATGGATTTTTCGAATCTGCTCACAAGTCTCGGAAACCGGAAAATTGACGTGATCGCGCACAATATGGCGAAAAATAAGGAACGGGAGAAACGCTTTTTGTATCACAAGATCCCGTATAACTACTCGCCGATGTACATCACGGTGAAGGCGGATAATGACGCGATACACACGCTCCGGGATTTAAAAGGGAAAACCGTCATCGTCGGCGCGACGTCAAACGCGGCGGACTATATGACGGCATACAACAAAACCCACGGCAGCCCGATACATTTGAAATACGCCGGGCAGGGCGGCAATGATACAGCAAACCAAATTGAGACGGGACGCGCTGACGCCACCGTATCCACGCCGTTTGCCGTCGATTTTCAAAATAAGACGCACGCGTTCAAACAAAAAACGGTCGGTGATGTGCTGCTGGATACCGAGGTGTATTTTATGTTCAATAAAAACAGCCAAACCCTGGCGGACGATACGGATCGGGCGATTCAAAAGCTTGAGAAGGACGGCACATTGAAAAGGCTGAGTGAAAAATGGCTCGGCGCGGATTATTCAAAATCAAGTTTCACGAAATAATTGAAGCAGAAAACGGGGCGATCACATGAAAATAAGATTGGCGGTCATGTCATTAACAATTGCCGCAACGGCGGCGTTATCAGCCTGCGGCGCGGGCGGGGAGGCGGCATCAGGCAATCAGAAAAACGTGAACAACATCACGGTCGGCACGGGAACTCAATTTCCGAATATTTGCTTTATTGATGATAAGGGCAAATTGACGGGCTACGACGTTGAGCTGGTGAAAGAGCTTGACAGGCGCCTGCCGGACTATCGTTTCACTTTTAAAACGATGGATTTCTCCAACCTGCTTGTCAGCCTCGGCCAGCATAAAGTCGATATCGTAGCCCATCAAATGGAGAAAAGCGCCGAACGGGAGAAAAAATTTCTGTTCAATCAAGTCGCGTATAACAACTTCCCGCTGAAAATCACGGTGCTTCAAGAAAACGGGAACATTCACGGCATTGATGACTTGAAAGGGAAGCGGGTCATTACGAGTCCGACGTCAAACGGCGCGCTTGTGCTGAAGAAATGGAATGAAGAACACGACAGTCCGTTTGAAATCGCTTATGCCGGCCAAGGCTCCAACGATGCGGCCAATCAGCTGAAATCCGGCCGCGCCGATGCGACGATTTCAACGCCGTTTGCCGTCGATTTCCAAAACAAAACGAGCGCGATCAAAGAAAAAACAGTCGGCGGGGTGCTGTCAAATGCCAAAGTGTTCTTTATGTTTAACAAAAATGAACAAACGCTGAGCGATGACATTGATAAAGCCCTGCAGGAAATCATTGATGACGGCACGCTTAAAAAGCTGAGTGAAAAGTGGCTCGGCGCGGATTATTCAAAGGAGCAATATTAAGTGAAAAAGAGAGGGATCGGCAATGGAAAAAGCGTTTGATATCAGTATGATCGCGTCCTTTGTGCCGACATTGCTCGGGTATTTGCCCGTCACGCTGTATATATTGGCGGTGTCTTTGCTGTTCGGCTTTCTATTGGGGCTGCTTTTGGCGCTGCCCCGCATCTATCGCATTCCCGTCTTGAATCAGTTTGCGAAGCTGTATATCTCTTTTTTCAGAGGAACGCCTATCATGGTGCAGCTGTTCATTGTATTTTACGGCATTCCGGCGCTCACGGCGCTCGCCGGGATTGATACCTCCAAAATGGACCCTTTGTATGCGGCCATCGCCACGTATGCGCTGAGCAGCGCGGCAAGAGCGGCGGAAATCATCAGGGGAGGTGTGAACAGCGTCGACCGCGGGCAGGCGGAGGCGGCGTTCAGCATCGGGCTGAACGGGGGGCAGACATTCCGGCGCATCATTCTGCCGCAGGCGCTTGTGCAGGCCTTTCCCAACATCGGAAATATGGTGATCGGTTTCTTAAAAGATACATCACTCGCTTTTTCGATCGGGGTGATGGATATGTCGGGCAGAGGACAGACCTTGATTACATCGAGCAATCATTCTTTAGAAGTGTATATCTCGCTTTCTGTTCTGTATTATGCGGCCGCCCTTTTATTTGAACGTGTCTTCAGATGGGCCGAAAAACGAATCAAGAAAGATGAGACGCGCCTTGTGACGGTTTTTGACATGAGCGCGCACGGCTGAAAAGGAGGGAGAACAGTGGAGCTGGACATTCCGTTTATCGGCACTGCGATAAAACAAATGATGAAAACCGTTCCGCTTACATTGGCGATGACGGTCATTCCGATTATTGCCGGATTTTTCATAGCTCTCGGCAATATCACGGTGCGTATATTCCGCATCAAATGGCTGCTGGCCTGCTCATCGTTTTACGTGTCTTTTTTCCGCAGCACCCCGGCGATTCTCCATATTATGCTGATTTATTTAGGGGTTCCGCTGATTGCCGATCAATTCAGCCGCGCGTTTCATCTCGGCTGGTCGGCCAATCAGATTCCGGTCGCCGTGTTTGTCATCATGGCACTGTCATTAACGGCAGGCGCTTATATGACGGAAATTCTCCGATCCGGGATCATGGCCGTCGATACGGGGCAGGCGGAGGCGGCATATTCAATCGGCCTGACGCGGGGACAGATGATTCGGCGCGTGGTTCTGCCGCAGGCGTTCGTGATATCGCTGCCGAACTTCACCAATATAGGCATCGGCTTTTTGCATACCACTTCCATCGCGGCAATTGTTGCAGTGCCTGAAATTACAGGAACGGCGACGATTGCGGCATCCGATAACTATGCGTTTCTGGAAGCATTTATCGGGGCGGCCGTGATTTATTGGGGATTAACGCTGATTCTCGAAGCTGTAAACAGTCTGGCGGAAAAAAGAGCGGCCAGATATCAAGGAGGCGCATTATGATCGAAATCCGAAACATTCAGAAACATTTTGGCAGTCATCACGTGCTAAAGGGGATCAATTTAAGTGTCCGGAAAGGAGAAGTCGTGACCATCATCGGCCCGAGCGGTTCCGGGAAAACCACTTTTCTGCGCTGCCTTAATTTACTTGAGCGGCCGGATGAGGGCGCCATTTCGCTGCACGGTGAAGTCATTAACTGCAAAAAGCCTGCCAAAAAAGACATTCTCAGACTGAGGAAACAGACGGCGATGGTTTTTCAGCAATATCATTTGTTTTCGCATAAAACGGCGATTCAAAATGTCATGGAAGGCCTGACGGTCGCAAGGAAAATGAAAAAAACAGATGCGTACGCCATTGCCGAGCGGGAACTGGCCAAGGTGGGGCTTCAGGATAAATTGCACGCCTATCCGAATCAGCTATCGGGAGGACAGAAGCAGCGGGTCGGAATTGCCCGGGCGCTTGCCATTCATCCTGATGTGATGCTGTTTGACGAACCGACCGCAGCCCTTGATCCGGAGCTTGTCGGCGAGGTGCTCGATGTGATGCTTAACATTGTGCGGACCGGCGCCACCATGATCATTGTCACACATGAAATGGAATTCGCCAGAAGAGTGTCCGACCAAATTGTGTTTATGGATGAAGGAGCAATCGTGGAACAAGGAACGCCTGAGGAAGTCTTTTACAAGACGAAAAAAGAAAGAACGAAGAAGTTCCTCCGCCGCGTGCTGCCTGATTACGGTTATGACATAAAAGAGCGCATAAAGGAGCCTGTCGTATGATTCGTTTAAGCATTTTAGACCAAAGTGTCACCGCGGAAAACCAAACCGCAGAAGAAGCCTTGCGGCAAACGGTGAAATTGGCTCAGGAGGCCGAACAATACGGATATGACCGTTTCTGGGCGGCGGAGCATCATAACAATGAAGAGATAGCAGGATCAGCTCCGGAAATTGTTCTGGGGTATCTTGCCGCAAGCACGAAAAAAATCCGTCTCGCATCCGGCGGGGTGATGCTGCAGCATTACAGTCCTTATAAAGTGGCGGAGCAGTTCCGGGTTCTGTCCGCCCTTGCTCCCGGCCGTGTGGCGCTCGGTGTCGGCAAAGCGCCCGGCGGATTTCAGCTGTCAACCGATGCGCTGCAGCGGGAGCTTATTCAGCCCGCCCGTTTATTTGAAGAAAAGCTTGAGGAGCTGACTCATTTCATCCGAAATGATTTTCCGGACTCGCACCGCTACGCGTCATTGCGGCCGGCGCCGCATACTGAGTATGCGCCTGACATCTTTTTGCTCGGCGGCAGCACGGAAAGCGCGATATCCGCGGCCAAACTCGGCATTTCCTTCGTTTTCGCCTATTTCATAAACGGTGAAGAGGCTGCGTTAGAAAAAGCGCGCCACGCCTTTGACGAGCATCTGCCGAAAGGGTCGAAGGCGGAATTTCACCTTGCGCCGATGGTATTTACCGCGCATACAAAAGCAGAAGCGGAAAAACACATGGTATCGCGTGAGTCGGTCAAAATCATTCTCGAAGACGGCAAAAAGATGAATGTCGGTTCCCGGGAACAAGCGGCAGCGTTTCTTGAACAAGTCACGCAGCCATATAAGCTGATTACACAAAAGACGGGTGTGATTGCCGGGACAAAAGAAGAGACCGCCGCCGAGCTGCGACGATTATCCGTTCAATACAGCATTACTGATTTTGTGATTTTGTCGCCTATCAAAAACGCTGAGGAAAAACGATTGTCTTACCGGCTGTTAAGCGAAGCGGTGCAGCCGGCCCCACAATTATAGGAGGGATGAACATGAGTCATGAAGTAAACGTAGTGGTCTGGAGCAAACAGGGCTGCTCCTATTGCGATGAAGTGAAAGGATATTTGCGGGAAAAAGCCGTTGCATACGAAACAATTGATGTGACAGAGCGGGATGAATTACGTGACGTGCTGCAGGCGAAGTACGGCATCCGTCATGTCCCCGTCGTTGAAATCGGCAGCGGTGACAGTCGTGTGTATCAGGCCGTTACTCAAGTCGGCATTGAACATGTAGAACGGGCGCTTGCCGATTACGAGGGGAAAAAGGGGGAGAGAAAATGAACCGGACGGATCTTATTCAATTCGGAGCCATGATTCACGGTGTCGGCGGCACAACGGACGGCTGGCGTCATCCCGACGCCGATCCGACAGCAAGCACGAATGCGGCGTTTTACAGGCAAAAAGCGCAGACTGCTGAAAGAGGGCTGTTCAGCTTTGCTTTTATTGCGGACGGCTTGTTCATTTCTGAAAAGTCCATCCCGCACTTCTTAAATCGGTTTGAGCCGATCACTATTTTATCGGCGCTTACCGCATCTACAACCCATCTTGGTTTAATCGGCACATTTTCCACATCGTTCACTGAGCCGTTCACCATCGCAAGACAGCTGATGTCTCTTGACCATATCAGCGGCGGCCGGGCGGGCTGGAATCTCGTCACCTCTCCGCAGGCGGGAGCCGCGCGCAATCACAGCAAAGAAAGCCTTCCCGACCACAGCCGGCGCTATGCCATCGCCCAGGAACATGTGGACGTGGTGCGCGGCCTGTGGAATTCCTGGGAAGAAGATGCCTTCGTCCGCAACAAAGAAACCGGGCAGTTTTTTGACCCTTACAAACTGCATCGCCTGTATCATAAAGGCGAGTATTTTCAAGTGGAGGGCCCGCTGAATATCGGCCGGTCCAAACAGGGAGAGCCGGTTGTTTTCCAAGCGGGGTCTTCAGAAACCGGACGGTCGTTTGCCGCGAGGAATGCAGATGCAGTCTTTACGCACTCCAATTCACTTGAGGAAACGAAAGCTTTTTATGATGATGTGAAGAAGCGGGCGGCAGATTACGGCCGGGACGCTTCCAAGCTGCGGATCTTTCCGGGAATCAGTCCGATTATAGCCGGCTCACAAGAAGAAGCGGAAGCGAAATACCAAGAATTCGCCGAGCTGATTCCGATAGAGAACGCTGTTAAATATGTGGCCAGATTCTTTGACGATTATGATCTGAGCCGTTTTCCGCTGGATGAGCCGTTTCCTGATTTGGGCGACGTCGGGAAAAACGCGTTTCAAAGCACGACAGACCGTATCAAAAGAGAGGCGAAAGCCCGGAATCTTACGCTGCGTCAAGTGGCGCGCGAAGCCGCGTTTCCGCGAACCCATTTTATCGGCACACCGGAACGTGTGGCATCATTAATTGAAACATGGTTTCAGCGGGAAGCGGCGGACGGATTTATTATTCATTCTGACATTCCGGGCATGCTTGAAGCCTTTGTGGATCAAGTCATACCGATCCTTCAGGAAAAGGGGCTGTACCGAAAAAGCTATCCGGCCGATACACTGCGGGGGAATCTCGGATTGGATATTCCGGCCTGCAGACCCAATCCGATTTTGAGCAGAAACTGAGGTTTCTGCTTTTTCTGCTGCTTGCCATTCCCGTCATTACAGCCTTTTCAAAAAAATATACTGATTTCGAGATATTATTGTTGCTAAATGATTTTTTTGTAACTATAATTATTACAGAACTGATCAGTATAAAAAAACATTCATATTTCATAATAAATGTGTGTGTAATCTGAAAACGAAAGGGCTGTTTATAATGGCAAAAGTACTTTATATCACTGCTCATCCTCATGATGAAAAGACATCTTACAGCATGGCGACAGGAAAAGCGTTTATCGATTCTTATAAAGAATCAAACCCGAATGATGAGGTTGTACATATCGACCTTTACAAAGAGAACATTCCTCATATCGACGCGGATGTATTCAGCGGCTGGGGAAAACTTCAATCCGGCACAGGTTTTGAAGAGCTTTCTGAAAACGAAAAAGCGAAAGTCGGCCGTCTGAACGAGCTGAGCGATCAATTCGCGTCAGCTGACAAATACGTATTCGTCACACCGCTTTGGAACTTCTCATTCCCGCCTGTTATGAAAGCGTACCTTGATTCTGTGGCTGTAGCCGGAAAATCATTCAAATATACAGAGCAAGGCCCGATCGGTCTGTTGACTGACAAAAAAGCGCTCCACATTCAGGCGCGCGGAGGCTATTACTCTGAAGGCCCGGCGGCTGACATGGAAATGGGCCACCGTTACATCGGCATCATGATGAACTTCTTCGGCGTTCCTTCTTTTGACGGTTTAATCGTTGAAGGCCATAATGCTGAACCGAATAAAGCACAGCAAATTAAAGAAGATGCGATTGCCCGCGCGAAAGAAGCCGGAAAATCATTCTGATCTTAAAAAAAACCTCCCCGCCGTCGGCAGGGAGGTTTTTTATATTAAAGGGCAATCGTCCGTTTTTGCTCGCTGCTTTTCATCGCCGCTTCAATGACACGGATGACATCGATGCCTTCTTTTGCCGTAACGGGAAGCGGTTTTCCGTTTAAGATGCTGTCCGCCAGCAGTTTGTAGTACGTAAGGTAAGAGCCGTTCTCAGAGGGGATTGTTTCTGTATGCCTTTTTTCATCCGCTGCGGTTGTCAGCTCTCCGAAGTTGTCAGGATCATCGGCGCCCCAGCTCTCGTCAACCGGCTTTTTGCCCGCTGAAAGCGCATCTTCCTGTCCATCCATTCCGTATTTGATAAAGCTTGCATTCCGTCCGTGAATCTGATAGCGCGGGCCGCTTGCCGCATTCATGGAGCCGGATTGAAGGATGACCTGAAGCTTGCCGTAATGGAGCGCGGCCAGAAAATTATCAACGGTTTCGCTGTTGTCCCGCTGCTTCATCACATGTGCGGTGACGGATTCCGGCATTCCGAAAAGCAGAAGTGTCTGGTCAATAATATGTGAACCGAGATCATACAGCGTTCCCGTGGCGGGTCCGTTCTTTTCGCGCCATTTTTCCTGTACAACCGGGTTGTATAGATCGTAGCTGACTTGATATGTATGAATGTCTTGAAGCGCCCCGTCCCGAATCAGCTTTTGTATCGTTAAAAAGTCATTGTCCCACCGCCGGTTGTGGTACACGCTCAGTAAGACGCCTTTATCTTCAGCCGTTCTTCTCAGTTCCTCCGCTTCTGCTGAAGTCGCCGTCATCGGTTTTTCCACGACGGTGTGTTTTCCCGCCAGTAGACATTTCATCGCTGATTCATAATGCATTCCGCTCGGTGTCGTGACGATGACGAGGTCAATGTCAGGATCACCGGTAATGTCTTCAATCGCGCGCACGGCTTCAGCCCCCGGCAGATCACGTTTGACCTCCTCCGTTCTGGACGTCATGACTTTTTTGATCTGATAATCATCAAGGACGTCCAAAAGCGGCGCATGAAAGACTTTACCCGACAAACCATATCCCAATATGCCAACCTGTATCGTTTTCAATGAATTTCCCCCTCTTGATATGTGATAACAATATATACCCCGCGGGTGTACTGGTAAAACTTGTGTGTTGAAAATTTTTTACACCGGATTTTCAAGTCTGTATAATGAAGATAACGAAGAAAAAAACCGAGGTGGAAAATGGACAAACATACCGAGCATCAATCGTTAAATCATAAAAGCGCCAAAGAAAAAGACCAGATCCTGAACCGGCTGAAACGGATTGAAGGCCAGGTCAGGGGCATTCAGAATATGGTGGAGAACGAACGATACTGCGTGGATATTCTCGTGCAGATCTCAGCCGTACAGGCAGCCATGCAGAAAGTCGCGTTTCATCTGCTGGAAGATCACGCCCATCACTGCGTAGCCGGCGCCATTGAGAGCGGAAACGGGGAGCAGGCGATTGCCGAGCTGCTTGACGTTGTGAAAAAAATCGCAAAATCGTAAAATAAAATGTTTTGAAATACCCTACAGGGGTATGGTAACATGAAGAAGAAAAAACAAGACGTGGAGGGAATCATCATGGAACAAAAAACACTGCAAGTCGAAGGCATGTCCTGTCAGCACTGCGTCAAAGCAGTAGAGACCGGAGTAGGAGAACTGAACGGAGTGACGGCGGTTCAGGTGAAATTGGAAGCCGGACAGGTGGATGTGACGTTTGATGAGAACAAAGTCTCCGTATTAGATATAAAAGACGCGATTGAAGATCAAGGTTATGACGTCGTATAGGATTTATCGCGCTGCGGAAACGGGCGCGGTTTTCTTTTATCATATTTATACCCCCCTGGGGTTTATGAAGAGAGATGAGGACATTGAGTGAACCGAAAGAAATGACCATTCAAGTGGGGGGCATGACATGCGCCGCCTGCGCTTCAAGAATTGAAAAAGGGCTGAAACGGATGGACGGCGTCAATGACGCTTCCGTCAATCTTGCGCTTGAGACTTCAAACATTTCCTATCACCCTGACAAAATCGAAGCAAGCGCCATAAAAGAAAAAATTGAAAAACTCGGCTATCACGTCGTGACGGAAAAAGCCGAGTTTCAGATTGAAGGCATGACATGCGCCGCTTGCGCCAACCGGATTGAAAAGCGCCTGAACAAAATAGGGGGAGTTGACAGCGCACCGGTGAATTTCGCACTGGAAACAGTCACCGTTGAATACAATCCGAAAGAGGTGACACCGAAAGAGCTGAAAGAGACCGTGGCAAAACTCGGCTACAGATTAGACGAGAAGAAAGCGGTTGATGGAGACGGCGGATTATCCCAAAAGGAGAAAGAGCAGCGAAAACAGCTGATCAGGCTGATATTTTCTGCCGTTCTCTCCTTTCCGCTTCTATGGTCGATGGTCAGCCATTTTTCTTTTACTTCTTTTATCTGGATGCCGGATATCCTGATGAATCCGTGGCTGCAATTCGCGCTTGCCACCCCGGTGCAGCTCGTCATCGGTTGGCCTTTTTATATGGGGGCGTACAAGGCGCTGAGAAACAAAAGCGCCAATATGGATGTTCTCGTTGCGCTCGGAACGACGGCCGCTTACGCATACAGCCTGTACATGACGATTGCGTCTCTCGGACGAGACGGACATGTTGAGGGGCTTTATTATGAAACGAGCGCCATTTTGCTGACTTTGATTTTGCTTGGAAAGCTTTTAGAGATGAAAGCGAAAGGCCGCTCATCAGAAGCGATTAAAAAGTTAATGAAGCTTCAGGCGAAGACGGCGGCGGTTGAGCGGGACGGCAAAGTACAGGTGATTCCGATTGATGAGGTCCGGACGGGGGACATCGTATACGTGAAACCGGGAGAACGCGTCCCTGTCGATGGCGAAGTGATTGAAGGCCATTCCGCAATTGATGAATCGATGATTACGGGAGAGAGCATGCCTGTCGATAAGTCTCCCGAAAGCAGTGTCACCGGTGCGACGATCAATGCAAACGGCTTTCTCAAAATCAGAGCGGTGAATGTCGGGAAAGATACCGCGCTTGCACACATTATTAAAATCGTGGAAGAAGCCCAAGGATCAAAAGCCCCCATTCAGCGGCTCGCGGATCACATTTCAGGCATTTTCGTCCCGATTGTGCTGGGGCTGGCCGTGCTGACTTTTCTCATTTGGTATGTATGGGCCGCGCCGGGACAGTTTTCTGAAGCGATCGGCAAATTCATCGCCGTGCTTGTCATTGCCTGTCCGTGCGCACTTGGGCTCGCCACACCGACGAGCATTATGGCGGGCTCGGGCCGCGCAGCTGAATTCGGCATTCTTTTTAAAGGCGGAGAGCATTTAGAAAAAACACAGCGTCTGACGACAATCGTACTGGATAAAACAGGAACGGTGACAAACGGCAGACCGGTTCTGACAGACGCCGTGCCGGCAGCGGGAATGAACGAAGAGGAACTCCTGCGGCTGGCGGCGGCCGCCGAAACGGGATCAGAGCACCCGCTTGGAGAAGCCATCGTGTCAGGAGCCGAAAAACGGGGGATTGCCATCCCGAAAATCACCCGGTTCCAAGCCCGGATCGGTTCCGGAATCTATGCAGAGGCTGACGGCAGAACGATTCTAGCCGGATCAAGACGGCTGATGGAATCAGAACACATTGAACATGAGGCGCTGCTTCCGCAAATGGCCCGCTTGGAGGCGGAAGGAAAAACGGTGATGCTTATTGCGGCAGACGGCAAAGCGGCGGGGCTTATCGCAGTCGCCGATACAATCAAAGAAACATCTCCGGCCGCGGTGAAACGCCTGAATGATATGGGGCTTGACGTCATCATGATGACCGGTGACAACAAAAAGACCGCAGAAGCCATTGCAAAAGCCGCGGGCATCGGCAGCGTGATCGCCGAAGTGCTTCCCGAACAAAAGGCGGCGGAAATTTCCCGGCTGCAAAAAGAAGGCCGGCGCGTGGCGATGGTCGGTGACGGCATCAATGATGCTCCGGCGCTGGCTGTGGCCGATATCGGAATGGCCATCGGCACCGGCACAGATATCGCAATGGAAGCGGCGGATATTACGCTGATCCGCGGTGACCTGAACGGCATTGCCGACGCCATCGGCATGAGCAGGCTGACCATGAGAAACATCAAGCAGAATTTAGGCTGGGCATTGGGATACAACAGCATCGGCATTCCGATTGCGGCATCCGGCTTTCTGGCCCCGTGGGTGGCAGGCGCTGCCATGGCGTTCAGCTCAGTATCGGTCGTGCTTAATGCTTTGCGTTTACAGAAGGTGAAAAAAGACAAAATGGGCTGATGCCTGTTTTGTCTTTTTTATTGACACTTTATTCAAAGCCTGCATATAATAGAGAAAACACATATATGAGTATATGTTCATATATATAAATTCGTTTAGCTGTATTGATGTTATGGGAATCCTATTACGGAAAGTAGGGTGAGTCGAAAATGAAAGCAGCCAAAGGTGAATTTGTTTTAGACGGACTTGATTGCAGCAACTGTGCAAAAAAAATAGAAAACGGCGTAAAAGCCATTGACGGCATAGACGGCTGTGCTGTCAATTTTGCGGCAAGCACCATCACGGTCTCAGCCGGCGGCAAAAACGAGCAATGGATGAAAGACGAAGTCGCGAAAAAAGTAAAGTCCATTGATCCTCATGTGACCGTCCGTGCGAAACATGAAGATAAACCCGGCGAGGATGAATACCGCAAAAAGCTGCACCTGATGTTAGTGAGGCTGGCAGCGGGAGCCGTTTTGGCCGTCATCGCTTACTTCGCGCACACGGGCGCCGTCCTTGAGTTTCTGCTCTTTTTTGCTTCATATTTGATCATCGGCGGCGATATCGTAGCCAGAGCGGGAAAAAACATTGTCCGCGGCCAGGTATTTGATGAGCATTTTCTGATGGCGCTTGCCACGATCGGCGCATTTGTGATTCATCAGTATCCGGAAGGCGTCGCGGTCATGCTGTTCTACCAAATCGGTGAATTGTTTCAGGGAGCGGCCGTCAGCCGATCCAGAAAATCGATCAGCGCGTTATTGGACATCCGTCCTGAGTACGCCAATGTGAAAACGGAAAACGGCATGGCTGCCGTTCCGCCGCAGGACGTCAAAGTCGGACAGGTCATCGTCGTGAATCCCGGAGAACGGATTCCGCTGGACGGAAAGGTGCTGAGCGGTTCTTCGATGGTTGATACATCCGCTTTAACGGGCGAATCCGTGCCGAGAAAAGCGGAGCCGGGGCAAGATGTGATGGCCGGATTTATGAATCAGAACGGCGTGCTTCATATTGAAACCTCTAAAGGATATGAAGACTCTGCCGTGTCAAAAATATTGGATCTGGTCGAAAATGCGGCCGGACGTAAAGCGAAAACGGAAAACTTTATTACGAAGTTTGCCAAGTATTATACACCGGCCGTTGTCATTGTTGCGGTGCTTCTCGCCTTTTTACCGCCGCTTCTCGTGCCTTCAGCGGCGCTATCCGACTGGGTGTACCGCGCGCTGATTTTCCTTGTGATTTCTTGTCCGTGCGCACTCGTCGTCTCCATTCCGCTCGGGTTTTTCGGCGGTATCGGGGCTGCGTCTAAAGCAGGGGTGCTCGTGAAAGGCAGCAACTATTTAGAAGCGCTCAATCAGGTGGCATACGCCGTGTTTGATAAAACGGGAACCTTAACGAAAGGCAATTTCGCCGTTACTGATATCAAACCGGCGGCAGGATTTACGCAAGACAGCCTGCTTCATGCGGCTGCGCTTGCCGAAGTCCATTCCAATCATCCGATTGCTTCATCCATCCGTGAGGCTTACAATCAACCGCTCGCGGCTGAGGAGATTGAAGAATATGAAGAAATACCCGGACACGGCATTCGGGTGAAAACCGGCGGATCAACGATTTTGGCCGGAAATCAAAAACTGATGGCAAAAGAACAAATCGCTTCCGGCACAGCTGAAAACAACGGAACCGTCGTCTATGTCGCCGTTGATCAGCGGTATGCGGGGGCGATCGTGATCGCCGATGAAATCAAAGAGGACGCCAAACAGGCCATTGCCCGTTTAAAAGCGCTCGGCGTCAAACGGACAGTGATGCTGACGGGTGATTCAAAGCAGACCGGTGAAGCGGTCGGCCGCGAGCTCGGTATTGATGACGTGTATACAGAACTGCTGCCGGGAGACAAAGTAGACCGAGTCGAAGAACTCGAAGCGGCGCTTGCACCGAATGAAAAACTGATGTTTGTCGGTGATGGGATTAACGATACGCCTGTGCTTGCCAGAGCTGACATCGGAGCTGCCATGGGGGCTCTCGGTTCTGATGCCGCCGTCGAAGCGGCCGATGTCGTCCTGATGACAGACCAGCCGTCAAAAGCAGCCGAAGCCATCCGGATTGCACGCCGCACACGCCGGATCGTCTGGCAGAATATCGGATTTGCTTTAGGCGTAAAAATCATTTTTCTCCTGCTTGGCGCATTCGGATTCGCCACCATGTGGGAAGCGGTCTTTTCAGATGTAGGCGTCACGCTGATCGCCGTTGCCAACGCGATGCGCGTCATGAGAGTGAAAGCGGAATAATTGTCAAAGATAATTCGTTTTTCAGGGTTTTCTTAAACAAGGTTGTCTTGGTAAAATAGAGAAGCGGGCCATCCGGCATCCGCTTCTTTTTTATTTTAAAAACAATGAGGTGTCTGAGTGAAAAAGAAACAATCGTCTGCGAAATTTGCGGTGATTCTGACGTTAATCGTTGTCGTTTTATTTGCGGCCATCGTAATTATTAACAACCAAACGGAAAAAGCGGGCGAAACAGTCGCCGAACAGCCTTCCATTAAAGGACAGCCCGTGCTCGGCAAAGACAGCGCGCCTGTGACGGTAGTTGAATTCGGAGATTACAAATGTCCGTCATGCAAAGTATTTAACAGCGATATCTTTCCGAAAATCAAAAAAGATTTTATCGATAAAGGCGACGTGAAATTTTCATTTGTGAACGTCATGTTCCACGGAACCGGCTCGCGTCTGGCGGCACTTGCTTCAGAAGAGGTGTGGAAAGAAGACCCGGCATCATTCTGGGCTTTCCATGAAAAGCTGTTTGAACAGCAGCCGTCAAGCGAACAGGAATGGGTCACGCCTGCATTGCTTGAAAAAACGGTCAAAAGCACCGCGAAAAAGGTTGATCCTGACAAGCTGAAGGAAAACCTTGATAAAGAAACCTTTGCAAAAGAGCTGAAAGCTGACACTGACCTGAATGATAAATTAAACATTACGGCGACACCGACGATTTATGTAAATGACAAGGTGATTAATGACTTCTCTAAATATGATGAGATTTCAAAAACGATTAAGAAAGAGCTGAAAAATGAAAAATAGAATCGTGTTTTTATATGCTTCTTGGGTGATAGCTCTTGCTGCCATGCTCGTCAGCCTTTATTTCAGCGAGATCAGAAAATTCATACCGTGCGAGCTGTGCTGGTATCAAAGAATTCTCATGTACCCGCTTGTCCTGATTTTAGGAATCGCCACCTTCCAGGGTGACACGCGCGTGAAAAAATATGTGCTGCCGATGGCCGTCATCGGCGCATTTATATCGACCATGCATTACCTTGAGCAGAAGGTGCCCGGTTTCAGCGGCATCAAGCCGTGTGTCTACGGCGTGCCTTGCTCATCTGAATATATTAACTGGTTCGGTTTCATTACCATTCCTTTCTTGGCATTGACGGCATTTATTCTCATTATTATCTGCATGTGTTTTGTCAAAACGGAACGCACGGCAAAATAAAGAGCCTGCTCCATGGGAGCGGCTCTTTTTCTATTATTTGTACCAAGCTTTATTTGTCGCAATCTGTCTGTTATGGGAGCTGTCCCAAATATCCACGGAATAGGCATAATCATAATTCATGACGCAGCGGATGCCGCTGCCTTGGGCGTCATGCTGAAGTCCGAAGTTATGGGAAAACTCGTGCTGTGCCGCTTTCGCCGTGTTGGCCGTTCCTTGATCAAGGTTCACGCTGAAAGCCGGGCCGCTCGGTTTGCCGTTATATACATACGCGATACCGCCGGCGTCAAAACTTGATTTTGCGGTAAAACCGACGACAAAATGATAATTTTGATTTCTGAAGCTGCCTTGGAGATTCGATAAAATCTGAGAACTGTTTGAGCCGGAGGAATTCCAAGCCTGCACGGCCTGTACGACGAAATCAATGTTGTGATCACGGTTAAAAGCGACATCCGCCTGCTCCACGATCTGGACGATTCGCGTTTGCCAGTCGCTGTATTTGGCGCGGTATTCAGCGTCCGCCACCGCCAGCACTCTGACCTTCTGGCTGCCCGTACCGGCTTTAGTTGAGGCTTTATCCTGACTGACATTGGCATTAAATCGTTTCGTGCCGACCTGCTTGCCGTTTTCATCCAGAATTTTTGTGTCAACCGTCTGTTCAACTTGGACCGGGCCCTTCAGGTCTTTAAAATGATCGGCTTTCGGAAGCGGGTCCGTATACACCGTTTTCGCCGGCTCCGCATGAGTGTGCGAATGTGTATGGCTTTCGGCTGACGGCAGGCCGGGAATTAATCCGGCGGCCAATAAAACAGGAAAAACAAGTGAACTGATTTTCATCTCATAACCCCCTTTTTGTTAGAGAAAGTATTCAATGAAACTTCTAATAAACCTTCCATTAAAGTATAAAATAGGAAAATACTCTCGCTCTCAGCCGTTGCGGGTGAGGTTGTCCCGGATTAGGAATCAGAATCTTTCAAAAATAAGGTTGATTTTAAGAGAAAGCGATTATAAAATCTAATGGTCGTCAGAAAATTTAACAAATAAAAAGGAGCATATGGAATGGCCTGGGAGCTGCTTAGTGTAATCGGCATCATTGCGTTTGCGGTCAGCGGAGCGATTGTTGCGATGGAAGAGGAGTATGATATTTTAGGCGTGTATATTTTGGGGATTGTAACGGCGTTCGGCGGAGGAGCGATCCGAAATCTGCTGATCGGTGTTCCGGTCTCCGCCTTGTGGGAGCAAGGCGCGTTTTTTCAAATCGCTCTCGCATCAGTTACGATTGTCTTTTTGTTTCCGAAGCTGCTGTTAAGGCATTGGAGTAAATGGGGCAACCTATCCGATGCCATCGGGCTTTCGGCGTTTGCCATCCAAGGCGCTTTATATGCCGTGAAAATGGGCCATCCGCTCAGTGCGGTGATTGCGGCAGCGGTCCTGACCGGCAGCGGGGGCGGCATCATACGGGATCTTCTTGCCGGACGAAAGCCGCTTGTGCTGAAAGCGGAAATTTACGCGGTCTGGGCCGCGCTCGGAGGGTTAATCGTGGGCCTCGGCTGGGCCGGGGATGCCGCCGGTTTGTATGTGCTGTTTCTTGTGCTTGTGGCATGCCGCATCTGCAGTTATGTGTTCAGGTGGCGCCTGCCGAATCGTTCCTATCATATAGATCAGTAAAAAAACCGATTTCACAAACGAAATCGGTTTTTTTCATAACGGCTTCTGATAAAAAAAGACGCCCGATATGATAAGAAAAAGGGTATTTGACCATAATGCTGAATAATATGTTGCATATATGTTTGTATGATGAAAGCCGGATTTGTCAGCTTGATGTCGGAGGTGCCGCTGATGGCAAAACGTGATAAAGAGTGGAAAGAAGAGCAGGAAAGAATCAATTTTGTCATGAAGGAACTGGAACAGAAACAAACTCATCTTGAAGCCTCATCGGGCGGATTGAAGCAGGATATTGTGGGCTTGAGAAAAACGTTTTGGGATGATGTCACCGTGAATATGGATGATGCCCACGAAGCGGCTGAGACATTTTCAAGCATTAAACAGCAGGCAGAAATGCTTTCTGAACGTGAACGGACTCATCGGCTTCAATATCGGCAGCTTCAAAAAATCCAAAAGCTGAAAACCTCTCCTTACTTCGGCCGTGTCGATTTTACGGAAAAAGGGGAGTCCTCTTCCGAGCGGATTTATATCGGGCTGACTTCTTTGATGGATGAAAACAACGAGCAATTTCTCATTTACGATTGGCGCGCGCCCATCTCATCTCTTTACTATCAATATTCCCCGGGAAAAGCCCGCTATGAAGTTCCGGAAGAAACGATAGAGGGAGACATCACACTGAAGCGGCAGTTTATCATTAAAAACGGGACGCTTAAAGCGATGTTTAACACAGATATGACGATTGGTGACGAAATGCTGCAAGAGGTGCTGAGCGGCCATTCCGGACAGCATATGAAAAACATCGTGTCAACCATCCAAAAAGAACAGAACGAAATCATCCGGGATGAAAAAAGCAAATATCTCATTGTTCAGGGAGCCGCCGGAAGCGGGAAAACATCCGCGGCGCTTCAGCGGGCCGCTTACTTGCTGTACCGCGGGCGCGGGGTGCTTGATGCCCGTCAGATTGTATTGTTTTCCCCGAACATTTTGTTCAACAGTTATGTGTCCGCCGTATTGCCGGAATTGGGAGAAGAGAATATGGAGCAGGCCACCTTTCAAGAATATATCATCCGCCGGCTTGGACGAAAGTTTGATTGTGAAAGCCCGTACGAGCAGCTTGAATATTGCCTGACTGAACAAAACCAGGACGCACTTTCCGTAAGGCTCGCAGCCATTGCTTACAAAGCGTCATCAGCTTTCCAGGCCATGATTGACCGCTATGCCGGCTCGCTTTCCGGCTCGGGCCTGATGTGTAAACAGATCAGCTTCCGGGGAGACATCCTGATTTCAAAAGAGCGGATTGAAGACTATTTTTATTCACTTGATCAGCAGCTGCCGATTCCGAACAGAGCTGAACTGACGGCGGAATGGCTTCTCGCGGAAATCAGCGCTCTCGAAAAAAAGGAGCGTAAGAAGGAATGGGTCTTGCAGGAGAGCGAGCTGCTTGATAAGGAAGACTATGCTGAGGTTTATCAAACACTCAAGAAGCAGGCGGCAGATGATGAACCTGTATTTGACGACCATCAGCGCGAACAGCGGCTGCTTGGCGCCATTATTGTCGGCAAAGCCTTTAAACCGATTAAGCAGGCCGTCAGACGGCTCGGCTTTCTCGATATAAAACGGATGTATCTCCGGCTGTTTTCAGACTGGGGAGCTGATGAAAAGCCCGATCATTGGGAGAGCATCGGCGCTTTGACCAGAAACGCATTTGCAGAACGGTCACTTCCGTATGAAGATGCCGCTCCGTATCTGTATTTGCAGGATCTGTTAGAAGGAAAAAGAAAAAACACACAAATGAAGCACGTCTTCATTGATGAAGCGCAGGATTATTCCCCATTTCAGCTCACGTATATTCAAAGCATCTTCCCAGCGGCAAAGATGACGGTGCTCGGTGATGTCAGCCAGTCGATTTATGCCCACACCATTACGGGCCCTTCTTCCCTCGCCGGCTGCTTTCGCAATGGTGCAGAAAAGTATGTCAGCCTGAAGCGGACTTACAGATCGACGCGGCAGATTGTTGAATTTACGAAAGCGCTGCTGGCTGACGGCGATGATATTGAGCCTTTTAACCGGAACGGGGAAAAACCTCGTGTTTTGCGGACGGATACAGAAAATGCGCGGCGGGAACAATTGGCGGATACAATCCGGGAGCTCAGACAAAAAGGCTGGGAGACGGTCGCCGTCATCTGCAAAACGGCCGCGGAAGCCAAAAAAGTGTTTCAGGCGGTCAGCGACGGGAGCGGTGTCCGCTTGATCAATAAAGAAAACCAGCCTTTTCAAAAAGGGGTATGCGTCATTCCCGTGTATTTGGCAAAAGGCATTGAGTTTGACGCCGTCATTGCCGCTGACGCCTCTGCTGCCCAGTACAAAAGCGAACATGACCGTAAGTTGTTATATACGGCCTGTACGCGGGCGATGCATCATCTGACCGTATTGTCTCCGGGAGAACCCTCTCCTTTTATAAAAGAAGTGCCCGCCGGCTTATTCGTGTAAGCCCTTTGCCAAGTGCAAAGGGCTTTTTATCATTAGTAATCTTAATCATTGTCATCATGATTATATATTTTACTTACATACAAACTTTCGGTAAAGTTTCAATTAGAATATTATTTTGACAATTCCTATAGAAATAACGTACGTTACGTTTAATTCCTTGTGAGGTGGATATCGTTGCAACTTCAGGTCATGAACAGTCCGTTTAATCAGGAGCAGGCAGAGCTCCTTAACCGCCTTCTGCCGACCTTGACAGAATCACAGAAAATCTGGCTGAGCGGTTATTTGGCTGCTGCCCGGTCCGAATCCGGTGAAACAGCCGCACCCGCTGCTCAGGCTCCAGCAGAAAGCCCGGCAGTCTCAAGAGAAGTGACCGTATTATACGGATCGCAAACGGGAAATGCGGAAGGTCTTGCGAAACAGACGGTAAAGACGCTTGAGGAACGGGGATTCCAGGTCACCGTCGCGTCGATGAACGATTTTAAGCCGAATAATCTGAAAAAAGTAAACAATTTACTGATCGTGGTGAGCACGCACGGAGAAGGCGATCCGCCGGATAACGCGCTGGCCTTTCATGAATTTCTTCACGGCAGACGCGCGCCGAAGCTTGAAGCGCTCCGTTATTCCGTTTTGGCGCTCGGGGACAGCTCGTATGAATTTTTCTGCCAGACCGGGAAAGAGTTTGACGAGCGTCTTCAAGAGCTCGGCGGCACCCAGCTTGCGCCGCGGGTTGATTGCGATCTTGATTATGATGAGCCGTTTTCGGAATGGCTTGACGCGGTCATCGGCGGTTTGAATGAAGGAGCGGGAAATCAAACAGCCGAAGCGCCTGCCGAGACGCCGGCTCTCGGTGAATCCGTTTATTCCAGAACGAATCCGTTTCGGGCGGAGGTTCTTGAGAACATCAATCTGAACGGACGCGGTTCGAATAAAGAAACACGCCATCTCGAGCTTTCGCTTGAAGGATCGGGCCTCGCGTATCAGCCCGGAGACAGCCTCGGCATCTATCCGGAAAATGATCCGGCGCTCGTTGATGAGCTGATCAATGAGCTGAAATGGGACCCGAAACAGGAAGTGGCGGTGAATAAACAAGGAGAGCGCCTCCCGCTGAAAGATGCGCTTACTTCTCATTTTGAAATAACCGTCTTAACAAAACCGTTCCTGCAAAAGGCCGCACAGTTTACGGCTGACCAAAAGCTGAGTGAACTTCTGGCCGAAGGAAACGAAGAGCAGTTGAAAGCATACATCAACGGCCGTGATCTGCTTGATCTCGTCCGGGATTTCGGTCCGTGGGAAGCTTCCGCGGAAGACTTTCTTTCCATCCTGCGTAAAATGCCGGCCCGGCTCTATTCGATCGCAAGCAGTTTAGAAGCGAATCCGGAAGAGGTGCATCTGACAATCGGAGCGGTCAGATATGACGCGCACGGCAGAGAACGAAAAGGCGTCTGCAGCATTCTGTGTGCGGAAAGACTTCAGCCGGGAGATACGCTTCCGATTTACATTCAGCACAACCAAAACTTCAAGCTGCCGGAAAATCCAGATACACCGGTCATTATGGTCGGGCCGGGGACAGGCATCGCGCCGTTCCGTTCCTTTATGCAGGAGCGTGAAGAAACCGGAGCTGAGGGGAAAACATGGCTGTTTTTCGGGGATCAGCACTTTGTCACTGATTTTCTGTACCAGACGGAATGGCAAAAATGGCTGCAAAACGGTGTTCTCACAAAAATGGACGTCGCTTTTTCTCGGGATTCGGAGGAAAAGGTATATGTGCAGCACCGCATGAAAGAACAAAGCAAAGAGCTGTATGAATGGCTGCAGCAGGGAGCCGCCGTATACATCTGCGGTGATGAACAGCATATGGCGCATGACGTGCACCAGGCGCTTCTCGATATCATTCAGGAAGAAGGCGGCATGAGCCGTGAAAAAGCGGAAAGCTTCCTGGCAGACATGCAGCAGAAAAAACGCTATCAGCGTGACGTATATTGATTTTGGTTTGAAAGGAGCTTATTCAGCATGGTGAACAACATTTTAAAAGCGCCGGAAGGCCCTCCAAGTGATGTTGAGGAAATTAAAGAAAAAAGCGATTATTTGCGCGGCACATTGAAAGAAGTCATGCTCGACCGGATTTCAGCCGGCATCCCGGACGAAGACAACCGGCTGATGAAGCATCACGGAAGCTACTTGCAGGATGACCGCGATCTCCGTAATGAGCGTCAAAAACAAAAGCTTGAACCGGCTTATCAGTTCATGCTGCGCGTTCGGATGCCAGGCGGCGTTTCAACTCCGGAACAATGGCTTGTCATGGATGAACTGGCGCAAAAATACGGAAACAATACATTGAAGCTGACAACGCGTGAAACGTTCCAAATGCACGGAATTTTAAAATGGAACATGAAAAAAACGATTCAGAAAATCAATGCGGCGCTGCTTGATACCATTGCGGCCTGCGGAGATGTCAACCGAAACGTCATGTGCGCTTCAAATCCGTACCAGTCTGAAATTCATGCGGAAGTATACGAATGGTCGAAGAAATTGAGCGATGACCTTCTTCCGCGCACGAGAGCCTATCATGAAATCTGGCTTGATGAGGAACGTGTGGCGGGCACTCCTGACACGGAAACGGAACCGATGTACGGGCCGCTGTACCTGCCGCGGAAATTCAAAATCGGAATCGCCGTGCCTCCGTCCAATGATATCGATGTCTTTTCTCAAGATCTCGGCTTCATTGCCATCGTGGAGGAAGGCCGTCTTATCGGATTCAACGTGGCAATCGGCGGCGGTATGGGAATGACGCACGGCGATACGGCCACTTATCCGCAGCTTTCAAAAGTCATCGGCTTCTGCAAACCGGAGCAGCTGTATGATGTAGCGGAAAAAACCATTACGATTCAGCGCGATTACGGAAACCGTTCCGTCAGAAAGAATGCCAGATTCAAGTACACCGTTGACCGTCTCGGGCTGGAAAACGTAAAAGCCGAGCTGGAAAACCGCCTCGGCTGGCAGCTGGATGAAGCGAAACCTTATCATTTTGACCATAACGGCGACCGTTACGGATGGGTGAAGGGTGTAAAAGGGAAATGGCACTTTACAATGTTTATCGAAGGCGGCCGCGTCACGGACTATGAGAATTACAAGCTGATGACGGGATTGCGTGAAATCGCCAAAGTCCATACGGGAGATTTCCGTCTCACCTCTAATCAAAACCTGATTATCGGCAATGTCTCGAGCCAGAAAAAGAAACAAATCAGCGCATTAATCGAACAATACGGTCTGACAGACGGCCGGCAGCATTCCGCCCTCCGCCGCAGTTCAATGGCTTGCGTCGCGCTTCCGACATGCGGGCTCGCCATGGCCGAAGCCGAGCGGTATCTGCCGAAATTGATTGATAAGATTGAAGACATTGTTGACGAAAACGGGCTGCGGGATGAAGAAATCACCATCCGTATGACCGGGTGCCCGAATGGCTGCGCCCGCCATGCGCTCGGCGAAATCGGATTTATCGGAAAGGCGCCCGGAAAATATAATATGTATTTAGGAGCGGCGTTTGACGGCAGCCGTTTGAGCAAAATGTACCGGGAAAATATCGGTGAAGAGGAAATTCTGAGTGAGCTTCGCACCATTCTCCCGCGCTACGCGAAAGAGCGTGAGGAAGGCGAACACTTCGGCGATTTCGTCATCCGCGCCGGCATCATTAAAGCGACGACAGACGGCACAAATTTTCACGAATAAGATGAGCACTTAAAACCAAGGATAGAGACACACTGACGGTGCGTTCTCTATCCTTTACTAAGCAGCATAAGCGCTGCACCGCGTCATGAAACAGATGACGATGCTTGCGAAAAAGCCTGTTTTCAGAGAAAACAGGCTTTTTCTTTTTCCGGAAAAAATGTAGCTGAAGGCAAAAAAAGTTCGCCGTGAGCACGTTATGAGAAATTTTAAATAAAAACGGGTAAAATAAAAGAAGAATGGTTGCGTACGGAAAATATATTGAATCTGCCCGATCATCGGCTCCGGCCTTTGGCAAAGGCAGAGAACAGGCAATAATGATATGATGCAGCAGATGAAGGAGGTCATGCTTTGGACATATTTTTAGTCGTACTCGTACTTTTAACCATCATCGCGATCTCAAATATCGTAAATCGGTTTGTCCCCTTTATCCCGGTGCCTCTGATTCAGGTGGCGCTCGGTATCATTGCGGCGTCATTTCCGCAGGGGCTTCATTTTGAACTGAATACCGAATTGTTTTTTGTTTTGTTTATCGCTCCGCTGCTTTTTAACGATGGAAAACGGACGCCGCGTGCGGAACTTTGGAATTTAAGGGCGCCGATTCTGCTGCTTGCGCTCGGGCTTGTGTTTGCCACGGTGATTGTCGGCGGTTACACGATTCATTGGATGATTCCGAGCATTCCGCTGGCTGCCGCGTTCGGGCTGGCGGCGATACTCTCACCGACTGACGTTGTCGCGGTCAGCGCGCTGTCAGGGCGAGTGAAGATGCCAAAAGGCATTCTGCGTCTCCTTGAAGGAGAAGGACTGATGAATGACGCATCCGGCCTGGTCGCTTTTAAATTTGCGATTGCGGCTGCCGTGACGGGCGCATTTTCGCTGGCGCAGGCCGCCTTCAGTTTCGTTCTGATTTCAGCCGGAGGTTTACTCAGCGGTGTCGTCATTTCTTTTTTGATTATCCGTTTCCGGCTGTTTTTGCGCCGCCTCGGCATGCAGGATGTCACGATGCATATGCTGATTCAAATTCTGACGCCGTTCGTCATCTATCTCGCTGCTGAAGAAATCGGCGTTTCCGGCATTTTAGCGGTTGTGGCCGGCGGCATCACGCATGCGGTGGAGCAGGACCGTCTTGAATCAACGATGGTCAAACTGCAAATCGTCTCTTCAAGTACGTGGAATATTATTTTGTTCATTCTGAACGGTCTTGTTTTCGTTATTTTAGGTGCGCAAATACCGGATGTGGTTTCTGTCATCTTTAATGATACCGCGTTTAACAATATGATGGTCATCGGGTACATTATCGTCATTACGCTGACGTTAATGATTCTCAGGTTTTTGTGGGTGCTGTTTTTTTGGAACGGCAAGTGGTTTTTTAACAAGGATCAGAGCATTTATAAACCCGGCCTGCGCTCGACCCTGCTGATTTCGGTTTCAGGCGTCAGGGGAGCGGTTACGCTTGCGGGTTCCTTTTCCATTCCGTACGTGCTCTCTGACGGCTCGCCGTTTCCTGAACGGAATTTGATTCTCTTTTTAGCCGCGGGCGTTATTATGTGCACATTGGTGCTGGCGACAATCGTACTGCCGATTTTGACAGATAAGCCGGAAGACAATGTGAAAGAGAAGAAAGTCAAATTGCTGACAGCGAGACGGAAGCTGATAAAAGCTGCCTTAACCGCCATTAAAGAAAATATGAATGAGACAAACAAAACGGCTTCTTTTGCGGTCATTGCCGAATACAATGAGAAAATGAAAAATCTCAGGTTTCAGCAGTTCACAGTCAAAAACCGCACGAAAAAAGATGAGCGGAAAGTCCGCGCCCAAGGGATACAGGCTGAACAGGAAGAATTGCTGCGGCTGATTGAGCGGGGCGACATACCGGAAGAAACGGCTGACAGCCTTCAGGAACGGTTTGATGAACTGGAAGTGCTGTATACGAATCCGTTTAAAGTCGGCTTATCTAAGAAAAAGCTGAAACGCCTGATGTACTGGATCTTTTTCGGTGAACAAAAAAAGCCGGAAATGTCGATTTTAAATGAAGAAGGCCTCATCCGCACCACGAGGGTTAAAACGGCAAAAGCGGCCATTGAAAGCCTGAAAAAACACATGACTGAAGAAAATAAAGATGTGACGCTTGCCGTCATTTCCTTTTACAATCACTTGATTTTCAGGCTGGGGCACTCGTATCACGAACAGAGTCCGAGCCGCCGTTTTGAAAATCAAAAACTTGAAATCAAACTGCGGGCCGTTCAGGCCATCCGCAACGAAATCCAAACATTATTCGAAGAGCGGGAAATTTCCCGCGACATGTCGCATGAGCTTCGCCAATACATCAATGATGTGGAAGCGGCCATGCTTGACGGAGATGAATAAAAAAAGTCCGGCATCTGTTCGCCGGACTTTTTTAGATTACGGACGATGGAATTCGACGTGATCGCCGTCGCGGTCAAACCAGCCTCTGAAGGCCCAGTTGATCCAGCCGCCATCTCCTTTGTTGGTGAAGCTTCCGTCTTCAAACACCCAAATGCCGTACGTGATGCCGTCATAAACGGCGGAACCGTAAAACTGAACGCCGTTAAAATGATCTTCATATTCCTGGCTTAAATTAAACACCATGACATTATATTTTTGTCCGGAAGCGTAGAATGAAGATTCCATTAAGTTTTTGACGAAGCCGTCACGGTTTTGCGCCGACTTAATCGCGTCAGCAATCGAATTGCCGATGCCGAGCAGGTCAACGTCAATGTTTAATCCGACATCTTTTGCTGAGACATCTGATGATTGCTGTGCCATGTTTTGAGGGACCGGGGTTTCTTTAGCGGATACAAAGGACAGAGGAGTCAGAGACAAAGCGGCGCCAAGGGCAACGGTCATCGGGATACGCATACGTTTCATATGATTTCCTCCTTCAATTGTGTGGTGGCTACAGTAGCGATTTACCCGGACAGTTACCCGGTTAACCGGAATTTTTGAAAAATAGGAAAATAATAACGTCAGTGGTGCTTGGGCACTAAAGATGGTTTTTGTGATAACGATGAGCGTATAATTGGTTTCTTACGGCGGAAATGTGAGATAATAATAACCGTTTACATAATGACTAGAAAGGATGGTTCAACGTGGCAAAAAGCTTAAAAGATACTGTAAAGCTTCATAATGGCGTTGAAATGCCGTGGTTCGGCCTTGGCGTCTTCAAGGTGGAAAACGGAAGCGTAGCGGCGGACTCCGTCGAAGCGGCAATCAGAAACGGCTACCGCAGCATTGATACGGCGGCTATTTATAAAAATGAAGAGGGTGTCGGCGAAGGCATCAGAGCTGCGGGCGTTGCCAGAGAAGAGCTGTTCATCACGTCAAAAGTGTGGAATGAAGATCAAGGATACGAAACGACACTTGACGCGTTTGAGAAAAGCCTTGAGCGCCTCGGCCTCGATTACCTCGACCTTTACCTGATTCACTGGCCGGGCAAGGATAAATATAAAGACACATGGCGCGCTCTTGAAAAGCTGTACAAAGACGGCAAAATCCGCGCCATCGGCGTCAGCAACTTCCAAGTGCATCATTTAGAAGAGCTGCTGAAAGATGCTGAAATCAAGCCGATGGTCAACCAGATTGAATTCCACCCGCGCCTGACTCAAAAAGAAGTAAGAGATTTCTGCAAAGCGCAGGGCATTCAAGTGGAAGCATGGTCTCCATTGATGCAGGGACAGCTCCTCGATAACGAAGTGCTGTCACAAATTGCGGAAAAACATAACAAATCAGTTGCTCAAGTGATTTTGCGCTGGGATCTTCAAAACGAAGTCGTTACCATTCCGAAATCCATTAAAGAGCACCGCATCATAGAAAATGCCGATATTTTTGATTTCGAACTGTCACAGGAAGAAATGGAAAAGATCAGCGCATTGAACAAAGACGAGCGTGTCGGCCCGAATCCGGACGAGCTTCTGTTCTAAGAAAAAACAGCCCTTTACGGGGCTGTTTTTCTTTACATAAATGTCTGTGTCTGACGTTTTACGCTGAACCTGTATGCGGCTATTAATAACAGGGCGGCGGCGAAGGCTCCCAAAATGATGATGTTCAGCATCAGGCTTTGGAGCGTGCGGCCGTGCTGCAATTGATCGACCGTATCGAGCACCCAGCGCTGAGGCAGAAATTCGGCGATTGTCTGCACCGTTTTCGGCATAATATTGCTCGGAAAGAAGCAGCCGGCGAGCAAGCATGTCGGCACGACGATCAAATTCAAAAGCGCCGATGTTGAAGCGCTGCTGTTGGAAAAACCGACGGCAATAAAGGCGATCCCGATCGCGCTTAATGCAAACAGCATCATCAGGACGAACAGCTGCCACAGCGGGAATGACGGATGAATATGAAAAGCGGCGCCCATAAAGAGAACGGCGAATAGAATTTGGACGGCCATGATAATGATATTCACCGCCGCGTTTGCCAGTACATACTGCTTTGATGTGATCGGCGTTGACAGAAGCCTGTAGTACGTCCTGTTTTCCCGCTCTTTAATCATCAGTTCCGTCAGGTTGCCGGCGGAATAGAGCATAATGATAATGAGATACCCGATGACTGAGTAGGTCATTTCTTTATATTCGATGTATCTTGTAAAACAGCGGACTCCGTTTGAATCGGAGAATGCTTGAAAGCGGCGTACATCGCCTGAAAGGCTTTCGCGTCTCCGCCGGAAGATTTGCCGATTGAGGCGGCGCTGTTCATATAATTGTACAAATAAGAGCTGACATATCCGGTGACCTGGGCGCCTTTCAGCGAGGTCATGCCGATGTGAGCCGGTTTCCCGTCTTTTACGCTTTGGGAGAAGCCTTTTTCAAACGTAATGAGCGCCTCCATTTTTCCTGAAGCGATCTTGGATGTGGCGGACGCAGCCGTTTCCTCCGAAATCTTCACATGATCCAGTCCTTTTAAAAACGTGACCGTATCCTGTGCCACTTCTCCGCCGTCCTGATTGAGAATGCCGATATTGAGCGTTTCGGCTCCGCCGTTGGCATTGGTCATGAAGGAGAGGAAGACGCCGATCAGCGGAGCCCCGATATAAAGAATAAGCTGTTTTTTGCTTTTTGTAATCCCTTTGAGAGTGTGTGCAAACAGCCACCAGAAGTTTTTCATATTACAATCCCTCCCGTCTTTGAAACGTAAATGCGGCGATCAGCAAAAAGAGTGCCGCCAATGCTGTATTTAAACCGAGTGCAGGCCATGCCGCTGATACATCATTTGCGTAAATGATGCTGTTAATCGCCTTATTGATCCATGATAAGGGCGACAGGACGGAAATTCCTCCGCCTTCATATTTGTAATAGGCGCCGCCGATAATGGACATCACCTGAACGATGATGACGGTGATTAATCTGGCGCTTTCGGGTTTTCTGGTCAAATAGCTCAGGCTGAGCCCGAAGCTGACGGCCAAAAGAATTTCAGAAACGAGAATCAAAAGCACAAGGCCCATGTGGCTGCCCCAATTCGCTTTTAAGATAAATTTGCTGAAGGCGACAACGGCAAGAATCGTCAGAACATTCACAGCCAAAATGCCGAGCATCTTTCCGAGAAAGATATCGCTTTTCCGGAGCGGAGCGGCGATCAGGCGATCCGCGGTGTGCCGTATTCTTTCCCCGCGGAATAAGGTGCTTGCAAAAATCGAGGCGTACAGCCCGATCATCGTCGTCATGGATATCGCGTAAAAATCTTTCGCTTTCGGTTCTTTCGCTTTGTGTAAAGACGTCTGCTTCATATAATCGCTTTTGATTTGTCCGGCGGAAGGCGCCTTATGCGCCTTGTAAGCGGCGGCGCCTGCTTTGTATTGATTGGTAAAAGCGGTCAGCATGCCTTGGACGATCGTGCCGTTTATGCCGCTCCGGTCATTTGTATAGACTTGAAAACCGGTGTTTTTTACAGTGACGAAAGCATCCGCCTGATTTTCTCGAACCTCGTTTTTGCCTTTTGCCTCCGTGTCCGCTTTTTGAAAATAGACATGCTCTTTTTTGGCGGCTTTCATAAACTCAGTAAAATAATGAGAAAGAGGGCCGTTTGACTGGTCCGTATATACGACCTTGATGTTTCCGACCGTCACCTCTGAATCAAAGGCGTTTGATAATGCCGCGGTAAAAATCAGCATGAAGACGATCGGAAAAGCAAGCATGAAAATAAAAGTCCGTCTGTCGCGGAAACTGATTTTGATTTCTTTCCCGGCGATGTGCAGAATATTCATTTGCAATCCTCCTTTCAATGGGGTCAGTCGCGCAGGCTTCTGCCTGTCAGCGTGAGAAATACCGTTTCTAAGTCAGGGGCCTGTTCCTGCAAGGAGCGGATTTCAATTCCTTTGTCCATGAAGTACCGGATCAGGCGGTTTAAATTGTTGACCCCTGTGTCAGAGCTGATTTTCACGCTGTTTTCTTCCAGTGCGGCGGCTCTGACGCCGGGCAGCTCCTGAATATCGCCGAGGCTGATGCCGTTTCCGGGTGAAAGCTCAATCACGACGTCCTTCGTGTCGGTAATGATGGAGGTCAGCTGTTCTTTTGTGCCTTCTGCGATGACTTTCCCGTGGTCAATGATGGCGATGCGCGTGCATATTTCTTCAACTTCCTCCATGTAGTGGCTCGTGTAGATGATCGTGCAGCCCATTTCATTCAGCTTTTTCACTGACTGCAGAATATAATTTCTTGATTGCGGGTCAATACCGACCGTCGGTTCATCCATGATGATCAGTTTCGGCCGGTGGGCAAGGGCGCACGCGATATTGAGCCTGCGCTTCATTCCGCCGGAAAAATGCTTCGGCAAATATTTGTGTTTATCGCTCAAGCCGACGAATGTCAGGGCTTCCTCGACCCGTTCTCTCAGAGCCGCTCCTCTCAGGCCGTACAGCCCGGCGAAGAACTTCACATTTTCATAGGCGTTTAATTCTTCGTAAATCGCGAGGTCCTGAGGGACGATGCCGATATTCATTTTCGTTGCTTTGCTATATTTGAAAATATCTTTTCCGAGAAACAGAATGTCTCCGCCTGAAGGTTTTAAAAGACCTGAGATCATATTGATCGTCGTGCTTTTTCCGGCTCCGTTTGCGCCGAGAAACCCGAAAATCTCACCTTCTTTTACGGCAAGCGACATCTGGTCAACGGCGGCATAATCACCGAATTTCTTACTCAGCTGTTTGAGCTCCAAAATGTTCATGTTTCCACCTCTATGTCTTATGATGCTCTTATTATAAAAAAAAGAATGAACGGCCGTTAGTGCAGCTGTTCATTCCTTTGACATGAGAATCTTCATATTTTTCACATGAAAACATTCACTTATTCAACCGGAAGCAATGTCGTGACGGAAAAACCGGCCGTGCCGTCAAAAATAACGGTTCCGTGCAGGACGGCCCCCCGTTCTTCCATACCGAGCATGCCGAGGCCTTTTTTAAAGCGGACGGCGCCGTTTCCGTTATCTTTCACTTCCGCTTTCACGGCTTTATTCAGTACATGGATATCAATGAAAATCTGCGTGGCATCGGCGTATTTCATCGCATTGGTCAAAGCTTCGGTTACGTTTTCCTGAATGACTCTCCAATGCATTTGCGTCAGCCTGTCCAAATCGCCTTGATGCGTAAACGGAACCGGCATCCCGTTTTTGGCCGAAAATTCATCAATAAACGTTCTTAATCTGTGAATGCCCATTTGTTCAGCGGGCGGTTTCATATTTTTCAGCGTTATGCGGATATCCTCTATGCCCTCTTTGGAAATGGTAATGGCGTTTTGGAGCAGTTCAGCCGCTTTGTCCGGATGGGAGCCGAGCATCCGCTTCGCCGCTTCCATCTGAATGAGCGCGCCGGTCATGGAATGGCCGATTTTATCATGGATGGCTTGGGATAATCTGTTTCTTTCCTCGAGTTTGCCGGTGTACTCCGATTGTTTGATATATTCCGTGCTGCTGTGCAGCTGTTTCGTCAGTTTTTCAATGCTTGAGCGCATGATGTCCGACTGTTCTTCATATTTCTTCAGCCGATTGCCGGACCGGGCGGCCAAAACGAATATCGCCAGACAGAACAAGGTCATGACGATATAAGTCGGAAGGTCGCCGTACGGGATAAATAAAAACGGCAAAAACACGAGCAGGCAGAACACATAGCGGTGAACCGGATATTCGGCAAGAACCGCAAAAATGGCGGGCGGCAAAAGAAACAGAAACGCCGGATGGCCTAAGGCGGAAAGCCAAGCGGTCAATGCCAGCGCCATGAGGGTGATCCCGCGCCTCCAAACGGGCGGCCTGATCATGCAGACCGCGATGCCCAAAGACAGATAAAGCAGCAGAAACAAGACGGCGTACGGCGTGTAAGGGCGGTCTGCCGATACGAACAAAAAAGCCGTATAAAAAATGGCGATCAGTCTGCTCATCAGCATCCAAAAATCCATACCGTTCAACGCCCGTTATCCACCTTCCCGGTGATATAAAAAATGGCGATCTGCGTTCTGTGCTCAAGCCCTGTTTTCCCTAAAATAGATGAAATATAATTGGCCGTCGTCCCTTCAGAAATGAAAAGCTGTTTTGAAATTTCCCTGTTCGACAGTCCTTTCGCAATAAGCGACATGATGCTGAGCTCTCTTTCAGTAAACTGGCTTTCATCAATCTGATGCGCGGCTTCGGCCGGCCGTAAAAGGCTGTCTTTTATTTTATCCAGCACGGTGTCCTGAAGAATGCTGTGCCCGTTGAAGACGCTTTTGATCGCATCGCGTATCCGTTCCGGTTCGGTATTTTTTAATAAATATCCTTTCGCGCCGTTTTTAATCGCTTCTAAAATATACTCATCGTCGTCAAATGTCGTCAGGATCATCGGCTTCGTATCCGTTTCCTCCGCGATCCGTTTTGCGGCTTCGACGCCGTTCATCACCGGCATGCGGACGTCCAACAAGGCGATATCGACGGGATTGTGTTTACAATACTCTGCCGCCTCCAGGCCGTTTTCCAACGTTGCCGATACAGTAAATTCCTCATATGTATGCAAAATGATTTTCATTCCTTCTCTGATGAAAGAATTATCATCCGCGATAATGACATTAATCTTCATGGCCGCACCCTTTGTGTGTTTTTTGTTTCATTATATACCATCCGATTTTAAATCAAAAAGCCTCCCGGCGAAAGGTGCGCGGAAGGCGGATCAGTCAAGCGGGTTTTTTCAATTGGATGAAAAACAGCATCAGGAAAGAAATGATCACAATACAGATCACCCACACCCAGGCGAGTGTTTCATTGCCGGAGTCCATCGCGACGTAAATTGCTGTCGGCAGCGTTTGGGTGACGCCGGGAATATTTCCCGCAAACATTAAAGTCGCCCCGAATTCACCTAGCGCCCTTGCAATACTGAGAATGCTTCCGGTCAAGAGGGAGGGAAAGGCAAGCGGGACGGAAATACGGGTGAACACCTGCCACCTGCCGGCTCCGTCTACTTTCGCCGCTCCCTCGATGTCGGCATCAACCGCGGCGAAGCCCGTTTTAGCGGACTGATACATAAGCGGGAAGGCGACAATGGCCGAAGCGATCACCGCGGCCGACCACGTGAAAATGACGGGCTGGTGAAAAATCCGCTCAATCGCCCGGCCGATAAAGCTGTGTTTCCCGAAAATGATAATGAGAATGAAGCCGACAACGGTAGGAGGAAGAACGAGCGGGAGCATAAACAGGGTCTCCACAGCCGTTTTTCCGGGAAATCGCGCTTTCGCCATCCAGGCGCCGGCAAGCGTCCCGAGAATGATGACGGCGAGGCCCGATGCCAAAGCCACCTCAAACGACAGTACGACGGGAGTGAAAAACTCCGAAGCCGTAATGTTACTTGGCAGTAAATCCATATTTCTTAAACACTTTCATCGCTTCATCAGACTGCAGATACTGATAAAACGCCTCTGCTTCTTTACGGTGCTTTGTATCCTTGACGATGCCGAGCGGATACACGATCGGATCGTGCGTTTTCGCCGGCGCTTCATCGGTGATTTTCACCTTTTTCGAAATCAGTGCGTCTGTTTTATAGACAAGCCCGGCATCGACATTTCCGGTTTCAACATAAGAAAGCACCTGGCGAACGTCTTTTGCATAGACGACTTTATCTTTTACCTTGCCCCACAGGGATAATGCCGTCAATGACTGTTTGGCGTATTGTCCGGCCGGAACGGATTCAGGCGTGCCGAGCGCGATTTTTTCCGCGCTGTCTTTTTTCAGGTCATTCAGATGTGTCAGGTGTGCGCTGTTTTTCTCAGGCACGATCATGACGAGATCATTTTTCAAAAGATCCGTGCTGTCCTTTTTATCGATATCTCCGTCATGAACGAGCTTTTCGAATTTATCTTCGGCTGCCGAGAAGAATAAATCAGCTCCCGCGCCTTGTGAAATTTGTTTCTGCAATGTGCCTGATGATCCGAAGTTGTCTTGAATGGTTACGTTTGAATGTGATTTTTCGTAGTTGGTCTGGATTTCTTCAAGTGCATCCTGAGCGCTGGCTGCCGCAGAAACGGTCAGCGTGACTTTTTCGTTTTGTCCGCCTTTGGACGATTGTCCGGATGAGCAGCCCGCAGTTGCGAGGAAAACGGCCATAGCCGCAGTTGTGAGTAGTGTCGCTTTCTTTTTCAACATTGTGCACCCCTTATAGCTAGATATCATTAGATCAAACTAATTATAACGCAATTGTACGTAATGGTGCGGTTTTTTTTCAATATCTGAACAGTTATAATAAAAATGGAGCGTGATAATATGACAGAAGCCACTTCCTATACAATAGAAGAAGTTGCGGGCCTTTTGAAGGTCTCAAAACTGACAGTATATGATTTGATAAAAAAAGGACTCATTCCGGCGTACAGGGTCGGAAGACAGATGAGGGTCGATGAAGAGGACTTAAAACAATATAAAACAAACATGAGAATGTCAAAAAAGCCATCCGTATCAGAAGCTGCTGACCCGTCCCGCGGGCGGGAGCCGGAAAAAAGGCAGTCCGTTATCATCAGCGGGCAGGATGTGTCGATGGACCTCCTCAGCAAACAGCTGGAACAAACAATACAGGCGGCCCCGCTCCGCAAGTACAGCGGCAGTTTGAACAGCCTGATCGAGATGTACCGCGGGGCTTGTAACATCGTCAGTCTGCATTTATACGATGGGGAGACGGGGCAGTATAACATCCCGTACGTGAAGCGCATTCTTTCAGGGGAGCCGTTTGCGCTTTTTCATGTCGTGCTGCGGCAGGCCGGATTATATGTGAAAAAGGGCAATCCGCTGAACATTCAGGGCTTTCAGGACTTGAGCCGAAAGGATGTCCGTATCGTCAATCGCGAAAAAGGATCAGGCGCGAGGGTGCTGCTGGATGAACAGCTCAGATCTTTCGGTATTACGCCGTCTGATGTCGCCGGCTACCATGACATTGTCACGGATCATCTGTCAGCGGCTTCACAAGTATCAAGCGGAAAGGCGGATATCGGAGTCGGGTCGCAGCATGCGGCGCATATGGCAGGCACGGACTTTATCCCGGTGATCAGTGAACAGTACGATGTGGTCGTCTTAAAACAAAACCGGGAGCTTGTTCAAAGCGTGCAGGACATCCTCAATTCTGAGGAATTCAAGTCTCAGCTTTCTCAATTATCCGGATATGATACGAAAATGACCGGACGGCTCATATATGAAACATGAAAAATCCCTCCATATAACGGAGGGATTTTTTTATTGCTTGTAAAACCGCAGCAGGTCGCCGTTTAATATTTTATCGGAAAGCATCAGCTCTTGTTCCGCTTTTTCTTTCTCATCGCTGCACGCGCTCATGTCAGAAAGCGGTTCACCCGTTTTACGGCTGTAACACGTATTTTTCGTATAAATATGATCATCCGTGATAAAGCTGCCGTTTCTCAGCACCGCAAACGGGGTCCGCTCTCCGGAAAACAGATCATTGCCGAACTGAATGCTGCCTTTCGTTTCAATGCCGAGCAGGTGAAGCAGCGTCGGTCTTACATCAACCTGTCCCGCGGCGGAAGCAATCGTTTCCGGCGCACGGTCGGTCACCCCGGGAATATGAATGATAAACGGCACGCGCTGAAGCTGAACCGTATCAAACGGAGTGATTTCCTCTTTCCCTAAGAATTCGGCAAGTCCTTGATTATGGGCTTCGGATATACCGTAATGATCTCCCATCAGGACGATCATCGCGTTGTCATACAGTCCTTCTTTTTTCAGCTTCTTGAAAAAGTGTTTCAGGGCCTCATCTTCATCGCGGACCGTCGTCACATAGCGGTTTAATAAATCGCTGCTTGTGTCCGGTTCTTCAATGAGCTGATCCTGTTTATCAATTTCAAAAGGAAAATGGTTGGTCAAAGTCAGCAGGCTCGCGTAAAACGGCTGCGGAAGCTTCTTTAATTTTTCCGCTGACTGTTCGAGAAATTCCTTATCCTTCAGGCCCCAGCCTGTTGAATTTTCCTGTGTCACCTTAAATTCATCCGCGTCGAAAAAACGGTCGATTCCGAATGTCCCGTACATCTCATCCCGGTTCCAAAAGGCCTTATGATTGGCATGCAGAACGGCTGAATAGTATTGATGATCTTTTAACATATGGTACATCGTATTGAACCGGTGGCCGCTTTTTGTAAAAAAAACGGCGCCGCTGAAGACGGATACAGCGAATTCGCAGTAATGAATTCTGAATCTGAGGTTTTTCCCTGTTCAGTCTGCTGATAAAAATGAGTGAAGTCATAACTTTTTTTCCGCAGTTTATTTAAAAACGGGGTAATCTCCCGCTCGTTGACCCGCTCATCCATTACAAAACGCTGGGTTGATTCGAGCGTAACAAAAATCACATTGCGCCCCTTTGCCAGCCCGAACTTTGATTCGGACGGCCTGCTGTAGTCGGCTTGAGTGTAATTTGCGACCGCCGCAAGGCTGTCTTCGTCGGCAAACGCTTTAGCCCCTGCATTCAGCGTCTGCGAAATGGTGTCATACAAATGAAAGTGGAACAGGCCGATTCCTTTTACGAGCGCTTCACGATCAAAAGGGTGCTTGAACAGCTTCGGCTGCTCGGCCTCAGACAGCGCAAGGTTGCACAGCATGAGGCCGGCTGATGCCCACGCATACGCTTTAACGGTACGGGCGCCCGTTTTTCCTTTACCGGCTTTATGCCTTTTACCAAGATAAAACAAAACCGCAATATCCAAAAATAAAGCGATGTAAAGCGGGTGAAACAGCTCTTGGACGCTGCTCCCCATATCGCCCATATTGCTCGCCTGAAACAAAACCGGTATGGTGATAAAATCAATATAAAACCCGTAAAACACCGTATTTGCGATTAAAATCCCCGTCAGCATCACATTTGCCGAAAGCAGAAATATCCGCTGTTTTTTTTCCGTCAGCAGCAGGGCGATGCCGAACAGCGGCACAATGAAGCTCAGCGGATTAATGAGAAGCAGACATTCCTCAAGAACCGAATTGTTCTGCAGATCAAAACCGAGCTTATAAACGGCATAGGTTTTCATCCACATGAACAGGATGGACAGGCATAAAAACCGATGATTGCTGAAAAAGGTTTTCTTCATATGTATGACTCCTCACCCTAAAAGCGAAAGATGCTTTTTGTTTATGAGATGCGGCCGTGAACCAGTTCGTATAAATAATAGCAGGATACAATCGTTAAGCCGGCCAGCACAAGCTGCTCCGAAAAGCTCCCCGTTCTCATATAAAGGGGAAGACGGAAGCGGATGGCGGACGGAAACAGCAGTTTAATGCCGTTGACGGTCCATGCGTCAAGCACAAGGTGGCTCGCCATTCCGATCATCAGTCCGGCGGAAATGCTCGGATTCGGAATATAGGTTGCCGTAATGAAAAACATAATAAGCATAAACAGCAGGCTGTGTGTAAACGTTCTGTGGCCGAACACCGTGCTTACGATTTTGGACAGAACGGGCAGCGTCCTGCCGATTTTGCTTTTCGTATGGCATATGTCGGGAATCAGCGCCCCGAGGGCACCCGCTGAGGTCATAAGGACCGGATCATACCCGTAATAATACGCAATTGCGGAACAAGAAGCGATGCCTCCCATGATGTGTGTTTTTCCTGTCATTTTTCGCTTCTCCTTTTTATTTTTGCCAAAATCCCCTGAATTACAAATATATCAAGAGAATGCATGTTTGATCAACAAACTTTACCTGTTCCGCCAAAAGGAAGGAGACGCGGATTCCGCATATTCTGCCGCGGAAAAAGACACATTATAGGTGTACCTATATTTGATAAAGAGGTGATACAGATGGCTTTCTTTAACAAAGAAAAAGGAAAAAACAGCGATAAAAACAAAAACGTCATTCAAGGCGCGCTTGACGACGCCGGTGCAGCTCTGAAAGACGATCCGCTTCAAGAAGCTGTTCAAAAGAAAAAAAACAACCGCTGACCATATAAGACGGGTAGGGCGAACGCTCTATCCGTTTTCCATCTAATTTTTCCCTTTGACAGATCTTTTTATCTCTGATAACCTCTGAGTAGAATTGAATGATAAAAATCCTCACTCTTTCTCGGTGAGGTAGAGGTTGCGCTTGATGATGAGTCGCACATGCCAGGCTGATAGGGGCCGCAAAACATGTGTTAAAGGCATCAGCGCCGAAGTGTAAAGAAAGCCGATCCTTCTTTATGCTGGGACTGTATCTGAATAAGTGCAGGACTGCCGCGTGCTTTTTCGCGGAGGGCTATCCGGAGATCAAGGGTGTGTGTGTTTCTTTAAGCATGGACTTTTGTTCAGGCTTTTTTTTGCGTGTAAATATGGTCTCGGGGTCTGGTCCGTACGAATGAACAACCAGGAGGTACAGGAATGGAACAGACGAAAAAATGGGGTTTTTGGTTATTAACGGCGTTTGTCGTAGGAAATATGGTAGGCTCGGGCATCTTTTCGCTTCCGAGTACGCTCGCAAAAATCGCGAGCCCGTTCGGCGCTACATCGGCATGGCTTTTAACGGGAGCCGGTGTGTTAATGATCGCGCTGGTCTTCGGCCACTTATCCATCCGCAAGCCTGAGCTGACGGCGGGGCCGCAAAGCTATGCGCGTGCGCTGTTCAATGATCGGAAAAAAGGGAATGCAGCGGGCTTCACGATGGTGTGGGGCTACTGGGTGGCGAGCTGGATCAGCAACGTGGCGATCATCACGAGCCTTGCCGGATATTTAACATCATTTTTCCCGATTTTAACGGATAAGCGTGAAATGTTTTCGATCGGCGGTCAGGCGGTTACGCTCGGCCAGCTGCTGACGTTTGCCGTATGTACGGTTTTATTATGGGGCACTCACACGATTCTCGTCACCAGCATTAACGGTGCGAGTAAATTAAATTTCGTCACGACGTTTTCAAAAGTATTAGGATTTATCTTCTTTATCATTGCAGGTTTATTTGTGTTTCAAACGTCGTTTTTCGATCATTTTTATTTTCCGGTTCAAACAGGTCCTCACACAGTTGAGGGAATCGGCGGGCAGATCCACAATGCGGCGATTTCAACATTATGGGCGTTCGTCGGAATTGAATCTGCAGTCATCTTATCCGGACGCGCCCGTTCGCAGCGCGACGTGAAACGCGCCACCATTACCGGATTATTGATCGCGCTTGGCATCTATATCATCGTGACATTGATTACGATGGGCGTGCTTCCGCATGGTAAGCTTGTCGGCTCGGAAAAACCGTTTGTTGACGTATTGTACGCGATCGTCGGCAATGCGGGAAGCGTCATCATGGCGATTCTGGCGATTTTGTGTCTGTTCGGAACGATGCTCGGCTGGATTCTTCTCGGTTCTGAAGTTCCGTATCAAGCGGCGAAATCAGGAGACTTTCCCGCTGCTTTTGCAAAAACGAATAAACAGGGAAGCCCGGTTGTGTCGTTAATCGTAACGAACGTGATGTCACAGATCTTTATCTTTTCGGTTATTTCCCGGACGATCAGTGACGCGTTTACGTTTTTAACAACGGCGGCGACGCTTGCTTATCTGATTCCGTATCTCGTGTCAGCGTTTTACAGCCTGAAGCTCATTTTTACGGGTGAAACGTATGACGAGATAAAGGGCTCAAGAGTAAGAGACGGTATCATCGCCATCCTTGCCTGCATTTATTCTTTTTACGTCATTATTACCGGAACGGCCGATTTAACGACCTTTATTCTCGGTATCGGGCTGTTTTTCGTCGGTTTGCTGTTATATCCTTTCGTCTCAAAGAAATTTGCAAACAACAGACAATCGGTATGACAAAAAGACATCTCACGTCAGTGAGATGTCTTTTTTGTTTGCGGCAGCGGGTTACTTTTTGACGGCGTGTATATAATGAATGGTCTCGAATGCGGTTAAATGGTCAGTGCGTCCGCTGAAAAAACGGTCATTGACGTCCGCCGGAGATAAATGTTCATAAATAAGCAGACCTGATGATTCTAATATTTTTTCGATTTCTTTATAACTGAAACACGATAACATCGGTTCTCCGCTTGCTGCAGCCATTTTCACCATGTTTTCCACTCTGTTTGACAGTCCTCTTTCTTCAAAGAGCGACTCATCTGCATAATCAAACACGATAGAGCTTCCCGGCGGGACTTCGGCAAATAATTGTGTGAGCAGGCGGGCGAGATGCTTTTTCGTAAGATAGTATGACACACCGAGCAGGCTGAAAAAGGTTTTTTGGACTGAAAAACCTTCCTGATACAGACGGCTGAAAGAAAGCGAAGCGGCGAAGTCCATCGGTACAAAATGAAGATGATGGGAAATGCCGAGGTTCAGATGTTTCAATCTGTTTATTTTGTCTTCCTGTGAAGCGGGATGATCGAATTCAAATATGTCTAAGGCGTTTGTCACCTCAGGATGCCTGAAACAAAAAGTATCCAGCCCCGCGCCAAGGATGACATACTGTTTGGCCCCGAGCTTCACTTCATTGAAAAGCACTTCTTCACAATATGCGGCACGGGCTAACGGTGTAGGAGACAGCTGGACTTGAGTCACCCATTTTAAGATGTCATCCGGTTGGCCTTGAAGCCTCTGGGCCATGTCTTTGCTGAAAAATGATATACCTTGAATCAGATGATCGCGGATGTCCGAATGCTCTTTTTCAGAAATCAGATCTTGTGCCAAAAAATCATCAAATATCACTGGGGTGTCGTATTTACTGTGGTACGCCCTTCCGAAAGCGGACAGCAGGGAAGTCATACTCGCCTTGTTTTCTTTCATATAAAGATCCTCCGTTATTTACATCAATCTCCGGCCGGGAGAATCTTATTATACATGTTAATCCAAAAATGTAAATTATAGCATAAATAAATTTTTTTGTCAAGTTTTAAGCGTAATAAAAAGCCGCTGTCACAGCGGCTTCGGGGTTACTTCGTTAAGCTTTTTGTGATGTAGTCGAGCTGGCCTTCAAGTGAGATCGGGTCTGAGAAATAGAAGCCGATCGGATCAATGCGGTAGACATGGTTTTGTTTGACGGCATCGAGGTTCTTCCAGATTGAGCTGTCAAGCACGCCTTTGTCGTCACCGCCGGCCTGCCATGGCCCCATAAAGATGTAGTCTCCCGCGAAGTCAGGCAGTTTCTCGAGTGAAATGCTGGCGTAGCCCGGCCCTTGATTAATGGCTTTTTCCTGCGTCAGTTTTGTGGCCTTCAGCCCGAGTTTGTCATAAATGATGCTTCCGCCGCGGCCGAAGTCTTTACCGAATACATAGATGTCTTTTCCGTTTGTCTGCATGATGGAGATGGTTTTTGAGCCGACCGCTTTTTGAACCTTTGTTTTAGCGGCAGCGGTTTTCTTATCCCATTCAGCCAGCCATTTGTCTGCTTTATCTTCAGTGCCTGTCATTTTCGCAAACTCTTTGAATTGATCAATGTTGCTGAGCTTGTCATATTTAATGGCGATTGTCGGCGCGATTTTTTCCAGTTTTTCGATATCGGCGCCTTGTGTCGTCCAGACAACGATTAAATCCGGCTTTAAGTCAATGATTTTTTCAACGGACGTGCCGTCGCCGATGTTTGTCACACCTTTTGTTTTCCCTTTGTAATAAGGGTTTTTAAATACGTTTTGCGGCGCGCCGACAACATTGATGCCGAGCTGTTTAAAGTCGCCGTAGTAGCCGTCAGCCATGACGACGACCCGTTTCGGGTGCTTCGGAATTTTAATATTGCCGTTTTCGGCTTTATACGTGATGGTTTCTTCTTTTTCAGAAGAACCTTTCGTGTCTGAAGAATTGCCGCATGCGGCCAAAGCGGCGATGAGCAGCACGGCAATCAGCGCTGCGCCGATTTTCTTGTATGTATGGAACATCTGACATTCCTTCTTTCATAAAAATTAGTGATAAAGAGAATCATTATCAGTGTGATTATATCACTGCTTTCATAGAGAAGCACGCTCTTTTTAAAGAAAAACTTTCTTTTTTTATATGAAATTAGGTCTATTAAAAGAGAAGATAAAAGTGCTATACTGAAACAAGTCATTGATAATCATTATCATTACCATTCTTGTTTTGAGAAAGGAAGAACGAGTGTTGGGTCTATTGAAAAAGAAACAGACAATGACGGCTCAAGGGGCATCAGGGAGTGAAATCCAGTGGACGGCGCGTTCATTCCGGGCTGCTGTGCTGCTGTGTGCCGGTATTGCAGTTTTATTGATCGGCGCGGCTCTGTCTGTTTCCATCGGAGCTGCCGATATTCATCTGCGGACGGTGTGGGATGCTCTCTTTCACTTTCAGCCGCAAAATACATCTCATCAAATCATACGCGATCTGAGGCTGCCGAGAACTGCCGCCGCCGCGCTCGTCGGGGCTTTTTTAGCTGTGTCCGGGGCGATTATGCAGGGGCTGACGCGGAACCCGCTTGCTGAGCCTTCCATTATGGGCGTGACGTCGGGGTCAGGATTTGCGATCGCATTGGCATTTGCTTTTTTTCCGGGTCTGTCTGCGGCGGGACTTGTTTTGTGGTCCTTTGCGGGAGCGGGAATCGGAGCGCTTATTGTGTTTGGCATCGGCCTGTTTTCAAAAGGCGGTCTGACACCGGTGAAGCTCGCGCTGGCCGGTACGGCAGTCGGCTATTTCTTAACGGGGCTTTCAAGCGCGATTGCGATCCGTTTTGATGTCGCCCAGGATGTGAAGTTCTGGTATGCCGGAGGAGTCGCTTCCGTCAAATGGGAAGGCGTGCAGCTGCTTTTGGCGGCCGGTGTTATCGGACTATTGCTGGCATTTCTGATTGCGCGCTCAGTGACGGTGCTGAGCTTGGGTGAGGAACTGGCCAAAGGGCTCGGGCAGTACACATCGCTTGTAAAAGTAATCGGAATGTTTGTCGTTGTCCTCTTGACGGGGGCTTCAGTCTCAGTCGCCGGAGCCATTTCTTTTATCGGCTTGGTAATTCCGCATATCACCCGGTTTTTAGTCGGGGTAGATTACAGGTGGATCATTCCCTGTTCGGCGGTATTCGGCGCCGTTCTGTTAGTCTTCAGTGATATTGCCGCAAGACTCGTCAATGCGCCGTTTGAAACACCGGTCGGCGCTTTAACCGCCCTTATCGGCGTTCCCTTTTTCTTTTATTTGGCGCGCAGGGAAAGGAGAGGGCTGTAATGAATGTAAAATCGAAAAAACCGCTGGCGGTCATGGCCGTTACGTTTTTGCTCATATGCATCGTCTTTTTTATCAGTTTAAACATGGGGGTGATCCGGATTGCGCCTCTTGATACGCTGCGTGTCTTTTTCGGACAGGGGGATGCCCGGGATCAGCTCGTTTTATTTGAATTCAGACTGCCGCGCATGGTGCTGTCATTGCTGGTCGGCGCCGGAATCGCGGTTTCAGGCGCGATTTTTCAAAGCGTGTCTCAAAATGACTTGGCGGAGCCGGGCATTCTCGGTATTAACGCCGGAGCGTCTTTGGCGGTCGTTCTGTTTATCTTCTTTTTCCAAGGATCAGCTGTTGATTTAAGCATGGCCGGTACATGGCTGCTTCCGGTGAGCGCTTTGGCGGGGGCTTTTCTGGCTGCGCTGCTCATCTATGTTCTGGCTTGGAAAAAAGGCGTTTCACCTGTCCGGCTCGTTTTGGTCGGGATCGGCGTCAATGCGGGGTTTAATGCGCTTCTCTTGATTTTTCAGCTGAAAATGGACCCGCGGGATTTCATGCAGGCGCTTGTATGGATTTCCGGTTCGATTTGGAACGCCAATTGGAAAATGGTGCTGTCCATTTTGCCGTGGCTGCTGGTTCTTTTACCGTTCAGCCTCTATAAAGCCAGGTATTTAAATGTGCTTCAGCTCGGTGATCAGCTGGCGGCGGGGCTTGGCACCCGGGTTGAAAAGGAGCGGCGCGTTCTGCTGATGTCCGCCGTTGCCCTGACCGCGTCATGTGTTGCGGCAGCCGGCGGAATCGCTTTTCTCGGACTCATTGCACCGCATTTGGCCAGAAGGCTTACCGGGCCGCGCCACCAGACGCTTATCCCGGTTTCGGCTTTAATCGGAGCATTTTTATTTCTGCTTGCCGATACGCTGGCGAGAAATGTGCTTGCACCGTCCGAAATTCCCGTCGGCCTGGTGATTTCCGTGCTCGGAGCGCCGTATTTTGTATATTTACTGATGAAAACGAAATAGAGGAAGGAGGCTGCCGCGATGAACTCATTATCGGCGGAACAGCTTACTGTCGGTTATGGTGACCGTTTGATAGCGAAAGAATTGGATATCGCCATCCCGAAAGGAAAAATTACAACGCTGATCGGTCCGAACGGCTGCGGAAAATCGACGGTTCTCAAAACGATGTCAAGAATCATGAAACCGAAATCCGGCGCCGTCTATTTAAACGGACAGGCGATCATGCAAAAATCCACGAAGGACATCGCCAAGGAAATGGCAATTCTTCCGCAGACGCCTGAAGCGCCGAGCGGGCTGACGGTGTACGAACTTGTTTCTTACGGCAGGTTTCCGCATCAGTCCGGAATGGGCCGTTTGAGTGATAAAGACCGTGACATGATCAAATGGGCGCTTGAAGAGACGGGGATGGCCGAATTTTACGACCGGCCGATCGAAGCGCTTTCCGGGGGACAGCGGCAGCGTGTGTGGATCGCCATGGCGCTCGCTCAAGAAACGGAGCTGCTGCTTCTTGATGAACCGACCACTTATTTAGATCTCTCCCATCAGCTTGAAATTTTGCAGCTGCTGGACAAATTAAACAAGGAGCAGGGCCGCACCATTTTAATGGTCATTCATGATCTGAACCATGCCGCCCGTTTTTCCCATTACATGATCGCCCTGAAAAAAGGGCGCGTCATCAAGGAAGGAACGGCGGAGGAAGTCATGACTCCCGGCATATTGGAAGACGTGTTTCAAATTGACGCACAGATTGTAAAAGATCCGCGCACGAACAAACCGGTCTGCTTAACCTACGATTTAATCCGGCATGAAAACGCAACGGTAAGATGAAAAAAAAACGCAGAGCCATTCCGGCCTGCGTTTTTTAGTGCGCCCGGGGCTGCTTTTGTCCGGAGACGCATTTATCCAAAACGAAAAAAACTCCCGCCACAATCAGCTCCTCCGTCGTTGACAGCCAAATCTTTTCAATCAGTTTATCCGTCGTATACGCGGTCATCCAGAGGAACAGCAGCTGAACGGTGCCGGCTAAAAGGAGAAAAGGCAGCCTGCCCGTCCCAAAAAAGGTAAAGCTATGTATCATCAGCCGCTCAAGCGGTTCAAAACATAAACCGAGAAGAATAAAAAGCACGGAAAAAAGCAGGACGTACGCCATCGATCCGTAGCTCGTCCCGGCTAATGAAAATACAGCCATCATCACGATAAAATACCCGAATAATACGGCAGCGGCTGCCAGGGCATACCGGAGCACCTGAAGAAAAAACATTTTCGTCCCGTTTTGATTGATCATCTGTTCAGCTCCTTTTCACACAGAGGAGACTTGCAGAGACGGAACTCTGCAAGTCGATGTGTATCTTCAGCATTTCTTTTTGACGACAGGGTGTTTCTCTTTCGAAAGAATATCCGTAAAGTCTTTGCCCAGATCCAGATGCTGCTGGACGAATTTCTCGGGAAGCATGGCAAGCCATTGGTTCAGGGACACATCGGCATAGTGGTCATCCTTGAAGATTTCCAGGAAGACGAGCGGCTCATCTCCCAAATTTTCCACATAGTGGCCCATTGCGAACGGAACGTAACCGACATCCCCGGCCTGATAGTTAAATGTTCTTGCATGGCCGTCCGATGCAAAAACCGTCATCCGCCCTTTACCGGAAATATAATACTGCCATTCATGCGTGTTCGGATGCCAGTGCAGCTCTCTCATTGCGCCCGGTTCGACCACGACAAGCGCTGAAGCGATCGTTTTGGACACTTTGAAGTTTGTGGAATCCGCGATATATACTTTGCCGCCATCCGTCTCAGCAGTCGGGCCTTCATCCAGCAGGCGGTAAGTGAACGGATATGGCACTTCACCGTTCGGGCCTTCCACAATGTCATCTTTCAGCTTCCCGGGAACCGGCTCTTCAAAGATATATTTTTCTTTCCCGGGCAGGCCGGCGAGGTCTTTTTCTGAAACCCCGAAGTTGTTGGCGATGACATCAAGCGGTGTGTGGGCAAGCCAGTCAGTCACTTGGAATGTGCTGTTTTCTGAGAAGGAACCGTCATCAAAAACCAAGAGGAATTCACAGCCTTCTTTCAGCGCCTGAATGGAGTGCGGCAGGCCTGACGGGAAGTACCACAGATCTCCTTCCTTCACGTCATCGATAAAACTGCGTCCCTGTTCATCAACAATCGTGACCCGCGCTTTGCCCGTCAGCATATATGCCCATTCCGCTTCTTTATGCCAGTGCAGCTCACGGATGGCACCCGGTTTTAAACGCATGTTGACAGATGCCAGATTTTCAGAAATCGGCAGCTCGCGAACGGTCACCTCACGCGCGTATCCGCCCTTTTCCAGCCGGTTGTGCACATCTGAGAAAGAGAATTTCATATTATCCACTGTGCCGTGATCCGTTTCCGGCGGCGTCAGCATATCCGGATTTTGGCGGTCTCTTTCAAGGTTGCGCGGTATCGTGACGGTCGCCCCTTTGTCTCCTCTGATCGGCTGCGGGATATTGCAGTTGTTTTCTTTTGACATGTAAATCGTCTCCTCTCAAGCTTTGTTTTTTCAGAAAGAGAATGTGAAAGGCCTTTCGTTTTCCCTTCTGCTTTGTTAAGTGATGCGTTCCGATGAAAAGTCAACTTCGAGTGAAAATTAATTTTTCATTTTCTGCTCTTTCAGTTCCGTCATCAGTTCGATCAGGGCGTCAAACTTCTTCTCAAACCGTGTGAGAAGATACATGGCAATCAGAGCCGGAAAGCCGAGATTGCCGATCTGTCTGACCGTTTCTTCTATAAAAACCTGATCCATTATCAGCCACCTCCTGACTTGACCTGCAGTCATGTATATAAGTGAAAGAAAGAGCGGCTCCTGTAAACCTGATATCCCGGTTGAGGGTCTTTTTTTTGTTCCGGCAAAACCGGGACATAAGGAATACGGAATCTTAGTCGGAAAGGAGTAGTTTACTTTTTTTTGCTTTCTTTCATTTAATTTAAATAGGGGGCGGTTTTATGGACTATCAAGTTCTTTTACGGTCAAAATGCAAGGAAATTATGAAACATCCGATCGTTAAACATTTTTTAAGTGACCCAAAGCATTACGAGAAATTTAAAAATGTGCTGGAACATTCAGACGAGAAGGATGCAAAATCATTGGATGACCATTTTAAGCAGTTTTATAAGGAAATCCGGATCATCAAATATATGAACTCTATGATCCGGATTTTCTCAATCGATTTTGACAAGCGCATCCGTAAAAATCAGAAGCGCTATCCGCTGACGGTGGATCAGCCGGAGGGAGGTGAAGCGCTTCCCTATGAAATGGGAAAAGACGCGTATGAAGAGTTTCTGCGGAAGCAGGGGGATTTGAGCCAGCATGTCCAAAACCGTGATTTATACGAAGCGCTTCAGACGTTAACCGATAAGCAAAAAAGCGTGCTGACGAATATTTATCTTCACGGAGCGACGATGAAGGAGATTGCCGAGTCGCTGGGTGAATCACGGCAGAACATTTCTAATATTCATAAAAAAGGGCTCGATAATCTCAGAAAGCATCTGGACAAGCAAAAAAAGGGGGAAAATAAGCAGTGAACGGGCCATTTGACTTCAGCAAAGAGAACACAGATACCGACGAAATGGAACTTTTGATTTCGCGTTTTTCGCCAATGATAAAAAAAAACTGAGCAATACATCATACCAGGAAAGAGAAGATCTTGAACAAGAATTGAAGATTAAAATAGTTGAAAAAGCGGACATGCTGTTATGCCAGGACGTGCCGGGTTTTTGGGAATTTATTCTTCATCTTATAAATGAAAGCTCCTGACAAAAGCGGCGGAATGATGGATATTCCGCTCTGACAACGTGAGAAAAACGAGAAGAGATGTCCGGTCTCGTTTTTCTTTTCTGTTTCCCCGCAAGACCTCCGCACTAAAAAAGTACCAAATCTTATCCATATAATGATATGATGAAAAAAACAAAGAGAAAGGAACGTCCAAGTGGAAAATGCGTCAATTTTAATTGTAGACGATGAGAAGGCGATCGTTGATATGGTCAAACGCGTTCTCGTCAAAGAAGGCTATCACAACATTAAGACAGCCGGAAGCGCTGAGGAAGCGATCGAGTTTGTTAAACATGAAACCGCGGATCTGCTCGTGCTGGATGTGATGATGGAAGGCATGTCCGGTTTTGAAGCATGCACCGAAATCCGGAACTATACCGACGCTCCGATCTTTTTTCTGACTGCCCGTTCTTCTGATGCGGATAAGCTGTCAGGATTTGCATTGGGAGCTGACGATTATATAACAAAGCCGTTTAATCCGCTCGAATTGGCGGCGCGGATCAGGGCGACGTTAAAGAGAACCTATAAGCGCGAAGAGAAAACGGCGGTAAAGACGTATTCATACAGCCATTTTTCCTATTCACCGCAAAACGCCGAGCTGATCGTCGGGGGCGAGCCCGTCAGCTGCTCCGCACAGCTTCTGCAGCTGCTTCAATATTTCTGTGAACACCCTGATGTGGTGCTCTCAAAAGATCAGATCTATGAAAAAGTATGGGGATATCCGTCTTACGGCGACAACAACACCGTCATGGTGCATATCCGCAAGCTCAGAGAAAAGATTGAAAAAGACCCCAGCAATCCGTCCTATATTGTAACGGTGCGCGGCCTCGGTTATCGGTTTATTCCCGATCAAGGAGAAAAAGGAACCCGCTCATGAGAATGCGCGGAAAATTTCTGCTCCACTTTTTCGGACAGCTGCTGCTTGTCATCCTGCTGATGTCCGTTTTGGCCGTCGCTTCTTTCTTCTATTTGGATTGGCGTTTCAGCGAAGCGGAAGCCAATGCGGGACTGACCAAAGCGACGGCGGACTCGTTTGAAGCATGGCTTGATAAAAATGAAGACGGCACATGGGATGTCGATGAGTTTTTAAAGATGTCGGTCAGAAAGCAGAAGGGCTGGCTGCAGATCATTAATGACAATGAAAAAACGGACTATGCGTACAGAGTGCCGAAAGACGTCCCGAGCCATTACAGCAGAAAAGACCTCTTATCCATTTATCAGTACCGGAATTTTGACAACTACAAGCTGAATTACTGGACGGTCACGATAAATGATGAGACCTATTTGATTCTGTTCGGCTGGAAATCCGCCAGTGAGCAGCTTCTCACTTACATCGAATCACAGGAGCCATCCCTCGCTTCCCTTTCTCAATATAAAAAAAGCACGATTGATTATATTAAACGGGAAAAAGGGGCGGTCTACCTTCTCGAAGACAGCGGCAGACTGCTCGGGGATATCAACAGCACGAAAAAAGAACGGAACACCGTCAATGAGCTTGAATTGCTGAAATACAGTTCCAAGCCGTGGAATTACAAACGGGAAATTTCTTTTAAAAGACTCGATAAAACGAAATGGATGGTCGCGTCGGTGCCGAACCCCGTGTACATCCCCGATCACGAGTTTAACAAATCATTTTTGAGAAATGTGTTGAAAACCCTCTTCCTCTTGATCGGAATCCTGGTATTTATGATCTGCATCCTGACCATCTGGTACTCTTTCCGTTTCGGCTGGCCGCTGTTTCATACCATCAAATGGCTCGTCAATTTATCAAAGGGCCGGCTTGAAGAGCCAAAGAACCGCAAAGGACAGCCGGTCAGCAAAAACAAAAAAGGCAAAACAAAGCAGCCGTTCCGCTTTTTCGCCGAGATTTTCGAATCGATGGATCAGCTGACCGACACGCTGAAGCGGGATAAGAAAAACAGAGAAAAAATCCAGGCGACAAGGGAAGAATGGATCGCCGGGCTGAGCCATGACTTAAAAACCCCGCTGAGCACGATTTACGGCTACAGCATGATGCTTGAATCGAAGCAATACGACTGGACCCCGGAAGAAGTCAAAGAAATGGGGCAGATCGTCCGGGAAAAATCAGAATATATGTCCAAGCTGATTGAGGACTTAAACTTAACATACCGCCTCAAAAACGCGGCCCTCCCGATCGAACGGCGGCTGATCAACGTCGTGCCGTTTATCAGAAACGTCACGAACGATTTCACGAAAAACACGTTCTCGGAAGGCTATGACATCGCCTTTGAAACCAAAAAGGAAGACATTCTTTTCGCCATTGATGAAGCGTGGTTCCGCCGTGTTCTGGAGAATCTGCTGGCAAACGCGGTTAAGCATAATAAGAAAGGGACCGCCATTCGGGTCGTGCTTGAGGAATCAGCCGAACAGCTCATTCTGAAGGTGAAAGATAACGGAAGAGGAATGGACGACGAAACGATTCACCAGCTGTTTAACCGTTATTACCGGGGAACGAATACGAAAGGTCCGTCAGAAGGAACGGGACTCGGGCTCGCCATTGCCAAGGAGCTGGTACACCTTCATAACGGAACCATCCATGTCAACAGCAGAATCAGCGCCGGAACGGTGATTACGATTCTTTTTAAAAAAGATTGAGTTTGGACGCCGCTTTGTCGGGAATAACAATAGAAGACTGACAAGCAAAAGAGGTGTTCACACATGGAAGCAGCATTACGAGCAGATACGAGAGCAGTAATCGGAGAAGGCCCTTTATGGGACAAGGACAAGCAATGCCTGTACTGGGTGGATATACTGGGCAGCCAGCTCCATATCTTCACTCCGGCTGACGGAATCAACCGTTCCGTTAAATTCAAATCATTTGTCACGGCCCTGGCCTTGTATTCAAAGGAAGAGCTGGTGATGACGATGAAAGACGGTTTTTACCTGTACAATCTTCGGGAAGATACATTGACGAAGATGAAGCAGCCGAGAGACATGCGGGAAGATATCCGTTTCAATGACGCAAAATGCGACCCGTCCGGCAGATTATGGGCAGGAACGACGAGCATGGAAGGCAAAGAAGAGGAGGCTTCGCTGTACCGTCTGAATACGGACGGCAGCCTTGCCAAAATAAAAGACCAGGTCTCCACCTCGAACGGTTTGGATTGGGATCGGGACCGAAACCTGATGTACTATATCGATACTCCGACGCAGGAAATCGTCTGTTATTCATATGATCCTGAAACCGGAGCCGTATCAGATCCGAAAACGGTCTACCGCTTTCCGGAGTCGCAAGGATCTCCCGACGGAATGACCATTGACCGTGACGGAATGCTGTGGGTGGCTCTGTTCGGAGGCGGCCGTGCCGTCCGGATTGACCCGTTTTTGCATAAGGAAATTGCATCTATCGAAGTTCCGGCGAAATACGTCACCTGCTGCGCGTTCGGAGGCAGAGACTTGAACACGTTATACATTACGACCGCGACGGAAAAATTGACGGAAGCCGAAAGACTTGAGCAGCCGCATGCGGGCGGCCTGTTTTCAGCAGAGCTTGAGACGGGTGGCTGGGAGCCGGTTCCGTTTGCAGGCATGATGTAAAAAAAAGCCCTGGCATATGGGGAAGTTCCCATTGTGCCGGGCTTTTTTGTGTTAAATGGAGCGGATGATGCCGCCTTCAACCCGCTGTGCGGTGCCGTTAATGGCAGAAGCCGCTGATGAAGCGAGAAATACAATCGTATTGGCGACTTCTTCCGGGGTTGCATAGCGCTGAATCAATGATGTCGGTTCATTCACTTTAAAATAATTCCGGACGAAGCTGTCCGTGTCTTCTCCGGCAGCCTTTGCGGCTCCTTCCATGTAAGAAGCGACGCCTTCGGTCCATGTCGGTCCCGGCAGCACGGAGTTGACCGTGACATTTGTGCCTTTCGTCATTTCCGCCATTCCCCGGGACAAGCTGATTAACGCCGTTTTCGTCATTGAATACGGAATCATTTGCGCAAGCGGTTTGACACCGGCTTCACTGGAGATGTTCAAAATCCGTCCGCTGTTTCTTTCAAGCATTTGCGGCAGAAAACGCCGGCACAGGCGCACGGCGCTCATAACATTCACTTCAAAATACCGAGTCCATTCATCATCAGACACCTCAGCGAAGTCCTTTACTTCAAAAAAACCGAGATTATTGACGAGAACATCGACTTCCCCGATTCCGCCGGCGCGCTTGATCAAGTCATCCGCCTCATCCTGACGCGATAAATCCGCAGCGATGCCGTGAACCGTTCCGTAAGCGGAAAGCTCCTCAACCGTCCGTTCCACAGTTTCTTTTTTTCTTCCGTTTACAATCACCTCGGCGCCTTCGGCTAAAAAGCTTTTTGCCGCGGCTTTTCCGATCCCTGAAGTTGATCCTGTAATCAACACGAGCTTTCGTTCAAGCTGTAATTCCATGATAATCCTCCTTTTTACACCATTGTGTAACAGTATACATGATGAATTTTAGTGTGTACGAACAATTTGCTTTCATGCAAAAAGGCCGGATATACAAGCCTTAAAGACTTATAGTATAATTACTGCGAAAAAAGGATACGAATGTCAAAGAGACAATCGTTTACCATAATCAGGGGGAGTTAAAAGAATGAAGAAGATCACTGCCGTCTGGGCGGCGCTCTTGGTCACCGCCTTTGTGATCGCCGGCTGTTCCGGCGCACAGGGAGAAGGAAGCGCGGCCAAACAAAAAGCCGTCTCAACCGAAGCATTCCCGGTAACCATTAAGGATGCCGCGAACGAAAAAGTAACCATAAAGCAGGCACCGGAAAAAATCGTTTCCCTCATGCCGAGCAATACGGAAATTACATACGCGCTCGGACTGGGAGATAAGGTCGCAGGCGTCACGACAAATGATACATATCCGAAAGAAGCCGTAAAAAAACCGAAAGTCGGAGATATGAATGTGAACGCTGAAAAAGTCATCGCGCTGAAGCCGGATCTCGTGCTTGCCCACGCGTCCTCTATGTCCGCTTCCGCCGATGCGATGAAGCAGCTGAAAGATGCGGGCATCACCGTCTTAACGGTCAATGATGCGCAATCGTTCCAAGATGTGTACAAATCAATCAGCATGATCGGAAAAGCGGCCGGCAAAGAAAAGCAGGCGGATCAGCTGATCCAATCGATGAAATCCGACCTTTCCGGCATAGAAAAGAAAGCGGCGGCCATTTCTGAAAAAGACGAAAAGAAAGTATTCGTCGAAGTGTCTCCTGACGGCTACACGACGGGGAAAGGCACGTTTATGAACGAAATGCTTGAAGATATACATGCGAAAAACGCCGCCGGCAGCCAGACCGGCTGGGTGCAGCTGACGGATGAAGCGATTGTCAAAATGAATCCGGACGTCATCATTACGACAGACGGCGTAAAGGCCGCTGAAGTGGAAAAACGCGCCGGCTGGGGTGCCGTCAATGCGGTCAAACACCACAATGTCTATTCTGTTGATCCTGACCTTGTCACACGCTCAGGCCCGCGCCTTGTCAAAGGGGTCGAGAAGCTTGCAGAAAGCGTTTATCCTGAAACGTTTAAAAAGTAACCGCCCGCTGGCCTACACGGTCAGCCTGCTGTTTTTAGCCGTTTGTACGGCACTCGGCATTTCAATCGGCAGTCTGCATATTCCTTTATCTGACGTTTTTTGGATCGGGATCGGCCGGACATCCTCTGTTGATCCCATGAATGTAAATATTATGATCAATATCCGCCTGCCGAGAGTCGTTCTGGCCGCTCTTGTCGGAGCCGCGTTATCCATTGCGGGGGCGGCGTTTCAGGGACTTCTGAAAAATCCGCTCGCCGATCCTTATACACTCGGGGTATCTTCGGGAGCCTCGGCGGGAGCTGTTATCACCTTGTTTTTCGGCATTCAGATTCCCGTCATCGGCCGGTTCACACTTCCGGTTGTCAGCATCGCCGCTGCCATTGCGGTTATGGCGGCGGTTCTGTTTTTCAGCCGCCTCGTTCATGCGTCGATGTCGGTTTCGACGCTCATTTTGACAGGCATTATCATGAATTCTTTTCTCGGGGCTCTCATTTCGCTTGTGATTGCTTTAACGGGAAATGATCTGCTCCCGATTGTCCGCTGGCTGTTGGGAAGCGTGTCCATGAGGGGCTGGGGCTATGTCGCGCTGTTTCTGCCTTTTTTTCTGGCCGGGACGGCGCTTCTGCTTATCAATGGCAGAGAATTAAACATTATGACTTATGGAGAAGAAAAGGCAAAGCTGTTAGGCGTCAGTACGGGAAAAAGAAAACTGCTGATGATCGCCGCCGGATCTCTGCTGACGGGAGGAGCGGTTGCCGTCTCGGGGACGATCGGATTTGTCGGCCTTGTCATTCCCCACGTGACACGGCTCTTATGGGGAACGGATCATCGCCATTTACTGCCGCTGTCAGCATTGACGGGGGCCGGGTTTCTCATTTTGGCGGATTTGTTTTCCCGCACCGTCATTGAGCCTGTCGAATTGCCGATCGGCATTATGACGGCTTTGGCGGGAGCGCCTGTATTTGCCTTGATTCTGCTTATCCAGCATCATGGAGGGAAACGCTTATGATCAGGGTGAGCAGCCTGTCCGGCGGGTACGGAGGCCGGATGATTGTGGAAGATGTCAGCTTTACCGCCGGAAAAGGTGAATTTGTCGGCATACTCGGTCCGAACGGCTCGGGAAAAACAACGCTGATGAAATTGCTGACGGGAATGCTCTCTCCGTCAAAAGGCGAGGCGCTCGTAGCAGGCAGGCCCGTCGGCGGATACAAGCCGCGGGAGCTTGCGAAAATCATGGCCGTTTTGCCGCAGCATACGGAGCAAGCTTTTACATTTACCGTTAAGGAAACAGTGTCCTTCGGCAGATACCCGTATCAAAAAGGACTCTTCAGACAGATGGATCAACATGATGAAGACATTGTCCGGGAAGCGATGGAAATGACGGGCATCGACCGATATGCGCAGCAATCCGTCCGCAATCTGAGCGGCGGGGAGCGGCAGCGCGTCTATCTGGCGCAGGCGCTGGCTCAGCAGCCGGAGGTACTGTGTCTGGATGAGCCGACGACCTTTCTTGATCTCAAATATCAGAAAGACCTGCTTGATACGGTGAAGCGGCTGACGAGAGAAAGAGGCCTGACGGTCATCAGTATTTTTCACGACCTAAACGCCGCAGGCCAATATTGTGATCAGCTCCTGATGATGAAAGACGGACGCGCTTTTCCGAAGCAGACGCCGGATCAGGCTTTGAAAAAAGAGACGATTGAAGACATTTACGGTATCACTGTCAGCGCTGTTGCCCAGCAATCGTCGCCGAAACCGCTGATCGCTTTCATGCCGGAAGCGTGGAAGGAAGGAGAGCCTGTCAACGTTCCGTTCGCCTCTTTGATAAACAAAAGCGGAAATACCGTAACGCTTCATACAGAACGGCCGTTCAGAATGCTGTCAACCGCATCTGACGGCCCGGGATTTTCGTGGAGCCGCCGGCTTTCCGGCTCAGCGGCCGCTGGTTTGATCTGCCGTACGTTTGATTCGGTCACAATTGCCGTGACTGCGCAGCATACCGTTTGGGTGCTGATCAGCGGACGTTTATCGGAACAGGGATTTGTACGGCTGTTAACGGCAGCGGCTGAAGCGAGAATGCAGGCCCTTTCCGGCAGACAGGCAAAAGGCGACATTGTCATTTGTGCCTTGCAGACAGGAGAGGCAATGGACGTCCCTCACGCGGAAAGAGCCGTCAGAAGAGGAACCGCGGCATGTGTAAAAGCGGCGGAAGAAGGAGGAATACAACGATGAAGCTGTATACGAAAACCGGTGATAAAGGACAGACAAGCCTGATCGGCGGCAGAACGGATAAAGACAGTCTGCGGGTTGAAAGCTACGGGACGATTGATGAGCTGAACAGCTTTATCGGGCTTGCGCTTGCGGAGCTAGATGATTGTGAGAATTGCGGTGATGTGAAAGCCGAACTCCGAAACATTCAGCATGAGCTGTTTGACTGCGGCAGCGACTTGGCGACGGTCACTGAACATAGAAACTATACATTAAGAGAGACATCTATTTCCGCATTGGAAGACTGTATAGACCGTTACACGGCTGAAGCGCCCCCGCTTGAGAAATTTATTCTTCCGGGCGGGCATAAGGCGGCTGCTCAGCTTCACATTGCGCGGACCGTCACAAGACGGGCTGAGCGTCTCGTCGTGAAACTGGGCAAAACAGAAGAGATAAACGATACGGTGATGCGTTACTTGAACCGCCTGTCTGATTATTTTTTCGCGGCGGCAAGAGCAGTTAACGCAAGACAGGGCGTTCAGGATATAGAGTATGAAAGAAGCGCCGCGGTATTCCGTGATGATGAATAACGTTTTGTTCAGCCGGCAGCAGCAAGCCGGCTGTTTTTTTATAGAGATATCCATCAATTGAACCTTTATTGACAGAAGGAAAATGTATCTTATGCATTATTGACTGAAAAATTAAAAAATGAGATATTATAAGAAACATTGTAAAATAATGGGGGATTTGATAGATGGATACATATAATAAGAGCGAGAGCATCTGGAATAAAAATTTCACCCTTCTGTTTATCTCAAGGCTGGTTAAATTGTCAGGCGACGGTTTTGCCTTTAATTCCATTCTATGGTTTTTGATTTTTGACGGGGAAGGCGCGATCGGCACGTCCCTGCTCATTGCGGTCACGTTCCTTCCGGAGGCGATGCTGGCGCCGATTACCGGGCCTTTTATGAAGCAGCATACGCTGAAATTCTGGATGTATTTCTCCGACCTCACGCGCGCGGCGGTCGTGCTGATTATTCCGATCTGTTATTTTAACGGTTTTTCTCCTTTATGGTTTGTCATGCTTCTCATGATTGTGCATTCAGCCACGGGAGCCGCTTATAATCCTGCATCTATCTCATTAATCCCCAATATTGTCAGAGAAAACAGCCTGCAGAAAGCGAATGCGGTCATCCAGTCATCAGGCCAGATCGTCAGGCTTGCCGCCATTACGCTGAGCGGGGTGTTCTTAACATTTATCAGTCCCGCTTATTCTTTGTTTATCGCTCTTATATTCTATCTTCTATCAGGTTTTCTCGTACTCTTTATGTCATACCAAGTCCGGCATGCCAAACAGGATACCGTCGCCGTCAGACAGCGCGGGACGTATTTCGGAAGGCTCAAACGGGGTTTCGTTCTGGTCAGGAAACACCAGATTTTATACCCGCTCGCCATCTATTGTATCTTCATGAATTTTGCGGCCGCTCCGTGGGAGGCGCTCTCTGCCGTTTATGTCGCCGAAGATTTAAACATGCCGCCGATCATCTACTCGCTTTTGAAAGCGACAGGAACGGGCGGAGCCTTTTTAATGGGTTTTATTTTGGCTAAGGTGAAGGTGAACAAATACGGTCTCCTGTTTGTGTCAGCGGGAATCATAGAAGGAGCGGCATTTTTCATTACCGGCCTCAACACTTTTCTGCCGCTCGTCTTCCTCGCCGCGTTTGCGTTCGGATCTGCCGTCAGCGCGATTAATGTGCCGGAATATACGATTATTCAGACGTCTGTGGACCACGATGACCAGCCGCAAGTCTATGCTGTCATCCATATGATTTCAAACATATCCATTCCGCTCGGCGCGGTTCTTTGCGGATATGCGGCTAACGCCTTCGGTCCCGGAAAAGTCATTGCCGCCGGCGGTCTCGTTGAAGTCCTGTCCGGTCTCGGAATATTGTTCTTTACGAAGCTGGCCAAAGCCGAACGCTCAGATCTCATCAGGGAAAAAGAAGCGAGCATCAGAATATAGATTTTTCGTAAAACGCCCTGCGCCGTCCGGTGCAGCGGCGTTTTTTTATGCGAAGGTCCGGGGGCTTATACGACCCCGGTCTGATATGAAAATCAATCTCTGACTCGTTTTGCCGGCCGCGGGATTTGTTTATAGTAAAGACAAGGAAAACGAAAGGAGGATCTGCATGAATATAAATGGTAAAACGGCAGGCGGCTTTCTGCTGATTGTGTTCGGACTTTCTGTCTTTTTCGGAGGAGGCCATTTCGCATTTATCATCCCGCTGGCGATCGGAGGGCTGATGCTTTACTGGGGAATCAAACGTTTTTCAAAAGGCCGGGCGGTATCGGGTATCATCGCGGGCGTCATCGGAGCTATGATTCTCGTCGGTTCTCTTCCATTTATCGTTGCGATCGGACTGGCCGGCGCCATGGTGTATTTCGGGTGGAAGATGATGAAGCAGGGCGGCTCAGACACCGCTTCCTGCCAGTATGAACCGGAAGCGGCATCACCGGGCTATCAATCCGGATTTGACTCTGAATGGGAAGAATTTCTGAAGAAAAAATAAGGAGGAAGACAAAATGGTCTTAAAAAGAATAAGAAATATGTTCGTCGCATCTGTTAACGAAGGGCTTGATAAATTAGAAAATCCGAAAGTCATGCTGAATCAATATGTGCGTGATATGGAAAGTGACATCGCCAAGGCGAAACAAACGATTGTCAAACAGCACACGATCGTTCATCAGTTTAAGAAAAAACAGGAAGACGCCTCCGAAACGGCGGCAAAACGGAAAAACCAGGCTCAGCTTGCTTTTGACGCCGGGGAAGAGGAGCTAGCGAAAAAGGCGCTGACTGAAATGAAATACCTTGAGGGAAAAGCGGCCGAACATGAAAAAGCGTATGAGCAGGCGAAAACACAGCTGGCAGAGCTGAAAGAGCAGCTGGAAACTTTAGAAACGCGCCTCCGCGACGTAAAGGATAAAAAACAGGCGCTCATCGCCCGCGCGAACGCGGCAAATGCGAAGGAACATATGAACGCTTCTTTCGACAAAATTGACAGCGAAAGCGCCTACAGAGAGTTCCTTCGAATGGAAAGCCGCATTGAAGAAATGGAAGTCCGCGTCAAATACGGCACTTCAGCTGAGGCGAACACAGAATACAGCCGCTCCCAATATTCAGATGAGGTGGAAGCTGAGATTGAAAAAATGCGCTCGCTTTCTCTGGAAAAAACAGAGCGTCAAAAAGCGGCTCATGAATAATGTGCACAAGGGAAGATCGGCGCGTTTACGCCTCTTCCCTATACGCACGTATCAATTCTCCGGCTTTTCCTTTATAATAAAATGAATGAAAAAGGATGGAACGTAATGAAGCGTAAGATTGCCAAAGGACTGATGGCGGCGTCCGTTCTGATCTGCTGTCTGTTTTTGGTGAAAGAAGTGTTTGCCGGGCGTTTTTTTCCGCTGTACGAAACAGAAGCGGAATCGGCAAGCATACCGCCGCGTGCCGTCAACAGCCTGTCGGTTTCATCGGAACAGACGGATGTGAAAATCATCGCGGAAGCGCGGAATGATATCGCGGCAAACATGACGGGACCGGCGGGGAAAATGTTTGTCCAAAACAGGGGAAAGACCCTCAATCTTAAAGCGAAGGAGAAAGGGTTCCAATTTCTGAATCTCTTTCAGCGCCCTCTGCTGATTGTCCGCATTCCGTATGATTATCATCGGGACATCACCGTCCATACATCAAACGGCAGCATTGCCATTGACGGAAACAAGGGGCTGTCTCTTGCGTACCTCGGTGTCCGTTCTGTAAGCGGGAATATGTCGCTGAAGCACGTGAAGACGGATGTGTTTGAAGCGAAGGGGCTGTCGGGCAACCTCACAGCAGCAGGCCTTGCGTCAAAAACGGGGGCTATCCGCTTATCCTCCGGACATGTCGGGCTTCAACATGCGGCGGGCGCCCTTGACGTGCGGGTCGCTTCCGGCAGTGTCGACGCCTCGCTTGAGACGGCGGATGCTCCCGTATCCGTCAGGCTTGCGAGCGGCAGCGCAGCGATCAGCCTGCCGAAAGACGGAAGTTTTACGGTGAACGCCGAGACGGCAAGCGGAAGGATTCAGCCGTCTTATTCCTTTGAGAAAACGAGTAAGGACGGCGGGGCATTCACCGGCATGAAAGGCAGCGGCGCCAGGCCGATTGATATAAAAGTGACGAGCGGCAATATTGCACTGCAATAGTCAAGGAAAGGAGGGGCAGGCAGCTGATGGCAAAAAAACAGATTCTCGGACTTATCATCGCCTTATTAGGCGTCAGCATGTTTTTGCGTATTATCGGCATCGGCGACTTCTTGTTTTGGCCGCTCTTTTTTCTGATCACAGGCTATATTTTTAATAAATATTCCCGCGGCTGGCTCGGCTCCGTCCTGTATATCTTCGCCGCTTTTTTATTTTTGAGGAACCTGTTCAGCGCCACCTTTAACCTGTTCGGCTATGCCTTCGCCGCCTTTCTCATATACGCGGGCTACAGGCTCCTGAAAGGAAAGCGCGTGTATGAACATAAAGAGAAGAAAATCAATCTTGAAAAAGAAGAGCAGCCAAAGCCTTCCGCCCAGACGGAAAGCAGACAGCCGGACCTCCGCAGCTTTTTTATCGGCGAGCTGCGGATGATGAAGGACCCGTTTGAGCTGAATGATTTAAATGTTTCCGGATTCATCGGCGATGTGAAAATTGATTTGTCAAAAGCGATGATTCCCGAAGGAGAAAGCACGATGACCATCAGCGGTGTCATCGGCAATGTCGATGTGTACGTCCCGCCGGATATCGAAGTGTCCGTCAGTTCATCGGCTTTTATCGGCGATATGAACCTGCTCGGCTCTAAGAAAAGCGGCATGAGCCCGAATCTTTATAAAGTATCGTCTGAGTACGGCGACTCGCCGCGGCGGATTAAAATTTCAATTTCGTTATTCATCGGCGATGTGGATGTGAAGTATTTATGAGGAAAAAATTACTCGCCAATATTCAGTGGCGCGCCATGCGGATGACCGCGGGGCTCAGTCTGCTCCTTTGCGCGGTGTTTATTACGCTGATGCTGCTGTATTACGGGCTTGACCCGATGCTGCTGTTTTCTTCCGGCTGGTTCGGTATTCCGTTTGTGGTCATCCTGCTTCTGGCGTCTCTTTCGGCCGGATTGATTTCCGGTTATGTATACGGAGGCCGCCTGAAAACAAGAATGGATACACTGATTGAAGCGGTTTTGAAATTTGAAAACGGCAATTTTGCTTATCGGGTGCCGCCGCTCGGCGATGATGAAATCGGTCTGGCGGCAGATCAGCTCAACGAAATGGCCAAGCGGGTCGAGCTCCAAGTCACATCGCTGCAAAAGCTCTCCAACGAGCGGGCGGAATGGCAGGATCAAATGAAAAAATCGGTCATCACTGAAGAACGCCAGCGGCTGGCGCGCGATCTGCACGATGCCGTCAGCCAGCAGCTCTTTGCCATTTCTATGATGACATCCGCCGTCTTAGAGCAGGTGAAAGATGCGGATGACAAAATCGTCAAACGGATTCGCATGGTTGAACATATGGCGGGGGAAGCGCAAAACGAGATGAGAGCGCTGCTATTGCATCTGCGGCCCGTCACTTTAGAAGGAAAAGGCTTAAAAGAAGGGCTGATTGAGCTGTTAAAAGAGTTCAAAGCGAAGCAGCCGCTGGATATTGAGTGGGACATCAGCGATACGGGTGTGTCAAAAGGCGTTGAAGACCATCTGTTCCGCATCGTGCAGGAGGCGCTTTCCAACGTTTTCAGACATTCAAAGGCGACCAAGGTCACCGTCAGACTCGGCGCGAAACATCAAAAGCTGCAGCTTAAAGTCATTGATAACGGGGCGGGTTTTACGATGGATCAAGTGAAAGCATCCTCATACGGCCTGCATTCCATCAAGGAAAGAGCGAGTGAAATCGGCGGCATAGCGGAAATTATCTCCGTAAAGGGAAAAGGCACGCAGATCGACGTGAAAGTCCCGATTTATCAGAAAACAAAAGGAGAGAACGACAGTGATTCGAGTGTTACTGATTGATGATCATGAGATGGTCAGGATGGGTCTGGCCGCATTTTTAGAAGCACAGCCGGACATTGAAGTCGCCGGTGAAGCATCAGACGGGCAGCAGGGCGTCGATCTGGCCGCAGAGCTTTTGCCGGATGTGATTTTAATGGACCTTGTCATGGACGGCATGGACGGCATCGAAGCGACAAAACAGATCTGCGCGAAACTCAATGACCCGAAAATCATCGTGCTGACGAGCTTTATTGATGACGACAAAGTGTATCCGGTGATCGAAGCGGGAGCGCTCAGCTATTTGCTGAAAACGTCCAAGGCGGCAGAAATAGCCGAAGCCATCAGAGCGGCTGCCAAGGGCGAACCGAAGCTTGAATCGAAGGTGGCGGGAAAAGTGCTGTCAAGGCTGCGCCATTCAGAGAATCAGCTTCCGCATGAAACGCTGACAAAAAGAGAACTGGAAATCCTCTGTCTCGTCGCGGAAGGCAAGACGAATAAAGAGATTGGTGAAGAGCTGTTCATTACGATTAAAACGGTAAAAACCCACGTTACGAATATATTGTCAAAGCTTGATGTCAGTGACCGCACGCAGGCAGCCGTATATGCCCACCGCAATCATCTCGTGACATAAGAAAAGGAGAGCGGCGCCAGCACACTCTCCCGAAGACAGGGTCATTGGGACATTCCCTTTGTTCCGAAATCCCTGATGGCGACTTTGACTTTGTATTCAATATCCGATTCACTGAAGTGATGGTCCCAGTCCGAGGATATCTTTTTCCATTTATCGGGATAATGAATCCGGACTTGATCGCCTAACCCGGTAATATCCACTTTCAACTCATGCTGCATGTAATCAATGAATGCCATGACATCTGAATGAATGCTGCGTTTTACCGCGTTTTTGATTTCATTTATATAGGACTCCTTGAAGGAATCTTCTTTCGGATTCCAATCCTCAGACAGACGGCCTTCAACAAACCGGGTGACGATAAACTTGAATTTTCCGTGTTTATATTGTGTTTTCACATTATATTTGCTGGAAAATACTTCGAAGGATAAATAATGATTGTCATGCTTTGCAAACGTGACGCCCCCCTTTACCGTGCCTGTGAACAGGTTCATATTCTGGACTTGTAAAGGCGTTAAATTCGCATACCAGAATTTATTTTTAATAATGGTAGCGCCCCAGATTTCCAGTCTGCTGCCCACTTGGCGCACTTGAGGAAGGGCAAAGGTCTCGCCTTTGGCGATTTTCTCGGATATTTCCCCCAATGTCACGGGCTCCATCATCCGGATGGTGACCGAATTATTCTCCGTTAAGTCATAGATCGTATTTGACGCAGGTTCTCCCTGGTCACTGATTTTGAAAATATCTTTCGTTTTATCCGGCACCGTCATCACATTGCAGCTTCTTCTCGTACCGTTGTCCCTGATAAATTGGTTCATCAATGCGTCAAGCGGAATGTTATCCTTTAACAGCGCTTCGGAAAACAGCATGATACGCAAGTGCTGGGAGAATGCGGGGTGATTTTTTAACGATGCCGTTTTTAATGCTTGATGGACGGTTTCCCCGGGAGTGGACGTTACTTTTGTCGTATCGCCTGACGACGACTGCTGGGAACTTGCTTTTTGCGGGATCAGAATCTGCTGTGTCACTTCTACATTTTCTTCCTCGGGTTTATCGAGCCCGACCCCGATAACGAGGCTCAAGTCTTCTAAATTGCGGCTGTCCCAGCACCCGGCCAAAAGCAATGTGCAAAATATGATTACGATGTATTTCTTCATTGCGCTTTTTTCACCTTCCTTTTCACAGCGACGACTGCAAATATCAGTAAAGGCAGCAAAAAGAAAACCAAGAAGATATAGCCGAGAATATCACTGAACAGCATCAGCTTGTTCGCATCCTTTGGCATCAATGACCCCAAGAATGTCGCAATCCCGACGAAGATGACGCCCTTTTTCTGCTTCAGCCCGAAAATTTTATGAAGGCCTGATGTCGCGAAATATCCGTATGATACATAGGTGGCGAAAAATTGGATAATCCAGACAACAAGCAAAAAGGACTCGAACCTTTCAATAAAAAGCCCTTTGATTTCAAATGATTGAAAGAGCGCGATCGTAGGCCAGATCATTGTTTTGACATCCTGGGTGGTTAAGGCGCCGACGACGAGCACGTAGGTAATAATGTATAAAATAATCGGGATGCCAAAGCCCATGGCCGACATGCTGAACGTGTGCTTTTTATTTTTGAGGTACTCGGGGAGAAACAGCATAATCTCAATCCCCAAAAAGGAAACAGAAACGACGGTCAAGGAGGCCATAACGGGAGAAAACCCCTGTCCGAGCACCGGCCGCAGGTTGTCGATATCAAATATTTTAAAGCTGAAAGAAAACACCACCAGCAAAATAATAATCGTAATCGTTAAATAGAAAGGAAAGAGCCTGCCGATATCGCTCATGCCGCCGATAATTAAATAAACGGAACAGGCAATAAAGATAAACAGCGTGACCGGCACGGGCGTTCTTTCCAATAAAAAGAACTTGACCATTTCCGCCATCGCCCGGGCTTCGAAGCTGGCGACTCCTATAAAATAGAGACAGATCATCAGATTGACGATATTTCCCGCCCATTTGCCGAGTCCTTCATTCATATAATCAAATAATGATCCGTACTGATGCTTTTTCATAATGAGCGTATTGAGATAAATCAAAAAGATAAAGATGACGCCTTCCAGACATAACGCGATCCAGCCGTCCGGCGAATTTGCCCTGGATGACAGCGCCCGCGGCATGGTGAGAAGCCCCGCGCCGAGCATCGTGTTTGCAATCAATGCTGTCCCTTGATAGCTTGTAAGCTTATTGTGAGTTGTTTTCTGGCTCATTTATGTTTTTCGCCTCTTTTGGTTGATTTTTAATAGGGAGACGGAGAATAGAGTCGTTTGCGTTTTTTAAGCTGAAAAATCCATTCGGCGAGAAATACGGAGAACCGAAGCTTCGCTGTCTCGATAAATGAGTGTAGATCGCCAGCATAAATAAAATCATGCCGTACAGCCCGAAAGCTGCCGCGGTAAACATCGAAATAAAACGGAGCACACGGAACGACAGACCCATCCCGTACTGCGGCACCGTAAATGAAGCGAGCGCGACAATGCTGACCACGATGACCATGATGGAGCTGACAATATTCGCTTCAACGGCCGCCTGGCCGATGACGACTCCGCCCACCAATCCGATCGTCTGGCCGAGCGGGCTGGGAAGCCTCAAGCCCGCTTCTCTCAGCAGCTCGATCGTAATTTCCATTACCATCGCTTCAATGATAGGCGGGAAGGGAACGTTTTCTCTGTTCGCCGCGATGGTGACTGCAAGCGACGTCGGCAGCAGCCCTTGGTGAAACGAAACGAGGGCGATATAAATGGACGAAAAAAACAGCGTGATAAAAATAGACGTAAACCTGAGCGCCCGGATGAGTGAGGCGGAAATCCACCGTTCATAATAATCATCGGGAGACTGCATTAAAATTCCTAAAGAAGCCGGAACCACCAGCGCAAACGGCGAGTTGTCGACAAGGATGGCGACGCGGCCGTTGAACAAGGCGGAAGAGACTTTATCAGGCCGTTCCGTATTTTGTATTTGCGGAAAGGGCGAATACTTATTATCCTCAATAAGCTCCTCAAGCGTTCCGGAATCCTGGATGTCGTCCATCTTCACTTCGCTGAGGCGCTTTACAACATCGCTGACGACAGACGGGTCCGCCTTATCATCTATGTACATGACCGTGGCGTATTTTAACTTGTTTTCTCCGATCGGAACCTTTTTCGTTTTCAGCTTCGGATGGTTCGTGCGCTGCCTGATCATGGCGATGTTTGTATCAGAATCTTCTATGAAGGCGATTTTCGGACCTCTTACGACCTTTTCGGATGTGGGTTCATTTACGCTTCTTTTTTCTCTTTTTCCCGTGGACAAAATGTATACGCTGTCAAGTCCGTTAATAAACACGGCGCATTTTCCCCGCAGAATGGAGATGACGGCTTCCTTCGACGTAAAGACGGGACGGGCGTCGATCTTATCAAGACGTTTCGCCACCGTATCCAGCGTCAGAGTGTCTTCCTCCTGAAGCAGCGTTTCAATCGCCTCTTTTATTTTGTCTTCGTCGTTCATTTCACTCAGATACATATAATAAAAAACAAGCCCGTTCGGAAGCATCTTTTTATTTTGAACCAGGTCATCATTCTGCTCTACGTGGGGAAGCACCAGTGCCAGGTTAACGTGTATGTATTCCTTGAATTCCGATTGCGCCATCGACAGTCACCCGCCTTCCAATCCTTAATTGAGGTTATCTTTTCCTGTTAAAAAAATGATATACTATGATAAAGTATTTAATGGTACAAGTTTTTTTATGAAAGCGGAGGAGAGATGTGGCACAAGTCAGACTGGCAGGGGATGCCGAAGAAATTGAACAGCTCATCAAATCATTTGAAGCGCATTACGAAGTGGCTTACACGTCGAAAGAATACCGTAAAACAAATCCGAAGTATAAATACTCTAAGGATTCGCGCGTCTATCTTGAGCTGAAATTAAAAACGGCCAAGGCCGAAAAATAAAAAGGGTTTCATCTGTTACTGGCGAATAATACTCAGGGTGAAGCAACTGTTATGGAGGGATACATAAATGGACTACAGAATTGAAAAAGACACCATGGGAGAAGTTAAAGTTCCGGCAGATAAATTTTGGGGCGCTCAGACACAGCGCAGCAAGGAGAACTTCAAAATCGGTTCAGAAAAAATGCCTCAGCGTGTTGTGAAGGCGTTTGCAATATTGAAAAGAAGCACAGCGATCGCCAACGAACGCCTCGGCAACTTAGAGTCTGAAAAAACACAAGCGATTGCCGCTGTATGTGACGATGTTTTAAACGGCAAATACGACGATAACTTTCCGCTCGTTGTCTGGCAGACGGGAAGCGGCACGCAAAGCAACATGAACATGAATGAAGTGGTGGCCAACCGCGCGACTGCTTTATTGAAAGAAAAAAATTCCGAGCTGAAGATTCATCCGAATGATGACGTCAACCGCAGCCAAAGCTCAAATGATACATTCCCGACGGCGATGCACGTTGCGGCGGTTCTTGCCGTATATGAGCAGCTCGTTCCGGCGCTTGATCAGCTGCGCGCGACGCTTGATGAAAAAGCGAAAGCTTATCAGGATATTGTGAAAATCGGACGCACGCATTTGCAGGACGCCACTCCGCTGACGCTCGGACAGGAAATCAGCGGCTGGGTATACATGCTTGACCGTTCGAAAGAAATGATTCTTGAGTCAACGGAAAAAATCCGCGCGCTTGCCATCGGAGGCACGGCAGTCGGCACGGGAATCAACGCCCATCCGCAGTTCGGTGAATACGTCGCGGAAGAAATCACAAAAGTAACGGGGCAGACATTCAAAAGTTCGCCTAACAAATTCCACGCGCTCACAAGCCATGATGAAATCACTCACGTTCACGGCGCGTTAAAAGCATTGGCTGCCGACCTGATGAAGATTGCCAACGATGTCAGATGGCTGGCTAGCGGCCCGCGCTGCGGAATCGGCGAAATCGTCATTCCTGAAAATGAGCCGGGAAGCTCTATCATGCCGGGCAAAGTCAACCCGACGCAAAGTGAGGCGCTGACAATGATCGCCGCGCAAGTGATGGGAAATGACGCGACAATCGGATTTGCGGCCAGCCAAGGAAACTTCGAGCTGAATGTCTTCAAACCGGTTATTATTTATAACTTCCTGCAGACCGTGCAGCTGCTCAGTGACGGAATGAATTCCTTCCATGACAAATGCGCTGTCGGTATTGAGCCGAACCAAGAGACGATTCAGGAAAATCTCTCTAACTCATTAATGCTTGTTACGGCGCTTAACCCGCACATCGGTTATGAAAACGCCGCGAAAATCGCCAAGCTTGCCCACAAAGAAGGCCTGACACTGAAAGAAGCGGCATTACAGCTGAACCTTCTGACAGAAGAACAATTTAATGAAATGGTGCGTCCGGAAGATATGGTGCACCCGAAAGCATAAAAAGAAAGAACGGCTGCAGATATTGCGGCCGTTCTTCTAAATAAACTGCTGTTTCAGTAAAAATCTGAGCTGTTCTGCATCTTCAGCCAGCAGGTCGGATTCCTTCAAATTCAAAATCATTCCTTTGATGATTGCCGGTTTCGGTGACTTTTTCTTCATTTCCGCTTCCAGAATATCCAAGCTCTCGGTGAATTCAGATGCTTGCGCCTTGTCCATCGTGCCGATGCGGGTGCGGAGGGTCTGCAAGATCGATTGACTTAAAGGATCGGGCTGCCCGTTATGAAGGGGCCCAAACAGCGAGCTTGCCTCATCAAGAGAAATAAATGCTTCATCATGTCTGTCCGCCATTCCGTTTACGATGTCATCAATTCTGTGAATCACGGTATTTGCCAGAAGCGAAGGCTGTACGGACCGGCCGGTCAGAATCAGATACTCAAGATACATCTGACTGATTCCTTCTATTAAAAAACAAAGCTCGGCTGTGTATGGTTCAGCTTTTTCTCCGTAAATAGCAAGAAGACTGTCGATATGAAACTGCAGGATCGACCGGCGGATTCTCTTTCCGCACTGCGCCGCTTCTTCGGTATAAGGAAGTGAACCGTCTTTCATCTGCACCGTAATAAAATCCTGATGGGCGAGAATCGATTCGTAAAACACCGCAAGCTGTTTTTGGTAAGCGGCTCTCGGACTGTCACCCTCCGTTTGGATCGTCGTGATTCGGGTAAACGTTTTATCATAGTAGTAATTCAGCATGGATAGAAGCAGTGCTTCTTTGGAAGGAAAGTATAGATAAAAAGCGCCTTTTGAGATTTTGCATTCATCGGCGATTTCCTGAACCGATGTAGATTTGTACCCTTTTCGGGCAAACAGTTTAATTGCTGCTTCAATGATCAGCTTTTCTTTTTCCTTCAATGGTTCCACCCTTTCGGAGCCAGGAGGCTGGCTTGTGCTTCTTATGTATGACTATATGGTCATATTGATATTCCGTAAATTTAACCTGATTGTAACTTGTTTTTTTGTTTTATTTTATTTATATTATAAAGTGAGCTGACCGAATGGTCAAAGTTCTGGCGAAAGGGTGAATCTGAAAATGAAAGAATTAGATGAAATGATCAGCCGCTTGCGAAACAGAGGAATTAAAGTCGAAAAGGTGAAATATCCGAAAAAGACAATTTGTGAAAAGAAATGGGTTCATCAATGCCAAAAACCGCTGAAAACAAACTACAGAGATTTTAACGGCTACTCCTTCATATAAAAAAAGACTGCAATGAAACATTACAGTCTACTTTGGTACGATAATTCGGTAGATTACACCCGATTGGCCATTTTCAATTGAAATTGATGCTTTATGCAGGGTTAAAATCCGTTTTACGATGCTGAGTCCTATGCCGAACTCGCCTTTCTTCCCTTTATTAAAAGGCTCGTACAAGCTGGATAGCATCTCATCCTCAATCGGAGGCCCGTCATTTTTAACCGTCATGACAATCTGCTGCTGATTTTGGCTGATCCGAATGTGAATCGCCGTTTCTGCATAGCGGATTTGATTTTCGAGAATGTTTTCAAGAAGTTTGCTCCATTGTTCCGGATCACCGGGCATCATTAATGCATCTTCTGTTTCAACGGTCCACGATAATTCCTTCCGGGCCCATTTGAGCCGTTCAATGACTTCTTCCGTGACCTTCACAATGTCAAATGTCTCATGGTGCACCCGCTGCTTCATTAAATAATCAAGCTTCGTTAAATATAATAAATCCTTAATTTTCTTCTCAAGTTTTTCTGCTTCGCCTTCAATGACATCAATTGTGGTTTCCAGATCCCCCTTAGGAAAAATCCCGTCCTTTATTGATTGAGTATAGCCCCTTATCACCATGACAGGCGTTTTTAAATCATGAGAGATATTTTGCAGGAGCGTTCTTTCCGTTTCATCCTTTTGTACCAGCTTGCTCCGCATGTCTTCAATGGTATGGCCTAATTTTCCGATTTCGTCTTTTCTGTCGACGATGACCGGATCATCCCAATCCTGTTTTGAAATCCGTTTGACATGCTTCTCTAAGGAAACGAGCGGGCGCGAGAGATATTTGGCAAGCCAAATCGCCGGAATCCAGCTTAACAAAATCACGCCGGCAATGATAAAGAGCAGCTGCTTGAACAGGGTGAATGCCAGATCATCACGATAAGAATCAAGGGCGTAAGACAGCATCATCGCATCCTGGCCGTTAATGGTGAGGCCTTTTTTAATGACGAAAAATACTTTTTCACCGCTGATGTCCGCGCTGTATCGTTTCGTGACGCTGTGCTGGCGGCCCGCGAGCTTGTACACCTTATGGATAAAGGAAGAAGAAAAGTAGTTCAAGTCTTTGTCACTGGCCGATTCCTCCCGTTCCGGCAGAAGAACGTGCTGAACGGATCGGAAAGTCGTCGGAGCGGTCGCATCCTCGCTGTAATATCCACGCTCGATCGATCCGGGCAGCCGGTACTCCGTCAGTACATGCTGTTCATTTTCAATGGTCGTATACGTTTCATCCGTGAAAAAATTACGCAGCGTATTTGAGAACAGCACGAGCAGCAGAATCGAAATGGCTAAGAGGATGCCTGAGATGACCACCCATATTTGAAAAGCAAGCGGCTTATTTTTCATGACGTCATCATCCTGTAGCCGAATCCGTAAATGGTCTCAACCTTTAATTCCGGCATTTTTTTCCGCAGCCTCCGCACAAGATCATCGACCACCCGGTCAGTGCCGAAATAATCATGGCCCCATATTTTCAGCAGAATATCTTCCCTGGAAAAGGGGTGTCCTTTATGGTGAAGAAATAAAAGCAGCAGATCAAATTCCTTAGACGTCAAATTGACCAGGCTGCCGGTTTCATCATAAACCTCTCGGGCATCTTCGATCACATTGTAGGAAGAAACGGTGATGCCGGTTTTCTTTGCGGCGGGCTGTTCTTTATACACGAGCTCCAGCAGCTTCTGAACCCGTATAATGAGCTCTCTCGGCAAAAAAGGCTTGGCGACATAATCATTGCTTCCAAGCTCTAACCCGAGGACTCTGTCAATATCGGCATCCCGCGCGGAAATGAAAATGACGGGCACATCGGGATCTTTTTCTTTTATTTCTTTTATCAATGTATAGCCGTCCGTATCCGGAAGCATGATGTCGAGAATCCACAAGTGGGGAGACGGCTGCATCTGCTTTCTGGCATCTTCGCCTTTTGTGAAAGATGTAATGTTCCAGCCTTCATTCTCTAAATATTTTGTGAGCAGTTCATTCAGGTTATCCTCATCTTCAACTAGATAAATGGTGTATGACAAGGCATTTCACATCCTTTCAACGTCATTATACTAGTTTTAACACACTCAAGCCGCATTTTCATAATTTCACATATTCTTTTCATTTTTATCCCACAATGTTTGTTTATGATGTGTATAAGGGAAGAAAGGAAGAAAAAAAGCGGGGAAGATAACATGTTTAAACACATTTTGTTTTGGAGCTTTGCTTTTCTCCTTATTATTGGGACAATAGAACTTGTACATGCGATGAATATGTAATCGATAGAATGAAAACATGCTAAAAGGAGTGTGCGTGAATATGAATGATCATCGAGATGACGGCAGAAGCCGCGATCAGTCAGATCTTTCACATACGGAACAAAACAGAAATGAACAGCAGCGGATCAGCCATCAGGAGCCGGAGCTGCTCGAAGGGCCCGTCTCGAAAGAAGCGGAAAAAGAGACGGCCGCCGGCGCGGAATTTGAAAAAACGGCTGCCGTGAAAAAAGAAAAAAAACGGAGAGCCGCTTGGCTGAGCCCGATTTTAGGCGGTATTATCGGCGGAGGCCTCGTGCTTGGCATTGTGCCGAACCTGCCGAGTGAGCAGCATAAGACAGAAGCCGTTTCTGATACGAAACAAGTTCAGTCTTCGAATTTTACGTCAACGCCTTTGAAAAATACCTCAAGCGTAGCGGATATGGTAGAAGATTTGGAGCCTGCGATTGTGGGAGTGTCCAACTACCAAGCTTCGCAAAGCAGCCAGTTCGGACTTGACGGCGGTTCAAGCTCTGAAACGGAAAGCGGCACGGGGTCAGGCGTCATCTTCAAAAAAGACGGCGAAAAAGCGTACATCATCACAAACAATCATGTCATAGAAGGGGCGAACAAACTGTCGGTCACTCTTTACAATGGGAAAACCGAAACGGCAAAGCTTGTCGGAAAGGATGCCATCAGTGACTTGGCTGTATTGGAAATCAGCTCGTCCAATGTCAAAAAAGCGGCCAGCTTCGGGGATTCCTCCAAGCTCCGCATTGCCGATAAAGTGATTGCCATCGGCAACCCGCTCGGCCAGCAGTTTTCCGGCACCGTCACACAAGGTGTCATCAGCGGGCTGAACAGAACGGTAGACGCCGATACATCTCAAGGCACGGTGGAAATGAACGTGATTCAGACGGATGCGGCGATTAACCCCGGAAACAGCGGCGGCCCGTTAATCAACTCAAGCGGCCAGGTTATCGGGATCAACAGCATGAAAGTCAGTGAAAACGGCGTGGAGTCACTCGGCTTTGCCATTCCGAGCAATGATGTAGAACCGATAGTCGACCAGCTCCTTGCAAAAGGAAAAGTCGAGCGCCCATTTTTAGGTGTGCAGATGATTGATATGTCCCAAGTGCCGGAAACCTATCAGGAAAACACGCTCGGACTGTTCGGCGACCAGCTGTCTAAGGGTGTTTACGTAAAAGAAGTGCAATCCGGCTCACCGGCTGCGAAGGCGGGCATCAAATCAAATGACGTCATTGTACAATTGAACGGCAAAGATGTCGACAGCAGCGCAGATATCAGACAAATCTTATATAACCAGCTGAAAATCGGCGATAAAACGACTGTTCAAGTTCTCAGAAGCGGAAGCAAAAAGACGCTGAACGTCACATTAACGAAACAAACCGAAAGCGCAAGCTGAACGCATAAAAAAAGCTGAACCTTCAACTGAGGTTCAGCTTTTTTCGTCATTCTCCCAAGTAGGCTGACAGCATCCACACATGCTTGTCCGCTTCTTCAACTAATCCGACAAACAGGTCGGCAGTTGACGGGTCATTTTGTTCCTCGGCGATGCCGATGACAAATTTTGATTCGCGGCTGATTTGTTTATAGTCTTGAACCAGTGATTCCACCATTTCAGAAGCCGTTTTTTCCTGGCCTTCATCCGTAATGGAAGCTTGTTCAAGGTAAGTGTGTAAAGTCGCCGCAGGCTGTCCGCCGATGGCCAGAAGCCGCTCTGCGATGGCATCCGCCGTTTCCGCCGCTTCGTTATACAGTTCTTCAAATTTTTCATGAAGCGTAAAGAAATGAGGGCCTTTTACATACCAATGGAAGCGGTGCAGTTTAGAGTAAAGGATAAACCAGTTTGATAATTGTGTGTTCATTGATTTCTCAACAAGAGTTTCAGTTTTTTTCGCGTTTTGTGTATTCATATTCATCGTCCTCCCTGTGATCTGTTAATTTAATTATATCACGTATCAAATAAAAATCAATACTAAATTATAATAATTATAATTTAGGTTTAAGTGAACAGCTTTTTCTTCACAACAGATTCCCAGGCGGACCACGAGAAGAGTGAGCGGAAAGCCAATGCCAGCTTAACGCCCCTGCCGATCGGATACCGCAGTTTCTTCAGCCGTTTCCTTTGTGCCAATTGATAAATCAGCTCCGCTACGTCATCAGGATCGCCGCTTTTGGATGCGTTGGCTTTGAAGTAAGCTTCGATTTGCTGATAATAGCGGTAATAAGGCGAATCTTTGGCGGGTGCCGTAAGATGATTGGAGAGAGACGTTTCCCAAATAGACGTTTTATAGGAGCCCGGTTCTATTAAAGCGGCATCAATTCCTAAAGGCAGCAGTTCGAGGCGCAGACACTCTGTAAATCCTTCAACCGCGAATTTGGAAGAGACGTACGGAGATAGAGCCGGGAAACCGGTCAGTCCGCTGATACTGCTGATATTGAAGATTTTCGCCCCGCCATGTTTTCGCATATAAGGCAGCACGGTTTTTGTGACGTGAATCAGACCGAATACATTCGTTTCATACTGCTGTCTGTAATGTTCCATCAGCACATCGTCAATAAACCCCCCGTACGCAGAGCCGGCGTTATTGACGAGCAGGTCAATCGGTCCGAAACCGCTGATGGTGTTCCCGAAGTCAGACACCGACTGCTCATTTGTCACATCTAAAGAAACGACCGTAACATGATCGGATGCACCCGCTTGAGCGGCGGCCTCTTTCAGTATTTCAGCTTTCTCCGGCTGTCTGGCTGTTGCGATGACGTGATAGGACCGGGCGAGCTTCAGCGCTGTCAGCAGCCCGAATCCGCTCGTCGCGCCGGTTACAATGGCAATTTTTCTGTTCATCTTATAATCCTCCCCGTTTGTTCTTATCTCATAGTGTATAACATCTCGCGGAAAGAAGGAGAAATCGTTCGGAAATATGTCAGAATTGTTTTATAATGGAGTCAGCTTCGGATAGAAAGGGGTAAAGAAAAGATGGCATTAAAGGGATTGAAGGAAACATGGGATTTAAACTCCATTTTTGAGGGCGGGAGCCGGTCGGAAGAGTTTCAGCAATACATACAAGAGCTCAAAAAGCATCTAAGTGCTTTTCAACATGCGGTTGAAGCGTTTACAGTTCCGGCGCATGCGGATGAAAGCCGGGACCTGATCAATCTGATCGATAGGTTTGAACGGTCAGCGATCATGATCAGGCAGGCGGGAGCGTTCGTCGGCTGTCTTCAGGCTCAGAACACTCATGATCAGAAAGCGAATGAATGGAGGGCGCGGATTAATCAGCTGAGCAGTGATTTTAAATCCGCTCTGGTCACCCTTGACGATACACTTGCCCGGATTGACAAGCGGGTCTGGGAGGAGCTGCTGCAAAAACCGGAACTTCAGGATCTCACATATGTTTTAAATGAGAGAAGAGACCGTGTCAAAGAGAAGCTCAGCGCTTCGGAAGAAAGGCTGATTGAAGGCCTGGCCGTTGACGGCTATCACGCATGGGGCGACCTGTATAATGCGGCTGTCGGCAGAATGAAGATTCCGTTTGAGGATAAAGAGCTGTCGGTCGGCCAAGCGGAAAATATGATGGCGCACCCGGACCGCCGCATCAGACGCCAAGTGTTCAAAGAGCTTAATGAAGCCTGGAAAGGAGAAGAGGAGCTTTTCGGCAGCACGCTGAACCATCTGGCCGGCTTCCGCACGGAAATCTATAAAGCGCGGGGCTGGAAAAGCGCTTTGGAAGAGCCGCTTGCGATCAACCGGATGAAAAAAGAAACGCTGGATGTCATGTGGCAGGTCATTACCGATCATAAAAAACCTTTTGCCGAATACCTGAATCGAAAGGCATCTCTTTTAGGGCTTGAGCGGCTGAACTGGTATGATGTGGACGCGCCGATCGGCGAGGCTCCGAAAGAATACACATTTGATGAAGCGGCCAATCTGATCGTCAGCCAATTTTCGACGTTTGGCAAAAAGCTGTCCGCGTTTACGGAAAAAGCGTTCCGCGATCGGTGGATAGAAGCGGAAGACCGCAGCGGCAAACGGGTCGGCGGTTTCTGCACCAGCTTTCCCGACAGCGGGGAATCCCGGATTTTTATGACGTTTTCCGGAAGCGCTTCGAATGTATCGACGCTGGCGCATGAGCTCGGTCACGCGTTCCATCAGGAGGCCATGCTTCAAGTGCGGCAGCTGAACAGAGCCTACGCTATGAATGTCGCTGAAACAGCCTCGACCTTTGCGGAAATGATCGTCGCCGACGCCGCTTTGAAACAAGCGGAAACAAAGGATGAAAAGCTGTTCTTGCTTGAGGATAAAATTCAAAGAAGCGTAGCCATGTTTATGAATATTCATGCGAGATTTTTATTTGAAACGCGTTTTTATGAAGAGCGCAAGCAGGGCGTCGTTCCGGCTGAGAAACTGAATGAACTGATGGAAGCGGCGCAGAAAGAAGCGTTTTGCGATTCATTAGGGGAATACCACCCTCATTTCTGGGCGTCAAAACTGCATTTTCATATTACGGGAGTGCCGTTTTACAACTTTCCGTATACGTTCGGTTACTTATTTTCGCTTGGAATATATGCAAGAGCTCTTCGGGAAAAAGCGGATTTTGAAGAAAAATATATCGCGCTTTTGTGTGACACGGCTTCGATGACTGTTGAGGATTTGGCGATGAAGCACCTTGGAGCGGATCTGACGGAACGGTCGTTTTGGGAAGACGCAGTCCGCCTTGCTGTACAGGATGTGCAGGAATTTTTAGAGCTGACTGAATGATAATCTGGAGATGAACCGGCCGGAGTGTTACCGCTCCGGTTCTTTTTTGTTTAATGAATGACAGCCGCCTCCCTTGGAAATACCTAAAAACGATCGGAATGGAATGGGAGTGAATCGCATGAAATGGTTCAGGACGGCGGGCGTTTTATGTCTTACGCTGATGCTGATTGCCGGCTGCCGATTGAATGAAGAAAAACGGGAAGCGGAACAAGACAGCACACCCGTGTCATCCGCGAAGCCGGTTCCTTACAGCAGCTTTTCCCTTCGCGTCAGCTACGGAGCCGGAGAGCATAACCGCTATGAAGGTTTGTATGAAAGAAAAAGCGGTCATGAAAAGGCGGACATCCGGGACAAGCTCTCAGGGGTTCACAGAGAGGGCGAGGAAGCGCTTGATGAAATGAAGATGATCCTCGGAGAACTTGCCGTAAACAGCCGGATGCAGGAAAGCGAGGTCGTCCGGCAGGTGCTCTCGGCTTTTAATTTAGACAGCCGCTATGACCATTTTTATCTGAAACTGAAAAAGAACGACGGAGAAATGACAGAAATAAAAAAATAACCGCCGTCCGCTGCTTTTTTGCCCAAAACTAATTGATAATGATATTCAGAGTCATTAATTTCTGTTACAATATAATCATGATCTCACGTTGAATGTTTAGGCAATTTGTTTATATACATAGTGTTGGGAAACTCAAAAAAGGAGCGGTTAGCGGTATGAGTGCAATTTCTACAGAGACGCTGAGCTTAGGGTACGGAGAAACTGTTATCATTGACGAATTGGATGTCGCGATTCCAAAAGGCGAAATAACTGTATTGATCGGAAGCAACGGCTGCGGAAAATCGACGCTTTTACGTTCATTGGCCCGGCTGATGAAACCGAGGGGCGGTTCTGTGCTTTTAGAAGGAAAAGCCATCGCTAAGCTTCCGACGAAGGAAGTGGCAAGAGAGCTCGCTATTTTGCCGCAGAGTCCGTCAGCTCCCGAAGGCCTGACGGTGCATCAGCTTGTGAAGCAGGGAAGATACCCTTATCAAAGCTGGCTGAAGCAATGGTCCAAAGAGGACGAAGACGCAGTGGCAAACGCGCTTAAAGCGACGAAGCTTGAGGAAATGGCCGACCGTCCGGTGGATTCCTTGTCAGGCGGACAGCGCCAGCGCGCATGGATTGCGATGACACTCGCTCAGGATACGGATATCATTCTGCTTGACGAGCCGACAACCTATCTCGACATGACGCATCAAATTGAAATTCTTGATTTGCTGTTTGAATTAAATGAAAAAGAAAAACGCACAATCGTCATGGTGCTGCACGACCTCAATCTGGCATGCCGTTATGCCCATTATCTGGTCGCCATTAAGGATAAACAGATTTACGCAGAGGGCCGTCCCGAAGAAGTCATCACTTGCGAGCTTGTACAGCAGGTCTTTGCGATGAACTGCCAGGTAACGCAAGACCCGCTGTTCGGCACGCCGCTTTGCATTCCGCACGGACGCGGCAGATGTATCGTGCAGGAAGCGGCCCTCACCGCCCGATTGTCATAATCATGAAAAAGGGAAGGGGACGGTATGGAAGAGAAACTGCAGCAGCAGCTGGACGGCCTGCTTGAAAAATACACGGAACTATTGCTTGGCGAAACAAACCCGGATGTAAAGGAAGAAGTCAGGCAGTGGATTTTGTATACACATATCGCAAAAAGCATGCCTCCGCTCGTCAAACATTGGAATCAATCCTACCCGGACGCCAAAGAGGGCATCAAAGCTGCGATACAGCACATTAAACAGCTCAATGAAGCACACAGAAAAAAACAATAAAAAAGCTTTCGGCATCAAAGAGAGGTGCCGGAAGCTTTTTTTTCTGAAAAGGAATCAATAAAGGCGCCGTTCAATTCATAGCGAAGAACTTTAATGTAACGCACCCGTTTGTTAACGTATATTTCTTCCGCTTGCTGAACCAAGAAAAAAGGACCGCCGCAGCAATCCCTTTCTCTCTTTCCTATATATCACATTTCCTTTCGGATACGTAATAACTCTTCAAATGCTTTTATATTTGTATCAAAATTGGGCACTGTTTGAGATTCCTCGGCACATTTGACTTGTGCTACAACCAAATCATGAAAAGGTGTTGAAATGCCAGTACCTTCTGCCATTTTGGGAATAACTCCATTAATATAATCAATTTCAGTTTTGCGTTTTTTCTCAAGATCCTGGAGCATACTTGCTCTTAGCAGCCTAGATGGTTCCATGGCTGCCCTAAATGTTTGGATACGTTCAGGAATATCATTTTCGCTTCTTAATTCCAAAGATTCTATATCAAGGCCGCCCATTTTCGCAAATTTGACACCATTGGCGTGTCCAACCTTAATCGTCTCATCTGCGATATGAACTGCACTAACAATGCCGATTTCATGGTCAAGAATGTCTCCGTATTCTCCGTTTAATGCTGCTGATAAACCACTGAATGCATTATTGATAAGTAATTTTGACCACTTCGTTCCAACTAAATTATCGGAAATATGTGTTCCGCCGATAAGGTCTAAAACCGATTTAATACGCTGGATTCTTTCTGTTGTTTCACCATGTAATTCTCCAATTTGAAAAGCGTACTCTTTAAATTGAGTATACTCAGTTGTAAGTCTGGATACGCCCGGTTCAATAAACGTAGCACCAAATTCAACAGAACCTGCAATAACACGTTCATCACCAACGATCGAAGCGACTTTCTGTTCAGGTATACCGTTTTGCAAGGAACATACTACACTGTCATCCTTTAAAAAAGGCAGTAACTCCTTAAGAATGGAGTCATTATATAATTGTTTCGTCAGAAGTAATATGAAATCATACTTGCCCGACTTGTTTTCAGGGGTAATGGCTTTCACCTTTGCTTGAAATTCCGTTGTACCAACTACTTTAGCACCTATTTGATTTAAAGTATCTACATGTTCTTTGTATGAATCAATCAATTCGACATCCATTCCGCCAGCAGACAGATATGCTCCAATAATGGTTCCTAAAGAACCTGCTCCTAAAACTGCAATTCTCATTGTAAACGTCTCCTTATTTTTCCTCTAAGTAGTTATAAACCGGCTGTGCTGCATTTAAGGTTAAATCCGTAATAATATGAGATGCTGAAACAACTTCTAGTACAGGCAAATCTGCAAGCGGTGCCAGAGCATGTTCAAATAATTGAAGCCGCGCCGGTCCAGTCCAGGCACCTTTAACTTCTATATTCGTTATTTGCGTTCGCACCAAATCACAAACCCTTAAATCACCATTGTAATCAGTAGCAATCTTCACCATAAAATTAGGTCGGCAAATTTCCCTTTTCGCTTTTTCCTTGTCCATTTCGAAATGTTTATATCCCATAGTCGCAGCTGCCACACGAAGACTGCCATAATCTAATGTGCCAACAAGAGTATCAGAGTCTATATACAGCTTAGGGGCACCCAATTTCTTTGGATATGCAGTAAGTTCCCGTCCGCTTGCAATAGCCGGGAAATTGTCTACATACATAGAATGTACATAATCCCCTTCTTCACCATTAAAGCTGACAGGGATGACTTGTCCCGCCTCTGTATAGGCACCAAGTCCGGAAACATCGGGCATCCACATCACTTCGAATTTCACTAAAGGTTCAGTAATTTCAAGAGGTTCCGGCACTGCCGCACGTAAAGCTTTTTCATCCGTTCGGTAAATAATATTAAGATATTCCCGGTTAACAAATTTATAGGTTGGGATAGGATAAGCAGGAGCCGTTAGTGGCGTATTTAAATTTTTTGCTATATCTTTCACATCAATTTTCATTGAATGACACCCTTTCCTTTACTGGTCGAGATTATAAAGCTGGATCAAGGTGTGGCGTTGCTTCCTATTTCAGTTTGCAGAACATTGGGGCTGAATTTTATAAAAGTGACTGATCACTCTGCTTCATATCCAGTCGGCTTATCTTGGTTAAGACATAAGCTGTTATCTTCTTCGGTAAGAAATTTTCGTGACTTTATTATGTCGTACTATAAAGATAACTATGAAATGTTTAAGGTTTATTAAAGGGTTTCATCATTATTTTTTTGAATTTTTCCCCCAATTCCAATGAGGCGGAAGACTGGCCATTCCCAGATGATATAAAAAAATCCCGCGGCATGGGACTGACCCCATAAGATGAGACAAATAAAAACACCTTCAAGTTTGAATACGGATGATTGTTAGCCGAAATTAGACTTGGAGGTGTTTTTTCTATGGGGACAAGAGTGAGTTATCCGGTTGAAGTGAAACAGAAGGCTGTAGAAATGAGATTGGCAGGCGTACCTATGAAAGAGATCCTGCAGGAGTTGAATATTAAGAATAAGACACAGGTTCAGACATGGGTTAGATGGTATAAGGCTGGTGATACACATCGATTCGAACAGCCTGTTGGAAAGCAATACACTTACGGAAAAGGTCCGGAGTATTCTTCCGATTTAGAGAAACTGCAGGCAGAGATTCGTTACCTGAGACAACAGAATGAAGTTTTAAAAAAGTACAACGAATTGGAAAGGAAGTTGATAGCGAAACGTCAGTCGAACTTGTAGAAATATTGCACAGCACAATGACCGTACAGGATATCTGTATTCATTTAGGTATCTCTCGAGCGTCTTATTATCGTTGGAAGAAGAATCTGATGAAGGATCATCCCAAGCGCCATTTGGAAAAACAAATCGGCACGTTGTGCCGAGAGCACAAGTATCGATATGGATATCGAAAAATCACAGCCATACTAAAAAAGAGAATGTGTATTAACCATAAAACGGTTCAACGTATTATGCAGAAAAATCAATGGCAGTGTCGGGTTAAGGTGAAAAAGCGCAAGAAGGATGGGCAGCCATATGCCGTGGTCGATAATATATTGGATCGGAACTTTCAGTCTGATCGTCCTCTTGAAAAACTAGTAACGGACATCACATATTTGCCTTATGGACAGAAACAATTGTACCTTTCCAGTATATTAGATTTATACAATGGAGAAGTGATTGCTTTTACTATTGGGGATAAGCAGGACACAGCCTTTGTCTTAGACACACTTGATCAGCTACCAATGCTGCCTGAGAACTGCGTGTTACATAGTGACCAAGGTTCTGTGTATACATCTTACGAGTATCAAAAAGCTGTTAAAACAAAAGGCATTACCATGAGCATGTCCCGCAAAGGGACGCCCGCTGATAATGCCTCCATCGAATCGTTTCATTCCTCGCTAAAGTCTGAAACGTTCTATCTTAACAGCATTGATCGAACTACGACTGCCATCGTAGAACGCACTGTCATAGAATACATTCATTATTATAACAATATTCGTATTCAAACCAAACTAAACAACCAATCACCGATAAACTATCGGCAATTGGCTGTTTAAAAGGTGTTTTGACCCCTGTCTCAAAAACGGGGGGCAGTCCCGCATTCGCGGGCTTTTTCTCTATTAAACGGCTTTCGCTTTTTCTTCTTCTTTGCCTGTTTTTTTGTTTGTCAGCTTAATTGATTTGACAAACAGTGTCAGGACCAATCCGGCTGCGATAAAGGCCAGCCCTGTGAAAAACACGCTGTGAAGCGAATCCATCAGTGACGTTTTCAAAACCGGCACGATATGGGAAGAAAATGCGGCCGGAATCTGCTTAATCGATTCCTGGCTGAACAAGGATTGAAGCAGCCCTTCAGGATTCTTGTCAATCATACCTTTAAACTGGGCGGCAAAGGCACTTGCCTGTTTCGGGAGTGAATCTAAGTAAGGCACCAGTCTGTCGGTTAAAAGGCTTCCTGATCTGGCATTCATGACAGCGCCGAGCACCGTAATGCCGAACGTTCCCCCGATCATCCGGAAAAATTGGCTTGATGAAGTCACAACGCCCAGCTCTTCTTTTGAAAACGTTTCTTGCAGAGCGAGTGTGAGAAGCGGCATGACAAGCCCCATTCCCAGACCGATCACGGCCATATAGCATGTAGCCGCGAGCTTGCTTGTATCCAGCTGCAAGGTCGTTAATAAGAAGAAGCCGACGGCCATGATCAGCATGCCGATCATGATTTGCGGTTTAATACCGATCTTATAAACCAGCTGGCCTCCGATAATACTTGTGATAATCATAGATACCATCATCGGCGTCATAATCGTGCCGGACGCGGTGGCGCTGACTCCGATAATTCCCTGCATAAAGAAAGGAACGAACGTAACGGCGCCGAACATGCCGATACTCATGAAAAACCCGATCAGATTCAGTACGGTAAACGTTCTGTTTTTAAACAGGTACATCGGCAGAATCGGTTCTTTTGCCTTGATTTCAGCGAAAATGAATCCGACAATCCCGGCAAGCGCAAGCGCAAAGAGACCGAGAATCTGCCAAGAGCCCCATGCGTAATCCTTTCCTCCGAAGCTGAGCGCGAGGAGGAGGCTGACGATTCCGACGATCATTGTGAAAATGCCGGCGATGTCAAAGTTAATCGGCCCAGTCTGTTTTCTGCCTTGAAGTCCTCTTGCGATAAAGATCACGGCTAAAATTCCGACAGGCAGGTTGATATAGAAAACCCATTTCCAATTTAATGAGTCAACAATCCAGCCCCCGATTTGCGGGCCGATCACGGAAGCAAGCCCGTAAATCGCCCCGAAAAGCCCTTGGAACTTGGCACGCTGTTTTCCTGTGAACAAATCCCCGATGACGATCATAGCCATCGGCATCATGACACCGCCGCCGATTCCCTGAAGTCCGCGGAAAATAATCAGTTCCGTCATGTTGCTGGCCATTCCGCACAGTGCGGAAGCTCCCATAAAAATCAATAAACCTGACACATAGACGACGCGGCGTCCCAATAAATCTGCAAGTTTCCCCGCAATCGGAACGATCGTCGTCGAAGTTAAAAGATATGCCGTGGTCAGCCACGTCATCATGCTTAATCCCCCGAGGTCACCCACGATTTTAGGAATCGCCGTTCCTACGATGGTGCCGTCAAGGGCTGAGAAAAACATGGCGATGATTAAGCCGGTTATCAATAATGTGCGTTTTGGATCTTTCTTTTCAATGCTCATGTTTCGGCAGCTCCTCTATTCTATTCGTTTTCTTTTTGATCAGCCGCGTATTTCTCGGCGGCTTCCGCTACTTTGCGGATAATGTTCATGGACTGAATCAGTTCATCGTCAGTCAGAACGGATAGGTTTCGCGCTAATATCGCTTTTCTTCCTTCCACGACATCTTCGAATTTTTTTTCGCCTTTTTTGGTAAGGCTGATGTCGATGACACGTCTGTCCTGCTGATTATGTTTGCGGACGATGAGTCCTTTTTGCTCGAGGCGGTCGGCCATCAGCGTCACTGCGCTCGGTTTTACTTCCATGCGTTCCGCAATTTCGGAAACTTTGCAGCTCCCGTGTTTTTTCAGGCTGGCTAAAACAAATAATTGGGCAGGCGTCACCTCGTGTTTTGCCATGCTTTCCACCATTTCAGGCTGTATGTTTTGCAGCAGCGTCTGAAGAGATTTCTGGATGTCAGACACATATTGATCCGCGTTTTTCATAACTCCTCCTCATCTTGTTCCTTGAGAAAATAATTAACATTAGTTAAATATAAATAAGGATTAATGATAAGTCAATCTTTTTGTGCAAAAATAAAAAAAGGATTGATGCTTGTCGAAAACATCAAATCCTTCTTCGTTTTACTGCTGATAGGGAGACTGCTGCTGAATGGTCTGCCGGAACTTCTCATACGATTGCTGAAGCTTTTGGGTATCGGCTGCTTCAATGGAATACCAGCCATTTTGAAACATCACATCGTATAATCTTCTTTGCGCTTTTTGTGACTCATCGAAAATCGCCTGAATATCTTGATAAAGAGACTCGTGGCTGAACTCGTGCAGGGCTGTGCAATATGAAGCCGTGATGTATTTTTCCGTCGTCAGCAGCTCATTGACCAAGTCTCTGTCATTCATTTGCGCCGTATTGGGCACGGGCGTTTGCGGATTCGTGATTTTTTGATTTTGCTGTTCCATGTATTGTCCTCCTATTGCATGTAGCCTGTTGTTGTCTGTCCGCCTTGATCGGGGTTCAAGCGGCCTAATATGTGCTGATAATGCTTCTCATGCATCCGGCCGATCTGATCAAGCTCTTGTTTTAACGTCTGATTCTGGCAGTGTTCCGCCATAAAATGCGCTTTTTTCATGGCAAGCAGATTCCAGTTCAGCATGTCCTCAAGATACAAATGGTCTTTCGTTGAGATGACGGCAGGCGGCAAGTTTCCGTGCTGCTCTTGGTTGTTCATATAAACGCCTCCTTCAATTCTGTTCTTTTTAGCTTTCTCTGCGATCGGGATTTCATACACGAATAAAAGAAAAAGGAGGGAGTTCATCCTTGCTGCGGAGCATATGTTTATTTTTGTCGAAAAATAAAATGCTTACAAAATTCGCCCAGGCTTACGGAATCCGCTTCGGTGCGGGAAGGTTCGTTGCAGGGGAAACACTCACGGAAGCTGTGAAAACGGTAAAGCGGCTGAACCAAAAAGGGCTGTCGGCTTCGATTGATTATCTAGGTGAATATGCGGGTTCAGAGAAGGATGCGAAAAGGACGGCGGAAGAATGTAAAAAAGCAATCAGGGCCATTGCCGAGAATCAACTGGATTGTGAGCTGTCTCTGAAATTAACATCCATCGGTCTGGATATTTCCGAGAAACTCGCGGAACAGCATGTCAGAGACATATTGACGGAGGCAAAAGAACGCTGCGTGCCTGTAACGATTGATATGGAGGACTATTCAAGATGCGGCCGTACACTCGAGCTGTATAAGCGGTGCAAGCCGGATTTTCCGATGCTCGGCACCGTCATTCAGGCTTATTTGTACCGCGCAGCTGAAGACATCAGCGGTCTGATGCCATACAAGCCGCGGCTCAGGCTTGTAAAAGGCGCTTATAAAGAATCGGCGGCCGTTGCATTCCCTGATAAAAAAGCAACCGACCTTCATTTTCAGCAGCTGATTAAGCTGCAGCTTTTGAGCGGCCATGAAACGGCGGTGGCAACACATGATGATGACATCATTTCTTATACGAAAACACTCATCAGCGAGCATCAAATTCCACGGGAGCAGTTTGAATTCCAAATGCTGTACGGCATCAGAACGGAGCGCCAGAAGGAGCTTGCCGAAGAAGGATACAGGATGAGGGTGTATGTCCCGTACGGCACCGATTGGTACGGGTACTTGATGAGAAGAATTGCCGAGCGCCCGGCAAATGCGGCGTTTGTGCTGAAAGGGATCTTTAAAAAATAACGGCTGCTCCAAAAAGCAGCCGCAGTATGTTATTCCATGTTGTCTTTTTTATATTGCTGATTTTGGCTCGTCCGTTTGCCGCCGCCGTATTTTTGCTTCGGTCCCGCATTTCCTTTCATGCTGGCCGCGCTCACTGCGGCAGAAGACGGATCTTTTCTCCCTCGCACCATTCCCTTCACCTCCGGGTTTAAGTTTCCCGCCCGCGCCATGGAACATGCGGAAGCCGAAAAATTTAAAAAAATTCCATATTTGCTATTGAAGTCATCCTGAAAATCTTTTAAGATGAAAGAAGAAAAGGGTTTCATTTTTTTTGCCGAAAAAATGAATGACTATTCATTCAAAGTTCAAGGGGGATGACTCATGCACAAGTTTATAAAGAAAGCAGCCGTTCTCGGATCAGGCGTCATGGGGTCCGGAATTGCCGCGCACTTGGCTAACATCGGAATTCCCGTCCTGCTGCTTGATATTGTGCCAAACGAGCTGACAAAGGATGAGATGAAAAAAGGGCTGACATTAGAAAGCCCGGAGGTCCGCAGCAGACTGAGCCGATCGGCCATGCAAAAGCTGCTGAAGCAAAAACCGGCGCCGCTGACTTCGGCTGCCAATCTCGACTATATAACGGCGGGGAATTTGGAAGATGACGCAGCTCAATTGAAGGATGCTGATTGGATTATTGAAGTCGTCGTCGAAAATCTTGACGTGAAAAAACAGATTTTCTCACTCGTTGATGAATACCGGAAACAGGGAAGCATCGTGTCGAGCAATACGTCCGGTATCTCCGTCACAAAAATGGCGGAAGGCCGATCTGCCGATTTTAAAGCTCATTTCTTAGGAACCCATTTCTTTAATCCGGCCCGCTACTTAAAGCTTTTGGAAATCATTCCGATTCAGGAAACAGATCCTGACGTTCTGGAGTTTATGACTTCATTTGCAGAAAACACGCTTGGGAAAGGTGTCGTCATCGCAAAAGACACGCCTAACTTTATCGCCAACCGCATCGGTACGTACGGCCTCCTGGTCACGGTAAGAGAAATGCTTTCTTCCGGCTGCCGCATCGGCGAGGTGGACACGGTGACCGGGCCTTTGATCGGCAGACCGAAAAGCGCGACCTTCAGAACCCTTGACGTTGTGGGGCTAGATACTTTCGCTCATGTGGCAAAAAATGTGTATGATAAAGCCGACGGCGCTGAAAAAGACATGTTTAAGCTTCCTGAATTTATGAATGACATGCTGAAAAACAATTGGCTGGGCAGCAAATCAGGCCAAGGTTTTTACAAAAAAGAAGGTAAAACAATATATGAACTTGATCCGCTGACCATGACATACGGTGAGCGCTCGAAAATGAAGACGCCCGCGTTAGAAGCCGCCAAACAGGCAAAGGGTGCCAAAGGCAAAATGAAAGCGCTTATATACTCTGATGACCGCGCCGGACGCCTGCTTTGGAATATTACATCGCAAACACTCTTATACTCAGCCCGGCTTTTAGGTGAGATCGCTGATGATATTAAAGCAATTGATGACGCCATGAAATGGGGCTTCGGATGGGAGCTCGGACCGTTTGAGATGTGGGATGCCATCGGCGTCAGAAAATCAGCGGAGCGGCTCGAAGAAGAAGGCGCAGCACTCCCCGGCTGGGTGAAAGAGATGCTTGATCAGGGCCATGAAACATTTTATATGAAGGAAAACGGAACACAATTTTATTATTCAGACGGCCAATACAGGGCTGTGAAAGAAAATCCGAAACGGATCAGCCTGCAGACGTTAAAAGAAACAAAAGGCGTTATCACTAAAAACAGCGGCGCAAGTCTGATTGATCTCGGCGATGATGTCGCGCTGCTGGAATTTCATACGAAAAGCAACGCGATCGGCTTAGACATTATTCAGATGATTGACAATGCGCTTGAGGAAACGGAGCGGAATTATAAAGGTCTTGTCATCGGAAACCAAGGCAGACATTTCTGCGCGGGAGCAAACCTTGCGATGATTTTAATGGAAGCCCAGGATGATAACTTCATGGAAGTCGATTTTGTCATCCGCCGTTTTCAGCAGACGATGCTGAACATCAAATACAGCGCTAAACCCGTTGTAGCGGCGCCATTTGGGATGACACTCGGCGGCGGCACGGAAGTCTGTCTCCCGGCGGCACGCGTTCAGGCGGCGAGCGAATCGTATATGGGTCTCGTTGAAACCGGCGTCGGCCTTATTCCGGGCGGCGGAGGAAACAAAGAGCTGTACATGAATTATTTGGACGGCGGAAGTGAACTGATGGACGCGGCCATTAAAACCTTCGAAACAATCGCGCTTGCCAAGGTGTCCGGTTCGGCACACGAAGCCCGTGACATGAAGATTTTGTCCGCGGCAGACCGTATCAGCATGAATCAGGATCACCTGCTGCACGATGCGAAACAGCTGGCTGCTTCCTTATATGACAGCGGATACCGCCCGCCTGCCCGCAAAAAAGTGAAAGTCACCGGAGAAACCGGCTGTGCGGCATTACTGCTCGGAGCAGACCAAATGAGACGGTCGGGTTATTTATCCGATCACGATATGAAGATTGCGAAGAAGCTGGCCCATGTCATTGCCGGCGGAAGAGTCCCGTTCGGCACGGAGGTTTCAGAAGAATATTTACTCGAGATTGAAAGAGAAGCCTTTTTAAGCCTCGCTGGCGAGGCGAAATCTCAAGCGAGAATGCAGCATATGCTCGTCAAAGGCAAACCTTTACGGAACTAGGAGGGTGTTTATGAGAGAAGCAGTCATTGTGGCCGGTGCGAGAACCCCGGTCGGTAAAGCGAAAAAAGGATCGCTTGCAGCCGTTCGTCCTGATGATTTAGGCGCGCTTTGTGTAAAAGAAACGCTGAAACGGGCAGGCGGCTATGAAGGAAATATCGATGACTTAATTATCGGATGTGCAACACCTGAAGCCGAACAAGGATTAAATATGGCGCGGAATATCGGTGCGCTGGCGGGGCTTCCTCATACGGTGCCGGCCATTACGGTGAACCGCTACTGCTCTTCCGGGCTCCAATCCATCGCTTACGGTGCGGAAAAAATCATGATCGGCGCGGGTGACACCGTCATTGCGGGCGGTGCGGAATCCATGTCGCAAGTTCCGATGATGGGGCATGTGACACGGCCGAATATCGCTTTGGCGGAGCATGCGCCTGAGTATTACATGAGCATGGGGCATACGGCGGAGCAGGTCGCCGAAACGTACGGCGTATCCAGAGAAGACCAGGATGCATTTGCAGTCCGCAGCCATCAGAATGCCGCAAAAGCCCTTAAGGAAGGGAAATTCAATGACGAAATCGTGCCGGTTGAAGTATCGCTGACAGAAGTCGGGGATGACCATAAGCCGCGGAAAAAACAATTTACGTTTTCTCAGGATGAAGGCGTGCGCCCCGGCACATCGGCTGACGTCTTGGCGAAGCTCCGCCCGGCTTTTTCTAAAACGGGAACCGTGACGGCCGGGAACTCTTCACAAACAAGTGACGGCGCGGCGGCTGTCATGTTGATGGATCGCGAAAAAGCATCGTCGCTCGGATTGGCGCCGCTAGTCAAATTCCGTTCCTTTGCCGTAGGCGGCGTTCCCCCTGAGGTAATGGGAATCGGTCCGATTGAAGCCATTCCGCGGGCGCTCAAGCTTGCCGGACTCGAATTACAGGATATCGGGCTTTTTGAATTGAATGAGGCCTTTGCTTCACAGGCCATTCAAGTCATCAGATCGCTCGGGATAGATGAAGAAAAGGTGAACGTCAACGGAGGCGCCATCGCGCTCGGACATCCGCTCGGATGCACGGGGACGAAGCTGACCCTGTCACTTATACATGAAATGAAACGGAGAAACGAGCAATTCGGCGTTGTGACGATGTGCATCGGAGGCGGCATGGGCGCTGCCGGCGTATTTGAACTCATTTAAAAAAAGGGGGAAATGAACATGAAACAGGAAACGGTCAACGTCAAAAAAGGCGGCAGCTTTCTGATTGAAGAGACGGGATATGATCAAATATTCACTCCGGAGGACTTTACAGACGAACATAAAATGATCGGCAAAACGACAGAAGACTATGTCGTAAACGATGTGCTTCCTTATATCGATGAAATTGAAAACCATCAGTTCGAGCATTCGGTCAGACTGCTGAGAAAAGCCGGAGATCTCGGCCTCCTCGGAGCAGACGTGCCTGAAGAGTACGGCGGCATCGGATTGGATAAAATCAGTTCAGCCTTCATTACGGAAAAGTTTTCACGTGCCGGCAGCTTTTCGCTGTCTTACGGCGCTCACGTCGGTATCGGCTCATTGCCGATCGTGTTCTTCGGAACGGAAGAACAGAAGAAAACCTATTTGCCGGACTTGGCTTCAGGACAAAGAATCGCGGCATACGCCTTAACTGAGCCCGGTTCAGGTTCAGATGCCCTCGGCGCGAAAACGACAGCTGTTTTGAATGAAGCAGGCACACACTATATTCTTAACGGAGAAAAGCAATGGATTACAAACTCCGCCTTTGCAGATGTCTTTGTCGTCTACGCTAAAGTGGACGGAGATAAATTTTCCGCATTTATCGTAGAAAAGAACTATCCGGGCGTGTCAACGGGCCCGGAAGAGAAAAAAATGGGGATTAAGGGTTCATCGACAAGAACGCTGATTTTAGATCAGGCGGAAGTCCCGAAAGAAAACCTTCTCGGCGAAATCGGAAAAGGCCATGTCATCGCTTTTAATATTCTGAATATCGGGCGCTACAAGCTTGCCGTCGGCACAATCGGCGCTTCAAAACGGGTGATTGAGCTGTCTGCCTCTTATGCAAACCAGCGCCGGCAATTTAAAACGCCGATCTCAAGCTTCACGCTCACTCAGGAAAAGCTTGCGACGATGTCAGCCCGGCTTTACGCCATGGAGAGCTCTGTATACAGAACAGTGGGCTTATTCGAAGATAATATGAGCAGACTGACGGAAGAGGAGCAAAAAGACGGACGCGAAGTCGCGAAGTCAATCGCCGAGTACGCGATTGAATGCTCGCTCAACAAAATGTGCGGTTCTGAAACGCTTGATTACATTGCCGATGAAGGCGTTCAAATTCACGGCGGTTACGGATTTATGCAGGAATATGAAGTGGAGCGCGCCTATCGCGACTCAAGAATCAACAGAATTTTTGAAGGCACAAATGAAATCAACCGCCTGATCGTAACGAGCACGTTCCTGAAAAAAGCCGTAAAAGGTCAGCTGCCGCTCTTTGAAAAAGCAAAAGCGCTCCAAGAAGAACTCATGATGCTGATGCCTGAAGAGCCGGGCTCAGAACCTCTTGAACAGGAAAAATACATTGTCAGACAGGCGAAAAAGATCGCCCTCTTGACAGCGGGTCTCGCGGCGCAGAAATACGGCAAAGAGATCGAAGGCGAGCAGGAAATCATGGTGAACATTGCGGATATTGTCAGCGCGCTATACGCTTTGGAATCTGCCGTCCTCAGAACGGAAAAAGCAATTGCGGCGGACGGTGCCGAAAAAGCCGCGCAGAAGCTGTTATATACGGAAATCTTTGCCCAGGAAGCCCTTCAGAACATTGAAGCGCACGCCAAAGAATCACTGATCGCCATGGAGGAAGGAGATTCCCTCCGCATGATGCTTTCCGTGCTGCGCAAACTGACGCGCCTGACGCCGAAAAACCTCATTCAGAAAAAACGTGAAGCGGCAGCCGCCGTCTTCCGTGAAGAAAAATATACGGTCTGATCACATGCTGAAAGCGCTCCTTCATCAGGGGCGCTTTTTCATGAAGCAACGTTATAGGTTTTTACAAGTGATTGTGTTAAAATAACGACGATCATTTACAAGGGGTGAAGAAGATGTCGTTAAATTTTTACTGGTACCCTAAATGCGGAACGTGCCGTAATGCGAAAAAATGGCTGGAAGACCGCGGTAAGGAAATAAACGAAATACATATCGCGGAGGAAACTCCGTCGAAAGAAGAAATTAAAGACCTCTATGAAAAGAGCGGTCTTGAGCTCAAAAAGTTTTTCAACACGAGCGGAATGAAATACCGCGAGCTGAACTTAAAGGAAAAACTGTACCACATGTCAGAGGATGAACAGCTTGAACTCCTGGCATCAGACGGTATGCTCCTGAAACGCCCGATTACGACAGACGGCGAAAAAGTCACTGTCGGCTTTAAAGAAGACCAATTCGAAAAATATTGGATGTAATGCCAGGTTCAAAGAATTATGGTATCTTCTTATTATAAGAAAAAAATGGAGGGATTTAGATGAGCACACCGAAAGATATGCGTTATTCCAAAGAGCACGAATGGGTCAAAGTTGAGGACGGAAAAGCCCGCATCGGGATTACACATTTCGCGCAAGCCGAACTTGGCGACATCGTATTTGTCGAGCTTCCGGAAGTCGGCGCCGAAATTAAAGCGGACGAGCCATTCGGCAGCGTGGAATCCGTCAAAACCGTATCCGAACTGTACGCACCGATTAACGGAACGGTGACGGAAGTGAACGAAGACCTTGATGACAGTCCTGAATTCGTAAACGAGTCTCCGTATGAAAAAGCGTGGATGATCGTCGTGGAACCGGCTGATGCTGAAGAAATCGAAAACCTCATGACTTCCGAGCAATATGACGAAATGACACAGGAAGACTGATCGGATAGCAAAGGGGCCATTTGGACATTCTATCTGTAACGGGAGGTGTCTAAAATGGCTTTTGATAAACAAAAGGTCGATGTGACGGAGAACGTCACGGGCCGCTTTCAAAACGGCCGGTTTTCCTTGTTTCATGAAAATGAAGCCATCGGCGAGATGACAGGCATGGACCAGTACGAGCTCAAACAGGGCTTTTCATTTGAAAATCAAAAATTTTATAAAACAGCCGATGTCATAAACGGCAGCGATCCGAAATATGTCGATTGCGATTATGAGAATGGCTGGTGTTAACAGTTGGCGGTGAATTTCACTGCCTTCTTTTTCAATCTGACGCTAAAACAATCGGCAGGTGACGCGCTTATGTACAACGGAGATGAAAAGGTCATTATCGTAGAAGGAAAATCTGATAAAATCAAAGTCAGGGAAGTGCTCATCGAACCCGCGGAAATCGTCTGTACAAACGGGACGATCGGCCAAACCGAACTGGAAGATTTGGCGGACCGCCTGTTTGACAGAGACGTCTATATTTTAACGGACGCAGATGACTCGGGAGATAAACTAAGAAAACAGCTGAAACGGGAGCTTCCCGAAGCGCGCCATATTTATATAGACAGAACATACAGGCAAGTCGAGTCGTGCCCGGGCCATCATCTCGCATCTGTGCTGATCAGAGCCGGCTTTGATGCTGACACTGTATTTTTGAAAAAGAACGACCTGAGGTGGTAATCATGAAAGAACTCCAAGAAAATGAACTCGAATCGATTCAGGATGACGTTTATCTCCTGTATTTGTACACCCCGTTTTGCGGCACATGCCAGCTGGCGTCCAAAATGCTTACTGTCGTCGAAGAAATGCTGCCCGGCGCCGCCTTCTATAAAAACAACGTGAATTATTCCCCCGCATTCGCCAAAGCCTATCAGATTGAAAGCGTTCCGTGCTTTTTGCTGTTTAAAGGCGGAGAGCTTGTTGAGAAAGGATACGCCTTCCGCTCCGTTTCCTATTTATATGAGCTGATTAAACAAAAAACATCGCAAACGTTCCCGATGTGACAATATTTACAGGAAAATGTCGTGCGGTTTATAAAGGGTTCTGTCCGTTAAAAAGAGAAAGTGTATGTATGGCCATTAAAACGGGAGGTTATACGAGTGGAGAAAATAGAAGTTTCAGAGAATGACGGACAGCATCTGTTTTTGAAACCGCTATTAAACGCCTCAACGCTGCTGATTACATTCCAAGGAGAAACAGAAGCCTTAACGGTCTCAATTAACGGACAGGGAGAAATGAGAAAAACGTCGGTTTCAAAGGAAAAATCTAATTTGACCTTCTACGGAAACCAGACGGAAATCATCCATCTCCTGCATGGTGATGTCTCTTTGCAAAAGCTTATCCAAAGCGGAAAACTCAAAGTGAAAGGATCATTCAGAGCTCTGCTGAAGCTGGAGGCCATCCTCTGGCTGACAAATGGATTTTTTCAGGCGATCAGTAAACGGCCTTAAACTGCCAATCTACTATGTGACAATAGCTTCCAATATTTATTTTATTGACTTTTTATCATTCGCCGTGCTATTCTACAGTAAGAATTTCCGGACGAAAATACGATATGTTTTCTCTTATCAAGAGAGGTGGAGGGAAGTGCCCTATGAAGCCCGGCAACCATCAACAATGTTGAAATGGTGCCAATTCACTCGAAGCGGTCTGCTTTGAAAGATGAGAGAAAGGCCTTTTTCAATAAGCCTTTCTGCTCATTTTTGCAGAAAGGCTTTTCTTTTGCGGAGAAACCCGGAAGATTTCTTAGAATAGTGTAAGGCGGGTGATTGCTTTGATCCATCTTCAAAATGTTTCAAAAATTTACAAAGCGAAGCATGGGGATGTCAATGCTGTCCAAGATGTCACTCTTGATATCAAAAAGGGCGAAATATTTGGAATTATAGGATATAGCGGAGCTGGTAAAAGTTCCTTAATCCGTCTCCTGAACGGCCTTGAAAAGCCGACGTCGGGAACCGTGGAAGTCGCGGGGACGGAATTAAATAAAGTAAGCAGCCGCGGGCTGAGAAAAGCGCGCCAGGAAATCAGCATGATCTTCCAGCATTTTAACCTTCTGTGGTCGCGCACCGTCCGGGAGAACATTATGTTTCCGCTGGAAATCGCCGGCGTGAAAAAAAGCGAACGGGTCCGCCGCGCCGATGAATTGATTAAACTGGTCGGATTAGAGGGGAAAGAAAAATCTTATCCGTCGCAGCTGAGCGGCGGTCAAAAGCAGCGTGTCGGCATCGCCCGGGCGCTCGCCAATAATCCGAAAGTCCTTCTGTGCGATGAAGCGACATCAGCGCTCGATCCGCAGACGACCGATTCAATTTTGGATCTTTTATCCGATATAAATGACAGACTCGGTCTGACGATCGTGCTCATTACCCATGAAATGCACGTCATCCGAAAAATCTGCAACAGAGTCGCCGTCATGGAAAACGGGAAAGTCGTTGAAGAAGGCGAAGTACTCCAAGTTTTCAGAAACCCGCGCGAACCGATGACTAAGCGTTTCGTTCAGCAGGTGACAGAACCGGAGGAGACGAAAGAAACCATCCAGCATTTTCTGCAGGAAACAGCGACAGGAAAAACGATTCAGCTTTCATTTGTCGGGCAGGCCGCCGAGCAGCCCCTCATTACGGAAATGATCCGAAACTTTGATGTGGACGTCAATATTCTGCAGGGGAAAATTTCACAGACGAAGGACGGAGCCTACGGTTCTTTATTCATTCATATTGACGGTCAGGAAAAAGAAGTAGAAAACGTGATCCGGTTCATCAAAGACAAACAGGTAGAAGCAGAGGTGATCACAAATGTTTGAAAAATGGTTCCCGAACGTTGATATAACCGAGCTGTGGACGGCCACATACGAGACCCTTTATATGACGGTCATGGCATTAGTTTTTTCATTTATCATCGGAGCGATTCTCGGTCTTCTGCTCTTTTTAACGGGCAAGGGAAGCTTATGGGAAAATAAAATCATTAACACCGTGATTGCGGCGGTCGTTAATATTTTCAGGTCTATTCCGTTTCTTATTTTAATTATTCTGCTTCTCGGCTTTACTAAGATTTTGGTCGGATCGATTTTAGGACCGAACGCCGCATTGCCGGCGCTGATTATCGGCTCCGCGCCGTTTTACGCCCGTCTTGCGGAAATTGCGCTGCGGGAAGTCGATAAAGGAGTCATTGAAGCTGCCAGATCAATGGGAGCAAAGACATCGACGATTATCTTCAAAGTGCTGATTCCTGAATCAATGCCTGCGTTAATTTCAGGCATCACCGTTACGGCCATCGCCCTGATCGGATCTACCGCCATTGCCGGCGCCATCGGTTCAGGCGGACTCGGAAACCTTGCATATGTAGAAGGCTACCAGTCCAATAATACGGATGTAACGTTTGTAGCGACAGTATTTATACTCATCATCGTCTTTATCATTCAGATTATCGGTGATGTAATTACAAATATAATAGACAAAAGATAAGGGAGGATTTACATTGAAAAAGATTGTATTAAGTGCGCTGCTGCTTGTGTTCGCGGGAGTTTTGGCCGCCTGCGGGTCAAACGGCTCGAATAAAAAGGAAATCGTCGTCGCCGCGACAAAAACACCGCATGCTGAAATCTTAAAAGAAGCGGAACCGCTCTTGAAGGAAAAAGGCTACACATTAAAAGTAAAAGTGCTGAATGATTACAAAATGTACAACAAAGCGTTAGCTGATAATGAAGTGGATGCGAACTTCTTCCAGCACGTTCCTTACCTTGAACAGGAAATGAAAGAAAATAAAGATTACAAACTCGTGAATGCCGGAGCCGTTCACCTTGAGCCATTCGGAATTTACACGAAAAAATACAAATCACTGAAAGACCTGCCTAAAGGCGCGACCATCATCATGACGAACAATGTCGCTGAACAAGGCCGTATGCTGGCGATGCTTGAAAAAGCCGGGCTGATCACACTTGATCCGAAGGTAAAAACGATTGAAGCCACTACGAAAAACATTACGAAAAACCCGAAAAACCTGACTTTCAAAAAAATCGCCCCTGAATTAACGGCGAAAGCATATAATGAAGAAGAAGGCGATGCAGTCTTCATTAACGTCAACTATGCGATTCAAAACAAACTGAATCCGTTAAAAGATGCGATTGAAGTGGAATCAACGAAAAACAACCCGTACGCAAACATCATCGCCGTACGCAAAGGTGACGAAAAATCAGAGAAAATCAAAGCGCTTATGGAAGTGCTTCACTCTAAGAAAATCAAAGACTTTATTGAGAAAAAATACGACGGAGCCGTGCTTCCCGTATCTGAATAAAACGAAAACCCCGGATGAATCATCCGGGGTTTTTTTCGGGTATTAATCGGAGAACTGTCCATAATAAAAAGGAAGGTTAACTTATTGGAGGGAAATGGCAGTGGCTCAATACCAGGATAACGGCAAAAGCGTGCATGACGCATTGAAACAATATAAAGAAGGTTTAGGCATATTTGAGCAAAAAATGCCGATGATGGGGCGGAAGTTTAATGAATTTACTGAACAGTGTTTCTCTGCGGATTCATTAACTGAAAAAGAGAAACAATTAATCGCTCTGGGCATCAGCATCAGCGCTCAAGATGAATTTTGCATGATTTATCATACGAAGGGCTGCCTTGACCAAGGGGCGACAGAAGAAAACATCCTTGAGGTCATCGGCGTCGCGGCGGCATTCGGGGGCGGCGCGGCTCTCAGTCAGGGAGTGACCCTCGTGCAGCAGTGCATTCAGGAATTCGGACATACGACGCATTAGAAAGAGCAATCGTGTGAATACCGTTTTTCAGATAAAGCGAGCGCCGGTTTTCGGCACATTCGAAAGGATTCAGGGGCACACTCTCTTTGGCCGGAGCAGGGGATCATTGTTACAATAGAAACAAATATATGAAGGGATTGATTCATTATCTGCACCAGCCACGAGAGACTGGACCTTGACTATACGCCTGAAATGGAAAAAGCGATGCAGAAGTCACACGGCATCGGCTACGAGGAATACGGACGGCGTCTTTCAAAAAGGATGGAAGTCGAACGGCAGAGGGAGCTTGAATATCAAAAAAGCAAGTTCCTCGCAGCGCAGCTTAATGAGAAAATCGGTCAGTAAAAAAGGGTGGATTTCCGCCCTTTTTCTGTTTCAAACAGCTTTAATTACGCCTTGATCTTTGATAAACTTTAGGAATGTTCCGGGTAATATAAAAAGTTGTATTTACTTTTCATTTGTTATAAAATTAGAATGAGAATAAATTGAGAATAATGATTATATATTTTGGAGGTATAGATATGGCTGCTTCAACATTAACGATCAAGGATCTTCACGTTGAAATCGAAGGAAAAGAGATCTTAAAAGGTGTAAACCTTGAAATAAAAGGCGGCGAATTCCACGCTGTCATGGGGCCGAACGGTACCGGTAAATCCACGCTCTCAGCAGCGATTATGGGACACCCGAAATACGAAGTTACAAAAGGCAGCATCACGCTTGACGGCAAGGATGTACTGGAAATGGAAGTGGACGAGCGCGCTCAGGCGGGTCTTTTCCTTGCGATGCAGTACCCAAGCGAAATCAGCGGTGTGACAAATGCTGATTTCCTTCGCTCTGCGATTAACGCCCGCCGTGAAGAAGGCGATGAAATTTCTCTTATGAAATTCATCCGCAAAATGGACGAAAACATGGAGTTCCTTGAAATGGACCCTGAAATGGCGCAGCGTTACCTGAACGAAGGTTTCTCAGGCGGGGAGAAAAAACGCAACGAAATCCTTCAGCTTATGATGATCGAGCCGAAAATCGCCATTCTTGACGAGATCGATTCAGGTCTTGATATCGATGCGCTTAAAGTCGTTTCTAAAGGAATTAACAGAATGCGCAGCGAAAACTTCGGCTGCTTAATGATCACTCACTACCAGCGCCTTCTGAACTACATCACGCCTGATGTCGTTCACGTTATGATGCAGGGACGCGTAGTGAAATCCGGCGGCGCGGAGCTTGCACAGCGCCTTGAAGCGGAAGGTTATGACTGGATTAAACAAGAACTAGGCATTGAAGACGAAACTGTAGGCCAAGAAGCGTAAGCGTTAGGGGGATAATCATGACATTGGAAACGAAACTATCCGTAGATCAGGAATATGTCAAAGGCTTTTCCGAAAAGCATCAAGAACCTGCCTGGCTGAAAAACCTGCGCTTACAGGCTCTTGAAAAAGCTGAAGATCTGCCGCTGCCTAAGCCTGATAAAACAAAAATCACAAATTGGAACTTTACAAAGTTCAACAAGCATACAGTAGAAAATGCGCCGCTTGCTTCTTTAGAAGATTTAGCTGATGAAGCAAAAGCGCTGATCGATATCGAAAACGAAGACAAAACGTTATATGTGCAGCGTGACCAAACGCCCGCTTTCCTTTCTCTTTCTAAAGAACTGAAAGACAAAGGCGTCATCTTTACGGACATCTTAACGGCTGCCCGTGAGCACAGCGACCTCGTTGAGAAGTATTTCATGAAAGACGGCGTTAAGGTCGACGAACATAAACTGACTGCGCTTCATGCAGCATTAATGAACGGCGGGGCATTCCTTTATGTTCCTAAAAACGTTCAGGTGGAGACGCCTGTTCAGGCCGTTTACGTTCATGAAAGCAATGACACGGCATTGTTCAACCACGTGCTGATCGTCGCTGAAGACCACAGCTCCGTCACTTACGTTGAGAACTACATCAGCACGGTGAATCCGAAAGAAGCTGTATTCAACATTATCAGTGAAGTGGTCACAGGCGATAATGCCAGCGTGACGTACGGCGCCGTTGACAACCTGTCAGCAGGTGTCACAACATACGTCAACCGCCGCGGAGCCGCGCTCGGACGCGACAGCAAAATCGAGTGGGCGCTCGGTCTGATGAACGATGGCGACACGATTTCTGAAAACACGACAAACCTCTACGGAGACGGCACATACGGCGATACGAAAACCGTAGTTGTCGGAAGAGGAGAACAGACGGAAAACTTTACGACGCAGATCATCCACTTCGGTAAGGCTTCCGAAGGCTATATCCTGAAGCACGGAGTCATGAAAGATGCCGCATCTTCCATCTTTAACGGCATCGGCAAAATTGAGCACGGCGCGTCTAAAGCAAACGCTGAACAGGAATCCCGCGTCCTGATGCTGAGTGAAAAAGCGCGAGGCGACGCAAACCCGATTCTTTTAATTGATGAAGACGATGTAACTGCAGGACATGCGGCATCTGTCGGCCGTGTGGACCCTATTCAGCTTTACTACCTGATGAGCCGCGGAATTGCGAAAGAAGAAGCAGAACGCTTAGTCATTTACGGATTCCTTGCTCCGGTGGTAAAAGAGCTTCCGATTGAAGGAGTTAAGAAACAGCTCGTCTCCGTCATCGAAAGGAAAGTAAAATAATGAATATCACCGATATTCGTGAACAGTTCCCGATCCTTCATCAGCAAGTGAACGGACATGACCTCGTGTACCTTGACAGCGCGGCGACTTCCCAGAAGCCGCGTGCTGTCATTGAAGCAGTGGATCAGTATTACAACAAATACAACTCCAATGTCCACAGAGGCGTTCATACTCTTGGCACGAGAGCGACAGACGGCTATGAAGGTGCGCGTGAAAAAGTCCGTAAGTTTATCAATGCGAAGTCAATGGCTGAGGTCATTTTCACAAAAGGCACGACAACTTCACTGAATATGGTGGCGCTGAGCTATGCCCGCGCCAGCTTAAAACCCGGTGATGAAGTGGTCATCACCCAAATGGAGCATCATGCGAATATCATTCCATGGCAGCAGGCTGTCAAAGCAACCGGCGCGACTTTAAAATATATCCCGATGCAGGAAGACGGCACGCTTTCGTTGGACGACGTCCGGCAGACTGTCACAAGCCATACGAAGATCGTGGCAGTCGCTCATGTGTCAAACGTGCTCGGCACGATCAACCCGATTAAAGAGATCGCCAAAATCGCTCATGACAATGGCGCGGTCATCGTGGTGGACGGGGCGCAAAGCACACCGCACATGAAAATCGACGTTCAGGACTTGGATTGCGACTTCTTCGCGCTTTCTTCCCATAAAATGTGCGGCCCGACGGGAATCGGCGTGCTGTACGGCAAGAAAGAACTGCTTGAGAATATGGAGCCGGCCGAATTTGGCGGCGAGATGATCGACTTTGTAGGGCTTTATGAATCAACTTGGAAAGAGCTTCCGTGGAAATTTGAAGCAGGCACGCCGATCATTGCAGGCGCGATCGGATTGGGAGCCGCGATTGATTTTCTTGAAGAGATCGGACTCGACGAGATTTCCCGGCATGAGCATAAGCTTGCCGCCTATGCGCTTGACCGTTTCGAGCAGCTAGACGGCGTGACGGTATACGGTCCGAAAGAGCGGGCGGGACTTGTGACATTTAATCTTGATGAGGTTCACCCTCATGATGTCGCGACTGTCCTCGATGCTGAGGGCATTGCGGTCAGAGCCGGCCATCATTGCGCCCAGCCGCTCATGAAATGGCTGGATGTATCTGCTACTGCGAGAGCGAGTTTTTATCTGTATAATACAGAGGAAGAGATCGATAAGCTCGCGGAAGCCCTCCAAAAGACAAAGGAGTACTTTACAAATGTCTTTTAATGCAAATTTAGATACATTATACAGACAAGTGATCATGGATCATTACAAAAATCCGCGCAACAAAGGGGTTTTGGATGACAGCATCGTCGTCGATATGAACAACCCGACTTGCGGCGACCGGATCAGACTGACAATGAAGCTTGACGGCGATACCGTTCAGGAAGCGAAGTTTGAAGGAGAAGGCTGCTCCATCTCCATGGCTTCAGCTTCCATGATGACGCAGGCGATTAAAGGAAAAGATATTGATACCGCCCTTTCCATGTCTAAGATTTTCTCAGACATGATGCAAGGGAAAGAGTATGACGACTCAATAGATCTCGGGGATATTGAAGCCCTTCAAGGCGTTTCGAAATTCCCGGCCCGGATTAAATGTGCCACCCTTTCATGGAAAGCACTTGAAAAAGGAGTCGCTGGCGAAAAAGGCGGCAATTAAAAGATTGGAGTGAAAATGGATGGCTAAAAAAATGCCTGAAATTGGTGAATACAAGTACGGTTTTCACGATAAGGACGTTTCCATTTTCCGTTCAGAGCGCGGATTGACAAAAGAAATCGTAGAAGAAATTTCACGCATGAAAGAAGAGCCTCAATGGATGCTTGATTTCCGCCTGAAATCTCTTGAGCATTTCTACAACATGCCGATGCCGCAGTGGGGCGGGGATTTAAACTCTTTAAACTTTGACGAAATTACGTATTACGTAAAGCCGTCTGAGCGTTCAGAGCGTTCTTGGGATGAAGTGCCTGAGGAAATTAAACAGACATTCGACAAACTCGGTATTCCTGAAGCTGAGCAAAAATACCTTGCCGGTGTTTCTGCACAGTACGAATCCGAAGTTGTGTACCACAATATGAAAGAAGATCTTGAAGAGCAAGGCATCGTCTTCAAAGACACAGACAGCGCGCTGAAAGAAAATGAAGACATTTTCCGCGAGCACTGGGCGAAAGTTATCCCGCCGACTGATAACAAGTTTGCGGCGCTGAACTCAGCTGTTTGGTCCGGCGGATCTTTCATCTACGTGCCTAAAGGCGTGAAGGTTGAAACACCGCTTCAAGCTTACTTCCGCATCAACTCCGAAAACATGGGTCAGTTCGAACGTACGCTGATCATCGTTGACGAAGAAGCAAGCGTTCATTACGTAGAGGGCTGTACGGCTCCTGTGTACACAACAAACTCGCTTCACAGCGCGGTTGTTGAAATCATCGTCAAAAAAGGCGGCTACTGCCGTTATACAACAATTCAAAACTGGGCGAACAACGTTTACAACCTAGTAACGAAACGTACGGTTTGTGAAGAAAACGCGACGATGGAATGGGTTGACGGAAACATCGGTTCTAAATTGACGATGAAATATCCGGCTGTCATTCTGAAAGGTGAAGGCGCGCGCGGCATGACGCTTTCTATCGCTCTTGCGGGCAAAGGACAGCATCAGGACGCGGGTGCGAAAATGATTCACCTTGCACCGAATACGTCATCCACAATCGTATCAAAATCGATTTCCAAACAGGGCGGAAAAGTAACATACCGCGGTATCGTCCACTTCGGACGAAAAGCGGACGGCGCCCGTTCAAACATCGAGTGTGATACGCTCATTATGGATAACAAATCAACTTCTGATACAATCCCTTACAATGAAATCCTGAACGACAACATTTCATTGGAGCACGAAGCGAAAGTATCAAAAGTTTCTGAAGAACAGCTTTTCTACTTGATGAGCCGCGGTATTTCTGAAGAAGAAGCAACAGAAATGATCGTTATGGGCTTCATCGAGCCGTTCACAAAAGAACTTCCGATGGAATACGCAGTTGAAATGAACCGTTTGATTAAATTCGAAATGGAAGGTTCCATCGGTTAATAGTAAAACCCCGCCATGTGGCGGGGTTTTTTTGTTTATTGAATAGTGAAATTACCGTATTCGCTTGACCGGACATGAATCGGCCCGTTTAAATTGTAGTTCTTCTCTTTGACAATATCGCGGAAAACGTCGACACGGGCAACCGATTCTCTCCATTCATCCTGAGTGTCCTCATCTGACGGATTCATCAGATCGTCATAGCGCACATCCAAGAATTTATTGAGCCATTTCTTCTCGTCAGTTCCGTCTTTCGGTGACCCGCCCATTTTTTTGTTCGTGCGTTTAATCAGGGCATAAAAGGAGTCCGGATCATCGCCGTCGCCATGCTGAATCACCGTATCGTACATCACTGCTTTTGCCAAGGCCGTTTTCAGTCCGGCATTTTCTGAACGTTTCATCGCCGGCTGATAATACAAGCTGTCATTTACCTTATCTTGGGCAGCGCGGAAGGCTTTATCATTGCCAAGTGAGCGCCAGGCAGAAGCGAATCCTTTCAGATTGCTGATGTCATCGCTTTCGTCCTTCGCAAGACGACGCAATTCAGGCAAATACTTTTTCAATTTGTTATTCGGCACCGCTTTCGTGTAGACTTCGACTACTTCCAGCGCATCTCCGGTAGCCGTCGTAAAGCCGGCCCGCCCGCAAGTGTAACCTCTTCCGTCATCCAACGCTTCAACATATCCGTATTGGATTTCCGTCTTTCCGTTTTCAAAGATGCTGGTCAGCTGTTCCGCCCGGCGCTTCTGATCCTTATTCAGCCCGGCCGCAAAAACCGTACCGCTCATCATCAGGGTAAAAAACATGGTGAAAATAAGAGATGAAACCGCCGTCTTCTTCCAAAAACCTGCTTTTTTCTTCAAGCTGATTTTCATTGCCATACCCCTTTCATATGTAAGTTACGCACTCAGTATACATGAGGGGGTTGTTTTTTTGTTGAAAACACACGAATTTGTCAATATTTTGAATCCTAAGCCCTATCCGGCGCTTCATAAAAAGAACGACCTTCACCAGACAGACAATCCCGTTCTTGCGTCATTCTCATCTGTAACATAGTCAACGCGGTGAAACCCGCATTGTACAGCCTGCTGATAAAGGGCTTCGAGCATAACCGGATCTTTGTAATATAACGTTACATACGAGCAATCTGCAATGAGAAGCACAAGCTCACAGGAACTCTCCAAATATTCCTCATACGTATTGATTTCCGTTACCATCCCGCCCGGGAAAGCTTTCAATTCAGCAAAAATCATATAATAAGGGTTTCCTTCCAGACGCTGACGGAGTTCTTGACCCTGAATGATGCGCTGATTTTGCGGAAACAGGTCTGTATCGGTGTCTTCTTTGAACTCAATATACGCCTCTCCATCACCGATAAACCACGTATAGGGAGAGATCGGGAACGGTTGTAATATATCTGCCGCAAACCGTCCGAATTGATTTGGGATGTTAAATGTAATGCCGCGTTTCATATGGTCGTATCTCCTTTCGGCTTTTGAATATTATGGTATAATAGTTGGATAAATATTGAAAGGACTTGACGGTATGACAACACGTTACGGAATTGATGCGCCTTATGGGGCTTTTGGGTTTATCCTGCTTGCGATCCTTTATGCCGCAGGCACGTTATGCGGCATGATTCCTCTTTTCTGGGGCTGGCTGACGGGCGCCTTGTTTTTAGTGCTCGGACTTTGGATGCTCTTGTATTCAACGGCCATTAAACTTTCACACCGCCACCGCATTCTTGCGCTTTCCGGTTTAAAGCCGGACATGAAGGTGCTTGATATTGGGACGGGACGGGGGCTGCTAGCCATCGCCGCGGCTCAAAAAGGCGCTGACGTCTCAGCGATTGACAAATGGTCAGGCTGGGATCTGGGCGGAAACGGGAGAGACGCATTCGAAAAGAACAGACGGGCAGAAGGAGCGCCGGAAATTGATTTGTATGACGGACTCGCGCAAGACATGCCGTTTCCTGATAAAACGTTTGACCTTGTCATTTCGCATTTTGTCGTACACAACATTTCAGGCAGAAAAGAGAGGGAACGGGCGATTGCAGAAATGGTGAGGGTGCTGAAGCCTGGCGGCACATTGGCCGTGTCAGATATAAAAAATACATCACAATACAGAGAGATTCTTGAGGAAAACGGCTTTCAGACAAGAACGTATTCCTTTTATTATACGTTTCCGTTTTCGAAACTCATCATTGCTGTCAGGACTCCGGTAGGAACCGGGCGCTCTATTTGTTAAAATAAATAAGACAAAACAGATAGAAAAGGTGTTACACATGAAGTCTTATATGATTATCGGGGCCGGCATTCTCGGTGCGTCCGCGGCTTATCATCTCGCAAAGGCCGGGGCGGATGTAACGGTCATTGACCGGAAACACCCGGGGCAAGCGACTGACGCCGCGGCGGGGATCGTTTGCCCGTGGCTGTCGCAGCGGCGCAATCAGGCATGGTATGCGATCGCAAAAGGCGGCGCCCGTTATTATGAACGATTGATACAGCAGCTTGAAGCGGACGGAGAAACAGAAACCGGTTATCAAAAGGTCGGTGCCGTCAGCCTCCATACGGATGAAAAAAAGCTCAGCCAAATGGAGGAAAGAGCTTATAAAAGAAGAGAGGATGCCCCTGAAATCGGTGACATTACAAGACTGACTCCGGAAGAAACGAAGGCGCTGTTCCCCGCGCTGTCGGAGGAATACGGGGCAGTTCATGTCAGCGGCGCGGCCCGGGTGAACGGGAGGGCGCTTCGTAAGGCGCTGTTAAATGCGGCCGTTAAGTACGGAGCGGCTGTTTACAATGAAGAAGCGTCAATATTGACAGAGGACGGTGCCGTCATCGGTGTGAAAACCGCAGAACGCACGCTTACTGCCGACCAGGTTCTCGTAACGGCCGGCGCTTGGGCGAGAGAGCTGCTTGAGCCGCTCGGCATCCGTTTTTCAGTATCATACCAAAAGGCGCAGATCGTTCATTTAGAGCTTCAGGGAGAGGAGACGGGCGGCTGGCCCGTCGTCATGCCCCCAAACGATCAATACATTCTCGCCTTTGACAGCGGCAGAATCATAGCGGGTGCGACTCATGAAAACGATACCGGCATGGATTTGCGGGTGACGGCCGGCGGCCTCCGCGAGATTTTTGACAAAGCATTAACCGTGGCGCCAGGCCTTTCAGACAGTACTGTAATAGAGACAAGAGTCGGTTTCAGGCCGTTTACTCCCGGCTTTCTTCCTGTCATCGGCAAAGTGCCGAATATCAGCGGACTCCTCGTTGCCAACGGGCTGGGCGCCTCAGGACTGACGAGCGGGCCGTATCTGGGGGCTGAACTGGCGAAACTCGCGCTCGGTCAGCAGACGGAAATTGATTTAAGCCTTTATGATCCGGCCGGGGCGCTTGAATAAAAAATAGCTTTTGGTGCATTCTTATGATAGGATGGAGCTTTAATGAATAAGAGGACGTGACCCATTTTGATAAAAATAAACCTTCCTGCTCCTGATGTAACCATTACGGAACGGCAGCAGTCACCGTCGGAGAATGAACCGGCGATTAAAGCGATTTACGGTTTCATTGATTTTCACCAAATTCCGAGAGACAAAGGCGGCATCTTTATGTTTTATAACATTCATGATGAGCTGCTGTTTGTCGGGAAAGCCCGTAAATTAAGACAAAGAATCAAAAAGCATTTTGAAGACAATGTGTCGCCTGTTAAACATCACAGGGACGAAGTGTATAAAATTGAAGTATGTGTCGTCAATGATCCGATGGAAAGGGAGATTTACGAAACGTACGCGATCAATACCCTTCAGTCGAAATACAACATTGAGAAAGTATTTTATAAATAAGGAAAACCGGAGCTTAAGGGCTCCGGTTTTCTTTATGTTTACAGTGCCAGCCACATCACTGCAATATGCACGATCAGCAGACAGTAAACGACGAGGAATAGCTGGACGACCTTTTTTCTGAATAACATGCAGATCATCATGAGCACAGGAAAAATCAGGACGCCGGCCGTTTTATTGATTGATGTATTCGGACGGTTTGACACGTCATAGTGAATGGCCATATCAGCAGGAAGAAACGGATAAAACACAATCGACAGAATAAAGGCGAGAACCACAGCTCCCCACAGCACTTTATCATTCATCAAAAACATATGAACACTCCCTTTTTTACATATAATAGTATATTAGTTCGAAAAAAACTAATTTATCAATATTTTACCTGTTGATTGGTGTATAATCATGTCAATGAAATTTCCATACGCTAGGAGGGTTTCAATTGACTGACAAGAAGCAAACCAGCATGTTTTCATTCTTTCTTTTTATCATGGCCGCCTGGATCATCGTTTTGTTTTTTACCGTCATCGCGGCACTGCCAAGCTCTGCCATCCAATTAACCAAGCATCAATCCAAAACCGTTTCCATGATTTATCCGCAAAGCTGGGGATTTTTCAGTAAAGATCCGAGAGAAGACAGCTTGAACATCTATCTTCTTGATGCCGATGAGGAGCTCAGATGGCCGAATAATTCTCTGAAAAATGTGATCGGCTTAAACCGCTACGGGCGGACGCAAGGGATAGAGCTCGGCCTTATGCTGGAAAAGCTGCCTTCCAAAGAGAAGTGGAATGACTTTTCGGCTGGCCAAGACTTTAAGGATACCACATTTTTGAAAATGAAAAATGAGTCCCCCTCCCCAAGGCTGAAAGGGAAAATGATCATTACATATGAACGCATTACCCCGTGGGCATGGAGCCAGCATACCGAAACGAAAAGAACCATCAAAAAATACATCGGAGTGGATGTCAATTGATTCAGGATGCAAAAAAGCAGCTCACCTTATGGATGATGAAGAATCCGCCTTGGACAAATGTGTACGGGCTTGCCAGAAGCTTAATCGCGCTCGGCACGCTGCTGACATTGCTGTTCAATCCGGCATCTGTCTTCTTCAAAACGCAAAATCAAATGCTCAGCTTTTCCGACACGTTCAGCCTGTTTCTGCTGTTTCCCGATTTCCGTTACATTGAGATCGTCAAAGCCGTTTGTATCTGTATGTTAATCCTTGTCGTCATTGGCTGGCGGCCGCGAATCACCGGTTTTTTTCACTGGTGGATTTCGTACAGCTTCCAAAACTCCGCCGTTACCCTTGACGGAGGAGATCAGGTGGCTGCCGTTTTTACACTGCTGCTGCTCCCGCTGACATTAACCGATCCGCGGAAATGGCACTGGTCTCCGTACGAGGCGTCTTTTGAGAAAAGGCCGCTTGAGCCTTATTACCGCTCCTTGTGCTGGGCGACGCTGACAATCATCAGAATACAGGTCGCAATGCTGTATTTTAACTCCGTCATTGCCAAACTGATGGAAGAAGAGTGGCAGAACGGAACTGCCGTTTATTACTATTTGAACGATCCGATGCTGGGTCTGCCGGATGCGCTTCACGGTCTGTTTGACTTTATCCTGCAGTCCAAGCTTGTCATCATCCCGACTTGGGGCACGCTTATTGTGCAAACCATTATGTTCTGCGCTTTGTTCGCTCCGAAAACATATTGGCGTCTGATATTGTTTATATCCATTTTTATGCACGAAATCTTTGCCGTTATGCTGGGGCTTACCTCGTTTTCCATTACGGTGGCTGGTATTTTGGTCCTGTTTTTGGTGCCGGCAGAGAAAACAGTAGCTTTGAACCATTACAATCCCCTTTTTATCAGATACAATTTTTTCAATAAAAGGAAAAGGAGGAAATTATATGGTTAAAAGCAAGAAGTCCGCAGCTGCCATGATGCTGGTGTTTGTTTTAATGGTTGCATTAGTCGGCCCGCATGCCGCGGCGAAAACTGAGCCATCCGTCTCTTATTCGGGTGAAGACATTTTTTCCGGCATCTTTTTCGGACAAGGTGAGGTCGCAAAGCTCCTTCCTGAAGTATGGGATACCAAGGCTGTCAAAAAGATTGATCAGGATGAATTAAAGCAAGTTTCCGATCAGGTGATTACTGATATTAAAAAGTCATCGCCGGATTATTTTAAAGAGTTGAAAGCGGCGGTCTACAGCGGCGATTATGAGAAAGTGAACAGCGTCATTGATCAAGGTTCGCAGATTATGGCGAAAGTGCTGAAAGAAGAGTTTGACAAAAAGAGCATGGACAAAGGAAAATCAACGGCCATCGGCCAATGCGCAACGGCTGTATGGGTATTTTTAAACGCGGCGGCCGCCATTGAGACGATCGCTCTTGCGGTAGCGGCCATCATTTTGACAGTAGCAAGCGTTGACGAAGATTCCGACTTAGGAAAAGAGCAGCTCATCGCTAATGTCGTTGACCGCATTAACGCGCAGCACTGAGGCTGAAGAAAGAAAACGCTAAGGAAACGAACCTTAGCGTTTTTTTGATTGAAGCATCTCTTTTAAATATGCTTCTGAATCAAAGCCGAGTTCCTCGTCGGCTTCTTTTTTCAGTTCAAGCTGAAGTCGCACGTACGTGTCATATTTCGGGCTGAGCTTTTGAAGAAGATTGCTGAAAGGCGATCCCGCCTTCAGCGCGGGCAGATCAGAAGCGGATTCTCCGACCTTGATCAGGCTTTCTCTGTATTCTTCATCTGTCTGCACTCTTTTCACAAGCTGAATGATGATGTTTTTATGAGTGTCCCAAGTGGCGGGGTCTCTCTCCAAAATCCGCTCGATAAATTGGTCATGCTGGACTTTGTGCTGCTGGAGCTGAGCCGGATCCTCCTTGCCGACCAGCTGCATCATCGGGTGTTCAGCCGGAACTTCTTCCATATCATCCAATACTTTAATAAGCTCCGCCCATATCGCTTTTTTCTCATCTGTATCAATAGAAAAGTCGAGGAACGGTTCAAACAGCGCGGCGATAAATTCTCCGAAATCTCCCGGGAACAGTTTTTTCAGCTGAAGTCCCATATACTTCGGTTCATCTATTTTGACCTCGCCGATATCATGCAAAATTGAATCGACATTTTCCGCATCTTCCACGCGCTTGATCAGCATTTCAGTCAGTTTCCGTTCCTGCTCAAGCTCTTCAATCTGCCGGCTGAGCTTTTGATGCTGCTGGCGCAGTATATCATGCAGACTGCTGCCCTCTAAGAGGAACGCTTTAATATCGCTTACAGACAGTGCCAGCATTCGGAGGGCGGCAATCATTTTCAGCGTATTCACGTTCTGAGCGGAATACTCACGGTATCCGTTATCAGGGTTTTTGCTGACGGTGATTAAACCTTCCTGCTCATAATATTTGATGGCTTTTTTCGTGAGACCCGTCTGTCTGGCGGCTTCTTTTATATTCATTCTGAATCACTCCCTGCTTTTCATTCTAAACGTGTCTCTAAGGGTCAGGTCAAGAGAGGGCGGGAAATAAGACGGGTTTATTTTATATTTTAGAAATTTCAGAAAATATGATTGACAACGCACCTTTGTTGCGATTAATATAACGTTATATAATGTTATATAACGTTATATAATAAAACACTGAGGAGTGAAGGATTTGAGTCAAACTGCCGCACAAGTGAATCACAAGGTTCAGGCTTTCTTGGATGATCTGAAAGGAAAAACGATTGACCACGTCTTTTTCGTCGCTTGCGGGGGTTCTTCAGCCATTATGTATCCGAGCAAGTACGTGTTTGACAGAGAGGCGAAAGCCATCAGCTCTGATCTCTACAGTTCAAATGAATTTATTCAGCGCAATCCCATTCAGCTCGGAGAGAACTCTCTCGTGATTTTATGTTCTCAGTCAGGCAATACGCCGGAAACGGTGAAAGCCGCCGGTTTCGCCAGAAAAAAAGGCGCGCTTACGATTGCGATGACCTTTGAGCCTGATTCGCCGTTAGCGAAAGAAGCCGAATATGTCGCGGTTTATGACTGGGGTGAGAAAGCACAGGCGATAAATACGAATTACGGGGTTCTGTATCAAATCGTGTTCGGCGCTTTACACGTGCTGGAAAACCATCCCGCGTTTGAGCAGGCGATCGACGGACTCAATAAGCTCCAGACCGTATATGACAAAGCGCTTAAACAAGAAGCGGATCACGCAAAGGCATTCGCGAAAGCCCACGAAAAAGAAGATATCATTTACACGATGGCAAGCGGTGCGAACTACGGCGTCGCTTACTCCTACAGCATCTGCATTCTCATGGAAATGCAATGGATTCATTCCCACGCCATTCATGCCGGAGAATATTTTCACGGCCCGTTCGAAATCATTGATGAATCCGTTCCATTTATTATCCTGCTCGGCTTAGACGAAACAAGACCCCTTGAAGAGCGGGCGCTTTCCTTCTCAAAAAGATACGGCAAAAAACTGACTGTGCTTGATGCGGCAGCATATGATTTTTCCGGAATTGACGATTCTGTAAAAGGCTATCTGGCTCCTCTCGTATTAAACCGGGTGCTCAGAAGCTATGCGGATGCGCTGGCGGAAGCAAGGAACCATCCGTTAAGCCAGCGGCGTTACATGTGGAAAGTCGAATATTAAGAACGCGCATTATATTTCACCGGACTATAATGATATATAACGTTATAGTCCGGTGACAAAGGAGGAAAAGCATCTGAAAAAGCTCATCTGCCTGTTCGTTCTGTTAGCCGTATGTCTGTCAGCCGCCGCCTGTTCAAGCCAAAGCAGTTCCTCTGACGGAAAAGTGACCTTGAAGTTTTTTCACAGGTGGCCGAAGGAGCCGGAAAAAAGCTATTTTGAAGAAGCGGTCAAAGAATTTGAAGCCGCTCATCCGGATATTCATATCCAAACGGAAGCGGTCTTAAACGATTCTTATAAAGACAAGGTGAAAGTCATGCTCGGAACAACGAGCCCCCCTGATATTTTCTTTTCATGGAGCGACCGGTTTGCTTATAAATTCATCAAAGGAGATAAAGCCCTCGATCTGTCGTCTTACTATCAGCAGGATAAAGATTGGTCCTCACAGCTTGTGCAGTCACAAATCAAACCCTTTACGCATGACGGAAAACAGTACGGTGTTCCGTGGCAAATGGACGCTAAATCATTCTTTTATAATAAGGACATTTTTCATACATTACATTTGAAGCCCCCGGCGACATGGGATGAACTGATCACAGTCTCTGAGAAATTGAAAGAGAACGGATATATTCCGATCAGTTTCGGCACAAAAGCGCCTTGGACGATTTCTCATTATATCGGGACGCTGAACCAGCGTATGGTGGATGAAAAAACGCGGGCGAAGGATTACAGCCCGGAAACCGGGGAGTTTACGGACGAAGGCTATGTCAAAGCGCTTGAAAAGCTTCAGGAACTGCTGCCGTACTTTACAAAGCACGTGAACTCCGTTGATCACGAATACGTGCGCCAGCAGTTTACAAGCGGCAAAGCGGCGATGATTTATGCGGAAACGGCAGAAATTAAGCTCGTCGAACCGGTCAATCTGGGCTTGTTTCCTTTCCCGAAAATCAGCGGCGAAAAGGGATCTCCCCGTGCACTGACCGGATCTCCGGAAGGATTTATGATTTCCTCAAAAACGAAGCACCCGAAAGAAGCCATGGAATTTCTTCAGTTTTTAACCTCGAAAAAAATGGGAGAGAAGCTGATAAAAGACGTCGGTAAATACAGCGCGGTTCAAGGAACGGCGACAGAAAACAATTCCGCCCCGATCCAGCGCGAAGCCGTGCAGGATATCGTCCGCGCCGAATCAATGGTGCCCTGGTTTGATATGGATGTTGACGTTGAAATCGCCGATGTGTATGCGGCAGGCGTTCAGCAGATGCTCGGCGGCACAATGACACCGCGCGAGGTGATGAATTCCGTGCAGAAAGCGGCGCGTCAGGTCAGAGCGTCATCTGAATAGAACAGATTTCTTTGGAGAAAGGAGATGAGGATTTCCTTGGTCAGCCGAAAACGTTTCATTCCGTATCTGTTTCTCGCGCCCGCGCTGATTTTTCTGCTGTTCGTTTACATTCCGATTATTGAGAATGTGTTTTTCAGTCTGTTTGAATGGAGCTCATTTCAACCCGAAAAGACGTTTATCGGTTTGAAAAATTATATTGACCTGTTTCACGATCCCGTGTTTTTTACAGCACTCCGCAACAATGTGCTGTATGCGGTCATATCGCTGATTTGCCAGGTTGGCGGCGGCTTAATTCTGGCGGCCGTGCTGGAAGACAGATTGGTAAGAAAATGGTCGCCGTTTTTCCGCACGGTCTTTTTTCTTCCGGTCGTTATTTCCATGACCGTTATTGCGCTGTTGTTTGATTTTATTTATAACCCGGAAATCGGGCTTTTGAATCAGCTGCTGGAAGCCGTCGGACTTGATGAACTGACCCGGGCGTGGCTGGGCGATGAAAACACCGCTATGCTGTCTGTCATTTTTGTGTCTCAATGGCAGTCTGTCGGTTACATCGCCATGCTGTACATTGTCTCGATTCAGAGCATTCCCGCTGAATTATATGAATCGGCGCAGCTGGACGGAGCCGGAAAAATCCAGCAGTTTTTTCACATTACGGTGCCGCAGACGAAAGAAATGTCGTTTGTTGCCGTGGTGATGACGCTGACCGGCGCATTTACCGTATTTAATGAACCGTATATTCTGACCGGCGGAGGGCCGGGCAATGCTTCAGAAGTGCTGAGCACATTTTTGTATAAGAGCGCTTTCACAAAGGATATGATGGGCTACGCTTCTGCGATCGCGACGGTGGTGCTTTTGCTGACGCTTGCTCTGTCGCTTATTCAGATGAAATTCTTTAAGACCGGAAAGGAGGAGTAGCCGATGCTTCCTGAAAAGACGGACTTGCGTCATGCCCGTCAGGCCGTCAGAACAGGCGGAAAACCGAGAAAATGGTATGTCGGGGAAACGTCTGTGTGGCTGTTTCTCTTTATCTACCTCATTGCCGTTGCTTATCCGCTGTTATGGATGGCGGTCAGCGCCTTTAAAAGCTCGGATGAGATTTTTGAGCACAGCTGGTCGCTGCCCTCTGTCTGGCATCCCGAAAACTTCGTATCCGCATGGAACCAAGGGATTTCCGCTTATTTTATGAACAGCGTCATTGTGACCGTGCTGACTTGTCTCATCACCGTATTTGTGAGCGCCTGGGCGGCATACGGGCTGGCCCGTTTTCAATTTAAAGGAAAAGGGTTTGTGCTGATCATTTGTCTTGGCGGCTTGATGCTGACGCCGCAGGTCAGTCTTGTGCCGCTGTACTCCATTATCCAGTCATTGGGACTGTACAATACGTATTGGGCATTGATTCTTCCGTACGCCGCCTATCGTATTCCGTTTACCGTGATTCTGATCCGTTCCTATTTTTTGTCGATTTCCAAAGAGCTTGAGGAGGCTGCCTATCTGGATGGATGTACAAGTTTCGGAATATTTTTCAGAATATTCTTACCTATAAGCGTGCCGATTCTGGTGACATCAGGCATTTTGACGGCTTACCATACATGGAATGAGTTTATGTTTGCGATTATTTTTATCGATGATGAAAATTTACGGACGATTCCGGCCGGGCTGATGCAGTTCAGAGATGCGCTGCAGACGGATTGGGGCGTGCTGCTGGCCGGGCTGACGATTTCTGCTGCTCCGATCATCGCGTTGTTTTTATTGATGCAGAGATATTTTATCCGCGGCATTGCAGCGGGAAGCGTGAAAGGATAAGGGGGATGAAAAGATGAAACTGATAGCGGCCGGAGATAATGTAGTAGATTATTATCAGGATCAGGAGACGTTTTACCCGGGCGGAAATGCGTTAAATGTAGCCGTGCTTGCCCGGCGCTTAGGCCACGAAACTTCTTATATCGGGATTCTCGGCAGTGATGAAGCGGCGGATCACGTATTGAATGTGCTGAAATTGGAAAAGGTGAATGCCGATCTGATCCGCCGGGCATACGGAGAAAACGGGATGGCGGTCGTCACGCTTGATGAAAGAGGGGACAGGATATTTGCCGGATCAAATAAAGGCGGCGTGCAATCGCGTCTGACACTCGCTTTTCAGGAGAATGACATCTCATTTATCGCCGGACATGATCTGCTGCATACGAGCGTATACAGCAGGATAGAACGTGACCTTCCGATGCTGAGCGGCCATGTGCCGATTTCCTTTGACTTCTCTGTAAAACGTGACGAAGCCTATTTAGAAGCGGTCTGTCCGTACGTGACGTATGCGTTTTTTTCCGGGAGTGATTTGAGTGAAAGTGAATGTGTGCGGCTTGCCGAAAAAGCCCGCGGTTTCGGAGCGAAAATCGTCTGTCTGACAAGGGGGGAATATGGCGCGGTGTTATCGGATGGTGAACGCGTCTATCATCAGCCGGTGGTAAGAGCTGATATAATAGATACATTGGGCGTGGGTGATTCTTTTATCGCCGGGTTTCTTACCGATTTCTTCGAGCATCAGGATATTCGGCGAGCGCTTACTGCGGCCGCCGGGACGGCTGCCAAAACATGCGGAGGGTTCGGAGCGTTCGGTTACGGGCATCCCTACAGGCCGGGCGGCGGGAAAAGCAGTGAAAAAACGAGAATACGATAAGCATTGTCTCGTTTTTTATACTTGTTACGCATAGGGACTGTTAATGGTAAACGTGACGCGGTCGGTATGCATTACAAACAGAGAGCTGTATATCGGCTGGTCTTTTGACATAAAAGCGGTTTTGTCAATTTCAAAAAGCGCATCCCCGATATCACAAGCCAGATAGCGGCTTTCTTCCTGCTTGGCGTATACGACATTTAACAGCTTCGTATTATGGGTGGGCACCACCTGATAGTGCTGTTTCAAAATGTCATGCATCGACACGCCGCCTTTAATATGCTTGCCGATGTCGGGAAATAAACTGAGCGGATAGTGGGCGATTTCGAATGAGAGCGGCTGGTCGTCGTGAAATAAAATGCGTTTTAATTCAAGAACGGGACTTTCGGAATCGACGCGAAGTTTTTGGGCGATGGATTTAGGCGCTTCAATGATTTCATGAGAAAGGATCTGGTGTTTCGGTTTTTTCCCCGTTGATTCCATAAATTCAGAGTAGCCGTTGACCGCGATGAGCTCCCGCTTCAGTTTAGGGCTTTTAACGAACGTTCCCTTTCCCTGCTGCCGGACGAGCCAGCCTTCTTCCACAAGATCAAGGATGGCCTTCCTGACCGTTATGCGGCTCACGTTGTACGTTTCGCACAGCTCATTTTCAGTCGGCAGTTTTACGGACGGCGAATAAACGCCCTTCTTGATATCGTCCGCGATAATTTGTTTCAGCTGAATATATAAAGGTTTCGAGCTCCCGTTATTTAACAATGGGACGGACCTCCTTTGTCAAGTAGTAGTACTATTATATGTATTATGACGTTATAATACAAATTTGCTTTTCATTTATGAATCTGTCAGAAACCCCGAACATTTTTAACATAACAGAAAGATGTGGCGGTTTCCAGTATTGGAGGAGGTTTCGAATGGCATCATTAACATTTGACCATATCAAAAAAACATACGGCGCCCAATCGGCGGCAGTGAAGGATTTTCACTTAGATGTAAAAGATGAGGAGCTGCTGGTGCTTGTCGGTCCCTCCGGCTGCGGCAAATCTACGACACTCAGAATGATTGCCGGACTGGAGAGCATTTCTGAGGGGAAGCTTTATATCGATGGAGACGCGGTAAACGATCTGCCCCCGAAGGATCGTGATATCGCGATGGTTTTTCAGAATTACGCGCTGTATCCCCACATGACGGTGTTTGATAATATGGCGTTCGGTTTGAAGCTCAGAAAGCTGCCGAAAAAAGAAATCGCAGAGCGAGTCCGGACGGCCGCTGATATTTTGGAAATCGGGCATCTGCTCAAGCGGAAACCGAAGGCTCTTTCAGGCGGGCAGCGGCAGCGGGTTGCGCTCGGCCGGTCGATCGTGCGGGAGCCGAAAGTGTTTCTGATGGACGAGCCGCTTTCCAACTTAGATGCGAAATTGCGAGTGACGATGCGCGCCGAAATCAGCAAGCTCCATCAGCGTTTGAAAGCGACCATCGTTTATGTGACGCATGATCAGACGGAAGCGATGACAATGGGCGACCGGATTGTCGTGATGAATGAAGGAGATATTCAGCAGGCCGCAAGCCCCCATGAGATTTATCATTATCCGGCGAATATGTTTGTGGCGGGTTTTATCGGTTCTCCGAGTATGAATTTTATAAAAGGCCTCATTGAAGAAAGTCACGGGCAATGGTATTTTGCCGGTTCGTCCGTTCGTCTGCCCATTCCGAAAGAAAAAGCGGCCGTTCTTGTGCAGAAAGGATACAGCGGTAAGGAGATGATTGCGGGGCTGCGTCCGGAGCATTTGACGCTTGCCGGACAATCAGAGCACCCGCCTGAAGCGGTGTGCCGCGCTGTGGCGGAAGTATGTGAAAACTTAGGCGCGGAGATGTACGTTCATGCGGTGAGCGGAAATAACCGCATGACGATCCGTCTTGACGGCGCTTCACAGGTGAAACCCGGCGATGCCATTCTGCTTGCGGTCAATATGAACCGGGCCGTCTTTTTTGATGCCGACACTGAAAACGCCGTATATTGAAAAAGGGAGCCTGATGATCGGGGCTCCCTTATCACTTCTTATGATACGATTACCAGATTTCGTCCGCCCATTCCGGATGGTCGATAAACGGATTGCGGTTATGCTGATAGTCTTCGTAAATGATTTCGTTCCGCCGTTTTTCCTTACTGTCGACGGGATCTTGTTGATTCCATTTGAGCAAAACGGACAGTTTTCCCATGTAAGGAGCTGAGCCGTTTCCGGTTTTATCATTCAGCTCAAGGTCGGGATACCCGTCGTCTCCTTCATAACGCACCGCCATGTAAAACAGCATGCGGGCGACATCTCCTTTGACCTCATCGCGCGGTTCCCAGGAATCACCGTCGTAATAATTGCCCGGCGCTTTCGGGTATTCTGAGCCGCCGTTATCAAAATCCATGTTTCCTCTGGCGCTGTTCACCTGGACGTCTGCAGGGCGCAGATGATGAATGTCCGTCCCGGGGCCGGCAGCTGTTCCGAAGTTTCCGTGTGACTTTGCCCATACGTGTTCACGGTTCCAGTCCCCGACGCTGCCGCCGTTTTTACTTTTGGCCCGTGATTCCTGGGTGTAGAGCAAGATGACATTGTTCGGATTTGCCGGATCTTCGTCAGTTTCCTTCAATGCATTCCATACTTGGCTGTAAGACAGCTTTGTATGTCCGCTGATGATGCGGTGCAGGGCGCTCTTTAAGGCTGTTCCGCTTTTTCCGGAAGCTTCTTTGTAATATGTGTCCGTATCCGCAGACGGAGTGATGACAGCTGAGGCAGTTTGCGGAAAAAGAGTTGTGCCGCCGGCAGTTGAAACCGCCATCCGGCTGTACAGATTCGTGTCAGCCGGCGCGCCCGCAGAGGCTGACGGCACGGCCCATCCAAAAATGAAAAACAGGCAGACAATCGGCAGAAACCAAAGTTTTTTTGTCATGACTTGCCCTCCTTTACCTCTATTATCCAAAAAATAAATCTAATATTCTATCTTTTTTGAAAAATGGTTCCTTCGGCTTATTGGTCAAAGTATCCGGAAAATCATTGATTTTTTGGAAGATATGATAATGAACTCGTTATGCGCTCCTTCTATAATGAAGATCATCTTGTCAGTTTTTCAGTTTAAAAGGAGGGCGTGTATGGAACATCAGCAGCTTTCGGCGGCGAATATCGGGATTTCCGATGACATACAATGGCTGTCTCAATTCGGCGCTTCCGCTTCCGGCGGAGTGACGAGGCTTTTATATACGAAAGAATGGATGGACGCCCAGCTTGCCGTTAAAAAGAAAATGGAGGCGTTCGGGCTGGAAACGGCATTTGACGATGTCGGTAACGTATTCGGCCGGCTGAACGGCACAGAATCGCCTGATGAGGTGATTCTGACCGGGTCGCATATTGACACTGTTATTGACGGCGGCAAATATGACGGTGCGTTCGGCGTGCTGGCGGGCATGCTGGCGATCCGGCATTTGCATGTGATGTGCGGGCGTCCGAAAAAAACGCTGGAGGCTGTGTCGCTCTGTGAAGAGGAAGGGAGCCGTTTTCCCATCACCTATTGGGGCTCAGGCAATATCACCGGTGCTTTCTCGCTTTCAGATGCGGAAACGCCGAAAGACGCGTCCGGCATTTCTCTGAAAGAAGCCATGCGGCAGTACGGCTTCGGTGCAGGCCGTTATCCAGCACCGCTGCGCACTGATATCAAAGCCTTTCTGGAAATTCATATTGAACAGGGGCAAACGCTTGAACGATCAGGAAAGGATATCGGGATTGTCACCGGGATTGCCGGACAGAGACGCTATACCGTTACGCTTGACGGTGAATGCAACCATGCCGGCACCACTTCGATGAAATGGCGGAAAGACCCGCTCGCGGCGGGAAGCAGCATCATCCACGAACTGATGCTTTCAGCGGAAAGACAGCCGGAAGAGCTCCGCCTGACGTGCGGGAAAATGACGGTTGAGCCGAATATGGCGAATGTCATTCCGGGCCGTATCCAGTTTTCAATTGATATTCGCCACCGGCAGGAAGACGTGCTGGCAGCCTTCCATCAGAAACTGGTGTCGATTGTTGAAAACATCAGCCGCAGCAAAGGAGTCAGACCTGTTATTGATGAATATATGAGGATAGAGCCGGTTCAAATGGATCAGACCCTGACACGAACCGCAGCAGAGGCTGCAATAGAGCAGGGGGCGGACCCGGAGAAGATCGTAAGCGGAGCGGGACATGACGCCCAGATGCTCGGCAGAACCTTTCCGGCCTGCATGCTGTTTGTGCCGAGCCGTGGCGGGATCAGCCACTCGCCGCTTGAATTCACACCCGCACATCAGCTTGAAACCGGCGTCCTTACGCTGGCGAATGTATTACATAAACTTGCCTATTAACGTAAAGGGGGAATCGGCGTGCCGACCAGAAAAGAATTGTGCATTCCGCAAAGAACGATTATGACACCGGGACCGACAGAAGCTGAACCGAGAGTGCTGAGGGCGATGGGCGCTCCGATCATCGGCCAGTTTGACCCGGCATTTACCGGCATCATGAACGAAACGATGCAAATGCTCCGTGAATTGTTTCAAACGGAAAACCGCTGGGCCTATCCGATTGACGGCACATCAAGAGCGGGGATTGAGGCTGTTCTCGCAAGTGTGATAGAACCGGGCGACAGCGTGCTCGTTCCGATATACGGACGCTTCGGATACCTGCTGACTGAAATCGCCGAGCGATACGGAGCGGACGTTCATATGATCGAGTGTGAATGGGGAACGGTCTTCCGGCCTGACGAGATTATCAGCGAGATGAAAAAGATTTCCCCGAAAATCGTCGCTATGGTGCACGGAGAAACATCAACGGGGCGGATTCACCCGCTGAAAGAAATCGGGGAAGCGTGCCGCGCCCAAGACGCACTCTTTATCGTGGATGCCGTGGCCACGATCGGAGGCTGCGCCGTAAAAACGGATGAATGGAAGATTGACGCAGTCATCGGGGGAACGCAAAAATGCCTATCGGTCCCTTCCGGAATGGCGCCGATTACTTATAATGACCGGACGGCAGCTGTCATTGCCGCGCGTAAAAAGGTAGAACGGGGCATTGCGACGGCGGCTGACGGTAACATGCTGTCCGGTCATCGGCCGATTACGAGCAACTATTTTGATCTGAGCCAGCTCGAAGATTATTGGAGTGAAAGAAGGCTGAATCACCATACAGAAGCGACAGCAATGCTTTATGCGCTGCGGGAGGGTGTGCGTCTTGTCCTGGAAGAAGGACTTGAAGAACGGTTCCGCAGACATCGGCGTCACGAAAAAGCGCTTACGGCGGGACTTGCAGCGATGGGCCTTGATTTATTCGGCGATCCGGAGGCGAAGCTGCCTGTCGTCACATGCGTGCAGATTCCGCCGGAAGCAGACGGCGAAACGATCAGAAGTATGCTTTTGTCTCAATTCGGAATTGAAATCGCCAGCTCATTCGGTCCGCTGCAGGGGAAAATTTGGCGAATCGGAACGATGGGCTACAGCTGCAGAAAGGAAAATGTGCTGTTTGTGCTGGCCGGACTTGAAGCGGTTCTGATCAGACACGGTGTTGCCGTTAAAGCCGGGGAAGCGCTGCAGGCGGCCCTTAACATATATGATCTGCCGGCTGAAACCGGTGTGCTGTCATGAGACTTGAAAACGAGATTGAAATCATCTGGACTTTTTTCCCTTTTGCCCGTTATACTGAATGGTATAAAAAATGACAAATATGGAATGATCATCTGTTTGTCTGGGGAGAAGGTAAGAAATCATGGCGTACATAGGCCGATTGTCAATTTTAATGCTGAATATGTTTATTGCGATGCTTGGAATCGGATTGATTATTCCGATTATGCCCGCATATATTACCGAATTCGGAGCGACGGGCAGCACGATGGGTCTGCTTGTTGCGGCGGCGGGGCTTACACAGCTTTTATTTGCGCCTATTGCCGGGGAAATAACCGACAAATACGGACGGCGGAAACTGATTATTTTCGGCATCGCCGCCTTTGCCGTGTCACAATTGATCTTCGCTTTTGCCGGAAGCCTGTGGCAACTGTTCGCATCCCGGCTTTTGGGCGGAATGGGCGCGGCGTTTTTAATGCCGTCAATGTTCGCTTACATAGCGGATATTACGACCGAAGAAGAACGCGGGAAAGGAATGGGGCTGTTCAGCGCGGCGATGACGCTCGGTGTCGTCATCGGGCCCGGTGTCGGAGGCTATTTGGTTCATTACGGCATGTCTGTGCCGTTCATCGTGTCCGCAAGTCTCGCCTGCTTTTCAACGGTGCTTTCATTTTTCTTTCTGCCCGAAACGCTGGGGCGTGAAAAGCAGCTGGAAGCCCGGGCTAAAACGGAAAAACGTGAGCATCTGTTTAAGCAAATGTCACGCGCGCTCAAATCGCCGTTCGCGTTTATGCTGATTCTGGTTTTTGTGCTGAACTTCGGAATTATGAACTTTGAATCGGTTTTCGGCCTTTACGTTGACCATAAACACGGATTTAAAGCGTCTGATATTGCCTTTATTATTACGGCTGCGGGTCTCATCGGCGTGTTTGTGCAGGCGGTCGGCGTCAGTTATCTCGTCCGCAGGTTCGGGGAAAAACGCGTCATTAACGTGACGTTGATCGGGGCGGCTGCAGGACTTGTGTGGTGCCGGTTTGCTGGTTCATATTGGACCGTTTTTGCCGCGGCAATCTTTTTTCTGACGCTGACATCGCTGCTCCGGCCGGCGGTTAATACGATGCTGTCGAAGCTTGCCGGTGACCAGCAGGGGTTTGCCGGAGGGATGAATACCTCATTCATCAGCTTAGCGAATATCGCCGGACCGTCTGCTGCCGGTTTTCTCTTTGATGTAAATATGGAATTTCCGTATATGCTGGGAGCGGCCATTCTCGCCATCAGTTTTCTGGCCGCGCTTGGCTGGGGCAAAAAGACACAGACCCGGCCGTTCACGCAGCAAGGATAAGAATCAAAAGCCTCCGGGTATCCGGAGGCTTTTTGCTATCTCATAGGGAGGAAAAAAATGAATAGACTTAAAACCCTGTTTATTTTCATTTGCATACTGATCGTCACAACCTCTTGCGGTCTCATCCCAACTGGGAATGAAAAAGAGGAAAGAAGCAGCAATCAAAAGACTGTATTAAAGGATATTGACAATGCGAGTTTTATTGTTGGTTTTTCCAACACTTTAGATAGGGGAAGTGAGATTGGGGTTTACAGTGAAGATGGTACTAAAATGGATAGCTTGGAATTGAAAGATGGTATAAATTTCACGATGTCTTCACATAACAAAAACGATACGTTCTTATCGTCAAATAGAAGCAATACTCACTTGATGATAGACAATAAAACCGGAACAATAAACAAAATAAAAGAAAAGAGTTTGTCAAAAACAACTGAAGATGAAGGTGCTTTCTTTATAAATAGTTCTGACGGTTATATCATCCATGACATTAACGTTGGATATACAGACAAAGGGCTGGAAAGTGAATTGGTATATTGGAAGGAAAACAGCCGAAAAAACAAGAAACAAATAAAGCTTGACGGAGAACTTGGATCAGCAATCGTCGCTAAAAATAAAATTTATGTCATTTCAAGTGATGAAGAAAGTATGTCCATCCTTTCAATTAACCCAGAGACAAATAAGCAAGAGAACAAGGCATCCATACCGAATAAAGGGATATACTTCATGGATGAAAAGGATGCGTTCCAAGCTCTAGATGAAAATACATTTGTACTGGCAGTTAATGATAACGTGAATGAGAAAGAGAATTCTAAGCTCATATTAATAGACAGAGAGACGCTAAAGGTAAAAAAAGAAGTCGAGATGGAGAAAGGGTTTCATCCTGCAAAATTGAAAATAGTAAAAGATAAAGTCTTAGCCGTTTCTTTTGATGGGAAGCTGCAGATATTTGATAAAAAAATGGTTAAGAAAAACTCTTTCAATTTTTATGCGGGGGATATAACAAATTAATGAATGATGTTCAATTCACTGATAGAGAGATGTATGTTTTAATCAAAAACTTTGATATCCAGCGCGATAACAAGCTTGGAGACATCACGTCTTATGATTTGAAATCAGGCAAAAAGGTAAAAACAATCCCGCTAAAAGCAAACAAAGAGTGGGAAATTGCACGTTTTGAAATTTTAAAATAAGTTTAGGTGATTAGATCAGCTCCAGTTCATTCTGCATATATTTACTCATCATTACCAGGAGGTTCCAGCATAGTTCAGTGTACGCTGTATAGGACAATAAGGATCATTGAAGGGATGGATTGACATGAATAGCATCAGGTACATATTGTATTTTGTGATTTCTTTCGTTTTACAGCTTCTCTGGTTCTTCTTAGTAAAAGAAAATTCTAATGCAACTATACTGGACATGTTGATGATGTCTCTATTATTCACATTATTTATGTTCATCTTAGATAAATTTCTCAAAAAAAGCAGGCTGCATAAGGCCTGCTTTTTTTGTTGTAGACTTAAAACTCAAACTAAGATTTATGATCAAGACGAATGAAATTTTGCGGTTTTATTGCGGACATACATAATTTTGGAAATGTTAGAATATGATATAAAAGGAGGAGTGGCCTTGTGAGTTCTCTTTTACCATCATCGGAGGTTGGCGTTAAGATTAATGAATGGTACAAAATGATACGTCAGTTCAGTGTTCCGGATGCGGAGATTTTGAAAGCGGAAGTGGAACAAGAAATAAATGAGATGGAAGAAGACGAGTATCTACTGATTTACTACACCCTCATGAAATTCCGCCATCAGCTTATGCTGGATTATTTAGAACCGGTGACTACCCGCGTGAGACCGACAATTGACGAGCTGCTGGAAAAAATTGAAGCATCAAATAAAGGAATTTCCGGCCTGCTGTTCTATTATTCTTTATTTTTCCGCGGCATGTATGAATTTGATCAAAAGCAGTATGTAAAGGCGATCGGCTTTTATAAAGAGGCTGAAAAACAACTCGTTCATGTGCATGATGAAATTGAGAGAGCGGAGTTTCATTTTAAACTGGCTGAAGCATATTACGGTATGAAACAAAGCCACGTCTCCATGCATCACGTAAAGCAAGCGCTCGATATTTACGATCAGTATGAGTTGTATAAGGTCCGGAAAATTCAATGTCTATTTGTCATATCAGGGAATTATGTAGACTTTAAACGTTATGAAAAAAGCTTGCCGCATTTAGAAAAAGCTTTAGAGTTGTCGAAACAAGTAAACAATAATGAAAGGCTGCTCAGTTCTGCTTATTACAACATAGGAAAGAATTACGGAGACTTAGAAGAATACAATAAAGCTGAAATCTACTTAAAAAAAGCAGCGGAGATATCTGAGAAGTATAAATTGGGTAACCTTCCGCATTCCTTGTTTACATACGCAAAGCTTCTATTTAAACAAGGGAAAACAAGCGAGGCGATTCAAATCAGCAAAAAGGGACTTTCATCAGCGATATTTCAAGGAGATAAGCTGTTTGAATCTCTGCAAAAATATTTGGAGGCTTTATATATTAATGCAATAGACCAAATGGGAATTAAAAAAACAATTGATTACCTTGAGAAAAATAAAAACTATTCGTATGTAGAAGATATTGCTCTTGATACGGCTGCTGTTTATGCAGAGTCAAAGCAATATGACAAATCTTATTTTTATCATCAAAAAATGATTCAAACGCAAAAACAAATTCAGAGGGGAGAATGCCTGTATGAATTTTAGAAAAGGCGTATTTATCATTGTGTCGGCTGTCGTTTTAATGTCAGGGGTCGGTCTAGCAACATCGGCTGTTTCATTTGATGGATCATATCAAGTTTCGTCTGATCGTAATCAAACCTAAGAAGGAGAGTGCCTGTATGAAAAAAAGCATCTTCATTATTTTGGGTCTGTCGTTATCTTTGATATGCGGATTGGGTGTGAACACAGTGGGAAAAACACATGATACCTTTCAAACTGCTTCAGATCGCCTTCAAACTTGAACGACTTACGCCTTTTCTTCGGGAAAGGCTTTTTTAGTTTAGATTAGAGTCTGCTGAAAATCATAACTAACGGCTGACGATATCAACGGAAGCAGATTTTGATGGCAGCATTTTGAGAATGTAGCTGAATGAATCCCCCTTAAATAGGATGCGGGAGAACACCCGCATCCCTGTCTCTAACGATTTCTTAACCGATCAGCCGCTGCATTCTCAGCGCGAGCCGCAGGCGCATCGTCGTTTCCGGATCTTTTAAGCTTTTGCCGAGCAGTTCCTCGCATTTTTCTAAACGATAGATCACCGTATTTCGATGGACGTACAGGCGCTTAGCCGTTTCTGAAATCTGGCAGTGGGTCTCCAGGTAAACAGACAGCGTATGAAGCAGGCTCTGGTCCTCCTTTTGCCGGTCGGCCAGGCTTTGGAGGGTGGCTTCGTAAAACTTTTTCACATCTTCCGCGGGAAGCAGGCGGAGCAGCTCCGGCACGTCTTTGGCATGATAGATTTGAATAAACTCCGCGCTTCTGGACAAATGCCCGGATGAAATGGCGTCTGAAGCTTCGGTAAAAGCGTCAGGGACGTCGATCAGCTTTTGGCATATGTTTGAGATGCCGAAGGAGACAGTCCGTTTAAACTGCGTCAGGACCTGCTTTTGAAACTGCTCCAAAAAGCTGATGACAGACGCGTGCATTTCATTCCAGCTGTCTGTCGCTTCAATTAAAAGAATACCGACATTTCCTTTAATAAAGAGATGAGGGGGAAACGGAAAGGATGACAGCTCCCCTTCAAGCAGTTCAAATACATGATCGGAAACGAGCTGATTTTCGGTAAAGCTGATCGTTTTCTCATTTCGGTCGAGTTTTCCGCAAATGCACATGTATTGCTGATCCCAGCGGAGCCGGAATTCTTTGGCGCGGCTTTTGATTTCTTCATGGCCGGTAAACGAGCGGTCGATGAAATTGCTGAAAAATTCATTGCGCGCCCGTCTGCCGAATTGTTTGATGGCATTTTCTTTCAGCAGTTCAAAGGAAATGACGTTGGCCGCCTGTTCAATTGTCAAAATCATGCCTTTATCAGCGGTCTGCACCAGCTCCGGAATCACCAGATAACCGCAGTTTTTTTCAACATTCAGAATCGGCAGGACAGAATACGCCTTTCTGTCGGACAGCATGGAAAAGCAGGTGAAATAAGGCCCGGAAAGGGAATAACAGATGTTTTTCAATAAAGACGTGTCAATGGGTATGCGGTGGGACGATGATAAGAGTTTTGTATGCTGATCCAAAAGCAGCACGGGAAGCCGGAGAATGTCTGAGAGCTTCTTAAGCAGGGATTGAATCCCCTTGCCGCTCATGATGTGGTTTGTGAATTTTTTATGGGCGTAAATGGCCTGCTGCAGCTCATTTGAACGCATATCAAGAATATGGCTCAGTGTGGCGTTGACGATATCTCCCAGCCTGATGTCTTCCGGCAGCTCAATAATCGGAAATTCATACCGGTCGGCAAGCTCCGCAACATCTTTCGGAATGACATTAAGATAACGTTTCGTTTTGATCCCCAGTCCCGCGCAGCCCCGTTTTGCCATGAGGCGGATCAAATCTTTCAACAGCTGCGGGCGGTCCTTCAAGTGGTAAGCCGTGGTGACGAGCAATTCGTTTTTATGTAAAAAATCAGCGATGTCCGGCGCATCCATCATGTTGACGTGCTGCACCTCCCTCCAGCCGCCGGACTTGCCTGCGATTAATGCGGCCCGCTCATAAGCGGGAATCTTCATCACATCATAAATATTCATCAGTCAATCTCCTTTCAGGTTCTAAAGACAACCATTGGTTAATATGAATAAAAATCATCAAAAATTATAGCGGTTTTGCTGATGTATTACGATCATAGTAGCAGTAAACTGGCAATCATAGACGCATGTTGTGATAAAAACTGACAGAAAATCGTCATCCTTACAGGGAGGAAGATAAAATGGCCTATGACGTAATTGTAAAGGGTGCGAAAGCTGTGCGAAAAGGCGGAACAGAGCGGGCTGATATCGCCATCAAGGACGGAAAAATTGCCTTGATCGGGCCCGGCATTGACGAAAACGCGGAACAAGTGGTGCAGGCGGACGGCATGTATGTGTTTCCGGGAGCGGTCGATTGTCACGTGCATTTCAATGAACCCGGCCGCGAAGAATGGGAAGGCATTGAAACCGGCTCAAACATGCTGGCTGCCGGCGGCTGTACGTCTTATTTTGATATGCCGCTTAACTGCATCCCTTCGACGGTAACTGCTGAAAACCTGCTGGCAAAGGCGGAAATCGCCGAACGGAAGTCAGCGGTTGATTTTGCGCTTTGGGGCGGTTTGATGCCCGGATATACCGAACATATCCGGCCGATGGCAGAAGCGGGGGCAATCGGGTTTAAAGCGTTTCTGTCTAAATCGGGAACGGATGAATTTCAATCAGCCGATGAACGGACTCTTTTAAAGGGAATGAAGGAAATCGCGGTGTGCGGCAAGGTTTTGGCTCTGCACGCAGAAAGCGACGCCCTCACCCGATTCCTTGAAGCCGAGTACGCGCTCCAAGGGAAAATTGATGCCCGCGCTTACGCTTCCTCACGTCCGGAAGAGGCCGAATGCGAGGCTGTGCAGCGGGCGATTGAGTATGCAAGAGCGACGGGATGCGCGCTTCATTTTGTACATATCAGCACGAAACGGGCCGTGCTCTCCATTCAGCAGGCGAAAAAAGACGGATTGGATGTCACCGTTGAAACGTGTCCGCACTACTTATTATTCAGCTTTGAAGACTTCTTCAAAAAAGGGGCGGCTGCCAAATGCGCTCCGCCGCTCCGCTCAGAGGCTGATAAAGAGGAATTGATCGGGGTTTTGGCTGAGGGCCTGATTGATATGGTGTCTTCGGATCATTCTCCCTGTCATCCGTCTTTGAAACGCGAGGATAATATGTTCCTGTCGTGGGGCGGGATCAGCGGAGGCCAATTTACGCTTCTCGGCATGATTCAATTAGCGATCGATCATGGGATTCCGTTTGAACATGTGGCCCGATGGACGGCCGAAGCACCGGCCGAGCGCTTCGGTTTAACGAATAAAGGCCGGCTTGAAGAAGGATTTGACGCTGATTTTGCCATTGTCCGGCCGGAACCTTTTACCGTCACAAAAGAAACGATGTTTTCCAAACATAAGCAAAGCCTGTATGAAGGCCGCACCTTTCCATACCGAATTGCTGCGACCTACAGCAAGGGGCGCTGTGTGTATCAGGATGGCGGTCGTAAGCAGAGCGGGGCATTCGGAACATTCCTGAAGCCTTCTCTAATAAAAGAGCCGATTCTCTGATGAGAATCGGCTTTTTTTGTCGTTTGGAAAGCGGGTCTCGTGGTATCTTTTTATAAAAAGGAGTAAAACACATTGTATGATCAAATCTTGAACATATTAACGGCATCCTGGTCGCGCAAGACTAGTACAAAATGGACGGAAGATTGCCCGGCCAAAGGCCAGTGCGGCGTGACGGCTTTAGTCATCCAAGATGTTTACGGCGGTGACATTCTCAAAACAAAAACCGGCACAAGCTGGCATTTTTATAACCGAATAGACGGGGAGATATATGATTTCACGAGCGGTCAGTTTTCAGAGCCGATCGTCTATCAGCACATTCTTTCTTCCGGAGATGAGGCATTTTCGGACACCAATGAACATCAATATCGGTTCCTGAAAAGTGCATTCAGAAAAAACATGGAAACGGAAAGAGAAAAACACCTGTGATAAACTAGAGTGAGAGGTGAAGGATTGTGATTTATATCGGACTGACGGGGTGGGGGGATCATGACAGCATCTATCCGCCTAAAACGGCGGGCCCGCAAAAACTGCAGGCGTATTCCTCCCATTTTCCCATCGTTGAGCTGGACGCGAGCTTTTACGCGATACAGCCCGCCCGCAATAACGAAAGATGGGTCAAAGAGACGCCGGAATCTTTTCAATTTGTCATTAAGGCATATCAAGGAATGACGGGCCATCAGCGCGGCGATATTCCCTTTGAATCGAAGGAAGAAATGTTTGAGGCGTTTAAGCTGTCATTATCGCCGTATATAGAGCATGGAAAGCTTGCCATGGTGCTGTTCCAATTCCCGCCGTGGTTTGACTGCAAGAAAGAAAACGTCGCATATTTAAGATGGTGCAGGCAGCAGATGGGCGATATTCCGTGCGCGCTTGAATTCCGCAACCGATCTTGGTTTTCCCCGCCATTTTACGAGCAGACGCTTTCCTTTATGAAGGAGGAAGGCTGGATTCACAGCATATGTGACGAGCCGCAAATCGGCGAGGGCAGCATTCCGACCGTCCTGAAAGCAACGGATGAAGAAAAAACGCTTGTCCGTTTTCACGGGCGGAACAAGCAGGGCTGGATCAAACCAGACGGCGGACAAAACTGGCGTGAGGTCAGATATTTATACCGCTATAACAAACAGGAGCTCAAAGATTGGAAAAACAATCTTCAGGAGCTGAAAAAGCAGTCGCGCAATCTGTATGTGCTATTCAACAATAACTCAGGCGGAGACGCCGCCGATAACGGGCTTGAGATGCTTGAAATGTTAGATATCTCATATACCGGGCTTGCTCCGAAGCAGCTCGACCTATTCAGCTAGAAAAGAGGTTTCAAGACACATGTCTTATCTTATATTGATCATATTAGGATTTATCGCGGGAACGGTCGGCAGCCTGATCGGGCTTGGGGGAGGAATTATCATCGTGCCGGCAATGCTCTATTTAAGCACGATGACTCCGTTTTTCCATGACGTAACACCGCAGACTGCCATCGGCACGTCCCTTTTGGTGATTATTTTTACGGGCCTGTCATCAACTCTGGCCTATATGAAATATAAAACCGTTGACTACAAAAGCGGACTGATCTTTTTTATCGGCTCCGGCCCGGGAAGCATCATCGGCGCGTATTTGTCTAAACTTTTTAATGCGCATACGTTTTCCGTCTGGTTCGGACTTTTTATGATTTTGATTTCCATTACATTAATGCTGAAGGCGAAAGCAAAACCGGTCAATAAAGCGCATAAAGGCATGATCCGGACATATGAGGATGAATCGGGTGAGCTTTATACATATTCGTACCGTATTTTCACCGGTATCGTGATTGCCTTTTTCGTCGGTTTATTGGGCGGTCTTTTCGGCATTGGCGGCGGCTCTCTTATGGTTCCGGCCATGATGCTGTTATTTTTGTTCCCGCCGAAAGTGGCTGTGGCGACGTCAATGCTCATTATTTTCTTATCCTCCGTGACGGGTTCCGTGTCACATATCGCAGAGGGCCATGTCAATTGGCTGTATGCGCTGTGCCTCGTTCCGGGCGCGTGGTTCGGCGGCAAAATGGGCGCGTGGGTCAATAAGCGGGTGCAGACGAAAACGATCGTGCTTTTCATGCGGGTCGTCTTGATTTTGATCGGCTGTGAATTGATTTATCAAGGGATATTCAGCTAAAAGGTAGGAGAGATGGTATGTTAGAGAAGCTCCGTTTATATCATACGAATGATTTGCACAGCCATTTCGAAAATTGGCCGAAAATCGTACATTATATTGAGCAGAAGAGAAGTGAGCATGAAAAAGACGGGGAGGAAACACTCGTATTCGACATCGGCGATCATATGGACCGATTCCAAATGATAACGGAAGCGACCTTCGGCAAAGCGAATGTCGACTTGTTAAATCGGCTTGAGATCGATGCGGCTGCCGTCGGGAATAATGAAGGAATTACGCTGCCTCACGATGAGCTGGCGGATTTATATACCCATGCCGCGTTTCCCGTCATTGTGTCCAACCTGTTTGACGCGGACGGACAGCGGCCGGAATGGGCCGAGCCCTACGTGATTAAAACGCTGAAAAACGGGATGACCGCCGGCATACTCGGCGTCACGGTGCCGTATTATCCCGTCTATCAAAAACTCGGCTGGACGGTGACGGATGCGGAAAAAAGCATTCAAGAATCACTTGACGATATCAAGGGCAAAGCGGATATCATCATTCTGCTTTCTCATTTAGGCCTGGTCGATGACCGGGCCGCAGCGGAAAAATTTCCCGACATCGATGTCATTCTTGAATCACATACGCACCACCTTCTTGAGGACGGACAGGACATAAACGGCGTATTGCTTGCATGTGCGGAGAAATACGGGAACTATGTCGGCTGTGTCGAGCTGACGATAGAAAGTGAATCACGAACCATTGTCAGCAAACAGGCATCTGTACAGAAAATGGCTGATTGGCACGGGGAATCTGAAGATACGGCGGCTTTTCTGAAAGAGAAAGAACGGGAAGCGGAAATCCTGCTCTCCGAACAAGTCGCTAATCTGAATGAAGAAGCCGGCGTGAAGTGGTTTGAGGAATCGCCGCTTCCGCTTCTATTAGCCGAAGCGCTGAAAAGCTGGTGCGGCTGTGAAGTCAGCATGGTGAATTCAGGCGTCATTTTGGGGCCTTTACAGAAGGGGCCTGTCACAAAGCTTGACTTGCACCGCATCTGCCCTCATCCGATCAATCCGGTCGCCGTTCGTCTTTCAGGCAGGGAACTCCAGGAAACAATCAGCCAGGCCGCCTCGGAACAAATGGAGCAGCTGCGGATTAAAGGCCTCGGCTTCCGCGGGGAAGTGATGGGCAGGATGGTATATGCCGGAGCGGAGGCAGAGGCCGGCATTCTTGAAGACGGTGTGACGCATCTCCTCAATGTGAAAGTGAACGGAGAAGAGGTGGATCCGGAGCGGATATACTCGGTTGCCGTTCTCGACATGTTTACACTCGGAAAGCTGTTCCCTTACATCCGCGATTCAAAAGAAAAACAATACTTTATGCCGGAGTTTTTAAGAGATCTGCTCGCCTGGGAGCTCGCGCGGCAAGCGTAATGTCAGATATCCGCCGGCCGTTCCATCTCATTTGAGTGAAGGTAAGCTTGACTTTTTAAGAGTAAAAATAAAATACTATGTCCCCCCTTACAAGCATACATTGTGATATGTAAGGGGGGATTTTTCTTGCCTAGATACCGGAGCGCTCTTCGCAAGAGAGGGCCTTTGCCTTTTCGGTATGTGTTGCTTCTGTCGTTTGCTTTTTTTATCATATCGACGGTCATCAGCCTCTGGATGATCAACTCCTCAATCAAACCGGTGCTGATGAACATAGGAGAAATGGAAACCAAACGGGTGGCGACAGAGGTCATTACGGAATCCATTGAAGAATACATGTCTCACAGCGACAATGTGAAAGATATGGTCGATATGAAAACGGATGAAAACGGAAAAGTCACAACGATGGATTTTAATACACAAATGGTCAACAGCATGAAGGCGAAAGTGACAAAGCAGCTTCAGGCTCATTTGAAGGAAGCGGAGTCGAACAATAAGCAGCATGAAACGGAAAAAGGCGCGAAAACGGCCGATGAAATTATGATTAACATCCCTTTAGGGCAGGTCACGGGAAACAGCATTCTCGGAAATCTGGGGCCGAAAATCCCCGTGCGCTTTAACCTGATCGGTGATGCGTTAACTGATGTGAAAACAAAAATAAAGCCGTACGGCATTAACAATGCCCTGATCGATATCAGTATTTTTGTGGAAATTAAAGTGAAGGTCATTATTCCGTTTGCCAGTAAAACATCAGTCGTGACAAATAATATTCCGGTCTCCATTAAAGCGATTCAAGGAGAGGTGCCGCAGTTTTATAACGGAAGCGGCGGATCAGGTGTGACGCCTTCCATCCAGCTGCCGAATGAAAAACAGAAGAAAGATAAATAAAAACACACAGCCGCAATCTTTCCTGGCGGCTGTGTGTTTACTTTTTCCTGCGGATTTCTTTTCGCTCCCATGCCCTTAGATGAGGATACGGGTCAAAAGACCATTCCGATCTGCCGTTATCTTTATACATCCCGTAGTGAAGATGCGGCGGAAATTTTCCCGCGGTGCCCGGCGGTCCGTATCCGGAACTGCCGACAGAGCCGATCACCTCTCCGGGTTTGACGATCTGGCCTTTATGCACACCTTTTGCAAAGCCGTTCAGGTGAGCGAAGTAGTGATACGTGTTATTGATATCCCTGATGCCGATTCTCCAGCCGCCGAAACGGTTCCAGCCCTTCATTTCAACAATACCGTAGCAGGTCGATCTGACGGGGAGCCCGTAATGGGCGAACAGATCCGTTCCTTCGTGAATCCGGCGACCGCCGAAACCCCGCGCGGCGCCCCATGTGCTGCGGTAGCTGTAATCCGTCTTCACGGGAAGCGGAAAAGCGTGCTCTCCGAGATCAAGGCGGCCGAACGTTTTAAACAGTGTCATGAATTCGGTGATAATGCCGACCGTCTGATCGCGGCGGTAATAATTCCAGAGGCCGATGCGGATATGGTCAAGATCCGTTCCGAATCCCGCTAAATACTGAGCAAATGTATAAAGAATATCCTCATCATTGCTGACCTCGGCTTTTCCGTCGCCGTCGCCGTCCAGGCCGATCCCGTCAAATACTTTAATGCTGAGGGGCGCCTCGTCCTTAGGATTTGGATTTTCAGGCCCGCTCCACAAATGATCCGGAATATAAATGCTGATGATTCCCGCTTTTTCCGGCAGATCCTTTCGGTTCGAGCGGACATTTTCTTCATATTGATCAACCGCCGCAAGTACATACCAAGGAATCTGCGTGACTGCTTCGGCTTTGCGGTACAACTGCATCCGTTCGCCGTAAACAGGAGCCGATTGTTCTTTCCCGCTTGCAGCCGGACAGAAAAATGATAAAAGGAGAAGAGCAGATAACAGAACTTTCACAACATGATCTCCTTTCAGGATTAATACAAATAGTTTGCGGCAACAATCCGAGAAAATGTAAGTAATTCTCTTCCCTTGTCGAGAAATTTTTCCTATGTTAAAGTGACTATTGAATAGAAATCCGCAAGTTTTATATCCATCGTGAAATAGAAATTTTTCGCACACGAACATGAATAAAGGGATAATGGAGATGATGGGGAAATGGCAAAGAAAGACGAGCATCTGAGAAAGCCGGAATGGCTCAAAATAAAGCTGAACACGAATGAAAACTATACGGGTCTGAAAAAATTAATGCGTGAAAATAATCTGCATACCGTATGTGAAGAAGCAAAATGCCCGAACATCCATGAATGCTGGGCTGTCAGACGTACGGCGACGTTCATGATTCTCGGTTCCGTCTGTACGAGAGCATGCCGCTTCTGCGCTGTCAAAACGGGTCTGCCGACTGAGCTGGATCTGCAGGAACCGGAACGCGTAGCTGATTCCGTCGCGCTGATGAACTTAAAACACGCCGTCATCACGGCCGTGGCGCGTGATGATCAGAAAGACGGCGGAGCAGGCGTCTTTGCGGAAACGGTCCGGGCGATCCGCAGAAAAAGCCCGTTCACGACAATTGAAGTGCTGCCATCCGATATGGGCGGAAATTACGACAACCTGAAAACATTAATGGATACCCGTCCTGATATTCTGAACCACAACATTGAAACCGTCCGCCGCCTGACACCGAGAGTCCGGGCCCGCGCAACATATGACCGTTCTTTGGAATTCTTGCGCCGTGCGAAAGAAATGCAGCCTGACATCCCGACGAAATCAAGCATTATGATCGGTCTCGGCGAAACGAAGGAAGAAATTATTGAAGTGATGGACGACCTGCTTGCGAACAATGTCGACATCATGGCGATCGGCCAATACCTGCAGCCGTCGAAAAAACATTTAAAAGTCCAAAAATATTATCATCCCGACGAATTTGCCGAACTGAAAGAAATCGCGATGCAAAAAGGCTTCAGCCACTGTGAAGCAGGCCCGCTTGTCCGTTCTTCCTACCATGCGGATGAACAAGTGAACGAAGCGTCTAAAAAACGCCAGGCCCAAGCATAAGATAAGCCGAAAAAACCCAAAACGCCGCAGGTTTTGGGTTTTTTGTGATGGAGCCGTTTTTGCAGGGAAAAAGTCATTCTTGAATAAGGATCGTCTGAACCGCTACACTGGATATAAAGAGGAAAAATTCTCCGTCCGTCCGAACCGTCTCATTTTGCAATTGATGGACAGAAGTCAATGAATTATGATAGTAAAGAGTGATAAAAGAGGTGAAGACATGATTCTTATTCAAAATGCCGAGTTTGAACTCGTACACGATTTTAAAAACGGCTTTAATGAAGAAGCGTTCAAAGCCCGCTATTCGGACATATTAAATAAATATGATTACATTGTGGGAGACTGGGGATACAGTCAGCTGCGGCTCAAAGGCTTCTTTGATGACCAGAATCAAAAAGCAACCTTTGAAACGAAAATCAGCACATTGGACGAATACATTTACGAATACTGCAATTTCGGCTGCGCGTATTTTGTTTTAAAACGAATCAGAAAATAATTGATGCAGAAGGGGATGCTGTCACGTGTATTTTGTTGACAGAAATAATATCGAACAAACACTCCGTTTTTTTGAGACCCAGCTGGCGCTGTTTGACAGCACGCCTGCATGGCAGAGCGAAATCGAAAAAAGGGCGCTTGAGCGGATCAGCCATCTTATGATCGAATGCATTCTCGATGTCGGAAATGATATGATTGACGGCTTTATCATGCGCGATCCGGGGAGTTATGACGACATCATGGATATTCTGACGGATGAAAAGGTGGTAGCTGAGGATGAAGGAAATAAGCTGAAGCAACTGATCTCTTCCAGAAAGCGGCTTGTACAGGAATATCAGCACGCCGACCATCAGGAGCTGTTAACGCTGATCACGTCAAACAGAGATGTGCTGAAAGCCTTTCCGGCCCGTGTAAGAACCTACCTGGAAACAGAATTAGGGCCTGTTTCCGCATTTAAATAACAACGAGTGAGAAAATCCACAGGAGTGTTGAGTATGAAGGATTATAAAGGGTATTTGATAGATTTGGACGGCACAATGTACAACGGGACGGAAAAAATCGAAGAAGCGTGTGAATTCGTGAGAACGCTTAAAGCGCGCGGCATTCCGTATTTATTCGTGACGAACAATTCTTCCCGGACGCCGAAGCAGGTGGCGGACAAGCTGATGAGCTTTGACATTCCGGCATCTGAAGAGCAGGTCTTCACGACGAGCATGGCGACTGCGCAGCATATCGCCCAGCAGAAAAAAGACGCGTCGGTGTATGTGATCGGCGAAGAAGGCATCCGTCAGGCCATTGAAGAAAACGGGCTGAGCTTCGGAGAAGAAAACGCGGACTTTGTCGTTGTGGGAATCGACCGCGGCATTACATATGAAAAGTTGGCAACGGGATGCCTTGCGATCAGAAACGGCGCCCGGTTCATTTCAACAAACGGCGACGTCGCCATTCCGACTGAAAGAGGGCTTTTACCAGGGAACGGTTCGCTCACATCCGTTTTGACGGTGTCAACGGGCGTTGAGCCTGTCTTTATCGGCAAGCCTGAATCCATTATTATGGAACAGGCGATGCGTGTGCTCGGAACGGATATTTCCGAAACACTCATGGTCGGCGATAACTATGCCACGGATATTATAGCCGGCATCAATGCGGGCATGGATACGCTGCTGGTTCATACCGGAGTGACAAAGCGTGAGCATATGGCAGATTACGACCAGAAGCCGACATATGCGATTGACTCTTTAACCGAATGGATTGAACATCTATAAAAAAGGGACGGCCATGACGGCCGTCCTTATTCTGTATTTCTGGCGCTGTGGGCAAGCCGGCTTGAAGCCGCTGCTGCGATTGCGCCGACGATATCATCAAGAAACGTATGGCATTCGCCCGTAGATTTATCATTTAACCGCCCGAGAATACCGGGTTTTTCTTTGTCAATGTAGCCGTAATTCGTAAAGCCGATTGAGCCGTATATATTCACGATAGAGAAGGCGAGCACCTCGTCAACCCCATACAGGCTTTCATCAATCGCCAGAATAGTCTGAAGCGGTTCAGACAGCTTTTTTTGTTCGGCGAGCACATCTAATTCTATTCCCGTTAAAATGGCGTTTTGCACCTCGCGTTTTGCGATGACACGGTCCACATTGAGCCTGCATACCTCCATCGTCAAATCAGGATGATATTTTTTTTGAAGGAAATACACCAGCTCGGCAATATCGTCCGTCTCAACCCCCCGTTCTTTTAAACGCGCCCTGGCGACAGCTTCCACCTGATTCAGTTGTTCCTTTTCTGACATTTGCTTCACCCAATCTTTTTTTACTAGTTTATACAACATCCTTCCGATGTGTACGATGTTTCTCCACTTGATTCAAAGGATTACAATATGTATTCATAATTCCGCCGGCGTATGACTACGATGTGAATAGCTCTAATTTTTCAGGCAGGTGATTATGATGAAAAGCATCATTAAAGAAAAATACGGCATCCACGTCAGACAGCTCTCCGTTTATCAGAAATACCAATGCTTCCAGACGCCAAATTCCTTCTTTCTTATTATTCCCGTCTCCGGATTTTCGCAATCAGAGCTGACGGAGCTTTACTACATGAGTCAGTATTTACAAGAACAAAGTGACCCATACGTTTCAGTGTTTATCTTTACGAAGGAAGGAGAACTGACCTTTGAGGACGAAGGCAAAACGTATGCGCTCTTAAAAGCGCCGATTCCCGTCTCAAACCGGTCGTTTTCTGTCGGAGGGGAGCTTGCCGAATTTCACAGAAAAGGGCGGGGTTTTCCGTACGAAGTGAAAGAAGCGGGCAGGATCGGCCAATGGAAGGACTTATGGGGAAAACGGGTGGATCAGCTGGAATCATTCTGGATGCAGAAAATTCATATGTCTCCGCTTGAACCGTTCGAAAAGAAAATGATCGAAGCATTTCCTTATTATTCAGGCTTAGCGGAAAACGCCATTCAATATTTAGTGGATACGGAGCTGGATGACAATCCCGGCGCAGAGGACTCGGGGACAATCTGCCATCAGCGGATGGAACGGGATACCTGGTCGGAGGAATCATTGATCCGCATTCCGGGCGATTGGGTATTCGACCATGCCGCCCGTGATATTGCGGAATATATGCGCAGCACATATTTGTATCATCGTGACGACCTGCTCAAAAATGGGTTTTTGTTTCTGCAGGAATATGAGCAAGTTACGCCGTTATCCTCCTTTTCCAAGCGCCTGTTTTACAGCCGCCTGCTGTTTCCGCTCCATTTCTTCGAGACGGTGGAGAGCTATTACATTTCTCATGATTCTGAAAAACAGTTTTACGAAGAGCAGCTTGACTACATTCTTGCCGACTGCACCCGCTATGAACAGTTTTTACAGACATGTCACGACATGATGAATGTCAGGTCGGCGCAGGTTTTTGTCCCGCCTGTGGCGTGGCTCGGAAAAGGAATCAGTTCGTAAGAAAATATGACGTAAAAATATTTAGAAAATAGGGAATCTTGTCATATCAGCGTGTTAAGCGTTTTCATAGCCGCAGAAACAATATTCAGCCGCTTGTCAAAACAAATGCGGGCTTATATAATATTTGTAACTTAAATGTCTGTGAAGGGTTAACAATTGTCCTTTTCTAGTGGACAAAAGGAAGAAAGGTGGAGTTTCTCTTTGGAAGCGATTCGTATTGGACTGTTAGGACTGGGAACCGTGGGAAGCGGTGTCGTCAAAATTATACAAGATCATCAGGATAAGCTTATGCACCAGGTCGGCTGTCCGGTGACGATCAAAAAAGTGCTAGTTAAAGATATTGATAAAAAACGAGACGCAGACCTGCCGAAAGAAGTGCTGACGACAGAAGTCTATGATGTAATCGATGACCCTGAGGTCGACGTGATTATTGAAGTCATCGGCGGTGTCGAACAGACGAAGCAATATCTTCTTGATGCCTTGAAAGCGAAAAAACATGTTGTGACCGCAAATAAAGATCTGATCGCCGTATATGGCTCAGAGCTTTTAGCCGCCGCAAAGGAAAATGGCTGTGACTTGTATTATGAAGCGAGTGTCGCCGGCGGAATCCCGATTTTACGCACGCTCGAAGAAGGCCTTTCCTCTGACCGGATCACAAAAATGATGGGAATCGTCAACGGAACGACGAACTTCATCTTAACGAAAATGATTAAAGAAAAAAGCCCGTATGAGGAAGTGCTGAAAGAAGCGCAGGATCTCGGATTCGCGGAAGCGGACCCGACCGCCGATGTAGAAGGGCTCGATGCCGCGCGCAAGATGGCGATTTTAGCCCGTCTCGGCTTCTCTATGGACGTTGATCTGGACGATGTCAAAGTAAAAGGAATTTCCCGGATCACGGATGAAGACATCAGCTTCAGCAAACGGCTCGGCTATACGATGAAGCTGATCGGCATCGCCCAGCGTGATGACAATAAAATCGAAGTCAGCGTTCAGCCGACACTGCTGCCGGATCATCATCCGCTCTCTGCGGTGCATAACGAGTTTAATGCCGTTTACGTGTACGGAGAAGCCGTAGGCGAAACGATGTTTTACGGCCCCGGAGCCGGAAGCATGCCGACTGCGACATCAGTCGTTTCCGATCTGGTCGCGGTCATGAAAAACATGCGTCTCGGCGTAAACGGAAACAGCTTTGTCGCCCCGCAGTTTGAAAGAAATCTGAAGCAGCCGTCTGATATCTACGCCCAGCAGTTTTTAAGAATTCATGTCAAAGACCAGGTCGGCTCTTTTTCAAAAATCACATCAGCCTTCTCAGAGCGCGGCGTCAGCTTTGAAAAAATTCTGCAGCTGCCGATCAAAGGCCATGACGATCTCGCGGAAATCGTGATCGTCACGCATCATACATCGGAAGAAGATTTCAGTGACATTCTGCAAAACTTAAATGACCTCGAAGTTGTACAAGAAGTAAAAAGCACATATCGTGTAGAAGGGAACGGTTGGAGCTAATGTGGAAAGGACTCATCCATCAATATAAAGAATTTCTGCCGGTGACGGATCGGACGCCGGCCCTGACATTGCATGAAGGCAACACGCCGCTGATTCACCTCCCGAAGCTTTCTGAAAAGCTCGGAATTGAACTGCATGTAAAAACAGAGGGCGTTAATCCGACGGGATCCTTTAAAGACCGCGGCATGGTCATGGCGGTCGCCAAAGCGAAAGAAGAAGGCAATGATACCATCATGTGCGCCTCAACAGGCAACACATCCGCGGCGGCTGCGGCATACGCGGCGAGAGCCGGCATGAAATGCATCGTCATCATCCCGGACGGGAAAATCGCCTTCGGAAAGCTTGCGCAAGCCGTCATGTACGGTGCGGAAATCATCGCGATTGACGGAAACTTTGACGACGCGCTGGCCATCGTCCGGTCGATTTGTGAAAAATCACCGATTGCATTAGTGAATTCAGTAAACCCTTACCGGATTGAAGGGCAAAAAACAGCGGCCTTTGAAGTATGTGAACAGCTCGGCGGAGCGCCGGACATTCTGGCGATCCCGGTAGGAAACGCCGGGAATATCACGGCCTACTGGAAAGGGTTCAAAGAATATCATGAGAAAAACGGCACCGGACTTCCGAAGATGCGCGGTTTTGAGGCGGAAGGTTCTGCGGCTATCGTCCGCGGCGAAGTCATTAAAAATCCCGAAACCGTTGCGACGGCAATCCGGATCGGGAACCCTGCCAGCTGGGACAAAGCCGTGCTCGCTGCGGAAGAATCAGCCGGAAAAATTGATGAAGTCACAGATGAAGAAATTCTTCACGCTTATCAGCTGATTGCCCGTGAAGAAGGCGTGTTTGCCGAACCGGGCTCCTGTGCATCCATCGCCGGCGTTTTGAAACAGGTGAAATCCGGTGAAATTCCAAAAGGCAGCAAGGTTGTCGCAGTCTTGACCGGAAACGGCCTGAAAGATCCGAACACGGCTGTGGACGTATCTGACATAAAACCGATCACGCTGCCGACAGATGAGGACAGTATTCTGGAATACTTAAATGGAGCGGCGCGTGTATGAATGAGGCGGAGATGCTGTTTTCCATTACGGTTCCGGGAAGCACCGCCAACTTAGGGCCTGGGTTTGATTCCATCGGGATGGCGCTCAGCAGATATTTGAAGCTTTCGGTTTTCCGAAACGATGAATGGCAGTTCTCGGCGGAAACCGAAACTGTCGCGGGCATCCCTCAAGGAACGGACAACCTCATCTACCAAGTCGCCAAACGGACGGCTGACCGCTATCAGAAAGAGCTGCCGCCCGCCCATGTCAAAGTATGGAGTGACATCCCCCTTGCGCGGGGTCTCGGAAGCAGCGCGGCCGCTATCGTCGCTGCCATTGAGCTTGCGGATGAGTTATGCGGCCTGCAGCTTTCGGAAAGCGACAAGCTGCACTTAGCCAGTCTTGAAGAGGGACACCCTGATAATGCCGCTGCTTCCCTTGCAGGAGGGCTTGTGATCGGCCTTCACGAAGAAGATGAAACACATATCGTGCGTGTTGCCGAAGCGGATATCGACGTTGTGGCAGTGATTCCGTTTTACGAAGTTCTGACCAGGGACGCAAGAGACGTGCTCCCGAAAGAGCTGCCGTACCGGCACGCCGTTAAAGCAAGCGCCGTCAGCAACCTTCTCGTTGCTGCGATCATGTCAAATGACTGGGCGCTCGCCGGGAAAATGATGAGAAAAGACATGCTCCATCAGCCGTACCGCGCCATGCTTGTTCCTGAGCTTTCAAAGGTGGAACATGCGGCCGAAATGAAAGGCGCTTACGGAACGGCGCTGAGCGGAGCGGGACCGACGATTCTTGTTCTGATTGAAAAAGGAAAGGGAGAAGAGCTGAGAAAACAGCTTTCTGAGCATTTCCCGCACTGTGAGATTGCGGCGCTTACCGTCCCGTCAGAAGGAAGCGTAATTGAACGGAATCCTTTAGAGCAGGTGAAAAGTGTATAATGATAAAAAAGCGTTCTTCCCATCAGAGAAGGACGCTTTCTTTTTCTGGAGAAGGATTTTTATTTAGGGAAGCGAAATAAAAAAGAAAAGGAGGAGAAACGATTTGAAAAAACTCATAACCGAGGAGGACATTGCGTCACTCGTATCCGTGACAGACCCGCAATATGCCCCTGACGGCAGAAGAGCCGCTTACGTCCGGACAACAGTCAATCATAAGCGTGATTCCTATTCCTCAGCCATTATGGTATATGACACAGAATCAGGCATCTCAAACCCGTGGACTTTCGGGGACAATAGAAATACAAGTCCGCGGTGGTCGCCTGACGGACGGCGCCTCGCCTTTGTTTCTGACAGGGAGAACGGCGTCCCTCAGCTGTACATCATCGACGCTGCCGGCGGAGAGGCGGAACAGGCGGCCGATATTCCTTGGGGCGTATCAGATCCAATATGGGCGCCCGACGGCAGATCCGTGCTTGTGTCCGTCAGTCTGACATCAGCGGAGCGCGCCGATGAGAAAGAAAAAAAGAAGCATGACGAGTATGATCCGGTTGACATTCAGTCATTAACATATAAACGTGACGGGAAAGGCCTGCTGAACGGAAGCTGGGCCCAGCTTGTGCTGATTCATCTTGAAACGGGGGAGATTCAGCAGCTGACGGATCATGAAGCGGATCATTATGACGCGGCCTTTTCACCGGATGGCAGGCAGCTTGCGTTTACCGCCAATTTATGCGAGCCGGGTGACGCCGGAAAGCCGAGCGATGTCTATCTGATGAATCTGGCGGATGGAAGCCTGAAGCAGATTACGCCGCACCGCGGTTCTTTCGGTTCCTGCGTGTTTTCACCGGACGGTTCTTATATCGCGATGCTGGGCCATGAAAATGAATTTCGCAATGCGACTTTAGAAAAAGCGTGGCTGTACGACGTGAAAACTGAGCGGCTCACCTGCCTGACCGACATGCTGGATGTTCATTTGAGCGATGCGCTGATTGCGGATTCAATCATAGGAGGAGTGACGCCCCGGCCGGTATGGACAAACGACGGGCAGGGATTTTACGTTCTCGGGAGCGAGCAGGGAAGCACCGGTATTTATTATATCTCGATTGACGGCCTCGTATATCCGATCCGATTAGAAGAAGAGTATGTGAACGGTTTTGCTTTTCATCCTGATCAGAAAAGCTGTATCGCTGTCATTGCCAAACCCGCACAGCCTTCCGAGCTTTACAGCATTTCGCTCGAAGATGGGGAAGAGAAGCAATTGACATTCAACAATGATCGGTTTATTGAGGAGCGCATCATATCCGTGCCGGAAAAGCTGCAATATGAAACAAAGGACGGGCTGACGGTAAACGGCTGGTTTTTAAAGCCCGCCGTTTTTGAAGAGGATCAAACTTATCCGCTCATTCTATACATACACGGCGGGCCTCACATGATGTACGGCCATACGTATTTTCACGAATTCCAAGTGCTGGCCGCACAAGGATATGCTGTCGTGTATGTCAACCCGAGAGGAAGCCACGGCTACGGGCAGGATTTTGTCAATCGTGTCAGGGGTGATTACGGAGGCGGAGATTACCGTGATGTCATGCAGGCGGTGGATGAAGCCGTTCAGGCGTATCCGTTTATTGACAGCGGCCGTCTCGGTGTGACGGGCGGAAGCTACGGAGGGTTTATGACGAATTGGATTGTCGGGCAGACAGACCGTTTTAAAGCAGCCGTCACGCAGCGCTCCATTTCAAATTGGTTCAGCTTCCACGGTGTCAGCGATATCGGTTTCTTTTTTACCGACTGGCAGCTCGGACATGATTTGTTTGAGGAAGCGGATAAGCTTTGGGATCGTTCTCCTGTAAAATATGCGTCCCGCGTTTCGTCGCCGCTTTTGATTCTGCACGGTGAGCGAGATGACCGCTGTCCGATAGAGCAGGCCGAGCAGCTCTTTACCGCGTTGAAGAAACTGAACAAAACGACGTCGTTCATCCGATTTCCGAAAGCCACGCATGAGCTGTCGAGAAGCGGCCATCCCGAACAGCGAATGAAACGCATCCGTTATATTTGTTCATGGTTTGATGACTATTTGTAAAAATAAAAAAACCAGGCTGTCATGCAGCCTGGTTTTATGATTAAAATACTTGTTCTACTTCAACGACACCCGGTACTTCTTCAAGAAGGGCGCGTTCAATTCCGGCTTTCAGCGTAATCGTTGAACTTGGGCAGCTGCCGCATGCGCCAAGGAGGCGAAGCTTTACAATGCCTTCGTCTACATCAACAAGCTCACAGTCACCGCCGTCACGAAGCAGAAACGGACGTAATTTATCCAATACTTCCTGTACTTGCTCTTTCATTTCAACCTCAGTCATGAGATTCGCTCCTTTCATATACATAAAACCATTATATTCACAGTAACGGTAAAAATCTAATGTTTGGTTTGCAAAGCTGCTTTCTCCATTATAGCATATTTAAACTTGAACATAAAAACCGTTTTTTATACAAAAGCTGCCCCGTCCTTTGTATACTGGTGTAAAGGGGATGATATACATGACAAAGCCGGTTACGCTCAGTGTTTACGGCGCTGAAACGCTTTGCGCAAGCTGCGTGAATATGCCGAGCGCCAAAGATACGTTTGAATGGCTGGAGGCGGCGCTGAAACGGAAATACCCGGAGCAGCCTTTTAACATGCGGTATATTGATATTGACGCACCGCCTCAGCAAAAGGAGACAGAAGAGCTTGCGGAGCGCATCAAGAACGATGAATTTTTCTATCCGCTCGTGTTGGTGGAGGATGTCATTGTGGGGGAAGGGAATCCGCATTTAAAAGATATATATGAAGAAATGGAAAAGCGCGGCTATGTGGGAGGCTCTTAAAAATGGCCGCTGATCGCAATCAGCGGCTTTTTTCTTATCAGCCGTTATGATGCTTGTACATCCATAAAAGGCCTGATTTTAATAAACGGGGCACACGCCCGATGAGCGGACGGTCGTTGACAAGACCGAAGCCCGCTTTTTTTCCGAGTGAACCGAGGACGCCTTTCAGCTTAAATTGAGGCATTGTTTCCGGCAGGTCTTCATTGTTCCAGCGTTTCAGGAGGATCTGCACAATTTGTTCCGCCTGTGCCTCAGCCAGCTGGGCGCTCGGCGCATGCGGCAGGCTCGCGCAATCACCGACGACGTAAACATGCTCATCGCCCGGAAGGTTGTGATGCGGTGTTAAAACGATGCGGCCTTGCGGGTCTTTTTCAGCATCCAGTTCTCTGACGGCTTTATTCGGCTGAATTCCCGCCGTCCACACGATGGCATCGGCCGGTATTCCTTCATCATGATTATAAACGATGCCGTCTTCCACTTTTGTAATATTCGCATTATTGATAATGGTGACGCCGTGTTCTTCAAACCATTTCTGAACGTACTTGCTGAGTCTTTTCGGAAAGCTTGATAAAATCAGGTCGCCCCGGTCAAATAACATAATCTTCAGGTCGTCACGGCTCTCTCTTAATTCACTGGCAAGCTCCACGCCGCTTAATCCCGCTCCGACGATAGCGACAGATGCATTGGCGCCGAGGTTGTTCAGCTTTTGATAGGCTTCGCGTGACTGATCAATGGTCTGAATGCTGTAAGTATGTTCCGGCGCGCCGGGCACGTTATGATACTTATCCTCGCAGCCCAGTCCGATCACCGCGTCATCGTAAGAAATCGGTTCGCGGTCATGAAACAGAACCTGTTTGTTTTTCGTGTCGACGGAAGCCACCTCACCGTATTGAACATCCAGATTCGGATGCTCAGGAAAAGACACCCTGATATGATGATCAGAAATCGTGCCGGCTGCGAGCGCATAATATTCTGTTTTTAAGCAGTGATACGGGTTTCTGTCAATCAGCGTGATGGATATATCTGACGGAAGCTGGTTCGGCAGTAAGCGGTGCAGCACCCTCATGTTTCCGTAACCCCCGCCGATCAAGACCAATTTTTTCATAATGATTCCCCTTTTGCCCGAAAAATATGGTAGTCAATGTTGTTACAAAATAACGAACTATGTAAAATAACATCTAGAATTATATCGAATTTGATCTAAAACCACAATAATAGTTTTAAAATAACCTACAAATTGACCAGAAAACACGTAATAGTAAAACCTTTAACCTGAATTAATATGTTACGATAACATTGAGCGTGAAACCGGATCTTTGACGAATAGAGGAAATTCCGTTAGGATAAGGTACATATGTGAGGTGAAACCGCATGAATCCGATGATTGAATTCTGTGTCAGCAATTTAGCGCGCGGTTCCCAGGAAGCACTTGAGATCTTAGAGAAGGATCCGAACTTGGACGTGCTTGAATACGGCTGTTTAAGCTATTGCGGGAAATGCATGGAGTCCCTGTTCGCCCTGGTTAACGGCGAAGTGGTCACGGGAGGCACGCCTGCTGAACTGGTTGACAACATATATAAATTCATAGAAGAAAATCCGATGTTTTAATCAGAGGCTCCGAACGGGGTCTCTTTTTTATTGCGCCCCGGGTTTTAGCAAAATAAAAAATTTGTAGACAGCAAAAATAAATATTGTTATCTTAATAAAGACTTTTTTTAAATAAAATTTTAGAGGTGGATTCATTGAATATCGTTTGGGGGCTGCTCGGGGCAGTTGCTATATTAGCCATTGCTTTTTTGTTATCAGAGAAGAAAAGCAAAATTAACCTGCGAACCGTCATTGTCGGTTTGTGTTTACAAATGGCCTTCGGATTCATCGTATTAAAGTGGGACGCCGGCCGGGCTGTATTTTTATGGTTCTCAAGCCGTGTGCAGCTTCTCATTGATTATGCGAACGAAGGCATCAGCTTTATTTTTGGCCCGCTGTTAAAAGTGGGCAGCAGCCCGGCTTTTGCGCTGAGCGTTCTGCCGGTCATTATCTTTTTCTCAGCGCTGATTGCCGTTTTGTATCACTTGAAAATCATGCAGCTCATCTTTCGCGTCATCGGAGGCGGACTGTCAAAACTTCTTGGGACAAGCAGAACGGAATCGCTTGCGGCGGCTGCGAATATTTTTGTCGGACAGTCTGAATCACCGCTTGCCATTAAACCGCTGATTGCGGGATTGACCCGTTCCGAGCTGTTTACGATTATGACGAGCGGCCTTTCGGCTGTAGCGGGTTCGACGCTTTTCGGTTACGCCCTGTTAGGCATTCCGATCGAATACCTGCTGGCGGCCAGCTTTATGGCGGCTCCCGCCGGTCTCGTGTTCGGAAAAATTTTAATACCTGAAACGGAAAAAACGCAGACGATAAAAGGCGATTTTAATATGGACGAAGAAGGCGAAGGCGCCGCTAATGTGATTGATGCAGCGGCAAAAGGCGCGTCCACGGGCCTTCAGATTGCTCTAAATGTCGGCGCCATGCTGCTTGCGTTTGTCGCGCTCATCGCCGTAGTGAACGGAATTCTCGGCGGAATCGGCGGCTGGTTCGGTTTCAAACATATTACATTAGAATCCATTCTCGGTTACGTGTTTTCACCGATCGCATTTGTAATCGGCGTTCCTTGGCATGAAGCGCTCGGAGCGGGAAGCTATATCGGACAGAAACTTGTGCTGAATGAGTTTGTCGCTTATTCAAACTTCGGTCCGCATATTGCGGACTTTTCTAAAAAAACGTCTACGATTATCAGCTTTGCGCTGTGCGGATTTGCCAATTTCTCTTCGATTGCGATTATGCTCGGCACACTGGGCGGATTGGCCCCAAGCCGCCGTTCGGACATTGCGCGCCTCGGATTAAGAGCGGTTATTGCGGGAACACTCGCAAACCTTCTCAGCGCGGCGATTGCCGGCATGTTTATTTAGTAAACGATAAAAGCTCCCTGCATATGCAGGGAGCTTTTATGTATGAAAAACGGGGGATATTTGTATTGTGTCCGAGCAGAAGAGCTTTTATACTAAGTAAAAGAAAAAAAGTTGGAGGCCGATATGAATTCATTCCGTTTTACCAAGATGCACGGTCTTGGAAACAGTTATATATATGTAAATCAATTTGAAGAACAGCTGCCGGAAGAACGGCTGGCTGAGATTGCCGTTAAAGTGTCCAGCATTCACACGGGCATCGGCTCTGACGGAATGATCCTCATCTGTCCGTCAAAAAAAGCGCCCGTCAAAATGCGGATTTTTAATAATGACGGCTCAGAAGGGAAAAATTGCGGCAACGGCCTTCGCTGTGTGGCAAAGTACGCATACGAACATAAGCTGACAGAAGAAATGTCCTTTTTCATTGAGACGCTTTCAGGCCTTGTGAAAGCAGACATTACGGAAGACAACGGGATTGTGCGTGAAGTCGCCGTCGATATGGGCGAACCGCGCCTCGCCAAAAAAGAGCTGCCGATGCTCGGCAATGAAGATGAGCGGACGATCGATGAAACCTTTGTTTTTGGAGAAACGGAGCTTTCCGGAACAGCCGTATCAATGGGAAACCCCCATATTGTTTTTCCGGTTGCGGATATCAATCAAGCGCCTCTTACAACGCTCGGCCCCGTCATTGAAAAAGACCCGAGATTTCCGGAAGGCGTCAATGTCGAATTTGTGGAAACCGTCAGCGCCGATGAACTTCATTTCCGCGTATGGGAACGCGGCTCCGGAATTACGCAGGCTTGCGGAACAGGCGCCTGTGCGGCGGCTGTCGCATCCGTATTGAACGGTGTTTCCGAACGAAACCGGGATATCACCGTTCATTTAGCGGGAGGCGACCTTGTGATTAATTGGCAGGACAACGGGCACGTGCTGATGACGGGACCCGCCGAAACCGTATGCAGCGGCGTCTTTTATTTGTAAACAGCTCGTTTGAGAAATACTCTCCTCAAGGTTTATAATAGATATCAGCATTGTTTTTAAAAAAGGAGGTCTACCTATGAGTGTTCCAGTAACCATCACTGAAGCAGCGGCTTTGCATATAAAAGATATGATGAAAGAGCATGAAGAAGAAAACGCGTTCCTTCGTGTGGGCGTAAAAGGCGGCGGCTGCAGCGGCCTGTCTTACGGGATGGGATTTGAGCATGAAAAAGGCGAAAAAGACAGCATGTTTGAACAGCACGGAATCACCGTCTTGGTCGACAGCGAAAGCCTCGATATCATGACCGGCACGATCATTGACTTCAAACAGTCCATGATGGGCGGCGGTTTCACCATTGACAACCCGAACGCCATCGCTTCCTGCGGCTGCGGTTCATCTTTCCGCACGGCCAAAAACGCCGGTACGCCGGAAGAGTGCTAAGGGTCAACCCGCCATTCTTAGGATGAAAAAATATGACGTCTTTCTTTTCGATGGCGCTTGCACCATTGTTAAGAAAGGCGTTTATCTGTTTAATAAAAATAAAACCCGCTCAACAGAAGCGGGTTTTGCTTTTTTAAAGATGTTATTCAATTGTATGTTTCATTGCATTGTACATATTTGCCGTATGTTCATCGGCTTTATCCCGTGACATGCGCAGCCGTTCCGCTGAAGAACCATATCCGATTTCTAGTTTGCCCTCTTTCAGTCCTTTAAAAATCCCATCAGCGAATTCATCCAGCGGTTCTCCTTGAGTATGCAGCCCTGCTCCGCCTAAATCTGTATTCACCGCCGGAGGCGCAACTTCAATCACTTCTACAGATGAATCAGAAAGCTGATGTCTCAGACTCATTGTAAATGAATGAAGCGCTGCTTTCGTTGCTGAATAGATCGGTGCAATAGCAAGCGGTGTAAAAGCCAATCCCGAAGAGACGTTAATGACAGCCGCATCTTTTTTTTCGGCAAAAAACGGAGCGAACAGCATAGACAGGTGGAAGGGAGCTTCAATGTTCGTAGTGATTTCTTTATTGAAATAGTCCCAATTGTCCTTCGCATCCGCTTTCAGCACATGAAAACGTTGTTGAATCCCCGCGTTGTTTACTAACACATTCACTTCCGGATAATTTTCTTTCACCCAATCAAACAGTGATATACGTTCAGATGGAATGCTCAAATCACTGACATATGTAATAAGATCCGGGAATGTTTCCTTTGCTTTTTGAAGAGCGTGCTCACGCCGTCCGGTCACAATGACTTTATTTCCCGCTTTTAAAAACCGTTCTGCGAAAGCCAATCCTATTCCGGCATTTCCGCCTGTAATCAGTATTGTATTTCCCGTCAGTTTCATATTAACTCCTCTTTTCCGATTGTTTCATACTTCTTAGATAACATTTCAGCTCCCGCTTCTATCCTGCAGCTGCAATCCAATCAATATATTTTTTGGATGATCGGGAAACCGCCAAAGTTATTCTTTCCTTGTCACAATATGATGATACGGCTTAAAGCACGGTTTAAGTCAACAAAAGAACCTTGTGATTCCGTTTCGGTTACTCACATCAGACATAGGTCACGAAAGGAAAGCCGAATGTGAAGTCTTGGAATTTTCTTGATGCGATAAAGCGTACCGTATCACATGGGTGAGAGGCAATTAAAAAACGTTTCTGATCAAAACAAAAGGACGGCGATGCATATGCAGGAAGGAAACAGCGTTGATATCAGGCCGCTCAGCCTGAATGATGCAGAGCAGGAACTGGTTTTGCAGACGGAAAACCGCATGTTCTTTGAACGGTTTGCCATGTCGAGACAAGAGGATTTTTATACGCTGGAAGGCCGGAAAAAACGAATTGAACAATCACTGAAGAATGCGGAAAATGATACTGAATACAGCTTCGGCATTTTTCTTCAAGATCAGACCCTGATTGGCACGATCAGCCTTTTTCAGGTGGTTCGGGGTTCCCTCCAAAGCGCTTTTATCGGTTATTTTTTAGATGGCAAACATAACGGGAAAGGCTATGCGACGATGGCTGTTAAGCTGGCAGTCGATTATGCATTCAATGAGCTGAAACTGCATCGGATAGAAGCCGGAGTCATGCCGCACAATAAGGCGTCAATCCGGGTGCTCGAAAAAGCTGGCTTTCATAAAGAAGGCATTGCGAGAAAAAATGTAAAAATAAATGGAAAATGGGAAGATCATCAGGTGCTGGCGATCATACATCCGGAGGATACATGACGATATCCTCCTTTTTTATATCCTTCGTCTCTTTCGACAGGTTCTTTCTAAAACTTCAAATCAATTGTCTAAATCATACTATTTGCAAATTCAAAAAAAAAAATAAAGGGTATATAGAACTGAAAACTCTGAAAGATGTGCTCATTGTCAACACGTCCTAAAGTCATATTTTTCGAAAGGATATTGATTTTTTGATAGGATTAAACTAAATTGTAAAAGTATAGAATAGTTAATTTATTTTGTAAGAAAAGGATGATAATATGATAGGTCAATTGAGTAATAAAAAAATATTTTTAAGTTCTTTTTTCATCATTTTGATCTGTTCATTACTCTTCCAATTCAGTATTTCAGATAAAGTTCTGCAGTCGTATTATTCTTCCGTCGGAGAAAGTACCTACGATATCGGGGAGAAAAGTGTTCGTACGATTGTCATGTTTCTGCAAGGGTTTATGATCTTCACAACTTTTGTGGAAATTCTGATAGGCGGATTTCTGTTATTCGTTGCCGCTTTTATTCTCGGTACAAAAAAACCGAAAAAAATATATTTGCTTCTATATACACTGACTTCTTTAATCTCGGCATTTAAAATGTTGATTCTTTCAGTTGTTAACTACTTAACGGCTGATTCCTCGCTTATATATTCTGCCGGCGGCACCAGCTTGAGTCTGCAGCTGCTGGACCCATTTCTACTCATATCAATCGCGGCTCTTTATGCTGCCGCAGGAAAACTGACCGATCTCAGTAAAGGCAAGAGAATCATTTTGACTGGATGTTTTGTTTTACTAAAACTCTTTACTATTTTCTTAAACTATTTTATGGCGGATAAAATTTAGCTCGGGAGAGAGTCAATTAAGCTGAATTTTATTATAAATTAAAAAAACAGAGTAGGGAGATGTTATGATGAACTTAGTAAAATCTAATAAAAAGTCTTTCATTTTGTTTGGCGCGGCTCTTGCTGCAGCAACATTGGTTTATGCACTATTATTAACGGGAACTGAATTAAACGTGGCGGCGGCTCATGCATTCTCAGCCAATGCTGAATTAGCTTCTACTCTCGGCATCTCTACAGCAGCAGCTAAAAAAGCAATTGATATTATTGATGCGGCATCAACAATTGCTTCTATCATTTCTCTTATCGGTATCGTTACAGGCGCAGGCGCGATTTCTTATGCAATCGTTGCAACAGCAAAAACAATGATTAAGAAATACGGCAAAAAATACGCAGCTGCTTGGTAAAATCGATCAATAAATAATTGCTCTTTTTGTACAAGCTGCAAAAAGAGCCTCTCTCCCAAATACATATGTAAGGATTGAAAGTATGATAGTCAAACAAATTGCGGCTCTTATCAAATATAATACCCTGTCATCGTTTCGAAAAAGAAAGGAAGATTGGGGCATTCCTCAACTCAACAGCAAACTGCTGTCTGCCATTATTATTTCTCTGTTATGTTTATATCTCGTTTTCCTGGGATGCGGTGTTGTATTCGGGACAAAACTGATTCAGCTGCCCCTCAGCGCATGGGGGCAATTTGTTTTAATCGCCGTTTCACTTGAGCAGCTTTTTTGGGCTGCCGGCTTCTTTAAAGAACATCACAATGCCTTTCTGCTGGATACGCGCAAGGTTATTCATCAATTAAAAAAGGTTCGTTTTTTACAGCTGTTTTCTGTTTTTGCCGGCCAGGCGATCAAAAAAACCATTTTCGTATGGTATCTTTTTGTTTTTCCGGTCTTTTTGTTTTTATCAAGCGCAGGCATGACCGGGTCTGCGGCGATCATCGTATTTTTCTTGGGCTTCGTTTATTTTCTTCTCAATTTATTTTTATCTATGCTGTTTTCTTATGTTGTTTATCTTCTTACAAATATGTGGAGCAAATTGTTTTACTTGAAAATCATGAAAGGCATTTTATTCAGCGTCAGCCTGCTGGTTCCGCTTGCAGTCGGGTATGCCGTTTATCTTCTCGTGTTTGGGGAGTATACCGCAAAGGATATTTCTAGCTTTACGGAGTCACCGGCTTTCCGGAACATCCTCATGAATACGCCGTATGTATGGTTAGCATTCCGCTCACATTCCGTGCTCGTTTTCGCTGCGGTGTTTGCGGCCGGCGTCCTTTTAACGGCGGGAATGTTTAAACTGTGGTCGGCCACCCTGAAGAAAATGGACCTTATTCCTTATATGTTTTTGACAAACGCAGATTTTGCGCCAAAGCTGAAATTATATAGAAATAACAAAATATTTCATGCCGTTTTTCAAAAGGACCTCCTGTTCTTATCGAGAATTGACGGGTTTTTTATCAGGAATTTCGGCAGTATGCTGTATTTGTTCATGCTGTTTTTAGGTTTTTGTATTCCGCTTTTATCGCATCACTTTATCGGGTATTCGGCAGCCGCCATCGTGTCTGCGGCGGTTATCATTGCGAACTTTTCGTATCAGCTCGTCGGAGATGCGCTCAAAACAGTATTATCAGTAGACGGGGAAATAAAAAATCAGCATTTGTTTCACCGGAATATCAAACATGCGTGGCAGCTGGTGTTTCCGAAAGTATGTATTTATAATCTCGCCGCTCTTATCTATTCGTTCATCATCACCATTTTGATTACGGTGTTTTTTCCGTCTTCTGCGGCGCTGACGATTTACTTGTTTATTGTGTTTTTATGTTCGGGTTTTTTATACAGTCTTGTCCAGATTTCAAGCACCGCCCTGTATCCTAAGAAAAACTGGGAGCATCTGTACGAAATTGGAGAAGCGGGGAAAGCAAAGACGTATAACAACTTATACAGTTCTTTCATTTTCATTGTGTCGCTTCAAATCGCTGCGATCACATCGTATTTTATCTATAAAAAGCCGGAACTTGAAACGATGCTTATTCATTCTGCATCAGGTATTTTTGTCCTGTTCACACTATTAAACTATGGAGTCATGTTTCTGTTTCTTCGCAGAATCAATATGGCGGAAAGGTTTGCGAACAATGATTAAATTAGTGAATATACAAAAAAACTATAGTGAAAAACAGGTGTTGAAAGATATTTCGTTTGAGGTGAAAAAAGGCTCAATCTATGCTTTGCTGGGGACTAATGGAGTCGGGAAAACAACGACTTTGAAAATCATTTCGGGCCTGCTTAAACCGACTTCAGGCCGCGTCATGATTGACGGCAAGGAACTGGATTCAGAAGAGGGGGGGCAAATATCGGCTGATATCGGTTTTGTGCCCGACCATGCTTTTTTATATGATTATTTAACGGGAGTCGAATACTTGCGTTTTACAGCGGAGATGTTTCAAGTGCCGTCTCAGCGGACAAATGATTATATAAAGAATATGTTAGAGACGCTGAAGCTTGCTCAAGACGGAAATCAGCTGATTAAAACATATTCACACGGAATGAAACAAAAATTATCAATTGCGGCCGCGCTCATTCATCAGCCAAAGATATTAATTCTTGACGAGCCGCTGACGGGCATTGATTTAATCAGCGGTAAAACGATACGAACGTTATTAAAGGAGTACGTCAAGCAGGGAAATACGGTCCTGTTATCGACTCACCTGCTGGAGCTGGCGCATTCGCTGTGCGATACGATCGGTATTATACATGAGGGCGTTTTTGCGGCGGAGTATCAGTCATCCGAGCATTCATTAGAAGAGATTGAAGAATTGGCTGAGAGTATCTATACATGATGAACCGCCTGTTGCCGGCAATCAGGACGTCCGCCATTCCGTTAACCGCGTCATTGCTGTTTTTTTCAGGGGGTGTGATCGCTGCGTTTTTTTCCGATCACTTTGTTTCATCAGCGTCTTACAACGGCTCGTCAGGCGCGGTTGAACTGCTGAAAAATAATGCAATAGCTTGTCTGTTTTTAGCCGCGGGTTTTTTTACCTTTGGGTTGACCTCAATCTTTTATTTATTCACCAACGGGTTTATTTTAAGCGGCTCTATTATAGAAAATCTACATAGCGGGGTTCCTTTTTATCAGATTTTTTTACTGCTAATTCCTCATGGTATATTTGAAGTTCCTGCGTTATTATTAAGTGGCGCCATTGGTTTTAAGGGCGTTGAATTGGTCATCAGGCTGAGTTTTTCTAAGGAAAAAAAGATAATCGCTTCAATGTTCAGGCATATTGGAATATTGGTGCTGCTTATTATTTGTCTGCTGATCGCCGCTGCCATTATTGAAGCTTACATCACACCAATTTTTAAGTAAAAGGGGCAGAAATCATATGAGAAGTAAATTATCATTAATCGGTGTGCCGATTGTTATGATTATCGGTTATATCATTTCTTTATCCTTTGAGTGGCTGTTTCCTGTTCTTACTTTTGGGGTGGCAGGACTATATCTCTTTATATTTGCTCCGGTGCAAAATAAATTCATTCGTTACATCTTTTTGTTTATTTTTGTGATTAATCTGTTAGCCAGTGCGGCTCTTTATTTCGGTATTTAATAAAAAAATGACATTCATATTGAATGTCATTTTTTTTTATCTTCGAGCGGCTCTGCTGCGTGTTAAAATCTGTCGCCGTTGAAAATAGAGTTTTTTACGATCACGTAGTCGACATTGCGGATGGCTTCGAGTGTATTGCCGCCGGCGTAAGAGATGGAAGATTGCAGATCCTGCTCCATTTCAATCAGCGTGTCCTGTAAAGACCCTTTATGTTCGACATGCATTTTTTTGCCTTCGACGTTTTTCTTTTCGCCTTTTTGAAATTCGGAAGCGGAGCCGAAATATTCTTTGTACAGCTTTCCATCGATTTCGATCGTTTGTCCCGGTGATTCTTCGTGGCCGGCGAATAATGATCCGATCATGACCATGGATGCGCCGAATCGGATGGATTTCGCGATATCGCCGTGCGTGCGGATGCCGCCGTCAGCAATGATCGGTTTGCTCGCCGCTTTTGCGCACCAGCGAAGCGCGGCTAATTGCCACCCGCCGGTTCCGAAGCCGGTTTTAATTTTGGTGATGCAGACTTTCCCGGGGCCGATTCCCACTTTTGTCGCGTCAGCGCCCGCGCGTTCCAGCTCCCTTACAGCTTCAGGCGTCCCGACATTCCCTGCGATGACAAAGCTTTCCGGGACATGTTCTTTAATAAATTGAATCATGCTGATCACGGCATTGGAATGGCCGTGCGCGATATCAATGGTAATATAATCCGGCACCAGCTCCTGTGCTTTCAGCTCCCGGATGAATTCATAATCATTTTCCTTCACGCCGACACTGATGGAAGAAATCAGTCCGCGCGCTTTCATATCCCGGACAAAAGCCAGGCGTTTTTCCGGCTCGAAGCGGTGCATGATATAAAAATACCCGTTTTCCGCGAGCCAGGCCGCGATGTTTTCATCTATAATCGTCTGCATGTTGGCCGGTACGACCGGAAGTTTAAACGTGTGTCCGCCCAACGTAACTGATGTATCACATTCAGATCGGCTTTCAACAATGCATTTTGCAGGAATCAGCTGAATATCTTCATAATCAAATACATTTTCCATATATAACACCCCTAAAAGCGAATGATAGAATTAAATAAAATTAAAATGTTCGTCTTTTTATAATGTACTTTGTTTTGTCAGGAATGTCAAATGATTTCATGCCGCCTCATATGCGGTCAGCTTGTCATCCATTTGCAGTTTGGTTATCATAGTAGTATTGGGTGTTGTAAGACATTTGTTACGATAGATAGATTTGCAGAAGAAGGGAGGGGCCGGTGTGGAACAAAAACAGCCCGGGCACAGCCCGAAAGCCCAGAAAATTCAGGACCGGATTATTTTAGGCACGATTTGGGTCGTGTCGGCGCTTGTCATTGCGCTTGTTGTCGGAACCGTCATGAATTATATTTGGATGTTTAAATAAAAAAGAGTCTGTGCCGGTATGACACAGACTCTTTTTTATTATTTTTCAAACATGCTTGTAGAATGCAGAGGCTGGACGCGCGCTTTCGGGTCCATGTAAGCCTTCGCGTTGTTCACGGCTGTCGGAGCTTCGCCGAAACCGCTGGCGATCAGCTTGACCTTGCCTTCATATGTGCAGATATCTCCGGCGGCAAAGAAGCCTTCGATATTCGTTTCCATTGTGCTTTTGACGACGATGGAATTTTTCTCGATTTCAAGGCCCCAGTTTTTAATCGGGCCGAGAGAAGAAACAAAGCCGTAGTTTACGATCAAGTCATCAATTTCAATGATTTCTTTACGGTCGCCTTTCACTTCTTCGAGAACGAGCTGTTCGATCCGGTCTTCACCGACAAGTTCAGCGGGAACAAACGGTGTCAGCACGTTGACTTTAGAATTATGCAGGTTTTCGACACTGTGCTCATGCGCGCGGAATTTATCACGGCGGTGGATGATGCTGACTTCTTTCGCGATCGGCTCAAGCATGAGCGCCCAGTCCACCGCGGAATCGCCGCCGCCCAGAACGGCAACGCGTCTGCCTGCGAATTGATTGAGGTCGTCAATGAAGTAGTGCAGGTTTTTGCCCTCATATTGTTCCGCTGATTCCAGCTCAAGCTTTCTCGGCTTAAATGCGCCGTTTCCCGCTGTAATAATAACCGTTTTTGAATAATGCGTTTCTGAATTCGTGACAAGCTTAAACACACCGTCCGCCTGTTTTTCAACAGATTCAACGGCCTGCTCTAAGCAGATAGTCTGATCGAACTTTGCCATTTGCTCTTTTAAGTTGTTCACAAGTTCTTGGGCGCGGATTTTCGGGAATCCGGCTACATCATAAATATATTTTTCAGGGTACAGCGCGCTGAGCTGGCCGCCAAGCTGAGGCAGGCTCTCGATGATTTTGACGCTCGCCTGTCTCATTCCCCCGTAAAAAGCGGTAAACAGGCCGACCGGGCCGCCGCCGATGACCGTAATATCATAAACCTTTGAATCCTCTTGCATACCAAATTGCCTCCTAATTGAAAATTGTTATTAATTATAACATACAATTTAAAAGGATGACGAGTGCCGAAAACCGCCCGGCCGCTTCATTCTTGAAAAAAATTGCGGCCGCCGCTAAGATGGGGACAAATTCCAATCTGTTTTTTCCTGAATGTTTTCTGATTCTTCCGGATAGTATGGTGATATGCAGACATGTGCGGTTTTCTAAAAAATTTTATATTTCATTTCATAAAATCCCGCCAATAAGCTGAAGCTAATACAAATGTTGATTTGATTATGCGTCTAACAGCAAAAAAAAGAAGGTGGATGTGATGGCATTGAATAAACCCAAAATCGTGGTTTTAGGTGCAGGTTATGGTGGATTAATGACAGTAACAAGGCTTCCGAAGCATATCGGGGCAAATGACGCTGACATTACTTTGGTCAATAAACACAATTATCATTATGAAACGACATGGATGCATGAAGCGAGCGCAGGAACGCTGCATCATGACCGCTGCAGATATCAAATAAAAGATGTAATCAATGAATCACGGGTCAAATTTGTGCAGGATACCGTAAAAGCGATAGATGTGCAAAATAAAAAGGTGACGCTTTCACAAGGGGACATCCCTTATGATTATCTTGTCATCGGGCTTGGCGCCGTCCCTGAAACATTCGGGATTAAAGGCTTAAAAGAATTCGCTTTTCCGATCGCGAATATTAATACGTCGCGCCAGCTGAAAGACCATATTGAGCTCCAATTTGCGACATACAATACGGAGGCTGAAAAACGCCCTGACCGCTTAACCATCGTTGTCGGCGGAGCGGGCTTTACGGGAATTGAATTTCTCGGTGAACTTGCGAACCGCAAGCCGGAGTTATGCAGATATTATGATATAGATGAAAGTCTCGTCCGGATCGTCTGTGTCGAGGCCGCCCCGACGGTTTTGCCGGGATTTGATCCGGAGCTTGTCGATTACGCCGTTCAATACCTTGAGAGCAAAGGCGTTGAATTTAAAATCGGCACCGCGGTTCAAGAATGCCGCGCAGACGGTGTCACAGTCGGCAAGAAAGATGAAGAGCCGGAAGAAATCAAATCGCAGACCGTTGTCTGGGCCGCGGGTGTGCGCGGACATCCGATCGTGGAGGAAGCGGGTTTTGAAAATATGCGCGGCCGTGTCAAGGTCAACCCTGATCTTCGGGCGCCGGGACATGATGACGTTTTTATTCTCGGCGACAGCTCGCTCTTTATCAATGAAGAGACGGAACGGCCGTACCCGCCGACTGCTCAGATCGCGATGCAGCAAGGAGAAACGGTCGCCAAAAATCTGGGCGGTTTGATAAAAGGAGGCCAGCTTGAAGAGTTCAAGCCTGACATTAAAGGAACGGTCGCCTCCCTCGGTGAGCATAACGCTGTCGGAGTCGTATACGGCAGGAAGCTTAAAGGCACGCCGGCGTCCTTTATGAAAAAGGTCATTGATAACCGCTCGCTCTTTATGATCGGCGGGCTGGGCCTGACGCTGAAAAAAGGGAAGTTTAAATTCTTCTGAAAACCCGCAGCCGCGGGTTTTCTCTTCTTTTAAAAAAGAGCGCTATAAAAAGCATGTAAAAGAAAAAAATGAATGTTTCCGCTTACATGAGTTGATTTGTCACATATTCTGACTTGGTGCTTGACAAGTAAATATGGTATATTATCAGAAAATTAAGAAAAAGGGTGATCCGCATGAAAACGACAGCAAAAAGCACGGCGGCGTGTCCGTTCTGCTCAGGTAAAGGGTATTTTCAATTGCTTCTTGGCGGCTCCGAAACATGTCCCTCCTGCCAGGGAAGCGGCAAAGAGAGACGCTGATTTTTCCAGACGTTGACTTTTTTACCGCCCCCGAGGTACACTGAAAGTGCTGTAGGGGGTGGATGTTTGTGATTAGTTTGCCGGTTGTCCTGATCTCAATCGTACTATTTTTTGTACTGTTTTTCGGCATAGGCTTTCTGTTGAACATGCTGCTTAGAATGTCGTGGATTATGGCTGTTGTCTATCCGATTGTATGCCTTTTCATTATCAGCAATAAAAAGATGATCAGTTACGTGCAGGCGCCGGGGGAATCCTTTCAAAGCCTGTTTCAGCGCATCATGTCATTAGCGGTTGCGGATGTCGTGATTTTGGCGGGCGGACTGGCGGGAGCCATCATGTCAGGCATTTCCATAAAGGCGCTCAGAAAAAGAGGATATCAAATGTTTTAAGCCGCTTTCTTATTCAAGAAAGCTTTTTTTGTGTCGCGGCGCTTTTTGTATAGCACCTCACCGAGTTGGGAACAATGACTCGGAGGAGAGTGATTTCAGATTGACGATAATCAGACGTGTATTCATGATCGTGCTCTTTTTGGGCGCATGCCATGCGACATACTTTTCCATAACCGGTGTTGAAGCAAAGGATCTGACAAATTGGATGACGGAACATCGCGGCGCCGTTTTGAAAAACATCGGCACTCCGTTTCAATCCTTACAGAATCAGCCGGAAAAGAAGGCATCAGGCAGGGTAAAGCCGCTGGAAGAAGCTTTTGACTGGGAACGCTATCCGTCACAAAAGGTGACGGCCACCGGTTATACCGCCGGAGCGGAATCTACCGGAAAATCTCCCGGGCATCCGCAGTACGGAATTACATATTCAGGCGTGAAGGTCAAACGAGATTTATATTCAACTGTTGCGGCCGATCCGTCTGTTTTCCCGATCGGGACGATTCTGTTTATACCGAATTACGGTTACGGGGTTGTCGCCGATACCGGCTCAAAAATTAAAGGCAGCCGCCTTGACCTCTACTTTGACACCGTCAAGGACGTCTATAACAATTGGGGCAAAAAAACACTTGAGGTCTACATGATTAAAAAAGGGAACGGCACAGTGACCGAGGACGAACTTGTAAAGCTGAACGAAACCAAGTCGCTGCAAGTGTTCAGAAATCAATACAAAACGGTAAAAGAATAAAAACGCTTCAGCGTCCGCTGAAGCGTTTTTTACATAAAGAAATAATCTAAAATCAATGTCAGCACAATACCGGTGACGCCGCCGAAGAATACTTCAATCGGCTGATGGCCGAGCAGTTCTTTCAGTTTCTTCTGTTTTTCCTTCTCTTCCGCTTTCTGAAAGTCCTTCGCTTCGCTGACAAACCGATTAAAGTCGATGACCAGTTTATTAATGACCGTCGCCTGTTCACCCGCATGCCGCCTGACACCTGTAGCATCGAACATCGTAATGACGGCGAAAATCGCGGCGACTGCAAACAGGGGCGAGTCCAGTCCCTGTTCCAAAGCGATTCCGGTTGACAGCGCGGTGACGGCGGCGGAATGGGAGCTCGGCATGCCGCCGGTGCTCGTCACAAGAGACCAGTCAAGTTTTTTGGATACGATAAATTGAATAGGCACTTTTACAACTTGGGCAAAAATAATGGCGGCAAAACTCGCCAGTAAAGGAAAATTCATAAGTACATCCATATGCGACATCCTTTCTGTATCTGCTGATTCCGATCGTATCGAAAAACTGCAGAAAACGCCCTTAGTTTGGTAAAATAAAATCAATGAAAAATGTTTTTTCATTATACCACTTTACATAACAAATACCCACATAAGGAGTGTTTACTCATGTTTTATGCATCTGATCAACTGCGGCATCCCGAAACACTGGTCATCGGTCTTTTTCAAAAAAGCACGCTGAACGGATTTACGAAGGAATTGGATGATAAATTGGACGGTCATCTGACCCAGCTGTTAAAGGATGGTGATGTGTCCGCCAAACGCAATCGTGTATCAAAAGTATACCCTCCGGCTGCGACCGGTATGAAACGTATTTATTTTATCGGCCTGGGAAGAGAAGCGGATTATTCGTTTGAAGATACGAAAGAATGCTTTGCACGAGTATTTCAGCAGATTCATCAAGATAAAAAACAGGAAGTATCCGTGTTGCTCGATACATTCGTCTCCGGGGAAGTGCCTGCCGCCGATGCCGCTCATGCGCTTTCAGAAAGCTGTCTGCTTGCGGTTTACGAAGTGCAGGATTATAAACATAAATCGAATGAGCCGGATCAGGAACTGAAATCAGTCTGCGCCGTGACCGAAGAAGACCTGAGGGAAGTGCAGGCCGGCCTGAACGTCGGCGCGGCATACGGCCAAGGGACGAATTCAGCCCGCACGCTTGTGAATATGCCGGGTAATATGCTGACGGCCACTGATTTGGCGTCATATGCCGCTGAGCTTGCGGCAAAATACGATTTCGAGTGTGAAATTTTAGAAAAAGATGAAATGGAAGAGCTCGGCATGGGCGGGCTGCTTGCCGTTAACAAAGGCTCATCCGAACCGCCGAAAATGATCGTTCTGAAGTATCAGGGCAAAGATCAGTGGGAAGACGTCATCGGCCTGGTCGGTAAAGGAATTACCTTTGATACGGGCGGATATTCAATAAAGCCGAAAACCGGCATCGTCGGCATGAAAAGCGATATGGGAGGGGCCGCCTCGGTATTGGGCGCAATGGAAATTATCGGCGAACTCCGGCCTGAACAAAACGTGCTCGCCGTCATACCGTCTACGGACAACATGATTTCGTCCGATGCTATGAAGCCTGATGACGTCATCGTCTCGCTCAGCGGAAAAACCATTGAGATCCTGAACACCGATGCGGAAGGGCGTCTCGTGCTTGCTGACGGCATCACATACGCCAAGCAGCACGGAGCCTCTGTCCTTGTAGACGTCGCAACGTTAACGGGCGGTGTCATTGTCGCCTTAGGGAACGAAATGACGGGCGCCATGACCAATCACGCCGCGTTTTATGAACAAGTGGCGGAATCGGCGAAAGAATCCGGCGAGCCGATCTGGCAGCTTCCGATTACAGAAAAGGATAAAAAACGGGTGAGAAACAGTCAGATGGCTGATTTGAACAATTCTCCGGGAAGAGAAGGCCACGCGATTATGGCGGGGGCATTCCTTGGTGAATTCGCGGAAAACACGCCGTGGGTTCATCTCGATATTGCGGGAACCGCGACGGCGAATAAAGCGACATGCTTCGGCCCTGCCGGCGCAACAGGCGTCATGGCAAGGACGTTGGCTGTTTTGACTGAGCGGTTTACGCCCGAAAGATAACAGCATCCCGCTGCCTTGATGCAGCGGGTTTTTTGATTTCCAAAATCTTTAGTTGACTAAAGCGCAGAATGTATGTTAACTTTAATTATCTACTACATTAGCAAACTAAAGGATTTTTGGAGGGACTCATCAATGAATGCTGTTGTTGTCGCAGTATTGCTTATGCTCGTCTTAAGCCTGCTGCGTGTCAATATTATTATAGCTTTAATGATCGGCGCGCTTGCCGGCGGGCTGACCGGCGGCTTAGGCCTCGGAGAGACGGTGAAGGCTTTTACGGACGGTCTCGGCGGAAATGCCACCGTCGCGGTCAGCTACGCGCTGCTCGGAGCATTTGCCGCGGCACTGACAAAGACGGGGCTTCCCGATGCAATGGTGGAAGCGTCTGTCAAACTAATCGGAAAAAAGGAAGATTCGCGGAAAAAAGCACTGTCAAAAGTGTTAATCGTACTGATTATTTTAATCATATCCTGTTTCTCGCAAAACGTGGTGCCCGTTCACATTGCGTTTATTCCTGTATTGATTCCGCCGCTTTTAAAAATATTTAACGAACTTGAAATAGACCGCAGACTGATCGCGTGTGTGATGACATTCGGACTGACTGCGCCGTATATCGTTCTGCCTGTCGGATTCGGACAGATTTTCCAAGGGATGCTGAGAGATAATATGGCGTCAGCCGGTTTAAAGGTCCCGCTCAGTGATATTCCGTATGCTTTAATCATCCCGACGGCCGGGATGGTAGTCGGATTAATTTTATCCGTCATCGTCTTCCGGAAACCGAAGAAATATGAGACGAAGGAGATTGCCGGACTGTCGTCTTCTCCTTATACGAAAAAAAGCATTGCCATCGCCCTGATCTCCATTGCCGTGTCGCTTGCCGTTCAGCTCTATCTGTCACAAGTGCTCGGAGTGGAAGGTATGATCATGGGCGCGCTTGCCGGTTTGTTTACGCTGTTTATCAGCGGAGTCATGAAGCGCAATGAAGCGGATAAGCTGATCACGGACGGCATGATTCTGATGGCTTTTATCGGGTTTGTCATGCTTGTTGCGGCCGGTTTTTCAAATGTATTGAACAAAACGGGCGATGTGGCTTCCTTGGTCAAAGCATCAACAGGCTTTATCGGTCACAGTCAATCATTAGGCGCGCTCCTGATGCTGGTGGTCGGTTTATTAATCACGATGGGAATCGGATCATCATTTGCAACCGTACCCGTCATTACGACCATATTTGTCCCGCTGTGCGCTCAGCTCGGATTCAGCCCGATGGCGACGATCGCCGTAATCGGAGCGGCCGCCGCGGTCGGTGATGCGGGTTCTCCTGCAAGTGACAGTACGCTCGGGCCGACGTCAGGCCTCAGCGCTGACGGACAGCACCACCACATTTGGGATACGTGCGTACCGACATTTATTTTCTATAACATTCCGCTTGTGATATTCGGGTGGATTGCCGCGCTTGTTCTGTAAAAAAGGCTCCCGGAAAGGGGAGCCTTTTTGTATGCTGAGAACATCTTACGCCGGATTTCTGCTGAACCCCGTCGCTTTATGAATAGACCTGTATACGGCGGGCGCGATAGATGCCAATAACAGTGCTAAAATGATATCTTTTATGAAAAACCATATCATGTAAAACCAGGCCATTCCGTAGCTGATCGGAGCATGAAGCCATAATTTCAGCGCAATATACGTATAGGACGTGCCAATGATATAAATGACGGCGGTACCGATCAAAGAGGCCCATGCATAATGCAGGCGGCCGGGTTTTTTTGTTTTTTCCAGCAGCCATCCGGCTGCAAATGCCGCCGGAATGTAAGCGAGAATAAATCCGCCGCTCTTTCCGATAAACGGCGCAAAGCCTGCTGAGAATTGAGCGAAAACAGGCGCCCCCGCGAGTCCGGCCAATGCGTATACCGTCATTGCAATGGCTGCCCGTCTGGCGCCGAGAAGCATCGCGGCTAACAGACAAAAGAAAGGCTGCAGCGATAACGGAATTCCCGCAACTTGCAAAAAAGGAGCCATTGATGTAATGTTGGCGCCGACGGCCATCAGGGCGGCAAACATGCCGATAAGCGCCATATCGCCCGCGCGAAGGTTGCGTTGTTTCATTTGTTTTTCCCCCTTACACTTGTACCAGATTAGCGTAATCGAAGGGTGATTGATTGTCAACAAAGATTTAATACAGGTTTACTAAATGGAGGGAGCCATATGTTTTTCGGGAAAACGAAACAAACAAAACAGTCGGAACGGATTCCGCCAAATCAAAATGTCACAACGAAGTTTCCCGTGCTTCACGCCGGAAATGTTCCTTATTATGAAGATATGTCAAAATGGAATCTGCAAGTGTACGGGCTTGTCGACCGTCCTATGCTGTTAAGCTTTGAAGATATCAAAGCCTTTCCGGAAGCCGAAGTGAAAAATGATATTCATTGCGTCACGGGCTGGTCCCGTCTTGATAATATCTGGCAGGGAATACGCGCAAAAGACATCGCTGAGAAAGCGGGTGTGCACAAAGAAGCAGGATTCGTCATTCTGCACGCTGAAGAGGGCTGGACGGCCAACCTGCCGCTTTCTGATTTTACGCGGGAAACATCCCTGCTGGCATATGCGCATAACGGCGAGCCGTTAACGCCAGAGCACGGCTATCCGCTCAGAGGCGTTTTCCCCCATCTTTATTTTTGGAAAAGCGCAAAATGGCTGCGCGGCATTCAGTTCACAAAGGAAAACCACCCCGGCTTTTGGGAGAAAAACGGCTACCATATGAGGGGAGATCCATGGAAGAATGAGCGCTTTACATGGGATTAAGCCCCTATCCCTATATAGTTCTTAGGTACCTTATTGAAATAAGGTGCTTTTTTTATATCAAAAATCCATTGACTTTGTTTGGCAAAAAACCTATTATTTGAGGTGTCTTTTGATATTGAAAATCATTATCAATAAGCATAGATAAAGCAATTGCCACAAAGGGGATGAACACATAATGGACGGAAAACAAATAAAGCGGGGTTTCGCGCCGGCCGGCCGATACGCGGTTCCGGGCACAGAAGTAAGAGAAATGCGCTCAAAAGGAGGCCGTACGTATCGTATCTTTGTCTCTTTACCTCAGGAAGAACCGCCTGCATCCGGCTTCCCCGTCATATACCTGCTCGATGCGAATTCCGTGTTCGGCACAATGGCCGAAGCTTTGCGGGTGCAAAGCCGGCGGCCTGAAAAAACAGGCGTTGTTCCGGCGGTGATTGTCGGAATCGGCTACCCGACAGATCAGCCGTTTTCCGCCGAACGGCACAGTGATTTTACGATGCCGCTTTCTGAATCAGAATTGCCGGTGCATCCGCGCGGCGCGGCATGGCCCGAACAGGGAGGGGCGGAAGCGTTTCTGGAGTTTATAGAAGAAGAAGTAAAGCCCGCGATGGAGCGGGATTATCCGATCGACAGAGACAGGCAGACGATTTTCGGCCATTCGCTGGGCGGTCTTTTTGTGCTGCAAGTGCTTTTGACGAGGCCGGACATGTTCCAGACCTATGTTGCGGGAAGTCCGTCAATTCATTGGAACAAGCGTTTTATTCAGGAAAACGCGGAACGTTTGTCAGACCGGCTCTCTGCGGAAAATCTTCAAGTCAGCGTATTGCTGGCTGCGGGAGAAATTGAAAAAACACATAAAAGCAGAATCCCGCAGCACGCAGAGGCGCTGTACTCTTTATTATCCGGGTTTGAAGATGAAGGAGTCCGTGCTGAATACAGCGAGTTTGAAGGAGAAGGCCATATTTCTGTCCTGCCCGTTTTAATCAGCAGAGCCCTGCGTTTCTGCCTGAATCCGGGAGGGCCGCATACCCCGTATTCTCCCGCATGAGAAAAAACAGGCCCTTCGAACTAAATGCAGCTGATTCTAATTTTCTAATTGACTGCGTGTTTTGATTTGGATATGATTGTCTTGAATCATAATTGATAATGATAATCATTATCAATATAGAAAGGGAATGATAATATGGACGCATTGGGAATGAAAGGGAAAACGGCCGTTGTCACCGGCGCCGCTCAAGGCATCGGAGAAGCAACAGCGCTTGCCCTTGCTGAACAAGGCGTAAATGTGGCAGCTATAGATACAAATGAAGACCTGCTTCTCGGGCTTACTGACAGACTTCGGAAAAAAGAAGTGCAGGCGCAGGGGTTTGCCGCAGATGTATCTGACAGTGCGGCTGTCAATGATATCATCGCCGCCGTTGAACGCGACATGGGGCCTATTGAAATATTGGCGAACGTTGCGGGCGTGCTGCGGCCGGGTCCGGTGCAATCCCTCAGTGATGAAGATTGGGATCAAACATTTTCTGTTAATACGACCGGCGTTTTTCATGTATCGCGGGCTGTAAGCCGGTACATGATTGAGCGTCAAAAAGGCGCCATCGTTACGGTCGGTTCGAATGCAGCCGGCGTTCCGCGTGCTTCCATGGCGGCTTATGCGGCGTCAAAAGCGGCTGCCGTCATGTTTACGAAATGCCTCGGACTGGAGCTTGCGGCCCATCATATCCGCTGCAACATCGTATCTCCGGGTTCAACGGAAACCGACATGCAGCGGGCGCTGTGGCAGGACGAGAACGGAGCCCGGGACGTCATCAGAGGTTCGCTTGATACATATAAAACGGGAATTCCGCTTCAAAAGCTGGCGAAGCCTTCTGATATTGCAAATGCCGTTTTGTTTCTGGCTTCTGAACAGGCAAACCATATTACGATGCATGATTTATGCGTTGATGGCGGCGCTACTTTAGGCGTTTGATTTAACGAGAAGGAGGGACAAACATGACAAATCAACATTTATTGGCGGAAGTGTCAGCAAAAGAGGTGCTGGACGCTTACAAGCCCGGGGCGTTCTTTTTAGCTTCCCCGAAAAGTACGATGCTTGCGGAAGGAATGTTTGCGGAAGTGCCTGATACAGACGCGGAAAATCAGCTGGATTCACTGCCTGAACGCGTGAGACAGACGCTTCTTGAGGCAAAGCAAGCCGGCATCAAACATCCGATTGCGGCCGGCGCCATTCCTTTTGACGGCAGAAAAGCTTCCCGGCTTTTTGTACCGAAGAATGTCCATACGGCAGGCCCGCTTTCGTTTGCGGAATCTTCCGCAGAAAAGCCGCAATCCAATACATATGACATCCGTCCCGTTCCGGAGCCTGAGGGCTTTATGAGCGGTGTGGAACAAGGCGTATTCAACATTACGGACGGTCCGCTCAGCAAAATCGTGCTGTCAAGGACGCTTCATCTGACCGCTGAAAAGGATATCGACATTCCTCAGGCCGTCAAGCATTTGGCGCAGCACAACCCGCGCGGCTATACATTCGCTGCGGATGTGACGGGAACGTCAGAAACAAGAAAAACGCTTTTCGGCGCAAGTCCTGAACTGCTGCTGTCCAAAAACGGAACATCGATTCTGTCCAATCCGCTGGCAGGTTCCAGACCTCGCAGCACAGATCCCGCCGAGGATCAAAGAAGAGCGGAAGAACTGCTGCAATCAGCAAAAGATCTGCATGAACATGCCGTAGTCGTGGCCGCCGTGGCCGCCGCCCTTAAACCGTTCTGCCGTGTGCTTGATGTGCCGGAAAAACCGTCACTCATTAAAACTGAGGCGATGTGGCACCTGTCCACCGAGGTAAAGGGAGAGCTGCGTGATCCGTCAACGACATCACTTGAGCTGGCCATCGCCCTGCATCCGACACCCGCGGTATGCGGAACGCCGACGGATGCGGCGAGAGAAGCGATTCAGGATATTGAGCCGTTTGACCGCAATTTCTACACGGGAATGGCGGGCTGGTGTGATGCTGAAGGTGACGGAGAATGGATTATCGCACTCCGCTGCGCCGAAGCGGAAACAAGGTCTCTTCGGCTCTTTGCGGGTGCCGGGATTGTCGCCGGATCAAAGCCGCAGGATGAACTGGACGAAACATCGGCGAAATTCCGCACCATGCTCCGGGCGATGGGGCTTTACCAAGATGAGTTGTAAAAAAGGAGGGAACGGATCGTGCTGACTGGATTTACGCCATGGCCGGAAGAATGGGCTGACAAATACCGAAAAGACGGCTGCTGGAAGGGTGAGACGTTCGGAGGAATGCTGAAAGAGCGCGCGGCTTTATACGGAAATCAAACTGCCGTGACGTGTAAAGATGTACATTGGAGCTACAAAGAATTAGATGAAAGGGCCGATCGTTTAGCGGCGGGACTGCATAAGCTCGGAATTCAAAAGGAAGACCGCGTTGTCGTTCAGCTGCCGAATATCGCTGAGTTTTTTGAAGTGATTTTCGCGCTGTTCCGGCTCGGAGCACTGCCCGTTTTCGCACTGCCTTCCCATAGAAGCAGTGAGATTACGTATTTCTGCGAGTTTGCAGAGGCGAAAGCATACATCATTCCTGATATGCATTCAGGTTTTGATTACAGAGCGCTTGCCAGACAGGTGAAAGACAAACTTCCGGATTTGGCGCATGTCATTGTGGCCGGCGAAGCTGAAGAGTTTCAAGAACTGAGCAGCCTGCATAGAGAGCCGGTTCAGCTGGAAGATATAAGCCCGGCGGAAGTCGCCTTTTTACAGCTTTCAGGAGGCAGTACGGGGCTGTCCAAGCTGATTCCGCGAACACACGACGATTACATATACAGTTTGCGCATCAGCGCGGAAATATGCGGCTTGGATCATCACAGCGTTTATTTGGCCGCTCTGCCGACAGCGCATAATTATCCGCTCAGCTCGCCGGGTGTGCTGGGAACTTTATATGCCGGGGGCCGGGTTGTTCTGTCACCGACGCCGAGTCCGGATGACTGCTTCCCGTTAATTGAAAAAGAACGTGTCACAATTACAGCGCTCGTCCCGCCGCTTGCGATGGTGTGGATGGACGCATCCGGTTCGCGAAGTGATGATTTATCAAGCCTTCAAGTGCTGCAGGTGGGAGGCGCCAAATTCAGCGCTGAGGCGGCCCGCCGCGTGAAGAGCGCTTTCGGATGCACCCTTCAGCAGGTTTTCGGAATGGCGGAAGGATTGGTGAATTATACGAGACTGGATGATCCTGAAGAGATCATTGTCAATACGCAAGGCAGACCGATGTCACCTTTTGATGAGGTCAGGGTTTTAGACGATGACGGGCGGGATGTCGCCCCCGGTGAAGCGGGACATTTGTTTACACGCGGCCCTTACACGATTCGCGGATATTATAAAGCGCCTGAACATAATGAAAGATCATTCACAGCCGACGGATTTTATCAGACCGGCGATATCGTCAAACTGACGGCGGACGGCTATATCATCGTCGAAGGACGTGCGAAAGATCAAATCAATCGGGGCGGTGAAAAAATAGCCGCTGAGGAGGTGGAAAATCACCTTCTTGCGCATCCTGCCGTTCATGATGCGGCCATGGTTTCAATGCCGGATGATTTTCTCGGGGAGCGATCCTGTGTGTTCGTCATCCCGAAAGGAGAAGCGCCGAAACCGGGAGAGCTGAAAGCATTTTTACGTGAGCGCGGATTGGCGGCATATAAAATCCCCGACCGGATTGAATTTATCGCTTCTTTCCCGAAAACCGGCGTCGGCAAGGTCAGTAAAAAGGATCTTCGCGAAACGATCGCCCAAAAAGTAAAGCCGGCTGAAATCAAACAATCTTAAAAAAAGGAAGTGTTTACATTGGCTATACCGTCTATTCCCGCATATGCGCTGCCGACAGCGTCAGATATGCCTGAAAATAAAGTATCGTGGACGCTGAATCCGAAACGCGCGGTGCTTCTGATCCATGACATGCAGAATTATTTCGTCGATGCTTTTGCGAAAGGTGAGGCTCCGATCACGGAGGCGGCTCAGAATATCAAAAAAATAAAAGAGCAATGCAAAGCACTCGGCATTCCGGTGGTGTATACCGCGCAGCCGGGCAGCCAAGACCCGGCGGACCGCGCGCTGCTGACGGATTTTTGGGGGCCGGGGCTAAAAAGCGGGCCTTATGAAGAAAAGGTCATTCCGGAGCTTGCCCCGGATGATCAGGACATTGTCCTCACAAAGTGGAGATACAGCGCGTTTAAACGGACGAATCTCCTTGACATCATGCGTGAAAGCGGCAGAGACCAGCTCATGATTACGGGAATTTATGCACACATCGGCTGTCTCGTCACAGCCTGTGAAGCATTTATGGATGATATCCAAAGCTTCTTTATCGGAGACGCCGTTGCTGATTTTTCTTCAGAAAAACATAAGATGGCCATCGAATATGCGTCTCAGCGCTGCGCTTACACGGCTTTGACAAACGAAGTACTGGAGCTGCTGGGCGGCGCGCCGGTTTCTGAAGGAGCAGAGAAGACTTCCGCCGTATTGACAAAAGACCGGGTGCGGGAACAAATTGCGGCGATTCTTCAAGAATCACCGTCTGATATTCCGGATCATGAAGACCTGCTGGACAGAGGTCTTGACTCCGTCAGAATCATGAGCCTTGTCGAACAATGGCGCCGTGACGGAGCTGAAGTGACGTTTGTGGAACTGGCGGAGAACCCGACGCTGGAAGAGTGGTGGAGACTTCTTTCTTCCCGATCTCAAAAAGTCTTGCCGAACGCAGATTATTTATAAAGGGAGAGAATAGAATGCATGATACACAACAGCTGCCTCTGACAGGCGCACAGGCCGGTATCTGGTTTGCGCAGCAGCTTGATCCTGATAATCCGATTTACAATACAGGCGAGTACGTTGAGATAAACGGCGCGATCGATGTGAACATATTTAAAACCGCTCTCGAACGCGTGCTGACGGAAGCCGCGTCATTACACGCCCGCTTCGAAGAGGGAGCAGACGGGCCGAAGCAGATCATCAATCCTCCATTTGAGGCTGCGATCGATGTCATAGATGTGAGTTCAGAAGCTGATCCGAAGCAGGCCGCACTCAGACTCATGCAGACAGATTTGGCTGAGCCCGTCGATATGGCGGCCGGGCCTTTGTTCCGCGACATTTTATTTCAGGCGGGACCGGAACGCTTTTTCTGGTATCAGCGCATTCACCACATTGCGATAGACGGCTACGGTTTTTCACTGCTGGCACGGCGTACGGCGCAAGTGTACACCGCAATACGGGAGGGACGTCCGGATAATGGGCGCTCCTTCGGTTCTTTGGAGGAGCTGGTAAAAGAAGATCAAGAGTACCGCGCGTCTGATCAATTCCTGAAAGATCGGGAATTTTGGATGGAGAAATTTGCGGATGAACCTGATGTCGTCAGTTTGGCGGAAAGAGCGCCGAGAACGTCAACACGTTTTCGGAGAAGCACGGCTTATCTTTCTGAAACGGCTTTACAGCATGTAAAAGCGATTCCGAACTGGCATGAAGCCGTCACGGCCGCAGCGGCGGTATATGTCCATCGGATGACAAACGCAGGGGATATCGTGATCGGCTTACCGATGATGGGGCGGATCGGCTCGATTTCACTGAATATTCCGAGTATGGTCATGAATCTTCTGCCTTTACGGCTTTCTCTTCGCCCGGATATGAATTTTCATGAGGCCGTCAGCCAAGTGGCAAAAGAAATCCGAAACATTCGGCGCCATCAGAAATACCGCCATGAAGATATGCGCCGCGACCTTAAATTGCTCGGAGAAAATCGCAGGCTGTTCGGCCCGCAAGTCAATGTGATGCCGTTTGATTACGCGCTTGATTTCGCCGGAGCGCCGGGCACCGTTCATAATTTATCAGCCGGGCCCGTTGATGATTTGTCAATTAACGTTTACGACAGAGCGGACGGAAGCGGAATGCGTGTGGACTTTGATGCGAATCCGGAAGTGTACAGCGCCGAAGATATTGAAAACCATCAAAAACGATTCCTGCTTCTGTTGGAATCCGCTGTGAAAGACCAGACACAAAAAATCGGCACACTCAACCTTCTGCTTGAAAGTGAACGTCTCCGCGTACTGGAAAGCTGGAATGACACGCGCAAGGCCGAGAAGCAGAAAAGTCTGCCGGAGCTGTTTTACGAACAGGCCGTAAAAACACCGGACCGGCCGGCAATCATCACCGAAAACGAAGAGCTCAGCTATGCCGAATTGAACAAGCGCGCGAACCAGCTTGCCGGCATGCTAAAGGAAAAGGGGCTCGGACCGGAACAATTTGCCGCTTTGCAGCTTCCGCGGTCACAGGAGTTGGCCGTGAGTATGCTGGCCGTTTTGAAAACGGGAGCCGCATACCTGCCGCTTGATCCTGATTTTCCTTCTGAGCGGATCGCATACATGCTCAAAGATGCACAGCCTGCATGCCTGATTACAACGATGGAATTATCCGGCCGCATGCCGGAAGACAGTGATGCAAAAAGGATCATTCTCGATGACCCGGATACGGTAAAAACCGTTGCCGCTCAAAATGCTGACTGTCCCGCTCAGGCGGAATGTTCGCCTTTGCACCCCGCTTATATCATTTATACATCGGGCTCAACGGGCAAACCGAAAGGCGTAGTCGTCACATTAAAAAGCGTAAGCAATTTCCTCTTATCCATGCGGGAAATGTTCCCGCTCGGCGAACAAGACCGCCTGCTTGCCGTTACGACTGCGGCGTTTGATATTTCCGGACTTGAGCTCTTCCTTCCGCTCATCAGCGGGGCGGGGTGCGTCATCGCACGTAAAGAGACGATTCAGGAACCGCGGGCGCTTGCGCACATGATTCACTCATACGGTATTTCAATCATGCAGGCAACGCCGACATTGTGGCATTCATTAGTCACCAATGAACCGGATTCTCTCCGGGCGCTGCGGGTGCTTGTCGGAGGTGAGGCGCTTCCGAACGCGCTTATGCATGCTTTGCTTGAATCAGGCTGTACGGTGACGAATCTGTACGGGCCGACTGAAACAACAATCTGGTCGGCCGCACAGCCGCTTGCAAAAGACCATACGGGGGCGCCTCCGATCGGAACGCCGATTTGGAACACGCGGGTATATGTGCTGGACGCCGCATTGCAGCCCGTCCCGCCGGGAATCGCGGGCGAGCTTTATATCGCGGGCGAGGGGCTTGCCAGAGGTTATTATAACCGTCCTGATTTAACAGCTGAAAGATTCATTGCCGATCCGTACGGCCCCGAGGGCGCGAGGATGTACCGGACGGGAGATTTCGTGCGCTGGCGTGAGGACGGCTCGCTTGATTATATCAGCAGAGCCGATCACCAAATTAAAATCCGCGGGTTCCGGATAGAATTAGGAGAAATTGAGTCAGTGCTGTCGAAATACCCGGGTATTTCGCAGGCCGCCGTCATTGTCCGTGAAGACCAGCCGGGAGATAAGCGGCTGGCGGCTTATGCTGTCGCGGATCAGCCCCTTGATATCGGTGGACTTCGTGAATATATAGGCGAAAGCCTGCCGGATTATATGGTGCCGGGCGCGTTTGTACAGCTGAAAGAATTGCCGCTGACGCCGAATAAGAAGCTCGATCGCAGCGCTCTGCCTGCACCTGATTTTTCCGCTGTCCTGTCTGACAGAGGGCCGCGGACGCCGCAGGAAGAAATATTATGCGATCTGTTTGCCGAAGTTCTCGGTCTCGCGCGGGTCGGAATTGATGACGGGTTCTTTGAATTGGGCGGACATTCGCTCTTAGCCGGACGCCTGATGAGCCGGGTCCGGGAGACGATGGGCGCAGAGCTTGGCATCGGCCGTCTGTTTGATACGCCGACCGTTGCCGGGCTCGCCGCACAGCTTGACACCGCAAAGAGTGCGCGCCCTAAGCTCAAGCCGTTTGACCGGCCGGAGCACATCCCGCTGTCATTTGCGCAGCTGCGTCTTTGGTTTCTCTACTGTCTTGAAGGGCCGAGCCCGACTTACAACATTCCGGTGATTGTCCGCATGTCAGGCAAGCTTGACCAATCAGCGCTGAAACACGCCTTTTACGATGTTGTCAGCCGTCATGAAAGCCTGCGCACCGTTTTTCCGGAAAATAAGGGATCATCTCATCAGCTCATTTTATCTGCTGAAGAAGCCCGCCCTGTGTTTACCGTGACACGTGCGGACAAAAACGAGCTCCAAGACATGCTTGCCGCTGCGGCAAGATATCGGTTTGATCTCGCTAAAGAGCCGGCCGTCCGGGCTGAGCTGTTTGATCTTGGTGACGGCGAATATACGCTGATGGTTCTCCTGCATCACATCGCAGGCGACGGCTGGTCCTTGAATCCGCTCATGCGTGACTTATCCATAGCCTATATCGCCCGGCAAACAGGTGAAAAAGCAGAATGGGCGCCGCTGGCGGTTCAATATGCGGATTATGCGCTTTGGCAGCAGCAGCTTTTAGGCAGCGCGTCTGATTCTGAGAGCTTAATTGCGCGCCAGCTGGATTTCTGGAAGAAAACGCTTGAAAATGTACCGGATCAGCTGGAGCTGCCGTCTGATTTTCCGCGTCCCGCTGAATCAAGCTACAGGGGCGGCGTCATTCCGGTCAACATCGGCCAAGAGCTTCATGCCCGTCTTCTCTCACTTGCCAGAAATCAGCGCGTAAGCCTGTTTATGGTGCTTCAATCAGGGCTTTCCGCGTTACTGACCCGGCTCGGTGCAGGGACCGATATTCCGATCGGCAGTCCGATAGCCGGCCGCAGTGATGACGCATTGGGAGACCTTGTGGGTATGTTCATTAATACACTCGTACTGAGAACCGATACCTCTGGCGATCCGAGCTTTTGTGAGCTCCTTGAAAGGGTCAGGGGAATGAATCTCGCAGCATATGAACATCAGGACGTGCCGTTTGAACGTCTCGTGGAAGAATTGAATCCGGTTCGTTCCCGATCAAGACATCCGCTGTTCCAAGTGATGCTCGCATTCCAAAATACGCCTGATCCTGTACTCAGTCTTCCTGATATGGAAACAAGCCTGCAAATCAGCAGTGTCGGATCGTCCAAATTTGATTTGACGCTGGAATTGGCTGAACAGCGCCATGACGACGGTACGCCTGCCGGTATTGAAGGTCTGCTGGAATTCAGTACGGACTTATTCAGAAAAGAAACGGCTGAAGCACTTGCCGGACGCCTGCTTCTTCTGCTCGAAGATGCCGCATCACATCCGGATAAACCGATCGGAAGCTTAACCATTCTTTCTGATGAAGAGCGCCGGAAGCTTTTGCCGGTTAAACGGGCAAAACAGCATATTCAGCCTCGGCAGACACTGCCTGAATTGTTTGAAATACAGGCCGCCGCAAAAGCGGATGAAACGGCGGCAGTATTTGAAGAGAGCGGGCTCACTTATCAAGAGCTGAATGAAAGAGCCAATCAGCTCGCCCACATGATGATTGCCCGCGGCGTCGGCCCGGAGCAGTTTGTCGCACTGGCGCTGCCGCGTTCTTTAGATATGATTGTCGGGCTGTTAGCCGTCCTGAAGACGGGGGCAGCGTATTTGCCGCTTGATCCTGATTATCCCGCGGACCGCATTGCTTTTATGTTACATGATGCCAAGCCTGTATTTATGCTCACCAACCGTGAAGGCGCAAGTAAGCTCTCTATCGAAAGCGGCATGCCGGCCTTCATCCTGGATGACCCGCAGAATAAAGAAACACTTGAGCGATATGCCGTCACGAACCCTGCGGACGCTGACCGGATTCGTCCGCTGTCGCCGCTTCACCCGGCCTATGTCATTTACACGTCGGGATCAACAGGTGTGCCGAAAGGTGTCATCATTCCGCACAGCAATGTTATCCGGCTGTTTGAGTCGACGCGGCATTGGTATCACTTTCATTCTGATGATGTGTGGACGATGTTTCACTCCTACGCTTTCGATTTCTCTGTCTGGGAAATATGGGGGCCGCTGCTTCACGGCGGACGTCTCGTCGTCGTGCCGCATGACATCAGCAGATCGCCGGAAGCGTTTCTACATCTCCTCGTGAAAGAGCGAGTGACCGTACTTAACCAAACGCCATCAGCGTTTTACCAGCTGATGCATGCGGAAAAAGAACACAAAGAGCTGGGGCGTCAGCTCGCACTCAGATATATCATCTTCGGCGGCGAGGCGCTTGAGCTGAGCCGGCTTGAGGATTGGTACAGCCGCCACGCGGACAATCAGCCGGTGCTCGTGAATATGTACGGCATTACGGAAACGACGGTGCACGTCAGTTACCTTGAATTAGACAAAAACATTGCCGAACTGAGAGCAAACAGCCTCATCGGCTGCGGCATTCCTGATCTGAACGTATATGTGCTTGATGGCCGGCTGGAGCCCGTGCCTCCGGGCATAACGGGTGAAATGTATGTTGCCGGAGGGGGCGTGGCGCGAGGCTACTTAGGGCGGCAAAGTCTGACCGCCGAACGCTTTGTGGCTGATCCGTACGGCCCGCCGGGAACGAGAATGTACCGGACGGGGGATTTAGCCCGTCTGCGGACGGACGGTTCTCTTGATTATATGGGCAGGGCGGACCATCAGATTAAAATCCGCGGCTTCCGGATTGAATTGGGAGAAATCGAAGCGGTTCTCGTCAAACATCCGGATGTCGAGGATGCCGCCGCAGTCGTCCGTGAAGACCGGCCGGGAGATAAACGGCTGGCCGCCTACCTTGTCCGATCTGCCGGCAGCACCTTGGACACTGGGGACATGCGCCGGTTTGCCGAAGAAAGCCTGCCGGATTACATGATTCCGTCAGCTTTTGTCCAAATGAATGAACTGCCGCTGACACCGAATGGAAAGCTTGACCGAAAAGCGCTCCCTGCGCCTGACTTCCAAACGGAGGTCACCGGCCGGGGACCGAGAACGCCGCAGGAAGAAATGCTGTGTGAGCTGTTCGCAGAGGTGCTTCATCTGCCGCGTGTCGGTATTGATGACAGATTTTTTGATTTAGGCGGCCATTCTTTGCTTGCGGTTCATTTAATGAGCCGTATTCGGGAAGCGATGGGAGCCGAGCTCAGTATCGGAACATTATTTGAAGCTCCTACGGTGGCAAGCCTTGCTGAAAGACTTGAGTCAGGAACGGGCACAAGCGCGCTTGATGTTCTTCTTCCGCTCAGAACGGCAGGAGAAGAAACACCGTTGTTCTGTGTCCATCCGGCCGGCGGTCTCAGCTGGTGTTATGCCGGGCTGATGTCTTCTTTAGAGGCTGATTATCCGATATACGGCTTACAGGCGAGAGGCATCGGAAAAAAAGAACCGCTTCCGCAAAGCTTAGATGACATGGCGGCGGATTATATTGAAAAAATCCGCACCGTGCAGCCGAAAGGGCCGTACCGTCTGCTCGGCTGGTCTCTCGGAGGGAATGTCATTCAGGCCATGGCGACACAATTACAGAGCCGGGGCGAAGAGGTTTCGCTTTTGGTGATGCTTGACGCGTATCCGAATCATTTTCTGCCGATAAAAAATGCGCCTGATGACGAGGAAGCCGTCATTGCGCTGCTTGCCCTGGGAGGGTACGACCCGGACAGCCTCGGGGATCAGCCGCTTGATTTTGACACCGCGCTGACCATTCTCCGCCGTGAGGGAAGCGCATTAGCCAGTCTGGACGAGTCAGTGATGATGAATCTGAAAGACACGTACGTTAATTCTGTCGGGCTGTTAGGAACATACAAGCCGAAGCCGTTCCACGGAAATGTGCTGTTCTTCAGATCCACGATTATTCCGGAGTGGTTTGACCCGATTGAGCCGGATACTTGGAAACCGTATATTACAGGGAAAATCGAGCGGTATGACTTAGACTGCCGCCATAAAGATATGTGCCAGCCGGGCCCGCTTGCCGACATCGGCGCGATTCTGGCAGAGAAATTAAACGGACGGCGTACAGTCCGGTAAAGAAAGGAAAGAGATGATATGACAAATCCATTTGAACGGGAAGACGGCTCATACCATGTGCTCGTCAATGCTGAAGGCCAGTACTCACTGTGGCCGGCCTATCTGGATGTGCCGGACGGCTGGGAAACCCGCCTGACGAATGAAAACCGCCCCGTTTGTCTCGAATATATTGAAACAAACTGGCGTGATATGAGGCCGGAAAGCCTGAAACAGGCCGAAGCCGCTAAAATGTAATAAGAAAAGCCTGCCGTTATTTCGGCAGGCTTTTTATGCGGACATCAGCCGTTAAGCTGTGTATGATCACAAAATGTATAAGGGTGGCCTTCTTCATTCGTGCACCATGACTGAGACAGAAAAGCCAAAAAGACCGCGGCCCACTGGTCTGCAAACTGGATTAAAATACCGCCGTCGTGCCATGTTCCGTTATCCTTCTTCCAGCGTGTATCAATTGGGTTTCCCTGATTCATATGAATATTATGCATGCCGTTTGTCGGCTTGAACCCGAAAATCTTATCAGCGCCCGGCTCCGGCCCGAATTTAGAGCCGTAAATATAGACGGTGGCTTTTTCTGATTTGGCTTTTTGCATGTACGTCTCAATAAAGTCATTTAAGTCATTATCCGGACCGGTGACTTCATGCGGGAGGGGCACCATGTTCCGGGGATCAAACAATCCGCCGCGGACATAATCCAGCGCCAGCTCACGGCTGGTTTCATCAATTGGGGTATATCCATACGGAATGTTGGGCAGCAGGGTGATCGCGCTTGCGTCAAAATGATCGCGTGCCGCATACAGAACCTCTGATTCTTTTGAACTTGACATGACATTGATCGCACAGCGATAGCGCGTATCAGGCTCGCCTAGCACCTCGACTTGAAAATGCGGAGAATCATCATCTGTTTCCCTTTTCATATCTGACACAGTGCCTTTTAATACACCATAGTGCTGAACAGCCATATGAATCCTCCTTTTTCTTCCGGGATATGAATTGATATTCGAGACAGGGGGCCGTTTTTCCTTTTATGAGAAAGAAAAAAGGACAGCCTGCTGATCAGGCTGTCCTCTTCATATCTATTAAGCTTTTGCAGCCGAACCTTGCATTGCTTTTTCAGCAGGCACGTAGTCATAGCCTAAGTCTTTGGCTACGGCTTCATACGTGACATGTCCGTTAGCCGTATTTAAGCCCGCTTTAAGCGCAGGGCTGTCTGCAATGGCTTGTGCCGCGCCTTTATTGGCGATTTGAAGCGCGTAAGGAACGGTTACATTCGTTAATGCGAGCGTAGACGTACGCGGTACGGCGCCCGGCATATTGGCGACAGCGTAGTGAACGACGCCGTGTTTTTCGTAAGTCGGATTATCGTGGGTTGTAATATGATCAACGGTTTCCACAATGCCGCCCTGATCGATGGCAACATCAACAATGACGGAACCCGGTTTCATTTGTTTAACCATTTCTTCCGTAACGAGAGTCGGCGCTTTGGCTCCCGGGATGAGCACGGCGCAGATCAGAAGATCCGCTTCCGCGACGGAATCTGCAATATTTACAGGGTTTGACATCAATGTTTTAATCTGATGCCCGAAAATATCATCAAGCTGACGCAGGCGGTCTGCGTTCAAATCGATCATTGTCACATCGGCACCGAGTCCGACAGCCATTTTCGCGGCATTTGTTCCGACGCCGCCCCCTCCGATGATCGTGACTTTTCCGCGGGATACACCCGGTACGCCGGCTAATAAAATTCCTTTTCCGCCCTTTGGTTTTTCAAGAAACTGAGCCCCGATTTGCGCGGCCATTCTGCCGGCCACTTCGGACATCGGCGTAAGCAGCGGAAGGGAACGTCCGTCCGTTACCGTTTCGTACGCGATAGCTGTCACGCCTTTTTCTGTAAGCGCTTTAGCTAATTCCGGCTCTGCAGCTAAATGAAGGTAAGTGAATAAGACCAGACCTTGACGGAAATACGCATACTCTTCAGCCAGCGGTTCTTTTACCTTCATGACCATTTCCGCATCCCATACTTGCTTTCTGTCCTCCAGAATTTCCGCCCCTGCTGATACATAATCTTCATTTGTAAAGCCGCTTCCGAGTCCCGCTCCGGATTCCACAAGAACCCGATGGCCGTTTCCGATAAGCTGTGAAACGCCTCCAGGTGTTAATGCCACTCGATTTTCATTGTTTTTGATTTCCTTTGGAACCCCGATAATCATGTCTGTTTCCCCCAATGTTTGTGTGATGCTTCAAGTGTAGCGCGATTTTTGCGAAAATTCTTTGTTTGAAACAGAAAATAAAAAAACACGGATTTGTGAAATTTCACGAACCCATGCTGCGAAGTTTGATATCAAGGTAAATCGTAAACTTTTCATTCACATTTTTTAAGTCGATTTCTGCGATCTGGCTGATTCTTTTCAGCCTGTAATTCAATGTATTGACATGGATGTTAAGCGCTTTAGCGGCGGTGTTGACGTTGCTGTCGGCATCAATAAAATGTTCGAGCGTTTTTACCATATCGGCTTGGTGCTCCCTGTCATACTGCTCAAGCTTTGAGAGGGAATAGTTCATATAGCCGCTGTGCTTGCGTTTTTCATCCAACACATCAAGGTACTGATAAATGCCGAGTTCAGAAAAGCTGAAAAGGTGTTTGGTTTCTCTCACAAACCGCTCTTTCGCTTTTAATACGGAAAGCGCTTCCTGATAGGAGCGGTAAACATAAGAAATCGATTCGTAAATACCGCCGACCGCAATCGACGCATCCTCAATTTTATATCGTTCCTTCAGCTGTTTTTGAATATGAAGGGCGAAGTGCTTTAAATCTTTAAAAGGCTGATCGGTTTTCGGCGCGGCTAATAAGATTAATTCATTTGAATCAACAGTCGCCAGCATGACATGAATCTGCTGTGTCGTTTCCTGCAAATATTGCAGCTGCTGTTCCGTCTTTTCAGTCAGCTCATCATGTAAACGGATGATCATGACGCTGAACACGGACGGCAGCGCCATCCCGAGCTTATGAAACCCTTCGGCCATTTCGGCTTCCTGATAAATATGGCCGGTCAGCATTTTCCAAAAAAACTCCTGGCCCCGCTCTTCGATTTTCGTTTTGCGGATCTGCAGGTGCAAAAGTTTGTTCCGCACCGCTTTGGCTGCCAGCTGAAGTGTCTTCAGATCCTCGTCATTGAGCTTTTTTTTGATCTCAAGCGCCCAAATAAATCCGAGAACCTGACTGTTTTTCCAGATGGAAATCGCCACGCGGTTGCTCAGGCCCACCTCGTCAATTTCTTTCACTTTGATCGGCTGGTCCGTTTTTAAAAGGGCCGGAATGGTACCGTCTTTCCACAGTTTGTTGATGACTTTTTCCGGCACCCTCCGCCCGATAATCGTCGACGTCCGGGCCGGATCTGTACAATCGCTGTGCGTGCTGTATGCAAGCAGTTTATGATTAACGTCTTCTATTGTAATGGGGCATTGAAGAACTTCACTGATATGGTCGGCAACATCTTCAAGCCTGTCGAAACTGTACTTAAATGGATCCTTTGGATTGGTCATCTGTATCCCTACTTTTTCATAGCTTCATATCTTGATCTTACCATCTTGCTTTTCAGACTGAAAGGCATCTTTGCAGGGAAATGGACTAGGACAATGAGATCATTCGACGAAAACGAAAATAATAAGAAAATCATACTACTATATTTACAAAATGTGTAAATATGCCGAAAAATCCAATATATCATAAGACTCATTTTGTAAAATTAAAACAGATTTGTTTGACTGTGCCGATTGGTTGTTTTTATAATAATGACGTTCAAAAAATAAGTGAATTAGCCCATATTTAGGCTGATGACACAGGAGGGTATAAGGAATATGTCTGGATTAATTCGTGTCACACCCGAAGAGCTAAGAGCGATGGCTAAGCAATATGGCGTTGAAAGTCAGGAAGTCATGAATCAGGTTGACCGCCTGAACCGCATGATTTCTGATTTGAAAGGTATGTGGGAAGGTGCTTCAAGTGAAGCATTTGCGGATCAATATGAGCAGCTGAAACCTTCATTTATTAAAATGTCTGAATTGCTTCAAGATGTGAATCATCAGCTCGATCAAACGGCAAATACGCTTGAGTCTACCGACCAAGATATCGCTAACCAAATTCGCGGATAATAAGATGAATGAAGAAACGGAGCGCCTGATTCAATCAAGAAGACGGCGCTCTTTCTATGTAAGGGTGATATGAATATGTATATCGATATTACAATAGATTTAACACATTATAACGGCAGCGTCTTCGATCTCAGATTGTCAGATTACCATTCTGTGAAAAAAGTCATTGATATTGCCCGGCAGGCTCAGCATGTATCCGTTCCGCCGCGTGAAGGCTATTGGATCAGAGTGGTCAATAAAGAAACGGTTTTTTCCGGAGAACAAAAGCTATCTGACTGCGGCATTACGAACGGAGACCGCCTTGAAATTTTATGAAAGGACATGGTGGAATGACAGGTCATAACAGATCTTATTTAGAAACAGAATTAGACGCCGTCCGGGAAGAAACCGAATCAGGCTTCACGTTCACCTTCCAGCGGGAAAAAATCAAGCTTCTTGACGGGCTGGAAGCGAATGTGATTAAAGATGCTGATCCTTTTTTTCAAAAAGAGGTCTCAGTTTCAGAAGACGAAGTAACCATCACAATCAAACCTCCTTCTTCTTATCAGGCTTTCCGCTATATAAAAGGAAAAGATAAAAAAAGCAGGTGGCAATTTGCCTACCGTCTCGTCCAAGCCGTGAAACAGCATAAGCTGAAACGTCTCAATCTGATTGCCGCCCCTGAAAATATCGTGTTTGATAAAGCGCTGACGCCTTACTTTCTTCATTACGGCGTAAAGGAGAGCCTTCCGCCTTATGAGGAAGATAGAGAGAGGGTGTTAAAAGAGCTCAAAGCCTGTGCGGCGCTTGCAGCTGACGGGGCGTACACCTTCGATGAATATTTGAAGTACAAGGAGACGCTTCATTTCTCTCCTGAGGTGAAGAGCGTGTTAGAGGCGGAGACGATTGAAGAACTGGAAGAAGCCATTCAAACCGCAATTGATTCCCTCGAAGAAAGGGACAAGACATACATAAAACTGCCGAAAAAGAAATGGAAAATCCAAAGATACGCCGGTCTGGCGCTTGCCGTCCTCCTTGTGCCGGCACTTCTTTACTCCTTATACGTTCTGTTTTTCGTCCAGCCGAAGCAAGAGGCAATTACGGAAAGCAACCGCTATTTTTTAAATCAGCAGTACAGCAAAGTCATTGACACACTCGCTAAATACGATGCGGAAAGCCTCCCGGAATCTGTGCAGTACGAGCTTGCTTCCTCTTATGTGGCAGTTGAAAATCTGAGGGAAGAACAGCGGAAATACATCGGGAATCTGGTCACGCTGCAATCAGACCCGAAGCACTTCCTTTATTGGATTGATATCGGCAGAGGGGAAAATGAAGAAGCCATCAAAATCGGCCGCAATCTTGAGTACAACCCGTACATCTGGCTCGGACTTACAAAATATAAACAGCAATTATTAGCGGATGACAGTATGAAAGACGACGAAAAGCAGAAAGAACTGGACGCCGTGGAAAGCGAGCTTGCGAAGGCGAAAAAAGAGGCGGAGGAACAGCATAAAGAAGCGGAGGAAAACAGTGACACCGCCGAAGCTTCCGCCGGACAGGATGAAAGCAAACAAGACAAAGCGAAAGATAACAAAGAGAACGACAAGAAAGATGAGAAAAAAGATGAAAAAAAATAACAGCACACATCAAATGGCCGCATGTAACGATCAGGCTGTCAGGAGGTTCGCCATATGAGTCTGTTATGGGTCTTTTACCGAGAGCACGTACAAAAGGTTCAGCTGTCTGAACTCCCGCCCTCTCAGCCGATTACGATCGGTCCGGATATGAAAGATACAATCACGGTCGGCACACTTCCGTTACGGCAAAACGCCGCAACCCTTTATCGGAAAGAAACAGATCGTTATGATGTTTTCCTGGGAAATAACTGTGCCGGCGAATTGACAATAGGAAATGAAATGCCCTGCCGGATTGAAGAAGAGACGATGCGGCTTCTGCTCACCCCTGACCAGGAAGAATCCTCCGTGTATTTTATCGGCGGGAAGGATGAGATCGTTTTCTCATCAGAAACAGAGGAAGCGGATATATACAAAGAGCCGTCCTCCGCTCAAACAGGGGCTTTTTATCTGCGAAAGTCGGGAGGATGCTGGTCTGTCGTTCCTGATGGCCAGGAAGTTTATGTGAACGGAAAGCTTGCAGAAGCTCCCGAAAGGCTCCGGACGGGAGATGAGCTGCTGTGGAATTTTCTGCGTGTGAGGCTGACGGAGGACGACCTTTTAGAAATCATTCATCACGAAAAGCTTCAAGCCGGTTTAACCAAAACGGTAAAACCAAGCACCGAAATGAAAAAGAAATACCCGCAATATCGTAGAACGCCGCGCATGGTCTACGATCTTCCCGAAGACCGCGTTTCATTCAGCTTTCCCTCGCAGGAAAGCGAACAGAATAACCGGGGGCTGTGGCTCGTCATTCTGCCTCCTGTGGTCATGCTGATTGTAATGGGGGTTGTCGCCATTATACAGCCGAGGGGCATATTCATCCTTGTCTCTTTGGCGATGTTTATGATGACTCTCATTACGTCCACCGTGCAGTATTTCCGTGAAAAAAACCAGCGGAAAAAACGGGAGGAAAAACGGGAGCGTGTGTACAAGCAGTATTTAGAAAGCAAACGGAAAGAGCTTCAGACGCTGTCGGAAAAACAGCTGCACGTGCTGACGCATCATTTTCCCCCGTTTGAAAAAATGAAATATTTAACTTCTGAAATCAGCGGCCGCATTTGGGAGAAATCGCTGGAAAGCAGGGATTTTCTGATGCTTCGGCTCGGAACGGGCACGGTCCCGTCAAGCTACGAGATTTCAATGAGCGGCGGAGACTTGGCGAACCGTGATGTGGATGACTTGATGGAGCAGTCGCAGCACATGCAGCGTGTGTATAAAGATATCCGCCATGCGCCCGTGACCGTTGATTTACAAGAAGGGCCGATGGGGCTTGTCGGGAAACCTCAGATCGTCAAAAATGAAATTCACCAGCTGATCGGCCAGCTCGCGTTCTTCAACAGCTACCATGACCTGCGATTTGTCTTTATCTTTCATGAGGACGAATATAAGGAATGGGAATGGATGAAGTGGCTGCCGCAATTTCAGCTGCCTCATATGTATGCGAAAGGATTTATTTACAATGAACAGACCCGTGATCAATTGTTATCGTCCATTTACGAGCTGCTGCGGGAGCGGGATTTGGAAGAGGATAAAGAAAAAAAGATCTTTCAGCCGCATTTTGTCTTTGTCATCACAAATCAGCAGCTGATCGCAGAGCACGTCATTTTAGAATACATCGAAGGCCGGCATGAGCATCTCGGCATCTCGGCCATCATCGCCGCGGAAACAAAGGAAAGCCTGGCAGAAAACATTCACACCCTCGTCCGCTACATTAATGAAGATGAGGGAGACATTCTCATTCAGCAGAAAAAAGCGGTGCAGATCCCGTTTAAGCTGGACAGGCATGAACGGACAAACAACGAGCGGTTTTCCCGGACGCTTCGGACATTGCACCATCAGGTCGGAATGACGAATTCCATTCCTGAAACGGTCTCATTTCTCGAGCTGTTTCATGCGAAGGAAGTAAAAGAAATCGGCATCAGGCAGAAGTGGGAGACAAGTGAGTCTGCAAAATCGCTGGCTGTTCCGATCGGCTATAAAGGAAAAGACGACATCGTTTATTTAAACCTGCATGAAAAAGCGCACGGGCCGCACGGATTGCTGGCGGGAACGACCGGCTCCGGGAAAAGTGAATTTCTGCAAACGTATATCCTGTCATTGGCCGTTCACTTTCACCCGCATGAAGCGGCGTTTTTGCTGATTGACTATAAGGGCGGAGGAATGGCGCAGCCGTTCCGCAAAATGCCGCACCTTCTCGGGACGATCACGAATATTGAAGGAAGCAGAAACTTCAGTATCAGGGCGCTTGCATCCATTAAGAGCGAGCTGAAAAAACGGCAGCGGCTGTTTGATCAATATCGCGTCAATCACATCAATGATTATACAAAGCTGTATAAACAGGGAGAAACGGATATTCCGATGCCGCACCTGTTTTTGATTTCAGATGAATTTGCCGAGCTGAAAAGCGAAGAGCCTGACTTTATCAGGGAGCTTGTCAGCGCGGCCCGCATCGGACGGAGCCTTGGTGTGCATTTAATTCTCGCCACGCAAAAGCCGGGCGGCATCATTGACGACCAAATATGGAGCAACTCACGCTTTAAGGTCGCGCTGAAAGTGCAGGATGCAAGTGACAGTAAAGAAATCCTGAAAAACAGTGATGCGGCGAATATTACGGTCACCGGACGCGGCTACTTGCAAGTCGGAAATAACGAAGTGTATGAGCAGTTCCAGTCTGCCTGGAGCGGCGCCCCTTACATGGAAGATGTATACGGCACCGAGGATGACATTGCCATCGTTACCGATACCGGCTTAATTCCGCTGTCTGAGGTGGATGCGGATGATGCGGCGAAAAAAGACGCCCCGGCAGAAATAGAAGCCGTAGTCGAAGAAATCGAGCGGATTCAAAATGAAATGGGCATTGAAAAGCTGCCGAGCCCGTGGCTTCCGCCGCTTGCCGAACGTATCCCGCGCACGCTTTACCCCGCGCAGGAAAAAGACCGGTTCTTCATCGCCTGCGTTGATGAGCCTGATCAGCAAAGACAGGCGCCTCTCGCTTACACGATGATGGATGACGGCAACATCGGCATTTTCGGCTCATCCGGCTACGGCAAGTCAGTGGCTGCCATCACCTTCCTGATGAACTTCGCGGAAGGATACACGCCGGAAGAGCTTCATATGTACATCTTTGACTTCGGAAACGGCACGCTTCTGCCATTGGCAAAGCTTCCGCACACCGCAGACTATTTCTTAATGGATCAAATGAGAAAGATCGAAAAATTCATGATCCGCATCAAGGAAGAAATCGAGCGGCGGAAACGGCTGTTCAGGGAAAAAGAAGTCAGCCATATCAAAATGTACAATTCGCTCAGTGAAGAAGAGCTGCCGTTGATATTTATCACAATTGACAATTTCGACATCGTCAAAGATGAAATGCATGAATTAGAAACGGAATTTATCCAGATTTCACGCGACGGGCAAAGCTTAGGCATTTACTTCCTGCTGACCGCAACGAGGGTAAACGCCGTCCGCCAGTCGCTGTTAAACAACATAAAAACGAAAGTCGTCCATTATTTAATGGATCAGTCAGAAGGATACTCCATTTACGGGCGTCCGCCGTTCAGTCTCGAACCGATCCCGGGCCGCGTCATGATCCAAAAAGAAGAACTGTATTTCGCGCAAATGTTTCTTCCGGCTGAAGCGGAAAATGACCTCGAGATGTTCCAGGCGCTGAAAGCTGATGTCAAAGCTTTAGCTGAGCGCCACGCCGGAACAGCCGGTCCAGACCCGATTCCGATGCTTCCGGATATGCTGACGGCCGGCGAATTTTCACTCCGTCTCGGCCCGGAACAAGAACCGTTCCGCATTCCTGTCGGGCTTCATGAGGAAAAGGTCAGCCCTGTGTACTTTGATCTGGGTAAAAATAAACATTGTCTTATTTTGGGCCAGACACAGCGTGGAAAAACAAATATCCTGAAAGTGATGCTGAATCACCTGCTGCGTGAAGGTGCGGAACGGGTCGGGCTGTTTGACTCGATTGACCGCGGACTGTCGCAGTATGCGCAGGAAACAAAGGTCAGCTATCTGGACACAAAAGAAGACGTCCGGCAGTGGATCGAAACGGCAGAAGCCATTTTCACGGAGCGCGAAGCTCAGTATACGCAGGCCATCAAAAATGGCGTTGTGCACAAACTCAGTTTCTCTCCGGTCGTGTTAATGGCCGACGGCATTACAAGATTCCAGCAGACGATCGACACCGCCATACAGGACAAGCTGGCGATGTTTATGAAATCTTACGCGCATGTGGGCTTCAGTTTTATCCCGGCGGGCAATCACAGCGAATTCTCAAAAGGCTATGATTCCTTAACGACGGAAATGAAACAGATCCGCCACGCGATGCTGCTTGTGAAAAAATCCGAACAAAATGTCATTCCGCTGCCTTACCAAAGGCAGGAACCGGACATTCAGCCGGGCTTCGGCTATTTGGTTGAAAACGGGAAGGAGCAAAAAATCCAAATACCTTTATGTTCAGCGGAAAGGGAGGCCGTCAGATGACCGAACAACGAAAAAGCCTGATCAAATTAATAGCCGCGGTCGTCATCATTCTGCTGCTGCCGGTGCTGTTTTTCCGGTTTATCGGCGATGACCCGGGAAAACAAAAAATCAACGCCACCCGCCAAATCGCAGTCGTGAATGAAGATATGGGCTTACAAACAGATGAAAATGAGGAAGAGGAATCCGTCCATTTCGGCAAAGAAGTAGCGGCCGCTCTCGGCGGCCGTCCGGATTATTCATGGACGGTTGTCAACAGGAGCGCGGCAGAAAACGGTCTGGCGGCTAAGAAGTATGACGCCGTCGTTTACATTCCATCCGATTTTTCAAAAGACATCTTAAGCTATGACAAGGAGCGTCCGCAAAAAGCCACGCTGACATTCAATATTCAAAGCAACCTGAACGCCGTCAACAAAGAAAAGGTGCAGCGTGAGCTTGAAGACGCCCAAAAATCAATGAATAAAAAAATGTCAACATTATATTGGAATTTCGTCTCACAAAAAGTGAACAATGTCCGAGGCGATTTTGACAAAATCGTCAATAAAGAATCAGAGTTTCAAAACGTCATGTACAACTTTTACAAGCCGAGCTCCAATGACTTGGCAGGTGAAATCAAGCGGCAAAAAGACCTGATTGACGAACTGAAAAAATCAATGAATGAAGCGCAGGGCGCGGTAAAAGAAAAACTGACCTCGGCAGATGAAGCCAAAACCACGCTCAAAGACTTTGCCGACACGGTCGAGCGCTACAAACAATATCAAGAAAATCAGAAAAAACTGCTGATGGCCGCGCAGGAACAAAATCAAAAGCAAATCACAACCGGATTGAACGCCATTAAAGCACAGCAGGCCGCCAACCAGTTCAGCACGATGATGAGCGGGCTGTCTTCAGGCATAAATCGGGCGCAGACACAGCTTGACCAGACGGGATCGTCTCTTTTGGCCGCCCAACAGGTGAGAGAAGCGCAGATTCCTGAGCAGGAACACGGGATGGCAGATATTCAATCCAATTTACTGAACAATTATTTGACTCAATATAAAGCGCAAGCAAGATTTGAAACATTGAACAGCATTCAAACCCTTATGAAAAGGGATCGGCCGGCATTAACCGTTCCGGAAAAGGACCCGGGGGATGACGGCTCGGATGACCCGAATGAAGAAGAAAAACCGGAAGAAGAAAAACCCGGCGATCTGAAAATTGACCTTGACGATCAGCGTGAAGAATTAAAACGCATCTCTGCTGAAATCAATCACATTTCTGACGGATTAAAAGAACCGGAAAAAGAAAAACCGGAACCGGAAAAACCGGGCCAAGGCGATGACGGTGAAAACTCCGGCGATACCGATCCGAATAACGGAACGAATCCCGGAGAAGACGGAAAAACGGAAGACGGCACAAAAGAAGAGCAGCCTGCTTCCGATAACACAGGCGATCAGGAGCCAAAAACCGTCCAGACCGCGACAGCCGCTGAAAACGTCACTCCGCCTGCTGATGAGCCGGCGGACGATCCAAACGATTCTGAAGGGGACGGCGGCACGGACATATCTGAGGCGAAAGAAAGGCTGAACCAAGCCGCAGAACGCATTCAGCAAATTGAAAAAGAGCTGGAAGAGAAACAGCAGACTCATAATGAAGAACTGAAAAAACGTCTCGATGCTCTTGATGAAGAAATCCAAGGCCTTAAAGACCAGATTGATGACGTCAAAAAACGCGCAGAAAAATTAAAGAAAAAGCTGGAAGAATCAGAAGAAACGAGAAAACAAGACTTCAATACCGTTTACAGAATGATTGTAAGAACAGAACAGAACATTCTGAACTACCCGTCATTGGATAGCGGCCGCAAATCTGCTCTTGAACAGATATTTGCCGCTGACATTAATACAAAAAAGATATCCGATTTAATGAGTTACTATAATGATTTATCCCTGTATGAGGCGACACTCTATCACTCTCTTGACGCGGGCTCGCTGCCTGATGTGAAAAACCGGGTGCTGAAAGCCCAGCAAGGCGAAGTCCAAACCGTTCTCGCCATCAAACCGGAAGAAACGGCAAGCTGGGAAAATCTGAAAAACAATAAAATGCAGACAGATGAAGACATCAGCAATTTTATTAAAGGCATGACCGAATTCTCGGATAACTACAGCTCGTATATCAGAGATGAACAAGCGGGAGTGCTCAATGAGCTTGCCAGCATTTCAGACAGCGCGGCGAAAGCATCCGATCAGCTGGCTGAAGGTGCTGTGCAGGAAGCGGCCGCGTTCAGCGGAGACGGATTAACCGGAACGATGGCGCTCGGCGCTCAGGATACCGTCGGCCGCGAAGTCCTGCAAATGTCTGACACGATGGGCCATCTGTCAGAACGCCAGTCCGGCATCATCAGCTATACCGACAATATGCAGCAAAGCGTAAATGACGTCCAGCAAAAAGCGGACACCCTGAACAGCAACTGGGGCAAAAACGTCGATTCCACGAAATTGATCAGAAATGACGTGTACGGCATTTTAGGGAACGCGCTCGTTGACGGACAGGAAAACGGCTATGTTTACGATTATCTCGCCAATCCGCTTAAAATCAGCGGAGAGGTGCCGGAAGACCGGGTTCAGAATGTTCCGCCGGTCGTCATTTTGGTGATCGTCCTGATCAGCAGTCTTCTGATCGGCTATTTCAGCTCGTATTATCAGCAGGCGCCGCTTCTTGTCAAAGGCGCGCTCTTTGGGATTTTAAACATTATGGTCGGATTGATGATCAGTCTGTTCGGTCTGAATATCTATTCGCTTCCGGATGATCAGACGATTAAATGGTCAGTCTTTACGATTCTCCTGCTTGCGGCGAGTTCAGCTTTTATCCGGGCAGCCTTTGTCTTCGGCTCAATTACCGGATGGATCGCATCATCCGCGCTCATTCTCTTTTATGTGGCGCCGTTGATCGACCTGATTATGCCGAACTTCACCTTTGACAGTCCGGTTTCGAAAGTCTATATCGATATCCAATACGGAACGGGCCATCTGTTTGCGTTGGGGGTAACGGTTCTTGCGATCATTACGCTGATTGCGGCGGCGCTTCCGCTCGTCATTCGGCTGTTTGCGGAAAAAACGGAGGAAAGTGATCAGTCTTATGAGGCGTAACATGTTCATGGAAAAAGGGTTGCTGCTGTTTGCTCTCTCCTTTTTCCTTTTCCTTCCCCAAGCCGCAGCCGCGAATGAGGAAAATACTGATGTCAAGCCGAATGAATATGAAAAGAAAGACATTGAAATTCGTACGGATTACCTGCACGACGATGCCTACTCCGAGGAAAAAACGGCGCTTCCGAAAGAACAGAAGGATATCAAGTTTGATCAGCCGTCCGAAAACCCGGATGACAAACTGATATCAAATCTGTTTACATCGTCAGACACGGAGCCGAATACGATCAAAGCGCAATCGAAACAACTGGGTATCACATTTGCCGAGCCGGCGGTGCGGCATACCTCGGCAGATATGGAAACGGAAGAGAAAAAGACTTCTTATCTGCTTCCTGTTATTTATGCCGTCTTGATCCTCCTCGGGATTGCGGCGATGATCTATCTGATCCCGAAAGTCACGGCGCAGGAAAAGGCAAGGCGGTAAACGGATCGCTTGTGTTTGCGGGAAGACAGCCCGTAAAATAAGAAAAAAAGGAGGAGTTTCATGCAGTTTTTTCTTATAACAGGCGCGTCAAAAGGCTTGGGCCGGGCGCTTACGGAACAGGCGCTTCAAGAAGGAGCCGAAGTCGCCGCGCTTTCAAGAACGATAAGCGGGGAAAAGCGCGAGGGGCTGACAGAATACAGTGTTGATCTAACCGATCTCGCAGATACCGGGCGGCAGATGAAGGCGATTCTTGATCAAGCAGAGGAGAAGGGGTACTCCGCCGTCACACTGATCAACAATGCCGGAATGGTGGAACCGATCAAGCGGGCGAAAGAGGCTTCCGCCGAAGAATTAAACCGCCATTACACCCTTAATCTGACGGCGCCCGTTTTGCTCAGCCAAATGTTCACAAAGCGTTTCGAAGCGTTCAGCGGCAGCAAAACAATTGTCAACATCACATCGGGCGCGGCAAAAAATCCTTATAAAGGCTGGAGCGCGTATTGCAGCTCAAAAGCGGGGCTTGATATGTTTACGAGAACATTCGGGTTTGAACAGGAAGATGAAGAGCTGCCGGTCCGCATGATCTCATTCTCGCCGGGAGTGATGGATACAGACATGCAGGCTGTCATCCGTTCTTCGTCAAAAGAAGATTTCCATGACATCGAACGGTTCCGCAATCTGAAAGAAACGAAAAACCTCAGAAGTCCTGAATACATCGCCGGCGTCATTCACTCACTGATCGCGGGCGAGCCGGAAAACGGACGGATATACGATATCAAAGAATTTTTGTAGAGCAGCTTTCACGCTGCTCTTTTTTGTTTGTACAATCACTTCGGGCTTCGGCGGCATATGATGAATGAAACAACATATAAGGGGTATAAGAAATGTATCAGATGAATTGAGTTTCTTCTCGATTTATGTTAGGATTCTAAAAATATATGAAGGAGGGGTTTCCATGAGAAATGTAACATTAATGGATGTCTTCACCCATCCAATCGCACAAAAGTATTTACAGCGTTCCGGTGTCGCCCATGCGATCGCCTGCGCGTTTCATGCATACCGTCTTGCCGTAAAAGCAGGTGTCAGCCCGGATCTGGCGGCGAAAGCGGCGTTACTGCATGACGTCGGCCATTATGAATGGTACACAGACGGCAAATGGGATTATGAAAAGTACAGAAGAAACGATATCCATGCCATTAAAGGCGCGGAACGGGCGCATAAGCTGCTCATCCGGCTCGGTGAAGAACCGAAAGCGGCGAAGGACATTGCGCTGGCGATTCTGCTTCACACCGATTCCTATCTGCCTGAAGGCGAACTGGACAAGAATACGCTCCAGCAAATCGTGAAACAAGCGGATGAACTCGATGAAGAACCCGGCGGACATCACCATTACCGCCAAATGGATCACACGGCCGCGCTCAAACAAATCCAAAAGCTTGATCAGTTAATTGACCGAGCCCAATATCCCATAAGAAGCTCAGTCTAGGCCACTCATGCGGCCTTTTCCGCTTACATAACTCCGCATGCTCACTAACACCTTTTCCGCTCCGATAGACGTACTGTGTCAAAGCCTTTGTCCGCTGCATATGCTGAAGGAAAACATAGTAAAGGGGATCAGCGAAAATGGCCCATCAAGGAAGCCCGCAAATCGTCTCGTTAGTGGATCCTTACGTTTATCAGACCATCCATAAGCTTATCGGCTCAAGGTTTATCATTCAAACCGTCAGACGCATTGTCAGAGGACGGCTGATTGATGCCACTCCGGATCACATCGCCATTGAAGAGACGCATGACCGTGTATTTTATATCAGAAACCGCCATGTGGTTTCCGTCATGCCTGATTATACCGAACGCGTGTAACAGCCCGAATAAGGCGCAAACCGGAGGCGGCCCTATAGAACCCCGGTGCGTCTTCTTTTTGAGATACATAGATGCACGGCGGCTTTTTTTGGTACAATCACAGTACAAGTTCACATAACAATAGGAGGAAACCGCTTGTTGAAATCAAAGGTCCATTTTTGGACGCTGCAAATTTTGCTCGTTTTGCTCATTATTTACGTATCAACGAAAGTCTCGTTTATTTTTCAGCCGTTTTTCGGTTTTATCACCACTCTGTTTTTCCCGATTTTGATCTCGGGCATTTTGTTTTTCATTTTTAATCCGATCGTGCGCCTGCTTGAGAAAAAAATCCCCCGGACATTGGCGATCCTGCTCATTTATCTCGTTTTCATCGGCCTGATTGCCTTTATGTTCACCGCCATCGGACCGATTGTGGCTTCCCAGGTCACGGGGCTGATTAACAATTTCCCTGATTACATTCATCAGATTCAAGTCTTGACGGCGCAATTATCCCATTCCAAATGGTTTACGTGGATGATGACGCAGGATTATGTGTCGATAGAAAAAATCCAGCAGTCTCTGACGGGATTTTTACAAAGCCTTCCGCAAAATATTACGGCAAGCCTGTCGGCCGTGTTCGGCGTCGTTACGAATATCACGCTTGTCGTGATCACCGTTCCGTTCATTTTGTTTTATATGCTGAAGGACGGCCGGCGGTTTCCGCTCTTGGCGGTCAAAATCCTGCCTTCTTCCTACCGGGCGGAAGGCAGGAAAATATTTAACGACTTATATGTCACATTGGCCGCCTATTTCCAAGGCCAGCTGCTGATTTGTCTCTTTGTCGGAACGGCATGCTTTATCGGATATTGGATCATCGGCCTGCAGTATGCGTTAATTCTCGGGATGGTGATCGCCGTCACCAATATCATTCCGTACCTGGGGCCGTTTCTCGGGGCGGCGCCCGCGGTGATTATCGCGTTTATGGATTCGCCGGCTAAGGCGCTCTTTGCCGTTATTGTTGTCGTTGTCGTCCAGCAGCTTGACGGGAACCTGCTTTCTCCGCTTGTGATTGGGAAACGGCTGAATACCCACCCGCTCACCATTATTCTTCTGCTTATCGGAGCGGGCAGTTTCGGCGGCATTCTCGCAATGATTCTGGCCGTGCCGGTTTACGCGGTTTTAAAAGCTTTCGTCTTAAATATCGTCCGGCTTATCAAACTTCGTCAGCGGTCAAAGCTCGAAGACAGCCGCAAGCCGAAATAAAAACGGGCACAACTCCCGGTGCAGCGCATAAAATGCTGTAAAGAAAAGCGGAGGTGTGGGTATGCCTGCAATTGTGGGACCGATTTATATTATGAGTTTAGCCGGAGACGCTGCGGCGAGCTTCGGTGACGTGTTTGCCATTTCTCCCAAAGCCGTTGACCACTCAGGCGCGGGGGCAGGGGCGTTTCATTCCGGAGATTTTGTCAAAATTACTAATAAATTCAGCAAAACGCGCTTTGAAGACATCGATGTGTTTGACGAACCTGATTGGTTTAACGCGTGACAGCCTCCTTTTAGGAGGCTGTCGCTTTTTTGTAGTATAATAGAATCAGTCTTTATAAAAGGGGAATGTTTTATGAAAATCAGAAAAGCGAATATTACCGTGCAGTCCGGAATGATCGGTGATGTATATCTGCATGAAAATAAAAAAGAACAGCATACCCTTGTAGCCGTTCCGGAACTTGAGTGGAGCACGATCATTTCCTATGAGGAAGAGAAAAAGGCGCTGGCGCAGCGGCTTTTACAATCATTCAGCAAGCTGATTGAAGAAGAGCCCGCCGGAGAGCTCGCCGGCAAGATCTCCCATTGGGTGGCTGAAATGTAACGAAGCGGTTTACCGCGTCCCGTCCGGGGCGATAATTGTAAAACAAGCTGGGAGGGACAGGCCGATGAGCGACAAAACGGTTGACCTTTATTTACAGCAGGGGATGTACGGCCCTCTGCAGACGAAACCGGATGAACGCCATTTATTTTTAGGCTCGCTGCGTGAAAGAGTCATCATTGCCCTGACGAAGGGACAGGTGCTGCAAAAGCAGCCGTATGAAGAAGTGAAACAGGCGCTGAAAAGCCGAAAAGACGCGGTGCTCTATATAAACGGAAGGCTCCCGTATCATGCTTATTCACCATATATGAAGCTTGCCGCACTTGCCGGTGTCCGAAGCTCCGTCATCTCGGACCTTCAATTCGAAACGCCGCTCGGCCTGGTTTTTGCCGCCGATTATGCCGTGAACCTTGACGGCATTTACGTGCAGGATGACATTTTTCAGCGCTCACTCCTGAAATCTTAAAAGGGCAAAACACCGTTTGTCATTTTACAATGCCAATTCACTTACAAGTGGAGATAGGATATAATGGTTTTCATATGAATGGCGGGGAGGCCGGCTATGAAAAAAGCATTTATATGCATTGATTATACGAATGATTTTGCAGCTGAGAACGGGGCATTAACTTGCGGAGAACCCGCGAGACAGATTGAAGATACGATTGTCAGTTTGACGCAAGCATTTATAGAAAACGGTGATTACGTTGTCTTTGCGGTAGATTCGCATGATGCAGACGATGACTTTCATCCCGAGACACACCTGTTTCCTCCGCATAATATCAACGGCACGGAGGGCAAAGAGCTGTACGGAAGGCTATCGCCTCTTTATGAGAAACATAAACACGCAAAAAACGTAAATTATATGGAAAAAACGAGATATTCTGCTTTTGCGGGAACGGATTTAGAGCTGAAACTGCGGGAACGGCAGATCACTGAGCTGCATCTTGCGGGCCTGTGCACCGACATCTGCGTTCTTCACACGGCGGTTGACGCCTACAACAAGGGCTTTCAGATCGTCATTCATCAAAACGCTGTGGCCAGCTTTAATCCGGAAGGGCATGAATGGGCCCTGTCCCATTTTAAGAACAGCATCGGAGCGCAAGTGGCAGAGTAAGGAAGGGGAAAACAATTTTGGTGGAGCATGGTTTTAAAGACGACAGTTTGTCTTTACATACAGATCTTTATCAAATTAATATGGCCGAAACGTACTGGAGAGACGGCATTCATGAGAAAAAAGCGATTTTTGAGCTTTTTTTCAGAAAGCTTCCCTTTGAAAACGGCTATGCGGTATTTGCGGGCTTAGAAAAAGCAATCGAATACTTGGAGAACTTCAAATTTACCGACAGCGATCTGAATTATTTAAAAACGGAATTGCACTATGCTGATGATTTCATTGATTATTTACGGGATCTTTCTTTTACCGGATCTCTTTACAGCATGAAAGAAGGCGAGCTCGTTTTTAACAACGAACCGATTATGCGGGTCGAAGCGCCCCTGATTGAAGCGCAGCTGATTGAGACGGCTCTGCTTAACATTGTGAATTACCAAACATTAATCGCCACGAAAGCGGCTCGCATTAAAGGCGTTGTCGGTGATGAAGACGCCCTCGAATTCGGAACGCGGCGCGCCCATGAAATGGATGCGGCCATGTGGGGAGCGAGAGCGGCTTTGATCGGCGGCTTCAGCGCGACGAGTAATGTAAGAGCCGGAAAGCGTTTTAATATACCGGTATCCGGCACGCACGCTCATGCGCTCGTACAAGCGTACCGCGATGAATATACGGCATTTAAGAAATATGCGGAGACCCACAAAGACTGCGTATTTCTCGTAGATACGTACGATACGATCCGTTCGGGCATGCCGAATGCGATTAAAGTCGCAAAGGAATTCGGCGACCGGATCAACTTCATCGGCATCCGCTTGGACAGCGGGGACTTGGCGTACCTGTCAAAAAAAGCGCGTGAAATGCTTGATGAAGCGGGTTTCACAGACGCAAAGGTCATTGCTTCAAGCGATCTTGACGAGCACACGATATTAAATCTGAAATCCCAAGGAGCGAAAATCGATACGTGGGGCATCGGCACGAAGCTGATTACCGCATACGATCAGCCGGCCCTCGGCGCGGTTTACAAGCTTGTCGCCATTGAAGAGGACGGCAAGCTGACTGACACCATTAAAATTTCGTCAAACCCTGAAAAAGTGACAACGCCGGGAAGAAAGAGAGTATACCGGATTATCAACAAGCTGAATCACCACTCGGAAGGTGATTATATCGCGCTTTATGACGAGCGGGTAAATGATCAGAAACGCTTAAAAATGTTCCATCCCGTCCACACGTTCGTCAGCAAATTCGTCACTGATTTCTATGCGAAAGACCTGCATGAGCCGATCTTTGAAAACGGCGTTTTATGCTATGATAATCCCGAAATTACCGACATCCAGCAATACGTGCAGGATAACCTCAAACTTCTGTGGGAGGAATACAAACGGATCAGCAAGCCGGAAGAATATCCGGTCGATTTAAGCGAAGACTGCTGGAGCAACAAGATGCAGCGGATTCATGAAATCAAAAGCGAGCTGAAACGGGAACTTGAATAGAAGACAAAGCGGCCTTTCCTTTCTCTGGAAAGGCCTTTTTGTTGTGATAATATTTTTCACATTTAGACAAATTTCGTCAAATTATTTGATATACTTATGTTCGAAGGCCGTATCTAAGGGGGTAAATGAATGAAGGTGTTTGTTGCGAGACAGCCTATCTTCAACAGAAACGAACAGGTTGTTGCTTATGAACTTCTTTACCGGGAGAGCGAAGAGAACCGTTATTCGGCCGCTGACGGAGATAAAGCTACGACGGATCTCATTATTAACAGCTTTATCAACATCGGAATCGAAAAGCTGACTGAGGGGAAACGCTGCTTTGTGAATTTTACAGAAAGCCTGATGTTTTCAGATCTCCCTACCTCCTTTGATCCTGACCAGCTTATTATCGAAATTCTTGAGGACATACCGATCACTCCGGCACTCATCTCAAGATGCAGACAGCTGAAGAAATTAGGATATACATTAGCACTTGATGATTTTTACGCCATCAATCCGGAAAATGAAGAGTTAGTGGAACAGCTGATGAAATATATTGATATTTTAAAAATCGACTTTTTGCAATCCTCGCGTCTGGAGCGCAAAAAAATCATTCAGACGTACAGCTGTAAAAGTCTGATTTATTTAGCGGAGAAAGTGGAGACGAGAAAAGATTATAAACAGGCGGCCATAGACGGCTTTCACCTGTTTCAAGGATATTTTTTCAGTGAACCGCGTGTCATCAGCGGAAATGATCTGACGTTTCATTTTCATTCTTACTACCAGCTTTTAAGCGAATTAAACAATGACCAGCCCAATATAAAGCGCGTGACGGAATACATAGAGCGGGACGTCAGCTTATCGTATCAGATTCTGCGTTTTTTAAACGGATCGCAAACAAGGCTGAAAAAAAAGATAGACAGCATCCAGCAGGCCATCATGATGCTCGGGCTGAATGAGATTAAGCGCTTGATTTACATTCTTTCATTCAGAGATTTAACGGCGAAAAGCCACTCAAGCCAAAAAGAAATCATTAAGATTTCCTTAATCAGGGCCAAACTGTGCGAACTGCTGGCGAAAAGAACCGGAAGGCCCCAGCCCTCTTCTTACATGCTGATCGGCATGTTTTCGCTCATCGATACGCTTCTCCACAGGGAGCTGGAGGATATCATCAAAGAACTGCCTTTAATCGATGAAGTCGGACAGGCGCTGCTCGGTTATGAAAACGATTATTATAAGATGCTCGCGCTCGTCAAAGCCATTGAATGCAACAACTGGGACTGTGACGAGTGGGGAAAAGAACTGAACAAAGAAGAAGCGTATGAATGTTACTTACAGGCGATCGAATGGTGCCGGCAGCTGATCGTGGATTGAGCCGCTTTAAGCCGACCACCTGAGGGCGATGATAAACCGGCTTTGCTCTCTGATCAGACTGACACGGATGCCGTCGGGATTATACGTCACGTCAAAATCATTTTTGATGCCGGTCTGCTTAATGAGCCGCTTGACCGCTGCGGTGTCAGATGATTGCGCTGCGGTGAGAATGCGGCGCGCAAGCTCTTTTGACGCCGACAGACGCGCAAGGAGCAGGCGCGCATCCTCCAGCATGCCCGCAGCTTCTTTTGCGGACGCTGTCAAAATATCTGCGTGAACCGGGGGACTGGGCGCAGGATTCCGGTATGGCGCGGCGAAAACAGGGAAGCATGGATACACATAATGCATACGGCGGCCTCCTTCCTGAGAAAACATTCGTTATTCATGAGTATAGGCGGCGTGATAACGAGTTATGACATGCAAAAAGACCACAATGCGGGGGTTGCGGTCTTTTCGGTGTTTGTCGGTGGTTATGCGACGTTGTTCGCCCATTCTGTTTTGAAATTGCGACGGCAGGGACTATAGTCCTTTCCGGTTTGTCGGAAAACCGTTAAAAAAACAGCAGAACCGCCAGATTGGTCTGCTTCATCCTAAACGTCTGCCTTTCTGGTAGTTATATAGTCCTGTTCGCTAAATGCTCCGTTCGGGACTATGGGATTACCTCGGTTTGCGGTGTCACGCAGATACTTTTACACATACTTTTCGGTGAAAAATCCCGCAAAAACGTTTACACTATTAGTAACAGATCAAATACCTAGGACTCGTTCACCATACACAATTCATTGATCTTTCAAAAAAGGAGTGTGGAAACGGTGGAAAACAAATTAGAAGAAGTAAAGCAATTATTATTCCGACTTGAAAATGATATCAGAGAAACAACCGACTCATTACGAAACATTAACAAAAGCATTGATCAGCTCGATAAATTCTCATATGCAATGAAAATTTCTTAAAAAGACTTGGAAACAAGTCTTTTTTTTGTGCATTTTTTATCCATTTCATGGATAAAGTATTATACGATTGTTAAAAAACGAAAAACCTGCTGTCTTTCATCACCTGCATTTAGTAAAATAGAATGGGAGGGTGAAGACAATTATTGAGCAAATGTGTTTAGATGCCAACCAAATCAAGAATAGAATGAAGAGTATAATAGAGCGGAACATATTTAATGAACATCTAATGCAGCTCCTTCTTCGTTTTATTGAACCAAAAAAAAATTTTTCTCTAGCTGAATCAGCTGTTTTGCATTATGTGATCTTTGACGGCGAAAATCAAGAAACCGCAGTGAACTTAGGTGCCGCTATTGAAATTCTTACACTTACTTCCGATATAATTGATGATCTGGAAGATGAGGATAATCGAGATGCTCCTTGGATGAAGATAGATCGTTCACTAGCATTAAGTGCAGCATTTTCATTATACACAGCAGGATTGCAAAGCATTAATTCGATTAGTACGAATCCTTTAGTGATTAAGTATGTATTAAAATATATTCAAGATGCAATGCAGGGTCAACATGATGATTTGATCAATAAACCAGAGACAGAAGATGAATGTTTAGAGGTAATCAAGTTAAAATGCGGAAGTTTATTTGCGTTAGCAAATGTTACTGGTACGCTTTTAGCAACTGGAGAATTCAATAAGTCTGTTGAAAGTTATTCCTATTATAAAGGGATATTTGAACAAATTTCCGGTGATTATCATGCTATTTTTAAGGATAATACTAGTGATATTCTGAAAGATAAACATACATTGATTAATTTATATCTTAAGCGCTTGTTTAATAAGTCTTCTCAAGAATTGCTTCGTATATTCTCAGATCAAAAATTATATTCGCAACTGCGGCTTAATAAAAAAGAGTTTATTCAAAAGCTGTATGATTCTGGAGCATCTCAATATGTTTCGGTTTTATACCAACTATACATGCATAAGTGTGGAACTGAAGTTGAAAATTTAAATTTAGATATAAAGAAGATAAAAATAATAAAAAAACACTTGTTGAATAATAAGAATAATAAGAAGGATGATGAAGATGCAGAATTTAATAAATTATTTTTTGAATTATCCTGATGTATTAAAGAAACTGAAAAGTAATGAAGCTAGCCTTATCGGTTATGACTCTATACAAACGCAAATTATCATTAAAGGGTTTGAGAATTATTTAATGATGGGTTCGGACAATAAAAAATGGGATAATGAATAATAAGCGAAGGGTGTAAATCTTGAAGAAGCTTATAAAGCCATTTACAATATCCATTATTATTTTAAGTGTTATCTATGTTTGTTATGTCGCTTTTATTAACATGAATGGACTTATTGTAGGCACGAAAATTGTAGAAAATAAGCATAAAGTACTCGAAGTTGCTGAAATGTCAAAAACCTCGTATGGAAAATTTGTAGGTTTAAAACAAGGTGATATGATTGTCAAAATTAATAATAAAAAACCATCTTTAAAATATCTAAAAGGGGATACTCTCTACCACGTTAAGAGCTTAGATATAAAAAGAAATGGACAGCAAATTCATTTAGATGATTTTGATATTGTTAATTTAAATGGATACTACAGTTACTTTTTATTTGTCCTTCCCCTTGTATTTTATTTTTTGAGTTTAATATGTATATTTTATATTGTAAAGGTGAGTCAAACCAGAAAATCGATAGCTGGGTATGTCCTAATTCTCTTCCTGTTAGATATCTCAATAGCTTATATGAGTGCTGGTGGTCCCTCAAGAGGTCATGAATTTAACAGATATATAAATTTGTTTACCTTCATTGCCTCACCTATATTTTATCTCCAGTTTATTCAAGAGTATTTCAAGGAATTAGGTAAAAAATTTGCCAATCGCTTGATTTCTTTTCTATATATCATACCGATAATTAATCTCTTAAACGAACCGTTTCGACATATTTATTCATATGACTTCACAACAAATTTAAATTTAGTATCGTTTTTCTTCGTGACTCTCTATGCATTTATATCTGTTTTCTATCATCTGTATAAATTCAAGTATTCAGAACATGCTTATATTCTTAAGATTTTAATTTTAACAAACACGCTCTCTTTTTTACCTTTTTTGCTTTTTTATGTAATCCCAATTATTTTGACAGGAAGTTATATATTAGATGCGTTGGCAGCGGCATCCCTGCTCGTACTTATCCCATTGGGATTGGTATACCAGTTCGTAGCTAACAAAATTTTTGATATTGAATTCATTTTAGGCAGGATGAGGTACTATGGCTTGCTTGCCTTAGTTCCAGCCCTTTTTATTGTTGGGATTTCAGCTTGGTTCGAGTCAATAGATATACAAATGAATCCTGCTCAGCAAACTGTATTTTTCTTTATTGTGATATTTGTCATTTTTTATTTTAAAGAAGTAATGGATTATAAATTTCGGTTAAAACGTTTTTCTGAAAAATTTAATTATCAAGATAGTATATTCAAATATACTCAGCTTATCAGAAGCATAACATCTTTAAAACAAATGTTTAAAGAACTAAAAAAGACGATTCTGGATGTTCTACTTGTCAGTAAAGCTTATGTCTTTGAAGTTACCTCTGAGGGTGACATTTTATTTCATGATAAAAAGGATAATGAGCCTGACTGGGAAATGTATTCAAAAGAATTTAAGAAAGTTACTTCAGAGATTGGAAAAATCATTGAGCTAAACCGCGGTTTTTTAATCAAGATAGGAGAACGCGGGGGAAGTTCTTATGTTTTGCTTTGTTTGTCCACTATTAATACACCGAGACTGACACGAGATGAGATTTCATGGCTGAAAACATTGTCTTTCTATACGAGTGTCTCTATGGAAAATGTGATACAGATCGAAGAACTCATGAACCATTTACAAGATCTAAAACAACAAGGCTCAAACCCGGTCTGGCTCAAAAAGCTGATGTTTACGATCGAGGAAAAGCAGCGTTCGGATTTGGCCCGTGATCTGCATGATTCAGTGCTGCAGGACTTGATTTCTTTGAAGCGCCAGTGTGAACTGTTTCTGGCCGATTTTAAGAAAGAGGAGCCTTGCCAGTTAGAGGTGCAGGACAAGCTTCATCAGATGAATGAGCAGATGTCGGATGTCATTTTGATGACCCGGGAGACGTGCCATGAGCTTCGTCCTCAGCTGCTGTATGATTTGGGTCTGGTCAAGGCGGTATCCAAGCTTGCCGCGCAGCAGCAGGAGCGTGCGCCGTTTCATATCCGTCTGAATACGGGCCGGTTTACGGCGGCGCTGGATTTGGATACCCAGCTGAATTTGTACCGCATTATTCAGGAATTTCTTTCGAACGCCATGAAGCATTCACAGGCGAATGAGGTGCTGATTATGCTGATCAGCATTCAAAATAAAGTGATTCTCCATTATGAAGACGACGGTGTCGGCTGCAATCAGGAAGAAGGCGGCGGACAGTCGATGAGCATGGGTCTTTCGGGTATTAAGGAACGCGTCCGTGCACTTGACGGACGGATGAAAATCGACACAAGTGAAGGAAACGGTTTTAAAGCGGATATTGAAATGGAATTGTAACCAATTTATCACCAAATCGACTTGGCAGAAGCCAAGTCTTTTTAATAAAATGGAAATGAGTGAGTAAAAGGGAGGAAACCATGAAAAAGATACTAGTGATTGATGATCATCCGGCTGTCATGGAGGGCACCAAGACGATTCTGGAAACGGACACGAATCTTTCTGTCGATTGCCTTAGTCCTGATGCCAGTGAACAATTCGTTCTCCGGCATGATTTTTCAGCTTACGATCTCATATTAATGGATTTAAATCTGGGTGATGACATCAGCGGCATAGAGCTTTCCAAGAAAATCTTAAAAGAGAATCCTCTCTGCAAAATCATTGTCTACACAGGCTATGAGGTTGAAGATTATTTTGAAGAATCCATCCGCGCGGGCCTGCATGGCGCCATCAGCAAAACCGAATCTAAAGAGAAAATCATGCAATACATATATCATGTGCTGAACGGACAGATTTTAGTTGATTTCTCCTATTTCAAACAGCTGATGACCCAGCAAAAAACAAAAACGTCTTCTCCCCCTCAAAGTGAGCAGGATCGGTTAACACAGAGAGAGCGCCATATTCTCCAAGAGGTCGAAAAAGGTTTGACCAATCAGGAAATCGCAGATGCGCTTCACTTAAGCAAGCGGTCGATTGAATACAGCCTGACATCCATTTTTAACAAGCTGAATGTCGGCTCCCGCACTGAAGCGGTGCTGATCGCCAAGTCAGATAACGTACTATAAATCTTGAAGGGAGAATGACCTATGAATCTGAACAATACATTGCTCGGCGCACTCGGTATTGAAATCACTGAAAACACGCCGGAGAGATGCGTGGCGGTGATGCCGGTGGATAAGAGGACGGTGCAGCCTTTCGGATATCTGCATGGTGGCGCGTCAGCAGCGCTGGCGGAGACTGTTGCAAGTGTCGGGGCCCAGCATTTTATCGACCAATCGAAACAGGCGTGTGTCGGGCTTGAGATTAATGCCAATCATTTAAAATCCGTGAAAGAGGGCGGGACGGTCACAGCGATTGCGAAACCCGTTCACACAGGCAGGGCAACCATTGTGTACGAAATTAACATTTTCGATGAACGGGAAAGGCTGATCTGTGTTTCCCGCTGCACGCTGGCTGTTATAACAAAATAAACAAACAGCCGGAACCCTGAATCGTCCGGCTGTTTGTTTTTACAAATATGAATCTTCTTTTCGTTTGATCACAAAGTTTCTGATCCCTTTGTAATCATCCTGAACGCTTCGTTTATCAAGCGCCGCTCCCGAATTGTACGCGGCCCTGCATATGAGGTGCGCTCCGACCGGCGCCGTCAGCAGGATAAAAATGATGCCGAGCAGTATTTTTACAGAAATTTCTCCGGTCAGCATCCACAAGTAGCCTAACACCCCGAGCAATACCAAATTAACGCCGAGTGTCGAGCCTTTTGAAGAGGCGTGGGCGCGCGTATACACATCAGGAAGCCTGAGTGTGCCGAAAGACGCGACCAGGCAGATCAGCGATCCCATCAGAATACAAACGGCGACGGCCCATTTAACGATTTCGATCATTTTCGATAATCTCTCCTTTCTCCAAAAACTTAGCAAAGGCAATCGTGCCGATAAACGATAAAATGCCGAGCAGCAGTATGATGTCCAAAAAGGCCGATGTGTTTAAGAGAATGGATACAAGCGCGGTCATGGCAATCAGATTAATGCCGATCCCATCAAGCGCGACGACCCGGTCCGGTATCGTAGGCCCTTTTATGACTCGAATGACGTACAGAAGAGTCGAAACCGCCATAATGCCGAGTGATAATTGCAGAATAAACGTAAACATCAGCGGCTCACCTCCTGAATGGCTTTCTCAAAAGAGACGCGGATGTCATGGATCGCTTTCTCCGCATCTTCAATGTCCATGGCGTGTATATAGAGAATCGACCGGTCATCGGAGATATCCATTACGAGCGTACCCGGTGTTAAAGTGATTAACAGCGAGAGCAGCGTGATCTCCCAATCCTCCGTCAATTCCGTCTTAAACGCGAAAATGCCCGGGCGGATGTTCAGTTTCGGCGATATAACGGTTTTCAGCACGCTGACATTGGCCAAATATAATTCTTTTATAAAGATCAGCATCAGTTTGATGACCGACCATATTTTCCAAATGTAAAACGGCCGCGAGAAGAAGCGCCGGAAAAAAAACAGCGCCGCCAAGCCCGCGATAAATCCGGTCAAAAAACCCGCCGCGCTGAGGCTGTTTGTGAGAAACATCCAGCAAACAGCGAGAAGAACATTTAATAATAGTTGAAAAGCCATGCCATCTACTCCTTCAAAACAGCTTCAATGTATTTTTCCGGATTCAGCAGATTCTCAGCCGTCTGATTAACATACGGCGAAACCCATTCGGTTCCGAGCCCGAACAGAAGCGACAAAAGGAGAAAAGCGGCTGCCGGATAAAGAAGTCCTTTTGCGGACCGTCCGCCTGCGCCGGGGATTTCTTTTTCTTCCCCCCAAAAAGCCGTCGTAAAAACCTTTAGCACGGAATAGAGCACAAGCAGGCTTGATAAGAGAATCAATACGGAAAACAATGTTTCCCCCTTATCGAACCCGCCTTCCGCGATCTTCAGCTTGCCCACAAATCCGCTGAACGGCGGGATGCCGGCCAAAGATATGGCTGAAATAAAGAACATCCATCCTAAAACGGGATAACGGGTGATCAGTCCGCCCATTTTATGCAGGCTGGCAGTGCCTGTCAATGCGATAAGCGTGCCGGCGAGCATAAACAGCGCTCCTTTAATCAGCATATCGTGAATCAAGTAATAAACCGCTCCTTGAATGGAGGCCGGCGTGTTCATGGCAATGCCGAACAAAATCACGCCGACGGCTGTAATAATATTGTAGATGACGATTTTCATGACATCCGAAAAGGCGATAGATCCGATTACGCCGAATAGCACCGTCAGCATCGCAAGCCACATCATCAATTGGTGGGTAAAGCCCGTATCGTGAATAAAGATCAGGGTGAATACTCTTAAAATGGCATACAGGCCGACTTTCGTCAAAAGAGACCCGAATAAAGCCGAAATTGCAGCCGGCGGGGCGTAATAAGAGCCCGGCATCCAAAAATACAGCGGGAATATTCCGCCCTTTAAACCGAAAACGACGAGAAGAAGGACGCCGATGACGGTGATCAGCCCGGTCTGGCCCGATTCGCTTATTTTTACGCTTAGATCAGCCATATTCAGCGTGCCCGTCACCGCGTATAAGTAACCGACGCCGATGACAAAAAACGCGGATGACACAATGTTAAACACGATATACTTCAACGATTCTCTTAATTGAATTTTCGTTCCGCCAAGCACGATCAGCATGTAGGACGCGATAAGCAGAAGCTCAAAAAAGACGTACATGTTGAACAGGTCACCCGTCAAAAACGCTCCGCTTACGCCGGCCAGAAGAAACTGCACCCCTGAATAATAGAAAGCGCGCTCCCTTTTTTCTCCGATGGAGCGGAAGGAGTACAGGATGACGAGCAGCCCGATAATGGCGGTTGTCAAAACAAGCAGTGCGGCGAGCTGATCCGCGGCGAGCACAATGCCGTACGGCGCTTTCCAGCCGCCGAGTGTCAGCGTCTGAATCCCGTGTGTAAAAACCGTCTGAACGAGAACGGCGCTGATGACGATGGAGACACAGGAAGCGGCAGTGCTGAATATCCGCATCAGCATCACGCGCCTGTTCATAAAAATCAGCAGCACTGCGGCAAGCAGCGGCACCAGAATAGGCAATATCACAAAGTTATTCATGTTGATCATTTCCCCTCATTCGATCCATATCGTCCGTTTTCAGTTCCTGATAGGCGCGAAACGCCATCACAAGCAGGAAGGACGTGACGCCGAACGAAATAACGATCGCCGTCAGTATGAGTGCCTGCGGCAGCGGATCGACAAACGACGAGCTTTTTCCGCCCAGTATGGGAGGAGCGCCTTTTTTCAGTCCGCCCATGGTCAGGAGCAGCAAATGGACGCCGTGGCTTAAAAGCGCGGTGCCGATAATCACGCGCAGCAGACTTTTAGAAAGCAGCAGGTAGGTTGCCGCCATAAACAAAATACCGGCAATGACAGACATTAAGATTTCCATTATTCTTCCTCTCCAATCGTTTGAATAATGGTCATCGTCACGCCGACAACAACGAGATACACACCTAAATCAAACAAAGTGGCCGTCGCAAGCTCCGTATTCCCAAGCACCGGGAGATGAAAATGGCCGAATGTATGGGTGAGAAAGGGTGCTCCGAATAAGAACGAACCTGCACCCGTTGCAATCGCGATAAGCAGACCCGCGCCCGCCACATAAATAAAATTGACGGGCAAAATCGATTTGACGGTTTTTAAATCAAAGGCCAAAAGCAACAGCACGATGGCCGAAGACGTAATCAGTCCGCCGACAAATCCTCCGCCGGGAGCGTTATGCCCCGATAAAAATAAATAGAAAGAGAAAAGCAGAATGATAAAAGATACAAGCTTCGTTGCCGTCTGAAGGATGATGTCGTTTGTTTTTTGCTGTCTCAACGCTCTTCTCCCTCCTCTTTTACTTTCGTTCTGATCATGCCGTAAATCCCGAGTGCGGCAATCGACAGCACCGTGATTTCAAACATCGTATCAAATCCCCTGAAATCAACGAGGATGACGTTGACGATATTGTTTCCTCCCCCGAGCTTATGGCTGTAAGCGGTGAAAAAGGAGGAGATGCTGTCTTTTGTTTTTTCGCTGGAAGACGCGATTCCGAGCATTGTCACGATGACGCCGACACCGAGAGAAATGATAAAATTCGTCATCCGGAATGTTCTTGTCTTCTTTTTCCGCCGCATTTTCGGCAGATGGTAAAAACAAAGAAGAAACAAGGCGACGGATATCGTCTCAATGACGAGCTGCGTGAGCGCCAGATCGGGCGCTCTGAAAATCACGAAAAACAGCGCGAGTGTGTACCCGACAACACCGAGTGAGATAATGGCCGTCAGCCGCGATTTGGCGAACACAGTCGCAATCGTTGCGCTCACCATAACGAGGGACAGCACGATTTCATACAGGCCGATTTCAGCCATGCCTTTCGTTGTCATGGAAAAGCCGCCTTTCATGACGAACGCCGCTCCGATGAGAATGATAAACGCCGCAAAAATATACAGCAGATAATCCCGCAAAAATCCGGTCATATACGATGACGTCAGCTGGTAAGATCTTTTTTCCATACTGCCCGTCACCGCATCGTAAAGCTTGTTCAGCGTCAGTTTTTTCGGAAACAGACCGTACAAACGCTCCCATTTAGACAGCGTTACGTAACCGATCGTGCCGACAATGATGATGCCGATGGTCATCATTACCTCAGCCGTCACCCCGTGCCACTGGGAAATATGGACATGGAATGTATCTCCGCCGGTTAACAGAGCCGGATAAATGGAGTTCATCGCCGGTTCAATCAGGCTGTAAGACAAAACGTTCGGTGCAAAAAACAGACTGACGGCGCAAGCGGCAAGAATGACCGGCGAAATCAGCATGCCGAGCGGTGCTTCATGCGGCGTCTTTTCAAGCTGATCAGGTTTGCGCGCGCCGCTGAACGTTCTGAAAAACAGCTTCATGCTGTAGATGAAAGTGAAGACGCTCCCGATCCATGCGAGAACGGGGAACAGCACGCCCCACGTATCCAGGCTGAAAATATCTGCATGAGCAATCCGCAGCATACTTGTAAAGAACATTTCTTTACTTAAAAAGCCGTTAAACGGAGGGAGGCCCGCCATGGAAAACGTTCCGATCAGTGAAACGGTGAACGTTACCGGCATAAGCGCCATCAGGCCGCCGAGCCTGCGGATGTCCCGTGTTCCCGTTTCATGGTCGATAATGCCGACCGCCATAAATAAACTTCCTTTAAAAGTAGCATGGTTAATTAAGTGAAACACAGCCGCGGTGACAGCCGCCGTAAAATACTCTGAATGCTGGTAATGAAGCGCGGCGGCTCCTGCGCCGAGCATCGATACAATCATACCGAGCTGACTGACTGTGGAAAATGCCAGAATCGCTTTTAAATCGGTTTGTTTAATCGCATTGAAGGAAGCCCATACCATCGTGATCAGACCGACTGAGGCAACCGTCCAAAACCAGACGGGTGAAAATGCAAAAACCGGACTGAATCTGGCAATCACATAAATGCCCGCTTTCACCATTGTAGCCGAGTGCAGATAGGCGCTGACAGGAGTCGGCGCCTCCATGGCATCAGGCAGCCAGATATAAAACGGAAACTGCGCTGATTTCGTAAAGGCCCCCAATAACAGGAGAACCATCGCCGGAATAAAGAACGGATGGCCTGCGATAATATGCACCTGGTTGACCATTTCCCTGATACTGAAAGAATCCGTCATCAGATACAGCAGGATAAAGCCGCCAAGCATGCACAGTCCGCCGCCGACGGTAATCAGCAGTGACTTTTCCGCCCCGTAGCGTGATTTCTTCCGCTTATGCCAATACCCGATTAATAAGAAGGATGACAGGCTTGTCAGCTCCCAGAACATATAAAGCACGATGACGTTATCGACGAGCACAACGCCGAGCATCGCGCCCATAAACATCAGCAGGTACACATAAAAGGGGCCGAGCTTTTCTTTGTCCTTCGATAAGTAAAAAATACTGTAAAGCGTCACCAAAGAGCCGATGCCCGTAATCAATAAAGCGAATAACAGCCCGAGTCCGTCAATATAAACGGTATAGTTAATACCGAGGGACGGAATCCATTCGGCCGCATACCGGACGGTTTCCCCAGCCATTGTGACAGGGAGTTTGCTGATAAAGTAAACAAACAGCACAACGGGCACTATCAGCACAAACCAGCCTGTATGGACTTGTTTTACCCGTTTATAAAGAAAGGGAACGATAAATGCAAATAAAAAAGGCGCCAAAATCGCGAAATGTAACAGCTGCAACAGAAGACCTCCTTTGCTTGTTTTTCATCAAGCAACTGCTTTATGTAAGAATGAATCAATCAATTCACGGTCATAGGACCCAGTACAAATTATATCGCACTTTTTTTTACCCTGCTACGGCATAATGTATTCCTCTCTGTGTTTTTGTGGTCTTTTGAACCCAAAATAAATTTATCAAATATCCTGATCTTTGTATATACATTTATCTTTCAGATCAAGCTTTTAAAAAAGGAGCTGGTCAGATGAAGAGAAAGGCGGCGGCCTGTATTGGAATATTTTGTTCTATTATTGCAGGAACATTCATAGCGGATGATTTCTGCAAAACGCGGCAGCAGACAGAGGCGGATAATTGGGAGCGTTTTTTTCTCGGTGCGGAATACGCAGAAGACAAGCTGAGTGCGGCTGAATCAATGCAAACGCCGTTTCAGCCGCGTGAGTATATCAGAATCGTATATAGATGAAAAGAGTTCCGGCACCAGGGTGCGGAACTCTTTTTGTGTGGCAATCAGCGTTTTCCTTTAATGTAAGGGATGCCGTTGGCTTTAGGCGCATCCGCGCGGCCGATGAAGCCGGCAAGCGCGAGAATGGTCAGAATGTAAGGAGCCATCAGCATGTATACATTCGGAATGTCTTTGAACAGGGGCAAAAGCGAGCCGATAATGCTCAAACTCTGTGCAAACCCGAAGAACAATGCAGCCCCGAGCGCGCCGATCGGATGCCATTTGCCGAAAACCAGCGCGGCAAGAGCGATAAAGCCTTGCCCGGAAATGGTGGAGTGGGTGAAATCAAGCGCGATCGTGGAAGCATATACACCGCCGCCGAGCCCGCCGAACAGCCCGCTGATCATAACGCCGATATAGCGCATGCCGAACACATTGATTCCCATCGTATCGGCCGCCATCGGATGTTCCCCGACAGAACGGATGCGGAGGCCGAACGGCGTTTTGAATAAAATAAACCAGGAAACAAAGGCCAGTACGATGGCTAAAATCGACGTATAATATACGTCGGAAAAGAAAATCTTTCCTAAAACCGGAATATCGCTTAACCCGGGAATGTTCGTTTTGTAAAAGGGCTCCGGGATTTTATCAGTCTGGGCCTTTCCGTAAATCAGCTTGACGATAAACAGTGTCGCTCCTAACGCGAGCATATTGATCGCCACACCGGTTACCGTCTGATCGGCGCGGAAAGAAACCGCGGCAGCCGCGTGGATCAGTGAGAACAGTCCGCCGGCAATCATAGCCGCAGCCAAGGCGAGCCACGGAGCGGCGGCGCCAAGCTCGCGTCCGAAAAATAAGTTGAACATGACGCTTGTAAAGGCGCCGATAATCATCAGTCCTTCAAGACCGATGTTGACAACTCCCGATCTTTCAGAAAACACGCCGCCGAGAGCGGTTAAAATAAGCGGAGCCGCATATACGAGTGTTGCCGGGACAATAATGGATAAAATCTGCAGGAAGTCCACTTACTTCGCCCCCTTTTTCTTCAATTTATCAAGGATGAGACGGATGGCGTAGCTTGATGCCACAAACAAAATAATAATGGCGATGACGATGTCAACGACTTCAGAAGGCACCCCGGATTCAATCGGCATATTTAATGCCCCGACTTTAAGGCCGCCGAGAAGACATGCCGCCAGAACAACGCCGATTGCCGTGCTGCCGCCGAGAAGCGCAACCGCAATGCCGTCGAAGCCGACGCCGGTAAAGGCGCCCTTAACCGCCGCGTATTGAAAGGTTCCGAGTCCTTCCATCGCGCCGGCAAGCCCTGCGAAGGCGCCGGAAATCATCATGGCGTACATCATATTTTTTCTGACGCTCATTCCGGCGTATTGTGCGGCGTGCTGGTTAAAGCCGACAGCCCGGAATTCAAATCCGCTTTTTGTTTTATGAATGATAAACCACATGAGGACTGCCGCAAACAGAGCGATCAGAATGCCCCAGTGAAGGCGGGAGTAATCTGTCAGCTGCTCTAAAAACGGCGAGCGGAGCGACGCGCTTTCATGAATTTTGTCTGTTTTGTCCCGGTGGTCCGTCATGACATCGGAAATGAGATAATTGGTTAAATGAAGAGCGATATAATTCATCATGATCGTGACAATCACTTCGTGGACAAAAAAACGGGCTTTTAAAAATCCGGGAATCAGGCCCCACATGCCGCCCGCAGCCGCGGCCGCCAATAACGAAAGCGGAAGGTGGATGTAAGCGGGGGCGTCAAAGGAAGCGCCGACCCACACCGCGGCGGTCCAGCCGACAAGGAGCTGTCCTTCAACCCCGATATTAAACAGGCCGGTCCGAAATGCGAATGCCACGGCCAATCCGGACAAAATATATGGCGTAATCTGCCGGATCGATTCCCCGATGTAATACACTTCACCGAAAATGCCGCTCCAAAGAGCCGAATACCCGCTTACGACATTGTAGCCGCTGGCGAGCATGATGACCGCACCCGCAGCTAACCCAAGGATGATCGCAATCAGCGGCACAGCCAGATGAGAAAGTCGATTAATCATGTGTTTTCCCCGCCTCCATTTGCTTACTTCCCGCCATTAAAAGTCCGAGCTCCTGCTCGTTTGTTTCAAGCGGATTGACGTTTGCGATGATGCTGCCTTCAAAGATGACGGCGATGCGATCGCTGAGATTCATTATTTCATCAAGTTCAAAAGATAACAGAAGCACCGCTTTACCGGCATCACGCTGCTCAATGAGCTTTTTATGGACGAATTCAATCGCGCCGACATCGAGTCCCCGCGTCGGCTGGGCCGCAATTAAAAGATCCGGATTTCTGTCCACTTCCCGGCCGATAATGGCCTTTTGCTGATTCCCCCCGGAGAGAGCGCGCGCAGGCGTATATTCATCAGGTGTTCTGACATCGTATTCTTCAATCAGGCTTCGCGCTTTGTCATAAATCGTGTGTTTATTTAGTATGCCGAAAGAAGAGTAGGGCTTTTGGTAATAACTTTGCAGCACGATATTTTCTCCGATCGGAAAATCAAGGACGAGCCCGTGTTTATGCCTGTCCTGCGGTATATGCCCGATTCCGGCTTCAGTGACTTTCCTGGGCGGCATGTTTTGCAGCTGTTTGCCGTTTAACGTGATCGTGCCGGCATTTGTTTTTCTGAGACCTGTAATGGCTTCAATTAATTCAGACTGGCCGTTTCCGTCAACGCCCGCAATGCCGACGATTTCACCGGATCTGACTGAGAGGGAGAGCTGCTTGACCGCCTCAACGCCGCGCGCGTCTTTAACCGTTACATCAGAAAGTGAAAGCACTTCTTGTTTCGGATCGGCCGCTTGTTTATCCGTCTTGAATGACACTTCGCGTCCGACCATCAGGCTTGCCAGTTCATCTTGATCCGTATGTGCGACATCGAGTGTTGTAATGCCTTTTCCTTTCCGGATGATGGTGACACGATCGCAGACTTCCATAATCTCTTTTAATTTGTGGGTGATGAGGATAATTGATTTTCCTTCATTGACAAGATTTTTCATAATCTGAATCAGTTCTTGAATTTCGTGCGGAGTCAGCACCGCGGTCGGCTCGTCAAAAATGAGAATGTCGGCCCCCCGGTAGAGGGTCTTTAATATTTCCGCCCGCTGCTGCATACCGACGGAAATATCGGCAACTTTGGCTTCAGGATCAATGTGCAGGCCGTAACGGTCGGAAATATCGCGCACGTCCCGGGCGGCGCGCTGTCTGTCAATCCGGCCGAAAGTTTTCGGCTCTTTTCCGAGAATGATATTTTCTGAGACGGTAAAGGTATCCACAAGCATAAAATGCTGGTGCACCATCCCGATGCCAAGATCGTTGGCTTTGTTCGGGCTGTTGATGTGAACGCGTTCGCCCCGCACCCGGATCTCGCCTTTTTCCGGCTGATACAGGCCGAATAAAACGTTCATGAGTGTCGATTTTCCGGCGCCGTTTTCACCGAGAAGGGCGTGTATTTCGCCTTTTTTCACTTGAAGCGTGACGTCATCATTGGCGACGATTCCGGGAAACTCCTTGCGTATATTAAACATTTCAATGATATAATCCACCGATTTGACGCTCCTTTTCAGAGATACTTTGATGAGAAAGAGCTTGGCAAAAGAAAAGCTGCAAGAGATGCAGCTTTTCCTTCACCGCTCTTTTCATAAAAGAGAGGGGATAAGCATGGAAGTCTCCTTATCCCCTGGTTCTTACTCAGCCTTGAAGGATTTCAATTCTTTTTCAGTTGAAGGGATCTCGAGCCCGTCCGCGATTTTCTTCTTCCAATCGTCTGTTGCTTTGATGACATCGTCAGAAAGGTTCTCCTTGTGATCCGAGATGCCGACTGCATCTTGCGCCAAACCGTATGTTAATGTTTTGCCGCCCGGGAATTTCCCGTCACTCGCTTTTTTCGTTAAGTCCTCTACGGCTGTATCCACTTTTTTGACCATTGATGTGAGAGTGACATTGTCTTTTGTGCCTTTGACTTGACCTTCCGCGTACTGGTCTTTATCAACACCGATAACCCATACGTTCCGCTTCGGATCTTCTTTTTTCAGATTTTTCGCTTCTGTGAAGACGCCCGTTCCCGTTGCGCCGGCCGCGTGATAAATGACGTCAACGCCTGATTTGTACATGCTTTCAGCCGTCGCCTTACCGACATCGGCTTTGTCAAATCCACCCGCATATTTCACTTCGACGGTCGCTTTCGGATTTGCGGCTTGTACACCCGCGCGGAAGCCGATTTCGAATTTTTTGATCAATTCAGACTCCATTCCGCCCACGAATCCGACTTTTCCCGTTTTGCTCGATAGCGCAGCGGCCGCTCCCACGAGGAATGAACCTTCCTGCTCTTTAAATGTAAGGCTCGCCACGTTGTCTTTTTTGACAACGGCGTCAATGATCGCAAAATTTGTGTCTTTGCGCTGATCGGCGATTTCGCTGATGGAATCCTGCATCAGATACCCGACGCCGTAAATCAGGTCAAAGTGTTCCCGCGCTAATTTATTTAAGTTCGTTGTATAATCCGCATCTGATTTTGATTGAAGATAGTCAAAACCGCTTTTGCCTTTTGTAAGCCCGTTGTCTTTTCCGAATGCCTGAATACCTTCCCAGGCGGACTGGTTAAATGATTTGTCATCGACACCGCCGATATCCGTTACCATGCCGACGGTAAAGTTTTTGCTGCCGGAGCCGTTTGCTTTGTCACTTGAACCGCATGCGCTTAATATGGTTCCGGCCGCCGCGATGAGCGCCATCGCCATTCCGATTTTGCGTTTTTTCAAAGATATAACCCCCCTGTAAAATATGGCTGTGCCGTTCAATTCAGACTTGAGTCCCCGTACCGGATGCAGAATCGAAAAAACTTTCTGATAATAATGATGAGACGTCTCTCTTTTTCCCGCCTTGACCGGCTGTCTCTTCCGGGTTCGGGACTTATGACTTATCTGAAAAGATCTGCTAACCAATCATAATTTATCATTTTACCCGTCATAAATAAATAGAAATTTGCTTATTTTTTAAAAAATATCAATTTTATGAATCAGCTTCCTCATCTGGATAAAACAGAGGAGGATCAGCCGGGTCATTATCCTTATATAGCATATCAAAAAGGAATCTCAAGCCTTTTGTCACGGGATATGACAGTAAAAAAGCACCGTTCACAGCGGAACGGCGCTTTTTGACATTATAAATATTGTTTGATGCTGCTGACATTGCCGGTGTTGATATGATATTGAAAGACGGGTCTGCCGATCGTGCCGTACGCCATCTCTACATTCAGCACTTGTATGTCTTCCAGAAATTTAAGGTATTTCCGGATGGAGACTTGCGAGATTTCAGTATGCTTGGCGAGATCTTCCGTGGTAAAAGAGCCGTCGCCGAAAGACTCAATGCTCGCCCAGATGAGTTTAAGCGTGCTCTTTGTCAATCCCTTCGGAAGGTGAACCTTTTCCGCCGCTTCTTTCTTTTGAAAAAGCTCGGCATCCAATTCTTTCTGTGTCATGCTTCTGTGTGATTGATAAACTTTCTGCTTGCGTTTGTAGTCGGAAAGAGCGGTTTGAAAGCGGTCAAATTCAAATGGTTTGATTAAATAATCGACGGCGCCGTACCGAAGCGTTTTTTTAATGACGTCCAGCTCGCTTGCGGCCGAAATGACGATGACATCAACCGATTCATTCTGCTTGCGGATTTCCGTTAAAAGCTCAAGCCCGTTTTTTCCCGGCATGTAAATGTCAAGAAGGATGAGATCGATATGATGCTCGCTCAGCACGTGCAGCGCGCTTTGAAAGGATGATGCGATCCCTTTCAGCTGGAATCCTTCAATCTGGCTGAGGTAGCGCTTATTTAATTCACCCACCATGGGGTCGTCTTCAACTATGAGTACATTAATCATCATTTTCCTCCTTCGGTTCATACGGAATGCGAAGACTGAAAGTCGTTCCTTCATTCTTTTCACTTGTCACAATCATATGGCCTTTTAAATTTTCTGTTGCCTGCTGGGTGAAATAGAGGCCGAACCCCCGGTTTGTCCCTTTCGTGGAATAACCTTGTTCAAAAATACGGGCTTGGTCTGCCGCAGACATTCCGGCTCCCGTATCCGTAATCTCTATGTCAAGCTGGCGATCCTGAAACCGCATCGAGCACGTAATGTTTTTTTTCGGCATCTGCGCCACTGCGTCGAGCGCGTTGTTTAACAGGTTTCCGATAATCGTAATGAGCTCATGGATGACGGCCGGATCCGCCGCATTCGGAATCAGGCTGCCGAGCTGAATGTCCAGATCAGCGCCCTGCTCGCGTATGTAGCTTTGTTTTCCCAGAAGAAACCCTGCGAGAACCGGACTTTTGACATCACTTATAATCTCGCTTGTTTCCGTCTTCTGCTGAATGGCAATGTCTTTAATGTAAGTGCCGAGATCATCGTATTCTTTTAACTGGACAAGCCCTAAAATGACATGAAGCTTATTCATGAATTCATGAGACTGGGCTCTCAATGCGTTTGCATACATTTTAACACCGGACAGCTGTTCTGCTAAATGTTTGACCTCCGTTTTGTCCCTGAACGTGGCGATCGCTCCCACGGTTTGTCCTTTCAGATGAATCGGAACTTCATTAAAGACCAGCTCAAGTCCGTTAATGCGGATATCCCTGTCCTGAAGCGGTTTTTTCGTTTCAATCACCTGTTTCAGCCGGCTTTTCGGGAGAATATCGTTCACATCTTGATCGACCGGATTAGTCGGAATACCCATTTTAATAAAAAGCCGTTTCGCTTCCGCATTGGCAAGCTTAATTTTTCCCCGCGCGTCAACCGCCAGGATGCCTTCCTTCGTTGATTCGAGCATGGCGCTCCGCTCTTCCAGGAGGGTGGCGATTTCATAAGGCTCAAGACCGTACATAATGTTTTTGACGGTGCGGGCGACAATCACGGCTCCGATGACGCCGACAAAAATACTTACGCAGATGATGAAATAAAGCGGTCTCAAACTGTGGCTGACGACATCCTGTATTTTGTTAAGCGAAATTCCGACCGAAACGACGCCCACTTGTTTTTTATCTTTTCCATAGATCGGTACGAAGGCTCTCATGGATTTTCCGAGAGTTCCCGCTGATGTGCTCGTTTTGATATGGCCGTGCATTGCCGGCTGTTCGTCTCCGCCGGTGAATTTCTTCCCGATTTTATTTGCGTCGGGGTGGGTGAGGCGGATGCTGTTCATATTCATCACCACGACAAATTCGGTTCCTGTCGTATGCTGGACATCCAGTGTATAATTCCGGAGCTCTTTCAGCCCTTTTCTTGTTTGCAATGCCTGCGCGACACTCGGTGTTTCCGCGACCAGCTTTGCGGTGCGCAGCGCGGTTGTCCGTTCTTCTTCTTTCACGCGGTCCGCGGTCTGGACGCTGATCGTGAAAAAGGTGATACAAAGTGCGGTAAGAACGACAATACAGACGAATATCGTTAATCGGGTTTGCAATTTTAATGTTTTTTTCATAACAGCCTTCCTTACGTTTATCATTCCCGCGTTCTACTTTACTCCGAAAAAGCCTGTTTGTGAAGATCAGGCCCTTATTTCGTAAAAGTGAGGAAAAATGGAATTTTTTATCTTGTCAATGTGTTTTAAGTCCTCCATAATAAGTGAGGTAGATTACAGAAAGGGACTTTTTATATGAAAAATACTTATTGGACGGGTTATTTTCCGCTCGTTGCGATTCTGCTTTTTAGTTCGTCATTATCCATTTCTACCTCGCTTTATGTCATGAAGATACTTCAGACGCTCGGCATGTATCAGGGGATGCTGGATTATTTCTCTGAGAAAGGGATCAGACTGGCGCTTTTTGCAGCGTTCGCCCTTGTGTATTTTATGCTTTTTTCGGCTTTGAAGCTGATTGCAAACACAGTGACAGAGCTGTCTCTTTTGTTTTTCACAAATGACCCTGAAGGGGACAATCTGAAAAAAATCAGATTAGGCTCTTTAATTTATGTAGGCGGAGGAATTCTTTCCTTTGCGCTCGTGCAGAATGGTTTTTGGATTGCGGCGTTATTTGCCGTTGTTACGCTCGTTTATTTGATTTTCATGGTGTACAGAATCTATTCGACACTCTCGATCGTTTCGCTGATCGGTTTTATATTGCTTGAGATTCTGTTTTGGTTTACTTTTGTTATCGGTATTTTGTACATCTTTATCAAGCTTTATAATAGCATAATGGCTAGCTTACCTGTGTAAGCTAGCCATTTTTGTTAAGACAGAAATCTGTTTTTGATCTCAGGGGAGGGGAGCATGCATGCTTCCCTTTTTCCGAACCATTTGTAACGGCGCCGGGCGATGAAAGAATAGGCTCTGTCCCTGAGGGGGCGGGGCACTGCGAAAAAAACCGCTGACAGCCGCCAGGCTCCGCGGAGATGACGCGAAACCTTTAACACGGCTGCGGATTTTTTGTATATCCGCCCGTTTTCGATGAAAATCATGCTGTCAAATTGTTCTGTCGGAAGTCCTTCTGATGCCAAAAGCTCCCGGGCGGTATCTGATTGCAATGATGCAAATGAGATTTTGCCGGCCGGATCGCGTTTAATGATGAATTGAACGGCGCCGCTGCATAAGTTGCAGACGCCGTCAAACAAAAGCACGCGGTCCGGAAGCTGAGCTGGTTTCAAAGCGGATCCCCTCCGTTATCTTTAATAAGCTGCCTGCAGCGTGTTTTTCCAGATCGAAAGCTGAGGGCTTGCGTCATGAAGGTATTCGACGCTTGACGGTGTATCCTTGCCGACCCATACCCCCATCGTATAAGCATCCGTCAGGCCGACAAACCACATATCGTGATAGTCATTTGACGTTCCTGATTTTCCGCCGACGTACGGAGCTTTAAAGTTCGCTTTCTTTCCTGTTCCGCTTTTGACGACGGCTTTCATCATTTCTTTGATCTGCATGTTGGTCCGCACGCTGAATACCTGCGCCGGCTCATCTTTCCATTTTAATATCGTTTTTCCTTTTAAATCAGTCACTTTTGTAATCGCGTGACTCGGCGTATAAACGCCGTTGTTGCCGAACGTGGTGTACGCATTGGTCATTTCAAGCGGCGTCATGCCGTTTGTAAAACCGCCCAGCGCCGCAGGCAGACGATAATCCGCGCTGACCAGCTTCGCGAAATGAAACGGTTCAAGGTAGCTGAACGCCTTATTAACGCCGACGCGGTCCATGATTCTGATGGCCGGTGTGTTGTACGAGTATTTAAACGCCGTTTCCAGCGTAACCGTGCCGTACGTGCGGTTATTATAGTTCTGCGGGCAGTAATCCGCACTGCAGAATTTGCTTGCGTCAATCTTGCTGTGTGGCGTTGCGCCGGTCTTTTCAATGTAAGGTCCGTAATCAAGCAGCGGCTTAATGGATGAACCGGGCTGTCTGTATGCTTGATAGGCGCGGTTGAAATCATATTTATGATAATCTTTCCCGCCTGAAAGCGCGATAATCTGATGTGTCTGATGATTAATCACGGCCGCTCCGCCCTGGACGCCTGCATACGGCAGATTTTGATTCACTTGGGCGACGACCTGGTTTTGCATATACGGATTCAGCGCCGTATAAATCTTCACGCCGTCTTTTAACAATGTGCTGACTCTGTCGGAAAGCTCACTCTGTATTTTTTGTTTCGCCTTTCCGGAAGCTTTTTCAAGACGTTTGTCATAGCCTTCGGATGAGGAAACAAGCTGTGTGAATTCATCATTTACATAGGAAACATAGTCAGGATATTTATTTGTTTTTTCGTTTATATCAAGCTTGATCTTTTCCTTTTCGGCTTTTTTCAGCTGTTTCCCGGATATAACGCCTGCTTTTTTCAATCCGTTAAGCAATCTGACTTGTCGTTTTTTCGTATAATCAAAATGCTTGAGAGGATCATATAATGTAGGGTTATTAGGGATGGCGCAGATAAAGGCCATCTCTCCCAAAGTGAGAGATTTCAGCGGCTTGCTGAAATAAAATTGCGCCGCCGAACCGACACCGTATACACCGTTATTAAAATAAATCGTATTTAAGTAGCCTTCTAAAATCTCATCTTTGCTGTATTTTTTCTCAAGCTGATAGGAATAGGCCAGCTCCGTCAGTTTTCGGCTGAAGGTGCGTTCATGGCTTAAATACACATTCCTTGCCAGCTGCTGGGTGATGGTGCTGGCGCCCTGGTCAATTTTATGATCTTTGAAATTGGAGGCGGCCGCCCTGACCATCCCCATAAAGTCAAACCCTTTATGCTCATAAAAATGGCGGTCTTCAGAGGTTAAAAACAGCTGTTTTACCTCATTCGGTATTTTATTAAAGGGCACGATCACGCGGTTCTCATGATCGCTGACAATCTCAGAAACAAGGCTTCCGTCCCTGTCATACATGTAACTGTTTTGAACCAGGTTGATCGCTTTTAAATCAATATGTTTATCGAGCACCTGATCAAAAGGCTTGATTTGTTTTACCTCTTTGCCGGAAGCAATAACTGTAAATGCACACAACGGGATAATGCCGAGCAGCAAAATCCATCCGATTATTTTACGTACCATGGTCACTCTCTTTTCTCCTGATTTCTAGCCATATCGTATCATTCTTTTAAGAATACGAGAAGGTTAAATTTAGAAGAAATCGTGATCGCTGCCGGTCAGCCCGCGTTTGACGCTGTATCCTTTTGCAGATGTCCCGCCATCCATAAAAGCCCCGCGCCTATTAAAAAGAGAAAGGCGGTGACGTAGAAAGCAGCCGAAATAGAAAAACCGCTTGAGACCGCACCTCCGAGCAGAGGGCCGAGCACGTTTCCGAGAAAACGAAAGCTGACGTTATAGCCGAGCACCTCTCCCTGGATGCTGCCCGGCGCCCTGACGCGGATCGCGGCCGTAATGCAGGGGAGCGTGCCGCCCATGACCATGCCGAACAGAAATCTGAAGACTAACAGAATGGAGAGGGAGGAGGCGAGCGCCTGCGGAATAAAAAACACCGCTGAGGCAATCAAAAGCACGATTAAGATCCGGCTGTGGCCGAAGCGGTCGCCGAAGTCCCCCCATTTCCGGGCAAGCAATAAGCTTCCGAGTCCGGTCGCTGAAAACGCCATTCCGGAGAAAAAAGCTAAATTAACAGGTCCGTGCAGCTCATTGACATATAAAGCGAGCAGCGGCTGGATGCTGAAATTGCCGGTCTGCACGATCATGGTAAGCACCATCATCGCCCAAAGCGCGGGCTGGTGAAAAATATAGGAGAGTACCTGTTTTCTGGAATAGGTTTTCCGCTTGTTTTGTTTCTCGCCGAGCGGCTGCTCATTCACCTGAAATAAAACGAGAAGCACGGATACGAAAATAACAAAAGACGTAATAAAAAATGTGTACGTAAACCCGAAGCTGTCAGCGAGCAGCCCGCCCAGCATCGGTCCGAATAAAGTGCCTGACACCTGACCCATCTGCAGTGTGCCGAGCGTTTTCCCGGCAGTCTCTTTCGGCGTCTGCGCCGAAATCATGGCAAGCGATGTCGGAACAAAGCCTGTTACAAGGCCCATAAGCAGCCGCAGGACAAACAGCTGATAAACCGATGTCACAAACCCCATCAATAAAATGCTGACGGCAATGCCGGTGCCTGTGATCAAGAGAATTTTTTTGTAGCCGCGCTTATCGCCGAATCTGCCCCAAAACGGGGAAATCACAAACGCCATTAAAAACGTGACACCGAACACATACCCGCTCCATCTCTGCACATACCCGCCCGAATGGGGGCTGATCGTTTCGATATATAACGAAAGAAACGGAACAATCATGGTCATGCTGGCGGAAATAAAGAAATTTGTAACCCAAATGACGACGAAGTTCTTCTTACGGACAGAAATAACATCACCTTCTTTAATTTTCGTGTGTCTAATCATTAGTATATAGGAATGAATCCGGTATTTGTATTTTCGATGCGGATATAGGAAAATTCATTATTTTTAGAAAATGAAGAAAGTTTCAGAGGGGAAACTGATATACTATCATAAAATATCATTTTTGATCGGAGGAAAGGCAGGTGTAAAAAAGTGGATCAGCGCAGTCTGCTCATTATTGATTTTGAATTTACGATGCCTGACGGAAAATACAGCCCGCAAAATTTCTTTCCTGAGATTATTGAAGCGGGGATTGTCAAGACGGTGAATGATGAAGTGACTGAAACGTTTTCGAGTTATATCAAACCGAAAAAATTTCCAAAGCTGACGAAACGATGTAAAACCTTTCTGAACATCACCCAAAAAGACGTGGACGGCGGAATCACGTTTAATGAATTCATCCGCAAATTAAATGAGCTTGATCCTGATAAAAACTGCACGATCGTCACCTGGGGAAATATGGATATGAAGGTGTTGAAGCAAAATTGCATGTTTAACCACATCCCTTTTCCGTTCAAAGGAGAACTTCGGGATCTGTCCCTTGAATACAAAAACTTCTTCGGCGACAGAACATTGACCGGCCTTTGGAAAGCGGCAGAAGAGTATGGCGATAAAGGAACGGGCACGCATCACAAAGCGCTGGATGATGCGCGGACGACATACAAATTATTCAAGCTTGTCGAGCGGGATAAACAATATCTTGAAAAACCGAAACCTCCGACGATCGGTGATCGCGTCGATCTGACTGAACTGTTTCGCCGGGCCACATAAAAAAACCCAATCATGCCGACTGGGTCAAGTTCTTTTAAAATAGTCACGCTCTAACGCGGCCAAGTTGGCGAGCGAACGTTCCGCCCATTCTGAGCCGTCCGCTGTAAGCTGATCTTTCAGCCGGGCAGACGCCGCTTGTAAGGAAGCCGTATAATCAGGAACTTCGCCATCAAACGGTTTGACCATCTGATGCGGTATGTTTGTCTGTTCCCCGAATGCAAGCGCTCTTCTTTCATGAAAGAACGGAACATCCGCCTGCTTCGGATGATGAAGATCTCCTTGAGCGGGATGCGTCAGAACGGCTTTAATTTTCACTAAATAGTGATTGGGCCTGACGTCTGTCACTTCCCCTATGTATGCTCCTGTTTTATAAAACCCTTTTACGATTGTGCCGATTTCAAACGAATTCATAGCGTTCACCTCTCTCTAGTTATTCTATAAAAGATCAACGCGATTGGCTAGTGAACAGCTGCCGGAAGCCTGACTGAAGCCGTTGTGCCCGAGTGCTCGCCGCTGGTGAAATAGACGGAGCCTTCATGATGCTGAATAATCGAGAATGTCACGGTAAGCCCGAGCCCGGTGCCGTTCGTTTTCAGCGTATAATACGGCTTGCCGAGTTTCTGCAGTTCTTCATCGGACATGCCGATTCCGTTATCCGTAATCTGAATGAGAATCATCTCTTCCTGTTTTTGGACGGAGACCTCGATTCGGCCGTTTTCTGAGGGCACGGCTTCAATACTGTTTTTAATCAGATTAATGAAGGCCTGTTTCAGTTTTTTTACATCGCCGAACACATATAAATCAGGCTCGCTTTGAACAGTCACGGTCACCGATTTAAAATTGGCATAAGACTCCATTAAGGAACCTGTTTCCTTTACGAGCAGAGAAATATCAAACTTTTCTTTTTCATAGTCATCCTGCTTCGCCATATCGAGATAATTCGTAATGATCGTCTGAGCCCGGTCGAGTTCGGACAGCACAAGTTTCTGATATCCGGAGTGGGATTTGTCCTGAAGCTGCTCGCCGCTGAACAGCAGCTGCACAAAACCTCTGACGACCGTAAGCGGATTGCGGACTTCATGGGCGACGCTTGCCGCAAGCTCGCTGACGACGGCCATTTTTTCTGAGTGAATCAGCCTTGCCCGCATTGACGCATTCTCATCGATGATCTCAATCAAATAAATGCACAGCAAAAGGGCGCTGACTTGAAAAAAAACGGATACTGCCGCCTCATAATAAACGGAAGATAGATTTTGAAAATTGAAAATATTGGTCGCGGAATAGATGAAGACAGATGCGGTTAATAAGGCGGTTTCAGTGCAGCCGATGAGAAGAGCGAAAAGCAGTTTCTTCCGCTTTGAGAAAAAAGGCCATTTCGTTTGGAGCTGGATAGGGATGATGATTAAAAAAGGAATTAAGGATAAGAAAAAAAGAGCGGAAGGTTCAAACCATATGAGCTGAAAAAAAACGGATGCCGCCCCTGCGGCAAGTCCTGCTGCGGTACCGGAATAAAGCAGGCAGACGATAATGGGAATCAGCTGCAAACCGTAACGGACGGAATGAAGCTCCTGGATGGGAAAAGCCGTACATAATAATGAAGATGACGCTGCAAATACGGCGACCAGCAGGCGGTTCGCTCTCGGTACAAGCAAATCGGGCTTGCTGAGCCAGAAGACTTGATAAAGAAAAATAGGGAATAAAATAAAAGAGAAGTGAAGCAGGTAATCCTTTACAATCTCCATTTATGCGAAATCCTTTCCTATGTAAATATGAATCTATTATAACATCTTTACCGGCAAAAAAAGTATATATTTCTCTAAAGCGAACGCCCTTATCTCGTCTGATAAAGGCGTTCTTTCCGCTGCTAAGCGAGCGCTGCTTTCATTCTCTCAAGCCCTTCTTTTACGGTTGCGGCTGAACAGCCGACATTAAGTCTCATAAATCCTTCGCCGCCCGGTCCGTATTTCGTTCCCGGCTCTAATATGATTTTCCCTTTTTTGAGCATTCTTTCTTTGAGCTCGGCATCCGAAAATCCATATCCGCTGAAATCCATCCAGATCAAATAGGAAGCGTCAGGTTTCATCATGCGGACTTTCGGCAATTCTTTTCTTAAAAAGTCCTCAGCCAATTTCATATTCCCTTCAATGTAAGGAATCAGCGCGTCAAGCCAAGGGCCTCCCTTTGTATAAGCCGCTTCGATTGCTGCAACCGCAAATGTGTTGAGGCTGGAAATCCCGTTCTGATGCAATGCGGCGGAGAATTTCGCCCGCTTATAACGGTCGGGAATGATAATGGCGGATGCCTGAATGCCGGCAATATTAAACGTCTTGCTCGGCGCGACACAAGTAACGGAAATCCGCGCAAACTCCTCAGACAGAGAAGCAAAAGGCGTATGCGGCTTTCCGTACAGCATCAAGTCGGAATGTATCTCGTCAGAAACGACGGTGACGTTATGAGCGGCGCACAGCGATCCGAGCTTCATAAGCTCATCCCGGCTCCACGCTCTGCCGGACGGATTGTGGGGATTACAAAGAATCATCAGCTTGACCTCAGAATCGTTCAGCTTTTTCTCAAGATCCTCAAAATCCATGCAGTAGACGCCGTTTTCTTCCCGTAATGGGTTATGTAAAACCTGCCGTTTGTTTTCCTTGATCATCTGATAAAAAGGCGTATACACCGGTGATTGAATCAACACCGGATCGCCCGGTTCGGTAAAGGCTTGTACTGCCATGCTGATTGCCGTGACAACTCCGGGACTGAACGTGATGCTTGCGGGATCGGGCCGGTAGCCGTGCCGTGTCTCGAGCCATGAAGCGACAGCTTCTCTTGTGTTTTCGTCAGGAGACGTATAACCGAATATGCCGTGGTCAAGGCGGGCTTTTAAGGCGTCAGTGACCGCTTCGGGAGCGCGGAAATCCATATCGGCAACCCACATCGGAAGCGCATCCGATACGCCGAATAACGCTTCCGCCTTGTCCCATTTCACCGATTGTGTGCCAAGACGGTTTTCTCGAAGATCAAAGTTCATGTATGTCACTCCTGTAGTATCATTATTTTGCACAGCGTATCTATGATAAAATAGAATTGCAAACTTTATTATAAGCGGTGATGAAAATGGAAGAAAGCCAAGCGGTCATGGAAATGATGAAAATCATTGCCAAGTGGGACCCGTTTAAATATGGAGAAGATTTTTATGAGACAGAAGCCGTCGACATCGTTCAGGCCGTCTACAGTGAAGACCGTGCCGACAAGCTGGCAGCAGCCATTCAGGATATCTTTGAAGCTTCATTTGAGCAAAAGCTTCCGATCGAAGGCTGCCAAAAGGCCGCCGAGCAGCTTCTGTCCATAAAAGAAAGCAGCTCCTGCACCCCATAAAAACCGGCGGTTCCGCCGGTTTTTTTATTGAATAAATTCAAAAATCCGCTCCGAAACAAACTCCGGGCGCTCTTCGGGTACGAGGTGCCCCGTATCCTTGAGTGAATACAGAATGGAATCCGGCAGGTCGTCATGAAGCCGTTTTCCGATTGAGACCGGAACGACCCGGTCTTCTTCTCCCCATATTAAAAGAGCGGGGTTTTGCACTTTCTTCAAATCCTCGGGCTCTAAATCGCCCTCCCTGTGTCTGATAAACCTTGTCATCGCTTTGAAAATCTGGCGGTCTGTAAATGGTTTTTCGTAACCGTCAATCATTTCCTGATCGATAAGCGTCCGGTCGTGAACGACATTTAACAGGTTGTTCAGCACGCCGTCTTTTGAAAGCCAATACTTAAGATACAGGTCAAAACAAGGGAGATGCGTCCCGAATATAATCGACGGGTGCGAGCGCTTTAAATACCCCGAGCTGCACAGCAGGACGATTTTAGAAAAAAGCTCGGGTCTGAGAAGAGACGCGGATAAGGAAATCTGGCCGCCCATTGAATGGCCGATGAGTGCGGCCCGGCTGATACCGAGCTTTTCCAGAAGTCCGATCAGAAGCTTGGCGAGGTTTGCGTAAGTATATACGAATGTCCGTGACTTTTCCGATTGCCCGAAAGGAGGCAGGTCAACGGCGATAATATCATAATGGTTTCTGAGCAGCGGGATCAGTTTTCTGAAGCTGAATGCCGAAGATAAAAAACCGTGTACGCAGACGAGTGTCTGTCTGCCGGGATTTTCATAATGCTCGTAATATAGCTCAACTCCGTCTATCGCGGCCCGTTTAATCGGTGAAACAGCTTCCATGAGAGCCTTCGCCATCCTTTCTTTGTTGTAATGTAAAGGCTTATTTGATTGTCAGATTTTAGCTCTGGTTTCTTTCGGGTTTTTCTTAGCATTTGTCGAAAATCGTGATATAATGTCATGAAGATTTTTGATAATGCAAAGGTGTGAAACGTATGAAGCTGACCGAAAAAGAAACAGAAATATTAGAAATTTTAGACGAAAACAGCCGCGTTGATGCGGAAACGATTGCGAAAATGGCAAACATTCCCGCTGAAGAAGTCAAAAGCATCATTGAAAAGCTTGAAAAGGAAAAAGTCATCATTGATTATGCGGCGATGATCGACTGGCGCAAAGTCGACGGTTTGGAAGGCGTCACGGCGATGATTGACGTAAAAGTCACTCCGAAACGAAATGTCGGCTTTGATGAAGTCGCTGAGCGGATATACAGATTCCAGGAAGTTGAATCAGTGTACCTGATGTCAGGGGTGTATGACTTATCCGTCGTTATTCGCGGCAACACGATGTCAGACGTGGCAAGCTTCGTGTCTGAAAAATTGTCCACCCTTGAGTCTGTCGTTTCCACGACAACGCACTTCATCCTGAAAAAATATAAGCATGACGGCAAAGTCTTTGAAAGCGGAGACGATGACAAAAGAATCGTGGTGTCTCCGTAAATGGAAACGAAGACTTCTTATTTATCTGACTACGTGCAGCAGATTAAACCGTCAGGCATCCGCAAATTCTTTGATCTGGCCGCTACGATGGAAGGCGTCATTTCACTGGGAGTGGGAGAGCCTGACTTTGTGACGGCCTGGAACGTGAGGGAAGCGAGTATTCTTTCTTTAGAACAGGGTTATACGGCTTATACGGCAAATGCGGGTCTTTATGAACTGAGAGAAGAAATCAGCCGCTACTTAGATCAGCGGTTCGGCCTGAGTTATTCGCCTGACAGTGAACTGATCGTTACTGTAGGGGCAAGCCAGGCGCTTGATCTCGCTGTCCGCGCCATTATGAATCCCGGGGAGGAAATGTTAATTCCCGAACCGTGTTTTGTCGCATATGAATCACTCGTGACCCTGACGGGGGCGAAGCCGGTGCCGATTCAGACTGTCGCTGCAAAAGGTTTCAAAGCATCCCCAGCCGATTTTGAAGCGGCCCTGACGGACAAAACAAAAGCGCTGCTTCTATGCTCGCCGTCAAATCCGACAGGTTCTGTCTATTCGAAAGAAGAGCTTGAATGCATCGCTGCTTTCGCTGAAAAACACGACTTGATCGTGCTTGCCGATGAAATTTATGCCGAGCTGACGTATGATGAGCCATTCACGAGCATGGGGGCCATCCGCGGCATGAAGGAACGCACGATTCTTATTTCCGGCTTCTCCAAAGCATTTGCCATGACGGGGTGGAGACTCGGATTTACGGCGGCGCCTCCCGTGATCAGGGCTGCCATGCTCAAAATTCATCAGCACGCGATGATGTGCGCGCCTTCCATGGCTCAGTACGCGGCGCTTGAAGGGCTGAAAAACGGCCAGGAAGACGTCGAAAGAATGAAGAAAAGCTATCGGAGACGCCGAAACCTGATTGTGGAGACATTGAACGAAATCGGACTCGGCTGCCACCACCCCGGCGGAGCATTTTACGCCTTTCCTTCCATTCAGTCGACCGGCATGAGTTCAGAAGAATTCGCGGAACAGCTGCTCATTGAAGAAAAAGTAGCCGTCGTTCCGGGGAATGTGTTCGGCCCGAGCGGCGAAGGCTACATCAGATGTTCCTATGCGACATCCATTGAGCAGATTCAGGAAGCGCTCGTCAGAATCAAACGGTTTGTTGAAAAAAGGGCATAAAAAAAGATACGAACCCGGTTCGCATCCAAATAAAAGGGGGGGAATACTAGAAAGCCTTCGTAATCATAGTATACCCCCATTTTTCTGTCCTTAAACATGATCATGTAAAAAAGTTCTCTTTGCGAAAAACAAACTTGTATGATATAATTTTAAATTGCGTATAATCTGTATTTAATTTAACTTAGGAGTTGTTATGAATGGCAGCAAAATTTGAAGTGGGCAGTGTTTACACTGGTAAAGTAACAGGATTACAAGCGTATGGTGCGTTTGTTGCATTAGATGAAGAAACTCAAGGACTTGTTCACATTTCTGAAGTCACTCACGGTTTCGTAAAAGACATTAACGAACACCTTTCTATCGGTGACGAAGTACAAGTAAAAGTACTTGCGGTTGACGAAGAAAAAGGCAAAATCAGCCTTTCTATCCGTGCGACTCAAGCGGCGCCTGAAAGAAAAGAAAGCAAACCAAGAAAACCGAAAGCGGCTCAAGCTTCTGAAGAAACATCTGCTCCGCAAGGTTTCAACACATTGAAAGATAAGCTTGAAGAGTGGATTGAACAGTCCAACCGCAAAGACCTTATCAAAAAATAATCATCAAAAAAAGCACCGGATATGTATGGGGACTGACCCCATAAGATGAGACAAACAAAAAACACCTTCAAGTTTGAAAACGGATGATTGTTAGCCGAAATTAGACTTGGAGGTGTTTTTTCTATGGGGACAAGAGTGAGTTATCCGGTTGAAGTGAAACAGAAGGCTGTAGAAATGAGATTGGCAGGCGTACCTATGAAAGAGATCATGCAGGAGTTGAATATCAAAAATAATACGCAGATTAAGACATGGGTCAGATGGTATAAGGCTGGTGATACACATCGATTTGAACAGCCTGTTGGTAAGCAATACACTTATGGAAAAGGTCCGGAGTATTCTTCCGAATTAGAGAAACTGCAGGCAGAGAATCGATATCTGAGACAACAGAATGAAGTGTTAAAAAAGTACAACGAATTGGAAAGGAAGTTGATAGCCAAACGTCAGTCGAACTTGTAGAAGAATTGCACAGCACAATGACCGTGCAGGATATCTGTATTCATTTAGGTATCTCTCGCTCGTCTTATTATCGTTGGAAGAAGAATCTGAAGAAAGATCATCCCAAGCGCCATTTAGAAAAACAAATCGGCACGTTGTGCCGAGAGCACCAGTATCGATATGGATATCGAAAAATCACAGCTATATTAAAAAAGAGAATGTGTATTAACCATAAAACGGTTCAGCGTATTATGCAGAAAAATCAGTGGCAGTGCCGGGTTAAGGTGAAAAAGCGCAAGAAGAATGGGCAGCCATATGCCGTGGTCGACAATATATTAGATCGGAACTTTCAGTCTGATCATCCTCTTGAAAAACTAGTAACAGACATCACGTATTTGCCTTATGGACAGAAACAATTGTACCTTTCCAGTATATTGGATGTATATAATGGAGAAGTGATTGCTTTTACGATTGGAGATAAGCAGGACACAGACTTTGTCTTACACACACTTGATCAACTGCCAACACTGCCTGAGAACTGCGTGTTACATAGTGACCAAGGATCTGTGTATACATCTTACGAGTATCAGAAAGCTGTTAAAACAAAAGGCATTACCATGAGCATGTCCCGCAAAGGGACACCCGCTGATAATGCCTCCATCGAATCGTTTCATTCCTCACTAAAGTCTGAAACGTTCTATCTTAACAGCATTGATCGAACCACGACCGCCATCGTAGAACGCACTGTCATAGAATACATTCATTATTATAACAATATTCGTATTCAAACGAAACTAAACAACCAATCACCGATAAATTATCGGCAATTGGCTGTTTAAAAGGTGTTTTGATCCCTGTCTCAAAAACAGGGGTCAGTCCCTATGTTCGGTGCTTTTTTTATGTTTATCTGACTTCCGGATTTGCCGCTTCCTCGCGGGATGTTTCTTCGTTCGGCTTAAACAGCAGGCCGAGATTGATCAGACCGGCGATGCCGACAAGACCGTAAATAATCCGCGACAGAGCTGATCCTTGGCCGCCGAAGATGGCTGCTACTAAATCAAATTGGAAAAATCCGATCAGTCCCCAGTTAATAGCGCCGATAATTGTTAATACGAGACAGATACGCTGAATAACACTCATGTAAACAACCTCCTCTATGAATTCGTGAAACAGTTATAGATTGTGACAAAGCAAAGAATCTATGCATACTACATTCTCCGCCGTGTAAATCACACACTGTCTCAAGCTGTACAAGTGCCTTTCCCGGGAAGCCGCTGTCTGTAAACCGTGTGATGTGCCGTCAAAAAAGCGGATTGCTTTACATTGAATGTCATCTTTCTGCATAATATAAATCCAAAGGAGGAGATGTCATGCAAAACTTTACATATTGGAATCCGACCAAATTGATTTTCGGAAAGGGAGAGGTCGAAAAACTTCCTGAAGAAATCAAGCCGTACGGAAAGAACGTACTGCTCGTATACGGGGGCGGCAGCATTAAGCGCAGCGGTCTTTATGATCAAGTAACCGAACTGCTGAAAAAAGCAGGAGTTACCGTACATGAATTGGCAGGCGTAGAGCCGAATCCGCGTGTCTCAACGGTGAACAAAGGTGTTGCGCTCTGTAAAGAAAACAGCATCGATTTCTTATTGGCCGTCGGCGGCGGAAGTGTCATTGACTGCACGAAAGCCATCGCGGCGGGCGCTAAATATGACGGCGACGCGTGGGATATCGTCACGAAAAAACACCAGCCGAAAGAAGCGCTGCCGTTCGGAACAGTGCTGACACTTGCGGCAACCGGTTCAGAGATGAACTCCGGATCAGTCATCACAAACTGGGAGACACAAGAGAAATACGGGTGGGGGAGCCCGCTCGTTTACCCTAAATTCTCTATTCTCGATCCGGCTCGCAGTCGGCGGCGGAAGTGTCATCGACTGTACAAAAGCGATTGCGGCCGGTGCGAAATATGACGGCGACGCATGGGACATTTACAGCAAAAAAGTAACGGCGCAGGACGCACTCCCGTTCGGCACGGTGCTGACGCTTGCGGCGACAGGCTCTGAAATGAACCCTGATTCCGTTATCACAAATTGGGAAACAAACGAAAAATTCGTATGGGGCAGCAATGTCACTCATCCGCGTTTCTCCATTTTAGATCCTGAGAATACTTTCAGCGTTCCGGAAAACCAAACCGTATACGGCATGGTGGATATGATGAGCCACGTATTTGAACAATACTTCCACAATGTTGAAAACACGCCGCTTCAGGACAGAATGTGTTTTGCGGTCCTTCAGACGGTAATTGAAACAGCGCCGAAACTTTTGGAAGACCTTGAGAACTATAAGCACCGTGAAACGATTTTATACGCGGGTACGATCGCATTAAACGGCACGCTGCAAATGGGCTATTTCGGCGATTGGGCTTCCCATACGATGGAGCACGCCGTATCAGCGGTGTATGACATCCCTCACGCGGGAGGACTTGCGATTCTGTTCCCGAACTGGATGAGATACACGCTGGATACAAATGTAGACCGTTTTAAAAACCTCATGCTCAACATGTTTGACATTGATACTGAAGGCAAAACGGATAAAGAAATTGCGCTTGAAGGGATCGATAAATTATCTGCGTTCTGGACAAGCCTCGGCGCGCCGTCCCGCCTTGCGGATTATGACATCGGCGAAGACAAGCTTGAGCTGATTGCAGACATCGCCGCAAAAGAAATGGAATACGGCGGATTCGGCAATTTCCAAAAACTGAACAAAGATGACGTACTTGCCATCTTAAAGGCGTCACTGTAAGATACATTCCCCGCTGGAGTGAAGATGAAATAGATTTTCAAGCTGCAGATGTAATCACATGCTGCGGATTTGACTCCCTGTTTCTGTACATTTAGCAGAAAAGGATCAATTAACTTTGCGATTGCCGATCATCTATTTACACAAAATCTAAATCATGAAGAGCCTTGCTATACTTCGAATTTAAAAAAGGGGCGCTGATTCAATCAGCGCTCCTTTTATGCATTTTGTGTACTAAGGTCCCGCTGAGCCCCCATATAGCTTCCCATTAAGTTTTGATAACCGGGAAGATGACTGGAGATTAATGCGCCAAAACCTTCAACATCGTTGCGCCAATCACGCTGAAGCTCGCATGCTACGCTGAACCAGTTCATCAGCTGTGCGCCGCCATGAGCCATACGGGTTAATGATGCATCTGCTACTTGCTTATTAAACGTCCCCGAAGCATCTGTCACAACAAACACTTCGTAGCCTGCTTTAATGGCAGAAAGCGCAGGAAAAGCAACGCAGACGTCTGTTACCACCCCCGCGATAATCAGCTGTTTTTTGCCAGTGGCTTCAATGGCTTTAACAAAGTCTTCATTGTCCCATGCATTAATTTGTCCGGGACGGGCTATTTTTGGCGCATCAGGAAAGAGATCAACGAGTTCTTGCATGAGCGGTCCGTTGGGTCCGTTTTCAAAGCTGGTTGTTAAAATAACCGGTAAATCAAAGAATTTAGCCGTATCACCGAGAGCCAATACATTGTTTTTAAATTCATCAACGCCATAGTCACGCACGAGACCGGAAATAAGGCCGGTTTGATGGTCAACTAAAAGCACGGCAGCATCATCTTTTGAAAGACGGGAATAAAGATCAGACATTTTATAATCCTCCTTGAATTAAGGCAAGTAAGTTTGTGAATTGAAAACGGTAAATCTATTCATATGCTGTATAGATAGAAAGTTATTTCTGAGGTGACTTTTCGTGAGGGTGATGATCCTTCAATTAATCTGGAACGGGAACCGGAGCATGATCAATCCAATGGATGAACTGTTGTAAATAGCGTTGAAGATAACGTTTTGTTTGTTCATCCGTAAGTATGTTTTGAGCGGAATCAATTTTCTCATGGACTTGCGAAATCAGCATTTTTTGAAATGGCAAAACATTGACTTGCATAGCTTCGAGTACTTCTCTCATTTGCGTTTGACCAAAGGCAGTACCGAACCCTCCGGGGGTTGCGCCGATTAAGCCAACCGGTTTTCTGTTTAAAACAGAAGAGGTCCGCGGTCTCGATGCCCAGTCCAATGCGTTTTTTAATACCCCCGGAATTCCGGAATTGTACTCTGGACTTACAATGATGACGCCGTCAACGTCTTGTATATCAGCTCTAAAGGATGTTACGGAGTCTGGTGCTCCGGCAATTTCTAAATCTTCGTTAAAAAAAGGAAGATTGTCTATTTCAACCCAACGAAATTGAGCCGCATTATCGAAGTCAAACAATGATTGAGCAATTGCTCGATTATACGAGTTTTTTCGTAAACTTCCGCAAATAAGACCAATGGTTTTAGTCATAAAATCACCTCCCGGTTTAAAATCACTTTCATCTTAACACGATACCCCAAATACAGACACTATTTTTAAAAATGGACATTTATGCCTTAATATGACTGCGCGGCAGCCTCTCAAGAGGAGTACTATATAAAAAGAACCGGCCCATCGGGATTGGCGATGGATGTCATCCTGCTCCAAAGTAAAGGTGATACGTTCCTGGATCATCAACATTCGATTCGTTACCCCTCTCACGATTATTACAAATATAACCATATCGAATCCGGGATATTGTATAAAAAATGAACGCATCTTTAGCGCAAATCCCGTATTCATCCGGCCTTCTTCATGACTTGATTTAGCGGGTGAGTTCATATAAAGTGAAAGAGAAAACAATTCACCGTGATGGAGGGACAAGCAAATGACGCATGTACGCTTTGATTACTCAAGAGCGTTACCTTTTTTCAATGAACATGAACTTACATACGCACGTGATTTCGTAAAAACGGCACACCATAATATCCATGAAAAAACAGGCGCCGGAAGCGACTTTTTAGGATGGGTGGACCTCCCTGAAAACTACGATAAAGAAGAATTCGCGCGCATTAAAAAAAGCGCTGAAAAAATCAAATCAGATTCAGACGTGCTTCTCGTCGTGGGTATCGGCGGTTCATACTTAGGCGCCCGCGCGGCGATTGAAGCGCTCAATCATTCTTTCTATAATGTTCTGCCGAAAGACAAGCGCAAAAACCCTCAAGTTATCTTTATCGGCAACAATATCAGCTCAACTTATATGAAAGATGTTATGGATCTTTTAGAAGACGCTGATTTCTCTATCAATGTCATTTCTAAATCAGGCACGACGACGGAACCTGCAATCGCTTTCCGGATTTTCCGCAAACTTCTTGAAGAAAAATACGGAAAAGAAGAAGCGAAAGCGCGGATTTACGCGACGACAGATAAAGAGCGCGGCGCTTTAAAAACGCTTTCTAATGAAGAAGGCTTCGAATCATTCGTTATTCCTGATGATGTCGGCGGACGTTTCTCCGTTCTGACTGCGGTAGGCCTTCTGCCGATTGCGGTAAGCGGGGCTGATATCGATGAAATGATGAAAGGCGCTCTTGATGCAAGCAAAGACTTTTCCAGCTCGGAATTAGAAGAGAACGCGGCTTACCAATACGCCGTCGTCCGCAACGTTCTGTATAATAAAGGAAGAACCATTGAAATGCTTATCAACTATGAGCCTGCGCTGCAATACTTTGCGGAATGGTGGAAGCAGCTCTTCGGCGAAAGTGAAGGAAAAGATGAAAAAGGCATCTATCCTTCTTCCGCTAACTTCTCAACAGACCTTCACTCTCTCGGTCAATACGTGCAGGAAGGCAGACGCGATCTGTTTGAAACTGTATTAAACGTTGAAAAACCGAAGCATGAGTTGACAATTGAAGAAGCGGAAAATGATCTCGACGGCTTAAATTACTTAGCCGGAAAAACGGTCGATTTCGTCAACAAAAAAGCGTTCGAAGGCACGATGCTTGCCCATACAGACGGAAAAGTGCCGAACTTAATTGTCAACATTCCGGAGCTTAATGCATATACATTTGGATATCTCGTCTATTTCTTTGAAAAAGCGGTGGCGATGAGCGGTTATCTGCTCGGAGTCAACCCGTTTGATCAGCCGGGTGTTGAAGCCTATAAGGTGAATATGTTCGCGCTTCTCGGCAAACCGGGCTTTGAAGAGAAAAAAGCAGAGCTTGAAAAACGCCTTGAAAAATAAAAAGAAGGGCTGGCCCTCAGCATGACGGGTCAGCCTTTTTTAAACCGTGAAAGGTGTGTTGATGAATGATACGACTCTTATGTAAGCATGCCGTCATTTCCGTCTGTTCCGCCGTTATTGTCTATTCGGCACTAAAACTGTCTCCTGAATCCCTCTTACAAACCATCCTGTTTTTCGCTTTCCCTCTCGGCTTGTTTACGGACATGGTCCGGCTGAAACTGAAGATTGGCCGGATGCAGTCGCTGATCACGAAGTGCTGTCTCTATGCCGCCGTTTTCTATATTTCAACGGAAGCCGTTCTCTCCGCAATTGTGACGTATGTTCTGATTGAATGCGCCGTTATCTCTTTCCGGCGTCTGTCTGCCGCTCCCGATTCTTCCCGGGCGCCGTATGAAGATGCCGCAGAGCGGGGACGCTAAAGACAAAAAGGAGCATATGCACATGATCAGCATTCCATCTTCACTTGAAGGGCAATCGTTTTTACTCCGCGAATTGGAACAGGTGCTGAAACCGATCGGTTATACCATCGGAGGCGGCTGGGAGTATGACCGCGGGTTCTTTGATTACAAAATTTCCGATCAGGACGGCTATTTATTTCTCCGCATCCCTGTTGAAGCAAATAAGGGACACCTGGATGAACGGGGGGCCGCCGTTACAATCGGCACACCCTTTTTGCTGAGGCACGTCTATCAGCAGGAAACGGATGATCACGCAGGCGGCGGTGTTTTTGAGTCATTATTCAACCAATTCTCCGAGCCGAAACGGCGGGATGCGGCAATTGACCGCTCATATACAGATATCGGCATCTCGCTTGTGAAAGAGCTGGAAGACGTCCTGCTGCATTAAAGAGCCAAAAACAGATCAGTATCGAGCACCTTGTATAACAGGGGAGGGGTCAGCATCGGCCCCTCTTCTTTTTGTATGCCGATGATCGTGGTATTCCGTTTGAGATAATAGAGCGCACAGTCATGATAGGATGAGCCCTTTAATTCCCCGGGAACGGGAATGATGCGAACCTTTTTCTCCAGCGTCAGATCTGACAGCGTTTGCGGTTTGGCAAGCTGCAGCTTGACCCGGTAATGCTCAAACATCACCCGGCTCGACAGCCGTGATGTGCACAGAATCTTATTAGCTCCTGCGCGCTCGGCGTTTTTGACATACCGTTCCGTTAAAATTTCCACGATACAATAAACGGACGGATGCAGCCCTTTGATGGCGAGAAGCGTTAATACCGACAGCATATCAGCTTCGGATTCATTTTTCTGCTGATCCGCTGTCAGAATGACGGTATCGGCTTCCGTAACATTCGCCTTATTGAGCGTACTGTCATCAGCGGCATGTCCGCGGATGAAATGGACGTTTTCAATAAGCGGCCCTTCCCTTAATGAATCATCAATCAGGACGACAGTTTTTGACGGCGCGATGTGCTGCAGTTCTTTCAGCAGCATATGCGATTTCTCATTCCATCCGATAAGAATGACGTGCCCTTTGCCTTTAAAGGCGACCTTCCCTTCGACATAGCGGTGCTGTTTGCTGAATACGGCTGAAGAAAGCGTGGCGAAATAGGCGGTCACAAAACTCGCTCCGCTTAATACAAGCACCATGCCGGCAATCTGCCCGAGCGGCGTCTGGGGAACGTAATCGCCGTAGCCGACCGTGGCCACCGTAATAACCGCCCACCAAACCCCTTCAAACACAGACGTGAATTGCTTCGGTTCAAGCATGTAAATGAGTTGGCCGAACAATAAGATCAAGGCGATAATGATCAGTCCGATCCGAACATATAACGGCCATCTCAGCCAGGAAATAAAAATACGGTTTGATTTCATTCGTCCGGCTCTTCTTTCGACAGAGAGATGGATAAAATCTGCTTAATAATGGTGTTTAGTTTTTCGTCCAGCTGTTCCTGGCCGTATGAGTCACGCGCATGTCTGATTAAATCGGCCGTCTCATCTTCAAACTGAATGAGAGGCTCGTCGTTTTCCGATTCATTATAGAGCTGGATAAAGGCGTCAAGCCCCTCGTTCATTCTGTCTATCGCATTGCTCAGCTGTTCTTTCTCGCCATTTGTCACTTTCATGTCGATCACACCTGTATCTTTTTTTATACAGTATGTCCCAGTTCGTTTGATGTCTTTCAAAAATCGACGAAAACATATTCACCCTTATTTTTTCATATGATAAAGAAAGCGGACCGAAAAAGGGTGAGTCGAATGACAGTCATTCAAAAACTGCTGGCGGCGCTGGCCGGAGCGCAGCTGCTCGCTTCGGCGGCCGTATTGCTTATTTTTGATTTGAATGGACACAATCATATGTCCGGCGGATTTTCATGGCTTGTTTTTGCAAAAGAGACCGCAGGCACGTTTCCGTTTTACATCGGAATGGCCGGGTGTATCCTCATCATGCTCGGAGGATTGATTCCTGTCAGAAAAAAGAAGCGGATTTCTGTACAGGAAAGCGGACAATCATTAAAATAATATATAAGCAGATCGTACGATATAAGAGAAAAAGGAAGAGGATAATATGCTGTTTATCTTTTTAACAATTGCTGCATTGGGATTGTCGTTTTGGGCACAATTTAAAGTGAAAAGCAATTTTCAGAAATACTCAGACGTAGAAGCTTCCAGTCAGCGGACGGGGGCGGAAACGGCAAGACGGATTCTTGATATTAACGGTTTATATGATGTGCCGGTAGAACCGGTAAGAGGCACTTTAACAGACCATTACGACCCGACGGAGCGGGTGGTGCGTTTATCTGAGCCGGTATATTACGGCCGCTCCATTTCCGCCATTTCCGTCGCTTCCCATGAAGTCGGACATGCTTTGCAGCATCAGGAATCATACGGCGCGCTTGTGCTGAGGCACAAAATTTTTCCGGTCGTCAATTTTGCCTCCGGGGTTGCCCCTCTGCTTTTCTTGGGCGGGATGCTCCTGGGCAGCTTGAACTTAATCGGACTCGGCATTATTTTGTTTTCGGCCGCTGTTTTTTTCCAGCTTGTCACACTGCCTGTCGAGTTTAATGCCAGCGCGAGGGCGAAGCGGATTATCGTGTCGGAAGGATTCATTCGCAACAGTGAAGAACACGGCGTGAATAAAGTGCTGAACGCCGCCGCGCTGACGTATGTGGCTGCGGCGCTCGTTTCATTATTCGAGCTGCTTCGTTTTGTGATGATTTTCTTAAATGGTCGTGATGAGAATTAACACGAAGGAGGTGGCCCCTTACCGTTTGCGGTAGGGGTTTTTTTGCTTATATTAAAACTGATTCTCATTATGCTGTTAATCGGATTAACGGCCATCTTTGTCGCTGCGGAATTTGCGATTGTCAAAATCCGCGGTTCAAAAATCGCGGAGCTGGTTGAAACCGGAGACAGCCGGGCGCTCGCGGCGCACAGGGTGATTTCAAATCTCGATGAATATTTATCAGCGTGCCAGCTCGGCATTACGATTACGGCGCTCGGACTCGGCTGGCTCGGTGAACCGACGATTCAGCGGCTTCTTCATCCTGTTTTCAGCTTGATCGGAATGCCGTCATCTATTACGCACGTCGTCACGTTTATTGCGGCGTTTATCGCCGTCACGTATCTGCACGTCGTCATCGGAGAGCTTGCGCCGAAAACGATATCCATTCAAAAAGCCGAAGCCGTCAGTCTGTGGACGGCGAAACCGCTCATTCTGTTTTATAAAGTGATGTATCCGTTTATTAAGCTGTTAAACGGCTCAGCCGGATTTTTGGTCAAGCTGTTCGGTTTTCATTCGGTGAAAGAACATGAGGTCGTGGTCAGTGAAGAGGAATTGCGGCTGATTTTGTCCGAAAGCTATAAAAAAGGTCAAATCAATCAATCCGAATTCCGTTACGTCAATAAAATATTTGAATTCGATAACCGGGTCGCCAGAGAAATCATGGTGCCGCGCACCGAAATCGCCGCCATCTCGCTTGAACAGTCAGTTGATGAAGCCATACATTTGATCATCAACGAACGGTATACGCGATATCCGGTTATTAAGGAAGACAAAGATCACATTCTCGGCATTATTAACAATAAGGATTTATTTAAAGCGTATTTTCTCGGCCGCTCCATTGAATTAAAAGAAATTATGCGTCCGGTCATCAGAGTCATTGAAAGCATCCCCGTTCAGGAGCTTTTGATCCGCATGCAGAAGGAGCGGATTCATATGGCGATTCTCGTTGACGAATACGGCGGCACGGCGGGACTTGTGACCGTCGAAGACATATTGGAGGAAATCGTCGGGGAAATCCGTGATGAATATGACCAGGATGAAATGCCCCACATCGTCAAAAAAGGCGAACACCATTATGTGATGGACGGCAAGGCGCTCATAGAAGAGGTGAATGATCTCCTTGATATCGCCATCGAAAATGAAGACATTGACACGATTGCCGGCTGGCTCTTAACACAAAAAATGGAGCTGAAAAATGGTGATGTGTTTCATGCCGAAGGGTGTGAATTTAAGGTGCTGGAAGCGGAAGACCATCATATCCGCTTCGTTGAAATTAAAAAAACTGATTTCTGAGCCTCCTGCTTTTGCAATGAGGCTTTTTTTTTGGAAAAAATGCTTCTTCGTCCCGCTCCTTCATATGATGTAAAGAAAGGAGTGTCGGTATGAAAACGGATTGGTGGAAAACGGCGGCCGTCTATCAAATTTATCCCCGAAGCTTTATGGATTCGAACGGGGACGGAATCGGCGACATGAACGGCATCAGAGCAAAGCTTCATTACATAAAAGAGTTGGGGGCGGATGTGATCTGGCTTTGTCCCGTTTTTGACTCGCCGGGCGCGGACAACGGCTACGATATTCGGAATTATAAACAAATTGCAGGCGAATTCGGGACGATGGAGGATTTTGACCGGCTCCTTGCGGATGTCCATTCGCTCGGCATGAAGCTGATTATAGACCTCGTCATCAACCATACAAGCGATGAGCACCCTTGGTTTATCGAATCACGCTCAGCGAAAGATTCCGAAAAACGGGACTGGTACATCTGGAGAGACGGAAAAAACGGCAAAGAGCCGAACAATTGGGAAAGCATTTTCGGCGGATCGGCGTGGGAATATGATCAAGAGACCGGCCAGTATTACCTGCACCTGTTTGACAAAAAACAGCCTGATTTAAATTGGGAAAACGAAGTGATGAGGCAGTCCGTTTATGAGATGGTCCGCTGGTGGCTTGATAAAGGCATAGACGGCTTCCGGGTGGATGCCATTTCTCACATTAAGAAAAAAGAAGGGCTCCCTGACATGCCGAATCCGGACGGTCTCCCATACGTCCCGTCTTTCCCGTATCATATGAATGGGGAAGGCATAATGGATCTCTTGAAAGAGCTGAAACGGGAAACATTTTCGCGCTATCCGATCATGACGGTCGGCGAGGCGAACGGAGTGGCGGCTTGGGAGGCGGCTGATTGGGCCGGTGAAGAAAACGGCGTCTTTCAAATGATTTTTCAATTTGAACATCTCGGCCTCTGGGATACGGAAGATGATCAAAGCATTTCCATTCCGGCGCTTAAGCGCGTCTTGTCCGGCTGGCAGAACAGTCTTGAAGGAAAGGGCTGGAACGCGTTGTTTATGGAGAACCACGATCAGCCCCGTTCCGTCTCGGTATGGGGTGACGAACGGTTTTTGAAAGAAAGCCCCAAGGCACTCGCCGCGATGTATATGCTGATGAAAGGCACGCCGTTTATTTACCAGGGGCAGGAGCTCGGAATGACCAATGTTTCGTTCCCATCCATTGAAGATTATGATGACGCCGCAATGAAATATCTGTATGAAAAAGAGACGTCCCGCGGCGTTCCGCATGAAAAAGTGATGAAGATCATCTGGAAGAAGGGCCGGGATAATTCACGGACACCGATGCAATGGAGCGGTGAGGCGAACGGCGGGTTTTCTGATGCTTCTCCTTGGCTCGGAGTGAATCCGAACCACACATGGCTGAATGCTGCATCACAAATGCAGGATGAAACATCCGTATACCATTTCTACAAACGGCTGCTCGCCCTCAGAAAAGAACACGGCGTATTGATCAGCGGCACATATGAATTGCTGCTTCCGAATGACCGGCAGATTTATGCCTATCTAAGAAAAAACGGAACAAAAACCGCCCTGATCATCACAAATCTGTCCCGAACCCCCACTTTATACAGGCATCCCGGTTATCCGCTTGACTCCGATTCTCTCGTGCTTGCAAACGCGGAGACAGAAGCGCACCGCCATGTGACATCCTTTCTTTTAAAGCCTTATGAGGCCCGCGTATATATATGGTGAAAAACTTCAGTCCCGAGGCTGAAGTTTTTTGTGATCTGCGTTTATCATCGCGATCCGACAGGAAAAGACAAATACAGAAACGAATATGGGAAAGGAAGAGAAAAAGAAAGGAGGCATTCATATGCTGAAAAAATTGCAGATTCAAACAAACAGACGGGATGAAATGATCGACATCACACATGAAGCTGAAGCGTTTCTCCGCAAAACAGGCGTGAAAAACGGTTTGGCGCTCATATACTGTCCCCATACAACCGCCGGCATTACCATAAATGAAAATGCCGATCCGGATGTGAAGAGGGATATGCTCAGAAGGTTTGATGAAATGTATCCGTGGGAGCACGAACTGGACCGGCATATGGAGGGAAATACGGCGGCACATATGAAAGCGAGTACAACCGGCGCCTCCCAGCATGTCATCATAGAAGACGGGCGCCTGATACTCGGAACATGGCAGGGCGTTTATTTTTGCGAATTTGACGGTCCGCGAAACAGAACCTGTTATATCAAAATACAGGCTGAAACGGAGGAAAACACAAATGAGTGAGTGGATGAGTGCATTATCATTAACAAAGCCCGTCATTCAGGCGCCGATGGCCGGCGGGCTGGTCACGCCGCGTCTGGCTTCGGCGGTATCAAATGAAGGGGCGCTCGGAAGCCTCGCTTCAGGATACGTCAGCCCGCAAGCGCTTGAAAAACAGCTTATCGAGATGAAAGACCTGACGGACCGCTCCTTTCAAGTAAATCTTTTCGTCCCGGAAGAAAGGCAGATGCCTGAGGCGGAACTGGTTGAAAAATGGAAAGCCCGCATCCCGAGGGCAAAAGACGCCAAGCCGTTCTCTGATCTGAAAGAAGAATGGAATGATTTCGAGGAAAAAGCGGAGCTTCTGATCCGTTACGGAGTCAAAGCGTGTTCATTCACCTTCGGCCTGCCGCCGGAAGAAACGGCGGAAAAGCTGAAGAAAAGCGGTTGTTTCCTTTTCGGCACGGCGACAACGCCGGAGGAAGCGAAGGCTTTTGAAGAACGGGGGATGGACGCCGTTATCCTTCAGGGAATAGAAGCCGGCGGGCATCGCGGGTCGTTTCTGCCGGTTAAAGGAGAACCGGCTCTCGGCCTTATGGCGCTGATTCCGCAGGCTAAAGACGCGCTGAATATCCCGGTCATTGCGGCAGGCGGCATTTTTGACCGCCGCGGCGTGCAGGCGGCCCGATGTTTGGGTGCGGACGGCGTTCAAGTAGGAACACCGTTTCTTCTTTGTGAAGAAAGCAGCGCCTCACCGGTATATCAAAAAGCCATTGCCGAATCAAAAGGAGCCGACACGCGGCTGACCACCCTGTTTTCGGGAAAACAGGCGCGGGGAATCGTGAATCAGTTCATGAAAACATATGAGGCTGACGAGGGAAATACGCTGCCTTATCCGCTGCATAATACGCTGACAAAGCCGATGCGCGGGCACGCGGCTCAATCAGGAGACGCGGAGTATATGTCTTTATGGGCCGGCCAGTCCGCCGCGAAACTTGAAGGGCCGACAGACGTGAAAACCGTTTTGGACGGATTGTGCGAATCATAATCCAGAAATCGTGAGGTGATGGATGATGAAGATTCTTCAAATGTCCTACAAAAAAAGAGGGACTATTGAGTTTGTCTTTGAAGATTTTCCGCATTCCAAAGTCACCATGGCGCCGATTAAAGGGTATTACTTTGTCCGCGCCATTAAATGGAGCCGACGGGACAGAGCCGTCACCCGACATGATTTAGAGAAGTTTGAATGGGCTGCAAACCAAGCGCTCGGCACGACGGCTTTTTACCGGAAAAGAAAAGCATTCCGCATCCCATCGTCAAAATGACAGACGATGGGATTGTTTTAATGCATGATCTGATAAAGCGCGGGTGCATCAAGCCTTGTTGCCTGGTTAAGCAGATAAGCCGGCTGCACGGCATTTTTTTTTCTTAAAGAATTCAATCTCTGGATGATTTGTTCAGCCGTCAGAATCCCGAGACCGTGGGCGAAATATTGATCATTCCCCATCACAATGACATTCTCTCCCCGCCACTGAGCCTTTGCAGGATTAAAATCAGGATTTTTAAAATATAAACAATCTCCCCGTAAAAAGTGGCTGCCGGTTTCCGTGTAGATCGGCAGATGCTCATAGTGCCAGTCATACAAAGTGATATCCCGGAAACGCCGGTTAAACCGTTCTTCACCGATTGTCTTTAAGACGGCCAGATAATAAATTACAACAATGGCGGTAGCGCATTCAAATGCGTAAAACGCCCCATTTTCAATAATGTCCCGAATCGCTTTTGAAGCGGGGATTCTGTACTTCAGCTCCAAGGCTCCTTCTGGCGTCACTCTCCAATAAGCCGTATTTCCGTATGTTTTGGCGAAAGTTGCAAATTTCACACCTGATCCGTGCAGTTCTCTTGCGGCTTCCACAATATGGCGGCGCAGCCGCACCTCGAACATCATTTCAGCAATCGACCCGTAATCGAATTGTACGGGAGAATTGAGCAGTTCATTTATATACGGAACAAGGCTTTCTTCCGTCTGCCAGTTCGCGATGTCCTGAGGCCGAAGCACTTGGCCGGATATGATAATCATCTGCGCGCCCCTTTCTCTTTTTTTATAAGATATGCAGGAAGCTTGGGCAATGAAAATCAAGTCATAAAAAAGGAGGAAATGTTAACAAAATGTGAAGACTGAGCCGATATATAAGGTATCACACTTGAGGGAGCAGCTTAATATGAAAAAATTCATTAATTGGTGCACAAAGGCATCGATTTCACGTAAATTAATCATTTCATTTATCGTGATCTTAATCATACCGATTCTCGTGTTAGAATTCAGTTCATACCATACGGCGAGCAATTCGCTGGATGATCAGATTTCAGGCAACGCGAAAAATAACATCGAATCTTTTAACACAACGATTACAAATGATATCGGCGCAAAAGCAAAGGCGATTGAATTTTTCAGTGAAACGTTAAAAGGGTCATCCTTCTCAAAGAAAAACATGTCTGCTCTTGAAGAAAAGTTTGGGCAATACACGTCTATTCATAAGGACGTAGCCCGCATTTACGGAGGAACGGAAGACGGCAGCTACGCACAGGCGCCGAAGGAGAATACTCCGGCCGATTACGATCCGAGAACACGCACTTGGTATAAAGACGCTGTGAAGGCCGGCGGCACGCTCGTTGTCACCGACCCTTACACTGCGGCAAGCGACGGCAGCATGGTCGTCACCGTGGCAAAGCAGATGCAGGACGGAACAGGCGTAGTGGCCATGGATATTACGATTGACCAGCTGCTGAAGCAGATGCAGGGAATCAAAATCGGGCAAAAAGGCTTCGTGTTTATCACGTCCAAAAATAAAACCTATGTCGCGCATAAAGACCACAAACCGGGCGATAAAGTTTCAACCCCGTGGCTGAATGAGGTATACAGCAAAGACAGCGGCATTATTTCATACAAGCTCGATGATCAAAATAAAAAAATGGCGTTTACGACAAATAAACTGACCGGATGGAAAATAGAAGGGAGCATGGAGCTCAACGAAATTAAAGACGCCTCACAACCGGTGCTGACGATGGGAATGATCGTCCTTGCAGCATCCATTATCATCGGGGGCATTTTAATTCTGTTGATTGTCAGATCCATTACGTCACCGCTGAAACGGCTTGTCCGCTCTTCTAAACAAATCAGCGGCGGAGACTTGACCGAAACCATTGATATCCGCTCGAAAGATGAATTGGGCGAACTCGGCGCGAGCTTTAATGAAATGGGAGAATCTCTGCGCGGACTGATCAGCGCGATCCAAAACTCTGTCGACAACGTGGCCGCGTCATCGGAAGAGCTGACCGCTTCAGCTTCGCAGACAAGCAAAGCGACGGAACATATTACAATGGCGATTGAGCAGTTTTCAAACGGAAACGAAGAGCAAAGCGAAAAAGTCGATTCAAGCTCAGCCAAGCTGAATCATATAAATGACGGACTCGCCGCCGTTTCCCGCACATCATCATCCATTACGGAAGCATCTAAACAATCGAAGGAAGCTGCCGGCACCGGGGAAGAATATGTGCAGCAAACAGTCGGGCAGATGAATCTCATCAATCAATCGGTCCAGCAGGCGGAAGCGGTTGTAAAAGGCCTTGAGGCCAAATCAAAAGACATCACTCATATTTTAAGAGTCATCAACGGCATTGCCGATCAGACAAACCTGCTTGCGTTAAATGCAGCCATTGAAGCGGCAAGAGCCGGTGAATACGGGCGGGGCTTCTCAGTGGTAGCCGAAGAAGTGCGCAAGCTTGCCGTCCAATCTGCCGGTTCTGCCAAAGAGATTGAAAAACTCATTCAGGAAATCACGGCTGAGATTAATACATCGCTTCACATGTTCACCTCCGTTAATGAAGAAGTTCAATCAGGACTTGCCGTAACGGACCGCACGAAAGAAAGCTTCCAGAATATCTTCGGCATGACAAACGATATCGCCGAGAAGCTTCAATCGATGAACGGCACGGTTGAACAGCTGTCAGACAGCTCCCAGCACGTTTCAGCCGCGGTGACGGATATTGCGGACGTATCTAGGGAAAGCGCAGCAAGCATTCAGGATATTGCCGCATCTGCAGAAGAACAGCTTGCATCAATGGAAGAAATCAGCACATCAGCCGATACTTTGGCGCAAATGGCCGAAGAACTGCGGGAATTAACGAAACAATTTAAAATCAACTAGTAAAAAAGGACGCTTTCCGGATGGAAGGCGTCCTTTTTTATACTGACAGCCGGATAATTAAATAAAAAGTCTTGCATACAAAGAGAGTACATAGAACTATTTTTCATTTATGACTTCATTTTCAATGTAATAAAAAGGGAGTCGGCCGATATAAACAGTAAATGATTGAAAGAGGTTTACAAAATTGAAAAAAACAGCAAAAAAAATCGCCAGAAAATCAATAGCCAAAAAACTTATCATTTCATTTTTACTGATCTTAATTATTCCGGTAGCAGTATTGGCTGCCGGCGCCTACCGTTCGGCGGCTTCATCCGTTGAAAAGCAAATGATGGAAAGCGCCGAAGGAAATGTGCAAATCTTAAACAATATGATTGATGACCGGATCGGAATGTTTACAAAAAGCTCAGCATATTTCAGCGAATGGGCGACAAGCGCTAAATTTAAAGAAAAAAACCAAACGGAAATGCAAGAAAGGTTCAAGCAGTTTATTGAAAGCAATGATAAAGCGTCCGCCGTATTTTCAAGCAGCAAGGAAGGAACGTTTACCCGTTATCCGCATGCCGATATGCCGGCCGATTTCAATCCGCTTGAAAGAAGCTGGTATCAGGAAGCCATGGAGAATAAAGGCCAAACCATCATCACAGACCCTTATGAGTCCATCTCAAACAAAAAGATGGTCGTCACCATGGCCCGCGCGGCGCAAGACGGATCAGGCGTCGTCGCCATTGATATAAAAATCGAAGATCTCATCACGATGACAAAAGAAGTGAACATCGGAAAAGAAGGATACGCCTTTATCCTCAGCAAAAATAAAAAAGCCGTTGCCTACAGTGATGAAAAAGCCGGCTCGGCGGTATCGGGAAAATGGGTTGATACATTATACAGCGGGCAAAAAGGCGTCTATGAATATACGCTGAACGGGAAAGCGAAAAAAATGGCGTACGTGACCAATGAAGCGACGGGCTGGAAGATCAGCGGAACCATGTCCGTGGATGAAATCAAAGATGCGGCAAGACCGGTTCTGACTCTGGCCGTTATCATATTGGCGATAGCCATTGCCGCAGGGATGATTTTCATTTATTTTGTCATCCGCTCAATTACCAAACCGTTAAAACATCTCGTAGCTTCAGCGGAAAAAATCAGCAGCGGAGATCTGACGGAAACCATTGATGTCAGCTCTCAAGATGAGCTCGGCGTGCTCGGTAAAAGTTTTAATCATATGACAGATTCACTCCGTTCGCTTATTCAAGGAATTCAGGACTCTGTTGAACATGTCGCTTCTTCCTCAGAGGAGCTGACGGCTTCGGCTGAGCAGACGAGCAAAGCAACGGAACATATCACCCTTGCGATTGAACAGTTTTCTAATGGAACGGAAGACCAAAGTGAGAGTATTGATAAAGCGACCGCCCAAGTGAATGAGATGAAAGACGGGCTCAGCGATCTGGCGGAAGCGGCAGCCGTGGTGACGGAAACTTCAATTGAATCGGCGGAGATATCCGGCACCGGTGAGCGGCTTGTCAAGAAAACAGCCGGCCAGATGGGCGCCATTGACCAATCCGTAAGCAAAGCGGAGCAAGTCGTACAAGGGCTTGAACTCAAATCGCAGGACATCAACAGCATTTTGCGCGTCATTAACGGCATTGCCGATCAAACGAATCTCCTTGCTTTAAATGCAGCCATTGAAGCGGCAAGAGCGGGAGAATACGGACGCGGTTTTTCAGTCGTTGCCGAAGAAGTGAGAAAGCTTGCCGTCCAATCCGCCGATTCAGCGAAAGAAATCGAATCCTTAATTCATGAAATCGTCAAAGAAATTCATACTTCGCTCGGAATGCTGGAATCCGTCAATCACGAGGTGAAAAGCGGACTTCAGTTAACGGACGAAACGGAAAAAAGCTTCCGGGACATTTCCGTTAAAACAAATCAGATTGCCGGTGAACTGCAAAATATGAATGCAACCGTGGAACAGCTTTCTGCCGGATCTCAGGAAGTATCAAACGCTTCAGAGGATATCGCGGCCGTCTCCAGACAAAGCGCGGCCGGCATTCAGGACATCGCGGCTTCAGCTGAAGAGCAGCTTGCGTCCATGGAGGAAATCAGTTCCTCCGCCGTCACGCTGGAAAAAATGGCGGAAGAATTACGCGAACTGACAAAGCGTTTTAAGATAAACTCTTAATTGAGTCTAAAAGGCTAATTAACAATAGGTAAAAAGTATGTTTCGTTATATTTCTTCTTTTTGGGTGTGTATATTTACCTATAATTGCCGATATGAAGGGTAAACACACAAGAGGAGTTATAGCAGATGAAAAAAATTGTGCAAATCATCAAGCAGAGATCGCTTACAAGAAAACTGCTCATTTCTTTTTTGGCCATTCTCATTCTTCCTATTTCAACGCTGGCTTTTATCGCCTATCAATCGGCGGTAAGCACGCTTGACAGGCAGATGATGGAAAGCGCATTAGATAATGTGCAGCAGATTAACGATATGATCAACACAAGCATCAGCCAAAAGGAAGACGGAACGGCATATTTCAGCGATTGGCTCACAAAGGATCGGTACAAGCCGAAAAACCAATCGCAAATTACCGATAAATTCACAGAGTACATGAAGATCAATAAAGACGTGGAATCCATTTTTACGAGTGACACGGAAGGACATTTCACACGGTATCCGGATCTGCAGATGCCTAAAGGATATAATCCGATTGAAAGAGACTGGTATAAAAAGGCCGTGGAAAATAAGGGGAAAGTTGTTGTAACAGATCCTTACCGCACGGCTTCCACCAATACGATGGTCGTGACGGTCGTTCAGCAGACGAAAGACGGCTCAGGAGTCGTCGCCATCAATATGAAAATCGATGAGCTTCTGAAAACGACAAAGAAAGTGAACATCGGAAAATCCGGCTACGCTTTTATCCTGACGAAAGACAAAAAAGTGGTCGCCCACCCGAACCGCACATCAGGCACAGTATTAAACGGGGAGTGGGCCGAACGGCTGTTCACCAGCAAAAAAGGTGATTTTCAATACAAATACGACGGCCAGGAAAAGAAAATGGTTTATGATACGAACAAGCTGACAGGCTGGAAGATTACCGGAACGATGTATCTGGACGAAATTCATGAAGCGGCCCTGCCGATTCTTCATCTGTCCCTGCTCGTTCTCGTATTAGCGATTGTGATCGGAACCATCGTCATGGTGCTGATTATCCGTTCAATCACAAAACCGCTCAAGCAGCTTGTGACATCATCGAAACAGATCAGTGAAGGCGATTTAACAGAAACGATCGAGATCCAGTCAAAAGATGAATTAGGCGAGCTTGGCAAAAGCTTTAACAATATGGCCGCTTCGCTCAGGTCTCTCATCCATGCCATCCAGGATTCCGTGAATAACGTCGCATCTTCCTCAGAGGAGCTGACGGCTTCAGCGGAGCAGACAAGCAAGGCAACCGAACATATCACACTGGCGATCGAACAATTTTCTAACGGAAATGAAAGCCAAAGTGAAAATATTGAAAGCGCGGCGGAACATATTTACCAAATGAACAGCGGGCTTGAAGATATGGCGAAAGCATCTGCCGTCATTACCGAGTCCTCCGCCACATCAGCGGAAGTCGCCAATTCAGGCGGAAAGCTCGTTCACCAGACGGTCGGCCAAATGAACGTCATTGACCGGTCAGTGAAAGAAGCTGAACAAGTGGTGCGCGGACTTGAAACAAAATCAAAAGACATTACTAACATTCTCCGTGTCATTAACGGAATCGCTGATCAGACAAACCTTCTTGCGCTGAACGCGGCAATTGAAGCCGCGCGTGCGGGTGAATACGGCCGGGGCTTCTCAGTCGTCGCCGAAGAGGTCAGAAAACTTGCGGTCCAGTCTGCCGATTCAGCGAAAGAAATCGAAAGCTTAATTATAGAAATCGTCAACGAAATCAATACATCTCTCGGCATGTTCCAATCCGTCAACAAAGAGGTGGAGAGCGGACTGGATATTACGAATCAGACCGAAACGAGCTTCAAACGGATTTCTGAAATGACGAACCAGATCGCCGGAGAAATTCAAAATATGAATGCGACGGTAGAACAGCTGACAGCAGGCTCTCAGCAGATTTCAGGAGCTTCTGAGCAAATCGCGTCCATCGCAAAAGAAAGCTCCGCCAGCATTCAGGATATTGCGGCCTCCGCCGAAGAACAGCTGGCTTCAATGGAAGAAATCAGTTCGTCTTCGGAAACGTTATCCCAAATGGCGGAAGAATTACGTGATATGACGAAACGATTTAAAATAGATTAATAGGTCATAGAACACCCAAATGTGCTGTTTGGGTGTTTTTTTAGTTTTTTTAATAAATCTTTTGTCCTATCTGACGATATTAGATTTAGCTTTTCAAAGAAGGAGACTGAAAAAATGAAACAACTGATACATTGGATCAAACAGCCATCCATCAGCAAGCCGCTGATCGCGGCATTTTTAGCCGTATTGGTGCTTCCGGTCGGCATACTCGCCTACTTCAGCTACCAAACGGCGGGGAGTACATTAGAAAGCGAACTGACCCACAGCGCCCAGGGAAATGTCAGCGAACTGAACAGCGTGCTGGAAAACATGCTCGAAGGCAAGCTCAAAGCGATTGACTACTACAGCGAATCAATCACTAAGGAAAAACTGAACACAAAAAATAAATCGATACTGCTCGACAATATGAAGCAGTATGTCACCGTAAATGACGATGTCGCGTCAATTTACGCCGCGTCTCGCGACAAAGCGTTCGTGAAATATCCGTCCGCTGATATGCCGTCCGATTATAATCCGCTCACGCGCGAGTGGTATACAAAAGCGGTTGAAAAAAGCGGACAGCCGGTGTTTACCGAGCCTTATAAAGACGCTGCAACCGGACAGACGGTCGTTACGATTGCCCAGCAGACAAAAGACGGATCAGGCGTTGTGGCGCTTGATATTAATCTGGGCGACCTGCTGAACGCTTCCGAACGCGTCCAGATCGGTCATAAAGGATTTGCCTTCATTACAACGGGAGATAAAAAATACATCGCCCATCCGACTATAAAAGCGGGAACGGAAGGCTCCGGAGAGTGGACGAAAGAAGTGTTTTCCAAATCAAGCGGATCGTTTGAATACATGTTTGAAGGACAGCAGAAGAAAATGGCCTTCACGACAAACAAACTGACGGGCTGGAAAATCGCCGGCACATTTTTTGTCAGTGAGATCCATGACGCAGCCTCGCCTGTCATGAAAATGGCGCTGATCATCCTGGCGGTTTCTCTTATCGTCGGCGGGGTTTTAATCTTTTTTATCATTCGCTCGATTGCAAAACCGCTCAAAAAACTTGTTTCGACATCAGCTAAAATCAGTGACGGCGATTTAACGGAAGTCATTGACATCAAGTCAAAAAATGAATTCGGGCAGCTCAGCCAAAGCTTCAATGAGATGTCGGCATCACTCCGGTCTGTCATCGGCGTCATTCAATCATCCGTCGAACATGTCGCTTCTTCATCCGAAGAGCTGACGGCATCCGCCGGACAGACAAGCAAGGCGACAGAGCATATTACACTGGCGATTGAACAATTCTCAAACGGAAACGAATCACAAAGCGAGAAATTGGAAGAAAGTGCTGATCACCTTTCCCAAATGAATGCGGGCATTGCCGAGACGGCGAATGTATCGGCGGAAATCACTGAATCCGCCATCCAAACCTCTGAAACGGCCGGAAGCGGAGAAGAATTAGTGGCGAAAACGGTAGGCCAGATGAAAACAATTGATCGTTCCGTACAGCAGGCGGAAGCGGTCGTAAAAGGGCTGGAAACGAAGTCGCACGACATTAAGAGCATTCTGAACGTCATTAACGGCATTGCCGATCAAACAAATCTGCTTGCCTTAAACGCTGCCATTGAAGCGGCCAGAGCAGGCGAATACGGGCGGGGCTTCTCCGTCGTTGCGGAAGAAGTGAGAAAGCTTGCCGTACAATCAGCCGGCTCCGCGAAGGAAATCGAAACGCTGATTCAGGAAATCGTCAAAGAAATCGCCACATCGCTTTCCGTATTCCAAGCGGTGAATCAAGATGTGAAGGAAGGCCTCGATATTACGGATCAAACGGCCGAAAGCTTCAAAAAAATCTCAGAAATGACGACTCAGATTTCAGGCGCCTTGCAGCATATGAACGGAACGCTTGAGAAGCTTGCAGCCGGGTCGCAAAATGTGACAAACGCGGTGGAGGACATTACCTCAGTCGCCAAAGAAGGGTCCGCCGGCATTCAAGACATCGCCGCCTCAGCTGAAGAGCAGCTGGCCTCCATGGAAGAAATCAGTTCATCCGCCGAAACGCTTGCGCATATGGCTGAAGAACTGCAACAGGTCACACGGAAATTTACGATTCAGTCTGAAGACGAAGAACAGCTGTAGCGAGCTGTTTCTTTTCCTCATCTGAAAAAAGCGATACACTAATATAAAAGAAGGGAGTGACAGTGATGAGATTAGAAGGCAAAAAAGTCATAGCGCTTGTCAGTGACGATTTTGAAGACCTAGAGCTTTGGTATCCCGTCTACCGGCTGAGAGAGGAAGGCGCGATCGTTCATTTAATAGGAGAAGAAGCGGGCCGTCCATACAAAGGAAAATACGGGGTGCCCGCGACGGCGGATTACGATTTTAAGAGCCTGATTATTCAGGAGTATGATGCCGTGCTCGTGCCTGGCGGCTGGGCTCCTGACAAACTGCGAAGATATCCCGAAGTTTTGGACATCATCCGTACGATGAACGAGCAGAAAAAGCCGATCGGCCAGATCTGCCATGCGGGCTGGGTGCTTATATCTGCCGGAATTCTCGCAGGAAAAAAAGTAACGAGCACGCCCGGCATCAAAGACGACATGACAAATGCAGGGGCACAGTGGCTGGATGAAGCTGTCGTAACTGACGGCCACATTGTATCAAGCCGCCGCCCGCCCGACCTTCCGCAGTACGCAAAAGCGTTTGCTGACCTGTTAGCGTCCAAATAAAAAACATCCGCCCGAATCCGGGCGGATGTTTTTAGTTTTGATCGGCGGGAAAGACGATTCCGATTTGTTTTCTCGCTTCTTCCATAATGCTCGCCGTAATGAAAGAACGTTCAAATGTATTTTCGGAAGACTCCCGCTGTCCGTTTCGAAGAAGATTGATGAATTCAGCCGTTTCGTAGTACATCGAAGGTTTCAGATCAGGGACTGAAATGTCTTCCGTCCGGCCGTCACGATAGCGGATTTCCGCCCGTTCCGGTCCGTGAATGCTGTCCAGAACGATCGTGCCGTCTTCACCCTGAATTTCCGCCGGGGCAAACGAATTTGAGATTTTCGAATGCATCAGCACCGCTTCAAATCCGTCGTATGACAGAATGACCGTGCCTTCGCCGTCAACGCCGGATGCTAGTTTATGACCGGTCGCAATGACGTTTTTCGGTTTGCCGAACAGGACGACGGCCGGATAAATGCAGTACACGCCGATGTCCATTAACGAACCGTTCGATAATTCAGGCTTAAACGCGTTAAGCACCGTACCGTTTTTATATGCATCATATCGTGATGAATATTGGCAGTAGCTTGCCGTGAATCTCCTGACGGGTCCGATTTTATGTAAGTGGTGTTGAAGCATGCTGAAGTTCGGCAGGAACGTCGTTTTCATGGCTTCCATCAAGAGAACGCCGTTCGTTTTGGCTGCGTGAATCATTTCATCCGTTTCCCTTGCGTTAGACGCAAACGGTTTTTCGCACAGTACGTGCTTGCCGTGTTCCATAAAAAGGACCGCCTGCTCTTTGTGAAATGCATTCGGGCTGGCGAGATACACCGCGTCATAGGCTTTGCTTTCCGCCATTTCTTTCAGGCTGGTGAAATAATGAGCAGCGCCGTGTTTGCCGGCGAATTCCGCCGCACGTTCCTCAGTTCTGGAATAAACCGCCGTTAATTGAAAATCATCAATAGCAGAAGCCGCCTCCAGAAATCGTTCTGTAATCCAATTCGTTCCGACTGTTGCAAATCGAATCATTGCTATCGCTCCTTCTATGTATTGGCTTACATTATAGCTTTTTTTCTGAGAAACATAAATGGAAAAAAGGCTGGCAGCTAAAGGGATAGGAAAAATTCCCATAGAGACCGGTTATTATTTTTCATTACAGGAACGATAGTGTACAATTTAAGTAAAATACATATGATGGAGGAACAATAGTGGAAACATTGCAAACATGGGGCGGCAGATTTAAACAGTTTTTCTTAGACAATAAATTTGTCTTGTTTTTGCTTGTATTGCTGCTCATCGGTCTCAATATCCTTGTCTTTATGAAGACATCATTTATTTTCACACCTATTATCGTCCTGCTCAAAACGATTGCGCTCCCCGTCATTTTGACAGGAATTGTTTATTATCTGCTTAATCCGATCGTAGATATATTGGAAAAAATAAGAGTGAAAAGAGTCTATTCCATCCTGCTCCTTTACCTCATTATTATAGGGCTGATTTCGATTACGGTCGTTTCAATTATTCCGTTTTTAAAGGAACAGATCATGAGTCTGATCGACAATCTGCCGAAATATGTGGATATTGTTGAAGATCAGACGAAAAGCCTGATCGGAAGCGATTTTGTAAATCAGGCGCAAAAGACGATGAATATCAACATTTCCGATCTTGCTAATAAAGTATCTGCGCAGGCGGCGACAATTGCAAACAGCACATTTACCGGAGTCGGGAATTTTATCGGCGCGCTGACGGAAGTGATTATTTCGATTGTAACCGTGCCGTTTATTCTGTTCTATTTGCTGAAAGACGGCAAAAAACTGCCAATCTATATCTTAAAGTTTGTGCCCACCCGTCTGAAAGAACAAACGTATACGATGCTTAGTGAAATGAACCACAGATTAAGCTCCTATATCAGAGGACAGGTCATCGTCAGCTTCTGCATCGGGTTTTTATTATTTATCGGCTATCTGATTATCGGACTTGATTATGCGTCCCTGCTTGCGGTCATTGCCGCTTGTACGAGCGTTGTTCCGTATTTAGGGCCGACCATTGCCATCACGCCGGCGATTATTATCGCGTTGGTCACTTCGCCCCTTATGCTGCTGAAGCTTGCGATTGTATGGACCGTTGTCCAGCTCGTGGAAGGGAAATTAATTTCGCCGCAGATCATGGGGAAAAATCTTCACATTCACCCGATTACCATCATCTTTGTTCTTTTAACCGCCGGAAAGCTGTTCGGGGTTGTCGGCATTATTTTAGCCATCCCGGGGTATGCGGTCATCAAAGTGGTCACGACCCATCTGTTTGATTGGTTCAAAATGCGTTCGCATTTATATGAAGAAGAAAAAAATGATGCTGTATCGAAGTCATAAAATCGGAGCGGACATGATAGTTATTATAAGACAGGCTTTCCTTCAGAGGAGAGCTTCTCTTTTGTAAATGATGAATGAAGGGAAGAATGGGATGACACTATGGGAGATGTTCACAGCAGCCGTTTTGGGAATCGTGGAAGGGCTGACGGAGTACGCGCCGGTTTCTTCCACGGGACATATGATCATAGCGGATGACATCTGGCTGAAATCCGGAAGCCTGATGAATCCGGAAGCCGCCAATTCCTTCAAAGTGGTGATTCAGCTCGGTTCGATTCTGGCGGTGGCCATTGTGTTTAAGGATCGGATATTACATTTACTCGGCCTCAAAAAAAACGTCACGCGCGATCAGCAGAAGGGATACAGGCTGACCATCGCGCAAATCGCCGTCGGTCTTGTTCCGGCGGCGGTGCTCGGCTTTTTATTTGAGGATTTCATTGACCGCTATTTATTCTCCGTCAGAACGGTCGCTTACGGATTAATTGCCGGAGCCGTGCTTATGCTTATAGCGGACTGGATCAATAAAAGGAAAGAAACGATCGATACGGTGGACAGAATCACCTACAAACAGGCTTTCTGTGTCGGATTATTCCAGTGTCTCGCTTTATGGCCCGGATTTTCCCGCTCAGGCTCAACGATTGCCGGAGGTGTCATTGTCGGCTTGAATCACCGGGCAGCCGCAGACTTCACATTTATTATGGCTATTCCGATTATGGCGGGCGCAAGCCTTCTGAAGCTGGTGAAATACTGGAGCAGTCTTTCTTATGACATGATTCCGTTTTTTCTTGTCGGCTTTATCTGCGCCTTTGTCGTCGCCCTCTTAGTCGTCAAGTTTTTTCTTCGGCTCATCAATCGGATTAAGCTTGTCCCGTTCGCCATTTACCGTGTCATCCTCGGCATCATTTTAATCATGCTCGTGCGATAAACGAAGAGGCCCCCGGAGGGTCTTCTTTTTATGTTCGAAAAACGTCTCAGGAAAATATGAGCAAACTGAATTTTCTGCTTGAAATTCAAAGAAGACTCGTCTATAATAAAACATGACGTTACAGCACGGGGCCATAGCTCAGCTGGGAGAGCGCTACGCTGGCAGCGTAGAGGTCAGGGGTTCGAGCCCCCTTGGCTCCATACCCGAATGAAACCGCGGTATATCAACGTTGGCTAAACGATGACTTACCCGGTGACTAAAACAGCGTAGCGCTTCCGATTCGGACAGCGTGGCGCACCGTTTTTCAATCGTCTTCCATACGAAATGGGAGGCGATTTTTTATGCATTCAGAAAATCGAAAAGGTAAGCGTGTAAAGGCCGGAAGGGCCTCGGTAAAGACAACGCGAAAAGGTACGTACGATCTCGAATACATATTCGATAGACTGTGCGATGCCAAACGCGCTGAGAATGTCGTTCAGGAAACGATCGATAAGTACATGCGTGCTTGTCGGTATTTGTCGGATTATGCTGAAGAGATCGGAGTGTCTGCGGACATACGTCATATTGACGTTGACTTTGCGCGCGGGTTCGTATCGTGGCTGATCAACGATAAAATAAAGTTCGACGGGCATAATTTCAAATTGGACGAGCATAAGACGCAGGGGTTATCCCCGCGGTCAGTTAACGACTATATTAAGACCATACGGACTTTCTTTCGTTTCGCGATTAAAGAGGCATATGCGGACGATAACCCATTCGAAGAGGTTACGTTAATAACGAACCCGGAGAGCCCTATAAATATCCTTTCACCTGACGAAATGCGGGCGATTCTTAATGCGATGGATCAGCGATCTTTCGTTGAATTTAGAGATTATGTTGCGTTGACCTGATAGCCGCTGTCCCGATTGCCACTTCAGCTACTTTCGCACTTGTTATGGTTGCATCTTGAATTATGGAAGATGTAACAGAGCCATCAATCAGCTGAGTATCATATGGGCTTAGAGCAAATTCTCTCCGGACGTCTCCTTCTCTTATTTGAATTTTTCTGATTGTGAATTCTGCTGTGTCAGATGCTCTGGTTGTCGTATCGCCAAGCCACAAACTACCGTTTGTAAGATAACGAGCTGAAAAGCGGCGGAAAAAAGAAGGCAACAGCCTCAAAGCCTAAAACTACTCAAAAATCAAAATTCAGCCTGCCTGCGGGTATTTTTAAAGTCACAAGCCCATTGACCCGAGGGGAAGGCCGTAAAACAGATTCAGACAGCGCTGGCGGCTCTTCATTATTAGCCCGATAAGACCGCAAAGAATTTCGGGATTAATGGCGCATATGGCGCGAAAACAGCAAACGCGGTAAAACGGTTCCAGTCCATGTACGGCCTGACTGCTGACGGAGTATATGGACCTAAAACAAAAGCTGAACTGGAAGCACTATTAAAGTGAAAATAGAGTTCTGTCTTTGTTTAATAGGGCGAACCTTTTTGATAAACAATTGATTTCCAAACGAATAAGGGAAGTGATTTTCTTATAATTCACTTATTTTCACCTAAACCCAACGTTGTGGACTCAAAATAAATGCTACCAGTTTTTGTATTAGTATTGTAATGAATCGCATAAATTAAAGAGAGTACTTACTTATTTTTACTCGGGTAATACAATGACAAAAATACTATTTAATGTATCTTATGAAAAATATGTATTTTAAGTAAAATTTTAATGTTATAATTTGTTTGGGCCAAATAACACTTGTAGATGCATCTACTAATAGGAGAAAATGATGCTAAAGAAAAAAGTTCTTGCTGGTTGCTTAGCCTTTACAATAATGCTTTCAGCTTCCCCACTAACCTCTTTTGCGGCAGAAAGAAGTTCTAATAAAGGTAATGAATTATTAACGTATGCCCAAGTTCAAAAAACTGAGTTGCAGACTATTGCTGAGTCTAAAAGCAAATCAGTTGGAAATACAAGCGGTGAATTTTCTGCACAGGGATGGAAGAAAGATGCGCTTGTTCTTGCTCTTAGATACGGCGGTGATTTTGCAGGGGATTTACTAAGTCTGTTAAGCAAGAAAAATGCAAGTTATGTTAAAAAGTATTCCAAAGAGCTGGCTGATTTCCTTGACAAAGTTTCCAGTGACATTGAGAAAAAGTTGGTTGATTTTATGATTTTTGATTTGGAGCTGCCGCAATCAGCTGCTCGTACTATTGCATGGGCGATTATGCAAGTTATTGGATGACGATAAAGGAGTGACTCCATGAGTTTAGAAAAAGAAGTAGAGCTTCTCAAGTACCAAAATTATTTATTAAAAACAATTATAAATGGTGATGATTATCCATTTTTTATGTTTGCTTTAGATCACAACTTAAATGAGAAGCAAGTCGAAGCAACTGTAGAGATTTTAAGCATCTTTTCTAATCGTCTTAATGGCGAAAAAGAGTCTCTCAATTTAAGAAAAAACTCTGCGGGTAAGAAGTTTGATGCGTTTGGCATTGCGGTTGAAGAAGTCTTTAAAAACGAAAAACCAACAAGAAAAGAATTTGAGAGTTATAAGGATAAAATCTTTTCTTCTGAAATTGAAACCAAATATTTATTAATGAGTCTTCAAAGACAGCATATTAAGCCAAATGTTTGTGAATTTTTACTGCAAGATAATTAATGAGAATTTTTGTCCCTCCGCAAATGCGGGGGGATTTTGCATTTAAACGATAAAAGTATCGGCCGTATGATGAATGAAAGTCCTTCTTATGACGAGAAGGGTTTTTTGTTTTTTAAGTCCATGTATGGCCTGCCTGCTGACGGCATTTACGGAACGAAAACGAAAGCGAAATTGGAGTCTTTACTTCACTAATTAAAAAGCCCTCTTTTTTAGAGGAGAGGGCTCTTTATAGTTTGCAATGCTTAAGTTGTATAAAGGAATAAAAAAATGTAAACGTTAAGGTACAAGGAGATGATATTATGAAAAAAATAATCATGATGATGATTTTATGTTTTTCGTTAAGCTCTATTACGGTAGCTGCTGCTAAACCAGAATACACAATGAACTCAAAAGTGTCTCAGGATGTATTTGATGTTTTTATGCAAGAACTTTTCTGTAAAGATATATTAGACAATATCCGTAAATTCTATAAGGATGAGACACTCTCTGTTACCACTAAAGGAGGCGTTAAATTATCCGAAGACAAAGAAGGCAGGTATATAATTAAGTTTATAATCATTCCTCATTCAAAACTTCCGGGTAAAAAAGGTAAGATTTCTGGAACCGATACATTGACTTTGAGAGTAGATCCCTTCCTTCTGGGTGCTCAATCAAAAGACAGAAATTCAGCGGTTACATTCCTTGATCTAAAGCATAACAACTCTACACGACAAAATTAAATAGAACAGGGCACATGAAAAAATGCCCTGTTTGACTTCTCGACATAAAGTCAATTATCAAATGTCCTCATTTTTTCAAACCACAAATCCCCATAATTTTTTATTTATTTATACAAAATTTGTATTCGATTTAAGGTATTTCCTTATTTGTATGGAACTTTCTATATAGAGGTGAGAAGGAGGTGAAATACATTGGGGGATATATTGATATTTACTTGGCCACAATTGGTACCTTTGTTGATTATTTATTCAGTTGTGATGTTTCTACGATACAGAAAACGAAAAACCTCTGTTGTTCAACAAATTGTGTACCTTACTTTTTTTATATATTGTGTCCTTGTCATAAGTGAAACCTTACTTCCTATTCCAATCAGCAAACGTTACATTCAGATGATGATAGAGTCAAACACTGCACAACAAAATAGCTTTATTCCTTTCTCAGACATTTATAAGGTTGTTATGGCAAATCCGAATCATCTTGTAAATGCCCTCCTTAAACAAATTGGGGGTAATATACTTTTATTATTTCCCTTAGGATTCTATGCTCCAATTCTTTGGAGGCGTTTTAACAAAGCTAAATCCGTAGTAACTTTAGGTTTTGCAGTTTCAGGTGGGATTGAATTAACTCAATTATGTATTTCCACTATTTTAGGGGTTACTTATCGTAGCTTTGTTTTTGATGACATCATCCTTAATACAGTGGGCGTATTATTGGGTTATTTGTTTTTTAGATTAATCAGTCCATTCTTGATTATTATTATTAAAAGCATCGACAAACCGAGCAATGAAAATTTGAAACTATTAAATTTGTGGAGGGATTTGTAAATGAAACTCAAAAAAGCCTTTTATTCATTAGTTCTTTTAGGTGCTCTTACAGTGCCAACTGTGGCATTTGCTGTAGGTTCCTATACTTTTCATTATGATTTTAAATACAAACTGAATTCAGATTTAATTAGTTTTTCACGTGGAACTCATTCGAGAACTCTGAAGATAAATCCTACAGTGGGAGGCAAATTTAGCGTTGATTTATATAGGGCTAATACATTGGGAGTAGGGGTTTTACAGAGTACCGTAACTATCTCAGGGAGTAAGGAAGTTACAAAAAAATTCACTGTAAAGAACGCTGATGGAAAATTTCAGTTAAGATTTAGGAAGGCTGATGATGGAAAATATGTTGTTGGTTATGGATTATTATTAGACAAGTAATAAGAATAGGCTAGTGAAAGGAATTAGGTAAGTGGATTCCACTTACCTAATTCCTTTGACACAATGAGGGCACAACCGCATTGCGGTTTTTTTTCGTTTAAACATATTATGGAAATGTTAGAATATTATATAAAAGGAGGAGTGGCCTTGTGAGTTCTCTTTTACCATCATCGGAGGTTGGCGTTAAGATTAATGAATGGTACAAAATGATACGTCAGTTCAGTGTTCCGGATGCGGAGATTTTGAAAGCGGAAGTGGAACAAGAAATAAATGAGATGGAAGAAGACGAGTATCTACTGATTTACTACACCCTCATGAAATTCCGCCATCAGCTTATGCTGGATTATTTAGAACCGGTGACTACCCGCGTGAGACCGACAATTGACGAGCTGCTGGAAAAAATTGAAGCATCAAATAAAGGAATTTCCGGCCTGCTGTTCTATTATTCTTTATTTTTCCGCGGCATGTATGAATTTGATCAAAAGCAGTATGTAAAGGCGATCGGCTTTTATAAAGAGGCTGAAAAACAACTCGTTCATGTGCATGATGAAATTGAGAGAGCGGAGTTTCATTTTAAACTGGCTGAAGCATATTACGGTATGAAACAAAGCCACGTCTCCATGCATCACGTAAAGCAAGCGCTCGATATTTACGATCAGTATGAGTTGTATAAGGTCCGGAAAATTCAATGTCTATTTGTCATATCAGGGAATTATGTAGACTTTAAACGTTATGAAAAAAGCTTGCCGCATTTAGAAAAAGCTTTAGAGTTGTCGAAACAAGTAAACAATAATGAAAGGCTGCTCAGTTCTGCTTATTACAACATAGGAAAGAATTACGGAGACTTAGAAGAATACAATAAAGCTGAAATCTACTTAAAAAAAGCAGCGGAGATATCTGAGAAGTATAAATTGGGTAACCTTCCGCATTCCTTGTTTACATACGCAAAGCTTCTATTTAAACAAGGGAAAACAAGCGAGGCGATTCAAATCAGCAAAAAGGGACTTTCATCAGCGATATTTCAAGGAGATAAGCTGTTTGAATCTCTGCAAAAATATTTGGAGGCTTTATATATTAATGCAATAGACCAAATGGGAATCAAAAAAACAATTGATTACCTTGAGAAAAATAAAAACTATTCGTATGTAGAAGATATTGCTCTTGATACGGCTGCTGTTTATGCAGAGTCAAAGCAATATGACAAATCTTATTTTTATCATCAAAAAATGATTCAAACGCAAAAACAAATTCAGAGGGGAGAATGCCTGTATGAATTTTAGAAAAGGCGTATTTATCATTGTGTCGGCTGTCGTTTTAATGTCAGGGGTCGGTCTAGCAACATCGGCTGTTTCATTTGATGGATCATATCAAGTTTCGTCTGATCGTAATCAAACCTAAGAAGGAGAGTGCCAGTATGAATTTTAAAAAGAGCATCTTCATCGTCCTGGGTCTGTCATTGACTTTAGTATGTGGGTTGGGTATGAACTCAGTAGAAAAACAAGCACAAGATACAATCAAAGTAGCTTCAGATCGTTTTCAAACTTGAACGACTTACGCCTTTTCTACGGAAAAGGCTTTTTTAGTTTCTTCATTATATTGTTTCAAAACATCCACTTGTTTTTATTCTTATCCCATTCCAGCATACGCTGCTTCATGAGGTTCTTCACTGCTTCCCGGTTAGCGCGTTCATCCTTGCCGGTTTTTCTCTTCAATTCATCATTGGATCATGTTAAAGATAATCCGGTACACTTTTCGTTCAAAATCAGTCATTTGATCATCTCCCACTTCATAAGTCTCAACGGATAAAAGAGAATCAAATACAATAATGTATCCACCTTTAAGTTCTCGACACGAGTTTCCTTCCGTATGTGGTCCCGTAATGAACTGCGCAGATAACCGCGCGTATGTATCCGTCGTCATAAAGCTCGAACGATAAATCTATGCTAATATTAAAAAAATATGGCACTCTATATTTTTAGATCTTAAAAATATATAAGAATTGATAAGCTCAATTTTCAAATTTAATGGAGGGAAAATAGAAAGGAGAGAAATGATAAAGTATTTTGGAATAGTGTCGCTTATCATCCTTTTATTCACATTGTACTTTCTGCCTCATATTCATTGGGCACTTGGAATCCTAGGAATTGTCGTGGGGAGTATTCTAGCAATCAAATCACCTAAAGGAATTGCTAAGTATATTTCTTTTGTTATCCTAGCACTTTGTTTACTTTTACTATTATTATTGATTGTGATGGGCGTTTTGATGGCAGGTCTAGTGGAAAATTAACTTTAATTTATAATCCTATTTGGGGACAGATGGGGACGAATTAGGGACCAACTTGTTCATTTTTAGCCAAAACAGAAGATTTTTTATCAGAAAGGCTGGTCAGCAAACCTTATAAAATAAGGTTTCAAAATAAAACGTCTGTTTGTATCAGAAACTCATCTCCAGACTGGCAGCGTAGAGGTCAGGGGTTCGAGCCCCCTTGGCTCCATACCTTTAAACCCTTATTCTATAAATAAGGGTTTTTTTGTTTTTTCATCTTCTGCGGCAGCCTCTGTGTTCTGCTTCATTTCAAATAACTCAAAATAAAGGAAAGAGAGAAAATGAAAAAGAAAATCTATCTTATATTATCTCTGTCAGCGGCACTGGCGCTTTTTTTGACAGCGCTTCCGGCTCTTTCTCCCGTCATCTTCACGTCTGCTTCAGAAAAAGGAGCCATCAGGCATGACATTTATAAAAAAGGATATCCGTATCAAAGCTACTTTGCGATTCTTCAAAAAGAAGAAGACGGCGGAGAGGCCGGGAACCTTTATTATGTAAATTGGTTCAATTGGAAAGATGAAACCGGACAGACGCCGCACGTATGTTATTCAAAAAAATCGTCCGAAGGCGAGTACAAAGTAAGCTGCGGAACCGGACCGTAATGATCAAGAGCCCCTCTCCAATGAGGGGCTCTTTCTGTCGAGCTGAATGCCGCTCCGGCTCTCCGTTTAATATCCCCAATATAACGGCGTATCATAATGCCGATACGGATCATTCGGATAATGCGTATTTGGCTGATAAGGCTTATTCATATCAAGAATACCCGTGTTTTCAGTCTGTCCGCAGTATTTATCGGGACCTATCACAGTTGATTGCCGGATCGGTGAAACGGCTTTTTCCCACTCATGCTCATTCAGACAGTACGTATGCGCCATGATCTCAGGCGGCGTCAGACGGAGAATATCCGAGCCGTATATCACTTCAGGCGAAGGGGCGTCAAATATGGCCAAAAGGTGGGTTTTGTCTGAAGTGGCGACTTCATAATGCCACCACCCCTGCGGAACATTCGCCACTTGTCCTGGAGAGATCGGATAATTCCGTATTTTCTGGGTGAACGGATTCAGCATCGACACCACCGCGGAACCCGAAATACAGTACACCAATTCAGCGGCGTTTTGATGGGTATGCGGTTCAATCACATTTGTTTTGCTCAGAAAGATATCTAATAATGAAATATTTTCAAGCGTGTTTAACTGTTTAATCCCCAATACATTGATAAAGTTTCGAGCATCTTTCGTAAAAAAACGGCTCTTATTCACATCATAAGTGAATTGTGTATTCGGAGACGTGTAATCGATATCGGAAACCATGCACTCCCCCGCTTTCATCTTTAAACGTATATTCCCAAATATATGTGTCCCTGTTTCACCGGGTGATAAAAAAAGGAGGTGAAATCCATAAATTCCAAATCCAACACAATATTGTGACGACTTTTTTAAAGATTCATTTTCAATATATCTTTTATTCGAAATATCTCTTACTATAAAGATATATTGAAAATACATCTTTAGAAGGGTTGAGGATTAACATGCTGGATGAGAGAACAATAGACATCATCAAAAGCACAGTACCCGTATTGAAAACACATGGAGAAAACATCACCGGACGCTTTTATAACCTGATGTTTCAAGATCATCCCGAACTGTTAAATATGTTTAACCAAACGAACCAAAAGAAACAGACTCAGCGCGCAGCATTGGCAAATGCAGTCATTGCGGCTGCGGCGAATATTGATCAATTAGAACAAATCATTCCGGCGGTCAGACAGATCGGCCATAAACACACAAGCATCGGTGTAAAACCGGAACATTATCCGATTGTCGGAAAGTACCTGCTTCTGGCAATTAAGGATGTGCTGCAGGATGCCGCAACTCCTGAGATTATGCAGGCATGGGAAAAAGCTTACGGTGTTATTGCGGAGGCTTTCATCGGCATTGAAAAAGACATGTACAATGAAGCCGGATGGCAGGGGTATAAAGAATTTACGGTTATACAGAAAACGAAAGAAAGCAAAGATATTACATCATTTTATATCAAACCGAGTGACGGCTCTTCGCTTCCTGGATTTGAAGCGGGACAATATATCAGCATTAAAGTGCGGATTGCGGATTCTCCTTATACGCACATTCGCCAGTACAGCCTGTCTGATGCTTCTCAAAAAGGGGCATATCGGATTTCTGTGAAAAAGGACGGAGCGGTTTCTTCTCATCTCCACAATGAAGTTCAAGAGGGAGATAAACTTGAAGTCAGCGCACCCGCCGGGGATTTCAAGCTGTCTTCTTCCGAAAAACCGGTTGTTCTTATCAGTGCCGGCTCCGGAATCACGCCGATGATGAGCATGCTGAAAACAGCCGCCGAAAAACAGCCGGAGCGTTCCGTTACTTTTATTCATGCCGCGAAAAACGGAGAGTACGCCGCGTTCCGCAAAGAGGCTGAACAAGCTGCGGAGAATCATCCGAATATTAACGTCATTTATGTATACAGTGAACCGGCAGAACAAGACCGCTCAGGAGACAAGCCTTTTTACAGCGGCAGGATTGATCAAACCTTCCTGGAGCAGCTTCATCTGAATCAAGATGCTGAATTTTACTTGTGCGGATCAGCGCAGTTTATGACACAAATGAAAGACATGGTTCTTGCCCTCGGGTTTGACTCTGATTCCGTTCAATATGAATTGTTCGGCCCTCAGCTGAGCATGGCATAACAAAAAAGACTCCTCAAAGAGGAGTCTTTTTTATTTGCACAATGTGTTCTTTCTCCGTCTTTTTCCCTATTTAATTGAAATTTTCATCAATGACCAGTAAAATTATAAATCTAGTGATTCCGGAATTAAAGGAAGGTTGATATGAAAAAGAAAGCAAAGACCAAAAGGGTGCTTGGGTGCCTTTTTGCTGTATCTCTTATATTCGGATTATTTCTGGTATCAATGGTGTTTTCGAAATTCATAGTGACGGAAGAAAAACCGCCTGAAGAGGTGGACGAGCAGCAGGTCTTTATTGACAGCCTTTCCGGGCATGCTCAAATTTTATATGAGAAATATCATGTCCTTCCGAGCATCACCCTCGCACAGGCCATTCTCGAATCGGACTGGGGGAACAGTGAGCTTGCGGGGAAAGCGCGCAACCTGTTCGGTGTAAAAGGTGATTATAAAGGAAAACACGTCACGATGAAAACGGATGAATTTGAAAAAGGAAAACGAAAAACGATTCGGGCAAAATTCCGTAAATACAGCACGTTTTTTGAATCAATGGATGACCATGCAAAATTATTTGTCAACGGAACGTCTTGGAATAAAAAGAAGTACAAGCCCGTCATTGAAGCGGACAATTATAAAACAGCGGCGGCTGCCCTTCAAAAATCCGGCTACGCCACAGACCCCGGCTATGCTGAAAAAATTAAAGATGTCATAGAAACCTATAACCTGAATGAATATGACAAAATCAATGCCTCTCTTAAAGCAGTTGATATGAAAGGCGCCATCAAAGACCACGCCATTGAAGACGTGTGGTCGAAGCCGTCAAAAGAGCGGCATTCTATAAAACTGGCATCGGCGCAAAAGTTTACCGGCCAGCATATTAAAGTCGTATCTGAAAAACAAAACGGAGAATCCGTCTGGTACCAAATTCAAGTGAAAGATGAGCTGATCGGCTGGGTTGACCAAACCGCCGTCCAGTTAAGTGAAGAAACATAAGCATCAAAAAAAGCCGGCAGCCCGCCGGCTTTTTTTACATCCCTTCAGTTTCAAACCTTTTAATATCACGTTTATGCCCCATCAGCACAAGGCAGTCACATTCATGAATGACAGTCTCCGGAGAAGGGGACAGCTGAATGTCTCCGTTATGTTTCACGGCAAGAATGGTGCAGCCGAATCTGGCCCGGACGCCGAGATCAAGAATGGATTTTAAATGCAGCTTTTTCGTGGCTGAAAGCTCCACGATGCTGTATTCATCTGACAAATCAATATAATTTAAGACGTTTTCATCCGAAAGGCTTTGCGCAATCCGCACGCCCATATCCTTTTCGGGATGGATAATACGATCAGCACCGATCTTTTCAAGCACTTTGTGATGATAATAGTTTTGCGCTTTCACCCAAATATTAGGGATGTTCAGCTCCTTCAATAACAGCGTCGTCAGCGTACTTGCCTGAATGTTGGCGCCGATTGCTACGATGACATATTCAAAATTTCTGATGCCGAGCGACTGAAGCTCGCTTTCTTCCGTTGAATTTGCCCGCACAGCATGCGTGGCATAAGAGGAGTATGCGTTGACCCGCTCTTCGCTGATATCGACCGCAAGCACCTCATGCCCCATTTTAAAAAGCTCTTTACAGATGCTTCCGCCGAAACGGCCGAGTCCGATGACGGCAAATTGTTTATTTTTGATTTTTCCCAATCCTCATAACTCCTTAAGAAACTGTTTTCGTCACTCCAAATACAACAAACAAGAATGTACTCCTGTTTCAAGGGTTTGTCAATGCGAGGGCCGGAAGAAAGAAAACAGCACAAAAAAAAGACCGGATGACAAGCGAGGGGCTTGTGCCGGTCTTTTTTCGCAATTATTAGCAGTCGCAAGGCTGTGTCGGCGGTGTGCTGCGTTTTTGAACAACAATTGTGTCCTCAGCATAGAATTTAGAGCCGATGCTTAATGATTTATTTTCTGCACGGAACTTATATGTACCTGCAGCAGGCAATGTTTTATTATTAAGAGAAAGCTTAAATTCCGCTGCGCCGAGCAAATCAATGTTTAACGGAAGTCTGACTGTTTTGCCGTTATTCAGAATTTGTCTTTCACGCAAAGCGTGTCCGTTGACTGTATCTTTTGTTGTAGCCGCAAATCCGCTAGGAAGGGTAAATTCCATAACGCCTAAGCTCAGGATCGTGTTCGGACGGTACGTCAATTCGATATCAGAAAATGACCATTCCTGCTGGCTGGCACCTGTATATTTTGCAAATAAGGTAGCAGTCGCTTTCGTGGACATTTCCGGCTCGTGAACGGTTGAGCCTGACTCAGCGGCGAATGACGCTGTCGGCAGAGAAAGAAGCAAAACCAGGCCGAATAAACTTGCCATGACAGTTGAGAAAAACTTGTGTTTCATTTTCATAAATCCCCCTAAAAAAAATTTGCTGATTGTTCTTAAAAAAGAACGACCATACCTATAAAAATTTACCATCAATTTTAATGGAAGTAAATGGGGTTATATTCCTATATTTTCTCAAAAATAATCAAATCACGACAAAAAAACGCCTGATTTTGATTCAGGCGTTTTTTTCGTCCGTTTCTATCGGAATAAATTTAAAAATCTCCCCGCTCTGAACCGAGTCGGCGAGCCGCTTCAGCCAATCATAATAAGCTTTCGAACTTTCAAGCTGATCATATAACTGCCGCGCTTCTTCCTGTAATTCCGCGTTGCCTTCCTCGGCCAGCAAAACGGACTGCAAATCCGCCTGGGCCTGTACGATGGCGGACAAATTCACCTGAACTTCACGATCCCATTTCGGCGGGAAGAAATTCGTGAAAAACGTAAAGAAATCTTTTTCCGCTACAAACGTATGCTTCCGTGTGCCGCGGTGAAAGGTTTTTTTGACCACATTTAAATCCTGCAGCTTTTTGACGCCTGTGCTCATACTCGGTTTGCTCATCTGCAGTTCCTCACGCATTTCGTCAAGCGTCATTTCATCCCTCATATACATTGTTCCGTATAAAATCCCGACACTCCGTGTGATTCCGTAAAGATCCATCGTCTCTGCAATGGAATCAATGACAAGATCCCTGGCTTGTTCTATAGCTGCGAATTCTGGATTCTCATCCATATTGTCCCTCTTTTCCTCTTGAAGTTTAAATTTGTTAAGTCATTTCTTTATGTTCTTAATCTTAACGAATCATGACAAAATGTCAAAATCTAAACGGACTGATCGGGTTTTGACAGGCAAAAAAACATGTGTTAAATTAATATTGTTAAAAACATTAAATTTTTATTTAACAAACTTACTTTTCGGTAAGGAGGACTCTTATGAGCAAAACGCTTTATATCGGCGGCGAATGGATCAGTGCAGAAAAAAAACAGACCCGCCGTATCATTAATCCATTTAATCAAGAAGAAATTGCAACGGTATGCGAAGGAGACCGGAACGATGCGGTGAAAGCCATCGCCGCAGCCAGAAAAGCATTTGATGAAGGGGAGTGGCCGGTGCTTTCCGGGCTCGAGCGCGGCCAATTTGTTCTGAAAATTGCGGAATTAATCAGACGCGATCTGAACGAATTAGCTGAGCTGGAATCGCTCGATACAGGAAAAACGATTGAAGAAAGTAAAGCCGATATGGATGATATCGCAAATGTATTTCAATATTATGCCGGTTTGGCGGATAAAGACGGAGGCGAGGTCATTTCATCTCCGATTCCCGATTCCGTAAGTAAAATCGTCAGAGAGCCCATTGGCGTATGCGGACAAATTACGCCGTGGAACTATCCGCTCCTTCAGGCGAGCTGGAAAATCGCTCCCGCTCTTGCGGCCGGAAACACGATCGTTTTAAAGCCGAGCGAGATTACTCCGCTGACAACCATTAAAGTCTTTCAATTAATAGAAGAAGCCGGTATTCCGAAAGGGGTCGCCAATCTCGTGCTGGGGCCGGGCGCTTCTGTCGGCGATGAGCTGGCGAGAAACCTCGACGTCGATTTGGTCTCTTTTACGGGCGGAATTGAAACAGGCAAAAAAATCATGCAGGCGGCAAGCGGCAACGTGAAAAAGATTGCCCTGGAGCTTGGCGGCAAAAATCCGAATATCGTGTTTCGAGATGCAGATCTCGAAACAGCTGCAGATCAAGCGCTGAACGCCGTGTTTTTCCATGCCGGCCAAGTTTGTTCGGCAGGGTCACGTCTTTTGGTGGACGAAGCCATTCATGATGAATTTTTAGCCGAGCTGATCAAGCGTACGAAACGCATCAAATTAGGAAACGGTTTTCATGAAGATACGGAAAGCGGTCCGCTGATTTCCGCCGAGCATCGGGCCAAAGTCGAAAAATACGTAGAAATCGGCATCGAAGAAGGGGCAAAACTGGAAACAGGCGGCAAACGTCCTGATGATCCCGCCCTTCAAAACGGTTTCTTCTATGAACCTACTATTTTCTCAAACTGCAAGTCTGATATGCGGATAGTCCAAGAGGAGATCTTCGGCCCCGTTTTAACAGTTGAGTCATTTTCTTCTGAAGAAGAAGTGATCAGACTTGCCAACGATACCATTTACGGGCTGGCCGGAGCGGTATGGTCAAAGGATATTGAAAAATGCGAACGCGTAGCCGCCAAACTGCGGATGGGAACGGTATGGATCAATGATTTCCACCCGTATTTCGCGCAAGCGCCATGGGGCGGGTACAAACAATCGGGCTTCGGCCGCGAACTCGGCAAAATCGGTCTGGAAGAATACACGGAAATCAAACATATTTACCGCAACACGAAACCTGCGGCTGTGAACTGGTTTCAAGCATAACGAGGAGGAGATACAATATGACATTAAATATGAAAGTAGAAAGCATGCATAAATTCCATACATTCGAAATCCCGACAGTCATTAAACACGGAATCGGCGCGATTCAGCACGCGGGAAGTGAAGTCAGAGCGCTTGGCGTCACAAAAGCGCTGCTCGTAACAGACCCGGGAATTTATAACGCGGGAGTGGCAAACCCGGTCATTGAATCTTTACAGGAAGCGGGCATCGAAGTCGTCCTGTTTAACAAAGTGGAGCCGAACCCGCCTGTACGTCTTGTAAACGAAGGATCAGAACTGTATAAAAAAGAAAACTGCAACGGCCTTGTGGCTGTCGGCGGCGGAAGCTCCATGGATACAGCGAAAGCGATCGGGGTAGAAGCGACACACGAAGGAAGCGTGCTTGATTATGAAGCCGCGGAAGGCAAAAAGCCGCTGGAAAACCGTATTCCTCCGCTGACAACGATCCCGACGACTGCGGGAACAGGTTCAGAGGTTACACAATGGGCGGTCATTACAGATGAAGAAAGAGAATTTAAATTCAATACGGGCGGACCGCTTATCGCCGCGCATTTAACGGTCATTGACCCTGAGCTGCACACGTCCATGCCTCCGCATGTGACGGCCATGACAGGTATTGACGCACTTGCGCACGCCATCGAGTGCTATACGATGAAATTCGCGCAGCCGATCACTGATGCCGTCGCTTTAATGGCCATTGAATATGCGGCGCATTATATTAAGCGCGCGTTTGCGGACGGGGAGGATTTGGAAGCAAGATACGGCATGGCGCAGGCGGCGATGCTTGCCGGCCTTTCATACGGCAGTGAATCAGCAGGCGCGGCGCATGCGATGAGCCAGACGCTCGGCGGCATCATCCCTGTCGCTCACGGACAATGCGTCGCAGCTATGATGGGGCCGGTAATGGAATACAACTGGAAAGGCTATCCGGAAAAATTCGCCCGCATCGCCAAAGCATTCGGAATCGATACAAGCAACATGACAACCGATGAAGCGGCAAAAGCGTCCGTCAACTGGATGTATGATCTTGTAAAAGATTTAGAGGTGCCGAGTTTAGAAGAACAAGGTGTGTCTCCGGACATGATTGAACGTTTATCAAAAGAAGCCATGAAAGATCCGCAAACTTTCGGAAATCCAAGAGATTTGAATGAGAAAGCATACAACTGGATTTACAAACGCTGCTTTGACTTAACGCCGAAAACGGTATAATAAATGAACCCCGCTCCTTTACAGAGCGGGGTTTTTTAAGGATAATGTCAAGAAAAAGGCGGTGGTGGCTGATGTGGAAACGCATAACAGCAAAGACGGAAGGCGTATATATAGCGGATACCGAACAATTTGTTACCAAAAAGATGGACAAGCTTCGTGCGGAATACGGCGGGTTTCCCGGTGACCTGCATTTCGGACTGACAAAAAAGGCCGGCGCGCGTGAGCCGATGTATGAAAGAGGAACAGAAATTTTTAACCGTAGACAAATTTCAATCGTGTCCATGGAGGAATGTGATGACATTGCGGAGAAGATGGGGATTTCTCATATCTTTCCCGAATGGCTCGGCGCTAACATCGCAATCAGCGGTTTTTCTGCACTGACGCCGCTTAAAGAAGGAAGCAGAATAATATTTCCAAGCGGTGCGTCTCTGTTGTGCGAGGGAGAAAATGATCCGTGCATTCAGCCGGGAGAAGTCATTCAATCCTTTTATCCGGATCAGCCAAAACTCGCCGCGGCGTTTGTGAGGCACGCGATGGGCAGAAGAGGAATTGTCTGTATTGTTGAACGCCCGGGTGATATATGCACGGGCGATGCGGTCACCATCCATTCTTATGAACCGAAACGCGCCAAGAAAAAAATCGAAAAGGTCTGACTCAGACCTTTTCGATTTTTTGTTTGATTTCTTCTATTTGATTGATGTGACGCTTTTCATGATGGCCGATAAAATCAATCCACTGGCGGATCGTCAGTTCTTGAAAAACAGGATGGGGAAGCACACGTTCTAAGTCTTCCTCGTTTAATGATGAAATAACTGCGGTCAGCTGCTGTCTTGCCGTATCTAATTCTTGTTTTGCTTCAATGACTGATATTCGGTTTTGCTCAGGTTCGAGGTGTGACGGCGCCGGCCGTTTATTTGTTCTGTCCTCTATAAACTCCATCGGTTTTTCTTCGATTTTTTTAAACGGTGCGTCTTTTGCCTGCTTTGATAAAAGGGTCTGCGCTGTTTCGTCAATTTTCTTTAAATGGTCAAGGACTTCCCGCACGCTCCACTCATCAGCCGCGGGCTTTCGGTTGAATTCCTCATCAGAGAGTCCTTTCAGTTCTTCCCAGGTCTGCTGTCTGGCTTCATTAAAAATGCTCATCCTATCTCCTCCTTTAGAGTAAACATATCATATCCGGATTGGATAATCATGTAATCAGCCTTCCTTATCAGAAAATTGAAACCATTTACCTTTACATCCGTATATAAAGTAACACTCCGACACCTCGGCCGAAAGGAGGATAGAAGATGAACATATTTCATCTGCCGCTTGAAACGGTCTATCTTTACACATTGATTATTTCGGGAAGTCTCACGCTTTTGATTCTGTTTTTTCAAGATGTGTTTCACGGCCTCTCGGAAGCCATTCCTGTTTCATTTTTAAACCCTGCATTGATTCTGTCTTTTTTAACAATCTTTTCAGCCTCAGGTTATATCGGCGAAATCGCCGCTCCGCTATCAAGTCCTGTCATTGCGTTGCTTTCATTTGTTCTTTCGGTTCTTTTGGTCAGCCTGCTTCACTTCTTCGTCCTTGTCCCGCTTTCATCAGCGGAAGAATCGCTCGCATATCGGGAGACGGATTTAAAGGGCAGAGTCGGCAGGGTCATTACTTCCGTCCCGAAAGACGGCTATGGAGAAGTGATCATAGAGGGAATAGGGGGCGCCATTTCTAAATCAGCCGTCAGCTTTGATCAAGAACAGATCAAGTACGGAACGGCCGTATTAGTGATTGACGTGAAAGACGGAGTGCTTTTTGTGACGCCGCATGAACCAATCTGATATCTAAGGGGGAACTGTTATGACTATGCCGATTATCATCGTTATCGGAATCGTATTCTTTTTACTCATCGCACTTATTGCTGTATTTATTACGAAGTACCGGACGGCGGGGCCGGACGAAGCCCTTATCGTGACCGGAAGTTATTTGGGAAATAAGAACGTCCACATTGATGAAGGCGGAAATCGTCTGAAAATCGTCCGGGGCGGGGGAACTTTTGTGCTCCCGGTATTCCAGCAGGCAGAACCTCTCAGTTTACTGTCAAGCAAACTTGATGTCTCTACACCTGAAGTCTATACAGAACAAGGCGTGCCGGTAATGGCCGACGGAACCGCCATTATTAAAATCGGAGGCTCCATCGGTGAAATCGCAACAGCAGCTGAACAATTTTTGGGGAAATCTAAGGAAGACCGTGAGCAGGAGGCGCGGGAGGTGCTGGAGGGCCATCTGCGCTCCATCCTCGGCTCCATGACCGTTGAAGAGATTTATAAAAACAGGGAAAAGTTTTCTCAGGAAGTCCAGCGGGTCGCGTCTCAGGATCTTGCTAAAATGGGGCTGATGATCGTTTCTTTTACGATTAAAGACGTCCGCGATAAAAACGGCTATCTTGAATCATTAGGTAAGCCGAGAATCGCCCAAGTCAAGCGGGATGCGGACATTGCCACGGCAGAAGCGGATAAAGAGACGAGGATTAAACGCGCGGCCGCTGATAAAGACGCAAAAAAATCAGAGCTGGAGCGGGCGACGGAAATAGCTGAAGCGGAAAAAATCAATCAGCTGAAAATGGCGGAATACAGAAGAGAGCAGGATACAGCAAAAGCCAATGCCGATCAGGCATATGATCTTGAAACAGCAAAAGCCCGCCAGCAGGTGACAGAGCAGGAAATGCAAATTAAAATTATTGAGCGGCAAAAGCAGATTGAATTGGAAGAAAAAGAAATCCTGCGCCGTGAGCGCCAATATGACTCTGAAGTGAAGAAAAAAGCCGATGCTGACCGTTACTCGGTGGAACAAGCGGCCGAAGCCGCAAAAGCGAAGCAGCTCGCCGAAGCGGATGCCGAGCAGTACAGCATCGAAGCGATGGCCAAGGCGGAAGCGGAACGCGTGAGAATTGACGGTCTTGCTAAAGCGGAGGCTGAAAAGGCGAGAGGAGAAACCGAAGCGGAAGTCATCCGCCTGAAAGGTCTCGCAGAAGCGGAAGCTAAAGAAAAAATCGCCGAAGCATTCGAAAAATACGGGCAGGCTGCAATCCTTGATATGATTGTGAAAATGCTGCCTGAATATGCGAAGCAAGTCTCAGCGCCTCTTTCCAACATTGATAAAATAACCGTCGTTGATACGGGAGGAAGCGGTGAAAACGGCGGGGCCAATAAAGTCACAGGCTACGCAACCAATTTAATGGCCGGTCTTCAGGAAAGCTTAAAAGCATCTTCCGGAATCAATGTAAAAGAGCTTATTGAGAATTTTTCAGGCAAAGGAAACATAAAACAAAGTATAAATGAACTTACAAAAGAACTGAGTGATTCAAACGAACGGCACAGCCCGGAATAAAAAAACAGCAGGCGTAAACCGCCTGCTGTTTCAGTTCGTCCGCTTAGCTTCAAGAAGCCGCGGCGCAGTCATGAATAATAAGATAAGGACAATGGCCGAAAGGATAAAAGAAGGAATCATATAAGTCGCGTTATAGACGGACGAATAAATCCATACCGGCGTGCCTTTCGGAGCATAGCTTCCGAAAAAGACAGCTCCGGAGACCACATGTGCCGCATAACGCAGCACACTGCCGATGAAAACACCGCCTATAACATACATCGTTAAAGCGCCTCTTTTTTTATTCAATGCCGATTCTCGTACACCGGAAGCAAACAAGCCGCTGAAACCGAGGACTGCAAATGCCGCGATGTAATCAAGAAATAGCTGCACCGGGTGCTGCAAAAATAAATTGCCGATGGCGATCTGGACAATCCCTGTTAAAAAGCCTGTCGTAAGCCCGGCCTTCACTCCCCAGCGGAATGAAATCAAAAAAATCGGAATCATCATAATAGAGACCGAACCGCCTTGGGGCATCCGGAGAAACATACCTGAGACAATGTCAAGAATGACAGCCGCCCCGGTCATAATCGCTATTTCAATTAAGCGCACAAGCTGTGTTGAATGATTCATAGTTTTCCCCCTGGTCAGACAACCGTATCAAGGATAAACAAAAAAGCAGCGCGGGGAAGGGTGGGAAAAGGTCCGCGCGCTGCTTACATAAACTGCAAATCATTTGGCTTTGCCACATCCCTACGCCAGCGTTAACTAACAGGTTCAAAGGGTCAGAACAAAACGTTCACTCTCAGCTTTAATGCTCCCCTTGTGGTCATCAAGTATTTAGTTCAATCTTACTATACAAGAAAATATGCCAAACCACAAGACAGCTTATCTTTCTATAGAAGAGAAACTGAAATAAGTATGAAAGAAAATAATTAATGATTTTTTTAAAAAAACTATTGTCATATTTTCAAAAGGGTGTTATATTATTAAACGTCGCTGATGAACAGCAGACAACAACGAAAAGCTTCGGAAACAACTTAAAAAAAGTTGTTGACATAAAAGGAGCTGAGTGGTAAGATAATAAAGCTGCTTCAACAAGCGGTAATGATCTTTGAAAACTAAACAAGATAAAACGTACCTGTTAATTCAAAGTTTTAAATAAATCGCACAGCGATGTGCGTAGTCAGTCAAACACTTTATCGGAGAGTTTGATCCTGGCTCAGGACGAACGCTGGCGGCGTGCCTAATACATGCAAGTCGAGCGGACAGATGGGAGCTTGCTCCCTGATGTTAGCGGCGGACGGGTGAGTAACACGTGGGTAACCTGCCTGTAAGACTGGGATAACTCCGGGAAACCGGGGCTAATACCGGATGGTTGTTTGAACCGCATGGTTCAGACATAAAAGGTGGCTTCGGCTACCACTTACAGATGGACCCGCGGCGCATTAGCTAGTTGGTGAGGTAACGGCTCACCAAGGCAACGATGCGTAGCCGACCTGAGAGGGTGATCGGCCACACTGGGACTGAGACACGGCCCAGACTCCTACGGGAGGCAGCAGTAGGGAATCTTCCGCAATGGACGAAAGTCTGACGGAGCAACGCCGCGTGAGTGATGAAGGTTTTCGGATCGTAAAGCTCTGTTGTTAGGGAAGAACAAGTGCCGTTCAAATAGGGCGGCACCTTGACGGTACCTAACCAGAAAGCCACGGCTAACTACGTGCCAGCAGCCGCGGTAATACGTAGGTGGCAAGCGTTGTCCGGAATTATTGGGCGTAAAGGGCTCGCAGGCGGTTTCTTAAGTCTGATGTGAAAGCCCCCGGCTCAACCGGGGAGGGTCATTGGAAACTGGGGAACTTGAGTGCAGAAGAGGAGAGTGGAATTCCACGTGTAGCGGTGAAATGCGTAGAGATGTGGAGGAACACCAGTGGCGAAGGCGACTCTCTGGTCTGTAACTGACGCTGAGGAGCGAAAGCGTGGGGAGCGAACAGGATTAGATACCCTGGTAGTCCACGCCGTAAACGATGAGTGCTAAGTGTTAGGGGGTTTCCGCCCCTTAGTGCTGCAGCTAACGCATTAAGCACTCCGCCTGGGGAGTACGGTCGCAAGACTGAAACTCAAAGGAATTGACGGGGGCCCGCACAAGCGGTGGAGCATGTGGTTTAATTCGAAGCAACGCGAAGAACCTTACCAGGTCTTGACATCCTCTGACAATCCTAGAGATAGGACGTCCCCTTCGGGGGCAGAGTGACAGGTGGTGCATGGTTGTCGTCAGCTCGTGTCGTGAGATGTTGGGTTAAGTCCCGCAACGAGCGCAACCCTTGATCTTAGTTGCCAGCATTCAGTTGGGCACTCTAAGGTGACTGCCGGTGACAAACCGGAGGAAGGTGGGGATGACGTCAAATCATCATGCCCCTTATGACCTGGGCTACACACGTGCTACAATGGACAGAACAAAGGGCAGCGAAACCGCGAGGTTAAGCCAATCCCACAAATCTGTTCTCAGTTCGGATCGCAGTCTGCAACTCGACTGCGTGAAGCTGGAATCGCTAGTAATCGCGGATCAGCATGCCGCGGTGAATACGTTCCCGGGCCTTGTACACACCGCCCGTCACACCACGAGAGTTTGTAACACCCGAAGTCGGTGAGGTAACCTTTTTGGAGCCAGCCGCCGAAGGTGGGACAGATGATTGGGGTGAAGTCGTAACAAGGTAGCCGTATCGGAAGGTGCGGCTGGATCACCTCCTTTCTAAGGATTTTAACGGAATATAAGACCTTGGGTCTTATAAACAGAACGTTCCCTGTCTTGTTTAGTTTTGAAGGATCATTCCTTCAAAACATAGGAACACCTGCTAAATGCGCCACTTCCTGTGGCAACGCATGTGTTAGCATGTCCTATGCGTTGTTCTTTGAAAACTAGATAACAGAAGTAATTCACATTCAATTGTAATGCAAGATATCACGTAGTGATTCTTTTTAACGGTTAAGTTAGAAAGGGCGCACGGTGGATGCCTTGGCACTAGGAGCCGATGAAGGACGGGACGAACACCGATATGCTTCGGGGAGCTGTAAGCAAGCTTTGATCCGGAGATTTCCGAATGGGGAAACCCACCACTCGTAATGGAGTGGTATCCATATCTGAATACATAGGATATGAGAAGGCAGACCCGGGGAACTGAAACATCTAAGTACCCGGAGGAAGAGAAAGCAAATGCGATTCCCTGAGTAGCGGCGAGCGAAACGGGACCAGCCCAAACCAAGAGGCTTGCCTCTTGGGGTTGTAGGACACTCTGTACGGAGTTACAAAGGAACGAGGTAGATGAAGAGGTCTGGAAAGGCCCGCCATAGAAGGTAACAGCCCTGTAGTCAAAACTTCGTTCTCTCCTGAGTGGATCCTGAGTACGGCGGAACACGTGAAATTCCGTCGGAATCCGGGAGGACCATCTCCCAAGGCTAAATACTCCCTAGTGACCGATAGTGAACCAGTACCGTGAGGGAAAGGTGAAAAGCACCCCGGAAGGGGAGTGAAAGAGATCCTGAAACCGTGTGCCTACAAGTAGTCAGAGCCCGTTAACGGGTGATGGCGTGCCTTTTGTAGAATGAACCGGCGAGTTACGATCCCGTGCAAGGTTAAGCAGAAGATGCGGAGCCGCAGCGAAAGCGAGTCTGAATAGGGCGAATTGAGTACGTGGTCGTAGACCCGAAACCAGGTGATCTACCCATGTCCAGGGTGAAGTTCAGGTAACACTGAATGGAGGCCCGAACCCACGCACGTTGAAAAGTGCGGGGATGAGGTGTGGGTAGGGGTGAAATGCCAATCGAACCTGGAGATAGCTGGTTCTCTCCGAAATAGCTTTAGGGCTAGCCTCAAGGTAAGAGTCTCGGAGGTAGAGCACTGATTGGACTAGGGGCCCCTACCGGGTTACCGAATTCAGTCAAACTCCGAATGCCGATGACTTATCCTTGGGAGTCAGACTGCGAGTGATAAGATCCGTAGTCGAAAGGGAAACAGCCCAGACCGCCAGCTAAGGTCCCAAAGTATACGTTAAGTGGAAAAGGATGTGGAGTTGCTTAGACAACCAGGATGTTGGCTTAGAAGCAGCCACCATTTAAAGAGTGCGTAATAGCTCACTGGTCGAGTGACTCTGCGCCGAAAATGTACCGGGGCTAAACGTATCACCGAAGCTGCGGACTGTTCTTCGAACAGTGGTAGGAGAGCGTTCTAAGGGCTGTGAAGCAAGACCGGAAGGACTTGTGGAGCGCTTAGAAGTGAGAATGCCGGTATGAGTAGCGAAAGAGGGGTGAGAATCCCCTCCACCGAATGCCTAAGGTTTCCTGAGGAAGGCTCGTCCGCTCAGGGTTAGTCGGGACCTAAGCCGAGGCCGAAAGGCGTAGGCGATGGATAACAGGTTGATATTCCTGTACCACCTCCTCACCATTTGAGCAATGGGGGGACGCAGGAGGATAGGGTAAGCGCGGTATTGGATATCCGCGTCCAAGCAGTTAGGCTGGGAAATAGGCAAATCCGTTTCCCGTGAAGGCTGAGCTGTGATGGCGAGCGAATTATAGTAGCGAAGTTCCTGATTCCACACTGCCAAGAAAAGCCTCTAGCGAGGTGAGAGGTGCCCGTACCGCAAACCGACACAGGTAGGCGAGGAGAGAATCCTAAGGTGATCGAGAGAACTCTCGTTAAGGAACTCGGCAAAATGACCCCGTAACTTCGGGAGAAGGGGTGCTCTGTTAGGGTGCAAGCCCGAGAGAGCCGCAGTGAATAGGCCCAGGCGACTGTTTAGCAAAAACACAGGTCTCTGCGAAGCCGTAAGGCGAAGTATAGGGGCTGACGCCTGCCCGGTGCTGGAAGGTTAAGAGGAGCGCTTAGCGTAAGCGAAGGTGCGAATTGAAGCCCCAGTAAACGGCGGCCGTAACTATAACGGTCCTAAGGTAGCGAAATTCCTTGTCGGGTAAGTTCCGACCCGCACGAAAGGCGCAACGATCTGGGCACTGTCTCAACGAGAGACTCGGTGAAATTATAGTACCTGTGAAGATGCAGGTTACCCGCGACAGGACGGAAAGACCCCGTGGAGCTTTACTGCAGCCTGATATTGAATGTTGGTACAGCTTGTACAGGATAGGTAGGAGCCTTGGAAACCGGAGCGCCAGCTTCGGTGGAGGCATCGGTGGGATACTACCCTGGCTGTATTGACCTTCTAACCCGCCGCCCTTATCGGGCGGGGAGACAGTGTCAGGTGGGCAGTTTGACTGGGGCGGTCGCCTCCTAAAAGGTAACGGAGGCGCCCAAAGGTTCCCTCAGAATGGTTGGAAATCATTCGCAGAGTGTAAAGGCACAAGGGAGCTTGACTGCGAGACCTACAAGTCGAGCAGGGACGAAAGTCGGGCTTAGTGATCCGGTGGTTCCGCATGGAAGGGCCATCGCTCAACGGATAAAAGCTACCCCGGGGATAACAGGCTTATCTCCCCCAAGAGTCCACATCGACGGGGAGGTTTGGCACCTCGATGTCGGCTCATCGCATCCTGGGGCTGTAGTCGGTCCCAAGGGTTGGGCTGTTCGCCCATTAAAGCGGTACGCGAGCTGGGTTCAGAACGTCGTGAGACAGTTCGGTCCCTATCCGTCGCGGGCGCAGGAAATTTGAGAGGAGCTGTCCTTAGTACGAGAGGACCGGGATGGACGCACCGCTGGTGTACCAGTTGTTCTGCCAAGGGCATCGCTGGGTAGCTATGTGCGGACGGGATAAGTGCTGAAAGCATCTAAGCATGAAGCCCCCCTCAAGATGAGATTTCCCATTCCGCAAGGAAGTAAGATCCCTGAAAGATGATCAGGTTGATAGGTCTGAGGTGGAAGTGTGGCGACACATGGAGCTGACAGATACTAATCGATCGAGGACTTAACCAATTTGAATGTATGCTTATTGTTATCTAGTTTTGAGAGAGCACTCTCAATGGTTTGGTGGCGATAGCGAAGAGGTCACACCCGTTCCCATGCCGAACACGGAAGTTAAGCTCTTCAGCGCCGATGGTAGTCGGGGGTTTCCCCCTGTGAGAGTAGGACGCCGCCAAGCTATTACACGTAAGTGTAATATATGGAGGATTAGCTCAGCTGGGAGAGCATCTGCCTTACAAGCAGAGGGTCGGCGGTTCGAGCCCGTCATCCTCCACCATTCCTATCATACATAAGTTGGCGTATTAAGCCGGTGTAGCTCAATTGGTAGAGCAACTGACTTGTAATCAGTAGGTTGGGGGTTCAAGTCCTCTTGCCGGCACCACCTTTATATGTTATACTATATGAGTCTCTTGTAATAAGAGCCATTAGCTCAGTTGGTAGAGCATCTGACTTTTAATCAGAGGGTCGAAGGTTCGAGTCCTTCATGGCTCACCATGTTTTTCTTGCGGATGTGGCGGAATTGGCAGACGCGCTAGAATCAGGCTCTAGTGTCTTTACAGACGTGGGGGTTCAAGTCCCTTCATCCGCATTGCCAAACGCGGAAGTAGTTCAGTGGTAGAACATCACCTTGCCAAGGTGGGGGTCGCGGGTTCGAATCCCGTCTTCCGCTCCAACTATACTATACCATCCATGCCGGGGTGGTGGAATTGGCAGACACACAGGACTTAAAATCCTGCGGTAGGTGACTACCGTGCCGGTTCAAGTCCGGCCCTCGGCACTTATTGTTGCGCCCGTAGCTCAATTGGATAGAGCGTTTGACTACGGATCAAAAGGTTAGGGGTTCGACTCCTCTCGGGCGCGCCATACATACTTTTGAAAACGGGAAGTAGCTCAGCTTGGTAGAGCACATGGTTTGGGACCATGGGGTCGCAGGTTCGAATCCTGTCTTCCCGACCATTTTGGGGCCTTAGCTCAGCTGGGAGAGCGCCTGCTTTGCACGCAGGAGGTCAGCGGTTCGATCCCGCTAGGCTCCACTTGATTTTAATTGTTTTTTGGCGGTGTAGCTCAGCTGGCTAGAGCGTACGGTTCATACCCGTGAGGTCGGGGGTTCGATCCCCTCCGCCGCTACCATTGGACCTTTAGCTCAGTTGGTTAGAGCAGACGGCTCATAACCGTCCGGTCGTAGGTTCGAGTCCTACAAGGTCCACCACTTATACGGAGGAATACCCAAGTCTGGCTGAAGGGATCGGTCTTGAAAACCGACAGGGGTGTCAAAGCCCGCGGGGGTTCGAATCCCTCTTCCTCCGCCATATCTAATTTAATTATCATCGCGGGGTGGAGCAGTTCGGTAGCTCGTCGGGCTCATAACCCGAAGGTCGCAGGTTCAAATCCTGCCCCCGCAACCAAAAAATGGTCCGGTAGTTCAGTTGGTTAGAATGCCTGCCTGTCACGCAGGAGGTCGCGGGTTCGAGTCCCGTCCGGACCGCCATTTATAAAAAGGCTCGGTAGCTCAGTTGGTAGAGCAACGGACTGAAAATCCGTGTGTCGGCGGTTCGATTCCGTCCCGAGCCACCATTTAATTTAATATTGTTTTGGCGGTTGTGGCGAAGTGGTTAACGCACCAGATTGTGGCTCTGGCACTCGTGGGTTCGATTCCCATCAATCGCCCCAAACAACATGCGGGTGTAGTTTAGTGGTAAAACCTCAGCCTTCCAAGCTGATGTCGTGGGTTCGATTCCCATCACCCGCTCCATTTTTATATTGTCATGGGCCTGTAGCTCAGCTGGTTAGAGCGCACGCCTGATAAGCGTGAGGTCGGTGGTTCGAGCCCACTCAGGCCCACCATGATGATTTTTCCACAGTAGCTCAGTGGTAGAGCTATCGGCTGTTAACCGATCGGTCGCAGGTTCGAATCCTGCCTGTGGAGCCATACGGAGAAGTACTCAAGTGGCTGAAGAGGCGCCCCTGCTAAGGGTGTAGGTCGTGTAAGCGGCGCGAGGGTTCAAATCCCTCCTTCTCCGCCATAAGGCCCGTTGGTCAAGCGGTTAAGACACCGCCCTTTCACGGCGGTAACACGGGTTCGAATCCCGTACGGGTCATTAAAAAAACCTTGCATACTATGCAAGGTTTTTTATTATGCGTTCATAGCATAAATGGTAAAAGACAGGTATGTGGCAAAAGCGCTCCATAATAAATAAGGAACCAGAAGCCAGGCTGAAGCTTTACTGTATTTACCGGCAATGAGCAACAGAATGAGTGTTGTCACCGCCACAAGCAGGCAATCGATAGATGCAGCAAGCAAACTTTTCTGTGTGAATTGAAAATAGCTGAATCCTTGATTCACGATATAATTGATGAGAAGCATCACCCAAAAAGCTTTGGATTCTTTACATGAAAACTTTGCGTATATCAAGGCTGCTGAGAGCGAAATAAGCGCAAACAAAACCGCCCATATGATACCGATCACTGATCCGCTCGGCGTCCAGTCGGTTTTTTGCAGCGCGTCATACCATTCCCGGTCGATGGGAAAGAGAACCCCCGCTAAAGAAAACAAGACATATGTAATGATAAATACAATAATCGCACCGATATACTTCTTTTTCATTTGTTCCCTCCGCCATTCAATGTCAATACATTAGTTCCCTTTTTTGGAAAGATTAAACCTTTTAAAAGGTTCATGCACCATTAAGTGTATGAGTTTTCAGTGTGAAAATGCAGCAAACCATTTATTTGTATTCAAAAACCCCGGCAGGCCGGGGTTTTAATCAGCATGAAGATCGCCGAATGTCGTCATAATTCTTTCTTCGTCAAGTTCCTGTTCATATTTTTCGTGTGCTTTGCTTGGATACACGGAAATGTTTTTTCCGGTAATATCTGTCGCGATAAAGTTTTCATAATCCTCAGCATAGCCGATGTTTTCTTCTGAGTTCATTGTCATATCCCCATAGCTGAGCGGAGGATCCTCTAAATCCTGAGGCGTTTCTGAGTTTCCGTATTCCTCAACATCCTGATAAGCATCTTCACTATCGTAAGCCGCCCGGATTGATTCATCATCATCAAATTCAAACTGTCCGAACGGTGTTTCCTCTTCAATCGGCCTGTCTTTGGAAACGGCATCCTGCGAGGAATATTCCGCCAATGTCGTAGCCGTCGGCAGAGCTTCAAGTCTGTCATAAGGAATGTCCTTGCCGCTGACTTCACATGTGCCGTATGTGCCGTTTTCAATTTGTTTCAGAGAGTAATCAATGTCGCGAAGGTGCTCCCGTTCATGGTCGAGCAGAGCCAGGTCTTTTTCCCGCTCGTATAATTCGGTCGCCTGATCGCCAGGATGATTGTCATAGGAAGACAATTCGCCGGATGACTGATACGGGAATTCATCAGTTAACTGAAATTGATCATTTTCTTTAAAGCGGCTCAAAATATCATGTCTGGCTTCTTCCAATTCTTTTTTTAAGTGTGTGATCTGTTCGTTTGTAAGCACATCAATCCCTCGTTTCTATGTGATGCTTACTGTTAGTATGAACGCTTTTGCACAGAAAAATGGTGGATAAAAATAGTCATTTTCCCATGAGGAAGTAAAAGGATACAGTGATTGCCGAGAGTGGGGAAAGAAAATTCAAGTTTGTTTCTTTATTCATTTGCGCAAAAAGGTTTATAATAAGAAATGCGGGCATTTTGTCGTGCTCAAATCTGTGTGTTTGACACAAAGTCATCACAGGTGTATTGTATTAAAAGCATTTAACGGATTATGGAGGAATGTCTCATGGTGACAACGGTGCAGCATACGTTCCGAGAGGAAGCAGATCATGCATTACATAAAGCCAAACAAGTCAACCATGCTGTCTTATTGAGCTATTCAAGACGTATTGCGTCTTTAGACCCTCTATCATTTTTCAAAGACGGAGCAAAAAAATATAAAGGCAAACGATTTTTTTGGTCAGAACCCGGTAGTGAATTAACAATAGTCGGTCTTGGCACAGAAGCGCTGTTCCAATCGAATGAAAAAAATGGAAAGCGTTATCACGACGTTTTTGAACAATGGGAGCGCTTTAAAAAGATGGCTTTTCATATTCATGAAGAAGAAGAGGCGGCGCATACCGCGGTCGGCCCTGTCTTATTCGGCGGTTTTTCATTTAATCCCGCTGAAGAGAGAGGAGACGAATGGAACGGGTTCGAAGAAGGGCTGTTCTTTATCCCCTCACTCATGCTGACAAAGACGGCAGATGGTGATTATTTAACCGTCAATCAATGGGCAGCAGACGGTAATCAGGCAGAAGATACGCTGAAACGTCTGAAATCTTATTCGGAAGCTTTTTCAGTTTCTTCAATTGAGTATGAAGAATATCCTGTTTTAACAAAAGCGGAAGAACTTGATGTGGAAAACTGGCTTGAAGCCATTAAAACAGCAACAAATGATATGAAAGCAAATCAATATGATAAAGTCGTGCTGGCAAGGGAAGTCGTTTTGTCATATGATGGGCCTATTCCGGCAGAGAGCGTTGTCCGTAAGCTTTTGAAAGACCAAACGACAAGCTATGTTTTTGCGATTGAGCAGGGAGATAAATGCTTTGTCGGCGCTTCACCGGAACGGCTGATCAAAAAATCCGGCAAAGACGTCATGTCCACCTGTCTGGCAGGTTCAATTAAGCGCGGAGAAAATCAACAAGAAGATGACCGTCTCGGCAATGAATTGCTGCATGACGAAAAAAATCTCGCGGAACATGATTTTGTGGTTCAGATGATACACGATTCTTTCTTGTCGAGCTGCAGCGATGTGAAAAAGCCTGCAGGTCCGCAATTATATAAAACAAAAAGTGTTCAGCATCTATATACGCCGATCACAGGCTATCTTAAAACGTCCGCTTCGCTGTTTGATTTAATTGAAAAGCTGCATCCCACACCGGCATTGGGCGGAGCTCCCCAGCAGAAAGCTGTTGAAGTTATCGCTGATATTGAACCGATGACACGCGGATGGTACGCGGCTCCGATCGGCTGGATGGACGGCAGGGAAAACGGAGAATTTGTCGTGGCTATCCGATCAGGGCTGATTGAAGGCAAAAGTGCGCGGCTTTTCGCAGGCTGTGGTATTGTTGAAGATTCAGATCCGCAATCAGAATATGAAGAAACACAAATTAAACTAAAGCCGATGATCTCTGCTTTAGGAGGTGAAAGGCTTTGACAAACCCGATTACACATTATATCGGAAGCTTTATTGATGAATTCGCTCTATCGGGTGTCACCGACGCGGTTGTTTGCCCGGGATCGAGGTCAACTCCCTTGGCGGTTTTGGCGGCGGCCCACCCGGATATTCAAGTCCATATACAGATTGATGAACGGTCCGCAGGTTTTTTCGCACTCGGTCTTGCAAAAGCCCGCCAGCGTCCGGTCATGCTGATTTGTACGTCAGGAACGGCAGCGGCTAACTTCTATCCGGCCGTGATTGAAGCTCATTATTCAAGAGTGCCGCTTATTGTCCTGACTGCTGACCGGCCTCATGAATTGAGGGAAGTGGGGGCGCCTCAGGCGATTAACCAGCATTTTCTGTTCGGTAACTTTGTTAAGTTTTTCACAGACTCGGCTCTGCCTGAGGAAAATCCTCAAATGCTGAGCTATATCAGAACATTGGCCGGCAGAGCCGTAAGTGAAGCCGGGAAGCGTCCGATGGGGCCAGTCCATATCAATGTGCCGCTCAGAGAGCCTTTGATGCCGGATTTATCAGCCGGACCTTTTGAAAGAATGAGAAAGGGGCGGCACGTCTCAGTCACAACAGGGATTCAGTCAGCTGATCAAGATTCTCTCTGTCATATTACAGAGCGTCTCGCGGGGACCGAAAGAGGTATGATCGTCTGCGGCGAAATTCACGGTGAAGCAGAAAAGCAGCAAATCATTGCGCTTGCCGAGATGCTTCAGTTCCCGATTTTGGCTGATCCGCTTTCAAACCTCCGAAACGGGGAGCATGATAAGACGCTGATTATTGATGCTTATGACTCGTTTTTAAAAGATGAAGAAATAAAAGAGGTGCTGCGCCCTGACGCTGTGATCCGCTTCGGTCCGATGCCGGTTTCCAAACCGCTCTTTTTATGGCTCAGAGATGATCCTGCCATTGAGCAGTTTATCGTCGATGAAGACGGAGGATGGAGAGATCCCACCCAGGCCGGCGCGCATATGATTCATTGCCATCCGTCTGTGTTTTTGGAAGCGGTCCGTTCAGCTGAAACCGGAAAACGGCCGTCCGGATGGCTTGAGAAATGGCAATTTGTCAATGACCGGTTCCGGAGTCATTTACAGGCCGCGAACATGGATGATTTATCATTTGAAGGAAATGTATATCGTCAGCTTCAGCACCTTGTCCCTGAAGGCAGTTCGATTTTTGTCGGCAACAGCATGCCGATTCGCGACGTGGATACGTTCTTTGAAAAACAAGATCGTTCCTTCCGTGTTTATGCCAACCGCGGCGCTAACGGCATTGACGGAGTTGTCTCCTCAGCTATGGGACTGTGTGAGGGTACAAAAGCTCCTGTCACGCTTGTAATTGGAGATTTATCGTTTTACCATGATTTAAACGGGCTGTTAGCGGCTAAAAAACTTGGAATTCCGCTTACGGTTATTTTAATAAACAATGATGGCGGCGGGATTTTCTCGTTTTTGCCGCAGGCATCTGATAAGACTCATTTTGAAGAACTGTTCGGTACGCCGACGGGTCTTGATTTCCGGCATGCCGCCGCACTGTACGGCGGGACGTATACTTGCCCTGAGACATGGGAAGCATTTAAGGATGCGTATCAGCCGCAGGCGGACAAGCCCGGACTTCATATAATCGAGCTGAAAACAGATCGGACATCAAGAGTTCAATTCCATCGCGATCTGCTGCAGGCCGCAGTGCGGGAAGTGAAAAAAGAATGGAAACTGTAACTGTTAGAACGGCCGACGGCGTATGCTATCGGGCTGCTGATAGCGGACACGAATCGTCTGATGCTATTGTTTGTCTGCATGGATTTACGGGCAGCAAAGAATCATGGATGTTTTTACGCGGCATGTTTCCCGGCGAACGAATGGTGATGATTGACTGCCTGGGTCACGGGGAGACAGACGCGCCTGTGCAAGCGGCAAGGTACAGTGCGAGCCGGCAGGTTGCGGACCTTGCTGCCGTTTTTGATCAATTAAAACTTCACAAAGTGAAACTTATTGGTTATTCTATGGGGGGAAGACTTGCGTATTCCTTTGCACAGGCATTTCCGAATCGGGTGTCAGCGCTTGTTTTGGAAAGTACAACCCCGGGCCTCAGCACGCTTCAGGAACGTAAAAAGCGGATTCAGTCAGACCGGAAGCTTGCTGACTTTATATTGCGGGAAGGTATAACATCGTTTGTCGATTATTGGGAGGGCATTCCGTTGTTTGCCACGCAGCTTTCTCTGCCGGACAGCGTAAAGGCGTCCATCCGTGCCGGCAGGCTGAAAAATAATCCGTCCGGACTTGCAGGAAGCCTGCTCGGAATGGGGACGGGCTCACAGCCTTCCTGGTGGGAGGCATTACACCGCATCAAGGCGCCCGTCCTGCTCATATGCGGTGAATGGGATGAAAAGTTTTGCGCTATTAATCAAAAGGTGCATAACCTGCTCCCATCAAGTAAAATAGAGGTTGTTAAACAGGCGGGGCACACGGTACATGTGGAACAGCCGCGAATTTTTGGTAAGATAGTAAGTGAGTTTTTATACGGCTTGTAAAGCATAAAGAAAATAGCTTTTCGGCCGGACTCAGGCAAAAATGAAGGAGGTCATATCAATGGCTGCAGAATGGAAAAGTGAACGTCAGTACGATGAAATCCTGTACGAGACGTATAACGGTATTGCAAAAATAACAATTAACCGCCCGGAGGTACATAACGCATTTACTCCTAAGACGGTATCAGAAATGATTGACGCGTTTGCTTGTGCGCGTGATGACTCCAATATTGGTGTCATCGTTCTTGCGGGAGCGGGAGATAAAGCATTCTGTTCAGGCGGAGACCAAAAAGTCCGCGGTCACGGCGGATATGTCGGAGACGATCAGATCCCGCGTCTGAATGTGCTTGATCTTCAGCGTTTGATCCGTGTTATTCCTAAACCGGTCGTAGCGATGGTATCAGGCTATGCCATCGGCGGAGGCCATGTGCTTCATATCGTCTGTGATTTAACGATTGCGGCCGATAATGCGATTTTCGGCCAAACCGGACCGAAAGTGGGAAGCTTTGACGCCGGTTACGGCTCAGGTTACCTGGCGCGTATCGTCGGACATAAGAAAGCCCGTGAAATCTGGTACCTGTGCCGTCAATACAACGCGCAGGAAGCGCTCGACATGGGGCTTGTCAATACGGTTGTTCCATTAGAGAAACTTGAAGAGGAAACAATTAAATGGTGTGAAGAAATGCTTGAGAAAAGCCCTACAGCCCTTCGTTTCCTTAAAGCGGCATTTAACGCAGATACAGACGGCCTCGCCGGAATTCAGCAATTTGCAGGAGATGCAACGCTTCTTTATTACACGACTGACGAAGCGAAAGAAGGCCGCGATTCCTTTAAAGAGAAACGCAGTCCCGATTTCGGTCAATTCCCTCGTTTTCCGTGATCAGATGAAACTACGAAACAGCTTGAGCCGCTCTGGTCCAAGCTGTTTTCTTTTCAAAAAAAGTACTTTTACCTCGGAGATGATAACATGCTGACAGAACAGCCGAATTGGCTCATTCAAAGGGCTCAGCTGACACCAGAGAGAATCGCTCTCATATTTGAAAACAAACAGATGACATTCAGAGAATTATATCATGCTTCTAAACAAATGGCCGCGCGGCTGTCCAAATACTGCTCGCTTAAAAAAGGAGACCGGGCCGCGATTTTGCTTTCTAACAGACCGGAAATGGTTTATGCCGTTCATGCATGCTTCTTATTAGGGGCGGAAGCTGTGCTGTTGAATACGAAACTCTCAAAACAGGAACGGTTGTTTCAGCTCGAAGATTCACAGGCAAAGCTTTTATTGACGGAGGACGGCTTTTGCCGCAAAGAATATGAATCTGCGGTTGCCGCCTTAGATGTGGACGAGCTGCAGGCTGAAGAGGCGGGTGACATTGAACCTGAAGCTTATGTAACGCTTGATGATACGGCGACTCTTATGTATACGTCAGGAACAACGGGAAGGCCGAAGGGGGTGCAGCAGACTTTCGGTAATCATTATTCCAGCGCTGTATCGTCTGCGCTGAATCTGGGGGTCACGGAGCGGGACCGCTGGCTTATTGCGCTGCCGCTGTTTCATATCAGCGGTCTGTCTGCGCTGTTTAAGTCGGTCATTTACGGCATGCCTGTCGTGCTTCATCAAAAATTTTCTGTCACTGATGTGCTGGACAGCATCAGTTCCCATCAGGTCACGATCATTTCAGCGGTGCAGACCATGCTTTCGGGCCTGCTTGCGGAAACTGAACAATGTCCTGAATCACTGCGCTGCATTCTGCTTGGCGGGGGGCCGGCACCGCTGCCGCTCCTTGAAGAATGCCGCAGGAAACAATTTCCGGTATTCCAATCTTACGGCTTGACTGAAACCTGCTCGCAGATTGTCACGCTTTCTCCGGAATTCAGCATGGACAAGCTCGGCTCGGCCGGTAAACCGCTGTTTTCATGCGAAATTAGAATTGAAAAAGACGGAAACCCTTGTGCGCCGTTTGAACACGGTGAAATTACGGTGAAAGGCCCGAATGTAATGAAAGGGTATTACCATCGTGACGACGCAAACCAGGCCGCTTTTCATAATGGATGGTTTAAAACGGGCGATCTTGGCTATTTGGATGATGAAGGGTTTTTATACGTGCTGGACAGGCGGTCGGACCTCATTATTTCAGGCGGAGAAAATATCTACCCGGCAGAAGTGGAAGCGGCGCTGCTTGCCCATCCGGCTGTAGCGGAGGCCGGTGTTTCGGGAGCCGAAGATCCGAAGTGGGGGAAAGTGCCGCATGCTTTTCTTGTGCTGACTTCTTCTGTCAGTTCTGAGGAGCTGACCGTCTTTTGCCGTGAGCGGCTTGCAAAATATAAAATACCGGCTGCTTTTTTCGAGGTTGACGAGCTCCCGCGGAACGCGTCCAATAAACTGATGAGACATCGGCTGAATGAGCTTCGTAAAGGAGAATTGTCATGATTAAGATTGAAAAAATCACCCTTTATCATGTAAGTATGAGGCTGAAAAAACCGTTTAAAACAAGTATTGAAACGTTGCAGGACCGTAAATTTTTGATCGTGGAAGCGATCGATGAAACCGGGAGAACCGGCTGGGGGGAGGTATCGGCGTTTTCTTCTCCGTGGTATACAGAAGAAACGATTCAGACATGCGCGCATATGCTGAGAGATTTTTTCATCCCGAATGTCGTAGGCCGCGAGTTTTTCCATCCGTCAGAGGTGCCTGACAGTCTCGCGCGTTTCAAAGGAAACCGCATGGCAAAAGCGGGGCTTGAATCAGCCGTGTGGGATCTATATGCCAAGAAAAAAGAGATATCACTCGCAGAAGCCTTAGGGGGCAAAAGAGATAAAGTGCCCGCCGGCGTGGCGGTGGGTCTGGCTTCGGCTGATGAGATGCTTCGGGAAATTGAGCAATACGTAAAAGAAGGTTATCAACGTATAAAAATAAAAATTCAGCCCGGCCATGACGTTGATCTGGTCAGAGCCATCCGCAGCCGTTTTCCGAACGTACCGCTGATGGCGGATGCCAACTCGGCATATGAACTGAAAGACATCAGCAGGCTGAAAGAGTTGGATGAATTCCAGCTCATGATGATAGAACAGCCGCTTCAGGCAGATGATATTGTCGATCACCGCCACCTGCAGAAACACTTGAGAACCGCGGTATGCCTTGATGAAAGCATATGCTCATATGATGACGCAAGGCGGGCGATTGAGCTTGGGAGCTGTAAAATCATTAACATAAAACCGGCCCGTGTAGGAGGCCTGACAGAGGCTTTAAAAATACATGACTTATGCAGAGAGCATCACATGCCGGTTTGGTGCGGCGGAATGTTTGAAACCGGCATTTCGAGAGCGCAGACAGTCGCGCTTGCTTCGCTGCCGCAATTTACGATACCGGGTGATATTTCCTCATCAGACCGATACTGGGAGGAGGATATTGTCACTCCCGACATCCATATCGAAGAGGGATTCATCTCTGTTCCGGACGGTCCCGGACTGGGTGTCGAAGTCAATCAGGAAATAATGAGAAAATACGTCACCCAAATGGACGTTTTTACGACAAACAACTGATAAAAAGACATTTCAGCGTGTTGAGCTGCCTGTAAGCTGCTGTTATATTGAAACTGTTCATCATCACCCCTTCCCCCGTTTGAACCGGCTGTATCAGCCGGTTTTTTTAATGAGCGGACACTTGACAAATGTGAGTGCGTGCGATATTTTTGCACAAAGGAAACTTTTTGTCCTGTATCAATCATTTGTTCTTAAATATAAAGAATTGTCATAAGACTGACATCAACATCACATTTAAAAGAGAACGGGACAAAGGAAAGGGGACGGATATGAAAAAAAGCAGTGTAATGGCGTCTGTGCTGATGGTTTGTTTTGCATTGTCTTCATGCAGCTCTGAATCTTCAGGCGGACAAAAAGGAAAGCTCACGATTACGGCTACCACTTCTCAGGTGGCTGACGCCGCTGAACATATCGGCGGAGACCATGTTGAAGTGACGTCACTGATGGGGCCTGGAGTCGACCCGCATCTTTATAAAGCATCACAAGGAGATACGAAAAAATTAACGGAGGCGGATGTTGTTTTATACAGCGGACTTCACTTAGAGGGGAAAATGGAGCATATGTTAACGAAAATCAGCAGGCAAAAGCCGTCCGCAGCAGTGGCTGAATCAATACCGAAGGAGAAATTGATTCCAGCGGGTGAGAATATGTATGATCCGCATGTATGGTTCAGCATTCCGTTATGGCTGTATGCCGTTGACGAAATCGAAGCGCAATTAAAAAAAGCAAAACCGGAATATGCAGACGACTTTACAAAAAACGCCCAAGAGTATAAAGAGAATTTGAAATATTTAGATAAAAAATCGAGAGAAAAGATCGGGACAATTCCCGAAAAAAGCCGTGTACTAGTTACAGCACATGATGCCTTTGCGTATTTTGGCAAGGAATACGGATTTGAGGTCAGAGGACTTCAAGGGCTGAGCACTGACTCTGATTACGGACTGAAAGATGTTCAAAAGCTTGTCAGTCTGCTTGCGGATAAGGAAATTAAAGCTGTGTTTACGGAAAGCAGCGTATCGAAAAAGTCAATAAACGCGGTTGTTGAGGGCGCCAAAGAAAAAGGTCATGATGTTTCGGTCGGCGGCTGGCTGTATTCAGATGCCATGGGCGAAAAGGGGACAAAAGAGGGCACGTACGCCGGTATGTTCGTCCATAACATAGATACGATTGTCAGCTCATTAAAATAAACAGGAAGGGAGAGAATGACGTGTATCCTGTCAGCATTGAAAATGTGACGGTAGCCTATCACAAAAAACCGGTCCTGCAGAACGTCACCATGCAGGTGCCGGAAGGAAAACTGATCGGGATTATCGGGCCGAACGGAGCCGGAAAATCAACGTTGATAAAAGCTGTTTTAGGATTAACGCCAAGCGCCTCCGGAACGGTCTCTATTTATGGGAAATCATCAGAAAAGGAGCGGAAGAGGATCGGCTATGTTCCGCAGCGCGGTTCTGTGGATTGGGATTTTCCGACAAGCGCTCTGGATGTCGTTTTAATGGGAAGATATGGGCATATCGGCTGGTGCAGGCGTCCGAAAAAACGTGATATTGATTTTGCTGAAGCCTGTTTGGATAAGGTCGGTATGCTTGATTATGCCAAAAGGCAGATCAGCCAGCTTTCAGGAGGCCAGCAGCAGCGGGTTTTTCTGGCCCGGGCTTTATGTCAGGATGCGGATATATACTTTATGGATGAACCGTTTGTGGGAGTTGACGCCGCTACGGAGCGGGCGATTATCACGCTGTTGACGGAATTAAAACAAAAAGGAAAAACCGTGCTCGTCGTCCATCATGACCTGCAGACGGCAAAGGAGTATTTCGATTGGATGCTGCTGCTGAACATGAGAAAGATTGCTTTCGGACCGACTGAACACGTGTTTACAATCGAAAATTTACAAAAAACGTACGGAGGAAGGCTTGCATTTTTGAAAGATCACCTCCTGGCCGAAGGGGGAACGGGCTGATGGCGCTGCATCATATATGGCTTCAGCTTCAGGAACCGAATACCCAATGGGTGTTGGCGGGAACTTTGCTTCTCGGCATGGCAAGCGGCGTGCTGGGAAGCTTTGTGCTTCTCAGGAGGCAGAGTCTGATCGGCGACGCCATGGCTCATTCGGCTTTGCCCGGAGTATGTCTTGCGTTTCTCATTGCCGGAGAAAAGACGATGCTGTTCTTCTTGATCGGAGCGGCTGCCGCGGGGCTTGCTGGAACTTGGTGCATCCAGAACATCACGGAGCATTCAAAAACGAAGGAGGATTCTGCGATCGGCATCGTATTGTCCGTGTTTTTCGGGATCGGCATTATTCTTCTGACCTATATTCAAAGACTCGGTTCCGGAAGCCAGAGCGGGCTTGATTCTTTTTTATTCGGTCAGGCGGCGTCACTCGTTAAACAGGACATTGTCATCATCGGAGTCATTTCTGCCGTTCTGCTTTTATTGTGCGCCGTCTTTTTTAAGGAATTCAAATTGATCACATTTGATATGGCATTTGCGAAAGGGGCGGGACTGCCTGTCAGGTTTCTGAACGGACTGCTGGTTTTTTTAATTGTTTGTGCGGTTGTGATCGGGCTGCAGACGGTCGGTGTCATCTTAATGGCGGCCATGCTTATTACGCCGGCGATCGCCGCAAGGTATTGGACGGAGCGTTTAACGGTCATGATCGTGCTGTCCGGATTAATCGGCGGGTTATCCGGTGTGGCGGGAACGCTTTTAAGTACGACGACGGACGGTATGGCGACCGGGCCGTTAATTATTTTAAGCGCGTCTTCCGTTTTTCTGTTTTCTCTATTATTCGCTCCGGATCGCGGACTGGTGTCAAAGACGGTTAAACTTTTCCGGCTGAGAAAAAAGACCGCTTTTGAACAAACGCTCTCAGCTATTTACGAGATGAGTGAACAAACGAATGAAACCTCAGTCACCGGGCAGATGTTGAAAAAAGAATGGGAGCGCCCTATCAGGAAACTGGAGAAAAAGGGATACCTCAAGCGCAGCGGAGCCGAACAATGGCGGATGACGGAGGCAGGGCTGACGAAGGGATACGAAATTGTCTTATCACAGCGCATGTATGAAGTTTACCTCATGCATGAAACGGAACTGGCCGGTATAGAAACGGCCGCCAGGGACGAATTTCATCCGGATCTTCTGCCGAAAGAACTGAAAGAAAAGCTTTTGCAGCTTTTACGATTGCACGGGCGAATGCCGAATGAATCACTTCAAAAGGAGAAAGGAGGCGCTTACAATGAGTTATGAAGCGTGGATTATCGCAACGGGAATCTTAGTCGGCGTGAGCTGCGCGTTAATCGGCACTTTTCTTGTGCTGAGAAACATGGCGATGCTTGCTGACGCGATCAGCCACACGGTGCTGCTCGGAATTGTCGGCGCTTTCCTTGTGACGGGAGCCCTTAACGGAATTCCGATGTTTATCGGGGCTGCGGCATCCGGGCTGCTGACGGCTTTTTTCGTACAGTTTCTGCACAGTAAAGGCGTGCAGTCTGACGCGGCTATCGGTGTCGTTTTTACGTCCTTGTTTGCGGTCGGCGTCATTCTGCTGTCTGTATACGGCAAGCATGTACATCTTGATATAGAACATTCGCTTATGGGAGAAATTGCTTTCGTTCCGTGGAATACAGCTCAGCTGTTCGGCGCTGATATCGGCCCTAAAGCGTTTTGGATGATTTTATCTGTGCTTATCATCAATGTGCTGCTGATTGTCTGCTGCTATAAAGAATTTAAAATCGCCGCCTTTGACCCGGAAATGGCGATAGCCATCGGCATTCCTGTCCTGGTCATTCATTATGTGCAGATGGGTATGCTGTCGCTTACGACGGTTGCTTCTTTTGATTCAGTGGGAGCGGTTTTAGTCGTTGCGATGCTGATTGTACCGCCTGCAGCCGCCTATTTACTGACAAACCGCCTTTCTTCCATGCTTTTCATCAGTGCGGGTATCGGCGGGCTGTCAGCCGTATTGGGATATGGCGCCGCCACATGGCTCAACGTGTCAATTTCAGGTGCGATGGCTGCGATGACCGGCGTGTTTTTTCTGCTGGCCTTTCTGTTTTCTCCGGCTCAAGGGCTGATTTCAAAAAGGCTTGCGGCGCGGAAATTAAAAAGAGCTGTATAAAACAGCTCTTTTCTTTTATAAATCATGCGGTTTAAAGGTTTTGCAATCCGTTTCTTCACTTTTTTCAGCGGTTTCGCCTGTATGGCTGACCACATAAATAGCGTCGGCCGTGCATTTGTTTCCTCTGCCCCAATATGAACAGTTATTGACTTCACACAGAATTTTTTGGTCCATGCTGGCTCCCCTCCAAGATAAAAGGTACGCCATTAGTATGAGCCGCCCTGATTTCTGTTATTCCTCCTGGCGGATATAACGTCTGTCTTTCATAAAGAGCTTCCAGAAGAAATAAAACCCGGGAAACAAAATGATGAAAGCGACGATATACGTCATAAACAGCGCCCTGAAGGTTGCCGGCTCCGTAAATCCTGACATGACCGTAATATCCGGATAAATCATATAAGGAAGATGCGCCCGTCCGTATGCATAGCTTGCCAGAAAGTATTGAAGCGCAATGGCGATCATGGCGATTCTCGGTTTGCCGAGGTTGCGGCCGAAGCGCTTATTCGGCAAAAACAGAGCCACGCCGGCAATGATAAATGTAATGACAGACAGAATGAGCCATGTCTTGTCTTTCATCATCCCCGTATACAGCCAGCCGGCTTCAGAGCGTAATGTCAGCATAATGAAGAAGGCAAACAGAAGCGACAGCGGCCCTGTTAGTAAAGAGCTCCGTCTGTAGATGCGGTACGCATGCTCCTCTTCCGCAACATTTGAAAAATCGGCCAGAAGCAGTGAAGATAAAAATAAAGTGCTTAAAATGGCAAAGCCGATAAACGCATACGCATTAAGGCTTGTAAAGACATTTTCCAAATTCAGGTGATACACGCCGCCCGTCTTCTCAATAAATCCTCCGTGTGTGACCGGAAGGACCAAAATCAGAACAGCGGGAATAATGAAGCCCGAAATTCCGGAGATATATCTCATGATTTTTCTTTCCTTCGCAGTATTGGAGAAGACGAGAAAGCCGCTGCGGATGGCCAAAAGCAGCAAAATAATACTCCCCGGGATCAATAAAACGGTTCCCAGCACGAAGGTTGCCCCTGGAAAGAAGCTGAATAGGGCGACAACGATCGCGACGATAAAGACGTTGGTCACTTCCCATGTCGGGGACAAATAACGGTTGGCGATGTTTGTCGCCTTTGTTTGTTCTCTATTTAAATAAATCATCGACCAAAAGCCTGCTCCGAAGTCCATCGTTGCCATGACCGCGTAGATAAACACGAAGCCCCATACGATTGATATCGCAATGAGAGCATCCATGGTAATGTCCATTTCAATTCAGCCCTTTCTATTGTTAGGATTCCGCCGCTTTTACATCCTCTTCAACAGGATGTTTGCGGAAATAATAAAGCAGCACATAAATGACTGCGGCTGCCAAAATGGCGTAAACGACCGTAAACAGGATGAACAGCAAACCGATTGAACCGGTTGTCGTGACGACATCAGACGTTTTCAAGAGATGGTAAATCACCCATGGCTGCCGCCCCGTACAAGCGAATATCCACCCGAATTCAATTCCGATCAGACTAAGCGGTCCTGCGGTTAAAAATAAAATCAAAAGCCAAGTCGGAAAGCTGTCTTTCTTTAAAATTTTTCTCCAGACGATGCCGACGATTGAGTACAAAATGAGCAGCATCCCGATGCCGACCATTCCGTTAAAAAGTGTATGGATGAATAAAGGCGGCCACTCGTCTTTCGGAAACGCGTTCAATCCTTTGACGACGGTATCAAAGCTGTTTGCAGCCAAAAAGCTTAAAGCCCAGGGTACTTCTATCGCCCATTTTACTTTTTCTTCTTTTGCGTCAGTAAAACCCCCGATCGCAAGCGGAGCGTGTGATCTAGTTTCAAACAGCCCTTCTGCGCCCGCAAGCTTCTCAGGCTGGTATTCGTAAAGAAGCTGGGCTGACTCGTGACCGTTTAAAGAGGCAAGAATGGAGAATATCCCGCCGATCGTTAAGGCGAGCAGCAGCGCTTTTCGGTGAAAGCGGTATACCTGCTCCTGTTTTCTCGTTCTCAGCATTTTATAAGCCGCAACTGACGCAACGATAAATGCACCGGTCATGAAAGCCGTCAGTACGACATGGCCCGCGGTGGTGAAAAAGCTTGGATTAAAAAACGCTGCCCACGGTTCGACGTCAGTGATTTTGCCGTTTAAAATTTTAAAGCCGGCCGGCGTTCCTTCAAATGCGTGAACATTTGTGATTAAGACGGCGGATGCCGCGGCGCCGATCAAAACGAAAATAACGGCAATGATGCGCATCGCCGGAGTCAGCCGGTCAGCGGCGTAGACATAAATGGACATAAACAGCGCTTCGATAAAGAAAGCATAAATTTCAATCTGAAACGGGAGTGACATCACCCTGCCGATGACTTCCATGAATCCGGGCCACAAAAGGGCAAGCTGTGTACCCGCGATCGTTCCGGTCGGTATCGCCACGCCGAGCAGAACAGCCTGCGCCTTCGTCCACCTTTTCGCCATAATGGCATAATGCGGATCTTTTGTTTTCTGATAAATCAATTCAGCCATTAAAATCATCAGAGGCAAGCCGACACCAAGCGTCGCAAAAATAATATGAAAGCCCATGGTTGTCCCGAACAGGCTTCTGGCTAACACTAAATCATCCACGATCATAAACCGCCTTTCTAAATTACCGTATTATGTAATGTGGTTATATTATTTGCTGAAGCGATTAGATTATTCTTCTGATTCCATATATGTGCAGGGTTTAGAAACCAAGGGATCAGGGCATATATGATTGACAAGCGGTTATTTAAGGTTTAAAATAAAACGTAATCATTACGATTTGAGAAAGGGAGATCAGCATGAAAAAAGATATTCATCCGGATAACCATCAGGTGATTTTTCAAGATGTGAACAGCGGCTACCGCTTTTTAAGCCATTCTACGAAAACGTCAGAGGAAACGGCAGAGTGGGAAGACGGAAAAACATACCCGCTGATTAAAGTAGAAGTCAGCTCAGATACGCATCCGTTTTATACAGGCCGCCAAAAATTCAACGAAAAAGGCGGGAGAGTCGAACAGTTCAACAAAAAATACAATATGGGGAAATAAGACAAGCCCAATGGGGTTTGTCTTATTTATTGAGCACTTTGTCATCTCGTGCGGGGAGTGACGAATTGACCCGTCTTATGTTATATTGTGAATAAAAAAGAAGAAAGGAAACACCAAGATGAGTCTTCTAAACGATATCATGCAATTTAATGAGCAGTTCACTAAAAACAAAGATTATGAAAAATACCAAACATCTAAATTCCCGGATAAAAAGATGGCGATTTTGTCTTGTATGGACACGCGTCTTGTAGAATTGCTTCCGCATGCGATGAACATGCGAAACGGCGATGTGAAAATTATTAAAAGTGCCGGCGCGCTTGTCGCCCACCCGTTCGGAAGTATCATGCGCAGCCTTTTAGTGGCCGTATACGAATTAAACGCCGATGAAGTCTGCGTTATCGGCCACCATGATTGCGGCATGAGCAAAATCAACAGCGAGGATATGCTTGATAAAATTATCGACCGCGGTATTCCGAAAGAGCGGATTGACATGCTGAAGCACTCAGGAGTTGATCTTGATCAATGGCTGAAAAGCTTTGATTCAGTAGAAGCGAGTGTTACAGACAGCGTAAACGTCATTAAACACCATCCGCTATTCCCTGACAATGTGCCGGTGCACGGTCTGGTGATTGATCCTGAAACCGGTAAACTTGATCTGGTGATCGACGGCTACCAGCATATGGACTAATGTTTTTGTTTTTTGTCCGGTACGGGATCAACACCGCCCGGATGAAAAGGGTGGCACTTTAAAATCCGCTTCAGTGTCAGCCATCCGCCTTTTAATGCGCCGTGAGTCTTGACGGCTTCGATTCCGTACTGTGAACACGTCGGATAAAAGCGGCATGACGGCGGTGTCAGCGGAGAGATGAACTTCTGGTATCCGCGGATGAACGCAATCATTATGGTTTTCATCAAAAAACCACCTTTCTGATGCTAGTATAGAAAAAAAATTTCAGATTGAAAAGCTTCCGCCACAATTCTTATCGGAAAACTGTGTTATAATGGATGCATATTCTGAAAAAAAGGGAGTGCCATTATGCCTTCAGTAGAAAGTTTTGAGCTTGACCATAATGCGGTTGTGGCTCCGTATGTAAGACATTGCGGAGTGCATAAAGTCGGAACAGACGGCGTCGTGAATAAGTTTGACATTCGCTTCTGCCAGCCGAACAAACAGGCGATGAAGCCGGATACGATTCATACGCTTGAGCACTTGCTTGCGTTTACGATTCGCACACATTCTGAGAAATACGATCACTTCGACATCATAGATATCTCACCGATGGGCTGCCAGACAGGCTATTATCTTGTTGTCAGCGGCGAGCCGACAGCGGAAGAAATTGTGGACCTGCTTGACGCTACGCTGAAAGAAGCCATCGATATTACGGAGATTCCGGCGGCCAACGAAAAACAGTGCGGCCAGGCGAAACTTCATGATTTAGAAGGCGCGAAACGCCTGATGCGTTTCTGGCTGTCACAGGATAAAGAAGATTTGCTGAAAGTGTTCGGATAAAAAACAGGCCTTTTTGCTGACATGCAAAAAGGCTTTTTTACATATTTCTAAAAAATGTCACACCTTGTGTGTAAGCGTTTGCTAAAATAGAAGCAAACATAAAGGAGTGATGGGATGAAACGGGCTGTATTGGCAGGTATGTGCGGTATGGTATTTTTATTATCTTCCTGCGGGGGCAATTCGGACAAAACCTCCGCGGATGAGGAGCCTAAAGCGCTTGAGGTCAAGCTTACAGGACCGGAAACGGCAGCACCGCATGAAAAAGCGGAATACAAGGCGGAGGTTTTTTACGGCGGCAAGCGTGTCACGGATGCGGATGAAGTCATGTTTGAAGTATGGAAAGAAGGAAAAAAAGGCAGCAGCAAAACAAGCAAGGCCAAGGAGGAAAAAGGGGCGTATCACCTGCGGACTGAATTTGATGAAGAGGGTGTCTATACCGTTCAATCCCACGTAACGGCAAAACAGCAGCATAATATGCCGACTGTAAAAGTGCGTGTCGGGGATGCTGAAGCTGCCGATGATTCCTCCGGCCATGAGGAACAGACGCATCATCATTAAGGATCTTTTTTATCCGTTAAGCCTTTTGATGCGTCCTCCGGCGGGTCAATCGTATGTTTTACATTATAAGCTCTTACAGTCGACCAGATGGATAAAAGCAGCACGGCGAGCACGATAAGAAAGCCGAAGCTCAGAAGAAGCAGCATGAAATCCCTCCTTTTTAACAAATCATAACATATTTTCCATCCGTAAAATCAAGGGCTAAAAATTTATGTTTTAACACACGATATATAGGGTATATCAATAGTAAACCAAAGGAGGAAGATAGGCATGTCAGAAAAACTATTGGATGCAGTCAATAAGCAAGTTGCAAACTGGACGGTCATGTATGTGAAATTACATAACTATCATTGGTACGTCAAAGGGAAGGACTTTTTCACATTGCATGAAAAGTTCGAGGAGCTGTATAACGAAACGGCTACATATATTGATGATCTGGCAGAACGTCTGCTGGCATTAAACGGCAAGCCGATCGGCACAATGACGGAATCATTGAAGACAGCGTCTGTAAAAGAAGCGGAAGGCAATGAGAGCGCAGAACAAATGGTACAGAACATTTATGATGATTTCACTGTCATTGCGGAAGAGCTGAAAAGCGGCATGGACCTCGCAGATGAGGTAGGAGACGAAACGACCGGTGATATGCTGCTTGCCATTCACCAGAATATCGAGAAACATAACTGGATGCTGAAAGCGTATTTAGGATAAATCAACAAGGGAAGACCGGGGCTATAAAGCACTCGGTCTTTTATTTGGCTGCCGAAGAGAGGTGTTGTCCATTTTTCTGAAAAATCCAGTCCGTTCCATTCACTTTTCATAGAATAATGTAAGGCCGTTTCTGTGAAAGGATGTTGGATCAAGTGGGCAAAGACTTTGGCATCTTTTCGTTTTTTGCAGTGATCGTGTCGGCAGCGGGGTTTTTCTTCGGAGGTTTTCAGTATTCGTTTCTGATTTTGCTATCGGTCATGGCGATTGAGTTTATCAGTACAAGCTTAAAAGAATCTCTTTTGCAGCAGCTGAGCGCAAGAAAGCTTTTTGCGCGGCTGGTCAAAAAAATCGTGACCCTGGCATTAGTCTCAGTTTGCCATTTTTTTGACCAGCTGCTTCATACCGAAGGCGCCATCCGTAATTTGGCTATCATGTTTTATATCTTATACGAATCGGTTCAGATCGTGATTACGGCAAGCTCGCTGGGCATACCGGTTCCGCAGGTGCTCGTCGACCTATTGGATACCCTGAAAAATAAATTCAAGCGCAAACCGTAACATTTGCTTCAAAGGAGGCTATACTAGCGGGTATGATGGTTTTCCTCTGAATTTTTGATAAAGGGCTTCCGAACAAACGCAACTGTGGTATGATGTATGGAAGATATGAAGGAACGGATTAGAGGGATAAACATGTACGAGTTTAAAGACTATTATCAGAACACTGTTCAGCTCTCCTTTGAACACCAGCCTTTTTCAGACAGCCCGAAGCACGTATGGGTCATATGCCGATATGGAGATAAGTGGCTTTTGACCGAGCATGAAGACCGGGGGTTTGAATTTCCGGGCGGAAAAGTGGAGCCGATGGAATGTGCGGAGGAAGCGGCCCTGCGCGAGGTGAAAGAAGAAACCGGTGCCGCGGTAAGACATCTGAAGTACGTCGGACAGTATAAAGTTCTCGGCAGGGAAAAGGTAATCGTGAAGAATATTTATTTTGCCGATATTGAAAAGCTTGAAAAACAGGCTGACTATTTTGAAACAAAGGGGCCGGTGCTGTTCAGCGAACTGCCGGAGAATCTCCCCCGAAATAAAAAATTCAGTTTCATTATGAAAGATTCGGTGCTTCCGATCAGTCTGAAAAAGCTGAAAGAGGACGGCGTATTTCAATCATAAAAAACGAAGACCCGGCGCTTACGCACGGGTCTTTTTTATATTTTTCCTTTCGTCCATTTTCTTTCTAACAGTTCGACTCCCTGATACATCAATGTTGCAAAAATCGCGATGATCAGAAGGCTTAAGAACACAAGAGTGAAATTGAAGACCTGGAATCCGTAAATGATCATGTAGCCCAGACCTTTTTCGGAAACGAGAAACTCGCCGACGATGACACCGACCCAGGATAAACCGACGTTCACTTTAAGCGCGGAAATAATCGCGGGGGCGCATGCCGGCAGAATGACTTCTTTAAACATGATGCTTCTTTTCGCTCCGAAAGTTTTCATCACCTTAATATAGTTTTCATCCACTTCCTGAAAAGCCGTAAAGACGACGATTGTCGTGATAATGACACTGATGACTGCTCCCATGGCGACAATGCTTGTGAAATTCGGTCCGAGTGCCACGATGAGAATCGGTCCGAGTGCGACCTTCGGCATCGCGTTTAAAATGACGAGGTACGGGTCTAAAACCCGGGCGAGCCTGTTTGACCACCATAACAGAGCGGCGAGGCATGTGCCGAGAAGCGTGCCGAGCAAAAAGCCGAGAACGGTTTCTCCTAAGGTTACGCCGATGTGCGCCGCAAGGGATCCGTCCGCAATCTTTTCAACTAAAAGCCTGCAAACGGCGGAGGGTGAGCTGAAGATTAACGGATCGATCCAGCCCGCCCTGCTCGATATTTCCCATCCGGCAAAAAATACGATGAAAATGGCGGCCTGATACGCACGGATCCGGAGCTTTTCTTTTTGGTGTCTTTTCTTAAACTGCTGATGAAGCTGTTCAATCGTGCCGCTGCTGTTTTTCAAGGGAATTCAGCTCCTTCCATATGGTTTGAAACAGCGGCTGAAAGGCCGGATCCTGACGCGCGTCAAACGGATCTAAAGCCGCGAGCTCCTTAGGCACGGTGAATATTTGGTGGATGGTGCCCGGCTGATTCGAAAATAAATAGATCGTATCGCTCATGGCGATGGCTTCACCGATATCGTGGGTGACGAGCACGGCGGTTTTTTGAAAATCCTTTAATGTTCTGAAGACAAGGTTTTCTAAAGAAAGCTTCGTTTGAAAGTCCAGCGCGGAAAACGGTTCATCAAGGAGCAGCAGGCCCGGGTCCGGCGCAAGAGTTCTGGCAAGTGCCGCCCGCTGCCGCATCCCGCCTGACAGCTCTTTCGGGTATTTTTTTTCAACGCCGATTAATCCGAGCTTAGGCAGAAGGCTGAGAACTTCAGCTCTTTTTTCTTCTGTTAATGTTTTTGAAATGTGTAAACCGAGCAGCACGTTTTCCTCAATTGATTTCCAAGGAAATAAATAATCCTGTTGAAGCATATAACCGATTTGGTGTTCTTTATGGTTCGGCACGCTTCCTTCAATCAGCACCCGGCCTTGCGCAGGGGTGATAAGGCCGGCCAGAATGGACAGGAGTGTTGTTTTTCCGCATCCGCTCGGCCCGAGAAAGGAGATGAAATCCCCTTTTTCAATCTGAAAATGTATATCTTTCACGGCGGTTGTCTTTTCTTTCAGCGAGAAATAAGTATGTGTTACATGATCCACATGTAAAAAAGACATTCATGTTCCTCCTATTGTTCTGAGGTGACTTTTTTGGCGATTTTTGTGTTGACGAGTTTGCTGTACGGAATGTGTTTCGGGAGCTCTCCGGCTTCATCCATAATAGATTGAAGCTGTTCCCATTCATCCTTTTGCAGAACTGGGTCTGCAGAGAATGACTTTTGTTTTTTATAGCGCTCTATTGATGTTTCGATAATGGCCGGATCAGTATCGGCAAATTCCTTCTGAATCGTTTTTGCGATGTCTTTGGCCGGATGGCTTTCCACCCATTGCTGGGCGCGATAGATGGCGCGGGTGAATTTTTCCGCCGTCTTTTCATTGCTTTTCAAATAACTTTCTTTTGCCATAAAGGTTGTGTATGGCACTTGGCCGGAAGCTTCTCCGAAGGATGCGACGATATGGCCGATGCCTTCTTTTTCAAATTGGGATGCCGTCGGTTCAAACAGCTGCACATAATCACCCGTTCCGGATGCGAATGCGTTGGAAATATTGGCGAAATCAATGTTTTGAACGAGGTTAATGTCTTTTTTCGGTTCTATGTGATTCTTTTTCAGGGCGTACTCACCGGCCATTTGGGGCATGCCGCCTTTTCGCTGGCCGAGAAATGTTTTTCCTTTTAAATCGCTCCATTTGAATGATTTCTCATCCTTCCGTGACACGAGAAATGTGCCGTCCGTCTGTGTCAGCTGCGCGAAGTTGATGACCGGATCTTTTGCTCCCTGCGCCTCCACGTAAATGGATGTTTCAGAACCGACCAGCGCGATGTCAGACCCGTTTGACAAAAGCGATGTCATCGTTTTGTCTCCGCCCCATGTTGTTTGAAGTGACACTTGGAGCCCTTCTTTTTTAAAGAAACCTTTTGCTTCAGCGACATACAGAGGCGTATAGAAGATGGAGTGTGTGACTTCCGCCACCTTTACCTTCGTCAGACTTTCTTCCTGTCTGCAGGCCGGAAGAATGAGCAGGAAAAAGGCGCATATGACAAAAACGCAGCCCGTTTTGAGCCATTTGTTCACGGTGTAACCTCCTTGTTTTAAGCGTTAAAATAACCTTTTCTGCTTTACATATCGTATGATGGGTATAAAAAATGTGTGAGTGCCCATATTCACGTTGGGAAAGAATAAAAAAACTGATGATATAAGGAGGCTCATTGTTTTGCTGGTAGAAAAGAAAAGGTTCCCGTCTCCGAGTCCGCATGTCCGCCTCTTTGAGGTATGCTATGAGTCAGAAGGGCTGAAGGTAAAGGGGCTCCTTGCCGAGCCTGCGGCGCCGGGCACATATGACGGTTTTTTATATTTGCGCGGCGGCATAAAAAATGTCGGCATGGTACGCCCCGGAAGAATCGTTCAATTCGCTTCCCAAGGCTTTGTCGTGTTTGCGCCTTATTACAGAGGCAACCAGGGCGGCGAGGGAAATGAAGATTTTGCGGGAGAGGACAGAGAGGACGCGTTTTCCGCTTTTCGCCTGCTTCGGGAGCATCCGAACGTCAGGGAAGGGCGGGTGCATATTTTCGGTTTTTCCCGGGGCGGAATCATGGGGCTTTTGACCGCGATTGAAATGGGGCATCAAGCGGCTTCGCTCGTATCATGGGGCGGTGTGAGCGATATGGTGCTTACTTATGAAGAGCGGAAGGATATGCGGCGGATGATGAAGCGGGTGATCGGCGGCACGCCGAAAAAGGTGCCGGATGAATACAGATGGCGTTCGCCGTTTGAAAACGCAGACCGCATTCAGGCCCCTGTACTTCTCATCCATGGAGAGAATGATAAGAATGTTTCGATCGAACACGCCCGGATGATCGAGGACAAGCTGAAAGAGGCGGGGAAACCGGTGGAAACCTGGTATTACAGCGGTTTTACGCATTATTTTCCGCCGCAGGAAAACAGACGCATTGTCCGGCGGCTGGCGGAATGGATGAAGACACGGTAAGATGCCTGATTTATGATATGATAATAAAGAATAAGAGAATGAAAGGGGATTTTCATTTTGGGAATGCCTGTTGAATTTAATACCATGATTGTGACAAAAGGCAATGAAAAACGGATAGAGGAAAATATCTTTTTATTGGAGAAAGAGGGCTATCGCGTCTATCCTCTTGATATTCCGATGGACGTGCGCAAAACGAAAACCGGCGAGAAATCCGGCACCGGCGAGGTCCAAAAGCTCGAATGGGCGAACGGCCGGACAAGCATTACATACAGACTCACGTCGCTTCATTCGACAAACTGAAAAAACAAAAGCCGAGGGCATAAACGCCCTTGGCTTTTTTGATTACACGAGAGGTCCGCCGGCTTTGGCAATCGAGTCTGCATGGGAAAACTTTTTAAAGTTTTCTTTAAACTCATTGGCTAAAAACAGCGCTTTTTCGTTGTATGCTTGTTTATCGCTCCATGTGTTTTCAGGCTGAAGAACTTCATCCGGAACGCCCGGAACATGAACGGGACTGCGCAGGCCGAAAATGCTGTCTGCCGTCATGTCAGTCTGGTTCAGTCTGCCTTCAATAGCGGCCTTGACCATCGCTCTTGTATACGAAAGTTTCATCCGTTCTCCGACTCCGTACCCTCCGCCGGTCCAGCCTGTGTTGACCAAGAAGACTTGAACGCCGTGTTCGTCGATTTTATGCCCGAGCATTTCGGCATATACATGCGCCGGAAGCGGAAGGAACGGTGAACCGAAGCACGTCGAGAAAGTCGTTTGCGGAGATGTCACGCCGCGCTCGGTTCCCGCGAGTTTACTGGTGTACCCGCTTAAGAAGTGATACATCGCCTGTTCCTTCGTCAGTTTGCTGATCGGAGGGAGCACACCGAATGCGTCCGCCGTTAAAAAGACGATTGCCTGCGGATGGCCGGCAATGCTCGGCTGCACGATATTGCCGATCATCTCAATCGGATATGCGGCTCTTGTGTTTTCCGTGTAGAAGGAATTATCGTAATCCGCTTCACCCGTTTTTTCATCAAGCACGACATTCTCAAGAACAGACCCGAAGCGGATCGCACGAAAAATCTGCGGTTCTTTTTCCTCGCTCAGATTGATACATTTAGCGTAACATCCGCCTTCAATGTTGAAAACGCCGGAATCTGACCAGCCGTGCTCGTCATCGCCGATCAGTTTGCGGTCCGCATCGGCTGAAAGCGTCGTTTTCCCTGTGCCGGAAAGACCGAAAAACAGGGCGACATCGCCTTTTTCACCGACATTGGCTGAGCAGTGCATCGGCAGTATATCCTGCTGCGGAAGCAGGAAGTTCATAATGGAGAATATTGATTTTTTCATTTCTCCGGCGTATTCGGTGCCGCCGATTAAAATGACGCGCTTTTCGAAAGAGACAATGATAAATGTTTCCGAATGCGTGCCGTCCGTCTCCGGATCTGCTTTAAAATGCGGAGCCGAGAGAATGGTGAAAGGCTGCGCTTGCGGATCTCTTTCATCCGTCTCCGGTCTGATAAACAGCTGGCGTGCGAATAAATTGTGCCACGCAAATTCATTTACGACCGTAATCGGGAGTCTGTATTTTTCATCCGCTCCTGCGAATCCTTCAAAAACAAACAGTTCATCCCGCTGTTTTAAGTAGCTGACGACTTTGGCGTACAGCTTTTCAAACGCCTCTTCAGAAATGGGCTGATTCACCGCGCCCCAATCAATTTGATTTTCTGTGCTTTGTTCACGGACGATAAATTTATCTTTAGGTGACCTGCCTGTATAAGCGCCGGTGGTGGCGCGTACAGCGCCCGTTGATGTCAGCGTTCCTTCATTTCGGCTGATCACTTTTTCGGTAAGTTTTGGAGCCGATAAATTATGATGCACATTCGGACTTGCAAGTAATGCTTGAAGATCTGCGGTTAAATCAACTAATTTCATAAAAACCTTCCTTTGCCGGTTTATTTGTATTTCGCTGAATGTGGAATTAGTATAACATATATCTGAAAATAGTCTATACTATTTGCGGTTTTTTGTTTGTGTTTTTCCATTGCTTCCCGAAATAAAGGCGCGTAATCGCTTTAATTCATATTGACACTTTCCGCCCTTTTACGATAAGATATTTCATTGAGCGGATACTCTTATCCCGAGCTGGCGGAGGGACAGGCCCGATGAAGCCCAGCAACCGGTTTCTCTGTAAAAAAGCAGGTGAAAACACTGTGGGAAACCAAGGTGCTAACCTGATGCAAGGTTTAATATTTTCCTTGAGCGATAAGAGTGAAAGGCACACAGACCAAACCCTTTCCTCGAGTGGAAAAGGTTTTTTTATTTCATAAAATATGCCAATTAACATTCTCTGATATAGTATGACATTGTATTAAGAGGGAGCGAGTTCCGTATCATATGAGAAGGTCTTGCAAAAGATCTTTTTTCAGGAGGAAAAGTGAATGAGTAAAAACCGTCGACTATTTACATCTGAATCTGTTACTGAGGGTCATCCGGACAAAATCTGTGACCAAATTTCTGACAGTATCTTAGATGAGATTTTAAAAAATGACCCGAACGCGCGCGTGGCCTGCGAAACATCTGTAACGACAGGACTTGTGCTGGTAAGCGGAGAGATTACTACATCAACATACGTTGACATTCCGAAAACAGTCCGTGAAACGATTAAAGAAATCGGCTACACACGCGCCAAATACGGATTTGATGCGGAGACTTGCGCTGTTTTAACATCAATTGATGAACAGTCTGCGGATATCGCAATGGGTGTCGATCAGGCTCTTGAAGCGCGTGAAGGCACAATGAGCGATGCTGAAATCGAAGCAATCGGAGCGGGAGACCAAGGCCTGATGTTCGGTTATGCGTGTAACGAAACGAAAGAGCTTATGCCGCTTCCGATCTCTTTGGCGCATAAATTAGCCCGCCGTTTGAGCGAAGTCCGCAAAGAAGACATTCTTCCGTATCTTCGCCCTGACGGCAAAACGCAAGTTACCGTTGAATATGATGAAAACAACAAGCCGGTCCGCATCGACGCGATCGTTATTTCAACTCAGCACCACCCGGAAATTACGCTTGAGCAGATTCAGCGCAATCTGAAAGAGCATGTCATTAATCCTGTCGTGCCTGAGGAACTGATCGATGAAGAAACAAAATACTTCATCAACCCTACGGGACGTTTCGTAATCGGCGGACCTCAAGGTGACGCGGGTCTTACCGGCCGTAAAATCATCGTTGACACATACGGCGGATATGCACGCCACGGCGGCGGCGCATTCTCCGGTAAGGATGCGACGAAGGTAGACCGTTCTGCGGCATACGCTGCGAGATACGTAGCGAAAAACATCGTGGCAGCAGGCCTTGCTGATTCTTGTGAAGTGCAGCTTGCATACGCAATCGGCGTGGCACAGCCTGTTTCTATTTCCATCAATACATTTGATACAGGAAAAGCTTCTGAAGAAAAACTGATCGAAGTCGTACGGAATAACTTCGACCTGAGACCTGCCGGCATTATTAAAATGCTTGATCTGCGCCGCCCGATCTATAAGCAGACTGCTGCTTACGGCCACTTCGGACGTCATGATGTGGATCTTCCTTGGGAGCGTACTGACAAGGCGGATGCGCTTCGCAAAGAAGCACTAGGAGAATAATTTTATAGCCGCTTACTTAAGCGGCTTTCCCTTTTTGTAGATGCTGCCATGCTTATTTTTACATAGCGTGAAACCAATGGCGTAACACAGCGTCTATAAAAAGGGGGTCCAATTAGAAAATTACACTTATGGAGGCTATACTATGTGTGGATTTGTCGGTGTTTTTAATAAGCATCCATTAACTCAAACCGCAGATCAAGAAGAGCTAATCAAACAAATGAACCAAATGATCGTTCACCGCGGTCCTGACAGCGATGGGTATTATCATGACGAGCACGTCGGATTCGGCTTCAGACGGCTCAGTATTATTGACGTAGAAAACGGCGGACAGCCTTTATCATATGAAGACGAAAAATATTGGATCATTTTTAACGGCGAAATCTATAACTACATTGAATTGAGAGAAGAGCTTGAAGCGAAAGGCTACACTTTCAATACAGATTCCGATACTGAAGTGCTCCTTGCGACATACCGTCATTATAAAGAAGAAGCCGCTTCAAAGCTTCGCGGAATGTTTGCGTTTTTAATCTGGAACAAAGCTGACCGCGTTATGTACGGCGCGAGAGACCCGTTCGGCATTAAGCCGCTGTATTACACAACCATCGGGGACAAAGTATATTTTGCATCTGAAAGAAAAAGTTTAATGGCCGCTCAAAACGGCATTGATCTTGATACAGCTTCTTTACAGCAATATATGTCTTTCCAATTCGTTCCTGAACCGAGCACGCTTGACGCTGAAGTGAAAAAAGTCGAGCCGGGCAGCCAGTTTACGATCCGCCCGGAAGGCGACATCGCGTTTAAAACATATTTCAAAGCGAACTTCAAGCCTGTTCAGTCTGATGAAGATAAATTGGTGAAAGAAGTCAGAGACGCAATCTTTGACTCTGTCAAAGTTCACATGAGAAGTGACGTTCCTGTCGGTTCGTTTCTATCCGGCGGTATCGACTCTTCTTTTATCGTCTCAGTTGCGAAAGAATTTCACCCGAGCCTTAAAACATTTTCCGTCGGTTTTGAGCAGCAGGGCTTCAGTGAGGTTGACGTAGCGAAGGAAACGGCTGCCGCGCTCGGGATTGAAAATATCAGCAAAGTCATTTCTCCTGAGGAGTATATGAACGAGCTTCCGAAAATCGTCTGGCACTTTGATGACCCGCTTGCAGATCCGGCGGCGATTCCTTTGTACTTTGTCGCAAAAGAAGCGAAAAAACATGTAACGGTCGCGTTATCCGGGGAAGGCGCGGACGAGCTGTTCGGCGGGTACAATATTTACCGCGAACCGCTTTCGCTTAAACCGTTTGAACGCATTCCGTCCGGTCTGAAAAAAATGCTTCTTCATGTGGCGTCCGTCATGCCTGAAGGAATGAGAGGGAAAAGCCTCTTAGTCCGCGGCTGCACACCGCTTGAGGAGCGTTATATCGGTAATGCGAAGATTTTTGAAGAGCCCGTGAAAAAACAGCTGCTCAAACATTACAATCCAGAGCTTTCATACCGTGATGTCACGAAGCCGTACTTTACGGAAAGCCGTTCATACAGCGACATTAATAAAATGCAGTATGTTGACATCCATACGTGGATGCGCGGCGACATCCTGTTAAAGGCTGACAAAATGACGATGGCCAACTCATTGGAACTGCGCGTGCCGTTCCTTGATAAAGTCGTGTTTGACGTGGCTTCTAAAATTCCGGATGAACTGAAAACGAAAAACGGCACGACGAAATACCTTCTGCGCAAAGCTGCTGAAGGGGTAGTGCCTGATCATGTGCTTAACCGCAAAAAACTCGGCTTCCCTGTGCCGATCCGCCACTGGCTGAAAAATGAAATGAACGAATGGGTTCGCAACATCATTCGTGAAAGTGAAACAGATGCTTATATTGAAAAGGATTATGTCCTTCAGCTTCTAGAAGATCATTGTGCCGACAGAGCGGACAACAGCCGCAAAATCTGGACCGTGCTGATCTTCATGATCTGGCACAGCATCAATGTTGAAAAAAGACTGGTGCCGGAAGAGCTGAATCATCAGCCGAAAGAAGTCATTTTCGTTTAATCCAAAAGGCTTTCGATGTTATCGAAAGCCTTTTTTCTATTGTTTTTTTGTAAACCGTCTATTCCGCTCTGTTTTCGACAAAGTATTACGCAATATTCAGAAAAAGGTTATAATAGGACTAATCGGGTAGATTCCGGAAAGTGTTTTCTGGCTATTTCGTCTCGGTTTGTTGTTTCTTTGTCAAAATCAGGGGGAGGGAGAGTTATGCAAAACAAAGAAAAAACGCTTCACCGCGGCTTGGAAGAGCGGCATATCTCGCTTATGTCGTTGGGCGCCGCGATTGGAGTCGGGCTGTTTCTCGGGTCGGCTTCTGCCATAAAGCTTGCCGGGCCGGGGATTTTAGCCGCTTACGCCTGCAGCGGACTGATTATGTTTTTTATTATGCGGGCATTAGGGGAAATGGCGATTCAAAAGCCTGTAGCCGGCTCATTCAGCCGGTATGCCAGAGATTATCTCGGTCCGCTTGCCGGGTTTTTAACAGGCTGGAATTATTGGTTTTTATGGGTTGTTACCTGCATGGCGGAAATCACCGCGGTCGGCATTTATATGGGCTACTGGTTCCCTGACGTGCCGTCATGGATCTGGGCGCTTTGTGCACTCGTCATTATGACGGCTGTCAACTTTCTGGCGGTTAAAGCGTACGGTGAGCTTGAATTCTGGTTTGCGCTCATTAAAGTCTTGGCGATTCTGTCAATGATCGCGATCGGTCTGGTGATGATCGTATTCGGTCTCGGAAACGGAGGCGTTGCGCTCGGAATCAGCAATTTATGGAGCCACGGCGGCTTTTTCCCGAATGGGATTAAAGGGGTGCTGCTGTCGCTTCAAATGGTCATGTTTGCCTATCTCGGGATTGAGCTGATCGGTGTCACAGCCGGTGAGGTCAAAAATCCGGAAAAATCACTGGCGCGGGCCATAGATACTGTTTTTTGGCGCATTCTCATTTTTTACGTCGGAGCTTTGTTTGTCATTATGTCAATTTATCCGTGGCAGGAAATCGGTTCAGGCGGAAGCCCGTTTGTTTTGACATTTGAAAAAATCGGAATCCCCGCTGCAGCCGGAATCATTAATTTTGTCGTATTGACGGCGGCTCTTTCTTCCTGCAACAGCGGGATCTTCAGCACGGGGCGCATGCTGTTCAATCTGGCGGAGCAAAATGAAGCGCCTAAAGCATACGGTACGGTCACAAAAGGCGGTGTGCCGGGAAAAGCGGTATTGGTTTCAGCGGGCGCGTTGTGCATCGGCGTTTTGCTGAACTACGTGGTGCCGGCGAAAGTGTTTACGTGGGTGACGAGCATTGCGACGTTCGGGGCGATTTGGACATGGTCGATTATTTTGCTTTCCCAAATGAAATACCGTAAAAGCTTACAGCCGGAACAACGGAAAAAACTGAAATATAAAATGCCTTTATACCCCTTTTCCTCATATATCTCGCTGGCATTTCTCGCTTTTGTCGTTGTGCTGATGGCTTTTGATGCAGAGACCAGGGTGGCCGTCATCATCGGTCCTGTCTGGTTCGGCATATTATTAGCCGCTTATTACGGGAAAGGTTTCCATAAAAGAAAAGACATAGGTCTGGAAAACGGACAGACATTCGCCGAAAAAGCGTAAAAAAAGAGCCCGGGACATGGGCTCTTTTTTTCATAGGATCGGGCCGGCGGGGGAAGAATAAAACAAATTCCTGAACATTTTGCTTCTGTTTCCTGACAATCGGGAGAATGCAAATGGTTTTTACTTAAATAATATTTTGAAAAATGGTACAGTAGTAAAAACAAAGCTGATCTATTTTTATTTCTTTTGCAGTGTTTTATAATATCGGCCTTTTTCAACATATTCCGTTCTGATTCTTTCCATGTCCTGTATGTCTTCTTCTGTCAGCCGGCGGATAACCTTTGCGGGCCGGCCGAACGCAAGACAGCCGGGAGGAATGGTTTTGCCCGGAGGAACGAGACTTCCGGCGCCGATAAACGCGCCTTCTCCGATTTCCGCCCCGTCAAGAATGACGGAGCCCATACCGATTAAAGCATTCTTTCTGATGATTGCGCTGTGCAGTGTAACCTGATGGCCGATCGTGACGTCATCTTCAATAAGAAGCGGGCGGTTCGGGCTTTGATGCAGACAGCTCAAGTCTTGTATGCTGACTCTTTTTCCGATCCTTGTCGGCGCAACATCCCCCCGGATGACGGCCGAGAACCAGATGCTCGATTGTTCTCCGATCACGACGTCGCCCGTTATGACGGCGTTATCCGCAATGAACGCTTCAGGATGTATGTCCGGCGTAAATTGTTTATAAGGGTAGATTATCATGTCTCATCCTTCTTTCTCTAAATTTATGTAAGAGGTGAACTGCATGTGGACTTGGAAAGCAGACAGGCCCGTCGGTACCATTGTCATTATCCACGGGGCGAGCGAATACCACGGGCGTTATAAATGGCTCGTTGAAATGTGGAGATCTTCCGGATATAACGTGGTGATGGGCGATTTGCCCGGTCAGGGAACGTCGACCCGCGCCAGAGGGCATATTCGCTCTTTCCAAGAATACATTGATGAAGTAGATATATGGATTGATAAAGCGAGAACGCTTGAAGCGCCCGTTTTCCTTTTGGGCCACAGCATGGGCGGACTGATTGCGATAGAATGGTTTAAGCAGCAGAGAAATCCCCGCATTACGGCACTCATTTTATCATCACCTTGTCTGGGTCTGCAAATAAAAGTCAATAAAGTCCTTGATTTTGCGTCTAAAGGACTGAACGTCCTCGCTCCGTCCCTCAGAGTGGATTCCGGCTTATCACCTGATATGGCAACGAGGAATGCGGATATGATTGAAGCGGATCAAAACGATTCTTTATATGTCACGAAGGTATCCGTAAGATGGTACAGAGAGCTTTTAAAAACCATTGATGCCGCTATGGTGCCGACTGATGCGTTTTTAAAGGTGCCGCTTTTGCTTATGCAGGGCGGTGATGACAAAATCGTCGATAAAATGAAGGTCCGCAAATGGTTTTCCGGTGTGGCTTCCCATAATAAATCGTATCGGGAATGGGAAGGGCTTTATCATGAAATTTTTAATGAACCGGAAAGAGAAACTGTGTTTAAGGCGGCAAAAGCCTTTACAGATCAGTATATTTGAATTCGCTGGGGGTGCATATGTTGACAGTACCGGAACATCCTTTTAACCTTATGGCAAAAGTGTATCGGGAAATTTTCCCGCTCGTTCATCAGGAATTGAACATGTGGCGGGAAAAATCAGATTCCATTAAAAATACCGAACTGCGGCAGCAGGCGGCCGCAAGTATCCGCGATAAATCGTTTCATTGTGAAGGCGGCGGCATTTTAGCCTTGCTTTCGGGAGAACAAAAACAGAAATGCGTGCAATTTATCATCGCGTATCAGACAATCAGTGATTATCTGGACAATCTGTGCGACCGCAGCACCTCGCTTGATCCGGAGGACTTCCGCATGCTTCATCTTTCCATGCGTGACGCGCTGACGGTCGGTGCCGAGGTGCGGCCGTACTATCAGTACAGAGAGGAGCGGGATGACGGCGGTTATCTTCATGAGCTGGTCAGAACATGCCAGCGGGTGCTCGGGTCAATAGAACATTACGGTATCATTAAACCTTATTTGCTTGAGCTGTGTGATTATTATTGCGATCTTCAGGTTCATAAGCATGTCGTTGAGCATGAACGCGTTCCGAGGCTTAAAGCCTGGTTTGAGCAGTACCGGTCACAGCTTCCGGAAATGGAGTGGTTTGAGTTCTCGGCCTGCGCCGGATCGACGTTAGGCATTTTCTGTCTCGTTGCTTACTCATTCCAGCCTGATTTTAACGAACATACCGCTGAGAAAATCCGCAGCAGTTATTTTCCGTACATACAAGGGCTGCATATACTGCTCGATTATTTAATTGACCAGGAAGAGGATCTGCTTGAAGGCGATCTGAATTTCTGTACGTATTATCAGTCTCATGAAGAAATGATGCAGAGACTGCAGCATTTTATTGAAAAAGCGGATGAACATTTGCAAGGCATTCCGCATGAAAATTTTCACCGGCTGATCAACAGGGGGCTGCTCGGTGTCTATTTATCCGATGACAAAGTCGCCGGCCAAAAAGAAATGGGCCGCCTCGCGCGAAAGCTGATCAGGGCAAGCGGAAAAACGTCATTTTTCTTTTATATCAACGGAAGAGCCTACCGCAAATTTCAGAAGATGGCTTGGACGAAAAATTCGTAATGGGGAACTGCGCCTCTCGTGTACATTGACGGCGCAGTTTTTTTATTTATGACGTGAAGAATGAAACATTGTGTGCGCCTGCAGAATATGATACTTTAATTTTATGAAAAAATTAAAGTATTTAGCGGTCATAGCATTACTTTCCATTTGCGGAGGCTGCTCCGTCATCCATGCTTCCGCCGGCTATCATCCTGTCTTGATAGCGCACAGGGGCTCTTCTGCGATTGAGCCGGAACATACCGCTTTGTCTTATGCACGTGCGATTAAAGACAAAGCAGATTATATTGAGATAGACTTACGGGAGACAAAGGACGGCCGTCTGATTGCGATTCACGATAAAACGGTAGATCGGACAACAGATGGTAAAGGGATGACAGATGATCTGTCTTTGGCTCAGATTAAGAAACTGAATGCGGGAAAAGGAGAAAAGATTTTAACATTAGAAGAAATCATACAGAAATTCGGACAAACTGCCAATTACTATATTGAGACAAGAGAAAGCAACGGCAGCCTGGTGATGGAAAAGAAACTGATTGACATATTACAAAAACATAAGCTGATTTCCAGCCATAAAGCAGTCATTGAGTCTTTTAGCGGGAAGAGCTTAAAGAAAGTTCGATCTATGAATAAAAAAATTCCTCTTGTTCGATTATTAAAAGATAACGAGGCTGAGGAGATAAATGATAAGCAGCTGCAAACCATCAGAACGTATGCTGATACAGTCGGGCTCAACGCCAAATTGGCAAATGAAGCAGTCGTGAAGCGCATTCATCACAATAAGATGAAAGTGCACGTGTTTTTTGATAAGGAAGACGAGCATACGCTGACGCCTATTATGCTGAAACAAAAAGCAGATGGTGTCTTTACAAACAATCCCGCTTATACACGCGGCGTGCTGCAAAACAGTAAATAAAAAGAGACATGCGCATTTTACGCTGTCTCTTTTTTTAACGGTTTCTTTTTTGCCGCAAGGTGCATTGCGAATTTGCCGATCAGCCCGATGACAAAAAATGCAGCAAACCACCAGTAATAGGTTTTCGCGAACTCAAATCCTAAATGTCTTGATAAAATGATGACAAACATCACATAGGGAACACTTGAAAATATGATGCGAAGAATATTCAAACTGCCGCTCCTCCCAGATGTTACACTTAAAAGATGTGCTTTTTTTCCATTATTTCATAGTAATTGATTTTTCTTGAAAAGTAAACAAAAAAAGAGTCGGCCCGCTTATGACAGGCCGATTCTTTATTTGCCGGCAGATTTCTTTTCAATCGCTATAATAAACGGAGGGTCGTTTCGCTGGTTGAGAAAGCCGTAGCTCAGCACGCGCGCTTTTTCCTGATCAAGATTGCTGCAGTACTCCAGTAATGCACTTTTTTCCGTCTTGCCTTCAGGATGCCCGTGGTACACAACGAGAACGATCAGCCCGTTCTCCTTCAGCAGTTCAAGGAGCTGTTCGATCGCGGAAATGGTTGAGTGACCGTTTGTCGTAATGCTTTTATCGCCGCCTGGCAGATAGCCGAGATTAAAGACGGCGCAAGCCACACGACCGTGCGCATCTTCAGGCAGCGATGCCTTTATTTGATCATGGCTTTTATGGTGAAGCGTGACGCGCGGGCCGAAGTCGGCACCGAGCCGCTCCTTCGTTTTAGCGAGTGCGTCCGCTTGAATATCAAAGGCATGGACATGTCCTGTCTCACCGACAAGGCCGGCCAGAAAATATGTATCATGTCCGTTGCCCATCGTCGCGTCAACCGTGATATCACCTTCCTGTGCGGCGGACTTCAGCAATTCTTTACTGAAAGGGAGGATGTGCATCAAGGTCATAGGGCGGTCTCCTCCCCGGTCTTTCTGAAGAGCTTTCCTTGATAGCTTCCCCGTGTTTCCAGCTCTTTTTGAATGGCGCCCAGTACTTCCCACTTATTGACGCTCCACATCGGCCCGACCATTAATTCGATCGGCCCGTCTCCCGTAATGCGGTGAACGATCATTTCCGGGGGAATGATTTCGAGCTGATCACATACAAGACTTACATATTCTTCTTGAGAAAGGAACTCCAGCTTTCCTTTTTCATATTGCTTCACCATCGGTGTGCCTTTTAATAAGTGAAGCAGGTGAATTTTAATGCCTTGCACATCCAAATCAGCGACGGCTTTGGCCGTCTCCATCATCATGTCCCTGTTTTCAAGCGGAAGCCCGTTAATGATATGGGAACAAACGCGGATGCCGTGTTTTCTCAGTTTATTGACACCCTCAACATAGCAGTCAAAATCATGGGCGCGGTTGATCAGGAGTGCGGTCCGCTCATGCACGGTCTGCAGCCCGAGTTCAACCCACAAATAGGTCCGCTCATTCAGTTCTGCCAAATATTCCACGACATCGTCCGGCAGGCAATCCGGACGGGTGGCGATAGACATGCCGACAACGCCGTCAAGCTTGAGGACGGATTCAAATTTTTCACGCAGCTCCTCTACCGGGGCATGCGTATTCGTGAACGCTTGGAAATATGCGATATATTTGCCATCTTTCCACTTTTCGTGCATACGGTTTTTGATATCGTGAAATTGCGTGAGTAAGTCATCGGCCCGATTGCCGGCAAAATCACCGGAGCCCGCCGCGCTGCAGAATGTGCAGCCTCCGTGTGCAACAGTGCCGTCCCGATTCGGGCAGTCAAAACCGCCGTCAAGCGCGACTTTAAACACTTTATGCCCGAAATGCTCCCGCAGGTGATAATTTAATGTATGGTACCGTTTTTCCGTATTTGAATAAGGAAAAGGGTTATTCTCGTTCAATGTTCAAAAAGCCTCCCTCACATCAGATGCATCCTAAAATTGTAGCATGAATGATGGAGCGGAACAATGAAACAATTATGGAACGGTCAAGGCGTAATATCTACCTGGTTTTTCTGTTGTTGTTTTAATCGTTTTGGAGAAATATCACTGAACAATGCAAAAATAATTCCTAAAATAAGAATTACACTGCCTACTTTGAATGTATTATTAAAACTGTCACTTATTTTTTCATTATATAAATTTGAAATTTTTTTCTGGATAGCGATAACTTCCTTCTTTTGAGTATTGAAACTTTTTTGTACCTTTTCTTTATATGGATCCGGGGTTATAGAAAGAATTTCTTCCTCTTTTTTGTTTAATTCAGCAATACTTTTTCTTCGATCGAAACCTTTACTGTCTGAATGCTTTAAGTGAGTTATTATCTCGTTTTTTGCATTTTTATCAAAAACCTGATTGTTTTCCACAATTGTTATGGCTTCTTTTTTTGCAGAAGCTGTGTGATCATTTATATTCATTGTAAGCACAGATGTAAGTATGGCAATGCCTAGCGCTTGTCCAACTGTCCGCATCATATTAAGAATACCTGAGGCAATACCTACTTTCTCAGGAGGAATAAGCCGTATCCCTGAACTCATTGCCGGTCCTATCACAAGCCCTAAAGCTAAGCCGGTCAAACATAACAGAATAATTACCGTTGTTACAGAACTGTCGTATCGTATGTATCCGTATAAATATGTTGTGATTGTTAAACCGAGCATACCTAGACCCGAAAGCCAAATGCCCCCGAGTTTATCAGATAGCTTTCCAGAAAGTACAGAGGTAAACATAGATGATAGAGCTAATGTAGAAACAATTAACCCCGCTTCTAATTCAGTTTTTCCCATTAAATTCGTGAGGAGTAAAGTAATAATAAGGGTACCGCTTGTTAATCCAAGGCCCTGCATAAAGAGGGTGAAAGAACTGAAACTAAACGTACGTATCTTCAGCATGGATAAGGGAATCATCGGGTTTTTAATTTTAGATTCAATAAAGAAAAACAAACAGAATAATAATACAGAGATTACAAAAAGAGAGATAATTAATGGAGATGACCAGCCTAAATCAGATACTTTTGCAAAGCCAAAGGTTAAACAGAAGAGAGCTCCGGATAAAATAAGAATCCCCATGTAATCAATTTTTTTACTCACTGTTTCATCATAACTCTCAGTAATAAAAAATGCTGCTAAAAAAAGAGAAATCAGGCCTAAAGGAATATTTATGAAGAAGATAGCTTGCCAATTAAAATTTTCAGTTAATAATCCTCCAAGTACAGGTCCTAAAGTAGCTGCTAATCCTGAGAAAGCCCCCCAGATTCCAATGATCAATCCTTTTTTATTTTGAGGAACGATGGCCAAAGCAATAGGCATTGTAACTGGCACAATGAAAGCAGCAGATAATCCCTGAATCACTCTAATTGTGATAAGCATTTCAATTGAAGTGCTCAAACAGGCAATAACTGATGTCAAAATAAAAAGTGCTAATCCAAACATAAAAGCTTTTTTTCTTCCAAAATGGTCTGCCAGCTTTGATGCACCTACTAATAAAACTGCAAAAGCTAAAGTATAACCTGTAGCCACCCAAGCTACTTGAGAAAGGTTGCTCGAAAAGTAATCCAGCATCTTAGGTAAGGCAATATTTACTATAGTGGTGTCCATTACCGAAATGAATGTACCTAATAATAATGCAGATAACATAATTAATTTTTTGAAATTCAAAACTACACCTCCATCAGATATTAATCTAAATTAAAATTCGATATATATCTAAAAACATGATAAATGCAATCTTAAGAGGTGTCAATATTATTCATAAATTGTTTCTTCATCCACTTATCTCGAAATCATATTTTTATAATTCAACAATTTTGTAACTTGAAATAACTCAATAAGAGCTTAAATGGACCTGTAAACTAGCTGAGATGATTAAGGATTTCTGAAGAGTATGACATGAGGAGAATACTTAGCATGAGGTGAAGCAAGTCTAATAAATCTAGGACTGCTCATGATAATGCTCAGTCAGGTAAGTGCTAATTAGAAATGAATATTCTTTGAAAGTTTCCTTTTGATTGATACTATTAAAAATGTAAAATGTCTGGCATGAAGATAGTACAACGTTTGCCTTTGTGGAAAAAGACTTTATGGGGTGTGAAAAAGTGCGGTTAATAATAAATGACAGTGTTTCAGAATTCTTTGACAAGATATCCTCTATTCTATTCTTAAAACACGAGGAATTCTTCAAAGATTATACAACCAAATTGGGTTTGAATTTAGATAATGAATATTTTGTATTACTAGATGATCTTAAAAGAATAAAAGAGTTAGATAGTGAGTTTTTAAATTTTTATTTTGGCAGCTTTTGCGACTACAAAGATGTTAGGAATGCAAATATTTTTTGTTTAGCCACAACATTTTTTAAAATACCACAAATTTACACGAAAGATTTTTTTGAAATTATTGATTATTTGTCTGCAGTTACAGAAGAAGAGATAAGAAAAAATATTTTAGAGTCTCTAATTTATTTACAAGGAGATCTTAAAACCGAAACATCTACCCAACAGTATTTAAATGATAGGGAAAGTTTATTTGAGCTGCTTAATAATCTAAATATAAAGCCCGAATACAAGTGGATCATATTTAAGGTAATGAAATCTCCTAAAACTTATGTAGATCAATTTTGCAGCAAATTAATGTCGGTGAATGGTTATCTTAACGAGGCGATTTATAATTTAATTAAATTCAGAGAAGAGTGGATGAATCAATTAAAAAACATAAATATAGATTTTCCAAAAAAGATAATCAGTACGTTAAAAGGTAAGGAATACTTATCTTGTAATTATATTAATATATATCCAACACTTTTACCTTACACTGCAACTATTACGAAAAGTGAAGATAACATTTATATTGGACTTGGTTATAAAGTTGATAAAATTTTTGAAAATACATTAGAGAAAGCAGAGATTAATCATATCATTGATTTTTTGAAGCTTTTATCGGATAAAAGTAAGTTCAAGATATTAATCTTACTTAGTCATAAAAAAATGTATGCTAATGAGATTGCTGAACAGCTAAATTTAACCAACGCAACGATTTCACACCATATGAGAATTTTGACATTGCAAGGTTTAGTTGAGAGTACGAGAAATCAAAATAAAACATACTATTATCTTAATTCTTCAAAATTCGATTCACTTTTGAACGGTTTGTTGAAAAAATTTAAAGCTGTTCCAGTCTTAGATGGGGATGAGTAAGTTTTATAGTTGGTGTTAGTTTCGGGATGATAATTAAAGCTAATAAAAACGATCGTCTAATGAATTGGATACCTAAAAAATCTGATGAATCCTGGGTGTTTTACACAAAAAAGATAATTTGATGGTGAACAATTTAAAGCGAACCGAAGATCTTGTGGGTGATGTGGAAAAATTATAATGTTTTTAATAAAAGAAGAATTAAGTTAGCGTTCTAAAATGAAGGCTTTTTATAAAGACTTCATTCTGTCTTGATTAAGTTTTACATTTAATCGTATTTTATGCCATCTCTGTCTTGTGAATGAATTACCTGATATTTCTTGTGAGAATTTATTTGGAATAAGAAATACTATTGATATGACATTATCAATAGGAGGACTGTTTAATGGCAACAAGACAATCAGTAGATGAACATCTCCAAAGAAGCGAACAGGCGTATGAATTTGCGAATGAGCAATTTATGACCGCTTCAAAACAAGAGCATTATAATGATAATGAGTACAGTGAAGCGCAAATGATGCTTGAAAACGCGGTGAATGAATTAAACAAGCTGTCATTATCTGCGAATGATCAGCAAAGAGAGCAGCTTTATCGAATGAGATTGCAGCTGCAGACCTTGCAAAACAATATGATTTTGCAGCGTAATTTTGATTACTGACCGCGCCGTTTTAAATGGTTCAGCAAACCTGCCGGAATCCCGGCAGGTTTTTTTGTATTTCTTTTAAAAAAGAATTGACAATAGGCCTGAGTGTGTTTATTGTATTACGTGTACTAATTGATGTAATACACATAAAACACTCAAAAAATGAAATCGACATATAAATGTTAAGCATAGGGAAGGGGAACTTTCATGAAAAACAAAAGATCCGTAAAACAAGATGTGCCTCTTATTATCGCCGCCTCGGTTTTGGCCAGCAGTCTGTTTGCCGTTCTTGTCGTCATCGGATTTCAATGGCAGAACATTTAAAGAAAGAGAGCAGCTCGTAAAAGAAAGAAGGGAAGTAAATGATTCAAATCGATCCGAGAAGCTCAACTCCGATTTATGAGCAGATCATACAGCAACTGAAAGAGCTTTGTTTAAAAGGGATCATGAAGCCGGGGGATAAACTTCCTTCTGTCAGAGAATTGGCAACGATCATTATCGCCAATCCGAATACAGTCAGCAAAGCGTACAAGGAGCTTGAACGCGATGGCGTCATTGAAACGCTGCGGGGAAGAGGAACGTATATATCGGAGAATGCAAAAAAGACATTGGTTGAAGGGAAGATGACGATGATAAAAGAGCAATTGAAACAGCTCATCATCGATGCCCATTACGCGGGAGTTGAGCTGGAGAAGCTGCAGGAATGGATAAAGGAAATCAGCGCTGATGTGAAAGGAGGCACGGATCATGATTGAATTGCGCAATCTCTCAAAAACAATTGACGGTAAAGAAGTGCTCAAAGACATTTCACTCACTATCGGAAAAGGAGAAATTTTCGGGCTGCTTGGCCGAAACGGATCAGGGAAAACAACGCTGCTCCGGCTCATTCAGCAGATTCTCCTGCCGGACCAAGGGACGGTTTTATTTAATCAGGTGGAAATAAAGCGGCATCCGAAAGTAAAACAGAACATCATTTATATGCCTGTTGAAAATCCTTTTTATGACAAGTATACATATAAACAGCTTGTTGCGATTGTAAGCAGAATCTATCCGAATTTTGATGTGACTTACGCCAATGAGCTGATGAACAGGTACGGCATTCCGGAAACGAAGAAATACCGTGAATTATCGACAGGCCTGAAAAAACAGCTTGCGCTCGTCCTTGCCTTTGCTTCACGTCCGGCTCTTATCCTTTTGGATGAACCGACGGACGGCATTGACGCCGTAACGCGTCATGACGTGCTTCAGCTTATGGTGGACGAAGTGGCTGAACGGGAAACGAGCATCCTGATTACCTCACATCGTTTAGAAGATATTGAGCGAATGTGCAACCGGATCGGATTTTTGGAAGGAAACCAGCTGACGAATGTGATGGATTTGGATGATATGAAGGAAGAATACATGAAAATCCAAATGGCGTTTGAAGAGGATGTCAACTTGATGATCAGAGAACAAAACATACCGATTCTCGACCATGCCGGTGTATTTTATACAGTGCTGATTCCGAAAAACGATGAGAAGAAAAAGGAATTTCTGCAAGAGCTGCGGCCGAAAGTATGGAACGAACTTCCTGTGAATTTAGAAGAAGTCTTCATCGCGAAGTTTGGGGGGAACCGGAGATGGTAGACAGGGGATTGCTGTACAGAGAATGGATGCAGAATCGAACTGTTCTCGTAATGATCGGCATTTTTTTAGCGGCGGTTAATCCGTTTGAAGTATTAAATACCTATCTGGTCTACCAAGGCTGTCTGGATACCCACGGAGCATATTGTAAGTTTTATGTGAATTCTTTGGATAGCGGAATGCTGAACTTTAACTGGGCGCCCGCTGTGATTTTGGCGGTTTGCTTATTCGGACTGGAGCGTACAAAAGGAACGATTGATGCGCTTTTCAGTCTGCCTTATTCCCGCGCTCAGATGTTTCATACCAAATTTTGGCTTGGAGCGGCGGTCATTGCCGGATTCCAAGTCATCGGCTACGGGTTGGCCGAGCTGCTCATTCTTCTGTTAAAGCCTGAGCGCGTATATTTCTTCCATCATTACAGCGTCGGTGAGATCATTGTGAGTATTTTGGCTTTTGCATTGGTCGCTAGCGCAGGCTGCTTAACGGGCAATACGTTCGCCCAGCTGTTAACGGCGTTTACTGTGTCGATAGCGCCTTACCTGATTATTACGTTGCCGCTGTCAAATGCGGAAGTCATTTTCGGGGTCGGCATGTATGAGCTGATGCCGTCAGAAGATGCTTATATAAAAGCATACCATTTTATTCAATATTTGAATCCGATTACGTACGTTGATACGGATTGGGTATCTGCCAGCAAGTATATATTACTCATCCCGGCAGTGATGAGCATTGTATTTTATGCCATTGGGTACTTTTGCTATGTCAGACAGCCGGCGGAACGGAACGGCCGTTTTTTCCTCTGGAGACAGCTTGACCGACCCATTCAGATTGTGGTGATCATGATCGGCGTTCTCGGTTTTGGTCTCGCGGGGTACTCGACGGGACAGTCAATGACAGGATATGTGGCCGGGATGATTGTCGGGGGAGCGATCGGATTTTTAGTCAGTTATTTTGTAATTTATAAAAAAGCAAAGCATGTGTAAGAGAGGAGAACCGGAATGATACCGCGGGGATTATTGTACACAGAATGGAAGAAAAATCAGTGGCTGTTTTTGTTGAGCGGTATTTTCTTAATAGCGGCAAACCCTTTTATGATTTATTACTACTATTTATCATACCAAGGGCGTTTGAATTATCTGGATCCGCAATATTGTGAATTTACCGTGAGTTATACGAATGGGTCGCCTCTTTCCTTCAGCTGGATTGTGAGTGTCATCATTGCCGTCTTCTTATTAGGCTTGGAACGGACAAAGGGAACGATGGATGCTTTGTTAAGCATGCCTTACAGCAGAGGCCAAATCTTTCAGACTAAATTCTGGCTCGGCGGGGCAGTCATTGTTGTTCCTCAGGCGATAGGCTATGGAGCGGCGTCATTGCTGATATCTTTGCTGAAACCGAGCCATACGTACGATTTTGATCATTTTTCAATCGGAATGATTGTCATCAGTTTTATGGCTTACGCCTTGTTAATGGCATCCGGCGCATTAACGGGACAGATATTCGCCCAGCTGTTAACGGCGTTTACCGTCACAGTTCTGCCCTTTTTACTCATCGGTCTGCCGGCCGCGAATTTGGAGGTCGTTTTCGATTTTAGTGTGGGAGATCAATTTTCTTTTATCAGCAGTTATATCGAATCCCGTCTTTTTATATTTGTAACCCCTATTGGATATGTGTTTAACGACTGGATCAGAGAAAGAGATTTGGTTTTAATCATTCCGATTGTGATGAGCCTTGTCTTTTATCTGATCGGTTACGTCAGCTTTCTGAAACATCCGAATGAACGGAACGGCAGATTCTTTCTTTGGAGAAAATTGGACCGGCCGGTGCAGATATTGGTGATTGCCTTTGCCGTTATGGGTTTCGGCGTTTTCGGATATGGGGTCACAGACACGATGTTCGGCTATTTAGCCGGCATTATCTTCGGCGCGATTATCGGGTTTTTCATCAGTTATTTTACGGTTTACAGGCAGTCAAAGCATATGTAGATCTGTTTGAAAATGAGCAGTTTGGAGGAAGGCAAGGTGCCGATTAGCGGTTTGCTTTATAAAGAATGGAAGCAGCGGCAGACGCTGCTGCTTCTTACAGCGGGGTTCTTAGCTATTTTAGGCCCTTTGGCAATTATAAATGAGTATTTTCACTATAAGGATTGTTTAAAAACACTTCATCAATATTCAGGTTCAGTTTGTACGTTCAGCATTGATTACAGCAATCAAAATTTGATTGGGCTGCATTTCATTCCTCCGGTTATGATAGGGCTTTTTCTGATAAGAGCAGGCCGGGCTGAAAGGATGTTTACACTGAGTCTTCCGTATTCGAGAAGCCGGATATTTCATACGAAGTTTTTCTTGGGAGCAGCCGTGTTAGCCGGCTCGCAGTTTGTTTCTTACGGAGTATCTGACATATTGTTTCTAGCGCTTAAACCTGATGCTGTCCATCATTTTCAATCATTCAGCGCAGGGATGCTGGTCATCAGCTTGATGATTTATGCATTAGTGACAGCTGCCGGCACGATAACGGGCAATTTAGCGGCGCAGCTGATCACGGCGTTCACGGTTTCCGTCTTTCCGATCGTGGTTATGACGATTTACCTGTTAAACGCTGAGTTCCTTTTTGGCAGGCAGGCTGTGCCGGATATTGATTTCCCTTGGAGCGGATTTCTGATCTATTTCATGCCTGCCGCTTACATCCATACCTCATGGATGTATTACATGAAACACGCATTGTTAATCTCCGCAATTATGGGATTTTGTTTCTATCTATTCGGCTATGCGAATTTCCTGAAAATGCCGAGTGAACGAAGCGGACATTTTATCCTAAGCAAATACATTGAACGCACCATTCAAGTGCTCGTCATGGTGCTCAGTATGCTGGGAAGTGCGGGGGTATGCGGATATGCTTATAACGGTTCGTATACCGGTTACATATTCGGCATGCTTCTCGGTGCGATTATCGGGTTTTTCATCAGTTATTACTTCATCTATAAAAAAACGAAACAGATATAAGGGGGAGTGGTGTACGTGATAGAAGTACAGCATATTGATCATTCATTTAAAATCGGCAGGAAAGGCAGAGAGAGTGAGGTTCCGGTATTGAAGGATGTCTCTTTGACCGTTGAAAAAGGGGAAATTGCCTGTATCGTCGGGCGGAGCGGTTCCGGAAAATCAACGCTTCTGAATTTAATTTCCGGATACATAGCGCCGACGAAGGGTCGTATCGTCATTAATGGCACTGATGTGACGGGCTTCAGTGAAAAAGAGTGGGCGCAGTTCCGCCTCGGGCATTTCGGTTTTATTTTTCAAAGTTTTCAGCTCATTCCGAGTCTGACAACCTATGAAAATGTTGAAATGCCGCTTGCCTTAAAAGGCGTCAAACCGTCTGAACGCAAGCAAAAAGTCGCGGACATGCTGAAACGGGTCGGACTTGAGAATCATGCGAATCATTATCCGAATGAGCTGTCAGGCGGCCAGCAGCAGCGTGTCAGTATCGCAAGAGCCCTGATTTTAAATCCGTCGATTATTTTAGCTGATGAGCCGACGGGAAGCCTCGATTCAGAAACGGAGCTTGAGGTGCTTGCGTTAATTCAGCAGCTGAACCGGGAGCGCGGGATTACATTTGTCATCATTACGCATGACGATGAAGTCGCTTCAATCGCGCATTCAAAATTCCAGCTGCATGACGGTGTATTAAAAGGGGGCGTTACTGTTGAGATTTAAGGATCAGATTCACTTTATCAGAAGAAATATGAAGAAAAACCGGCTGCGTGTTTTCATGACGGTGCTGGCAACGACAATGGCGTGCGCGTTTTTGGTCGTGCTGGCGTCCGTCGGATTCGGCATCCAAAAAACGATTACAGACATTACGATGAGCCAGCAGATTGTTACGGAAATCAATGTGCTCGGCCAAGAGAACGGAAAAGCCGTGAAGAAATCAGACTTGGAAAAGTATAAAAATGTCAAGTCTGTCGTTGAAAGAACACAAGTGTATGAACCGAATAAAGCGTCGTTAGGAAACCGAACAAATGAAGATTCTGCCATTGTGCTGACAAACATGAACGATGAAGTCAAAGCCAATATGGAGCTTGATCAGGGAAGGGTCGCCCGTACAGAGAATGAAATCGTGGTCGGCTATGATTTTGCGAAGAACTTATTGACGAAAAAAGAGGCTGACGCTTACGACAAAGAGTTAAAGGATCACCAAGGCGACATGTCGGAGGTGAAAAAACCAAAAGGCTATACGAAAGACCTGCTTAATAAAACGATACAGCTGAGCATCTCCAAAACAAACAAAGACGGAGACGTTGAGAAAACGAAAACGTACGACTTCAAAGTAGTCGGAATTACAAAAAAACCGTCCCAAGATTGGATAGAGGATACAAATATTTTTGTGAGTGATCAATTCAAGAAGGACTTCTCAACATTCTTGGATCTGAAGAATGGAAATGTGGAAAAAAACATCAATGTGTATGCGGACAAATTCGAACATGTCGATCAGCTTACCCATGACCTCACGGATGACGGCTTTTATGTCAGATCTGTCACAACCGAGCTGAAGGGCGTCAATACCTTCTTCCTCGTCTTTAAAATCGGCCTGATCTTTGTCGGCTTTATCGCCGTCGTGATTTCTGCCATCGGTATTTTCAATACGATGACGATGGCGGTGACGGAACGAACGCAGGAAATCGGGATTATGAAAGCGATCGGCGCAAGCCCGTCCATCATCCGCAGAATGTTCCTGATGGAAAGCGCCTATATCGGGATATTAGGTTCTGTCATCGGGATTATCATTTCTTACGGAGTGAGTTTTGCCGTCAATCTGGCTGTGCCGGTTATCTTGAAAGCGGTAGGGGGAAACACCGGAGCTGAAGATCTTCATTATACCTTCTCCTATATCCCGCTCAGCCTCGTTGTGATCGCAGTTGTCATTTGTGCGGGGGTCGCGGTGATTTCCGGTATGAATCCGGCCCGCAAAGCGACAAAAACCAACGTTCTGACTGCATTAAGAAGAGAACTGTAAAGGAAAAAAGCCGGCTGTACATCAGCCGGTTTTTCCTCTATCTATCAGAAAAGGGCGGATACCATGTTTCACATTTTGTTAATAGAAGATGATAACACTTTGTTTCACGAGATGAAAGAGAGATTAACGGGCTGGTCATTTGCGGTGCACGGAATAAAAGATTTCAGCCGGGTTATCCGGGAGTTTTCTGAAATTAAGCCTGATTTGGTGATCATTGATGTACAGCTGCCGAAATTTGACGGCTTTCATTGGTGCAGAATGATACGCTCCCAATCAAACGTGCCGATTCTCTTTTTGTCCTCACGCGATCATCCCGCGGATATGGTCATGTCGATGCAGCTCGGGGCAGATGATTTTATTCAGAAGCCTTTTCACTTTGATGTGTTAATCGCGAAAATACAGGCGGTGTTCCGCCGTGTGCACCAATACGGCACAGAACCGGCGCTGATGAAAAGATGGTGCGGGGCGGTCATTGACACAGAAACCAACACGGTCAGCCGTAAAAACGGTTCGGTCGAGCTGACCAAAAACGAAATGCTGATCTTAAAACTGCTGGCTGAGCAGAAAAATAAAATCGTCAGCCGGGAAGAACTCATCAGAAGCCTATGGAATGATGAGCGTTTCGTCAGTGATAATACGCTGACGGTGAATGTCAACCGGCTGCGGAAAAAACTCGATCAATTAGGCATCGGGAAAATGATTGAAACCAAGGTGGGGCAGGGATACATCGCAAAGGAAGAAGACGGTCTTTATGATTAAGTCATTTCTGCTCGAAAGAAAAAGCTGGATTGCGATGTTTCTTTTTCAGCAGGCTGTGCTCCTTTTTGCGGCATATATTGATCCGTCTATTCCGTTTTTTTCGGTGCTGTATTTCGTTTACCTGTCGCTTCTTGTGTTTCTTGTATTTCTCTTGTTCCGCTATCGTAAAGAGACCGCCTATTATAAAAGCTTAAGAGAATGGGACGCCAATTTAGACATGTCTTATCTTAAAGCGCCTGACAGTCCGTTTGAGTCTATCGTTGAAGAAAGCATTGAAGGGCAGACGGAGCAGTTAAGAAAAAGCTCCCTTCATCTTCAGGCGGCGTCAGAGCATGAAAAGGACGATCTGATGTCATGGATTCATGAGGTCAAAACACCGCTGACAGCGATGCATCTCATGATCGAGCGCCTTGATGAACAGCAGCTGAAAGCCCCTTTGCTGTATGAATGGCTGCGGATTCACCATCTTCTGGACCAGCAGCTTCATCAGAAACGATTGTCCTTTATTGAAAATGATTTATCATTCCAGCGCATTCAGCTCAGACCGCTCGTTTTCAAAGAAATTAAAAATCTGCAATCATGGTGTATACAAAAAGGGATCGGGTTTGACATTCAGCTTGATTCACCAGACGTTCACAGTGACGGAAAATGGCTTTCCTTCATCATCAGGCAGCTGTTAAGCAATGCCGTCAAATACAGTGAAGCGGATGACATTACCGTAAAAAGCTATGAACAAAACGGCCGGGTGCATGTGGATATCGAAGACCGCGGCATCGGCATCGAGCCCAAAGATCTTCCGCGCATTTTTGAAAAGGGATTTACCTCGACGCGAATGAGGCGTGATCACGCGTCAACGGGGATGGGCCTGTATTTGGCTCGAAAAGCCGCGGCTCCGCTTCTTATCCGGATCAGCGTGCGCTCTGAGCCGGAAAGCGGCACGGTTTTTACCTTGGTGTTTCCGAAACAGAACGATGCCGTCAGCATGTTCAGCGTGTGACAAAAGTGTCACATGCTTTTCTCTTTTGTTCGCTTAATCAAACGAAAAAAACGGTTTCTGTTTTTAAAATAAAGATAACCAATGTAAAAGGAGAATCATAACGTGATGATTTTAGAAGCAGGCAATATCCAAAAAAGCTACGGAAACAAGCTGAATAAACAAGAGGTGCTGAAAGGAATTGATCTTCAGATTCACAAAGGGGAATTCGTCAGCATTATGGGCCCGTCGGGATCAGGGAAAACGACCCTTTTGAATGTGCTTTCCTCCATTGATAAAGTGAGCGCGGGCACCATTAAACTGAATGAGACGGAGATTACATCCATGAAAGAAAAACAGCTTGCCGAATTCAGAAAACGGCATCTTGGCTTTATTTTTCAGGATTATAATTTATTGGACACCCTGACCGTGAAAGAAAACATACTCCTGCCGTTATCCATTACGAAAATGTCTAAGAAAGAGGCGGACCTGCGATTTGCCGAGACGGCAGAGGAGCTTGGGATCTATGATTTGCGACATAAGTATCCGAGTGAAATTTCCGGCGGGCAAAAACAGCGGACGTCTGCCGCAAGAGCTGTTATTCACGAGCCGGGCATTATTTTTGCTGATGAGCCGACCGGAGCGCTCGATTCAAAGGCTGCCACGGATTTACTGAATAAACTCAGCCGTCTGAATCAAAAACGCCGCGCCACCATTGTGATGGTGACGCATGATCCGGTTGCCGCCAGCTATTCCGGACGTGTGGTTTTCATTAAAGACGGCCGTGTGTATACACAGCTGAATAAAGGCGGCCAGGACAGACCGGACTTTTTTCAGGATATTATGAAAACGCAAAGTGTATTGGGCGGAGTTCAGGCATGAGTATTCATCATTTGATCTTCCAGAACCTGAAAAAGAATATGAAAAACTATTACCTTTACGTTTTTGCGCTGGTGTTCAGCGCCGCCCTTTATTTCGCGTTTGTCACGATGCAATACGATCCGGCGCTTGATGAAATGAAAAGCTCCATAAAAGGAGCGGCGGCAATCCGGGCCGCCTCTGTACTGCTTGTGGCGATCGTGTCGGTATTTCTTTTATACGCCAACACCATTTTTATTAAACGGCGCGGCCGGGAAATCGGCTTATTCCGATTAATCGGCATGACGAAAATGCACATTTTCCGCATACTCAGCGCAGAAAATTTCATTTTGTATTTCGGATCGATTTGGATCGGTATTTTTGCCGGCTTTTCTCTCTCGAAATTATGTATGATGATGCTGTTTCATACAGTCGGTGTGAAAGCCTCTGTCTCACTGTTTTTTTCAAGCAAGGCGCTCGTTCAGACGTTAATTGTGTTCGGGGCAATTTACCTGCTGATTATGATGATGAATTACTTATTTATTAAACGGCAAAGCATTTTGTCTTTATTTAAAACCGCGTCATCGTCAGAAAGCGGCATAAGACGGCTTTCTTGGGTGCAGATGTCGATCGGCGTTGTCGGTATTGCGGCCATTATCGCCGGCTATGCCGTGTCCGCGGATTTATTCGGAGGCAGTTTTACGAGCATGAATGAACTGTTTTCGGCAATGGTGTTTATTCTCGGCTCGGTCATTATCGGAACCTATCTGTTTTATAAAGGTTCGGTCAGCTTTCTGGCAAATCTCATCCGGAAATCAAAAGGCGGGTATCTGAATGTCAGTGAAGTGCTGTCTTTGTCATCCATCATGTTCCGGATGAAGTCAAACGCCGTCCTGCTGACGATTATTACGACTCTTTCGGCGCTGGCAATCGGTTTGCTGTCTTTAAGCTATATCTCGTACTATTCCGCGGAAAAATCGGCTGAGCAAAATACAGCCGCGGACTTTGCGTTTGATAACCAAAAGGAGACTGACTCATTTACCGCTTTATTGAAGAAAAACGGAATTGAACACAAAGTGAAAACAATCAAGACCATTCAAGCCGGTGTCAATATGAAGAACATCATAAACGGCGATATGAAAAGCTTTCAACAAGACCCGTCCAGCTTGGCGCTGCCGATTATAAGCGAGAAAGACGCAGAAGGGACGGAGCTTTCTGACGGAGAAGCCGTGTTTACCGGATATAATGATATGATGAAAAGATTTCTCGACCTGAAAACGTCAGGTTCCATTGATATAAACGGCAAAACGGATAAAATACCGCTGGCGTATAAGGGCTTGAAGAACGACTTCCTCCTGTCATATACATTTACAAGCGGAGGGCTGCCGACCGTTATCGTCACGCAGCAGGTATTCGACCGGATCGAGAAAGATATCGACCCGTCCATTCAGGGAAAATCAAATCGGTTCTTCGGCATTACACTCAAACGAGAAGAGGACATCCAAAAAGCTGATGGTCTGTTTCAGGCGCAGCACTATTCAGACGGCGCGCTTTCACAATTTGAAACGGCTGACACCCAAAAGAAAAACATGGGGCTGATCATGTTTATTGTCGGGTTTTTAGGATTAACCTTTCTGATTACCTCAGGCTGTATCCTTTATTTTAAACAAATGGGCGAGTGTGAGGATGAGAAGGCTGATTATACGATATTGCGGAAGCTCGGCTTCACAACGGGAGATCTGCTGAAAGGCATCCGCCGGAAGCAGGCGTATCATTTCGGGATTCCTCTCGTTCTCGGGCTGTTCCACAGCTATTTTGCCGTTCAGTCAGGATGGTTTTTATTCGGAACGGAAGTGTGGACGCCGATGATCATCGTCATGGCGCTGTATACGCTGCTGTACTCCATCTTCGGCATGCTGTCGGTGCTGTATTATAAAAAGGTCATTCAATCCGCCTTGTAAAACAAGTTGAGGAGCCTCCGCATAAGCGGAGGCTTTTTTTGTATGAATAGAAGAAAGCGATTTTTAAAAGAATAGACATACGTCATTTTTTCGCGCGGGGGAGCCTTATGCAGAAGTATTTTCAATTGAAATCTGAAACAGGGGCCTTTCATCTTTTTTCCAAGGAACACATTTTCACGCTGTTGATCATCGGATTGCTGGGGGCGGGCGTGATCGTATTCCGGAAAAAGCTCAACCAGAGTCGCATGATCCGCTATGTACTATTCATTCTCCTTGCCGTGTCGCAGATCAGCTATCATATATGGCTGCTTTGTCATCATGCATGGTCGCTGAAAACAGCTCTGCCGCTGCAGCTGAGCGACCTTTCCGTCTATTTGGCGATGCTGATGGTTATGACAAAAAGCAAAAAGCTGTTCGCCTTCCTCTATTTTGCCGGTTTGGGCAGCGCCGTACAGGCGATGGCAACACCTGATTTAGGGGCGTATTCTTTCCCGCATTTTCGGTACATCGTGTTTTTCGTCTCCCACGGCTGTGTTTTTCTTACCTGTCGATTCATGGCCGCTGCAGAAAGGTACAGACCGTCGGCGCGCGGGCTGTGGGTGTCGGTGCTGATCGTAAATCTGTACGGGGCGTGTGTCTTTTTTATTGATCGTGTGCTGAATGCAAATTATCTATATTTAATGAAAAAACCGAAGACCGCTTCGCTTCTGAATGTTTTCGGACCTTGGCCGTGGTATCTTCTATCAATGGAAGCGGCGGTGATATTGAGCTTTTTCATTCTGTATATTCCGTTTTGGCTGCTGAGGAAAAGAGCATGAGGCCGGGCTGTTTTTGCGAATCCAATCATTTGTAATTTTTTCAACATTCCGGCATTATTTTTTTCAGATTCTGATGTTGAAAAAAGACGTCCGCGGCGATAGAATGAATGTGCTATGATAACGTGATCGATACGGAGCCGCGGCTTGCGGTTTCCGTTTTTTCATGGGGTTTTTTATAGAGAGAGGGGGATCGGTATGCCGCGCGCTTTGAAGATATTAATCATCGGAATGTTTATCAATGTGACGGGCGCATCTTTTTTGTGGCCGCTGAATACGATCTATATTCATAATCATTTAGGGAAATCGCTGACTGTTGCGGGGATTGTTCTGATGCTGAATTCCGGTGCCAGTGTGGCGGGGAATTTATGCGGCGGATTTTTGTTTGATAAAATCGGCGGATTCAAATCCATTATGCTCGGCATTATGATCACATTGGCAAGTCTTCTCGGACTCGTTCTGTTTCACCAATGGCCCGTTTATATTTGGCTGCTCATCATTGTCGGCTTCGGTTCCGGTATCGTGTTTCCGGCCAGTTACGCCATGGCGGGAGCGGTATGGAAAGAAGGCGGGCGGAGAGCTTTTAATGCGATTTATGTAGCTCAGAACGCAGGTGTCGCCGTCGGCTCGGCACTCGGCGGGATGGTTGCGGCGTACTCGTTTACGTACGTGTTTTTAGCCAATGCTATGCTGTATGTGCTGTTTTTCCTTATCGTATTTTTCGGGTTTCGAAATATCAAAACCGGAAATGCGAGCCAGGTTTCTGTCCTGGACTACGAGCCTGTCAGCAGCAGAACGAAATTTACGGCGCTTCTCATATTGAGCGGCGGGTATGTTCTCGGGTGGATTGCCTATTCTCAGTGGTCCACAACCGTTGCGTCACATACTCAAAGCATCGGTATGCCGCTTTCATTATACAGTGTGCTCTGGACCGTAAACGGAATATTAATTGTCGCCGGACAGCCTCTCATAGGAGTTGTTTTGAAAAAATGGTCCGGTGCGTTAAAAACGCAGATGGTCATCGGCTTTTGTATTTTTATCGTCTCGTTCGGCGTGCTTCTCAGCGCCAAGCAATTTCCGATGTACCTCACCGCAATGGTGATTTTAACCGTCGGAGAAATGCTTGTCTGGCCTGCCGTGCCTACCATTGCCAATCAGCTTGCGCCTAAGGGGAAAGAAGGGTTTTACCAAGGATTCGTCAACAGTGCGGCGACGGGCGGCAGAATGATCGGGCCGCTTCTTGGCGGCGTGCTGGTTGATCAGTACGGAATGAGCGTGCTGCTGTTGATCCTGATGGTGCTTCTTGTTGTCAGCATCGCAGCGACGGTGCTGTACGACAAACGCCTGAAAACCGTTAGTAAACAAAACGTCCAAGTGCGATGACGACATAAAAAATCCCGCTGTTTCGGCGGGATTTTTTTGTTTATACGACCGGAAGCACGTTGACCGCGTCCTTAACGTTTAAATATGTCTTTAATGAAGAAAAGCTGGCATCAAGCTGATTCATTCTCATGGCGAGGGAAGGCTTGATCCCGGTGATAATCAATTTCGTGCCGATTAATTTAAGCAGGTGGTGCAATTTGAAAATCCGGTCTGCGGTCTGTTCGTTTACCTCGGCCAGACCTGATAAGTCTATAATTAAGTAATCATCTTTAGATGCGGTTAATATGTCCGTCAAAGTTGTCACGATTGAATCAAATCGTTCTTCTGTTAAGTTTCCCACTAACGGCAAAGCGGAGATGCCGTTTCGGATCGGAACAATCGGCGTTGACAGTGTCGTGATTTCTGCGAGGGAATCCTCAAGGAGCTTTTCGTATTCTTTCTGCTCTGTGATGTCTTTTTGAAAACCGACAAAATAGAGCTTGTCTTCAACATACAGAGGATCAATGTTGAGTTCATTCCAAAATGGGGTGCCGTCTTTTTTGACATTTTTCAGCCGCACCGTGATCTTTTCTTTCTGGTTTAAGCTCTTTCTTATTTTCGCGACTTGTTGACGGTCGGTTTCTTTGCTTTGCAGAAATCTGCAGTTCTTACCTAATATCTCTTCGGAAGAGTAGCCTGTCATATCCATAAATCCCTGATTTGTATATATGATGGGATTGTCCTCAAGAGAGGGGTCTGTAATCACCACGCCGATACGTGCGTGATCAAGCGCCTTTTTGATAAGCTCCAGCTGCTCCGGTTTTCCGAATACATTTGAGTCAGCCATGTAAAACCCCCTTTTGGCCGTAAAGCTGCGCGCTTTTTCAGCCATTGTTTCTCCCCTTTTTAAATGAATCTACAGTAACCGTAGCATAACATATGTTCTGATTCAAGCAGCCGAAGTTTGCAATTTGTCATTCGGGCTTGTCCTCATATACACTGAATATATAAGGGGAAGGCACATCATCGCTAAGTAAGTGACTAGGTCATTGTCACTGGGTGAAAAATGAATCTAATGCATCAAGCTTACCGATCATGTGTTCACATATAATGGAAGAAACAAGCTTTTTACTTTCCTGCTCAATCGCCGGTATGTAGATATCGAAAATCATCGTATTCGTAAGGGGGCTGGATGGCCTGAAGTCGCTTTACTAAATAAGGGCTTTAGGAAGGTGATGAAGATGCTGCATCAGGTAATAATTGCTTGTGTAATTGGAGGAATCATGGGGGTTCTCGGTCATGTGAAAAAGAGAGGCAGGCTGGAGAAACCCAGAATGACAAAGCGGTTTATCTATCTCGGTTTTTTGGAAGATGGTTTTATCGGAATGGCTGCTTCCATCTTACTTGTCTTATCCGCTGACCCCGATTCAGGAATTCAACTCGTCATCTTATCCATAATCGCAGGCTACGGCGGAGAAGCTGTTCTCAGGAGCTTTGATTTTGTCAGAGAACAAAACAGTGATTCGGCCGAAGCAAAACCACACCAGCAAAAAAATCCTCCATCAAAATAATATCCCCGCTCATGACCCGTTCCGGGTACATTCCCATTGTATACAAACCTGCTTGCACTTATGAACAGAATTCTATAAAATACAGGTAAGATTACGGTAGCGATAAGAACAGTGAAGAGGAGCAGTAAGAAGCAGATTTTGCAATCAGAGAGTTGACGGCCGGTGCAAGTCAATCAAGTCTGTTTCCGAACTCGCCTCAGAGTTGCAGCGGCAAAACCGCTGACGCATAACTGCGTTAAAAGTATCAAGTGAGTGCGGCTTAAAACCGCGCTAACGAGGGTGGTACCGCGGGAAATAAAAATCTCTCGTCCCTTTTTGGGATGAGGGAGTTTTTTTTAGTTTTAGAATAATCTGAATATAATCTTTCTCATCCCGTCAATACTTGGACTACATACGCCGTATTCAATCAGAAGGAGGTTTTTACGTTGAGTTTTCAGCACGAAAAAATAGAAAAGAAATGGCAGAATTACTGGTTGGATCATAAAACGTTCGCCGTCAGTGAAGAGAATGACAAGCCGAAGTTTTACGCGCTTGACATGTTCCCGTATCCTTCAGGAGCCGGCCTTCATGTCGGACATCCGGAAGGCTATACGGCAACCGATATCCTTTCGCGCATGAGACGCATGCAAGGATACAATGTGCTTCATCCGATGGGATGGGACGCGTTCGGGCTTCCTGCCGAGCAATACGCGCTTGACACGGGGAATGATCCGGCTGAGTTCACAAAACAAAATATAGATAATTTCCGCCGCCAGATCCAATCACTCGGATTTTCTTACGATTGGGATCGTGAAATCAATACGACTGATCCGGACTATTACAAGTGGACGCAGTGGATCTTCACCAAGCTGTACGAAAAAGGGCTCGCTTACGTAGACGAAGTGCCGGTCAACTGGTGCCCGGCGCTCGGAACGGTGCTTGCGAACGAAGAAGTCATTGACGGCAAAAGCGAGCGGGGCGGCCATCCGGTTGAACGCCGCCCGATGAGACAATGGATGCTGAAAATCACCGCTTATGCGGACAGGCTTCTTGAAGATTTAGAAGACCTTGACTGGCCGGAAAGCATTAAAGACATGCAGCGCAACTGGATCGGACGCTCAGAAGGCGCAAACGTGCATTTCGCGATCGACGGCACTGATGACACGTTTACGGTGTTTACGACAAGACCGGACACGCTGTTCGGCGCGGCTTATGCCGTACTGGCTCCTGAGCATGAGCTTGTGGAGGCCATCACGACGCCTGAACAAAAAGAAGCGGTAGACGCTTATGTTAAAGAAGTACAGGCGAAAAGTGACCTGGAACGGACGGATCTTGCGAAAACAAAAACAGGCGTCTTCACGGGCGCATATGCCGTAAACCCTGCAAACGGAGAAAAGCTGCCGATCTGGATAGCGGATTATGTCCTCGCCTCTTACGGAACGGGCGCTGTAATGGCCGTGCCGGCGCATGATGAACGTGATTTTGAATTCGCCAAAGTGTTCAGCCTGCCTGTCAAAGAAGTCGTAAAAGGCGGAAACACGGAAGAAGAAGCGTACACGGGAGACGGAGAGCATGTCAATTCCGGCTTTCTGAACGGACTGAATAAAGCGGAAGCGATTGAAAAAATGATCGCCTGGCTTGAAGAAACGAAAAACGGTGAGAAAAAAGTGACATACCGCCTGCGTGATTGGCTGTTCAGCCGCCAGCGCTATTGGGGCGAGCCGATTCCGGTTATTCATTGGGAAGACGGCACGTCAACAGCCGTTCCTGCGGAAGAGCTGCCGCTGATTCTGCCGAAAACCGATGAGATCAAACCGAGCGGAACAGGTGAATCACCGCTTGCCAACATTAAAGAGTGGGTGGAAGTCACTGATCCTGAAACGGGCAAAAAAGGCAGAAGAGAAACGAACACGATGCCGCAATGGGCGGGAAGCTGCTGGTATTTCCTCCGCTTTATCGACCCGAAAAATCCGGATCAGCTCGCTTCACCTGAGAAACTTGATAAATGGCTGCCCGTTGATATTTACATCGGAGGAGCGGAGCATGCCGTGCTTCACCTTCTGTACGCGCGTTTCTGGCATAAATTCCTCTACGATATCGGTGTCGTGCCGACGAAAGAACCGTTCCAAAAGCTGTATAACCAAGGAATGATTCTCGGGGAAAACAATGAAAAAATGAGTAAATCCCGCGGAAACGTCGTCAATCCGGATGAAATTGTGGCGTCTCACGGAGCAGATACGCTCCGCCTGTACGAAATGTTTATGGGGCCGCTTGATGCATCTATCGCCTGGTCTGAATCAGGTCTTGACGGAGCTCGCCGCTTCCTTGACCGTGTATGGCGTTTGTTTATCGAGGAAAACGGCGAGCTGACGGGCAAAGTGACAGAAGGCGCGGGCGAAACTCTTGAGCGCGTCTATCATGAAACGGTCATGAAAGTGACAGAAAACTTCGAAGCCCTTCGTTTTAACACGGGCATTTCTCAGCTGATGGTCTTCATTAATGAAGCTTACAAAGCGAATGAACTGCCGAGAGAATATATCGAAGGTTTTGTGAAGCTGCTTTCTCCTATTGCGCCGCATTTGGCGGAAGAACTGTGGGAAAAACTCGGCCACGAAGGTTCGATTGCATACGAGGCTTGGCCTGCTTATGACGAATCAAAACTGGTGGATGATGAAGTGGAAATCGTCGTCCAGCTGAACGGAAAAGTAAAAGCGAAATTAATGGTTCCGGCTGATGCTGATAAAGCAGCATTAGAACAGCTCGCACAAGCTGACGAAAAAGTAAAAGAGCAGCTTGAAGGAAAAACGATCCGAAAAATCATTGCCGTACCGGGCAAGCTTGTCAATATCGTGGCAAACTGACCGGACGAAGCCCCTCTCCTACAGAGAGGGGCTTTTTTATCAGGCCTCTATCATAGAAATTGCACCGCAGGCTTTGGTATACTTAACACCATAAAGATGAATGGGAGTGTCACACATTGAAAATAAATGAAATCAGCACAGCCGCACTGGAAGAAAAATTAAAAGCGGGAGAAGAGCTGTATCTGATTGATGTCAGAGAAGACGAAGAAGTTGCCGAAGGAATGATTCCGCAGGCCGTTCACATCCGCATGGGAGACATCCCTGAGAAGATGGATGCGTTAGACAAGGACAAGGAATATGTATTTATCTGCCGTTCCGGAAAAAGAAGCATGAACGTTTGTATGTATTTACATGAGCAGGGCTTCCGTACGGTTAATGTTGAAGGCGGCATGCTGGAGTGGGAAGGCGAAACAAAGCCGAAGAAATAACGCTTTGAATTGAAAGAAGAAAAGGGACGTGCGTCTTTTTCTTCTTTTTTTATAAAAAAACGGGAGGCGAATCAGGTGAAACCGATGATCCGCGCGATGAAAACAAACGATATCAAACAGGTCCGGCAAGTCGCGGAACGAAGCTGGCATCATACGTATGAAGGGATTATTCCCGGACACATTCAGGATCAGTTTCTCGAATCGGCCTATCAGGATGAGATAATGGAACGCCGGCTCTTGCATTCTCTGTTCTTTGTGGCAGAAGAAGAGGGGCGAGTGCTCGGTTTTGCAAATGCCACCCCGGTTCAAAAAGACGGAAATGCGGGGCTGACCGCCATCTATATTGACCCGGATTGCCAGGGAAGCGGGATAGGCACGGCACTCCTTAAAGAATGCATCAGGCAGTCCGGCGGGGTAAAAAAGCTTTATGTCCATGCAGAAAAAGAGAACCGCATCGCCTTATCCTTTTATCAAGCGAAAGGGTTTCAATGGGTATGTGAATTTGAAGAAGATTTTAAAGGACACACTTTACAGACGGTCAAACTGGTGCTGAACATATAAAGCGTCCGGCCCGCCCAGGACCGGATCGCGAATGATCAGTGATAAGCCGGAAGCAGGTCTTTGTGCGCTTCAAATAAGTCGTCGCACAAAGAGATGATGTCATTCATGGAAAGCTCGGCGCTCGTATGCGGGTCAAGCATGGCCGCCTGATATACGGCTTCCTTTTTTAATGTAACGGCCGCTTCGATGGTTAAAAGCTGTGTGTTAATGTTTGTTCTGTTGAGCGCCGCGAGCTGCTCCGGAAGTTCGCCGGAATAGCACGGCATAATGTGGTTTTTGACGGCTGTGCAAGGCACTTCAACGACCGCTTTCGCCGGCAGATTCGGTATCAGCCCGGTATTCAGCACATTGCCGCCGAATGTGAACGGTTTGCCCGTCTCCATCGCTTCAATAATTCTCGAACCGTATTCTTTTGAGCGTTCGTGCGTCAGGTTTTGGTTGTTGATGATGCCGTCTCTCATCGTTTCCCAATTGTTGATTTGTTCCGCGCATCTCCTCGGATATTCATCAAGCGGGATTTGGAGTTCATCTATCAGCCCAGGATACCGGCTTTTTATAAAATACGGGTGATATTCAGCATTATGCTCAGATGATTCCGTTACGTAGCAGCCGAATTTATCCATCAGCTCAAACCGCACCATGTCCTTATGTTTCGTCTTTTGCTTTTCGCGTGCCCGTCTTTTAATTTCAGGATATAAATCAATTCCGTCTTTTTTAATCTCCAAAAGCCAAGCCATATGGTTGATGCCGGCAATGCGTTCTTCCGTACCTTCGTGATCCATGCCGAGTGAGTCAAACAGATCTTTGGTACATACCTGGACGCTGTGGCACAGGCCGACCGTTTTGACATTTGTATGTCTGAGCATCGCTCCGGTCAGAGAGGCCATCGGATTTGTATAGTTTAACAGCCACGCATCCGGGCAGACCTCTTCCATGTCTTTTGCGATGTCAAATAAAACGGGGATGGTGCGAAGGGAACGGAAAATGCCGCCTATTCCGACGGTATCGGCAATCGTCTGGCGGAGACCGTACCGCTTCGGGATGTCAAAGTCAATGACCGTCGCGGGTTTATAGCCTCCGACCTGAATGGCGTTTATCACATAGCCGGCGTGTTTCAGCGCCTGTTTTCGGTCATCGTAGGAGATGATGGATATACTCGTATTATAGCGGTCTCTCATGTTTTCCAGCATGAGCTGGGATTCTTTCAGCCGTACAGCGTCAATATCATAAAGCGCGAATTCAAACCCGTTTAATGCTTCAGTCAGTAAGCAGTCCCCCAGTACATTTTTTGCGAAAATCGTGCTCCCCGCTCCGATAAACGTAATTTTCTTCAACAGAAATTCCTCCCTTTTCTTCTCAGCCTTTGACCGCCCCGGAGGACAGCCCTGAGATAAAATATTTTTGAAGCGCCAAAAACAATACGACCATCGGCAGCATCGCCATAATTGCGGCTGCGGCGACTAAGTGAAGATTGTTCGCGTTTTCGCCGAAAAATCCCGCCATGGCCACGGTCAATGTCTGCACCTTTTGATCTTGTAAAAAGAAAATCGCAAATTGGTAATCGTTCCAGATAAACACACAGGAAATAATGCAGACCGTTGCGGTAATCGGTTTCAACAAAGGAAACACGATTGTATAAAAAGTCCTGATCAATCCCGCGCCGTCCATCCTGGCGGCTTCCTCAAGCTCTTTCGGAATGGAAGAGCGGATAAACCCCGAATATAAGAAAACGGTCAGCGGCATATATGCAGCCGTATTAATGAGAATGGCTGCGGCATGCGTATTGATCAGCCCCGCATCAGCGACCATCTTGTATAAAGGAACCATGGAAGTCAAAGGCGGGATGATCATGATTGAAATCAAAAGGCCGAAGACGATTTTGTTCAGCTTTGTATTTCTTCTTGCGAGCGGGTATGCGGCAAGCGAACCCATGAAAATTAATAAAGCGGCGGAAACGGCTGTAATGATAATCGTGTTCAGAAAGGATTGCCCGAGAGAGGCACGTTCCCATGCTTCACGAAAATTCTGAAATGAAAAGGCGGATGGCAGCGACCATTTTGAACTGTAGTCACCTTTTGCTTTTAATGACGTGGTCAGCAAAATATAAAAGGGGACAATATGAACGCACGAGATAACGGCTGCCAACAGCGTAAAAATCCGCATTCGGGCTGTTTTCATGACATTTCCGTCTCCTTTCGCTTGAAATACACGAGAGCCGAAAAGCTGATGACAAGAATAATGACGGACATAAACACGCCTTGGGCGGCGGCATATCCCGCATCCTGCCGTTTAAAATATAAATCATACATAAACGTCGACATCGATTGAGAGGAATTGCCCGGCCCTCCTGCGGTCAGCGCGAAAATGACATCAAACAGCTTCAGCCCGCCGATGATATTGATGACCATGTTGATGGTGACAGCCGGCATCAATAATGGCAGGGTGATGGTGAAAAACGGCTGAAGACCTCCAGCGCCATCCATTTTTGCGGCTTCGTAATAATCTTTCGGAATGCTTTGCAGCCCCGCTAAATATACAATCATCGCAATGCCTGCGTATTGATACGTGTTAATCATGACGATAATCCACGGGTTTGCCGCAGGGCTTGCCAAGGCGTTGACAGGACCGATTCCCAGTGCGCCAAATACATCATTCAGCGCACCCCCGTCATATGAGAAAATAAAATACCAAATGTATCCCATAATCAGCGGACTGATAATGACGGGCAGGTAGACGATCGTTCTTGTGAGCGCCTTCATTTTTAAGCTCTGATTCAAAAGCAGCGCATATAAAAGTCCGAGCATATTCTGAAAAAAAGTGCTTCCGATGCCGTAAAGCAAAGTGTTTTTCACAACAAGCCACGTGTCCGGATCTGTAAAAAGCCTTTTATATTGAGTGACCCCCACCCATTGATACGTCTGTGAGAAGCCGTTCCAGTTTGTAAATGTGATAAAAGCGCCTTTGACAAACGGAAAAATCATGAAAATAAAAACCGTGGCAAGAGCGGGAACGTACATCCACCACAGTGACGCGGGTTTTACCGGCTTTTGATATTGAAATCCTTGAGTTTCTCTTGCAAGATCACTCATTCTTTTTCAGCTCCCCGTGAATCAGATTGAAGCCGGAGCCGCTTATATTCCCTGCCGAGTTTCGCTGAAATTTCAGCGGGGGTTAAGATATCGGCCATCAGCTCCTGCCCGGCTGTTCCCATCACATCCCACATTCCGTTCGGCAAATAAAGGCGGTCAAAATAAGGCTGCACCTTAATATGCTGATAGCGCTTATAGTCATTTGCGTAGAAAATGTCCGTTTGTACATTCACTAATCCGGCCGGAAGCGAGGTCGCTTCGGCAATTGATTTTGCATGCTCGGGTCGGGCCATAAATGCGATAAACTGTTTCGCTTCTTCAAGCCGCGGGGAATCCTTGAATGCCGCCAGCGTGTAACGTTCGCCTCCGATCCAAACCGGCGCGTCTCCCTTGTGGACGGCCGGGGTCGGTATGATGCCGACTTTTACCTTCGGATTGATTTGAGCGACGTCTTGGCCGAGGGTGCCGCCCTGCAGCGTAAAGGCGATTTTGTTTTGCGCCATCAGTTCAATGAGCTGGGATCGTTTTGCCGTCACGGCATCTATATTGAGCAGGTTTTCCTTTTGCATCTCTTTCAGTTTGTCAGATAAATAGGTGAAGTGTGTCCAGCGGAAGGTTCCGTTTAACAGCTGTTTTTTGTAACGGTGTGCGGGATCTGTGATGAGAAGCGGTGCGGCGAATTGATCGTAATATTGGGCAAATGAGCTTTTCTCATAGCCGGCAAACCAAAAGGGGGTGATTGTTCCGCCGCTTTTTTCTTTAATCTGTCTCAGTGCCTTCATAAAATCATCCATTGTTTCCGGCGGTTTGATTCCGTATTTTTCCAATAACGTGCGGTTGTAGGCCAGTCCGTCCTTTGCCTGATTCAGAGGGAAGGCGTATATTCTGCCTTTGGCGTCTTTGAGCATGCTGTTTAAATTCGGATCGAGCCGCTTCGTCCAAGACATGCCGCTGAGGTCAGCGGTATATTCTCCGTAGCGGATTTTGGCCCAGCCGTGTGTGTCGAAAAGATCGGGCATGTCACCGGCCGCCATTCTGACCCTCATCATATTTTCGTAGTCATTGCCTGGGAAATGAACGTTTACTTGAATGTCCGGATGTTCTTTTTGGAATGAATCAGCCAACTTTCTGAATACGGCGCGTTCGCTGTCTGAGGATATTGTGGAATAGACTGTCAATGTTTTCTGCTTTTCTCCGGCGCCGCTCTGTTCTGCCGAGCAGCCGGGAAGGATCATGCAAGTAAAAGAAAGAAACAAAGCCAGTAAGCGTTTCATCTTTTCCTCCTTTAAATATGATATAAACGCTGCGGGACACGTCACCTCCTTTCTTGTGAGCCGCAGCTTTGTCTGACAATCAATGAAGTGGGGAGCGTCACGGCCAGCGGGACGGTTCTGCCGTTTAAACGGTCGAGAAGCAATTTGACACCCGTCCGGCCCATCTCTTCCGTGTATACTTTTACCGTTGATAACGGCGTGCTGGCGTATTCTGCCTCATCAATTCCGTTGAAGCTGACAACCGCCGTATCGCGCGGGACTTGAAGGCCGGCTTCCTGCAAGGCTTTTAAAGCGCCGACAGCCATCGAATCACTTGCGATAAAAAAGGCATCAGGGAGACTTCCGCCTTTGATGGCTTCATTCATCAGCCGGAACCCTTCGTGCATGCTGTATTCGCCGATCAGTACATGCTCCGGCTCGGCGCCGGCCATTTGTAAGAAAGCGGTCAGACGCTTATCCTCAATCGTTTTATTGCTGTTTACGCCGTCTATGACGGTATGCTCCCGCTCCCGGCCGCCGATATAACCTAGCCGCTGATAACCGAGCGACAGAAGATGTTCTATCGCCTTCTGCGCTGCGGCATAAAAATCCACGCTGACGGTATCGTAGCGGGCAGGATCGGGTGTGCCGTTAACAAATACCGCGTGCCTGAAAGCAGCGCTGATATTCGTAAGCGCCTCGTCTTGCAGGCTGCCGATGACGATGACGCCGTCCAGTTCGTGAAACATATGCTCTTGAAAAGAACCGAGATGGATAGAAGATGTGATAAAAACTTTTTGCCGAAAGCATTCTTCTTCAATGCCTTTTCGGATCGCCGAAAAATAAGGATCCTGCCGTTCTTCTTCCGGTGACAGACAGCTGATAACGCCGATCAGGGGCGCTGAATCGCTGCGGCTGCGGTTCTTCCGTTTTTTTGCCGACGGCTGATAGCCCAGCTCATCGGCGATCCTCAGAACTTTTTCTCTTGTTTCATCAGTCACGGCCAAAGAGTCATCCTTATTTAAAATTCTCGATACTGTCGCGCTGGATACAGATGCCTGTAAGGCAATATCTTTGAGACGGACCATTTCACATCTCCTTTTTACTAAATATTTACTAAACAGAAATGACCTGGTTATTGTTAAAATGATATTATCATACGTTAGTAAGCGTTTTCAACAACTATTTTTGGTTGCTTTTAGTAAAAATCAGTAAAAAAGAAAATCTGTTTTTCTCTATCATATTTCAATTGAACCGGAATAAATTGATAGAGAAAGGAGAGGGTGATGTGCTGAAGATAGCTGTTTTTGATGAGGAGCATGAAAAGGATCTGCAGACTGAAGTCAATACATTTTTAAAGGAGATTTCTGATGAACAGCTCGTTGATATTAAATATACGGTAGCGGCGGCCTGTGATCCTGAAGGTGAGCAGCTTTATTGTTTTTCCGCTCTCATTTTATACCGAAAATAAAAAAGCCCGGACGAAATGCCGGGCTTTTTTGTGCATTATGCTTTTTTGACACGGGGGCTTCTCGGTTTTTGGTATTTCTCCGCTTGTTTGATTCCTTTTCTCTCGCTCGCTAATGACTTGTACAGAGACACGATCATCAGAAGGATCACGACTGAAAACGGAACCGCGGCGAGAATGGCCGTGTTTTGCAGTGCGGCCAGACCGCCGGAATATAATAATACCGCTGCCACGGCGGACTGGATGATGCCCCAGATGATTTTCACCCGGTTTGACGGGTCTAATGAGCCGTAAGACGTTTGCATTCCAAGCACAAATGTCGCTGAATCCGCTGATGTAATAAAGAATACAGCGATCAGAACAAGCGTTAATACGGATGTCACCATTGTCAGCGGATAGTGGCTGAGTGCGCCGAACAGCATCGTATCCGTTGACATTCCCGCGACATTGAATACGCCTTTCTGCTGAAGATCCATCGCGGATACACCGAAGATCGCAAACCATAAGAAAGCCAATATACAAGGTGTCACCAACACCCCGATTAAAAATTCCCGGATCGTCCGGCCCCTTGATACACGGGCGATAAAAATGCCGACAAACGGCGACCAGGATATCCACCAGGCCCAATAGAAAATGGTCCAGCTGTTAATCCATTCGCGTTTTTGGGGATCATTCGGAGACAAGCGAAAGCTCATCTGCACGATATTTTGGATGTATTGGCCGATAGAATCGGTAAATGAGTTCATAATCAGCACCGTCGGGCCTGCAATGAGCATAAAGATCATTAAAATACCCGCGAGCGCCATGTTGGTATTGCTTAAGTATTTAATCCCTTTGCCGATTCCGCTCCACGCAGAAATCAAAAATAACACGGTCACGACAGCGATCAGGATCAGCTGAATGGAAAATGTTTTCGGAATGCCGAATAAATAATGCAGACCGCCGTTGATCTGAGTCGCTCCGAGCCCTAAGCTTGTCGCCACACCGACAACGGTCGCAAACACCGCGATACAGTCAATTGCTTTGCCGATCGGCCCGTTTACTTTATCGCCCAAAAGCGGTGTCAGTGTGCTGCTGATCAAACCGGGCGCGTCTTTTCTGAATTGAAAATATGCGATACATAAAGCGACGACCGCATAGATGGCCCAAGCGTGCAGCCCCCAGTGGAAAAATGTGTACCGGAGCGCATCACGAAATGCTTGGGGCGTTTCTGTTTCACCTGAGGGAGAGCTGATGGCGTAATGGCTGATCGGTTCCGCAGCCCCGTAAAATACCAAACCGATTCCCATGCCTGCGCTGAAAAGCATGGCAAACCATGATAATAAGCCGAATTCCGGTTTTTCCCCGGGTTTTCCGAGTTTTATTGTGCCGATCGGACTCACAATGAGAAAGAGACAGAAACCGACAAATATAGAAACGACCAGCAGATAATACCAGCCGAAAGAATCCGTAATAAATTTTTGTGCCGTATCAGTGACTTGCTGCAGGCTGTCAGGAGAAATGGCCCCCCATAAAACCGCAGCTGCTGTGATGACAATCACAATCCAAAAAACACTGGAGATGTTCTTCTTCAAACGTTCTCACCCTCTGACTATTTTTTTCAATACGCCATTTTGTTTTAGTGTGGTCGTACGATTGCAGATCATTCCTTTCTTCCTATTCCCTCAATCAGGTGAAACAAAACGCAGAAAACTCTATCATGTTTTTGGTCAATTATCAACGGGGACGCTCAGGTAAATGCGCTTTAAACCATTTAGAGCGAGCGTGAGAAACGTCCTGCATTCAAACCGGCGAGACGCCCCGTGACAAAGGCTGAAGTGATATTGTAGCCCCCGGTATAGCCGTGAATGTCGAGTATTTCTCCGCAAAAATATAAGCCTTCCATTTTTTTAGACGCCATTTGTTTCGGCTCAATCTCTTTTACGGAAACACCTCCGCCTGTGACAAACGCTTTGTCCAAAGAAAGCGTTCCGTCAGCGGCAACCGTAAATTGTTTGCAGTCTTTGACAAAAGCCCTGAATTGATCCTTCGGCAGTTCCGTAAAGCTTGTCTGCGGATCAAGACCGTTCCGTTCCAGAAGAAAAAGCAGGTACCGTTCCTGCATCCACGGCTTCAGCGCGTTTTTGAGCGCTTTTTTCGGTGCGTCTTTCAGTTCCTTGTGCATCTTTTGAAATAACTCTTCCTCGTTGATGCCGGGAAACAGATCGATGCGGAGTTTGACCTCTGGCTGCTTTTTCAGTTCTTTGACGACAAACTGGCTGCAGCGGAGAATGGCGGGGCCTGACAAGCCGAAATGGGTAAACAGCATGTCCATCACGTGTGTGACGATTGGTTTTCCTTTTTTATTCAGGACGCTGACGGCCGCGTTTCTAAGAGACAGCCCCTGAAGTGTTTTTTGTTTAATAAACGGTTCTGACGACGTAACCGGCACTTCCGTCGGAAAGAGTTCGGTCACGGTATGACCGGCCGCTTCCGCCCATGCATAGCCGTCTCCGGTGCTGCCGGTATGCGGGACTGATTTTCCGCCGACCGCGATAATGACGGCGTCTGCGTTAATGTGTTCGTCATTGTTTGTCGTAATGCCTGCTGTCCTGCCGTTCTCGTACCGCACCTCTTTGATTTTTTCATTTGTGCGGATGGTGACATTCAGTTGTTTTAATCGGTTCAAAAGCGCATCGACAACGCTTTGCGCTTTGTCCGTCACCGGGAACATGCGCCCGTGGTCTTCTTCTTTCAGCTGAATGCCGAGTTTTTCAAAAAAGGCGATGATATCTTCATTATTAAATTCGGAAAACGCGCTGTATAAAAAGCGGCCGTTGCCGGGGATGTGTTTGATGATTTCTTCAACGGGGAGGCGGTTGGTCACGTTGCAGCGTCCGCCGCCGGAAATCGCCAGCTTCCGTCCCAGCTTGTTTCCTTTATCGATTAATAATACGTCCGCCCCTTCTTCGCCTGCGGCAATCGCAGCCATTAAACCGGAGGGACCGCCGCCGATCACAATGACGTCATAATGTTTCATATTTCATCAACAACTTTCTTTTTCACGTATAATAGGCGGAAATGTCCGCTTCCTGCTATTATAGCGAAAGAAAGGGATTCCTTAAACGTATTTTGTTTTTTTAAGAGCTTTCCCAAAAAGTTTCCCGCTGTATTTATTACCGTCTAATTGCCCAGTTGTGTTAAAATAGAAAAGTTGAATCTTCGTAGAAAATGGTGATGAGGAAACATGTCAAGCAAATTGTTAAGGGGCACGTTCGTGCTGACGCTCGGCACCTATATATCGCGGATTTTAGGGATGATTTATCTGATCCCGTTCGGAGCGATGGTCGGAGCGACGGGCGGAGCTTTGTTTCAATACGGATATAATCAATATACACTGTTTTTAAACATTGCCACGATGGGATTTCCCGCCGCGGTTTCAAAATTTGTCTCGAAATATAACTCCAAAGGAGACTATGAGACGAGCAGGCGGATGCTGAGAGCGGGAATGTCGGTTATGCTCGTAACCGGGATGATCGCTTTTTCAATTCTTTATATTTCGGCGCCGTTTTTTGCGGAAACATCTCTCGGCGGCACGAGTAACAACGGACTTACGATTGACCACGTCGTTTATGTCATCCGGATGGTCAGTCTGGCACTTTTGGTCGTGCCGATTATGAGTCTTGTGCGCGGTTTTTTCCAAGGTCATCAGATGATGGGGCCGACAGCCGTTTCACAGGTTGTGGAGCAGCTTGCCCGGATCATCTTTTTATTGGGCGCAACGTATTTGATTTTAAGAGTGATCAACGGCGGCCTTGTCATCGCAGTCGGATACGCGACTTTCGCGGCGCTGATCGGATCATTCGGAGGGCTTGTCGTCCTTTATATTTACTGGAATAAGCGGAAGGGCGATCTTCTGGCGATGAAGCCGAATCTCGTCCCGTCTGCGAACTTAAGTTATAAAAAAATGTTCATTGAGCTTTTCAGTTATGCCGCTCCTTACGTATTTGTCGGACTGGCGATTCCTTTGTATTCGTATATCGATACGAATACGTTTAATAAAGCGATGATTGCGGCGGGCCATAAGGATATCAGCCAGGACATGCTTGCGATTGTCACCCTTTATGTGCCGAAGCTTGTGATGATCCCGGTTTCTCTGGCGACCGCTTTCGGTCTGACGCTGATTCCGACGATTACTGAATCGTTTACGAGCAGGAATTATAAGCTTTTGAACCAGCAGATTAACCAGACGATGCAAATCATTCTGTTTTTGGTTATTCCCGCCGTTGTCGGGATGTCCGTGTTATCGGGTCCGGCCTATACATTCTTCTACGGCTCTGAAAGTCTTCGCCCGGATATCGGACAGGATATATTGTTCTGGTACGCGCCTGTCGCGATTCTGTTTTCTCTGTTTACCGTAAACGCCGCGATCCTGCAAGGGATTAATAAGCAGAAATTTGCTGTCGTGAGCCTTTTCATCGGCGTCATTATAAAAGTGGTGCTGAACGTGCCGCTGATCAAGCTGTTTCAGGGAGACGGGGCCATATTGGCAACGGCGCTCGGTTATATCGCTTCTCTACTGTACGGTTTTATCATGATTAAGCGCCATGCGGGCTATTCGTATACAGTGCTTATGAAACGGGTCATTTTAATTGCGGTCTTATCCGTCGTGATGGGAGTCGCGGTCAAGCTGACTCAATGGCTGCTCGGCTTTTTCGTCACGTACCAAAGCGGCCAGCTGCATGCGGCGATTGTCGTCTTTGTCTGTGCCGCTGTCGGCGGTGCGGTGTACATGTTTGCCGCGTACCGAATCGGATTTTTGCAGAAAATGTTTGGAAACCGTCTGCCCCGCGTTTTGAGAAGAGGCAGGCATTCCGCCCATTGAGGAATAATGAATAGTCCGCTTATCGCGGGCTTTTCTTTTTAAAGGAGAGGATCATGATGAGACTTGATAAGCTGCTTGCCAACAGCGGATTCGGCTCAAGAAAAGATGTGAAAAAAATCGTCAAGGCAGGGGCTGTCATGATTGACGGAGAGCCGGCGAAAGATGTGAAAATCCATGTCGATCCCGATAAACAGGACATCACGGTATACGGAGAGCCGGCAGAGTACCGTGAGTTTATTTATGTCATGATGAATAAGCCGCAAGGAGTGCTGTCCGCTACAGAAGACAGCCGCCAGCAAACGGTAGTTGATCTGCTGACGCCTGAAGAACAGCGATTTGAACCGTTTCCGGCGGGACGTCTTGATAAGGATACGGAAGGCTTTTTGCTTCTGACCAATGACGGGCAGCTCGCTCATCGCCTGCTTTCTCCGAAAAAGCATGTGCCTAAAACATATGAGGTCCGGTTAACTTCACCTCTGTCACCGGAAGACATCGTTCATCTGGAAAGAGGCGTCGTCATTGAAGGAGGCTATAAGACGAAGCCGGCAGCCGTTGAAATCATTACAGAAAGTCCGGATGAAACGGTGATTCACTTGACCATTACAGAAGGCAAATATCATCAGGTGAAGCTGATGGCAAAGGCTGTCGGAAATGAAGTGGCTTATTTGAAGCGGCTTTCGATGGGGGCTGTTTCTCTTGACCCGGATCTTAAACCGGGAGAATTCCGCGAGCTGACTGAAGAGGAGCTCGAAACGCTGAGAGGCGCTGAAGTGTAATCGATATCAGAAAAGCCCAAAACAGATTTGTTTTGGGCTTTTTATATAGAGGAACAAAAAACAAGGCAAAGACGCTGCTTTGCCTTGCAGCATGTCAGGCCGAAAAGGGCCTTATGTAATTGTTCGCTTAAGATGTAATTTTCACTTTTTTTCGTGTTGTCTCCCACTTGCCTCGGCTAGGACTATGAACAAGATCATTGTATGCTAACACATTTAAGTCTCGCTGAATGGTTCTAGGTGTAATGCCGAATTCATCAACCAGTTCCTGTGTTGTCACAAGGCCTTTTTCCTGGATGAACATGTAAACTGATTTAATCCGAGTCAGCATACGATTTGTTGAAGGTTTCATAAAACCACTCCCTATCATAAGATCGGATGGACTTGATATACCACAACTTTCGACTCTAAAACTTCGTACGAATAAGCAACAAAGGATGACATTCTGTTTTTTCTCTTTTAACTGCCTCCATTATACACGATATGGACGACATGAATCTAGGAATAAGCGCAGATAATTTTTTCCAAATGGGTGCCGCCTTGGTGCATTACTATGTCCGGTCCGCTTTTATTATTATGGAAACTGAAACTTTTTTTATACATGTCCGTATGAAAACGGGGGAGTGAGAAGTTTGGGAGAATTATTGAATGCAAACATTGTCTGCGCCGGTTATGCTGACAGGCCGAAGGTGATTTCTGATGTATCTCTGACAGTCAACGCTGGTGAAATTGCCGGTTTAATCGGAGCGAACGGCGCGGGGAAAAGTACAGTGATAAAGGCGGTTCTCGGGCTGTCCCGGGATATAGAAGGCGGTATTGAGTGGAAGGATTCATCTTATGCTTACATACCGGAGCGTCCGAGTTTTTACGATGAACTGACGCTTTGGGAGCACCTCGAGCTGACCGGGTCATTGCGGGGTATAGAAGGGGAAGAATGCCGTGAGCGGGCAGGGCGGCTGCTTGAAGAGTTTTCGCTGACGTCTGTAAAACATGATTTGCCTTCCGGCTTTTCAAAAGGGATGCAGCAAAAATTGATGCTCATACAGGCATTTTTGGCGAAGCCGGATATTTACATCATTGATGAGCCTTTTATCGGACTTGATCCGATCTCAACGAAGCTGTTTACCGACATGCTGATTGCTGAGAAAGAAAGGGGCGCGGGGATTTTAATGTGCACTCATGTTCTGGATACGGCGGAAAAAATCTGCGACCGGTTTTATTTGCTGGATCAGGGCGCTCTGCTTCTTCAAGGCACGTTAGAGGAGCTTCAGGAAAAAACGGGAAGCCGTTCACTGCTGGATTGCTTTTATTCAGCGGTTCGGAGCAGTCAGCGATGACCGGGCGGGCTTTGTTTTTTCAAAGGCTGTTTCATTATTGGCGGTATCAATGGAAGGTGTTCCAGACGGTCATTGATTGGACGGTCGCGCTGTATATCGTTCTTCCGGCTGCCGCATTTGCCGTTTATCAATATGCTGATTGGCTGAACGGCAGGGGGCTTCTTAATGGAGCGGCAGGAGTATTAGGATGGGGCTGGCTGTATGTATTCAGTGCCCTGCTGTTGTGCACGGGTTTTATTCATACCTTTTTGCTGGAAGCGGATCACGTATTTTTGGTGCATGCAAAACATCTGATGCAAAAGCTGAAACGGTATGCGCTTTTGTATTCGATGTTCCTTTCCCTTATCAAATGGGGTGCGCTTGCCGTATTGTTATTTCCCTTATGGCGCCAATACGGTGACTGTACCTTACCGGCATATTCAGGTATGTTTTGCTGTCTGTTCGGCTTCCATACCGCGATATTAGCGGTGCACCGGCACAGAAAAAACAGCAGGCGGACATTCGGGAATCAGGCGGCGGGCTGGCTGAAAGTGATGGTTCTGATGGCGGGGGCGTTTTTTATGATCGTCTTTGCCGCCGAATGGTATTGGCTTTGGCCGGCGGGCTGTATATTGTTCATCTGTTCCGCTCTTTTGACTTGGAAAGGGACGGAGACATTATCAGCCTTTGAGGAAGAAGTGCTTGAAGAGAACAGGCGCAAGCTTTCATTCGCGGCCTCTGTTTTGATGCTCAGCCATGATGTGCAGCTCCCGAATGGTAAAAATAAAGGGCGGAGCAAGCCGTTTTTTTATCCCGGCTCAAAGCACATCTTTACAAAACGGTCGGCGTATACGGCGTGGAAAGAATTGTTCTTTAAAGTGCTGATCCGAAACGGCGGGTATCTCCGGCAGCTTTACCTTTTAACCGCGGCTTTTACGGCTCTTATTCTCGTTCTTCCGCTTTTGCTGAAACCGGCCGCCCTCATTTTATGTATGCTAGTCAGCCGGTACGCCGCGTCGCTTTTATTTGACCGGATCACGGATAAACCGGTTTTAAGCGGTATCAAGAGAGACAGTGATGATTATTTCCGGGCGCGAAACAGCGCATTAACTCTCATTCAAGTCATCTGTTCCGCCTGGTGCCTCATTGCCGCGATTCTTTCCGCCCTTTATATGTGAAAAATCCCTCTCCGAAAAAGGAAAGGGATTTTTCTTAATGCCCGTTTAAAATAAAAAGCTGAATAAAAAACAGCACGGCAAAGATGATGACTAAAGGATGGATTTCGCGCCACTTTTTCTTAGCGAGTTTCACAAGCGGATATGAAATGAAGCCGAGTGCGATTCCGGTTGAAATACTGGACGTCAAAGGCATCGCCAAAATGACAAGAAAGGCCGGGAACGCTTCATCAAGCTCATTCCAGCGGATATTCGATACCGCACCCATCATCAGGCTGCCGACAATAATCAGAGCCGGTGACGTAATCGCGGACACTTCCGATAAGACGCTGACAAGCGGGCCGAAAAACATGGAAACGGCAAACATAACGGCAATCGTCAGCGCCGTCAGCCCCGTTCTTCCGCCGGCCGCCACACCTGCTGAAGATTCCACGAACGCGGTCGTCGGGCTGGTGCCGAAGATGCTTCCCACCGTCGTAGCGGTCGAATCAGCCAAAAGCGCTCTTCTGGCATTCGGCAGCTGATTGTTTTTGATCAATCCCGCTTGTTCGGCGACACCGATCATGGTGCCGGTCGTGTCAAAAATCGTAACGAGAAGAAAAGAAAACACAACGGCGTACAGACCGTGATGCACGACATCCCCGAGGGCACCGAACGGATTTGTGATCAAAAGCCCCTCCGGCAGGTGCGGGAAGGACATGAATCCTTTCGCGAAATGGATCTGTCCGGTCAAAAAGGCAATGACGGCGGTCAGCGCCATTCCGATGAACAGAGCCCCGTTTACATTCAGCACCATCAGCACGATACTGATGATAAGTCCGATAAGCGTTAAAATGACGGCGGGCGAATGAAGATCGCCGAGTGCGACCAGATTGGATTTATCAGCCGTGATGATTCCGGATTGGCGTAAGCCGATAAAAGCGATAAATAAGCCGATGCCGGTCGTAATTCCGTATTTTAAATTGTCCGGAATCGCTTCTATAAGTTGTTTTCTTAAAGGTGTTAACGATAAAATAATAAAGATGACTCCCGCGATAAAAACGGCGCTGAAAGCCGTCTGATACGTAATGCCGCTGCCTGTGCCGACAACGTGAAAGGCGAGATACGCGTTTAAGCCCATGCCGGGGGCAATGGCGATCGGAAAATTCGCAGCGAGAGCCATCCATAAAGTTCCGACAATGGAAGCGATAATCGTCGCGGTGAACACCTGGTCAAACGGAATTCCCGCATTGGAAAGGATCACCGGATTGACGACAATGATATACACCATTGTGAAAAAGGTGGTCAATCCCGCGGTAATTTCTCTTTTTATTGTCGTTTGATGCTTGTCGAGATGAAACATAAGTACCTCCAATGACGAACATTTTTTCAAAACATCATCTATATTATTCGTTTTATCGACATTTTGCAAGTCTTTATCAAGAAAGGGGATTTGTGATGAACTGGGAAGTTGAAGTCATCAGAAACAAAGAAGATCTGATCCGTGACACGCAGAAGTTTTTGCAGATCAACAGCGTAATGGACGAAACAACAGCCGGTCCCGGCCGGCCGTTTGGAGAAGGCGTCAATGCCAGCCTGACGTCACTGCTGGAATTCGGTGAAAAAGAAGGCTTCACCGTAAAGAATCTTGACGGCTATGCGGGCCATATTGAATGGGGAACGGGTGACGAAATCGTCGGCGTTTTGTGCCACGTCGATGTCGTTCCGCCCGGAGACGGCTGGACGAGCGATCCGTTTTCAGCCGATATCAGGGACGGCCGGATATATGCCAGAGGCGCCATAGATGATAAAGGGCCGACAATGGCGGCGTTTTATGCGCTGAAAATCGTCAAAGACATGCAGCTTCCTTTATCCAAACGCGTGAGAATCATCATCGGAACGGATGAAGAAAGTGATTGGAGATGCGTGGATCACTACTTCAAACACGAAAAAATGCCTGACATCGGCTTTGCTCCTGACGCAGATTTTCCGATCATTAACGCGGAAAAAGGAATTACAGATGCGTCACTGCGCATTGCAAAAAGCGCTTCTGACAAAGACGCAAAAAACGGGCTTCTGTCATTCCGTTCAGGACTGCGCTTGAACATGGTGCCGGATGCGGCTGAAGCGGTTATTGAAGGGAACGGTCTTGATGCCGTGCACGCATATTTCAGCAAATGGCTTGAGCAGTCAAAAACACAAGGTGAAGCAGTTTCGGAAAATGGAAAACTGACGCTTCGGGTGTACGGAAAATCATGCCACGCGATGGAACCGGATAATGGTGTCAATGCCGGCTTAAAGCTTGCTGAATGCCTTAACGGAACAGAGCTGGATGGAGCCGGAAAGCGCTTTGTCAAAACCGTCAGTGACTATTTTTCAAATGATACACGAGGCAAAAAGCTGAAAATTGATTGCAGGGATGACATCAGCGGAGAGCTGACATTGAATGTCGGCACCTTTACATACAGAAAGGGTGAGGAAGGAGAACTCGGCATCAACATCCGTTATCCCGTCACTTCAGACAGCAAAGCCATCCGTGATGCTTTTACGTCTGCTGAAGAATTCCGGCTTGAAGAATTTAAAGACAGCAAACCGCACCACGTTTCTGCCGATCATCCGCTCGTAAAGACGCTTCAAAAGGTTTACGAAGGACAGACGGGAAAGAAAGCGGATCTGATTTCAATCGGCGGAGGAACGTATGCGAGATCCCTTTCGGCGGGCGTCGCGTTCGGGCCGCTGTTCCCCGGCCGGCCTGACAGCGCGCATCAAAAGGATGAGTACATTGAAATCGATGACCTTCTCAGGTCAACGGCTTTATATGCCGAAGCCATTTATGAGCTTGCCAAGTGATAATAAAAAGGGACGCCGAATGCGGCATCCCTTTTTATCATTCAAATGACCATAAATCCGTTGATAAATAACGTTCTCCCGTATCGGCCGTCATACAGATGACGATCTGTTCGGAAGGGAGGCGTTTGGCGGTTTCAATGGCGGCAAAGCAGGCGGCGCCTGAAGACGGGCCGACGAGTATGCCTTCTTCCCGGGCCAGACGCCGTGTTGTCGTATACGCATCTTCATCAGATATTTTCATGATTTCATCGTAAACGTCCTGATTCAATATGCCGGGAATAAATCCGGGGCTTGTCCCGACAAGCTTATGAGCGCCGGGTTTTCCGCCAGACAGGACGGGAGATCCCGCAGGCTCGGCGACATGAACAATCATATCCGGGAAAAGCTCTTTCAGCGTTTCTCCGGTTCCGGTAATGGTTCCGCCCGTTCCCGCCGTTGCCACAAAAGCACCGAGCGGTCTGTTGAGCTGCTGAACGGCCTGATAGATTTCAATGGCGGTCGTTTTTCGGTGGGCATCTGGATTTGCGCCGTTATCGAATTGCATCGGGATAAAACTTCCCGGAATCTGTTCGGCGAGTTCTTTCGCTTTTTTGATGCTGCCGGGCATTCTTTCCGCCCCCGGTGTTAACACAACCTCCGCGCCGTACGCTTTCAGGAGGTTGATGCGTTCTTTCGTCATCGTGTCAGGCATGACGAGGATTGCCTTGTAGCCGCGCGCCGCCGCGTTCATCGCCAGGCCGATGCCTGTGTTGCCGCTTGTTGGTTCGATGATGACAGAGCCGGGTTTTAAATGCCCGCTGTTTTCCGCTTCAATGATCATATTGTAAGCCGCTCTGTCTTTGACACTGCCGCTCGGGTTAAACGATTCTAATTTTAAATAGACCTGTGCTGCATGTTCTGGCTGAAGGCGATTGAGCTTTACGATCGGTGTGCCGCCGATCAGCTCCGCCGTGGTGTTTACGATTTTCAAGGCCGGCTCATTCCTTTCTGTATAAAACGTTCAGTACATAATATCCTATCATAATGAGCGGACAGGGTTCTCCTCTCCGCTTATCCGTTTTATAATAACACCATAACCAAAGAGGGGGAGATCCTCGTATGAAAGCTTCATTGCCGCATTATTTTATCGGCATTCCGATTCCGGCTGACATTGCTGAACCGATTTGGGAAGCAGCCAAAAAGGAGCCGGCGTTGTCATTCAAAAAATGGGTGCACCCGCATGACTATCATATTACGCTCATTTTTCTAGGAGCCGCGGATGAAGAACGGCTTGCGAAATTATCGTCTCTTCTCGCAGATGCGGCGTCGGCAGCGCAGCCGTTTACCGTACAGTTTCAGCATCTGGATATTTTCGGCGACCGCAGACAGCCGAGAGTGCTTCACCTTGAGCCCGAACGGAATGAACTGCTCTTTGATTTGCGGGAAAAAACAAAACAGGCTGTTTTGAAAGCCGGTTTTCAAGTGGAAAAACGGCCGTATCACCCTCATATGACGATGGCGCGGAAGTGGGCGGGAGACCAGCCGTTTCCTGACGATGTGCCGTTTGAAAGCGGCAGGGTGCAAAGTGCCGTCAGCCGGTTTTCCCTGTTTCAGACCCATCTTGACCGGTCGCCTAAATACGAAGAAATCGCACAGTTTCAATTGACATAAACAAATATTCGGAGTGGAGAAATCACATGGCACAGATCATCAAAATTCACGACTGCATATCCAGATATGAACTTGATCCATATCATTATATGAACCAGTTTATCCGGCTGAAGAAAGAACGCTGGGAGGCGCTTCTTGAAGCGTTTGACCGGATGACGGAAGAAAAAGAAACGGAAACGGCTGCAGGCGGGGAAACCGATCAAGCGCCGGCCAGGAAAAAATTTTCTTTAAAAAAGAGAAAAGAAGAAAATACGGCCGATATAAATGAAAAGAGGCACCAATGGTTTGATGAGCCGGAGGGAGAAGAGGCGCTGTTCGGGAATCTTCCGTCTCAAAAGTCTGAGCTCGCGCCTTTTTTCAAAGATCAGCTGTATGACTTTCAATTAAAATGGGCGAGCTCCACGCTTTCTCAAAAGTCTGAGCTTTCGCAGGCGGTCAAAAGGGACAGGATGTTAAAAATGCTGGCTCAAAAGCTGCCCGATTCCTATTTTGTGATGTATCATCCGGTTCTGCAAATTCAGCAGGCGTCCGTCGAACTGAGCATCATCATTATCTCGCCGCTGGAGATTTTCTGCGCCGCTTTTATGGAAGCGGAAGAGGACAGCGTATATATCGGATCAAAACACCGTTTTTGGGAAGAAAGGGGCTCCGGCAGCACGCGCCAAGTATTGAATCCGTCTCTCAGCCTGCACCGGACAGGCTCGGTCGTTTCGCAAATCGTAAAAGAAAAGCAGGCCGACATTCCCGTGCGGAAGCTTTTGCTCAGCAGAACGTCTTATATTGATTACCCGGAGCCGCCGTACGGGCTGGAAATAGCTGATAAACGGACTGCCGCAGAGTGGCTGGAAAAGCAGCAGAAAAATACGGCGCCGATCAAGCACCACCAGCTGAAGGCGGCGAAGGCTCTTTTGTCTTACGGCTTGAGCGATTCAAGCCGGAGACAGGAATGGCTTGATTAAAACGGACGTTTGCCGGCTGTCTCTTCATCTATGAAGCAGGTGAAAACAAACGATGAGTCAATGGTTTTTTATTATTAATCCGGTCTCAGGAGGCGGGCGGGGCCGGCGTGTCTGGAAATCAGTTCAAAAAGAGCTGACCAGGCGCGGGGTCAGCCACCGCTCTTTTTTGACCGGGCATCCCGGACATGCGGAGGTGCTGGCGAGACAGATTTCAATGATGCAGGATCATAAGCTTAAGCGGCTGTTCGTCATCGGCGGTGACGGGACGATGCATGAAGTCATTAACGGACTGAAAGGAACGGATCAGATTGAGCTGACCTTTGTGCCTGCCGGTTCGTACAATGACTTTTCGAAAGGGCTCGGTATTAAGAAGTCGGCGCTTCTCCAAGAAATCAAAAGTCTGCACCGCCCGCTCACACGGAAATTTTTTGCGGGAAACATCAACTTTTTTCATGACAAAGCGCAATCACTTTATTTTATTAACCACCTGTCTGTCGGCTTCGATGCCTCAGTTTTGAAGGCAGCCGCGAATTTTCCGTTATCGCGCGTTCTTCGGTTTTTGCGTCTCGGTTTTGTGATTTACCCGCTCGCGCATTTACATACGGCCTCGGGGTTTCAGCCGTTCAGATTTGTTTGCACGGCAGACGGCCAGAGGCGTGAATTCCGCAATGTCTGGTTTGTCATTGCGGCTAATCACCCTTATTACGGAGGCGGCATGAAAGCGGCGCCTTCAGCAAATCCCCGTCAAAACCATTTTGATATTGTCATCGCAGAAAACCTGTCCTTTTTCTCGCTGTATCGTTTTTTATGGGCGATGAGCTTCGGCCGGCATATCAAAATGGACGGAGTGACGATGATAAAGGGGAAGGAATTCGTTTTTGAAACAGATGGGAAAATTCCGTTTCACGCTGACGGCGAGCTGATCGGAACGACGCCGTTTCGGCTTATGCCGGGCGGTACGCCGTTGAAAATAAAAACATAATAAACAAATGAAACCCGTCACATGTTTCACGGCAAAGAGCGGTTCGCGGCATAAATCTTCAGAATTCACAGGTGTTCTTGCTAGTTTTGCTTGACGAAGTTTGTGCTGTAGCGCTAAAATTTATAGGACGGCTATTGATTAGCATATGAGACTCTCAATAGCTGTCTTTTTTATTCTCATGAAATTGTTTATGACAGGCCGCTCCGCCAATAGAGAAAGGCTGGAGGCCTATTCTAAAATATTTTAAGAAATGATGGGTTGAACATTGATATGAACTGGTTGGGACAATTACTAGGTAGCGATTGGGAGATCTTCCCCGCCGGAGGAGCTACAGGAGATGCATATTATGCGAAACATAACGGCCAACAGCTTTTTTTAAAACGTAATAGCTCGCCCTTTTTAGCCGTGTTATCCGCCGAAGGCATTGTTCCGAAGCTGGTTTGGACGAAACGGATGGAAAACGGGGACGTCATTACGGCTCAGCATTGGATGGCGGGCAGGGAGCTGAAGGCAAAGGATATGAGCGGACGCCCGGTGGCTGAGCTGCTCCGCAAAATCCACACATCAAAAGCTTTGCTCGACATGCTGAAAAGATTGGGAAAAGAACCGCTTGATCCGGGCGCCCTTTTGTCGCAGCTGAAGCAGGCCGTCTTTGCCGTGCGGCAATTTTCGCCGCTTATTCAGGAAGGCCTTGCTTATTTGGAAGCTCATGTGGATCAGGTGCAATTCGGTGAAAAAGTCGTTTGCCATTGTGATGTGAATCATAATAACTGGCTTCTGTCTGAAGACAACCAGCTGTATTTAATAGATTGGGACGGCGCCATGATAGCCGATCCGGCCATGGATCTCGGCCCTTTATTGTATCATTACGTCGAAGAGCCAGCGTGGGACAGCTGGCTTGGGATGTACGGCATGAAGCTCACGGAAGGGCTTCGGCTGCGGATGGCGTGGTACATGTTATCGGAGACCATCACCTTCATCGCCTGGCACAAATCAAAAGGAAACGACAAAGCGTATCATGATGCCATGGAAGAGCTTCATGCCCTGATGAAGCGGATTGTCAAGTAGTCAGGAGTACGAATCCATCTGCTCCACCCATTGGGACAAATGGTTTTGGTGCTCCTGAATATGCGTGTCGATGGAATCGGCCGTGATGCCGGACTGGCTGTAGCGGTAGACATCCTCGAGCACGTTTTTTATATTTGAATCAAGCCCGGTGTTGGCCATCAGTGATTTGATGACGCGCTCCAGCTGTTCATACTCGGCAACCGTGCCGCAGCAATCCAATTGATGGTCGGCCAGTATGTCCTTTAATAACCGGACCTGATGTTCGCTTGTTAAGCCCATGATTCATATACACATCCTTTCTGTGTCATACATTGTGCAAAGCGGTGCGGTTTTATGCATCACATGAGTGTTCCGGACCGGGGGAGCCTCTTTTTTATGCAGCCGGCGCCTTTAAAAGGCGCTTGCGGCTCTTTATGTTTCATGGTATGTTGTTACTCGAAATTATAGATAGAGGTGTCAATCATATGAGAATGCGCCATAAACCTTGGGCGAATGATTTTCTGGCAGAAAACGCTGACATCGCCATCAGTGATCCGGCCCAGTATAAAGGGCGGTGGAACACGGTCTTTGGCAATGACAACCCGATCCATATTGAAGTCGGTACGGGAAAAGGGCAGTTCATTTCTGGAATGGCCAAGCAGAATCCGGATATCAACTATATCGGAATTGAGCTGTTTAAAAGCGTCATCGTCACTGCCGTCCAAAAAGTAAAGGACAGCGGGGCTCACAATGTCCGTTTGTTAAATATAGACGCGGAAACACTGAATGACGTATTTGAACGGGGAGAAATCAAGCGCGTATATTTAAACTTTTCTGACCCGTGGCCGAAAAACCGTCACGAAAAGCGCCGTTTAACCTTTAAAGCGTTCTTGAAAAAATACGAAGAAGTGATGGGCGAAACAGGTGAGATTCATTTCAAAACCGATAACCGCGGTTTATTCGAATACTCTCTGAAAAGCTTTTCCGAATACGGCCTGCTTCTGACGGAAGTCAGTCTTGATCTGCACAACAGCGATCCGAAGGGCAATATTATGACAGAATACGAAGAAAAATTCTCCGCGCTCGGCCAGCCGATTTACCGGGCCGAAGTTGAATGGAGAACAAAAGACAGACTCTGATGCGGGAGTCTGTTTTTTTATGCCGCCATTTGCTACCATTACATCAGGAGGGATCAAGATGGAGACATTGAATATTGGGAGTATTTCATTAACATGGCTGGACGGCGGTGTAACGCATATGGACGGCGGAGCGATGTTCGGCGTTGTCCCGAAGCCTTTATGGTCGAGAAAATACCCCGTAAATGACAAAAACCAGATTGAATTAAGAACAGACCCGATTCTGATCAGAACAAACGGCCTGAATATATTGGTTGACGCGGGTATCGGCCGAGGGAAATTCTCTGATAAACAAAAAAGGAATTACGGGGTAACACAGGAATCCAATCTGAAACAATCTCTTCGTGAACTCGGGCTTTCCTGTGAGGACATTCATATTGCCGCGATGACCCATCTTCATTTTGACCATGCATGCGGCCTGACGGAGTACAGCGGAGAGGAGCTTGTCTCTGTTTTCCCGAATGCCCGCATTATCACTTCTGCGACAGAGTGGCGCGAAATGAGAAATCCTAATATCAGATCGAAAAATACATATTGGAGAGAAAATTGGGAAGCGGTACAAGATCAGGTCGAAACCTTTGAGAACGAGTATCAGCTGACAGAAGGCATTACGATGCATCACACCGGCGGCCACAGCGACGGCCACAGCGTCATCGTCTTAGAAGACGGAGGGGAAACGGCTGTGCATTTTGCCGACCTGATGCCGACGAACGCGCATAAAAATCCGTTATGGGTGCTGGCCTATGATGATTATCCGATGACTTCCATTCCGCAAAAGCAGAAATGGCAGACGTTCGCGGCAGAAAAAGACGCCTGGCTGATTTTCTATCACGACGCGATTTACAGAGCGGTAAAATGGGGAGAAGACGGCGAAGTGGCTGCATCTGTCAAACGGGAGAAAAAATAAGCGGATCGATGATTTGCCTGTATGAATTTCGGGAATAAAAGCAAACCTAAGACAAATTGCTTTGAAAGGAAGAGACAGGTGAATCAATTTCAAGTGACGAAAGATGGAGAAATCAAAACAACTCTGCGCGGATTAGAAGTGCTTTCTACGCCTTTTTTAAATAAAGGGGTGGCCTTTACACAGGAGGAAAGAAAGGAACTCGGGCTCGAGGGATTTCTGCCGCCGAAAGTATTGACAATCGAAGAGCAGGCGAGGCGGGCCTACGAACAATTCAGTTCGCAGCCTGATGAGCTGAGCAAAAATGTCTACTTGACCGCTCTCCATGACCGGAATGAAACGTTATTTTACAGGCTGTTAAATGATCATTTAGGCGAAATGCTGCCGATCGTATATACGCCGACCGTTGGCACTGCGATCCAGCGTTACAGCCATGAGTACAGAAAACCCCGCGGTCTGTATTTGTCAATAGATGATCCTGAGGGAATGCGCGCCGCATTTCAGCAGTTCGGAAAAAATGAAAACATTGACTTAATCGTTGCCACAGATGCGGAGGGCATTCTGGGAATCGGTGACTGGGGCGTCGGCGGCATCGCCATTTCTGTCGGAAAACTCGCGGTGTATACGGCGGCGGCCGGAATTGATCCGTCACGAGTGCTTGCGGTCGTATTGGACGCGGGGACAAATCAGGAAAGCCTCTTAAATGACCCGCTTTACGTCGGAAACCAGCATTCAAGAGTACGCGGCGAGAAATATGACCGCTTTATTGATGAGTATGTCTCGCTTGCCCGGGAAACATTCCCGAATGCGCTGCTTCATTGGGAGGATTTCGGTACGGCTAACGCCCGCGGCATATTAAAACGGTATAAAGATAAAGTCTGTACGTTTAACGATGACATTCAAGGAACGGGCGCGGTATCGCTTGCAGCTGTTTTAGCGTGTGCGAAAGCGTCAAAAGTGCCTTTAAAAGAGCATAAAGTCGTCGTCTTCGGCGCGGGAACGGCCGGTATCGGAATTGCTGAGCAGCTGCGCGAAGCCATGGTGCATGACGGATTAAGCGAAGAAGAATCCTACAGCCATTTTTGGTGTATCGACAGAAACGGATTGTTAACGGATGATATGAAGGACTTGCGTGATTTTCAGGTTCCGTACGCTCGCCCTGCTGATGAAGTGAAAGAGTACGGCCGCAGCGGTGAAGGCGGATCAATTGATCTGGCGGAGACGGTGCGTCAGGCCAAGCCGACGATTCTGATCGGCACATCCACCGTATCAGGCGCATTTACGGAAGAAATCGTCAAAGAAATGGCCTCGCATGTCAAACGGCCCGCTATTTTGCCGATGTCAAACCCGACGACATTATCAGAAGCAAAACCTGAAGATTTAATTAAATGGACGGAAGGCCGCGCGCTTGTCACTACGGGAAGTCCATTCCCGCCTGTTGCGTATAACGGCGTTACCTACCATATCGGACAGGCGAATAACGCGCTCGTATTCCCGGGACTCGGGCTCGGAACGATTGTGACGAAAGCAAGGCTCATTACGGACAATATGTTCGTTGCCTGCGCGAATGCCATCGCCGGTATGGTGGACGTCGGCAAGCCCGGTGCACCGATGCTTCCGAAAGTGGAGGATCTCAGGACGGTATCGGCAACCGTGGCGGTAGCCGTAGCGAAAGCAGCCATTCAGGACGGTGTAGCGGAAACGGAACCCGAGGATCTGATACAAGCGGTGCAGGACGCGATGTGGCACCCCGTATATAAACGAATTCGGCCGATGTAACCGAATAAAGCCCAAAACGCTGATGGTTTTGGGCTTTATTTTTTGCTTGTCCTAATTATGAGGCGACAGAATCAATGACATCGACAATCTGGCCTGTTTTTGCATTGACCATAACTTCATATTGCTCCAGTTCGCCGAATGCCGAACGTGTCACGCCGGTTTTGTATACCTGGATGGTTTCTCCGTTTACCTGGTAGGGCTCGGGCTCTGTGTAAATCCATGATCCGTCTATCGGCCCGCGCTGTTTAAAAGCCGCTTTCACGATACGGAGCGCTTTTTCTGAAGAGATATAAGGTTTCATCGCATACTTTTTCACTGCGATGGCAGCGCATAATCCGACTCCTGCACCTAAGAGAAAATGACGTAATTTCAATATGAAGCACCTCCAATTATGTCGTAGTTTTTATTATACAGAAGATGCCAGACGGTGTTAAGTAAAGCGGCGGTTTTCCAGCCCATTCAATCTGAGCGCTTGGAAAACGGTTGTTTTTCTAATAAAATAAAAGCATTACATAGAAATGAGGGGAAAATATGAATGAGGAAACGAAAACGCTTTTCCGGACGCTGACGCAGCTTCCCGGCGCACCGGGAAATGAACATCAGGTCCGCTCCTTTATGAAACGGGAGCTTGCGAAATATGCGGATGACATCGTGCAGGACAGACTCGGAAGTGTTTTCGGAGTAAGGCGCGGCGCTGAAGATGCGCCGACCGTTATGGTAGCCGGCCATATGGACGAAGTCGGGTTTATGGTAACGCAGATTACGGATAACGGCATGCTGAGATTTCAGACGCTCGGCGGCTGGTGGAGTCAGGTGCTGCTTGCCCAGCGCGTCGAGGTGCAGACGGATAACGGACCGATTATCGGCGTCATCTCAAGCATCCCGCCCCACATTTTAACAGATGCCCAGCGCGTAAAGCCGATGGAGATCAAAAATATGATGATTGATATCGGTGCCGATGACAGAGAGGACGCGGTCAGAATGGGGATCAGACCGGGACAGCAGGTCGTGCCGGTCTGCCCGTTCACCCCGATGGCCAACGAGAAGAAAATATTGTCCAAAGCGTGGGATAATCGCTACGGCTGCGGGTTAAGCATTGAATTATTAAAAGAGCTGCAAGGAAAAGACCTGCCGAACAATCTGTACGCCGGGGCCACCGTTCAGGAGGAGGTCGGCCTGAGAGGGGCGCAGACAGCGGCCAATATGATTCAGCCTGATCTCTTCTTCGCGCTTGATGCCAGCCCGGCAAATGATATGACCGGCGATAAGGAGCTGTTCGGCCGTCTCGGCGAGGGGGTGCTGCTCCGCATTCTCGACAGAACGACGGTCATGCACCGCGGGATGAGAGAGTTCGTCCTTGATATGGCGGAAACGCACAATATCCCTTATCAATATTTCGCTTCAGGCGGGGGAACGGATGCCGGACGGGTCCACATCTCAAACAGCGGGGTTCCGTCTGCCGTCATCGGCATTTGTTCAAGATACATTCATACAAATGCCGCTATCATCCATGTCGATGATTATGCCGCGGCGAAAGAAATGCTCATTAAGCTGGTCATGGCGAGTGACAAACAGACGGTCGAAACGATTAGAGAAAATGTGTAAAAAAATAAGCAGTCAATAAGTCCTTTTGAATACTTATTGACTGCTGTTTTTACATGATGCCAGGTAACACATATTGCTTCTCAATATTATTATCAAAATTGTTCCAATTCAAGCATTGAGATGAGTAGCGATTTCACAAAGTCGAGTGACATTTTCAATTTTTATTTGTTCTGCAAGGAGGTATGTTTATGACAAAAAAGACAAACATAAAATTTCCTCTTGTCTCTAACTATCTTCCTCTTGATCTGATTAATACTGAGGTGGTGAGTTACGGTAAACGTCATAATTTAATAAAGTCAAAAGAGGATCTTTTGGAATGGTTAAGGTTAATGGGGAAAGGAACCCCTTTTTTCAGTCAATTAACTTTAAAAAATGCACAAGATGAATTGACCGCTGTGATGGTTGAGAAAATACTAAAGTTTCGATCAATACTAAGAGAAAATTTCGAGAAAATTGCAGATGGTGAAGAACCTGGAGAATCTTTTATCACTTTTTTAGAAAAAAAGATTGAATCGGCTCCATTTTCATATAAGATTCTCGATGCTAAACTTGCCCGTATTCCGATTGGGAAAATTGATGATGCAATTATATCGCTCATCGCTTATGAAGGTTTATCGCTTATATATACAAAAAAGATCAAGTTAATGAAGCGATGTGCTAATGAAGAATGTGTCTTATTATTCCTTGATAACACCGGAAGAAGAAAATGGTGTTCAATGAAGATATGCGGCAACAGAGAAAAGGTTTCCCGTCACCTTAAGAAAACATAAAACGAATTTCCTCTATTACATTGTGGTCGGAATAAATCTTGCACTTTATTTTAATGTCGAATCATCATATATAAATAAAAATTAATGAACAGCCTTATCTCATATTTTTTTGAGTAAGGCTGTTTGTCTTTTTTGAAAACAATTCATAAGAAAAACAAAAATATGATTTCATAAAACAACTCATTCGCAGCTAAAACCAAATGAACGTTTAAAGGATCACTTTTGAAGAGAAGAATGATCCATGAAGAGGGATGGATTGTAACCTTTAAATTATAACCTCTAAAAATGTTATTTACAGGTTAGTTAAGTTGATTTAAACTTAGTGAAAAGGAGGGGTTATATTGAAGATTGAGCAAACAGCAGAAAATCCACAAAGTAAAAAAGGCTATTATTTCAAAAAAATGAAAGGAGGAGGAAAAAGTCCTTTAAAAGTAAATGTTAAAGATGCTTCAACAGGCTTATTAGGTGGTTTTATAACAATTTTAATCTTGTCATTGATAACCTATAAAACTGGATCTCTGTGGCTGATGGCGCCTTTTGGGGCAAGTTGTGTACTGGCTTTCGGAGCGTGGAATGCCCCTTTATCACAACCTAGAAATATTATTGGCGGACACTTCATCTCGACATTGACTGGACTTGTTATATATAATCTTCTTGGTTCTCATCCCTGGACATTGGCTTTAGGAGTGGGGCTAGCTATATTTTTTATGGCGGTTACAAAGACTACTCATCCACCTGCTGGAGCGGACCCTATTGTAGTTATTCAAGGGGCGTATGCTTGGAGCTATTTAGCTTTTCCGGTTTTTGTGGGATCTGTAATTATTGTTGCGGCAGCAGTTATTATTAATAACTTGCGAAATAATCGGCAGTATCCCACTTTTTGGTTTTAATCAATTTCAACGAGCAGCATATGTATCCGTTATTGCGCAGATTTCGCTCTCCTTCCTTACATATAAAGAAAATAGTTTGAGGTTGAATAAAATCATTTATGAATGAAGTGGGTGTGGGAATCATTGATTGCGGACAAATTCTTTTGGATTCGAGAAAAAAGTCTGAAAAGTAAGATCTGATACCATTCTATTGTAAATAGGTAAGCAGGACCGCATAAAGGCGGCCTGCTTATTCTGTTTCAAATAAATAAGAGAGTGCTTTCATCGCTTGATTTACGGTTTCGACCGTGATATTCGCTTTTCCGGAAAGCTCTTTCAGCGGATGATGAAGTTCTTTCGGGCGGATGAGAATGAGCGGCTTTCCTTTTGCGACGGCATAAGAAGCATCCATCGCGGTATTCCACTGTTTATATTTCTCGCCAAACAGGGCGATCACAAAATCGGCTTTTTCCATCAGCACCTCTGTACGGAAATTGTTGATATCAGAAGCTCTGGCGTCTTTTAAAACAGAATCGGGCTGCACGCCCATAATCTCTTCTCCGATATTGTCTGAGCGTTCATGGTTTTCCATCGGGCCGACAAACGTAATCGGCAGGTTCAGCGCTTTTGCTTTTTGTTTGATTTCATCCCGCCAATCACTGTGGATTTTACCGGCTAAATACACGACAAACTGCACCTTTTGCCCCTCCTTATGTACATATTCAGAATTTCGTACGGCTACAAGCAAAATGGTAAACGAAACTTGCTTGATAATGCAAATGAAATATGATAATGATATTGCATATAGTTGGTCTTGCCGTAAACAGTCTGGTATGATCCAATTGGACAAACATCAGCATATAAAAAACTCATAATCCAGATGGAGGAATGACAATGAAAAAGATTGAAAGCACGGAAGAATTGCAAAAAGCGGTACAAGACGATTGGGCGGTATTTATGTTTTCAGCGGATTGGTGCCCGGACTGCCGCTTTGTGGAGCCGTTTCTCCCTGAGCTGGAAGCGGACTTTCCCGAATTCACTTATTACTACGTAGACCGCGATCAATTTATTGATACATGCGCGGAATGGGAAATTTACGGCATTCCGAGCTTTGTTGTGTTTAACGGAGGAAAAGAAGTGAACCGCTTCGTCAGCAAAGACCGTAAAACGAAAGAAGAAATTGAGCAATTTTTAACCGATTCCCTTGCTAAAGCATAAAGGAGGCCACGGGCTTTGAAAATGACGTCAAGGAAGCTGGCGGATTTATTAAAACAGCGCCTGCAGCACGAGAACCGATCCTTCTTTTTTGATAGAGAAAAAGACACCCTCCGTGTTGAGGATCAAACGACCAAAAAAGGCATCACATTGGAGCTCCCGCCGATCATTGCGAAGTGGGAAACGAAAAAAGAAGAAGCGATCGACGAAATTGTCTACTATGTGTCAGAAGCGATGGACGCGATGGAAGGCAGCGGACAGGAGATGTCCGGAAAGGAAGCCGGAATCTATCCGGTCATCCGCTCCACATCATTTCCCGATCAAACGAGCGACGGCATTCCGCTCGTGTATGATGACCATACGGCCGAGACGAGAATCTACTACGCGCTTGACCTCGGTAAGACGTACCGCTTAATTGACAGCCGTATGCTCGAGAAAGAAAACTGGACAAAAGAACGCATCAGGGAGACGGCGTCATTCAATCTCCGCTCTCTTCCTTCGGTTGTGAAACAGGATACGGTTGCGGACAATTATTTTTATTTTTTCAGGGCGAATGACGGCTATGACGCCAGCCGGATTCTCAATGATTCGATTCTTCATGAATACAAGCAGGCCGCTGAAGGCGAATTGGCGATTTCCGTCCCGCATCAAGATGTATTAATACTTGCTGACATTCGAAATGAATCGGGTTATGATATTTTAGGGCAAATGTCCATGAGCTTCTTTGCAAGCGGCACGGTGCCGATTACGGCCCTTTCATTTCTGTATAATGAAGGCAGACTGGAACCTGTGTTTATCATGGCGAAAAGCCGGCCGAAAAAGGATTAGAAAGGATTTTTCTTATGAACGCTTTTTACAATAAAGAAGGTGTGGGAGATACGCTTCTGATCTCTCTTAAAGATGCGGCACGCGAAGAAATCGCCTATGAAAGAGAAGGCGATGTCATCAGAATTTTTAACAAAGAAACAAAAGAAACGACGGGCTTTAACATTTTTAACGTGTCTTCTTACTTACAGATTGAGGACAACGGCCCCGTCGCTTTGTCTGAGACATTCGTTCAGGATGTGAATGAAATACTGAACAGAAACGGCGTTTCAGAAACGCTGACGGTTGACCTTTCTCCGAAATTTGTTGTCGGTCACGTTGAATCGAAAGAAAAACATCCGAATGCGGATAAACTGAATATCTGCCAAGTGAATGTGGGAGAGGAAACCCTTCAAATCGTTTGCGGCGCGCCGAATGTGGACAAAGGACAAAAAGTCGTCGTCGCTAAAGTCGGCGCGGTAATGCCGAGCGGACTTGTGATTAAAGACGCTGAATTAAGAGGCGTTCCGTCAAGCGGCATGATCTGCTCCGCGAAAGAACTCGCTTTGCCGGATGCGCCGGCGGAAAAAGGGATTCTTGTTCTTGAAGACAGCCGCGAGGCCGGCGAAGCATTTCAATTCTAACTCCCATAAATAAGCGCACAGAATCGAATGATGTGAGAGAAAGCCGTTAAGCAGGCCTGCTTAACGGCTTTCTTCAGTTAGAAGCTTAATCTTTTCTGAGCCGCCCGGCAATGGTATACTAAATATCGTCCCAGACTACTAAAAAGGGAGTTAGAGAGTGATTAAACATGAGTTGGCTGAATAAATTTTTTGACTTATTTTTAGGTGAAAAAGAAGAAGAGCATGAACGTGAACCGAACGCGCATGCCCAAATCCCGAAACAGCAGATACCGGATCAGCCAGAAGGCAAATTAACGCGCATGGAAGATCCTAAAATATATTACGAATATCCGAAAGGGAATTTCCGCTTCCCCGTCGTTCCGGACGGCTATAAGCGAACGGAGCAAAACCAAAGACAGCGGGAAAGGCACGAACGCCGCCAGCCGTCCCGGGGTTATGCCGCCGGGCAGGAGCAAACCGAGCGGAAACAGCATACACATAAAGAGCCTGATACGGTGAAAAAACCCTTTAAACCGTCATCCATTCCTTCACCGGTTTACGGCTTTCAATCTCAGCACAGCATAAAAAAAGCGCCTATTTCCGAAAAGCGGCGTGAAGAGAACGTAACATTGCTGTCAGAGGAGCAATTTGTTCCGCCAAAATCCGGTCAGGAAACGGAAAAAGAGCCCGTCTTCACAACATCCGGCATAACAAAACAGACGAATGACCGGCCAGACCCGTTTGCGAAACAAGAAACGGAAGAAATCCCGGCCGTTAAAAAAGAGGAGCTTCACACCGAGGCTGAGAATGCAAAAGAGCAAGTGTTTGCAGCAGCAGAACCGCAGCAGACTGAAGAGCGGGAGCACACGGAAAGCGCGGAGTCTGCCGGCTTTACAGAAGAACAGGAGCATGAACAAACCCGCCCGCAGCCTATAATAGAGCCTGAGTATGAAGCATCCCGAACGGCTGACAACACAGAGGAACAAGCGGCGCCGCAGGAGGAATATCAAGAGCCTGAGCCGGAAAAAGCACCGCCTTTTGAAACCGCAGAAGAACCGGTGTATACATACACAGAACCCGGATACGATGAGGAAGTTCAGCCGCAGTCTGAAGACAAGCCCGAATCAGGTGAAACCGACGCGAAACAGGAAGCAGATGCTCAGCCTGAGTACAATGAAGCCGAGCGGCATTCAGATTCCGAGCCTGAACCTGCAAGCATCGAGACGGCCGATGCCCCGTCCCGGCCTGCCGAAGAAAAAACGGAGCATCGCGGAGAGCCTCAGCCTATGAAAAAAGCGGAGCGGCCGAAAGAGCGCAATGTTCCGTTTAACGTCATGATGCTTAAAAGCGATAAACACAAGCAGACGAAGACGCCGGAGGGCGGAGCGAGCTATGTCTTTCCGAATCTGTCGCTTCTGGACGTACCGCCGGCGCAAAGACATGACGACCAATCGTGGATTGAAGAACAGCGCGAGCTTTTAAACGTTACGCTGAAAAACTTTAATGTGCGCGCCCAAGTCGTTCATGTCACACAAGGCCCGTCCGTCACACGTTTTGAAGTGCATCCTGAGCCCGGAGTGAAAGTAAACAAAATTACAAACTTAGCAGATGATATTAAACTGAGCCTGTCTGCCAAGGATATTCGGATTGAGGCGCCGATCCCCGGTAAAAACACGATCGGCATTGAAGTTCCGAACCGCGTAAGCAAAGTCGTCGATTTACGGCAGATGATCAGAAGCGCCGCTTTCAGGACGAATCCGTCTCCGCTTACAGCCGCGCTCGGTGTCGATATTTCCGGAAACCCGGTCGTCATTGATTTGAAAAAGATGCCGCACGGGTTGATAGCTGGTGCGACAGGATCGGGAAAAAGCGTCTGCATCAATACCATTTTGGTCAGTCTGCTTTATAAGGCGGATCCGAGTGATGTCAAAATGCTTCTGATTGATCCGAAAATGGTCGAGCTTGCGCCTTATAACCAAATTCCGCATTTGGTCAGCCCCGTCATCACGGACGCCAAAGCCGCGACCGCCGCGTTAAAATGGGTTGTGGAAGAGATGGAACGGCGGTATGAACTGTTTGCCCATTCGGGTGTGAGAGATATCGGCCGCTTTAATGAATTAACGGCCGATCATAAGACAGGCGAAAAGCTCCCTTACCTCGTAGTGGTCATTGATGAGCTTGCCGATTTAATGATGGTCGCGCCGAACGATGTGGAAGAAAGCATTGCCAGAATCGCGCAGAAAGCGAGAGCCTGCGGCATTCATCTGCTTGTCGCGACACAGCGTCCGTCTGTCGATGTCATTACCGGAATGATCAAGGCAAACATACCGACGAGGATTGCATTCTCCGTCTCAAGCCAGGTAGATTCCAGAACGATCATCGACATGGCGGGAGCGGAAAAGCTGCTCGGAAAAGGCGACATGCTGTACTGGGAAAACGGTACCGGAAAACCGGTGCGCCTGCAGGGCAACTTTGTATCCGACAGAGAGATTGACCGCGTCGTCTCTCATGTCAGAAAACAGCTGCCGCCTTCTTATTTGTTTGAACAGGAAGAACTGATCAGGCAGGGAACCGCCCTTAAGGAAGAAGACGAACTGTTTCCTGAGGCGTGCCAATTCGTCGTGGAGCAAAACAGCGCCAGCACCTCAAGCCTTCAAAGAAGGTTCAGAATCGGTTATAACCGCGCCGCGAGGCTGATTGACATGATGGAAGCCGAAGGCATGATCTCAGAAGCGAAGGGCAGCAAACCCCGTGAAGTGCTGATTACGGCCGCTGACATTGCTCAAGAATAAGAATATCGTTCATTTTTCTCACAAACATGGTATGATAGTGGATGGACCATCAAAACTGCATCACTGTCACGCGCTGAAATATCATGCGGCAGGTTTAATCAAAAAGAAAGTTACAGATACTGACGATAACGTAAAAATAAATGGAAGCGCCGCTGTGCGGGCTTTTTGCCCGCGGCGGTCGCAAAATGAAATGAGCGTCATATACTGGGGAACAGATAGACGTTTGTTGGAGGTACGATTATGACTGTTTATCATTTTGTTGGAATAAAAGGGACAGGTATGAGCCCGCTTGCTCAAATCCTGCATGATACAGGGTATCAGGTGCAGGGATCGGATATCGAGAAGCAGATTTTCACTCAGGCTGCCCTTGAAAAAAGAAATATCCCGATCTATCCGTTCAGCGCCGATAACATCAAACCCGGCTTAACGGTAATCGCCGGAAACGCATTCCCTGATTCTCATCCGGAAATCGCAAAGGCGCTCGCTGAAGGGATTCCTGTCATCAGATATCATAAATTTTTAGCTGAATATATGAAAAAATATACAAGTGTCGCGGTAACGGGCGCACACGGCAAGACGTCCACAACGGGCCTCTTGGCACACGTGATGCAGCAGGCGAAGCCGACTTCGTTTCTTATCGGGGACGGAACGGGCAGAGGAAATGAAAGCAGCGAATACTTTGTATTTGAAGCCTGCGAGTACCGCCGTCATTTCTTAAGCTATCAGCCTGATTATGCGATCATGACGAATATTGATTTTGACCACCCTGATTATTTCGCCAACATTGACGATGTGTTTGATGCTTTCCAAAACATGGCGCTTCAAGTCAACAAAGGCATCATTGCCTGCGGTGATGACGAGTACCTGCCGAAAATTCACGCCAATGTGCCTGTCGTGTATTACGGCACGGGAGAAGAAAACGATTTTCAAGCGAGAAACATCGTAAAAAATACGGAAGGCACGACATTTGACGTCTTTGTCCGCAATACGTTTTACGATACGTTCTACATCCCGGCATACGGCCATCACAATGTCCTCAATTCCTTAGCGGTCATTGCGCTCTGCCACTATGAAGAGATAGACGTGAACATGATTAAGCTCGGACTTGAATCATTCGGCGGCGTCAAACGCAGATTCAATGAAAAAGTGATCGGCAGCCAGGTACTGATCGACGACTACGCCCACCATCCGACTGAAATCAAAGTCACGATTGAGGCGGCGCGCCAAAAATATCCCGAACGTGAAATCATCGCGGTATTTCAGCCGCATACGTTTACACGGACGCAATCATTCCTGGATGAATTCGCAGAAAGCTTAAGCGCGGCCGACCGCGTGTATCTGTGCGACATTTTCGGCTCTGCCCGCGAGAACGTCGGCAAGCTCACGATCACGGATCTTCAGGAAAAAATCGATAACGCAGAACTCATTGAAGAAAATGACACATCCGTGTTAAAAGCGCATGAAGGCGCAGTGCTGATCTTCATGGGCGCCGGAGACATTCAAAAATATATGAGAGCCTATGAAAACGTCATAGCGTAACAAAAAAGCAGTGGGGCTCTCACTGCTTTTTTGCGCGTGCTGCAAAAGGGATTTACCGATAAACGGAGAAATAGTATACATACAGACCTTTCATATATGTTTATCATTTTGAGAATTAGGTATATACCACTATATCCTGCATTATAAGGAGGTATTAGATGATCATCATTCTTTACTTAAGCGTCGCACTCATTGCCGTTGCATTTCTCATCCTCGTCATCTATCTGTCCAAAACATTAAAGTCCGTGCAGATGACTTTAACAAACGTAGCCTCGACTTTAGACGGCCTTGAAGGGCAGATGAAAGGCATTACCGCAGAGACAACCGAGCTGTTACATAAGACAAACCGTCTCGCGGAAGACATTCAGGAAAAATCAGAGAAATTAAATACGGTTGTCCATGCTGTTCAGGAAGTGGGAACTTCCGTCCAGCAGTTTAATACATCCATAAAGCAGGCAGCAGGTTCCGTTACGGCCTCTGTAAGAGAGAATCAGGATAAGATCAGTCAGGTTGTCACCTGGAGCCAGGCCGCTATGGAAATATGGGACAAGTGGAAGCAAAAGAAAAAAACATCGCTTTAATCATAAGAAAAATCCACTAAGGAGGAATCATAATGAGCAAAGATGGAATCAATAGTAAGGATTTTTTAATCGGAACGCTGATCGGGGGAATTATCGGCGCGACAACGGCGTTGTTTCTGGCGCCTAAATCAGGTAAGGAGCTGCGCGACGATCTCGGCAGTCAGGCTTCTGCGTTAAAGGATAAGACGGACAGAATGACGGCCGATGCGAAAGAAAAAGGCTCTCAATATGTCAGCATCGCCAAGGACAAAACATCTAATATCACCCAGCTGGTAGCTGATCAGTCAGGCCAGATTATGAATAAAGTGAAGGATTTAAAAGACCGTTCTAAGAGCACACTAACCGAGAAAGCCGAAGAGACGAGAAGCGAAATGCAGGACACGGCCCAAAGCATCAAGGCCGAAGCGGAAGACGCCGGGGAAAAAGCCGGTCAGGCAAATCGCTGATCTTCAATAAGGAGAGATAACCGACATGACAAAACAGCTGATATCGTCTGAAGAAGAGTTCAAAAATGCCGCTGAGAAAGAAAACACGCTCGTGTTTTTGAAACACAGCACAACCTGCCCGATCAGCCAAGCCGCGTTTCAGGAGTTTGACGCCTTTGCATCGGAGCATTCAGAAGTACCTTCTTATTACCTGCATGTGCAGGACAGCCGGCCGCTTTCAAACTATATCGCCGAGACATACGGCGTGAAACATGAAAGCCCGCAAGTATTCGTTATTACAAACGGCGAAGTGAAATGGCACGCGTCTCATTCACAAATCACAAAAAACGCAATAGAGCAGCACCTTTCATAATTGCTGGCCGCCGGTTGATACCGGCGGTTTTTTTTTTGAAAAAAACTATTGATCATTTCAGCCGGATCATGTAGGATATCAATATATACTGCTTCAACGCATAAAAGCTTAAAAGCGTTTTGGTGATAAAGTCGAATGTGAAAAAATTTATTATTTCATATTCCTATTTTCGCATAACTGTAGTAAGATGCATGTTAACCATTAAAATAAAACATAGCATAGAAGGGATGAAAAAGATGAGCAACAAGGAATTAGAGAGCCTAAGACAGCAGGCAGACGCACTAAACTTAGAAATCCTTAAATTAATCAATGAACGCGGAGCCGTTGTAAAAGAAATCGGTAAAGCAAAGGAAGCACAGGGTGTCAACCGATTTGACCCTGTCAGAGAGCGTACAATGCTTAACCGCATTATTGAAAGCAATGACGGCCCATTTGAAAACTCAACGATCCAGCATATTTTCAAAGAAATTTTCAAAGCCGGACTTGAACTTCAAGAAGAGGATCACAGCAAAGCGTTGCTCGTCTCCCGGAAGAAAAAAGCAGAAGATACGATCGTTGACATTAAAGGCGAAAAAATCGGTGACGGCGATCAGAGATTCATCGTCGGACCTTGTGCCGTAGAAAGCTATGAGCAGGTTGCCGAAGTCGCGGCCGCAGCGAAAAAACAAGGCATTAAAATCCTGCGCGGGGGCGCGTTTAAACCCCGCACAAGTCCGTATGATTTCCAAGGTCTCGGTGTAGAAGGCCTGCAAATTCTCAAACGCGTCGCTGATGAATATGACCTCGCGGTGATCAGTGAAATCGTAACGCCCGCCCACATTGAGCAAGCGATTGATTACATTGACGTCATTCAGATCGGCGCGCGGAACATGCAAAACTTTGAATTGCTGAAAGCCGCCGGCTCCGTTAAAAAGCCGGTATTGTTAAAACGCGGTCTTGCCGCAACAATTTCAGAATTTATCAATGCAGCTGAATACATCATGTCACAAGGAAACGACCAAATCATTCTTTGTGAACGCGGAATCAGAACGTACGAAACGGCAACGAGAAACACGCTCGACATTTCTGCCGTGCCGATTTTGAAACAGGAAACTCACTTGCCGGTGTTTGTTGACGTCACACACTCAACAGGCCGCCGCGATCTCCTGCTTCCGACAGCAAAAGCGGCGCTTGCGATCGGCGCTGACGGCGTGATGGCCGAAGTTCACCCTGATCCTTCCGTTGCCCTGTCAGACTCTGCGCAGCAGATGGATATCCCTGAATTCGAGAAATGGCTGAACGAATTAAAGCCGATGCTGAAAGTAAAAGCATAATACAATGTTCCGCTCTTTAAAGGCCGCCTCGCGCGGCTTTTTTTCGTATCTTCATTTTATTTAATTATAAAATGAAAGTGAACGTTTTCATCACTGGGAAAAACGTGTATAATTTCATGAGAGATATTTAAATTTGATGAATAATGAAAAATAATGTACACTACTGACTTACGCTTACAATCATAAACGACAGAATGCGAAATCGTACGACATTTCTTTACATAAAGTGTTTATGCTATAGATAAGGATAAGTGTATCCAGTAAAAGGAGTGGTTTCAGTGAGCAACATTACGATATACGATGTGGCCAGAGAAGCAAATGTCAGTATGGCGACTGTTTCCCGCGTCGTGAACGGCAACCCGAATGTAAAACCGACGACCAGAAAAAAAGTATTGGAAGCCATTGACCGGCTCGGCTACCGCCCGAACGCGGTGGCAAGAGGGCTTGCAAGCAAAAAAACGACAACGGTCGGCGTCATCATCCCTGATATCTCAAGCATTTTCTACTCTGAACTTGCGCGTGGAATTGAAGATATCGCGACGATGTACAAATATAATATTATTTTAAGCAACTCGGACCAAAATCTTGAGAAAGAACTGCATCTGTTAAATACGATGCTTGGCAAACAAGTGGACGGTATCGTATTTATGGGCGGCAACATTACGGACGAGCATGTCGAAGAATTTAAGCGCTCTCCTGTGCCGATCGTCTTGGCGGCATCAGTGGAAGAACAGGGCGAGACGCCTTCTGTCGCCATTGATTATGAACAGGCGATTTATGATGCCGTTAAGCTTTTTATTGATAAAGGGCATCGCGATATTGCATTCGTCTCCGGACCGATGCAAGAGCCGATCAACCGTTCGAAAAAACTGCAAGGGTACAAACGGGCGCTTGAAGAAGCGGCGATTCCGTTTAACGAGCAATTCGTAGCGGAAGGCGATTACACCTATGATTCCGGTATGGAGGCGCTTCAAAGCTTGATGGGCCTTGACCGGAAACCGACGGCGATTCTTTCTGCGACGGATGAAATGGCCCTCGGCATTATCCATGCGGCCCAAGATCAAGGTCTTTCGATACCTGATGATCTTGATATTATCGGTTTTGACAATACGAGATTGAGCCTGATGGTCCGCCCTCAGCTTTCAACAGTCGTGCAGCCTACGTACGATATCGGCGCCGTGGCGATGAGACTTTTGACAAAACTGATGAACAAAGAGCCGGTTGAAGAGCATATCGTCGAATTGCCTCACCGCATCGAATTAAGACAATCAACCAAGTCATAAAAAAACGGAAAAGCAAGCTTCACTCTGAGGGGTGGAATCTTGCTTTTTTACTTGAGTAAGGAGAAGATATGAAACGTTTTGATTATCTGACGCCCGTTGGCTTTATGTTAGGCTGTATTATTGTCGCAATCGGTATTCTGTCAGGGACGGGACTGGCGGGAATCAGTTCATTTTTAGATTTGACTTCTTTTTTAATCGTCACAGGCGGCCTTGCTGCGGCGATCTTTATCAGTTTTCCGCCGAGGGATTTAAAGAAAACCCCTTCTGTTCTGAAACAGGTATTCTCCCGTCAGGATGACAATGTGAAAGAGCTTGTCAGAGTATTTGTCAGCCTTTCGGAGCAGGCGCGCAGGCAGGGGCTTCTGTCTCTGGATGACCAGGCGCGTGAGATCAAGGATCCGTTTTTAAAAAAAGGGCTTTTGCTTGCGATTGACGGCTGGGACGAGGAAACGATCCGGCTGGTGATGGATTCTGAGATCGCCGCGATGGAAGAAAGACACAGAAAAGGAAGACGCGTTTTTGAAAAAGCCGGTGATTTCGCACCCGCCTGGGGAATGATCGGGACGCTCGTCGGGCTCGTTCTCATGCTCAAAAACTTAAATGACCCGCATACCCTCGGACCGAACATGGCCGTTGCGCTATTGACGACGCTGTACGGAGCGCTGCTTGCCAACTTGGTATTTATCCCAATCGCGGCAAAGCTTGAAGAAAAAACGGAAAGTGAAATTTTCATCAAACAGGTCATGATCGAAGGGGTTGTCGGCATCCAATCGGGCAAAAATCCCCGCAACCTCGAAAGTCAGCTTGTCGTCTTCAGCTCAAGAGAAGACTGGCGTAAAGGACAGCCTGCGAACAAGAAAAAGGGCGCTGTCCATGAAGCTTAGAAAAGAGCGTTTTGAAAGAAGAAACAAACCGGAACATTCCGGCGGTTCACCAAGATGGATGGTGACGTTCGCTGACTTGATCACGCTCATTCTCGTGTTCTTTATATTGCTTTTTTCGATGTCGCAAATAGACGCGGAAAAATTTCAATCTGCCGTTTCATCGATTCATAAAAACGGCAGCGGGGGTGAACCGGCGTCATCAGACAAAGCAAACGAAAATAAAGAACAGGATTTGCTGTTACAAAACGTGAAGACATACATAAAAGCGCATCATTTGAGTTCGAAATTGACGGCGAAGCGCGATGAGCGCGGAGTGGTTCTGGTGCTGCAGGAGGCCGTTCTGTTTCAGACAGGAAAAGCGGATGTGCTGAAAAACGCCGAGCCGGTTCTGCATCAGATCGCGGTGCTTTTAAAAACAATTCCGAATGACATACAGGTAGAAGGCCATACGGACAGCCGCCGGATTTCCACCTATCAATTTCCGTCGAACTGGGAGCTGTCGTCTGCAAGAGCGGCGAGTGTGATCCGGTATTTTACCGCGAATGAAGACTTTTCCGCCAAACGGTTTATCTCTGCCGGGTATGCGGATACGAAACCTGTGAAGGACAACAAAAGTCCCGGACATATGAAAGAAAACCGCCGTGTAGAAATTGTGATCAAAAAAACGACCTCGTCATAAGGTCGTTTTTTATTTTGTCTTATACCGCTGCTCAGACCGGATGGCAAAAAGTGCTTTTTCCACGGTTTGGGCATTTTTTTCTGAAATTTCTTCTTTGCGGGGAATCGGAGGATATAATTGTTCAGGATCACTCCAAAAAGCGGGCAACGTGCAGGGGGAGTGCTTCTGCCATTTATCAATCCATTTCTGCGGTATGCGTTCCCCGGGATCAATCCCTTTCATCTCAAGCCAAATGCGGCTCCATGCTCTCGGGACGACTCTCCAAATATCGTATCCGCCGCCGCCGACCGCGATCCATCTGCCGCTGCAATATTGATGGGCTAATGAATGAGCGAGCCGCGGGATCTCCTGATAAATGGAGATTGTATTGGACAGGTGTGTCAACGGGTCGTAATAATGGGCGTCCGCACCGTTTTGGGTAAGAATCACATCCGGTTTAAAAAAAGCCGCGATTTCTGAGGCGGCCGTTTTGTAAGCGTGCAGAAAGGAATCGTCCTCTGTGAAAGCGTCCAGCGGAATGTTAAAAGAATAGCCGTAGCCTTGCCCGCTTCCTTTTTCCAGTACCTGTCCCGTCCCGGGAAATAAATAACGCCCGGTCTCGTGAAAAGATACAGTGCAGACATCAGACCTGTCGTAAAACGTAAATTGAACGCCGTCGCCGTGATGAGCGTCTGTATCAATGTATAGCACTTTTGCCCCGTAGTTCTTCTGGATGTATTGGATGGCCACGGCGCTGTCATTATAGATACAAAAGCCTGAGGCCCTGCCGCGGAAGCCGTGGTGAAGGCCGCCTCCTAAATTGCAGGCGTGCCTGGCTTGTCCCGTCATGACATAATCAGCCGCCGTTAAGGTGCCGCCCACCAGAAGCGACGCGGCATCATGCATGCCGGCAAAAACGGGAGTGTCTTCCGTTCCGAGACCGTAGCTTTCTCCTTCCGCGGCAGGGAGCCGGCCCGCACCCGCTAGTTCCACCGCCTGTATATAATCCTCCGTATGAACGAGAGCCAACTCTTCTTTAGCGGCCGTGCGCGGTGTGACGATATCTCCTTCGTCAAACGCATCCGCCGCCTGAAGCAGATCGTATGTTAAAAGCACGCGCTGCTGATTGAACGGATGATCCTGATGAAATTGATACGTCTGATAAGAAGGCGAGTAAACAAAAACGCTGTCTCTCATGGCTGATCCCTCAAATGTTTCGGCCATAAGACATTGTATCCGGCTTCTTGAACGGCACGGATAAAAGGGAGCGGATTCATCGTTTTTACCCGGAAGACGAGAATGTTCGACCCGGCGGAATCATGGGGATAGACGAGCACACTCAGGATTTGCAGCTGAAGATCACGGCACATGCAGCTGAGATCAGCAAGACTTTTTGTCATATCCGTCACCAGGATTTCCACCTGTGATCCCGGCTGGGCCGCGCCTGTCAGGCTGACGAAAGTCCGGAGCACGTCGGTTTTCGTTAAAATGCCCGTCAGCTTATGATTTACCGTAATCGGCAGACAGCCGATGCCGTGCTCATAAAAGGAAGCGGATATTTCTTCCACAAAGTCAAGCGGATGGGCGCAGATGACATTCCGCTTCATAATGGTCTCCACTTTGTTTGTCAGAAACGCGCCGCGTTCCTTTTGTTCGAAGCTGCCGGGGCCGGCCTGTTTAATGTCTCTGTCTGTGACAATACCGGTGACGTGCAGCTCGTCGTCGATGACAGGGAGATGGCGGATATGATATACCTTCATTTTACGGACGGCTGTTTCAATGGAGTCGTGTTTTGAGACGGTGATGACGTCCCGTTTCATGATTTGTTCTGCAATCATCTTTTTATCCCCTTTGTATGTCAGTCAATACATAAATCGCTGATAAAAACGAAGCCTGTCGAACTGTTCAATTGACTCCTGACTGACGTGCCTGCCGATGCGGGCCATCAGACAATTGGCCGGATGAGAGCTGATTTCCGGTTCATCCGTTGCAAACCAGACAAGACCCCCGGCATTCATCATCTTTTCCATGATCTTTCTGTATTCCCACACATCTTTTTTCATTCCTTTTAAATCCCAATGCCAGTAATATTCCGTCGTCATGATGATGTACCGTTCCATCTGTTCATCCATCATGCTGACTGTCAGCAACGTTTTTCCGACAGAACAGCCCCTGTAGCCGGGAGCGACCTCGATCGCACCGAGTTCAAGGAGGTCTTCCATATTTCCGTCAGACCACCGTTCAAGCGGATCAGGATATAAATACGTCACATAGCCGATAATCGTCTGTCCGTTCCTGGCGATAATGATCCGACCTTCAGGAAGCCCGGCGATCTCGATTAACGCTTTGTGCTGTTCATGAGGAAGGCGAAAGGCTGTCAGGCCTTCATGAAACTCATACTGTGCTAGGTCCTCTGGAGGTACGGGCCCTTCTACTAAAAGAGGGCCGGCTGCTGTCTGAATTGATGAAGAATGGTACGTTTTATGATGTTTCACTGATTCACCGCCTGTCGGTTCTTGATAAAAACACATCTCTTTTAAGCATAACAAAATATAAAGCGTTTTCAATAGTGTTGTAATTTATATTTTAAAAATTGAGAAAACTGTGAACATCTACTATAATTAGTCTATAGATAAGCAAAGGGGGATGTTGCATGAATTTGAAAGCGTTGCCGACGGAAAAGGGGAATTATCATCTGCGAAATTATGAGGAAACGTACCGCAGCTTCGATTGGAAAGAGGTCGAAGCGGAGTTTTCCTGGCATCAGACGGGGAAGCTGAATGCGGCGTATGAAGCAATTGACCGTCATGCCGAATCATTTCGAAAAAACAAAGTAGCGCTGTATTACAAGGACGCAAACCGGGATGAAAAATACACATTTAAAGAAATGATGGAGGAATCGAACCGGGCGGGAAATGTACTGAGACGGTATGGAAACGTGGAAAAAGGGGACCGCGTTTTTATTTTCATGCCGCGTTCGCCGGAGCTTTACTTTATCATGCTCGGCGCAATTAAAATCGGTGCGATCGCCGGTCCTTTATTTGAAGCGTTTATGGAAGGCGCCGTCAAAGACCGCCTCTTGAACAGCCAGGCTAAGGTTGTCGTGACGACACCTGAACTGGCCGAACGGATTCCGGCGGACAGCCTGCCCGACCTCGAGCATATTTTCATTGTCGGCGGCAGCAAAGAAGCGGGAGATAAAATCATCCATTATGATAAAGCGGCTGAGGGAGAAAGCACGAGACTTGATATTGAATGGATGGACAGAAGAGACGGCTACCTGCTTCACTACACATCAGGATCTACCGGAACGCCCAAAGGTGTGCTCCACGTTCATGAAGCCATGATTCAGCAATACCAGACCGGCAAGTGGGTGCTTGATCTTAAAGAAGACGATATTTACTGGTGCACTGCGGACCCGGGCTGGGTGACCGGGACGGTGTACGGGATATTTGCGCCGTGGCTGAACGGAGCGGCGAATGTGATCGTAGGCGGCAGGTTCAGTCCGGAAAACTGGTACGGCACGATTGAGAAGCTCGGTGTCAGCGTCTGGTACAGCGCTCCGACGGCTTTCAGAATGCTTATGGGCGCCGGAGATGAAATGGCATCCAAATTTGATCTTACTTCACTTCGTCACGTCCTGAGTGTCGGAGAACCTTTGAACCCCGAGGTCATCAAGTGGGGACATAAAGTATTCGGCAAGCGCATCCACGACACGTGGTGGATGACAGAAACGGGCGGACAGCTCATCTGCAATTATCCTTGCATGGAGATCAAGCCGGGTTCAATGGGGAAACCGATTCCGGGAGTGGAAGCGGCGATCGTTGACAATCAGGGAAATGAGCTTCCGCCGTACCGAATGGGAAATCTCGCCATTAAAAAGGGCTGGCCGTCGATGATGGATTCCATTTGGAATAACAAAGAGAAATATGATTCTTATTTCATGCCGGGCGGCTGGTATGTTTCCGGAGATTCTGCTTATATGGATGAAGACGGTTATTTCTGGTTCCAAGGCAGAGTCGATGATGTCATCATGACATCCGGCGAGCGCGTCGGCCCGTTTGAAGTCGAAAGCAAACTTGTTGAACATCCGGCGATTGCCGAAGCCGGCGTCATCGGAAAGCCGGACCCTGTCCGGGGAGAAATTATTAAAGCGTTTATCGCGCTCAGAGAAGGGCATGAGCCATCCGATCAGCTGAAGGAGGACATTCGCCTCTTTGTAAAACAGGGGCTTGCCGCGCATGCCGCACCGCGGGAAATTGAATTCAAAGATAAACTTCCGAAAACACGGAGCGGAAAAATCATGAGACGTGTGCTGAAGGCGTGGGAGCTGAACCTGCCGGCAGGCGACCTGTCCACAATGGAAGATTAAAGACGGCGTTGACATCGTATCTTATTTATGTTAAAAATGAGTAAGCTTCATACGAAAAGGTTTTGATTGAGACAAGTAGGGTATCTGATTGTTCAAGAGAGCTGATGGCCGGTGAAAATCAGCACATAAGATATGCCGAATACACTCATGAACCGCTTTTGCGAACAAAGCCATTCCAAGGCTTTCAGTAGTGAAAGAACGGACACGGTCCGTTATCAAAAAGAGTGATAAAAGTTTTTTTATGCTTTTATTAGTAGGGTGGTACCGCGATTATATCGTCCCTTCGTTTTAAACGAAGGGGCGTTTTTTATTTTCATAAACAAAGGAGCAGACAAAATGACTAACTTATTAGAGGATTTATCATTCCGCGGCTTAATCCAGCAAATGACGGATGAAGAAGGACTGAATAAACAGCTGAACGAAGAAAAAATCCGTTTATACTCAGGGTTTGACCCGACGGCTGACAGCCTGCACATCGGACACCTTCTGCCGATATTGACACTGCGCCGTTTCCAGCTTGCAGGCCACCATCCGATTGCGCTTGTAGGCGGCGCGACGGGACTGATCGGCGATCCGAGCGGCAAAAAAGCGGAGCGTACGTTAAATACTCAGGATATCGTTGTCGAATGGTCGCAAAAAATTAAAAATCAGCTTTCCCGATTTTTAGATTTCGAGGCCGGAGAAAACCCCGCTGTCATAGCGAACAACTTTGATTGGATCGGAAAGCTGAGCATTATTGAATTTCTCCGTGACGTCGGAAAGAACTTCGGAATTAACTACATGCTTGCGAAAGATACCGTAAGCTCAAGAATTGAAACCGGAATTTCTTACACGGAATTCAGCTACATGATCCTGCAATCCTACGATTTTCTGAATCTGTACAGAGAAAAGAACTGCAAACTCCAAATCGGAGGCAGTGACCAGTGGGGCAACATCACGGCCGGTCTTGAACTGATCAGAAAATCAGAAGAAGAAGGGGCGAAAGCTTTCGGTCTTACCATTCCGCTCGTCACAAAAGCTGACGGCACGAAATTCGGCAAAACGGAAGGCGGCGCCATTTGGCTTGATAAAGAAAAAACATCGCCGTACGAATTCTACCAGTTCTGGATCAATACAGATGACCGCGACGTCGTCAAATACTTAAAATACTTTACTTTCTTGTCAAAAGAGGAAATTGAAGCTTATGCTGAAAAAACGGAGACGGCTCCTGAGAAAAGAGAAGCGCAGAAACGTCTCGCTGAAGAGGTGACGGTTCTTGTACACGGCCGCGAAGCGCTTGAGCAGGCCGTTCATATCTCCCAGGCGCTATTCAGCGGCAATATTAAAGAGCTTTCCGCTCAAGACGTCAAGGTAGGATTTAAAGATGTACCTTCGTTTGAAAAAGACCGCTCTGAAGAACTGTCTTTAGTAGACGTGCTTGTGGAATCTAAATTGTCGCCTTCAAAACGGCAGGCCCGCGAAGACATTCAAAACGGAGCTGTTTACATTAACGGCGAGCGCCAGACGGACATCGGGCATCTTCTGACTGCGGAAGACCGCATTGAAGATCAATTTACCGTACTGCGCCGCGGAAAGAAAAAATACTTCCTGATCACGTACTGAAAATAAAAAGCAGTCCGGCCGCTCAATGCGGCAGGCTGCTTTTTTATGTTTTGTGAATACTGCACGGGGAAATGAGTACAGTACATAGTATAAGCAAAACAGGGAAGGGGTGCTGCGCCGTGAATTTCATGTTTACCATCGCAAAAGAAAGATTGCAGCGGGATCATTGGGAACAGCAGCAAAGCATAAATGCCGAAGCCAAAGCCGAGGAATCAGAGACGGAAGAAGAAAATCCGACATCATAAAGGGAAAGCCTCCATTCTGCGGAATGGAGGCTTTTGATTGTCACCATATCAGCCTGACGGCGGCCATCAGCACGACTCCTGTGATGACCGTGATGGATAAGCTTTTTGTCCGCATCGCGCAAAGCAATGTCGGGATGAGAACGATCATTGCTTTCCAATCAAAGGTCAAAGCGCTGTTTGTTTTCACAATCATGCTTTCCGTTACCAGAGCCGTCAAAATACAAAGCGGAATAAAGGAGAGCCATTTTAAAGCCAACTCAGGCATCTGAATGTTCCGGACAAATATAAACGGAACAATGCGCGGCACAAGTGTAACAATCATGCAGCCGAGTATAATCCAGATCATTTGTGTGCTGATGCTCATTTGTCCGTCACCACCCCGATCGTTGCCACAATCACGGTTGAGGCGATAACCGCGATGTGTGACGGGACGAAATACGATAACAAGACCATAAAAATGATCATATAGAGAATTAAGGAGAGGCTGTGCTTCAGCTTTTCCGAAGCGGACGACTGCAATTGCAGCACAAGCAGCGCCGCAAACATAGCGGGCAAAGCAAAGTCCAGGCCGAGCGCGTAAGGATCAGATATCCATTGTCCGAGAAGCCCGCCCATTACGCAGGAAATAACCCAGCACATGTAAGCGGTTATATTGAGGCCGTTCATCCACTTATCGTATAACCTGCCGTTCTGAGCCGCTTTGTTCACCGCTACCCCGAAAGATTCGTCAGTAAGCAAAGCCCCGAAGCCGATATTTTTCGCCAAAGAGTATTTCGTGAAATACGGCGCGATGGTCAGGCTCAGCAGAAGGTGCCGCAGATTGACGATAAACGTCGTTAAAATAATGGCGGAAATCGGACTCCCGGAAACAAGGAGCGAGCAAATAATAAATTGGGCGGCGCCGGCATAGACACACAAGGATAACAAACAGATTTCAAGAATGCTTAGATGAGAGGCAACGCCGACGATGCCGAAAGCAAAACCGATGCTCATATAGCCCAGCAGCGTAGGCACACAATCCCTCACCCCCTGTAAAAACGTATCGTTCATTTCCCGGGAAACGGCGGTTTTTTGCACTTCTGTGTTAATCATTTTTTATACTCCTTTCATAGAGATTATAATGATAACGACTAATGAAAAAATCAAAGAAAATACGGTTCACATTTATATGAATCGATTTCCGGTGACGACATGAAATAACGAATGGTTTTGTTTCATCAGGCCTTCAACTTTTTCAGCCCCGACTTCTTTCACAAGCTCTGCGAACATCAGATCGTGCCTCATATATTCCATGGCCACGAGAACGAGAGCGGGATCTTCTGATTTAATGGCCCAGGCATTCGTCTGCGGAGAAAAATTGGCGATTAAGACTTCTTTATTATCTCGGGCAGCTATCGTTAATCTTCCGCCCATCCGTTTCTCCGCCACTTCAGGAGACATATTATGATTTGTCGTATTTCCGAGCTTCACTTCCGGAGGGCCGAACACAATCGAAAAGACGGGCAATTGTTCGGCGGCGCGTTTGTTAGCGGCTTCTTGAATAAAGGGAATCTGCTGTTCCCAGACAGACAGCCACAACTCTTCCTCGGCTTTTTCAATCATATCCTTCATCTCATTGATGACATGATCATTCGTGCTGATGCGGCGGATGACATTCATCTCCTGCTCGCTTTCCAGAGCCAATAACTTTTCCTCAAGGTAGCCGAATGAGCTCTCGAAATCGTGCCGGAGCCGGTCGATTAATTCCTTTCCGGCCAGCGGGGCATATGTAACCGGATCAGACGGCACAATATGGACAGCGCCTTTATCAACTAATTTCCCCAATACTTCATAGATCATTGAGCGGGGGACGCCTGACCTTTTGCTGATTTCATATCCGGTAACAGGCGAGTGTTTCAACAAGCCGATATATGCTTTACATTCATATTGAGAAAATCCAAACTTCTGTAATTCTTTCAGAACATCGTCCATAAACATCCTCCGTAGTGGTTATTCATGAAACTACTATAATGTAAGCGGTTATATCTTGTCAATGGGACTTGAGTGCTGAAAGAAAGGTTCGCCTGTTTTGTCGCTTTCCAACTTAGTTTATGATGAGTTACATGTATGGCTTTTGTGAAAAACGTTGCCGTAGACCCACACGAATGCCGTTTGATACGATAAATACAAGAAGTCAAAAAGAGGAGGATTACGGTGGAAAACACCTCTAAAATCGCTTTTTTATCGGTTATAAGCAATTCCCTGGTCGTCATGCTCAAAATAGTGGTGGGGATAATAACCGGATCTGTCGCGATACTTTCTGAAGCCATTCATTCTTTTTTAGATTTGATCGCCGCCTTCATCGCCTTTATCTCCGTCAGGATTTCAAAAAAGCCGGCTGATACAGGGCATCCGTACGGTCATGGAAAAGTCGAGAATCTGTCGGGGACTATCGAGACGATTCTGATTTTTGCGGCAGGGATTTGGATGATATATGAATGCGTTCAAAAACTGGTCAACCCGGCGCCGGTTCATCTGCCCGTATTGGGCATTGTTGTGATGCTTGCGGGGGCTCTCATTAATTTGATCGTTTCGAAGTTCGTAAAAAGAGAAGCCGAAAAGGTTAATTCCGTGGCAATGAAATCAAATGCCCTGCATTTACTGACTGACGTGTACACATCATTAGGCGTAGCGGCAAGCCTTTTGGTCGTTACCATAACGGAGTGGTACATACTTGATCCCATTATAGGTATGGTGCTGGCGATGTATATCATATATGAAGCGTTTAAGTTAATGAAAGAAGCATTCCCGCCGCTGATTGATACCCGTTTGTCGGAAGAGGAAGAAAAAACAATTTTAAAGATTATTGAAACATTTCAACAGGAATTTATTGAAATTCACGATTTTCGTACAAGACGCTCCGGCCCGCAAGAGTATATTGATTTTCACCTGGTCGTACCCTCTCACGTGACGATTAAAGACGTGCACGACCTGTGTGACCGCATTGAAAGAGATATTACGGATGAATTCAAACAAGCACAGGTAATGATTCACCCCGAGCCGGAGAGCGAGAGGAAGAAATAAATCGATCTTATGTTTGCGTTTGTTCTCAGCAAAATGCCTGCAAAAGGCCCGTTCCCACGGGTCTTTTTGTTGTATAAATGTCCATTTCTCGCTCATATGAGAGAGAAGCTTATACACGTGAGGGATACATTTCATACGTTATGTTGTAAAGAAAAAGGGAGGTGAACAGAATTGAACGCTATTTCTGTTAAAGAAATTGAACATGGAGTTGCCGTTGCGGAAAGAGAAGGTTTAGGAGAGTATTTATACCAAGAACCGGTTTCTAAAAAATGTTCGCGCCGTTCCCGCAGCAGAAAACGGACACACCGTTCCCGCAGCAGAAGACGGACGCATCACCGGACACACCGTTCCCGCAGCAGAAGACGGAGCCATCACCGGACACACCGCTCCCGCAGCAGAAGACGGACGCATCACCGGACACACCGTTCTCGCAGCAGAAGACGGACGCATCGCCGGACACACCGTTCCCGCAGCAGACGGTCTCATCAAAAACGCACCCGCAAACGCTGTTTTAAATGCTGACTGCAGACTCTATTACAAGTAACGGGGATCTGCTATAATGGCAAGAGAACTGCATAAAAGATCCGGTATCATCATCCGCGGACACTGAACTGACAACATGGCGCTGTTTGTTCGTGTCCGTTTTTTATGTCAAAAAAGATGCCGGAGGATAAAAAGGAAGGGATGACGCCGAATGAAGCTGAATGAGGATTTTTATAACTCTGAAGGAAAGACAGTCTCTTTGCCAAACATAAGCAGCAAGCTTTTGCATATCACGGACAGCGGGCATATCAGCATTGACTTCATCAGCATAAGCAGGCTGCGGAAGGCTTCAAAAATCGCGATCTTAGGTGACAGCGTCGCCCGGGGGCTGCGTGCGGAATACGGCTTTGGTGACATTCTGAAAGACCGGACAAACGCTGATATAACCAATCTGTCTGTCAGCGGCGTTAACATGAGCAACAACGGAAGCGATAACATTTATCAGCAGGCGCTTAAAACAAAGGGACATGATGTCATCATTGTCCAGGGAACAGATGATGATTGGTGCAACCACATTCCCATCGGCACAGATGAAAAGGATATCACCACATTTTACGGAGGCTTCTGCCAAGTGATCCAGCAGCTGCGGAGCGGAAATAAAGGCGCGAGCATCATTGTGGTGACCCCAACGAGACAAGCAAAAATATCAAAAGGAAAAATCGTCCGCCGTGATACTGATAAAAATAAACTGGGCCTGAAGCTGGCTGACTATGTGAAAGCCCAAAAAGAAGCCTGCACACTCCTCTCTGTACCGTATGCCGACCTGTTTGATACAGATCTCATCGACCCGTATAATCCCGCTTTCCGAAGCATGTGCATGTCAGAAGGTCTTCATCCGAACGAGAAAGGGCATCAAATCATATTTCAGGAAATCTGCCGGAATTATTATTACTATTATGGGTAACACAGCGCTAACAGATTATTTTCGGCCTTGCTTTTCTAAAAGCTCAATTATTCTTTGAGATGCGTGTTTTTGCGCTCTCAAAAGCGAGACGATATTACCGGTAAAACCGATTAAAATGATCAGCAGCAAAATGATCATCCACATCAGTGAACCTCCCGTCGAGTGTTGAAAAACCCACTCTTTATTTTATTTATTATGGATGGGGAAGAGAATAGGTCTAACTATTGGTGTTTCTTTATCAATCCATAAAAAAATGCACAGACTGAACGGGTCTGTGCATTTTTATTCGCTTATTTCAGCAGGTTCAATGATTCACGATTAAAGGCTTCCAAATCGTCAGGCGTTCTGCTCGTTACGATGTTATGGCTCACGACGACTTCTTCATCTTTATAATTTGCGCCGGCATTGATTAAGTCTTTGCGGATGCTGCGGAATCCCGTGATATCTTTTCCTTTAAGAAGGTCGGTATCAATCAGCAGCTGCGGGCCGTGGCAGATCGCGAAAACGGGTTTCTGATTTTCCACGAATGCTTTAGTGAATTCACCCGGGCGGTCATCTCCGCGCAGAAGATCCGGTGAAAAGCCTCCGGGAATCAATAACGCATCGAATTCCTTTGGGTCTGCGTCTGAGATCGCTTGATCGATCTTTACTTTCTCACCGTGCTTGCCCGTCACTTCTTTCCCTGCTTCTAAATCTATTGTCACCACACTGTGGCCCGCTTCTTTAAATGCTTCCGCCGGGCTTGTATATTCAATATCCTCAAATTGATCTGTCATCAGAACTGCAATTTTTTTGCTCATACATCATGCCTCCTGTGAATTTGTATATGACAAGAATATCAGGCGGATTGCCGCCTCACAACGTATTTGCTTGAAGATACGGCATGAAAAAAAGACCCCTCTGAAAAAGAGGAGCCAAAAGGTACGGAGGTCTGCTGAAACTTACGTGTTTAACTTGAGATAAGGCAAGAAATCGAATCAATTACTTTTTGCGTCTTTTTTTATCCTTTTTACACCCGCATTTCCCCGGATCGCCCGGATCAATGACTTCGTGAATTGTTTCTTCCTTATAAACGTGGCGGGGAACATAACGGATATGTTCTCTGTTAATGTGTTTGATGGGATGGACGTAAACCACTTCTTTGTCAGTATACTTGTCAGTCACAATATACTTAGGGTCACAGTAATACACTTTCGATTTTTTACCCATTCATCTCACCTCCCGTACTTTATTAAATGCTGAAAAGGAGGATTTTGCATCGGACAAGTACACCGTGGCAAGTCCACAATTTTTCAGCTGCAATTTCGTTTTTCTGGTTTTTCCTGAAGCCGTCTCAAATTGGAATGGCTAACCCTTTTTGAACGGGGAAATCTATAAAAAAGAATTCAAAAACGATTCTTTTCTCAGGTCAATCGAGATGCGTACATCTTTAGGGGGATTTCAGAATGCTCGATGAAAAAACGATTGAAATCATTAAAAGCACAGTGCCGGTCTTAGAAGAGCATGGTGAAGAAATCACAGGCCGATTTTATGACCTGCTTTTTCAGCATCACCCTGAGCTGCTGAATATCTTTAATCAGACGAATCAAAAGAAAAAAACACAGCGTACGGCCTTGTCGAATGCTGTGATTGCGGCCGCAGCCAATATTGACCGGCTGGAAAACATAGTCCCCGTCGTCAAACAAATCAGCCATAAGCACCGGAGTATCGGTGTTAAGCCCGAGCATTATCCAATCGTTGGAAAGTACTTGTTAATCGCGATAAAGGATGTGCTAAAAGACGGGGCTGCTCCTGAGGTCATTCAGGCATGGGAAAAAGCATACGGCGTCATTGCAGACGCTTTTATCGGAATTGAGAAGGACATGTATGAACAAGCGGAAACGCAAAAAGGCGGCTGGAAAGAATATAAGGCGTTTACAATTGATAAAAAGGTAAAAGAAAGCAAAGAGATAACGTCGTTTTATTTAAAACCGGAAGACGGACAAGTTCTCCCCGAATTCAAAGCAGGGCAGTATATCAGTGTAAAAGTATACATTCCGGACACGGGCTATACGCATATCCGCCAGTACAGCTTATCCGACGTGTCCGGTAAGGATTATTACCGGATTTCCGTGAAAAAAGAAGGGGTTGTTTCCTCATATCTGCATGACCAATTACACGAAAAGGATTCAATTGAGATCAGCGCTCCGGCCGGGGATTTCGTATTAGACCCTGATTCTAAAAACAATCTGGTTCTCATCAGTGCCGGTGTCGGAATTACCCCGATGATCAGCATGTTAAAGACGGTTGCCAAAACCCAGCCGCAGCGAAACGTTCTTTTTATCCATGCGGCAAGGAGCGGAGAGTATCATGCGCTGCGGCATGAAGCTGAAGAAGCCGCGGAACACTCATCCGTTGACACCGTCTTTATTTACAGCGAGCCGTCCGAACAAGACCGTTCAGAAAACATTCGTTTTCGGGAAGGCCGGATTGACAAAAAGCTGTTAGAAGAAGTGATGACAGATAAAGATGCTGATTTTTACCTGTGCGGATCACCGTCGTTCATTAAAGAAATGAAAAAGCTGATTTCTGAATTCAATACACCGCCGGAATCCATTCACTATGAATTATTCGAACCCCAGCTGAGTATGGTGTGATGGAAGAAGGAAGGACGATGATTTTAACGTATAAAGCACCCGGATCGGGTGCTTTTTTATTTTATATCGGCCCCGTTTGCGGAGTGGGTATTTTCTTCCTTGAATAAGCAGTTCCTGAAATGTCATTCCATCCTTGGAAATATTGCTTTTACAAGTAAACGGGGTTCTCGGTTCTGCCGATCTCGGAATTTTTGACCGCCATCAAAATCAGCCGCATGTAAAACATATGGCCTGCGAGTTGGATATTTGCGTTATTACGTCAGTCAGCTTTCACGGAGCGTTGAACAGCGGCAGGACATAAGAGAATCGGAACAAATTGAATTGGTCGCGGTTGTCATTGGGTTTCTTCATCGGAAGAATTATTACGAAAAGTAAAGCGAGAGCAAAGTTAAAAGCAGCGAAACGGCCGGTCAAAACTGTTTAACTGAGTTTCGTTAAAGAATACGGTTTGTTCCTGAATTTGGAGCGTAGATTTGACAGTTAGAGATTGCTATAGAGAAACACTGAGGCATAATTATTATTCTCTTATCCTGCTAATTGAGTTTTTTGGTTTAGAGCAAGGATCAGGAATAGGTTGCTAAATTTTTATCTGCAGGAAAATTTAAGGATAAAATAGACGCCTTATTTGTTGGATAAGAACAACGGGTTAAAAAAGGAGACAAGAGCAAGGGATTTGGAGAATAATAATGAAATCTTATTTGATTGGAAATTAATGAAACTATCCGTCATTCAGATCGTAAGATTAATGGAGGAGTGTTAATATGAATATAGATGTTGAAATATTTAAGATGGCACAAGAGGTAAAATGCGCTAAGAGTGTCAAAAATGTGTTTTGGGCATCGTCTTTCCTAAAATCTAAAGGAGACCGATGGAAAAAGAGGCTTTACTTCTTTCTTGGAGTTGTTAGTATAATAGCTTACTTTTTCATCGGGAGGGAATTTTTGTTTAAGAATTTATATTATTCATTAGAAGATTTGACTGCTAAATTAGATATTTCGAAGTCTAACGCCATTATATTAACTATAAGCCTTTCAATCTTTCCAATTATGGTGATAATTGCGGTTACTTTAAGGAAATATGCTATGTTGGTTGATCGTAAATGGGGAATAAGTGATTTATATTATTCACTTTCTTATAAGGCCTTAAAAAAATATTTACACAGAAAAAATTATAACAATAAAGTTATTGAAAAACGCATTTTACCTTATATAATATCGAAAAACTCCAATCTTGAGTTATATTCCATTGGTTCATTTCTGAAAATTGTGATTCCGTCTATTGTAGTATCAATACCTGTTAGTATATTTGGGGTATTGTTTACCACAAGTATTAATGAATCAGCCAGTTTAGTAGAATTTAAGGGATTTTTATTAACTCTTGGTTCTATTACAATTATGTTATGGTTTATTGGTGCAACATCATTTAAAGCATTACCCACATTAAGTATTTTTAGTGAAAAAAAAGCATATAAGGAACTGGAACGGATTTTACAAGGATATTTATTAGAGAAAGAAATCAAACTAGGTAGTAGAAAGAAGATAAAGCGAAAAGTTTAAGTAAGCCCTAGACGGAAAGCCTGTGGACACTGATCATTGTACAGATTTATTGTGCTCTGATTGGTGTCCGTTTTTTGTTTTCCGGAAAAGGCGGCAAAGAAATGCTGATATAAATGCGTAGGATTCATCTGTGCGCTTCCCTTACCTTGGGATTGGCAAAGGATGAAACGATCCGGGAGCGGCTTTTTTAAGGGGAAATAACAGGAGGAAACATATGAAGGATTTAATCATTGAATATAAAAGCGCATTGACAGATATTAAAAAGGTATACCGGCAGTGAGCCTGATGGAGAGGCAAGCGATTGGGATATAGGGAAAGAATAGCGGATGCTTTATCTGTACTGACAGACCGCGAGAAAAATATTTTTATCATGCACGCTGTGCAAAATATATCTTATGAAGAAATAGCGGCTCTATTCAATATAAAAAAGGAACCGTCCAAAAGAATATTGAACGACCCCGCTTAAAAATAAAAAATAGAGCAAATGACAGTTTTTTGTCTTGAACTGGCTGTTTTTTTATTATGATCTTTTATTAATGCCAAGTCGCTCACGTAATGCAAATTGAAGAGCTACCCGAAAAGTTTACACCTTCTTTTTCTGCTGTTTCTGCAAGCGATTTAGGTACAGTAAGTGTCTTTTTCACCGATTTGTTTTCCATTTCATCACGGACAATATCTGTCCAAGTGCTTATCATAACAACAAAACCGGTTGCCAACACTTTAATATCCTTTGGAGATGAGGGGGAAGGGATGTCTTCGCCGTCTTCTTCCATTCATATAAAAAGCCTTCTAGCGTATTTTTTGCCATGCTCATAGCTCATCCACGTTATCACCTTCTGAAATGCAGCTGGGTAAACCGGGGAAAGTAATTGTATAGTCGTCGCTACCGTCTTCTCCTGCATCAAAAATCGCCGGAAATAAATACTTTGCCATATATATAAAACCTCCTTACAAGGGGGGTGTTTAAGTATAGAGTCTAGTGTGCCGAGTTTGAAGTCTTTTTTTGATGTTTGACTGTTACCGTGCCCGGTTTGGTTGGGTGTTTAAAGTGATGATGACTACTAACAACCTGCTTTAAATACTACTCACCTTTAGTAAGTATCTTTTCGATATCTCTTGATAATTTCATGTTTCCCTTCCTTACATATAGGATTATAATGCGTATTATTTATACGTGTTGATACTTATTTGTGAAAAAAAGCATTTTTTGTCTTGCGGTTGAGTCTAATTTGTGAAAGGAACTTTTTGTTCGACAAATTTTTTCAAATGGTTCCTTTATCGCTCTCCTTTACCGATAATAAGGAAGGAGGGATCTAATTTGAGACTTAATATTAAAAACATCATATTCATATTTGTTATTGTTTCTTTATTTCTTGGAGATTTGCTACTTTACTCAGGAATATTAAATATGTTTTTTAAAGATAAAGAAACTATATGGGCTGGGTTAATTGCTTTTGCTGGTGCAATATTAGGAGGTGCAATTACATATTATGGTGTCAAACTTCAGATTCAGCACAGAGAAAAAGAAATTTTTATGAGCACTGTGACTGAAACTTTGACCAAGATAAATGTTTTAATGAGTTTTCTAACACCTAGTTTCAATAGCTTTTTCTTTTTAGAACATTGTTATATGGATGAAGATATTAAGGCAAGGCATATTCGAAGAAGTGTTATAGAATTTAACAAAGTTCTAACGGCACAAAAAGATATTGTTTACAAATATCTTGATTATGAATTGGTAGAATTAATTGAATTTCACCAGAAGTTCTTACATTTGCAAAATGAAAAATTGAGTTATAAAGAGGCGCATGCTGCAATGGAAAAATGCAGAGATATTTACACTGTGTTGAATAATGGAAAAGAGAGAGTAAAACAAAAGTATAGAAAATATAAAAGAACAGAATAGCAATCTTCGGGGTGCTTTTTTATATTCCATGTAAAAAACTCTGGTGAATCGTTCGACAAATTTTGCAAACAGTTCCTTCATTACGCTCTTTCACCGATAATAAGGTGGGAGGGGAAGCAGATTGAAAAAAATATTTATAATTATTCCTATACTAATTTTTGTTCTATCCGGTTGTGGTCTAGAAACAAAAGAGGCTGAAACTTTTTTAAAAGAGCTATCAAAAAATAAATCATTATCACAATATCTTAGTGGGGAGCCAACTTTAGAATATACAAACTCAATAAAAAAATATTATGAATTTAAAATTAATTTATCCATGAATAAGAAATTTAATAAACTCTCTGATAAAGAAAAATATAAAACTCTTTACCAAGTTTATGAGTTAATTAAGGATAAAGGCTTTTCTTATAAGATCAGTTGTGGGGATAAGTATACTTGTTCAGTAGATGAATTACATGCCAAGTATAACAACGATGATTATACAATTGATTTTAAAGATGGTTATTCTTTGAATCAGTTAGAAAAAAACGATGAAGTTATTTTTGATGTGGAGGATGAGAAAGAGAAAAGTAAAGAAAATTTATCAGAAGAAGAGACTCAATCATCTAGTGACCAAATCATATATGATTACATGGAAAACGAATTTAATAGAATTACAAATTACGGGGAGAATTACACCCCTGAGATACATGATTCAATGGTTGCTGAACTTGCAAGCAAAAAGTTCGGTATAACAGCTGAAGAAGCAAATGAAATATACGTGAGCATGTCTATGAATAAATATAAATAACTATAACTGAGATAAATCTTGAAATTAAATCTATAATTATGCTAGCGCCTCAAAATGAGGCGCTTTTTTATATTCTCTGTAAACTTCACCCGGTGATTCTCAGGATAAACAATTGGCGGTTAACAGTCTGAGTGCGGGGGCAGTTTAGAAAGAATATTGGAGGGAGTACATGGAAACAATTAGTTAAGCTTTTGAGGAATTAGGAAGGAATGAGATATGCGGCTGAAAGAATGCCAACCCCCAAGCCGCTTTCCGCGGAAACTTTTATTATGTTGAGTAAAGGAGATTGAGCATGGAAACAATTTATGCGCACTCATTTGAGACGTCATGGTTTATTGCGCTCACGTTCTTCTGCTTGTCGTGTGTAGTCTGTTCAGGTAAATCAGAAAAGGAATAAGCATGGCAAGGCAACGTGACGAATTAGACAAAATCTATAATACAGCAAGCTGGAAGCGAGTAAGAAAAGTCGTTCTGGTTAGGGACGGCTATTTGTGTTGTGAATGCTGTCATCGTGGATTGGTAACGGAAGCGAATACGGTTCACCATAGCATTGCATTAAGGGATGAAGTAATAAACGATCTGTTTAAAGTTCCACAAAACGGAGCAACCGGAAAGAAGCGGTGGGGAGAAGTCAGAAAACGAAGTTCGAATATAAGCTTCTCGGATAAAAAAGCATAAACGGCATATGCAATCCTTGACGGTATTTGGATCGGAAACAAAAGTAAAGAGCGAATCTCTACTAAAACAGGTATTTTAGGATTTCTCAAATGAGATTCCTATTTAAATGGTCAGGATTATTTTACATATTGTTGAAATAAAAGTAAAAATATAGTATGTTAGACTAGAAAACAAATTAAGGAGGATTTGTATGAAATTGTTAAATAACTCAATTTGCTTTCTGGTCGTAACTTTATTGATTGCTACTATTGGATTTTCGCCACAAACGAAAGCAACACAAGAGGACTCGTTTGGATTAGCAAAACCAGTAACCTTTGAAGAAAAAGAAACTTTAACAGTAGATAAGAATGGAGTGGCTAAGAGCAATAATGATGACCAGGTTTCTGCCATTAAGGAGGCACGACAACTTGCCAAGCAGGATAGCCACAATGAAATAACGTATAAGAACCCCCTAGCTAAAGAAGAAAACAATATTGTTAATGTGCCAGTCGTTGAGAAAAAAGAAGAGAAAGCGCACACTAAAGCAGCTAGCTTAGTTACGATGTCCTACACAACAATATATGACCCCAACAAAAAATCCATCACAACTACAATAAAAATAGCAAGCATAGTTGGCGAAAAGCCTATAGTCATTGAAGCAAGAAACGATTTATATGAAAGTAACACTTATAGCGGAAAATATGGAAGGGTTTTTCTCCATAACAGAGAATTTTTAGGAAAAGACATTAAAGTAGGTAAATCATATTCAAAGTCGTATTATCCAAAAAAGACAAAGTTTTTTATGTCCCAACATACTTCAGTAGCCGGCTGGAAAGGCTCACTACCTGATACTTCAACTGGAACGTTGGCTCCTGCTCTTGCGAATAAAATAGCATGGCTGTATCCAAAAATAATAAATACTCACAACAATAAAACAATGCCTTTACCGGCTAAAGCAAATTTCCCTAAAATCCCACTTGAAGATAGAGTAAAATGGGACAGCTCGAAGGATCGAGATAATTATATAAAGAAATATATCGAAAAATATGGTAATCCAAAGTGGAAATGGTCAGAATTTGATATTCACCATGTGCTTCCGAGAGAATATGGAGGGAATAACAGCTTTAACAACTTGTACCCACTGACAAGAGATATACATCAACAAATTGTAAACCCTTGGTGGATGAAGTATTAAAAGAGGTGGCGCAATGGCGATTTTTATTGAAAAAACATTAAATGGCTTAAAAGAATTACTTAATGAAAAAAGACAATTAAAAATTTTACGAAGTGAAGGAGATCTGGCTGAAGTGGAGTGTACCTTTTCTAATGGTGCCACAGACGAAGAGATTGCACTTTTTGAAAAGAAAATAAATGTTTCGCTCCCTAATGACTATAAAGCTTTTTTGAAACTGCATAATGGGGCCAGAATATTTGAATCGTTGATTTACGGTGAGAATGTGGGTGGGGGTTTGCATATTCTTAATTTAGAAGAGATTGAAAAGTATATGCAAAATGGTTTTTTAGAGCCTCAGTTTATTCCTGTCGCACATCTGTTAGACGGATGTTATTTGTTAATTGACAAAACCAAAATTTCCACAGATCCAAACTATTTATGGTTCCACGGATTTGTCGAGTATGAACCCATGCAACTTAATTTTGAGATATTTTTAGATAGGTATATCTTGTCTCAAGGAGCAAATTTTTGGGAGTGGAATATTTACACTGCTGAAAATTATTACAGAACTCACCAGAGTGATGAGCTTTAATCATTCGTATACGACCGATTTAAGCCCATCAGGATAAACAGCCGGAACAATAATGCCTTATAAAAGAAGCATTGAATTTTCTAAGCATGATATTTTAGCCGAGGAGAAAATGAGGCACCTGGAGGGATTGTAATTGAAAAAAGTTATTCTTTGTGCAGCTCTCACCTTCGTTACGTTAAGTGGTTTAGCTGCAGTCAAAATGAATCATGCATCATCGGATGTTAAGATAACAGAGCGCCCGGTCGGTACTCTGCAATTAGCAGAGCGGCCAGTTGGCACATAAAAAAGCCCCTGTCCGGGGCTTTTTTTAATAAAGAGAGGGAGCATCTGTCCACCATTCTGACAGCCCAAAAGAAAAACCCTAGAAATGTTGATATAACAACGTTTCTAGGGTTTAATCCAATGCTCTTTAAAGAGCGTTTTACTTAACGAGAGTAGAACTCAACGATAAGCGCTTCGTTAATTTCCGGAGCAAGCTCAGAGCGCTCTGGAAGACGAGTGAATGTACCTTCAAGCTTTTCAGCGTCGAAAGTAAGGTACTCAGGAACGAAGTTGTTTACTTCTACAGATTCTTTGATGATAGAAAGGTTTCTTGATTTTTCGCGAACACCGATTGTTTGACCAGGTTTTACTTGGTAAGACGGAATGTCAACGCGGCTTCCGTCAACAAGGATGTGACCGTGGTTAACTAATTGGCGTGCTTGACGGCGAGTGCGTGCAAGACCGAGCTTGTACACAACGTTATCAAGACGTGCATCTAAAAGAATCATGAAGTTTTCGCCGTGTTTACCAGTCATTTTTGCAGCTTTGTCAAACAATGTGCGGAATTGACGTTCGTTTACACCGTACATGTGACGAAGTTTTTGCTTTTCTTGCAATTGCAAACCGTATTCTGATAGTTTTTTACGCTGTCCCGGACCGTGGGGACCTGGTGCGTAAGGGCGTTTTTCTAATTCTTTACCTGTACCGCTAAGAGAGATTCCTAAACGGCGGGACAGTTTCCAAGATGGACCTGTATAGCGAGCCATAATGTGACTCCTCCTTTGGTTTTATTTTGTGGAAAATAAAAACCGTCTGTTCGATCCGACCGTGCACATTTTGTTTTCATGTATCCTCGCTCCAGCAGCAGAGAGTTACACGATACACCTTACAGCTAAGGAACAAAATGCAAACACAGAAGCTGAACAAAAAGGCTGCAATATTTCACACAAAGAACATTATATGATTTTTCCCCGCCGCCGTCAACCATTTCTCCATGAAGAGTGCCGGTTTATGATATAATGTACAAAAATGAGTAGTACATGTTTAGGTGATAAAAATGAAAAAACAAACAATTGATGAAGTGACGGCCTTTCATCAGAAAATGCTTTCTTTTTTCTTAACGAAATCTGAATCCGCCTCATTATCCGACTCGCTGTTATGGCTGGCCTCAGCTCTAGAATCCTGCTTTACATCTCTTTCATTGACCCTTTCACCGGCAGAATCAACACGTTTCACCATAAAAACAGAAGATGAACCGCATTATGCTCCGCTGAAAGAGAGCGACGGCCGTTTTATGATCAGGAATCAGACGTCCGGCAGATCCTTTTATCTGCGCTCGGAAGGCGGGCTGCCGATCCCGGAATCATTGCCTGAGATCGTTACTCAGTTTATCAATCAATCTGTGAGACAAAGCGGACTGTTTGACAAAACGAAGCATCAGCGGAAAATTCACAGAATGACAGAAATGTTCCATTCGCTTTTGGATCAAAATGAGGTTTTGGAAAAACTGCAGGCAAGTTTGAGTACGGCTTTCCGGTCTTTCCGCTTTTCACTGTTTATCACGCAGGATCAGGATACGGACAGACAGCTTCCCGCAAAAGAATTACATATGGACGGAAAAGATGCCGACCCGTCTGCCCTGAAGGTTTATTTATCGGGGAGACTGCTCAGAAAAGGCAGGTCATCTGCTTACCTGCCGATCAAAGGCCAGCAGGGGACTTACGGGGTTCTGAAGACGGAGGGGCTGCAGGATGCCGTTCTTTCGTGCAGTACTCTCAGTGAAATGCTGCTGCTTGCGGGCGCGGCGGGAAAAGCATTTGAAAATGCGCAGCTCTATGAGCAATCGAAAAAAAGCATTGCGAATCTGGAGCTCATTAATGAAACATCGCGCCAGCTGAATCAGCGCCTCAGACTCACTGACACGATGCGGGAACTCGCCGCCATTATGACCCAATCGTTTCATGCGGAAGAAGTGGCTTTTTTTCATATTGATCATTTTGAGACGCAAAATCTGCTTCCGGGACATACCGCTTTTTTTAAGACAGAACGTGCGAACCCCTATATCAGCATTGTGAAAGAAAAGCTGTTCGAGGGAGAAAAGGGCGTGTTTATCGGCAGCGGAAAGACTGTATTCGGCGAAAACGGCTTCGGCTCGCTGATGGCGGTGCCGATGATCGAAAATGACACCGTCTTCGGGTTCGCGATTTTATTGAAAAAGGATTTGTATGCTTTTACGTTTGAAATGTATAAGCTTTTTCAAGCGCTCATTCACCATGCGACATTGGCGGTCACGAACTCCATGCTGCGCGACAGGCTTGAGCATCTTATTCAGACAGACCAGCTGACGGAGCTGTATTCAAGAACCTATTTGGATGAGAAAATTCAATACAGCATGAAAATTCATAAACGGGGTGTATTCATCCTCGTTGATATCGATAATTTCAAAACCATTAATGATACATACGGTCATCAAACGGGAGATTCGATCCTGATTCAGGTGGCCTCCGTTATGAAAAACCATATTCGTGAGCATGATGTCGCTGCAAGGTGGGGGGGCGAGGAGCTGGCTGTCTATCTGCCGAATATCAACGTGTCATCCGGAGAACGCATCGCTAAAAGGCTTGTTCGCGCCATCCGGGAAAACACCGAGCCGCGCGTGACGATTTCCTGCGGTGTTTCCTGCTGGTCAAAGACAGGCCCGATGCCGTTGAAAATGCTCGTTCAGCAAGCGGACGAGGCGCTTTATATCGCCAAACGGAACGGCAAAAACCGGCTGATCATCCATCAAAACAGCACGACGACATAAAAAAGGAGCCGGCCTGCCGGCCGGGCTCCTTCTTTATCCTAATCGTTTTTCAAGCGTTTCAACAAACTTTGCTAAATAGGTTTCGTCCGTTTCATCAAAACGGTTTTTCACGGGGCTGTCAATGTCCAGCACACCGATCACTTCACCGTTTACGCGGATCGGGAGAACGATTTCTGACTGGGAAGCCGCGTCACAGGCGATATGTCCCGGGAACGCATTCACATCGGCAATCCGCTGCACGTCGCCATCAGAGTAGGCAGTGCCGCATACGCCTCTGCCGAACGGAATGCGCACACAGGCAGGAAGTCCTTGAAACGGTCCGAGCACGAGCTCGCCCTCTTTAGCGAAGTAAAACCCCGCCCAGTTGACTTCATGTAATGAATGGTATAAAAGCGCTGACGCATTCGCGTAATTTGCGATCGCATCCGTTTCATCTTCTGTCATGGCTTCGAGCTGTTTAAGCAGAAGCTGATAACTTTTTTCTTTATCTCCGGATTGTTTTTCGACATGAAACATGGAAAACCCTCACTTTTTCTATAATATCAAACAAAGTTCCGGCCGTTCTGCCGGCATTTGTCGAGAAGTTCTTACAGGAACGGCGCCTTTCTGCTTGAATTGTTACACATAAAGGGGTGAGCCGTATGAAAGTAAGCACCAAAGACAAAATTATTAACGCCGCTGTCCAGCTGTTTAACCAAAAAGGTTATTCCGGCACGTCCGTCCGTGAAATCGCAAAGTCAGCTGATGTAAATGTTGCGCACATCTCCTACTATTTTAAAGGGAAAGGCGGATTAATGGAACATTTAGTTTCCGAGTTTTACGAAGGCTATACTGAAGCGCTGGAAAAAGCCGCCGTCAGTATGAACGGTGAAGACGCGCAGGAACGCATCCTGCGGGTGATTTTCGATATTTTATCCTATCAGCACGATAACCGTCAATTAACGCGGTTTGTATACCGGGAAGTGACGATTGATTCCGTGCTGATCAGGGAAATTATGTCTACTTACTTAATGAAAGAAAAATATATTTTCCAGCTGGTGATTGAAGAAGGGCAGTCACGCCATAGACGGCTGACGCTGCCCGTGCCGCATTTTATTCTGCAATTGAAATCCCTCTTGATGATGCCGTATCTCCAGCCTCAATATATTACGGAGGTGCTCTATATGCAGCCTCATGAGCCGTACTTTTATAAAAGGTATTTTGAAGAGGTGAAGATCTGGATCGAAAGCGTGTTCCGGCGGCCTGATGCGGCGCTTATGAAGTAATGATGTTTTTGTACGTTTCGTAGGAACTGCCGACATCTTCCGCTTGATGGGCGTCCGACCCGAATATGAGCGGGATTTTTTTTTGCTTCGCCGTCTCAGCCATCCAATCCTCCATGTATACTTCCCCGGCAAACTTCTTTCTGAGCCCGGATGTATTCACATCCAGCTCCATTCCGTGTTCTTTCACGGCGTCAAGACAGCGGGCCGCAAGCTCTCTTATTTGAGGTGACATGCTGTAGGGGAAAAGGCGCGCGAATTTTTTGACGAGCGTGATATGGCCGACCCGTTTTGGCTTAAAGGGGCCGAGCGGTGTTACAATGGAAGAATACACGGTTTCATAGTATTGTTCATATACGGCTTCAACGCTTCCGAAGCGGTCGGCAAGCTGCTGAAAGGCGTGCTCGTCAAAATCGAGGCATATATAAGACGGACCGGTTTTCAAAAAATGAACGGATAAGATGCCGTCATCCAGTGAGGGGCCGTATGTGTTCAGAAACGCCGCGGTTTCCTCTTCATACCCTGTGATAAAATCGGTTTCAAGTCCAGTCAGAATGCTGATTTGTCCATCGTATTCCTTTTTCAGCTGTGACAGCCGCTCCAAATAAACCTCCATCTGTCTGAGATCCATCGCGCTGTCCTGAAGCGGTACGGGATCTTGAAAAGACGGGGGAAGGGGGGCATGCTCTGTAAATGTGATCGAGTCAAAGCCTCTTTCCAGGGCCTTTTCGACATATTGTTTCAGCGCATCCTTCGAGCCGTGAGGGCAAAAAGGGGTGTGGATATGAGCGTCTCGTTTTTCCATTTGTGTCACTCCATTAAAAAATTGCAGAATCCTGCCGAAATTATGCAAAAAGTTTTTGATTTCTGGTCAAAAAATGTTGGTTACATGGTATCATAATAACAATGAAAACGACAGATTTTCTCAATACATATATTGAAATCTTTCTGAATACATAAAACACCCTGACAGATTAAGAGAACAACAAGGGGGCTCATTATGGAGTTAGTCATCGGATTATTGGTTATACTGCTCGCGCTCTTTGCGGCGGGCTACTTTTTCAGGAAAAAAATTTATACGGAAATTGACCGGCTGGAGTCATGGAAGATTGAAATTTTAAACCGTTCGATAGTGGAAGAAATGTCCAAGATCAAACATCTGAAAATGACCGGAGAGACGGAAGAGTTCTTTGAAAGATGGCGCGAGGAGTGGGATGAAATTGTCACAGCCCATCTGCCGAAAGTAGAAGAGCTCCTTTATGATGCCGAAGAGAACGCCGACAAATACCGGTTTAAAAAAGCGAATCAGGTGCTTGTCCACATCGACGACCTCCTCACTGCAGCCGAATCAAATATAGAAGGCATACTGCGTGAGATCAGCGACCTTGTGACGAGCGAGGAAAAAAGCCGCGGAGAGATTGAACAGGTGCGTGAGCGGTATTCAAAAGCGCGAAAAAACCTTCTGGCGTACAGCCATCTCTACGGAGAGCTTTATAACAGCCTGGAGACGGATCTCGACGAAATCTGGAGCGGCATAAAAGAGTTCGAAGAAGAGACGGAAAGCGGCAATTACATCAAAGCGAGAAAAGTGCTGCTTGAACAGGACCGCAGACTGGATCAGCTTCAGACATACATAGATGACGTTCCGAAACTGCTTGCGGACTGTAAACAGACCGTGCCGAACCAAATTGCCAAGCTGAAAGACGGCTACCGGGAAATGACGGAAAAAGGCTACAAATTGGAGCATATTCAAATCGAAAAAGAGCTGGAGACCCTCACAAATCAATTGAAACGGGCCGAAAACGCGCTTTTGGAAGAATTAGATGTCGACGAAGCGTCCGCCATCCTTCAGCTGATTGATGAAACCATTCAATCGATGTATGAACAGCTGGAAGGAGAAGTGGAAGCCGGACAGTCCGTATTAAGCAAAATGCCTGAGCTGATCATCGCGTATGAGAAGCTTGAGGAAGAAAAAGACCGCACAAAAACCGAAACGGAGCTCGTCAAGGAAAGCTATCAGCTGACCGCGGGAGAAATCAGCAGGCAGCATGCCTTCGAAAAACAGCTGGAAACGATCGGCCGGCTCCTTGAGCAGGCGAGAGAAAAGCTTGACGGCGAGCATGTCGCTTACTCGCTGCTGATTGAAGAAGTCGAGGCCATCGAAAAGCAGATGGAAGAGGCTCAGAAAGAACATGCCGAATACCGTGAAAATCTGCAGGCGCTCAGAAAAGAAGAACTGCAGGCGCGGGAAACGCTGATGCATCTTCGGAAAACCATTTCTGACACGGCCCGAATGCTGCAAAAAAGCAACGTGCCGGGAATTCCTGAACAAGTCAAGGACAAGCTCGAGACGGCAAATCATCATATAGAAGAAACCGTCAGCCAATTGGAAGAGCTGCCGCTGAACATGGAGGAAGCCGCCAAACATCTGGCTGAAGCCGAAAAGGTGGTTGAGGAAGTCAGTGAAGAGGCGGAAGATCTTGTGATTCAGGTGAAGCTGATTGAGCGGATCATCCAGTACGGCAACCGCTTCCGAAGCCAGAATCATATTTTATCCGAACAGCTGAAAGAAGCGGAACGGCTGTTTTACGCTTACAGCTATAATGAAGCTTATGAGATGGCGGCAGATGCTGTTGAAAAAGCAGCTCCCGGCGCCGTGAAAAAAATTAAAGCTGATCAATCTGCTTCATAGACGCATAAGCAAAAACTGCACCCTGATGGAAATCAGAGGTGCAGTTTTTTAGTTTCTCACGGAATATAAAAAGCGCCTGCGGCTGATATACGTCAAGCCGCAAGCGCTGAATGTTACGATTTTGCTTTATTTAATTCGATGGGCGGGCTGGTAAAAAACGTGATGATGCAGCCGATGATCGCTCCGGCAATGCCCGGAAGCACCCAGCCGATTCCCATGCTGTAAAGCGGAAGATTTGCGTTTAAGAATGAATCTAATGATCCGAGCGGAATGCCTGCTGCCTTCAAACCGTCCAAGATACTGAACAGCCCTGTTCCGATCAGGCAGGCGATATAGACTTCCCGTCTTTCCTTAAAGATTTTATCAATAAAGGAAAGGACGATAATGACAATCGCCAGCGGGTAAATCGCTGATAAAATAGGAACTGAAAATGCAATAATCTCAGCAAGTCCGAAATTTGAAATCGCCAGACTGAACAGCGTGACAATCGTAACCACCATTTTGTATGATAAAGCGGGAATCAATTTTGAAAAATATTCGCCGCAAGATGTGACAAGCCCGATGCTTGTCGTTAAACACGCAACGGTGATGGCAGAGCCGAGAACGATGTTTCCCAGTGAACCGAACAGGTAATCTGATGAAGCTGATAAAATCTTTGCGCCTTCGCCGATCGGCCCCACAGCGTCCGTGCTTGTCGCTCCCAAATAGGCCAAAGATAAATAAATGAATGTCAAACCTGCCGCTGCAATCAGACCCGCTTTAATACAAGCGGCGGCGAGCGCTTTACGCTGGGTGACGCCCCTGCTTTTAACAGCGTTGACGACAACGACGCCGAAGACGATTGAGGCGAGCGCGTCCATTGTTTTATAGCCTTCCAAAAATCCTTTGAACACCGGCGTTCCGGAATATGCCTGATGTACGGCGCCCAGCCCGCCCATCGGAGTGACAATGGCTTTTACGACGATGATTAAAATAATACCGAATTTAATAGGAGTCAAAATCTTTCCGACTCTGTCAACGATTTTGGAAGGATTAAGAGCTAAATAATACGTAATAGAAAAAAAGATCAACGTGAAAACAAATAAAGATAATCTTTCCGGAATGCCGCTTAAAAACGGAACTGCACCGATTTCATATGAAACGGTTCCGGTTCTCGGAATCGCGAAAAGCGGCCCGATTGATAAATAAAGAACAACGGTGAAAATAGTCCCGAATACCGGATGAGCTTTATCGGCAAGCCCTTTCGCGTCTTTGCCCGTTAATGCGATGGCGATAATACCCAAAAGCGGCAGACCTACGCCGGTCAGTAAGAAACCGCCCATCGCTTTCCAGACATTATGCCCCGCCGCTTGCCCGAGCTCCGGCGGATATATCATATTTCCTGCCCCGAAAAAAAGTGCGAAAAGCATGAAACCGATAATAACGGTATCTTTGACAGGTAGTGAGTGTTTCATAAAAATCCTCCTAAATACTATGTTGAAATATTCTGTCAATTAATTGTCAGATAATATAACAAAACGAACATTACTTATTATATGGCAATGTACAGAGAAGTCAATACTCGATTTATTGCGAATTTATATTTACTTTTGTTATGGTAGCATAAATATCATACGATGTACCGTTTTCATTAAAGGAGTAAAAAAAATGATATATTTAGACAACAGCTCAACGACCGAGCCGTATGAAGAGGTATTAGATGTGTACAAACAGACGAGCAGCCGGTATTTCGGCAATCCTTCGTCTCTGCACCAGTTAGGAACTGAGACGGAACAGCTCCTTGAAGCGGCCGCTCAGCAAATAAAAAAAACCTTGCGTTTAAAAAATTATGATATTGTATTTACATCAGGCGCGACTGAAGCGAATAACGCTGCGTTAAAGGGAGCAGCCTGGGCAAACATGAGTAAAGGAAGACATATCATTGCTTCGGCGATTGAGCATCCTTCTGTGACGGAGACGCTTGATCAGCTGACAGAGCTGTTCGGCTTTGAAGTCACATATCTTCCGGCCGATCAAAACGGCTTCGTTTCTTTGAAAGACGTCAAATCGGCTATCAGGCCGGATACGATAATCGTCAGCGTCATGCATGTCAATAACGAAGTCGGCTCCATTCAGCCCGTAAAGGAAATCGGCGGGTTTTTGAAGCAGCACCGGAATATTCTGTTTCATGTTGATCATGTGCAGGGCATTCATAAAGTTCCTCTGTCTATAGAAGAAGCGGGCATTGACCTTTGCACCGTTTCAGGGCATAAGTTTCACGGCCTAAAAGGGACCGGAGCGCTTATCGTCAAAAAAGGAACGCGGCTCATTCCGCTTATAACGGGAGGCTCGCAGCAAAAAGGCGTCCGTGCCGGAACGGAACACACGGCAGGCGCCGTTTCCCTTGCGAAAGCGATCAATCTTTCCGCGCGTGACATGAACGAGCGGCTTTCTTCCGTGGAGGCTGCCAAGAATGCGCTCATGGAAAGGCTGAGCGGGACGGACGGGGTCGTCATCAACACCCCCGCTGAAAACAGCGCGCCGCATATCATTAATTTTTCCGTTCCGGGCGTGAAGGCGGAAGTGCTGCTGCATATGCTTGAGGAAAAAGGAATATATGTCTCCACAACCGCGGCATGTTCGGCAAGAGAGCACAAACCGAGCCGTGTTCTTCTGCAAATGAATAAAGGCGAACAGATTGCATCAAGCAGCATAAGAGTCAGCCTGAACTTCAGCCATACGGCTGACATCACGGAGCCGTTTATGGCCGCGCTGGTGCCGGCTGTTCAAAAACTAAAAAAAATGATGAGGTAGCATATGAATTACGATCATATTTTAATCCGTTTTGGTGAAATATCCACAAAAGGGAAAAACAGACGCAGTTTTATTGAAAGATTAAAACAGAATATCCGCCTGGTATTAAAGGATTATAAAAAAGTAAAATACTTTTCAAACCGGGACCGGATGTCAATTACACTTAATGGAGAAAACCCGGAGGAAATTTGTTCCTTATTAAAGAATATATTCGGCATTCAAAGTTTTAGTCTCGCAATTAAATGCGAAAGCAAGCTGGAAGACATTAAAAAAACGGCTTTAGCCGCGATAGAAGGCGAATATAAACCGGGGAATACGTTTAAGGTCGAGACGAAACGGGCTTACAAACAATTTGAATTAGATACGAATGCGATGAACGCTGAAATCGGCGGGCATATTTTGAAAAACACGGATGGATTAACCGTCGATGTGAAACATCCCGATATTCCGCTTCGGATTGAAATCAGGGAGGAGGCGACATTCCTGACCATTCGTAACGAAAAAGGCGCCGGAGGCCTTCCTGTCGGTTCCGCGGGTAAAGCGATGCTGATGCTTTCCGGCGGTTTTGACAGTCCGGTCGCCGGTTTTTACGCGATGAAACGGGGATTATCAGTTGAAGCCATACATTTCTTCAGTCCGCCGTATACGAGTGAACGGGCAAAGCAGAAAGTCATGGATCTCGCGGGATGCCTCGCGAAGTTCGGCGGCAGTATGACGCTTCATATCGTGCCGTTTACAAAGACGCAGGAACTCATCCAAAAACAAATCCCGGAGAACTATACGATGACGGCGACGCGGCGTCTTATGCTGCAAATCGCGGACAGAATCAGAGAAGAACGGAAAGCGCTCGCGATCATTACGGGAGAAAGCCTCGGGCAGGTAGCGAGCCAGACGCTTGAAAGCATGTATGCGATCAATGCCGTGACGGCAACGCCGGTTTTGCGCCCTTTAATCGGAATGGACAAAACAGAAATCATCGAGAAATCAAAAGAAATCGGCACGTATGAAACAAGCATTCAGCCGTTTGAGGACTGCTGCACCATCTTTACGCCGCCAAGTCCGAAAACACGCCCGAAAAAAGAAAAAATCGAGCACTTCGAAAGCTTCGTTGATTTTGAACCGCTGATTGCAGAGGCCGCTGCGGGCATCGAAACCATCACTGTTTACTCAGAGCAGGAAGCTCACGATAAGTTTGCCGGCCTGTTTTAAAACTGTATACAATTACCAAAGTTTTTTTGAATGAAGACATGTGTTTTATCACATTCTATACTCACAAGGAGGTGATACACATGTCACAACAATCAAACAGCGGAAACAGCAACCAGCTTTTAGTGCCAGGCGCTGCTCAAGCTATCGACCAAATGAAGTATGAAATCGCTTCTGAATTCGGTGTAAACCTTGGACCGGAAACAACTTCTCGCGCCAACGGTTCTGTCGGTGGAGAAATCACAAAACGTCTTGTCTCTTTTGCTCAGCAAAGCATGGGCGGAAGCAGCCAGCAGCAGTTTTAATCACAACTTCACATAATGGCTAAGAGAGCGGGGAATTCCCCGCTCTTTTTTCATGAGTATAGATAGAAGGCGGGAAGCAATTTATGCATATTTTTATTGTAATGGCCTATGTTTATGTATAATGGGGAAAGAAAGTGAGGAGTTGTTCGTGTTAAAACGAGAAGATTTAATCGCCCCAAAGAACTATAACCTTGTAAATGAAATCGAAAAGTTCAGCCGTTCCAAAGAGAAGAACGCGCTTATTTGGGAAGATCAAACAGGCGGCAAGAAAGTCTGGACGTATGAAAAATTGATGGAAGAAACGAATAAAATCGGAGCCCGCCTGAAAGGTCTCGGATTTGAAAAAGGCGATAAGCTGATTGTCATGGTTCCGAGAGTGCTTGAAGCGTATGCCGTTTATTTAGCGATCTTAAAAGCGGGGATGGTCGTCATTCCTTGCTCGGAAATGCTGCGCGCCAAAGACCTTGAATACCGGATCAAACACGCCGAAGTGAAAGGCGCTATCGTTTTTCCTTCATTTATAAACGCGTTTGACGAGGTGAATACCGAGCAGCTGGTGACATTGTCAATCGGTGAAAATGATGCCGGCTGGAAAAACCTCTTAACGATTGAAGCGGACGGAAACAGTTTTCAAACAGCTGATACAACAAGAGAGGACATGGCGTTTTTGTCCTATACTTCAGGCACGACCGGCCAGCCTAAAGGCGTTGTACATACACACGGCTGGGCCTTTGCCCATTTAAAAACATCAGCCGGTGCATGGCTGGATATTTCTGAAGACGATACAGTGTGGGCCACCGCGGCGCCCGGCTGGCAGAAATGGGTGTGGAGCCCGCTGCTCGCAATTCTGGGAAGCGGCGCGACAGGAGTCATTTATCACGGCAGATTCAACGCCAAGACGTATTTAGAGCTGCTGGAGCGCCATCAAGTAAATGTCTTCTGCTGTACCCCGACGGAATACCGCCTGATGGCAAAAGTGGAGGAGTTGGACAAATATGATCTTTCTGCCCTTCACAGCGCAGTTTCTGCTGGTGAGCCATTAAACCGGGAAGTCATTGACGTATTCCGGAAGCATTTCGGCATTAAAGTGAGAGACGGATACGGCCAAACGGAGAGCACCCTGTTAGTCGGCGTCCTGAAGGATATGGATATTAAGCCGGGAAGCATGGGCAAACCGACCCCTGGAAATCAAGTGGAGATTATAAACGATAAAGGCGAAATATGCGAAACGGGCGAAACGGGCGATATCGCCGTGCATTTGAGCACACCGGCCTTATTCAAGGAATATTATAAAGATCCCGAAAGAACGAAAAAGCAGATTCGCGGAGATTACTTTCTTACAGGAGACCGCGCGAAAAAAGACGAGGACGGCTACTTTTGGTTTGAGAGCCGCAATGATGACATCATTGTCAGCTCCGGATATACAATCGGGCCTTTTGAAGTAGAGGACGCGCTCGTGAAGCATCCGGAAGTGAAAGAATGTGCCGTCGTGGCGAGCCCGGATGAAATCAGAGGTTCAATCGTAAAAGCTTATGTCGTTTTACAAGACGATGAAAAGCGCAGTGACGAACTTGTCAAAGAACTGCAAAACCACGTAAAAACGATTACGGCGCCTTATAAATATCCGAGAGAAATTGAATTTGTCGAAAGCCTGCCGAAAACGGCGTCCGCAAAAATCAGACGTGTGGAGCTGAGACAGCGTGAAGAACGGCTGAAGGCTGATAAAAAAGCATAATACAGGATAAAGGGTGAGCGGGGATGAAAGCGATTTGGCACGGCGGCACCATCTATACAATGCTGGACAAGAATCATGTCACTGAAGCCGTTTATACCGAAGAAGGCGTCGTCAGGCAGACGGGCAGCTTCCGGGAACTCCAAGGAACATACGGTTCGCCTGATACGGAGGAAATCGATTTACATGGAGCTGTCATGTTCCCGGGGTTTACGGACAGTCATATGCATTTAATCGGGCACGGGGAAAAACAGCTTCGCCTCGATTTGTCGCAGCTGACGTCAAAAGAAGCGATACTGCGGGCTGCAAAAGAAGCAGAGCGTGAATTGGAAGATGGCGAATGGCTGATCGGCGAAGGCTGGGATGAAAATCTGTTTGAACGGCCGGTTTACGTCACGAAGCATGACCTTGACCTGCTCTTTCCCGACCGCCCCGTCCTGCTGAAGCGGGTATGCCGGCACGCCGCGGCGGTTAATTCGGCCGCATTGCGCGCGGCGGGAATTACAAACGAAACACCTGATCCATACGGCGGGATTATCGTCCGGGACGGAACCGGTCCGACAGGCCTCCTGCTGGATAAAGCCCAAGAGCTTGTGACACAGGCCCTGCCGCCCGTCTCACTTCACTATGTCAAACGCGCGCTTCAAACGGCGATTACGGACTGCTGGTCAAAAGGCCTGACCGGCGGGCATTCAGAAGATCTGGCATACTACGGAGACGCGTCCATTCCCGTTGCCGCGTACGAGTCGTTAACCGGCAGCGGCCTTTATCCTTTTCGCGCCCATCTGCTCGTACATCACGAAGCCGTCGACAGCTGGAGCGCTCTGGATAAATCGATCGGACCTTATCTGGAATACGGAGCGATGAAAATTTTTGCTGACGGCGCGCTCGGCGGCAGAACCGCTCTATTGAAAAAGCCTTATCACGATGATCCGTCAGTCTCCGGCGTTCAGGTGCATGATGACGAAACCCTTGCCGCTCTTGTTTATAAAGCGAGAGAGAAAGGGATGGAGATTGCCGTGCACGCGATTGGCGACCTTGCATTTGAAAAGGTGCTGGATGTTATCGAAAGATACCCGGCAAAGCCCAGACAGCTAGACAGGCTCATTCATGCGCAAGTATTAGATGACGGATTGATTGAAAGAGCCGCCCGGCTGCCGATCGGACTTGATCTTCAGCCGCATTTTGTGGCCAGTGATTTTCCGTGGGTGATTGACCGGCTCGGAGAAGAGCGGATGAAAACGGCTTTCGCCTGGAAAACACTGCTGTCAAAAGGGCTGCTGTGCGCCGGAGGTTCAGATGCCCCGATTGAGCCGGCCGATCCGCTTCTGGGCATTCAATCGGCTGTGCTCCGTACAAGCAAGCAGCACCCGGAAGGTCCGGCCTATTATGAAAAAGAGTGCCTGACCGTGTACGAAGCCATTCAGCTTTACACGGAGGGAAGCGCGGCCATCATCCATAAAGAACATAGCCGCGGACGGATCGCCCCCGGCTATGATGCCGACTTTACCGTACTCAGCGGTGATCCGTTCATGACGGACCCGAAAAAGCTTCATGAATTGGAAGCGGTCAAAACCGTCGTCGGCGGCCGTATCGTATATGAAAAAGAGGACAGGCGCTGATGCCCGTCCTCTTTTTTTATGATAAAAATGATCGTTTTACTTTTTCCCAGAAAGAGTTGTCTTTCAGTTTCACCGTTTTGATTTTTTTATCGGATAGTCTAATCTCAACCTTTTTGACATTCCGCGTGCTGAGCGCTTCATTATCAAGCCCGATAATCGGATGCTCATTGCCGTCTTGCACCACCTGCAGTGTCAGCTTCCGGTCTGAGCTTAAAATAAACGGAGATCCGAGTGTACGGTATGTGTTGTTGTTCAACGACGCCAGTTCGGATACCTGCATGCAGGAAATCAAAGGATCAACAACGGCGCCTGAAACAGATTTATTGTAGGCGGTGCTGCCCGTCGGGGTGGAAATGATCATCCCGTCTCCTCTGAACGTCTCAAAATGAAGATCATCAATTAACACATCCATCACAAACGTTTTAATAATGCTTGAACGGATGGAAACCTCGTTTAAACAGTGAAAATGATTGCTGCCGTCCACCGTTACGTGAATGAGCGGGTATTTTCTGACCTCAAGCTGTTCCGCGGTCATGCTGGCCGCCATTTTTTCAGGCTCATCGCTGTGAAAATCACAGTACAAATGGGCTTTCCCTTTTTTAGCGATGCCGACATACAGACAGTCATCACGGAATCCGGTTTTTCTGACGGCTTGCAGAAATGAGCCGTCGCTGCCGATGCTGGCAATAATTCCGGCATCCTCCGGTTGAGCCGCAACTGTAAAACCGTGCGATTCAGCAAGCTGCTTCAAAGAGCTGACTTGTTCTTTTGTTTCGTTGTTTTGTTTGTGAAAAAAATAAACATTGCGGCGAAGATCGGTCATATCCCCATTCCCCTTTGCTGTCATATTTACGTTTTTCTCCCAGCAGGTATTGTGTTAAAATACCTGTGGCAATAGTGTAACATGTTTCCTGTTTATCCGGTAAGGGAAAGCGCTTCATGAAAAAAATGAATCTTTTTTTACGGGGGAACGTACGAATATTGACAGAAAAGGAGGAGAACAAATGAATGCAAAAAGATGGATTGCGCTCGTCATCGCGCTCGGCATTTTCGGCGTATCAGTCATTGCAAGTGTGACCGTCGGGGTGCTGAAGAATATCGGAGATACAGGGTCTGACTTTGCATCACTGACAGATGACACAGAGGAAGTGACGCTGGATAAGGGCAGCCCCGGCAGTAAAATCGCCGTGCTTGAAGTGGACGGCACGATTGAGGATAACGGCGGGTCCGCTGGCCTGCTCAGCTCAGGCGGGTATGATCACAGATCATTTTTAAAACAGGTTGAGCGTGCGAAAGAAGACAAAAGCGTCAAAGGAATTGTGCTGAAAATCAATTCCCCTGGCGGAGGCGTGTACGAAAGCGCGGAAATACATAAAAAACTGGAAGAACTAAAGAAAGAAACGAAGAAACCGATTTATGTATCCATGGGCTCCATGGCGGCATCGGGAGGCTACTATATTTCAACGGCTGCCGATAAAATCTATGCTTCACCGGAAACGCTCACGGGTTCACTGGGCGTCATTATGGAAAGCGTCAATTATTCCAAGCTCGCCGATGAACTCGGCATCAAGTTTGAAACCATTAAAAGCGGCGCGCATAAAGACATCATGTCCCCGACCCGCGACATGACGAAGGAAGAAAGAAAGATCATGCAGACAATGGTCAACGATTCTTATGAAGGATTTGTCAATGTCATTTCAAAAGGCCGGCACATGTCAAAAGCGGATGTGAAAAAAATTGCCGACGGCCGTGTTTACGACGGCAGACAAGCGAAAAAAATCGGCCTCGTTGATGAGCTCGGTTTTTACGATGATACGATCAGCGCGATGAAAAAGGACCATAAAAATATGAAAAACGCTTCAGTCATCACATACGAGGAAGGATTCGGATTAGGCTCGCTCTTTTCCATGAGCGCAGCGAAAATGTTTAAAAGCGAAATTGATTTTCTGAATATGAAAGAACTCATTTCGCAATCCGGTTCGCCGCGGATGATGTATCTCTATGCAAAGTAGGGGGGAAGAAAGAATGGACGCGACTTACGAAGGCTTTCACGGCAAAGAAGAGGAAGCCGAACAACAGAAGGCGCCCGAGCAGGCATATGCGGGCTTTTGGATCAGGTTTTGGGCGTTTCTTCTTGATTGGCTGGTGGTCTGGGGACTTAACCATCTCATCGTTTCACCGATTTTCACGCTGATGAAGCTCCCGGCAACAAGCGGAATGTTTACAATCTCAGCTTATTCCGTCACAACCCTGATCGTCTACCTCGCCTATTTTGTGTTCATGACGAAATGGTTTCATCAGACACTCGGCAAAATGGTCTTCGGGTTAAAGGTCACTTCTTTGACGCCCGGAAAGCCGCTGACTTGGAGCACCGTCATCTTCAGAGAAGCGGTGGGGCGATATATCGATAAAATCTGGATTCTCTATATCGTCATTGCGTTTACGCCCAAAAAGCAGGGCATTCACGATTTGATCGCCGACACAACGGTGATTCACGAAGCGCTGTACCGAAAATAAAAGCAGTAAACCCGGAATAAACGTCCGGGTTTATTTTTTTTGGTTTTGGCGATAATGCTGCTAAGGAAGTGAAGCCTATGGGATATGCCGCAGCAGCTGTAATTCTCATTCTCATTTTGGTCTGGCTGCTCATGAGGATGAAAATCTATCTGACTTTCGAATATCTTCACGATAAAGATAACGACAAACTGACGTATAAACTCTCGGCCTTATACGGGCTGGTCCGTTTTAAAAAAACGCTGCCCGTCATTAAAGTAAACAGCGAAGACGCGTCTATTGATGTCAAACAGGACACGAAATCAGAAATGAAAGGTCAGAAAAAAGAGAAGAAAAAAATCACATATGAAGATGTCAAACAGAGCATTCACAGAATAGAAATGATTCTGCACCAAGTCTTTCAGATGCGCCAAATCGCCGCCTCATTTCTTGCGGGAGTCCGTGTTACGAAGTTTGAATGGGTGACGGTTATCGGAATAAAAGACGCCGCCGTTACGGGAATCGCCGCCGGCGGATTGTGGGCCGTAAAGGGAGGCCTTACGGCGATGCTGTATGATCATCTGCGTTTCATACATAAACCGGTGTGCGAAGTCATTCCGTCTTTTCAAGTGCCTGCATCCAAGACGCATTTGCAGTGTATATTCTTTTTTCGTTTTGGACATCTTATAGGTGCAGCTTTCAAATTGCTCAAATACGGGCGGAACGGACTTTCTATCATACGAAAGAAACAGCCGGTTCCGGTTGCTTCAAAGAATGATTCATCAGTTTAAGGAGGAGCGCATATGGCAGACCATCCCATTCAAGGTTTAATGAAAACCGCTATGGAAAATTTAAAAGAAATGATTGACGTGAATACAATCATCGGCGATCCTGTTGAAACGCCTGACGGCAGCGTAATCTTAACGGTTTCAAAGGTCGGCTTCGGATTTGCGGCGGGCGGAAGCGAGTTTGGAGGAAAGCCGGCTGAAAAAAGAACCGATGATGATGAAAGAAAAGAGCAGAAGCTCCCGTTCGGCGGCGGAAGCGGCGGCGGAGTATCCATTACGCCGATTGCGTTTCTGATTGTCGGGACAAACGGCGTGCGTATGCTTCATTTGGACGAAAACACCCATCTGATTGATAAACTGTTAGACTCCGCGCCTCAAACGATTGAACGCATCCAGCATATGTTTAAAAAGAATGAAAAAGGCCGGAACCAAAAAAGAACGGATATTGATTTATAACAGAAAAGTTAACTGCCGCCCGCAGTTAGCTTTTTTTACGATGCGGCATAACCTTTGCAGTTTGCATAAAACTCGACTATGATAGAGCTATACATAGATAAAGGGAGGAATCAGAATGGCTGAAATTACATTTAAAGGCGGAGCCGTGACGCTGATCGGACAAGAAGTGAAACCGGGTGACCAAGCTCCTGACTTCACGGTTTTGACAAACGGATTAGAAGAGAAGACATTAGCAGATATGAAAGGGAAAGTAACGATCATATCCGTTATTCCTTCCATTGACACAGGCGTATGTGACGCGCAGACACGCCGCTTCAACGAAGAAGCCGCAAAACTCGGTGATGTGAACGTTTATACAATCAGCGCCGACCTTCCGTTTGCACAAGCGCGCTGGTGCGGAGCGAACGGAATTGATAAAGTTGAAACGTTATCGGATCATAAAGAGATGTCATTTGGTGAAGCATTCGGTGTTCACATCAAAGAACTTCGTCTTTTGGCGCGTTCCGTATTCGTCCTTGATCAGGACGGAAAAGTCGTTTACGCGGAATACGTAAGCGAAGCGACAAACCACCCGAATTATGAAAAGCCTATCGAAGCTGCAAAAGCGTTAATTAAGTAAAGAGAGAAAAAGAGCTCCGGGTGCTGCCGCGGAGCTCTTTTCATGGCAAGGAGGAAACAGCATGCAACACGACCATGTCGGTCAGATTTATGAACTTTTAGATGAAGCCGCCCAAGTGATAGCAGAAGGCCTTCAGATTTCTTATATTGAGGGGCTTGCGGAAGCGGGAGAAATGTATTTTCTTGAAAAGGCCGACCAGCTTCCGCTTCAGGAAAAGCAAACCGGCGAGCTTAACAGCCTGCTCGCGAAAGCAGACTTCCGAAAATGGGAGCATGAATGGATCCGCAAGGCGTTCCAGCTCGCCATTTTAAAAGGGCTCAAAGATAAGTCCCATCCGAACAGACAGATGACGCCTGATACGATCGGCCTTTTCATCAGTTACCTCGTGAATAAATTTACGGGCGGCCGAAAAGGCCTGACATTGCTGGACCCCGCCTGCGGCACCGGAAATCTTCTGCTGACCGCGGCAAACCAGCTTTCTGACAAAGCGGGAAAAAGCTTCGGCATTGAAATCGACGATGTCCTTCTGAAGATCGCATATGCGCAGGCGAATCTGCAGGAAAAAGAAATGGAGCTGTTCTGCCAGGACAGTCTTCAGCCGTTATTTATTGAACCGGCCGATGCGGTCATCTGCGATTTGCCGGTCGGCTACTATCCGAATGACGAAGGCGCTGAAGCGTTTGAGCTGAAAGCGGATGAAGGCCACTCATTTGCCCACCACTTATTTATTGAGCAGAGCGTCAAACATACAAAACCGGGCGGATACTTATTTTTTATGATTCCAAACCATCTGTTTGACAGCGCGCAAAGCGATAAACTGAAGCGGTTTTTTGCGGAAAAAGTGTATATCAACGCCCTTCTTCAGCTGCCGGCTACTATGTTTAAAGACGAAGCGCAGGCAAAGAGCATTTTAATCTTGCAGAAAAAATGCGAAGACGCAAAGCCGCCGAAACAAGCGCTTTTGGCGAATCTTCCTTCCTTTGCGAACCAGCAGGCGATGCGGGAGATGATGGCAAAATTGGATCAATGGATTCAAAAAGAAAAATAATGGCGAAAAAGCAGTGTGAGATGCAAAATCCCGCGCTGCTTTTGCTTTTTAAAATGAATGGAAATCAGGACGATAACACAAATTAAGGAAAGAAAATAACATTCCGTAAGGCCGTACCGTCCATTTGGCACAAATAAAATTTATCAGAAAATATCGACTTCGTATTGTAAGCGGTGCCAATGTGGATGTTGACTTGAAATGCTGAGTTGACAATGTTTAAATGGAAAAGTCAGATATTTTTTGGACTGCAATTATGGTCTGGGAAAAAAGAACGAACAAACGAAGAAGAATTTTGATAGGAGCGTCATTTATGTCTAAAATTATTGCAATTAACGCAGGAAGCTCATCTTTAAAATTTCAGTTATTCGAAATGCCTTCAGAAAAGGTGCTAACAAAAGGTTTAGTAGAACGGATCGGTATCGCCGACAGCGTTTTCACAATCTCTGTTAACGGCGAAAAAAATACAGAAGTGACAGATATTCCGGATCATGCGGTTGCGGTGAAGATGCTGCTTCACAAGCTGACTGAATTCGGTATTATAAAGGATTTAAATGAAATTGACGGAATCGGCCACCGTGTGGTTCACGGCGGAGAAAAATTCAGCGATTCTGTTTTGCTTACGGATGAAACAATCCGTGAGATTGAAGAGATTTCAGAACTTGCGCCGCTTCACAACCCGGCTAATATCGTCGGCATTAAAGCCTTTAAAGAAGTGCTTCCGAATGTGCCTGCGGTTGCAGTGTTTGATACGGCGTTCCACCAAACGATGCCTGAACAATCTTACCTGTACAGCCTACCGTACGAATACTACGAGAAATACGGCATCCGCAAATACGGTTTCCACGGCACTTCTCATAAATACGTGACACAGCGCGCAGCTGAGCTTCTCGGCCGCCCGCTTGAAGATTTGCGTCTGATTTCCTGCCACCTCGGTAACGGCGCAAGTATCGCGGCCGTAGAAGGCGGAAAATCCATTGATACGTCAATGGGCTTCACACCGCTTGCGGGTGTTGCGATGGGAACACGTTCAGGAAACATCGACCCTGCATTGATTCCGTACATTATGGAAAAAACGGATCAGACGGCAGATGAAGTATTAAATACATTAAATAAAAAGAGCGGACTGCTTGGCGTATCCGGTTTCTCCAGCGACCTTCGCGATATCGTGGAAGCTTCAAAAGAAGGAAACGAAAGAGCGGAAACGGCTCTTGAAGTGTTCGCAAGCAGAATCCATAAATACATCGGTTCTTATGCTGCGAGAATGAGCGGCGTTGACGCGATTATTTTCACTGCGGGTATCGGTGAAAACAGCGTTGAAGTCAGAGAACGCGTGCTTCGCGGCTTAGAATTCATGGGTGTATATTGGGATCCTGCGCTGAACAACGTGCGCGGCGAGGAAGCGTTTATCAGCTACCCTCACTCTCCTGTCAAAGTCATGATCATTCCGACTGACGAAGAGGTCATGATCGCACGCGACGTTGTCCGCCTTGCACAGTAATGATCGAAAAAAGCACATCCTTTAGGGTGTGCTTTTTTATTGAATGCCCCAGAATCAAACGTTACGATATGTTTATTACATAAACGATGAGGTGAAGCAATGAGTGTGCATGAACATAAACAAGAAGCCCCGTCAGCCGTGCGCTGCAAGGTGATTACAGTCAGCGACACGAGAACGAAAGAAACCGACAAAAGCGGGCGCGTCATGATGGACTTCCTCAGGGAAGCGGGATTTGAAACGGTCGCTTATGACATTGTTAAAGATGAAAAAGATGAATTGCAGAAAGCCGTTTTATCCGGCTGTATGGATGAATATACAGATGCGGTGCTGTTAAACGGAGGGACGGGCATTGCCGAAAGGGATGTCACAATTGAAGCGGTCACGCCGCTGTTTTCAAAAGAACTCCCGGGATTCGGCGAGCTGTTCCGCATGCTGAGCTATACGGAGGACATCGGTTCCGCCGCCATTTTGTCCAGAGCGGCAGCGGGTGTGATCCAAAATACCGCAGTCTTCTGCACGCCCGGCTCCTCAGGCGCCGTAAAGCTTGCGATGAGTAAACTGATTATTCCTGAACTGCCCCATGTGCTCCGGGAAATCCGAAAAGATTTATAAATGTATAAAAAGGCTCTGCTCCGCTCAAAAAATTGGGTGGGGTTTTTTTTATAAAAGGCTTGAAAAAACAGAATTTACTTGTTACAGTGTATACATACAAAATGCATTTTTATTAATTAAAACTAATTTTTATACAAAGGGAGCTTTTAACATGGCAGAACAAAAAAAGGTTGTATTGGCATACTCAGGAGGTCTTGATACTTCTGTAGCGATAAAATGGCTGCAAGAACAGGGATACGATGTTGTTGCCTGCTGCTTAGATGTAGGGGAAGGAAAGGATTTGGCATTCGTTCAGCAAAAAGCGCTGGAAGTAGGCGCCTTAAATTCTTATGTGATTGATGCGAAAGAAGAATTCGCCCGGGAGTACGCGCTTATTTCTATGCAGGCCCATACAATGTATGAAGGCAAGTATCCGCTCGTATCTGCATTATCCCGTCCGTTAATCGCGAAAAAACTCGTTGAAGTCGCGGAAAAGGAAAACGCGGTGGCCGTAGCGCACGGCTGCACGGGAAAAGGCAACGATCAGGTTCGTTTCGAAGTATCCATTAAATCATTAAATCCTGATCTGGAGGTCATTGCTCCGGTCCGTGAGTGGCAATGGTCGCGTGAAGAAGAAATTGAATATGCCGCAAGCCGGGGCATTCCGATTCCGATCAATCTTGACAGCCCTTATTCCATCGATCAGAACCTATGGGGACGCGCCAATGAATGCGGTATATTAGAAGACCCGTGGGCGGCGCCGCCTGAAGGGGCATATGACCTGACAGCATCTCTTGAAAACACGCCGGACGTTCCGGAAATCATCGAAATCGCATTTGAAGCCGGTGTTCCGGTTTCAATCGATGGCGTAACCTACCCGCTCGCTGATTTAATTCTCAAGCTGAACGAGACTGCCGGAAAACACGGCATCGGCCGGATTGACCATGTGGAAAACCGCCTGGTCGGCATTAAGTCCCGTGAAGTTTATGAGTGCCCGGGCGCCATGACTTTGATTACGGCTCACAAAGAGCTTGAGGATCTGACTTTAGTGAAAGAAGTGGCCCATTTCAAACCGGCAATTGAACAAAAACTGTCTGAAATCATCTATAACGGTTTATGGTTCTCGCCGTTAAAAGACGCGCTGCTTGCATTCTTGAAAGAAACTCAAAAACACGTCACCGGCGTCGTGCGCGTCAAGCTGTTTAAAGGCCATGCCATTGTAGAAGGACGTAAGTCGGAATATTCACTCTACGATGAAAAACTTGCGACATATACAAAAGACGATGCTTTTGACCATCACGCGGCAATCGGTTTCATTGAGCTTTGGGGGCTGCCGACAAAAGTAAACAGCATTGTGAAAAAGAAGGAGCAGATTGAAGCATGAAGAAGCTTTGGGGAGGCCGTTTTCAAAAAACACCGGAAAAGTGGGTCGATGAGTTCGGCGCATCCATCACATTCGACCAAAACTTAGTCAAAGAGGATATTACAGGGTCTCTCGCTCATGCGGCAATGCTGAAAAAATGCGGCATTCTGACGGAAGAAGAAGAAGGTGCCATCCGTCAAGGGCTTCAGACCCTCCTGCAAAAAGCAGAGGAAGGAACGCTTGAATTCTCTGTTGATTATGAAGATATCCATTTGAATATTGAAAAAATGCTGATCGAAGAAATCGGACCGCTAGGCGGCAAGCTCCATACCGGCAGAAGCCGGAATGACCAGGTGGCGACCGACATGCATTTGTATTTGAAAGATCATGTCTCACATATCATCGTGCTGATTGAACAGTTCCAAAAAGCGCTGATCGAAAAAGCGGAGGCCAATGTCGAGACCATTCTGCCGGGGTACACCCATTTGCAGCGGGCTCAGCCGATTTCTTTCGCCCACCATCTGCTTGCTTATTTTTGGATGCTTGAACGGGATAAAGAGCGTTTTCGCGATGCTATGAAGCGGATTAACATATCGCCGCTCGGATGCGGGGCGCTTGCCGGAACCACGTTTCCGATAGACCGTAACTATTCGGCGGAGCTGCTCGGTTTTGACTCCATTTATGAGAACAGTCTTGACGGAGTCAGTGACAGAGATTTTATTCTCGAGTTTTTAAGCGGCAGCAGCATGCTGATGATGCACCTTTCGCGTTTATCAGAAGAAATCATTCTATGGTGCTCGCAGGAATTCAGATTCATTGAACTGGATGATACGTATGCGACGGGAAGCAGCATGATGCCGCAGAAGAAAAACCCCGACATGGCGGAGCTGATCCGCGGTAAAACCGGACGTGTATACGGTGATATGATGGGGCTTTTCACGATTATGAAAGGGCTCCCGCTCGCTTACAACAAAGACCTGCAGGAAGATAAAGAAGGCATGTTTGACACGGTGAAAACCGTTGAAGGAAGCCTTCAGATTTTCACAGGCATGATTGAAACGATGAAAGTAAACAAAGACATCATGAAACAAGCGACAAAACAAGATTTTTCAAACGCGACGGAACTTGCCGATTATTTAGCTAAAAAAGGCATGCCGTTCAGAGAAGCGCATGAAGTGGTCGGCAAGCTTGTGTACAGCTGCATTGAAAAAGGAATCTATTTAAGTGATATGGCATTTGAAGAATTCCTTCAAGCCAGCAGTCTCTTTGAAGAAGACATCTATACCGTGCTCGATCCGCATCATGCGGTTGAAAAAAGAATGAGCGCCGGCGGAACGGGTTTTCAGCAGGTAGAACAGGCGCTCGTAAAAGCAAAAGCCTGCGCCGGCATTTAATTTGCTGAAATTTCCTTCATATTTTCCCGTCATATCAGACACCCTACATCTATAAAGATGGGAGGTAGAAGGAATGCGCAAAGAACAAGACCGTTACATCTATGATGAAAAAGAAAGTGAAGAAACGGCCAGGCTCATCTCAGAGGCATACGAAAGCGGTTATGTCGGCATGGAGGAAGCCTCTGCTCCTTCAGAAAATTAAGCTGTCTGTAAAGACGGCTTTTTTTTCGTGCGGACGAAGTGCAAAAAAGTGATATTGCCGTTTGTTTATAGTAAAGTAGAGGGAGAAACGTCTTGATTTTATTGAAGCGGCAACGTTGCCTGGGGAGGGTATTCAATGTGCGACATGCTCTAATCACTGCCGGTACAAAGGGATTGGGCCGAAAAGTGACTGAAATGCTTCTGGAAAAAGGCTTTTCTGTCACAGTGAATTACAGACAAGACGAAGAAGCGGTCGCCTGTCTGAAGGCGGATTATCCCGGGTGCCATGACAGATTGCAATTCGTTAAGGGCGATGTAACCCGGAAAGAAGATCTCATGCGGATCGCCGATGCAGCCCTTCAGCGGTTTGGAAGGATTGACATACTGATTAACAATGCCGGGCCGTACATATTTGAGCGCAAAAAGCTAGCCGATTACTCCGATGACGAATGGTATGACATGCTTGAAGGGAATTTAAGCGCCGTTTTCCATCTGTTTAAAGCGGTTATCCCGGTCATGAGACAGCAGCGGTTCGGCCGGATTATTACATACGGTTTTCAAGGAGCGGACCATGCCCCCGGCTGGCTTCACCGTTCCGCTTTCGGAGCGGCTAAAGTCGGATTGGCTTCGTTAACGAAAACCATTGCGATTGAAGAAGCCGAATCAGGCATTACGGCCAATATGGTCTGCCCGGGTGATATTGTAGGAGATATGAAAGAAGCGTCTATAGAGGAAGCAAGACGGAAAATCGGCAAAGAAAAGACGCCGATCGGCAGGTCCGGAACCGGAGAGGATATTGCGAGAATCATCGCCTTTTTATGTGAGGAAGATTCCGATCTTGTAACCGGAACGGTCATTGAAGCAACAGGCGGGCTGAATGTGATTAACAGGCATCAATCCCTGTAAGTTTTTTCGTTTGTCAAAAAGGGAACTTGATAAATATTAATTTTTTATGAGGTGAAAACGATGAAAGTGACTTATCACGGACATTCTGTCATTCAAGTGGAAACGAAAACCCATAACATTATTTTTGATCCGTTTCTGACCGGAAACAGTCTGACAAATTTGAAACCGGAAGAAGTGAAAGCGGATGTCATCCTGCTTACTCACGGACACAATGACCATGTCGGAGATACAGAGCAGATCGCTAAACAAAACGATGCGCTCGTCATTGCGCCGAACGAGCTTGCCGTTTATCTCGGCTTTAAAGGTTTAAAGGTCCACCCGATGCATATCGGCGGGGCGCGCCAATTTGATTTCGGCAAAGTGAAACTGACACAGGCATTCCACGGATCGGCGGTCACTGATGAAGAAAACAAAACCATTACGTACACGGGGATGCCGGCCGGGATTTTATTGACGATTGACGGCAAAACGATTTTCCACGCCGGAGACACGGCGCTGTTCTCAGATATGAAACTGATCGGGGAACTGAATCACATTGACCTGGCGTTTCTGCCGATCGGTGATAACTTCACCATGGGCCCTGAAGACGCGAAACTCGCGGCTGAGTGGCTGAGAGCGAAACAGGTCGTTCCCGTTCATTACAATACATTTCCTGTCATTGAACAGGACCCTGACGCTTTCGCCGAAAGTCTGCCCGGAGGCGTCGGCAAAGTCATGGCGGCCGGCGAGACCATTGAGCTTGCCTGACATATGTGTCAAAGACCTTCTGAATCAAGCATTCAGAAGGTCTTTTTGTGATGCCGCCTTTTTTCGGGCGTCTCATTGCGAATGAATCCCCCGTACCCTTATAATAAAAGCAGAAGACTGTCCTTAGAGGTGAAACGCTTGGCAACAAAGCATGAACAAATCCTATCATACATAGATTCGCTTCCTGTCGGTGAAAAAATTTCGGTCAGAAGAATTGCGAAAGAAATGAAAGTCAGTGAAGGAACGGCTTACAGAGCCATTAAGGAAGCCGAAAACAAAGGATTCGTTTCCACTATTGAACGTGTGGGGACCATCCGGATTGAACAGAAGAAAAAAGAAAATATTGAAAAGCTGACATACGCCGAGGTCGTCAATGTGATAGACGGCCAGGTGCTCGGCGGAAAAGCCGGTCTGCATAAAACGTTGAATAAGTTTGTGATCGGCGCGATGGAGCTTGACGCGATGATGCGTTATACGGCGGCGGGGAACCTGTTAATCGTCGGGAACCGAATCAACGCCCACCGCCAGGCGCTTGAGGCGGGCGCAGCTGTTTTGGTAACGGGAGGGTTTAATACCGACGACAGCATTATCGAGCTGGCCGATATGCTTGAGCTTCCGATTCTCTCTACGAGCTACGATACCTTTACGGTAGCCGCGATGATCAACCGGGCGATCTATGATCAGCTCATAAAAAAAGAGATTGTGCTCGTGGAAGACATTTTGACGCCCGCAGATCGGACAGTGACGCTGTCCCCTAAGGATAAACTGGAGAAATGGTACGAAAAGAACTATGAAACCGGACACGGCCGCTTTCCGGTTATCGATCAGCAGATGAAAATCCACGGAATCCTCACATCGAAAGATATCGCGGGGCATGACCGGTCAGTTCCGATTGAAAAAGTAATGACCAAAAACCCTGTCACGGTGATCGGGAAAACATCTGTCGCCTCAGCGGCTCAAATGATGGTTTGGGAAGGAATTGAAGTGCTTCCGGTGACAGACGGGCATCACAAACTGATCGGAATGATCAGCCGCCAGGATGTCTTAAAAGCGCTTCAAATGGTTCAAAAGCAGCCTCAGGTCGGTGAAAAGCTGGATGATATTGTTTCAAGGGGATTTAAAGAAGAGGAAGATGACAAAACGCCGGCCGTTTATCAATATGAAGTCACGCCGCAAATGACCAATCAGCTCGGCACGATTTCTTACGGGGTGTTTACGACGATTTTAACCCAGGCCGCCAGCCGATTTTTACGCTCCCGCAAACGCGGCGAGCTGGTCATTGAAAGCATTACGATTTTCTTCCTGAAGCCCGTACAGATGGAGTCGGTCATTGAAGTGAAACCGCGCATTTTAGAGGCGGGCCGGAAATTCGGAAAAATGGAAGTGGAAGTGTCAAGCCAAAGCGGCATCGTTTCAAAAGCGATGCTCATGGTGCAGCTGATGGAGAGAAGTTAAGGGACGCACCCGGGTCCCTTTGCATTCATTATGCGTGGTCCCTCTCCGCTTCCTTTGCATGGATGGGCTCATAATGCTTATAGGCTCTATACCCGGCCCATGCGCTGCCTGCTCCGATTAAAATGAAGACGCCGCCGATGACCAGGGTCAGGACGGAGTGAAACAGAATCATTTGGTTTACTCCGTACAAAAGCACCAGCGCCCCTAATGCCATACTTGATTTAGCCGAAAAACATTCCTTCTCCAGCGCCCGTTTCGTCTGGATTCCTTTTACTTTGTAATACACGTAAAAGCAGGCAGAAAGCCCGATGAGAAAAACAAAAACCAGCATAAATGAAATCCTCCATTATATGAGTTTGCAAAACCGTTTATACCGTTGCTGAAAGATTTTCCTTTTCCATGGATAAAGAGTATGATTAAATGAATAAAAACGAAAAGGAGAAAACGATGAAATCCGAACTGATCAGAACCATATCATTATATGACACCATTATCTTACATAGACATGTGAGGCCTGACCCGGACGCCTACGGTTCGCAGTGCGGCCTTACGGAAATCCTGCGGGAAACGTATCCCGAAAAAAATATTTTTGCCGTCGGACAGCCTGAGCCGTCCTTGTCTTTTTTATATTCCCTCGATGAGGTGGATGACGAAACATATAAAGATGCTCTTGTCATCGTGTGCGACACCGCAAACCAAGGCAGGGTCGACGATCAGCGCTACCATTCCGGCGCAAGGCTCATGAAAATAGACCACCATCCAAATGAAGATCCGTATGGCGATCTGTTATGGGTCGATACGAATGCAAGCTCCGTAAGCGAAATGATCTATGAGCTGTACCTGGAAGGAAAGCAGCACGGCTGGAAACTGAATACGAAAGCAGCTGAGCTGATCTACGCGGGTATCGTCGGTGATACGGGGCGCTTCTTATTCCCGAACACCACAAAAAAGACATTAAAATACGCGGGAGAGCTCATTGAGTTCCCATTTTCATCGTCAGAGCTGTTCAATCAATTGTATGAAACAAAATTAAATGTGGTGAAGCTTAACGGCTTTATTTATCAAAATGTGTCACTGTCTGAAAACGGCGTCGCTTCCGTTTTCATTAAAAAAGACATTTTGGAGACATATGGAACCACCGCTTCTGAAGCGTCGCAGCTTGTCGGAACACTCGGAAATATTTCGGGTATCCGCGCTTGGGTGTTTTTCGTAGAAGAAGACGATCAAATCAGAGTCCGGTTCCGTTCAAAAGGTCCGGTCATCAACGGAATTGCCCGGAAATACAATGGCGGCGGACATCCGCTTGCGGCCGGCGCATCCATCTTCAGCTGGGATGAAACCGATCAGATTCTTGCTGATCTGGAAGAGATATGTAACGAACACAAGTAGAGGGGAGACCCTCTTTCTTAGTGTTCATCTGTCACGGGGATGAACCAGCAGCCGAATTCAGTCAGGTCTTCGTAGACGCGGAGATTACAGATTTGGAGTTCTTTTTTTATGAGGGAAGCGAGTGTGTCTGTTTCTGCATATGCGGAATAGCCTTGTCTGATTCGGGCTGCATGATCTTTTGCCAAGCGGCGCTCACTAAAAACCTCCATTTTCCCTTCCTCCCTTCAGAATCATTGAAAATGTCTCATCTACAGTTTATAAAAAAGCGGAGAAAAAAGCGACAGATCTATGGAAAATTTTTAAAAATGACATAATTACGTCGCAAAAGAAATATGAATTTCGACAGACAATCTCGTATAAATCGTCAGTTCCTTTACTTCAGCTTTAAATTCCTTCTCATTTATGGTGTATATTTTGTTTTCGATCGTCCGTTTTAAAAGCTCCTTTGTTTTATACACGCTTTCAATATCCTTTGTGATGACTTCAGAAATATTATCTTTCACTTGTTCCTCAAATTTCATCTTGTCAGGCTGGGCGATTCTGTATTTTTCCCCATTGATCAGCTTCACATCAACACTTTGGATGAGCAGCCTTTGCTTATTATCCTCATTTAATTTATGAAGATCTTTCTGATAGATGGAGATTTGGTTTTTTAAATCCCGCGCGTGCTCCCGCTGCTTTTCAATTAACGTCACCTGTTCTTCCTGAAACGTTCCGTATGTAAACAGAAAGAACAGCCAGCTGACGATGGCTCCGCACATCATTCCCGCAAAAAAACGCTGCCATCCCGGTTTTTTATAATACTCGGGAATTCTCATGATGACATATTCTCCTGGGTCAGCCATGAAATAATCAGCCAGCCGGTCTGCGCGCCGCCCATTGCTGAAATAATTAAAAGAAGCTGTTTGAAGATGTCGCGCGTGTTGCCTTCAAACAGCCCCCGCTCGAAACTGTATACCGCGTCAAATGTTCCCCCGATGGCCGCGACAAGCGCCCAGATCTTCAGCCTGTTCGCCAATTTTGTGATCGCCGTCAGCGGAGGCTCGCCTGATAAATAAGCTCCGAGGCCGCCGATCAGCGCGCCGCCGAGCAACACACCGAGGGCGATAAAATAACTGCTGATGAAATTCGCCATAAATCCGGCTTCCTGATCCATATATACACCACCTCACTTTTCTATCATATTGAGCGAAACGGACAAGTATGATGATGAGTCAAAAAAGAACATTTGTTTCTTAAGAAAACCCGTCTTATAATGTAGAAAGGCAAAATGAACGTATGGGAAAGGAGTGGCGGCATTGTCTTTTGTTCACCTGCAAGTACATAGCGGCTACAGCCTGTTAAACAGCGCCGCTTCTGTAAAAGAGCTTGTTGCACAAGCGAAGGAACTCGGATATTCATCATTGGCGCTGACGGACGAAAATGTGATGTACGGCGCCATTGAGTTTTATAAAGCATGCAAATCAAACGGAATTAAGCCGATTATCGGTCTGACGGCTTCTATATACACGGATGATACGGAGCTTGAAGCACACCCGCTCATTCTTTTAGCGGAGACAAACACCGGATATCAGAACCTGGTGAAAATCTCAAGTGCGCTGCAATCCATGGCAAAGGGCGGCATGAAGCGAAAATGGATGAAGAGCTATCATGAGGGGCTGATCGCCATTACGCCCGGTGAAAACGGGTACATTGAAAGCCTGCTTCAAGCCGGGAAGTTTGAAGAAGCGGTCCGGGCTGCCGAAGGATTCCGGGAGCTGTTCGGAGACGGCCGTTTTTATTTAGGGTACCAGCCGTTTAAAGGACATGAGACGTTATCAGAAGAGATTCTCCGCCTGTCAGCCGAAACGGAAATCGCTGTCTGCGCTGCGGGGGATGTCCGTTATATCAAGAAAGAAGATCAAGATGCGTACCGCTGTCTGTGCGCTATTAAAGCCGGAGAGAAATGGGAGGATCAGAGCGGGAATCTGCCGGACTTATACTTGAGGACGCCTGAAGAAATGGCAGAGCTTTACACGCGGCATCCGGAAGCGATTGAAGCAGCCGCCCGTATCGCCCGGCAATGCCGGGTCGATGTCAGCCTCGGACAGACACAGCTTCCGTCTTTTCCGGCGCCGGACGGCAAATCAGCCGATGACTATTTGGCGGAGATCTGTCATGAGGGGCTGCGCCTCCGTTTCAGCACTCCTGATGAGCGGGCTGTCCGCCGGCTTGAATATGAGCTGGACGTCATCAGGCGCATGAAATTCAGTGATTATTTTCTCATCGTATGGGACTTTATGAAGTACGCGCATGAAAAGGGCATTGTGACAGGCCCGGGAAGGGGGTCCGCGGCAGGCTCGCTTGTCGCTTACTCGCTTTTCATTACCGACGTGGATCCGCTTAAACATTCTCTGCTGTTTGAGAGATTTCTTAATCCCGAGCGGATCAGCATGCCGGATATTGATATCGATTTCCCTGATACGAGAAGGGATGAGGTCATTCAGTATGTGCAAAATAAGTACGGGGCCATGCACGTCGCCCAGATTATCACCTTCGGGACATTGGCCGCAAAGGCGGCGTTAAGGGATACCGGGAGAGTGTTCGGAATCAGCCCGAAAGAAGCCGACCAGCTTGCCCGCCTGATCCCGTCGAAACCGGGAATGACGCTTGAGGAGGCGAGGCGGCTGTCCGCTCAGCTGAACAGGCGGCTGTCCGAATCCGCCGTTCTTCATAAAGTGTTTCAGATCGCAAGGAAAATCGAAGGTCTTCCGCGGCACACGTCAACACACGCGGCCGGGGTCGTTCTCAGTAAAGAGCCGCTTTCGGAAGTTGTCCCTCTTCAAGAAGGGCATGACGGCGTGTATTTAACGCAGTATGCGATGGATCACCTGGAGGATCTCGGTCTTTTGAAAATGGACTTTTTAGGTTTGCGCAACCTGACGCTTATTGAATCCATTAAAACGATGATTGAAAAAGAGACGAATACGAAAATTGATTTTTCCGAGATTTCTTATCAGGATGAAAAAACGTTCTCGCTATTGTCAAACGGTGATACGACGGGTATTTTCCAGCTGGAATCATCAGGAATGAGAAACGTGCTGAAGCGCCTGAAGCCGTCAAGACTGGAAGACATTGTCGCGGTTAACGCGCTTTACAGGCCGGGACCGATGGAAAATATTCCGTTATTTATCGATCGGAAGCACGGACGGGCGCGTGTGGAAGTGCCGCACGAGGACGTAAGAAATATTCTCAGTGACACTTACGGCGTCATCGTCTATCAAGAACAGATAATGATGATCGCCTCGCGCATGGCAGGATTTTCATTAGGTGAAGCGGATCTGCTCAGACGGGCTGTCAGCAAAAAGCAAAAGGACATTCTGGACAGAGAGCGAAGCCATTTTGTTGAAGGGTGCTTAAAAAAGGAGTATTCTGTAGTCACTGCAAACGAGGTCTACGATCTGATTGTAAAATTCGCTAACTACGGATTCAACAGAAGCCATGCTGTCGCATACAGCATGATCGGCTATCAGCTCGCCTATTTAAAGGCGCATTATCCGCTATATTTTATGTGCGGGCTGTTGACGAGCGTCATCGGCAATGAGGACAAAATATCGCAATATCTGCATGAAGCGAAGGGGAGCGGGATTCAAGTCCTTCCGCCGTCAATAAACAAAAGCGGTTTTCCGTTTGCGCCGGAAAACGGAGCCGTCAGATACAGTTTGCGGGCCGTTAAAAACGTAGGCGTCTCGGCAGTGAAAGATATTTATAAAGCAAGAACACATAAACCGTTCGAGGATCTTTTCGATTTCTGCTTTCGCGTACCTGCAAAAAGCGTGAATCGGAAAACCATCGAAGCCCTTATATTTTCTGGCGCCATGGACGAATTCAATCAAAATCGCGCAGCCTTGCTGGCCTCCGTTGATGTGGCTTTAGAGCACGCTGAACTTTTTCGTGCAGGTGATGACCAAATGGGATTGTTTTTGGAAGAATCGTTCTCCATTAAGCCAAAATATGTAGAGGCTGAGGAATTTCCGCTCGTGGACAAGCTTCGGTTCGAAAAAGAAGCTCTCGGTGTTTATTTCTCAAGCCATCCTTTGTCTGCTTTCAGGGATCTCCTGAAAAAACGGGGGGCCCAAGCGATCACAGCAGCGCGGCAGATGCCGAAGGGGCAGCTGTCAATCGGCGCTTTGCTCGCGGGCATCAAAACGATTCGGACAAAGACAGGTCAGCATATGGCGTTTCTCACATTAAGCGATGAAACGGGAGAAATGGAAGCCGTCGTGTTTCCTGACCAATATAGAAGGCTGTCTCCGCTGTTAGAAGAAGGCGCGCTTTTATTCGCCGCCGGGAAAATGGAAGAGCGTCAGGAGAAGACACAATTCATCATGTCATCCGCCTCTCTTCTTGAGCAGACGGAGGCAGACAGAGCGCCGTCTGTTTACATCAAAATCGAAGGCAGCCGGCACAATCAGGAGTTTTTGGAAAAGATGAAGCGTATTTTACTGGAGCATAAAGGGGAAACCGGCGTTTATCTTTATTATGAAAAAGACAAGCAGACGATCAGGCTGCCGGATACTTTTCATATTCAGGCGGACCATCAGGCGTTATACCGTTTAAAAGAGCTGCTGGGCCGCGAAAACGTTGTGTTAAAATAGTGGTAACAATAATCGTTTTGTTATACAATTGAAACAATTGTGCTATCTTATTTAAAGATTCTGAAATTTTTCACCTCCAGCGATTGTACCAGTCTATGCGGCAGAATATGTAACAAAGTACTTAAAAGGAGTGTTTAGAATGTCATTAAGAGAAGAAGCGTTACATTTACACAAAGTAAATCAAGGAAAGCTGGAATCAAAAGCAAAGGTAGAAGTCAGAAACGCGGACGACTTAAGCCTTGCCTACTCTCCCGGAGTAGCTGAGCCTTGTAAAGAGATTTATGACGATAAAAATAAAGTATATGATTATACAATGAAGGGGAACATGGTAGCAGTCGTAACAGACGGATCAGCCGTTCTCGGTCTCGGTAATATCGGGCCTGAAGCTTCTCTTCCGGTCATGGAAGGGAAAGCGGTGCTGTTCAAAAGTTTCGCGGGCGTGGATGCATTCCCGATCGCGCTTGACACAAACGATGTGGACAAAATCATTGACACTGTGAAGCTGCTTGCACCGACATTCGGCGGTGTCAACCTTGAAGATATTGCGGCGCCGAACTGCTTCATTATCGAAGAGCGCCTGAAAAAAGAAACAAACATTCCGGTTTTCCACGATGATCAGCACGGCACTGCCATCGTAACCGTTGCCGGACTTGTAAACGCGCTGAAATTATCAGGAAAATCCATGTCATCCATTAAAGTTGTGGCAAACGGAGCGGGAGCCGCAGGCATCGCGATCATCAAGCTTCTTTACCATTTCGGCGTACGCGACATCGTAATGTGCGACTCTAAAGGGGCGATTTACGAAGGGCGTCCGGCCGGCATGAACGCAGTGAAAAACGAAGTGGCGAAGTTTACAAACCAAGACCGCAACGACGGTTCGCTGCAGGATGTCATTAAAGATGCAGACGTCTTTATCGGCGTATCAGTCGAAGGCGCGCTGACGAAAGAAATGGTGGAAAGCATGGCGAAAGATCCGATTATCTTCGCAATGGCCAACCCGAATCCGGAAATCATGCCTGAAGACGCGCGCGCAGCCGGCGCAAGCGTAATCGGAACAGGCCGTTCTGATTTCCCGAACCAGGTCAACAACGTTCTGGCATTCCCTGGAATTTTCCGCGGGGCGCTTGACGTTCGCGCGACTCACATCAACGAAGAAATGAAAATTGCTGCGGTTGAAGCGATTGCTTCCCTCGTTTCAGAGGAAGAATTAAGCGCTGATTATGTCATCCCGGCTCCATTTGACAAACGTGTGGCTCCTGCCGTTGCGAAAGCTGTTGCGAAAGCAGCGATGGAAACGGGCGTCGCCAGAATTACGGTCGATCCTGAGGAAGTGGCTGAAAAAACAAGACAGCTCACAGTCATCGGCGAATAATAACACAAAAATGAAATGGCAGCGCGTTGGAAAAAAACAACGCGCTGCTGTTCAATATACGGACTGCTGGCATTTTTTTAAGGGCAGGTCTTAAAAAAATTTCAGCAGAATCCTTATTTCTTTTGAAAACGCTGACAGATAAGGCTGAACAACGCTTTTCACGGTATGAAATCCGTCCGTTTCCGTCTGTTTTGCAGCAAAAAATGTCGAATGGAGGATGACACCGTTTGACAAAAAAAGTACAATAGTTTCGGTAAAGTTATTATTAAGTCTATCTAATCGGAAGACATGCAGTGAAGAGAACCCTTCACAAAAGGGAGGTAATCATTTGTTAAAGGATATATTCACAAAAAAGAAAAAATATGCTTCCGTGCCGTCTGAGCAGGCAAAACATGATGTTCCGGAAGGCATTATGACAAAGTGCCCCAAATGTAAAAAAATCATGCTCACAAAAGAGTTAGATAAAAACCTGCGCGTCTGCATGAACTGCGGGCACCATTTCCCGATGAATGCAAAGCAGCGCATTGAAAGCCTCCTGGATGAAGATTCATTCGAAGAATTCAACCAGGGAATGATATCTGAAAACCCGCTCGGTTTCCCGGGATACTTAGAAAAAATCGAAAAAGACCGTGAGAAAACATCGCTGAATGAAGCGGTGGTTACCGGAAAAGGAACCATCAGCGGATTCCCGGCCGTGATCGCGATCATGGATTCAACATTCCGAATGGGCAGCATGGGTTCGGTTGTCGGCGAAAAAATCACGCTTGCAATTGAAAAAGCAAAAGAGGAAAAAGTCCCGTTTATCATCTTTACCGCTTCCGGCGGCGCACGTATGCAGGAGGGGGTCTTAAGCCTTATGCAAATGGCCAAGACAAGCTCTGCATTAAAACTGTTCAGTGAGGAGCAGGGACTGATTATTTCTGTCATGACCCATCCGACGACAGGCGGTGTATCAGCCAGTTTCGCGTCTCTCGGTGATTATAATTTCGCTGAACCGGGCGCCTTGATCGGATTTGCCGGAAGACGTATTATTGAACAGACGATCGGGGAAAAACTGCCGGAAGATTTCCAGACGGCGGAATTTTTATTAAAGCACGGCCAGCTTGATGCGGTGATTCACCGAAACGACATGAAAGACAAACTCGCATTTCTGCTGGACATGCACCAAACAGGAGGTGAGCATGAGTGGCTGCAAGATTAGAATTTGAAAAACCAGTGATTGAACTGCAGACGAAAATCGCCGAACTGAAAAAATTCACCCAGGATTCGGAGATGGATTTAAGCGCTGAAATCGCAAGGCTTGAAGACCGGCTAAGCAAGCTCCAGGATGAGATTTATAAAAACCTGAAGCCGTGGGACAGAGTGCAGATCGCACGCCTTCCCGACCGGCCGACGACGCTTGATTACATTCAATACCTGTTTACCGACTTTTTTGAGTGCCACGGAGACAGAACATACGGAGACGATGCTGCGATTGTCGGCGGAGTCGCCAAATATCACGGCATGCCGGTCACCGTCATCGGTCATCAGCGCGGAAAAGACACGAAAGAAAACCTCGTCCGCAATTTCGGAATGCCTCACCCTGAGGGCTACCGCAAAGCGCTTCGTCTCATGAAGCAGGCGGATAAGTTCAACCGCCCGATTATCTGCTTCATCGACACGAAGGGAGCGTACCCGGGTAAAGCGGCGGAGGAACGGGGACAAAGTGAAGCCATCGCCAAGAACCTGTTCGAGATGGCCGGCCTGACAGTGCCTGTCGTTTGTATCGTCATCGGGGAAGGCGGCAGCGGAGGCGCGCTTGCATTAGGTGTGGGCAACCGCATGCTGATGCTTGAGAACTCGACGTATTCCGTTATTTCTCCTGAAGGAGCCGCGTCCATTTTGTGGAAAGACTCCAGCCTTGCGAAAAAAGCGGCCGAAACCATGAAGATTACTGCGCCCGATTTATTAGAATTAGGAATTATTGATGATATGATTAAAGAAGTGAAGGGCGGAGCTCACCATGATATCAAGCAGCAGGCGGGCTACATTGACGGTATTCTTAAAGAAACGTTAAAATCTCTTCTTCAAATGAACGCCGAAGAATTGATCTCACAGCGCTATGAAAAATATAAAGCAATCGGGAAAGTTTCGGTTGAAGATCAATATATCGGGGTAAACTGAATAGACGTGAAGCCTATGGCTCACGTTTATTTTTTGTGATTTTTGTGATATTCCTTAAATTTTATTTAAAAACAATTTATTTAATTGTATAATAGGTAAGGTTTCATGGGAGCTCAGGCGTCCCTTTTCATTGTTTTAGGGCAATGATCATGATATGTTTAACATATATATGTTGCTGAGGTGAATAGGAAATGAAGCGTATAGGAGTTTTAACGAGCGGCGGGGATTCCCCGGGTATGAACGCTGCGGTGCGCGCGGTTGTGCGGAAAGCTATCTACCACGACGTCGAAGTGTACGGAATTTATAACGGTTATTCAGGATTAATCAGCGGAAAAATAGAGAAACTGGAGCTGGGTTCGGTCGGTGACATCATCCACCGCGGCGGAACAAAGCTGTACACGGCCAGATGTCCTGAATTCAAAACAGTTGAAGGCCGTGAAAAAGGAATCGAAAATTTAAAGAAACTCGGCATTGAAGGTCTTGTCGTCATCGGCGGAGACGGTTCATACATGGGTGCGAAAAAATTAACGGAACACGGGTTTCCGTGTGTAGGTGTACCGGGTACGATAGATAATGACATCCCGGGAACTGATTTTACGATCGGATTTGATACGGCGTTAAACACCGTAATTGATGCGATTGATAAAATCCGTGACACCGCTACGTCTCATGAGCGTACATACGTTATTGAAGTGATGGGGCGCCATGCGGGCGACATTGCTTTATGGGCAGGTCTTGCAGGCGGAGCGGAATCAATTTTAATTCCTGAAGCGGACTACGATATGCAGGAAATTATCGGCCGTTTGAAGAGAGGGCACGACCGCGGCAAAAAACACAGTATCATCATCGTTGCAGAAGGGGTAGGCAGCGGGGTTGAATTCGGAAAACGCATCGAAGAAGAAACGAACCTTGAAACACGGGTATCCGTTTTAGGGCACATCCAGCGCGGCGGATCTCCAAGCGCTTCTGACCGGGTTCTTGCAAGCCGCCTCGGCGCTTACGCGGTTGAGCTTCTGCTTAAAGGAAAAGGCGGACGCTGCGTAGGTATACAAAACAACAAGCTTGTAGACCATGATATTATAGAAATTTTAGAATCAAAACATACTGTTGAACCAAACATGTATCAGCTTTCAAAAGAACTGTCTATTTAAGGCGGAAGAAGCTGAAGATTTCAGAAGGAAGTGAACGAGTTGAAAAAAACAAAAATCGTTTGTACAATCGGTCCGGCCAGTGAAAGTGTAGAAATGCTGACAAAATTGATGGAAGCGGGTATGAACGTTGCTCGTCTGAATTTTTCACACGGTGATTTCGAAGAGCACGGCGCAAGAATCAAAAACATCAGAGAAGCAAGCAAAAAGCTCGGCAAAAACGTGGGGATTCTCCTCGATACGAAAGGTCCGGAAATCCGCACGCACGATATGGAAAACGGCGCGCTTGAGCTTCAGGCGGGAAATGAAATTATCGTTTCTACGAAACAGGTGCTGGGAACGCTTGAAAAATTCTCAGTTTCTTATGAAGGCCTGGCAGACGACGTGTCAGCAGGGTCTATCATCCTGTTGGATGACGGTTTAATCGGATTGGAAGTGCTGGAATCAAATCCGGAAAAACACGAAATCAAAACAAAAATCTTAAACAGCGGCACGCTGAAAAATAAAAAAGGCGTAAACGTTCCCGGCGTCAGCGTCAACCTTCCCGGAATTACTGAAAAAGACGCCAAAGACATCGTATTCGGTATCGAGCAAGGCGTTGATTTCATCGCTGCGTCATTTGTACGCCGTTCTACGGATGTCCTGGAAATCCGCGAACTGCTTGAAGAGCATAACGCGTCTGACATTCAAATCATCCCTAAAATTGAGAACCAGGAAGGCGTAGACAATCTGGATGCGATTCTGGAAGTATCTGACGGTTTAATGGTAGCGCGCGGAGACCTCGGCGTAGAGATTCCGGCTGAAGAAGTGCCGCTCGTGCAAAAAGAAATGATCAAAAAATGCAACGCGCTCGGCAAACCGGTTATTACTGCGACACAAATGCTTGACAGCATGCAGCGCAACCCTCGTCCGACACGCGCTGAAGCAAGTGACGTTGCCAACGCCATTTTCGACGGCACAGACGCTATCATGCTTTCCGGTGAGACGGCTGCGGGACAATATCCTGTCGAGGCGGTTCAAACAATGTTTAACATCGCCACACGTACGGAAGAATCTCTGAACTACAAAGAAATTCTGTCTAAACGCAGAGATCAGGTCGGCATGACGATTACCGATGCGATCGGCCAATCAGTTGCGCACACGGCGATCAATCTGAGTGCGGCAGCTATCGTTACCCCTACAGAAAGCGGCCATACGGCGCGTATGATCGCGAAATACCGTCCGCAGGCTCCGATTGTAGCCGTTACGGTTAATGAGTCTGTATCACGCAAACTCGGCCTTGTATTCGGTGTATTCCCGGCAAGCGGCCAAAACGCGAATTCAACCGATGAAATGCTTGAAGACGCGGTTCAAAAATCACTTGACAGCGGCATCGTGAAACGCGGTGATCTAATTGTCATTACAGCAGGTTCTGTCGGTGAATCAGGCACGACGAATCTGATGAAAGTCCACACTGTCGGCAGCATTATCGCGAAAGGGCAAGGCATCGGACGCAAATCTGCATTCGGTCCGGTCGTTGTTGCAAAAAATGCGAAAGAAGCTGAACAAAAAATGACAGACGGCGCAGTATTGGTTGCTTCAAGCACTGACCGCGACATGATCGCTTCACTTGAAAAAGCATCAGCGCTCATCACTGAAGAAGGCGGTCTGACAAGCCATGCAGCCGTTGTCGGTTTAAGCTTGGGCATTCCGGTTATCGTCGGTCTGGAGAACGCAACTTCAGTTTTAACAGAAGGACAGGTTATCACAGTTGACGCTGCCCGCGGCGCTGTGTATGAAGGCCGCGCAAGCGTTCTTTAAACAGCTTTAAAAAAGAGAGGGGGGTTCTCCCTTCTCTTTTGTCTTTAGGCTGATTTTCCTATTCCCATGCGGGCGGTGACACGCTTTTAGAAGGGCGGGAGGGCAGAAAAATGAGAGTGTTATTCTTACTGTTTATCGTGTGTCCGGCAATTGAAATCGGCTTGTTTCTGCTGGCGGGAAAATGGCTCGGTATTTTTCCGACCTTCCTTCTCATCATTTTGACAGGCGTGTTAGGCGCCTTGGTGGCAAAAAGACAGGGAACCGATGTGTATCATCGGGTGATGCGCGACCTGCAGCACGGCAAAATGCCGGGGGAAGCGCTTCTTGACGGAATATGCGTCTTTTTCGGAGGCCTGCTTTTGATGCTTCCGGGTTTTCTGTCCGATATTGCAGGGGCCTGTCTTCTGATTCCGTTCACTCGGAACCGCATGAAGCCGCTTTTGTTCAAATGGCTGAGAGGAATGTCAAAAAACAAGCGGATCATTATCAAATAAAAACGGCAGCCTTCTTACAGGGCTGCTGTTTTTATTTGGACTGAACAGTAATATAGGCCCATATTTCTTTTAAAGCGCCCGTTGTGATAAAGGCCTGAATGAAAACGAGCAGGGCGGGCCCCGCAGCCAGTCCTAAAATTCCGAACAGTTTAAAGCCGGCAAACAGGGCGATTAAGGTCGCAAGCGGATCAAGTCCGATTGACTTGCTTAAAATTTTCGGCTCCGTCAGCTGGCGCTGAATGAGAACCACAATATATAAAATACCGAGACCGATCGCTTGAGGAAGCTGACCGGCAATGGCCAAATACATAATCCAGGGAACAAAGACCGACCCGGCGCCGAGATACGGGAGCAGATCAACCAGGCCGATAAAAAAGGCGATGGTTGCCGCATGCTCAATCCCTAAAAGAAAAAGTCCGATAAAGACAATGATCATCGTGAAAAGGATGAGCACGGCCTGCGCCTTAATGAAACCTGCCATCGCTTTTTTCAGCTCTCCCGATACGGCCTTGGCGTTTGCCGAAACCCGTTCCGGAAGAATGGAATAAAGCAGCGCCTTCAGCTTATGCCAGTCCTTTGTCATAAAAAAAGTCGCCAGCATTGCAAAAATGAAGACGGCAGCTGTATTGGGAAGGAAGGCAATCCATTTCGGCACCAGCTCCAAAAGATGTGAAAGCATCAGCCCCGCATTTTTAGCGGCTGTATCACCGAGGGTCTGAATATGCGTCACAATGGATGCCTGCTGATTGGTTTCCAGTCCGTTAAATAAGACGGTCAGCTCGTGGTACAATGGCTGAATGCGGGAAGTGAACAGCTCTTCGCAATACGTCATAAAGGCGCTGATATGAGGAGGGAGCGTTTTGGCCAGATAGGCGGTTCCCGAAATGATTTCCGCAACGAGAAATGTCGCCGCGCCAAGAAGAATAAGCAAAAAGAAGACCAGTACAATGACTGTATTGACTGACCGGGGCATCCCCGTCAGTTTGTCCAGCCAGTCAACTACGGGAATGATCGCTGATGACAGAATAAGGGCGATCAGAAACGGATAAGTTAACGGAAATGAGGCGTAACCGGCCGCTAAAGCGCCGCCGGCCGCAGCGAGTACAAACAGCGCGCGGAAAAAAACAGTTGCATAGTGCGGATTCACATCGATCCTCCTCTCGGTCGGCACGTCCTATTACATTAGTTTATTCGTCAAAAAAAAGGATATGAATACAGATATGATGAAAGAAGGTGCTTTCAGGATGTTTACACAGGCGAATTTATTTTTACTATTATTGCTGGCCATCGCATTGGTAGCCAAAAATCAGTCATTGCTTTTTGCCGTCGGCTTTCTCATTGTGATAAAAGCTGTCGGTCTTGATCAGAAACTATTTCCGGTTATTCAGTCAAAAGGCATCAACTGGGGGGTCACCGTCATTACAATCGCCGTTTTAGTGCCGATTGCCACAGGTGATATCGGTTTTAAACAGCTCGCAGAAGCGATGAAATCATATTATGCGTGGATCGCTCTCGGTGCCGGGATCGCGGTTGCCTTAATCGCCAAAAACGGTCTCACCTTATTGGAAAACGACCCTCATATTACAACGGCGCTGGTCATCGGCACGATACTTGCCGTCGCGCTTTTCGGAGGCGTCGCCGTCGGCCCGTTAATCGGCGCCGGAATCGCCTACTTGGCCATGCAAATCGTTAAAATATTCACTTCGTAAAGTAAAAAAGCGGCGTATAGCTGCTTTTTTTTGTGGAGAAAATTAGAGTTTGCACTTGCGCATTTTGCAGTTCAGACAAATGCCATTTGCATTATTCCGATGAATGGAGTGGCTTACCATGAACTTCGGAATCGACGGTGCATACGGCATGAATACAGCGATTGCAGTAATTCCAATTGATGAATGGATTAAAAGCTGATGGAATTTATGGGCCTGATACCAAAACAAAACTTGAAGTGTTGTTAAAATAAGCGGAGACCCTTTCCTCCAATTTGAAAGTTTGTTAAATTTATAATGAGAATGAAAAAACACAATTCGGTTGGTAGTCCGGATGCATGATTTAAAATGTCAGTAACCTTCCCCTCCTCGGGATGTCCATCATTCTTCAGTAAATTTAGGAGGAGGGAATCGTTATGAAATTAACGGTTTACTACGATGGTCAGTTTTGGGTAGGAGTCATTGAAGTTGTGAATGATGGGAAATTAAGAGCAATTCGTCATTTGTTTGGACAAGAGCCAAAGGATTCAGAAATAATGCATTTTGTTAATAATCAACTTTTACCGACTCTCTCCCACACTGAACAAGAAGGGGTTTGTGTTAAAGCAAAATCTAAGAAATTAAACCCAAAAAGATTGCAACGACAAGCTTCTAAAGAGATGAAAAATATCGGGATATCAACTAAGGCACAAAAAGCGATAAAACAGGAGCTTGAAGCAAGAAAAGAAAAGAAAAAACAACTGAATAGAAAACAAAGAGAAAAAATAAAGGAACAAAAATATTTAATCAGAAAACAAAAAGCAAAAGAAAAGCATAGGGGCAAATAGTCGGAGAACCCGATGAAGCCCTTCGATTGAAAAGTTGAGCGGCATCAGTTAGTTTCTTCGGACTGATTTAGAGAAAAAGAAGTAGAAGTCAGAGCCCTTCTCGAGATGAGGAGGGTTTTTCTGCAATTTATTTAAATTCACTTACATCAGTAAATGAGTCAGTTTCAATTGATGAACGGTTTGATGAGGATATTTACGGCCCGAAAACAGCAAATGCAGTCAAACGATTCCAGTCCATGTACGGCGTGACTGCTGGCGGCATTCATGGGCCAAAGACAAAGATGAAAATCAGCGTTAAAGAAATAGGGAAAATTAGATAAAGAACGAAAAAAATTTCTAAATATAGTTGGATTGATATATTATTGAACCCTGCATATGTGATAACAATAGCAGCTTTAAATAGGTGTAACAGGAGGTAGATTACTAAAGAATCTAAGGTTAGTATTTGGGTTTTAATATTTGATTAGGGGGAAAGAATGCTATCACTTAATAGAGCTTTAAAATTACGTGATTTAGAAGTTTTTCGTGTGCTGAAAGATGGTAACATTTTATCTTACGTAATAATTGAAGATACTCGAAAGCCATTTACAGAAGAAGACAAAAAATTAGAACCATTATGTTATATGGACGAAGAAGATATTAATGCGATTTTAAATGTTTTTAAGATTTCAATTGTTAATGATGAAAAATTAAATGAAGATAATTCAATTTTTATAAGATCTTACTTTTCTGAATTTGTTAATCATACAAATTTAACGAATTTTATTATTAAAGAATATGTTCAAAAGGATTTATATAATTACGATGATGAAGATGACATCATTTTCTTTAATAGAATTTTACGTAGTATAGGATCAGATTATGTTATCAAAGAATTTGACGATATAAATTGGATTTATTTATCTCAAGATTGATTTCTTATTTAGATTTTAAAGGAGTACAGAAGATAATTTCTGTACTCCTTTTTAAGGCAAAAAATAGACTTCTAGTTTCTCTTTATAGCATAAATACAATTGACGAAAATCGTAAGTTCAGCACCCGCAAGGGGTGTATACAAGTGCTTTATTATCATGGATGTTCTATTTCCAAAATCGCTATCATTTTTTGTTATTTTCGGTTAATTAGGAAAATTGCGGTATTTTTTCGTTTACAGAAAATAAGAAATTAGTGGAAAATAAATCAAAAGAGGAGGAGGGGAATGAATGCATGGACCAGGTATTACCGTCTTCACATGTAGGCGTTAAAATTAACGAGTGGTACAAGATGATTCGTCAATTTAGTGTGCCAGACGCGGAAATTTTAAAAGCCGAAGTGGAACACGAAATAAAAGAAATGGAAGAAGACGAATATTTACTTATTTATTACTCTCTCATGACTTTTCGTCATCAACTTATGCTAGATTATTTAAACCCAGAAATAAAGTATAGGACTGATAGGCCAACCACCACAGAACTACTTGAGAAGATTGAGAAACCACAAAAAACACTTACCGGCCTCTTAAAATATTACTCACATTTTTTTCGCGGAATGTACGAATTTGATCAGAAGCAGTATGTAGAAGCAATTAATTTTTATCGTAAAGCAGAGATGGAAATTCATCATGTCTCTGATGAAATAGAACAAGCTGAGTTTCATTTTAAGTTGGCAGAGGCTTATTATAATATGAAACAAACGCACGTATCCATGCATCATATTCTAAAAGCGTTAGAAATTTATGATCGAAACCCGCTTTATACCGTCCGAAAAATTCAAAGTTTATTTGTAATTGTGGGTAATTATCTTGATTTTAAACATTACGAAAAAGGATTACAGCATCTTGAGGAAGCCTTGAAGCTTTCGCAAGAATTTGGTCATAAAAGGTTGATTTCCTCTGCTCTTTATAATTTGGGTGAAAGTTATCACTACATGGGACAAGAAGAAAAGGCCGAAGCGTATTTGAGACAAGCAATTGTGATTGGTGAAGAAATGAAATTGAGAACTCTGCCCCATTCATATTATTCACTTTCCATAGTATTATTTAAGCAAAAGAAAACAGCCGCGGCAGGCCAAGCTTTAAAAGAAGGTTTAAAAACAGCAGTAAAATATGACGACAATTTGTTTTGCTTATTAACAGAGTTTTTATATGTTTTATTTGCTGAACCGATTAACAAAGACAGCCTTGTAGAAATTTTAAGTAAGCTTGAAAATATTCATATGTATTCGTATGTCGAAGAGTTGACACTTTTAACAGCAAACTTTTTCAAAGGAATGAAGGACTTTGAAATGGCTACAATTTTTTATGATAAGATGGTGGAGTCTCAACTTCAAATACAGCGGGGGGATTGTTTGTATGAATATTAAAAAAGCAATTTGTTTCTCTGTCTCTGCTTTCGCTATTACGTTCGGTGTAATTGCTTTTGTAGGAAACACGACTCATCTTCATCATAATGCAGCCAAAACTGATAATGAGGTAATACAACTAGCTGCGCGACTGCAAACATGATTTAAAAGATGTGGCCTTTTTAGGGCTGCATCTTTTTTTGTCATGCATTTTCGATTTTTCTCTTTTTAGGCGGGGCTGCGGCTGCTGCATTACAAGCATGGTAACAGGTTATGTTACAAGGGTGATATTCGTTTGAAGTCCGCATAAAAATACAAAAGGATCGTTATATACACAAAAGCGAAATACGAAGTAACAACAAAGATATATATAAGAAAATTTGAGCCAACTAAAACCAAGACATGGATTTCTGAAGCTGATCCGAACATTGATTCAGTCGAGTAAACAAATTAACCCCCTTCTCCGGTAAAGAAGGGGGTTAAACTTGCGGTGAAGTTGTCGCGCCTGTCCTTTTAAAGTCTCCTCCAAAACTCCCCCAAATGAAAACATGAGAATACATGGTTTTACAAAGCGCCTGAAAGCAAACGATTAAATTTATCAACGAAAAGCCTTGATATATAAGGCTTTTAAAACATTTTTAGTTAAAAGTCTACAAATTAATCAGATTATTGTTTATAATAAGAATAGGCTTAAACTTAAATAAGCTTATAAGAATTTGTTATGTTCCTCTATAAGCGTACTGGTTATGTAATCGCAACCATTGAAATGTAAGCATTTTCTTAAAGGGGAAAGGGATTGTTTGCATGACTCATTTTAAGTAAGCCGTATGTTTTATATACTCTTTAAAGGGGAATTTTGATTGAAAAGGAGAGGTTGAATATGACAGCAACACGCGGTCTTGAAGGGGTTGTAGCAACAACATCATCTGTAAGCTCTATTATCGACGATACCCTTACATATGTAGGGTACGATATTGACGACTTGACAGAGAATGCAAGTTTTGAAGAAATCATTTATTTGCTGTGGCATCTGCGCCTGCCGAATAAAACGGAACTTGCTGAACTGAAAAAACAGCTTGCGAAAGAAGCTGCCGTTCCACAAGAAATCATTGAGCACTTCAAATCCTATCCCCTCAATAACGTACATCCAATGGCTGCGCTCCGGACGGCGATTTCATTACTCGGTCTGACTGACAGTGAAGCCGATGTCATGAATCCGGAAGCGAACTACAGAAAAGCCATCCGTCTGCAGGCGAAAGTGCCGGGCATTGTCGCCGCTTTCTCAAGAATCCGCAAAGGACTTGATCCTGTTGAACCGAAGGAAGAGTATGGAATCGCGGAGAACTTCCTTTACACCTTAAACGGTGAAGAGCCTTCTCCGATCGAAGTGGAAGCGTTTAACAAAGCGCTCATTCTTCATGCGGATCACGAGCTGAATGCATCAACATTTACGGCGAGAGTATGTGTCGCCACCTTATCTGATATTTACTCAGGCATCACTGCCGCCATCGGCGCTTTAAAAGGACCGCTTCACGGCGGAGCCAATGAAGCCGTCATGAAAATGCTGACAGAAATCGGCGAAGTGGAAAACGCCGAGCCTTATATCCGCAGCAAAATGGAGAAAAAGGAAAAAGTAATGGGGTTCGGACACCGTGTGTATAAGCATGGAGACCCGCGCGCCAAACACTTAAAAGAAATGAGCAAACGCCTGACGAATCTGACGGGTGAAAGCAAATGGTACGAGATGTCAATCCGTGTCGAAGAAATCGTAACGTCGGAGAAAAAACTCCCGCCTAACGTTGATTTCTATTCCGCATCTGTATACCACAGTCTCGGCATTGATCACGATCTGTTCACGCCGATCTTTGCGGTCAGCAGAATGTCAGGATGGATCGCCCATATTCTTGAACAGTACGATAACAACCGCCTCATCCGCCCGCGCGCTGATTACACGGGTCCGGATAAGCAGACTTTTGTTCCGATTGATGAAAGAGCCTGATCAAACGGGAGGCTGGTGATTTTCATGTCGTTAGCCTCTTGTTAATCAAGCCCGGATTGGTTTACAATTTTGATAGAATCTTGAGAAAAGTCATTTTATTTTCTATACAAGAAAAATAAAATGTTTTCTAAATATGAATTACATACTGGGAGGTAATATTGTGTCACAAGGTGAAAAAATTACAGTCTCTAATGGAGTATTAAACGTACCAAATAATCCGATTATCCCGTTTATTGAAGGCGACGGCACAGGCCCTGATATTTGGAACGCCGCTTCTAAAGTATTGGAAGCCGCTGTTGAAAAAGCATATAAAGGCGAGAAAAAAATCACGTGGAAAGAAGTTTATGCCGGTGAAAAGGCTTATAATAAAACAGGTGAGTGGCTTCCTGCCAAAACGCTGGAAGACATCAGAGAGTACTTCATCGCCATCAAAGGTCCTCTGACGACACCGGTCGGCGGCGGTATCCGTTCTCTGAACGTGGCGCTGAGACAGGAGCTTGATTTGTTTACGTGCCTGCGCCCTGTCAGATATTTCACGGGAGTGCCTTCTCCGGTCAAACGTCCTGAAGATACGGATATGGTCATTTTCCGCGAGAATACGGAAGATATTTACGCCGGAATTGAGTATGCGAAAGGTTCTGAAGAGGTTGAAAAGCTGATCAGCTTCCTGCAAAATGAAATGGGTGTTAACAAAATCCGTTTCCCTGAAACGTCAGGAATCGGCATCAAACCTGTTTCTGAAGAAGGCACAAGCCGCTTAGTCAGAGCTGCCATTGAGTATGCGATCGAAAACGGCCGTAAGTCTGTCACGCTTGTCCACAAAGGAAACATCATGAAGTTCACTGAAGGGGCATTTAAAAACTGGGGCTACGAGCTTGCCGAAAGAGAATACGGAGATAAAGTATTCACTTGGGCTGAATATGACCGCATTGTCGAAAAAGACGGAAAAGAAGCGGCTGATAAAGCGCAGAGCGACGCGGAAGCGGCAGGAAAAATCATCGTCAAAGACAGCATCGCTGATATTTTCCTTCAGCAGATCTTGACCCGTCCGAGCGAATTCGACGTCGTGGCGACTATGAACTTAAACGGAGACTATATCTCTGATGCGCTTGCCGCTCAGGTAGGCGGAATCGGAATCGCGCCGGGAGCGAACATCAACTATGAAACAGGCCATGCGATTTTCGAAGCGACTCACGGAACGGCTCCTAAATATGCCGGCCTTGACAAAGTCAACCCGTCATCCGTCATCCTTTCAGGAGTGCTTCTTCTTGAACACCTGAACTGGAATGAGGCTGCTGACTTGATCATTAAATCTATGGAAAAAACGATTGCTTCAAAAGTAGTAACGTACGATTTTGCTAGATTAATGGACGGTGCAACTGAAGTGAAATGTTCAGAGTTTGGTGAAGAGCTAATCAAAAACATGGACTGAACCTAAAGCAGACTTCTAATGAAGCCAAAAAAGGAGAAGAGAATCATGGGAAAAACACGCAGTAAAGTTTCTGTTATCGGAGCAGGATTTACGGGAGCGACAACAGCCTTTCTTACAGCTCAAAAAGAGCTTGCAGACGTTGTGCTCGTTGATATTCCGCAATTAGAAAACCCGACAAAAGGAAAAGCGCTAGACATGCTCGAAGCAAGTCCGGTTCAAGGATTTGACGCGAAAATCACAGGCACGTCCAACTACGAGGACACAGCCGGTTCTGATATCGTCGTCATCACAGCCGGAATTGCGAGAAAACCAGGCATGAGCCGTGATGATCTCGTATCTACAAACGAAAAAATCATGAGAAGCGTCACACGTGAGATAGTGAAATATTCTCCTGACTGCATTATCGTTGTATTGACAAACCCTGTTGATGCGATGACATATGCGGTGTACAAAGAATCAGGCTTCCCGAAAGAACGCGTCATCGGACAATCCGGAGTGCTTGACACTGCGCGATTCAGAACATTCGTCGCTGAAGAATTAAACCTGTCTGTAAAAGATGTGACCGGTTTTGTTCTTGGCGGACACGGTGACGACATGGTTCCTCTCGTCCGTTATTCCTATGCGGGCGGCATTCCGCTTGAAACGCTTATCCCGAAAGACCGTCTTGATGCGATTGTAGAACGCACAAGAAAAGGCGGCGGGGAAATCGTCAACCTTCTCGGCAACGGAAGCGCCTACTATGCGCCTGCTGCATCACTGACTGAAATGGTAGAAGCCATTTTGAAAGATCAGCGCCGCGTGCTTCCGACCATCGCTTACTTAGAAGGCGAATACGGTCATGAAGGCATTTACTTAGGCGTACCGACGATTATCGGAGGAAACGGCCTAGAGCAAATCATCGAGCTTGAACTGACAGACTATGAAAAAGCGCAGCTGAGTAAATCAGTTGAATCTGTCAAAAACGTGATGAAAGTATTGTCATAAGAAAAAAGGGAAGGCTTCCGAATCAGAAGCCTTCCTCTTTTTACAATTAATGAAAGCGTTTTCTTTTTCCCTGAGCGATCCTTTCTCTGAAAATGATCAAAAAGGCGAATTGTCTGAACGGGCAGTATTGGATAAAATGAAATCATAAAGTGATATGCAGCACATAAAATAGAGAAAATTGGATGTCGGGGAAAATAGACAGCGGAGGGCGCAGCATGAACAAAAAAATTTTAGTTGTAGATGATGAACAATCTATCGTTACTCTTTTACAGTATAATCTGGAACGGTCCGGCTATGATGTCATCACCGCATCAGACGGCGAAGAGGCTCTGGAGCAGGCAGAGAATGAAAATCCGGATTTAATCGTACTGGATGTCATGCTGCCGAAAGTGGACGGAATCGACGTCTGTAAACAGCTCAGACAGCAGAAAATGATGGTTCCGATCTTGATGCTGACAGCAAAAGATGAGGAGTTTGATAAAGTGCTGGGACTGGAGCTCGGAGCGGATGATTACATGACAAAGCCGTTCAGTCCGCGGGAAGTCACTGCGCGGGTGAAAGCCATTTTAAGAAGGGCTGACATTTCTTCGCTGTCACAAGGCAGAGAAGAGGAAAAGGACGGGCAGATCCTCATCGGCGAGCTGAAAATTCTTCCGGAGCATTACGAAGCGTACTTTAAGTCAGAACAGCTGGAACTGACGCCTAAAGAATTTGAACTGCTTCTGTATTTGGGAAAACATAAGGGAAGAGTGCTGACGAGAGATCTTCTGCTGAGCGCGGTCTGGAACTATGATTTTGCCGGGGATACCCGGATTGTTGACGTTCATATCAGCCATCTGCGCGACAAAATCGAATCAAATACCAAAAAACCCATCTATATTAAAACAATCAGAGGTTTGGGGTATAAACTGGAGGAGCCAAAAATGAATGAATAAAGTCCGTGTGCGTCTGTTCGCTTTACTCGTTGTATGTATCATATTGGTTTTCAGTGTTCTCGGCCTTTTTTTACAGCAGCTTATTTCTTCATCCGCTGAAGAAAGAACGGCGGATCAGCTGAAAAAGGAATCGGTATACATAGCGGGCCTTCTTGACACCGGCCGAATTGGCAATAAAAGCAATGAAACGGTAATCCGTGATGCCGGCCGCACCCTCGGTATAAACGTCGCCGTGCTCAACGAGAAGGGTGACGCCGTATATCATTCCGGCAGTCATGCTGATGATTCAGCCGTAAAGGAGTTCATTTCTCACAATAAAAGTGAGGAAGCCGTACAGTCGAAAAGCAAAGTCATCCGCGGCACTGCCGTAAAAAATGACGCCGGGAAAATTGCGGGGTATGTACTCGTTTCCTCTGAGATCAACGGCGGTTCAAGCGTTGCCGGAGAAATGTGGGGCATGCTGGCAGCAAGTCTTTGTACCGCTTTTATCATTATCGTTTTCTTTTATACAAACATGACGTCCCGTTACAAAAAATCCATCGACGCCGCGACAAAGGTGGCGACGGAGCTGTCCAAAGGGAATTATGACGCCCGCTCCTACAGCGGTTACGCAAGGCGGTCGGACCGTCTCGGGCGTGCGATGAACAGCCTGGCGGTCGATTTAATGGAAATGACGAGAACGCAGGATATGCAGCGCGATCGTCTGTTAACCGTCATTGAAAATATCGGATCCGGTTTGATTTTAATAGACGGGAGAGGTTTTATCAATCTCGTGAACCGATCATACACGAAGCAGTTTCATACAAAGCCTGAACGTCTGCTTCGGCGTCTTTACCATGATGCGTTTGAACATGAGGAGATCATTCGGCTTGTCGAAGACATTTTTATGACCGAGACGAAAAAATGCCAGCTGCTCAGACTTCCCATCAATATTGAGCGGCGCTACTTTGAAGTTGACGGCGTTCCGATCATGGGCCCTGACGATGAATGGAAGGGCATCGTCCTCGTCTTTCACGATATGACGGAAATTAAAAAATTGGAGCAGATGAGAAAGGACTTCGTCGCCAATGTCTCCCATGAACTGAAAACACCGATCACCTCCATTAAAGGCTTTACGGAAACACTGTTAGACGGAGCGATGAAAGACGAAAAGGCGCTTTCAGACTTTCTGTCTATCATTCTGAAAGAAAGTGAGCGGCTCCAATCTCTCGTGCAGGATTTATTGGATTTATCCAAGATGGAGCAGCAAAACTTTACGATGCGTGTAGAGTCCTTTGACGCCGCAAAAATTCTGCATGAAATTGAGGCGCTTTTGCGGCATAAGGCTGCGGAAAAAGGCATCAGCTTTCAGCTCGATCTCCCGGAAGAGCCGATTTTTGTGACGGGTGATGCGCACAGGCTGAAGCAGGTATTTTTGAATCTGGCGAACAATGCCCTGACCTACACGCCTGAAAAAGGGACGGTGGGGATTTCGGTACATGTGAAAGAAACCGTTGTCGATATCAAAGTGTCCGATACGGGAATCGGCATTCAGAAGGAAGAGATCCCGCGGATATTTGAGAGATTCTACCGCGTGGATAAAGACAGAAGCCGCAACTCGGGAGGAACCGGGCTCGGCCTCGCCATCGTAAAGCACTTAATAGAAGCCCATGAAGGTAAAATCGAGGTCACAAGCGAGCCGGGACAGGGGACTGTATTTACCGTGACGCTGAAGCGGCAGCCGGAAGCGTGATCAGCTTTACAAAGGATTAACAATTTCTTCATGGCCTGTTAAACCTATCTTGTTAGGATATAACAGAACCCCTTCATCCAAGGAGCCAATTTTGACGGCGGGAACGTGTTTTCTTGTTCCCGTCCTTTTTTGCGTTTTCACGGGGTTCGCTCATTTTCCTTTCAAATTGAACTTTGTTAAAATAAGAGAAGCTGTGAGATTTAAAAATAGAGGAATGACGAGCTTTTGCTCTTAGGAGGATATTGAATGACGGAACGAAAAAAATTAGTGCTTGTCGACGGAAACAGTCTGGCATACCGGGCGTTTTTTGCATTGCCGCTTTTAAGCAATGAAAAAGGCATCCATACAAATGCCGTATACGGGTTTGCGATGATTTTAATGAAGATGCTGGAAGATGAAAAGCCGACCCACATGCTGGTGGCTTTTGATGCGGGAAAAACCACTTTCCGCCACAGCACGTTTAAAGAATATAAAGGCGGAAGACAAAAAACGCCGCCGGAGCTTTCAGAACAGATGCCGTTCATCCGTGAGCTCCTTGATGCCTACAAAATCAGCCGCTACGAGCTTCCTGAATATGAAGCGGACGATATTATCGGCACCCTTGCCGTATCTGCTGAAAAAGAAGGCTTCGAAGTAAAGGTAGTTTCGGGGGACAAGGACTTAACCCAGCTTGCAACCGGGAAAACGACCGTTGCCATTACGAGAAAAGGCATTACCGACGTGGAAGATTACACGCCGGAGCACGTGCAGGAAAAGTACGGTCTGACCCCTTTGCAAATCATTGATATGAAGGGATTAATGGGGGATTCATCCGATAATATACCGGGCGTCCCCGGCGTCGGAGAAAAAACCGCGATTAAGCTCTTAAAGCAGTTCCATTCGGTTGAGAAACTGCTTGATTCCATTGATGAAGTCAGCGGAAAAAAATTAAAAGAAAAGCTTGAAGAATACAAGGAACAAGCCCTGATGAGCAAAGAGCTGGCGACGATTATGACAAATGCGCCGATTGAAGTCAAGCCCGAAGATTTAGATTACCAAGGGTTTGACCGTGAACAAGTTGTTGCCATTTTTAAAGACCTCGGTTTTAATATGCTTCTTGAGCGGCTCGGTGAAGAAAGCGGCGAAACGGCGGAAGAAAATTTTGAAGACATCAATGTCGAAACGGCAGAAGAAATCACCGAAGATATGCTCGTTTCGCCGTCCGCTTTGGTCGTCGAACAAATCGGTGATAACTATCACGAAGAACCGATCCTCGGCTTTTCCATCGTGAATGAAACAGGTCTTTATTATATTCCGAAAGAAATCGCCATTCAGTCTCAAGCTTTTAAATCTTGGGCTGAAGATGAATCGATGAAAAAGTGGGTGTTCGACAGCAAACGTTCCGTCGTCGCTTTGCGCTGGCAGGGAATTGAGCTGAAGGGAACGGAATTTGACGCGCTTCTTGCTGCCTACATTATAAACCCGGGCAACTCGTACGACGATGTCGCGAGCGTAGCGAAAGAATACGGGCTGAATATCGTTTCAAAAGATGAAGCGGTATACGGAAAAGGCGCAAAGCGCGCCGTTCCGGCTGAAAAAGAGCTTGCCGATCATCTCGCGCGGAAAGCGTCTGCCGTTAACAGCCTCCGTGACAAACTGCTGCACGCGCTGGAAGAAAATAATCAGCTTGAATTATATGAAGATCTCGAACTCCCGCTTGCGCTTATTCTCGGAGAAATGGAATCAATGGGCGTCAAAGTGGACGTTGAAAGACTGAAGCGAATGGGCGAAGAGCTTAAGGCGAAGCTGAAAGAATATGAAGAAAAAATCCATGACATCGCCGGTGAACCGTTTAACATCAATTCACCAAAACAGCTCGGCGTCATTCTGTTTGAAAAGCTCGGCCTGCCGCCAGTAAAGAAAACAAAAACAGGCTATTCCACTTCAGCCGATGTCCTGGAAAAGCTCGCAGACAAACATGATATCGTCGCTTACATTCTGCAATACAGACAAATCGGCAAGCTTCAATCGACTTATATAGAAGGGCTGCTGAAAGTCACGCGCAAGGATTCTCATAAGGTGCATACACGGTTCAATCAGGCGTTGACTCAAACCGGACGCCTCAGCTCAACGGATCCGAACCTGCAAAATATTCCGATCCGGCTGGAGGAAGGGCGGAAAATCCGTCAGGCTTTCGTACCGTCCGAACCGGATTGGCTTATTTTCGCCGCCGATTATTCACAAATTGAATTAAGGGTGCTTGCGCATATTTCAAAAGATGAAAATCTGATCGAAGCGTTTACGAATGACATGGACATTCACACAAAAACCGCCATGGACGTGTTTCATGTCAGTGAAGATGAAGTGACACAAGCGATGCGCCGCCAGGCAAAGGCCGTCAATTTCGGCATTGTTTACGGCATCAGTGATTACGGGCTGTCACAAAACCTCGGCATCACCCGGAAAGAAGCGGGCGCTTTTATTGACCGCTATTTGGAGAGCTTCCCGGGCGTCAAGGCGTATATGGAAGAGTCGGTGCAGGAAGCGAAGCAAAAAGGATATGTCACGACACTTATGCAGCGCCGCCGCTATATTCCTGAGCTGACCAGCCGCAACTTCAACCTGCGGAGCTTTGCGGAACGGACGGCCATGAATACGCCGATTCAGGGAAGCGCCGCCGATATTATTAAAAAAGCCATGATTGACATGGCAGCTGAGCTGAAAGAAAAAAACCTGAAGGCGCGATTGCTGCTTCAGGTGCACGATGAATTGATTTTTGAAGCGCCTAAGGAAGAAATTGAAATATTAGAGAAGCTGGTTCCTGAAGTGATGGAGCATGCTTTGGCATTAGACGTGCCGCTGAAGGCGGATTATGCTTCAGGGCCGTCTTGGTACGATGCAAAATAAACAGAGAAAAAGGAAGTGATGATTGTGCCGGAATTACCAGAAGTTGAAACGGTCCGGCGCACTCTGACCGGTCTTGTGAAGGGGAAAACGATTGAATCGGCGGATATCAGATGGCCGAATATCATCAAAAAACCCGCCGAGCCGGAGGAATTCGCGCGGCAGATTGCAGGAGAAACGATCCGATCCATCGGAAGAAGAGGAAAGTTTTTGCTTTTCCATCTGGATCATTATGTCATGGTGTCCCACCTGCGGATGGAGGGGAAATACGGTCTTCATCAGGCCGATGAGCCTGACGATAAACATGTGCACGTCGTGTTTCACATGACGGACGGAACACAGCTCCGCTACCGGGATGTCCGGAAATTCGGCACGATGCATTTGTTTGCGCCGGGAGAGGAACAAAATGCATTACCGCTTTCACAGCTCGGGCCCGAACCCGATGATGAAGCATTTACCGCTGCTTATTTAAAAGAGCGGCTTGCAAAAACGAACCGCGCGGTGAAAACTGCCCTGCTCGACCAAAAAGCGGTCGTCGGCCTCGGCAATATTTATGTCGATGAAGCTTTATTCCGGGCGCGGATTCATCCTGAGACAAAAGCGAACAGTCTGTCAGACGGGCAGATAAAAACGCTTCATACAGAAATTAAAGACACCCTTCAGGAAGCGATTGACGCGGGCGGGAGCACCGTCCGGTCTTATATCAATTCTCAAGGGGAAATCGGAATGTTTCAGCTCAAACATTACGTATACGGCAAAAAGGATGAGCCGTGCAAGTCGTGCGGCACGATGATTTCTAAAATCGTGGTCGGCGGAAGAGGGACGCATTTTTGCGCCCGCTGCCAAAAAAAATCATAAACTGAAGCTGTTCAAGCAGGCGGCAGCAGAATGAATTTTTTCTAACACAGTTGATGACCTTTCTCCATATATATATTGTGATTCACCCAATAGGCATATGTCACAATTGCCGATCAAGAGAAAGGGAGAAACGGATATGGAGATTGTTTCTTTGCTGCTTTTGGCTTTTGCTGTCAGCTTGGACAGTTTTTCAGTCGGGTTTACGTATGGTTTGAGAAAAATGAAAATCCCGTTCAAAGCGATTGCCGTGATCGCTTGCTGTTCAGCCTCTGTGATGTTTATATCCATGCTGATCGGCCATTTTCTGACAAAGATTTTTCCCGTATCCGTCACGGAAAAACTGGGCGGGCTGATCTTAATCGGAATCGGGGCATGGGTCATCTGGCAATTTTTTAAACCGGCTAAAGAGCCGGATTACTTATTGCATGAAAAAACGCTACTTAATCTTGAAGTGAAATCGCTCGGCATCGTGATTCACATTTTGAAAAAACCGACCAGCGCCGATATTGATCAATCCGGAACCATTAACGGAGTCGAGGCGCTTCTGCTCGGTATCGCCTTATCCATTGACGCGTTTGGCGCCGGGCTGGGAGCGGCCATTCTCGGCTTTTCTCCGGTTATGATGAGCGTGACTGTCGGGCTGATGAGCTCGCTGTTTGTTTCACTCGGCATAAACGCGGGGCATTTGCTCTCAAGATGGAATTGGATAGATAAAATGACATTTTTGCCGGGAGTCCTGCTGATTATCATCGGGATTTGGAAAATGTAAGAAGGAGTGGGCTTTTTGAGCTTGGTCATCGGTTTAACGGGAGGCATCGCAAGCGGCAAAAGCACGGTAGCGCGTATGCTGATCGACAAAAAAATAACAGTCATTGATGCGGATGTCATCGCAAAACAGGCGGTGGAAAAAGGAATGCCGGCTTACGGACAAATTGTGGAGGCATTCGGAAAAGACATCCTGCTGGAAAATGGCGATATTGACAGAAAAAAACTCGGTTCTATCGTTTTTACTGACGAACAGAAGCGTCTGAAGCTGAATCAGATCGTTCATCCGGCGGTGCGTGCGGAAATGCTGAAACAGCGGGATGAAGCCGTTGCGCGAAAAGAGCAGTTCGTCGTTTTGGATATACCGCTTTTGTATGAAAGCGGGCTTGATTATCTTGTCGGCAAGGTGCTCGTCGTCACCGTACCGGCAGACATTCAGCTCAAACGGCTGATGGAGCGGAATTCCCTTACAGAAGAAGAAGCGATGAGCCGGATAACGTCGCAAATGCCTTTAGCGGACAAAACAAAAAAAGCTGACGCCGTCATTGATAACAGCGGCAGTCTTGAACATACAAAGCACCAGCTTGAGGAAGTATTGAGCGGCTGGGCATAAACAAACACCGTTCGGAAAGCCGAACGGTGTTTTTCTGGTTAAAAATCAAAATTGTCAGGGTCAGGACCGACACGGAGATTTTCGTTCAGATCATCAATCCGCTTCATATCGTCAGCTGACAGTTCGAATTCAAAGACATTTGCATTTTCTTCAATACGGTGTTTTTTAGTTGATTTCGGAATGGTGATAACACCGTTTTGCAAATCCCAGCGCAAAATCACTTGAGCGGCTGATTTGCCGTACTCCTCAGCGATCTCTTGTAAGACGGGGTGATCAAGCAGCTGCCCTTGCATCAATGGCGACCACGCTTCAAGCTGAATGCCTTGTTCAGTGCAGAAAGCAAGCAGTTCTTTCTGTGTCAGACGCGGATGGTACTCCACCTGGTTGATCATCGGCTTGGTTTCCGTTTCTTTCATGAGATGTTTCAGATGGTGAATTTGGAAATTGCTGACCCCGATCGCCTTAATGCGTCCATCCCGGTAGAGGGTTTCGAGCGCCCGCCACGCATCGATGTACTTTCCTTCGACAGGCCAATGGATCAAATATAAATCCAAATAATCTAAACCGAGTTTTTCTAAGCTTGTGTCAAACGCTTTTAACGTTTCTTCATATCCTAAATCGGCATTCCATACTTTTGACGTGACAAAAATGTCTTCACGTTTTAATCCCGCTTCTTGCAGCCCTTGGCGGATGCCTTCGCCGACACCTTCTTCATTTCCGTAAATCGCGGCGGTATCGACGCTGCGATAGCCGTGCACCAATGCCGTTTTCACCGCGTTGACGAGTTCCGCGCCTTCCTTTACTTTGAAAACTCCGATGCCGAACCAAGGCATCTCTACTCCGTTATGCAATGTTGCTTTTGCTTGTAAATGTGTTGTCATGTATATATTCCTCCTATTAGTTGTCTGTTGAAACAATCAAAATGCGCTGAAGAAAAACTCACCTCCTTTCAAGGGCAGTGCGATCCCGCTTTTCAAGCTTCCTGCTCCATCCGGTTAATACGACCGCGCTGAGCACCATCAGCGCCCCGATCCAAGCGGTATGAATGATTCCGATTGAGTCTGTAATGATTCCGCCGGCAAACGAGCCGATCGCGATTCCGGCATTAAATGCCGCGATATTTAAGGCTGATGCTGTATCAACGGCGCTCGGCGCAAAACGTTCACTCAGCATCACGACATATACCTGAAGCCCCGGCACATTCATAAACGCCAACAGCCCCATGAAAATAATGGTGATCAGCCCGGCTGTTTTAAATGGCGCGGTAAAAGTCAGAACAAACAGCACAGCAGCCTGGACAATGAACATATAAAACAAGGCTTTCAGCGGATTCCGGTTTGATAAACGGCCGCCAATCATGTTTCCGATGGCAATCGCAATTCCGTAAATGAGCAGGATGGCCGCGACAGTTTCTTTCTGAAAACCGGTTACCTCCTGAAGAAGCGGAGATAAATACGTAAACACGACAAACGTTCCGCCGTAGCCTAACGCGGTAATAATAAATAAAAGCAATAACCGGCAGTTTGTGACGAGTTTGACCTGCTCGGAAAATGCGGTTTTCGTCCCTTTGCGCAAATGTGACGGAACGAGAAGCGCGTTTGTGAGGAATGCAATGATTCCTACCGCCACAATGACGGCAAATGCGATTCTCCATCCGAATTGCTGGCCGAGATAGGTGCCGAACGGAACACCGGTCACCGTAGCCACCGTCAGCCCCGTGAACATGATGGAAATCGCGCTTGCTCTTTTATGCTCCGGCACGATATTGGCGGCGATTGTTGCTCCGATTGACATGAAAATGCCGTGGGAAAACGCCGAAATGACCCGTGCCGCCAGTAAGGCGCCGATTGAGGAAGCGCTCGCTGCGAGTGTATTTCCGGCGATGAAAATTAACATCACCCAGAGCAGCAGCGTTTTCCGTGACATGCCGGATGTGAGAGATGTTAAAACCGGCGCGCCGAATGTCACGCCCAGAGCATACATGGAAACGGTAAGCCCCGCCGTTGTCACAGGTATATGCAGATCTTGAGATATAAGCGGCAGCAGCCCGACGCTGATAAATTCGGTTGTGCCGATCGCAAAAGCGCTGACGGCTAATGCCAGCAGCGCTGGTAAATAGCTTTGGCGATGTGAAGACATCTGTTTTCCTCCTTGAACGATAATGTATGGTTGAAATGATGCCGGGTAAACGATATAAGTATAAGAGTACATTCCTTTTCAGCCGGCAAATGTCATTATGATCGATAGAAGTGTCATTGAAAAGAACGTACTTTTAAGTGCCATAGGCACTTTTTAGTTCCTATAGATGAGGAGGAATTACCGTTTGCTGAAGAAAAAATACAATATATCCGTAGAAGCGGCGCTTGAGGTGATCGGAGGAAAATGGAAGTGTGTGATCCTCTGCCACCTCATGCGCGGGAAAAAACGGACAAGCGAATTGAAGCGGCTTATGCCGGACATCACCCAGAAGATGCTGACACAGCAATTGCGGGAGCTGGAAGCTGACGGCGTCATCAACCGGATCGTGTACAATCAGGTGCCGCCGAAAGTGGAATACGAGCTGAGTGAATACGGGCACAGTCTGGAAAGAATTTTAAACGCGCTGTGCGACTGGGGCGCGATGCATATCGCGAAACGGTACGGCGAGGTGTCTTCCGTTTTAGAGGACAGCATTTTAAATGACAAATTCAAAGAACCGGGACAAATATAAGAAAAAAGCAGGCAGCCTGAGACGCTGATCCTGCTTTTTTTATGGAAGAAAGATCATTTTATATGCAAAAAAACCGATTGAACAACATATTGATCGGTATAAGGGTGGATTTTTATCAAGTTGTACTGGCGGATTTCTTTTAATGTGTTATACTATATATAAATAAAATTAAATTAGAGTGGCATATTAAAAAGGGGTGACCTGAGCATGAAGGTAAAAGTAGCAATCAACGGGTTTGGAAGAATCGGAAGAATGGTGTTCAGAAAAGCAATGGAAGATGATCAAATTCAAATAACAGCCATTAATGCAAGCTATCCCCCGGAAACGCTTGCTCATTTGATAAAGTATGACACAATTCACGGCAAATACGATCAAGAAGTTGAGACCTCCGACGACAGTCTGATCGTCAACGGAAAACATATTATGCTGTTCAATCGCCGGGACCCGAGAGAGCTTCCGTGGAAAGAATGCGGAATAGACATCGTCGTAGAGGCAACGGGGAAATTTAATTCAAAAGAAAAAGCAATGAGCCATATTGAAGCAGGGGCGAAAAAAGTTATTTTAACGGCTCCGGGCAAAAATGAAGACGTTACCATTGTCATGGGAGTAAATGAAGAGCAATTCAATTCCGATGAACATGTCATTATTTCAAATGCATCCTGCACGACAAACTGTCTTGCGCCGGTCGTCAAAGTGCTTGATCAGGAATTCGGGATTGAAAGCGGCCTGATGACGACTGTTCACGCTTACACGAATGATCAAAAAAATATCGACAATCCGCATAAAGATCTGCGGAGGGCGAGAGCGTGCGGAGAATCCATCATTCCGACTTCTACAGGCGCCGCCAAAGCGCTGTCGCTCGTGCTGCCTCATTTGAAAGGAAAACTTCACGGTCTCGCTTTGCGTGTTCCCGTTCCGAATGTGTCATTAGTGGACCTTGTCTGCGATCTGAAAACAGATGTGTCGGCCGAGCAAGTGAACGCCGCTTTCCAAAGAGCCGCAAAAACGTCGATGTACGGAATTCTTGATTATTCGGATGAGCCGCTCGTTTCTTCGGATTATAATACGAATTCACACTCTGCGATCATCGACGGACTGACAACGATGGTGATGGAAGACCGAAAAGTAAAGGTGCTCGCCTGGTATGACAATGAATGGGGATATTCCTGCCGTGTCGTTGATCTTATCCGTCACGTCGCCGCGCGAATGAAACACCCGTCAGCTGTGTAGACTAAAGATCATGGACATTTGTTAGAAAAAAACCCTTAACGGCATATTCGCAAAAAACACACCTTGCAAAATAAACTTAAACACAGTATACTATCTTTCGTGAACTTCTTGCTCGTGACTGCTTCGGAATTACTTAAAGGGTTAGGACCTCTCCGGACTAACTTTCCCCCGTGGTAAATGGCCGGGTCAGTTCTCGGAAATTCACTTTTTTAATTCTTGTTAAGGGGGGTCCATGATTATGGAAACAATGGGGCGTCACGTCATCTCCGAGCTGTGGGGATGCGATTTTGATAAGCTCAATGACATGGATTTTATTGAAAAAACGTTTGTAAATGCTGCTTTGAAATCAGGAGCTGAGGTGCGCGAGGTCGCATTTCACAAATTTGCACCGCAAGGCGTAAGCGGAGTCGTTATTATCTCTGAGTCACATTTAACGATTCACAGTTTTCCTGAACACGGATATGCAAGCATTGATGTTTATACTTGTGGAGACCTGGATCCTAATGTGGCTGCGGATTACATTGCGGACGCATTACATGCAGATACAAGAGAAAACATTGAAATACCGAGAGGAATGGGGCCTGTACAGATTAAACAGGCACAAGCGAAAGTACTGTAATTTTCAAAACGCAAACACAAGGGAGCTAAGCTGAAAAAGCCATTACGCGCTTTGAAGCTGATGCTCCTTTTCTAATGTAAAAAAACAGCATTGCTTTTTCTTTAAGCATTTTTTTTGTAAAATAGAAAAGATAAGGCCGGTCTATCGGCTCTCCCAACAAATAGGCTCATCCTAGAAACGTTGGCGGGCATTTACCGGAAGCTTGCGAACCGCATTACAGCAACGAAACAGATGGGAGCTGATCCAATTTGAAATGTCCTTCATGCCAGCATAACGGTTCCCGCGTACTTGATTCACGGCCTGCGGACGAAGGGAAATCAATCCGCAGAAGGCGGGAATGCGAAGCCTGCCATTACCGCTTCACTACATTTGAGAAGTTTGAAGAGATGCCTCTGATCGTCGTGAAAAAAGAAGGCGTCCGGGAAGAATTCAGCCGTGAAAAAATGCTGCGCGGGTTAATTAAAGCTTGTGAAAAAAGGCCCGTTCCTTTAAAAACATTGGAAGACATGTGCTTTGACATTGAAAAAGAGCTGAGAAACCAAGGTGTATCTGAAGTCAAAAGCGAACTTGTCGGAGAAATGGTAATGGACCGTCTGGCGAAAATCGATGAGGTGTCTTATGTCCGCTTTGCCTCCGTCTACCGGCAGTTTAAGGATATAAACGTGTTTATCGATGAATTGAAAGATTTAATAAAGAAAGAACGCTGAGAGAGCTAAGAGATTGTGTCTGGCTCTTTTCTCATGAGCAAAATTGGCATTTGATAGATCGCAGAAACGGTGTAAAATGAGAGTAGAAACATATCGGAAGGTTTGAGAATCATGGCTGACTATTGGAATGACGTATTGCCTGTAGATCCTTATACGGTCAAAAGCCGTTCGCTTCTTCAGGATGTCGACAGACAGGTTTTGACACATCTGTACCAGCCGCTGATCGGTTCTTTTGCATTCTCCCTTTATATGACCTTATGGGGAGAGCTTGAGCAGAACCGCTTGTGGGGAGCGGAATCCACGCACAGGCAGCTGATGGGCATGATGCAGTCAAATTTAAAAAAGATTCATCATGAACAGGGAAAGCTTGAAGGAATCGGGCTGCTGAAAGTGTATATCCGGGAGTCCGAGCAAAAAGAGCGGATGTTTATTTATGAGCTGCTGCCCCCGCTCAGACCGAATGATTTTTTTGAAGACGGCATGCTGAATGTCTTTCTTTATAACAGAGTCGGTAAAACGAAATACCAGCAGCTGAGACAATTTTACACGCATCCTTCCGTCGGCGCGGACGCAAGGGAAATTACCCGTCCTTTTAATCACGCTTTTGCCTCTTTTCAGCCGAGTGAATGGAAAATGACGCCTGATATGGAAGAGGCGATGAAGCTACCCGAGGACTATGAGACGGCGTCTGTCGGACAAGCGCCTTCCTATACGGTGACGGAGGAAGTGTTTGATTTTGAGCTTTTCATGGCGGGACTGTCAGAAACGATGATACCGCGCAAATCAATCACGCAGGACGTGCGGGAGAGCATTAAAAAGCTTTCATATTTATACGGAATAGATCCTATCTCCATGCAGCACGTCGTCATGACCGCAATTAATGAACAGGATACGATAACGGCCGAAGCGCTGAGGAAAGCGGCCAGCGACTGGTATCAAATTGAAAGAAGCGGGAAGCTTCCGGAACTGATTGATAAAACACAGCCTGTCACCTTGAGAGAAAACCGGACGGAAAAGGACGATTCATTGAACGGCGAACTCATCGCACAGCTTGAGACCATATCACCGAGAAAGCTTCTTCAGGACATTGCGGACGGAACCGAGCCGTCAAAAGCCGACTTGCAGATTATCGCTGATATTATGTTCGAACAAAAGCTTGAGCCCGGCGTCACCAATGTGCTGATTTATTATGTCATGCTGAAAACGGATATGAAGCTGTCCAAAAACTATATCCAAAAAATCGCCGCCCACTGGGCCAGAAAGAAAGTCAAAACGGTACGGGAAGCAATGAAGATCGCAATAGAAGAGCACAGGCAATATCTTGATTGGGCGGACGGCAAAACAAACGGCGCGGCGCGCGGCAAAAAAACCGTCCGGGAAGAAAAGCGTCCTGATTGGATGAAAGAAGAAGAAACCGGGAAGAAACAAGAACAGCCGGCTCTTTCCGCGCAGGATCTTGAAGAACAGAAGAAAAAAATGATGGAAGAAATGAAAAAACTGAAAAAATACTCTGCCTATTGAGACAGAGAAGCGGGGTGATATTGAATGGAACCGATCAGCCGATCCTTAGAAGGCGTGACGAAAAGACCTGACTTTCAAAAACGCCTGGAACGAATGCAGCAGCAAGTCATGGCCGACGAAGACGTCCAGGCTTTTTTGAAGGAACAGAAAGATGTAATCAATCAAAGCATGATTGACAGAGGGTTAAATAAACTGTACGAATTCGTTCAGCAAAGCAAACAGTGCGCCTTCTGCTCGAAAGACAGCCGGACGAACAGCCTGCTTGAAGGCTATCATCCGAAGCTTGTGATCAACGGGCGTTCCATTGATATTGAATATTACGAATGTCCGGAAAAGAGAAAGCTCGACCGCCAGAAAAGACAAAAGTCCCTGATGAAGAGCATGTATATCCAGCAGGATCTTCTCGGCGCGACGTTTCAGCAGATCGACATTACCGATCCGAGCAGAGTCGGCATCTTCCAGCATGTGACGGATTTTCTGAAGAGCTATAATGAAACGGGAAAAGGCAAAGGGCTGTATCTGTACGGAAAATTCGGAATCGGAAAGACATTTATTTTAGCCGCCATTGCCAACGAGCTGGCGGAAAAAGAGTATTCATCAATGATCGTATATGTTCCCGAATTTGTCAGAGAGCTGAAAAACTCGCTCCAGGATCAGTCGTTGGAGGCGAAACTGAATATGGTGAAAACGACGCCCGTACTGATGCTTGATGACATCGGGGCGGAGTCAATGACAAGCTGGGTCAGGGATGAGGTCATCGGCACCGTGCTTCAGCACAGAATGAGCCAGCAGCTTCCCACTTTCTTCTCGTCTAATTTTTCACCAGACGAGCTGAAGCATCATTTTACGTATTCACAGCGGGGAGAAAAGGAAGAAGTAAAAGCGGCAAGACTGATGGAGCGGATTTTATATTTGGCTTCGCCCGTCCGTCTTGACGGGGAAAACCGCCGCCGTTCATGATGCCGGCGTCCAATGGGAAGGATTTGAGGGAATGAGGAATAAGAAGGCTGTCACTTGGGCTGCGGCTGCGGCGGGAGCGGGCCTTTTGCTGTGGGCAAACCGCAAATATCTGAATCTGTCGCCTAAGGAGATCCGGCTGTGGGTGTTATCGTTCGGTGTTTTTGCGCCGCTTGTGTTTATCGGAATTTCCATTGTCAGGCCTTTTGTGCTGTTTCCCGTATCAATCGTTTCCGTCGCCGGAGGATTGGCGTTCGGCCCGTTTTTCGGCACCGTGTATACGCTGGCGGGCTCAATGGGCGCTGCCGCCGCGTCTTTTTTTGCGGCGGGGCTGTTTGCCTTTAATGAGAAAAGCCGTCATGGAAAAATGGAAGCCATTCAAAAGCAGATGAAAACCAATGGCTTCTTTTATATTTTTATCCTGCGCATTCTGCCTGTTAACTTTGATGTGATCAGCTATGCCGCGGGCCTATCGAAAGTCAGGCCGATGACGTATTTTTTGGCGACCGCAGCGGGCATTATTCCGGGGACGATCGTCCTGAATGTGCTCGGCGCGAGCTTTATGTCCGGCAATGTGCTGACCGTACTCGGCGTGATCTGTCTTTACATCGTATTTTTATCGCTTCCCGTTATATTTAAAAAGAAGGTGCGCCATTTGTTCGGCGGTGAAAGCTAACCTTTACGTCTATTTTAAAAACATCCCCCATATACTTGTAACAGATGCCGTAAGGGGGGACAAATATGCTTGAAGTGATCTTTGAAGATGACCACGATACCGCCGCTTTTTTACATCTCATTCAGCAATCGGACGACCGGAGACATTTTATTGTCCGTGAAGGCATAAAAAAAGTCGGAATCGCAAGGTCTGAAACGGCTTTTTGCGTTCAGCGCTTTATTGAGCCGATACTTGTCAGGTTTTTTTTGGAATGCAAAGAAGACGAGCATATGCTTTCGCTTATTGAGGACGCATACTGCTTCACCGATCAGGATGAACAGCAGCAAATCCTTCAGCTTGCACACAGCATTATGGAAGGAGAGCTTGAGGATCATCCGTTCGAGCCGAAGAAAGAGCCGCGCACACAGTTTATTTCAGATGCGCTCCGGACGATTTCACTTGATGCGGGTGTTTTTTCCGTGCGTTCGTTTCAGACGTTCCGGCTCGGCAGGTATTATGAGCGGCTCAGAGAATACGCGGAGGCTGCGATAGATGAATATCGGATGGAACAGGAATATCAAAACTTTATCCAATCTCTGAGAGATTATGTGACATCCAATCCGCCGCGGATGAAGAAAGTCCGCATCGTACATGACCGGGCTTTTACGCTGTGGGAGCTGCGCTATTTGTCAGAACGGGAACAGAAAAAATACATAGACAGACGGTTTGTGCGGGAGCACCCGATGTATATAGATTCCCATCTCCTTGCGCCGCTGATCTCCATTGCGCCTGAGATGGTAGAACTGTATACGGACAAACCGGAGCATATGATGTCCAGAACGATTCAAAACGTGTTTCAGGAGAGGGTGCGCCTTTTTCCGCTGGGCGCGTTTGCAGCCGAGAAGACGGAAGGATAGCCGCACGGACGGCCTTGTGTAAGCGGCAGGGCTGTCTGTGCGAAATCAGACGGAAAACCGAGTTGCATTTTTCTCGCAGACATTTTATAATACATAAAAGATTAATGATTGCTACACGTATTGATAAGGACATGAAGCATTGATACCGGCTTTATAAGAGAGGAGAGCCCAGGCTGAAAGCTTTCCAGCTATGGATCATTGTCTTTACCGCCTTTGAACTTCAGCTGTGAACGCCGGAAGAAGCGCCAGTAATAGCTGACGGGAACTCCCGTTACAGAGTTTAGAGCTGCAGGTGCCGAAACAATCGGCCGTGCGGAAAAAAGGGTGGAACCACGATTCCGTTTATTTAACCTCGTCCCTTTCATAGGGGGCGGGGTTTTTGATTTGCATAAAAAAAGGAGTGACGAAGATGTCAGATATGATCAACATCACATTTCCGGACGGAGCGGTAAAGGAATTTCCGAAAGGAACAACAACAGAAGATATCGCGGCATCCATCAGTCCGGGATTAAAGAAAAAGTCTTTAGCCGGAAAACTGAACGGACAGGAAATTGATTTAAGAACGCCGATTCAAGAGGATGGTGCCGTAGAAATCATTACAGAAGGCACAGAAGAAGGCTTGAACATCATGCGGCACAGCACGGCGCATTTATTGGCCCAGGCGATTAAACGCATTTATAAAGATGTGAAATTCGGTGTCGGCCCCGTCATTGAAAACGGGTTCTATTATGACGTTGAAATGGAGCAGGCGCTGACGCCGGATGACCTTCCGAAGATTGAAAAAGAAATGAAACGCATCGTCGGTGAAAATCTGCCGATTATCCGAAAAGAAGTGAGCCGTGATGAAGCAAAAGCCATGTTTGCGGAAATCGGCGATAATCTGAAGCTTGAACTGCTGGATGCCATACCGGAAGACGAAACGGTCTCCATTTATGAGCAGGGCGAATTTTTTGACCTGTGCCGCGGCGTGCACGTGCCGTCTACAGGCAAAATTAAAGAATTTAAGCTGCTGAGCCTTGCGGGCGCATACTGGCGCGGCGACAGCAAAAACCAAATGCTTCAGCGCATTTACGGCACGGCCTTCTTTAAAAAGGATGACCTGAAAGAGCATTTGCGGATGCTTGAAGAAGCGAAAGAGCGCGACCACCGAAAACTGGGCAAAGAATTAAAATTGTTCGCCAACTCTCAAAAAGTCGGACAAGGCTTGCCGCTCTGGCTGCCGAAAGGCGCAACCATCCGCCGCGTGATCGAGCGCTACATTGTGGATAAAGAGCTGAGCCTCGGTTATGAGCACGTCTATACGCCTGTTCTCGGAAGCAAAGACCTGTATGAAACATCAGGCCACTGGGATCATTATCAGGATACAATGTTCCCGCCGATGGAAATGGACAATGAAACACTCGTGCTCCGTCCGATGAACTGTCCTCACCATATGATGATTTATAAACAGGACATTCACAGCTACCGCGAGCTTCCGATCCGGATTGCAGAGCTGGGAACGATGCACCGATACGAAATGTCCGGGGCGCTTTCAGGTCTTCAGCGCGTACGCGGCATGACGTTAAATGACGCGCACATTTTCGTCCGCCCTGATCAGATTAAAGAAGAATTCATCCGCACGGTCCGTTTGATTCAAGACGTATACGAAGACTTCGGACTGAGTGATTACACATTCCGCCTGTCTTACCGTGATCCTGAAGATACGGAAAAATATTTTGATGATGATGAGATGTGGAACAAAGCGCAGTCCATGCTGAAGGCGGCAATGGATGAGATGGGGCACGACTATTATGAAGCGGAAGGCGAAGCGGCGTTTTACGGCCCTAAGCTTGACGTGCAGGTGAAAACGGCGATCGGCAAAGAAGAGACATTGTCAACTGTACAGCTTGACTTCCTTCTTCCGGAACGCTTTGATCTCACTTACGTCGGAGAAGACGGCAAACAGCACCGCCCTGTCGTTATTCACCGCGGCGTCGTGTCAACGATGGAGCGTTTCGTTGCTTTCTTAATCGAAGAGCACAAAGGCGCCCTTCCGACATGGCTTGCGCCGGTGCAATTCCAAGTCATTCCTGTATCACCGTCCGTGCATCTTGACTATGCGAAAAAAGTGCAGGAGCGCCTGCAGCGTGAAGGCCTGCGTGTCGAGCTTGACAGCCGGGACGAAAAAATCGGCTATAAAATCCGTGAAGCGCAAATGCAAAAAATCCCGTACATGCTTGTGGTCGGTGACCAAGAAGCGGAAAACGGCGCGGTAAACGTCCGGAAATACGGTGAGCAGAAATCAGAAACCGTCTCATTGGACGATTTTGTGAAAAAGGCTGTAGCCGAAGCGAAAAAATAACCGGAAATACAAAAAACCCCGTTCATTCAGAATGGGGTTTTTTTGCGTATAACATTATCTTTCTTTTTGTTTCTCTATAATCGCAAACAGCTCGTGAAGATCGCTGATCACGTAATCAGGGGCAATGTCCGTATCATTTTTCTTTTGCGTCCGGTTTACCCAGACTGTCGTAATGCCTGCCCGTTTCGCTCCCAATATATCAGTATTGAGGTTATCTCCGACCATAATGGCGTCTTCTTTTTTCAGGTTCAGGAGGCCGAGGCAATGTTCGAATATGGAGGCGTCGGGTTTCCCTTTTCCGAAAGCGCCTGAGATGACGATTTCATTAAAATAAGGCGCGAGCTCAGGAACGCCGGCGAGTTTTTCTTTCTGCAGGCTGGGGTCGCCGTTTGTCAGCAGAAGCAATTCATAAACACCTTTCAGCTTATCAAGCACTGCAAACGTTTCATCATACACGTACGGACGCTGTCTGCGTTCCGCCGCGAAAAACTCCGCCAAATATTCGCCGTAAGCCGCATCGTCTATACCGACGCTTTTTAAGCCGTTCGTCCAGGCGTTTCGTCTGTATTCCGGCGCAATCCGATTCAGCTTTTTAAACCCTTCGCTGACCGGCTCGGAAAAATTCGCCCACAATCCTTCAAACGGATTAATGCCGATCATGACCGTATAAGGATAGGTTTCGTATGACATATACAATTCCCGTGCCGCTTTCCGAACCGCCTCTTCAAATGTATGCGGGTCAAGGCCATATTTTTTTTCCGCTTGTAAACATGTTTCCCTGAATGTTGTTCTGACGCTTTTTTCATCCCATAACAGTGTATCGTCCAAATCAAAAAATACGGCTTTCATGATCTTCTCCTCTTTGTTATATTCTGAAACTCTCTGCCGCAAGGCTCCCGTTTATTCTACAATAGATATATAGACTGTGAAAGATTTGTTTTCAGATGATTTGAAAAAAACAGGCAGGTTTGTGTCAGATTCTGTCTCAGGCTCTAAAACGTGATAAAATAAAATTTGAAAGAACAGGTGAAAAGTATGCTGCATTTGATCATCATGATGCTGGAAAGAGTCGGAATTATCGTCATATTGGGATTTGTTCTGGCTCATACCAGATTGTTCAGACAGGCGCTCCAGCAGCCTGAGAGCTATAAAGGCAAAGCGGTGCTGATTTCAATTTTCTCGCTGTTCAGTATCATCAGCAACTATACGGGAATAGAAATTCAGCGGAATACAATCATGAATAATGACTGGGTGTTTCAAATTAATCCGTCAGGTTCAATTGCCAATACAAGAATTATGGGCGTTGAAATCGGCGGACTCTTAGGCGGCCCGTATGTGGGAATCGGCGTCGGCATACTGGCCGGCCTCCATCGTTTATCACTCGGCGGCGCGACCGCAGTCAGCTGTGCCGTCTCATCCGTTTTAGCGGGCATTTTGTCCGGCTGGATCGGACGGTATTTCAGAAAACGCTATGCGATGCCGACACCGCGGGTGGCCGCGCTTGTCGGACTCGGAATGGAATCGCTGCAAATGCTGCTCATCCTCTTGATGGCCAAGCCGTTTTCTGATGCTTGGACGCTTGTGAGCATCATCGGCATCCCGATGATATTGGTAAACGGGTCAGGGACTTTTATTTTTCTTTCGATCATTCAGTCGATTATCCGGAAGGAAGAACGGGCGAGAGCCCTTGAAACCCACAGGGTGCTGATGATTGCCGATCAGACGCTTCCGTTTTTCCGCCAGGGGCTGAATGAAAGCTCATGCAAAAGCGTCGCCGCCATCATCCACAGGCAAACGGGAACGGACGCGGTATCGCTTACGGATAACGAAAAGATTTTGGCGCACGTCGGCGCGGGTGCCGACCATCATATTCCGTCTGAAAGCCTGATCACCGGATTGTCAAAACGCGTCATTAAAACGGGTCATATTATGAAAGCGACATCAAAGGCAGAAATTGAATGCACGCACGATCCCTGTCCGCTGCATGCGGCGATCGTATTGCCGCTGACGTCAAACGGCAAAACGATCGGGACGCTGAAAATGTACTTTAAAAGCCCGTCAGGTTTAAGCCGGGTTGAAGAAGAGCTTGCAGAAGGACTCGCCATGCTGTTTTCCACCCAGCTTGAACTCGGCGAGGCGGAACTGCAGAGCAAATTGCTGAAAGACGCAGAAATAAAGGCGCTTCAAGCACAGGTCAATCCGCATTTTCTGTTTAATGCGATCAATACGATTTCTGCTCTTTGCCGTACGGATGTGGAAAAAACCCGAAAGCTTCTGCTGCAGCTCAGCGTCTATTTCCGTTCCAATCTGCAGGGGGCAAGGCAGCTGCTCATCCCGCTTTCTAAAGAACTGAACCATCTGCAGGCATATTTATCATTGGAGCAGGCCCGTTTTCCCGGGAAATATAAAATCAGCCTTGAGATCGAACGCGGTTTGGAGGACATCGAAATTCCTCCTTTTGTGCTGCAGATCCTCGTCGAAAATGCGCTCCGCCATGCATTTTCAAGAAAGCAGGACAGCTGTGCCGTCAATGTCAGCGTGGTATCCGCCGGTCAATCGGTTTTAATGCGGGTTGGAGATAACGGGCGGGGAATTGATCCGGAATTGCTGTCCGTGCTCGGAAACCGTCCGCTCCCGTCTAAAGAAGGGACGGGAACCGCGCTTTACAATTTAAATCAGCGGCTGATCGGGCTGTTCGGCCCCAAAGCAGCCCTGCGATTGGAAAGTGAGGCCGGCAAAGGTACGGACGTATCATTTGAGCTGCCTTTGAAACTGATGACTAAAGGAGAAGAACATGCTGAAGGTGTTAATCGTTGATGATGAAATGCTGGCAAGAGATGAATTAGCTTATTTGCTGAAACGGACGAATGAAGTAAGTGACATAAACGAAGCAGAAAATATTGAATCCGCTTTTGACAGTATGATGGATCAAAAACCGGATCTGCTGTTTTTGGACGTTGATTTGTCAGGAGAAAACGGATTTGACATTGCCAAACGGCTGAAAAACATGAAAAATCCGCCGGCCGTCGTTTTTGCAACGGCGTATGACCAATTTGCTTTAAAAGCCTTTGAAGTCGACGCGCTCGATTATTTAACGAAGCCTTTTGATGAAGAAAGAGTGCGCCAGACGATCAGAAAGTTTAAAAGAGTGAAGCAGGACAGGGCAGGAGCCGTCTCAGAGCAGCCGTCCGCAGCCGGAGCGCATAAACTGGCTGTATCAGCCGGTGAATCTATTGTCATTTTAGATACGAAGGACATTATTTTCGCCGGCATGGAGGACGGACACGTTTCTGTCAAAACGTTTGCCGCTTCTTATTCCGTTCATGAAACTTTGGCGGTCATTGAGAAAAAACTGCCTGATACGGGTTTCTTGAGAGTGCACCGCGCGTTCATCGTGAATACGGAGCATATTACTGAAATTCATCCGTGGTTTAATTCGACGTACAATCTTATCTTAAAAGACGGCTCTAAAATTCCCGTCAGCCGTACATACGCCAAGGACTTAAAAAAGCTGCTTCATATTATATGAGGCGGCTTTTGCATTTCAGCAGCCGTTTTTTGCATTTCAGAATGAATATTCAGCCGTTTGTTATGAAAGCGCTTTAAAAGGCGATTTCTCTTTTATAATGGACCTAACAAAGAGAAAGAGGTGAAGAAAATGAGTGCGAAAAAAGTGTACGGATTTCTGACACAAGCATTTATTTTTGCCGTAATTATGCTCATATCTAATGGGATTGCAGCGATTGTCCCCATTCCTATACCCGCTTCCGTAGTAGGTTTGGTGTTATTATTTGTCCTCTTATGTCTGAAAGTGATTAAGCTTGAACAAGTAGAAACGCTGGGAACATCATTAACGTCACTGATCGGATTTTTATTTGTCCCGTCGGGCATCTCCGTGATGAATTCACTTGGCGTCATGCAGCAGTACGGCGTGCAGATCGCACTCGTCATCTTACTCGCCACCATCATTCTGTTAGGGGCCACGGGCCTTTTTTCTCAGCTGATCTTGTCTGCCAGCCAAAAACGTCAGAAGACTGCTCCTGAAAAACAAACGGTGCGCCGTTCCAATCAGGAAAAAGAACTTGTGCAGCATTAGGAGGGAAATCGGATGAGTCCATATTTCGGTATTGTCGTTTCACTTGCGGCCTTTGGCATCGGCACGTATTTATTTAAAAAAACGAGAGGCTTTTTCCTCTTCACCCCGCTGTTTGTCGCAATGGTGCTTGGAATCCTTTTTCTGAAGCTCGGCGGTTTTTCATATGAAGATTATAAAAGCGGGGGAGACATTATTAAATTCTTCCTGGAGCCCGCAACGATCGCTTTTGCCATCCCTTTATACAAACAGCGTGACAAACTGAAAAAATACTGGTGGCAGATCATGTCTTCTATCATTGTCGGCTCTATCTGCTCAGTGACGATTGTCTATTTGATCGCAAAAGGCATTCATCTTGACGCGGCCGTTATGAAAAGCATGCTTCCGCAGGCGGCGACAACGGCAATTGCCCTTCCGCTGTCAAAAGGAATCGGCGGCATCACCGATATCACCGCTTTCGCCGTCATTTTCAACGCCGTTATCGTCTATGCTCTGGGCGCTCTATTCTTAAAACTGTTTAAAGTAAAGCACCCAATCTCTAAAGGACTGGCTCTCGGCACATCAGGACACGCACTCGGTGTTGCGGTCGGTATTGAGATGGGGGAAGTAGAAGCGGCAATGGCAAGTATCGCGGTTGTCGTCGTGGGAGTGGTGACGGTGCTGGTCATTCCGGTATTCGTTCAGCTCATCGGAGGATAAACCCGGGTCATAGACCCGGGTTTTTTATTGTCCGGCAGCATCCGCGTGCGGCAAAGAACGAAATTTCACATTTTTCCTTGCGCTCGCCCCGGCATCGTGTTAAAATGAAAAAGTTGATCCGGAGAAGTCATTCTTGACTAATGATCCGGTATTGTGTAGAATAGTTATTGAATTGAATATAAATCACAAGCAGAGGCACCCGCTTCTCACCTGATTGACACATTCATGTAGTTGGCAGGTTGACCGTACATTTTTATTTATGCAGATGTTCGTAGTGTGGGTGTGTTGTCATGCCCGCACTTTTTGTTTGCCTGCAGAATGCAGTCAAAAAGCGTTGTGAATCAATTCGAAGAAACTATGGAGGTGGCTCATTATTAGCAAAGATCAATTGGTTAATGAGGGTATCCGTGCACGTGAAGTTCGTCTGATCGGACAAAATGGCGATCAGCTCGGCATCAAGTCCCGTCAGGAAGCACTTGAAATCGCCGGCCGCGCAAATCTTGACCTTGTGTTAGTTGCAGCAAATGCAAAACCGCCTGTCTGCCGCATCATGGACTACGGTAAGTTCAGATTCGAGCAGCAGAAAAAGGACAAAGAAGCACGCAAAAATCAAAAAATCATTAACTTAAAAGAAGTTAGATTAAGTCCGACGATCGATGAGCATGACTTTAACACGAAATTGCGCAATGCGATTAAATTCCTTGAAAAAGGCGATAAAGTGAAAGCTTCTATCCGCTTTAAAGGGCGCGCAATCACTCATAAAGAAATCGGCCAGCGCGTATTGGACCGTTTCTCTGAAGCATGTGCGGAAGTTGCGACAGTCGAAACAAAACCAAAAATGGACGGCCGCAGCATGTTCTTAATGCTCGCGCCGAAAAACGAAAAGCAATAAGGAGGAAATCCCATGCCAAAAATGAAAACTCACCGCGGATCTGCTAAACGTTTTAAAAAGACAGGTTCTGGGAAGTTAAAACGTTCTCATGCATATACAAGTCACTTATTCGCCAACAAATCCCAAAAGCAAAAGCGTAAGCTTCGCAAGGGTGCTATTGTAAGCGCAGGAGACTTCAAACGCATCAAACAACAGCTTGCTAACATCAAGTAATCGGACAAGGAACAATTAGGAGGGAAATATAATGCCAAGAGTAAAAGGCGGAACTGTGTCGCGTCAGCGTCGTAAAAAGGTTCTTAAATTAGCAAAAGGTTATTTCGGTTCAAAACATAGATTATACAAAGTAGCAAACCAGCAGGTCATGAAATCAGGAAACTATGCATTCCGTGACCGCCGTCAGAAAAAACGTGATTTCCGTAAGCTCTGGATCACTCGTATCAACGCTGCTGCACGTATGAACGGTCTTTCTTACAGCCGTTTAATGCACGGTCTTAAGCTTTCAGGCATCGAAGTAAACCGCAAAATGCTTGCTGATCTTGCTGTAAACGATCTTACTGCTTTCAATCAGCTTGCTGATGCTGCTAAAGCTCAGTTAGACAAGTAAGTTGAAAAAGCCGCTCTCTTTCCGGGAGCGGTTTTTTTACGTAAAGGGTGACAATCAATGGCTCTCTTCATTTACGCCGTATTGATAAACGGATACGGCTTTTGGATCATGGGCGCTGATAAAAGAAGAGCAAAGGCACACCGGTGGAGAATATCAGAGAAACGAATATGGCTCACAGCCGCCATGTTCGGCTCACTCGGCGTATGGATCGGCATGCGCACCTTCAGGCATAAGACGAAACACAAATCCTTTTTATACGGGGTGCCGCTGCTTTTTCTCACTGAAGCCGCCCTTGTGCTGATGTATTTGATGTATAAAACATAAAAAGCAGGAGAGCTTATCGCTCGCCTGCTTTTTTCGCTTTTTTGATGGGCTGGTCCCAATCAATCTTACAATTCGGGTACCGCTCCAATACCTTTTTTTCGACTTCTTCAAAATCACCTGCAGAAAAGCGGTTAAGCTTTTCCGGATTTTCGGTCCATACAAATATCGTATGAATAAACAGCGGATGATCTTTGGAAGGGATATGCTTTTCTCCTTCAAAGAGCACTCCTTTATAAGTAAGCTGGAGATTTTTTCGCGTGTTTTTCTGTTCGTCAATAAAATAAAAATTCTCTTTTGATTGTGCCAGTCTGAGCCTTCTTTTCGGGTTTGCGTAAAATTTGACGCACATGTAAATAAAATAAATAAGAAGTGCAAGCAAGACAATCCTCAATACTGTAATGGCCATATGTGTGAAGGCACCTCCTCACCTTTGTCATGATCTGATGTAATACGAAAAACAAAACAAAAGGTTTCATTTTTTTAAAAGAAATAGATAAAAACATTTACCCGTTTTTCAGGCGAATTAATCGTATGCTTCAGCATTGGTTTTGTATAATAAGAAGGGTAGTGAAAAAAAGGAGGTTTATTGATGACAAAATTAGATGAAACGCTCACCATGCTGAAAGCGTTAACGGATGCAAAAGGGATACCGGGAAATGAGAGAGAAGTAAGACAAGTGATGAAATCATACATAGAACTATTTGCCGATGACGTCACAACAGACCGGCTGGGAAGCTTAATCGCCAAAAAAACCGGCAAAGAAAACGGTCCGAAAATCATGATCTCAGGGCATTTAGACGAAGTCGGTTTTATGGTGACGCAAATCACTGATAAAGGCTTTCTCCGCTTTCAAACCGTCGGCGGCTGGTGGTCTCAGGTCATGCTGGCCCAGCGCGTCACCGTCGTGACAAAAAAAGGGGACATCACGGGGATCATCGGTTCGAAACCGCCTCACATTCTGCCTCCTGACGCCAGAAAAAAAGCCGCCGATATTAAAGAGATGTTCATCGATATCGGGGCGTCCAGCCGTGAAGAAGCAATGGAATGGGGCGTTCTTCCGGGTGACCAGATTGTGCCGTATTTTGAATTTACAGTGATGAACAATGAAAAGCATTTATTGGCGAAAGCATGGGACAACCGTATCGGCTGTGCGATTGCCATCGATGTATTAAAAAATCTGAAAAACAGTGATCACCCCAATGAAGTATACGGGGTCGGAACGGTTCAAGAAGAAGTCGGGCTGCGCGGGGCGAAAACAGCGGCACATACGATCCAGCCTGATATCGCGTTCGGTGTGGATGTCGGAATTGCCGGAGATACACCGGGAATTTCTGAAAAAGAGGCGCAAAGCAAAATCGGCGAAGGGCCGCAAATTATTCTGTATGACGCGTCAATGGTATCTCACAAAGGGCTGCGCGACCTTGTCGTGAACACGGCGGAAGAAGCGGGAATTCCGTATCAATTCGATTCTATTGCCGGAGGGGGCACGGATTCAGGTTCCATTCATTTAACCGCAAACGGAGTGCCGGCGCTGTCCATTACGATCGCGACGCGCTACATTCACACTCATGCCGCTATTTTGCATCGGGATGATTATGAGAATACGGTAAAATTGATCACAGAAGTGATTAAAAAATTAGACCGGGAAACAGTTGACCGTATTACTTACCAATAAAGATACGGAAGAATCTGCTTTTTTAAGCAGATTCTTTTTTTTGTCTGTACAAATATGAGCCCTGCGTCTACAATAAGAGAAGACATAGAAAAATCTGACAACATGTTTTTGAAAGCGCTTTAAAAAAGGGGAGGGTTTACAAATGAAAAACAGATTCAGACGCATGATCCGCTTTTCGTGCGCAGCCGTTACAGCCGGGCTGCTGCTGATGTCTTCATCTCCGGCATCTGCCGCGTTTTGGGGGGCATCAAATGAATTGCTTCACGATCCGACAATGGCGAAGGAAGGAAACACGTGGTACGCTTTCGGAACCGGTTTGGAAGGGGAGAGGGGGCTTCGCGTCTTAAAGGCGGGCAGCGGCGGCGTATGGACCGTTCAGAAATCAATCTTTACTTCCCCGCTGTCATGGTGGGGCAATTATGTGCCGAATTACGGGCTGAATCAATGGGCCCCCGATGTTCAATATTTTAACGGAAAGTATTGGCTGTATTATGCCGTTTCTTCATTCGGCAAAAATACCTCCGCGATCGGTCTTGCATCATCTACAAGCCTCAGTTCGGGAAACTGGAAGGACGAAGGGCTCGTCATCCGTTCAACAAGCGCCGATAACTACAATGCAATTGATCCGGAGCTGACAATTGATAAAGACGGAAACCCTTGGCTTGCCTTCGGTTCTTTTTGGAGCGGCATTAAGCTGACAAAGCTTGATAAAAATACAATGAAACCGACGGGATCACTTTATTCCATCGCTGCCAGACCGAATAACGGCGGAGCTTTGGAAGCGCCGGCCATCACCTACCAGAACGGCTACTATTACTTAATGGTGTCGTTTGATAAATGCTGTTCAGGCGTGAATAGTACGTACAAAATTGCTTATGGAAGATCCAAAAGCATCACCGGCCCATATCTCGATAAAAGCGGGAAAAGCATGTCAGAAGGCGGAGGGACGATTCTTGACTCCGGCAATGACCGCTGGAAAGGTCCGGGCGGTCAAGACATTGTGAACGGAAATATTTTAGTGCGTCATGCGTATGATGCCGAAAACAGCGGAATTCCGAAGATGCTCATCAATGATATCGATTGGAGTTCAGGCTGGCCTTCCTATTAATTGATCAGCCGGGCATGTGTGTCCGGCTTTTTTACTTGCAATAAAAGATTGACAGTTTGATTCCTCCTTAACTATAATAAAATTGTTCGTACAAATAGAAGGATAAAAGTTTTATAGTTTATATTCATACGTATATTTCTAAAAATGCAAGCGCTTTATTTTAATGGAAAGGGGAAATGAATGTGCTTCAGAACAAAGAATATGAATTTTGGTTTGTAACGGGAAGCCAGCACTTATACGGAGAGGAAACGCTGCAGCTTGTCGATAAACACGCAAAGGGGATATGTGACGGTCTCAGCGGGGTGTCATCAAGATACAAGATCAGGCATAAACCGGTTGTCACGTCATCTGAAACGATCAGAGAGGTTTTGCGGGAAGCGCAGTATCAAGAAAACTGTGCCGGGGTCGTGACGTGGATGCATACATTTTCCCCTGCGAAAATGTGGATTGAAGGTCTTTCCGCTTTTCAAAAGCCGATGCTTCATCTGCATACCCAGTATCATCGGGACATCCCGTGGGAAACGATTGATATGGACTTTATGAACAGCAACCAATCCGCTCACGGAGACCGGGAATACGGATATATCCAGTCAAGAATGGGGCAGACGAGAAAAGTCATCGCAGGCTATTGGAATGATGAGGAAGTCAAACATGACATTTCGCAATGGATGAACACTGCTGCCGCTTGGAATGAAAGCAGGAATATTAAAGTAGCCCGGTTCGGCGACAATATGCGGAATGTGGCGGTTACTGACGGAGACAAAGTCGGCGCCCACATCCAATTCGGCTGGCAGGTTGACGGGTACGGAATCGGCGATCTTACTGAGGTGATGAACAACGTCACCGACTCAGAAATTGAGGCGCTTTATGAGGAATACGACAAATTGTATGTCATCAGCGACGAAACAAAACGGGATGAAGCAAAAGTTTCTTCCATTAAAGAACAGGCGAAAATTGAACTCGGATTAACGGCCTTTCTCGAACGGGGCGGATATACAGCGTTTTCGACCTCCTTTGAAGTTTTGCACGGAATGAAGCAGCTTCCGGGTCTTGCCGTTCAGCGTCTCATGGAAAAAGGGTACGGATTTGCCGGCGAAGGCGATTGGAAAACGGCTGCCCTTGTGCGAATGATGAAAATAATGGCGGACGGAGAACAAACCTCCTTCATGGAAGATTATACGTACCATTTTGAACCGGGGCGTGCGATGATTCTCGGATCACATATGCTTGAAGTATGTCCGACGATCGCCCTTGATCAGCCGAAAATCGAAGTCCATCCTCTCTCAATCGGAGGGAAGGAAGATCCGGCCCGGTTGGTCTTTAACGGAATCGGCGGTTCAGCCATCATCGCCAGCATCATTGATATCGGCGGGCGATTCCGTCTCATTCTGAATGAAGCGGAAGGCAGGGAAATTGATCATGATATGCCGAATCTCCCTGTGGCGCGGGTGCTGTGGAAGCCGGAGCCATCGCTGAAAACAGCTGCGGAAGCATGGATTTTGGCGGGAGGCGCCCACCATACCTGTATGTCCTTCCGGCTTACGGCTGAACAGATGCTTGACTGGGCTGAGATGGCAGGCATTGAAAGCATCTTTATTTCCCGCAATACCGAAATACATGAGCTGAAAAAAGAGCTGAAATGGAATGACGTATTATACCGGCTGGGAGGGAATTGATATGGCGTATACGATTGGTGTTGATTTCGGCACATTGTCCGGCCGGGCGGTGCTTGTCAATGTCCGCACGGGCGAAGAAATCGCGTCTGCGGTAAAAGAATACACTCATGCCGTCATCGACCGCACGCTGCCGAAGACGGGTGAAAAACTCCCTCGGGACTGGGCGCTTCAGCATCCTGCCGATTATATCGAAGTTCTGGAAACGGCGATTCCGAACCTGCTTGAGCAGGCGGGCGCTGATCCAAAAGACGTGATCGGCATAGGAATTGATTTTACCGCCTGCACGATTTTGCCGATAGACGGCGCGGGGCAGCCGCTTTGTATGCTGCCGGAATTTGAACGGGAGCCCCACAGTTATGTGAAGCTGTGGAAGCATCATGCGGCTCAAAAACATGCAGACCGTTTGAACACGATTGCCGAAGACACAAAAGAAACATTCCTTAAAAGATACGGCGGTAAAATTTCTTCTGAATGGATGATCCCGAAAATCATGCAAATCGCGGAAGAAGCGCCGCATATATACGAGGCGGCAGATCGGATTGTGGAAGCGGCAGACTGGATCGTCTATCAATTGTGCGGTTCATTGAAGCGAAGCAACTGCACGGCCGGCTACAAAGCAATCTGGAATGAGGAGACGGGGTATCCGCCGGATCATTTTTTCGAAAAGCTCAACCCGTTAATGAAAACGATTACAAAGGATAAATTAGGCGGCACCATTTATTCAGTCGGGGAAAAAGCAGGAGGTTTGACCGAAAAAATGGCGGAGCTGACCGGGCTTCTGCCGGGGACGGCCGTTGCCGTCGCCAATGTCGACGCTCACGTGTCAGTGCCCGCGGTCGGTATTACAGAGCCGGGGAAAATGCTGATGATCATGGGAACGTCTACCTGCCATGTGCTGCTCGGCGAGGAAGAACATATCGTCCCCGGTATGTGCGGGGTCGTCAATAACGGCATCTTGCCCGGATATGCGGGATATGAAGCGGGGCAGTCCTGTGTCGGCGACCACTTTGAATGGTTCGTCAAAACGTGTGTTCCGAGAGACTATGAGAAGGAAGCTGAGGATAAACACATAGACATTCACGAGCTGCTCAGCAAAAAAGCAGCTGAACTTGTTCCAGGGGAAAGCGGCCTTCTCGCGCTTGACTGGTGGAACGGAAACCGGTCAACCTTGGTGGACGCCGATTTGACGGGCATGATGCTCGGTATGACGCTGCACACGAAGCCGGAAGAAATCTACAGGGCATTGATTGAAGCGACGGCGTTCGGAACGAGGATGATTATCGAAACGTTCCGGGAAAACGGCGTTCCGGTCGAAGAGCTTTACGCAGCCGGAGGAATCGCCGAAAAAAATCCGTTTGTCATGCAGATTTATGCAGACGTCACAAATATGGATATTAAATTATCCGGGTCTCCGCAGGCGCCTGCACTGGGCTCCGCGATTTTCGGAGCGCTCGCCGCGGGACGGGAAAACGGGGGATTCTCCAATATTGCTGAAGCATGCGCGCATATGGGGAAATTAAAAGACGGCTTTTATGCCCCGAACCCGGAAAGAGCTGAGATTTATGACAATTTATATGCGGAATATAAAGAGCTCGTACACTACTTCGGCAAAGAAAACAATGTCATGAAACGCCTGAAAGCCATTAAAAACCGTGATTTTGCAAAAGGAGGGAGCCGCCATGCTTGAAGCGTTAAAAGAAGAAGTGCTCGCCGCCAATCTGAAGCTTGAGGAACATAACCTTGTCACGTTTACATGGGGGAATGTCAGCGGCATTGACAGAGAGAGCGGGAGAATCGTCATTAAACCGAGCGGTGTCGATTACAGTGAGCTGACCGCTGACAAACTGGTCGTCCTGAATGAGGACGGAGACATTCTCGAAGGCTCGCTGAAACCGTCTTCTGACACGCCGACCCATCTTTATCTGTATAAAGCGTTTCCGGCTATCGGCGGAATCGTTCATACTCATTCCCGCTGGGCGACGAGCTGGGCACAGTCCGGAAGAGACATACCCGCTCTCGGAACGACTCACGCGGATTACTTTGAAAGCGCTATACCCTGTACGAGGGAAATGTATGAAGAAGAAATTGTGAAAGATTATGAATATCATACAGGCAAAGTCATAGCCGAAACCTTTCAAAACGAACCGTATGAACAAAATCCGGGTGTCCTCGTCCACAGCCACGGCCCGTTCTGCTGGGGAACGGACGCGCTGAATGCCCTGCATAACGCCGTTGTGCTCGAAACGGTAGCGGAAATGGCCTACCATTCGCTTATGCTGAACAAACAGCTCAGTCCGATCGACAGAGTGCTGCATGATAAGCATTTTTACAGAAAACACGGGGCGAATGCTTATTATGGCCAAACTTGACGCAGCCGGGTTTCTGATTGATTTAGACGGAACCGTATTCAGGGGGCGGGAGCTGATTGACGGCGCAAAAGAAGCCGTTCATACCCTTCAGTCACTGGGCAAAGCCGTTGTCTTTTTAAGCAACCGCGGCAATCTATCAAGAGCAATGTGCCGAAAGAAACTGCTGGGTGCCGGTATCCGCACGGATGAACGGAGCATCGTGCTGTCCTCCAGTGTGACGGCATCATTTTTAAAGAAGCATTATCCTTTGTCAAAGGTGTGGGTGTTAGGAGAGAAAGGGCTGACTGATGAACTCGCTTTAGCGGGTGTCGCCTTGGCGCAAAACCCGCAGGCGGCAGACTGGCTTGTCATCTCCCTGCATGAAACCGTCACCTATGAGGATCTGAATCTCGCTTTTAAGGCGGCTTCCTCCGGCGCGCGTATCATCGCCACGAACCGGGACCGCTCCTTTCCGAATGAAGGCGGCCATGCCATGGACGTCGCGGGAATGATCGGGGCCATTGAAGCATCCGCCGGAGCAAAAACGGAGCTTGTCATCGGCAAACCGTCTTGGCTGATGGCTGAGGCGGCATGTGAAGCGCTCGGACTTCCCCCTGAGGAATGCGCCATTATCGGAGACAGCCTCGAATCTGATATCGCAATGGGCAGGCTGTACGGAATGAAAAGCGTATTGGTTCTGACGGGGGCGGCCAAACTTGGGGAGCCCCGTCTATATGAACCTGACATCGTCCTTGATTCTATTAAAGACCTGACAGAATTAGCGAAGGAGGGAATCCTTTTATGAAACGTTCTCCTGAGGACATTCAATCCGAGTTTGACAAGGAAGGGGCCAGCCGCTCACCGATTCAAATAGAAGATATCGTGATCGGGTCGAATGCAAAAGAAGAGCTTCTCACATTTCTGCAAAAAAAATGCTGGAATCATCCGGTCATCGTCTGTGACCGGAACACGTACGAGGCGGCGGGACGTCTGCTTGCGGACGAATTGAGGGCAGGCGGGATCAAAGCGTCAAAAGTCATCATTCCGGAGCATGAAGCCGGGACCGCCGCGGCTGATGAGAGGACATTGGTCTATACGCTGATCAATCTCGCGGAAGAGACGGATGTCATCATTGCGGCCGGTTCAGGAACGATTCACGACATTACACGGTTTGCCGCCTGCCAGCGCGGATTGCCGTTTATCTCATTCCCCACCGCTCCGTCAGTCGACGGTTTTACATCGGCGGGAGCGCCGCTCATATTAAACGGAATCAAAACGACGATTCAAACGAAAGCGCCGATCGCCTTATTTGCGGATACGAATGTATTAAAAGAAGCGCCCCGTTCAATGACAGCCGCGGGCTTCGGAGACATGCTCGGAAAAATAACATCGCTGGCAGATTGGGAGATTTCCCGCAGGCTAGCGGGTGAGCCGTACTCAGAAGCCGGGGCGAAGCTTGTGAAAGACGCGCTTTGGCAGTGCATTGATCACCGCGCTGACATTGCCATGGGAACGGAGGCCGGCATTCAGATACTGATGGAAGCGCTGATCGTTTCGGGTCTTGTCATGCTTGCGCTTGACCACTCCCGCCCCGCCTCAGGAGGAGAACATCACATCTCGCATTGGATTGAGATGGAAATGCTGAAGGCAAAACAGCCTGCGATTCTCCACGGTGCGAAGGTCGGCTGTGCGTGCGCGGTGCTGAGTGATATTTACAAAGAACTGGCTTGTCACGAAAAGCTTGCGGAACTGCCGCCGCACTTTCGCGAGGCGATTCAATCTGCATATGAAGGGCTTCCCGACGGCAAAACAATTGCCGGATGGCTCGCATCTGCGGGGGGTCCCGCTTGTTTCGATGAGATCGGTGTAAAACAGGACCTTGTCAGCGATGCGCTTAAGCATGCGCACACACTGAGAGACCGTTATACCGGTTTAACCATCATAAATGAAAATGCAGCGCTCTTTGCTCATTTGCATCAATAGCCGCACGGCCTAAAGTGGAAGGGGTAATGACATGAAAAAAACGACCGCTGTATGTTTGGTGCTGATGATGCTCTTCTTGTTTACCGCCGGCTGTTCACAAGAACGGACTGCCGGCCGGCCGGGAGAAACGGAGCTGACGTTTTGGACGTTTAACGGTCTGCACGAACAGTTTTATCAGGAAATGGTCAAAGAATGGAATCAGAAATTTCCGGAACGCAAAATCAAGCTGAATACCGTTGTTTATCCTTATGGACAAATGCATGATAATTTATCGGTTTCGCTGATCGCGGGTGAGGGGCTTCCCGATATAGCCGACGTGGAATTAAGCCGGTTCTCGAACTTTCTGAAGGGGAAGGATATCCCGCTTGCCGATCTGACGCCGCTGATTGAAAAAGACCGCGATAAGTTTGTGGAAGCGCGTCTGGCCTTGTACAGCAAAAACGGAAAATTGTACGGCCTTGATACACATGTGGGGACGACCGTCATGTTTTACAACATGGATATTATGCAAAAAGCGGGCGTTGATCCCGCCTCCATTAAGACATGGGAAGATTATCGGCGGGCAGGGAAAAAAGTGCGTGAAGCATCTGGGAAACCGATGGGAACGGTTGAAACAAACGACTCCGCCACATTCCTATCCATGATTTCGCAGCAAGGGTCAGGCTACTACAGCAAAAACGGAAAATTGATTCTGAACAGCAAGACGAATACAGACACACTGAATTACGTAAAGGACATGGTAAATGATAAAACCCTTCTGCCGGCTCCCGGCGGCGGCCATCACAGCGAAGAATACTACGGTTTTATGAATCAGGGCGGGGCAGCCTCAGTGCTGATGCCCATTTGGTACATGGGACGGTTTATCGATTATATGCCTGATTTAAAAGGAAAAATGGCGATTTACCCTATGCCGGCCTGGAAAGAAGGCGGTGACAGATCAGCGGGTTTAGGCGGAACAGCCACCGTCGTGCCGAAGCAGGCTGAACATCTGAAGCTCGCGAAAGAATTTCTCGGTTTTGCGAAAGGTTCAAAAGAAGGGAATATAAAGCTTTGGACGGTGCTCGGCTTTGACCCGCTCCGCTGGGACGTGTGGGATTCAAAAGAATTGAAGGAGAAAAACAAGTACACGGATTTCTTCCGGAACGGTACGTCAATTTTTTCCTCGCTCCTTGAAATAAAAGATGAGATCAATCCGATTTATCTGCATGAAGACTTCTCTAAAGCGGCTGATCTCGTTGTCAGACAAGTGCTGTTTGATGCGCTGAAGACGCAGGAAAAAACACCTAAGGAAGCCTTGGACGAGGCGGCAGAGCAATTAGAGAAATAGGAGAAGCCGCCCTATTTAACAGTGAAAGCGGGGGAGCTTTTATGAGACCTGTAAAGACAGAGACAGCGCAAACCGTTTCTGCAGTCCGGGAGAAGCCGCGCCGGCGCAATGTGCTGTATTCAAAAAAAGCGGCGCCTTATCTTTTTACGGCGCCATTTATCATTTCGTTTCTCGTTTTCTTTTTGTATCCGATCATCAGCGTGTTTATCATGAGCTTTCAGCGGATACTGCCGGGAGAAATTACATTTGTCGGGTTTTCCAATTATACCGCTCTTCTTAATCCAACCTTTTACACCGCACTGTTTAACACATTGGAATATACCTTCTGGACGCTGATCGTGCTGATTCCGGTGCCGCTTCTTTTGGCGGTGATTCTGAATTCGAAGCTCGTCAGGTTCAGAAATGTGTTTAAATCGGCTCTGTTTGTACCGGCTCTAACATCGACGATCGTAGCGGGGATTATTTTCCGTCTGATGTTCGGAGAAATGAATACGTCGCTTGCAAACGAGCTGATGATGAAGCTTGGCGCATCACCCCAAAACTGGCTCAACAACAAAGGTACCGGCATGTTTTTAATGGTGCTGCTTGCGTCATGGAGGTGGATGGGCATTAACATTCTTTACTTTCTGGCCGGATTGCAAAACGTGCCGAAAGAATTGTATGAAGCGGCTGAAATTGACGGGGCGAGTACGTGGAAAAAGTTCCGGCATATTACCCTTCCATTTTTAAAGCCGGTGTCCGTTTATGTGTTAACGATCAGTATTATCGGCGGTTTCAGAATGTTTGAGGAAAGCTATGTGCTTTGGCAGAATAATTCCCCGGGCAATATCGGCCTCACACTTGTCGGTTATTTATATCAGCAGGGGCTTGCATACAACGAAATGGGGTACGGGGCCGCAATCGGAATTGTCCTTTTGCTTGTCATCTTACTAGTCAGCCTTGTTTCACTGAAACTGTCCGGTTCGTTTAAAGGGGAGGGATAAGCGTTGCGTAACAATTACATGTTTTCTGTGTACAGAGTCGCGTTTACCTTGTTTTTTATCATGCTGAGCCTATTGTATATCTTTCCGATGATCTGCCTATTGCTCGGTTCTTTAAAGCCGTCATCTGAGCTGATGCGCATCGGGCTGAATCTGCGTCTTGATCCGGATGTGATGAGCCTTGATAACTACACCTATTTGTTCAACGGGGGGAGCATTTATTTCAAATGGTTTTTTAACAGCCTGCTGCTCGGCGTTCTCACCACGGTTCTCACGCTGTTTTTTTCCTCTTTGATCGGCTACGGACTCGGTGTCTACGAATTTAAAGGCAGAAATATTATTTTCGTTCTTGTGCTGATCATTATGATGGTGCCTCTTGAAGTGATGATGCTTCCGTTGTTCAAATTGACGGTGGGTCTTCATTTGATCGATTCTTATACGGGGGTGATTCTGCCGTTTATTGTGTCGCCTGTCGCCGTGTTCTTTTTCCGGCAATATGCGCTCGGACTTCCGAAGGATCTGCTTGATTCAGCGAGAATGGACGGCTGCACCGAATTCGGCATTTTTTTCAGAATTATGGCGCCGCTCATGAAACCGGCATTCGGGGCAATGATCATTCTTCAATCTTTAAACAGTTGGAATAACTTTTTATGGCCGCTGATCGTGCTTCGGTCGAAAGAAATGTTTACGCTTCCAATCGGACTTTCAGGGCTGCTGAGTCCGTACGGCAACAACTATGACATGCTGATTTCCGGGTCCGTTTTTGCGATACTGCCGGTGATCATCATATTCTTGTTTTTCCAAAAATACTTCATTTCCGGCCTCACAGTAGGCGGAGTGAAGGGATAGAGAGAGGGAGGAAATATAATGAAAAAAGCGGGGATTACAGCAGATAAAGAATATATCATCGGTGAAGTGGACAAACGGATGTACGGATCATTTATAGAACATATGGGCCGGGCGGTGTATGAAGGCATTTATGAGCCCGGACACCCGAAAGCCGACAAGGACGGCTTCAGAACAGACGTGCAGGAGTTAATCAAGGAATTGCAAGTGCCGTTCATCCGCTATCCGGGAGGGAATTTTCTCTCAGGCTACAATTGGGAAGACGGCGTCGGACCGGTGAAGGACCGCCCGCGGAGGCTTGATTTGGCATGGCAGACGACAGAAACGAACGAAGTGGGGACGAATGAATTTTTAACGTGGGCGAAAAAAGTGAACGCCGAAGTGAATATGGCGGTCAATCTCGGGACGAGAGGGATCGATGCCGCCCGGAACCTCGTCGAATACTGCAACCATCCTGAAGGGTCATACTGGAGCGACTTACGAAAATCGCACGGATATGAAAAACCTTACGGCATCAAAACATGGTGCTTAGGAAATGAGATGGACGGCCCTTGGCAGATCGGTCATAAAACGGCGCATGAATACGGACGGCTCGCTGCTGAAACGGCAAAGGTGATGAAATGGACGGACCCGACGATCGAATTGGTGGCTTGCGGAAGCTCAAACAGCGGCATGCCGTCCTTCATCGAGTGGGAGGCCGAGGTGCTTGAGCATACGTACGAGCATGTGGATTACATCTCACTGCATACGTATTACGGCAACCATGAAAATGATCTTGAGAACTATTTGGCGAAGTCGATGGATTTAGACCATTTTATTAAATCCGTCACAGCCGTATGTGATTATATGAAAGCGAAAAAACGCAGCAAAAAAACGATTCACCTTTCTTTAGATGAATGGAATGTGTGGTATCACTCAAATGAAGCGGATAAAAAAGTGGAGCCATGGATTACGGCCCGGCCGATCCTCGAAGACATCTACAATTTTGAAGATGCGCTGTTGATCGGTTCACTGCTGATTACGATGCTGCAGCATGCGGACAGACTGAAGATCGCCTGTCTCGCCCAGCTTGTCAACGTAATTGCGCCTATCATGACTGAAAAGGGCGGAGAAGCATGGAGACAGCCGATCTTTTATCCTTACATGCACGCCTCTGTCTACGGGAGAGGGACTTCAATGAAGCTGCTGATCACCTCCCCGAAATACGACTCAGCGGATTTTACGGATGTACCGTATGTTGATGCCGCGGCCGTTTACCATGAAGAGGATGAAGCACTGACCATTTTTGCCGTCAACAAAAGCAAGGAACTGATGGAAACGGAGATAAGGCTGAGGGGGTTTGAAGATTACCGCATCATTGAGCATATCGTGCTGGAGCATCAGGATATGAAAGCGACCAATCAAAAAAACAGAAAAGAAGTCATTCCGCACTCCAACGGAACGTCTTCGGCAAATGCTGAAGGGATAACGGCTCATTTTACTCCGCTGTCCTGGAATGTCATCCGTTTATCAGGAAAATAATGTTCCGAAAAGCCGGGCTGCGCTGCCGGCTTTTTTTTCACGCAAAAATCATCTCCTGTTATCTGATAATTGTGATAATATTTAGAAAAAGAGAAAAGGGGCTGGGATTAAATGAATGCGATTACAATCGTCATAGCGTCTATATGTATTTTGGCGATCGCCTATCGGCTTTACGGTACCTTTATGATGGTCAAAGTATTAAAAATCAATGATCAGACACCGACTCCGGCCCATGTGCTTGAGGATGGGAAAGATTATGTGCCGACGAATAAGTGGGTGTCATTCGGCCACCACTTCGCGGCAATCGCCGCTGCCGGCCCGCTTGTCGGACCGATTCTGGCAGCTCAGTTCGGCTATCTGCCCGGGCTTTTATGGCTGTTAATCGGGGCGGTGATCGGAGGAGCCGTGCACGATATTGTCGTATTGTTTGCATCAATGCGGAAAAACGGGAAAACGCTTTCTGAAGTCGCCAAAGAAGAGCTCGGCCCGGTGGCGGGTTTTTGCACGGGTCTCTCGATGCTGTTTATCATTACGATCACGATGGCGGGACTGTCCATGGTTGTGCTGCACGCGCTTGAGAAAAACCCGTGGGGAACGTTTGCGGTGGGGATTACGATTCCGATCGCGATGGGGGTCGGCCTCTACTATAAAAAAACGGGCAATCTCAAACTCGCATCAACTGTCGGGTTTCTATTGTTAATGGCCGGTGTTGTCATCGGGCCGCAGCTGCAGACAACGGCTTTCGGGGACATGCTGACACTGGATGCGAAAACGCTTGCAGTGGCGCTTCCTGTCTATGCGTTTTTCGCCGCGGCGCTTCCGGTTTGGCTTTTGCTGGCTCCTCGTGACTATTTAAGCAGTTTTATGAAAATCGGGGTTTTTGCCGCTTTGATCGCAGGCGTCTTTTTCGTCAATCCCGCCATTAAATTTCCTGCCGTAACGGAGTTTATTCACGGCGGAGGGCCGGTGATCGCGGGTCCTGTCTGGCCGTTTATTTCAATAACGATTGCCTGCGGCGCCATTTCGGGCTTTCATGCATTTGTCGGTTCCGGCACAACGCCGAAAATGCTGGATAAATGGAGTGATATAAAGCCGGTTGCTTTCGGAGCGATGCTTGTGGAATGTCTCGTCGGAATTATGGCGCTCATTGCAGCTGCCGCTCTTGAGCCCGCCGACTATTTTGCTATTAACAGCACGCCTGAAATATTCCGCACCCTCGGGATGAATGTCGTCCATCTGCCTGAATTGAGCAAAGAAATCGGGCTCAGTCTGGAAGGAAGAACGGGCGGCGCCGTTACGCTTGCCGTCGGAATGACGTATATCTTTACGGAGATTCCGTTTTTCAGTCATTTGGCTTCATACTTTTTTCAATTCGTCATTATGTTTGAAGCGGTGTTTATTTTAACGGCGATTGATGCGGGAACCCGTGTCGCCCGGTACTTGATTCAAGAGTTTTTCGGAGAGGTCTATAAGCCGCTGAAAAAAACAGACTGGCTGCCGGGCTCGATTTTCTCAAGCGCGCTCGCCTGCCTGCTGTGGGGCTATCTTCTGTATTCGGGCGACATCAGCTCCATTTGGGCGCTGTTCGGCGTATCCAATCAGCTTATGGCGTCTGTCGGCTTAATTATCGGTGCGACCGTCGTATTAAAAATAGCGGATAAGCGGCGCTATATGCTGACATGCCTGATTCCTCTCGCTTATTTGTACGTGACCGTCAACTATGCGGGTTATTGGATGGTGCGGTATGTGTATTTGAACCCCGAAGCGGCGGGATACAACGTGCTGAATGGCGTTTTATCCATTATCATGCTTATTCTCGGGCTTGTGATTATCATTGCGGCTGTGAAAAAATGGGCGAATGTATGGCGTGATCCGAGTGCCAGACTGGAAGCATCAATACCCGGATAAATCCGCGGCCGATCCGAACATTGCAGCATCATAAAAGCAGAGAGCCGATCGGTCTCTCTGCTTTCGGCTTATGACAAATCCGCCGCTTCCAAAAGGTAATCCGCCAAATGAACCGCGCGGACACGGTCTGTTAATCCTTCGCGTAAAATGCCGAGCTGCATTTGCAGAAGGCATCCGGGATTGGCTGTCACGATGACGGCCGCCTCCGTTTTTCCGGCGGCTTTCATCTTGCTGTCTAATATTTTCATAGACATCTCTGACTCTGTTATATTATAAATTCCTGCCGACCCGCAGCAGCTGTCGGCCTTTTCCATTTCTCTGTACTCAGCCCCTTTAATGCTTTTCAAAAGCGTTCGCGGTTCCTCTGACGTATGCATCACATTGCGGAGATGGCAGGAGTCCTGATATGTGACGATATGAGGAGACTGCGCCCGCAGGTTTTTTTGATGGAACTTCAGATCAACCAGTACGGATGAAAAATCTTTGAGCTTCCGGACAAATTGTTCGGCACGTTCCGCCCATCCAGGTTCATCTTTCAGTAAATGAGGATATTCCTGAAGAAAGGCGCCGCATCCGCCGGCGTTTGTAATGATATAATCAGCGTCAAGCGCCTCAAAAGCGGCGATATTCCGCTTGGCCAGTTCTTTTCCCATCTCTTTTTCTCCGCTGTGCCCGTGAAGCGCGCCGCAGCACGCCTGGCCGTCCGGAACCGCGATTTCACACCCGGCCGCCTGTAAAAGCGCCGTTGTCGCATGATTTGTTGCTAAAAACATCGTATCCATTAAGCAGCCCGAGAAAAAAGCGGCCCGTTTTTGGACGGGACCCGCGGCAGGAAGAAAACGCGGCCTTTCCTTCATGTCTTTCCGTTTCGGGGCGGGCGGGAGCACTTGTTCCATTGTGCGCAGATGTTCAGGCAAAACGCGCAGCATACCGGTTTTTCTGACGGCGGTCTGCAGTCCCGATCTTTGGTATATTCCGAGAAGATTCACGGCTGCCTGCATGCGGTTTTGATGAGGGAAAAGCCCGGTGAAGGCGGCTTTCCGCAAGAGGCGCACGCCCGGCTTATGTTTTTTATTTTGATGAATGATATCCCTCGCTTCTTCAAGCAGCTGTCCGTAATTGACCCCTGCCGGACAAACGGGCTCGCATGCCCGGCATCCGAGACACAGCGAAAGTGAGCGCTCGACATCTTCATCCGGTTCGATCAGTCCGTCTGTGACGGCTTTCATCAGGGCGATCCGGCCGCGCGGCGAATGGGATTCTTGAAATCCCGATTCGATATAGGTCGGACAGGAAGGAAGGCAAAAGCCGCAGCGCATACAGTTCAGCAATTCACCTTCATCCATGCGGGTTTTGAATTCTGTTTGAATGTGTTGCTGCTCTTTAGCCGTTGTCATTTCATCACCACCACGCGTTTCCTTGATGAATTGGCGAATATTTTTCCCGGATTCAGCAGATTTTGGGGATCAAGCGCTTGTTTGATCGCTTTCATGGCGGTGATGCCTTCTGTTTTCAGCTTCATTTCTAAATACGGCGCTTTTACGATGCCGACCCCGTGTTCACCCGTTATCGTCCCGCCCAGCTCAATCGCTTTTTCAAAAATGGCGGCAAAAGCTTTTTCGACACGTTCCATCTCCTCTGCATTTCGGATATCGGTGGTGCACGTCGGATGAAGGTTGCCGTCTCCGGCATGGCCGAATGTGCAGATGGACAGGCCGTATGTTTCTGCAATCTCGTTAATGGCTTTGACCATGCTGGCAATTTGTGATCTCGGCACGGTCGCATCTTCCAGAATCGTTGTCGGTTTCAGCCGGGCAAGGGCTGATAATGCGGTCCGTCTGGCCTCTGTAAGCGCGAATGCCTCTTCCTCGGTTTCAGCCGTTTGGACGGATACGGCTGCTCCGTTTTTACAGATGGCTTCGATTTTTTCCATATCTCGTCTGACCGTTTCGATGTCACCGTCCTGTTCGATCAGCAGCACGGCTTTTGCGTCGGTCGGAAGCCCGATCTTGGCGTAATCTTCAATGACCTGCAGTGTCGGCTGATCCAGAAATTCGAGTGTCGCCGGAATGATTTTTTCAGCGATGATGGCAGAAACCGATTCCGCAGCCGCTTCAATATGTTCATAGAGTGCAAGCAGCGTTTTTTTCGTTTCCGGCTTCGGAACCAGCTTTAAAGTCGCTTCCGTCACAACGCCGAGCGTCCCTTCTGATCCGACGAAAAGCCGGGTCAGATCATAACCGGCGACATCCTTTGTCAGCTTTCCTCCTGTGCGGATGATATCGCCTGAAGCCAAGACGGCTTCAAGGCCGAGGACATAATCCCGGGTGACGCCGTACTTCAAACCGCGCAGCCCGCCGGAATTTTCATTAATATTCCCGCCGATCGTCGATATTTTCATGCTGCTCGGATCAGGCGGATAAAATAAACCTTTTTGTTCAACCGCACGGATCATATCTTGCGTGATTACGCCCGGCTGGACGGTTGCCGTCAAATTTTCTTCATCGATTTCTAGAATGCGGTTCATATGTTTGAATAAAAGCACAAGCCCGCCTTCAGACGGACATGTGCCGCCGCATAAGTTTGTGCCTGAACCCCTCGGCACGATCGGAATGTCATGCCTGCTGCAAATCGTTAGTATACGCGACACGTCATCCGCGCTGCGGGGGGCGATTACCGCATCCGGCATGGCTTGCAGCTGAGGAGCCGCATCATAAGAATACACAAGACGGCCCGCCGCCGAATCATCATAATTCTCCTTCCCGACCGTCCGGATGAACGCTTCTTTTGCCTCTCGTGAAATCATGTTCTCCCAACCTCCCTGATAAGAAAAGCGTTTTCATTTAATTGTAAAGAAAAACGATTCCGCACACTATGGAGAAACATATGAAAAATGATGATATGATTACGTGATTTTTGTATGTTGATCTAAAAAGCGCAGCGCCAAATAAAAAGCCGTTATGTCTTCGGGGCGGTCAAGTTTCATATTTGTCAGTGATTCCAGTTTGGAAAGACGGTAGCGCAATGTATTGATATGAATATGCATGTCGTCGGCGGTGCGCTTTAACGATAATTGCCGGTCGAAAAAGGCGCGCAGCGTATCCAGAAGTTCTTCCCGGTCCAGTACATGCTCGAGAACCCGCCGTGAAAATTCCGACCTCGTGCGGGGTGTGATATCGGCAAGACACATATCCAGTTTTAAATCTTCTTCAAAGACGGCCTGCTTGTCACCGATACCGGCTGAAAGTGCTTTATCCGCCTGTTCGTATGATTCCGTGAGGCGCTCTCCCGGAACGATCCGTCCGATGCCGGCGGTGACAGGCTGCCCGAAAACGGCGCCGATCTTTTTAATGAGCTGTGTTTTGGAAGCCGAATTTGCTTCATGATTAATGAGAATGCGTTCATTTCCCCAGCGGACAAACAGGTCTTCAGGGCATTCGTACTGCCAGAGCCGCCCGAGCTCCTCCGCTTTATATTGCTCATAACGGCCTTGAATGAGTATGATCCGGCGGTATGCGTGAAGGTCTGCGCCGATGAGCTTTGCTTTTTCTAAAAAGCCCGGAGACCATTCTTTCAGCTGCAGCCAATCAACCATAAAGGATTCAAGCATTCTCGCACGCCACTGCGCTTCTTCCATATGGCGCGTTTCTTTAATAAACAGCTCCGTCATTTTTCTGAGCAATTCTCCGAAAGGAAGGATATCGTCAGGGTCTCCTGTCAGACCGAATACTCCGATCACTTCATGACCTGAAAAAACGGGGAGGTTCAGTCCTGCTTTTACGCCCTCGAGCCGTTTTTCATCTTCTTTCGTAATGATGACATTCCGTTTTTCGCGGGCGCAGATCAGTGCGCCTTCATGAAACCATCCGGCGCGCGCCTCGTTGGTGCCTGCGATGATCATCCCTTTTGTATCGGCAATAATCACTTCGCGGCTGTACATATGTTTGACTTCGGCAATCAATTTTTTTGCCAGTTCCGGCTGTAACTGCATGGCGATCCCCCTCGCCATTATTATACAAAAAAAACCGGGTGTGCCATCACCCGGTTCATGCTTATTGCGCAGGTTTTAATCCGCCTTCAAGTGTTTTGAGCATTTCATTTTTTTCTGAGTCCGACGCATGCTGCCAAAGAACTTCGAATAAGACGCCGAGGCCCGGAAGCATTTTTTCTTCACCGCTTTGGATGGCGTCAACGATAGTATGCTCCAGCTGATCCTGGTTATTGCCGGTTACATTGGCAATAACGGCGTTGCGTAAATTAAGATCCATTACAACCGCTCCTTTTTCCTGAATGTGATACGCATATTCTTACCGCGCACGCGGTTTATTATGTGCTGTTCTTAAGATATAATAACAACATGCATGAAAAAAGGAGAGCACAGACATAAAGTGAAACGAATCGACTCTGCAAAAAACCAAAAAGTGAAGGATTGGAAAAAACTTCACACAAAAAAAGAGAGACTTAAAACGAATACATTTCTGATAGAAGGAGAGCATCTGGCAGAAGAAGCGCTCAAATCAAAGGGAACGGTAAAAGAAATTCTCGTAAACGATGAGAGCGCCATCCCGGCCGATCTGGACATGAGCATCCCGTGCTACGTGCTGAGCGAAGACGCGTTTTCAGCCGTGACGGAAACAGAAACGCCGCAGCGGATCGCCGCGGTCTGCCATATGCCGGATAAGCGGCCTGATCAGCTGAAACGGCTGCTTCTGATTGATGCCGTGCAGGACCCGGGGAATTTAGGAACAATGATCAGAACGGCAGATGCGGCGGGGATCGACGCCGTTGTCCTTGGTGAGGGAACAGCAGACGCGTACAATGGAAAAACGCTGCGTTCAGCACAAGGATCTCATTTTCATATTCCCATTTTGAAACGTCCGCTTGATGAGTTTACCGCTGAGCTGAAATCACAAGGCGTCGCGATCTACGGCACGGCGCTTGAAAACGGGGCGGCTTATCAAAGCGTGAAGCCTGAAGAATCGTTCGCGTTAATCGTCGGGAACGAGGGGGCGGGAGTGGACGCCGGCCTTCTGCAAAAAACGGATCTCAACCTGTACGTTCCGCTGTACGGACAGGCGGAATCGCTGAATGTGGCGGTAGCGGCCGCCATCCTCGTTTATCATCTCAGAGGATAGGTTGCGAAAAGCCTTGGATTTCACTATAATAGATAGCAATAATGTAAAAACCGTGACAGAGGACGTCAATTTTTGCACACACTGCCTTCCAGGGAGAAAATGCCGCTGACTGAGAGCATTTTTATCGCAGCACAAAAATTGATTTTCACCTCTCGAGTTGTCACCGGGACCGCGCCAAACGCGCGTAAAGGTGAACCGGAACGATCGTTTCCGTTATGTCAATGAAGCTGTCGGCAGATGAAGTCTGCCTTAAAAAGGGTGGTACCGCGGCCACAACTCGTCCCTTCTCTCAAGGGGCGGGTTTTTTTGTTTTCTGAAAAAGGCATAGAACGGTTTGGTTTACATAAAAGGAGGATGCATGATGGAAGAGAAGCTTAAACAGCTCGAACTGGAAGCTGCAGAAAAAGTAGAAGCGGCGGGTTCATTAAAAGAAGTTAACGACATTCGGGTGCAATATCTCGGAAAAAAAGGGCCGATTACAGAAGTTCTCCGCGGCATGGGCAAACTGTCCGCCGAAGAGCGCCCGAAAATGGGAGCGCTCGCCAATGAAGTGAGAGAGCGCATTGCAGCAGCCATTACGGCGAAAAATGAACAGCTTGAACAAGAAGAGATGAATAAAAAACTCAGCAGCCAGACGATTGACGTCACATTGCCGGGCAGTCAGGTAAACATCGGCGGACGCCATCCGCTGACGGTCGTTATTGAAGAAATTGAAGATTTATTTATCGGAATGGGATATACCGTCGAAGAAGGCCCTGAAGTGGAAACGGATTATTACAACTTTGAGGCGCTGAACCTGCCGAAGGAACATCCGGCCCGCGACATGCAGGACAGCTTTTACATTACAGAAGAAATGCTGATGAGAACGCAGACGTCACCGGTGCAGACGCGCACGATGGAAAAGCATAAAGGAAAAGGCCCCGTCAAAATCATTTGTCCCGGTAAAGTGTATCGCCGCGACAACGATGACGCGACACATTCCCATCAGTTCATGCAGATCGAGGGTCTCGTCGTGGACCGCAAAATCAGCATGAGCGACCTGAAAGGCACGCTTGAATTGGTTGCCAAAAAAATGTTCGGCCAAGACCGTGAAATCAGGCTCCGTCCGAGCTTCTTCCCATTCACAGAGCCTTCTGTCGAGGTGGATGTAACCTGCTTTAAGTGCGGCGGCCAAGGCTGCTCCGTCTGCAAAAAAACAGGCTGGATCGAAATTCTCGGCGCCGGCATGGTTCACCCGAACGTGCTGAAGATGGCCGGATTCAATCCTGAGGAATACCAGGGTTTCGCTTTCGGAATGGGTGTTGAACGTATCGCGATGCTGAAATACGGCATTGAAGATATCCGCCATTTCTATACCAATGATGTCAGATTCATTTCGCAGTTTAAACAGGCGTAAGAGGAGGATACACATGTTTGTTTCATATAAATGGTTAGAAGATTACGTTGACTTGCAGGGAATCGACCCGGCCGTGCTTGCAGAAAAAATTACAAGAGCCGGTATTGAAGTTGAGGGTATCGAGTATAAAGGGGAAGGCGTAAAAGGCGTTGTCATCGGACACGTGCTTGAGCGTGAACAGCACCCGAATGCCGACAAACTCAACAAATGCCTTGTTGATATCGGTGCGGAGGAACCCGTGCAGATTATCTGCGGCGCCCCGAATGTTGATAAAGGACAGAAGGTTGCCGTTGCAACGGTCGGAGCCGTGCTTCCCGGCAATTTCAAAATTAAAAAAGCCAAGCTGCGCGGCGAAGCGTCTCACGGCATGATCTGTTCCCTTCAGGAGCTCGGCATTGAAAGCAAGCTCGTGGCGAAAGAATATGCGGAAGGCATTTTCGTTTTTCCGAATGATGCTGAAACGGGAGCTGACGCAATGGCGGCCCTTCAGCTTGATGATGCGATTTTAGAATTGGGCTTAACGCCGAACCGCGCCGACGCGATGAACATGCTTGGCGTGGCTTATGAAGTGGCGGCTATCCTCGGCGCAGAGGTAAAGCTTCCGGCGGCTTCATATGAAAAAGCGGCAGAAAAAGCGGCGGATGCTGTTTCCGTCAAGATTGAAGATACGCAGGCCAATCCGCATTATGCCGCAAAAATCATTAAAAACGTCAAAATCGGCCCGTCACCGCTTTGGATGCAGACGAAGCTGATGAATGCAGGCATCCGCCCGCATAATAACGTCGTGGACATTACAAACTTCGTCCTCCTTGAGTACGGACAGCCGCTTCACGCTTTCGATTACGACCGGTTCGGTTCAAAAGAGGTCGTCGTCAGAAAAGCGGCGGAAAATGAAACCATCGTGACGCTGGATGAACAAGAGCGCAAGCTGTCAAGCAGCCATTTGGTCATCACAAACGGAAAAAAAGCGCAAGCCGTTGCGGGAGTCATGGGCGGAGCTGAGTCTGAAGTCCGTGAAGACACCACTGCGATTTTACTGGAAGCCGCTTATTTCGACGGACAGACCGTCCGCAAAGCATCGAGAGACCTCGGACTGAGAAGCGAAGCGAGCGCCAGATATGAAAAAGGCATTGATCCGGCCCGCGTTTTGCTGGCGGCTGAACGGGCCTGCAGTCTCATTCAGGCGTATGCCGGCGGAGAAGTGCTCTCAGGCACGGTTGAAGAAAACCATCTGAAAATCGAAGCAAACAACATTCACGTGTCTGTTGAAAAAGTGAACGCCGTGCTCGGCATGGCAATCGCTAAAGAAGAAATCATCAGCATTTACAAGCGCCTCGGGTTTGCAGTCGGTGAAGCTGAAGACGTTCTTGTCGTAACGGTGCCGTCGCGCCGCGGAGATATTAGAATAGAAGAAGACCTGATTGAAGAAGCGGCGAGATTGTACGGATATGACAATATTCCGTCCACGCTTCCGGAAACGGCCGGCACGACAGGCGGCTTGACACCGTATCAGGCAAAACGCCGGAAAGTGAGACGTTTTCTTGAAGGAGCGGGTCTTTCACAAGCGACCACTTATTCATTAACGAATGATAAAAAAGCGGCCGCTTTTGCGATTGAAAAATCATTCAACACGATGCTTGCTCTGCCAATGAGCGAAGAAAGAAGCATTCTCAGACACAGCCTCGTGCCGAATCTTCTTGAAGCCGTTTCATACAATCTGGCCAGACAGACTGATTCCGTTGCTTTATATGAAACGGGTTCTGTATTTCTGACGAAAGAAGAAAACACAAAACCGGTTGAAAAAGAACGGGTTGCCGGAGCTGTAACCGGATTGTGGCGCAAAAATTTATGGCAGGGTGAGAAAAAGCAGGTTGATTTCTTCGTCGCCAAAGGAATCGTTGAAGGCCTGCTGCATCAATTGAATGTGTCAGACCGGGTTGAATTTGTCCAGTCTGAACGCAAAAACATGCATCCCGGCCGGACGGCAAACATTCTATTGAACGGTTCGCTTGCCGGATTTATCGGCCAGGTGCATCCGGCAATGGAAAAAGAGCTGGATATCAAAGAAACGTATGTGTTCGAGCTTGATCTGCACGCGCTTCTGACCGAGGAAACAGAACCTGTCGTGTATACGCCGATTCCGAAGTACCCGTCCGTCACGCGCGACATTGCGCTTGTGGCAGATAAAACCGTTACAAGCGGACAGCTCCAAGCCGTGATCAAAGAAGCCGGCGGCGCGCTGCTGAAAGAAGTCACCGTATTTGATGTGTACGAAGGTGAGCATATGGAAGAAGGCAAAAAATCCGTCGCCTTCTCGCTCCAATATGTTAACCCTGAACAAACATTGACAGAAGAAGAAGTGACAAAAGTACATGAAAACGTGCTGAAAGCGCTGGAAGAAACGTATCAGGCCGTATTAAGAGGATAAAGAAAAAGCTTGCAGATCACTCTGCAAGCTTTTTTACTATGACCGCTTCCGTTCAACAAGGCGTTTCGCTTTTTGCGTATTGGCAAAATGAAGTTTAGTGAACGTTCTGAGCGCACCTTCTCCCTTATTGATGATCAGCTTGGCGGCAGCTTCATCGACGTGCGGCCCCGCGCCTTTTGGAATCGTCATCCCAGCCTCACGCGAAAGCTTATCCATTTCAATTAAGAAAGAATATCGCGCAATGATAGAGGCTGCGGCGACGGAAAGATGTATGCTTTCCGCTTTCGTGCTGAAAAACGTTTTTTCTTTTACGATATCCCGTCCGGAAAGATGCTTAAAATAAATGCCGGGCTCTGCGAATTGGTCAATCAAAATCGCTTCCGGTTTAACGCCGTTCATTTTTCTCAGCAGATTGGAAATCGCCTGATTATGAAGGAGCGCCTTCATTTTTCCTTGGCTCATGCCTTTTTCCTGCATCTGATTGTATTTTTCGTTTTTTAACACAAGCAGGCTGTAAGGAATGGTTTTAATTAACAGTTTGGCGATTTCAATAATCTGCGGATCTTTTAAATCCTTCGAATCCTTCACACCGAGTTCTCTCATTAAAGAGAGCTTTGTTTTGTCGGCGTAGGCGCAGGCAACCGTTATCGGCCCGAAGTAATCGCCTGTTCCGACTTCATCAGAGCCGATCACTGACATGGAGGCAATGCCCGCCGGGGGAGCGTAGAGCGGGTCGGCCGCTTTTTTGACGGTTTTCTTTGCTTTCGGCGCCTCAGCCGTTCCCCAGCGGGCCGCTTCTGTGCCGGCGTTTTTTCCTTGAAAGAGAACCTTGCCCGAGCGGTAGGCTGTAATGGTACAGCCCGGAGGCTTAGCCTGGAAGACGGCGCCCTGCGGAACGGCGGGAGTAAGGGAGCCGGCATAGGATTGTTTCATTTGTTCCATAGCGGAAGCGGATACTTTTATAACAGAATGGGACACGATATAATCTCCTTTTTTGGCACTTTTCACTGTATATACCAGTGTATCATAACAGCCCGAGGCTCGTCTTTCCATTCAAACGATAATCGTGGTATGATAGGAACTAGGATTCTCGCGGAATGGAGGAGAAACGTTGTCTGACGGCAAAAAAACCAAAACGACAGTAAACATTTACGGCCAGCACTTCACCATTATCGGGGAAGAAAGCAAAGCGCACATGCGTCATGTGGCCGGAGTGGTTGATGATAAAATGAGAGAAATCAACGAGAAAAATCCATATCTTGATATAAATAAGCTCGCTGTATTGACTGCGGTCAATGTTGTGCATGATTATATGAAACTGCAAGAAAAATATGAAATACTGGAGCGGCAGCTTAAAGAAAAGGAATGAACACCATATGATAGATATCATCATCTTAGTTCTGCTCTTAATGGGCACATTGCTTGGATTAAAAAGAGGATTTATCCTCCAATTTATATATTTAACGAGTTTCATCCTCTCGATTGCGTTTGCGGCGCTTTTTTACAAAAGCCTGGCCCCGCATCTGAGCTTTATACCCGCGCCTGATTTTTCCGGCGGGCAGGCGGCTCTGTCTTTTATTAAAGGAAACGTAGAGACGGCTTATTACAACGCGATCGCGTTTGTCATTTTGTTTATCATCGCAAAGATTCTGCTCCGGATTATCGGAGCGGCGCTTAATATCATCGCCGGCATTCCGGTCATTAAACAGATCAACAAACTGCTGGGCGGGGTGCTTGGGTTTCTGGAAGTCTATTTATTTGCGTTTATCCTGCTATACGTCGCATCCGTACTGCCGGTAAGCGCGCTTCAGGATATGCTCGCACAATCGACGCTTGCAAATATCATCACACATCATACGCCGTATCTGTCAGGGCTCCTGCAAGAACTGTGGGCCCAGTACGGGGCATAAAAAACTTCTCTTGACCGGAGAAGTTTTTTTCAAGCTCTGCGTCAGTTGTGCCGGAGGAGAAAAATTTGTATGATGAAAAGCAGGAAACGACTGGGGGTTAACAGTATGCATAAAAAAGATATCATCAGGCTGCTTGAAACGATTGCGGTCTATATGGAACTGAAAGGGGACAACCCGTTTAAAATATCAGCCTTCCGAAAAGCGGCAGCGGCGCTTGAGCAGGATGACCGCAGCCTGTCGGAAATCGACGACATGATGTCTTTATCCGGAATCGGAAAAGGCACCTACGGCGTCATTCGTGAATATATGCAGGAAGGTGTGTCCGGCACGCTTCTCCAATTGCAGAAAGAAGTTCCGGAAGGCTTGGTTCCTCTTTTGAAGCTTCCGGGCCTCGGCGGCAAAAAAATCGCCAAGCTGTATCAGGAGCTTGGCGTTCATGACGCGGAATCGCTGAAAGAAGCATGCGAGCAGCAAAAAGTACAGGGGCTCGCCGGTTTCGGCAAAAAAACGGAGGAGAAAATCCTTCAGGCTCTCGGAGAAGCCGGAAAACAGCCGGAACGTTTTCCGATCGGCTATGCGCTCAGCATTGCTTCAGTAATTGAAGAACATTTGGCCCGGCTGACGGATATTCAGAAATATTCCCGGGCCGGCAGTCTCAGAAGAGCGCGGGAAACCGTAAAAGATCTGGATTACATTATCGCTACAGATCATCCGGAGGCTGTCAGAGAACAGCTTCTTTCCCTCCCGAACGTAAAAGACGTGATAGCGAGCGGGGACACAAAAGTATCAGTCATCCTGACCTTTGAATATGAGACGAGTGTGGATTTCCGGCTTGTGACAGAGGAACAGTTTGCCACCACACTGCATCATTTTACCGGTTCTAAAGATCACAACATTAAAATGCGCCAGCTGGCGAAAGAGCGCGGTGAACGGATCAGTGAATACGGAGTAGAAACTATAGAAACGGGAGACGTCAAAACATTCCCGAGCGAAGAAGCGTTTTACGCCCACTTCGGTCTGCCGTTTATTCCTCCTGAGCTCAGAGAAAGCGGGCAGGAGGTCGACACGTACCGGGAAGAAACGGACCTTGTGGAGCATAAAGCGATAAAAGGCGATCTCCACATGCACTCAGCCTGGAGTGACGGCGCTTTTTCCATCAGGGAAATGGCAGAAGCATGTATGGCAAAAGGCTATCAGTACATGGCGATCACCGACCATTCTCAATATTTAAAGGTAGCCAACGGGTTAACGGCCGAACGGCTCAAAAAACAGGCGGAAGAAATTGACGCGTTAAACGCTGAATTTGAAAATTTTCATATTTTTAAAGGCGTAGAGATGGACATCCTTCCCGATGGTTCGCTTGATTATGATGACAGTGTTCTGTCTGAAATGGATCTTGTCATCGCATCTATTCATTCAAGCTTCAGCCAGCCGGAACATGTCATTATGAAACGGCTTGAACAGGCGCTGACGAATAAGCACGTGGACATTATCGCCCACCCGACGGGCCGCCTGATCGGCAGACGGGCCGGCTATGAAGTCGACATCGACATGCTGATTGAACTCGCCGCCAAAACAAATACGGCGCTTGAGCTAAATGCAAATCCCGCGCGCCTCGATTTACGGACTGAGCATCTGATCAAAGCGAATGAAAAAGGTGTGACTTTGGTCATTAATACCGATGCCCATAATATCGAGATGCTCGATGATATGAAAACGGGCGTGACCGCTGCGCGCAAAGGGTGGACGGAGACAAAACATGTGTTAAACGCCCGGCCGCTACACGAGGTCAAAGCATTTCTGACGCGCAATGATTAAGTAAGGAGGATCACAAAACCGTGCAGCAAAAAGTGTTATCATCACTTGAATTTCATAAAGTAAAAGAACAGATTACCGCACATGCCGCCTCATCGCTCGGCCGGGAGAAGCTTCTGCAGCTGAAACCTTTGACGGATCTCTCAGACATCCAAAAACAGCTGGATGAAGTCGAAGAAGCATCCGCGGTCATGCGCTTGAGAGGCCATGCTCCGTTCGGCGGCCTGACCGACATAAGATCCGCTTTACGGCGGGCGGAAATCGGCAGTGTGCTGACGCCGGCGGAATTCACCGAATTGTCCGGGCTGCTGTATGCCGTTAAACAAATGAAGCATTTTATCAGCCAAATGACAGAAGACGGCGTCGGCATTCCGCTGATACAGGCCCATGCAGAAGAGCTGATTACATTAGGCGATTTGGAAAGGGAGATTAACTCCTGCATTGATGACCATGGTGAAGTGCTTGATCATGCGTCTCCCGCTTTAAGGGGAATCCGCACGCAGCTCAGGACGCTTGAATCAAGAGTCAGAGACCGGCTTGAATCGATGCTGCGTTCATCTTCCGCTTCTAAAATGCTGTCTGACACCATCGTTACGATTCGGAATGACCGCTTTGTCATCCCGGTCAAACAGGAATACAGATCAAGCTACGGCGGAATTGTCCACGATACATCTTCATCCGGTGCGACACTGTTTATTGAACCGCAGGCGATCGTAGATATGAACAACTCGCTTCAGCAGGCGAAAGTAAAAGAAAAACAGGAAATCGAACGGATTCTCCGGATGCTGACGGAGCATACGGCTGAACACACACAAGAAATCGCTCAAAATGTGGAAGTGCTGCAGACACTGGATTTCATTTTCGCCAAAGCGAGATACGCAAAAGCGATGAAGGCGACAAAACCACTCATGAACGGAGACGGCTTTATCCGGCTGAAAAAAGCGCGCCATCCGCTGCTGCCCCAAGATCAAGTCGTGGCCAACGATATTGAACTGGGCGGAGATTATTCAACGATCGTTATCACGGGGCCGAATACGGGCGGTAAAACCGTTACGTTAAAAACACTCGGGCTGCTGACGATTATGGCGCAGGCAGGATTACACATACCGGCTGATGAGGGATCGGAAGCAGCAGTATTTGACAATGTGTTTGCCGATATCGGCGATGAACAGTCGATCGAACAAAGTCTGAGTACGTTCTCATCCCACATGGTCAATATCGTTAATATTTTAAAAGACGTGTCTGAAAACAGTCTTGTGCTGTTTGATGAACTCGGTGCCGGAACAGATCCGCAGGAAGGGGCGGCGCTTGCCATGAGCATCCTTGACGAAGTTCACCGGACAAACGCCAGAGTGCTTGCGACAACCCATTATCCGGAACTGAAAGCATACGGATATAACAGACAAGGCGTCATGAATGCCAGCGTTGAATTTGACATTGAAACGCTTTCGCCTACCTATAAGCTTCTGATCGGAGTGCCGGGCCGAAGCAACGCATTTGAAATCTCAAGACGCCTTGGGCTTCCGGAGCATATCATCGGCCAGGCGAAGTCAGAAATGACCGCCGAACATAACGAAGTCGATCTGATGATCGCATCGCTTGAAAAAAGCAAAAAAAGAGCGGATGAAGAGCTTTCAGAAACCGAATCAATCAGAAAAGAAGCAGAAAAACTGCACAAAGAGCTTCAGCAGCAAATCATTGAGCTGAACGCCCAAAAAGATAAAATGATGGAAGAAGCCGAGCAGAAAGCTGCGGAAAAACTGGAAGCCGCCGCAAATGAAGCCGAACAGATTATCCGCGAACTCCGGTCCATCAAGCAAGAACACAGATCCTTTAAGGAACACGAGCTGATTGACGCCAAAAAACGCCTCGGAGACGCGATGCCGGCTTTTGAAAAATCAAAGCAGCCGGAAAGAAAAACAGAGAAAAAACGCGAGCTGAAGCCGGGCGACGAAGTAAAGGTGCTCACATTCGGACAAAAAGGGGCGCTGCTTGAAAAAACCGGCGAGAAAGAATGGAACGTTCAAATCGGCATCCTCAAAATGAAGGTGAAGGAAAAAGATCTTGAGTTTCTCAAATCGGCTCCTGAACCGAAAAAAGAAAAAGCAATCACCGCCGTAAAAGGGAAGGATTATCACGTATCGCTTGAACTTGACCTCAGGGGAGAGCGTTACGAAAACGCCCTCAGCCGCGTCGAAAAATATTTAGATGACGCGGTGCTTGCCGGCTATCCGAGAGTGTCCATCATTCACGGAAAAGGCACGGGCGCCCTCCGAAAAGGGGTGCAGGATCTTCTGAAAAACCACCGCAGTGTGAAAAGCTCGCGGTTCGGGGAAGCGGGAGAAGGAGGATCAGGCGTAACGATTGTCGAACTAAAATAAAAAGGGAGTAAACGTCATGAATGCTTTTTGGGAAAATGAGCTTGTTGAAATCGCGGCTTATTACAGTGTAGCCGTCTTGTGTCTCGTCATTTTTCTGACCGTGTTTGAATTGGTGACATCCTATAAAAACTGGGTGGAAATCCAAAAAGGCAATCTTGCGGTGGCAATGGCGACCGGAGGGAAAATTCTCGGTATCGCAAATGTCTTTCAGCACAGCATCGCCCAGCATAATTCGCTTTTGCAAATGATCGGCTGGGGCGTATATGGATTTATTATGCTTTTAATCAGCTATTTTATCTTTGAATTTCTGACGCCCCGGTTTAAAATTGATAAAGAAATTGAAAAAGATAACAGAGCTGTCGGCTTTATTTCATTTGTCATCTCAGTCGGCCTGTCATTTGTGGTGGCCGCCGGGATTTAAGGGGACGGGGAAAAATGGAGAAGCTTGCGAAAGTGCTGCTGTCGGCAGCGGGAATTTTTCTGTTCATCGGACTTATTTATCTGGTCATGACATCTTAATACTGAAAAAAGGCTGCCGAACTAAAATCGGCGGCCTTTTTTATTGAGAATACCAGTTTATGCAGGCCGTATCGGAGCAAATGCCGGCTTCCCAACTCATGGCGCGGATGACAGATGGCATGTCTTGTTCTTCCATGAGAAAGAGTGTCGTAAAAGAATCATATATGCTCATAAAAGCGGCGCGCCGTTTTTCGTCGGAAATGATCATGTCAGCCCGCAGCAATCCGCATACATCCGAAGCCGCCGTTTGATTGAGTGAAAATAGACCTTCCGCTTCGATCGGCTCATAAAAAGTGCAGCGCTCAATGTCTTTTGAACGAAACACGTCCAAGAGTCCCGGTATCAAAAATGGCGAAGTGACATCATCGCTCGGCAAGTACAGATCGGGATGATGAAGCCGATTTAACAGCTCGGCGGATTCAGGATGTGCATATTCATCCCGCAGTGCCGTGACAGCGCTCATAAGCGCAAGCGCCGTCTCTTTTTCAGAACGCAATCCGCAAACGGTCATGACGGTTTTCCAGGAAACGGGTCTGCCCATCGCGATGATCTCCTCATCACTCGGATATATATGTTCATAAGGCCGTTTGCGCTTTTGCTCTTCCCACCCATCAGACATCAGGACAAAGGGATGAAGCAAAAAGGCGGCCGACGTAAACGGCTTAGGCAGCTGGCGCAGGATAGGAACTCCCTCTTCAAAATGCAGCGTTTCCAGCAAACTCAACACCTCCTGAGACTCGAAATTTCACATGAAACGCTTTCCAATTCCAATCACCCTTCTGCTATAATAATAGTGTATAGGAAAACAGAAGGGAGAGGTATTATGCAGTCTGAAAAGCCATGGCTTTCTCAATATCCCGAAGAGATTCCGCATGAGCTTGAATTTACTGATCAAACCCTGCCATCCAATCTGACAAACTCCGCAGCTCAATTCCCGAACCACACCGCCATTTATTTTCTCGGAAAAAAACTCACATTCCAAGACGTTCTCACAGATTCGTTAAAGCTGGCCGCTTTTTTACGCAAAACAGGCCTGAAAAAAGGTGACAGAGCCGCCATTATGCTGCCCAATTGTCCGCAGTCGGTCATCGCTTTTTACGGCGTATTGTTTGCCGGCGGCATTGTCGTTCAGACCAATCCTCTCTACACGGAACACGAGCTTGAGTATCAGCTGAAAGACAGTGCGCCGCGCGTGATCATCACCCTCGATATGCTGTTTCCGAAGGTGATAAAAATGAAAACGTTATCAATCGTCGAACGCATTATTACAACGAGTATAAAAGACTTTTTGCCGTTCCCGAAAAATATGCTGTATACGCTCACGCAAAAACAACAGGTGCATATTGATTATGACGGCTGCGAACAAATTCACAAATTAGCGGATATTTTAAAAAACGAAAGAGCGGAGGAAGCGGAGCCATTTGATATTGACCCTGCGCATGACATCGCCGTGCTTCAATACACGGGCGGAACAACCGGCTACCCGAAAGGCGTCATGCTCACACACCGGAACATTCAGGCCAATACAGAAATGTGCGCCGCCTGGATGTACAAAATGAAAAAGGGAGCCGAAAAGGTGCTCGGCATCGTGCCTTTTTTTCATGTGTACGGATTGACCGCCGTGCTCAATTTTTCCATTATGCAGGGATGTGAAATGATCCTTCTTCCCAAATTCAATCCTTTGGATACCCTGAAAACAATCGACAGGCTGAAGCCGACGGTTTTTCCAGGGGCGCCGACGATTTACATCGGGCTGTTGCATCACCCGGAGCTGAATAAGTATGATTTGTCCTCCATTGAAAGCTGTCCGAGCGGTTCAGCGGCGCTTCCGGTTGAGGTCAAACAGAAATTTGAAAAAGTGACCGGAGGAAAGCTTGTGGAAGGCTACGGATTATCCGAAGCATCACCGGTTACCCATTCAAACTTCATTTGGGGAAAAAATAAACCCGGCAGCATCGGCTGTCCCTGGCCCAATACCGACGCCGGAATCTATTCAGAAGAAAAAGGCGGGCTTGCGGGGCCGTATGAACACGGCGAGCTGATCGTAAAAGGTCCTCAGGTCATGAAAGGATACTGGAATAAGCAGGAGGAGACGGCGCGTGTCATCAGAGACGGCTGGCTGTTTACCGGAGATATGGGATATATGGATGAGGAAGGATTTTTCTACATCGCCGACAGGAAAAAAGACATCATCATTGCCGGCGGATACAACATTTACCCCCGGGAGGTGGAAGAGGCGCTGTATGAGCATGAAGCCGTTCAGGAAATCGTCGTAGCGGGCGTTCCTGATTCCTACAGGGGGGAAACGGTGAAAGCATTTATCGTTTTGAAAAAAGGCGCCGAGGCAGATGCCGATGAGCTTGATGCGTTTGCAAGAGAGCGGCTTGCGCCGTACAAAGTCCCGAAGCTGTACGAATTCAGAAAAGAGCTTCCGAAAACGGCCGTCGGAAAAATATTAAGAAGGCGTTTAGTTGAAGAGGAAGATGTTTCCCGTGAAAACAAGGTGCCTTAAAAGAAAAACTTGACAAAATCCGGATTCCTTTTTATCATGAAGTTATGAATGAATAGTCATTCATTTATCGAAGGAAGGAACGATGACATTGAACCAAAAACGGCCAAAGTATATGCAGATTATTGATGCAGCAGTAGAAGTCATAGCGGAAAACGGCTATCACCAATCACAGGTGTCCAAAATCGCCAAGCAGGCCGGCGTTGCGGACGGCACCATCTATTTATATTTCAAAAACAAAGAGGATATACTCATTTCTCTTTTTAAAGAAAAGATGGGCCAGTTCATTGAACGCATGGAAGAAGAAGTGAAAGAAAAAACGACGGCAAAAGAAAAACTCGCCCTCGTTATTAAGCAGCATTTCACACTGCTCGGCAATGACCGCCACCTCGCGATTGTGACCCAGCTTGAGCTCAGACAGTCGAATATCAAGCTGCGCCTGAAAATCAATGATATTTTAAAAGGTTATTTAAACATGCTGGACACCATTTTGACAGAAGGAATCAAGTCGGGGGAATGGAAAGACAATCTCGACGTCCGCCTCGCCCGGCAGATGATATTCGGGACGATAGATGAAACAGTGACAACATGGGTGATGAACGATCAGAAATATGATCTTCCGGATTTGTCAGACAAGGTATTGGAGCTGTTGGTGTCAGGGATTCATCAAAACTAAAGGGGGTTGACGGATGAACAGCCTTTCGATGGCGGTAGAACAATCTGTTGCGGTGATCACCATTAATCATCAGCCGGCCAACGCGCTGTCCGGTGCGGTTTTAGATGAGTTGTCCGGTCTGTTCGACCGGTGTGAAACAGATGACAGCGTCAGAAGTATCATTATTCGCGGTGAGGGAAAATTTTTCTCGGCGGGCGCCGATATAAAGGAATTTACGTCGCTTGAAAATCTTGAGCAATCTTCTGCCATGGCGGATAAAGGCCAGCAGCTGATGGAAAGAATTGAAGGGTTTCCGAAGCCCGTTATCGCAGCGATTCACGGCGCTGCGTTCGGCGGCGGTCTTGAGCTAGCCATGGCCTGCCATATCAGAATCGCTACATTGGATGCAAAGCTCGGCCTGCCCGAGCTGAATCTCGGCATTATTCCGGGCTTTGCCGGGACGCAGCGGCTTCCCCGGTACGTCGGTACGGCGAAAGCGCTTGAAATGATCGGCACTTCAGAACCTGTGACCGGAGAAGAAGCGCTCAGCCTCGGCCTTGTCACGATAGGCGCCGAACATGAGGAAGAGCTGCTGCAAAAAGCGAAAACGCTCGCGGGCAAGTTTGCGGAAAAAAGCCCGCAGTCAATGGCTTATCTGCTTGAGCTCCTTTATTCAAACAAGATCTATTCTTATGACGGCGGCTTAAAGCTTGAAGCAAAGCGCTTTGGGGAAGCATTTGCATCAGATGACGCAAAAGAAGGCATTCAGGCATTTCTCGAAAAAAGAAAGCCTCAATTCGGTGGGCGAAGATAAAGGGGATAAGATTATGAATCTATTTGTACTGATGAAACGGACGTTTGACACAGAAGAGAAAATCGTCATTGAAGCAGGAAAGATTCAGGAGGACGGAGCCGAATTTATCATTAATCCGTATGATGAATACGCCATTGAAGAAGCCATTCAGCTGAAAGAAGAGCACGGCGGAACCGTTACCGCCGTAACCGTCGGCGGAGAAGATGCGGAGAAAGAACTGAGAACCGCCCTTGCGATGGGCTGTGACCAGGCGGTGTTAATCAATATTGAAGATGATCTGAGCGATCCTGACCAATACTCCATTTCAACTATCTTATATCATTATTTCAAGGATCGCGAATATGATCTGATTCTCGGAGGAAATGTCGCGATTGACGGCGGTTCCGGCCAAGTGGCTCCAAGGCTTGCCGAACTGCTGAACATTCCTTGCGTCACAACGATTACAAAACTGACAATCAGCGGCGATGAAGCTGTGGCAGAGAAAGACAACGAAGGGGATACCGAAATCATTAAAACCTCACTTCCTTTAGTCATCACGGCACAGCAAGGCTTAAACGAGCCGCGCTATCCGTCGCTTCCGGGCATTATGAAGGCGAAGAAAAAACCGCTGGAAGAACTTGAGCTCGATGATCTCGATATTGATGAAGATGATGCCGCACCGAAGCTCAAAACGATCGAACGTTTTCTGCCGCCGCAAAAAGAAGCGGGCAGACTGATCGAAGGAGAAGCCGCTGAGCAGGCGAAAGAGCTTGTGTCACTGCTGAGAAAAGAAGCCAAAGTCGTATAAACCGATATTAAAGAAACTGGGGGATGTCAGAATGGGAAAAAAAGTGATCGTACTCGGAGAAATTCGTGACGGCGCCTTACGGAACGTCACCTTTGAAGCCATAGCCGCAGGCAAAACCATTTCCGGCGGAGGAGATGTCATCGGCGTGCTGATGGGAAAAGGCGCGGCTGATGCAGCATCAGAACTCATTCAGTACGGCGCCGACAAAGTATTTACGGCCGATGCGCCGGGGCTTTCTCAGTATACGGCGGACGGATATGCCGCGGTTCTCGGGGATTTGATCGAAAATGAAAAGCCTGATGCGGTCATTTTCGGCCACACTTCTATGGGAAAAGATTTGTCGCCTAAGCTTGCGGCCCGGTTTGAAACGGGGCTGATTTCAGACAGCACGGATGTAAGCGTTACCGGAGACAACATCGTTTTTACAAGACCGATCTATTCCGGCAAAGCCTTTGAACAGGTGATTTCAACCGATCCTTTCATTTTGGCGACAATTCGGCCGAATAATATTCAGGCATTAGAAAAAGACGCGAACCGGACGGGTGATATTGAAGAGCTTGCGGCGCCTCCGGCAGATTTGCGGACGGTCATTGAAGAAGTAGTCAAAAAAACGGCGGACGGCGTGGATTTATCAGAAGCGAAAATTATCGTAGCAGGCGGCCGCGGTGTAAAAAGCAAAGATGGATTTGAACCGTTAAAAGAACTTGCCGAGGTGCTCGGAGCAGCGGTGGGCGCTTCGCGCGGCGCGTGTGACGCGGACTACTGCGACTATTCTCTTCAAATCGGCCAGACGGGAAAAGTTGTCACGCCGGATTTGTATATCGCCTGCGGCATTTCCGGAGCGATTCAGCATTTGGCGGGCATGTCAAACAGTAAGGTCATCGTTGCCATTAACAAAGACCCGGAAGCGGAAATATTTAAAATAGCGGACTACGGAATTGTCGGCGATTTGTTCGAAGTGGTACCGCTTCTGACCCAGGAATTTAAAAATGCCAATATTCATTCATAATCAAAACCCTCTGGCTTATTTGTCAGAGGGTTTTGATTTGTGTTAATTAGTTCGTACAAATTACAGATTAATAAAACAATAGATTGACATGTACGAACCAATGTAATAAGCTTTTGTAAAGCGCTTACAAACTTATCCATTCAGCATACATCCCAGATAGATCGGCTCTAGTGCTTTCATTCTTATTAAGGGGAAGGAATGATCAAGTTTGTCTCACAATACGGCAGTCATTCAAACTGATATCACACGGGGAACCATTAATAAAAACATATACGGACATTTCGCGGAACACCTGGGAAGAGGCATATATGAGGGCATCTGGGTCGGAAAAGATTCCGATATTCCGAATACCGGAGGGGTCAGGACGGATGTCGCCGCCGCCCTCAAACAGCTTCAGATTCCCGTCCTCAGGTGGCCGGGCGGCTGTTTTGCTGATGAATATCATTGGGCAAACGGTGTAGGGAAACGCAAAACCATGCTGAATACCCATTGGGGCGGGACGATTGATTCTAATGAATTCGGCACGCACGAGTTTATGATGCTTTGTGAACTGCTCGGATGTGAACCGTACATCGCCGGAAACGTCGGCAGCGGAACGGTTAAAGAAATGGCTGATTGGATTGAATACATGACGTTTGAAGCAGGCACGCCGATGTCCGACTGGAGAAAAGAAAACGGGCGGGAAAAACCGTGGAAGCTGAAATATTTCGGAATAGGAAATGAGAACTGGGGCTGCGGCGGAAACATGCATCCTGAGTATTATGCCGACCTTTACAGAAACTTTCAAACCTATGTCCGCAATTACAGCGGTAATGAAATCTATAAAATTGCCGGCGGCGCGAATGTCGACGATTACCGCTGGACTGAAATTTTAATGAAAAAAGCCGCTGATCTCATGGACGGGCTGAGCCTGCATTATTACACAATACCGGGCGACTTCTGGAAGGGGAAAGGATCAGCGACGGAGTTTACGGAAGATGAATGGTTCATCACGATGAAAAAAGCGGCGCATATGGATGAATTGATCACAAGGCACAGTGCCATCATGGATCAGTACGATCCCGAAAAAAGAGTCGGGCTGATCATTGATGAATGGGGCACGTGGCTTGACCCTGAGCCGGGCACGAATCCGGGCTTTCTGTATCAGCAGAATACGATCCGCGACGCCCTTGTCGCCGCCGCGCATTTTCACATTTTTCATCAGCACGCAGACCGCGTACAGATGGCCAATATCGCGCAAACCGTCAACGTGCTTCAGGCAATGATCCTGACAGAAGGGAACGATATGCTGTTGACGCCGACGTATCATGTGTTTGATATGTTTAAGGTGCACCAGGACGCATCTCTTTTGGCGGCAGAAACAAATGCAGCCGGGTACGAATGGAATGACGGCCGGCTCCCGCAAGTCAGCATTTCAGCGTCCAAACAGCAAAACGGAGACATACATATCAGCATTTGCAATATCGATCATCTGCAAAAAGCTGACGTGAAGATTGAACTGCGGGGCATGAAAAAGACAGGGGCGCCTTCGGGAACGATTCTGCACGCGGAAAAAATGAATGCCCACAATACATTCAGCAGTCCGGAAAACGTCAAACCGAAGCCGTTTTCCGGGTTTGCTCAAAAGAGCGGAAAACTTGAGGCGGAGCTTCCTCCGATGGCGATTGTATTAATCACGCTGCCTGCGGGTCCATCTTAAGTTTTGAACGCCCGCCGCCCGGTTATAATACACTGTATAAATAAGATTATTTCCGGCGGGTTCGGGAGAAAATAATATAAGCATTAAATTAGCATGAACGAATGGGAGATGCTATACTAAAAATCATCATTTGACAATTGGAGGAATAACAAATGGCTATCGTAAAAGCAACTGATCAATCGTTCTCAGCTGAAACAAGTGAAGGTGTCGTATTGGCTGATTTCTGGGCTCCTTGGTGCGGACCTTGTAAAATGATCGCGCCCGTTCTTGAAGAGCTTGATCAAGAAATGGGAGACAAACTGAAAATCGTCAAAATCGACGTGGATGAAAACCAAGAAACTGCCGGTAAATACGGCGTCATGAGCATCCCGACACTTCTCGTGTTAAAAGACGGAGAAGTCGTTGAAACATCTGTCGGTTTCAAACCGAAAGAAGCTCTTGAAGAGCTTGTAAACAAACATCTGTAAGCCGAAAGCTTCCGTTACGGCAGGGCGATTCCTTTGAAAGGGAATCGCCTTTTTTGATCTTCCAAAAGCTGAAAATGGAGAAAAACAAATGTTCGTGATACACTGAATGGACACGAGAAATGAATGTAAGGAAGGGTAACGTATGAATAAACAACTGAAAGAAAAGCTGGCCCTCCTTCCCGATCAGCCGGGCTGTTATTTAATGAAAGACCGTCAAAAAACAGTCATCTACGTGGGGAAAGCGAAAGTCTTGAAAAACAGGGTGCGATCTTATTTCACCGGTTCTCACGACGCAAAAACCCAACGGCTTGTGACGGAGATTGAGGACTTTGAATATATCGTGACTTCCTCCAATCTTGAAGCGCTTATTTTGGAAATGAATCTGATTAAAAAATACGATCCGAAATACAATGTCATGCTGAAAGATGATAAAACCTATCCCTTTATTAAAATCACCCATGAACGCCATCCGCGGCTGATTGTCACCCGGAATGTCAAAAAAGACAAAGGACGCTATTTCGGCCCGTATCCGAATGTGCAGGCGGCGCGGGAAACGAAAAAACTGTTGGACCGCCTTTACCCGCTCAGGAAGTGCTCAAAGCTTCCGGACCGCGTCTGTCTTTATTATCATCTCGGACAATGCCTCGCCCCATGTGTAAAGGATATATCTGAGGAGACAAACCGCGAGATTGTTGAAGACATCACCCGTTTTTTAAAGGGAGGGCATAACGAAATCAAAAAAGAGCTCGAAGCGAAAATGGCAGAAGCGGCGGAAAAGCTTGAATTTGAACGGGCTAAAGAATTCCGCGACCAGCTTGTTCACATCGAATCGACGATGGAGAAGCAAAAAATGACCATGAATGACCTTCTGGACCGCGATGTGTTTGCATATGCCTACGATAAAGGCTGGATGTGCGTCCAAGTCTTTTTCATTCGCCAAGGAAAACTGATCGAACGCGACGTCAGCATGTTTCCGATGTATCAGGAAGCGGATGAAGAATTCCTGACCTTCATCGGCCAGTTCTATTCCAAAAACAATCACTTTCTGCCTAAGGAAATTCTGGTGCCTGACAGCGTTGACAGGGACATGATCAGCGAGCTGTTGGAAACCGCCGTGCATCAGCCGAAAAAAGGCCCGAAAAAAGAGCTGCTTTTGCTTGCGCACAAAAATGCGAAAATTGCTCTGCGGGAAAAATTCTCGTTAATCGAGCGGGATGAGGAACGGTCGATCGGTGCAGCCGAACGGCTCGGCGAAGCGCTGAATATTTACACGCCGCATCGGATTGAAGCGTTTGACAACTCCAATATTCAAGGCACAAACCCCGTATCGGCCATGATTGTCTTTATTGACGGAAAACCGAATAAAAAGGAATACCGCAAATATAAAATTAAAACCGTAACAGGGCCGGATGATTACGGCTCAATGAGGGAAGTCGTCAGAAGAAGGTACACGAGGGTGCTCCGCGAAAATCTTCCGCTGCCGGATTTAATCATCATTGACGGCGGAAAAGGGCAGATTAACGCGGCGCGCGACGTGCTCGAGAATGAGCTCGGCCTTGATGTCCCGGTAGCGGGATTGGCGAAAGATGATAAACACCGAACATCGAACCTTTTGATCGGCGACCCGCTTGAACCGGTGTTTCTGGAGCGGAACAGCCAAGAGTTTTACCTGCTTCAGCGTATTCAGGACGAAGTTCACCGTTTTGCGATCAGCTTTCACAGACAGATCCGGGGAAAAAGCGTCTTTCAATCCGTTCTGGATGATATCCCCGGAATCGGCGAAAAACGCAAAAAAATGCTCTTAAAACATTTCGGATCTGTCAAAAAGATGAAGGAAGCAAGCCTTGACGATATCAAAAAAGCCGGTGTGCCGGCCGCGGCGGCCCAGCTGCTGTTTGAAAAATTGAAAAAATAGTATTGTGCTTTTCTGAAAAATCTGCTAGAATGTGAACTAATTTCATAAGATCGTGTTATATGGTGAAGATAGAGGTGCGAACTTCAATAGTAAGCCTTTGGAGAATGATGGATTCTGCGAAAAAGGCTGAAAGGGGAGCGTCGCCGAAGTGTATCACATCCCATCGGTGTGATTTGCTGGCCTTGCATTAAATAAATGTAAGGCTGTCAAGAATTCATTTTCTTGGAGGGCTATCTCGTTGTTCATAATCAATCGTAATGATATGAAAAAGCAATGAGAGCTATTCCTCTCATTGCTTTTTTTATTGTGGACAAAACGCTCTTTTCTCCTCACCCGCACGAACCAAAATGTAAAGGGTGGTCTAGTATGGGTCTTATCGTACAAAAATTCGGAGGCACTTCCGTCGGCTCTGCCGAAAAAATTCAAAATGCTGCAAATCGCGCCATTGCTGAAAAGCAAAAAGGCCATGATATCGTAGTCGTCGTTTCGGCAATGGGAAAATCAACCGACGCGCTCGTTAACCTCGCGGCTGAAATCACATCTGAACCAAGCAGACGCGAGATGGATATGCTTTTGTCAACGGGAGAGCAGGTCACGATTTCCCTTTTGGCCATGGCGCTTCAGGAAAAAGGATATGGCGCCGTCTCTTATACGGGCTGGCAGGCGGGTGTCCGCACGGAAGCCGTTCACGGTAATGCGAGAATTACGGATATTGATATTACGGCGATTCGTTCGCAGCTTGCAGAAGGCAAAATCACAGTCGTTGCCGGTTTTCAGGGTGTAACGGAAGACGGCGGCATCACGACGCTCGGACGGGGCGGTTCCGATACGACGGCGGTCGCTCTTGCAGCAGCGCTGGAAGCGGATAAATGCGACATTTATACAGATGTTCCGGGCGTATTTACGACAGATCCGCGGTATGTCCGGTCAGCGAGAAAACTGGCGGGAATTTCTTATGATGAAATGCTGGAGCTTGCAAATCTAGGAGCGGGTGTTCTTCACCCGCGGGCGGTTGAGTTCGCGAAAAACTACCAAGTGCCTTTGGAAGTGCGGTCAAGCACAGAGCATGAAGCGGGAACATTAATTGAGGAGGAATCATCAATGGAGCAGAATTTAATCGTCAGAGGAATTGCATTTGAAGACCAGATCACAAGGGTGTCCGTTACGGGTCTTGCAAGCGGACTGACAACACTTTCAACAATCTTCACCGCGCTGGCAAAACGAAACATCAACGTTGACATTATTATTCAGACACAGTCGGACGATGGGGAAGCGGATATTTCTTTCTCAGTGAAAACGGAAGATGCCGCGCAAACGGTCGCCGTGCTTGAAGAATATAAAAACGCGCTTGACTATGAAAAAATTGAAACCGAAAGAAAACTGGCGAAAGTCTCTATTGTCGGGTCGGGCATGGTTTCAAATCCCGGCGTCGCCGCGGACATGTTTGCCGTACTGGCGGAAAAAAATGTACAAGTCAAAATGGTGAGCACATCTGAAATAAAAGTATCAGCGGTTGTCAGCGAAAATGATATGGTGAAAGCGGTCGAAGCGCTTCATGATGCGTTTGAGCTTTCTAAACAGCCGTCTGCCGTATAAACGGGCAGGCAAAAAGGCGGGACTTGGAGTCACCGCCTTTTTTCAATTATACAGGGTCCTTCATATCCCATTTTACGGTCAGGACGACTTTATCCGCTCTCTTTTTTACCTGTTCATAAGATTCTGCAATCTGATCGTTCATCAATTGAATCTGTTCGGCTATAAAACCGGCTTCAAGCTGAAAACAAGGCTCTTTCTGATGTTTGAGCCTGCTGGATACGAGCGGTCCTTCCAGTTCAAATTCCAGTTCTTGTTTTTTTGATCCTGCGTTTGTCAAAGTTCCCCAGCCGGCTTTTTCAAAAAAGGCGGGGATTTCTTCCCACGATTGAAGAGGAAATTTGCGGGCGAGGCGTTTTCCCGCCCAATACATCATCGATGAATGTTCCGGGCCGAGGATATCCGGAAGCACGATTTCCCGGATTAATTCGTAGCCGTATGCGCTGACGTCGAGTTCAGTTAAAGGTTCTAAAGCTGCTTCATAATTATTCTTCATATTATGTATTCCCCTCTCTCCTTCGTTTATTATAGCTTAAACAGGGGGGAGGATTACAGGATGATCCTATAAAACAAGCGAAAAAATGTGAGAAAGATATCGCAGGAAAATAAAATTTTCCCTCCAGATAATCAATTCCGAAAATTATAATTTATGTACACGTTTTCTTGACGCCCTTTTGAGGGAGGAGTAAAATGAAATTGTCAATAAATTTTAATAAAGTGCTTACAATTGAAACGAAGTGGGGGCAGAGATTTTAGTACATTTCGCACTTAAATCAAACAGGGGGTAAAGTAATGTCTGGGAACAGAGAGTTTTATTTTCGAAGATTGCATTCCTTGCTCGGTGTTATTCCGGTCGGCATCTTTTTGATCCAGCATTTAGTCGTCAACCAATTTGCCGCAAGGGGAGCGGATGCGTTTAACAAGGCGGCCGGCTTTATGGACAGTCTGCCGTTCAGGTATGCGTTAGAAATTTTTATTATTTTCTTACCTTTAATTTATCATGCGGTTTACGGTGTGTACATAGCATTTACTGCGAAAAACAACGCTGGCCACTACAGTTATTTCAGAAACTGGATGTTTGTGCTTCAGCGTGTCACTGGTATTCTCACCCTTATTTTCGTCAGCTGGCATGTATGGCAGACGCGGATTGCCGCGCAGATGGGCGCTGAAGTCAACTTCGATATGATGGCGAATATTCTGAGCTCGCCGTTTATGCTCGGCTTTTACATTGTAGGCGTTTTATCGGTCATTTTTCACTTTTCAAACGGCTTATGGTCTTTTGCGGTCACATGGGGGATCACGGTCACGCCGCGTTCTCAAAGAATTTCGACTTACGTGACGCTGATTATATTTTTAGCGCTTTCATATGTAGGTTTAAAAGCGATTTTTGCGTTTGTGTAAGAGAACTAGATTACTAGAGGGAGAGGGGCTATCATGAGTCAATCAAGCATTATCGTAGTCGGCGGGGGTCTTGCCGGCCTCATGGCGACAATTAAAGCAGCGGAATCAGGCACGGCCGTTAAATTGTTTTCCATCGTTCCGGTCAAACGCTCTCACTCGGTCTGCGCGCAGGGCGGGATAAACGGAGCTGTCAACACAAAAGGGGAAGGAGACTCTCCGTTTGAGCATTTTGATGACACGGTATACGGAGGCGACTTTTTGGCAAACCAGCCTCCTGTAAAAGCGATGTGTGAAGCGGCGCCGTCCATTATCCACTTATTGGACCGCATGGGGGTTATGTTTAACAGAACGCCGGAAGGGCTTTTGGACTTCCGCCGTTTCGGGGGTACACAGCATCACAGAACCGCATACGCGGGAGCGACGACGGGTCAGCAGCTTCTTTACGCACTGGACGAGCAGGTGCGCAGATATGAAGTGGCGGGTCTCGTCACAAAATACGAAGGCTGGGAATTCCTCGGCGCCGTTCTTGACGATGAGCGCACGTGCCGCGGTATCGTAGCCCAAAATCTGACCAATATGCAAATCGAGTCATTCCGTTCTGACGCCGTTATTATGGCGACGGGAGGACCCGGAATCGTATTCGGAAAATCAACAAACAGCATGATCAACACGGGATCTGCCGCATCAATCGTTTATCAGCAGGGCGCTTATTATGCAAACGGCGAATTTATCCAAATTCACCCGACAGCAATCCCGGGGGACGATAAACTGCGTCTGATGAGTGAATCGGCGCGCGGCGAGGGCGGAAGAGTCTGGACGTACAAAGACGGAAAACCTTGGTACTTCCTTGAGGAAAAATATCCGGCTTACGGAAACCTCGTGCCGCGGGATATTGCGACACGTGAAATCTTTGACGTGTGCGTGAATCAGAAACTCGGCATCAACGGAGAAAACATGGTGTATCTCGATCTGTCGCACAAAGATCCGAAAGAGCTTGACGTTAAGCTTGGCGGCATTATCGAAATCTATGAAAAATTCATGGGCGATGACCCGCGCAAGCTTCCGATGAAAATTTTCCCTGCCGTTCACTATTCAATGGGCGGACTGTGGGTTGATTATGATCAGATGACAAGCATCCGCGGACTGTTCGCGGCGGGAGAATGTGATTATTCAATGCACGGAGGAAACCGTTTAGGGGCGAACTCTCTGCTTTCCGCCATCTACGGAGGAATGGTGGCCGGACCGAATGCGGTGAAATATGTTTCCGGACTTGAAACATCAGCGGAAGACCTGTCTTCTTCATTATTTGATTCCTATGTGAAAAAAGAAGAAGAAAAATGGGCCGATATCATGAAGATGGACGGCGACGAAAATGCCTACGTGCTTCACCGCGAGCTCGGAGAATGGATGACGGCCAACGTCACGGTGGTCCGCCACAACGACAAACTTTTGAAAACGGATGACAAGATCCAAGAGCTGATGGAACGCTTTAAGAAAATCAATATCAACGATACGACAAAATGGAGCAACCAAGGGGCGATGTTCACCCGCCAGTTCTCCAATATGCTTCAGCTTGCCAGAGTCATCACGCTCGGCGCATATAACCGAAATGAAAGCCGGGGAGCGCACTATAAACCGGATTTCCCTGAAAGAAATGACGATGAGTGGCTCAAAACGACGATGGCTAAACATGCCGGTCCGTTTGAAGCTCCGGAATTTGAATATCAGGATGTCGATGTATCACTGATTGCGCCCCGTAAACGCGACTACTCGAAGAAGAAGGTGGCGAAATAATCATGAGTGAGAAAAAGATACGGTTTATCATTACACGTCAGGATACGCCCGAAAGCGCGCCATACGATGAAGAATTCGAAATCAATTACCGCCCGAATCTGAACGTGATTTCCGCCCTGATGGAAATCCGCAGAAATCCCGTGAATGCAAAAGGAGAGAAAACCACTCCGGTCGCATGGGACATGAACTGTCTTGAAGAAGTATGCGGCGCCTGCTCCATGGTCATCAACGGGAGACCGCGCCAGTCATGTACGGCGCTGATTGATAAGCTGGAACAGCCGATCCGTCTGAAGCCGATGAAAACATTCCCGGTTGTCCGTGACCTTCAGGTTGACCGCAGCAGAATGTTTGATTCACTGAAAAAAGTGAAAGCATGGGTGCCGATTGACGGGACTTATGATTTGGGGCCGGGGCCGAGAATGCCGGAAAAACGCCGCCAGTGGGCATATGAATTGTCTAAATGCATGACATGCGGCGTCTGCCTCGAAGCCTGCCCGAACGTCAACAGCAAGTCGAAATTCATGGGGCCTGCCCCGATGTCGCAAGTCCGTCTGTTTAACGCCCATCCGACGGGCGCGATGAACAAAGCAGAACGTTTAGAAGCGTTAATGACAGACGGCGGCCTCGGAGATTGCGGGAATTCACAAAACTGTGTGCAATCCTGCCCGAAAGGCATTCCGCTTACGACTTCAATCGCTGCTTTGAACAGAGATACCAATTTACAAGCATTCCGTAATTTCTTCGGAAGCGACAGAGTATAAGAAAGAGAAAAAGAGCCTCTTCCGTACGGGAGAGGTTTTTTTATAAGGAGCTGAAGATGATGAAACAACCGCAATATATTGATATTCCGTTTGAAGAATGGAGACAGTCGTTTTCTTTCTTTACTGAAGTATCGGTTCGTTTTTCAGAAACGGATATGTTCGGCCATATGAATAATGTAACCCCTTTCATCTATTTTGAAGAAGCACGGATCGCTTATTTTAAACAGCGGGGCATAACGGCGCAAAACTCGGAAACGATGACGGTCGTCGCAAGCCAGCAGTGCGACTATATGCGTCAGGTGATGCCGTATGAAAATCTGCGGATTTATGTGAAAGCAAGCGCTGCCGGAAATGCGTCCGTCACCCTTCATTACCTTGGAGAAAATGAGTCGGGCCTGCCGTGCTTTACAGGTTCCGTCGTTATGGTTCAAGTGTCGAAGAAAAGCGGCAAAGCGGTCAGCTGGACGGAGCGGGAGAAAGGCATTCTGCTCGCCTGAACGGATAACTATTTCTCTAAGAGACGTCACCTCCGAAGCGCCCTTTACATATGATATCTTGACTATATAAACCCATTCGTTTCAGATTCGCTCTCACCTTAGCAAGGAGGGTTACAATACTTGAAGGAGAAAGATTTTCAATCAAAGCCGCTGCTGACCAAAAGAGAAAGAGAAGTATTCGAATTGCTCGTTCAAGACAAGACAACAAAGGAAATTGCAAGCGAGCTATTTATCAGTGAAAAAACTGTACGGAATCACATTTCAAATGCCATGCAGAAGTTAGGTGTGAAAGGGCGTTCGCAAGCTGTTGTCGAGCTTCTTAGAATGGGTGAGCTAGAGCTCTGATTCTTGCCGGTTTTCCTTCTTTTCGAGAAGGAGCCGGTTATTTGCGTTGGCGCCCGGGCTGATGGGCATGCGGTGAAAATCCCGGTTTTTCCTTTTTCTCCGTCAGTCTTGCATTTTCTTAAAAAAAGAAGGAAAATAGACACGGAGCGCATAGCCCAGAAAGATCCTTGAGTGAGGGATGGACAAATGACATCAAAATCTGTAGAGCATGTTGCGGATATCGAAAAATCACTCCGCCATATCGCTGCGATCATTAAACAAAAAGGAAGAGAAATCCTTAACCAATATGCAATTACACCGCCGCAATTCGTGGGGCTTCAATGGCTTTATGAATTGGGGGATATGACAATAGGCGAATTATCAGCCAAAATGTATTTGGCTTGCAGCACGACGACGGATCTGATAGACCGCATGGAAAAAATAAGCTTGTCGAGCGGGTCAAAGACCCGGCTGACAGACGGGTCGTCAGAATTCATCTTCTCGCTGAAGGAGAGCGCATTATCCAAGAAGTGATTTTGAAAAGACAGGCTTATTTGCGGGATATGTTTGCGACATTTTCCGAAGAAGAAACAGCCGCTTTCGAAAAATCATTATTGAAACTGCAGCATGAAATGAAAAGAAAATGAGGCGATTTTGTTGGAACAGCCGATAGGAGTCATTGATTCCGGGGTTGGCGGGTTAACCGTTGCTAAGGAAATCATGAGACAGCTACCGAAGGAAAATATCATCTATGTGGGAGATACAAAACGCTGCCCGTACGGCCCGCGTCCTGAAGAAGAAGTTCTTCAATACACGTGGGAAATGACCGATTACCTGCTGGAAAACCACCATATCAAAATGCTCGTGATCGCCTGCAATACGGCCACAGCCATTGCCTTGGAGGATATTCAGCGCAAAACGGATATTCCGGTTGTCGGCGTCATTCAGCCGGGTGCGAGAACGGCGATAAAGGTCACGAAAAACCAGCATATCGGCGTCATCGGCACGGTCAATACCATTAAAAGCAGAGCGTATGAGCAGGCGCTGCTCGGGTTAAACGCAGAACTTCAAGTTGAGAACACGGCTTGTCCGCTGCTCGTGCCGTTTGTAGAAAGCGGACGGTTTCTTCAGGAATCAGCGGAGGAAGCGGTTGAAGCATCGCTTGAGCCTTTAAAAGGTACATCAATTGACACCTTGATTTTAGGATGTACGCATTATCCGATTTTAAAAGATCCGATTCAGAACTATATGGGGGAGCATGTGAAAATCATTTCCTCCGGAGACGAGACGGCGAGAGAAGTGAGCACCATCTTGTCTTATAAAGGTTTGTTAAACCAATCGAAACATGCACCGGAGCATCAATTTCTTACAACGGGAGAGCGGAACGGCTTCGCAAAAATTGCCGAAGACTGGTTCGGCCACGAAATCGGCCATGTCGAGTGCATCTCCCTTCAAGAGCCGGTCAGAAAATAAATCAAAAAACCCGCTGTTTACGGCGGGTTTTTTTGCGCTTCCCGGTCTATTTCCCGGACAGGGCTCGTATACATCATAGTACAAACAGCCTTAGGAGGGAAAAGTATGCTGAAAAAAGGACCTGCAGTCATTGCTGCAACATGTCTTACTTCGGCTTTTGTGTTATCTGGATGCGGTTTGTTTCAATCCGATAAAACAGCCGGGGAAATTGACCCGCCTCAAGACATTTCATATGTAAAGGATGAAGCGGGAATTCAGGCAAAACCAAAGCAGTCAGAGAAAAACGGCACTTCTAAAGCCGACCAGCCGGCCAATACAGTCATGCGAGAGCTGTATCTGATTGATAAAAACGGCTATGTCGCAGCACAGACACTGCCTCTTCCGAACAGTGAGGGAACCGCAAAGCAGGCCCTTGAGTATTTGGTTCAGGGAGGGCCTGTGTCAGAAATCCTGCCGAACGGCTTCAGAGCGGTGCTCCCTGCGGATACGACGGTAAATGTCGATATTAAAAAAGACGGCACTGCCGTCGCTGATTTTTCGAAGGAATTTAAAAACTATAAAAAAGAAGACGAACAAAAAATCCTGCAATCGATTACATGGACGCTTACCCAATTCAGCTCAATAGATAAAGTCAAAATCAGAATCAACGGGCACGAGCTGAAAGAAATGCCTGTGGGCGGCACGCCGATTACGGGCGACTTAAGCAGAAAAGACGGGATTAATATTGAAACGGCCGGAGTGAATGATCTGACAGACACCCATCCGCTGACTGTATATTATCTGGCGGAAACAGAGACAAGCGAATACTACGTGCCTGTCACAAAGCGGATTGACAATTCGGAAACAAATGACATCACCGCTGCCGTTGAACAGCTCGCTGACGGACCGGGCAAAGCAAGCGGGCTTTTGACGGACTTTAATAACGATGTTAAGCTTCTCAGCAAGCCGAAAGTGAAAGACGGCCAGGTTACACTGGACTTTAACAGCTCTATTTACGGAAGCGCCGACGAAAAAACAAAAATGGTATCATCGGGCGTACTGGACAGCATCGTTCTCACGTTAACCGAACAGCCGTCGATCAAAAGTGTTTCTATAAAAGTAAATGGAAAATCAGAACTGGTGAATGAAAAAGGAGAATCCCTTTCAAAACCTGTTTCGAGGCCGTCACAAGTGAATACGGGTAGTTTTTAATTTGCGATTTTTGATATACTAGTAAAAAAGAGGTTAGCGTTCCGGCTGCCTCTTTCTTTATTCACAATCCGGAACAAAAGGTTTATGTACATATAATCGGAGGTAAAATATGAGACACGACGGAAGACAGCACGATGAGCTGCGCCCTATCACATTTGATTTGGATTTTATCACTCACCCGGAAGGCTCTGTTTTAATTACAGCGGGAAATACGAAGGTCATCTGTAATGCATCTGTGGAAGACCGGGTGCCGCCATTTTTACGCGGCGGAGGAAAAGGCTGGATCACAGCGGAATACAGTATGCTTCCCCGCGCGACGAATCAAAGAACGATAAGAGAATCTTCAAAAGGAAAGGTCTCCGGCAGAACGATGGAAATTCAGCGGCTGATCGGGCGCGCGCTCCGGGCCGTCGTTGATTTGGAGAAGCTCGGCGAACGCACGATCTGGATCGACTGTGACGTCATTCAAGCCGACGGCGGAACAAGAACGGCTTCCATTACGGGCGCCTTCTTGGCGATGGCCATTGCGATCGGCAAACTCGTAAAAAGCGGCGTTATCAAAACCTCTCCTGTGACAGATTATCTCGCGGCCATTTCTGTCGGGATGGATAAAGAAGAAGGCCTTCTTTTGGATCTGAATTATGAAGAGGATTCGGCGGCTGAAGTCGACATGAATATTATCATGACGGGAAGCGGACGTTTTGTAGAGCTTCAAGGGACGGGCGAAGAAGCCACATTCTCCCGCGAAGATTTAAACGGACTGTTAAGCCTTGCTGAAAAAGGAATCCAGACGCTTATTCAAAAGCAAAAAGAAGTGCTGGGAGAAACATTGCCTGAACTGAAATAAGAAAGAGAGGCCTGATCACCGTGAAAGAAGCCATTATTGCGACACACAATCAGGGAAAAGTGAAAGAATTCAAGGAAATACTCGAACCGAAAGGCTACAGCGTCTCTTCTTTGGCGGAAATCGGATTTACGGAAGAAATTGAGGAAACCGGACATACCTTTGAAGAAAACGCCATCTTAAAAGCGGAAGCCGTGGCAAAAGCCGTAAACAAAATGGTCATTGCAGACGACTCCGGTTTATCGGTGGACAACCTTGGAGGCAGACCGGGCGTTTATTCGGCCCGTTATGCCGGAGAAGCAAAAGATGATAAGGCGAATATGGACAAGGTGCTGTCAGAATTAAAAGGCATCGAAAAAGAGCAGCGCACGGCCCGTTTCCGCTGCGCCCTTGCCGTCAGCATGCCGGGGCAGGAAACAAAAACGGTCGAAGGTCATGTTGAAGGGTATATTGCGGAAGGACCCGAGGGGGATAACGGGTTCGGCTATGATCCCATTTTTATTGTAAAAGATAAAGATAAAACCATGGCCCAGCTGACAAGCGCTGAGAAAAACAAAATCAGCCACAGGGCTGAGGCGCTCAAGAAACTGTCAAAGCTGCTTGATTCATAAGGGGGAGCGTATGCAATGAAAGTGCTGATAATAAGTGACAGTCACGGCCTTGAAGATGAGCTGGAGACGATTGCAAAGCGGCACGAAGACGAAGCGGATCTGATGATTCATTGCGGTGATTCAGAGCTTGACGCCGCACATCCGGCGCTTACGCCGTATCACACGGTAAAAGGCAATTGCGACTTGGGCGGCGGGTTTCAGGATGAACTCCTTCTGGACGCCGGTTCAAAGAAAATTCTGGCCGTTCACGGGCATCTTCACGGCATTAAACAGTCACTTTTAACTGTTTTTTACCGGGCGGAAGAGCTTGGGGCGGATATCGTCTGCTTCGGCCATTCACATATTGCCGGGAGTGAAGAGCTTCGGGGCAAGCTTTTGATTAATCCGGGCAGCATCCGTCTTCCGAGAGTCCGCAATGTGAAAAGCTATGCCATTCTTACTCTTACAGAAAGAGAAGGCGCCGTGACATTTTACGACGAAACGGGTCGGGAATTGAAGGACTTGGGGAATACAATCAGTTTTTAACAACTGATGGGGGAGATTTCATTCTTCCCCATCAAAAGTTTTTAAAAAAATATTGACTTATGATTTGAACCTGTATATAATAAATCTTGTCGCTGATACATAAAGCAAAAGCTGTCCCAGTAGCTCAGCTGGATAGAGCAACGGCCTTCTAAGCCGTCGGTCGGGAGTTCGAATCTCTCCTGGGACGTACAAAAAAAGAGCTGGTGACATCAGAGTGAAAACTGATGCCGCTGGCCTTTTTTATCGGATGACTATATTGTCAATTCGCTGATATCATGGTAAAATGATCAGCAGAACAATTTGATTTTCATGTCCCAGTAGCTCAGCCGGATAGAGCAACGGCCTTCTAAGCCGTCGGTCGGGAGTTCGAATCTCTCCTGGGACGTATCAAAGTAAACCCCGTCAAATCAACCTTCTATATCGTTTAGTGAAACGGTCAGTATAATGGTCACGTAAGAAATTACACCTGTTATTGGCTTATATCACTTTCGGTATAGGAGGTTTTTTGTTGTGACCAAAAGAAAAGGATTATTAGATGTTGATGTGGATGTAAAGGGATTATTAAATGGATTAACCATTACTAGTACTAGTTCCACCGCTCCAAAAGAAAAAATAAAACAATTTGAGGTCTTGGATGACTCAATGTTGGTTTCTGATGTTCTCGAAACCAACACTAGGCAAATGAAGGTGAGCGGGAATAGAAGCCGTACAATAAGCGATTATGTCCTCCATGTAGAGTATTTTCAGAGTGGAACAAACGTAAACCATGTTGCTGATATTACAGCCGATACGGTCTATAAGTGGCTAGACAGTATGAATGTAAGCAATCAAACCAAATTAACACGATTGAAATGTCTAAAAGCCTTCCTCTCCCGCTGTTTTGATAACGGTTGGATTGAAATAAAATTTTGGAAAACGATTAATATAAAGGTCGATCAAAAGGTTAAAGAAGGGGATGCAGAGCGTGAAGTTATGTATTGCTCTCTTTATTGGACTTAAGCAATTTCATTCAGCTGAGGGATGCTACAGCTTTCCTATCATAAATGAGAATGAAGCTGACTATGTGCTGAAGCGTAAGGTAAATATCATGAAAAAGGCTGAGAAACATCACGAGCAAAGGCTTCAGGAATACAAGGAACAGAATATTAGATTTGCCACTGAGGAGGAGGAAGTATTTATTAGACTCTTCTACACGCAGCAAGAACTTGAAGATATCTTTGCTGGCTATGACTTGGGAGTTAAGAGGTTACACTTGCAGAATCTATATATGGAGCGGATGCGGCAATTATTCGATTTATATAACCTAAAAGGCACAAACTTTGTAGGAGTCTCTTAATTGAGGCTCTTCTTTTTATCGATCAAATCTGATGTCGCAGCTCCGATATTTAAACAATAACTAATAAAACCCGTCTTTTATTCACTTGGTTAAAGAATGAACCTAAACTAAGGAGCAGAGTAGAAAAAAGAGCGATACATATTATTCCTAATTTTTGCATGATTATAGTATAATAGACACAAACAACCTTTTAGGAAAACCGGTGATAACAATGAGTGGCAACTTTTCATTTTTTCAAGGGAAATGGGATGTACTTGCTAACTTGGGAGAGACAGCTGAGAGAAATGTATATCATGACCCCCATACAACAGTAATGAAACTGCGATTGTTCGCTGAAACACTAACTAAATTTATTCTTGCCGCTGAAAATATTAAAGAGGCATATGGTACAACGCAAGTGGATCGCATTAACACTTTGCGTCGGGAAAGGTTACTTGAGCCTGAATTAATTGATATATTAGAGGCTCTTCGTCGCAAAGGGAATGTAGCGATGCATGAAGCGGATTATGGAAAAGTAGAAGAAGCAAAGGCTTTGTTGCAATTAACGTTCCGCTTGTCCATTTGGTTCATGGAGGTATATGGTGATTGGGATTTTCAAGCACCAGAGTATACAGAACTTCAAGAACAAACAGAACAGAGTACAGAAACACTTCAGCGAGAATATGAGGAGAAAGTCAAAAAACTTGAAGAAGAATTAGAGGCAATTCGTCGACAGGCGGAAGTGGAACAAGAAGAGGTAAAAATCGAGCGTAAAAAAATATCCAAAAACTTTATGCGTCGACAGCAATTAACTGAAGCCGAAACGCGTACGATTATTGATGGAAAACTACGTGCTGTTGGATGGGAAGTAGACACAACTGTACTCAATCATCAAAAGAACGGAACGCTGCCAGAGAAAAATCGAAACATGGCAATTGCTGAATGGAAGGTCAATGGCGGCAGGATTGACTATGCGTTGTTTATTGGCTTAAAGCTTGTTGGCTTTATTGAAGCTAAGGCAAAAAAGAAAACGATTCCTGGCGCATTAGAAAGTCAAACAAAAGTGTATGCAAAAAATGCGGCACAAGTCGAAGATGAAGTCATCACACCTACAACAGGTGAATATAAGGTGCCGTTCTTATACGCAACGAACGGCCGACCATACTTGAAACAACTTCAAGAAGAGTCGGGCATCTGGTTTTGGGATTCACGTAAACCGTTAGAACATGCTCGCCCATTAGAAGGCTGGCATTCACCTGACGACTTGCAGCTTCTTCTTAGTCAAGATGATAAGGATGCGAATAAACGATTAGAAGAAGAGGATATTACGAAGTTTGGTTTGCGTCATTATCAGCAAAGAGCGGTACTTTCCGCTGAAGAGGGATTAAAAGAAGGGCAACGAAGAATGCTTATTGCGATGGCAACTGGAACTGGGAAAACTCGTACAGCTATCGCCCTCATGTATCGCTTAATTAAGTCCAAAAAATGTCGTCGTATTCTTTTCCTTGTAGACCGTAATTCGTTAGGAAAACAGACAGAGGATGCACTTAAGGATACAAAAATTGAAGGCTACTCATTTGCTGATATATACGATGTGAAGTCTTTAGAAGACATGTCTCCAGAAGTTGAAACGAAGGTGCAAATTGCGACGGTGCAGGGAATGGTTAGAAGACTTTTCTATAGCGATAACGAAAAGCTTCCAAGTGTCGGGCAGTATGATTTCATCATTGTAGATGAAGCACATCGTGGCTATACAAGTGACAAAGAAATGTCAGAGGAAGAATTGAAATTCCGTGACCAAAATGATTATATTAGCCAATATCGACGTGTAATTGATTATTTTGATGCGGCATGTTTAGGACTTACTGCAACACCAGCTCTTCATACAACAGAGATTTTTGGTATGCCTATTTTTAAGTATTCTTATAGTGAAGCGGTTCTGGATGGCTACTTAGTTGACCATGAACCACCATATCTGTTTAAGACAGAACTTTCACAAGTCGGCATTACTCTTGAAAAAGACGAAGAAGTTGAAGTGTATGATGTTGATAAAGGCGAGATTCAACTAGAAAAAATGGAAGATACCATTCATTTTGAGGTTGAGCAGTTTAATAAACGGGTAATTACTGAACCTTTTAATCGGGCGGTTCTAAACAAACTGGTTGAATACATTGATCCGACAGGAAAAGAGAAAACTCTTATCTTTGCAGCCACTGACCAACACGCAGATTTGGTTGTTCGGTTATTAAAGGAAGCCTTTAAAGAACGTGGCGATGAAATTGAAGATGATGCTATTATGAAAATTACTGGCTATATCTATAAGCCATTAGATGCCATTAAAAGGTTTAAGAACGAGCGGCTGCCAAATGTCGTTGTAACGGTTGATTTACTCACCACAGGCATTGACGTTCCTCCAATAACAAATCTAGTATTCTTACGGCGTATACAGTCTCGTATTCTTTATGACCAAATGCTTGGACGTGCAACCCGTCTTTGTCCCGACATTGGAAAAACACACTTTAACATTTACGATGCAGTGGGCATCTACGATAAATTGCAAAGCTATACGGAGATGAAACCTGTTGTAAAGAAACAAAATTACAGTATCGTTGAACTATATGAATCACTTGCCAATGCTACTGCAGAAGATGAAGCTTCGTTTTATCGTAACCAATTGGCAGCGAAAATTCAGCGTCGCAAGCAAAGGCTGAATGAAGAAGGAAAACAAAAGTTTGAAGAATTGTCGAATGGAAAAAATGTGGATGAGTGGGCGAAAGAAATTCAGTTATATACTCCGCAAGAAGCAAAACAGCACAACATGTTATTTGAATATATGGAAGCCTATCGGGTAAAAGGCGAGAAACGATATATCTCCAACAAAGAGGATGAAGTAACAGATGTGGTTCGGGGATATGGTGAAGGAAACAAGAGACCAGAAGATTATTTAGAAGGTTTCGTTCGTTTTATCCAAGAAAATATTAATGAAATTCCCGCTCTTCATCTTATTTGCACACGACCGAAAGATTTAACAAGGCAGGATTTACGAGAACTTATTACCATTCTAGAAACGAAAGGCTTTAAGCAATCGCATTTGCAGACAGCTTGGAAGCAGACAAAAAATGAAGACATTGCAGCAGACATTATTAGCTTTATTCGCCAAGCTGCATTAGGTGAAGCACTAGTTGCCCATGAAGCACGTATTAAACAAGCGATGCAAAAAGTGTATTCACTGCATGATTGGACTCCAAGACAGAAGAAATGGTTAGAGAGAATAGAAAAGCAATTACTTAAAGTGCCTGTATTAGCACCGACTGCAGAAGAGGCATTCTCGGAAGAACCATTTAAAACTCCGGGCGGCTATAAATTGCTGAAGCGGGAGTTCGGTGACTATATTGATACGGTTGTTACCACTATAAATGAGAACCTTTATATTAGTTAACAATGTGCCTCTTCATAGGGGCACTTTTTCAGTTATAATAGATAAGTTACTTTATCTTTGATTTTCACTTTAATGAGGTTTGAATGAGAATCCAACATTAAAATATACTCGGAGTTAGCAGGAGGCTGAAAAATGAACAACCAAGAAATCGTTCAAAAACTATGGAATTTATGTAATGTGTTACGTGATGATGGGATTACCTATCAGCAATATGTAACAGAGTTAACCTACTTATTATTCCTCAAAATGATGAAGGAGCAGGAAACAGAAGGTGTGATTCCAGAAGGATATCGATGGGATGATTTGTTAGAAAAAGAAGGTTTGGAATTAAAGACATTTTATCAGCGATTATTACTTGAATTAGGAAGCAGTGAAAATGAGCGGCTGCGTCTAATATACAGTGATGCTTCTACAAGTATTGCTGAGCCGAAAAACTTAGAGAAGATTATTAAATCGATTGATGCCCTTGATTGGTACAATGCAAAAGAAGAAGGACTGGGCAATCTTTATGAAGGATTGTTAGAGAAGAATGCCAGTGAAAAGAAATCGGGAGCGGGGCAATACTTCACACCTCGTGTATTAATTGATGTGATGGTTCAATTAATTGACCCGAAAATTGGTGAGCGGTGTGCTGACCCTGCAGCTGGAACATTCGGTTTCATGATTGCTGCAGACCAATATTTAAAGAATCAAACAGATGATTACTTTGATATAGAACCACAAGAAGCCGAGTTCCAAAAGAAAGAAGCCTTTGTAGGGATGGAACTTGTTAAAGATACGCATCGTCTGGCACTCATGAATGCGTTGCTTCATAATATCGAAGGTCGTTTGGAACAAGGAGACACGTTATCGGGCAACGGGAAATGGATGAAGAACTTTGATGTTATTTTAACAAATCCGCCGTTCGGTACAAAAAAAGGCGGGGAACGGGTATCCCGTGACGATTTAACGTTTGAAACATCGAATAAACAGTTGAATTTCTTACAGTTGATTTATAACGCTTTAAAAGATGATGGAAATGCAAGAGCAGCGGTTGTCTTGCCCGACAACGTGTTGTTCGAAAGTGGTATTGGCGCACAAATTCGTCGTGACTTGATGAACAAGTGTAATCTACACACGATTTTACGCTTACCAACAGGAATTTTTTATGCGCAAGGTGTAAAAACGAATGTCTTATTCTTTACAAGGGGAACAACAGACCAAGATAACACGAAAGATGTTTGGGTCTATGACCTTCGCACAAATATGTCTTCATTTGGAAAACGTAATCAGCTAACGATGGCTCATTTTGAAAACTTCATGAAGGCATATGTGGCAGAAGACCGATCGAAAGTGGAAGATGAACGTTGGAACAAGTTTTCGCGAGAAGAAATTGCAAAGAAGAATGACAGTCTAGATATCGGATTGATTGCTGACGAGTCTTTATCATCATATGAAAACCTACCAGACCCTATTGAATCGGCAGAAGAGGCGATTGCGAAACTTCAACAAGCAATGGATTTATTAGGTGAAGTAGTTGAAGAATTGCGTGCTGTTGAAGAAGATGGGGGGGTCAAACAGTGAGTAAGAAAAAGAAGAACATCGAGGAATTGTTAGAAGAAGCAGTAGTACCAGATGAAGAACAACCGTATGAAGTGCCAGAAAATTGGGTGTGGACTAAACTTGAATGCGTATTTGAACAAGTGAAAGAACAAATTCAACCCACAGGGAACGAAAAGTATATTGGTTTAGAACACATGAATAAAGGGGGAGGTATATTAGAAGTTGGTAATACGGAAGGCGTAAAAAGTAAAAAAGTAGTTTTCAAAAAGAATGATGTATTATATGGAAAGTTACGACCATATCTTAATAAGCATGCTCATGTAGAATTTGACGGGGTAGCATCAACCGACATACTTGTGTATCGTAATAAAAATATAAGTACTAATAAATTATTAAACATGTACTTAGGATTACCTCAAGTATTACAGTATGCTAATGAAAACAGTAATGGTATAAATCTGCCAAGGGTTTCTCCAAAGGCTATGGATAACATGCATTTCCCTTTACCTCCTCTATCTGAACAAAAACGGATTGCTGAGAAAGTGGAGCGGCTTTTAAGTAAAATTGAAGAAGCAAAGCAGTTGATTGAGGAAGCGAAGAAAACGTTTGAACTTCGTCGAGCGGCTATTTTGGATAAGGCGTTTAGGGGAGAGTTGACGAGGAAGTGGCGAGAAGAACACCCTGATATAGAAAATGCAGAAGTGTTATACGATAAAATAATTAGTCTAATTAAGCCTGAAAAATTCGAGATTATTGAAGAGCAAAGTGAGTATATTCCATGTAAATGGAAATGGGTCAGGCTGGGAGAAGTTGTACAAGTAAATCCCCCAAAGAAAAAGTTAAATGAAGTATCTGAAGAACAAAAATGTACATTTATACCGATGCCTGCAGTGAGTGATAAAACTGGTAAAATCGAAGAACCAGAAGAAAGAGAATATGGAAAAGTTAAAAAAGGCTATACGTTTTTTTTAGAGAATGATGTACTGTTTGCTAAGATTACCCCTTGTATGGAAAATGGAAAATCAGCTATAGCTAGACAATTAAAAAACGGATTTGGCTATGGTTCAACAGAATTTCATGTTTTACGTACTTCTGAGTATGTGAATGAACAGTATATTCACTATTTGGTTCGTTCACAAAGGTTTAGGGCAGAAGCTAAGAGAGAAATGACGGGAGCGGTTGGTCAGCAACGAGTGCCAAAAGAATTTTTATTGAACTATCCATTTCCTCTACCTCCTAAAGAGGAACAAGATGCTATTGTAAACATTTTGGATGATATCTTCGCTAAGGACAATTATTCAAAATTCAATCTTCAACTCGAATCTGAGTTGGACATATTGAAACAATGCATCCTTTCGAAAGCTTTTCGTGGCGTACTTGGAACAAATGTTCCAAGTGAAGAAAGTGCTGTTGAATTGCTAAAAGAAGTGCTACAAGAACAAGTAAAATAGTTATAAGAAGGCATCCAAATTAATTGGGTGTCTTTTATGGTTGTATACATGCCAAGTTGTGGTATTGGTTTGATACAGAACCACTCTCATTCACAAACTACAATCGGTAAATTTTCGATACGACTCAGATTCTCAATGTGATTTAACATGGTAAAGTAATAAGAGTTGCAGTGAAACCCTATTCGAGTTCGATAATAATATCGATAGCAGAGGGTGTAGACTTATAAGTGATATCAAAGAAAAGATACCGATGCCTCAAGGTGGAATCAATTATGGACAACAAAGAATTTGGACACGTTAGAGTAAGCAGCAGAGACCAAAATGAAGCATGACAACTGGATAGTATGTATGCTCTTGGAATTGATGAGCGTGATATACATATCGATAAGCAAATCGGGAAAGACTTCAATAGACCTCAATACCAAGCTTTGAAATTGCGTTTGCGAAAAGGAGATACGTTATACATACATTCATTAGATAGGCTAGGTCGTAACAAAGAGAGGATTTTAAACGAGTGGAAAGATATCACACAGAGCATTAAAGTACATATTGTTGAAATGGATATGCCATTGTTGTATACACAATGACTCATCGATTCTTTCATAGCTTACTTGGTGTTACAGGTATTATCGTGGGTTGCATCAGCATCGCAATAGGGACAGCATTCTTTGTTATCTCTCATGAAACCACTCCTTTAAATAAATACCTTTACGTTTTATAGCAGATTTAAGTACAACTGTTTTACCTTTTAAATAGGGTTGTTTTCTACTATATGAATGCTTGAATTATAAAGTGTAAGCAAATATAATAGAAAGTAAGTCAATCGGTCAAAGTTCGGAAAGTGACCGTTATACATGAACGTAACGATAGCGATATGTAAAGGATGAAGGCCGGATAGAGCAACGGCCTTCTAAGCCGTCGGTCGGGAGTTCGAATCTCTCCTGGGACGTATAAAAACCTCAAGCCCTGACAATGGGCTTGAGGTTTTTTTGTATTTTATTTTACGAAACAAAAGTTCCGTATTTGATGAAAATTGTAAAGTAATTTTAATATAAATGAAACTTAATGTAATATTTACCATAATAAATATATGTATAAAGATACTTAAGGCGCCCTTGAGTGATAAATTATCTAATTTCTATCATACATTTTGTCAATGATTGATAGAAAGACAGCAGGAGGAATTAGCTTTTGAAGTACGCATTTGCATATAAAAATCACAATATAGAAACAATCTTTTGCGGAAAAGACGAGCTGTTTGAGGAACTGAAACAATTTTTAATCACTCAATGCGGTTTAATCATTGTTGAGGTTTCAAGGGCTGATTACTATACGGAGCAGGAAATGAATCAATGGAATGACCGTTATACTCTGTGAATAAGAAAAGAAACCGGCCGTGTGAGACCGGTTTTTGTATCATCTGAATCCGCTCGGAGCGCTGAAGCCCCCGGCATGGCCGCTGAAACCGCCCCCGAGCGCGCCGGGATGTGCCCCGGCGCCGAGGCTTCCGCCGACGTCACTGAAGGATTGGCCGTAGTACCCGGATGTATAAGGGTATGGGACGAATTGCTGTCCGGCGAATGACAGCGTGCTTTGCGGGGTCTGCTGTCCGTATCCGGATGACGGGAATCCCTGCTGAAAAGAAGGGCCGCCTTGATATGGTGCTGTATGCATCGGGGCCGGAGGATAATAAGACTGCGGCGGTAAGACCGGTAAAGGCGGAAATCCGGGAGGCAGGCCCTGCATGCCTGATAACATCTTATTCATGACATCACTCATTTCTTACGAGATAAGAACAGTGTATGCGTATGTCTGTAGAAAGAGCCTGTTCAATCGAACAGAATATCTGACAAGCATGCCGGAAGGACAGAGAAAAATTGTGTAATAAAATGTGACATATTCGTATATGAACGGAAAAATTTCATGTAATCTTGAGAGATTAATAAAAAAATGATAAAAACTTTTAATATTTACAGATCCCTTTGTACCAGTAATGAAAGCGTATACAAAGTAGATTGATTAATCTAAATTGTCTAATAATTATAAAAATGCTGTTGACACTGCCTGCAAACGGGCGTAATATGAGTTCAAACAAAAATAAATAAATGATTCACGCTAAAAAGAAAAATCATAAAACACTGAAAAAACAAACAAGTGAAGGTTCTTTTTTAATAAAAGAGCTGCCATAATAAAAAGCGCAGAAGAGGATAAGTAGCTTTGCTGAAGTTTTTCACAGAGAGCCGGTAACGCTGAGAGCCGGTAAAACAAATCAAAGTGAACTCCCCTCAGAGTGCCGGTCTGAAATGTAAAGAGTAGGACTCGGCCGAGTGAACGCAATGTTTACTCGTTATCAAAACGGATAATCATTATCCATGAGACGGTCTGCATATGACCGTAAACAAGGGTGGTACCGCGGAGAGCAAAGCCTTTTCGCCCCTTTTGGCTATCGCATGAAATGCTTGGCTGAATGTGGGTGGGAAGGCTTTTTTATTTGCGTCAGCCGGCGCTGCGTTTTATGAATTGGATTTTAGAAGGGAACATTGAAAAGGAGGAACTGAAAATGGGCACAAATGTACAGGCGGATTCTTTGTCTGCCGAATGTACAAAAACAATGAACGGGGCTCTGATGCTGATTGAATCATTAAAGAAAGAAAATGTCGAGATGATCTTCGGCTATCCGGGGGGAGCCGTCCTTCCGATTTACGATAAGCTGTATCAGTCGGGATTGGTTCACATCCTGCCCCGCCACGAGCAAGGCGCGATTCACGCGGCAGAAGGGTATGCGAGAGTCTCCGGAAAGCCGGGGGTTGTGATTGCTACCTCCGGACCCGGAGCGACAAATTTAGTTACCGGTCTTGCGGATGCGATGATAGATTCATTGCCGCTCGTAGTGTTTACCGGTCAGGTGGCCACTTCGGTCATCGGCAGCGACGCTTTCCAGGAAGCCGACATTTTAGGAATTACGATGCCGATTACGAAACACAGCTACCAAGTCCGCCGTCCGGAAGATCTCCCCCGTGTGATTAAAGAGGCATTCCATATCGCCACGACGGGAAGACCGGGTCCGGTATTAATTGATATACCGAAGGATGTCGCAGCATTTGAAGGAGAGTTCAGATATGATCACGAGATCAGCCTTCCGGGTTATCAGCCTGTAAAAGAGCCTAACTATCTGCAGATCCGAAAGCTCGTGGAAGCTGTCAGCAGTGCGAAAAAGCCGGTTATTTTAGCCGGAGCGGGTGTTTTGCACGGTAAAGCTTCAGAAGATTTAAAAAATTATGCCGAACAGCAGCAAATTCCGGTAGCGCACACGCTCCTCGGTCTGGGCGGTTTCCCGGCAGACCATCCTCTTTTTCTGGGAATGGCGGGGATGCACGGCACATACACAGCGAATATGGCGCTTTACCACTGTGACTTGTTGATCAGCATCGGAGCGCGGTTCGATGATCGCGTGACCGGAAATCTGAAGCATTTTGCAAAATCGGCCAAAGTGGCGCATATCGATATTGATCCTGCTGAAATCGGAAAAATTATCGAAACGCAGATTCCGGTGGTCGGCGACAGTAAAATCGTCCTTCAGGAATTATTGAAGCAAAACGGAAAACAGGGACAGACAGAGGAATGGAAACAGCAGCTTTCAGAATGGAAAGAAGAATATCCGCTTTGGTATACAGACAACAGAGAAGAGGGCTTGAAACCCCAAAAGCTGATTGAGTATATTCACCAATTCACAAACGGTGAGGCGATTGTGGCGACGGATGTCGGCCAGCACCAGATGTGGGCGGCTCAGTTTTATCCTTTCCGAAAGGCTGATAAGTGGGTGACCTCGGGGGGACTCGGCACAATGGGCTTCGGCCTTCCGGCGGCTATCGGAGCGCAGCTGGCCGATCGTAACGCCACGGTCGTTGCCATCCTCGGAGACGGCGGTTTTCAGATGACCCTTCAGGAATTAGATGTCATCCGGCAGCTGAATCTTCCTGTCAAAGTGGTTATCTTGAACAACGAATGTCTGGGCATGGTCAGACAGTGGCAGGAAATCTTCTATGAAGAACGCTACTCTGAATCCAAATTCTCGGCGCAGCCTGACTTTGTCAAATTGTCAGAAGCCTACGGCATTAAAGGCGTCCGGATTTCATCGGAAGAAGAGGCGGAAGAAGAGCTTAAAAAGGCGCTTTCATCAAAAGAACCGGCCGTTATTGACGTCCGGGTCGCCAAAAGCGAGAAAGTATTCCCGATGATTGCGCCGGGTAAAGGACTTCATGAAATGGTGGGGGTGAAACCTTGAAACGCATTATCACATTAACGGTGGTCAACCGCTCGGGAGTATTAAACCGGATCACCGGCCTGTTTACAAAAAGACACTATAATATCGAAAGCATCACTGTAGGCCACACGGAAACAAGCGGTGTTTCAAGGATTACATTTGTCGTCCATGTGGAAGGCGAAAATGACGTAGAGCAGCTGACAAAGCAGCTTAACAAACAAATTGACGTCCTGAAAGTGACGGATATTACAAACCAATCAATTGTACAGCGTGAGCTGGCATTAATCAAAGTTGTTTCCGCACCGTCGGCCAGAACGGAAATCAATGGAATCATTGAGCCGTTCAGAGCTTCCGTCGTTGATGTCTCAAGAGACAGCATCGTCGTTCAGGTTACCGGCGAATCTAATAAAATCGAAGCGCTCATAGAGCTTCTCAAACCTTACGGAATTAAAGAAATCGCGAGAACGGGCACAACGGCTTTTGCGAGGGGAACCCAGCAGAAGGCGTCATCCAATAAAACAATTTCAATTGTATAACACAAAAAAGGGAGAGATTAAAATGGTAAAAGTATATTATAACGGTGATATCAAAGAGAACGTATTGGCAGGTAAAAAAGTAGCGATTATCGGTTACGGTTCACAAGGTCATGCACACGCGCTGAACTTAAAAGAAAGCGGAATTGATGTCATTGTCGGCGTCAGACAAGGCAAATCATTTACACAGGCCCAAGAAGACGGTCATAAAGTCTTTTCGGTAAGAGAAGCGGCTGCCCAGGCTGATATCATTATGGTTCTTCTTCCGGATGAACAGCAGCAAAAAGTATATGAATCTGAAATCAAAGATGAATTGACGGCGGGCAAGTCATTGGTATTCGCACACGGATTTAACGTCCATTTCCATCAGATCGTGCCTCCTGCTGATGTGGATGTATTCCTTGTCGCCCCTAAAGGACCTGGACACCTTGTCAGAAGAACATATGAACAAGGCGCGGGCGTACCGGCATTGTTTGCCATCTACCAGGATGTATCAGGCGAAGCGAAAGATACGGCTCTTGCTTATGCAAAAGGAATCGGCGGAGCGCGTGCGGGCGTTCTTGAAACAACATTTAAGGAAGAAACGGAAACGGATTTGTTCGGTGAGCAGGCTGTTCTGTGCGGAGGTTTAACAGCGCTTGTCAAAGCGGGTTTTGAAACGCTGACAGAAGCCGGCTACCAGCCTGAACTCGCATACTTCGAGTGTCTGCACGAACTGAAGTTGATCGTAGACTTGATGTATGAAGAAGGATTGGCGGGCATGAGATACTCTATCTCCGATACGGCTCAATGGGGAGACTTTGTATCAGGACCGCGCGTAGTCGATGCGAAGGTAAAAGAATCGATGAAACAAGTATTAACGGATATTCAAAACGGTACATTCGCAAAAGAATGGATCGTGGAAAACCAAGTGAACCGTCCTCGTTTCAATGCGATCAATGCAAGTGAAAACGAGCATCAGATTGAAAAGGTCGGCAGACAGCTTCGTGAAATGATGCCGTTTGTCAAACAAGGCAAAAAGAAGGAAGCGGTGGTCTCCGTTGCGCAAAATTAATGTTTTCGACACGACCCTTCGTGACGGTGAACAATCCCCCGGGGTCAACCTCAATTCCCGGGAGAAACTGGCGATAGCCAAGCAGCTTGAAAGACTCGGGGTGGACATTATTGAAGCGGGATTTCCCGCTTCATCCCGAGGTGATTTTTTAGCCGTGCAGGAAATCGCAAGAACGATTAAAAATTGTTCGGTAACAGGGCTTGCCCGATCTGTCAAAGGTGACATCGACGCAGCCTGGGAAGCGCTGAAAGACGGGGCCAGCCCGCGGATTCACATCTTTATCGCCACCTCTGGCATTCATCTGAAGCATAAGCTGAAAATGACGCGGGAAGAGGTTAAGGAAAAAGCGGTTGAAATGGTGAAGTATGCAAAAGAACGCTTTCCGATCGTTCAATGGTCAGCAGAAGACGCATGCCGCACCGAACTTCCGTTTCTGGCTGAAATCGTAGAAAAAGTGATTGATGCCGGCGCGAGCGTCATCAACCTGCCGGACACTGTAGGTTACCTGACGCCGGCTGAATACGGAAACATCTTTAAATATATGAAGGAACACGTTCCGAATATCGGCCGGGTAAAGCTTTCAGCCCATTGCCACGATGATCTCGGAATGGCGGTTGCCAACTCACTTTCGGCAATTGAGAACGGCGCAGATCAAATTGAATGCGCCATTAACGGCATAGGAGAAAGAGCCGGGAACGCCGCGCTAGAGGAAATCGCCGTTGCGCTTCATGTCAGAAATGACGCGCATCAAGCCGATTCATCCCTCAATCTTCATGAATTGAAGCGGACGAGTGATCTTGTCAGCAAACTGACGGGCATGGCCGTTCCCCGCAATAAAGCAATCGTCGGAGATAACGCTTTCGCACATGAGTCCGGCATTCACCAAGACGGTTTCCTGAAAGAAAAATCAACATATGAAATCATTTCACCGGAACTTGTCGGCGTGACTGCTGATGCGCTCGTACTCGGAAAGCATTCCGGACGCCATGCGTTCAAAGACCGCCTGAATGCGCTTGGATTCCAGTTTGATAGTGAGGAAATCAATAAATTTTTTACGATGTTTAAAGAACTGACCGAAAAGAAAAAAGAAATCACCGATGATGACTTGATTTCTCTTATTTTAGAAGAAAAAGTGACGGACAAAAAAATCGGCTATGAATTTTTGTCTCTGCAAGTGCATTACGGGACGTCTCAGGTGCCGACTGCAACAGTCTCTTTAAAAAATCAGGAAAACGAACAGCTGATTCAAGAGGCGGCAACGGGGGCGGGCAGCGTAGAAGCCGTTTATAATACGCTCGGGCGCTGCATCGATAAAAATATTGAACTGACAGACTACCGCATCCAATCCAACCGGAAAGGCGAAGACGCGCTGGCTCAAGTTTTTGTCAGAGTGACCGTGAACGGAAAAGAAACATCAGGGCGGGGAATCGCGCAGGATGTTCTGGAAGCTTCTGCTAAAGCTTATCTGAACGCCGTGAACCGGCAGCTGGTGCTGGATTGCAATTTAGACGGATTAAAGAGACAGACTGCGGTCGGCTCGTAATAGAAAGGAGAACGTTTGATTTGAAAAAACGCATTGCTTTGCTGCCCGGTGACGGAATCGGACCGGAAGTGGCGGAATCAGCGGCAGATGTATTGAAAAGCGTTGCCGAACAATTCGGACATGAATTTGAATTTGAAAACGGGCTGATCGGGGGAGCGGCCATTGACGCCCATCAAAACCCCCTTCCTGAGGAGACGGTGGCTCTTTGTGAAAGATCTGACGCCATCCTGCTCGGGGCAGTCGGCGGGCCGAAATGGGACCAAAATCCTCCAGAGCTCAGACCGGAAAAAGGCCTGCTTGGCATCAGAAAAAAACTCGGCCTGTTTGCCAATCTGCGTCCCGTGACCGTATTTGAAAGCCTGTCTGAAGCGTCTCCGCTGAAAAAAGAATATATCAGCGGCGTCGACTTTGTAATCGTCAGGGAACTGACGGGCGGCCTCTACTTCGGAGAACCGAGCAGACAGTATGTCAATGAAGCGGGAGAAAAGGAAGCGGTCGATACCCTTTTTTATAAGAAAGAAGAAATCGAACGCGTTGTAAGAGAAGCCTTTAAGATGGCTGCCGGCAGAAAAGGAAAAGTGACGTCCGTCGATAAGGCGAATGTGCTTTCTTCAAGCAGGCTATGGCGGGAAACAGCGGATGAAATCGCAAAAGAATTTCCTGATGTGACGCTTGAACATATGCTTGTCGATAATGCCGCGATGCAGCTCATCTATGCTCCGAGCCAGTTTGACGTCATCGTAACTGAGAATATGTTCGGCGATATTTTAAGCGATGAAGCCTCCATGCTGACAGGCTCGCTCGGCATGCTGCCGTCAGCCAGTTTATCAAGTTCAGGTCTTCACTTGTTTGAACCCGTGCATGGATCTGCGCCTGACATCGCCGGTAAAGGGATGGCCAATCCGTTTGCGGCGATTTTATCAGCGGCGATGCTTTTGAGAACATCTTTCGGACTTGAAAACGAAGCTCAGGCGGTGGAAAAGGCGGTCGCAAAGGTGCTTGCAGACGGCAGCCGTACACGTGATATCGCCCGGGACGGCCAATATGCCGGAACGCATGACATTACTGAAAAAGTAAAAGCCGCATTAGCCGGCTCGAATACAAAATCTATAGTGTGACGCTTTAAAGAAAGCGGTCTTAGTTCATAGGTAGAGGGAGGAAACAAAGATGATGCCTCGAACAATCATCGAAAAGATTTGGGATCGGCATGTTGTAAAAAGCGGTGAAGGAAAACCCGACCTTCTCTATATTGATCTGCACCTAATTCATGAGGTGACGTCTCCTCAGGCGTTTGAAGGGTTAAGGCAGAAGGGGAGAAAGGTCAGACGGCCGCAGAACACATTCGCGACGATGGACCACAATATTCCGACCGTCAACCGTTTTGACATTAAAGATGAAGTCGCAAAGCGCCAAGTAACCGCGCTTGAACGGAATTGTGAGGAGTTCGGCGTCCGTCTTGCGGATCTTCACAGCGCAGACCAGGGAATCGTTCACGTGGTCGGGCCTGAGCTTGGTCTGACACTTCCGGGAAAAACGATCGTTTGCGGAGACAGCCATACATCGACTCACGGCGCGTTCGGAGCGCTTGCCTTCGGTATCGGCACAAGTGAGGTGGAACATGTTCTTTCCACACAGACATTATGGCAGCAACGGCCGAAAACGCTTGAAATCCGCGTTGACGGAACGCTCCAAAAAGGAGTGACCGCGAAGGATGTCATCTTGTCGGTCATCGGAAAATACGGGGTGAAATTCGGTACCGGATATGTCATTGAATACACCGGGGAAGTATTCAGAAACATGTCTATGGACGAACGCATGACGGTCTGCAATATGTCAATAGAAGCGGGAGCACGGGCGGGACTGATCGCTCCAGATGACACGACGATTGAATATTGTAAAAACCGTAAATACGCGCCAAAAGGCGAGGAATTTGAAAAAGCCGCCGCAGAATGGAAAGCGTTAAAAACCGATCCGGGCGCCGTATACGATCATTCCATCGTGTTAGACGGCAGCGAGATTTCTCCAATGGTAACATGGGGCGTCAATCCCGGTATGGTTCTTCCGGTCGATGCCCAAATACCGGCGCCGGAAACGATTGATTCTGAAGAGGGTAAAAAAGAAGCCATCCGCGCGTACGAATACATGGGAATCTCACCGAATCAAAAAATTGAAGATATTAAAGTCGGGCATGTGTTTATCGGCTCCTGTACAAATTCGCGGATGACCGATCTTCGCCAGGCTGCGGATATGATCAAAGGCCGAAAAGTCGCTGACAGCGTCAGGGCCATTGTGGTGCCGGGTTCTCAAAGCGTGAAACAGCAGGCCGAGGAAGAAGGGCTGCACCGCGTGTTTCTCGAGGCCGGATTTGAATGGAGAGAATCAGGCTGCAGCATGTGCCTCAGTATGAACAATGATGTCGTGCCTGAAGGGGAACGATGCGCTTCCACCTCCAACCGCAACTTCGAAGGCAGACAGGGAAAAGGCGCGAGAACACACCTTGTCAGTCCGGCGATGGCGGCAATGGCAGCCATTCACGGGCATTTCGTCGATGTAAGAAAGTTTTATCAAGAAAAAACAGTTGTGTAAGGAGTGCGCGAAAAGATGGAACCTTTAAAAACGCATACGGGAAAAGCGGCCGTCTTAAACCGGATCAACGTCGATACGGACCAGATTATTCCGAAACAGTTTTTGAAAAGAATTGAAAGAACCGGATACGGCAGATTCGCGTTTTTTGATTGGAGATACCTTGAGAACGGTGAGCCTGATCCTGAATTTGAATTAAACCGCAAAGTCTATGAAGGCGCGTCCATATTAATTGCCGGAGAGAATTTCGGCTGCGGATCATCCCGTGAGCACGCTCCTTGGGCGCTGGATGATTACGGCTTCAAAATCATCATTGCTCCGTCATTTGCCGATATTTTTCATCAAAACTGTTTTAAAAACGGTATGCTTCCCATCCGTATGCCGTATGATCAGTGGAAAAAACTCGCCGGTCAATATGAAAATCAGTCTCTTAACATGACGGTTGATTTGGAAAACCAGCTCATTCACGACAGTGAAGGAAAAGAGATTTCATTTGAAGTCGATCCGCACTGGAAGGAAATGCTGATTAACGGTTATGATGAAATTTCATTAACGCTTCTGCTGGAGGACGACATTCAGCAGTTTGAATCGAAAAGAAGTTCATGGCTTCAAGCCTGAAAAAAGCCGCCCGGCATCTGTCCGGCGGCTTTTTTTACCGTGCGCACCATCCTTTCTTGTGTTTCCTGACGCGTGTTGATACACTTGAACAAAATAGCGCCTGAAAGGAAATAAAGTATGACGCATGACAAGAAAAAAGCTGATATCATTCCTTTCCCCCGTCTGAAAGAACGCTTGGTTGATAAAGGGATGGCCGCCATGAAGGATAAACAGTATCAGGAGGCCCTCGAACTGTTTTCAGAGGCGGTAAGCCACGGTGATACCGAGTCCGACGTACATTTAGGCATGGCGATTTGTTTTCTGGAACTCGGGGAATTGGAAGAAGCAAAACAAGTTTGCGAGAAAATGCTGAATGAAGGGTACGGCCATTATTTTACCGTACTGCAGGTGTATATGACCATTTTAATTCAGCTGAAACAATATGAAGAAGTCAAAAGCACAATTGAAGCTGTGCTGGAAGAAAACCAGCTGCCCGCAGAAAGTGCGGAGCAATTCTACCGGCTGCTCGAATTCAGCCGCAAAATGACCGATCCCGACCAGCAGGATGAAGCATGGGAGGAGGAATACGAGGACATTCTTGATGCGGAAAAAGTGCTGAACAGCCCCGCTGAACAAATGAATCTGATTCATTCTCTTAAAGACCGCAATATTGCAAAATACACGGGTCTCTTAAAAACAATTCTTCAAGATCCGGGCGCTCATCCTCTTATCAAGACGATGATTTTGACGCTGATGGCGGACCATGACTACAGCAAGCCGGTCCATATTACAAAATTCGGCGATTCAATGACCGCGGTTCCGAGTGAAACGGTTCAGCCTGATGCGGCTCCGGTTTTGCATCGCGTTCTCCGGGTGCTTGATGAAACGCTCGGCAATGAAAACCCTACATTATACGCTGCCGTCGAGGAGCTGTGGAGAAGGCATCTGTACGTCCTGCACCCTTTTATGCCGAAGTTTTTGAACGCAGATTTATGGGCGGCGGCGCTTCATAAGGTCGGTTACGAGATGCACGGCATTGACATTGAGCCGGAGGAACTTCACATGATGTACGAGTTTGACAGCCGCGAACTCGAAGAAGCCTGCACGATGATTAAGGATATTGAAGAAATTTCTTATTTGTAAATCACACCATATAGTTGAAAGCGGTAGGCGTTATGTTATAATATAGTGGTTGTATTTATGTATAGCGGTTTAACTGAAATGAGAATTACGGTTGGACAGGCTGCCAGTTCATTACATAATGATTCTGATTCAAGCGGTTTTTTCTTTGACAAAGCCGCGGATTGCTTTAGAATGGAAGACCGACACAACCTGAATAGATTTTTGGAGGGAAACACATGTCTGTAAAATGGGAAAAACAAGAAGGCAACGAAGGCGTATTAACGGTTGAAGTTGACGCGGATACGTTCAAAACAGCTCTTGATGATGCATTTAAAAAAGTAGTAAAACAGGTTTCTATTCCTGGATTCCGCAAAGGGAAAGTTCCCCGCGGTTTATTCGAACAGCGTTTCGGCGTTGAAGCTCTTTACCAGGATGCTTTAGATATTTTACTTCCTGTAGAATACCCTAAAGCGGTTGAAGAAGCCGGCATCGAACCTGTAGACCGCCCTGAAATCGATGTTGAAAAAATCGAAAAAGGCGAAAGCTTGATTTTCACTGCAAAAGTGACTGTAAAACCGGAAGTGAAACTTGGCGACTACAAAGGCTTAGGAATCGAAAAAGATGACACTGCCGTTACTGACGAAGATGTGCAAAACGAACTTAAAGCTCTTCAAGAGCGTCAGGCTGAGCTTGTCGTGAAAGAAGAAGGCGCTGTTGAAAACGGCGATACAGTCGTTCTTGACTTCGAAGGTTTCGTTGACGGCGAAGCGTTTGAAGGCGGAAAAGCTGAGAACTACTCACTTGAAGTAGGATCAGGTTCATTCATCCCGGGCTTCGAAGAGCAGTTAACAGGCCTTGAAGCAGGCGCTGAAAAGGATGTTGAAGTAACATTCCCTGAAGAGTACCACGCTGAAGAGCTTGCCGGAAAACCAGCTGTTTTCAAAGTGAAAATTCATGAAATCAAAGCGAAAGAGCTTCCTGAGCTTGACGACGAATTCGCAAAAGACATTGACGAAGAAGTTGAAACGCTTGCTGAATTAACTGAGAAAACAAAAAAACGCCTTGAAGAAGCAAAAGAAAACGAAGCTGACGCTAAATTGCGTGAAGAGCTTGTTCTGAAAGCATCTGAAAACGCTGAAGCTGATGTTCCTCAAGCGATGATCGACACTGAGCTTGACCGCATGCTGAAAGAATTCGAACAGCGTCTGCAAATGCAAGGCATGAACCTTGAGCTTTACACTCAATTCTCAGGCCAAGATGAAAACGCGTTAAAAGAGCAAATGAAAGAAGATGCCGCAAAACGCGTAAAATCAAACCTGACTCTTGAAGCGATCGCTCAAGCTGAAAACCTTGAAGTAACGGACGAAGAAGTTGAAGCTGAGCTGACTAAAATGGCTGAAGCTTACAACATGCCGGTTGAAAACATTAAGCAGGCAATCGGTTCAACTGACGCGATGAAAGAAGATTTAAAAGTTCGAAAAGCAATTGATTTTCTTGTAGAAAACCGTTAATATGGTTCATAATAATAGACATAATAAAACAGGGCGCGATTAATTCGTGCCTTGTTTTGTACAATTATGATATAACTCTTTTTCTTGGGGCAAGATAGTCATTGCCGGGCTGTTTTTCGTCATACATATAGAATGTGCAAGTGCGAAACACATTGTTACCGTCTTACTGGAAAGTATGGTAAAATGCAATACATACTCGATCGTAGCAAGAACCGTTTTCTTTTGCCCTTCAGGTAAAAGAAAAAGTGAGACAAGATTAAGGGGTGAAAGAATGTTTAAATTCAACGAGGAAAAAGGACAATTGAAATGCTCGTTCTGCGGAAAAACGCAAGATCAGGTTCGTAAGCTGGTTGCAGGACCGGGTGTATATATATGCGACGAATGTATTGAGCTCTGTACAGAAATCGTAGAGGAAGAGCTTGGTACGGAAGAAGAAGTCGAATTTAAAGACGTTCCGAAGCCGCAGGAAATCCGTGAGATTCTGAATGAATATGTCATCGGACAGGATCAGGCGAAGAAATCACTTGCGGTTGCGGTATACAACCATTACAAACGCATCAATTCCAACAGTAAAGTGGATGATGTCGAGCTTTCTAAAAGTAATATTTCTTTAATCGGACCGACTGGAAGCGGGAAAACACTTCTTGCCCAGACGCTTGCGCGTATTCTGAACGTGCCGTTTGCGATCGCGGACGCTACATCTCTGACTGAAGCCGGATATGTCGGTGAGGACGTAGAAAACATCCTCCTCAAGCTGATTCAGGCAGCAGACTATGATGTGGAAAAAGCAGAAAAAGGCATTATTTATATCGATGAAATCGATAAAGTAGCGCGAAAATCTGAAAATCCGTCCATTACACGCGACGTATCAGGCGAAGGCGTTCAGCAGGCGCTGCTGAAAATTCTTGAAGGAACGGTTGCAAGCGTGCCGCCTCAAGGAGGACGCAAACATCCTCATCAGGAATTCATCCAGATCGATACGACGAACATCTTGTTCATTTGCGGCGGTGCATTTGACGGCATCGAACAAATCATCAAACGCCGTCTCGGACAAAAAGTCATCGGCTTCGGCTCTGATAATAAAGCGGCAGATCTGGAAAAAGAAGAACTGCTTTCTAAAGTTCTTCCGGAAGACTTGCTCCGTTTCGGTCTGATTCCTGAATTCATCGGCCGTCTTCCTGTCATTGCAAGCCTTGAGCAGCTTGACGAAACGGCACTGGTTGAAATTCTGACTAAACCGAAAAACGCACTCGTCAAACAATACAAGAAAATGTTAGAACTTGATGATGTCGAGCTTGAATTTGAAGACGAGGCATTATCTGAAATTGCGAAAAAAGCGATCGAGCGTAAAACAGGCGCACGCGGCCTGCGTTCTATCATTGAAGGCATCATGCTTGACGTCATGTTTGATCTGCCGTCCCGCGATGATATTGAAAAATGTGTCATTACCGGAGCGACAGTCGCAGACGGTGAAGCACCGCGTCTTGTATTAAAAGACGGCACAGTTGTCGGCCAAGATAAAACATCAGCATAACATGACAAAACCTCCTGACCCGAATTGATCAGGAGGTTTTTTTTCTTGTCCTGACCCTTCTGAAAATGTTTATTCCGGGCTTTGCTGGGAGATACTAGCGGACAGAGGAATGAATTGGATACATAAATCGTTTTTTCAGGAGGGACCAGCATGAGTTGGACAGGGATCGCATTATTTGTACAGCTGTTTTTCGGAATAGTCATCGGATTATATTTTTGGAATCTGCTCAAAAACCAGCGTACACAAAAAGTGACGATAGATAAAGAATCAAAAAAAGAAATGGAACAGCTGCGCAAAATGCGCGCCATCAGTTTATCAGAACCTTTATCAGAAAAGGTGCGGCCGAAAAGCTTTCAGGACATTGTCGGCCAGGAAGACGGAATTAAAGCGTTAAAAGCAGCGCTTTGCGGACCGAACCCGCAGCACGTCATTATTTACGGTCCTCCGGGAGTCGGTAAAACGGCTGCGGCGCGGCTGGTATTGGAAGAAGCGAAAAAACATAAACAGTCACCGTTTCAAAAGCAGGCTGTTTTTGTTGAACTTGATGCGACGACCGCGCGGTTTGATGAACGGGGGATTGCCGATCCGCTTATCGGTTCAGTGCATGATCCCATTTATCAGGGAGCGGGTGCGATGGGCCAAGCAGGCATTCCGCAGCCGAAACAGGGGGCTGTGACCCATGCTCACGGCGGGGTATTGTTTATTGATGAAATCGGCGAGCTTCACCCGATTCAGATGAATAAAATGCTGAAGGTGCTTGAAGATCGAAAAGTATTTTTAGACAGTGCGTATTACAGTGAAGAAAATACGCAAATACCGAATCACATTCATGATATTTTTCAAAATGGGCTTCCGGCAGATTTCCGTTTGATCGGAGCGACAACGAGAATGCCGAATGAAATTCCGCCGGCCATCCGTTCGCGCTGTCTTGAAGTATTTTTCCGCGAGCTGGAAAAGGATGAACTTAAAATCGTTGCGAAAAAAGCAGCCGACAAAATTCAGAAAGAGATTTCTGACGAAGCTCTCAGTGTGCTGACCGCATATACGAGAAACGGACGTGAAGCCGTCAATATGATCCAGATCGCCGCCGGCATGGCGGTGACTGAGGACAGACAAGAAATTACGACAGAAGATATAGAATGGGTTGTTCATTCCAGTCAGCTTACACCTAAAAATGAGCAGAAAATCGCCGATGAACCGCAAGTCGGCATCGTGAACGGACTTGCTGTCTACGGGCCGAACAGCGGCGCATTGCTGGAAATCGAAGTGAATGTCACACCTGCGCAGGACAAAGGAAGCCTGAATATCACGGGAATTGCAGAGGAAGAAAGCATCGGCAGCCAATCGAAGTCGATCCGCCGCAAAAGCATGGCGAAGGGATCTGTGGAAAATGTTCTGACGGTTCTGCGCACAATGGGCATCAAACCTTCAGACTATGACATTCACGTCAATTTTCCGGGCGGAGGCCCGATTGACGGACCTTCAGCAGGTATCGCGATGGCCGCGGGGATTTTTTCCGCGATTCACCGCATCCCGATCGACCATACGGTGGCGATGACGGGAGAAATCAGCCTGACGGGGCTTGTCAAACCGATCGGCGGCGTCATTCCGAAAATTAAAGCCGCAAAACAGGCCGGAGCAAAAACGGTCATTATCCCATATGAAAATCAGCAGTCCATTTTGAAACGAATAGACGGAATCACCATTAAAGCGGTAAAAACGTTCCAGGAAGTGCTGGACGTCATATTGGTTGACCCTCCTTCAGAACAAAAACCGTTTGATATCCAAATGAATAAAGAATCCGTATAAACCCCATTTTTATAATGGGGTTTTTTTATGGAGGACATCTTTTCCTTTTTCAGAACAGAAAGAAAGGGTATACTACGAAGAGACTGTTTTATATACAGGGCAGGCGGATAAGCCGATTTTGCCCGATCCCGGAATTGTACAACGATGAAAAAGTTGTATTATAATGGTTCATACTAAAGTCACGGAGGTGTCAGTCACATGGCAGAAGATACAAAACGCAGCATCCCGCTCCTCCCTTTAAGAGGCTTATTGGTATACCCGACAATGGTTTTACATTTAGATGTAGGCCGTGACAAGTCGGTTCAGGCTCTTGAACAGGCAATGATGCATGATCATATGATTTTTTTAGCCACTCAGCAGGATATTTCGATAGACGAACCGGGTGAAGAGGATATTTTCGCCGTCGGCACTTATACAAAAATTAAACAGATGCTGAAGCTGCCCAACGGTACGATCAGAGTGCTTGTAGAAGGAATTCAGCGGGCGCAGATCCTTGAATACACCGAGCTCGAAGATTATACTTCGGTCGATATACAGCTGATGCATGAGGATGATTCAAAAGACGTGGAAGACGAAGCGCTTATGCGGACGCTGCTGGACCATTTTGACCAGTACATAAAAATTTCTAAAAAAATCTCCGCAGAAACGTATGCGGCTGTGACTGATATTGAAGAGCCCGGCAGAATGGCGGATATCGTCGCTTCTCATCTCCCGCTGAAATTAAAGGACAAGCAGGACATTTTAGAAACGGCGGATATTAAAGAACGTCTGAATAAGGTCATTCGTTCCATTCATAATGAAAAAGAAGTGCTGGAGATTGAGAAAAAAATCGGTCAGCGCGTCAAACGTTCGATGGAACGCACTCAAAAGGAATACTACTTGCGTGAACAGATGAAAGCCATTCAGAAGGAGCTTGGCGACAAAGAAGGAAAAACCGGCGAAGTTCAGTCGCTCACGGAAAAGATAGAAGAAGCAGGCATGCCTGAGCGTGTCAAAGAAACGGCGCTTAAGGAATTAAGCCGTTACGAAAAAGTGCCGTCAAGCTCAGCGGAAAGCTCTGTTATCCGCAACTATATTGACTGGCTCATCGCCCTTCCGTGGTCGGATGAAACAGAAGATAAACTTGACATTAAAAAAGCCGGGGAAATCTTAGATAAAGAGCATCACGGCTTAGAGAAAGTGAAAGAGCGGATTTTGGAGTATTTGGCCGTGAAACAGCTGACGAAAACGCTGAAAGGGCCGATTCTTTGTCTGGCCGGACCTCCGGGAGTCGGTAAAACATCTCTTGCAAAATCAATCAGTACGAGCATGGGGCGCCGTTTTGTGAGAATTTCACTGGGCGGAGTGCGCGATGAGTCTGAAATCCGCGGGCACCGGCGTACATACGTCGGAGCGATGCCGGGCCGTATTATACAGGGGATGAAAAAAGCCGGTAAACAAAATCCCGTCTTTCTCCTGGATGAGATCGACAAAATGTCGTCTGATTTCAGAGGCGATCCGTCTTCGGCGATGCTTGAGGTGCTGGATCCGGAACAAAACAGCACATTCAGCGACCACTATATTGAAGAGACGTTCGATTTATCGAAAGTGCTGTTTATCGCGACTGCGAATAACCTTGCTTCCATACCGGGACCTCTCAGAGACAGAATGGAGATTATCAGCCTGTCAGGCTACACTGAAAACGAAAAGCTGGAAATCGTGAAGGACCACCTGCTTCCGAAACAAATCAAAGAGCACGGGCTCACAAAGAGCAACCTGCAGATTCGGGACCAGGCGATTACGGACATCATCCGCTACTATACGAGGGAAGCCGGCGTGAGAACGCTTGAACGCCAGATTGCCGCCATTTGCCGAAAGGCTGCGAAAGCCATTGTGTCTGAGGAGAGAAAACGCATTACCGTTACAGAGAAAAATCTGGCCGACTATCTCGGAAAACGGATATTCAGATACGGACAGGCGGAAACCGAAGATCAAATCGGGGTTGTCACGGGGCTCGCGTATACGACGGTCGGCGGAGATACGCTGTCAATCGAAGTGTCATTGTCACCGGGAAAAGGAAAGCTGATTCTGACCGGGAAGCTTGGAGATGTCATGCGGGAATCAGCGCAGGCCGCTTTCAGTTATGTCCGCTCGAAAGCGGAACAGTTCGGAATCGACCCGAAATTCCATGAGAAGTATGACATTCATATCCATGTCCCTGAAGGAGCGGTGCCGAAAGACGGCCCTTCTGCCGGAATTACGATGGCCACGGCGCTCGTTTCAGCATTAACGGACCGTGCGGTAAAACGCGAAGTCGGTATGACGGGAGAAATCACGCTGCGGGGCCGCGTGCTTCCGATCGGCGGACTGAAAGAAAAGGCGCTCGGCGCGCACAGAGCGGGCCTGACTACTATTATTGCGCCTAAAGATAACGAAAAAGATATAGAGGATATTCCAGAAAGCGTCAGAGAAGGACTGAAGTTTATATTCGTTTCTCACCTGGATGACGTTTTGGAACATGCCTTAGTAGGAGAGAAGAAATGAAAGTCACAAAGTCAGAAATCGTGATCAGCGCGGTCAAACCCGAACAGTACCCTGATGGGGGGCTTCCGGAAATCGCGCTGGCGGGAAGATCAAATGTAGGAAAGTCATCTTTTATCAATTCATTAATCAATCGGAAAAACTTGGCCAGAACGTCATCAAAACCGGGGAAAACACAGACCTTAAACTTTTACATCATCAATGATGAATTGCATTTTGTCGACGTTCCCGGGTACGGATTTGCGAAAGTTTCCAAAAGCGAGCGGGAAGCATGGGGGAGAATGATTGAAACCTATATGACGACCCGCGAAGAGCTGAAAGCCTGCGTGCAGATTGTCGACCTCAGGCACGCGCCGTCTGCTGAAGACGTGAACATGTATGAATTCCTGAAGTATTACGGCATTCCCGTCATCGTTATCGCGACAAAAGCGGATAAGATTCCAAAAGGAAAATGGGACAAGCACTTAAAGGTTGTCAAACAGACGCTTGATATGGATCCTGAAGATGAGCTGATTTTATTTTCCTCTGAAACGAAAAAAGGCAAAGATGAAGCATGGGGAGCCATTAAAAAAATGATCAGCCGATAATGAAAAACCCAAAACGCAGTGCGTTTTGGGTTTTATCGTATAGTTTTGTTCCGCTTGATAAACAATAATAAAAGGCTGATTCCGATGAAAACATACGGCCAGTATGTTTTGAAGTGTTCCGTCGGAATATGGACGGACTCCAGCCACGCCGTAATTTGTTTAAAGAAGTATAAAAAGAGGGAAAAACCAATCATGGCAGCCGCTTCGTATACATATTCTTTTCTGGCTGCCGCAAATAAGGAGAATCCGAAGACGAAGAGAATCATTTCAAAATCTCCCGGCCACCATGAGAGCTCAGGTTTGGCGAAAAAGTGTAAACCTATGCCGAAAAGAAGCAAGCCGATCAGGACGTGAGGCCCGGCCGCTTCCTTTTTGCCCTGATACAAGAGCACGGCGCCCAAGAGCATAAGGAGCACCGGCCATTCCCCCTGATTCGCAAACAGGTGAACCTGTCCGCTCTGAAGCCATGCGAATAATGAAGCGGCAAGCAGAAGTCCCGGTAATAAAATTGATGTTTTTTTCATCCTGTCACCTACCCGCAGTAAAGGATTTTTAGTATGATGATTAAGTGGAAACGAGCTTTTTATACTATAGCATAACATTTTTGAAATCTGTTCACATTTTCCCGAAGAAACTATGTTATAATTATTATAAATAATAAATTCTATGTTAGAATGATTATAAATAAATTGCGATGTACGGGGGTGCATGAAAGCGATGCATATTCTTGTTGTGGGAGTAGATTATAAATCCGCCCCTATTGAAATACGCGAAAAAATAAGTTTTCAGCCGGATGAGCTTGCAGAAGCGATGCTCCGTTTAAAAGAAGAAAAAAGCGTTCTTGAAAACATTATCGTGTCAACCTGCAACCGCACCGAAATATATGCGGTGGTCGACCAGCTCCATACCGGCCGTTATTATATAAAAACATTTTTATCCGAATGGTTCTCGCTGCCGAAAGAAGAGCTGTCTCCGTTTCTGAAATTTTATGAGAGCGACGCGGCGATCGAGCATTTATTCCGTGTGGCGTGCGGCTTGGATTCCATGGTCATCGGAGAAACGCAAATACTCGGCCAGGTCCGCTCGAGCTTTAAAACGGCGCAGGCAGAAAAGACGATCGGCACCATTTTCAATGAGCTGTTTAAACAGGCGGTGACCGTCGGCAAACGCACGCATGCCGAAACCGATATCGGCGCCAATGCCGTTTCCGTCAGTTACGCCGCCGTTGAACTCGCGAAAAAAATCTTCGGCTCATTGTCAAATAAGCACATTTTGATTCTCGGTGCGGGAAAAATGGGCGAGCTCGCCGCAGAAAACCTGCACGGTCAGGGCATCGGCAAAGTAACGGTCATCAACAGAACGTTTTTGAAGGCAAAAGCGCTTGCTGACCGTTTCTCCGGAGAAGCGCGCAGCTTAAACCAGCTTGAACATGCACTTGCTGAAGCTGATATTTTAATCAGTTCGACAGGCGCAAGTGATTTCGTCGTGTCCAAAGAAATGATGGAGAGAGCGGGCAGACAGCGGAAAGGCCGTCCGTTATTTATGGTGGATATCGCTGTGCCGCGAGACCTCGATCCGGCGCTTAACGATCTTGAAGGTGTTTTTCTGTACGATATTGATGACCTTGAAGGAATCGTTGAAGCTAACTTACAAGAACGCCGTGAAACCGCTGAAAAAGTCGAGCTGTTTATTGAAGCGGCAATTGTTGAGTTTAAGCAGTGGCTTAATACGCTCGGCGTCGTGCCGGTCATTTCGGCGCTGCGTGAAAAGGCGCTGTCCATCCAGTCCGATACGATGCAGAGCATTGAGCGCAAGCTGCCTCATCTGACGGTAAGAGAGAAAAAACTTCTCAGCAAACATACGAAAAGCATCATTAACCAAATGCTGCGCGACCCGATTCTGAAAGCGAAAGAGCTTGCGGCTGAAGCGGATTCAGATGAAAAGCTGAAGCTGTTTATGCAGATATTCGATATTGAGGAAGAGGCCGGCCGCCAGCTGGACAAAAGCCTGGATAACCGCCAGACGGTTCATTCGTTTCAAAAGGCAGAAGCAAAAACGGGCTTACGTCCGCTTGTAAGTGAGTGAGGGCTGTATGATTGATACAGCAATGGCAAGACTTAATGAAGCGACAATTGTTATTTATGCAGTAAGCGTCCTTTTTTACTTTATAGATTTTCTTCAACACAACCGGAAGGCTGGGAAAATGGCCTTCTGGTTGCTTTCTATTGTCTGGACTCTGCAAACCGTCTATCTTTCTTATTTCATGTGGCAGACGGGCAGATTTCCGGTCTTGAATATTACAGAGGCCCTTTACTTTTATGCGTGGGTGCTTGTCACGCTCTCACTTGTGGTCACGCAGATTCTGCGCGTTGATTTTATCGTATTTTTCACGAATGTCATCGGTTTCTCGATGATTGCGATCCATACGTTTTCACCGACGGATCAGCATTCGGCCGCTTTTTCCGGCCAGCTGGTCTCAGAGCTTTTGGTCATTCATATTACAATGGCGATTCTGTCTTACGGCGCTTTTTCCCTTTCTTTTGTCTTTTCGCTTCTTTATCAGTTTCAATATTCTTTATTAAAGAAGAAAAAGTGGGGAAAATGGCTGTTGAGAATTGAAGATTTGTCAAAACTTGATTATATGGCTTACGTTTTAAATGTCATCGGGGTTCCGATGCTGCTGTTGAGCCTGATATTAGGCGTGATCTGGGCGTATGTGTCGCTGGAAACGCTGTACTGGTTTGATTCAAAAGTGCTCGGTTCGTTTATTGTGCTGCTTTTATACAGCTACTATTTATATATCAGAATGATTAAGGAACTGCAGGGAAAAGTGGCGGCGTTATGGAATTCAGCATGTTTTCTCGTGCTGATGATTAATTACTTCCTGCTCGGAAGCCTGTCGCAATTCCATTGGTTCAGTTAACGCACGCGCCCAAACAGATTCGGGAGGAAAGAAAATGAGAACGATTAAGGTAGGTTCCAGACGGAGCAAACTGGCTATGACCCAGACAAAATGGGTGATTAACAAACTGAAGGAATTGAACCCTTCCTATAACTTTGAAATCCGGGAGATTGTCACAAAAGGCGACCGCATCCTTGATGTTACACTGTCAAAAGTGGGCGGCAAAGGTTTGTTTGTCAAAGAGATTGAACAGGCGCTGCTGCATCAGGAGATTGATATGGCGGTTCACAGCATGAAAGACATGCCCGCCGTTTTGCCTGAGGGTCTTGTCATAGGCTGCATACCGAAACGTGAGGATCCGCGTGATGCGCTGATTTCAAAGGGGCATCAAAAGCTGGACGGCATAAAAGAAGGGGGCATCATCGGCACCAGCAGTTTAAGAAGAAGCGCCCAGATTCTTGCTGAACGCCCTGATCTTACAATTAAGTGGATCAGAGGCAATATCGATACGAGACTTCAAAAGCTTGAAACGGAAGATTACGATGCTATTATTTTAGCGGCTGCGGGACTTTCGAGAATGGGCTGGAAAGATGATGTCGTATCTGAATTTCTCGAACCGGACCGCTGTCTGCCTGCGGTCGGCCAAGGCGCTCTTGCCATTGAATGCAGAGAGTCGGATGAGGAGCTTTTGAAGCTGTTTGCGCAATTTACCGATGAGTATACGCAGCGCACGGTGGCAGCCGAACGGGCTTTCTTACACGCGATGGAAGGCGGCTGCCAAGTGCCGATAGCCGGGTATGCGTCCGTCAATGACCGGGATGAGGTTGAATTGGTCGGTCTTGTCGCGTCTCCGGACGGAAAGACGATTTATAAAGAAACAGCGGCGGGACATGATCCGGAAGAAATCGGGAAACGCTGTGCGGCGATGATGTCTGAAAAAGGAGCCAAAGCATTAATCGACAGCGTGAAACAGGAGCTCGATCAGGATGGCAAATGACCTTCCTTTACAAGGAAAGACCGTGCTTGTCACCCGGAACAAAAGACAGGCCGCACCGTTCCGAAAAAAAGTGGAGGCGCTCGGCGGAACGGCTGTTTCCGCTTCGCTGATCGCTTTTCAGGAAGCGCTCCCGGATGAATGTGCGGACAGTCTCAGGGAAGACCTTTCTGAGCCGGGATGGCTTGTGTTTACAAGCGTAAACGGTGTCCGGTTCTTTTTTTCCTATCTTGATCGGCACGGTCTTGCGCTTTCGGGACGGAAAAAAATCGCAGCCGTCGGTGAAAAGACTGCGCGCGCCCTGAAAGAGCGGGGAGCCCGGACGGATGCGATGCCTGACGAGTATGTGGCGGAATGTCTGGCTGATACTTTAAAACGGCACGCATCAGCTGCCGAACCCATTTCAGTGATAAAGGGCAATTTATCACGCGATGTCATAAAAGCGGAGCTTGAGCCGCTTGGCTATCAAATAAGGGAATGGGTGTTATACAATACCATTCAGGATGAAAAAGGCATGGACGAGCTGAGACGGGCTGCATCCCGCTCTCATTTTGATTTTATTACGTTTACCAGCTCATCGGCGGTGCATACGTTTATGCACGCGGTCGGAGACGGAGAAAAAGCGTGGGAAAACAGCGGTGCGAGCTATATCAGCATCGGCCCTTTGACAGAGAAAGCGCTCTTGGAATACGGGATCTCATCCCATGTGCCTGACATCTATACGATTGAAGGCATGCTGGACGTCATGTGCAGCATGTCGGGAAAGGATTGATAATGATGAATCAAACATTTAACAGACACCGCCGTTTGCGCGTGAACGCTGAGATGAGAGATTTAGTAAAAGAAACACGTCTTCACCCTTCAGATTTTATTTACCCGTTATTTGTCGTTGAAGGACTTGAAGGAAAAAAAGAAGTTCCTTCCATGCCGGGGGTTTATCATGTATCACTCGATTTGTTAAAGGATGAAATGGCTGAGCTGATATCGCTCGGCATTAAGTCGGTCATCGTTTTCGGCGTGCCGGAAGAAAAAGACGCCTGCGGAACCCAGGCTTTTCACGATCACGGCATTGTGCAGAAAGGGATTGCTGAAATTAAAAAGCATTATCCTGAAATGATCGTAATCGCTGATACGTGTCTCTGTGAATACACGGATCACGGCCATTGCGGCGTCGTGAAAGACGGAGAAATCTTAAATGACGAGTCGCTTGAGCTGCTGGCGCAGACAGCCGTCAGCCAGGCCAAAGCAGGCGCTGACATCATCGCTCCTTCAAATATGATGGACGGTTTTGTCACAGTGATCAGAGAAGCGCTCGACAAAGAAGGATTCACGAATATTCCGATCATGTCTTATGCCGTGAAATATTCAAGTGAATTTTACGGTCCGTTCCGCGACGCGGCTGACAGCACGCCGCAGTTCGGAGACCGAAAAACATATCAGATGGATCCGGCCAACCGCTTGGAAGCGCTCCGTGAGGCTGAATCAGACGCGGCAGAAGGCGCTGACTTTTTAATCGTCAAACCGTCTATGTCATACTTAGATATTATGCGTGATGTGAAAAACCGCCATCACCTGCCGCTGGTCGCATATAATGTGAGCGGGGAGTATTCCATGGTGAAAGCGGCAGCCCAAAACGGCTGGATTAAAGAAAAAGAAATGGTGCTGGAAATTTTAACGAGCATGAAACGTGCAGGAGCCGATCTGATTATGACGTATCATGCAAAAGACGCAGCAAAATGGCTTGCTGAGTAACGATTTCATTTGACGGGAGCTGAGGCAGATGAGAAGCTATGAAAAATCAAAAGCCGCTTTTAAAGAAGCGCAGAAACTGATGCCGGGCGGAGTGAACAGCCCGGTGCGCGCGTTTAAATCAGTTGATATGGACCCGATCTTTATGCAGCGCGGAAAAGGATCGAAAATTTTTGATATTGACGGCAATGAATATATCGACTACGTCCTGAGCTGGGGGCCGCTCATTTTGGGCCACACAAATGACCGGGTCGTTGAAAGCCTGAAAAAAGTAGCCGAGAACGGGACAAGTTTCGGGGCATCTACTGAGGTGGAAAACGAACTGGCCAAATTGGTCATTGACCGTGTGCCGTCTGTTGAAATCGTGCGGATGGTCAGCTCCGGCACAGAGGCGACAATGAGCGCCCTGCGTCTGGCAAGAGGATATACCGGCCGCAACAAAATTTTGAAATTTGAAGGCTGTTACCACGGCCATGGTGATTCGCTGCTGATCAAAGCGGGATCCGGAGTGGCGACACTCGGCCTACCGGACAGCCCGGGCGTGCCGGAAGGAATAGCAATGAATACGATTACCGTTCCATACAACGACTTGGAAAGCGTTGCACTCGCATTCCGGGAGTACGGTGAAGATATTGCCGGGGTCATTGTTGAACCGGTAGCAGGCAATATGGGCGTTGTTCCGCCGCAGGAAGGCTTTTTACAAGGACTTCGCGACATTACGGAACAGTATGGCGCGCTGCTCATTTTTGACGAGGTCATGACCGGTTTTCGCGTGGATTATAACTGTGCGCAAGGGTATTTCGGCGTGACGCCTGACTTAACGTGTCTCGGCAAAGTCATCGGCGGCGGTCTTCCTGTCGGTGCGTATGGCGGAAAAGCTGACATTATGGAACGAATCGCGCCGAGCGGTCCGATCTACCAGGCGGGAACATTGTCAGGAAATCCGCTTGCCATGACAGCGGGACTTGAGACGCTACAGCAGCTCACACCTGAATCTTACCAAGAATTTGTGAAAAAAGGCGATATGCTTGAAGAAGGCATTTCAAAAGCAGCTGCAGCACATGGCATTCCGCACACGTTTAACCGGGCGGGTTCCATGATCGGCTTCTTTTTCACAAATGAGCCTGTCATTAACTATGAAGCAGCCAAATCTTCTGATTTAAAGCTGTTCGCCAAATATTATAAAGGGATGGCCGACGCAGGCGTATTTCTGCCGCCGTCTCAATTTGAAGGATTGTTTCTCTCCACTGCGCATACAATGGAGGATATTGAAAAAACCATTCAAGCCGCTGAGAAAGTGTTCCAGGCGATCAGCCGCTGATAACGAAAAGCCGATGCAAGCAAGACTTGTATCGGCTTTTTTCAATGCCTCCATTATCATATTTTCCCGGATTGCGGCATACACCTTTAGTGACATCTAATTGTATGGATTAGATGAAAGGAGGATATGAACTTGCCGCATAATCACCGATTGCAATTTTCTGTTGAAGAATCAATCTGTTTCCAAAAAGGACAGGAAGTTTCTGAATTACTTTCGATTTCATTAGACCCTGACATCAGGGTGCAGGAAGTAAATGATTATGTCTCAATTAAAGGATCATTAGAACTTACTGGCGAGTACAACATAGATCACAGCAGTCATTTTGAAGAGCTTGATAGGGAGCTGAGGCATGTAGAGGAAGTGAGGGCGAGGGAGGATGGCACGGCCGAGCTCATTCATTGTTTCCCGGTGGACATCACGATTCCGAAAAATAAAGTGAGCCACCTCAATGATGTTTTCGTATTTATTGATGCCTTTGATTATCAGCTGACGGATTCAAGGATCTTAACCATTCAAGCTGATTTGGCAATTGAAGGGCTGCTTGAGGAATCCGAGCCAAAAGAGCCGGAGATCCCTTTGTACGTGGCGCCTGAATTTGCCAGAGAAGAAATGATCAATCTTGCCGGACATTATTCTGAGGACGAAAACGAACCAGAATTAATGATACGCCATGAGCCTGAAATACCTTTGACTGTATCAGAAGAAGCAGCACAAGAAACCGAGAAGAACGAGGAAGAAACTCCGCCTTTACTCAGGCAGGAGGAAGAAGAGCTGGAGACTGCTCCGATTCTGAGGGAACGGGAAGAAGAGCCGGAGACTGCCCCTATTCTGAGGGAGCGGGAAGAAGAAGAGCCGGAGACTGCCCCTATTCTGAGGGAGCAGGAAGAAGAAGAGCCGGAGACTGCCCCTATTCTGAGGGAGCAGGAAGAAGAAGAGCAAGAAACTGCCCCGATTCTGAGGGAGCGGGAAGAAGAAGCGCAGGAAGCTGCCCCGATTCTGAGGGAGCGGGAAGAAGAAGAGCCGGAGACTGCCCCGATTCTGAGGGAGCGGGAAGAAGAAGAGCAGGAAGCAGCCCCGATTCTGAGGGAGCGGGAAGAAGAAGAGCATGAGACTGCCCCGATTCTGAGGGAGCGGGAAGAAGAAGAGCATGAGACTGCCCCGATTCTGAGGGAGCAGGAAGAGGTGCCGAAACCTGTTTCCTTTACTGAGCCTCCTCCTCCCGTTTCCTTTCAACACGAAGAAGAGCCGGAAGAAGCTGAGGAGCCTGCAATCATGTCGGCTGTGAGGAATGAACCTGTATTTGAGGATGATTCAGCAGAAGTGCAGGAAGAGCCAAAAGATGATAACGAGCCGGTTTTCCCTGCGTTCACTCTGACTCCGCATGCAGAAAAACCAAAAATTGCGGAACAGCCCTTCCTTCAAAAAGAAGAGCAGCCAGAGGCCGAGCCGCTTCTCCGTCAGAGCGATCATGAGGCGGCAGAAGACGAAGATGAGCCTGCGGTTTTTCAAGAAGAGCAGGCGCCCGTTTATCGCGAGTTCGTTCCGGAACAGCAGGAAGAGGAGTTTTACAGCGCTCCTAAGCTGCTTGAAGAAGAGGCTCATGATGAAGAAGGGTTTGAAATTGAGGTAAGGAAGATGGCGCAGCCGGAGGAGGAAACCGGGAAGCCTCTCGATTTGTCATTTCAGTTTTCCAAACTGCAGCCTGAGGAGCCGGCGCAAGCTGAACCGCCTGAGCCGCTTAAGTCTGAAAGAAAGAATGAAGAAGCGGCACCGGGAACCGAGCAGAAGGAAAATGACAACTCTCATTACTTGACAAAATTATTTACAAGGGAAGAAGAAAAGTTTTCAAGAATGAAAATTTGTATCGTACAGCAGCAAGATACTATCGACCGGGTGTGTGAACGATATGACATAACATCCCAGCAGCTCATCAGAACGAATGCTTTATCGTTTGATGACGAGCTTGAAGAAGGTCAGCTTCTGTATATACCTGAATATAATAACAGCCATGCGTAAGCACAAAGAGGCCGTAAAAATGTGGTGAATGGAATGGAAGCAGTCCAATCAGTGCTTCAGGAATACGGGCTGGCGGCAGAGTATATTGAGCCTGTCAGCCCGCATGTTTGGAAGGTCTACTCAAACTACGGCATTTTTGCTTTGAAACAGCTCAAGCCGGCCCGCAGCAGTGAATTTACGGATCTTATGATTGAGATTGAGGAGAAGGGCTACCGATCATTTGTGCCGATCTGCCGCACGTATGCCGGCGATTTTTTTGCGGGAAGACAGACGGAGAATTCTTATTATTTAATGCCTTGGCTTCAGTACGATCAGGAAGAGGAACGGGATCAAAAACATGTTTACCTTTTTAAAGAGGTCGCGAAGCTCCATTCCGCGACTGTGCGGGACATCCAAATCCGGACTGAAGATATCAGCGGCTTTTATGAAGCAACGAAAAGAGATTGGGAAAATGATAAGCTTGTCTATGAACAATTCGCCGACCGGGCGGAAAAAGAGTGGTACCTTTCACCTTTTGAACTGCAGGCTGTTACGTATCTTACAGAAACGGTTTCCGCCGTCAATTTTGCTCTGGAACGTCTGGAAGAATGGTTTGAGGCGGCAAAGGACCATGACAAGACGAGAGCGGTGATCAACCACGGCAGCTTATCGAGCCGCCACTTTCTGTATAATGATGCGGGATCGGGCTTTTTCACGAATTTCGAGAAAGCTGCGCTGGGCCCTCCGCAAAACGACCTGCTCGGCTTTTACTCCAGAATGTTCAGAAGCTATCCGAAAGCATGCCCGGAGTGTCTGGACTGGTTTTATACGTATCACAAATTATTCCCGCTCCGTGAAGCGGAAATCAGCCTGTTTCTCAGCTATATGGCTTATCCGTCCGCCATGTACAAAGTGCTGAAACGGTATCAGACCGGCCAAAGGGGCTCTGAAAAAGAAGAGTGCACGCAATTATTAAGAGCGTTTTGGCAGATGAAAAATGTTGAGCCTTTTCTCATGAAGGTTCATCAGATTGAGCGGGAGAAAAAAATAAAAGCGGAAAACGAGTCCTCTTCATAACGGGACTCGTTTTTTTATATCCATTCCAAATGCAGGGCGCACGCTAAAAACAGCAGGATGGCAAGCAGCAGGACATCAAAAGTCGTCGGAAAGAAAATCGTCCTGATCCCCTGAAAGATCGTAATCGGGATAATGACTTGCACGGATACAAGGCGGACCTGTCTGGCCCACTGGGGGAGCGAATAAGAATTGAATTTTTTTCTCACGGGCAATTCCTCCTCACATTCGCCTTTCTATGTATCGTATGTAAGGGAAAGGGCGGGGTGCATGCCCATTTATGTATGACGGCAGCGGTTTTTGGAAAAGATGATTGACGAATCAAAAACACTTTTACTATAATAAAGAACATAATAAATAAGATCATGAGCTGATATAAATACACCTGCTTTGAACGGGAAGAGTACAAGAAAGACGCATGAAGAGAGAGAAGCTACTGTGCTGAAAGGCTTCTTATGCCGTCTCATTGGAAGGTCGCCCGGGAGCATAATTTCTTGAACATACAGTAGAGAAATTCGGGCCGCACCCGTTATCCGTTTAAGTGCATGAACAAATCTGTTCATGAAAAAAGGTGGTACCGCGAAAGAGCTTTTCGTCCTTTATCAGGATGAAGGCTCTTTTTTAGTTGCTCAGCCATTTCTAAACATGCTGGAGGGTTATCATGGATACAAACGAACAAACAATGCCGACAAAATATGATCCGTCTGCGATTGAAAAAGGCCGCTATGATTTTTGGCTGAAAGGAAAATATTTTGAAGCGGGCAGCGATCAAACGAAACAGCCGTATTCTGTCGTCATTCCGCCGCCGAACGTGACGGGCAGGCTGCACCTCGGACATGCGTGGGATACGACGCTGCAAGATATCGTTACGCGTATGAAACGCATGCAGGGCTATGACGTGCTCTGGCTTCCGGGCATGGATCACGCCGGCATCGCCACTCAGGCAAAAGTCGAAGCGAAACTCCGCGAACAGGGCACAAGCCGTTATGACCTCGGCCGTGAAAAGTTTTTAGAAGAAACGTGGAAGTGGAAAGAAGAGTATGCTGATTTCATCCGCAGCCAATGGGCCAAGATGGGACTCGGACTCGATTATTCACGCGAACGTTTTACTCTTGATGAAGGGCTGAACAAAGCCGTGCGTGAAGTATTCGTCAAGCTGTACGAGAAAGGCTTGATTTACAGAGGCGAATATATCATCAACTGGGACCCTGCCACAAAAACGGCTTTATCCGATATTGAAGTGATTTACAAAGACGTACAGGGCGCGTTTTATCATTTGCGCTACCCGTTAGCAGACGGTTCAGGCTCAATTGAAATCGCGACCACCCGTCCGGAAACGATGCTTGGCGACACGGCTGTCGCGGTTCATCCTGAAGATGAGCGCTACAAGCACTTAATCGGCAAAACGGTGATTCTGCCGATTACAAACCGCGAAATTCCGATCGTCGGCGATGATTATGTTGATATGGAATTCGGATCAGGCGCTGTTAAAATCACGCCTGCCCATGACCCGAATGACTTTGAACTCGGAAACCGCCACAATTTAGAGCGGATTCTCGTCATGAATGAAGACGGAACAATGAATGAAAAAGCGCTGCAATATAACGGCATGGACCGGTTTGAATGCCGCAAAAAACTCGTCAAAGATCTTCAGGAATCCGGTGTTCTCTTTAAAATCGAAGACCATATGCATTCTGTCGGCCACAGTGAAAGAAGCGGCGCCGTTGTTGAGCCGTACCTGTCCACACAATGGTTTGTCAAAATGCAGCCGCTGGCCGATGCTGCGGTTGACCTTCAGTCAAAAGAAGAGAAAGTTCACTTCGTTCCTGACCGGTTCGAGAAAACGTACCTGCACTGGATGGGAAATATCCGTGATTGGTGTATTTCCCGTCAGCTGTGGTGGGGCCACCGCATCCCGGCTTGGTATCATAAAGAAACAAAAGAAGTGTACGTCGGCCTTGAGGCGCCTGAGGACAGTGAAAATTGGGAACAGGATTCAGACGTGCTTGATACATGGTTCAGCTCCGCGCTTTGGCCGTTTTCTACAATGGGCTGGCCTGATGAAAACGCTGAAGACTTTAAGCGGTATTACTCAACCGATGTTCTTGTAACGGGATATGACATCATTTTCTTCTGGGTATCCCGGATGATTTTCCAAGGTCTTGAGTTTACCGGCGAGCGTCCGTTCAAAGACGTGCTGATTCACGGCTTAATCCGTGACGAGCAGGGCAGAAAAATGAGTAAATCCCTTGGGAACGGCGTGGACCCGATGGATGTCATCGACAAGTACGGAGCGGATTCCCTGCGCTATTTCCTGGCAACCGGAAGTTCACCGGGACAGGATCTCCGTTTCAGCTATGAAAAAGTGGAATCCACATGGAACTTCGCAAATAAAATTTGGAACGCCTCCCGTTTTGCATTAATGAACATGGACGGCATGACGTATGACGAGCTTGATCTGTCCGGTGAAAAATCAGTTGCTGATAAGTGGATCCTCACAAGACTGAATGAAACGATAGAAGACGTAACACAGCTTGCGGATCGTTATGAATTCGGTGAAGTCGGACGCCACCTGTACAACTTTATCTGGGACGATGTGTGCGACTGGTATATCGAAATGGCGAAGCTTCCGCTGTACGGGGAAGATGAAGCGGCGAAGAAAACAACCCGTTCTGTTCTGGCATACGTGCTTGACCAGACGATGCGTCTTCTTCACCCGTTTATGCCATTCTTAACGGAAGAAATCTGGCAGCACCTTCCTCATGAAGGCGAGTCAATCACGATCAGCTCTTGGCCGGTTCCGGTGCCGGAACATACGGATAAAGAGGCAGCGGCGGATATGAAACTGCTCGTCGAATTAATCCGTTCTGTCCGCAATATCCGGAGCGAAGTCAACACGCCGATGAGCAAGCAGGTTGAGCTTTACATTAAAACATCTACGGAAGACATTGCCGGCCGCCTTGAGAAGAACCGTTCTTACGTTGAACGCTTTACGAATCCGAGCACGCTGAAAATCGGGACGGATATCACTGCGGCAGACAAAGCGATGACAGCGGTCGTCACCGGAGCGGAAGTCATTCTGCCGCTTGAAGGGCTGATTAACATTGATGAAGAGATCGCCCGTCTGCAAAAAGAATTCGACAAGCTGACAAAAGAAGTCGAACGCGTTCAGAAAAAACTCGGCAACGAAGGATTCATTAAAAAAGCTCCTGAGCATGTCATTGAAGAAGAACGCGGAAAAGAGAAAGACTACACGGCAAAACGCGAAGCTGTCCGGCAGCGGATTGCAGAGCTGAAAGGCTGATAAAACAGCGGGGCGGTTTCCTAAGAAACCGCCTTGTCGTATAAAAGAGGGGATTTCATTGTTTAATACGTACAAAGAAGCGATCAGCTGGATTCACGGCAGACTCAAGTTCGGCGTTAAGCCGGGCCTTCTCCGTATGGAAAAGCTGATGGAAAAACTGGAACACCCGGAAAAGAACATTCGCGCTATTCATGTGGCGGGCACAAACGGCAAAGGATCGACCGTCGCTTTTATCCGTTCCGTGCTTCAAGAAGCCGGTTATACGGTCGGCACGTTCACATCGCCTTACATTATTACGTTTAATGAGCGTATCAGCGTCAACGGCACGCCGATTTCTGATGAGGAATGGAGAACGCTCGTTAATGACATAAAACCGATAGTCGATGAGCTTGATAAGACCGATGCCGGGACGGTGACAGAATTTGAAATCATTACAGCGTGTGCATTTTTATATTTTGCGAAGCGGGCTGATATCGATTTTGTCATTTTTGAAGCGGGACTGGGCGGCACATTTGATTCAACCAATATTGTGAATCCGCTTCTGTCGGTCATTACAAGTATCGGACATGACCATATGGCGATTTTAGGCAATACCATCGAGGAGATCGCCGGGCAGAAAGCCGGTATCATTAAAAATTCCATTCCGGTCATTACGGGCGTCAATCAGCCGGAAGCACTCGGCGTTATTGAAGCGGAAGCCGAAAAAAAGCAGGCTCCGTATCAGTCACTATATAAAACGTGCAGACTGTCTAATGAAGCGGCGCTTCCGTCCGGTGAAAGCTTTTCGCTGGAAACGGAAACGAAATGCTATGAAGACATTCAAACGTCGCTGATCGGCATTCACCAAAGGCACAATGCAGCATTGGCGATATTGGCCGCTGAATGGATGAATCGTCTGGGAGCCGCAGCCATTTCTGAAGAAGCGATGCGAAACGGTCTGAAAAAAGCTTCCTGGCCGGGCCGGTTTGAACGTCTTCAAAGCCGCCCTTTAGTGTTTGCGGACGGCGCACATAACGAAGAAGGCGTTGACACACTGACAGAAACGATCAGGCAGCGCTTTGCCGATAAAAACGTCCATGTCGTATTCAGCGCATTAAAAGACAAACCGTATCAGGAAATGATTAAAAAGCTTGAAACCGAAGCGGACTCTATTCACTTTGTATCATTTGACTTTCCGCGTGCTTCAAGCGCCGAAGCCCTTTACAATGCAAGCAGTTTAACGGATAAGAGCTTCGATGAGAACCCGGACAGTGTGAAAGAATGGATAGAACAAAAAGACGGGGCGGATGATGTCATCATCATTACCGGCTCCTTATATTTTATTTCAGAAATGAGAAAGCGGCTTATCTGACAGCCCCTCGGATGCCCGGCAGACCCTTTTCCGGTTTTGCCGGGTGTTTTTATGCTGAAAATATATTTTCAGCCATTTCAGTCATGGTGTTTTTCTTTGCTATAATCTGAGCCAGATTGATAGTAAAGGTGTGGTCTCTAGTGCTTTTGATTCTGTTTTTTCTCGGCTTGATTTTCGGTTCTTTTTTTTATACAGCAGCGTGTCGTATCCCGCTTCGAATCTCGGTTATTTCGCCGCGTTCAGCCTGTTCGTTCTGCGGCTTGCCGCTCTCCTGGGGGGAGCTTGTGCCCGTCGTTTCCTATATTCTGCAAAGAGGCAGATGCAGAAACTGCCGTGCGAAGCTGTCGGTTATGTATCCGGCGGCGGAATGCTGGACGGCGTGTTTATTCACGGCTGCAGGCATTCATTTCGGTTTCTCAAAAGAACTGTTAGTCGCGCTGTTATTTCTGTCTCTGCTCATGATTGTTACTATGACGGATCTGCAATATATGCTGATTCCTGACAAGGTTCTGCTGTTTTTTCTTCCGCTTTTCATCGCCGGCCGTATGTTTTCTCCGCTGGATACATGGTATGCAGGGTTTGCCGGAGCCGTTTGCGGATTTTTTCTGCTTGTTTTTATCATGTTTGTCAGTAAAGGAGGCATCGGTGCAGGTGATGTGAAACTGTTTGGGGTGATCGGCCTGCCGCTCGGCGTGAAGCTCGTGCTCATTGCATTCTTTCTTTCCGTTATGATCGGAACCGTATACGGTATGTGCGCCGCAGCCCGGGGCAGGCTTGGTAAAAAGCAGCCATTTCCGTTTGCGCCGGCCATCTCAGCCGGGAGCGCTTTGAGTTATTTATACGGAGAAGAGCTGTTTTCGTTTTACATCAAGCTCGCTTCAGGCGGAGCTTAAAAAATTTGGCGAACGTTTTTTGGACAAGACGACAAAAGTCTTGTTCTTTTTTTTTTTGCCTATGCTAAAGTGTGAACCATGATCAGTTCAAGGTACGGCCAAGACGAATGCAAGGGGGAAGAGACGTTGAAAAAAAGGAAGAGCAAAAAGCACAGCAAAGCAAAAAACAATGCCCTTAAAGTAACCATTAACGGACAAGAAGAAACGATGTATGGACAAGAAGATGTGAAAGAAGGCGGGGAGAAAACCGTCACATTTTCAAATTGGGAGGAAACAAAAAAGGCGGAGCAGGAGACCGCCGCTTCCCATGAAGATCCGAAAGAAGAAGATTTCAATTGGGATCATGAGAAGAATTCTGAGGTATTTGAAGATGACCCGAAAGTCGTTCCGCCATACCAGAAGAAAAAAACAGGCCCTCATTTTCCGAAAAAAAAGCAGCCGTCTTCTCCGGTTAAAAAAGCGGTCACGACAATTGCCGTTGCGGCTGTTTTAGGCACCGGGCTCGGCCTTGTCGCCTTAAATATGTCGGGAAGTAAAGAAGCCTCCGCTCCGGCATCAGCTGACAAAGGTTCACAAGGGCAGACGGTGAAAGCGGGAGATGTTTCTAAAGACAAATCTGAAACAGCCGGCACAGGAGATGCGGAATCTTCAGTGGGAAACTATAAAACATATGCGGTGCAGGCCGGAAAATTTTCATCAGAAAAAGGAGCGCAAACGCTTGTTGACCAGCTGACTGAAAAAGGATACTCGGCCGTCTCTCTGGCTAAAGAAGACGGATACACATACGTGATCGCCGGGCTTGCAGCGGAAAAAAGCTTATCACAGCAATTGGGTCAGACACTGATAGACCATGATTTTGAGGCTTGGGGCGGTAAAGAGCTCAGCTTTGCGGTCGATTCAGGACTGGAAGACTCTTTTAAACAAGCATCTGAGCTCTCCGCCAAAGCGATTACCGGCAAAGATCTTTCAAAAACGGAAGTGGCTGAAGCGGCAAAAACGGCAGACGGTGCAGACGCCGCTGACAAAAAGCAGAAAGAGGCCGTGCTTCAAGCGCTGAAAGAACTGGAAACGTCGGGTTCGGAATCCGGCTGGAAAGCCCAAAAAGAGCTTTTAAGTGTTGTAAAATAGTATCTCATTTCCCGTCATCCGGCGGGATTTTTTATTTTGTCATCAAAAAGTTATTTTTCTGAAATTGTGGTTGCCCGTTTGATTTGGTAGGATAGACAAGTATCTTTTTTTCTTAAGCAAACCCTGAAAGGATGACAATCATGACAAAACGCTTAATACTCGCATCACAATCTCCGCGAAGAAAAGAACTCCTTAATCTTCTTCAGATTCCTTACAGCATTATTGCAAGCCGCACAGAAGAAAAATTAAATCGAAACCTTTCGCCGGAAGAAAACGTCCAATGTTTGGCCGAGCAAAAAGCCGGTGCTGTATTGGCCGAAAATCCCGATGCAGTCGTTATCGGGGCTGACACGATGGTGTGCATAGACGGCGAATGCCTCGGCAAACCGCATGACAGAGAAGAAGCGGCACACATGCTGCGGAGGCTTTCCGGCCGAAGCCATCAAGTCATTACGGCGGTCAGCATTCAGACGCATGACCGGAAAGAAACGTTCTGTGACACGACGGAAGTGACGTTTTGGCCGCTCAGTGAAGACGACATACAGCTCTACATTGAAACAAAAGAACCGATGGATAAAGCAGGTGCATACGGCATCCAAGGAAAAGGCGCGCTTTTAGTGAAAAAAATAGACGGTGATTTTTATTCTGTCGTCGGGCTTCCTGTCGCTAAAACAATGAGAGCCTTGAAAGAATTTAATATAAAAGCTTGATGTTCAAACCGGGAAGGGGAACAAGGAGGGGTTGATCATCCGTGATCTGCCGTTAAAATTAAGAGATTTCCCCGAAAAAGAAAAACCGAGAGAGCGGCTTCTGCACTTTGGAGCCGAACATCTCTCTAACAATGAATTGCTCGCCATCCTGCTGCGGACGGGAACGAAACATGAGTCCGTCATGAACCTCGCTCACCGGCTGCTGCGGACGTTTGACGGGCTGCGACTGTTAAAAGGCGCCTCTGCCCAGGAGCTTTCCAGCATTCCGGGAATCGGCACGGTGAAAGCCGTTCAGATTCTTGCCGCAATTGAGCTGGGGAGCCGCATTCATAAGACATCCGCCGGGGAGCATTGCGTCATCCGCTCTCCGGAAGACGGGGCGAAGTATGTGATGGAGGATATGCGCTTTTTATCCCAGGAGCATTTTGTCTGTTTATACTTTACATAAACCCTAATAAAAATGAATGTCTAAAATCCTGGCTTTATTGTCTTTCTTCTCAAACTCAATATGTTTTATTAACTCTTGTACAGTTTGCCTTTTTTCCTCTCCTGTTAAGACAGACCAGTTTTCCCTGAACATCTTTGCTAGCTCTTTAGCTCGCTCAATATTCAAAGGTTTTTCTATGGGGTGTAAATCATTCTGCTCAAGTTTGGCCAAAGCTTTTTGCAGTGCCTCTTTTGTTTCAGCCATAAGCTGCTCAAACTCTTGATCAGTCATTAGCTCCATGGACCAGGCTTTTTGATATTTCTTTCTCTGCTTTTCAATACTAATTATTTTTTGATGGAGTTTATCGTAGTCCTGTTGCTTCTCTTGAGGTATTTTAGGCTCGCGCTTAAAGTTCGCATTCTGCATATATTCTATAAGTGCTTTTTCGAATTTTTTCTCACTTATTCCAATTGCCGGTTTTTTGTTTAGGGCGCATGCTTGGCATCTATAGTGATTACTTTCTACGTTCTTATTGTCTTTTTTCCTAAAATATATGGAGCGCTCGCACGTTAAGCGGCTGCCGCAATTGGGGCATAATATTTTTGCTTGGAAAATAAATATTGATGAGGTTTCCCTTCTTTTGAAATTTTGCCGATCGTGTAACATTTTTTGGAGCTGTTCGAATTCTTTTTTTGATATGTAGCCCTCAAATGCACCCTCTAATATTTCACCCGCCCAACGAAATCCGCCATATAATACCGGGTTTTTCAAGATAACCAGGATAGAAGCTATGTGCCACTTATACCCCCTTTTCGGAATAGCGTCAGATTCGTCAAGATAATCAGCCAGTTCTCTGAGCGAATAGCCTTTCTTGATCTTATCTATCATATCTAAAAGGACCTCGCCCTCCTCTGGATTCTTGACCAGGCTCTCACCCTCCTTTGTGAATCCGAATGGTGCGGGCGCGCTAAATTGTCCCTGACGCGCTTTTTCAACTTGCCCCATTTTAACCCGCTCCCCTAAGTTCTCTCGCTCCCATTGCGCCATGGCGGCCACTAATGTAATAAATAGCCGGCCTGTTGCTGATCCTGTGTCATAAACTTCCGTAGCAGAACGAAAGACTGCCTGATATTTATCAAAGTAATCTAAAAGGGAATAGAGGTCACGGACAGAGCGGGTCAGACGGTCGAGCCTGTAGACTAAAACTGTGTCAATAATGCCCTGTTCTATGTGCCTAAGCATCAGCTCCAACGACGGCCTATGTATGTCTTTTGCGGACTTGCCTTCATCAATATAAAATTTGTAACTATCCCATCCTTGAGAAATGCAATACGCTTTTAGCTTTTCCTTTTGGGCAGATATTGAGTACCCTTCTTTTGCTTGTTCTTCTGTTGAAACCCTAACGTATATCCCGACATTCTTTGGAGTGTTTTCATCCATCAAGTTCATGATAATCTATCCTCCCTTTTTGGAAACGTATGTTCTGTTTTTGGGCTAAAAATTTTTTAGCTCTGATAGGTCTTTTAGGTGGGCTAACTCTGCAGGAACCCCATTCATGACAGCTATATCATCAAGGGTGAATTCAGTATTTTTATATTGGCTTACTACCCAATCGGGAAGAAGGAGCTCAACCGCAAAGGTATTTGCCTCAACCTCATATTTATCAACTGAGAAAAGAGTACGCTCTTTCATAAATGGTGTATTTGCCCGTGGGTGTAACTGTGCATGCCCTAATTCATGGGAGCACACAAAAGTTCTTTCTGCCTGGTTTAAGTTGGAATTGATAACGATATATTTATTTCGCTTATCATACTTATAAAAACCCATTATTTCATGATGCAAGTTCCATGGAATAACATTTATATTTATGTATGATGCAAGCTCATAAGGATTACTGGTTTTATACTTTTTAATTAGTCTTTGCACAGCTGCTTTTATCAAAGTATAAGGCCCCCTATTCTTGATCGTCTTTTCTATATTTCTTTGGAGTGTACTTTTTATTTATTCTTTGCGTTTGACGAACTATGTGCTCCATCGCTTCCATGAGAGACTCAACAGCTTCTTGACTCATGGGCTCCCCAGAAAAGCTAAGACCGTCCGATTTTTCTAAGTCCTTTCTTATTTCCTCCATACGTTTTGCAATGTCCTTTTCTTCTTTTGAATTATATTCGGCCTGCTCTTCTTTAATAAGAGTTTCCTCGCCAACAATGGCAGAGACCTGAATGCCCAACGCGCCTGCAACTGCTTCTAATGTGGAAAGGCTTGGGTTGTATCTATCTCTTTCAATATCTGCAAGGTATGAACGTGAAAGATTGGCTTTTTCAGCCAGTTGCACTTGGGTTAATTTACGTTCCTTCCTAATGGCTTTGATTCTTTGCCCTACAGTCATTATGATCACCTATCTCCTTTACAACACATAGTGCCTCACTGTGCCACTGTGTCTTGTGGCATGACACAATTATAGTATCCGAATGTCGGAAATACAATACTAAAAAAGACGGAAATACAAGTATTTTTTAGTAAATTGACGGAAATACAAGATAAATACTCTCTGAATCTTTAAAATGCTTGAATTTCGTCAAATTTCGACTTTTACAAAATGTCGTGAATACCATACAATTTAGACGTACCTTAACGGGAGGTGATAATCATGCTGGATGGGAAAAAGCTTGGGGCTTTAATTAAGGACAAAAGAAAAGAAAAGCACTTGAAACAGACAGAAATGGCGAAGGCACTGGGTATGTCCAGAACTTATCTCTCTGATATCGAAAACGGCAGATATCTGCCGAGTACAAAAACACTTTCCAGAATAGCGATTTTAATAAATCTGGATTTAAATGTGTTAAAAATGACGGAAATACAAGTAGTTGAGGAGGGTGGATATGATAGAGCTGCCGGCACATGTAGAAGACAGGCTTTATGAGATTTTTATGAAACTATCAGTTCCAAGGTTGCTTGAGAAAGAAGCCCTGGAGAAAGGAGAGAAGCCGAATGCGGAAAGAAAAGGCGCTTGACCTCGCGGCCTTCTTCGCTGAATTTGAACAAATGATGATCAAAAAAAATCGGCCACTCATCGGCGATTACTGTAGAAAAAAAATGGTTAAATACTGTGCTGTTTATTTAAATGCGGAAGGAAAGGAGCCAATCCATGAACTTAAATGAATTTTTGAAAACAGATCGTCAAAATGCAGAACGAAAAATCAAGTCAATGGAATTTCTTCTACAAGACTTGATTCCGGACGCCATTCAAGATGGTGACTTCGACGGCTGTTTAGAAATGATTGAAACCCTAAAGCAGCATTGCGAAGAACTCAAACGGATGCATCACCCGATACAAGTTGTTCAATTGCGTGAAATAGCAACCCGATTTTTTAACAGGGGGATAAACGTCGAACTAATAAGGCGGCCAGGTTCATGAACCTTGAGCATCCAATCATAACGGAAATAAACCGTTACGGTTATCCAAAAGAGTATCTCCATTATGACCGGGATCGGGAAGAGGATGCCGATGAAGAAGATCAATAAAAAAGCCCACACGGCAATGTGGACTTATAAAAACAAAAGCAATTCCATTTTAAATGGATCTCTCAACAAAATCAAATAGAGGAAGGTGCCTCATATGAATCCATTACAGGATTTTGAACTAAATGAAATTAATAACGGCGAACTGCCGGGAGACCGTCCACAGTTTGAAATTACTGATATGAACAGCCTGAACTGGGCTTTCCGGAAAATAGCTGCTCTCAAGTCGCAGGAAAAGGAAATCAAAGCGCTGGCAGCCACAGAAAAGCAACGTATTGAAGAATGGGAAAGGCAGGAGCTTAAGCCTTTAGCTGACAGTCTTTCATTCTTTGAGAATCTGGTGAATGTCTATCATACAAAGCAGTTGCAGGAAGACCCGAAGGTAAAAACACTTTCCACACCTTACGGGAAATCTAAAAGCCGGACAACAAAAGCAGCCCCTAAAGAAGTGGACAAGGAAAAACTTCTGCAGCATGTGAAGGATGCCGGTATGACAGAGTTTATAAAAGAGTCTGTATCCTGGGGTGACCTTAAGAAGACATTGACTGTCACTGAGCTTGAAGGTAAACCGATCGTAATTGATTCAAATGGACAAGCTGTCCCGGGCGTAGAAGTGCAGCCGGAAACAGTCAGCTTCAAAGTGGAGGTGTAAGGGATGTTTCAAGTAACAGACGCGCAGCGTCAAAAGGAAAAAGCAATTGTGGGTTTTATTGGTCCAAGTGGTTCTGGTAAAACAGCCGGCGCCCTGCTGGTAGCCTACGGAATGATGTGTGAAGCATACCCAGAGGTAAGCGATGAGGAAATCTGGTCAAAGATCGGCGTAGTTGATACCGAACACCGGCGCGCCAAACTATATGCAAACTTGCAATTTGATGATGTGCGGATCGGGAGCTTTAAGCACATCGATTTTACCCCGCCTTACACAACAGAACGATATCAAATGGCAGTCGAAGCAATTAAGAACGCCGGAGCCGAAGTTGTCGTAATTGATTCACTCTCACACAACTGGCAGGGTGAAGGCGGAATAGTTGAAACACATGGCAGCATGTCCGGTAACTCGTTTCAAAACTGGGGCAAGCTTGCGCCGGAAACAACCAAGCTAATTAAGACGTTAACGCAAAATGATGTTCACATCTTGGCGACATTGAGAACAAAAACGGAGTATGTAGTGGAGCCCGATGATAAAGGCAAAATGGCTCCGCGTAAGGTTGGGACAAAGCCCGTCCAAAAAGATGAAATGGAATATGAATTCATGCTCAATTTCACTATCGGCATTGATCATATGGCTGAGACGTCCAAGGACAATACGCGTATGTTTGAAGGCTCTTCAATCAAGTTAAGCCCGGAAGTCGGCCGGAAACTTTATCAGTGGCTTGAGCTCGGTATTGACGTAAAGGCGGAGGAAGAAACAGAACGCGTCGGCTTGATTACTCACATCAAAATGATGATTGAGGACAACGAAAAGGCTGCTCAAATGATTGAGGAATTTCAGATTAAAGCCAACCAGAAGCTTGAACAATGGAATATCAAACTGGCGACAGCTGCCCTTAAGAGATTAAAGGCTGCGGGAGGTGATCAAAATGAAGCTTGAGGAAATCCGGCAGCGTGCCGATGCAGCAACGGAAGGTCCGTGGCATTATGTTATCACCACGGAAGGGGCATATATACTCGATCAAGACAGTGACCTCATTAGCGGTGAGTGTGAACGAGAGCAAGACGCCAGATTCATCGCACACGCCCGTCAAGACATACTCTGGTTAATTTCAGAGATTGATAGATTAAACAGTGGCATAGACAGCGTGCTTTATGATCTGAGAAATGAAGACATCACCAATCCACATGTAGTTGAGCAAATTACTGAAAATCTTGTAGCCGTACTGAACGGCAAATAAAAAATTTGGAGGAATTAAATATGTTTACAGTAGACCACAGCAAAGGCGATTCATTTGAACCAATTAAACCAGGAGAATATGAGGCAACAGTTATCAACTTTGAAGGAAAAACAGCCGCATCCGGCAACCAGCGTCTTGTTGTTGATTATGAAATCCGTTCCGACGTTGAGCAGCCATGTCAGGGGCAGAAAATTTTATATGACAATTTCACTGTTACAGATAACGCCATGTGGAGATTTCATCAAGCATCAAAGGCCGCGGGCTTCCCGAACGGAATGAAATTTAAGGATCATATTGAATGGGCAAATGCTTTTCTCAATAAACCGGTTCGCTTAGTTGTCGGAGAAAGAGAGCATAACGGCAAAAAATATCCAGAAGTTAAAGCATTCAAGCCGTCAGAAGCGCCGGCACCGGCTACCGGCTCATTTACAGTGAGCGACGAAGATGTACCATTTTGATCACAAGAAACACATTTGAGGGAGTGTATAGCTCCCTCGTTTTTAAAGGGGAGTTAACCACATGTACGACTTTAAAAATATACCGCAAGAGCTAAAAAACGCCCCTCAGTGGATTCTATGGCGTTCGGAAGAGCGTAACGGTAAAAAAACGAAAGTGCCATATCAGATTGACGGCAGCATGGCCCAATCAAGCAATAAGCGAACCTGGTCCACCTTTGCAACTATCATGAAGTTTTTCAATGAACAGGAGTATGACGGCATCGGCTTCATGTTCTCTAAAGATGATCCGTTCATTGGAATAGATATAGATCACTGTGTAAATGATGGTGTCCTGTCTCCTTTCGCCCAGGAAATTATTCAAACGGTCAGCAGTTATACTGAATACTCTCCGAGTGGCGGGGGCGTTCATATTATCGCCAAAGGTAAGCTCCCATTACGCGGGCCGGGCACAGGTAGAAAAAATATAGATAAGGGCTTGGAAGTATACAGGCATGGCCGTTATTTTACATTCACGGGAAGCAGCCTTGATGTTGGGCCTGTTCAGGAACGATCGGCAGAGATCAAAACCATCTTTGATAAGTATCTGACTGAGAAGGAAGAAGCAAGACCGGCCAGCACCCGATCGCAACCAGAAAGCGATATGAGTAACCTTTCAAATAAAGAAATTTGGGAAAGAATGTTCAACAGTAAAAACGGAAAAAGCATACAGGACCTGTTTAACGGCCAACTGGTTAATGGCGACCATTCCTCCACAGATATGGCTTTATGTAATCACTTGGCATTCTGGACGGATAAGGACGCATCGAAAATGGATTCTATGTTTCGTGAATCAAATTTGTTTCGCGAAAAGTGGGATCGGCAGCATTCAGCCGACGGGGCTACATATGGAGAAATGACCATTGCTGCAGCTATCTACTCGACCGGCCCCACAATATCCGACCTGATGGAACAGCAGGAAAAGCCATATGAGGTTTATTTTTCTCAGCCACCTACCGCCCAGGTAGAAGACACTGAGGAAATCATAGATACACCGCCGACTTTTCACTTAACGGAGCTCGGCAATGCTGAACGCATCGTATATTACCACGGGAAAAATATTCGCTATTGTAATGAGCTTGAATGGCTTATATGGAACGGGAAGATGTGGCAGGAGGACAGCAAGCGAAAGATTGAAGCTATAACAGCTCAAACCCTCCGGGCGATTTATGGCGAGGCCCAGGCTACTGAAGACGGATATAGGAAAAAGCAATTGAATGATTGGGCCAAGAAATGCGAGCGCCGTAATATTCGGATGAATACGATCCTCGACGCACGGCCAATGGTTTCCGTGAGAAAACAGGAGCTTGATTCACATAAATACTTGTTTAATTGCGAAAATGGCGTAATTGATTTAAAAACCGGCGATCTTCTGCCGCATGACCGCGATTTGCTATTTACAAAAATTTCACCGGTTGCATATGAAAAGGATGCTGACTGTCCTAACTGGAAAGCATTCATGGAGAGTATTTTCATAGATGAAGAGGGCAACCCGAACTATGAAATTATTGAATTTCTGCAGAAAGCAATTGGTTATTCATTGACCGGGGAAACTACGGAACAGGTCATGTTCTTCCTGTTCGGGAATGGCCGTAACGGTAAGTCAACGTTTATCAATACCGTACAACAACTGTTGGGCGACTACGGCCGGCAGACGAACAGTGACACATTCATAAAAAAGAAGAATGATAGTAGCATCAACAATGATATTGCCCGGCTCGACGGGGCGCGCTTTGTGTCGGCCGTTGAGAGTGAAGAAGGCCAGCAGCTGTCTGAGTCTTTGGTGAAGCAGATCACCGGGGGCGAAAAGATGTCCGCGCGTTTCTTACGTCAGGAGTATTTTGAGTTTACCCCAGAATTCAAAGTGTTCTTTACGACAAACCATAAACCAATTGTAAAAGGCAGCGATGAGGGTATCTGGCGCCGTATCCGGCTTGTACCATTCACTGTTACTATTCCGAAAGAAAAAGTGGACAAAAAGCTCCCGCAGAAACTTGCCGTAGAAATGCCTGGGATTCTCAGGTGGGCGGTCGAAGGCTGCTTGAAATGGCAGAAGGAAGGGCTTAAAGAACCAGAAGTGATCCGAAAAGCAACGGAAGGTTACCGCGAGGATATGGATATATTAGGGCCGTATATGTCAGAAAGATGTGTTGTTCATCCCTCAGCAAAAATTGAAGCAAAAGAGCTCTATAAGGATTACAAAAACTGGTGCTATGAAAATGATGAGATTGAACTCAAAAATCGTGCTTTTTATAGACAAATTGAAATTCGAGGGTTTAAGAAGGAAAACGGAGCGAAAAATAAAGTCTTCTTCTATGGTATAGGGCTAAACAAATATCAGAGCCACTTGAATTTTTCGGAAAGGGTTAACGAAGGGGTTAATGAATCAAATGCAAACAGTGACTCCAAAAAGGTTACTTCTATAAATAGAAAAAAGCTATAAATCCTTTAGTATCAAGGGATTAAGGCTCTATCTATAGATTTTAATTATTTTTAGGGTTAATAAGGGTTAATGATTTTGTTTGTTCCCCTCACATGAAAATTAATTAATAAAAAAATAAATATATATATAGAGCTTTAATACAAAATGCATTAACCTTCGTTAACTCATTAACCCGTTTTGATAAAAAGAGGTGAGAAAATTGCACCCAAAACAAATTTGTTCCGATTTAGAGGTGTTGGGGTCTCGTTTGGTTCTTGATGGAAACGATCTCTATATTGAGAATCATGAAAAAGTCTATCCAGAGCTTGAAGCGTTTGTCCAATCTTATAAAAAGCGTATTATCCGGTATTTGAAAGGTGAATACTCGGATGATGAACATAATGTGAAACAGACCATAGATAAAATTATTAATTATTACATGGGCATTGATCAAGATATTAATAGAAAAATAGACGACTGGTTCAATCATGATTTTGAATCAGTTATGAAAGTGATGAAATTACTCGTTCTCTTTTGGGAGAACGGCTGGAGGGAGCTAAAAGAATCCGTTTCAAACTTTGAGAGTGAGGAAACGGACCAGCTTTCCATAGAAATTTATGATCGAGCCATGTCGTATTTTAAGGGGAAGAAAGCATGACAATTATTCACTATAACTATTCGGAAACGGAGTTAAAAGAGATTCTGGACAGCATGATCATTATTGTGGATACGAGAGAGCAAAAGAACCAGCACGTGCTTGAGTATCTCCGCAAAAAGAAAGCTTTAATTAAATTCAAAGGGATGAAAACAGGCGACTATTCCGCCATGATTCCAAAAAACGAAGAATACGGAATCAGCCGGGACATGTATTTGAATGCAGCCATAGAACGGAAAAACGGAGTGGACGAGCTGGTTCAGTCGATAAAAGACCGTTCCCGTTTTGAAAATGAATTGATTCGGGCGTCCAGGCATCCTTTCACTCTTCTGGTGGAAGACCTGGAGGGGTATCAAAAAATATTGAACGGAAAATATCGTTCAAAGTATGAACCGAAAGCGCTGCTGGGCAGTTTGAAAACATTCGAAGTGCGCTACGGCTTTTCGACCGTTTTTATCAGTCCTAACGCTACCGGCAATTACATTTATCACCACTTTCATTATATGGCTCGGGAACTGCTGAAAGGCGGGCTTGTATAAATCAATAAAAACCAAAGGGAGGAAGTAACATGGCATTTGTAGGTTTTGAGGAATCGAAGGGAGTACGGCAACTGGCTGAAAGCATAATTGACGAGCATCACCCACATTTAAAAGACGCTAAACAACAAATAGGGTTTTATCTCCGTGAGGGTAACAGCAAGTGGGCAGGAAAGGCGAAGAAATGCACAGCGTTCGAACGTCATATGACGGATTACATGCTATTCGTGTTTATCAATAAGGCTGCATGGAAGACGATGCCGGAGGAACAGCGCGCTGCCCTGGTAGATCATGAGCTTTGCCATTTTACTCGAGAAGAATGGGAAGAGCCGGACCCGGAAGATCAAAGGAAATGGGTGAAGGTATACGGTGCCGCTACTGATCCAGACAGCTGGGGTATCCGTGAGCATGATGTTGAGGAATTTTCTGAGATTATAGAGCGTCATGGTTTGTGGGATACCGGAATTGAAACATTTGCCGAGGCTGTCCGTGAAGCTGATCACCAACTGACTATTTCGGATGTACAGCGTCTCTCAAGGGTGAAATAAATGGGGGTAGTCAGGAACTACCTTTTGGGGGATTTTGCATACATTGAAACCGAACGTGAGTTTGTATTAGTGATAAAAAATAAAATATACGGCCCGTATGATAACAGCAAGTTGAAAGATATTTTGAATGCGTTGGAATGCGGTTTGAAAAAACCAAAAGGACGGGAGGGTATGAAGTGAGTGAGGATAAGGAACTGGCGCGATTAAAAAGAAAAATAGATCGGCTTATTGCAAAGTGTGACAGAAAAAGCCACGAGTTTAATGATTTTGAAATCGCGACTATTAGAAGAATAGCGCACGCCGAAAGTATAAACGATCTGAATTATTTAGTGAGTATTTCTATACAAATGATATTTGATACCCACAAGATTAGGTAGGGAGGCCGCGGAATGATTATCTCTATTATAGCTGCTCTCTTCATGTTGAACTCATTTGCCCTCATTGTGTGGGTTTGCTTAACTGAACGACGAATACAAAAATGGGAACGTGAAAAATAAGGAAAGGAGGACGGGTGTGACAGAACAACTTTCATTCCTTCATCCTGTGGATTTGAAGGCAGTCCGTAAAATCGTGATCAAAGAACTCAAAGATTATCGAGCATTAAAAGTACAGCTTGAGAATAAAAAGGAATCGGTTGACGCTGGCATCAGTCCGTTTCCTTCAATCAGAGATTCTTTCATATTAAATGAACTGAAGGTTAAGCAGATGGAAAGGGCGCTAGAAAACAGCCTGGACGATGAAGAACGAATGATCATTGAGAAAAAATACTTAACAGCCAGCCAAACAAAAGACATTCATATCTATATGGAACTCGGTATGAAGAAGGACACCTATTATGAAATAAAACAGCGTGCCATTTTACGCATTGCTACAGCACTCGGAATTATCTGAGTGCTTTTTTATCGACAAATTTCCGACAAAACAGGGGACAAATTGGGGGAGAAAAGGGGGGACTATTTATGTTTGAAATCTCGATAGACTTAACTTATCAACAAAAGACGGGTGACGCGCCTAACCCTTATCAATGGCGTATCCGGATACGGAACAAAGGTGTTGAGGAATGAAGCCGAACGAGAGGAACATTCTGAGCCTGGATAGCAGCTAGTCTGCGGCGGCCGTATCGGGGAATAGTAATATCGTGTTTCATTGACCGGTCTTACTATACTTGGCTTCCTCTCGGAGTATGCGTAAGATCAATCTTAAAAAAGCGATTAGCATAAGGAGCGAAAATAAGAAAATAAAACCAAATTATATATTGACGGTGGTAAATATAAGTGTTATAATTAAAGTATAGAAAGGAGGTGTTGAGAGAGCATGGAAATGGTTGAGCTTATCCTTCGGGACTTGGCTTGGCTGGTTGCAATTCTTACCGGAATCACAACCATGATCAAGAATATTAAGGACATGAAGGGAAGCAAAAACAAAAAACGACGTTCTCCCGCCAAGAAGAAACGTCGCAGATAAGCATGGAGGGGATTTATCCCCTCGCCTTATTATAACATTTTACTGTTATACTGTAACAGTAAAATTCCATGCCCATTCTTATGAAAAAATTAGTAGATGGCTCAACAATTTTATTTTTCATTCTGTTTGTGATCGTATTTGTGGATAAAGACTACAGCAATTTAGGCACCCTAGATATCATAACAATGATATTGGCTTTGATATGGTTGGTAGTGACCATCATTAATATTATCCTTAAATGGAGGAACCTGCGGAATGACTAAATTTGTTTTTGCGAATGTTGACGAGCTGAGAGAGTTCATGGACAAAGAAGTCATAACGACATCAGAAGCCATTGAGATTATCGGATGCAGCCGGCAGAACTTAAAGCAGCTGGTTGATCATAAGACATTAAATCCGATTAAATCAACAAACAGAGATCGCCTATTCTTGAGAAAAGATATTGAAGGCTATAAAAAGAAACGTTGATTGCACCCACAGCTAAAGGGTGCTTTTTTGTCTTACGACTGCCACCTATTTATGAAAGACACTTTCGTTCGACAAATTTTGCATAGCATTTATTACCATCCTTTAAAACCGATATAATGGTTGTAAGGAGATGTGATAATATGCCTACAAGAAAAGTGAATTTTGATTTTTACACTTTTAATTGCCCAACAGACCAAAATGCTCTGGTAAATGCACTAGAAAATGAAATTAAATTAAGGAAAGAGGGGAAGGTAAACAATATAGAACTGTTCGGCTTTGTTTGCCGTATATGGGAGATTGAAAAAACTAGCGAAGGATTCTATGTTTGTAACGTTGAAAAAATAAATGTTCTAGATGAAGCAAACATTGGTGATTTACAAGCCGAGAGAATGACTGTTGCTACAAAGCCGGATCAAGGACCACTTTTTGATACTGCTTTTTTATATAACCCTATGAATGAAGTTGTTGTTCTTCAAAGAAATTCAAGACTTGGATTAGGGTATAAAGCGTTTGTTTCTTATTTGAGTAAACTTACAAAAAAAGACGATTGTGATTTAGAAATTATTATTGATCCCAAGGTTATCGTTAAGCTTGATAAGATGGATATGGTTAAGAAAATTGAATATTCAGTTTCGAATCCAACAAACTTAGATTTTGCGAAAGAACAAAACCGAGGAATGAATGGTGATTTAGAGCTTGCTAAAAAATTATTAGGAAGTTCACTGAACGTTGTTATTGGATCTCAAAGAGGAAGTCACCTCTCATTAGATGAAGCCAAAAAAAAGGTTAAATCACTTTTAGGTTTTTCAGATAATATGTCTAACATAATAGTTCGAGGTCAGATTGATGATGATATGGAATCAATAAATTTAATCAAACATAAAGTAACCTATGAAGAAAAATTCAAATTAAAAAAGGAAGAAAAATTAACGGTTGTAAAAGTTGTGGAAGCTTTGCCAAAAGCATATAAGTTTCATGAAGTAAACCTGAATAGAATGTATATTAATAAAAGTTAAAATAGGAGGTAGGAAAATGTTTGAAAGAACCTACCCATTAATATTAAGTATTGTTTTAGTTGGAACTTCTATATGGTTCAATTTTTCGCTATTAGATTTAAAGAATTATAAAGATATAATGTCATCTTCGATAAGCTTAGGTTCAATTGCGGTAGGTTTTTTAGCAGCTGCTATAACATTAATGCCATCACTTTCAAACAATGAACTGGTCAAAAATTTGAAAAGGTTAGGTGCGTACCAAAAATTATTAAGATATATTATTATTGCTATTATAGGTCTTTTCGCGATTTCTTTCTTGTCTATAAGTGGATTGTTTATTAATAGTGATACGTATACACTTGTTAAATTTGTGTTCGGTAACCTTTGGATTTTTGTATTCGTGTTTGCTATTTTATCAATTGTCCGAGTGATTCATTTATTTTTGAAATTTCTTGTGTTAACACAAAATGATTCACACTAGAGCTTTAATTTTTGGCGTCTTCTTACCAGAAGGCGCTTTTTATATTCTCTGTAAACTGCGTCCGGTAAATCTCAGGATAGACAATCGGCGGTTAACGGCTTGAGTGCGGGGGCAGTTTAGAAAGAATATGAAGGAGGATGAATAGTATGAAAACTGGTGGCAAGCATAAAACGCCATTGCTACAGATCGAGCTTGATGACATTACTTCCGTTCCGCGTGTTTTATATAAAGGCGAAGAAATAAAAAATAAAGTCCGTGTAGATTTCTCTTATCTTACTGGAGATGAGTACGGGAATAAGCCAATCTATATTGATATTGTTACACATAGAGAAGATGGAACGGTAAGACGAATTAGCCACAATCAAGGAGCTATTGGTATAGACGAAAGAAGGTTGAGTACAGGCTTAACAGATGAGGGAACATTATGAACCCGCTTAGCAAATGCGAACAATGCGGAGCAAATCACGCGATCGAATTATTTGAGCATAAAGAAGCAAATAGTGTCGTTGTGGGGTTCATTCAATGCCCGGCTTGCCATCATAAAACGGTTTACTCTGTAACAACTCCTCATATCAGATCTCTTATAAAGAGAATAAGAACAATAAGAAACCAATACAGAAAAGCAAAAAGAGTAAAGAAAGCTGCCAGTCTCCTTACTGAATATGAAAAGGTGAAGGCGCAGATTGAAGTTCTTATGAAACCGTTAATTGATCAAGAGAATAAAAGCATTAATCAGTAGCGCCTTTCTGTTCTTTGGAAAGGTGTTTTATTTTTTAGGAGGTCACTATGCAATTTGATGAGGATTTACGCGTGCAGGCTTATAACACTGCCACAAAGCACAATATAACTACAGCAATGATACATGAGGGTTTATACCAATTGTGTGTCTCAGGTTGCCCTTGGAAGGATGCTGATATCGTAGAGGCTTTAGGTTACCTTGGTGACTATGGATTGCATAACCTATTAGCAGTTGAACGTATTGCACGTATAAGCGAAATGCATCCATACAGTAAGGTTAAAGGATTATTGCATCTTCCATATGAGAGTTTAGGGGTTAGAGATAGGGATGAAAAAGGGGAATTCATACCACCAAGGCTATTATGGAAAGAGAACTTTTGTAACAGGAATGAGCGAGGTGGAAGGGATGCCCCTTAAACCTCTCAGGGTATGCGCTACTCGCGGATGCTCCAGCCTCACCCGTAACCGGTACTGCGATACACACAAGACACAGCAACAAGAAGAAACAAAACATTACAACAAACATTCAAGAAACAAAACAATAACAAGTTTTTATAAATCAACTGAATGGAAACGAACAAGACAACTTGCTTTGATACGAGACAATTATCTCTGTCAGCATTGTTTGAAAGATCATTGCTTCACTCCGGCTGACATGGTGCATCATATTGTGGAAGTAAAGCAAGATTGGTCGAAACGATTGGACATAAAGAACCTTGAAAGCTTGTGTAACGCCTGTCACAACAAGGCTCACGGCAGTAAGGGCAAGTGACCCTCCCCCCTAACAAATCTCTGGAAGGGAAACGAACGGAGAACGGCGATCCCTCTTCTGCAAACAAACACCGCTTTTCAAAGTTCCGGAAAAACAAAATACCCTCCCGGCGAAATTGCCGAGAGGGCTTGGTACGACTGGTTTTATTGTTAATTCCATCGTATCACGATTGGTGAAAAAAACAAGTAAAAAATGCAACTTTTTTGAAGAGAAATGAGGTGAGAACATGCCGAGACCTGCAAAATCCGCGACGCTTCAATTGATACAGGGCAACCCAAATAAAAAGAATACGGAAGAGCTGGCCGCCCGGGCAGAGCACGAGAAAAAGCTGAAAATGCGATCCGATAATATAAAACCGCCAACGTGGTTGGATAAGGTCGGAAAAAAAGAATTCAAGCGGGTTGCTGCTTTATTAACAGAAGTCGAAATCATAACGGAAGCGGACATCAGCATGTTGGCTGCCTATTGTAATGCCTACTCTCAGTATATCTCTATATCAAAAGTGATTGAAGAAGACGGGATTATGGTTCATACAGAAGGCAAGGATGAAGAGGGCAATCCTATCAAGTTAATAGGGGAAGAACATCCTTTATTAAAGCGGCAAAAAAACTATTATGATCAGATGAAATCGGCTGCTAATGACTTCGGCCTGACTCCGTCTGCCCGGGCAAAGCTTGCTATCACTCGTACACAGGAAGAACGGGAGAAAACAGCTGCAGAAAAGGAGTTTAAAAATGTATGAAGACAATCAAACAGTTTCTACTTGATTACTCGCGCGATGTGATATCGGGGGAGATTGTGGCATGCGAAAAACACATATGGGCTTGCCAGCGCTTTTTAAATGATGTGAGTAGGGAAGGTACAAGAGAATTCCCATATGTGTTTGATGACGAAAAAGCTCGTCGGTTCCTTTACTGGATGACACAATTTAAACATACGAAAGGGCCATTACAGGGTGAAAATATTGTTCCTGAGCCTATTCAAATTTTCATCTTTGGTAATGTGTACGGCTGGGTGCATAAGGATACCGGCTACCGCCGATTTAAAAAGGTATATTGGCAGGTCGGCCGTAAAAACACCAAAACCCAGAGCCTCGCCTGTGTTGGTTCCTATGAGACAATGGCCAACGATGAGTATATGTCCGAGGTATACATTGGGGCTACAAAAACTGAACAAGCAAAAATCTGTTGGAATGAAATTAAGGCGCAGATCATGCAAAGCGACCTTTTGAACAAGCCGGAAAAGAAATATCGGATTGCTTATGGGAAAATTGAGCATCCCAAAACACAGTCGAAAATTGAGGCGCTTTCTAAAGATGCCGGGAAGACCGGAGACGGGTTCAACCCGCAATGCGGCATCATCGACGAATACCATGCCCATAAAACCTCAGAAATTTATGACGTCCTGGCCTCTGGTATGGCCGCCCGCGCCCAGCCATTAATGTTAATTATTACGACGGCCGGCTTTGAATTAAATAATCCTGCTTATCGTGTGGAATATGACTACGTGTCTCGTATACTGGACCCGAATAAGGTCGAACAGAACGAGCAATATTTTGTAATGGTCAATGAGCTTGATAAAGGCGATGACGTCAAAGATGAAAAGAACTGGATTAAAGCGAATCCGATTGTTGCTGCCAATGAGCACGGTTTGAATTATTTACGTGGGGAATTGGAGGTCGCGCTTGCTGTCCCAGAGAAAATGAGAAATTTCATGACAAAAAACATGAACATCTGGGTAAACATGCGAGAAAACGGCTATATGGATATGCAGGCCTGGGCTGACTGCGGTTCTGACAAAATTCCGGATCTGAAAAACAGGGAGTGTTACGTCGGAATTGACTTGTCAAAAACAATTGACTTAACCGCAGCATCTTTCGTTTTTCCTTTGGATGATGGGCGGTTCGCTGTGGAAAGCCACGGTTTTATGCCGGAGGATACTTTTTTTGAGCGAATGAAAACCGACAACGTTCCGTATGACACATGGAAAGATAGGGGATGGCTTACGACAACTGACGGCGCTGTTGTTGATTATGATTACATCAGGGCTTACATCAAAAAGATGGAGCAGGAAAATGGCTGGTGTATCAAAGAAATTGGATATGATCCATACAATGCGACGCAGTTTGCTCAGCAGATGGAGGCGGACGGATATGTAATGATTGAAATTCGTCAGGGTGTTGCTACTCTATCGGAACCGACTAAAGGCTTCAGAGCTAAGGTGAAATCAAAAAAAGTCATTCATCCGAAAAATTCACTGCTAACTTGGGCGATGGGGAACGCAGTAACCAAAGTAGATGCTCAAGAGAATATCATGCTGGATAAATCCAAATCAACACAACGGATTGATCCTGTAGCCGCATTGATTAATGCTTATGTACGAGCTTCTCAAACTGATAATGAAGTAGACCTGAACTCATATATCAAATCAGCGTCATTCTCTTTCTAAGGGCGGTGTAATCGTGAAAAAAATATTCGCATTCATGCTGCTTCTGTTAAACGATTTTCTTTTTATCACAGGTGCAGCATTTATAGCGTGCGCCGCATATCGCTTGCATACAAACATCGGTCTTTTGACGACGGGTGTCTTTTTTATATTTTATGCGGTGTTAATTAGCAAAAAAAGGGGGTGATTGATTGTTTTTGGAAGGGCTGTTTTCAAAAAGATCAAATGAATCAGAGACTTGGAACCTTGCGAACCCTCCTGACTGGATCATTGATATGTTCGGCGGCTCAAAGACGGCCAGCGGTGAACGTGTGAGCGAATCAACCGCCTTAATTCATCCTGATGTCTATTCATGTGTGAATGTATTGTCTGATGACATTGCTAAGCTTTCAGTCCATACGTTCAAAAGTCGCCAAGGTGATATTATCAGCAGCATGAAACATCCTGTTGCTCAATTACTCTATTTGAAGCCTAATCGTTACATGACGGCTTTCACATGGAAAAAGCTAATGATGATTCACGTCTGTCTTTGGGGAAATGCCTACTCTTATATCAAAGTAGATAAAACAGGTAAAATCATAGCCTTATTACCGTTAAATCCGGCCAATACACAGGCCTATGTAAATCCGAACAACGGTCTACTGTGGTATGAAACGGTCATTAATTCAAAAAGTGTTGAATTGTATGCGGATGAGGTCCTGCATTTCAAGGGTATGACAGAAGACGGGATTAACGGAAAAAGTCCGATAGGCGTCATAAGGGAACATATCGGTGCGCAGTCTGCTGCAACCAAATTTAATGCGAAATTGTATAAAAATGATGCTACTCCCCGGGGAATATTGAAAGTTCCAACCTTAATTGATGAAGACGCAAAAAATCGGGCTAGAGATGAATGGGAAAAAGTCAATGCGGGCCGCAACATCGCAATTATTGATGCCGGTCTTTCATATGAATCAATTTCAATGCCTTTACAAGAAGCGCAATTTGTGGAGTCGATGAAATTCAACAAAGCACAAATTGCGTCTATCTATAAAGTCCCTCTGCACAAAATTAATGAACTGGATCGTGCTACTTTCAACAATATTGAGCACCAGTCCATTGAGTATGTAAAAAATACGCTGCATCCTTGGCTGGTATCCTTTGAACAGGAAATCATCACAAAGCTTTTTACTGATGGTGAAATAAATGAAGGGTTTTACATCAAATTCAATGTAAACAGCGAGCTGCGCGGTGATGCAAAATCAAGGGCCGAGTATTACGAAATTATGGAACGGATCGGCGCCTTAAATATCAATGAAATTCGTGCACTGGAAGAGAAAAATGCGATTGAACACGGTGATCGGCACCTTGTGTCGCTTAACTATACCTTCCTTGATTCATTGGAGCAGTATCAAATGAACAAAGCTGGCTCAAGTAAAGGAGGTGATGGCAAACATGAGCAAGGAAGTACGTCATCTGACAACGAAAATTGAGTTGCGCTCTGCCGGCGAAGGCGAAGAGAAAAGGCATTTTATTGAGGGGTACGCTTTGAAATTCGAAAAATGGTCCGAGCCGTTGGGAGGATGGTTTAAAGAAATCATCAGCCGGAATGCCCTGGATTCCACAGACCTTTCTAACGTAGTCGCTCTTTTTAACCACCGTCAGGATTATCCCTTAGCGAGAAATACCGTTTCTGAGGACGTAGGGAGGCTGGAGCTAGAAACAGATGCAATAGGTCTCAAATTCCGTTTTATCCCTACAGACACGTCATACGCGAAAGATTTAATGGTGAATGTTAGAAGCGGAGTCGTTAATCAGTGTTCTTTTGCTTTTTCTTTGGATTACAGTCAAGGAGATCCGGACGAATGGCGCCATAATGATGAAGAAGACATTTATGAACGCCGCATCAATAATATCGAACGTATCTTTGACATTTCTCTCGTAACGACGCCTGCTTATAGCGATACGGAGGCAGTGATTGGTGAACGAAGCTTGGCTAAAGTGGAGCAGTTAAAAGAAATGCGTGCTGCCCCAATTGAAAAATTAAAAATAGAGCTTGAACTTTTAGACCTGACAATTTAGGTCTATTTTTTATGTCCAAATTCAAGGAGGAAATACGAATGACAGTTGCTATGACGAAAAAAGAACGTGAATTGAGACAAAAATTCACACAGAAAAAACAAGAGGCATCCAATCTTTTGAATGAAGGGAAGTCCGAAGAAGCCCGCAGTATGCTTGATGAAGCCAAGGCGTTGCAAAAACAAATTGAGCTTATGTCAGAAGAGCGTGGCTTGGAACTGCCGGCATTGGGTGAAGAACGAAACTTTGTACCAGAATTCGAACGAAAGCCCGATGAAGAACCCGAAGAGCGCGATATTTTAACAGCTACAAAAGAATACCGGGATGCTTGGTTTAAAGTGTTGACCGGACGCAGTCATGACCTTGGAGAAGAAGAAAGAAGCATGATGCAGCGTGTTCTGAAAGAAAATCGCTCGTTGTCTTCTGGAAGTGATAAAGACGGCGGGTATACTGTTCCGGACGATATTTCAAAAGAGATTTTGAAATCCATCAAGGAATTAAATTCCGTTCGGAATCTGGTTCGCGTTGTGCCTAAAACTGCTCCATCAGGGAGTTATACAGTCCGAAAAGGTGTAGCCGGAAAACTCTATAATACAGCCGAGAAAGAACAAATTAAAGAACTAAAAAACATGGAATTTGAACAAATCTGGTACAACGTTAAAAAGTTCGCCGGATTTTTGCCTGTTTCTAGCGAGCTATTAAATGATTCTTTTGTAAACTTTGTTCGTGAGATTGTAGACTGGCTCTCTGAATCCGCTGTAGTGACAGAAAATGATGAAGTCTTTTATGGAAAAGGTGGGGAGACGAATGTTGAAGGCATCATTACCAGCGGCAAATACAAAACGCTTAAAGCGCCATCTGTAATTACGATTAAATTTCTACGCAAGGTTAAAAACCAGATTAAACGCGGATATCGTAAAAATGCAAAGTGGGTTATGAATACTGAAGCGTTTGAAACTCTGGCAAATATTGAAGATAAAAACGGCAGAGGCATCTTAGCTCAAGATCCTAGGGACGAAGACAGCTTCCTTTTGTTCGGACGTCCGGTTGAGGTTTATGACGAAATTGTAACTGACGACAAAACACAAAAGACTCATATTCTTTTCGGTGATTTTGAAAGTGCATATTTCATGTTTGACCGTCAAAAATTCGAAATCAAATCAACTGACGTGGGCGGAGACGCTTTTCTTACGGATCAGACATATTTCCGCGGCATTGAACGATTTGACGGAAAAGTGGTAGATCCGGAAGCAGCCGTCATTGTCACTGATCTTGTCGTCGGGGAAGACGCAAAGGTAGAAACGCCTGAACAGTCTGCTGATCTTGGAAAGTAAAAATAAAAATTGAAAGGATTGATCGACATGGCGAAATTAGACAATATTCTGAACGAAAGTAACGGTGTATTAACTTCTGCGAGGGACAACGGTAAAGGAGTGCCGATCACTGACATTTCGGTTGCTGATAACAGCGAAGAAAATCCTCTCTACGTAAAAGGCCTAAAGGGTGATCCGGGTGAACCAGGCCCACAAGGTGAACCGGGACCTCCAGGACCCCAAGGCGAGCCAGGCGAACCAGGCCCACAAGGCGAACCGGCAGTCATTGAAGAGGGTAGCATTGCACATGAAATGCTGGCCGAAAAATCAGTTCGCAGCAAAAACGTTGGGACTGGCAGCATCATGTTGGAGCATCTGAACAGTGAAGTAAAAGCTGTACTTGATGGTATGCAAAAACAAATTGATGAGCTGAAACCCACCACTCCAGCAGAATGAAAGGCTGATGAAGTCAGATGACAGAAGCAGAAAAAATAGAATTAGAGAAAGTGAAAAAATTCCTTCGGGTCGATGGCGATCAGGAGGATGATTTAATTCTAGACTTTATCGCATCAGCAAAGGAACATATAACAGGTGCTACTGGCCTTACATTTCCGAATAACTCAGCACGAGCAGCTATGTGTGTAAAAGCTTTTGTGACGCATTGGTATGAAAACCGGGAGATTGCCGGCACGACATCCAATCTTGATGGAGTGCTGACTATGATGATCAATCAATTGAAATACACGGTTCCAGGGGTGAAGGCCAATGCTAAATGATATGCGGTATCGCATTCAATTTCAAAAAAAGAAACCCGGCGGCCGTCTACCTGTGGAGGGAAATAATAACTGGGAAACAGTTATTGAATGCTGGGCAAAGGCGGAGGGCTTAAAAGGCCGGGAATATTATGCTGCAGCGGCCATACAAAAAGAAAAAACAGTTCAATTTACAATCCGGCACCGGGAAGATATCAATGAACATATGCGAATCATCTTTCAGGGCGTTTCATATGAAATTGAGGCTATCTTGCCGAATTATTCGCGGCGGCATTTCATTACGATTAAAGCGAATGTGGTGAGCCGATGAACTTTGAATTGGAATTGAAAGGGTTTAGAGAGCTTGAATCTACTTTTGCTGATCTGGCCCGTAAGGATGAAAAGATTCATAAAGCAGCAGTGAAAGCCGGAGGGGCTGTTTTGGCAGCGGAAATTAATGAGGAAGCTCCACGCTCTTCCATTGGCGGAAGTCATCCGCACATTGACGATGATATTATAGTCGGCAGCCGTATCAGGCGGGACGAAGACGGAGAGATATACGCGGTTGTAGGTCCTACAAAAGATACAAAATTCCGTGTTCACTTGCCGGAGTTCGGCACTCTCCATCAAGCTGCCAATCCATTTATTCATCGGAGTATGGTGAAGGCGAATGGCAAGATGCTTGATGCAATGGAAAAAGTCATAAAGGCGGGATACAAGCTGTGAATCTTATCGAACGGGCTGCACAATTGAAAAACAGTTTATTTGAAGCGCTGGAAGCCCATCCGGCGCTTTTATCATTGGTTGACCCCGGCAATATCTATGAATTGGCAGTGCCGGAAGGGATAAAAAGCCAGCCGCCTTATATTGTCGTACAAGAATTAGATTATCGAACAACCAAATGGGCAGACGGTAAGCCTATCCAGGACAGCACGCTATATCAGATTGATGTGTACCACAATCAGTCTTGTGAATCCGTAATGGCTGCTGTCGTTGATGTAATGGGAACTTTTGATTTCCAGGCTTATGGTCCTTTTAATGAATTTTTACAATCTGAGCGCCTCATCCGGAAAGGATATCGGTTTGAGGCCAATATTTTACTATAATTGGAGGTTTTATTATGCCTGAATACAGTTCTATGGTGGGATTGGAAGGCGTCAAGTATTCACCGTTAGTAAAAGAAAAAGGCTTGTGGATCGCCAGCAAGATCATTGATTATCCACATGTTATCAACGCAAAGATGGCAACCGATTCATCTACAGAAAAACAGTATGCAGATAATAAAGTAGCTGATTTAGCTGTCTCGACTGGCTCAACGAAACTCGACTTAGAAATGCGAGACGTACCGCCGGAACACCTTGTCAATTTATTTGGGATAGAGGAAACCAAAGACGGTCTATATCTTTTCAAGAAAAACGTTACTCCGCCTTGGATCGCGATTACCTTCTTTGGTGTCAAAGCAAACGGAAAAAAACGTCATGTAGGCTTAGTTCAAGGCCGATTCACTTTGCCTGATGATGACTGGAGCACAAAAAAAGAAAAAATAGACTTCCAGACCTCTAAATTGTCCGCGGAGTTTCTTGAAAGAGAGCAGGATGATGTGTATAAAATCATCGCAGATGAAGACGCGCCTAATTTCGACTTAGACAAGTTTTATGAAAAGGTATACGGCAACGCCTACACTTCATCTAACGATGAACCCAAGGCAAGTAAAAGCACTGATCTTGGCGCTTAAAAAGGGAAGCAGAGTGCTTCCTTTTTTATTTCTATAACAATTAAAAGGAGGAGTCGACATGGCTCAAAAACATATCTCAATCAAACTATGGTTCGAAGATGAAAAGAAATTGAAAACATTTATTGCACCTCGGACAAATACGAAAACACTTATTGAAGCATTACGGTTGAACGCAGAAGCCGAAAAAACAGCAGAAAATTTGGAGGAAAGCATCAAGATTCTTGAAAAACAGCTGCAATTTATCGTAGGGGTATTCCGGAACCAATTTACTTACGATCAATTATTTGAGGGGCTGGAATCTTTTGAAGTGGCTAAGGAAGTAAGCCGCATTCTCTCGGAAATTGCCGGCTATAAAGAAATTGAGGCTGCTGATCAGGATTTTTTGCCGGAACAGACGGAGAAGAATACACCTACGAGCGCGGAATAGAGCAGATAAATGAAATTTACGCTACTCTCCTACAACAAGGGTGGAGTATGAGCGCGATTGACGAGATGGACATATATCACTATTTAGAGATATTGACCGAAAGCAATAAACCAGAAGAAGTGAAATTTGAAGATGTCTTCTTTTAGACGGGCTTATAGCCTGTCTTTTTTGTTGAATTTTTGCCAGGAAAGCGGGGTGGATACATATGGCTCAACCAATAGGAAATATGGTCGTTAAGGTCGGTCTTGATGATACAGGATTTAACCGGGGCATTGAAGGCTTAAAAAGGCAGATGCGCCTGGCAAATTCAGAAATGAAGGCAGCCGGAAGCATTTATAAAAATGCTGGCGATCAATCAAAGCTCCTGCAATCGCAGATGGAGGGCTTGAGTAATAAGTATAAGATTCAAGGCCGGTTGGTCCAGGAGCACCGTCAGCGGTATGAAGAACTGGTCAGACAAAAAGGAAAAGACAACCGAGAGACACAGATTCAGGCGCGGCGTTTGAATGATGCTATTGCGGTTCATGAGAATCTCGGCAAAGAGCTGAATAAAGTCAGCAAAGAGTTTCAGACCATGTCAGACAGCAGCAGTCGGGCTGCAGGAATTTTTTCTGTTTTTAAAAAGGATTCAAAGGATGTATCAGAAGAGCTAAACGCTGTTTATAAATCTGCAACAGCCACAGGAAAGGCATTAGCGGGAATTGGTGCCGCCGGAGCGCTTGGGATCGGTGCAACCGTTAAGGCCGCAGCGAGCTTCGAGAAAGATATGAGCCGTGTCGCCGCCTTGGCGAACGCAACAAACGATCAATTGGCATCATTAACAGAAACAGCCCGTCATCTTGGCGCCGTCACACAGTATACGGATGGGCAAGTAGCCGAAGGCATGCAGTATTTAGCGATGGCCGGCTATAAGACGAACCAAATTATCGGCGCTATGCCCGGCTTGCTTGCGACGGCGGCCGCCGGACAAACCGATCTCGGCGTAACGGCTGATATCGTTTCTGACATCTTAACCGAATTTCATATTAAGGCAGAGGACACAAACCGTGTTGCCGATGCAATGACGTATACGTTCACAAACTCCAATGCCACTTTGCAGGAGATTGGCCAAACGATGAAATATGCGGCTCCGGCTGCTAAAACAGCAGGTCTCAGTATGGAAGAATTGGCCGCGGCAACCGGCATTCTGGCAAACAGCGGAATAAAGGCAGACATGGCAGGTACAGCACTTCGCTCGACGCTTACCCGTTTAGCGGCTCCGCCTAAACCTGCGGCTTCGGCTATTGAAGAATTGGGTTTAAAAGTGACAGACTCTACCGGAAAGATGCGCCCGCTGGCCGACATCATGGGACAGATCACAGAGAAAACAAAAAATTATACTGAAACAGAACAGATCCGGATCGCTAAACAGCTGGCCGGACAACATGCTATATCTGGATTTATCACGCTCATGCATGCAGGTAAAGATAAGCTGGAAGAATTCACAAAGGAAATAGAAAACAGCGGCGGTATTGCTGAAAAAGTGGCTGACACGCAGATGGACAACCTGGCCGGATCTGTAGAATATCTGAAATCTGCAACAAACAACGCCGTCATCACCATGGGAAACCAGTTTATACCGATCATCAGAGCTACTACTGACGGTCTGACTTCATTAGTAACGTGGTTCGACGCCTTACCGAACTCCGTCGCAAGCACTATTGCTATTACGGCCGGAGCTGTAACAGTATTTTCTCTTTTTGGCGGGGCTGCCTTGCTGTTAATCGGGGCATTACCGAGGATCGCAGCAGGATGGAACATGCTCCGCACGGCGGGGGGATATTTAACCGGTAACGTCAATCGGGCATCGGCAAGTCTCGGTGTTTATACGACTGAAGCCGTTGCGGCAGGCGCCGCATCCCGAACAGCGGCAGCTGGCATTGCGACAACTTCCACTGCGGCAACGGTAGCAGCCACCCGAATGGAAAGGCTCAACCAAACAAACGCCGTGGCAGCAACACGAGTGGGCCGACTGGAGCAATCGACAAATAGAAGCTCGAAAGCGATGCGCGGGCTTGGCGGCGCATCCCGGGTTGCCGGTACTGGTCTAACTCTTTTCGGCGGTCCAATCGGGACAATTGCCGGACTCGTTCTTACCTTTGCTCCTGAGCTGTTAAAGTTCGGTGCCGGAATTATCAAAACCGGATTAAATGCTGTAAAAGGGGCAGGCGGATTTATGAAGCTTGCAAAAAGCGGTTTCGGCCTGTTTAACATACTTAAAAAAGGCACTGCTGTTGTCGGTCTTTTACGTGGCGGACTTGGATTGTTAGGCGGACCAGTCGGCGCGCTCATTACGGGTGTGACCCTCTTAGCTGATGCAGGATTTAAGTATTATGACAATTTAAAGAAACGTGTGCTTCCGGCGACAATTGATTTTGGAGACGGTGTATCAAAATCCACAGCAAAAGCCGTCAATGCCTATGAAGACATGAACATTGAGGTTACAGCCAAGCTGAACACCCTGAAAGCGACCAATGCTACCATCACGAACGACATCGCAGATGACATGTCAAAGCGCTTTAAAGACATGGGAGATTCTTTGAAAAATGGTTACAAAACCAGCGCGACCAATGCAACTAAAGTGCTGAAAGAGTTTTATGCTTCTAATAAAGGAATGTCTGATAAAGAAGAAAATAAAATCATTGGCAAAATTGATGCTTATAACGAGAAAAAACAAAAGAAGATCCAAAAGTATGTTGATCGAGTTGATGAAATTTATAGGACTGCCGCCCGTGAAAATCGAAAAACCACGGAAAAAGAAAATAAAGAAATAGCTAAAATTCAAGGCAAAATGCTTGCTGAAATGGAGACTGCACTCTCACGTAGCAAGGACGAGCAAACCAAAATCTCCAAAAAATTAAAAGAAGAAACGTCTAATCTTTCTGCAAAGCAAGCGGCGGCCGTAGTAAAGGACAGTAACAATGCAAAAGAGAAAACGATTAAAGCAGCTAAGAAACAACGTGATGCCGTTATTGATGCCGCTGATGAACAGTATTATGTGAAAGGTTCAATTTCTAAGAAAGAACACGATAAAACCGTTAAAAATGCAAAGAGTCAGGCTAAAAAGACAATTAGTGAAGCGGAGAAAACTCATAAAGGTGTCGTAGAAGAGGCAAAAAAACAAGCTGAAGGCCATATCAGTCAAGTTGATTGGGAAAAAGGTGAAGTGCTTGGTGTCTGGGATCAGTTAAAAGTAGATTTAGCAACCAAAGTAAACGCTATAACTGACGGCATAAATACAGTTTTAGAATTTATGCACATTCCTACAATTCCCCAGTGGAAGCCGGCAGGTTACGACAGTCGCCAGTCTTCTACAATGCAAATCGCACCGGGGTTAGCCTATGCCAAAGGAACAGACTTCCACCCCGGCGGCCGGGCATTAGTCGGAGAGGAAGGATGGGAGCTTGCTCACACGCCCGGTATCGGCACTTACATTGTCGGAATGGGCGGCCCACAAGTGTGGGATCTTCCACGTGGTACGTCTGTTCTACCGCACGCTCAGTCGAAAGAAGCAGCTGCCACAGGACTTCCCGGTTATGCAAATGGGGTCGGAAACTTCTTTAAAAATGCGTTTGAGGGATCAAAAAAGCTGGTGAAAGGCGCTGTCTCTGTCGGCAAGAATGTCATTGGCAAAACGAAGGATGTCGCTTCTAACGCTATGGAAATGATTATGAAAGGGCCGAAAAAGATAATCAGCAGCATTTTCAAAGGTATGATCCCATTTAAAACAGGAACCGGCATAGATGGATTAGGGACTGGTATTCTCAAAACGCTAAAAAGCGGTGCCCTTCAATTCTTAAAAGGGGTCTTGCCGGATGTGGGATTTTTTACGGCCGATGCCTATAAAGGCGCAACCGGGTCTGCCCAGGTCCAAAAATGGGTATCAGAAGCGGTCGGCATCGCTGGTGTCCCGTTTTCATGGGTTCCCGGCTTAATCACGATTGCCATGAAAGAGTCAGGAGGAAATCCGAATGCCATTAACCTTACAGATTCCAATGCAAGAGCAGGAAATCCGTCAAGGGGGTTAATGCAGACCATTCCGAGTACGTTTTCCTCTAACGCATTTCCGGGTCATAACAACATACTTAATCCGGTGGACAACATTCTGGCGGCCATTAATTACATTAAAGGGCGATATGGTGATATATCCAATCATCCCGGCTTGAAATCAATGGCGCGCGGCGGCCCTTACGTAGGGTATGCAAAGGGCGGTACTTCTCCGGGGCGGGGCGGCTCCAAGCTCGCCGTCCTCAACGAACGAGGGTACGATGAAACCACCATTACGAAAGATCCGGCATACCGCGAAAGGAATATCGGATTGTGGGCGCGGGTTGGGCGTGAGCTTGGCGTCCTGCCTTCTCTGCAAGAAGGGATGATCTCGAAGGCTTTGCTATTGCTTCAAAAAGCATCCGCGGCACAGCCTGAAAATGATAAAAGCGTCAATATTGATATGACTCGGGTCGTCGAGAATCAAGAAAGGCAAATCAGTATGATGGGGCAGCAGATCGACGCTCTCCAGCAGAACATTCAGCTACTGCAACAGCTGGTCTTAAAAGATAACAACACATATATTGATGGCGCCCGAGTAGACCAAACGAGTGCTGACCGATATAGAAGAAAACAATATAGAAACGGGGGTAAGCCGGCTTGGTAAAACTATTTTTGGATTTTGATAACGGATTGGGGGAGCAGAGCCTTGACAGCTTGCTTCCTCAATTTGAAGTGTTGAGTTTTTTGGCGGAAGCGCCGATTATCAATCGGGAAACGATCACGATCCCGCGGCGACATGGTGTTATCTCAGCACAGCACCCACGTGACGTGACTTATTCATCAAGAAAGGTCACTGTAGAAATATATTTGAACTCGAAAATTCACAATAATTTTTACATGCTTAGGCATCAGCTCTATGCTTTATTGGTGAAGCCATTTGCCTATTATATTTCTACTGACTTATGGCCGAATCGCCGTTTCCTTGTCACGTGTGATGGGAATTTCAACATCCCCAAAGAAAAGGAGAAAACACATACTGTTTTTTCGGTCGAGTTTACCAATATTACCGGGATGGCAGAATCTAAACATTCAACCAAAACAGCGCAGACTCAGTCAGGAGAGAACTGGAACATCGGTATGAACCTGCAATCAGATGACAATCTGTCCTATTATTTTAAGAATCAGAAACGTTTCTCTGTCTTTAATTCCGGAGACGTCCAAATCAATCCTCTTGATCATGCGTATAACGTCCTATTGAACGCCAAGGGGAAGAATGTAACGCTAATCAATCATACCAATGGCGAGAAATTAACGATTGAACAGGAGTTGAAGAAGTCACAGCAGGTATCATTTTTAAAGCAGTACGCGCTGCTCAATAATAAACCAATAAAAACATCTGGACGTCTGCCGAGTCTTGAAATTGGATGGAATGAGTTTGAAGTTCAGAATGCCGATGATTTTGTCATAGAATTTGACACTCGGCTCTATTACTTGTAAGGCAGGCGGTTTATATGGCGAATACAGATTTTATTAAAGAGATTGCCGGCGACGCCCAGCAAATATATATAAAGCACCGTATTCTCGCATCACTGATCATTGCGCAAGGATGCTTAGAAAGCGCGTGGGGCACAAGTGAATTGGCGACAAAAGGGCATAACCTTTTCGGTATGAAGGGCGAATACAACGGACAGTATGTCATTATGCAAACATGGGAAGTTATCAATGGAGAAAACGTACAAGTTCCGGCTAAATTCAGGAAGTACCCTTCATGGAAAGAATCTATACAAGACCTGGCGAACTTGTACTTAAATGGCCTAAGCTGGGACAAAAACCATTATAAAGCTGTCGTCGGGGAAACAGATTATCAGAAAGCAACTGCGGCTCTCGTCAAAGCCGGGTATGCTACCGACCCAAATTACGCAACAAAATTGAACAGCCTCATTTTCACCTATAAATTAACGAAATATGATACAACCGAGGGAGTACCAGACGAACCGAGTAATCCGAGCACACCAGATCCTGTGCCGGACATACCAAGTAAAGAATATGACGGTAAAGACATTACGCTGAATCAAAACTTGCCAAAAGACGTTTATTTCCCTCAGCTGCATGTTTCCAGTCAAGATGGAAATCAAGTGGTCGAAGTCATTGGTGCCGATCCAGATCTATTAGATGACACCACCGGAAAAAAAGATATTGAGTTTACGATCACTCGAACTGCTGATAACGGCATTGAATATGACTTGCTCATAAATGACAATATTCTTTACCTGGACGAAAAGAAATTTAACCATCAAAAATACTTTATCACGATGATCGAAGTCGATCAGGAAAAGACACTCAGCAAGAAAGTTTCTGCAAGTCATGTTTTCGTTGCCGTTTTGAATAACCATTATGTAGAAGAGACGATCAGCGGTACACTGACTGTAAGAAAAATGCTTGATTTCACATTGAAGGGAACGAAATTCTCTTATATTTTCAAAGACAAGGAAAGTGAATTTAAAAGTGTGGAGCAGGAGAATTTTGGTGATAAGTTCGCGAATGAGCTGATAAGCGAAATTGTGGAAGACTACGGCTTAGAACTGGATGTTGATAATTACAAGATTTACGTTTATAAAAAGATGGGAAAGCGTATCAATCACACTCTCGACTCTCGTTATAATATGCCCGGTATTAAAATTAAAACATCGACAGAAGGCTGCTCTACCCGGGCGAGAGGATTCGGAGCGATTAAGGAAAACAGCAGCACCGAAAGCAAAAAAACGGAGTACGTCTTTGAGCCAGTCCTTTACAAGCACCCTGACGAAGATAAGTTCCTGCTTGATGGTATGCCGAGGTGGGCGGAACCGTTGCGCGACGAGCGTTATAAAAAAGAATCCAGCATGATGACGGCGCTTGAAAAATACGTGAATCCTTATCCGAAAATGGAGATAGAAGTAGATTATGAATACATCTATGAGCCGAAGCTTCTTGACATACAAGATGATTTTTGGAAAGGAGACACACTTCACGTATTGGCTGATACAGCATGCGGTGTGACTTATGAAGACGATGTCCGACTGCTTTCCATCCAATACAAGCCCTTAAATCCATATGCAAAGCCAACATTGAACTTTGCTAATTTCCGTAAAGATATCCAGGATATCCGCATGGAGCAAGAAAAACGATTGAAAGATCAAAAACGTTATGTTCAGAAATTAAGAATGATGATTTAAAGCACCTCTATTGGGGTGCTTTTCGTTTTAGTTGAAAGGAGTGTTCTGAATTGGTCAGGCTTACCAAAGACTATGATACCACCCGAAATGCCCGGTATACATCTCAAATAAGAGATGACATGGAAACTATAGAAAATGGAATAAATAAAATTGATGATGATCTTAAAAGGCACCGAGCAGGAATTGCCGTTCATGATTCTTCACAGATTACACATGATGGGTACACCGTCGAAAACCGTTTGAAAAATCTGTTTGCGCGATTTACTAACCTTGTACTGAATCACGACGGCAAAGATGTAAAAGAAGTCGTGGATTCCCGCGTAACGACGGATGGGGAAATTGCCGCAACATTGAAAGACAGGCTTGATAGGGAATTCAGCAAGCTTGACAGGAAAATCAAACGCGTTGTAAACGTTGATGACTTCGGAGCTGACCCAACCGGAAAAACAGACAGCACGGAAGCTTTTAAGAAGGCATTCGGGACCGGTAAGGTGCAGGTCGTTATGTCAGCTGGCATTTACGTCGTGAAAGGTTTGAAAATCCCTTCCTGGGTTCGTCTGGTCGGCCAGGGAATCGGCGTTACATTCTTGATTTTGAATGATGAGACACCGACCTCAGAATGGGTTATTACGAATGTGGACTATGAAAAAGGGAATCGAAACATTCACATTGAAGGATTTTCAACAGACTGGAATCAAGAGCGGCAGGGTGGTTTAAGGGCGACAGGCGGGCAGCATTCCACATGCGTTGCCTTTGCGAATTCAAAGTTCATCTGGATTAAAAATATAGAAAACATTAACCCGGCACTTCATGGCATTGATATAACAGCGCCAACGTATGACCATCTGCCAGATACCGAGTATACAAAAGACGGATGCAGATATGTATGGATTGACGGCTGCGTTAGCTCAGGGTATGGGGATGACGGGATAACAACCCATTACAGTGAGTATATTTTCATATCAAACTGCCATTGCACAAACCCAACAGGCCTCGCACATGCCGCGGGAAAGGCTAATTCTAACGGTATTGAGATTGACGACGGTTCTAAGCATGTGTGGCTGCTCAACAACTATACAGAAGGAAACATCCGAGGCGTTGAAGTTAAGGCGCATACCGAATGGCCGGCTTCCCAAAATGTTCATATCCTCGGCCACGTTTCATATCGGGACGTGCGGGCTTATGATTTGCGGCATATCGGCCACCATAAAGCAAATGATCCTGAGAGTACCACAGCTTATGATGTGACGTTAACGGACTGCACTGCAATAGAACCGGTTTTTAATGATCTGTATGAGGGGATTACCCCTCGTGCTCTTGTTGTATCCGCATATAAGAACGTGCAGATTGTCAATTTTACCGCAATCGGAAATCCCAATTACGATTATAAAAACAGTCCGGTGGTTGCTTTTCAGTATCGCTGCAGAAATATTACCGTAAACGGAATTAAAATGAGAGGGTTCAGAAAGGCTTCTCATGATATTCGAGTGTACGGAGGCCCACAAAAAGCTGATTACGTGAAGATCTCAAATTTTGATATTTACAATTCGGCTCCGGCAGCTATCGGTTTAGGCGGCGGGGTTTATCATTCAAGCATTATGAATGGAACGATTATAGGTAAAAACGGAACTGTCGGAATTGGTTCGCCGAATAATCAAACAACCATTGTAGGTGTAGAAGCAGCCGGGTATAAGATATCTGCTCAATTGGCCGGGAGAGAGTACAGCACTATCCCGACAAGAGTAAAAGGCGGTTTTATGGGCGGTAACACTTCCGGCTCTGCACTGCATGAAGCGAGTGCCATTTTAGGCAGTACAGGTGACAACATCGCAAAAGGCCCTGCTAATGTTCTGCTGGGTGTCCGGGGCGGCTCAACAACTGAGGGGTCGCGTCAAGCGCTAATAGCCGTCAATAACTGTCACACAAAAGGTGACGGCAACTCAAGGGCTATTCTTGCAGCTCAAGGGGTTATCAACGATAACGGATACAGCGTTAGAGGCGGTTATGGGACAGGAACTGCCTCAACAAAAAATACGAGATGGGAGTTGGATTCGACTGGCGGTCATATTCGCGGCACAGGGCGAGTCGAGAGCGTCTCAGATTTCAAAGACTTCGCTGAGTATTTTGAGTCTGCTGACGGCAAGAAAATTGATTCTAGTTATCTCGTTGCGCTAGAAGGCGAAAAGATTCGAAAAGCGGAAAAAGGGGACAAGATTCTCGGAGTTGTTTCGGAAACTGCGGGTGTGGTACTCGGCGGTGCTGCGTTCTATTGGAACGAGCAGTACGAAAGAAATGAATTCGGCGGGTTGGTCTACGAGACAGTTTTCCGCGGCGGCGAAGAAATCCGTCTCCCCAAACTTAATCCAGAATACGACCCTTCTCTCGAATATGTGCCGCGTGACTCTCGGGACGAATGGCATGTCATCGGTCTGATCGGTCAAGTCTTTGTCAGGATTGACGAAACAGTGGCCGTAGGGGATAGCGTTTCAGCAATTGGCGGAATCGCGACTAAAGCAGAAAGCGGGGGCTATGGTACGGTTATGAGAATCAAGTCCCCGTATGATGCGGGAAAAGGATACGGTGTAGCTCAAATGATCGTTACGCCGCAGCACTAAGGAGGAAAAGGAATGTACAAAACGGGGGGCGTCGCATTTGATATTAATGCGAACCGGACAAACGGGCGAACCACGAGCATTCAATTCATGACGCAGGATACAGGTAGCGCGAAGCTGTCTTTTTCTTTTACAAAAGACGGCACGCCGTTGCCTCTGTCTGCCGTAGACGCGAAAATTGTTCTATTGTATGCTGATGGGTCATTTTACAAGAAGAGCCTTACCATCACTGATAAGATGAACGGGAAGGCGGAATATGTGCTTTCAGATGAAGAGCTTAAGCATTACGGGACCGTTAAGGCTGAAATCAAACTATATTATACAAACGGGCAGGCGCTGGCGACTTCACTTTTTACCTTCTCTATCGCCAAAACGCTAGAAGATCAGAACATCATTCCGACAGCTGACTATTACATTGACGATTTTGAAACGCTGAAAGACAGGATAAACCATACCATCGAAGAGATCAGCCGGACCGTCGAGGAATTACAGAAGAAATTTGCCGATCTTGAAGCCATTGAAACGAAAGAGGGCGCGCAGCAAAAGGCGGATGCTGCAGAGGAAAACGCCAAGTCTTACACAAACGACCATGCAAAAGATAACGTGAAACACATCACGGCTGCCGAGAGAAAAGAGTGGAATGCCAAGGAAACCCCTTCTGGCGCACAGGATAAAGTAAACGCCCATGCGAACGATGTAGATATGCATGTTTCTGCAGCTGATCGGAAAGCTTGGGACAGCAAGGAAACAGAAGGCGGCGCACAGGATAAAGTCAATATCCATGCAAGTAACACGGACATTCACGTTACGGCCGAAGATCAGGCGTATTGGGATGATATGACCCGGCAGTTCAAAGCTCATAATTACAACCAAGAACGACACATCTCGGCAGCTGAGCGGAAGACATGGAACGGGGCCGCCATCTATGCAAACATCATGCTGAAGAACGGAGCCGCCGCAGGGACGCGGACACCGATGTATGCAAAGTGGGGGGCATTTTTAATCTTACGGGGGCATGTGAAAACAGACGCCGAAATCATATTCGGCTCCATCCCCGCGGCATACGCGCCTGCTGGCGGTTCTGTTATAACAGTGCCGTTAAGTGGTACAGGCGGCACAGCCAATTTGATCATTTATGATGATGGAGACTTAAAAATAAAATACCCGGACCCGGCGGACTCAAGTAAGATGGGCGGAGGCTACTATCTGGATGTGGTCGTGGGCTTTCAGGAAGGAGGAAAAGCATGATTCAGGTTTATGAATACGATGAAAATTTCATTTTGACCAAACCCGTTCCGATTGAGCCTGACGAAGAAGGTAACTATACAATCCCTGAGAATTGTACAACCGTCCAGCCTCCGTCTTTCATAAAGGCGATGTATCATCCCGCTGAGAAGACATGGACGGAGGCGGCCACCCAGGAAGAGAAAAAAGCCCTGGAAAAGCAAATTGAAAGCGGGCGGGTGCCTTTTACCGTTGATGAATTGAAAGCTCAGAACGCGGCCATTACAGAACAACTTGCGGAAGCGCAAAGCCTTGCCGAGTCACAAGCGCAAATGATTGCCAATCTTTATCTAATGCTGGCGGAGGGAGGGAAAGGGGAATGATGGATTGGTTTACAAGCGTTAAAACCATCTACGGATGGGGGCCGCAGTATTACAGTAATGCAGACGTGGCCCGTTTTGTTGAGTGGGGAAGAATTACAGAAGATCAATACAAACAAATAACCGGCTTGACCTATCCAAAGACAAAACAGCCTGTCAGTGTGGATTTAGGCAGCGCCGCAAACTGATCGACACCCCAGAGGTGTTTTTATTTTGCCTCGAAGGAGGTGATTAACAAATGGAGGGAATATACGTGTGGATGAATTTTGAAAGCTTACAGATCGCAAGAACATATCTTTTCGGGGAGGTGAAATACCTTGACTTGCTTCTGATCCTCAGCATCTTGGATGTCATCACCGGCATTATCAAAGCGTGGAAAATGAAGCAGCTCCGGAGCCGTAGCGCGTGGTTTGGATATGTGCGGAAGATGCTCAGTTTTATGGTGGTCATCGTCGCAAACATTATTGATACGATAACAAATTTGAACGGTGTCTTGACCTTTGGAACCGTTCTTTTTTATATCGCAAATGAGGGCCTGTCCATCACAGAGAATTTGGCGCAGATCGGCGTTAAAATTCCGGCCGTCATCACTGACCGGCTTCACGTAATTGAAAGCGACAACGACCAGAAAACAGAAAAAGAGGACAAAGCTGCTGAGTAAATTCAGCGGCTTTTTTAATTCCAAAAACAGAATAGGAGAGATTTTTCATGACAATTGCAGTCAAAAAAAGAATAGTAGAATCTGAGAAATATGCTCTGAAATGCCCGAATCCAATGACGCCGGAGTATATCACCATCCATAACACAGCAAACGACGCATCAGCCGCCAATGAAATCAGTTATATGACGGGAAACAGCGAATCGACAAGCTATCATTTTGCCGTCGATGATAAAGAAGTAATTCAGGGGATTCCGTTGAACCGGAACGCATGGCACTCTGGCGACGGCACAAACGGAACCGGGAACCGTAAGTCTATTGCGGTAGAAATTTGCTACAGCAAGTCAGGTGGTGCGCGTTACCGGGCAGCAGAGGCGCTGGCTATCAAGTTCGTGGCTCAGCTTCTTAAAGAGCGTGGGTGGGGCGTTGACAAAATCAGAAAGCATCAGGACTGGAACGGAAAATACTGCCCGCATCGTATTCTGTCAGAGGGGCGCTGGGATCAAGTGAAAGCGGCCATTGCTGCAGAATTAGAACGTCTTGGGGGTGAAAAAGCACCCAAACCACCAAAAACAGAAACCAAGACAGGCGGAGCGACGTACACCGTCAAGAAAGGCGATGCTCTTTCTGTCATTGCACAGAAAACTGGCGTGAGCATGGCCACCCTGCAAAGTTTGAACGGTATCAAGAATCCGAATTTTATCAAAGTCGGCCAAGTATTAAGGCTGACGGATTCGGCCAGCACCCCAACAAAAGGAAAAAAATCATCTTACACGCTGCCGTCAGGCGTTTTTAAAGTGACAAGCCCATTAACTAAGGGAACGGCTGTGAAACAGATTCAGACGGCTCTGGCGGCTCTTTATTACTATCCGGACAAAGGAGCAAAGAACAACGGAATAGATGGCTATTACGGGTCCAAAACAGCAAACGCGGTCAAACGATTCCAATCTATGTACGGATTAGCTGCTGACGGCATCTATGGGCCGAAGACAAAAACGAAGATCGAAGCGCTTTTGAAATAATGAAAGCCCTCTTTTAAAAGGGAGGGCTTTTTTCATTTAACTTGATTGTAACTTAAAGATTGGGAAAAGCTCTTCTCACTGATCCTCATCTTTTCACCTGATCTTTTGTAAGAGACTTTTGCTAAGGTTTCGTTTTCATCTATGTATGGCGCTTTCCAAAATACAGTAATTTCACGAAAGCTCTTGTCTTCTATTGCTATGCGAGCTGCTAAATCCTCGCTATACAATTCCATCATTTTTTTTGTTCTTGCTAATGAATTTTTAAAGTCAAAGGACAAATGAACAAGTGCAATGTATTGTCCGTTTTCATCTGTTCCCAGATCCTGATTGACTTCAACTTCTTCCACAGTGACGTTTTTTAGATTATTGTCAATTAAACTATTGATTTCATCTTTTTTTGAATCACTTTTTGTAAAAGTAGTCGTATTTTCTTCTTTATTTTGCTCATCTTCTTCTCGCTTACTAATTAAACCTGTTTCTGATATGAAATTTAATTCATCATCATCAAATTGCAAAGTAACTGTTGCTCCGCTTTCTAACCCATCTTTCCCTTCATAAACGTATTCCTTAGATCCTGCATATAAATTACTTTCTGACATGGCTTTCCCACCAACTATTTTCTTAACTTCCTCATAAGTCATACCTTCTTTAATTTTATGAAATGTTTGCGGAGTAACAGCTTCTTCATGTTCATCCTCAAATTTAAAAATGAATCTGTTTGACAGAGACATTAGCAGAAGGATTGTAAGACATGCAACTGTAAGTCGAATTCCAAATCTTCTAGTGGAGTTTAATATAAGAAGAAACAATCCAATAAATATTCCAACTATCATCAGAGCTGCGAAGAGTGAAAAAAATAATGACATGAAATTCCTCCTAGAATAGACGATGACTCCATTTTAGTGGAATAATGGATGGTTATCCATAGTTTTATGCATATGGCGCAAAAACGGCAAATGCGGTCGAACGGTTCCAGTCCATGCACGGGTTTCCACAAGACGGCATTTACGGATCAAAAACAAAGGCGAAACTAAGAACTCTTTTGGAATAATAAAAAGCCCCATCTCACATTGAGAGGGGCTTTTTTGTATATATAGTCAATAATTATATAGCCTCGTTAATATAACCATTTATTGATTGAATAAATCCTGCATCAGCTTTAATTTTTGCCGTAATCTCACCAGTCACATTAACCTCTAATAATCCCTCTTCATCATTATTTATCTCGATGTTTCCTCTGTATGTATCTGATGTTGTTTTCATTTCTAAAGAATGAATATCAAAAAAGTCGACTTGAAGAGCAATTGAGTTGTATCCTAAATTAGCCCATTTCTTAGGAGGGTTTTCTGCATAAAATGGCATGTCAAAATGTAATGTTACTTTTCTGCCTTCCTCCTTTATGTAAATTCCTTCGATGCGTACATTTTCTAAATTTGGCACCTCATTATATAAACTATTTAAAAAACGACTCTCTTCAATCTTTGTGTACCACATAAAATCACCTCAAATTATTTGTTAAAAGGATAATGTTCTTTTGTGCCAGGAACCTTTCCTGTTCGAGTGTTATCAATCGGTCGAACATTAAAGTGTGGGCCCTGACCACCTTTTTCATGCCCAGCACTATGATCTTGTATGATAATCTTTTCCCCTTTATTATTAGTGAAAGTGTACTCCCTCGTCCATATGATCTTACCATTTTTATCTTTAATTACACGACTACCTTCGTGGGGAGCAGTGCGCATTTCTACTCGATTAATTGACTCTGGATGTTGAGCACGTGGTATACCGGCGTCTCTTTTAGCTTCTTTCAAAGCCCCTTTTCTGCTAACAATAATAGTTGTGTTTTTAACTGAAGTTGAAGTTTTAAGGCCTGTTTTACCGGAAAAACCCTTTGCCCCGAAAGGCATAAAAACAGCAAGCGCTGCATTAATACTGTTATGCTGCTGTTCTTTGGAAATCTTATTCCCAAACATATCACGGCCTGTTATCCCTTCACTTAAACCATTTGCTGAGACTAAGCCATAAAGCCCTTTTTGAGAACTTTCCAATGCATGAAAGGTTTTGGGAGTTTTATATATTTCGAGGGCTTTATCAGCCTTGTATATCGCTTTTCCAGTTGAATAGACTGCTTTTCCGCCTTTAAAGATACGGCCGGCCCAACCGACAATTGGAATATACCCTGCAGCAGCCATTCCCCCGGCTGCGACCCGTTGCCCGGCAGTAAGTTTTTCACCTGTAACGGGGTCAACTCCATCAGCCGCCCTTTTATAATCATAATATCCGGTAACCTCACCTGTAAAATCACAAACAACATCCCATGTTTTTTCGTACCACGGCCTGTTCGCAAGCTCTTCCTGTTCCTTCGCAATTCTTCTTTCTTCTGCCTGCTGTTTTTTGAACGAAAGATATTCCGATGATTGTTTATGTAATCCTGCTTGCATCTGATGGATTTCACTTTCCCGGTACGCCTTGGCATTATAGTTGAGCGGGGTGGCGTTTTTGCCTTTCCCTGTCGCATCTTGTAATGCCTGAAAATCTGCCATAATGAACGCCTCATTAGCTTCTGACAGCCCATATTCATTTGAAAGGTTGTTATCCAGCTCACCAATTTTTTGTATTGTATCTCTTTTTGTTGTATCAGAATCATCTAATTTTTGATCCGCGTTATTGGTTGAAAAGAGATCGAGCGGCAGTATATCTGCGATTTCATCAAGGATACCTTTCATTTCGTTGCGCTGCTCTTGCATAATCGCTCTTGATTTATCAAGTGCGTTTGTCAACTCATGTTCAAGGAAAGAATCTTCCACATAAGAGTCTGAAAGGCCGGCATCTTCAATCATAGCTTCTATGCTTGTGAGAAACGCAATTTTCATATCAATCAATTCCAGCCATTCATCTGTGACACCAGCGTGATCTTGAAATAAAGCTTTGATGTTGTCGGCGCCTTTGCCCGAAAAATCGCTGTCGCCCAGGTCTGCCATGCCTTGGAACGCATTTTTCAGGTTCGTCATTTGGCTGCGCAATTCTTTGTATTCGTTTGCGCGTTGTTTGGCGGCAGAAAGCAGGGTGGTTGCTTCAAAGATTTTCATGATCATATCCTTTCGCGATAAAATGTTATTCAAAATTTTACCACGATGAAAGCCGGAGTAAATACATAACAAAACTTCCAAATACAAAATAGTTCTTTTGGGTTGGTTTGTTTTTACTATTATCCTTCGATTCGAACTTTTAAAAATAGGTTGAATTGCCCTTTCCTCTGATTGCGTAAAAACGAAATAAGAATTGCGGCATGTCGAAAATTATTCCTATATATTACAAATTATGCTAAACGTATGCTAGAATATTGTTTGAGAAAATTTAGAATATTTGTAGAAAGAGGGGTTTATTGATGAGTAAACTGGCTTCTGAATGTGTTGCAAATATATTAAATGATTGGTATATCGCGATAAAACAGCAAGACACTGACTCTGCTGAGAGATATTTTGAAGAGATCAAACCATTGTTTGATGAAATGGAAGAGGATCAGGAAGTTTTGATGTATTATTCTTTGTTAGAAGAAAGACATAAAATGCTTTTATTTCAGGTGAAAGGGGAAGAGCTGCCGTCCCATTCATATTTTAATGAAAACCACGCTGATGAAATAAAAAAAACAGATCACATGATTGAATATTATTTCTTTCTATTTGAAGCGTTATATGAGTCGCACAAAAGAAATTTTGAGAAAGCAATTACTTTGTTCAAAATAGCAGAGAAAAAATTGAAAGATATACCCGATTGTATAGAGCGGGCTGAATTTTATTCGAAAGTGGCATCTATGTATATGATGCTGCGGCAGAGTCTAATTTCTCTGAATTATATCAATGATGCGCTACAAATTTATAGAGAAAATGAAGGCTATAAACGAAAGCTTGCCACGTCTCTTATGATTGTTGGCCAAAACTACACTGATTTAGGACTTTACGAAAAAGCAGAGGAAAGTTATTTAGAAGCAATCAGAATTTCGAGAGTTCTTCACGATTCACTTTTCACCGCTTTAATACACCATAATTTAAGTATTACATATTCTGCAGCAAACCGTTCCGAAGACTGTATAAATGCCTTGAAAAAAGCCATCAGAAATAAAGAGTGGAGGGACTCGGTTTATTATATAAATTCCCTGTATATGTTTTTGAAAGAGCTTTATAAAATAGGGGATGTAAATAAAATTCCATATTATTATAAAAAGACAAAGGAATATTTTAAACGAAAAGAGAATAAGGTGTATGAGGCTAAAATAAATATTATTTACGGACTTCTGCAGCAGGATCAGAGGAAAAGCATTGAAACTTGTCGAGGTGGTATTTCTTACTTATATGAAGTAAATGACCTTGATAGCGTCTTTGATCTTTCTTTGGTTATTTCAGAACACTGTGAGAAGCATGGACTCTATAAAGAGGCGCTTGAATTTTCTAAGCATGCTATTTTAGCCGAGAAGAAAATGAGGCACCTGGAGGGATTATAATTGAAAAAAATGATTCTTTGTGCAGCTCTAACCTTCGTTACGTTAAGTGGTTTAGCTGTAGTCAAAATTAATCATGCATCATCGGATGTTAAGATAACAGAGCGCCCGGTGGGTACTCTAAAATTAGCAGAGCGGCCAGTAGGCACCTAAAACATCTTAGTTAAAAGATGGGGGGCATAGCATGACAAAAGGCGTTAAAATAACATTATGGAGTATCCTTGGGATAATCATTGTGTTAATGATAATTGGAGTTGTCTCTTTTTATCAGACTCCATCTTCGTAAAGAAAAACAGAAAAAAGCCCTTAGATGGGGCTTTTTTAGTTTGTTTTCTAATGATTTTTTTTTGCAAAACGAACATTTTTGTGAAACCATTTATTTTTAGCGCCGTCTAACATTAGCAGGCTTAAAGATTTATTTGTATTTATGTTAAGTTTACATGTTTATATTTAAATACCAAAAATCAAGTCATTCATAAACGCACCGTTTTTATCGGAAGTCTGAATTCATCTATTGTCCACCCGCGGGAGGTGTTTAAAGAAGCTTTCAAACGATCCGCCGCGTCCTTCATTTGCGTTCACAATCATCCTTCAGGAGATCCTACACCGAGCAGGGAAGATATAGAGGTAACCAGGCGGCTTTTTGAGTGCGGAAATTTAATCGGCATCGAGCTGCTGGATCATTTGGTCATTGGTGATAAAAAATTTGTGAGTTTAAAGGAAAAAGGATATTTGTAACACTTTTTTTTTCGTTGATTTAAGATATAATAGATTTTATGAGTTTTTCCCTTTAGGGTATTTTTGCTTTAAGAAAGGAAGATACATACATATGTTCGGAATTGGTACGAGAGACCTTGGTATAGATTTGGGAACCGCGAATACGCTTGTGTTTGTTAAAGGTAAAGGAATCGTAGTGAGAGAGCCGTCTGTCGTTGCTCTGCAAACGGATACGAAGTCAATCGTTGCGGTCGGTAACGATGCGAAAAACATGATCGGAAGAACTCCGGGCAACGTGGTTGCGCTCCGTCCGATGAAAGACGGCGTTATCGCTGACTATGAAACAACTGCGACAATGATGAAATACTACATTAATCAGGCTGTGAAAAATAAAGGATTGTTTGCGAGAAAGCCGTACGTTATGGTGTGTGTGCCGTCAGGTATTACGGCCGTTGAAGAACGGGCGGTCATCGACGCGACAAGACAAGCGGGCGCACGTGACGCTTATCCGATTGAAGAACCGTTTGCGGCAGCAATCGGCGCGAATCTTCCTGTATGGGAGCCGACGGGCAGCATGGTCGTTGATATCGGCGGCGGAACAACTGAAGTGGCGATCATTTCTTTAGGCGGCATTGTCACGTCTCAGTCAATCCGCGTAGCCGGTGACGAAATGGACGACTCAATCATCAGCTATATCAGAAAAACATATAATCTGATGATCGGTGACCGTACGGCGGAAGCTATTAAAATGGAAATCGGTTCAGCAGAAACCGGTGAAGAAAATGCGTCAATGGAAATCCGCGGCCGCGATCTTCTGACAGGTCTGCCGAAAACGATCGAAATCACGGGAACGGAAATTGCAAATGCACTGCGTGATACAGTTCTCTCAATCGTTGACGCGGTGAAGAGCACGCTTGAAAAAACACCGCCTGAGCTGGCCGCTGACATTATGGACAGAGGTATTGTATTAACAGGGGGAGGCGCCCTGCTCCGCAATCTCGACAAAGTCATCAGCGACGAAACGAAAATGCCTGTTCTTATCGCTGAAGATCCGCTGGATTGTGTTGCGATCGGCACTGGAAAAGCACTGGAGCACATCCATCTTTTCAAAGGAAAAACAAGATAATCAGGAGTTAAATAGAAGAGGTGTATCACGATGCCGAACAAACGGTTAATGCTATTACTTCTGTGTATTATCATATTGGTGGCTATGATTGGATTCTCGCTGAAGAACGGCCGTAATACCACCTGGCCTGAAAAGCTGATCGGTGATACGACGGGAGTATTTCAAAACATTTTTCACACGCCTGCCGAATATTTTGCAGGGTTCTTCGGGGACATAAAAGACCTGAAAAACACGTACAAGGAAAACGAACGCTTAAGACAAAAGCTGGACGGACAGACACAATATGAAGCGAAGCTCCAAGAACTCAAAGATGAAAACAAGAAGCTGCGTGATGAACTCGGGCATGTCAAATCAATTTCCGACTATGATCCGATTTTAGCGACCGTTATCGCCAGAAACCCTGATCAATGGTACAAGCAGATCATGATCAATAAGGGAACGAAGCAGAAAGTGGCCAAAGACATGGCTGTCACGAACGAAAAGGGTGCGCTGGTCGGGAAGATCAAAAGCAGCGGACTCAACAGTTTCACATCCGCCGTTCAGCTGCTGAGTGATGTTGACCGCAATAACAGAGTGGCCACCAAAATCTCCGGCAAAAAGGGAAGCAAAGGCTACGGTTTAATTGAAGGGTATGATAAAAAGAAACAGACTCTGAAAATGACCATCCTTGAGCCGGATGAAAAACGTGAAGTGAAAAAAGGCGACCTCGTGGAGACATCCGGAACGGGCGGCGTATTTCCTCAAGGGCTGACGGTCGGGGAAGTGACCGATGTAGAATCAGATGCTTACGGCCTGACGAAAATCGCTTACGTGAAACCGGCTGCCAACCTGTACGATCTTGACCATGTCATCGTCGTGAACCGAAGCGTAGCAACAGGGGAGGAAGGATCGTGAAACGTTTCCTTCTCCCTTTGATTATGATTTTGGTCTTTTGTGCGGAAAGCATCTATACGGATCTGGTGCGTTTTCCTTTCGTTTCCGTCGAGCAGCAGGTCGTTCCGCATTTTCTTTTGCTTGCGCTGATTTTTATGTCCGCTTATATCAACCAAAAGCATGCGGTGATCTACGGTTTGATTTTCGGATTTCTTTATGACATCAATTATACGGGTGTTTTAGGCGTTTATATGTTTGGTTTTGCCGGTTTATGCTATCTGGCGGCCAAAGCGTTTAAAGTGCTGCAGACAAACGCCCTGATGGTCATTCTGGTCGCGGTGCTGAGCGTATGTGTGCTTGAATTTTACGTCTACGGCATTCAGACGTTAATCCGCAGCGGCACAATGACGTTTAACGATTTTGTCATTCAGCGGTTCTTGCCGACTGCTTTGCTGAATATTGCGGGGGCCGTTATATTAGTCCTGCCCTTCAGGCTGTTTTATATAAGTCTGAAGAAAGAATTAAGAGATGAGTAAAAAGGATTTTATCTTTTTTTGACGAAAAGAGTATGTTGTTGAGGTGAACATTGATGAAGACCAAAAAGCAGCAATATGTAACAATAAAAGGAACAAAAAACGGCTTAACATTGCATCTGGATGATGCGTGTTCTTTTGATGAGCTTCTCGATGGTCTTCAAAACATGCTGTCGATTGAACAATATACTGATGGCAAAGGCCAAAAAATCAGTGTTCATATTAAACTCGGGCATCGGTATCTGTATCAGGAACAGGCAGAGCAGCTGACTGATCTGATCGCGTCAAAGAAAGATTTAGTCGTGCATTCAATTGACAGTGAAGTCATCGCCAAAGAAGAAGCGCAGCGGATGAAAGAGGAGCAGGAAATTGTTTCTGTTTCCAAAATCGTCCGTTCGGGCCAGGTGCTTCACGTGACGGGAGATTTGCTTTTAATCGGAGATGTGAATCCCGGCGGTACGATCAGAGCCGGAGGAAATATATTTGTTCTCGGTTCATTAAAAGGGATTGCCCACGCGGGTTATAACGGAAATAACCGGGCTGTGATCGCCGCATCCGAAATGATGCCGACACAATTGAGGATCAATCACGTGTTAAATCGCTCCCCAGACCACATTCAAAAAGGGAACGACATGGAATGTGCTTATTTAGATACTGACGGAAATATGGTCATTGAACGCCTTCAGCAATTGGCTCATTTAAGACCTGATCTAACAAGGCTTGAGGGAGGAATGTGAAATTGGGTGAGGCTATCGTAATAACTTCGGGAAAAGGCGGAGTAGGTAAAACAACAACATCTGCAAACCTCGGTACCGCCTTAGCCATTTTAGGGAAGCGCGTCTGTTTGGTAGACACAGATATCGGACTGCGCAACCTTGATGTCGTAATGGGTCTTGAAAACAGAATTATTTACGACTTAGTAGATGTAATTGAAGGCAGATGCAAGACGCATCAAGCGCTTGTCAAAGACAAACGTTTTGATGATCTGCTTCATTTAATGCCGGCTGCCCAGACAAGCGACAAGACGGCTGTTGTCCCTGAGCAGATCAAATCGCTTGTGCAGGAGCTTAAGCAGGAATTTGATTATGTCATTATTGATTGTCCGGCCGGAATTGAACAAGGCTATAAAAATGCCGTCTCCGGAGCTGATAAGGCGATTGTTGTGACGACGCCGGAAATATCAGCGGTGCGGGACGCTGACCGCATTATCGGACTTTTGGAGCAGGAAGATATTGAACCGCCGCGCCTTATCGTGAACCGCATCAGAAATCACCTGGTGAAAAACGGTGACACGATGGATGTGGATGAAGTTGTTCATCATCTGTCTATTGATCTCCTCGGAATCGTTGCTGACGATGATGAAGTGATCAGGGCTTCAAATATCGGCGAACCGATTGCCATGAATTCCAAAAACCGCGCCAGCATTGCGTACCGCAATATCGCCCGGCGCATTTTAGGAGAATCCGTTCCTTTGCAGGTGCTTGAAGAGCAGCAAAAAGGGATGATGGCGAAAATCAAGTCATTTTTCGGCGTGCGTTCATAATATATACCAGAATACAAAGATCTGATGAAGCCCAGCTTATCAGGTCTTTTTTGTTTTTCAAGAGCGCATATTTGCAATGGACAAGACATAGGATGTACAAACCCAACGATTGCAAAGGATGATGGCGATGAGTCACAGAGCTGATGAAATTAGAAAAAGACTGGCCAAAAGAAGAAAACAGCGGCCTGAATCAAAACGGACTTTCGTTCAAAACGCCCGAACTCAGGATTTTCCCGCGTGGCAGACGGTCAAGGAGCAGGAAAAGCACAAGCTTCTACCGGACTACGAATATCAAACGGAACACCCGCCCGAATTTAACGGACGGCATCCATTGATCAGCGCTCATTCTATTATTTTAAAATGCCTGCTGGCCGCCTGTCTCGTACTGATCTCCGCTATTGCCTATAAAACTGACAAACAGCCGTTGAGTCAGATCAAACCGGCGATCGCACAAACCTTTCAAAAGGAATTTCAGTTTGCTGCCGTAAGCAATTGGTTCGTATCTTCCTTCGGAAACCCGCTCGCTTTTCTTACGCCGGGAACGAAAAAGAAGGACGGTCAGGTGGCGGTCAGTCAGGATATGGCCGTTCCTGCCGCGGGGAAAATCCAGCAGGACTTTCAAAATAACGGAGAGGGCGTCGTCGTCGAAACCGCCAGCGAAGCCATTGACAGCGTAAAAGAAGGCTACATTATGGAAGTGAGCAAAGATAAAAAAACAGGGCTGACGGTGAAGGTGCAGCACGCCGACAATACAAGCAGCATTTACGGCCGGCTAAAAGATGTTAACGTTTCATTGTACGACTTTGTCGATAAAGGGAAAAAGATCGGTTCGATCAAGCTTAACGATAAAAGTAAAGGCCAGTACTATTTCGCGATCCAGGATGGCGATAAATTCATAGATCCGATCCAGGTGATCACTTTTGATGAATAAATGGCTCAGCCTCCTTTTCAAAGTTCATGTCCATCCTTTTCTTTGGATTATCATGGGGCTTGGTCTTATGACGGGGCACATCAAAGCGCTGCTGTGTCTTTTGCTGGTCGTATCCGTTCATGAGCTGGGGCATGCTGCTCTGGCTGTGTTTTTTTCGTGGCGCATAAAACGAATCTTTCTGCTCCCTTTCGGCGGGACGGTTGAGGTGGAGGAGCACGGAAACCGGCCGCTTAAAGAGGAATTCGCGGTCATCCTGGCAGGCCCGCTTCAGCATGTGTGGCTTCAGGCGGCAGCCTGGCTCTTTTTCATGTCAGGTTTTGCAAGTGAGCAGACATTTGAGATGTTTACCTTTTATAATCTCTCTATTCTTTTCATCAATCTTTTGCCGATCTGGCCGCTTGACGGCGGAAAGTTTGTGTTTTTATACTTCTCCAAACAAATGGCTTTTCAAAAAGCGCATCTCCTCAGCCTGCAGACATCGGCCGTTTCCGCGCTTTTGCTCTGCTGCTGGATTGTGCTGGCCGTCCCCCTTCAGGTCAGTGCATGGGTGCTGTTCGTCTTTCTCGCCGCTTCTTTATGGGATGAATACCGGAAGCGGCACTATATTCAGCTGAGGTTTCTTTTGGAGAGATACTACGGCAAAAACCGCGATGTCGCCATGCTGCATCCTTTGACGGTCGCGGCCGATGCCAAAGTGAAACATGTCATGGCCGAATTCAAACGGGGATGCAAGCACCCCATCATCGTTGAAAAAGCCGGAGAAAAGCTCAGCCAGCTCGATGAAAATGAAGTGCTTCATGCGTATTTTGCCGATAAACGGACAGATTCCTCTATGGAAGACCTGCTGCTGCCTTACTAGAAATAGATTGACATATCCTTTTGGTTCTGATATATTTTTTAATGTTATGGATGTAGCACCAATGCTACAACCGCTCGGGACAGGTGATAAGAGCTTTAAAGCCCCCTGTTGCTGGCGAGTCTTAGTCTAATAGGAGGTGCAGAGAATGTACGCAATCATTAAAACAGGCGGAAAACAAATCAAAGTTGAAGGAGGTCAAACTGTTTACATCGAAAAACTTGCTGCTGAAGCAGGTGAAACAGTGACGTTTGAAGACGTATTGTTTGTTGGCGGAGACAGCGTGAAAGTCGGCAACCCAACAGTTGCAGGCGCGACAGTTACAGCTAAAGTTGAAAAACAAGGCCGTGCGAAAAAAATCACTGTTTTCCGTTACAAGCCAAAGAAAAATGTTCATAAAAAACAAGGTCATCGTCAGCCTTATACTAAATTGACAATCGAAAAAATCAACGCGTAAGCATGATTGAGGCAACAATTCGAAGATCCCGGAATGACGGGGGCATTTTGTCCTTTGAAATGACGGGACATGCCGATTTTGCTGAACATGGACGAGATCTCGTATGCGCCGGGGTCACGGCTGTCGTTTTCGGAGCGGTCAATGCGGTTATCGCGCTGGCTCCTCTCGAACCGATTCTTGATATAGGCGAGGACGGGGGTTATTTCTACTTTGAATTCCCTGAAGCCGCTGATCAGGAAGCTTTGCAAAAAGCGCAGCTGCTGATTGAAGGCATGATTGTTTCTCTTGAAACGATCGAGCGGGATTACAGTGAACACTTACGGTTGACTGCAAACCAAATATAGGAGGTGAGTTACATGCTTAGATTAGATCTTCAGTTTTTCGCTTCTAAAAAAGGTGTAGGTTCTACAAAGAACGGACGTGACTCTGAATCTAAACGTTTAGGCGCTAAACGTGCAGACGGTCAATTCGTAACAGGCGGATCTATCCTTTACCGTCAACGCGGAACGAAAATCTACCCAGGTGAAAACGTGGGCCGCGGAGGAGATGACACTCTTTTTGCTAAAATCGACGGAACTGTTAAATTCGAACGTTTCGGCCGTGACCGCAAAAAAGTGAGCGTATATCCTGTAGCTCAATAATGACACAAAAAACTCCGGTCGTTGACTGGAGTTTTTTTTGCAGTAAGCGGAGTAACATCAAGAATGAAAAGCAGAGGATGCGTGAGTGAACCCCGCCTTGAATGAGGACATCAGCTTCCCATACCCACTGGATATGTTCCCCAAGCAGTGATACCAAAAATGTTTCTGCCTGGCATCCGCATAGTATGCGATCCGAAAAAGGAACATGATGAACCAGGAAAAACAAGTGTTTTTTTAACAAAGCCTTCTCTGTTATAATTCATAGTACACACTTATCAAGACTCCTAAAAAGAAATTAAACGATTGGGAGTGCGAAAATGAAGGATGTATCGAAGAAACAAGAAGAACCTGTAAGCGATGCGGCTCTGATCAATGAGCTGATCCAATTAATGGGCCATTTCCGTCATGATTGGATGAATAAGCTGCAGCTGATAAAAGGAAACTTAAGTTTGCAGAAGTATGACAGGGTCGTTGAAATTATTGACGAAATGGTCATAGATGCAAAGCACGAATCAAAGCTCTCAAACCTGAAAACCCCGCACTTGGCGTTTGACTTTCTTACATTTAATTGGAAGTCCCGTTATATGAGGCTCGAATACGAAGTGCTCGGAGAAATTAAAGATTTATCGGCATATGATCAAAAGCTGTCGAACCTGATGAGAAAACTGTTTCATCTGTTCGGTCTGGCGGTAAACAATGAAAGTGAAAATCATCTGACCGTATCGCTGCAGACGGATCACCCTGACAGACAGCTTATTGTATATCTCGATTTTCATGGAACGATTGCAAATGCAGATGTGTTTGATGAATTTCGCAAATCCCGGTATGAGGACTTTGATGTCATGCAATTTGAGCTGACCGGCCATGAATGTGTGGCCGAAATTGGAATGAACTAGCGGTTTTTTACGGTTTAGAACGGAGGATATTATGTTTGTAGATCAGGTGAAAGTATATGTAAAAGGCGGCGACGGCGGTAACGGAATGGTTGCGTTCCGCCGTGAAAAATATGTGCCGAAAGGCGGGCCTGCCGGCGGTGACGGAGGTAATGGAGGCGACGTCGTTTTTGAGGTTGATGAAGGACTGCGCACGCTCATGGACTTCCGGTACCAGCGGCATTTCAAAGCGATACGCGGCGAACACGGCATGTCTAAAAACCAGCACGGCAGAAATGCGGACGATATGGTTGTTAAAGTTCCGCCCGGCACAGTCGTAACGGATGACGATACAAAACAGGTCATTGCCGATCTGACTGAGCACGGGCAGCGCGCCGTCATCGCAAAAGGCGGACGCGGCGGACGCGGGAATACCCGCTTTGCGACACCGGCCAACCCGGCACCGCAGCTGTCAGAGCACGGAGAGCCCGGAAAAGAGCGCTATATCGTGCTTGAACTGAAAGTGCTTGCAGACGTAGGTCTCGTCGGCTTCCCGAGCGTCGGAAAATCTACGCTTCTGTCTGTCGTTTCATCGGCAAAGCCGAAAATCGCCGATTATCATTTTACAACGCTTGTTCCGAATCTGGGCATGGTGGAAACGGATGACGGAAGAAGCTTCGTCATGGCGGATCTGCCCGGTTTGATTGAAGGAGCGCACGAAGGAGTCGGCTTAGGCCACCAATTTCTCCGCCATATCGAACGGACGCGCGTCATCGTTCACGTCATTGACATGTCAGCGATGGAAGGCCGTGATCCGTATGAGGATTATGTGACCATTAATCAGGAGCTCAGTGAATATAATCTGCGGCTGACGGAGCGTCCGCAAATTATCGTTGCGAATAAAATGGACATGCCCGAGGCGGCTGAAAATCTTAAAGCGTTTAAAGAAAAGCTTCAGGATGACCATCCTGTCTTCCCGATCAGCGCGGTGACGAGAGAAGGGCTCCGCGATCTTCTGTTTGAAGTCGCCAACCAGCTGGAAACAACGCCTGAATTCCCGCTGTATGATGAAGAAGAACTGGCGGAAAACCGCGTAATGTACACGATGGAAGACGAAGAAATTCCATTTAACATTACCCGTGATCCGGACGGTGCGTTTGTGCTTTCAGGTGACAGCCTGGAACGCCTCTTTAAAATGACTGACTTCTCCCGTGACGAATCCGTCAAGCGTTTTGCAAGACAGATGCGCGGTATGGGCGTTGATGAAGCGCTCAGAGAACGCGGTGCTAAAGACGGCGATATCATCCGGCTTCTGGAATTTGAATTTGAATTTATTGATTAAAAAAACGGAGAGCTTGCGATGCAGGCTCTCTGATGTAAAAGGGAGGGGTGCAGGTGAAAGAAGAGACATTTTATTTAGTGCGTGAAGACGTTCTGCCTGATGCGATGCGGAAAACTCTAGAAGTCAAAAAGCTGCTCGACAGAAAAAAGGCTGAATCGGTTGCAGATGCCGTGCAGAAAGTTGATTTAAGCAGAAGCGCTTTTTACAAATACCGAGATGCGGTTTTCCCCTTTTACACGATGGTTAAAGAACAAATAATCACACTTTTCTTTCATTTGGAGGATCGGTCAGGCGCGTTATCCCAGCTTTTGCAGGCGGTGGCTGACTCAGGAAGCAACGTGCTTTCCATTCACCAGACGATTCCGCTTCAGGGCAGGGCGAATGTCACGCTCTCAATCAGTACGTCCGCAATGGAAGAAAACATTCATACGTTAATGAATAAACTGAGAAAATTTGATTTTATAGAAAAAGTTGAGATCTTAGGGTCAGGCGCGTAAGGAGAGAAGAGACATGAAAGTCGGTTATTTAGGGCCAGAAGCCACATTTACACATCTAGCAGTCAGTTCCTGCTTTCAAAACAGCGTGACACAAGCACCTTATCAAACAATACCGGCATGCATGGATGCGGCGGTTGCGGGAGAAGTTGATCTTGCATTTGTTCCTTTGGAAAACGCGCTGGAGGGCTCGGTTAACTTAACGATTGACTATTTGATTCATGAGCAGCCTCTTGCGATCGTGGGGGAAATGACGCTGCCGATTCACCAGCATCTGCTCGTTCACCCTTCGAGAGAAAATGAGTGGAAAAAGCTTGAGAAAATTTATTCTCATTCCCATGCGATTGCGCAATGCCACAAATTTCTTCACCGGCATTTTTCGTCCGTTCCTTATGAGTATGCGAAGTCAACAGGTGCGGCTGCCAAGTATGTCAGTGAGCATTCGGACCTTCCGATCGGCGTGATTGCAAATGAAATGGCCGCCGCTACATACGGATTGAGCATCGTGAAGCGGGATATTCAGGATTATCAGGACAACCACACGAGATTTGTCATTCTTTCGCCTGAAAAAGACGTCTCATTCGAAGTGAATGCGAAACTGTCTTCACGGCCGAAAACGACGATGATGGTAACGCTTCCCCAAGATGACCAATCAGGTGCGCTGCACAGGGTGCTGTCCGCTTTTTCATGGAGAAACCTGAATTTATCAAAGATCGAATCGCGCCCGACAAAAACGGGTCTCGGCAACTATTTCTTTATTATTGATATTGAACAGGCGATGGATCAGGTTCTCATTCCCGGTGCCGTTCAAGAGATGGAAGCCCTCGGCTGCCGGGTCAAGCTTCTGGGAACATATCAATCCTATTCGATATAAAAAAAGCCCTTCAGGGGGCTTTTTTTTAATCTTTTATTAAAATACCCGCGTCGTCCAGCGCTTGGCAGGCTTGGTCAATCCGCTCTTTTGTCGGGGCGCTTAACGTATGGAGGTGCACGCCTCCGGTCAGCTGTGAAAGGTAAGCGGCATTTGTCGAGTTAATGTGATCCATGAATTGTTTGACTTCTTTCCGTGTGCTGACTCTTATGGCGGCGGTTAAATCGCCGTATACGGGGTGTTCAATAATGACGTCCTTTATGGTGACGCCTTCATCGACAATGAGTTCAAGCTCTTCTTCCGTCCGCTCCGGGCCGTGCAGACAGGCGACAATCCGTTCGGCGTTTTTTTCACCGCCGGCATTCATGCTGATGTATAAGTAGCCTTGGCTCGTCGCGATGATCGGCTCGTTTTTTGCTTTCAAGAGCGATATGTCCTGCACGATCACCTGTCTTGAGACATTTGCTTTTTTGGCCAATTCGCCTCCTGTTAATGGCGAGCCGGCTTCTTTCAGCCAATGAAGCAGCATGTCGCGTCTTTTCTCCCCAGTAAGCTTCGTTCCTTCTGTCAAATTGCTGATTCTCCTTTCTTTTGCTCCCATAGCGCCGTAAATGTATGTATCAGCATATCGAGCTGTTCACATGTTGTTTCGTTTCCGAATGAGATCCGGAAAAACTGCCGCGCTTCCCGTTCGGTTTTTTTCAGCGCCTTCATAGCTGAAGAAGGGCCGTGGCTGCCGGCGGAACATGCGCTCCCGGTTGAGATGCAAATATCGTTACGATTACATTCTAACATAATATATTGTCCTTCAAAGGAGTGAAAAAAACACCCGACAATGTGGGGCAGGCATTCACCGCCGGTTTCTTCCTCTGAAAATGAAATGGGGAGGCCTTGACGCCGAATTTGGTCATACAAATAATTCCTCAGCCTGTCAGCATGCTCACGGTGTTCCTCCATATGTTTCACTGCATACTCCGCAGCAGCGGTAAAAGCGCCGATGGCCGGCACATTCACCGTACCGGGCCTGAACCCGTTTTCATGCACGGTATGCGGATAAACCGGGTTCCAGCTGACACCGGGCCGAATGTAAACAGCCCCGGTGCCTTTCGGGCCGTATACTTTATGACCGGAGACGGAAAGGGCGTCGATTCCCGCCTGATCCGCATCAATCGGCAGTTTGCCGAAACTTTGAACACAATCGCAATGCAGCAAAATGTTTCTCTGGTGAAGAAAAGCGGCCAGACGATTCACAGGCTGGATGAGGCCGGTTTCTGAATTGGCGTGCTGTATGGAAACGAGCCCCGTGTCAGGACGGATATGAGCCGCCAGTATGTCCTCGGTTATAAGGCCGTTTTCGTCGGGATATATGATGGTGATATCAATTCCCCGATCAGCTAAAAACGCCGCAGCATTATGGATCGAATGGTGTTCCATTGCGGTCGTAATAAAATGTTTTTTGTGATCGGGCAGACCGTGCAGCAATGATTGGACGGCCAAGATGTTCGCTTCCGTTCCGCCGCTTGTAAAGTAAATGCCGTCTGCCGCTCCGCCGATCAATTTTCCTGCAGAATGTCTGCAATATTCCAGCACGTCCGCCGCTCTTCCTCCGGCGTCATGAAGGCTGCTTGCATTGCCGTATACCTCTGTGCTGAGATGCTGAAAGACTTTCGCGGCTTCTTTGCTTAAAGGCGCTCCCGCCGCGTAATCAAGATAAATCATACAGCCCGTCTCCTATCCGTTTATGTTAAAAAAAAGCTTGAGTTTATTTTATCGCTGTGTAAATATAGGTGTCAAGACAGGTGTAAATATAACAGGAGGGTGATGTATGTCTGAAAAAACAATTATCGTCATTGGTTCGGGGACGGCGGCCCTTGCCTGTGCTTCCTCATTTCCTCCGTCATATCAAGTGACCGTCATCACAAAGAGAAACGTAACGAACAGCAATTCGCATTATGCTCAAGGCGGGATTGCTGTTTCATACGCAAAAGATGACTCTTTAGAATCCCATGTGAACGATACACTGTATGCGGGATGCGGACACAATGACGTGACAGCCGTGCGGCATTTGCTGAAAAGCGGACAGACCATGATAAACAGGCTGATAGAAGGCCATTTCCCTTTTGATACGAAGTCGGACGGAACGTTTTGTCTCGGCAGGGAAGGGGCTCATTCCAAAAGGAGGATTCTGCACGCCGGGGGAGATGCGACCGGACGGATGTTGGTTGAGTTTCTGGTTCGGCAGCTGAGGGACGGCATACGGATCATTGAACACGAGTCGGTTGTTGATCTGCTGATTGAACACGGACGATGCGCAGGCGTTGCCGTAAAGGATGCTTCAGGCGCCGTTTCTTACAGAAGAGCGGATTGTGTAGTGCTTGCATCAGGCGGCTGCGGCAGTCTGTACCAATATCACACAAATGATTCCGCCATAACGGGAGACGGCATCGCTCTTGCCTTTCGCGCGGGAGCTGAGATCACGGATATGGAGTTCACCCAGTTCCACCCGACCCTCCTTGTGAAAAACGGGACTGTGTACGGCCTGATTTCTGAAGCAGTGAGAGGAGAAGGAGGATATTTAGCGGATCGCTTCGGGCGCAGGATCATGGCTGGCAGACACGCACTAGAAGATTTGGCGCCCCGGGATGTGGTTTCACGGGCGATTTATGAAGAAATGATGAAAGAAAATCCTGTTTTTATAAATTGCAGCCGAATAGCCGATTTTAAGAAACGTTTTCCGACCATAACAGAAATTTGTCAAACAGCCGGTGTTGATCTCGAAAGCGGAATTCCCGTAGCACCCGGAATGCATTTTTTAATGGGCGGAGTAAAAGCCGATACATGGGGGAAAACGTCCGTGCCTGATTTGTACGCTATAGGCGAAACCGCCTGCACAGGCTTGCACGGGGCGAACCGCCTTGCGAGCAACTCACTGCTGGAAGCGCTGGCAAGCGGGCAACGATGTGCTGAACATATCATTCAAACACCGTTAAACGGAAGATATAAAAAAACCCCGAAGAAATTTGACGTCATCTTAGAAGTGCCGGACACAACGCTTCATGTGCTCCAAGCCAAAATGACAACCGGAGCGGGCATCGTCAGGCAAAAAGAAAACATGCAGGCGCTGGCATCCTGGCTTAACAACGTATCTGTGCGTCATATAAATGTGAAGGATATCACAATAGAACAAGCCGAGCTATCCTGCCTATGGAAGACTGCGCAACTTGTTGTGACCTCAGCCCTTATTCGGGAAGAAAGCAGAGGCGCTCATTTTCGCGCTGATTTTCCCGGGACGGAGAAAGAGTGGCACGGAAAACAAATCATTCATTCAACATCTGGAACAGTTATCAGAAAAAACGAAAGGATTGGGGAACTATGGACATTCTGCAGCTGAAACAAATGCTGACTCATTTTTTTCAGGAAGATATCGGAACGGGTGATGCGACGTCACAAGCGATTTTTGCTGATCAGCAATGTAAAGCGCGAATCATCGCAAAAACAGATGGCGTGTTTGCCGGAGAAGCCGTTATCCGTGAAGGATGGAAGCTTTTACACGATGATATCCGCGTCCGCTCCCTGAAAAAAGACGGAGAACGGATGAAAAAAGGAGACGTGCTCGCTGAAATGGAAGGCCAGGCGGCGGCTCTTCTTACGGGGGAGCGGGTCATTCTGAATCTCTTACAAAGAATGTCAGGCGTTGCGACAATGACGGATGAGGCCAAAAGGCGTCTTGATGATCCGTCCATTAAGATTTGTGATACGAGAAAAACGACACCCGGGCTCAGAATGCTGGAAAAATACGCCGTTCGGGTCGGAGGCGGCTTTAATCATCGCTTCGGCTTATATGACGGCATCATGATAAAAGATAATCATATTGCCGCCTGCGGATCGATAAAGGCGGCCGTGGAGCGGGCAAGAAAAACGGCGGGGCAGATGCTTGCGGTTGAAGTCGAAATCGAATCCGAACAGCAGCTGCTCGAGGCAATAGAAGCGGGCGCAGACGTTATTATGTTTGACAACTGTCCGCCTGAGTCCGTCCGGCGTTTTGCAGGCATGACACCGGGCCATATCAAAACGGAAGCATCTGGAGGCATAACGCTCGACACATTGCCCGCTTATAAAGGAACGGGCGTCCAATATATTTCACTCGGATTTCTGACTCATTCAGTAAAAAGCGCCGACATCAGCATGGATGTTGAGGCTGCGGAACAGGGGGATTTTTAAGATGTCTATTTTTGACGTGTTAACTGCATCAGCCGAAATGATGCCGAGCCATTATAAAGACATGAGCACCGGAGAAATGGAGAAGCGGGTCGCTGCCATTAAACGGGATTTCGGAAAGCGCCTGTTCATTCCGGGGCATCACTATCAAAAAGACGAAGTAATACAATTCGCCGATACGGCAGGTGACTCCCTGCAGCTTGCTCAAGTGGCAGAAAAAAATAAAGAGGCGGAATATATTGTGTTTTGCGGCGTGCATTTTATGGCGGAAACCGCTGATATGCTGACTGGTGATAACCAAACCGTCATTTTGCCCGATATGCGCGCCGGATGCTCGATGGCTGATATGGCAGATTTTCAGCAGACGGACAAAGCATGGCAAGAGCTTCAAGAACTGTACGGTAACACCATCATTCCGTTAACATATGTTAACTCGACGGCGGAAATTAAAGCATTCGTCGGACGGCACGGAGGAGCGACCGTCACCTCTTCGAATGCCCGGAGTGTGCTGAAATGGGCTTTTAAACAAAAAGAGAGAATTTTATTTTTGCCGGATCAGCATTTAGGCAGAAATACAGCCTATGATCTCGGCATTCCGCTGACAGAAATGGCTGTATGGGACCCGGGGCAGAACCGATTGCTTACTGACCATCCGGAAAACATTAAAGTCATCCTTTGGAAAGGGCATTGCTCCGTACACGAAAAGTTCACAGCGGAAAATATTTCTCAGCTGCGGCAGCGGGATTCCGGCATCCGCATTATCGTTCATCCGGAATGTTCGAGGGAAGTGGTCTCGCTCAGTGACGACAGCGGGTCTACCAAATACATTATTGATACGATTGAACAGGCTGAACCGGGAAGCAAGTGGGCGATCGGAACGGAAATGAATCTTGTTCAGCGCCTCATTCAATCGCATCCGGATAAACAGATTGAATCATTGAATCCCGATATGTGTCCGTGTCTGACAATGAACAGAATCGATCTGCCGCATTTATTGTGGTCGCTTGAGCAGCTTGAAAAAGGCGAGCTGAAGGGTGTCATTAAAGTTCCGGAAGCGGTTCGGACAGAAGCGCTTCGTGCTTTGAACAGAATGCTGAGTCATACGTAGTTATAAAAATTTCCCCTCCTTCCCAAATTTTTTATCATCATGCCCAGTCCATCGGCATATAGTGTGAAGAAACGTATTGTAATGACAAATGTACCGTTCACGTTTTGTGCATAGGAGGGGAAAACGTTGAAAATTCATATCGTTCAAAAAGGCGATTCGCTCTGGAAAATAGCTGAAAAATACGGAGTTGATCTTGAAGAGTTAAAAAAACTGAATCATCAGCTTAGCAATCCAGACTTAATTATGCCTGGAATGAAGATAAAGGTGCCTTCAGAAGCCGTTCCGGTCAGAAAAGAACCTAAGGCCGGCTTCGGAACGTCTGCGCATAAGCATGAGCATCCATATGCCAAAGAAAAACCGAAATCAGTTGTGGACATTGAAGACACCATACCGGAAGAACCAAAGCCGTCGATTCCTTATGTGCCGCCAATCCCTGAAAAGCATGAAAATGTGCTGCCGGAAGCTGATATGAACCAATATTACCCGTCCAATCAGCTGTTTCAGCCGTGGTCGCCTCCTAAGCCGGAGGAACCGGTGACACATTTTGTCGAGCCGAAAGAAAAAGAGCATGACAATAACATTCCACAACAGGAGGAAATGATCAACATGGAAAACGCGAATTACCCGAATATGCCAAAGGCGCCTGAAGCCGGAAAGATGGAAGAAGAAAACGCCGCTTATCATCTGCCGAACATGCCAAACATTCCGAATGTCCCGTTTCCAAATATGCCGGCCGTTGAACCGCCTTTTATGCATTACCCGATGCCGTGCATGCCTTGTCCTTGTCCGGTTCCGGTGACACCGATGCTGCCGGGTTCTGGATTATGCCATCCGTGCTTCCCGGTAGGCGGAGGTTTCGGCGGTTTTGGAGGAGGTTTCGGAGGCTTTCCGGTCATGCCGATGCCGTTACCGTACGGATTCCATCATCCGGGATTTGGGCCGCATGCGGGTTACGGTGAATATGAAAATCAGGCCCATGAAAATGCAGAGCATTATGATGGTTCTGCATCTGGTTTCGGCGGTGCTCCTTACGGTCAAATGCCGTATTACGGCGGATATTCGTCACATTACGCACACGCCCCTCATCATGATGGAAAATATAAGGATGATGATTGCGGCTGCCATGATTCACATCATCACCATCATCACCACCACGGTTCACATCACCATCACGCAAATATGCCTGTGCAGCCGTATCCGAATATGGGTGCAAACGCAGGACATTTTATGCCTTACGGCGGAGCAAATCCCAATGTCGCGCCGAATCAGCCGAGTCCAAATCAAGTATTCGGACGGCCGGAGGAAGAAGAAGATTAATGTTTCGGGACGATGTATGTCGTTCCTTTTTTTATGTCCAACTGAGGAATGGACATAACTGACAAGCTTAAACCCGCCGCCTGACGCACATCCTAAACATGAGCGGAAAACGCTCAAACAGCGATGAATCCACGGGGGGTTTTTCCATTGGGTAAAAAACTGATGACGATCGCGGGCGTTTTAGCCGTGACGGCAAGCTTAACGGCATGCGGAGCAAATAATGCCATGAATGACGGACGCTACAATCAGTCAACACGTCCGGTCGGATATTATTCGAATGATAATGGTAACGGCAGAGGCCAGTACGGAATGGACCATCAAGGACCCGTTTCTGAAATGATGGAAAACCGAAACGGCCGTCATAATACGACAAATGTGTCCGACCAGTACGCCCCTAATGACGGGGTTCCGTTAACGACGGACGGCACATATAACGGCCGAAATGTCAATACGCCGCCGGCAGCTATGTCTTATAATGGGTATGACAACGCCGAAAACATCAGGCTGGCGGCAAAAGTTGCAAACCGCGTGAAAAAAGTAAAAGGCGTACAGGATAGTCAGGTCATCGTGACTGACACGAGAGTCGTCATTGCCGTCAGAACAAATCATCCTTTTACGAAAAATGATGATAAACATGTCAAACATGCGGCCAAAAAATTTGCGGACGGCCGTACAATTCAAGTGTTTACCGACAACGCTACTTTTACAAAGCTGCAAGACATGAACAGAAACAGCCGTTAAACGGGACTGCCGGATGATTTCATCCGGCAGTATTTTTATGGATAAAGCTTCATCATTTCTTTACATATTCTTAAAACGCTCTTTATGTTGCGGTGTTAACATAAAAGTAATAAAACGTAACGGAGGGGCCGGAATGAAAAAAACGGAGCATGACAAAAGCCGCGGAGAAAAAACTGTGTATCTGACCGTAAGGGGATACCGGCTCAAACTGACGCCCGGACAAATGAAACTGATTTCAGCCGGCCGGGCATAATCATCGGGGCAGCCCTCATATAGAGGCTGCTTTTTTTCGGCTGAAACAGACAAATGAAAGAAAACGGTTAAGCACCGGCATCTTTGGTCAAACTAGCATCAAGAGTTTGATTGAATAAAGAGGTGTTATTGGTGAAACGAATTTGCGGTGCTCGTCTATTGTTTATGCTTATCTTATCGGCTGCAGTCCTGATTTGCGGAGGAAAAGACGCATACGGGGCGGAGGTTGAGCATTACGGGCCGCTTCGGGTGCACGTCCAGCTGGAAAAGGTCTATCTGGACGGTGATGTCGGCATCGAACATACGGATGAAACCGTTTTGGCGATGGAGGATTTTTGGGCCGCATATGCGGGCTGGACGCTCGTTGAGCAGAAAAAAGGCTTCGTCCTTTTCCGTAAGCATGTTGATGATATTTCTCCGCTCAGTAAGGTTAACGGTTATATCGGCGTCACGGACGGAGGCGTCATCTCCACTTTTCACGGCCGTCCCGGATCGCTGGCCGAGCCGATTCAGTCTTTCTTCCAGATTGATATAGAAAGGCTGGAAAGCCGATTGCAAAAGCACTTGGAACACGGCATACCGTACAGAACAAAAGCGGAGTTTGAGAGCGTGATCGATCATATTAAGACTTACAGCGGCTGACTTTGACGCAAGACATGTGACACATGTCTTTTTTTTCTGAATGGAAGGTGTCAAAGCGAACATACGTTAACTTTTCTATAAGACTTTGGCTGTTTTTGTGTTACAATGATAAGCAGTCAAAGAGGTGAATAGGTGTGATTGAATTCGTGAAGGGGACGATTGATTACGTATCTCCCCAATACATCGTGATTGAAAACGGCGGAATCGGCTATCAGGTCTTCACTCCGAATCCGTTTATTTATAAGGTAAGCAATCAAGAGACCATTTTTACGTATCATCATATAAAAGAAGACGCCTTTTCTTTGTACGGTTTTTCAACCCGGGAAGAAAAAGCGCTTTTCACAAAGCTGCTGAACGTCACCGGCATCGGGCCTAAAGGGGCCCTCGCCATCCTCGGTTCCGGTGATCCCGGAGCCGTCATCGAAGCGATCGAACAGGAAGACGAAGCCTTTTTGGTGAAATTTCCGGGTGTGGGCAAAAAAACGGCGCGGCAGATTATTCTTGATTTGAAAGGCAAACTGGCCGACGTCGTGCCTGAAATGATTGACAACCTGTTCAATCATGAAGCGCGCATTGAAAAACAAGAGGCTGAAACGGCGCTTGACGAGGCGCTTGAAGCGCTTAGGGTTCTCGGCTACGCCGAAAAAGAAATTAAAAAAGTGCTTCCTCACTTAAAAGAGGAAACGGCGCTTTCAACAGATCAATATGTGAAAAAAGCATTGCAAAAATTATTAAAGTAAGGTGATGTTCATGGATGAACGGCTCGTTTCAAGTGAAGCAGACAGCCATGAATCAATAATCGAGCAAAGCCTCAGGCCGCAGAATCTCGCCCAGTATATCGGCCAAAAGAAGGTGAAAGAAAATCTGCGCGTGTTTATCGATGCGGCGAAAATGAGGCAGGAAACGCTGGACCACGTTCTTTTATACGGGCCTCCGGGTCTCGGGAAAACAACGCTTGCGTCTATCGTGGCCAATGAGATGGGTGTGGAGATGCGGACGACGTCAGGTCCCGCCATCGAAAGACCGGGAGATTTGGCAGCCATTTTGACGGCGCTCGAACCAGGGGATGTGCTGTTTATAGACGAAATTCACAGGCTGAACCGCTCGATTGAGGAAGTGTTGTACCCGGCGATGGAGGATTTCTGCCTTGATATCGTCATTGGAAAAGGCCCGTCCGCCCGCTCCGTCCGTCTCGACCTTCCCCCTTTTACGCTTGTAGGAGCGACGACAAGGGTCGGATTATTGACCGCACCGCTCAGAGACCGGTTCGGGGTGCTGTCGCGCCTTGAATACTATACGCAGGAAGAGCTGACAGATATCGTGTCAAGAACGGCTGACGTTTTTGAAGTGGATATCGAAGAAGCTCCGGCTCTGGAGATCGCCAGACGGTCAAGGGGAACGCCGCGGGTTGCAAACCGGCTTCTCAGAAGGGTGAGAGATTTTGCCCAGGTGCTCGGCGACAGCCGCATCACGGAAGAAATCGCTCACGACGCGCTCGAACGTCTTCAAGTCGATGCGCTCGGCCTTGACCATATCGACCATAAGCTGCTGATGGGCATGATCGAAAAATTCAGCGGCGGTCCTGTCGGCCTTGATACGATTTCCGCGACAATCGGCGAAGAACCGCACACAATAGAGGATGTGTACGAACCGTATCTGCTGCAGATCGGATTTCTCCAGAGGACGCCGAGGGGACGGGTCGTGACTCCGGCTGTGTATGAACATTTTCGATTGGAGGCGCCCGCCCGTGACTGACTTTCCGAAGGTTCTCATGGTTCTCGGTGCCGTTTTGCTTATTGCCGGCGCAGTCTGGCACTTTGTCGGAAGGCTGCCCGGAGATATTTTCGTTAAGAAGGGAAATGTTACATTTTTCTTTCCCGTTGTCACTTGTATTGTGATCAGTGTGATACTATCCATTCTGCTTAATTTTTTCGGCAGAATGAAATAACAATAGACAGAATAAAGGTGAAATGATGAAAGTCGATTTATTTGATTTTGAACTGCCTGAACGCCTCATTGCCCAAGTGCCGCTGAAAGAGCGTGACGCATCGCGGCTGATGGTGCTCGACAAACAGACGGGCGGGCTGACGGACAGTTCATTTAAAGAGATTGTAAGCTTTTTTAATGAAGGGGATTGTCTCGTCTTGAACAATACCCGTGTGCTGCCTGCAAGATTATTCGGCACAAAAGAAGATACGGGAGCGAAAGTGGAGCTTCTGTTATTAAAACAGGAAGAAAATGATACATGGGAAACGCTCGTAAAGCCGGCGAAACGCGTAAAAAAAGGAACGGTCCTGACATTTGGCGACGGCCGGCTGACAGCGGTCTGCACGGAGGAGCTTGATCACGGAGGCAGAAAAATAGAATTCCGGTATGACGGGATTTTTTACGAAGTGCTTGAATCACTCGGTGAAATGCCGCTGCCTCCTTATATTAAAGAGCAGCTTGATGATAAAGAACGGTATCAGACCGTCTTTTCAAAAGAAATCGGATCTGCCGCAGCTCCGACGGCCGGACTTCATTTTACGGAAGAGATTCTGGACGAGCTGAAGCAAAAGGGTGTGCGGATTGAATTTATCACACTTCATGTGGGACTCGGCACATTCCGCCCCGTCAGTGCGGATGATGTGGAAGAGCATAACATGCACGCGGAATTTTATGAAATGACGGAAGAAACCGCCGCCTCTTTAAACGAGGTCAGAAAGGCGGGAGGGCGCATCGTGTCGGTCGGGACGACATCAACGCGCACCCTGGAAACCATTGCCGGCGAGCATGACGGCGTATTTACCGCTTCAAGCGGCTGGACGTCCATCTTCATTTATCCGGGATATGAATTTAAAGCGATTGACGGTATGATCACCAATTTTCATCTGCCGAAATCTTCCCTTATCATGCTCGTTTCTGCGCTTGCCGGCAGAGAGCATGTTCTTTCCGCCTACCGTCATGCGGTAGAAGAGGAATACCGTTTCTTCAGCTTTGGCGACGCCATGCTGATTATCTAATTTGAATGACAGGAGGCCTCATACAAAGTGGCTGAACAACCGATACGTTATGAATTTATAAAGGAATGCAAACAAACGGGAGCGCGGCTGGGCAGAGTTCATACGCCCCACGGCTCCTTTGAGACGCCTGTATTTATGCCGGTCGGCACGCTTGCTACGGTAAAGACGATGTCTCCGGATGAGCTGAAATCTATGGATGCGGGCATTATTTTAAGCAATACGTACCATTTATGGCTCCGTCCGGGACACGACATTGTAAAAGAAGCGGGCGGGCTTCATAAGTTTATGAACTGGGACCGCGCGATTTTAACAGATTCCGGCGGTTTTCAGGTCTTTTCATTGAGCAAGTTTCGTAATATAGAAGAAGAAGGCGTTCATTTCCGCAATCACTTAAACGGAGACAAGCTGTTTTTATCTCCGGAAAAAGCGATGGAAATTCAAAACGCCCTCGGCTCTGATATCATGATGGCGTTTGATGAGTGTCCGCCGTATCCGGCAGAGTATGATTACATGAAACGCTCTGTGGAACGGACCAGCCGCTGGGCGGAACGCTGCCTGGAGGCGCACGGGCGCTCAGATGAGCAGGGTCTGTTCGGGATCGTACAAGGCGGAGAATACGAAGACCTGCGGACACAAAGTGCAAAAGACTTGGTTTCGCTTGATTTTCCGGGGTATGCCATAGGCGGATTATCTGTCGGCGAGCCGAAGCACGTCATGAACCGAGTGCTTGAGTTTACAACTCCGCTTTTACCGAAGGACAAGCCGAGATATTTAATGGGTGTGGGTTCACCGGATGCCTTAATTGACGGCGCCATCCGCGGCGTGGATATGTTTGACTGCGTACTGCCGACCCGGATTGCCCGAAACGGCACGGTGTTTACGAATGAAGGGCGTCTGAATATGAAAAACGCCAAATATGAGCGTGATTTCCGTCCGATTGACGAAGAGTGCAGCTGCCATACATGCAAAAATTACTCCCGCGCTTACATCAGACATTTGATCCGCTGTAATGAAACGTTTGGAATTCGATTAACAACTTACCATAACCTTCATTTTCTGTTACACTTAATGGAGCAGGTCAGACAAGCCATCCGGGAGGATCGTCTTGGTGATTTCCGAGAAGAGTTCTTTGAGCGTTACGGCTATAATAAGCCAAATGCGAAAAGCTTCTAAATAAAACCATTCTTGAAAGGAGGGAAACAGATGGGTACTTTAGGCACAATCGTTCCTATTATTTTAATGTTTGCAGTGCTTTATTTCCTGCTCATCCGTCCGCAGCAAAAGCAGCAGAAGGCCGTACGCCAGATGCAGGAAGAGCTGAAAAAAGGGGATTCAGTGGTGACAATCGGAGGATTGCACGGCACTGTTGATTCAATTGATGAAAGCAAGGTCGTCATTAAAACAGGTGATAACACCCGTTTAACATTTGACCGCCGCGCAATCAGAGAAGCTTCCGCTGAATAACAGCGAAGCTCATACATACAAAAAAAAAGAGCGGAGAATCCGCTCTTTTTTTATTACGCTGATCTGCTTCCTTTCAAATTCACTCCGAAAATGCCGCCCAGCATACTGACTCCCAAAAAGCCGAGATGAAACAAAAGCTGACCGGATGTAAACGTTTTTCCGAACCCTAAATATTGAAACAGCAAGATGATTAATGAAAAACAGACGGCGGTTAACGCTCCGATCATCCAGCCTTTTTCCTTCGCTTTGCCGCCCGATATAAAACCTCCCGCAAATAAAGAAAGAAAAGAAAGCGCGGTGATCAGCCAGCTGAAAGATGATTCTTCCATTGAGGTAACCGTCAGTAAAAGCGAAATCGCAAAACTCGTAAGAAGCATCACCGCAAAAATAGCCACTAAGCCGTACAAAACGCCTCTTCCCACTTGTTTCGTTTCTTCCATTTTTATCTCCTCTCCGCTCTGCGGCCTGATATATGACAAGCCGGAGCCCGTCTTTTTCTAAATGTATTCTCTGAATGTTCGAATTAGACGTAAATGCATGATGTTCAGCCCGTTTCTTACATAATTCAGAGCCGATGGCAAATGCTATGACCGTTGGAGGTGCGATATGGAAGATATTTTCATTATTACGTTTCGTACGATTGTGCTTTATTTTATCATTCTTGTGATTTTCAGACTGATGGGAAAACGGGAAATCGGAGAACTGAGCATTTTAGACCTTGTCGTCTCCATTATGATTGCCGAGATTGCCGTATTGGCAATTGAAAATGTAAAAGATAAGCTTTTGCACACAATAGTGCCGATTGTCGTTTTAATGATTATTCAAGTAAGCCTTGCTTTTATTTCGCTCAAAAGCCAAAAAATACGGCAGCTGCTTGACGGAAAACCCACGATTATTATAAAACAGGGAAAAATTGATGAACGGGCGATGAGATCGCAGCGCTACAATTTTGACGATCTTCTTATGCAGCTGAGGGAGAATAACATCGATAGAATCTCTGACGTGTCGTACGCCATTTTGGAGTCTTCGGGCAAACTGTCAATCGTCAAAAAGAAAAACAATAAGGATAAGCAGATGGAAACATCGCTTATCGTTGACGGGGTCATTCAGAACGAGCATCTGGACAGAATCGGGAAAGATAAACACTGGCTTGAAAAAAATTTAGCAAAAAGAGGATATCGCGATCTTTCGGTTATATCATTCTGCACGTTTACGGACGGCGCTTTTTTTATTGATCTTAAAGATGAAAAAGGGGAGCCATAAATCGGTTTCACCGCGTCACGAACTTGCCGATGACCGGAATCCGGATCAGCTCTTCCCTTTTAATCAGCCTGAATAACAGAAGAAGCGCAATGTATAAAATCGAGGTCATTGCAATCCAGCCTGTGAGATTAACAGCCTCTGATCCTGAAAAATGAACGGCGTGCTTGATGATGCGGCTGACATAACCGCAAATGAATATGACGGCAAAACAGAGCGCGTATTCTTTTATTTTAATGCTGATCGGAAGCACCTTGCTTACGGTGGCCGCATGCAGCAGGGTGACAAGGACCATCCCCGTTACAATCGCAAGTGCGGCGCCCATGATGCCCAAGGAAGGCCTGGTCGCCAAAACAAAAATCAGGCCGGTTTTGACAGCGGCGCCGATAAAACTGTTCATCATGGCGGCCCCGGCTAAATTGAGAGCCTGCAGCACCGCCTGAAGGGGCCCCTGAAAATAGTAAAGCAGAAAAAACGGCGCCATCACTTTAACAAATACCGCTGCATTAGTTGATCCGTACATGACGGACATCAGTTCATCAGCGAAAGAGAATAAAATAACCACCGAAATGCCTCCGCTTAAAAGACACAGCCTCATCGCCTGTTCCAGACGGTATTCGACAACTTGCAGCTTTTTTTGCTCCATTCCTTCACTGATCGCAGGAACAAGCGCCGTAGACAGAGAATAGGTTATAAAGCTGGGCAGCGTCAAAACCGTCATGGCAAATCCGGTCAGCTCCCCGTACTGGCTGGTGGCGGCAGCGGTGGCCACTCCTGCAATCGCAAGGCTCTGCGCGACGACAATAGGTTCAAAAAACCAAGATAAATTTCCGATGAAGCGGCTTCCGGTTGTCGGGAGCGACACGCTCATCAGCTGGCGGAAGGTTTCTTTTCCATTTGCAATCGACTTGAAAAATTGTTTTCTGATTCTGATTGTTTTATTTGCTTTAAAACAAATGAATAAATAAATAAGAGAGGCAAGCTCCCCGATGACAGACGAAATCATAGCTCCGGCTGCGGCATATTCAATCCCGTACGGCAGAAACACCGTCGTGCAGACTGCGACAAGTGAAATCCGCACGATCTGCTCAAGCACTTGGGAAAACGCCAGCGGGTTCATATTCTGCCTGCCCTGAAAGTAACCGCGCAGCACGCTGGAGATCGCGATAATCGGCACGACGGGCGTAATCGCCAGAAGCGGGTAAACCGTGCGCTGATCCGTCAGCATCGTTTCGGACATAATCGGCGCAAAGCATAAAAACAGCGGCGTGAAGATGAGACTTAATATCCCGGTGACGGTAAGCGACATCACTAAAATGTGTTTCATTTTCTGCCGGTCCCCCCGCGCGCTTGCTTCAGCGACAAGTTTGCTGATGGCAACGGGGAGGCCGAATTGAGTCAAAGTGGTGGCCAAAAAAAATGTCGGGGCAGCCATCATGTATAAACCGACCCCTTCTTCACCGATAAACCGGGCGATAACCACCCGGTTGACAAAGCCGAGCATTCTCGTAATCATCCCGGCTGCGATGAGAATAAGAGTGCCTCTTAAAAAAGTCTGTTTTGCCATTTTATAAACCCCTGCCTTCTCAAACTACCTGGAATCATATACAATAAAGATATGCGCCGATGTCGTCCGAGCATGACAAGTCTTCGAGAAAAATGGAAAAAGGAGCGAGCGCCCAGTGGAGAAACATCCCGCCGAAATGTACAAAGATCATTTGCGGCCTTTCTTGTACAGTAAACTTGAAGAGTTCAAAATCCTCGGATACGATGATGTTGAGCACGAGAGTTTATGGTCATACTTAATACATAAAAAGTGGAAACAGAAAAAGGAACTGCCGCTGCATGAATTGGCCGGTCATATTTTATCAGTTAAAATTGGCGATTTTATGAACTATGCAACCGTTGAAGCTTTTAAGTCGTCTAATTGGCTGGAAAGCGATGAGGGTCAGGAAGCTTTGGATGAACTGCTGAGATAATGATTTGACGGCATAGGTTTAAGGAGGAAATACATAATGAAAAAAGGACGCTTGATTGCGTTTTTCCTGATCGTATTATTGATCGGCACAGGGCTGGGGTATTTTACAAAACCGGCTGCCGATAATATTACGTTAGGATTGGATTTACGCGGCGGGTTTGAAGTTCTGTACGATGTGCAGCCCGTCAAAAAAGGCGATAAAATCACAAAAGACGTGCTCGTCAGCACGGTGCAGGCGCTGAACCGCCGGGCTAACGTTCTCGGCGTAAGCGAGCCGAACATTCAGATTGAAGGAAATAACCGTATCCGCGTTCAGCTGGCTGGCGTCACGAACCAGAACAGGGCGCGCGAAATTCTGTCAACGGAAGCGCAGCTCTCGTTCAGGGATACGAATGATAAAGAGCTGTTAAACGGCTCTGATCTCGTGGAAAACGGCGCGAAGCAAACCTTTGATCCGACGACGAATAAGCCAATCGTCAGTGTGAAATTAAAGGACGCTGACAAATTTGGTGAAGTGACTAAGAAAATTTTAAAGATGGCACCTAACAATCAACTTGTTATATGGTTAGACTACAAAGAAAGTGAATCATTTAAGAGTGAAGTTAAAAAAGCACATCCGAAATATATTGCGGCACCAAACGTCAGACAAGAATTGAATACTACTGACGTTACTATCGAGGATGATGATTTTACCGTTCAAAAAGCGAAGGACTTGGCCAATATTTTAAACGCGGGCGCGCTGCCTGTGAAACTGACCGAAAAATACTCTACTTCCGTAGGGGCGCAATTCGGACAGCAGGCTTTGCATGATACGGTAGAGGCCGGCATCATCGGTATTGCAATTGTTTTCTTATTTATGCTGCTTTATTACAGACTGCCTGGACTCATAGCGGTAATTACGCTTTCTGTATACGTGTATATCACGCTTCAAGTGTTTGACTGGATGCAGGCGGTGCTGACGCTTCCGGGTATTGCGGCGCTCATTTTGGGTGTCGGGATGGCGGTTGACGCCAACATCATCACCTATGAACGGATAAAAGAAGAACTGAAACTCGGCAAATCCGTCCGCTCAGCTTTCCGTTCAGGGAACAGACGGTCATTCGCGACGATTTTCGATGCGAACATCACAACGATTATCGCAGCGGTCGTGCTCTTTATTTTCGGGACAAGCTCTGTAAAAGGGTTTGCGACGATGCTGATTCTGTCAATTCTGACAAGCTTTATTACAGCTGTCTTCCTTTCAAGATTCCTGCTCTCTCTTCTCGTGGAAAGCAGATGGCTTGACCGGAAAAAAGGCTGGTTCGGCGTCAAGAAAAAACATATTATGGACATTCAAAAAACGGATGAAAATACTGAACCGCATACGGCATTCCAAAAATGGGATTTCACGAGCAAGCGAAAATATTTCTTTATTTTCTCAAGCGCTGTAACCATTGCGGGAATTATCATCTTGCTGGTCTTTAAGCTCAACCTGGGAATCGATTTTGCAAGCGGGGCGCGGATTGACGTGCAGAGCAATCATGCATTGACGGCGCAGCAGGTTGAAAAAGACTTTGACTCTCTCGGCATGGATCCGGAAAACATCGTGCTCTCGGGTAAAGAGAACCATGTTGCCGCAGCCCGGTTTGTCGGAGAGCCATCTAAAGAAAAGATCGCTGAAATCAAAACGTACTTTAAGGACAAATACGGATCTGAACCGAACGTCAGCACGGTATCGCCGACAGTCGGAAAAGAACTGGCCCGTAATGCTTTATATGCCGTGGCAATTGCATCAATCGGCATCATTATTTACGTATCAATACGTTTCGAGTACAGAATGGCTATCGCCGCAATTGTATCCCTGCTGTATGACGCTTTCTTTATCGTCGCGTTTTTCAGCATTACAAGGCTGGAGGTTGACGTAACCTTTATCGCCGCTATTCTCACCATAATCGGTTACTCGATAAATGATACGATCGTTACATTTGACCGGATACGCGAGCAGATGAAAAAACGCAAGCCGAAGTCATTTGCCGATCTGGAACACATCGTGAATCTGAGTTTGCAGCAAACCTTTACACGTTCGATCAATACGGTCTTGACCGTTGTGATTGTGGTCGTCGTGCTGCTCATTTTGGGCTCATCGTCAATTACAAACTTCTCCGTCGCCTTATTGGTCGGTTTATTGACGGGCGTTTATTCCTCTCTTTACATCGCCGCGCAGCTGTGGCTTGTATGGAAAGGAAAAGAATTTAGAGGGAAAAAATCAATCGAAGAGTAAAAGGAAACAGGCTGTCTTCCGGAAGGCAGCCTGTTTTTTTAGGCCGCATTGAACTTAAAACCTGCATTTGCTATAATGACATACGCTTACATAATCAATCATCATTGTAAAAACATGTAGGAGGGTTCTTATGAACGTTCGTGAGTCGGAGCTTCCGGGCATCGGCCAGAAAGTAGAAGTCATTACGAAAAATCACGATAAAATCAGTATTATTCTTCATGATGACGGCAGAAAAGAGCTCTATTACTTCGATGAGAATGATCATGACGAATGCTTGGCATCCGTTGAATTTAACGACGAAGAGGCAAGGCAGATTTCCGCTATTTTAGGCGGGATGACGTATAAGCCGAAAGCGCTGGAATCTGTGGAAGTCGCGCTTGATGACCTCGTCATTGAGTGGTTTAAAGCCGAATCTCATGCACCGGCTGTCAGCCGTACAATCGGAGATTTGGAGATCAAGAAACATTACAACGTCCAGATTATTGCGATCGTGAAGAAAAACCGGCAAAAACAGCTGAGTCCCGGTATTGATACCGTAATTGAAGAAGGGGACACCCTCGTCATATCGGGAGAAAGAAGCGGACTGAAAAAGCTGGTCCGCGAGCAGTTGACGGCCCGGATTTCCTGAGGTTTGGGTTTACTCCCGGGAAAACGGGGGAAAAGATAAGAATCAATAATTGGGGGCAGACGCATGAATAAACAATGGACTATTATATTCGCTTTACTATTTACTCTGATTGTCGCCATCTTTGCTGTCATTAACGTGCGGGCGGTTGAGGTTGATTATCTGTTCGGAACCGCTGAATGGCCGCTGATTTTAGTCATTTTAGGCTCTGTGTTAATGGGAGCGCTGATCGTGTTTTCAGCCGGTATATTTCAAGTGATGAAACTGAAGCGCGAAATTAAAATGCTGCGGAAAGAAAACAGATCCGCAGGTGAATTGACGGCTGATTCGGACGGCAAAAAAACAGCCGCTCCGCCGGAAGAAATGCTTGAAGAGAAAAAAGGATCAGAATAACATTTGAAACCCCTCAGTCCGCTCTAGTATAATAGGGTGGTTGAGGGGTGAATTTATGTTAGCGTCAAAAATGCGCTGGGAAATCCAGCAGCCGGATCAGGAAAAAGTCAAATCACTCACAGAACAATTGGACATAACACCTCTTGTGGCATCACTGCTTGTAAAAAGAGGTTTTGATACTGCCGAAAGCGCAAGGCTGTTTTTACATACAAAGGATGCAGACTTTTATGACCCGTATGAATTAAAGGGAATGCGGGAAGCAGTTGATCGGATAAAACTGGCGGTTTCTCAAGGGGAACCGATTATGATTTACGGAGATTACGATGCAGACGGCGTTACAAGCACGTCAGTGATGCTGACGGCACTCAAACAGCTGTCGGCGGACGTTGACTTTTATATTCCCGACCGTTTTACAGAAGGCTACGGCCCGAATGAACAAGCTTTCCGCTCCATAAAAGAGCGGGGATTTTCGCTGATCATTACAGTGGATACGGGAATCGCCGCCGTCCATGAAGCTGAAGTCGCAAAAGAGCTGGGCTTAGACGTCATTATTACCGACCACCATGAGCCGGGACCCGAGCTTCCTGACGTATTTGCGATCATCCACCCGAAGCAGCCGGGATGCGGCTATCCGTTTAAAGAATTGGCCGGCGTCGGTGTGGCGTTTAAGCTTGCCCACGCGCTTACGGGTTCTTTGCCGGAAGCTATGCTGGACTTGGCGGCAATCGGTACGGTTGCAGATCTGGTGCCTCTTCATGATGAAAACAGATTAATTGCGTCACTCGGAATTGAAAGGCTTCGGACGACAAATCGGCCGGGCCTCAAAGCTCTGATTAAGCTTTCCGGCGGAGATATCGGACAAGCTGATGAGGAAACGATCGGATTTCAGGTCGCACCGAGGCTCAATGCCGTCGGAAGAATAGAACAGGCCGATCCCGCCGTTCACCTGCTGATGACCGAAGATCAGTTTGAAGCGGAGGAACTGGCTTCGGATATTGACCGGCTGAATAAAGAGCGGCAGAAAATGGTGAAAACCATGACCGAAGAGGCTGTTGAAATGGTTCAGCAGCAAGGCGGAAACCCGTCTGCCATTGTAGTGGCAAAAGCCGGCTGGAATCCGGGAGTCGTCGGTATTGTCGCATCGAAGCTGGCTGAACGTTTTTACCGGCCCGCTGTTGTGCTTGGAATAGATGTGGAGCAGGGAATCGCTAAAGGGTCGGCGCGAAGCATCAGGGGCTTCAACCTTTTTACGAGCCTTTCACAGTGCAGAGACATTCTTCCTCATTTCGGCGGGCATCCGATGGCGGCCGGAATGACGTTGAAGGCTGAAGATGTGGCGGAATTAAGGGACAGGCTGAATCAAATGGCTGAAGAAACCCTGACGGAAGAGGATTTTATTCCCGTTCAGGAGGTTGATCTTGTCTGCGGCGTTGAAGACATAACCGTTGAAAGCATTACAGAATTGAATATGCTGTCGCCGTTCGGCATGCTTAACCCTAAACCGCATGTGATGGTGAAAAATGCCGTGCTTGATGATGTGCGCCTGATCGGAGCGAATAAAAACCACGTAAAAATGACGGTGAAAAGTGATTCCGCCGTCCTTGACTGCGTCGGCTTTAACAAAGGAGAGCTGGAAGCCGGAGTTGTTCCCGGATCAACGATTTCCATTGTCGGCGAGATGTCCATTAATGAATGGAACAACAGAAAGAAGCCCCAGCTGATGATTAAAGATGCTGCGGTGCCGGAATGGCAGCTTTTTGATATTCGAGGCAAGCGGACGTGGGAAGACACGGTCACCGCGCTGCCGAAGGAAAAACGGGTGCTCATCAGCTTTAACGAAAAAACCGCTCAGAAGCTCCGTGAAAAAGAGCTGTCGGGCGAGCTTGCCGGGATCACTTCGGAATCCGAGGCGGAAGTTCTCCAGCTTGACGGAAAATATGCCGTTTTTCTGGATGTGCCGCCGTCAGCGGATCGCCTGCAGCATTTGCTAGACGGAAAGAAGCCGGAACGGATTTATTTTGTTTTTATCAATCATGAAGAACATTTCCTGTCCTCATTTCCATCGCGGAATGATTTCAAGTGGTTTTACGCATTTCTCTTGAAAAGGGGCGCTTTTGACTTCGGCAAGCATGGTTCAGAGCTTGCAAGACACAGAGGATGGTCAATTGACACAATCAATTTTATGACAAAGGTGTTTTTTGATCTCGGTTTTGTTAAAATAGAAGATGGTGTGCTGTCTGTCGTGAACGGCGCGAAAAAACGCGACCTGGCAGATTCGCAAACCTATCAGGTAAAACAGCAGCTGATGGAATTAGACCAGAAGCTCAATTATTCCGCAGCCCATGAGCTGAAGGAATGGCTGAATAAGCTGATGAACCAAGGTTCAGAGGCTTATGAAAGTACGAGGAGGACATAGAACAGATGGATCTTAAAAAATACGTAACAATTGTGCCCGATTACCCGAAAGAAGGCGTACAATTTAAAGATATTACGACATTGATGGACAAAGGCGACGTATACCGTTACGCCACTGACCAGATTGTTGAATATGCAAAAGAAAAAGAAATTGATTTAGTTGTCGGGCCTGAAGCGCGCGGCTTTATTATCGGCTGTCCGGTTGCATACGCGCTCGGAGTCGGCTTTGCGCCGGTTCGGAAAGAAGGAAAACTTCCGCGTGAGGTCATTAAAGTCGATTACGGTTTGGAGTACGGAAAAGACGTACTGACAATTCATAAAGATGCGATTCTGCCGGGACAGCGCGTGCTGATTACTGATGATTTGCTGGCAACAGGGGGCACGATCGAAGCAACGATTAAGCTTGTCGAAGAACTGGGCGGCGTCGTAGCCGGTATTGCGTTCTTAATCGAGCTTTCTTACCTTGACGGCAGAGACAAGCTTGACGATTACGATATTTTAACATTAATGAAATATTAACCGCATATGGAAAAAAGCACTCGTGTCAGGGTGCTTTTTTCCTATTATTTCATCATCCTGACAGATTCTTTAGGTGTTTTGAACTTCTGCCCTTTACATCTCTCGTTTTTTTCTTGATAATAAACTAATACAGTTTACATTTAAAAAAGGTGATTCCATGGCGAACGAACAAGTATTGACTGCCGAGCAAGTAATAGATAAAGCGCGCACTTATCTGCCGGAGGAGCAGATTGCGTTTGTTGAGAAAGCTTACCTGTATGCGCAAAACGCGCATCGCGAACAGTACCGCAAATCAGGTGAGCCGTACATCATTCATCCGATTCAGGTGGCGGGGATTCTCGTCGATCTGGAAATGGACCCTTCCACAATTGCGGGCGGATTTCTGCATGACGTGGTAGAGGACACGGATGTCACCCTCGACGACCTGAAGGAAGCATTTTCTGAAGAAGTGGCGATGCTTGTCGACGGCGTGACGAAGCTCGGTAAAATTAAGTATAAATCTCAAGAGGAGCAGCAGGCGGAAAACCATCGAAAAATGTTTGTCGCTATGGCTCAGGATATCAGAGTCATATTGATCAAGCTGGCGGATCGCCTTCACAATATGCGGACGTTAAAGCATCTTCCGCAGGAAAAGCAGCGGAGAATTTCAAATGAGACGCTGGAGATTTTCGCTCCGCTGGCCCATCGGCTCGGGATTTCTAAAATCAAATGGGAGCTTGAAGACACCGCTCTCCGTTATTTGAATCCTCAGCAGTATTACAGAATCGTCAACCTCATGAAGAAAAAGCGCGCGGAACGCGAACTTTATGTCGAAGAGGTTGTCAATGAAGTGAAAAAACGGGTCGAAGAAGTGAATATCAAAGCGGACTTTTCAGGACGCCCGAAGCACATCTACAGCATTTACCGCAAGATGGCGCTGCAAAATAAACAGTTCAATGAAATATATGATCTGCTCGCCGTCCGTATTCTTGTCGGAAGCATTAAAGACTGCTACGCCGTACTCGGCATTATTCATACGTGCTGGAAGCCGATGCCGGGCAGATTCAAAGATTATATTGCGATGCCTAAGCCGAATATGTATCAGTCTCTGCATACGACCGTAATCGGGCCTAAAGGCGATCCACTGGAAGTGCAGATCAGAACGTTTGAGATGCATGAGATCGCTGAATACGGGGTGGCCGCACACTGGGCATATAAAGAAGGCAAGGCTGCAAACGAAGAAGCGACATTTGAGAAAAAACTGTCCTGGTTCCGTGAAATTCTGGAATTCCAAAACGAGTCTACCGATGCGGAAGAATTTATGGAATCGCTGAAAATCGATCTGTTTTCTGACATGGTATACGTATTTACGCCAAAAGGCGATGTCATTGAACTGCCGTCAGGCTCTGTGCCGATTGATTTTTCCTACAGGATACACTCGGAGATCGGCAACAAAACAATCGGGGCGAAAGTGAACGGAAAAATGGTGACGCTTGACCATAAGCTCCGGACGGGCGACATCGTCGAGATTCTGACGTCCAAGCATTCATACGGCCCGAGCCAAGACTGGGTCAAACTGGCGCAGACGTCCCAGGCGAAACACAAAATCCGCCAATTCTTTAAGAAACAGCGCCGTGAAGAAAACGTCGAAAAAGGCCGTGAGCTTGTCGAGAAAGAAATTAAAAATCTTGATTTTGAAGTGAAAGATGTTTTAACACTCGAAAATCTTCAAAAAGTTGCCGACAAGTTCAATTTCTCAAATGAAGAGGATATGTACGCGGCGGTCGGGTATAACGGCATTACCGCTCTTCAGGTGGCCAATAGGCTCACCGAAAAAGAACGGAAGCTGCGTGACCAGGAAGAGCAGGAAAAAATCGTTCAGGAAGTCACTTCCGAGCCGAAACATTATCCGCAAGGGAGAAAACGGGAAGCGGGTGTGCGCGTAAAAGGCATTGACAACCTTCTCGTCCGCTTGTCGAAATGCTGCAACCCGGTGCCGGGCGACCATATCGTCGGTTTTATTACAAAAGGGCGCGGTGTATCCGTTCACCGGGATGACTGTCCGAACGTCAAAACGAATGAAGCGCAGGAACGTCTGATCCCCGTTGAATGGGAGCATGAATCACAGGTTCAAAGACGCAAAGAATATAACGTTGAGATTGAGATTTTAGGGTATGACCGTCTCGGGCTTTTAAATGAGGTGCTCCAAGCCGTAAATGAGACGAAAACCAACATCTCCTCTGTCTCCGGCAAATCCGACCGCAATAAAGTCGCTACGATTCATATGGCGATTTTTATCCAAAACATCAATCATCTGCACAAAGTGGTCGAGCGGATTAAACAGATCAGAGACATCTATTCAGTCCGCCGGGTAATGAACTAAAAGGAGCTTGCTATGAAATTAGTTGTTCAGCGTGTAACAGAAGCGAGTGTGACGGTTGACGGCGCTGTCGCAGGCCGGATCGGACCCGGTATTATGGCGCTTGTCGGCATCACTCATGAAGATACAGAAGAAGATGCCGCTTACTTGGCGGATAAAATCGTGAATCTTCGGATTTTTGATGATGAAAGCGGCAAGATGAATTTATCGCTTTTGGATACGGGCGGGGAGATTTTATCCGTTTCCCAGTTTACGCTTTACGGCGAAACGAAGAAAGGGAGACGCCCGAATTTTATGAATGCGGCTAAACCGGATCAGGCTGTGCTCCTTTATGAAAAGTGGAACGAACTCCTTCGGGAAAAAGGAGTCAAAGTGGAAACCGGAATATTCGGAGCCATGATGGATGTTCAGCTGACGAATTCCGGGCCGATTACATTGATTATGGATTCTAAACAATAAAAAAGCTGCCGTTCGGCAGCTTTTTTTATGATTGAAAATAATGTTCCAATCCGCTTTCAATTCCGTCTGTCACTTTTTCCTGGTAAGAGCCGCTATGTATGATTGTTTCTTCTTGCGGTTGACTGAGATAGCCGAGCTCATACAGCATGGCAGGCCGTTTATTTTCCCTCAGGACGTAATAATCGCCAAACAGAACGCCGCGATCAGGAATAGGGGAACGCTTCACTACTTCAGAATGGACGTCTGAGGCAAGCTGGCGGTCCTTAGACGGACTGTAATAATAAGCCGTGCTTCCTCTCGTTGACGTATCGGCATAGCTGTCATAGTGAATGCTGATAAAGGCATCCGCATTCCGGTAATGAGAGGTTGAAACCCTGGCCTGCAGGCTGATAAATGTATCATCCTGTCTGGTGATATACACGTTTGCACCGGCCGCTCTCAATTTTCCGGCTAACAGCTTAGCTGTTTTAATCGTTACGTTTTTTTCAAACTTTCCGGAGTAGCCGATCGTTCCGCTGTCTTTTCCTCCGTGTCCGGGATCAACGACGATCGTTTTGTTTTTAAGTGAGCCGCTGCCGCCTGACGTGTTGGGAGAAGGTGCTTCGCCTGTTTCCTCACCGCTTTTTGACGTTTGTACGACCCAGTCTGCCACATATGCGGTTTGTCCGTTCTCAAGCCGGACTTCATACCATTTGCCGCTTGAGCCGACAATCGGGTAGGCTGCGCCTTTATCTGCTCTTTTTACGATAGAAGCGGAAGTCGAGGCCGAGCTCCTTAAGTTGGTGCCGCCGTAAACAATATACGCTTTTTTCGAGGAGCCTGAGCCCGCAGAACCGTCTCCTGAGCCCGATGCGCTGTCCGATGAGTCAGAATCCTTTATGATGTAGTGGCTTGCTGCCCAGCCTTTTTGCCCGTTTGCTTCAATTTTCAGCCAGCCGTGGTCTTCACTTAAGATGGAAACCTTTGTTCCGCGTGATAATTTAGTCATAATCGCTGAATCATGTGACGCTGCACTTCTGACATTCAATGAAGAAACGCCGACCGTTCCGTTTTTTGACCCGCTTCGGGCCGAAGTTGCTTTCGTATCCGATCCGCCGCTGTCCGCGGTGACGTATTCGGAAGAAACCCACCCGGTTGTGCCTTGATAAGAAATGTTCACCCATCCGCTGTTCTTGTCCAGCACGGATGCATGCGCGCCTTGCGGAAGTTTGCCGATGACTTCATACGATGTCCCCGGGCCTTTTCTGATGCGGAGGTCAGGATCGGTGGAAGTGACCGTTCCGCTTGTTGCGGATGAATGGTCTGCTCCCCCGGCTGTTTTTGATATCAGCCAGGAAACGACCCATCCGGTTTTACCGGGGCTCAGCTGAAGCTGTACCCAGTCTCCCTCTTCTTTAGTGATCGGGTATCTTTCCCCTTTTTTCACTTCAGCCTTAATTCCGTAGCTCAGGCCGGGACCGCCTCTGACATTGATCTTGTCTGTCGCGATGACCGCTTCTCCCTCTGCGGCGATTGCGGTGTGAAATGACGGAAGAAGCTCTGTGATGATGACGCCGCATAAAATAAGAGCAAGAGTTCTCTTCTTCATGGCTGTCCTCCTTTCTGAACTAACTAAAATACATTCTTGTATAATATCGTATTTTCCTTGCTGAATGTTAAATAAAAATAAAATGGTTTGTTTATACTAGTCATAAATACAGCGAAAAGGTGTGCAAATCATGAAATATCAACCAAAAATGGGACGCGCGCTGCACGATGCGGAAGGAAATCTGCACTTCAGTGATCAGAGCGATAGAGAAAAGGCGGGTTTTCTAGAAGAGACGTCGACGGAGTTCGGTCTCTTATCGAAAGAAGCGGTCGCAAGGAAAAACAGACGGAATAAAACTTGACAGGGGAGTGCAATCCCATTATTATAATAGAAATTGATGTACATAAGTCATGATAACGATTTTGAACCGATAATGGAGAAGAGTAGGTCAGAATGCATGGAGAAGAGAGGAACCGTCCCGGGCTGAAAGCGGATCCGCACTGCATCTTTCTCGAAACAACACTCCGGAGGTTCCCTGCTGAACGCTTTTGCAAGTCATTAGGCAGCGGACGTGAACCTGCGTTAAAGGTCAGAGCGGGGATGCTTCGGCATTCCAACTAGGGTGGCACCACGGGTATAACTCTCGTCCCTACTATACATGTATAGTAGGAGCGGGAGTTTTTTTATTTGAAGAAAGACATTAAGGAGGCCTGTAACATGGCATATCACATTCCAAGAGGCACACAGGACATACTGCCGGGTGAATCAGACAGATGGCAGTTCGTCGAACAAATTATGAGGGAGACGTGCCGCACTTATCAATATAAAGAAATCCGCACGCCGATCTTCGAGCATACGGAATTATTCGCAAGAGGCGTCGGTGAGTCTACAGATATCGTGCAGAAAGAAATGTACACGTTTGAAGACCGTAAAGGGAGAAGCCTGACGCTTCGGCCGGAAGGAACAGCCGCCGCAGTCCGCGCGTTCAATGAAAATAAATTATTTGCGAACCCGGTGCAGCCGACGAAGCTTTATTATGTCGGACCGATGTTCCGTTACGAACGTCCGCAGACAGGGCGTTTCCGCCAATTCTATCAATTCGGAATTGAAGCGATCGGCTCCAAAGATCCGGCCGTGGATGCAGAAGTCATTGCGCTTGCGATGAGTATTTACCGTAAAGCCGGTTTGAAACATATCAAGCTTGTGCTGAACAGCCTTGGTGACCAGGAGAGCCGCAAATCCTACCGGGAAGCGCTCGTCAAACATTTTGAACCGCGCATCGGAGAATTTTGCTCAGACTGCCAGTCGCGTCTGCACACAAACCCGCTCAGAATTCTTGACTGCAAGAAAGACAGAGAGCATGAACTGATGAAAACGGCTCCGTCCATTCTTGATTACTTAAATGAAGAATCAGCCGCTTATTTTGAGAAAGTAAAACAATACTTAAACGATCTCGGCATCCCGTTCGAAATAGATCCGAATCTTGTCAGAGGGCTTGATTATTATAACCATACCGCTTTTGAAATTATGAGCAATGCCGAAGGATTCGGAGCGATTACAACCCTTGCCGGCGGGGGCCGCTATGACGGGCTTGTTGAACAGATCGGCGGACCTGAAGCGCCGGGTATCGGATTTGCGATGAGCATCGAACGTCTGCTGGCAGCCATTGACGCTGAGAAAACAGAGCTTCCTGTCAATCAGGGGATTGACTGCTACATCGTGACGCTCGGAGAAAAAGCGAAGGATTATTCCGTTTCCCTCGTGTACAAACTGAGAGAAGCGGGCATCTCAAGTGAAATCGATTATGAAAATAAAAAGATGAAGGGCCAATTCAAAACGGCTGACCGCCTCGGCGCACGTTTTATTGCGATTTTAGGAGAAGATGAGCTTGCCCAAAATAAAATCAATGTAAAAGATGCGGAAGCAGGAGAGCAGCGTGAAGTGGTGTTAGACGAGCTGATACAAGTGTTAAAGGCAGATCAAAAGCAGTGAAGGAGAGGAACGCTATGTTTGGAAGGACATATTATTGTGGCGAGATAACTGAAAAAGCGATTGGCGAAACCGTCAAACTGAAAGGGTGGGTGCAGAAACGGCGCGATCTCGGCGGCTTGATTTTCATTGATTTGCGCGACCGCTCGGGTATTGTGCAAGTCGTGTTCAACCCTGACGTATCCAAGGAAGCCCTTGCCGCAGCGGAAGCAATCAGAAACGAATATGTGCTTGATATCGAAGGCACGGTTTCTGCCCGTGAAGAAGGCACGGTGAATCCCAACCTGAAAACCGGTAAAATTGAAATCAAAGCTGAAGCGGTGACGGTGCTCAGCACGGCGAAAACGCCTCCGTTTCCGATCAGTGACCAGGCGGCTGACGTTTCTGAAGACGTCCGGTTAAAACACCGTTATTTGGATTTGCGCCGCCCGGCGATGTTTCAAACATTGCAAATGCGCCATCAAGTCACAAAATCCATCCGCCATTTCTTGGATGAAAACGGATTTCTTGATATTGAAACACCGATTTTAACAAAAAGCTCTCCCGAAGGCGCCCGTGATTACTTAGTGCCGAGCCGGGTGCATGAAGGAGAATTTTACGCCCTTCCGCAATCGCCGCAGATTTTTAAACAGCTTCTGATGGTGTCGGGCTTTGAACGGTATTATCAAGTGGCCCGCTGCTTCCGCGATGAAGACTTGCGTGCCGACCGCCAGCCGGAATTTACGCAGATTGATATCGAAATGTCCTTTATGAGTCAAGAGGACATCATGGCTCTGGCGGAAGAGATGATGGCGAAAGTCATGCTCGAAACAAAAGGTGTTGAAGTACCGCTTCCGCTTCCGCGAATGACATATGAAGAAGCGATGAACAGCTACGGTTCTGACAAGCCCGACACCCGCTTCGGCATGCTGCTGACGGACGTGTCAGGCATAGTGAAAGATACAGAATTTAAGGTGTTCTCATCAGCCGTGGCAAACGGCGGCGTTGTAAAAGCGATCAATGTCAAAGGCGCTGCCGGCGACTATTCCAGAAAAGATATCGATGCGCTCGGCGTATTTGCCGGAAATTACGGCGCGAAAGGCCTCGCTTGGGTGAAAGTTGAAGCTGACGGCGTAAAAGGCCCGATTGCGAAATTCTTTGATGAAGAGAAGCAGGCAAAACTGGCTGAAGCGCTTGATGCTTCTGAAGGCGATCTGCTCCTGTTCGGCGCTGATAAGTTTGAGGTTGTGGCTCAATCCCTCGGCGCGCTTCGCTTAAAGCTCGGCAAAGAACGCGGCCTGATTGACGAAAGCCTCTTCAACTTCCTGTGGGTTGTGGACTGGCCGTTACTGGAGCATGACGAGGAAGAAGGCCGTTTCTATGCGGCTCACCACCCGTTTACAATGCCTGTCCGTGAAGATCTTGACCTGATTGAAACGGCGCCTGAAGATATGAAAGCGCAGGCTTACGACCTTGTCTTAAACGGCTATGAACTCGGCGGAGGCTCAATCCGTATTTTTGAAAAAGACGTTCAGGAAAAAATGTTCGGGCTTCTCGGCTTTACAAAAGAAGAAGCGGAGGAGGAGTTCGGATACCTTCTTGAAGCCTTTGAATACGGCGCCCCTCCGCACGGCGGAATCGCGCTCGGCTTAGACCGTTTGGTTATGCTTCTTGCAGGCCGCACAAACTTAAGAGATACGATCGCTTTCCCGAAAACGGCAAGCGCAAGCTGCCTTCTTACGGAAGCGCCCGGCGAAGTGAGCGACGCCCAGCTTGAAGAACTTCACCTTTCTGTCAAAAGAAAAGTGAAACAGTAAAGATCAGCAGTTTGTTTCTTGAAAATCAAAATCTGCTGTGATATGATTTTGACAAGTTAAATAAAGTCCTGATGTGTTAGTTGTACACCTAGTTTTGACCGAACATTTTTTTGATTTGGGAGCCCGTATTTTTAAATGGCGTACATGCCTCTTTTCATTCGTTAAGAGGACTTACAAGATTTAAAAAAGGGCACCCACCTGCTGAGAGCGGGTTCAAAACGAAGGAAAGCTGCAACGGCACAATTGGGACTTTATTTTTTGTGCGCTAAAACCAGCGGCTTTTTGACAAGCCGAGTTTATAAAACCAGAATGTGGAGTGAGGTTCTTGTTACATCAGTTTTCCAGAAATGAGCTAGCGATTGGAAAAGAAGGGCTGGACACGTTAAAAAACAGCACGGTGGCCGTTCTCGGCGTCGGCGGAGTCGGTTCATTCGCAGCCGAAGCATTGGCGAGGTCCGGAGTGGGGCGGATCGTGCTTGTCGATAAAGATGATGTTGACATTACAAACGTAAATCGCCAGCTGCATGCGCTCTTGTCGACGGTGGGACAGCCGAAAACAGACTTGATGAAAGAGCGGATCGCGGATATTAATCCGGATTGTGACGTCGTCGCCTTAAAAATGTTTTATACGGAAGAGACGTATGAGCAGTTCTTTGAGCATCCGCTCGATTACGTCATTGACGCGTCGGATACGATTCATTATAAAATTCATCTGATGAAAGAATGTCTGAAACGGAATGTTCCGCTGATTTCAAGCATGGGAGCGGCGAATAAAACAGACCCGACACGCTTTCAGATTGCTGATATTTCAAAAACCCATACCGATCCGATTGCCAAAGTCGTCCGCACAAGGCTTCGCAAAGAGGGCATTAAAAAAGGCGTACAGGTCATTTTTTCTGATGAAAGCCCGATCGTCATCCGTGAAGACGTCAGAAAAGAAGTCGGGAATGATGAAGCGAAAATCCGCAAAGCGCAAATGCCGCCGTCTTCCAACGCCTGGGTTCCGTCAGTGGCCGGTCTGATTATGGGCGGACATGTTGTCATGGAGCTCTTAAAGGAGATCGACATTAAACGGGTTAAAGATAAATAAAAAGAAAAACAGCCTTCTTCAGGAAAGGCTGTTTTTTATTTGAATCCGCCGTTTACACGAAAGATTTTGGCCGGTATCAAAAAAGACAAGAACACATAGGGTGTCCTTGTCCGGTTATTTTTTCTGCTTCATCAGTTTTTCATACACTTGCTTTATGGCGGCTTCAAATTTCCCCGTTTGTTTCGGTTTATAGTATTGCTTGTTTTTTAACGGATCAGGCAAATATTGCTGTTCGACCCATCCGTTCTCGAAATCGTGAGGATATTGATAGCCGATCCCGCGTCCGAGCTCTTGGGCCCCTTTATAGTGGGCGTCTTTTAAATGTTTCGGCACATCGCCGATTTTACCCGTCCTGATGTCTTTGAGCGCCTCATCAACGGCTGAGATGGAGGAGTTTGATTTTGGCGAGAGGCATAATTCGATTACCGCATTGGCCAGCGGAATTCTCGCTTCCGGAAAGCCGATCCGTTCTGCGGTCTGAATCGCGCTCAGCACCCGGGGGCCTGCCTGCGGGCTTGCGAGGCCGATATCTTCATAGGCGATCACGAGAAGCCTTCTTGATAAGCTTTCAAGGTCTCCGGCTTCGATCAGACGGGCCAGATAATGAAGGGCGGCGTTTGCGTCCGAGCCTCGGATTGATTTTTGGAAGGCGGATAAGACGTCATAATGCGCATCGCCGTTTTTATCATGAGTATAGCTTTTTTTCTGCAGACATTCTTCCGCCGTTTCCCGTGTAATCCGGATCGTGCCATCGCTTGATTCCTTTGTAGAGAGCACGGCAAGCTCCAGTGCGTTCAAAGCGGAGCGGACGTCTCCTCCGCACCCTTGTGCGAAATGATCCATCGCGTCGTCGTCCACCGAAACGCTGTAGGAACCGAGTCCCCGGTGTTTATCTGTGAGCGCTCTTTTCAATGCCTGCTTGATCAGATCGGGTGTTAACGGTTCGAGCTCAAATATCTGGGTCCGGCTTCTGATGGCCGGGTTAATGGCATGATAAGGGTTGGCGGTCGTCGCGCCGATTAAAATAATCATTCCGTTTTCTAAATAGGGCAGCAGAAAATCCTGCTTTCCCTTATCAAGCCTGTGCACTTCGTCAAGGATTAAAATGACCTGGCCTGACATTTTCGCTTCCTGTACGACAATCTCCATGTCTTTTTTATTATGAATGACGGCATTCAATTTCCTGAATGCGATGCTTGTCGATCCTGCGATCGCTGTGGCGATGGACGTTTTTCCGATGCCCGGCGGTCCGTACAGGATCATGGATGATAAGTGCTTTGCACGCACCATTCTGCCGATGATTTTATCTTCTTTGACCAAATGTTCCTGGCCGATAATGTCTTCGATATTGGCAGGCCGCATCCGATACGCCAATGGTTTCATGAACATCTCTCCTTACATATACAGGGTAACGGAAAACGGACGATTAGAAAAGCGAATTGCGGCGGGCCCCGTGTTTCAATGAAAATTAGGATAAGTTATGTTATAATAACAGTTGGTCTATAAGATACTAAACAGATTATTCATATCCATTTACTTGTATAAATTAACAATTAGAATTGACTGGGGTGTTCATATTGAAAATATCGACAAAGGGAAGATACGGGCTCACCATTATGATTGAATTGGCGAAAAAGCACGGAGACGGTCCGACGTCGCTCAAAAGCATCGCCCAAACAAACAGCCTTTCTGAGCATTACTTGGAACAGCTTGTATCACCGCTCAGAAACGCGGGACTCGTAAAAAGCATCAGAGGCGCTTACGGGGGTTACGTGCTCGGGGGCCGGCCTGAAGAGATAACGGCCGGAGACATTATCAGAGTGCTGGAAGGGCCGATCAGCCCGGTAGAAGTGCTTGAGGATGAAGAGCCTGCCAAGCGGGAGTTATGGATCCGCATCCGCGACGCTGTAAAAGACGTGCTGGACAGCACGACGTTAGAAGACCTTGCGAGCTACACGGACGGCGAGCAGGAAGCTTATATGTTCTATATTTAAACCAGAGGTGTACAGACAATGGAACGGATTTATTTAGATCATGCCGCGACTTCCCCGATGGATGAGCGTGTGCTCGAAGAAATGAAGCCCCATTTCTTCGGCAGTTTCGGCAACCCGTCAAGCATTCATTCATTCGGGAGAGAATCCCGGAAATGGGTCGATGAAGCGAGAGCGGACATCGCGCGCGAAATCAGTGCGAAAGAACAGGAAATTATTTTCACAAGCGGCGGCACGGAGGCTGATAATTTGGCGATTTTCGGAACGGCTGCCGCCCGGAAAAATGAAGGAAAGCATATCATTACGACCGCTGTTGAGCATCATGCTGTATTGCACGCCTGCGAAAAGCTGGAAGAAGACGGCTTTGAGGTGACATACCTCATCCCCGGCCCTTCAGGACGGATCAGTGCAAATCAGGTGAAAGAAGCGCTCCGTGATGATACAATCCTTGTTACCGTCATGTATGGCAATAACGAAGTCGGAACCATTCAGCCGATTGACGAAATCGGAGAGCTGTTAAGCGGGCATCAGGCCTATTTTCACACAGATGCCGTCCAGGCATTCGGTTATATGCCGATTGACGTGAAAAAAAGCAGAATTGACATGCTGTCTGTTTCCGGTCACAAGCTTAACGGGCCTAAAGGGACAGGCTTTTTATATGTAAATCAAGAGGTGAAGCTGTCACCGATTCTTCTCGGGGGAGAGCAGGAACGAAAGCGCCGCGCGGGGACGGAAAATGTACCGGGCATCGCCGGCTTAAAAGAAGCGGTCGTCCTTTCAAACCGTGAGAGGGAAGAGAAAACAGCGAAGTATAAGGAGTTTAAGAACATTATCATGAGCACGCTGGAAAAATCCGGCGTTACAGCGGAGGTGAACGGAGATGCCGAGAAATGCCTGCCACATATTTTAAACCTTTACTTTCCCGGTGTGCCGGTGGAAGCGCTGCTGGTCAATCTTGACATGGAAGGCATTGCCGTCTCCAGCGGATCTGCTTGTACAGCGGGATCCGTTCTTCCGTCCCATGTGCTTACGGCCATGTTCGGAAGTGAGAGCGGCAGGCTGACTTCGTCAATCCGCCTCAGCTTCGGCCTCGGCAATACGGCGGAACAAATCGAAACAGCCGCCGAAAAGCTTGCCGCCGTCGTTAAACGGCTTGCTTAAAACGGCGGACTTACGTTTTTAATGGAGTGAATGCAAATGGAAAAACGGCCGGAGGATACAAGAGTCGTAGTCGGCATGTCCGGCGGCGTGGACTCTTCCGTGGCGGCCCTTCTGCTGAAGGAGCAGGGCTACGATGTAATCGGAATCTTTATGAAAAACTGGGATGATACGGACGAAAACGGTTTTTGCACGGCGACGGAAGATTATGAAGACGTCATCCGGGTCTGCAACCAGATCGGAGTTCCGTATTATGCCGTCAATTTTGAGAAGCAATATTGGGAAAAGGTATTTCAATATTTCCTTGATGAATATAAAGCCGGAAGAACCCCCAATCCGGATGTCATGTGCAATAAAGAAATTAAGTTTAAGGCTTTCTTGGATCATGCTCTGTCACTCGGCGCGGATTATCTTGCGACGGGCCATTACGCCCGCGTGGACAGAAGCGCAGGTACAGTGCGCATGCTCCGCGGTCTGGATGAAAACAAGGACCAGACTTATTTTCTGAATCAGCTCAATCAGGAACAGCTCAGCAAAGTCATGTTCCCGATCGGTGATCTGCAAAAAAGCCGCGTGCGGGAAATCGCCAAAGAAGCGGAACTTGCGACAGCTGCGAAAAAAGACAGCACGGGAATCTGCTTTATCGGCGAACGCAACTTCAAAACGTTTCTCAGCCAATATCTCCCCGCTCAGCCGGGCGATATGATGACAATGGACGGAGAAGTAAAAGGGCGTCATGACGGTCTGATGTATTATACAATCGGACAGCGCCACGGTCTTGGAATCGGCGGAAGCGGCGAGCCGTGGTTCGCCGTCGGTAAAGATCTTGAAAAAAACATTCTGTATGTTGATCAAGGATTCCATAATCCGCTTCTGTATTCCGATAAGATCACGGCGACAAATGTCAGCTGGACGCGTCCCGGTCTGATGGACGGCGGCGAAATGACATGCACGGCGAAATTCCGCTACCGTCAGGAAGATCACAAAGTAACGGTGAAAATGACGGGTGATGATGAAGCGGAAGTCATTTTTGACGGGCAGGTACGCGCCGTTACGCCGGGACAAGCCGTCGTTTTTTATGACGGAGAAGAGTGCCTCGGCGGCGGAACGATAGATGACGTTTATAAAGACGGAACAAAACTGTGGTACGTATAACACATGTAAAAAACCTCAACTCGCATGTTGGGGTTTTTTAGCGAAAGGAAGTTAAAAATGGATTATAATAAAATCGGGATTGACGCCATGCAGGAGGGCGATTTTGAAAAAGCGGCAGAGGCTTTTACGAAAGCGATTGAGGAAAACGGCCAAGATCCGGTGCCGTATATCAACTTCGCAAATCTGCTTTCTTCTGTGAACGAACTCGAACGGGCGCTTGCATTCTATAACAGAGCGCTCGAATTGGACAATTCGGCGGCAGCCGCTTATTACGGTGCGGGAAACGTATATGTGATGAAAGAATCGTTTTCCGAAGCGAAGGATATGTTTGAAAAAGCGCTTCGCTCCGGAATGGAAAACGGAGATTTGTTTTATATGCTGGGGACCGTTCTCGTTAAATTAGAGCGGCCGAAGCTTGCACTGCCGTATTTGCAGCGTGCCGTTGAATTAAACGAAAATGACACGGAAGCACGCTTCCAGTTCGGAATGTGCCTCGCAAATGAAGAAATGCTGGATGAAGCTCTGGCGCAGTTTGAGACGGTGATCGAGCAGGACCCAAGCCACGCGGACGCATTTTATAATGCCGGAGTCGCTTACGCGTACAAAGAAAATCGTGAAAAGGCGCTTGAGATGCTGGAAGGCGCAATCGGCATACAGCCTGATCATATGCTTGCGCTTCATGCGAAACAGCTTATCACCCAGTCATAACAAAAGGAGGGAAGGCTCGTGGACCAGCTGAACATCGAAGAACAGCCGTATGTAAAAGGCGTCATTCATACGGTCATTTATCATAATGACACCAACCTGTATACAGTGCTGAAAGTCAAAGTTGCAGAAACGTCTGAGGCGATCGAAGACAAGGTCGTATCCGTAACGGGCTACTTCCCTCTGCTGCAAGAAGATGAGACCTACACATTTTACGGAAAAACCGCCACGCATCCTAAGTTCGGCCTGCAATTTCAGGCTGAACACTTTAAAAAAGAAATTCCGACCACAAAAGAAGGGATCATTCACTATTTATCAAGTGATCTGTTTGAAGGAATCGGAAAAAAAACGGCGGAAGAAATCGTCAAAAAGCTCGGTGACGGCGCGCTCAATAAAATTCTGACGGATGCGTCGGTGCTTTACGATGTGCCGAAAATGTCGAAAAAGAAAGCGGATAAGCTTGCCGGAGAGCTGCAGCGGCATCAGGGGCTTGAGCAGATTATGATCTCTCTGAACCAATACGGTTTCGGGCCCCAGCTATCAATGAAAATATATCAGGCCTACGAAACGGAAACCCTGGAGAAAATTCAGGAAAATCCTTATCAGCTTGTAAAAGACGTTGAAGGCATCGGCTTTGTGAAAGCTGACGAGCTGGGCGGAAAAATGGGTCTGTCAGGAAACCACCCGGAGCGGATCAAAGCGGCAATCTTATATACGATTGAATCGACCTGTCTTTCAGAAGGCCATACGTACATAGAGACAAAGCAGCTGATTATCAATACGCAAACGCTCCTGAATCAGTCAGCTGAAGGCGGCCGCGTTACGGAGATGGATGCGGCTGACGGCATCATCGCCCTCGGGGAGAGTAAGGATATCGTCATTGAAGGAGAGCGCTGCTATTTTCCGTCCTTGTTTTACGCCGAACAAAATGTCGCAAAACGCGTGCTCGACATTGCGGCTCAAACGGAGTATGCCGATCAATTTCCTGAATCGGAATTTCTGCTTGCACTCGGTGAACTGGAAGAACGGATGAATGTTCAATACGCACCAAGCCAAAAGGATGCCATTCAAAAAGCGCTGTCTTCACCGATGCTTTTACTGACCGGAGGACCTGGGACGGGGAAAACGACCGTTATTAAAGGAATCGTGGAATTATACAGTGAACTGCACGGAGTATCGCTTGACCCCGGTGATTATAAAAAAGACGAGACGTTCCCGGTGCTGCTTGCCGCGCCGACGGGAAGAGCCGCAAAACGGATGAGCGAATCTACGGGGCTGCCGGCTGTTACGATTCACAGGCTGCTCGGCTGGAATGGCGCTGAAGGCTTTACCTATAATGAAGATCAGCCGATTGAAGGGAAACTGATCATTATAGACGAAGCGAGTATGCTCGATATCTGGCTCGCCAGCCATTTGTTTAAGGCGCTTCCTAAGCACATTCAGCTCATTGTCGTCGGTGATGAAGACCAGCTTCCTTCAGTAGGACCGGGGCAGGTGCTCAGAGACCTTTTGGCTTCTGAGGTGCTGCCGACCGTGCGTCTGACAGATATTTACCGTCAGGCTGAAGGATCATCCATTGTGGAACTTGCGCATGATATGAAAAAAGGACTGCTTCCAAAGGGGCTGACCGCGCCGACAAAGGACCGCTCATTTATCCGCTGTAATTCTTCACAGATTAAAGAAGTCGTGGATCAGGTCGTCTCGAACGCGTTAAAAAAGGGGTATACCTCTAGGGATATTCAAGTGCTCGCCCCGATGTACAGGGGAAAAGCGGGAATTAACGAGCTGAATATGCTTCTTCAAGACATCATGAATCCGCCGAAAGAAAAAAGGCGGGAGCTGAAATTCGGTGATGTCGTCTACAGGACGGGCGATAAAATATTACAGCTTGTCAACCAGCCGGAAAACAATGTGTTTAACGGCGATATCGGCGAAATCGTGTCCATTTTTTATGCCAAAGAAAATACGGAAAAAGAAGACATGGTCGTCGTCTCGTTTGACGGCAACGAAATCACCTTTACGAAAAAGGATTTCAGCCAGTTTACCCACGCTTACTGCTGTTCCATTCATAAGTCGCAGGGAAGCGAATTCCCGATTGTCGTCCTTCCTGTCGTCAAAGGCTACTATCGAATGCTCAGGAGAAATCTGCTTTATACCGCCATAACAAGGGCGAAAAAATTTCTGATTCTTTGCGGAGAAGAAGAAGCGCTTGAATGGGGCGTCAAAAACAATGATGCCACTGTCAGACAGACATCGCTTAAAAACAGGCTCACAGAGCAGACTGAAGAGATGGATGCAGAACTGGCCGCCCTGCAAAAAGAGCTGCCGTTCAGTGTATACGATGCGAACATCGGAATGGAAGGCATCACGCCTTTTGACTTTATGGAAGAAAAAGCGTAAATAAAACCCGGCACATGTTTATGCGCCGGGTTTTCGCCTGTGGAAGTCATTTCAAAGTATGCTGCTCGGCTTCTTGGCAAAACCTATACGTGTTCAACAAAAGGTGGTTGATCACACTTTGAGAACATGCCATGCAGCTGAAGGACGAACAGTATATGACGAAAACACCGGGCGCAGTCTCGGAATGATATCGGATGTATGTTTCTCTCTTGACGGCCGGTTTCTCGGTTTCGTGCTGGAGCAGAAACGCTTGTTTCACAACCGCCATCTTTTTTTAGGGGCAAGTGATATAAAAGAGATGGATCAAGAAGCCGTAGCTGCCGGTCATGCTCATTTGCAGCCTTTGCCGAAGAGCTGTTTCACCTTTGAACAGATTAAAATGCAGCCGGTGAAATCGCCTGATGGTGAAATGTTCGGTTTGCTGGAAGATGTATACTTTTGTTTGGACAGGGGCATAATCGTAGCATATGAACTCTCGGACGGCTTCTTTTCAGATCTGGCTGGCAGACGCCAAGTGCGCCGCGCCGCCGATACGCTTATTGAAGCGGGGAAAGAAGGCATCGTCCTGAACGGATAAGAGGTGTAGTCTGTGCTTGTATGTCCGAACTGCAAAAGTAAAGATATCGGCAAAATCGGCGTAAACCAATACTATTGCTGGGGCTGCTTCATTGAGCTGACGGTGGCCAAAGGCAAAATTGCGACACATCAAGTAGAGGAAGACGGCACGTTAAGCAGTCTTGATGATTTGTTTTCTGAAGACGAACGCAGTATCAATTTTTAAAGTTGAAAGGAGATACGCGCGATGGGCAGAACAATGACCTCTCTGTTGGCTTTAGGAGCTGGAGCCGTTATGTATCGTATGGCTTCTCAGTCCGATATGCTGAATAAAAAAGGTATGAAACGGATGAGAAGACGAGTCATGAAAATGTTTTAAGCAGAAAAAAGGATACTTCTCCGGAAGTATCCTTTTTACGTTTGTCTCGCTTCCAGCCGTCTGGCTGCGAGAGACAGGCTGTAATTGACCGCGAAATACATCAGGGCCGCCAGCAGATAGATCGGGAAAAAATACCCCCCGTCAGCGCTTTGTCCGTTTAAAATCTGCGCGTTATGAATCAGTTCGGGCAGAGCGATGACGACCGCAAGTGACGTATCCTTTAATAAGGAGATAAACTGGCTCACAATCGGAGGAACCATACGCCTGAGCGCCTGCGGCATGACGACGAGAAAAAGAGTCTGCGTGTACGTCAGTCCTGAAGAACGCGCCGCTTCAATCTGTCCTTTGTCAACGGATTGCAAACCGCTTCTGATGATTTCTGACAGCATGGCCGATTCAAAAATCGTCAGCGCCGTGATGGCGGCCGCGGTAATTTCCAGTTTGATCCCGATTTCCGGAAGGGCAAAAAACGTAAAGAAAATGATTAATAACAGCGGCAGGTTGCGGATGGTTTCCACAATGGCCGCTATAATGCCCGAGACGATAGGAATGTTCGCATAGCGCAAAGTGCCGGCGGCAAGCCCGAAAATAAAACTCAGGACAATGGAGATCAGCGCAACATAAAGTGTGACCAAAAAGCCGTCCCATAAAAACAGCAGATGGTCAGGTGTATAGGCGCCGCTAAAATCCATGTTTTTCACTCTCCTTCTCTAATAACTCTTTCCGAGACGTCTTTCCAAATAGTGAACCCCGATGCTGAGCGGGATCGTTAATATCAAATAAAAAAGCGCGACGAAAATATAGACATCAAACACGACAAGAGTGCTCGAGGACACGAGATCCGCCTGATACATCAAATCGAGTCCCGCCACCACTCCGAGTATTGATGAGTTTTTGACAAGGTTGAGAAATTGGTTTCCGAGCGGGGGAATGACGATTTTTACGGCCTGAGGAAGAATGATATATCTCATCGCCTGACTGTAGGTGAAGCCTGACGATCTGGCCGCTTCCATCTGCCCTTTGGGGACAGTCTGAATTCCGGCTCTGATGGCTTCTGCGATAAAGGCGGACGTGTAAATCGTAAGCGCAATTGTTCCCGCCTGAAAGCCGTCCAGTCTCAGCCCGGCGTTCGGAAGTCCGAAATAAAAAACGAATGTGATGAGGAGAAGCGGGATGTTCCGGATAAATTCCACATACGCAGTGCCGATCCATTGAAGGGGTTTGAAAGCCGTGATTCTCATGACTGCGATCAGAACGCCCAGCGCAAAGCTGCCTGCCAGCGCGATGAAGCTCGCAAGCAATGTGTGCAGGAAACCGTCCATATACATATCGAAGTTTTCCGTTAAAATTGAAAAGTTCATCTATGTCACTCCTTATAAAACGGGGATGAGCATGCCTGCTCATCCCGCGGTCCGTCCTATTTTGCCGGTTCTTCTTTTATCCATTTTTTATAGATTTTTTCGTACCTGCCGTCGGCTTTCATTTTTTTCAAAGAGGCGTTGATTTCTTTGACAAGGCCGGATTGGCCTTTTTTGACGGCGATTCCGTAAGGTTCATCGGTGAAGGTTTCGCCTGTCAGCTGATATTGTTTATTTTCATCCGCCATGCCGTATAAAATCGCATTATCGGTTGTGAGCGCATCTCCCTGTCCCGCTTTAAGCGCAGTGAACGCTTCGGCGTAATTTTCAAATTCCAGCACTGAGGCATCAGGCGCTTTTTTCCTGATGTTCTGTGAGGAAGTGGAGCCTTTTACCGCCAATACTTTTGACCCTTTTCCCAGGTCTTCGGTGCTTTTGATGCTGCTTCCTTTTTTGACGAGCAGGGATTGCCCGGCTTCAAAATAAACATCTGAGAAATCAACTTCTTTTTTCCGCTCATCCGTTATCGTCATCGTGGCGGTGATGGCGTCGATATCGCCGTTTTGCAGCATCGGAATTCTCGTTTTTGACGTCACTTCTTTAAATTCCGCTTTCTTCTCATCCCCCAGAATATCTTTTGCGAGCTGTTTTGAGATATCAATATCGAAGCCTTCAATATCACCGGAGCTTGGGTTTTTCAGCCCGAATAACCTCGTATCGGTTTTGACGCCGAAGATGATTTTGTCTCTGTCTTTAATAGAGGCTAACGTGTCTTTTCCCGTTCCTTTTGAATCCCCGGACGTTTCTTTCCCTCCGCAGGCTGCCAGCATAAAGACGGCCAGCAGTGATATCAATCCGAATGACAACCATTTTGTTACGCGTGACATAAGCGCTCCTCCGTTTCTTTTCAGTGATTTAAAATACGGCTTAAGAATAAACGCGCCCTCTCTTCACGGGGGCTTTCGTAAAATTCAGCCGGTGCAGCTTCTTCTAAGATGGATCCGCCGTCGATAAACACGATGCGGTCCGCCACTTCTTTTGCGAATCCCATTTCATGTGTGACGACTGCCATGGTCATACCTTCCTTTGCGAGTGTTTTCATGACATCCAGCACTTCTCCGATCATTTCCGGATCAAGCGCGGATGTGGGTTCATCAAACAGCATAATTTCGGGCTTCATCGCAAGCCCCCTGGCGATGGCAACACGCTGCTGCTGGCCGCCGGAAAGCTGTGAAGGATAAGCGTCCGCTTTGTCCGGTATACCGACTTTTTTCAAATAGTATAAGGCCGTTTCCTTTGCTTCTTCTTTTGATTGCTTGAGCACTTTGATCGGTGCGAGCATGATGTTTTGCAGAACGGTTTTGTGCGGGTACAGATGAAAATGCTGAAACACCATTCCGATATTCCGGCGGACCTGATTGATATCCGTTTTCTTGTCATGGATAGAGACGCCGTTTACCGTTAAGGCGCCTCCATCAACTGTTTCCAGCTGATTAATGCAGCGGAGAAGCGTGCTTTTTCCCGATCCTGAAGGTCCGATGATAACGACGACTTCCCCTTTTTTAATGTGCAGATTAATGTTTTTCAGCACGTGGAAATGTCCGTAGTGCTTATTTACATCCTGAAATGAAATCATGGCCATCCTCCTTAAAAAACATGAGTCATATTGACTGGACAGTTTTGAAATCCTTTAACACATTACGATGGTTATACAGACTTTTATGAATATTAGTTAGATTATTTCGTAATTTCTGATAATTATTTCCGTCAAGAGGTCTGCGTCATAAGGCGGAGTTTATGAATCGGGAATAATTCCGGCTTTCTGTCAAAAGATAAAGCAAGAGGTGAAACGTCATGCTTCAAAAACCGCTGCAGCTCTTAATGTGGACGGCTGTATGTCTGCTCGTTTTGTTAACAGTGTATGTCTTTTGCATGCTCGATATGTTATGGTCTCCCATTTGGCTTGTTATAAAATCTCTCTTTATTCCTATATTCATCGCAGTATTTATTGCTTATCTTTTACTTCCGATTACTGAATGGCTTCATAGAAAAGGGATGCCTAGAACTTTAAGCCTGCTTCTGATTTATTGCCTGTTTTTCGGCGGAATCGGCTGGGGGGTTTATAAAGGGGTTCCTGTTTTAATTGAACAGCTGCAGGATCTGTCTGAGAGCATTCCCGGTCTGGCCGAAAACTACAACAGCATGCTGAGGCATCTGCATAATCACACGGATCATTGGCCTGACGGCATGCACCATCGGATGGACAAAATGATTCAGCAGACAGAAACGTTTCTTGCCGGCACGATTGAAAGCACGATCAGAAGCATCCGTTTCGTGCTTGATTATATCCTGATCGCGGCGACGATTCCTTTTCTCGTGTTCTATATGGTGAAGGATATAGACGTTATGAAAAAGACGGTCTGGTATTTGACGCCGAAATCCTGGAGAAAAAGGGGGAGTGAATTTCTGCGGGATGTGGACGACTCTCTCGGTGATTACATCCGCGGTCAGCTTCTCGTTTGTTTTTTGCTCGGGTTAATAGCCGGCGTTTCATTTTGGCTGTTCGGGCTTCCTTACCCGCTGATTTTGGGCCTTGCCATCGGGATTACGAATGTCATCCCGTATTTCGGTCCGTTTATCGGCGCTGTACCGTCGCTGCTCCTTTCGCTGGCGATTTCTGCTAAAGCTGTGATCATCGTAATCGTCACGATTTTTATTCTGCAATTTATAGAAGGAAACATTTTGAGCCCGCTTATTGTCGGGCGCAGTCTCAGAATGCACCCCGTCGTGATCATGCTGGCGCTCCTTGCCGGAGGAGAGCTCGCGGGCATTCCCGGCATGATTCTCGCTGTTCCGGCGGCAGCCGTTTTAAAAGTGACGGCCATTCACTTTTTGCGGATCAGGACGGAACATTGACATTCGGGTTCTGCTTGTCTATAATTTCGAGTAGAATACATACGAATCTCGAGTGACGGATATGAGTACGCCGAAGCCCTGTTTAAGAGAGAAGCTCCGATACGCTGAAAGGAGCTTCAGCAGAAGATCGGCCGAAGCTAATCCTGAGTGCAGTTAAAGGCTGCCGCAATCCTGCGTTACGGGATGAAAGGTGACAGGCCTTTTTCGGCCTGTAATCAGGGTGGTACCGCGAAACAGCTCTCGTCCCTGTGTGAACGCATGGTTTGCATAGGGAGAGAGCTTTTTTGCTGTCGCAAAAGAGAATTTCGGGTAGTGATAAGGAGGAATATAGATGAAACACTTAACTTCTGCTGAAGTGCGTCAAATGTTTTTAGATTTCTTTAAAGAAAAAGGCCATGCCGTTGAACCGAGCGCCTCATTGGTTCCGCATGAAGATCCGTCTTTATTATGGATCAACAGCGGCGTTGCGACGCTGAAAAAATACTTTGACGGCCGCGTTGTGCCGGAGAATCCGAGAATTGTAAACGCGCAAAAATCAATCCGCACAAATGATATTGAAAATGTGGGGAAAACGGCGCGCCACCACACGTTCTTTGAGATGCTCGGAAATTTTTCCATCGGTGATTATTTTAAAGAAGAAGCCATCACGTGGGCTTGGGAGTTTTTAACGAGCGAAAAGTGGATCGGCTTTGATCCGGAGCTGCTGTCTGTAACGGTTCACCCTGAGGATGAAGAAGCTTATACGCTATGGGCGGAAAAAATCGGCGTTCCGGAAGAAAGAATCATCCGTCTGGAAGGGAACTTCTGGGATATCGGCGAAGGCCCGAGCGGACCGAATACAGAAATTTTCTATGACCGCGGCGAGAAATACGGCAATGATCCGTCAGATTCTGAATTGTATCCGGGCGGCGAAAATGACCGCTATCTTGAAGTGTGGAACCTGGTATTCTCAGAGTTCAACCACAACCCGGACGGCACGTACACACCGCTTCCGAAGAAAAACATTGATACGGGCATGGGGCTTGAACGGATGGTCTCCGTGATTCAGGACGTCCCGACAAACTTTGACACTGATTTGTTTATGCCGATTATTGAAGCAACAGAGCGCATTTCCGGAGATGCTTACGGAAAGGATGCAGTGAAGGATACGGCCTTTAAAGTGATCGCCGATCATATCAGAACGGTCGCATTTGCGGTAAGCGACGGAGCTCTGCCGTCAAATGAAGGGCGCGGGTATGTACTGAGACGCCTCTTGCGCCGGGCGGTGCGATACGCGAAAACCATCGGTATCAGCCGTCCGTTTATGTACGAGCTGGTTCCGACTGTTGCAGGAATTATGGACGCTTTCTATCCGGAGGTGAAAGAAAAGCAAGAGTTTATCGCCAAAGTCATCAAAACGGAGGAAGAGCGCTTCCATGAAACATTAAACGAAGGTCTGGCCATTTTATCCGACGTGATAAAGAAAGAGAAGGAAAAAGGCAGCGGCATCATCTCCGGAAAAGACGTATTCAAACTGTACGATACATACGGATTCCCGGTTGAATTGACGGAGGAATACGCGGAAGATGAGCAAATGAAGGTTGACCATAAAGGCTTTGAAGCCGAAATGGAAAAACAGCGTGAACGGGCGAGAAATGCGCGCCAAGATGTAGGAAGCATGCAGGTGCAGGGCGGCGCATTGCGCGACATTACCGCAGAAAGCACATTTGTCGGCTACAGTTCCGTAAAAGCTGAAGCGAAGGTAATCGAGCTTCTTCATGACGGTCAATTAATCAGCGAGGCGCAGGAAGGGGATACCGTCCAAATCCTTCTCGACAAAACGCCTTTCTATGCTGAAAGCGGCGGACAGATCGGTGACAGAGGAGTGCTGAGAAGCGAGCAGGCTGTCGTAACCATTAAGGACGTGAAAAAAGCTCCGAACGGTCAGCATGTACACGAAGGCACGGTGGATAGCGGCACGATTCAAAAAGGCGCAAGCGTGACGGCTGAAGTTGAAGATCAAATGAGAAGCGGCGTGGTGAAAAACCATACAGCAACCCACCTTCTGCACCAGGCGCTGAAAGACGTTCTCGGCACACATGTCAACCAAGCGGGGTCACTCGTTACCGAAAACCGTCTGCGTTTTGACTTCTCTCATTTCGGTCAAGTGACGAAAGAAGAACTTGAACGCATTGAAGGAATCGTCAACGAAAAAATCTGGGCGAGCATTCCGGTAGCAATTGATTTGAAACCGATCAATGAAGCGAAAGAAATGGGCGCGATGGCCCTGTTCGGCGAGAAATACGGCGATATCGTCCGCGTCGTACAAGTCGGAGATTACAGCCTTGAGCTTTGCGGCGGATGCCATGTCACGAATACGGCTGAAATCGGTCTGTTTAAAATCGTATCCGAATCAGGGATCGGCGCAGGGACGCGAAGAATCGAAGCCGTAACAGGAAAAGGCGCTTATCAGGAAATGAACAGCCAGCTCAGCCTTCTGCAGCACGCTGCGGACGAGCTGAAATCAAACGTAAAAGACGTACCGAAGCGAATTCAGTCTCTTCAAGCGGAGCTGAAGGAAGCGCAAAGAGAAAATGAATCATTGCTCAGCAAACTCGGCAATGTGGAAGCCGGAGCCATTCTGTCTAAAGTAAAAGACATCGGCGGCGTAAAAGTGCTGGCTGAAAAAGTAAATGCGAAAGACATGAACCACCTTCGCACTATGGTGGATGATCTGAAAGCGAAGCTCGGTTCTGCGGTCATCATTCTCGGCGCCGTGCAAAATGAGAAAGTCAACCTTTCAGCAGGCGTGACGAAAGACCTGATCGAAAAAGGCCTTCATGCCGGCAAAATGGTCAAACAAGCGGCTGAAGTCTGCGGAGGCGGAGGCGGAGGCCGTCCGGACATGGCGCAGGCCGGCGGAAAGCAGCCTGAAAAATTGGAAGAGGCGCTCGCATCTGCGGAAGATTGGATAAAATCCGTTTTATAATCCTTTCAACTAGTGTAGAATGATGATAAGATGAGGACCTCAGGCTGAACTTTGCCTGCGAATTTGGGAAAGAGGTGCAAAACGGTGAGCTCGTTTGATAAAACGATGAAATTTAATTTCTCCGATGATTCTGCTGAAACAAACGTCGAAGAAGTGCTGATTACGGTATATGATGCGCTTCAGGAAAAGGGGTACAATCCTATCAACCAGATTGTCGGATACTTGCTGTCTGGAGATCCTGCATACATTCCTAGGCATCGCGACGCCCGGAACTTAATTCGCAAACTGGAACGTGACGAATTAATCGAGGAATTGGTAAAATCCTATCTAGAACAGCATAAAGAGGCGTAAATACATTCATGAGAATATTGGGACTTGATCTTGGAACAAAAACACTCGGCGTAGCTTTAAGCGATGAAATGGGCTGGACCGCTCAAGGCATTGAGACGATAAAAATAAACGAGGCTGAAGGAGATTACGGTCTGGACCGTTTATCCGAGCTGATGAAAGACTATAATGTAGAGAAGATCGTGCTCGGTTTTCCGAAAAACATGAACGGGACGATCGGTCCGAGAGGCGAAGCCAGCCAAACATTTGCGAAACTGCTTGAAACAGCGTACAATGTCCCTGTTGTGCTGTGGGACGAGCGTCTGACGACGATGGCGGCTGAAAAAATGCTGATCGCGGCTGACGTCAGCAGGCAAAAACGAAAAAAAGTCATTGATAAAATGGCGGCTGTCATGATCCTTCAAGGATATCTGGACAGTTTAAACTAAGAGGTGAAAGAAATGGAACACGGCGAAAAACACATTACAATTGTCGATGATCAAGGCAACGAACAGCTTTGCGAAGTGCTGTTCACATTTGAAAACGACACATTCAACAAATCTTACGTACTTTATTATCCGATTGATGCTCAAGACGATGATGAAATCGAAATTCACGCTTCAAGCTTCGAACCGAACGAAAACGGTGAAGACGGCGAACTGATGCCGATTGAAACCGATGAAGAGTGGGAAATGATCGAAGAAACGCTGAACACGTTTTTAGCGGAAGAAGACGAAGAATAAAATGAACGGAAAAAGCCGGAGCGCATATGCGCTTCGGCTTTTTTTGTAATAAATTGCCGAATGCACATGAATCATGTAGTATAAGAGCTGTTGGGAGGAAAATACTTGTATGAATATCAATCAGACTAAAAATTCATTTCCGCGTAAAAACAAAAAAACGACGATAATACTGTCCTCCGTGATCGCTCTGCTTATCATCATTGGCGGTGCTTTTTTCTATGGAAAATCTCTGCTGTCCCCGGTTGACAAAGGCAGCAAAACGGCAGTCAATATTAATATTCCGAGCGGTTCTTCCGTTTCGGCAATCGCTGAAATTCTTGAGGATCAGCATGTCATCAAAAGCAAAAAAGCATTTCAGCTGTATGTAAAGTATAAAGGCGCTTCCGGGTTTCAGGCGGGATTTTACCACCTGAATAAAGGAATGGATGCGGATGCGATTATCAAAAAACTGACCGCGGGATCAACGGGATATGCCTTTCAGATCTCCGTTCCTGAAGGAAAACAGCTTACGCAGATTGCGGATGCGATCGCAAAAGAAACATCATATTCAAAAGAAGAGATCATGGCGAAACTGGATGACAAAACATTCATCGGCAAACTGAAAAAACAGTTTCCTGATACGATAACGGACGCGCTTTCAAACAAGAAGCTCAAGCATCCGCTCGAAGGCTATCTGTATCCGGCCACATATCCGTTTAATGATCCGGATGCATCGCTTGACACGATTTTGACGGCAATGGTTCAGGAAACAAACACCCGTATCGAAACGTATAAATCTGAACTGGAAAAAAAGAAACTTTCCGTCCATAACGCGCTGACAATGGCATCACTTATTGAAGAAGAAGCCACCGCCAAAGCCGACCGTCACAAAATCGCCAGCGTTTTTTACAACAGGCTCGAAGAAAAAATGCCGCTGCAGACTGACCCGACGGTATTATATGCGGCCGGTAAGCATAAAAGCCGGGTCTACTACAAAGACCTGAAAATTGATTCTCCGTTTAATACGTATAAACATAAGGGGCTGCCGCCGGGACCGATTGCAAATGCCGGTGATTCATCATGGGAAGCGGCTCTCCGCCCTGACAAAACGGATTATCTCTATTTCCTTGCAAAATCAAACGGCGAGGTTGTTTTCACCAAAACATTAAAAGACCATAATAAAGCGAAGGAAAAGTATATTTCCAAAAAAGACAGCGAATAAAAGGAGGGCAAAAGCTCTCCTTTTATTCCATTCTGAAAGGTTTTATGATAAAATATATCGGGTTGTTTACTTATGGATAAAGAAGTGTCTTAAGAGAGTGTCCCCGCGGATTCGTCAGGGGCACTCCTTTTTAGAACGGAGGCTGTTTGCCGTGAATGATCGGTATGAACAAATAAACGAGTATATAAACGCGATGCTGAAGCCTCGGCCTGATAAAGTGAAAAAGCTTGAAGCCTATGCAAAAGAGCACCATGTTCCGATTATGGAAGAAGCGGGCATTGAAGTGCTGCTTCAAATGCTGTCGATTCAACAGGCGAAAAACATTTTGGAAATCGGCGCGGCAATCGGATATTCCGCCATACGGATGGCGCTTGAGCTTCCGGATGCGAATATTTACACGATTGAACGGGACGACAAACGCTATGAAGAAGCTGTGAACAATATAAAAGACTTTGAAATGGAAAACCGGATTCACGTAATGCACGGGGATGCGCTGGAACTTTCTGAGTCTGTCCGTGTCACGGCTCCTTATGATGCCATTTTTATCGACGCGGCCAAAGGCCAGTACACGAACTTTTTTGAGCTCTATGAACCGATGCTTGCGCCGGATGGAGTCATTTTTACGGACAATGTTCTGTTTAAAGGACTGGTGGCACAAAATCACGTGGACATTGAGCCGAAAAGAAGACGGAAGCTTGTTGAAAAAATTGATCAATATAACCAATGGCTGATGAACCGGCCTGACTATCAAACGGTCATACTGCCGGTCGGAGACGGCATCGCCATCAGTAAAAAGAAGAGGTGAAGGATCATGAAAAAACCTGAACTTTTGGTGACTCCGACTTCTGTACAGGATATTCTTCCGCTCATTCAAGCGGGCGCAACGGCCCTGTTAGTCGGAGAACAGAGATACGGCCTGAGACTGGCCGGTGAATTTTCAAGAGAAGATATAAAAGAAGCCGTAAAGACAGCTCATCAGGAAGGCGCGAAAGTGTACGCCGCCGTGAATGCTATTTTTCACAACGAAAAAGTGGACGAGCTGAACGGCTATCTTGCCTTTTTGCAGGAGGCCGGCGTTGATGCGGCTGTTTTCGGTGATCCGGCCGTTTTAATGGCGGCGCGTGAAGCGGCTCCCGAGCTTAAACTGCACTGGAGCACGGAAACAACGGGAACCAACTACTATTCCTGCAATTACTGGGGACGCAAAGGCGCACGGCGGGCAGTGCTGGCTAAGGAATTAAATATGGACAGCATCATTGACATAAAAGAAAACGCCGAAGTCGAAATTGAAATTCAAATCCACGGCATGACGTGCATGTTCCAATCGAAGCGTTCTTTAGTGGGCCATTACTTCGAATACCAGGGTAAAGTCATGGACATCGAACAGAAGAAAAAAGAAGCGGGAATGTTTCTGCATGACAAGGAACGGGGCAATAAATACCCGATTTTTGAAGATGAAAACGGCACGCACATCATGAGCCCGAACGATGTGTGCATGATTGATGAATTAGAGGACCTGATGGATGCCGGCATCGATTCTTTCAAAATCGACGGAGTTTTGAAGTCTCCTGAATACTTAACTGAAGTGACCCGCATGTACAGAGAAGCAATCGATTTGTGCTTCGAAAGCCGAGAGACATACGAAGAGAAAAAAGAGAGCTGGATAGAGCGGATTGAAAGCATTCAGCCTGTGAACAGAAGCATCGACACAGGATTCTTCTTTAAAGAAACGGTCTATTAAAAAGGAGGGTGCAACGGATGACAGCCGTAAATCAAACCATTTCCAAAGTCGTAAACGGAAAACGCGTCATTACGAAAAAACCTGAACTCCTTGCTCCGGCAGGAAACCTTGAAAAATTAAAAATTGCCGTTCATTACGGAGCGGACGCGGTTTTTATCGGAGGACAGGAATACGGACTCCGCTCAAATGCGGATAACTTCTCAATAGAAGAAATCGCAGAGGGCGTAGAATTTGCCAAAAAATACGGGGCAAAAATATATGTGACAACAAACATTTTCGCCCATAATGAAAATATGGACGGTCTGGAAGAATACTTAAAAGCGTTGGGTGACGCAAAAGTTGCCGGAATTATCGTCGCTGATCCGCTGATTATTGAAACATGCCGGAGAGTGGCCCCGGATGTAGAAATTCACCTCAGCACACAGCAGTCCCTTTCCAACTGGAAAGCGGTGCAGTTCTGGAAAGAAGAAGGGCTTGACCGCGTGGTGCTTGCCCGTGAAACGAGCGGACTGGAAATTAAAGAAATGAAGGAAAAGGTGGATATTGAAATTGAAACCTTTATCCACGGCGCCATGTGTATCGCTTATTCAGGCCGATGCGTGCTGAGCAATCACATGACGGCCCGGGATTCCAACCGCGGCGGCTGCTGTCAGTCCTGCCGCTGGGATTATGACCTGTATCAGACAGACGGTGCAAACGCGGTCGCGCTCTATGATGAAGAAGACGCTCCGTTTGCGATGAGCCCGAAAGATTTAAAATTGATTGAATCCATTCCGCAAATGATCGAGATGGGCATCGACAGCCTGAAAATTGAAGGCCGGATGAAATCAATTCATTACGTTGCGACGGTTGTCAGCGTGTATCGCAAAGTCATCGACGCATACTGCGCTGATCCTGAAAACTTTGTCATTCAAAAAGAATGGCTGGATGAGCTGGACAAATGTGCAAACCGGGATACCGCGCCTGCTTTCTTTGAAGGCACGCCTGGGTATGAAGAGCAGATGTTCGGTGAACACGGAAAGAAAACAACATTTGATTTTGCCGGTCTCGTGCTCGCGTATAACGAGGACACTCAAATGGTGACGCTCCAGCAGCGCAATTTCTTTAAACAAGGTGACGAAGTGGAATTTTTCGGTCCTGAAATCGACAATTTCACATTCACAATCGGCACTATTTGGGACGAAGACGGAAACGAGCTTGATGCTGCCCGCCATCCCCTGCAAATCGTTACATTTAAAGTAGACAAAAAGATTTATCCGAGCAACATGATGAGAAAGGGGAAGTAATCACCAATGGGTAAGAGTCCTGTAGTTATAGGCATCGCAGGAGGTTCCGGATCAGGAAAAACAAGCGTCACCCGTTCCATCTATGAACAGTTTAAAGGACACTCGATTTTAATGATCCAGCAAGACCTTTATTATAAAGACCAAAGCCATCTTCCGTTTGAAGAAAGGCTGAACACAAACTATGACCACCCGCTCGCATTTGATAATGACTATTTAATCGAGCATATTCAAGAGCTTTTGAATTACCGGCCGATAGAAAAGCCGATTTATGATTATAAACTGCATACGCGTTCTGAGGAAACCATTCCGGTTGAGCCGAAGGATGTCATTATTCTGGAAGGCATTCTTGTTCTCGAAGATAAAAGGCTTCGCGACCTCATGGATATGAAACTTTATGTCGACACGGACGCGGATCTCCGTATCATCAGACGGATTATGAGAGATATTAACGAAAGAGGCCGTTCAATCGATTCTGTCATTGAGCAGTATGTGTCCGTCGTCAGACCGATGCACAATCAGTTTGTTGAACCGACGAAACGCTACGCGGACATCATTATTCCGGAAGGCGGGCAAAACCACGTCGCGATTGATCTGATGGTCACGAAGATTCAAACGATCCTTGAACAAAATGCAATTTTGTAATACCATAGCATAGACATAAATAACTCAGACCATATTATGTATAGGCTGGAAGGGAATGAGACAGTTCCCTTCTTTCCCTGTTTATAAACCGAAACATTTGCAGAAAACACACATTCAGTTTAAGATAAACAGTACCTATATGGGAGAGAAGAACGAGGACTGCCCTGTGTTCTCATTCTTGATTTTTTCGTTTATGCTCTCATACATAATCACACGTTATTGTTGAGGGACAACCACCAAGGAGTGAAGGAACATGGCACAAGAAAAAGTTTTTCCGATGACTCACGAAGGAAAACAAAAACTTGAACAAGAATTAGAGCAATTGAAAACGGTTAAACGTAAAGAAGTAGTAGAACGCATTAAAATCGCAAGAAGCTTCGGAGATCTGTCAGAGAACTCTGAGTATGATTCCGCAAAAGAAGAACAGGCATTTGTGGAAGGGCGCATCACGACGCTTGAAAACATGATCCGGAATGCGAAAATCATCGAGGACGACGGCGGTTCAAATGTAGTCGGTTTGGGAAAAACCGTATCATTTATCGAATTGCCGGACGGTGAAGAAGAATCTTACACGATTGTCGGAAGCGCTGAAGCTGATCCGTTTGAAGGAAAAATTTCAAACGACTCGCCAATCGCCAAAAGCCTGCTCGGCAGAAAAGTGGACGAAGAAGTGACAGTTCAGACGCCGGGCGGAGAAATGCTCGTGAAAATTGTGAAAATTTCATAAGATCCGTTTAACAATGAAACACCTCGTCCAAAATGTGGATGAGGTGTTTTTTTATGATCGTATCAAAAAGGCTGAAAACGGCCGTGATTTGTTTTCTGCTCGTGTTTTTCTTTCTCCTTGCGAGGCTGGCTGAAATTCAGCTGTTTTTTACAGAATCTTTTTCAAAATCCAATATTAATCTGATTCAGGAAAGCGTCAAGCAGCGGACGGAAGAAGTCCTTATTTCAGACGGACGCGGCTCTTTTCTTGATCGGAACGGCAAAGAACTGACCGGAAAAAAGCAGCCTGCCGTCATACTGTTTCCCTTTCTCGTGACGCAGGATTGGCCGGTTGACCGGGTATCAGACATTCTCGGAATGAAACAGAGGGAGCTCAGGCAGCTGCTCACGGAAGCAAAAAAACCGGTGATCCTGAACAGCAGAAAAATAAAACATTTGACGAAACAATCCGTGTCAAATATCAATTCTTTGAAATATCCCGGCATTTACGGCGTATATATGAAAGACAGCAAAGAAACAAACATAGCCGCTCATCTGTTGGGCGCGACAAACCAGGACCCTGAGCTTTTGAAAAAGAAATACCCCGGCAGGAAGGAACTGCCGATCACGGCAAAAATCGGGACAAGCGGGATGGAGCGGACGTTTGATGAGTTTTTACTGGCGGATCAGGACACAAAACTTTTGTATCATGTCGACGGAAGGGGAAACCCTTTATTCGGAATGGACGTCAAATATACGGCTGAAGCAAACGCGTTTTATCCGCTGCAAGTCAAAACCTCCATCGACCGCAATATTCAAAAAGCAATGGAAGATGTATTGAAAGACCGCGGGTTAAAAAAGGGGGGAGCCGTCCTTTTAGACATTGAAAAAAGCAGTGTGCTCGGAATGGTATCAAAGCCTGACGCCGACATGTCAAAGCAGCAGACATTGCAAAATTACATGCTGACGCCGATTTATCCGGGATCAGTATTTAAAACGGTGATCGCCGCAGCCGCAATAGAACAAAACGAAGTGAAGCCGGGCACATCCTTTAATTGCAATCTCAACCTGTACGGAGAGCCGGGGGATGACAAAGGCACGCTCAGTTTTGGAGAAAGCTTTGCCCAAAGCTGCAATTATACGTTTACAAGTCTTGCGGAAAAATTGATCAAAAAAGATGATTCCGTTATTGAAAACATGGCGGAAAAACTCGGTCTCACCCAGCGGGCGGGCTGGGAAGGCAAGCTGTACCGGGAAGACGGATTCAGGCAGCTGTATAATGAAAAAAGCGGGGTCATTTGGGGAGATGACAAAGACAAAACCGTAAAAAAAGCCGTCGCACAGACAGCGATCGGGCAAAAAAACGTGAAAGTCACGCCTCTTGAAGTCGCCAATATGATGGCGGCGATCGCGCGCGGCGGTGAAAAAAAACAAGTGAAAATCGCGGACAAAATTGAATACAAAAACAAAACGACGATGGCGTCATTCAAAGATCAGCCGTTAAAAGGGGAAAACATCGACAAATATACGGCGCAGCAGCTTCAAAAAATTCTCAGAGAAGTCGTCACCTCACCGAAAGGAACCGGCCGAAGGTTTCAGGATCTGCCGTATGAGATAGCAGGCAAATCGGGAACGGCCCAGACGGGAATGTTCACAAAAGAAAAACAGACGCTTTACCACAAATGGTTTGCGGGATACTTTCCCGCGGACAAGCCGAAATACGCTCTCGTGGTGCTGCACATGGACACGCCGGGGGATAAGGCTCTGACAAATACAGTGTTTTATGATATTGTTAAAAAGGTACATGAAAATGAAATAAATCAGACATAGAACAACCGCTCAGCCCATGTTAAAATATATGCTGAGCAAGAGGGATAAAGGAGTGCAGAATGATTGAGCAATAAACAATCTCGTTTTGAAAACCGTGATAAGCGCAGAAAAGCAAATATGGTGCTTAACATTTTAATTGCTATCGTATCTATTCTTATTGTTGTCGTTGCCGTCAGCCTCTTCATCAACAGTCCGTCGGGCGACGTGAGCGAAAAAGCGGACACGAGCCAGAAGCAGGAAACACCTGCATCAGGCAAGACGAAGCAGACATCGGATGAAGACATAAAAGACAGCAAAAAAGATACGGCATCAGACGATGACAAAAAAGATAAACAGGATAAGGACACATCTGATTCATCTTCAGACTCTGACAGCAAAAAAGACGATGATTCATCGAAAAGTGATGACAGCAGCAAAAAAGACTCTGATTCAAGCGATCCTTTTAAAGGCGCAAAAATAACAGAGGGCGGCTCATCAAGCGATGTCGAGAAAACAATTGTTAACCCAAAATGGAAAGCGGTCGGCACAAAGCAGACGGGAGAACATGCCGCGACGTATGACTCAAGCTCTGAAGACTGGGCCGAAATGCTTGACGCCATCTCTTACGCAACAGGCGTGTCAAAAGATCACATGACAGTGCTGTGGCTCGGGAACAATGGAAGTCCGCAAGATGCGAAGGGTAAAGTTTTAGACAAAACGAACGGCAAAAAGTATCAGGTCACCATCACTTGGAAAGACAAAAAAGGCTGGAAGCCGACAAAAGTAGAAACCTTAAAATAACCGCAAAAAAGCAGCTGATTATTCAGCTGCTTTTTTCTGTCATACGTCAGCTGAAAAGTGCACCGACGCGCTGTAAAGGATTCTGCCGTCAACGGCCGTCACCTGATGGGATACGGAACGGACGCGAAGCATAATCGCCTGGTTGTTTTCAATCTGAACGTTTATTTTCTTTTCAAGCTCCTGCAAAGATGCCGCTTCGAAAAATTCTACTTTATCTTTGATTAAATCCAATTGAAAATTCATCAGTACAGATCCTCCTGATTTTTCTTCTGAGTCAATGAAAGTATAAGCCTTTCTGCCGTAATTGCGCAATAATCCCAAAGTATTTTAGTACCCTTCCATTCTTTTTTGTGATAGGATAGGAACTGTTCCACGATTAATCCATACTATACTCATAGGAATTATAAATTATGGAGAGTGAAAAATATGGGCCGTGAATTTATTCCTTTATTTGAAGATTGGGCAGCGACTTATGATGCCACAGTGCACGGGGCTGACAAACAATATGCCGCTGTTTTTAAAGGATATGACAATATTCTTGACAGCATTGTCGCACTTTCAGGTTCAAACGTTTTAGAGTTCGGACCGGGAACGGGGAATTTAACGGCGAAATTAGCCGCCGCGAACAAAAAGGTGTTTGGTGTAGAACCGTCTCCGTCAATGAGAAAACTGGCGGCTGACAAGCTTTCTGACAAAGCCGTGTTCAGTGACGGAGATTTTCTGGAGTTTCCCGCTCCGCCTTTTCAAATAGATACCATCGTCAGCTCGTACGCCTTTCATCATTTAACCGATGAAGAAAAGCGAACGGCTGTAAAGCAGTATGGCGCAATCCTTCAGAAGCATGATAAAATAGTGTTTGCCGATACAGTCTTTAAAGATCATGAAGCTTATGATGAAACCATTAAAAAAGCAATCCGAAACGGCTATCATCAATTAGCGGACGATTTAAAGACGGAACATTATCCGACACTCGCGACAATGAAAAACATCTTTTCAGAAGAGGGATTTGCCGCGCGGTTTACGCAGCAAAATGACTTTGTCTGGATAATGGAGGCGATTAAACGGTAAATCGAAGGGATTGTGTATAAATGAAACTGGCAGTCATCGGAGCAATGGAAGAGGAAGTTACGATTTTAAGAAGCAAACTGAAAGACGCAAAACAAGAGATGATCGCTCACTGTGAGTTTACAACTGGCAGCTATGAAGGCGTCGAAGTCATCTTGCTGAAATCAGGTATCGGAAAAGTCAACGCGGCGATCAGCACGACGCTCCTGCTTGACCGTTTCAAACCTGATTATGTGATTAACACAGGCTCAGCGGGCGGTTTTCATCATACATTGAATGTAGGCGACGTCGTCATCTCAACAGATGTCCGCCATCATGACGTGGATGTGACGGCGTTTGACTATGAATACGGACAGGTGCCGGGTCTTCCGGCAGCATACAAAGCTGATGAAAAGCTGATCAGCATTACTGAGGAAGCGGTTTCTGAACTGAACGGCATTCAAGTCGCCAAGGGCACAATCGCTACGGGAGATTCTTTTATGAATGATCCGAAGCGGGTTGAAGACGTACGCGCCAAATTTGCGGATTTGTACGCGGTTGAAATGGAAGCTGCGGCTGTCGCACAGGTGTGCCACCAGTTCAAAACGCCTTTTGTTGTCATCAGAGCTTTATCTGATATTGCCGGAAAAGAATCTGACGTTTCATTTGATAAATTTTTAGAACAGGCTGCCGTTCATTCAACTGAGCTTGTCCTGAATGTCATCAAACGAATTCACTAAGCGGGGGATTCTCGTTCTCCTCCGCTTTTCCAGGAGGAGGACACATATTGAACGTGATAACAGATATTACAGAACTGATCGGAAATACACCGCTGCTCCGTCTCAATCATTTTGATATACCGGAGGGAACAGCGGTTTATGCTAAGCTTGAGATGATGAATCCGGGCGGAAGCATTAAAGACAGGCTGGGCGGGATGCTCATTGAAGATGCGCTTCGCACGGGAAAGGTGAAACCGGGCGGCGTTATCATTGAGGCGACTGCCGGAAACACCGGGATCGGACTCGCTCTGTGCGCCAGAAAGCATCAGCTTCGCGCCGTTTTTTGCGTCCCGGAGCATTTCAGCAGAGAAAAGCAGCAAATTATGAAAGCTCTCGGAGCGGACATCGTGCATACGCCGAGAGAAGAAGGCATGCAGGGAGCCATCCGAAAAGCGCTTGAACTGGAGAGAGAGATTAATAATTCTTATGCCGTTCTGCAATTTAAAAACCGAGTAAATCCATTGACTTACTACAAAACGATCGGACCCGAAATATGGAACGCACTCGGCGGGGATATCCACGCTTTTGTCGCAGGAGCGGGTTCCGGCGGCACCTTTGCCGGTACGGCAGCTTATTTAAAGGAGAAAAATCCTGCCGTCAAAACGGTGATCGTTGAACCGGAAGGCTCGATCCTGAACGGAGGAGAGCCGCATGCCCATAAAACGGAAGGCATCGGCATGGAGTTTATCCCGGATTATATGGACGAGAACCATTTTGACGCCATTTACACGGTGGAAGACGATACGGCGTTTTCGCTTGTCAGAGAAGCGGCCGAGAAAGAAGGCCTCTTAATAGGAAGCTCTTCAGGGGCGGCTCTTTATGCAGCGCTTGAAGAAGCGAAAAAAGCGCCCGCCGGATCAAATATCGTCACCATTTTCCCTGACGGCAGCGATCGATATATAAGCAAAAACATTTTTCAAGGAGGTCAGTAAGATGAAGAAAAAAACGCTGATGGTGCACGGAGGAATTACGGGAGATGAAAAAACAGGAGCGGTTTCCGTACCGATTTATCAAGTAAGCACGTACCGGCAGCCGAAAGCGGGCGAGCACACGGGTTATGAATATTCAAGAACGGCCAATCCGACGCGGACGGCGCTTGAAAGCTTAATTGCGGAGCTTGAAGGCGGCGCGGCGGGATATGCGTTCGGCTCAGGCATGGCTGCGATTACTGCCGTCATGATGCTGTTTGACAGCGGCGATCATGTTATTTTGACGGATGATGTATACGGCGGCACTTACCGGGTGATGACAGGTGTGCTGAACCGCTTCGGCATTGAAGCGGACTTTGTTGATACGAGCAATGAAGAAAAAGTCAAAAAGGCCATTCGCCCGAATACGAAAGCCATTTATATCGAAACACCGACAAATCCGCTATTGAAAGTGACTGACCTCAAACTGATGTCTGACATCGCAAAAGAAGCGGGCGTATTGCTTATCGTCGATAATACGTTTTACACGCCGTATTTCCAGCAGCCGCTCAGCTTTGGCGCGGACATCGTGCTGCACAGCGCGACAAAATATCTCGGCGGCCACAGCGATGTCGTCGGCGGCTTAGTTGTGACGGCTGATAAAGAGCTCGGTGAAAAGCTTCATTACGTGCAAAACTCAACGGGCGGCGTTTTAGGACCGCAGGATTCATGGCTTTTAATGAGAGGCATTAAAACACTGGGACTCAGAATGGATGCCATCAATCACAGCGCCGGGAAAATCGCCGAGCTGCTTGAAGCGCATGATGCCGTTCAGACGCTCTACTATCCGGGATCAGCGAAACATCCGGGCCATGAGCTGACAAAAGCGCAAAGCTCCGGTTTCGGCGGAATGATTTCCTTTGATATCGGCAGCAGTGAACGCGTCGACGCGTTTTTAGAAAAATTGAACCTGTTTACAATCGCTGAAAGCTTAGGAGCGGTTGAAAGCTTAATCTCCGTGCCGTCCAGAATGACGCACGCTTCGATTCCGCGCGACCGCCGGCTTGTGCTTGGCATTACCGACGGGCTCGTACGGATCTCAGTCGGTATTGAGGATACTGAGGATTTAACGGCGGATGTGAAACAGGCGCTTGATTCCCTTTTATAAAGAATGGATAGATTTACATTCTCTGTCGGCTGTCAGCTTGTATTATAATGTTGGTAGACTATAAAACTGGCAGGTGACCTTATATGGAGAAGAAAAGACTGAAATCATTAATAGAAGATTTTAAGCATTACGCATTTATTCTGCTTGCAGTCAGCACCTTCATTTATATCGGCGCGGTTCTTCCCGGACAAGGGCTGACTGCGGGCCAGAAAATGCTGATGTTTGTAACGGATTGTGCATTTTTAGCGGGCGCTTATTTCTGCGTTGACCGTTCACTTATTTATAAAAAGAGGCTGGAAGAGGCCGATGAATAAAAAAAGCCATTGTCTTTTGACAATGGCTTTTTCATTTCTTATTCAGACGGGGTTTCGCGTAATTCTTTTCCCATTCCTTTTAAAAACTGCAGCCCGAAGCCGAGCGCGCGGTTAATATCAGGATCACCGACGGCTTTCATCAGTTCAAACATACTGACTTTCCTGTCCTCTTTTAAAAATCTTTGCGCCTGATCCGTCCCGGCCATGGCGCTTTCTAAAAGTCTGCCCATAAATTCGGGATCAGCTTTTGACAGCGCGCCTCCCGCGGCCATCATCGTATTCAGGAGATTGGTGACAGGTTCCCGGGAAATCTGTCCGAGTGCGATTTTGGCAATCTCCTCTTTTGCCTGGAGCATATAGCCGGCGGCATCAAAAATGCCCAAGCTATTCAGCTCTGCCATGATGGACATCGTTTTCGCGACGGCTTCTTCATTTTCTGCGAGAAGCGTCTTCAGCTCTTCCAGTTTTTCAGCTTTCAGCTGTTCCTCTGTTTTCGTTTCTTTTTGAATTTCAGTAATTGGGCTTGCCATAATGTTTCCTCCTTTCCTTAATCAGTTAAGTGCACATAGCCCGGACGGTTCCATTTTCGCTGAGCTTCCACACCGTTTTGCGGATGACGTTTTTTGTTCCGCGGATTCGTTTTCGGAAGCGGCGGAGTATCACAGGAACCGAGCACTTCCATGCGGACTTTTGTCTGCTTATAGGCAGGTGTATGTGTCCGTGAATCATACGCAGGCCCGGTCAGGAAATTAATCGCAGAATCTTTATCTGTAGAGTTCATCGGCAGATAAAGCTCATTTGCGCGGACGCGGTCTGTCACAAGCGCGTTCAATTTAACCGCTCCAAAAGGAGAGACGAGCCGGATCATTGTCCCGTCGCAAATTCCGCGTTCAGCCGCGAGCTCCGGCGATACTTCAACAAATACATCCGGAACTTTAGACTGAATGCCTTTTGACTTGTTTGTCATGTTTCCTTCGTGGAAATGTTCAAGCATCCGTCCGTTGTTAATATGCAGGTCATATTCTTCAGGGAATACAGCAGGCTCCACCCAATCGCTCAGCGCAAAGCGGGCTTTTTTGTCCGGGAAGTTAAAGCCGTCTTCATAAAGAAGCGGAGTGCTTTCTCCCGTAAAGCTTCCCCACAGGAAGCTGTTCCAGCCGCTAAGAACGTCGTAGCTTGCTTTTCCGAACAGCGGAGAAAGGCTCGCCATTTCTGAGAAAATGTCGCTAGGATGCGTGTAATTCCAATCAGCGCCTAAACGATTGGCGACTTCCTGAATAATCCACCAGTCGGGTTTTGCATCGCCGAGTGTCGGAAGCGCCTGATACAATCTTTGCACACGACGCTCTGTGTTTGTAAATGTTCCGTCTTTTTCAAGAGATGGAACCGCAGGCAGGATGACATCCGCGTATTGCGCCGTTCTTGAAAGGAAAATATCCTGTACAACAAAGAAATCAAGGCTGGATAAAATGTCATGAACATGGTTGGCGTTTGAATCGACGAGCGCCATATCTTCACCGACGAGATACATGGCTTTCATGTTTCCTTCTTCAATCGCATGGAGCATTTCGATATTATCAAGACCCGGCTTGCCGTCAATTTCAACACCGTAAGCTTTTTCGAATTTAGCGCGTGCCGCATCATCTGTAATATGCTGATATCCCGGAAGCCAGCCTGGAAGAGTTCCCATATCGCAAGCGCCTTGAACGTTGTTATGTCCCCGCAGCGGATAGGCTCCGGCGCCCGGACGGCGGTAGTTTCCTGTGGCAAGCAGCAGGTTGGAAATCGCCGCTGATGTATCAGAGCCGCCTGTATTCTGGGTTACGCCCATGCCCCAAAGAACACAAGTGCCGTCTGCATCACGAATCATTTCGGCAATGCGGATGATCGTATCCTGAGAAAGTCCGGTGATGCGCTCCGCATATTCCAATGTGTATTTTTCCAGCGTTTCTTTATAATCATCAAAGTAGTTGACATTTTCATCAATAAACGCTTGATCGTGCCAGCCTTGGTCAATCATATATTTCGTTACTGCCATGAGCCAGACCTGGTCAGTCCCTTGTTTCGGGCTGATAAAGAGGTCGGACCGTTCAGCCATTTCATTTCTGCGCAGATCGGCAACAATCAGTTTTTGGCCGTGCAGCTTATGGGCGCGTTTCACGCGTGTGGCCAGAACCGGATGTCCTTCCGCCGGATTGGCGCCGACGATGAGCACGAGGCCCGCTTTTGCGATATCTTTAATTGTGCCGGCGTCTCCGCCCATACCGACGGTGCGGAATAAGCCGTCCGTTGCCGGTGACTGGCAGTAGCGTGAGCAGTTATCCACGTTGTTGGTTTCAAATACTTGGCGTGCCAATTTTTGAATGACGTAGTTGTCTTCATTCGTAATTTTAGAAGAAGAAATAAAACCGACAGAACCATTTCCGTGTTCGGCCTTGATCGAACCGAGTCTTGAAGCGACAAGGTCAAGGGCTTCTTCCCATGACGATTCAACAAATGCGCCGTTTTTCCGGATGAGCGGTTTTGTAATCCGTTCTTCCGAATTCACGAAGTCCCAGCCGAATTTCCCTTTCACACAAGTGGAAATCGCGTTAACCGGAGCATCGGAAACAGGCTGAATTTTAAGGATGTCACGGCCTTTTGTCCATACTTCAAAAGAGCATCCGACGCCGCAGAACGTGCAGACTGTTTTTGTTTTTTTCGTCCGTTTATCGCGCATAGCCGCTTCCACTTCTGACACGGCGAAGATGCTTGTATAGTCGGGTTCAACATTTTTTACTAAATCAATCATCGGTTCCATAACATCTTCTTTTATTCCTGTCATAAATCCGGCTTGGCCGAGCATTGATTTTTCCATCAGTGCGTTACAAGGGCAGACAGTGACACACTGGCCGCAGCTGACGCAGGATGATTCATTAATGGCGACGCCTTCATCCCAAATGACCCGCGGGCGGTCGCGCTCCCAATCAATTGAAAGAGTCTCATTCACCTGAAGGTTTTGACACACTTCCACACATTGGCCGCAGGCGATGCATTGGTTCGGATCATAGCGGTAAAACGGGTGAGACATATCAACCGCGCACTTTGAATCATCTTTCGGCGTATACGGATATTTCTGATGCTCAATTCCCATCATTTCCGCTGTATTATGCAGTGTGCAGTTGCCGTTGTTGTTATCGCATACCGTACAGTAAAGCAGGTGATTCTCGAGCAGGCGGTCCATGGCCTCTGTCTGAGCCTCTTTTACCCTTCCCGACGTAAGCGAGATGGACATCCCGTTTTCTGCAGCCGTGGAACAAGAGCGCTGCAATTTCCCGTTTACTTCAACAATACAGGTGTCACATGTTTGAATCGGATCTACTTCCGGTACATGGCATATTTGCGGAATCTCAATTCCGTTTTGGTTTAAAATATCTAAAATCTTTGACCCCTCTGGTGCTTCATACTCCGTGCCGTCAATTTTGACACGGATAGACTGAACGTCTGTCACTTCCAATTCCCCTCCATCTTTTAAACTCGAAAAAAAGCCATGCACATAGATACCGGCCTCCTGTCTGGAGAACGGTATAAATACGCATGGCGGAATAGTTCACTAGCAAGTCTTACTAACAGACCAATCCTATTTGTATAAAACGATAGACTCGTAACACGTTTCCTATTACAAATCCATCTTCACTGCTTTTATTATAAGGTGATATTTATTATAATACAATACGAAAGGAAAACTTTAACCAGGTGAAATGTCAAAAAGGGGAACCGGGAATGTCTTTCATAGGCTGAAATCGGAGGGGACAATATGTCTAAAAAAATTCATGAATTTAACGATATTATCCGGAAATTGCGCAAAGAATTATTTGGAAAGGGGCCGGAACGAATTCACACCGTTTTTGTGGATAACATGGCGGTATCAACGCTTTACGGCAATCTAAGCGCAAGTGAGCAGTTTATCGCACGCACGCCTGAAGGAAGAGAAATGGTTCATGCGGCGCGGACCAGCTTAATTCAGGAACTGTATTCAAAACAAACGCCTGACGGAATGGAAGAGCTCATCGGAGCAAAGCTCGTGCATCTGTTTTCAGACATCAAGATCGAAGAGAATATTGCGGTGTCTGTATTTGTCTTTGACCGAACAATTGAAGAGCGCCGTGAAGAAATCAAAAGCTGAAAAAAATTCAATTGACACGAAATTGTCACATTTGATATGATATGAACTGCCAGCAGTGGCCTAAGGACGATTTTTTATGGAATGTGTGCATGATCTGTACATATTCTATACCGCATATTTTCATTCTGCTTGATATTGTTGTATGGGTATGCATACAAGTTAGGCAGCATTCAAACCCTCGTTTTTTCAGACGGGTTAGTTGAATGCTGCCTTTTTTGTTAGGCGTCTTTGGAAACTGCGGGCTGAATTGTTAAATGGAGGGGTTATTATGGCTTTTCGTAAACCGGACGAAATAGCGGAGCTTGCGGTCGAATCAGGGGTAAAAAAGGTGCATTCACCGCTTTCAGCACTGATTGTATTAGGATTTTTGGGAGGAGCGTTTATCGCACTCGGTTATTTGCTTGATATCCGTGTCATCGGCGACCTTCCGAAAGAATGGGGAAGCCTGTCGAGTTTAATCGGGGCGTCCGTGTTTCCCATCGGATTGGTGCTCGTCGTTCTTGCCGGCGCGGAGCTGATTACGGGAAATATGATGTCGGTATCCATGGCGCTGTTTTCCAGAAGAATATCCGCCGGTGCATTAGTGAAAAATTGGGTGATCGTGACGTTGATGAATCTTGTCGGCGCACTGTTTGTCGCTTACTTTTTCGGACATGTTGTCGGATTAACCGAAACAGGACCTTACTTGGAAAAAACGATTGCGGTCGCACAAGGCAAATTGGATATGCCGTTTGGAAAAGTCATTGTTTCGGCGATCGGCTGTAACTGGCTTGTCTGTTTGGCCGTCTGGCTTTCTTTCGGCGCAGAAGACGGAGCCGGAAAAATCGCGGGTATATGGTTTCCGATTATGGCGTTTGTCGCAATTGGTTTTCAGCACGTTGTAGCCAATATGTTTATCATCCCGGCTGCGATTTTTGCAGGCTCTTTTTCGTGGGGTGATCTGATTGGCAATCTCATTCCGGCCTTTATCGGGAATGTAATCGGCGGGGCAGTGTTTGTCGGCCTTATTTATTTTATTGCATATTCAAAAAAAGATCAGAAAAAGCAAGGGATGAAAAGAGTTTCCTGAGGTAAGAAAGATGCCGGAAAACACGGACAATTGAAGCGGAATGCCAGCACATTTTCCGTCCAAATCTTGAAAAAAATGTTTACAAAATGGAAGCTGATGGATATACTTACAAAGTAAGAAAAAAGCAAAGGGAGGTTGAATCACATGACGACGTTAAACGGCAATCAAAATTTACAATTGAACCGATTCAGCCTGTGGAAGAGTTCGTGTCCTTCCTTAACCTCTGCCCGTCAAGCACGTTAATTTCGGAGTATCAGGACATTCGCAGCTCCCCGCAGGGAAAGAAGCTCCGTCTTCTTTTGTCTGCGGATTTAGTCTGCCCGCAGCGCATATGAAGTTTGCTGCGGGTTATTTTCGCTTGTGCGGATATTGAAAGGGGGTGAGCGATAATGACCATTAATCTTTTCTTTTTAACACTGACCATTTCAAAGCGTTTTAAAAGTGCGGAAGAGTATGAACGAGAACAGCAGGTCGAAGAGTTTTATAATGAAGCGAAAGAACGCCAGCTGAAACACTTTTATATGAACTGAACGGACACGAAGGGCCAAAACGGAGGAGAAGGAGGAGATCATCATGTTCAGAATTGAACTGCTGAATCATTACACAATGGAGAAGGACCAGGTTTAGCGAGGATGTTGCTGTCACGTCGCAGACGGCCTGCATACCATGGTAAAGAAAGAAAAATTGGTAAGCGGGTGATAGCATGCAAGGCGGTCAGAACAGAATTCCATCCATCGGGCACGGGTATGCGTCAATGCCCCATTCATTTAAACACGGCTACGGCAACCCGTATCGCCGGCAGAGAATGGCGGCGCTTTCCCGGCAGACAAGATATATAGCACCGTATTATTGGTACTAGAGCAGGCGGAAAACCTATGTTTTCCGTCTTTTTTTATGAAAACAAATATAAATTTCAAATAAATCGAAACGTTCATGAAGAGAAGTGCGTCTAGTTAGTACCTCATACTAATACGAGGTAATATTATTTCTGAATAATAAATCACAGGAATGGAAAAGCGGGTGTTATACAATGTTGCAACATACATCTTCAGCATTAAAACGAATGCGCGCGAAATACTTTGCTGCATCAGAACCGGCAGAGTCAGTCATTCAGCAAATATTGATGGACATACAGGAATACGACCGCATTTTGGAAATCGGGACCGGAAACGGCTCAATGTTTAAACAAATCATCGGACAGCTTGAAAAGGGCAGTCTTAAAAGCATAGAAACATCGAAACGTAAAATACGGAAAACACAGCGCGCAAACCGTTCGGTTATAAAAGCCGGGCTCGGAAACATTCAGCAGGGGAGGCCGGAAAGCATACCGTTCCGCGACCGCAGTTTTCATAAAGTCTTCTCGTTACATACTGCTGAAACAGTCAGCGATTACCGGACAGCATGTAAAGAAGTGTATCGCGTTCTTCAAATTGACGGGTGTTTCTATATGGTTTTGAAACCTTCGCGGATGAGTGAAAAGGATGTGATTGAGGTGCTCTATGATCAGCATTTCAGAGACATTTCAGTTGTCAGCAGAGATTCATTCCATTTTATTACTGCCATTAAATAGAATATTTCTTGGGAAATAAAAAGAGCTGCTTAAGTCACTGCAGCTCTTTTTGTGAAATTGGGCATATTTCCTTATTTTTGGTTATTTCACATATATTTTATATTAAAAAAAGTTTTTTTCTTATACAATGGTAATCAGATGACCGTACATTTTAAATATTTTGAACAAACGGAATGAATATTCATTCCGCATTTAGAAAGGGGGATGAAATGACAGCTTCAAACAAGGTTGAACTCATTATGAAAGCGTCGCTTACTTTGTTTACAGATAGAGGATTTGACGCCACGACGATTCCGATGATTGCCGCTCAGGCCGATGTCGGAACCGGCACAATCTACCGTTACTTTGACAGTAAAGAGACACTTGTGAACGTACTGTATCAGGAAAGTGCGCAGCGTTTTATGAAAAAAGTCAAAACGGACTTTCAGGGTATCTCTGTAAGAGAAGGGTTTCATCACCTGTTTTATTGTCTGATTGATTTTACGAAGGAAAGTGAGTATGCATTGTTTTTTCTTGAAACGAATAAGGACGCCTACTTTCTGAATGAAACGAGCCGTAAGCTTCTTGATGAAATAACACAGATGCTTGACGTCTTTTTTCAGCGCGGCAAGTCTGAAGGTGTGCTCCGCAATCTGCCGTCCAATGTGCTGATGGCGCTGCTGCTCGGGGCATATCTCAAACTCTATCAGCTTATTCGGACGGGAAGCGTCGAAATAACAAAACCGTTTCTGAAAGAACTGGAACAATGTTCTTGGGATGCCATCAGAACTCATTAATTATTCGCCGAAGGAAGGAAGATCGATATGAAACAGCTAAGCGCTATACCGCAGCCGAAAACATACGGACCTCTGAAAAATCTCCCTCACTTGGAAAAAGAAAAACTGTCACAATCGCTCTGGAAAATTGCCGAAGAATACGGCCCGATCTTTCGTTTTGAATTTCCGAGCTCTGTCGGGGTCTTCGTCTCAGGCCGCGAGCTCGCGGCAGAAGTCTGTGATGAAAAGCGATTTGATAAAAACCTCAGCAAAGCCTTGCTGAAAGTCCGTGAGTTTGGCGGTGACGGACTATTTACGAGCTGGACTCACGAAAAGAATTGGCAGAAAGCGCATCGGATTTTATTGCCGAGCTTCAGCCAGAAGGCGATGAAAGGCTATCATTCAATGATGCTTGATATTGCCATGCAGCTCGTGCAGAAGTGGAGCAGATTAAATCCGAATGAAGAAATTGACGTTGCCGAAGATATGACGCGCCTGACGCTGGATACAATCGGCCTGTGCGGATTTCATTACCGCTTTAACAGCTTTTACCGCGACACACAGCATCCTTTTATCACGAGCATGCTTCGTGCGCTGCAGGAGGCCATGCGCCAATCGCAGAGACACAGCCTGCAGGACAAGCTGATGATCAAAACGAGACATCAGTTCCAGCAGGATATTGAAGAGATGAATTCGCTTGTAGACCGGATCATCGCTGAGCGGAGGGAAAATCCGGATGAGAATCTGTCTGACCTTTTAGCATTGATGCTTGAAGCGAAAGACCCTGTAACGGGGGAAAGGCTGGATGATGAAAATATCCGTTATCAAATCATTACTTTTTTGATCGCGGGGCATGAAACCACAAGCGGGCTGCTTTCTTTTGCGATATACTGCCTGCTGAAAAATAAAGATAAATTGAAAAAAGCCGTTCAGGAAGCCGAGCGGGTGCTGACGGGTGAGACACCTGAATATAAGCAGATTCAGCAGCTGACATATATCCGCATGGTGCTGAACGAGACTTTGCGGCTGTATCCGACTGCCCCGGCATTTTCCCTGTACGCGAAAGAAGATACGGTTCTCGGCGGGAAATATCCGATTGCGAAAGGACAGCCGGTGACGATTCTGACTCCGCAGCTGCACCGGGATAAAAGCGCGTGGGGAGAAGATGCCGAGCTATTCCGTCCGGAAAGGTTCAGCGATCCCGCGGCAATTCCGGCTGATGCGTATAAGCCGTTCGGAAACGGACAGCGCGCATGCATCGGGATGCAGTTTGCCCTGCAGGAAGCGACAATGGTGCTCGGCCTTGTCCTTAAACACTTTGAACTGATTGATCATACTGATTATGAGCTTACGATTAAAGAAGCTTTAACCATTAAGCCCGGTGATTTTAAAATCCGTGTGAAAAACAAGGATGTGTCCAATCAGCAGTCCGCACAAAACCATAAAGCTGAAGGCAGCGGTCACAAAGAAGAAACGAAAGAAATACCGTCCCACGGAACTCCGCTTCTCATTCTTTACGGTTCAAATTTGGGAACTGCGGAAGGAATTGCGGAAGAGCTGGCTGACATCGGCAGAAGCAAAGGATTTTCAACTGAAACCGGCCCGCTCGATGATTATGCAGGGAAACTGCCTGTAAAAGGCGCAGTCGTTATTGTGACGGCTTCTTATAACGGGGCGCCGCCTGATAATGCGGCGGGTTTTGTGAAATGGATGGAAACCCTTGAAGATCAGGAATTAAAGGGTGTTTCTTATGCTGTCTTCGGCTGCGGAGACCGCAACTGGGCCGCCACTTACCAGAGGATCCCCCGCCTGATAGACAAAGTGCTTGAAGAAAAAGGGGCAAAAAGGCTGACTTCTATCGGGGAGGGCGACAATGCCGATGATTTTGAGTACAGTCAGGAAGCCTGGGAAGACTCATTCTGGAAGGACATCATGAAGGCTTTTCATATAGAGGCCGCTCCAAAACAGGCAAACAAATCACAGTTATCAATCGAATACGTAAGTGAAGCAGCCGAGACGCCGATTGCCAAAACGTACAAAGCATTTGAGGCGGAAGTCATCACAAACAAAGAGCTTCATACCGAAAGCAGCAAGCGTTCAGTCCGGCATATTGAGCTGCGTCTCCCGAAAACCGAAACGTATCAGGAAGGAGACCATCTCGGGGTGCTTCCGCAAAACAGCGGGGAACTGATCAGCCGTGTCATTCGCCGATTCGGTCTTGATCCGAACCAGCACTTTAAGATCAAGGGCCGGCAGCTGCCTCATCTGCCGATGGACCGGCCGGTTAATGCGCCGGAGCTTTTGGCGTCATATGTAGAGCTGCAGGAACCGGCAACGAGAGCCCAGCTTCGCGAACTTGCCGCCCATACCGTGTGCCCGCCGCACCAAAAAGAATTGGAGCATCTTTATTCTGACGATGCGGCATATAAAGAAAACGTGCTGAAAAAACGAATGACCATGCTGGACCTGCTGGAAGATTATCCGGCTTGTGAACTGCCGTTTGAGCGCTTTTTAGAACTTCTGCCGTCCTTAAAGGCGCGCTATTATTCAATCTCAAGCTCACCGAAGTCAAACAAAAGGGAGCTCAGTATCACGGTCGGCGTTGTGACGGCTCCGGCGTGGAGCGGCCGGGGAGAATACAGAGGCGTGGCTTCGAACTATTTAGCCGGATTACAAAATGGCGATTCTGCGGTCTGTTTCATCCGCTCGCCGCAGTCGGGTTTTGCATTGCCTGAAAATACGAAAACGCCTCTCATTATGATCGGAGCAGGCACCGGAATTGCACCGTTCAGGGGATTTATCCAGGCGCGGGCTGCAGAAAAAATGTCCGGTAACAGCCTGGGCGAAGCTCATTTATACTTCGGCTGCAGACATCCGGAAGAAGACGATCTGTACAAAGATGAATTCGACCATGCGGAGAAAAACGGCCTTGTCACCGTGCATCGGGCGTATTCCAGGTTAGATCAGGACTGTAAAGTTTACGTACAGGATGTCCTGGTTCGCGAGGCTGAACAAATTATTGCTCTCCTTGACCAAGGCGGCCATCTCTATATATGCGGCGACGGAAGCAAAATGGCTCCGGCCGTAGAAAATGTACTGCTTCAGGCGTATGAAAAGGTGCATAACACTGATTCAAAAGTTTCCTTGAATTGGCTTGAACAGCTGCAGGCGGAAGGAAGATATGCGAAAGATGTTTGGGCAGGTATGTAACAGAAGAGTGAGACAACTGAAGAATGTTTTTTAATTGAAGAAAGCCGGCACGATATTTGAAATCTACTGAATCAAAAGGAATAGTTATAGGGAGTATCGTGCCGGCCTTAACTTTAGTATCGGACAAAAGACACAAATCTTTAATGTTTTTATTGATTTACATGCAGGCGGCTATGTCCCTTTTTTCTGAATTCCGCCAGAAATAAAACCGGATAAGACACTAATAGCAAAACCGAAATAAATGAAATGATACCGATCCAATGAAAATGCGTCCAAAAGAAACCGCCGCAAGACCCTGCCACGCTTGAACCGATATAGTATGCAAGCAGATATAATGAAGAGGCTTGCGCGCGCTGATCACCGGCTGCGCGGCCGACCCAGGCGCTTGCGATCGAATGCGCGCCGAAAAAGCCGAAGGTAAAGACGGCAATCCCCGCGATTTTAAGCGCAAGCTGGGGCAAAAGTGTCACCGCTGCGCCGGCAAGCATAACAAAAATCGCAATCTTAATCATTTTTGCGCTTCCGAAAAGATCTGCTTTTTTCCCCATATAGACAGAGCTGAACGTTCCCGCGAGATAGACAATAAAAATAAAACCGATCACAGTCTGCGACAAATGATAAGGAGCCGCCATTAAATGAAAGCCGATATAATTATATAATGTCACAAAACTCCCCATTAATATAAATCCCAGAGATATTAACAAAAGCAGCCGTTTGCGGTGCAGAACCGCTCCGTATTCCTTACATGCCGCTTTTACGCCCGCATGCCGCTGAGATGAATGGCGCGGAGCCGGAAGAAAACGCCAAAACAAATAGCTTAATACAATAGAAAGAATGCCGATGATGGCAAGCGCCGGCCGCCAGCCGAATACATCGGTCAGAAGCCCCGTTAACAGCCTGCCGCTCATTCCCCCGATGCTTGTGCCGCTGATATACAAGCCCATCATTTTCCCGAGGCCCTTCGGATCAAACTCCTCGCCTACATATGTCATAGCGACAGCAGGAACGCCTGCCAGAAAAATACCGAGCAGCCCCCTCATCGCCAAAAGCGCCGGAAAAGCCGGACTGAACGCTGTTAATATACCTAAAACAGAAGTAGCTGTTAACGACAGCACCATTAATTTTTTTCTGCCGAATCCGTCAGACAACGAAGCGGCGGCCAATAATGAAAATGCCAAAACGGCTGTTGAGATGGATAAAGTTAAGCTGGCAGCTGCAGCGGAAATATGAAACTCTTCCGAAAACAAAGGCATAAGCGGCTGTGTCGTGTAAAGCGTGGCAAATGTCACAAAGCCGCTGATAAACAGAGCCAAGCTGGCCTTTCTGTAAGCCTTTGTATGAGGCTGAATAAACGTCATGAATGTCCCTCTTTTCTCACTGTTGGTTATATATGTATCGTACGCTTTTCATTTCAATGTGTCTAATTTATAATAACTATAGAAATAATGCGTGTAGGTTATGAGGAAAGGGGAGAAGGAGAAAATGGAGCTTCATCAAATTGACAACTTCATTGCGGCGGCAACTCATCAGCATTTCACAAATGCGGCAAAAGAAAGGATGATTTCTCAGCCGGCATTAAGCCGATCGATTATCAGGCTCGAAGAAGAATTAGGCGCGCCGTTATTTTACAGAGAGACAAAAGCCGTCCGGCTGACAAGGCATGGAGAGCAGTTCTTAATAAAAGCAAAACAAGCGAGACGAGCTTTAAATGAAGGCGTTGAACAAGTGAAAAAAAATATGAGCCTGGAACACGGCGAAATATCTGTATCTTTTCTTCATACGCTCGGGCTGCGCTTAATGCCTCAACTGATTGCCGAATTTAAAAAGCTATACCCAAACGTGACCTTCCGGCTTTATCAAGGCGCAAATGAAACGCTCCGCAAAATGGTGGAAACGGGAGATGCGGATATCTGTCTCAGCTCCCCGCCGCTTCCCAGCGAGCTTTTACAATGGACGGTGCTGGAGAAAGAGCCTCTATATGCGGTGCTTCCTGAGAACCACCCGCTTGCAGGAAATAAAAGCATTCAAATGAAAGAGATGCAGGACGAGGATTTTGTCGGATTTAAACCGGGATACGGGCTGAGGTATATGTTTGATCTGATGTGCCGGGATTTGAATATACACCCGCATCTCGCATTTGAAGGAGAGGAAGTGTCAACCATATTAGGGCTGACCGCCGCGGGTCTTGGGGCTGCAGTTCTGCCGAAAACCGCAGAGCATTCATACTTTCCGGTCGTTTTTCTCCCGGTTGCAGATTACCAATGCGAACGCACCATAGCGTTAGCCCAGTTAAAAAACCATGCTCTCTCTCCCGCTGCTGAGCGTTTTAAACAGTTTGCACTTGATTATTACAAAGCACGCAACTGAGCGGTCATTTTATTAAAATCGAAGTTGAAAATAAAGCAGAAATACAGAAAATGGAGGAAAACCATGGCGAAAAAAACAGTGAAAACAAATGCTGTCCGTATCATTGAGCAGCAAAACATTCCCTATGAGCTATTAGGTTACAAAACAGAAGGGGGACAGCCCGCAGACGGTCTTTCCGTTTCACAAAAAATCGGATACGCTGCCGAATATGTTTATAAAACCTTAGTGGCATCTGCAGGAACAGATCGTTATTACGTCTTTGTCATTCCCGTTGCAAAAGAACTGAATCTGAAAAAGGCTGCGAAGGCGGCAGGTGAGAAGAAAATAGAAATGATTGCCATGAAGGACCTTTTAGGAGTGACCGGCTATATGCGCGGCGGCTGCTCTCCGATCGGCATGAAAAAAAGGTTTCCGACTTTTATTGATAGATCCGCTGAAACACTGGAGTTTATGATTGTCAGTGCGGGGAAAATCGGAATGCAGCTGAAAGCAGCGCCTCAAGATTTAGCCGAAGCAAGCGGGGCGGTATTTACAGACATTGTATAAATGTCCGATGAATCTAATGGAATACACGTGTCAAGGGAGAATGATAATGAAAAAAAGATATGAAAACTTGAATGGCGTGAAGAATGAACATGGATTCAGGGACATGTTGAAATGGATGAAAGAACGAAGAGAGAAAAGTAAAGACTTAAGCGAGAACATTCCGAAAGCGGTCACTAGGGATGTCCGTGATGTTGCCGTCAATCGGACGGAAACCGCCATAACATGGATCGGCCATTCTTCATTTCTGATCCAAATACAGGGGCTTAACATAATGACCGACCCTGTATGGGCGCGGCGGATGGGTTTTCAAAAACGGCTGACAGAGCCGGGATATGAATTGAGCGAACTGCCTGACATTGATGCCGTGCTCATTTCACACGGGCATTATGACCATCTTGATTTTCCGAGTATAAATAAACTGAGAGGAAACCCGGATTTTTACGTGCCTGCGGGATTGAAAAAGCTGTTCATCAAAAAAGGCCGCAAAAAGGTTCATGAAATGAATTGGTGGGATCGTTTTGAGTTGCGGGGGGTGAATATATCATTTGTTCCGGCCCAGCACTGGACACGGAGAACGCTTTGGGATACCGATACCTCTCATTGGGGAGGCTGGGTCATAGAAAGCGAAAACGGCGAGTCCATTTATTTTGCAGGAGATACAGGCTATTTTGAAGGCTTTAAAGAAATCGGAGAGAGGTTTCGTATTAAGGCGGCTCTGATGCCGATCGGAGCATACGAACCGGAATGGTTTATGCAAGTGTCACATATCAATCCGGAAGACGCCGTGAAAGCGTTTTTGGAGCTGAAGGCTGACAGCTTCATTCCGATGCATTACGGGGCATTCCGGCTTGCTGATGATACAGGCCCGGAAGCATTAAGCAGACTGCACGGCGAGTGGGACCGGCTTGCATTACCTCCTGAAAACCTGAAAGCATTAGCGCTTGGCGAAACATTTTGGCTGTAACAGCAGGTTTTCGCTGCCGACACCAATCGTTTAAAAACGGTTGGTGTTTTATTGTCAATGTGAATAGCTCTGTATAAAACATGATTTTTCCGGAACCTGCGGTAAAAAACAAAACTTTTTACTCTTTTGTTTCACTATAAAATGAAAACGGTTTCGTATGCGCAGTATATTTAACCTATCACAATTGCTCCAGCAGAAACGGACAGGAAGGATAGAAAAACAGATGAAATACATGAATTCAAGGCAGAAAAAGATTTTGTATCTGTTGTTATCTGAACCTGATGACTACTTAGTTGTGCAAGATTTCGCAGACAGGGTCCGCTGTTCTGAAAAAACGATCAGGAATGATTTGAAAACGATTGAAGATTTCCTGAATGAACATGCTCAAGCGCAGCTGATCCGCAAACCGGGATTAGGCGTCTATTTACATATATCTGAACAGGAAAGGTTACGGTTAAGCCGGCAAATTTATAATGAGCACTTTACATGCCGGCACAAGACCGATGAAGAAAGAATACTTCACATCGCTTATGATTTATTAATGAATTCAAAGCCCGTTTCCGCAAAAGAAATTGCCGCACAGCATTTTGTAAACAGAGCTTCCATTAAAAAGGATGTAAGTGCGGTTGAAGAGTGGCTGAAGCGATTTGATCTCACGCTGGTATCTAAACAGCGGCTCGGCTTAAAGATTGAAGGGGACGAAAAAAACAAAAGAAAAGCATTGGCGCGAATTTCAGATTTGATTGATAATGCGGAATTTACAAGCCAATTTATAAAAAGTAAGTTTTTAAGTCATGAAGCGGACTTTGTGAGAAAAGAAATCAAGTTATTACAAAAAAACCATTCTATCTATTTTACGGATGAAACATTTGAAAGTTTGCTGCTGCATACATTGCTGACGATCCGCCGTATCAAAATGAAACAGCCGGTCGCCATTTCTGCAAGACAGCTGGAGGCGGTAAAAAAGAAGAAAGAATATGAATGGACACTGGCTTGTTTAAAACGGCTTGAGCCGGTATTTGCCATCCGGTTTCCTGAGGAAGAAGCCGTCTATTTAACTTTACATATAATAGGCGGGAAAGTCCGCTATCCATTGCAGCAAGAAAAGAAGCTTGATCTTGAAGATTCTGAGCTTTCCAAAGTCGTCAGGCATTTGATCAACTGTGTTTCAGAACTGCAAATGCTGGATTTTCATAAAGACCAGGAACTGATCAACGGATTGAACATTCATCTCGATCCGGTGTTGAAGCGGCTGAGCTATGATCTCTCTGTTTCAAACCCCATGCTTCACGACATCAAAAAAATGTACCCTTATTTGTTTCATCTTATCATTGACGTTTTAGAAGACATCAATCAAACATTTGATCTTTATATTCCTGAAGAAGAGGCAGCCTATTTGACGCTGCATTTTCAGGCAGCGATCGAACGGCTGCGCCGAAGCAGTCATAACCCTAAAAGGACGATCATCGTCTGCCATATGGGCATTGGCATGTCGCAATTGCTGCGGACTAAAATTGAACGCAAATTTCATCACATTACGGTAAAAGACTGTATCGCAAAAGCGGAGCTGACAGAGTATATCAAAAAGCATAAAGATATAGATTTCGTCATTTCTACGATAGGGCTTGGAAATGTAACGATTCCTCATATTGTCGTATCACCGCTTTTGGAGCCTGCTGATGAAAAAAAGCTCAGCGCATTTATGCAACAGCTTGATACATCGCACCGCCGGGAGCAAAAAACGTTTAAAATGCTGAACGATACGACTCCGTTTCTCGTTTTTTTACAGCAAGAGACAGAGCACCGTTATCAGGTCATTGAAAAGCTGGCGCGGGCTTTGTATGAAAAAGGCTATGTAGAAAAAGAGTATGGCATTCATGCAGTAATGAGAGAAAAAATGTCGGCGACAAATATCGGGGCGGGTATTGCCATCCCTCACGCGAACTCTAAATATATCAAACAATCAGCCATTGCAATCGCCACCTTAAAAGAGCCCATTGAGTGGGGGACGGAACAGGTGTCGCTTGTATTTATGCTTGCCGTCAAACACGAAGATCAAAACAAGGTAAAGCAATTATTCAGTGAGCTTTCCTATCTTAGCGAGCAGCCGGCATTTATTCAAAAACTGACGGAAGAAAAAAATGTGATGACGTTTTTATCGTATTTAAACTATTAAAAGCAGGGGATGGCTCCCTGCTTTTTTTCTGTTTATAGGGAAAAATGCCGTTATTTCCGGAACTTATGGTAAAAAAACGCGCTTATCACAGGCTGATTTCAGTATAAAGTTGAGACAAGATCTTGAAATTCAGACTGCAAAGGAGGATTTATATGAAACTGTTAGCGATTACATCATGTCCGAACGGCATTGCCCATACGTATATGGCTGCTGAAAATTTACAAAAAGCAGCCGGCAGATTAGGCGTTGAGATCAAAGTGGAAACCCAGGGCGGAATCGGGGTGGAAAATAGGCTGACCGAAGAGGAAATCCAGGAAGCAGACGCAATCATTATCGCGGCGGACCGTTCGGTGAACAAAGACCGATTCGCGGGAAAAAAGCTGCTGGCCGTCGGGGTTCAGGAAGGCATCCGCAAACCGGAAGAATTAATTCAAAAAGCGCTTAGCGGTGAAGTGCCGATCTATCAATCTGCTTCAAAAGCTCAAACCGCAAGTCAGCAGGGCAAAAAACAAAACCCGATTTACCGTCATTTAATGAACGGCGTTTCTTTTATGGTTCCTTTCATTGTCGTCGGCGGATTATTGATAGCGGTTGCATTGACGCTTGGAGGAGAAAAAACACCAAAGGGCTTAGTCATTCCGGACGAGTCTTTTTGGAAAACGATTGAACAGATCGGCAGTGCTTCTTTTTCATTCATGATCCCGATTTTAGCCGGGTACATCGCGTTCAGCATCGCTGATAAGCCGGGTCTTGTCCCCGGAATGATCGGCGGATATATTGCGGCATCCGGCAGCTTTTACGACAGTGCAAGCGGCGCAGGATTTCTTGGAGGAATCATTGCGGGATTTTTGGCGGGATATGCGGCGCTTGGAATCAAAAAATGTAAAGTTCCTAAAGCAATACAGCCGATTATGCCGATCATTATTATTCCGGTGTTTGCCTCACTGATCGTCGGTTTGGCGTTTGTATTTCTGATCGGCGCCCCCGTCGCTCATATTTTCGCATCATTAACGGTTTGGCTTGCGGGAATGAAAGGTTCGAGCTCAATTCTTCTGGCATTGATTTTAGGAGCGATGATTTCCTTTGATATGGGAGGACCCGTAAACAAGGTGGCCTTTCTTTTCGGATCGGCAATGATCGGAGAGGGAAATTATGAAATTATGGGCCCGATTGCCGTTTCCATTTGTATACCGCCGATAGGGCTTGGGATTGCGACGTTTTTAGGAAAAAGAAAATTCGCCGCCGCAGAAAGAGAAATGGGAAAAGCATCATTTACGATGGGCCTTTTCGGTATCACGGAAGGAGCCATTCCATTTGCGGCCCAAGATCCCCTTCGTGTGATCCCGAGTATTATGGCGGGTTCTATGACCGGCTCGGTGATAGCGATGATCGGCCATGTGGGGGACAGAGTGGCACACGGCGGCCCCATCGTTGCTGTACTTGGAGCAGTAGATCATGTATTGATGTTTTTTATCGCTGTAACAGCAGGCTCTCTTGTCACCGCTCTGTTGGTTAATGTACTGAAGAAAGATATGGCGAAATCCCCCGCGCCCGGTGAGGTGCTGCCGTCTGCCGCACCAAATGAAGCTGCAGCGGCAAAAGAAACAAAGGAACCATCTCAGGCTGACAGCCGAAAAGCCGGGATGACCGAAATCAAAAAACTGACTGACATTATCAGCACGGACTTGATTGAACCGCATTTATCCGGCGAAACGAGGGATGACATTATCGATGAAATGATCGAGAAATTGTCCCGTAAAGGTATGCTTCTGTCTGACAGCGGATTTAAACAGGCCATTTTGAGCCGTGAACAGCAGGGAACCACGGCGATAGGTATGAATATCGCCATTCCGCACGGAAAGTCTGATGCCGTCAGAACGCCGGGTGTCGCATTCGGAATAAGACGTTCGGGTGTTGACTGGAACAGCCTTGATGGTTCTGATGCAAAACTGATTTTTATGATTGCCGTACCGAAGGAAAGCGGCGGAAATCAGCATCTGAAAATATTGCAGATGTTATCCCGAAAACTGATGGATGACAGCTATCGGGAAAGGCTGCTCTCCGTTCAGACAAAAGAAGAGGCGTATGAGCTTCTGGAAGAAATCGAATAAAGCGGGGGATGATCATGTCTACTGAACCGATATTTTTCAATCCGGTTTTCAAAGAAAGAATTTGGGGAGGCGCCGCCCTGCGTGATTTTCACTATAATATTCCGTCCGAGCGGACAGGGGAGTGCTGGGCCTTTGCCGCTCATCAAAATGGACAGAGCACAGTTCGAAACGGCATGTATAAAGGATGTACGCTCGGTGAATTGTGGGAGCATCACAGAGATTTATTCGGAAACCTTGAAGGAGACCGTTTTCCTCTTCTTACAAAAATTTTGGATGCGGACCAAGACCTGTCCGTTCAGGTGCATCCGAATGATGACTTTGCCAAAATGCATGAAAACGGAGAACTTGGAAAAACCGAATGCTGGTATATCATTGATTGTGCAAAAGATGCGGAGATCATTTTCGGCCACAACGCAACTACAAAAGAAGAACTGATATCCATGATTAAGCACGGAGAATGGGACGGGCTCCTGAACAGAGTTAAGGTAAAGCCGGGAGATTTCTTCTTTGTTCCAAGCGGCACCGTTCACGCGATTGGAAAGAGCACACTTATTTTAGAGACGCAGCAAAATTCAGATACGACTTACAGATTGTACGACTACGGAAGAAAAGATGCGGACGGCAGGATGCGCGAGCTCCATTTGGAAAAAAGTATAGAAGTGATAGACGTTCCATCTGTCCGTGAACGGCCGACCGTTCACTATAAACAAACAGATGATCTGCTTGCGGCTATTTTAATAGAATGTCCTTATTTTTCAGTCGAAAAGTGGGATGTAAAAGGTGAAGCAAATCTATTCCAGCATCAGCCCTTCCTTCTTGTCAGCGTGATCGAAGGAGACGGAATAATGATTGCAGGCGGGCATGAATATCCCTTTAGAAAAGGAGATCATATTCTCCTGCCTTCCGGTTTGGGAGAATATAAACTGGCCGGCCATGCAAATTGTATTGTGTCTCATCTGTGATCCTCAAAACCCTTCTCTAGCATCAGAGAAGGGTTTCTCATCACTTTTGCAAAAATGCCGAAATTTCCAGCGTATCAGTGGTTCGTTCCTGAATTTATTCTCTCAATTTGTATATCTCCCGAGCCATTGATTCAAGTATGTACATAGCGGGGATTTGGGTGGTGACATTCGCATTTTCAACCCATTCTTCCGTCACGTAATATGAAATATTCACATCGGACATTTTGGCAATGGTTGAATGTTTATGATTTGTAATACTGATGACCCGGCTTCCTTCTTGTTTCAGCTGATTCAGATGAGTCACTGTAGAATCTCCTTCACCTGAAACCGATAATGCGATCGTGATGCTGTTATGGCGGAAATGGGAATGGGCCGGAAAGTAAGGATCTTTAATATACATTGAAAGTTTCCCTAAGCACGAAAAATATCTGGCTCCGTATTCGGCGAGAATTCCTGAACTTCCCACTCCGATAAAAATGACGCTTTCTGCATCGGCCGCAAGGGCAGCTGCTTCCTTCAGCTTTTCTTCCATGCCTCCGCTTACTGTTCTTTCAAAAAACTCGGCAACGGAATGATGGGGACTCTTTAAAATCGTTTTTTTATTTGCCTCCGCATACATTTTCAGCTTCACCTTAAACTCCGAAAACCCTTCACAGTTTATTTTTTTGCAGAAACGTAAAATAGAAGCCGTCGATACATGGGTTTCATTTGCCAATTCACGGATTCGCATATAGACGACTTTCTCGCTGTTTTGGGAGATGTAGTTGTATAAAGAAGTTTCAAGCTCATTAAATGAAGCAATCATTTCGTGTGTGAACATGCAGGGGGATTCTCCTTTTTATGAGAATGGTGAATGTACATCTAATCGTAACATATCATTTTTAAAAGAAACATAGTGTTATATTGATGTGACAAATCACTTTTTGTGTCATTCAAAACAAGACGTCATCCAATGATTTACGGCACGGAACACCTGTGGATATAATTCGTTCATACGCTTTATGCATGATCTCTTCAAGGGTCTCTGACAAAAGCGGCCGAAAAAAGGAGGACAATATGAGTATCAAACTGATAGCGGTTGATATGGACGGAACGTTTTTGAATGATGAAATGGCATATAACAAAGAGCGTTTTATGAATCAGTATCGTGAATTAAAAGCGCGAGGAATTAAATTTGCCGTAGCAAGCGGAAACCAATATGCGCAGCTTACATCCTTCTTTCCGGAAATCAAAAGTGAAATCGCTTTCGTTGCCGAGAATGGCGCTTTCGTCGTGAATGCCGGAGAAGAATTATTCGCGGGTAACATGTCTGAAGACACTATAAAAGCAGTAATCCGTGCTTTAGAGCAGTATGAGGTGAAAAACGTCATTGTCTGCGGAAAAAAAAGCGCGTATATTCATGAAAATGCCAGTGAAGATGAATATCTGCATGCCAGTAAGTATTATTATGTGTTAAAAAGGGTGCCGCATTTTGAAAACATCGATGATCACATTTTTAAATTTTCCATCAGCTTTCCCGCCGAACATTGTTCCGTACTTCTGAGCCATTTGAAAAACACCATCGGGTCTTTCGTCACGCCTGTATCAAGCGGGCACGGTGACATAGATCTGATCATACCGGGGCTTCATAAAGCAAGCGGGATTAAGCTTCTCCAGAAACAATGGGGGATAAATGATGAAGAATGCGCGGCCTTCGGAGACAGCGGCAATGATCTGGAGATGGTGTCCGCCGTGAAATACGGGATCGCCATGGATAATGCGCAGGAAAGCATTAAACAGGCTGCCGCGCATATCACGCAATCAAACAATGAAGAAGGGGTCTTAAATGCGATTGATTCCATCCTCAAATGTGAAAAACCCTTTGTCTGAAAAAGACATTTTAACTGCGGAGGTGCTGAACGATGATTAAATTAGTGATTACGGATTTAGACGGCACATTTTTAAATAATCAAGGCGATTTTGACAGAACGTTATTTGAAAAGACAAAACGAGTAATGGAGGAACAGCATGTCGCTTTCGCCCTCTGCACCGGGAAGCAGTGTGAAAGGGTGGAAGCCTTATTCGGAGAAGATGCGAAAGATTTTTGGATTTTAGGAGACAGTGCCACACGTATAAAAAAGAACGGCACATTCGTATATGAATCTTTGATCAGCAATGAAGCGGGACTGTCAATTATAGGCGCTTTAGAAAAAATCAGCTGCGGGCATAGCATTATCGCATGCACAAAAAATGGCGCGATCGTAAAAGAAAATCTGTCTGAAAGTGAAATGAAATATGTAAATGCCTCTTATGCACATGTAACGAGAATAACTGATTTTACCGAGATAAAAGACGATTTTATCAAGATTACGGTTCATGACCCCGACGCCAACTGTCCGGAAACGAGAGAAAAGCTGCATGAATTTTTTCACCAATTATATATCGTAGCATCAGAGGATACCTGGATGGACATATCAAATATCGGAATACATAAAGGAACAACAGTACAAGAACTGCAGCGATTATTAGGGGTTTCGGCTGATGAAACAATGGCGTTCGGAGACGGCCGCAATGACAAAGAATTGATGGAAGCGGCATCCTACAGCTTTGCGGTTAAGAACGCCATTGACGAAATAAAAGATGCGGCGCACTTTGTCATCAAATCAAATGAGGAAAGCAGCGTCATGCACACGATTTTGAGAATATTAGCGCTGCAAAAACAATGATGGGCTAAAATCAATGCGGCAGGGCTTACTAGGGATAGAAAAAGCGGGCTATCCTCAGACTTTAATTCACTTCTGGTTTTTCTAAAATATGTTAAAAATGAATAAATATCTATATTTGACTCGATGGTATTGGTATAATATGTATAAAATGAATGAAGCGGTGTAATATCAAGATGAAAAAAATCACTTCATATCAGACAAAAAGTCGGAACTGCCTCGTTTTGAAATTGGGAGGTGTTTGTATTAGCCCGCTGTTGAGCCCCGCGTATATCATTCTTATTTTTCTTCCGGCAGCTTCTTTTCTGTTAGGGATTTTAGGATATTTCATCTTTAAAAAAGTATGGATGATGGTTGTTATTGTCTTCATTTTGTCCTTGATATTCATGTTTATTGTAATAGGCGCCGAACCGACATTTTTCATTTGGGTGGCTATGATGACGGGGAGCTGTTTTGTCTCCGGTTCAATCACTAAGACGATATGGACTTTCGCAAAGAAAAAATATTAGACAGAAGAACCCTGTTTGAACAGCTATCCTTTTTTTGTCGATTGAAGAAAAAGAAGTATAGAGTTATCCGTTATGTTCTTATATTTTTGTCTGTTGTTGTCAGATCGGGCTTTCTGTTGAAAATGTCTGTCTATCATTTTGTTCTTTTTTAACTAAACGGAGCACTATAATTGAACTGTAGATACATAGAAAAATAAAAAAGGATAAGGAGGATTTTTATGTTTCAAACCTTAGACCATTTTTTGAAATCTTGGGAATTCGAAGCCGATGCGACACAAAAACTGCTGAATCATCTGACTGATGAATCACTTAAACAAGAAATCACTTCAGAACATTGGACTTTAGGCCGTATTGCTTGGCATACTGTCGCTGCCATTCACATCATTACCTCAAACACAGATTTAACGTTTCACGCTCCGGCCGAAGATTATCCTGTTCCTGCATCGGCGCGGTTTATTGCTGAGAGTTATCATCAAGCCAGTAATGCATTTGTACAGGCGTTAAAAACGCAATGGACTGACGATACACTTCAAGAATGTGTCAACTTTATTGGTCAGCAATTGCCAAATGGTTCACTTTTGATGTTTTTAATTCAACATCAAAACCATCATCGAGGACAAATGACTGTCCTTATGAGACAAGCGGGTTTACCTGTTCCGGGTATTTACGGTCCGGCAAAAGAGGAATGGATTAAATTCGGTTTGGAAGCTCCGAAATAGGATATTGTTGTAAGGGCTCGAATGAATAGATGATACCAATCGATGTTGGTATCTTTTTTGTTTTAGTCTTAGAGTGATTAAACCGGTATCCATGACATGCAGACGAATCAACAGTTCAATAGATGTAAATTAAGGTCAATAAATGCAGAAAGGTGATTATGATGATAACTAAAATGACGCGATTCAATATGAAAGACTTCAATAAACCAAACGAACCTTTCGTAGTTTCAGGGAGAATCATCCCTTCATTTGAGGACAATGTTTGGACATATACAGAGGAGAAATTTGCTGAGCCTTATGTCAAAAAATATGACGATGAAGACATTGATGTCAGTTATATTGAAGAAGAGGATAAAGTTGTCTTTTTTTATTACGCAGAGAACGACTGTGTCGGCCGGAGTAAGCTTCGTTCTAATTGGAATGGATACGCACTGATTGAAGACATTGCCGTTGCAGAAGATTATAGAAAAAATGGTGTCGGGACGGCTTTATTACATAAAGCGATTGAGTGGGCAAAGGAGAATCATTTATGCGGTCTTATGCTTGAAACACAAGATATTAATGTTTCAGCTTGTCATTTTTATGCCAAAAATAACTTTGTCATAGGAGCGGTCGATACAATGCTTTATTCCAATTTTTCAACAGCAAATGAAATTGCGGTTTTTTGGTACTGTAAATTTTAAAACAGAAACCTAAAATGTGGGATCGTACCTTTCAACTAGGAAAAAAAGCGATTGATTCCTTAGTTAAAGAGGGAATGCCTGTAACCCGGCAGAGTATAAGTAAACGAACAAAGGAACTAGATCCAACAAGTAAAGGAATTCATTCAAACTCTGTGAAAACAAATACTGACCTTTATTGTTACTATCAGGAATACAGTATATCGTATAGGAAAAAGAAACGGTTAAATGACAAAAAGAATCGAATACTTGAAGTTGATGATGCCTACTTCAGGAAGATTAAATCCAGCAGAGATAAAAAAATTGCTGAAAAAAAGTTTATGAAGATGACAAAGCAAGAGGTTGTTAGAGTCTTGTTGAAAGCGCTAGACTATATTGCAGATAATGAGGATAGGTGGCATGGAGAGCATTTTAAGAAGTCTAAAAATTTTTTTTGGATGTTTTTGCAACAAGAAAATCACAAAAAACCACAAAATTATTCGCCAAAATTGTGATATAACATTTAAGTATACAGTAATGTTTTATTAAAGGGAGCTGCAGTGGTGTGCACGCTCTCTTTTTCTTATTGAAGACGCAGAAACCGTTATATAAACGGTTTACCTCTGTAGTAAGAATATAGATGGACTTTTTGATTCATTTATAAGAATAATTGATGAAGAAGTGAAGGTCAATTGCTTTTTCAAATGAAGAAGCAAAAGATGGAAAAAACTATATATCAAAGAATGAGAGTTATCAGATCACTTCTGTAATCAGCGCCATACGAGATTTTGATTGACCGGTAGCCTGAGCATCTTCTAAAGTTAAATGCTGTCCTTTGGATAAAGTCATCACCTTGTTACGCTTTGCTGTACCCTTAACTCTTTAGAGTGCAGGAGACTTTATATTTTGTGAAAAGCTAGTAATTCCCACAACTAAAACAACTTCGCCATCAAACGTCTCTTATTCTTCCTCTTCATCTTCGAGTTAGAGTGTGAATACCTTCATTAAACAAAGCGTCTCTTGATAAAGGTCAGTATTGAGATTAATATTGATTTTTTTGAATTTATTAGATATAATTTAAATATTTGTAACGTATGTCGATAAAAGGTTATAGAGATTGTTATTTATGAATTAAAAATAAAGATATAGTGATCAGGTTAGGTAATGCGGTTTTAGAGTTTGAAGATATAGGGGTAGAACAATGAATATAGAGTCACTTAAAAAAGCCTTTGATGAAAGAAGAAGAGATACAACTTATCAAAAGCGGTTACTTTCACTTGCAATTTTTTTAAATGATGAGTATGAAATGAATATTAGAATTAATGGAGATTTGGATTCAACAAGACTTTTAACAAAAATTATTGAGTTTTGCAGAGATCATAGAGATCAAGAAGAAGAAGTATTAAGTATTTGTTATGATATCTTTTATGAAAAGTATACAAGGGGGACGCCATACTTTTTTTCAAACTTTTCAGGCGTGGATTCGGAATCTAACTTATACGATATGTTTACAGAAATGTTTGAAGAAACCAATACTTTTGAGTATCAAGAGTTTGATTTTAATAAAGAGGATATCAGAATCGATGAACAGGATCACTCAGTAACAATAGAATTAAAATATAAACAGTATTTTATTGATCGAGATGGTGAAAGGGTGACTCCTTTAGATCAAGGTAGTTGTTCTGTAATTTTCTTAACTAGAAAAAAATTATGTATAGGGACAGGTAATATTTATAGAAGAATCTTCGATAAATTCACAGAATTTATAACAAATAATTTCTCTTTAATAAGATTTAAACACATTTACATTTTGCAAAAAACTAAAGGAAGAAAGCATGATGTATTTGACAATGTCACTTTATTAACATTTTATCTATTATACAAATCTTTACCGAGGCTCGAATTCACTTTAAATGGAGTGGATAGGGTAAAATTAAGTAATAGTAATGCTGAGTATATTAAGGGCATCAAAATGTACGGAAACCGCATTTTTAATGATAGAGATGCTATTAAAAGAATTTATAATATGGACAAAATAATAAGCTTTCGATTTGATTTCATGAAGGTTATAAATGAGATAAACGGAGCTAAAGTTCAAGTAGAGATAGATTTTAAAAGTATTTTCAACATAACTTTTAGTGACACAGAATACACTAATATACATAATAGAGATTTTGCTATAACTCTCTTTGAAGAGATAATAAGGTTAACGGAAAATAGAGATGAGTTAAAGGTTGAAGGGGCAAAGTGTATAGAAAAGGTTTTAACTCCACTCGAAGATTACCAAGAGGATGAGTCAGTAGTGCAACTAAGTGAAATAAAATCAGATCTGATAAAGTCTTTTGATACTGAAAGTTATGATCCTGAGATAAAAAATATTATCATTACTTATTTTAGGGATAAGTGGTCAATAGAATAACCTTTGAAAGGTAAGATAATATGTTTGTATCTGAGGCAGTAATAATCGTCTCTGTAAGTGCATTGAATGAACAGTGTAAAAAAAATAATTTTTCTTTTATGAAAGAGTCAAGATTCTATTCTATAAGATGGCCAAATTCCAATATGTTATTGGGAGAACTGCATTGGTCTATTTCTTATAAATACGGAAAAATGAACATTATAAAATTTATGATTCTGGGGGATTACTATATACTTTTTACGGATAATCCTAGTCAAGCACAGATACTTGATACAGTTTTGAGTGAAATTAACCGTAGCGTCAAATTGAATATTCTACTATTACCGATTCCTGTTAAAAAACACATCTGTTCTTATGGGGATCTATATATTAATGAGGTTGATGAAATATTCGGTTTGACCTTTACATTTCTTTGCAGTAACTTGATAAGTGGTAAAGTCTACACAAATGGTCTAGTCACTTTTTCATCAAATTCGAATTTTGAAATAAACTGTCTGAAAAAATTATTTAAAAAAATTATAGAAATGGTTGAATTAAATAATGTCAATATGTGAAATCGTGGTGTTCTTTAAAAACCTTTTTACTCTTGATGCAGAAGTGGTTACTTATTTAATAAGTATTACATCTATCATTGCTACAACATTAGCTCTTCTTGTTATTATTATAACAATTTTTAATGAAAAAATTGTTTTCGGGGCGGAGACTTTATGGAGTGAAATAAATTATATAATAATTAATGACAATTTTGATAACAATGTTAAAGACGTAATTCAAAAAATTAATAAACTGCAGAATCTTTATAAAAATAGTAAAAATTATAAAAAGACATTGATTTTTTTTAAATTTATTTTATGGATTATGCTCATTCCATGGGGAATTGTTCTAATTAACTTAGTGACTAAATATAAGGGCATAGGGAATGTTTTAATTATCAGTAGTATCACTTTAACAATGATGGCTTTATTTTATTTAATACCAATTGCATTTAATAAATTTAATAATTTTAAACAATTTAATTCAAATCAATTTACACTAGGTAATTTTACAAGTACTTTGAACAAATTTAAGAATATTGAAATACATGAAATTATTGAGAAGTTAAATAATCTTATACTGAAATTTTCTGTTGATAAAAATATAATTAATGTATCAATAAATGAAAGTGTAAAGTTTTTTAATACAAGTTTAATTTTTAGAAAAGTTATAGGGAATGAAAGTACAGTCCTCATATTGCAACCAAGTGATAATTATTTAAGTGCTGAATACGTTGGAACTGCTTCTGAGAATTCCAACCTGGAAGGTTTTATTAAAAAACTAAAAGAAGACAAATACGGCAAAGATGAATTATACTTCAAATGTGATAAGAAAATAGTCTGTTTCAATGTTGATGTTGTACATTCAAAGGGGCATTCTGTGATGTTTGAAATATCAGAATATAAACATATTAATACCATTCCCGCAGAAATAAAAAAGATTCTAAAAGAGAATAAAAATTCTCTTTACCCATTCGATTTAAGGGAAAAAAAGATGATTAAGTTAATATCAAGAGAGGATGATACTGAAAAAGGGGTTAATTAATCCTTAAATGGCTTAAAAGAATCTTCTATAACAATAAGTAATTAAATGTTGAGAAGTTTTTTTCTCTTCCTTCAACTAAGTGTCGACTACCACTAGTTAGTAAACATCTGATTATTTTTTTAGGGCCCATTTTGAATTGCTCTCTTCATTCATACAATAAATTAGAAGGGTGTAGAGGTGTGCAGTTAAAAAATCTGAATTTTTTATGTAAAGATATGACAAGAAAAAATATTGATCGATCTAAATTTGATATTCGATTTAAATCAGCTCATTTCAAGTGTATATTCCTTATCGATAAGTCTCCATTTAAATTGATTTTGGCAGCTAGAGGAGTAAATTTTTATTTGGAATTTGAAGTGAAAGAGGGATATAATATTAACTCTTACATAGAAAAAGAAAAGTATTATCGATTATGTGAGATATTAGGGATAAAAAAAGATGATAATAACAAATTCAGCACTAATGCTTTTCTTAATTTAGTTAATGATCGTGTTCCTCATAATATATCAAATGAGAATCGTGTTGTCCCAGCTGATATTGCTCCCTATCGAAAAATAGTTGAAGAAGAAAATAAAGTTTATTTTTATAAATGGATTCCTCATGACGGTATCAAATCAAATGTCTCGCATGAAAACTTAGAGAAAACCAGATTGTTGATTGGAGAAGAAGCTTATCTTACATGTAAAGAACGAAATATAAGCAGTGGATGGACTGACAACCCTAAATATGCAGATAAATTGCCGAGGGAAATTCCTAAAAATTAATCAAAATGACTATTCAATTGGCGAGGATAACTTCGCCTTTTTAAATTTTTATTAATCTTATGCAATTTGAGCTTCACTAAGATATAGAGGATGACTTGAAATGAATCAAGTCCTTCAATCATGACCACGTCTCCAACATAAAACATTTTAATATAATAAGAAAAAAAGAGAATATAATAGTGCAAAAAAGATATATAAGGATAGGAAAGATTAATTTGAAAATTAGGCAGACATTTTTTTGTTTTTATGGAAAAGTCACTGTCCAATAAATGTCTAGGCTTTAAAAGAGTATCTCCTTTAAAGCCAGTATTGTATTCATTAAGAGAAGACTTTCTTTAATTCTTTTTAGGTGAAATGTGGTTGACGATATAATTGAAATATTTTAAAGGTTTGGTGAAAAGTTCAATGAATATTCTCCCTTTTATGATATTCTTAACCTACAGAATAACTCATAAGGAGCCTTTTTATGAAAATCCTTGATGCACAATCGCTTATTACATCCTCACAACAACGCTCCAAAGAATATCAACAACTTCGTGAAGAACTATCCGATTTAAAGAAATCATTAGAAGATGTGTCTAATCTGGGTGATGATTTCACTGGCCGAGGCGCAGATAATATTAAAGATTTTTTTAACGATTTAGCATTGTACACCGAAACATATATGAACTTCACTGAGATGCAGATCGTCTTTTTCAATAGTATTGAAGGAAAGCTGGAAGATATGGGGCTTGCCGGTGGTACATTTGTTGATGAACATTTTGTCGAAAATCAATTAGAACAGGGAATCAAAAACAGTCGTAGTATTATTGACGAACAACAGCGGGAGCTTTCCGGAATATTTGCTGGTATTAGCGACATTATTCATTTAACACCGTTTTCAAGTGAGCCAGTTAATGATCGACTTAATGATGCTGACAAAGTCCGAAGAGAAACAATAGACGCTGTTTATAAATTGGATCATGAACTAGTGATGGAATATGCCAAATCTGAACCTATTGAGCAGCATATCAAATCTTTCTATTCTGCATTGATGGCTGCTACAGGAAGAGGAAAATCAGCACTACCGATGTATTATGATGCGAATAAGTTTCATGAATCAGAAGTATATAAAGCACATAAACATATTGATGCAGAAGTGAAAACATATTTACGCATTAAAAAGGAAGAAGCAGAGAAACGCAGAATCAAAGAATTAAAGGCTAAATTGGACAAGCCAGGGGATTTATCAGTAGATGATTATATCGACATTGCAACTGAAGTCGGTTATGAAAACCTGACGTCTGATCAAAAACTTTACTATGGACAACTACTTCAAGCAAAGTCACAACAGGAATTAGGAAATCAGGTCTGGAACGTTACAAAAGGAGTAGGGGTTGGGCTTTACGATGTAGGGAAGGATTTTGTCACTGGCATCTACGATTTGGTGGTCAATCCAGCAGGTACGATTGAAGCTGTTGTAACGGCCGTCATCCATCCTGTTGATACATACAATATGATTGCAAAATCCATATCCGACTCGTATGAGCGAGATATGGTAAATGGAGATTCATATTCTAGAGCACATTGGGTTTCCTATGCTGTAGGGACTGTTGTAACTTCAATATTTGGAACAAAAGGTGCTGGATCTATAACCAAAACAGGAGTAGCGACTACAAAGGTAGCAGTAAAAACTAGTGTGACCAAGGCCGGACAAACGGTTAAAGATATATCTTTAGCAGAGTGGCTTCCTTATGCCTCAAAACATCAGTTAGCAGGTGCAGGAATAGGAAAGGTCCCTTATAATGCGGTTGACGGCTTAGGTTTAAAAGACAAATTGATGATGATGGCTAAAAGTGCTAATACTGGTGTAAAAGTTACTAAAAAGCCCGCGCATAGACTTAAAAAAGCTGACTTAGCGAAAAAAGTAGACACAAAAAATATTGAAGAATTTATTAGTGGAAATAAACATTTTAATGATGTAGTAGACGACTATGCACAATTATATAAAGAAACAGTAAACTCTAATAAACCATGGTCGTGGGATGATACAATCTTAGGTGGAGAAAATTTAACAGGAAAGCAGAAGAAATTGATAAAAGAAAAAGCACTTACAAATCAGTTAATCCCAAATATAAAAGTAACAAAAGTAGAGGGGATGCCATTTGGGTTTGCTGATTTCAAAGGTGCTGAAGTTGTAGAAAAGACAATTCCGTTGCCAAAAGAATTGTGGCATGCTTCTGATAAGGTGCAATTTGATTATTTAGATAAAGCAATTGGTGGTCACAGAGATGGCATGACTTGGCATCACACTGAATTTCCTGGGATAATGGAGTTAGTCCCGTTTGGCATTCATAATGTTACAATACATAATGGAGGCAGAACGAAAGGGATGTGGGCAGATGCACCAAGATAAAAATTTTGGAGGTAACGACTTATGAATATGAAGGAAAATTCAATTATAAATCCACTTCCAACAGACGAGCTGCTGGATGAAAAAGAAAGAAAATGGAGAATAACCTTACCTCAAAGTTATAAAACCTTTATTAAACAAAATAGTGGAGGAATACCTTTAGAAAGCCAATTTTTATGTAATGGGCATAACTATGCTATTGATAGGTTTCTATGTATTTTAAAAGTCACTGGGGAAAATGAACTCGAGTGGTACGATATAGGGGCTACCATGTCACAGTTAGATGAGAGAATAATTGAAGATGAGGATTTAATTGGAGTTGAGATTTTGCCAATCGCCGTTCTCTTTGCAGGTGATTTTGTTTGTTTGGATTATAGATCAAATAGGAACGAACCTGCAGTGTGTGTATGGAGTCATGAAGAATCAGGAGAGTTTGCTCCTGTAACTTATCCGGTGGCAAATAATTTTGCTGAATTTCTCGAAATGTTAGGCGAATAAAGATTGCAATTCAGGCGGGGAGAAATCCTCGTCTTTTTTAATTAAGGTGAAATCTTTATCTGGAAGAACTGCTTTTAAAGTGCAGATCAAAAAAGGGGGAAACAGATGCAGAATAATTCAAATGGGATAGATGCTAAAAATTTGGTAATTAGGAATTGGAAATAATTTTTGAAAGGATTAATTGAAAGTTAACAGTGTAGTCTTTAATAGAGAGGAGACAATTATTTGGTTGTAATTAAATCCTATCCAATTGAAGGCGACTTTCCAGAGTTTGAGAGCTTAATTATTCAAATAGCAATTGAAGAAGGAAGTGGAGGTAGTAAAATTATCTCGTACAGAAAATTATAATGGAAGCTGCTGACGATATACTCAAGATTATTCATCAGAGATGTACAACGAACATGAGATATAAAACTTACCTCTTCACTGATTATAGGGGTTAGATGCCATAGTAAGATAGAGTTGAAACGATGTTTTTTGAACTTTTGAATTACTCGTTCGGAGTTCACTTGTATTGTTGAAGTAAATTTATTCAGTCAAGAAGGTTATATGCATATTATTAGACATTTGGAAGATCCAAAAGTTAAGTTGAAATTAGCAACGAATGTTTCCAAACTTAGAAAGGAAATTGAAAAATTAAATCTTAGTCAAGTTGCAGATCTTCGACTTTATGCCAAAGATAAATACGAAAGAGCTGCCAACTTTTCCACAAAAGCTTCAATTATTACAATAACGATTGTGCCAGTATTTTTATTTTTGAACTCTTATTTTAATTCATATTTTAACTATGGATTAGGTTTACTTTTCAAAAAATACAATATTAATGATTTGAAACCACTAGAGAATTCCAATGAGTTGCAAAAGGATTTCGATAATATTTCTGAACATATAATTGATACTTATGTTTATATTGCTTTAGGTATTTTGTTATGTGTTTTTATTGCTCTTTTCATAAGAAGAATTAATGTTTCCAACACAAATAAAAACTTTAATTTAATAGATGAAATATACGAAAAGAAATTAAAACGAGAGGAAAAATTTCAAGAGGATTATAAGCAATTGCGGAAGATGAGAGCTATGAATTGGAGAATAATCTCTTGTGTTCATTTTTCTGACCGTTTAGAGATTTTAATGAAATGTCCAAATCGGTTAGAAGCTGAGTTTTTTATGTTCTATGAATTAGATCATATTAAAGAAGTTGAAGTGATTTTGGGAATTAGTGAAGAGTTGTGAGTGAACATGCATGATCATTAATAAAGGCGCCTTTTTAAATCATAAGATAAAATCATTTATTGAGAGCTTTTGGTTAACTTTATTAAAGTGATTGGGTTTTGAACTATGATGATATAATTATTAGCGTATAACAATAACCTAAAGAATATTACAAATCCTGAACGGATGCAGTATCGTGTGTAACAAGTGCCTTTATCCCTTGTCAGAGTAAGGGTGAGTAGTGTTCTGAGGTGTTTTAAGGTGTTTTAATATAAAAATATAACAGTATTTGATGTTTCATCATCTTGCTCATATAGCGGGTGTATGTTCTAATGTATTCAAAATCGCATTGAGGAATTTTCTTTTTCCGCACACGAGCCATATTGTTATATACCTTAATCTGTATATAATAAGGTATATCAATCAATGCAGGGGGAGTTATGTATGAAGTGCAAAAAAATGAACAGGGTACAATTAAAAGAGGGAAGCGTATCAATGGCCCTATAAACTGCGTCTGCCCTCATTAATGGAGGGAAATTTGTGAATACGCCTTATTCACAGTCAGCTTTACGGCACAACCAAGTGTTCATTTGGCTTTGTGTTCTGTCATTTTTCAGCGTATTAAATGAAATGGTTTTGAACGTCTCGTTACCTGATATCGCCAACGATTTTCATAAACTGCCGGCGAGTGCAAACTGGGTGAACACGGCCTTTATGTTAACCTTTTCCATCGGAACTGCTCTGTATGGGAAGTTATCAGATCAGCTGGGCATCAAAAAACTGCTCCTATTTGGAATTATGGTAAATGGCTTCGGATCGATCATTGGATTTGTCGGACACTCTTTCTTTCCTGTACTCATTCTGGCCCGATTTATTCAAGGGGCTGGTGCAGCCGCATTCCCGGCTCTTGTGATGGTTGCAGTAGTACGCTATATTCCGAAAGAAAACAGGGGTAAAGCATTTGGTCTGATCGGTTCGCTGGTGGCAATGGGGGAAGGTGTCGGACCAGCTATTGGCGGAATGATTGCTCATTATATTCACTGGTCATATTTGCTGCTTATTCCGACAGCAACAGTTATCACCGTTCCATTCCTGATGAAACTGCTGGAAAAGGAAGAAAGAGTCAGCGGGCGCTTTGATATGACGGGGATTATATTAATGTCTGCAGGCATCGTATTTTTTCTGCTGTTTACAACGTCATATAGACTATCTTTTCTGATCATCAGTATTCTAGCTTTCCTGATATTTGTGAGACATATTAGGAAAACTCAAGATCCCTTTGTTGACCCTGCACTGGGGAAAAATGTTTTGTTTATGATGGGCGTCCTTTGCGGAGGCCTGATATTCGGCACTGCTGCAGGATTTGTGTCTATGGTTCCTTATATGATGAAAGATGTTCACCATTTAAGTACTGCGGCAATTGGAAGCGGGATTATGTTCCCCGGGACAATGAGCGTCATCATCTTCGGTTACATTGGAGGATTGCTTGTTGATCGGAAAGGTTCTTTGTATGTGCTGACCATTGGGATTGTATTGATGTCTTCCAGCTTTTTAATCGCTGCCTTTTTCATAGATGCGGCACCTTGGCTCATGACCGTTATCATCGTTTTTGTTTTTGGGGGGCTCTCCTTCACAAAAACGGTTATATCTACAATTGTGTCTGGCAGTTTGAAACAAAAGGAAGCCGGCGCCGGAATGAGTCTGCTTAATTTTACGAGCTTTTTATCAGAGGGAACGGGTATTTCGATTGCAGGCGGTTTATTATCGATCCGCTTGCTGAATCAAAGGCTGCTGCCTGTTAACGATGATCATTCCGCTTATTTGTACAGTAATATGCTCATTCTTTTTGCAGGAATCGTTGTTATGAGCTGGCTGGTAACCGTGAATGTCTATAAACGTTCGCAAAGAAATGACTAAAAAGGGAAAAGGATCAAACTTGATAAAAGTTTTGATCCTTTTTTTGAGGAGCTTCCTTATTCCGAAACCTTTTGCCGATCAATGAAAGGGGCGTTAAAGTGAATTACATTTATAAGAAAAAGGAAAAGAAAAATGGAAATTGTATCATTTCAATCAGAGATAAATGGGAGAACGCACTTATTGAGTTTGAACAAAAAAATAATCAAATTGAGATCGTGATCAATCACCGTAACGAGAAAACAACCAAGTTTTCACTGCCAATCGAGACTTTTGAAAAAGTGTATGAGGATATTAAAATAGGCCGGAGAGAAAGTTAATCATTCTGTTTGAAAATGACCATGAAGTTCGTAAGCGGTATGGTTTTAACCGCATCTGGATTCCCCTGGCAAAGTAAAGGTTTTTGGGGATTTATGTCAAAATAATAGTAAGTACCTTATGCAACAGGGAGTTTGGTTGCTTCATAAGGAGGGGGAAGTATGAAAAATAAGATTCACATATTGGGAGCCTCTGGTGTCGGAACGTCAACATTGGGTGTTGCATTATCAAAGCATTTGCCGCATACGCATCTTGATACTGATGATTACTATTGGACAGATAAATTCACTAAAAAAAGAGAAATCCCTGAAAGAAGAAAGTTACTTAAAAAAGACTTGACAATAAATGAGAAATGGATTCTTTCTGGCGCAGTGTGCCGCTGGGGCGATGATCTAAAAAGTTATTTTGACCTTGTCATCTTCTTATGGATTCCGCAGGATATACGGCTTGAGAGATTAAGGCATAGGGAATTTCAGCGTTATGGAAACGAAGTGTTAGCCGGCGGCAGTAAATATGAACAATCAAAAACATTTTTAGAGTGGGCTTCTTTATATGATCATGCCGGAATGGAAGTTAGAAGCAAAGCTTTACACGAACATTGGATGGCAGATTTATCTTGTCCATTGTTAAAAATTGAAGGAGATTACTCAGTCAATGAAAGAGTTGATCGTGTCTTGGATTATCTGAATTCTAATTAAACTGACGGATGGAGATAACTGCAAAATCCAAAAGTCAAAGACAGTTCCGGCCATTTTAACGGAGCTGTTTTTTTATACCGCTTTCAGTTTGTCTGTTGTGAAGTGATTTATTTTCGGCAGCATCCCACAAAAGAGAAGTGATTTGTTATTCGTTAAGTTCTCCGTTGGAGTATTTCTCTAAAATTCGTATAAATCGTTCATCACCTAATTAATTATTTCTTTGTTTATATTTATTATCCATTTCATTTTCACACCGAATTAAAGCCCTCTCATAACGAGAAGGGCTTTCCGCCTTTTAATACTTTCTCCTCAAAAAGAAGGGGAAGGCTTTATTCGTTTATCCCTCGTATCGTTTATTAATCAACTCTGTAAACATGGGGAATTATTGGTTAACTTAGAATTTTTTCGATCCAAACAAATATCTTTAAAAAAAGTTACCGGCAATTCACTGCGGCATATCGCAGTGTTCAATTGTTTAGTCCTTTTTTTTCATAACCTTTACAAATCTGAAAAAGTCATCATCATCCGGCAGGGGCTTGTCATCTTCGCGTCCATTGCGATGCATATGCGGATCAGAGTGATGTTCATTGTAGAACTCTACGATATGGAATCCGCACTTATTCACATAGAAGTTGATATTTCGCTTTTCAAAATAAGGTGTCACGGTTTCCCAAAGCACAGTATCCGGATACTGTGCTTCTATGGCTTTCCAAGCAGAAAGACCAATCCCCTGGCTGTGATGTTCTGGAGATACATAGAATAAATCAAGCGAATTATGATGTGTTTCGCTGTTGATACGTACTACTGCACCACCTACCTTCTTACCATCCCGAAGAATATGATAAACGACTGCTCCGGGAGCGTCGAAAGACTCCTGAACATCATTGTCCGATGGAATCGGTCCATCTTCGCAATCACCGAACATTTCAATCACGGCGATCGCAAAGGCTTCTTGTAATTTTTTTTGGAATTCTGGCAGATCAGATTCCTTTGCTGGTTCCAGAATAACTTTTGGTTCCTTTTTTGTTTTCATGATTGTCACTCCTTCAGTTGCTGAAATAACGAGTTCAGTCGTTCAGTAAAACATTCCAGCTGCTCTGCCGCTTTTTCTTCCGCGGTAATTTTGGCGTTAAAATACTTGCTGCAAGGGTTTAGTCATTATTCTCAAATTTTTCCTATAGCAAATCGCATAAAATAGTCGAATGTGTTGCCCTTGGCTATAGGCATGCGCAAAAGATTCATTTTAGATTCGATCACGAGCTATGCACATTGAGTAAACTCTGGTGAATTTTCTGTCGGAGTTAGCCCAAAGAAGCACTAAATAATATAAAAGTTTAATACCCACTTCAGTCAACAACTAATTTGAAGTTATGCAATCTGTGCAAAGGGGTTATTTCTGAATTGATTTTTTAGAATGCAGCGGAGTTGCTTTGGGACTCCCGTTTACTTTGCCGTACGTCAGCTTGCGCCATATCAATTCCATCGGACCGTACTTAAACCGTTTCAACCACAATGTACTAAAGCTCATAAGCACGAAGTACACGGCCAGACTGAACATGAACGTGCCGGCGGATTGAATATGATCGGCAAGCCCGAATCCGTACTTGAGGAACAGAACTGTTCCAATGATAGAGTGAAGCAGATAACAGGTCAATGACATCCGTCCGACTTTGGTGAATATCATCATAGGGCCTCGCAGCTGAGGAACGTACAGAAACAGCATTGCAAAAGTGCTCATATAAAACATACTTCCGGTTAAGCCGCCATTTTGACCCAAGACAGAGGAAATGTCCTTCCACAGCATATTCTCAGAAAGATTAAACATGTCTAGTAATATACTGCTTTGTGTTATTAGAAAAGCGATTGTGCTAATGATCCAGATACGCTTCCATATGAACTTTTTCGCTTCCATGTCTTTGAAAAATTCCATCTTAACAAAGTACACGCCCAGCAGAAACATGAGAAACATGGAATAGATCATAGAGAAAGAGCCAGCCGCCATCGTGACCATATCTGTCCACCGAGTGCTGATGGATTCCATGTAAGTAAGGGTTGTGTGGCTAAACAAAGTAAACTCTGAAAAATTCGGGTTTTTTGACCCTGCAGTATTGATGACATTGTACAACATTGTGAAAACAGGGGTCAGGAATTGAAACACGATAAGTGCGATAATCCATCTAAGCACCGTTTTGGCCGTGCGTTTATAGAAGGCGAGTAACAGGAAGCCGCTTACGGCGTAAAAGGTCAATATGTCACCGACCCAAACAAATGTGATGTGCAAAATGCCAAATCCCAACAGGATAGATAACCTACGGGCAAACAGCTTGTTGGGACTATCTACCTTCTGCGCGGCTCGATCCATAAAGATCATAAACCCAACTCCGAACAAGAAGGAGAATAATGTAACGAATTTCCCTTCGGCAAACCAGGAAACCAGATTGTGCAGTACGTCATCGGAGGCCATTTCGAATCCCTTTACTGAATCTACGATCAGGAAATAGTTGACAATAATAATGCCAAGCAAGGCAAATCCACGTACGATGTCCAGAAAATGAACCCGTTCCCGCAGACTTACCGGTTGCCCGCGTCCTTCGTTTTGTACAATCATATCAATACTCCTTTTCCATTTATCATTGCAATGTGCAGTGCGGATCTGAAAAACTTGAGCCTTACAATGGATAAATATAAAGACAGAATCTTAACAATTTATGAAGGTTCATCATTTTTTTAGAAAATGTGACAAATTTGTGGCGAACATCAGCTTTCATAAACTGTTAAGATTTACGTAGTATCTTATAACGTACGTGTTACTTATGAATGATATATAGTAAGGTCACACGAGAAATAACATCAAGAATCATGAGGTGAAAGAGGCATGACCCATCGAATATTAGTCGTAGAGGATGATCATGATATTGGTGATCTTTTGGAGGAATCCCTTACGCGTGCAGGATACGAGGTGCTAAGAGCCAAGGATGGGCAGCGAGCATTGCAACTTGTGAATGATTCGCTCGATTTGGTTATTTTGGATATTATGATGCCAGGCATTTCGGGAATCGAAACCTGTCAGCACATCAGGAAAACCTCTAACGTTCCAATTCTGTTTCTGACGGCCAGATCGAGTACACTCGATAAAACTGAGGGATTACTCGCCGGCGGCGATGATTATATGACTAAACCCTTCTCGGAAGAGGAACTTCACGCCAGAGTGATTGCTCAATTACGCAGATATACAATCTATCAGGAAAAGAAGGAACAGGAAGAAACATTTCTTATCGGGGGCAAACTGAGAGTGAGCGAAGAATTTAATGAGGTTTGGAAAGAGGAGCAGCAAATCAAGCTGTCAGATCTGGAATATCGTATCCTGAAACTGCTGATGAGCAAACGCAACAAAATATTTTCTGCTCAAAATATATATGAGAGTGTGTGGGGACAGCCTTACTTTTACTGTTCCAACAATACGGTGATGGTGCATATTCGGAAGCTGCGCTCCAAAATTGAGGATGATCCGGCACGTCCGGTTTATATAAAAACTGAATGGGGAAGAGGATATCGATTTGGCGCATCGTAAATTTACGCTAACCAAAAAACTGGCTTTGCTGATCATGGTTGCTGCGATTGTGAGCGGTGTGATCTTTCTGACGTTGCAAAAGATCACAGATGATCTGATCGAGGGATACCTGAGTTCGGATGAGTATTACCACAAGGAGTCAGCGAGATACATTCAAAAATTCAGTCAGTACGTTTCAGAAAATGAGTTGTCTACATCGGATAGAAAAGCGTTTGGCGAGTGGGTCAAAAAAGAAAATTATATTAACCTCACCATATTCAAGGATCAGGAGCTGCAATATGATTCCGTTTATTCTGAATCGGATTATGGAAAGGAAAAGCTGACTCAGTATGCTCAAAATCATTCACATCCGGTCAAGTTCAGCGATGGTGAAGGACGAGTCATTATCGACGGTTTCTACTCTTCCCGATATTATGATCTGGCCTTTACTTTGGATTTGCTCGGTGCAACCCTCATCTTTTTAATCATTGTTCTCTTGGGCATTCGCCAAAGTCTTCGCTACCTTAAAACGCTTCACCAAGAGATTCATATTCTTGAAGGGGGCCAGCTGGACTACGAGATGACGATAAAAGGGCATGATGAATTAGCGATGATTGCAAAGAGCATTGAGGATCTGCGGAAAGCTTTCCTGGATAAACTTAAAGCTATCGAGGAATTGCAAGCTGAGAGCCGCAGCCTGGTTACCGAAATGTCGCACGATATGCGCACACCGCTGACGTCGCTGATCATGAATCTGGAGTTTGCCAAAAAAGAGGGAGGCGAAGCGGGTTCCAGCAAAGATCGGTATGTAGCCAATGCTTATGGTAAAGCACTGCAATTAAAAAGCTTGTCTGACAATCTGTTTGCGTATTTCCTGCTGGACAAGGAATATGAGGCCGATCTGGAGACCGTTGCAGTGAAAGAAGTGATCTACGATCTAATATCAGATCAGATTGCTATCCTTCATCAGGAGCATTTCCGGGTCCATATTTCAGGCGAGCTGCCGGAAACCTATATTAACGTGAATTTGGAGGAGCTTGGGCGTGTATTTGATAATGTGTTGTCAAACTTATTTAAATACGCAGATCCGGAAGAAGAAATCAGCATCACGTTTATATCGGATCAAGAAATATTTGAGATTCATGTTAGCAATACGATTAAACTTGCGGATGTAACACCGGACAGCAACGGACTCGGTGAAAGAAGCATTGCGCGAATGATGTCCCGCATGCAGGGGCAGTTTCACAGTATACAAAAGAATTCCAAGTACTGCATCGTGCTGCGATTTTGGAACAGAAAGATGTAGGCTGCGAATCAAAACGACGAAAATATTGTAATAGGAGACAACAAGATGAGATTTTCCAACAATTTTAAAAAGGCGCCTTACCTGTTACAAGCGCTTCTCAATGTCTGTCTGTTCTTCCTGGCGATAGCCTTAAGCGGACTTCTGATCAGCGAGACATGGTACATCGTGCAATTCGTATACAAGTCACTGTTCAACAAAGTGGACAGCTATTATGAGATGCTTGGGGAACTGCTTATATTCTTCATGTACTTTGAGTTCATTGCTTTGATTATCAAATACTTCAAATCAGACTTTCATTTCCCGCTTCGCTACTTTATTTATATTGGCATCACGGCTGTCATTCGTTTGATTATCATCGATCATGATCAGGCGATCTCAACGTTCTGGTGGGCGATGGCCATTCTTGCAATGATTTGTGCATTCTTTATTGTCAATAGACGAAATTCTGTTGTTGAACATTAATAAATTAGTTCACTTTATACCGATACGCCACTAAAATGTCCCTAATTGTGAATGAGAGCTGGAACAGAATAAAAAAATTGATATCGGTACTTGTCCCAAGGACATGACATGAACTGTCTGGAAATGAGATTGCTTCTTTATTTTACAAGGAAGAGATTAAAATTCTTAATAAATAATGATTAGTCGAATTTCATTGACAGACAGTATGAATCAAGTAGCATCTAACCTTTTACTCACTTTGTTGATGCAGACAGTGCTTCAAATGTTGGTTTCAAAATGGCAGGAGATCAAGTTAGGACTAAAGGAAGGGAAAACCCCTTCCTTTTTTACTTGGACAGACTGAAAACAGTGCCCTTTTTCTGGCCGAAATGAATATAAAATGATGTAAATGAGCGGAAGGTGTCTGTAAGTAATCATTGTAAAAGAAATAACTATGTCCTATACGAACTGTAAAATCTCCCGTTTTTGTTTATACACTCCAAGCTTGGGTGAGAAATTCTTAAAACCGTAATTTGTCTTGAGAATTAGTAGCGGATTTCTTTAATTGACGCATCCAAATAAAATGTCGGATCAAATAAAAAGCAGTTATAAGGGCAATCATTAATAAAATCCATATTGATGAGAAAGAAAGGATAATCAAAAAGCTGATAATAAGCATTAATGATAAACTCTTTGAGAACTTACCAGGTAGCAGTTTATATGCAGACAAAATACCGCAAATCGCATTACTAATAAAGAAAGCATTTGCTATGCCGACAATTTGTTCAACATTAATGAAGTTTATAAATAAAAGAATAAAAACGATAGCATGAATTAATGTTAATAAGCCTAGGGCTCCAATTGGTATGTTTGTTTTGGAGCGGAAAGAAATCAAGGTTATTTTTTTATTCTCTGAGGCTATTAGACGTGATACTCCGCCAGTAACCAATAAATATGTGCTCATACATAATATTGTTGTGATGAAAGCCATTGTTGGTGAAGCAAACGTTCCAAGCAATGGAATTAAAATAATCGTTAATGTGTGTGCCTGATGTAAATTAATCCATTGATAAGAAGCAGCTACAACGATACAAACCGTTGTGATGACCACTGAGCTTATTACTATTGCTTGGGGAATCGTTCTTTTTCTATTTTTGACATCCAAACTATAATTCCCTATAATTTCCCAACCTACTAGAGCCCAAAAAAGTAATAGAATACTATAACCAAAATCATCAAGATGAAATGGTGTTTTAATAAAAGCTTTATCCCTCATAAAGGGGATTGAACTAATTCCTCCACTTAACAATACTACTGTGGCAATTGTGGAGAACATAAATGACACTTTTCCTATAGAAGAGATATTCAATAATAGAACGAATAAACAAATCATCATCAGAATGATTCCATATGTCTCTAGTGGCCAACCATTACTTTTGAACAAAGCCTTTAGATATTGACTGGCTGTCATGAGAACGGCAACTGGCCCCACACTGCCCGCAATAATAAAAAATACAGAAGTTAATTGTTTTATATGTTGTCCAAATGCAAGTTCGACTGTATGCGCAACACCAGATTCATTCGGAAATAAAACACTCAATTTTCCAAACAATGAAGCAAATAGAAAACTAATGATCATCATCATAAACCATGCTAATATGGCATAATCTCCAGTCTTACCATAAATGATTGGTGGAAGCAATATAATTCCCGATCCTAAGATAGGACCAACAATTAATCCGCTTAAAAGTACGGGGCCGAGTTTTCTTTCTCTCACTTTACATTCCATCCTTTCCTAAACGTGTTTTACGATCATATTCCAATTGTAAGTTGTTTCCTTTCATCGGTAAAATAGATATATATGAACTTTTCCATCGGAATTAGTGATGTTCAAAGGGGGAGACATGATGGAAATACGGCACTTAAAAACATTTATAACAATTGTGGAAAAGGGAGGATTTACAAAGGCAGCTGAATATTTGGGTTATGCCCAATCGACCATAACTTCACATATTAAAGATATTGAGCAAGAAATAGGAAAACCGTTATTTAATCGTTTTGGGAAGAAAATGCTGTTAACTGAAGCGGGGGAACTTTTGTTTCCTTATGCAAACGAAATGATCAGGATTTCCGAAAAAGTAAAACAAATACAATCAAACGATGAACCGATCGGTACTCTCGTTATTGGTGCTCCGGAATCTTTAACGGTTTACCGTTTACCTCCAATTATTCACGAATTCAAAAAGCTCTTTCCTAAAGTGAAAATAACATTAAAATCATCGACATGCTGGGAATTAAAAAATGATCTCCGAAATGGGAAGGTGGATTTAGCGTTTCTTTTGGGGTACGAACAAGAGGAAGCTGATTTATATATAGAAAAACTGATAACTGAGCCAATGATATTGATATTCCCTGAACATCATCAGTTAAAAAATATTCCATTTGATGATTTTTATCTTTCATCTGATGAAGTGATTTTATATACAGAACATGGGTGCAGCTACCGTACTTACTTTGAAGAGTATATGAAACACCAAGGACTGGTTTCGGAGAATACCTTTGAATTCTGGAGTGTTGAGGCAATTAAGCAGTGTGTGATGTGCGGATTAGGAATTTCGTTATTACCGTTGATCACTGTACAAAAAGAGTTGAAAGAAAACAAATTAAGTGGATTGATTTTGGATGAAACACGTATTTTAACGCAGGTGGCTTATCATAAAAAAAGATGGCATTCCTTAGCGATGGCTGAATTTATAAATATCGTAAAAAAATATGCGGACTTATGGGAAAGAACTCAGACTTTATAGTCGATGCTCATTAAAGTTTTCGAGTCGGTGCAAAAAGAGGAGGGGATGAGACCCCTCCCTTAAAACCTTCAATTCCTCTAATTTCATTGTAAGATATATTACTTTTTTGAAATGGGGATCCAAATTTCACTTTTAAAAGATGGCGATGTTACATCTTTATGCTCGTTCCACAGGATTTCCGGGCCTTCAATTTGTTCATAATGTGACGATGGAAACCATTCGGAATAAATCCGCCCCCATACTTCCTGCAGTGCATCCGGAAATGATCCGGCTGCTTCGAATACAGCCCATGTTGAGGCAGGGACTTCAAGCTGTGATAGGTGATTTGGGCAATGTTTCGTTGTGGCTGCGCCAATATAGTGATCAAGCTCTCCGTTTTCCTCTGTCCGGCCTTCAGAAAAGTTCGTGGATGCACTAATGAGTCCTACAGGCGCTACATTAGAAAGCTCTTTTAGTTGATTGATTGCTGCTTCATCTAAACTTTCCCACATCGATGCAATGTCAGGATTCACGCCTTTAAACAAAATAGGGACTCTTTTTTTAATGCCGACGATGCGAAATGCCTCTTTCTCTTCAATGCGATAGTTCATTTCATTTCCTCCTTTGATTGATAACTGGAAGGTCATTCGCGGATAAGCTTTAAGTGAATGGCCATTATGTTTAGCTTCTGATGGTCTTATGCCATGCAGATTTTGAAATGCTCGTGCAAAAGAATCTGGTGAGTGATAACCGTATTTTATCGCAAGATCAATCACCTTTACGCGGCTGTCTTTAAGTTCAAAAGCTGCAAGAGTAAGACGTCTGCGGCGAATATATTCCGATAATGAAATACCTGTAAGGAAGGAAAACATCCTTTTAAAATGATATTCAGAGCAGAAAGCAAGCCTTGCTGCTTCTTTGAAATCAATATCGTTCGTGAGGTTTTCTTCAATATACGTTAATGCGCTGTTCATCCTTTTAAGCGAATCCATTTATTTGACCTCCTTTAACAAAAGAATAACAAGAGCGAAATGTATCTACCCGACATTTCGTGCACAGTTTTGCAGGATAACTTATATGTAATAAATTAAGTTATTCACCTGTATTTGTACAGATAAAGAAAACACCTAATAACTCTTGGGTTTCATAAGATGAAAGAAGTTATCATTGTTTTATATTGAAAAGAAAATAAAAAAAGCCGGAATGTCAGGGACTGCCCCCCGTTTTTGAGACAGGGGTCAAAACACCTTTTAAACAGCCAATTGCCGATAGTTTATCGGTGATTGGTTGTTTAGTTTGGTTTGAATACGAATATTGTTATAATAATGAATGTATTCTATGACAGTGCGTTCTACGATGGCAGTCGTAGTTCGATCAATGCTGTTAAGATAGAACGTTTCAGACTTTAGCGAGGAATGAAACGATTCGATGGAGGCATTATCAGCGGGCGTCCCTTTGCGGGACATGCTCATGGTAATGCCTTTTGTTTTAACAGCTTTTTGATACTCGTAAGATGTATACACAGAACCTTGGTCACTATGTAACACGCAGTTCTCAGGCAGCATTGGTAGCTGATCAAGTGTGTCTAAGACAAAGGCTGTGTCCTGCTTATCCCCAATAGTAAAAGCAATCACTTCTCCATTGTATAAATCTAATATACTGGAAAGGTACAATTGTTTCTGTCCATAAGGCAAATATGTGATGTCCGTTACTAGTTTTTCAAGAGGACGATCAGACTGAAAGTTCCGATCCAATATATTATCGACCACGGCATATGGCTGCCCATCCTTCTTGCGCTTTTTCACCTTAACCCGACACTGCCATTGATTTTTCTGCATAATACGTTGAACCGTTTTATGGTTAATACACATTCTCTTTTTTAGTATGGCTGTGATTTTTCGATATCCATATCGATACTTGTGCTCTCGGCACAACGTGCCGATTTGTTTTTCCAAATGGCGCTTGGGATGATCCTTCATCAGATTCTTCTTCCAACGATAATAAGACGCTCGAGAGATACCTAAATGAATACAGATATCCTGTACGGTCATTGTGCTGTGCAATATTTCTACAAGTTCGACTGACGTTTCGCTATCAACTTCCTTTCCAATTCGTTGTACTTTTTTAAAACTTCATTCTGTTGTCTCAGGTAACGAATCTCTGCCTGCAGTTTCTCTAAATCGGAAGAATACTCCGGACCTTTTCCGTAAGTGTATTGCTTTCCAACAGGCTGTTCGAATCGATGTGTATCACCAGCCTTATACCATCTAACCCATGTCTGAACCTGTGTCTTATTCTTAATATTCAACTCCTGCAGGATCTCTTTCATAGGTACGCCTGCCAATCTCATTTCTACAGCCTTCTGTTTCACTTCAACCGGATAACTCACTCTTGTCCCCATAGAAAAAACACCTCCAAGTCTAATTTCGGCTAACAATCATCCGTATTCAAACTTGAAGGTGTTTTTATTTGTCTCATCTTATGGGGTCAGTCCCGTCAGATCCGGCTTTTCGCTCATTTCCCCTTCGACTTCTTCCGCTTCTCTTTCTCCGCCCGGTAAAACTCATGGAACATTTTCATCAATGCGCGTTTTTCAATCCGCGACACATAACTCCTTGAAATGCCGAGCTTATCGAGATGGTATTTATAGACTGAAAGAGCAACTTAAAACTTTATTAAAATAAGAGAAGACCCTCTATAGGGGCCTTAACATTAATAAATTTGACATTTTTTATTTGCGTGCCCATTCATTCCATAAAGGTTCTAAGCTGTTTTTTAGGTCTATGAATATCCATGGGTAGAGTGAGAAAAAAATAAGAATAATAACAAAAATATAAGAAGAAAGTTCATTAAACAACACTTTTCTTCTGTTGAAAGAATTGTGTTTATAAATTGGTAATGCATTCTTGCCTGTTGAATAGAATACAAAAAGAGTAAGAATCAACATCCCTGCGCTTCTAAAAATGAAAAAATAAAAAGTAGTAGTATTCCATATACTGAATGTGTATTTAAATAAGTCTATAAGCCAAATTTTAAAGGAGGTGCCTCCTTCAAAATTTACTTTTATATGATCAGCAACTATTTGTAATTCCTGTGGTGCTGAAAAAAACAGCAGACTTAGAAGAATGCAACATAAAATTATTTGCTGGATAAAATTGATGAAGAATTTACTTTTGTCATATAAGTTTGATGTAAGCTTTATGGCAATTGAAAAACGAATAAACTTAATAAACCGGATTATAAAGACAGCCAACAGAATTGCAACAAACCAATAATAGTAACTAGTATAAAATGCACCAAAGATAATGATAGCTATATAAAAAAGAACAATCATAAAATAGTTATCTGAGCCGGGCTCCCTTTTTGCATTGGTGACTTTATCTATTTGATTTTGACTAGGCATGAAAATGTTTATTATATTGATTTTCTTTTTTCCAATATGCACAGAGTTGTTATTGCCTCGTTGAATTATTTTAGTAGGAGTTTCTTTGGTAGCGGCAAACCCTATAATTATTGTTATGATGGTTAACAATGATGCAATAATACTTAGACCGGTATTTGTAAGATCAATCAATAGTTAAACTCCTTCTGTTCTAAAAATGAATTATCAAACATTATTCAATATTCCTCTGCTATTTTTAGAACCTTGAATGCCAAGGACACTCAGAGTTATGTTCGGAAATTTCAGAACTATAGTCAAAAAACTTAATGTTGTTCTTCAAGCTTGTCCATTAAGTCTGTAAATGAATCACAAACATAGCTAATGGAACTTCCCTTATCTTCATTAGCGATCTCATGATCCCAAAAAACAATTACGGGTTCTTGAGAAGACAATCTATAATCAAAACAAAAGAGGTTTCCCCCTGCATCTGTAGCAAAAGGTATGATCTTATCAACTAACCGATCTTTAACATTATCAAGTGTACTAAGGAGATCAATTGGTCGAGTTGGATCTCCTATACTCAGTAAATTGTTTATTGATTCTCGAGAATTTTGGAATGAGACAACCTTTTTATCTATAGGAGAGCATCCATTATGGTCTTTAATGAACTCTCTGTAATCTGTCGGGAACTTGATTTTTAATTTTTCTTCTACCTCTTCGATCTGACTGTTTGTCGCCTCTTTAAAAGTGCTTCGTTTTCTCCATTTAATACTTTGCATTGATTAACCTCCTATTTCTCATCTTTCCCCCAAATTTTATATCCGCCAGTGTGACCAGTTTTAGCATGAATGACTCGATCTACTAGCTCCATTTTTCCAGGAGTTTGATGGTGGTGCCATGTGTATTTCTCTGGTGTTATTCCATCTTGAAGATCAAGTAAATCATCTTCGTTCAAATCAAGCTTCTTAATCAATGATGGATCTTCTTCAATCTGCTTATATAATTGTTTATTTAATTTGTCAAAATGCTGGTCTCTACTTTTTTTAAAGTCGGCTTTATCAAGTGTGAGTGTATGTTTTGATTCGAATATTGGAAATCCGTCTTTATCATAGGGAACTTTTGTTACTGGATGGACATCATTTTTCAAATGACCCATTCTTAAGTTAATGGTCGTTGTTTTGCCCGCACTGTTTTCGTACGTGTATGGTGCAGCTTTAACAAATTGATCATGTTTGGATTGTATTGTTTTTTTTAATATAGACGTATTCTTTACATTATGGGTATTCTCAATATCTTGTGCTATACCTACAAGTGCTAGATCATCTTTATTTCTAGATAAAGAATTTATGTAGTTTTTCCCTACGGTAATCCCTTTGTTTACATGTCTAGTAGCTGCTTTTTCTCCAGCTTCAATCACTTTATCTACTTTGGCAGCACCGGCTTTACCAAGTTTGCTTGTTACTTTCACAGCAGAGCCAACGCCTTTAAGTCCAACAAGGCTCCCGACCACATAGGTAACATAATGAGATCGTGAGTAAGCATCTCCGTTAACCATTTTATCATTCCATGAATCCGCTATGTTTGTCCATATGATTTTTGCATAGGAAGGTGTCTTCAATACAGCTGAAATTGTTTTGGCTAATTTTTGTTCTTCGGAGAGCTGGGAAAACTCCCAAGTCCCGACAGCTAAATCTTTAACGCCAGTCACAGTATCCTTAGCGACATCGTAGAGACCGACTCCAACTCCTTTCAGGACTTCCCATGTGGTTTCACCAACTTCTTCGAGCTGTTGTGCTTGTTCAAGCTGAATCACATATTGTTGCTGGGAAGGTTCAAGATTCTCGTAACCGATCTTCTTCGCAATTTCCAAGTATTCATCCGGATCGGTCACACCGTCAGCGAGCTTTTTCTTCAGATCCTTGATTTCCCGCTCTTTCGCTTCTTCCTTTTTAATCGTCAAATAAGCATCTGAATGTCTTGCAATCTCGCCTTTTTTCTTATGTATGTCACTTTCTCTGTACGCCTTGGCGTTATAGTGAAGTGGTGTTGCATTTTTTCCCTTACCCGTGGCATTTTGGAGCTGTTGAAAGTCGGCCTGGATGAACTGTTCGTTCGCTTCTGTTTCTGCGTATTCTTTCGTTAGATCGTGATCAAGCTTTCCGAGTTTATGTATGGTCTTATCCCGTTTTTTGTCTGCTGAATCCAGCTTTTGATCGACATCTTCTGTAGAGAAAACATCAAGATGAATGATATCGCTGATTTCATCAAGGATACCTTTCATTTCATTGCGCTGCTCCTGCATGATGGCTTTTGATTTATTCTTCGCATGAATCAGCTCATGTTCTAAAAAGGACTCTTCCACAAACGAATCGGCTAATCCCGCATCAGTTACTTTTCCTGAGATACTGTTAAGAAAAGCAATCTTCATATCGATCAGATTAAGCCAGCTGTCTGTAACGCCTGCGTGGTCTTGAAAAAAGGCTTTGATATTGTCGGCGCCTTTGCCTGAAAACTCACTGTCGTCTAAGTCAGCCATCCCCTGAAAAGCTTTCCTGAGATTGATAAATTGTTCTCTAATCTGATCATATTCTTTTGCTCGCTTTTCCGCTGCTGAGATTAACGAGGATGCTTCAAATACTTTCATATCTGTCTCCTTCCCACTTAATCTTATCTAAATTTTACCACATTATATTACATGTAAGAAGCTTCTTCCTTTTGTTAAAGATACTTTCTTTAGGAGATTTGAACTTTAACAAAATCTTAAAATAGGATTAATTCAGTTGATGAAAAATGGAAGAAATGGTTAGGCATTGGTGCATTATCTCTAAGCTTTACTTTGGCTGCATGTGGGTCTGATTCTGCTTCTACAGATAAAACAGATTCAGATAAAGCTAAAACAACAGAGCAAGCAGCAGTTTAGCGGACGAAGGAGAAAAATCAGTTGCCTTACTTGAATACTGAATAGGTGTAAAAAAAGCGGTTATTCATACGGATTGAAAAAGAAGAACACGCAGCAGATTCACTTGCTCTTGTTTGGGGCAAGTGTTGACAACCCTATACTGGTTTAATTAAAGAAGGAGTATAAAACCTGTATCAATGGTGTTACTAGATATCTGCGACACAGGTTTTATATGTAGGTAACTAATATTCTGATATATGTAACATTGCATTTTTTTATTATGCAATAGTTCACTCTATTTCTGCTTTCAATTTTTCGAACCACTCTAAATTAACCAAGTGATGTGAACGGGAATTTTCATTCATGCGGCGAAAGTAATTGATTGTGCCGGGAATTTCTTGAGTGATGGACAGGTATTCATCAAGAAGCTCGATTCGAGTTTTAGTCTGATCGATTTGTGATTGGATCAGATCCAGTAATTTATTTTTGTCGAATTCATCGGCAAAGAGTAACGCCCCATAAAATGGCAGGTTCACATATTCCGATTTGGTGCCGTATTTGATCATTAATTTTTCAAATTCTGCCCTTCCCGAATCTGTGACTTTAAAGTTACGGATTTCACGCCCGCTGGTTGAGGGTTTCCGCTGAATCTGTTCAATCAAACACTTTTCTTCAAGTTGCTGCAGATTGTAATAAAATGAACCTTTCGTGAAGTTAACAATGTATTTGTAATGACGTTTTTCCATTAAGGCCAGAAGTTCATAGCCGTGAGCTCCGGGGTTTTGGATGAGCAAGCCAAGGATAAGTAAGGGAATTATGGTTTCATCACCTTCGCCATCCGCGCCTCAAATTCCGCGTACGTGATTTCACCCGAAGCCAAATCCATACTATGAAGGTAAATCTGTTCTGTTTTAGAATAGTCACCCTTCACTTTCAGTGATTGCTCCTCTCCCGAAATGGGTTTCAGGATATGGTGCTTTTTCGAAAAAGCCTCGAAATAGCGGTAACCGAATTTACGTTGTGAAGCTGCGTCTAAATGAATGCCATCAGGATTCGCAGTCAAACCTGCCGCAGTAACAAAATAACAATTCTGTTGTTCATTAGCAAAACGCAGCAATTGTTCATTAACCTGTCGAAATTCAGTCGCGTGCTGTCCAAAACCGGTCTTCCCAAGAAAGTCACCAAGCCCTCCAATAATCAACGGTAAATCATCAAGTTTCAACTCGTTTCTTAGCGTCTCGATGATAAGAGTTAATTTCTCGTAATAAGTTTCATGCAGCGAACGATAACTGTCACTCTCACCTTGGTGCCAAAGGATTCCGCAAATTTGACTGGAACGGAGGGCGAAGCGGGCTTCGGACAAAGCATGCTGAAAAAGGATGCCTTCCGGATGCCAGTCATTCAATGAACTGCCGCCTTCCGCACACGGGATTAAGCCAATTTCTTCATCGGGATGAGCTTTTGACCATGCATCTGCAAAAGATGCCGCCAGGCCAACGCCGGAAACCGGACGGTCGTAATTAATCGGCTCTGTCATCATCTGCCATTGTCCATTGCGCAGCATTTTAATTTTTTCATTATAGATAGGGTCTGCTTCATTCAAAAATCCACGGCCCGCCATATTCGACTGCCCCAACATTAAAAAAGACTTTATCATCTAATTTTTTCACTTCTTTACATCAATATTTTAGTCTAATTAGACTATAGTCAATTCAGGCTGTCTTGTAAAGTTTTAATAAGGTTTTATTATGATGTATGAAAAGCGTTCCTGTGGCAGACACTCGACCTGCCTATAGATAAAAACTTAGGGTATGCCTGGATAGTTCCTTATGGAGGAAAGGCTCAATTCCAGCTTGGATACAAAGGGTACATACAACTTGCTTTGCGAACAGGCCAAGTCTGATTTTGGATGGAAAAATGACTGTGATGCGATGGCTCTTAAGACTGTATGAAAAGCAGTTTTGAGCAAGTGGGGGATTCTTTCTAAAAAGCAGTTATTAATGAAGCAGACAATTCAGAAATTATCGATTCCGAGCCTTCGAGCAAAGAAAATACAGAAAACCAAGCGCGCGAGAAGCCGATCCTTTGATGGCAAGCCTGTTCAAGCTTCAACTTTTATTCGAATGGTTCAAGATACGCCAACGATTTTAAGAGTTGCGCTGACTAAGGATCAAAAGTCTGTTCCATCAATTAGCACAGTTAACTTAAGCACAAAAAGAAGTAATTGCTGAAGTTAACATTACCTATGACACACTTGAAAACAACATCGAACAAGAAGTCGCATACAGATGCGACCTCTATCAATTTATATTAATAGAAAGTAACCTTAAGGACTTGCAGCCTTATAGCCGTATATAAACAAATTTAATCGCTCATAACATGTCATCAAACTTAGCCTATTCAATATGGATTCCAATTTAGGAGTTTAAGATCCATTGATGTGCTCATAAATATCTTTCACATCTACCGGACAGTGGGCGAGTAAAATACGTCACTATGCATATGCTGTATTTTTTCCCAGTTGGCGGGATTGGTTGTATCAAAAGAGCGGTGCTCCAGAATGGCTTGATATAGGGCGGTTTTTTGTTCCAAATGGGCAATGTGCTGTTTGGCTTCTTCGAGCTGAGCGAGCGCATCTTCTTTATGCTCCATCATGAGTGTGTACCGTTGTGGGATGGTCGAATCTCCTTCGAGACAGAGATTCACGTACGTTTTAATGTCTTCAATCGGCATTCCGGATTGCCTGAGGCATTTGACGCCAAACAGCCAGTTGATTGATTCTTCATCGAACAAACGGATATTGTTTTTATTGCGCTGTACGCTCGGCACCAGGCCTTTATCCGTGTAAAAGCGCACCGCATGCTCAGTGAGTCCGGTTATCATCGCTGCTTCTTTGACTGTATGCATGTGTAATCCTCCTTTAAAAATTTTTTAAAAAAGTGCTTGCCTTCGTGTTGCACGAAGGTAATAAGCTTATTATAACGCAAACCAGCCGCAGCGGAATTCATTCTGCAGTGCCCGATTTTCGGGATGCGTGCCGTTTGTCGTTCTACATTTGAACAATAGGAGGAATTACAATGCAAACCGTAACATTAAACAACGGAGTGAAAATGCCAATTATCGGCTTCGGTGTATACCAAGTCCCCGATGCTCAAGAATGTGAAAACGCAGTATATGAAGCACTGATGGCCGGTTATCGCCTGATTGACACTGCTTCCGGTTACCTAAATGAGGAGGCAGTCGGACGTGCAATCAAGCGGAGCGGCGTACCGCGTGAGGAGCTGTTCATTACGACCAAGCTCTGGATTCAGGATGCCGGCTATGAAAGTGCCAAGGCGGCATTTTCCAAATCTTTAAATAAGCTGCAGCTGGATTATCTTGATTTATACCTTATTCACCAGCCATACGGCGATTACTACGGCGCTTGGCGCGCGATGGAGGATCTGTACCGCGAAGGAAAAATCAGGGCAATCGGAGTCAGCAACTTCTATCCCGACCGTCTAATGGATCTGATCATGCATAATGAAATCGTGCCAGCCGTCAATCAAGTCGAAACGCATCCATTCTGCCATCAAAAAGAAAGTGCTGCTTTTATGAAAGAGCAGGGAGTTCAACACGAGTCATGGGCACCGTTCGCTGAAGGACGCAATAACATGTTCAGCAACGGCGTGTTGACTTCCATTGCGGAAAAACACAATAAATCCGTCGCCCAGGTCGTGCTGCGTTGGCTTGTTCAGCGTGAAGTCGTTACGATTCCAAAATCGGTGCGCAAAGAACGGATTGTCGAAAACTTTGACATTTTTGATTTTGAGTTGAGCTTAGAGGATATCGAAAAGATTTCCACCCTTGATAAAGGAGAAAGTCTTTTCGGGTCGCACCGAGATCCTGAAATTGTAAAATCGATAGGCGCCATGAAATTCGATCTGTAAGCTTTGTCTAATAAAACAGTTAAGTTTAATGAACTTAAAAGGTTAATCCCATGGATTACACAGAGGATATCGATACTACAACTTAGGGAATTAGAACCTTATCGGGTATGAAAATTATTAGAAAATGCCAAGTTTGTTCATAAGGAAGGGTTAATGCTAAAAAGACTGCGTGCAGCTTACATTATTAACGAAAGAACAATTTGATGAGATGGTTAAACCAGAAAATCTGAAACCTAATATTTGAATCTTTTAAGATAAAAACTAGTTACTAATCAGTAACTAGTTTTTCTTTTTTCCACCGTTGAAAATCACCTCAGTAGGACAAACTTCAGGATGATAGCCATTAGCTGTAAGGTTATCAACCGAGGAACACGGGCTCAAGCATCGGCAGCCAGATCGAGGTCTGCATATAGAAAGCAGGGACTGAAGTATGCCTGTGAAAGATTTTCTGAGGAGTTTTTAGAGCGTCCGGCGTTGAATCGTTTGAGAGAAGACGCAAGTTAAGGACTTATAAGTCAAGTCATTTGATACCAAAATGCAGTAACGAATGAGAAAAATGATTTTCATAACTGTCACATCTCTTTTTCTATATTCTGACTTTATTGATTCTGAGTCACCGGTGGATATTATGCCGGCTGAAGTGATTTCCGTTTCATCTATTGAAATAAGGCTTAATGAAAATGACAAATTAATAATACCTGCTGATTTGATTATTATTCCTATACGGTTGCGCTCTGGAGAAGATGAATAACTGGAAATGAGTGAGAATTTGATGGTTGTCTCCTTAAAAGGCGGGCAATCATTTTTTATTCTCGATAAAATTTAATGATAATAATCCTGAAAAAATAAATAATTGTAAAGACCTAATCTATGCTATAGAATAACTATAATATTTTGAAAATTTCATCCGAGGTGGGTTATGAAAACTATTGGTCTTATTGGCGGAATGAGTTGGGAATCTTCAGCTGAGTATTATCGAATTATCAATGAAGAAATAAAAAAGAAGTTAGGAGGGCTTCACTCGGCAAAATGCCTTTTATACAGTGTTGATTTTAAGGAAATTGAACATTATCAATCCGTAGGGGCTTGGGATAAAGCAGGTGAAGCTTTAGGTCAAGTTGCAAGATCATTAGAAAAAGCAGGTGCAGATTTTATTGTAATATGTACAAATACTATGCATAAAGTTCTTGGATATATCCAAGAAATGATCACTATACCTATTTTGCATATTGCCGATGCAACTGCAGAACAAATTATTAGACAAGACATTCGCTCAGTAGGATTGCTTGGGACTAAATATACGATGGAACAAGATTTTTATAAATCACGTGTTGCGTCTCATGATATTAATGTCATTGTTCCTAATGATGAGGAAAGGGAATTAATAAATAATATTATTTATCAAGAACTGTGTCTGGGTGAAATTAAACAGTCTTCCAAAAACATTTATAAGAAGATCATAAATAATTTGGTAGATAGAGGAGCAGAAGGAATCATTCTTGGATGCACTGAAATTGGACTATTAGTAAAGGCAGACGATTCAAAAGTGCCATTATTTGATACGACTTTAATCCATGCTCAAAAAGCAGTAAATAAATCGCTTTCGATTTCTTCTTAGAAAGATTATTTCTTATATTTTAAAACCGCTCTTTAGGAGCGGTTTTTATTATGGTTCATTCAATCAATAAATGGAGGAACGTTATACGAGTGATCTTATCATGACCCTTTCCTCAGAAATTGAATCTGATGATATTGAAGATGACAGCGAAGTTATAGAGACCTCGCAAACCTACAAAATAGATTTTGAAAATGGCCGTATCACAAATGAATTCATCACAGGCCTTGACGCGATTAAACAGTTTGTATATTTGTCCCTTCATACTGAGCGCTACGCATATTCTGTTTATAGTCATGATTGAAAAAGATAAAATAGAAAAAGCCGGAATGTCAGATCCGGCTTTTCGCTCACTTTCCCTTCTTCTTCCGCTTCTCCTTTTCCGCCCGGTAAAACTCATGAAACATCTTCATCAATGCGCGTTTTTCAATCCGCGACACATAACTCCTTGAAATGCCGAGCTCCTTTGCGATTTCGCGCTGCGTTTTTTCTTTTTTTAGATCAAGCCCGAAGCGGCCGACGATGACTTCTTTTTCGCGGTCGTCTAAAATGTCGATATATTTTTTGACCTTTTCAAGTTCCATGTTGAGCTGAATGGTGTCGATCACATCCTCGCTTTCCGACTTGAGGACATCGATCAGGCTTATTTCATTCCCTTCTTTATCCTGGCCGATCGGATCATGAAGGGAGACGTCTTTTTTCGTTTTTTTCAATGCGCGCAGGTGCATTAAAATCTCATTTTCAATACATCGTGCGGCATATGTGGCAAGCTTCGTGCCTTTTCCGGCTGAGTAGCTTTCAATTCCTTTGATCAGCCCGATTGTACCGATGGAGATCAGATCTTCCGCGTCCTCTCCCGTGTTTTCGAATTTTTTCACAATATGGGCGACTAAACGGAGATTATGTTCGATCAGCATGTTGCGGGCGTGTTCATCTCCTTCAGCCATAAGGTCTAAGTATTTTTTCTCCTCATTATTTGAGAGCGGTTGTGGAAAGGCATTATTTTTCACGTATGATACTAAAAACACAAGTTCTTTCACAATAAACCCGAGCGCTGCAAAAACACCTGTCACCGTCCTCACCTCCACAAAGTTATGTAGGCAATCGCCTATATGTAACTGTATGTGTCGGTAGGGCTGTTTGTGTCTGTACAGGGAAATTAATCAAAATCGGGTTTTATTTCTTACAGCCTCTTGATTTTTGCTGATTGAGCCTGTATATTGTTAAAAAAAGTAAGGGTAAAAACAATATAACCGAAAAGCGCTGAAGAGACGAGTAGACAGATATCATTCATGACAGAGAGCTCCGGGAGCTGTGAAGGAGTATGAATGGATGTGTTGAAACAAACCTCTTAGCTTCGCATCGGAATCATGCAACACGAGGATGATGCGGCGGATACTCCTGTTACCGAGTAAGCTTTGTACCCGGCATGGCCGGCACCAAACCGAATTGAGGTGGCATAGCGGGCTGTTTCCCGTCCTCAAGACTTTATTGTCTTGAGGGCGTTTTTTATTTCTAAGGGAGGGATAAGATGAAAAACCTGAAGTCTTGGCGGTACCCGATGTTTCTGTTAACCGGAATCGGGATAGCAAATATTGGTGAATGGATTTATTTTTTGTCTCTTAATCTTATTGTCTTAAAAGAAACGGGGTCTGCTTTTGCGGTTTCCATCCTTTATTTAATCAGGCCTGCGGCTGTTTTGATGACAAATGGGTGGGCGGGCAGCATCATCGACCGGTGCAACAAACGGAATATGATGATGTCGCTTGATTTCATCCGGGCTGCATTCATTGCCGTTCTGCCGCTGATGTTTACTGCACGGTCTTTATTTTCCGTTTATTGTATTGTATTTTTGATTCAAATGGCCAATGCGATGTTTCGTCCGTGTTCCATGGCGTATGTGACGATGCTTATCCCGGCTGAAAGGAGAAAACGATTCAATTCACTAAGGGCTTTGTCGGAATCAGGGGCTTTTCTCCTCGGTCCGGCTGCGGCCGGGCTGCTTTTTATCGCCGGCACGCCGATTTTTGCGATTTGGGTGAATGCGGCGGCTTTAGTGCTGTCCGGGTTCATCACGATGATGCTGCCGAACCTTGAAAATGAGCCTCACGTACATTCTCCCAGACAGAAGCTTTCTTTGGCAGTGTACAAAGAAGATTGGAAGCTCGTCTATCGCTTCAGCCGAACGGCGCGAGACGTCATGATCATTTATTTTTTATTCAGTCTGGTCATGACCGTTATGCCATCCGCGCTTGATTCGCTTGAAGCCGCTTTTTCAAAAGAAGTTCTTCAGCTGACTGATGCCGATTACGGTTTTCTCGTCAGTGTCTCAGGGGCAGGGGTTATTGCGGGGGCGCTTGTCAATGTGTTCTTTAATAAAAAAATGCCGGCTTCTTTATTGATGGGAATGGGCTCTTTATTCACAGCGGTTGGATATATGATTTATGCGTTTTCTGACGTTTTTTGGACGGCTGCTTTCGGATTTTTCCTTCTCGCTTTTTTTCTGGCGTTTGCCAATACGGGATTTCAGACGTTTTATCAAAAAAATGTTCCGGTGGACATTATGGGGAGAGTGGGGAGCTTTTATTCATTAGTCGAAGCCGTCTTCATTATAGTGGTAACGGCGGTTTTCGGAGCGGCGGCTGTCAGTTCTTCCGTCCGCGGCATCGTCCTCGCAGGGGCTGCTGTTATGCTGGCGTTGGCAGCCGTTTTATGCTCGTTCTTATTTGCAGCCTCAAAAAGGAGGACTCCCGATGTATTTCAAGCGGATCAATGTAAACAAACATAAAGAGACGGCCGTTTCATTTCGTGAGGATTCGTTTTTCGTCAGCTTTGGCACGGCGGATCATTTTAATAAGGATGAATATCTCAGATGGCTGTCATCCCAAATCAAATGCTTTCCCGACGGTTTTATGCTGCTTCTTCATAACGGGCAGCCGATCGGACAGCTTGAAGCTTCCATCAAATTTTACCGCAGCCAAAAAATCGGTTATGTGCACCTTTACTATATGACTGAGCAGCAGAGGGGAAGAGGGAGCGGAACAAAACTGCATCAATACGCGAATCAGTTTTTCAGAGCGAACGGTGTTTCGGAATATCACCTGAGAGTTTCGCCGGGCAATGAAGCGGCTTTGTCATTTTACAGAAAGAAAAACATGGAAGTGATCGGTTCAGAATGTAACGGAAAAGTTCTCAGAATGAGAGGAGCCGTACCGCCGGAATAGGGGGCGGTACGCGTTTCATTTTCTCGTTGTTTTTAAAAGGCCGGGAAACTTCTTATAAATGACCGCCATTAAGACGAGCATATACATTCCGTAAATCCCGAAAGACAGCAGTTTGTTGCTTGTAAATGAAGCGCCTGCGACGGTCACGATCACAATGTTCGGAATTTTGCCGAGCACCGACGCAGAAAAAAAGATCGGCCATCGTATGTTACTCAGCCCGCAGACGGTATTCATGGCAAGCGACGGTATAATCGGAATCAGCCGCCCGAAAAGCACCGCCGTAAACGCGTGCTGATGAAATGAATCTTCATATTGAGCCGCGGCCGGGTAAGCCACCAGCTTTTTTCTGGCCCAGTCTCTGAATCCGTACCGGACGAGAAAAAACAATGCCATTGTTCCGAGCATCGCGCCTGACAATGTAATCCACACTCCGTTTACAATCCCGAAAACCGCTCCGTTTAAGGCTGCGATAATGGCGAATGGAACGATCGGAAAAAATACGTCAGCTGCGACCAGAAGGATACTCATAAGCACGGCGTACATGCCGCCCGCGCGAATCATGCTGAGCCAGACGTCTTTTTGCATAAAGCCGATCATCACGACAGCAATGATGACGGCAAGACTGAATCCCTTTTTTATCATCTGTACGTTCACCTCTTTTCAATTAGTATACAGCACAAATCTATCTCCTTCTATTAAAATAAGCTGTCCGATAAGCGTACTTGTTTATCAGCATTTGCCGTTTGATGAGAAACGGCTGCACCCGGATTTGGACAAAAACAAGCGGGAAGCGGGGATGTACATCATTTGATGCAGAGAATGATTTTTTATAAAAGGGGACACGTTAACAGTAGTGTTTACTGGAGGTGTAAACGTTGAGATGCTTTCATCTGATCATCATGATATGCGTTCTCACGAGTCTCACTGCCGTGTCCGCCGATGCGAAATCTTTAAAAAGAAGTGACATGGAGAAGACGGGAAACGTGTACTGGGATATAAGGTCTGAAAAAAAGAAGCTATCTTTAACCTTCGATGACGGCCCCCATCCTGTCTATACGGAGGCTGTGTTAGACGTGCTGAAACAGCACAATGTTAAAGCAACCTTTTTTTGTATCGGGAGCCGTATAGACAAATACCCCATAACGGCAAAACGCATCGTTGAAGAAGGACATGAAATCGGCAACCATACGATGAACCATGTTTATTTTCACCGTTTAAAACGCAAAGACATTTTACAAGAGCTTCACAGCTCCGCGCATCATATCAGATCGCTGCAGCCGGAAGGGGACAAGTTATTCCGCCCGCCGGGAGGGTCGTTGAATCAGACGGCTTTCAAAAGCATCTTAAAAGAGGGCTATCATATCATCATGTGGTCATGGAACCAAGATCCGAGGGACTGGAAAAGGCCCGGAAAAGGAAAAATCGTCAGGCACGTTGTTTCACATGCCAGAGATGGAGATATCGTTCTTCTGCATGACGGCGGAGGAAACCGGCGCCAGACGGTGGAGGCTTTGAAAGAAATCATTCCCCAGCTGAAAAAGCAGGGCTACACGTTTGTTAAGGTTTCGGATTTGATCGGACAGGATTCCGGTCCTTTTCATATCCAGTAAAGAGAGCGCCGCGTTGAAAGCCGCCAAAGAGATGTGTACCATAGGAGGTAAGGTTTGGAGGGAGAGAAAATGAAGTTTGCTGTTCTTTTTATTACGATAACCTGTCTGTTATCAGGATGCGCTGCGGGCAAAGAGAAAAGTGTTGTCGCGTTCGGCGACAGCAATACGCGCGGTTCCAACTGGGATTATCGTGATTATCCGAAGGCGCAGCAGTGGGTAAACATTTTAAAAACAGCGGAACGCGGCCGTCTTACGGTTATAAATGCGGGAATAGGCGGCCAGACGACTGAGGATGCGCGCCTGCGCTTTCAAAGCGATGTGCTGGAGCGTAAGCCCCAATATTTATTTATCATGTTCGGAACAAATGATGCGGGCATTTTGACGGGAGATCAGCCGCGAGTATCAAAGAAACGGTTTAAAGAAAACCTGACTTATTTCATAAACGAAAGCAGAAATCACGGCATAAAGCCGATTTTAATGACGTGCATCCCGGTTATAGAAGGAAACGGAACGCATCATCTCTATTACTATTCGAGATATAAAGCCTCAGCCTTTAAAGAAAAAGGCGGCGCGAGAAAATGGCATAATTCCTATAACGGCGTTACGAGGCAGGTTGCAGCTGAGTTGAAAGTGCCGCTGGTGGATAACTGGAAACACTTTATACGCGCGGACGGCGGCAAAGATACAGACCGGGCGCTGATCCAATCCGGACTGATAGATCCCTCCGGAAATCATATGACGCCAAAAGGCGCCAGAATCTTAATTGAAGGCATAAAAAATGGGCGGGTTTTGGAACGCTGACGCCGTCAGCTGCCTAAACCGTTTTGCTTCTGCTTCATAGGCTGTAGAAAAAACATCTTTTGGAGGCGATTGCTATGAACCGCGGTTTCCCTCCGCAATATCCTGTATGCCCGCCTCCTCGGGTGAATGCGGGGTACTGGTACGCATTTTTTGTTGTGCTGCTCGTCGTCATTCTCGTCCTGGGCGGTCTGTATTGGTTCAATATATAGCAGCCATCCTCTTAAACACCTCTATTTTAGGGGTGTTTTTTGTTGAAAGTGGTAGTAATGCGCATAACCGAAGTGATATAATATCAGTCATCTGAGTAAAAAAAGGAAATTCGCCCGGGAATTTTTTTCTGTTTAAGAGGAAACGGAAATAATGTGTCCGAGCGATCTTCTTTTGATTTCGTTTTCAATTAACTCGATAAATTCACGGCTCAAATTCATTTCATTGGCTTTGAAATAAGATTCTATTAGTAATTCATCAGAAAGCTTTCTCATGCCGGGGACCCAATTAATGGGAGTGGCACCTCCTTACAATTGTAATCAATCATCAGACGCAAGCATATGATGGAAGGTTGCGTTTCAATCATGGTGAGGTTATCTTTAATCTACCATGAAATACAAATAAGAACAATCGTTCTGTTATCCACACTCGTAAGTGGATAACTTGTTAGTATCTTGTTTATAATCTGGATAAATCCGGATGTAATAAGAGTGGATAATGTGTGTAATTTTATCCACAACTGGTGAAGAAACCCAATTTTTGTCGAAATTTTTTTACCGAGTCCGACTTTGTTTTTAAATCTGACAGGTTTCGACATATAGATGATAGAAAGAAAAGGAAGGGTGCGGGTTTTGTTAAAAAAGTTTTTTTTACCTGACGAATTTGTGAAAAATATATTTCATATCACACCGGAAAAGCTCAAAGAACGCAATGTGAAAGGGATTATTACAGACCTTGACAACACGCTTGTGGAGTGGGACAGACCGAGTGCGACACCTCGATTAATCGAGTGGTTTGAAGAAATGAAGGAGCACGGCATTAAAGTCACGATCGTCTCCAATAATAATGAACGAAGAGTGAAATTATTCTCGGAGCCGCTTGGCATACCGTTTATTTATAAGGCAAGAAAACCGATGGGACGCGCCTTTAAAAGAGCCGTCAGCAGCATGGATCTGAAAAAAGAAGACTGTGTGGTCATCGGCGATCAGCTGCTTACTGATGTTCTCGGCGGAAACAGAAACGGGTATCATACGATCCTCGTCGTGCCTGTCGCTTCCTCTGACGGAGTCATGACGCGCTTTAACCGCCGGATTGAACGGAGAATATTGAGTTCTTTGAAACGTAAAGGCCATATTCAGTGGGAGGATTAGAAATGGAAAAGGTTGTTTGCATCGGCTGCGGAGTAGCGATCCAGACCGAGGATAAACAAGGTCTCGGATACGCGCCAAAGGCATCGCTCACGAAAGAGAATGTCATCTGCCAGCGCTGCTTCAGACTGAAAAATTACAATGAAATTCAAGATGTTTCATTAACGGATGATGACTTTTTAAATATCTTGCACACAATCGGCGATACTGACTCTCTTATTGTCAAAGTCGTTGATATTTTTGATTTTAACGGAAGCTGGATAAACGGGCTGAACCGCTTTGTCGGCGGTAATCCGATTATTCTTGTCGGTAATAAGGCCGATATCCTGCCGAAATCCGTAAAACGGGAACGCCTCGTTCAATGGATGAAACGCGAAGCGAAAGAATACGGCTTAAAACCCCTTGATGTCTCTTTAATCAGCGCTTCCCGCGGACAAGGGATGAAAGAAGTCATTGACGCCATTGAACATTATCGCGAAGGGCGCGATGTGTATGTGGTGGGCTGTACCAATGTCGGCAAATCCACATTTATCAACCGGATTATTAAAGAGGTTTCAGGGGAAGAGAATATTATTACCACCTCTCAATTTCCGGGCACGACACTTGACGCGATTGAAATCCCGCTTGATGACGGATCTGCACTTTATGATACGCCGGGAATCATTAACCATCACCAGATGGCGCATTACGTGGACAAGCGTGACTTAAAGGTGCTGACACCGAAAAAAGAACTGAAGCCGCGCACTTTTCAGCTGAATGAAAAACAAACGCTTTATTTCGGCGGGCTTGCCCGGTTTGACTATGTATCAGGCGATAAAACGGCGTTTGTCTGCTATATGCCGAATGAATTGATGATTCACAGAACAAAGCTTGAAAATGCTGATGCCTTATACGAAAAGCATGCGGGAGAACTGCTTACCCCGCCCGGAAAAGATCATTTGGATGAATTTCCGGAGCTTACGCCCCACACGTTTACGATTAAAGAAGGAAAGACGGATATCGTTTTTTCCGGTCTCGGCTGGGTCACGGTGCAGCAAGCAGATAAAAAAATAACGGCATACGCTCCGAAAGGCGTACACGTATTTGTCCGCCGTTCATTAATATAGAGAGAAGGGGAGAGGGAGCATGAAACAATTGTACGGAGTAATCGGAAATCCGATCGGGCATTCAATGTCACCCGATATTCATAACGCGGCTTTGCAAGATAAAAACATCAACGGGCAGTATTTTGCGTTTCAGGTGGAACCTCATCATCTCAAGGACGCCGTTAACGGAATCAAGGCGCTTGGCATCTGCGGAGTGAACGTCACAGTCCCGCATAAAGTCGCGATCATGGAGCATCTGGATGAAATACATGAAAGCGCGAAAGTACTTGGGGCCGTAAATACCGTCAAAAGAGAGGGAGACAGGCTCATCGGGTATAATACTGACGGAGATGGGTTTTATAAATCCTTAGTCAAAGTATTGGACAAATCGATATCAGAGCTCTCCATCCTCATGATTGGGGCGGGAGGAGCGGCAAGAGCGATTTTTACAACGATCGTCCGCAGAGAGCCGAAACAATTTGACGTTTGCAACCGCACGCCGGAAAAAGCAGAAAGTCTGATTGCGGCTGCTCCCTCTTTTCAGCAGAAACGCGCCCTTACTTTAAAAGAAGCTGAAAATCAGCTTGAACAATATGACGTCATTATTCATACAACATCTGTCGGCATGTATCCGAAAACGGATGCCGTGCCGCTCTCATTGGAACGGGCCAAAACGGGCGCCATCGTTTGTGATATCGTATACAACCCGATTCAAACGGCGTTCTTAAAAGAAGCTGAAAAAAGAGGTTTAACAACCCTTGACGGTGTCGGCATGTTTGTGGAACAGGCCGCACTGTCTTTCAAGCTGTGGACGGAACAAGAGCCTGACAGCGGCTTAATGAGAGCGATTGTTGAAGGAAAACTAGGAGGAACACAATGTTAACAGGAAAACAAAAACGGTTTTTGCGTTCAAAAGCGCATCACTTAACGCCTATTTTTCAAGTGGGAAAAGGCGGAGTCAACGAAAACATGGTGAAACAGATTGCCGAGGCTTTAGAAGCAAGAGAGCTGATTAAAGTCAGCGTGCTTCAAAACTGCGAAGACGATAAAAATGATGTCGCAGAAGCCCTTGTGAAAGGCAGTCGTTCACAATTGGTGCAGACGATCGGAAATACGATCGTATTGTATAAGGAATCAAAGGAAAATAAACAAATCGAGCTTCCGTAAGGTGGTTGACATGAAGAAAATCGGAATATTCGGGGGCACATTTGACCCTCCGCACAACGGACATCTTCTGATGGCTAATGAAGTCCTTCATCAGGCGGAGCTCGATGAGATTTGGTTTATGCCAAATAAAATCCCTCCGCATAAGCAGAATGGAGACTTTACAGACAGCCGGCACCGGGTGGAGATGCTGAAGCTTGCCATCAGCTCTAATTCCGGCTTTAAGCTTGAGCTTGCGGAAATGGACCGGAAAGGCCCTTCTTATACCTATGATACCGTCCGTTTGCTGAAGGAGCGGCACCCGAACGACAAGCTTTTCTTTATTATCGGGGCGGATATGATTGAATATCTGCCGAAATGGTACAAACTGGACGAACTGCTCACGCTCATTCAATTTATCGGAGTGCGGCGCCCGGGGTATCATATTGAGACCCCGTACCCGCTGCTTTTTGCCGACGTTCCGGAATTTGACGTTTCGTCAACGATGCTGAGAGAACGTCTCAAAGCAAAAAAGCCGACGCAATACTTAATGCCGGATAAAGTGAGGCAGTATATAGAGGAGAATGATTTATATGAATCGTGAGGAAGCACTTGCCTGCGTCAAAGAACAGCTGACCGAGCATCGCTACATCCACACAATCGGCGTGACAGATACGGCGGTTATTCTCGCAGGCCGGTTCGGAGCAGATCCGAAAAAAGCGGAAATGGCGGCTATTTTTCATGATTATGCGAAATTCCGGCCGAAAGAAGAAATGAAGCAGATCATCGTGCGGGAAAAAATGCCGGCTGAGCTCTTGGATTACAATGCCGAGCTGTGGCATGCCCCTGTGGGAGCGTATTTGGCTGAGAAAGAAGCGGGGATCACTGATCCCGAGATCTTGGATGCAATCCGCTATCACACGTCAGGGCGTCCCGGAATGACCCTTTTAGACAAAGTCATCTACGTTGCGGATTACATTGAACCCGGCCGCCATTTTCCCGGAGTGGAAGAGGTGCGCCGTCTGGCGGAAACAGATCTGAACGAAGCGCTCATACAAGCGATGAAAAATACAATGATATTTCTGATGAACAAAAACCAGCCGGTCTTTCCGGAGACGTTTGCAACCTATAACTGGCTGGTGTCTCAAAAACGACAGGAGGAATATGGAAAATGAATCAAGCTTCCGTATTAAAAATCGCGGCAAAAGCATGCGACGATAAACGTGCAGAAGATATTTTAGCGCTGGACATGGAAGGAATCTCACTTGTAGCGGATTACTTTTTAATCTGCCACGGGAATTCTGATAAACAGGTTCAGGCCATTGCGCGCGAAATTAAAGATCAGGCAGAAGAAAACGGCATTGATGTCAAAAAGATGGAAGGGTTTGATGAGGCCCGCTGGGTTTTAGTTGATCTCGGCGACGTCATTGTCCACGTTTTCCATAAAGATGAAAGAAGCTACTATAATCTTGAAAAGCTATGGGGCGACGCGCCGCTCGCAGAGCTTGAACTCGGCTTGAACTCATGATTTACCAAGGCTTCGCCGGTGTATATGACGAGTTAATGTCCCATGCGCCGTATGATGAATGGGCGGGCTGGATCGAAGCGTCTCTTCCGGAAAAGGGAAGGGTGCTTGATCTTGCCTGCGGAACCGGAGAAATATCCATCAGGCTTGCTGAAAAAGGCTGCGAAGTCACGGGGATTGATTTGAGTGAAGATATGCTGAGCTGTGCCCAGCAGAAAAAAACAGGAAAGCCGATTCTTTTTCTCCAGCAGGATATGAGAGAGCTTTCCGGTTTTGAAGAACAGTTTGATGCCGTAGTCATCTGCTGTGATTCCCTAAATTACTTAAAAACGAAAAATGATGTCTTAAGCACCTTCAAAAGTGTTTTTCAAGTTTTGAAGGAGGGCGGCCTGCTTCTGTTTGACGTCCATTCCCCGTATAAAATGACGGAGCTTTTTCCGGACAGCACCCATGCGGATCAGGATGAGCAGATCAGCTATATCTGGCAAAGCTTTGCCGGCGATGAAGAGCTTTCTGTCATCCATGATATGTCCTTTTTCGTATGGAACGGACAATCTTATGACCGCTATGACGAGACGCATGAGCAAAAAACATTTTACATTGAAGAATATAAACAAATGCTTGCAGAGACCGGATTTGAATTGAAGAAAGTGACGGCTGATTTTACAGACCGGCCTCCTTCAACAGAGTCTGAACGTCTTTTCTTTACGGCAGGCAAACCAAAAACCATCGTTTAAACGGAACGATGGTTTTTAAAATGCATTTTTTGCGATTGGCGCGATAAAGCTCTTTATGGCATACTCAGTTACACGTGAAATTGCTTCTTCACTAACGATATATCTTCATCGTATTTGTCATGTGTACGCTGAAAGACACGATTGAACATATCCTGAACACCGCTTTCGAGAGCCTTCAGTCCTTCTCCGGTGACGCCGCCTTTTACGCATACTTTTTCCTGCAAGGCGGGAAGCGTGTAATGCCCCGTTTCAAGAAGCTTTCCGAGACCGACAAGCATTTCTGTCGACATAATCACGGCTTCTTCTTTGGTGATGTCCGTTTCTTCCACTGCCGCGTCAATAAAGCGCTGAACGAGATAACTCATAAAAGCGGGTCCGCAGCTGACAATGTCTGACGCCGCTCTTGTAATGCCGCTGCTGATTTCCACAGGTTTTGAAATATGAGTGAACAGCGTTTGAATATCCGCTTTTGCAGACTCGCTGCAGCTTTTGCCGAACGTAACAAGCGAGACGCCGGCCAAGGCGCGGTTCGTAATGCTCGGAATGACGCGGGCCGTCTGACACGGAACCGTATGTTCAATCTGATCCGTCTGAACGGGGCTGGTAATGGAGATTAAAATGTGATCTTTCCGTAAATGCGGTGTGAGTTTTTTCAGCAAAGGATATATATCCAGTGGTTTTACACAAATGAATATTATTTCATTATCCTGTACGAGCTTTTCCTGATCCTCGGTGACATGGATGCCGCTGAAACGTTCTTTTAGTTTTAATGCTTTTTCGATTGTTCTGTTTGTGATGGTGATATGTGAGGGATCGGCAGCGTTTGATTCGATAAACGATTCAATCAGGATCGTTCCCATGTTTCCGGTGCCGATAAAGCCTATTTTCAATGAATTCCCCTCCTTTTTCCCTTAATCCTCTAAACCTTATGCGGGGAGGCAATGCAATATGACGAAAGCGATGATGACGGAGCGGCTGCGGCGGAACCTGAAAATTCTGGGCGCTTGTCTTGCGGCAGGGGCGGTTTTTATCTGTATTTGGCTGTTTCGTTCTGAAAAGGAAGAGCCGGTCAAACAGCAGTCCGTGCTCGGCCAAACAGCCTCGGCATCCGTCGCGGACAAAAAAGACACCGCAGACGATAAGATTATGATTGATGTGAAAGGTGCGGTCCGAAATCCCGGCGTGTATGAAATGAAAGCGGGAGACAGAGTGACGCAAGCCATTGAAAAAGCCGGAGGCCTGAAGAAAAAGGCGGATGAATTGAATGTTAATTTAGCAGAGCAGCTGCAGGACGGGACGATTGTTTATATTCCGAGTGAAGGCGAAGAAGAGAATCACCCGAAAACAGCAGCGGGTGAAAAGGAGAATGCAGCTGTCAATATCAATACGGCATCTTTGGACGAACTTCAGGCGATTTCCGGGGTGGGGCAGAAAAAAGCGGAAGCCATTATCGCCTACCGAGAAGAAAACGGACGGTTTCAGACTGCTGAAGATTTGATGAATGTATCAGGCTTTGGAGAAAAGTCATTTGAGCGGATAAAAACTTCCATTACGGTAAAGTGAATTGACGGTTCTGCTTAAATCTATGTAAACTTAGAAAAGCAACAAGACTTTTTGGAGGGAACACTTGTGGAACGAATCTCATGGAATCAATATTTTATGGCGCAAAGCCATTTGCTGGCGCTGAGAAGCACATGTCCGAGACTGTCAGTCGGGGCAACCGTAGTCAGAGATAAGCGGATGATTGCCGGCGGATACAACGGCTCAATTGCCGGCGGCGTCCATTGCGCTGATGAAGGATGCCTTTTAATAGATAATCATTGCCAGAGGACCATACATGCAGAGATGAATGCGATTCTGCAATGTTCTAAGTTCGGTGTTCCGACGGAGGGCGCCGAAATTTATGTGACGCATTATCCTTGTATTCAATGCTGCAAATCAATTATCCAGGCAGGCATCAAAACGGTCTATTATGCCGAAGATTACAAAACACAGCCTTATGCAAAAGAGCTGTTCAGCCAAGCCGGAGTCAAGGTGGAGCAGGTCGAACTTGATGAAATGATCATCGATCTGAAAAACCGCGAAAAATTGTCTTTTGTAGCAGGTCTGATTCAGCAATTATCTGATGCGGGAGTTAAGGCAGATGAACTGAAAAAAATTCATGAACAGGCCAATGAGCTGTTTACCAGTTACGTATAAATGAAATATAAATACCTTCTTCTGCCTCTGGCGGCGGTTTCTGCAACTGCGGGAATTGCCGCCGCTCATGTCTTCTGGGTTCTGCTCCTTTTTCTTCTGTATCTTCTCTTTATTATGATAAAAACAAAGCAGCATGCTCCGGTTATTGTCTGCCTCGTTTCTTTTTGTCTTTATTTCTTTCTTTATACGGTTTGTGACGCTGCGAATGTAACGCGGTATCAGGCCGGCAGTTATACTGAACAGGTCGTCATCACTAACATTCCGAAGGTTGACGGAGCGAAAATGTCAGCCGTTATCCGTACACATGACAAGGAAAAATGGGCGGCTTCGTACAAAATCCGGTCTCTTGAGGAAAAGAGACTCATTGAACAGCTTGAACCGGGGATGCGCTGCACGTTTACAGGCTCTCTGGAGCAGCCTGCACATGCGACGGTTCCCGGAGGTTTTGATTATAAGGAATATCTTTACTCTCAGCAGATTCACTGGTTATTTTCCGTGACTTCCATTCAGCAGTGTGAAAAATCCAAACAGCCGCTGTTTAAACTGCTGAACATCAGAAAAAATTTGATTTCGATCATTCGGAATCACGTGCCTGAATCTTCCGCCGGAATTGTTGAAGCGCTGACCTTAGGTGAAAGATTTTCTATAGAGGACGATATACTGAGTGCATATCAAAATTTGGGAGTCGTTCATTTAATGGCGATTTCCGGAATGCATGTCGGTCTTATTACGGCGGGATTATTTTATGCTCTGATCAGAATCGGGCTGACAAGAGAAAAAGCGGGAATTTTGCTGCTGTTGTTTTTGCCGGTGTATACGCTGCTGAGCGGTGCCGCCCCATCCGTATTGCGCGCATCCCTCATGCTGGGGTTTTATATCGCCGGAACTCTTGTTAAACGCGGCATTCATTCCTCCGCTGCATTGTCCCTGTCTTATCTGCTGCTCCTGCTGTTTAATCCTTACTTCCTTTGGCAGGCGGGCTTCCAGCTTTCCTTTGCGGTAAGCGCCTCTTTAATTCTGTCATCCTCCATTTTAAAGAAAGCAGGGAAAAGCAGACTTGCCGGGCTTGCGATGGCTTCATTCATTGCGGAGCTCAGCTCACTTCCGTTTCTTCTCTATCATTTTCAGCAAATTTCACTTGTCAGTTTTCCGATGAATATGGTGATGGTGCCATTTTATACGTTATTTGTCATTCCGGTTTCTGTCATCGGTTTCCTTCTTCTTTTACTTTCAGGGCAGATGGGAGAATGTTTGTTTGATATGTTCGACCTTGTGATGAAGCCTGTACATGATTTCATTACATATGCGGCATCCGTTGATTTATTTACTATGATTGTGTCAAAGCCTGACTTTCTTTCCCTTCTTCTGCTTGCGGTTTCCGTTTTTACTCTTTTTGCGGCTTTGGAAAAGGGAGGTTTTTTAAAACTCAGGAAATCGGTTCTTTTTTTCTGCGCGGTTTTGGCTTATTTAATATGCCGTCCGTATTTCAGTCCATGGGGAGAAGCGGATATGCTTGATATCGGGCAGGGAGACTCACTGTTTATAAGCGCGCCGCACCGCAAAGGGACCGTAATGGTTGATACAGGGGGAGTGATTGCTTATCCCGGAGAATCATGGAAAGAAAAACGCCACCCGTATTCTATCGGCGAGAAGGTTTTGATTCCGTTTTTAAACGGAAAAGGGGTGAAAAAGCTGGATGCGCTGATTTTAACCCATGCGGATCAAGATCACATCGGAGAAGCCGGAGTGTTAATCAAAAATCATAGAGTCAAACGGTTAATTGTCCCCGTGGGATTCGTAAAAGAACCGAAGGATCAGAACATATTAAATATGGCGAAAGAAAACAACATTCCCGTTGCCGAAGCAAAGCGGGGCGACACCATTACAGCCGGTGATCTTCAGTTTCAGGTGCTGTCTCCGGAGTCGTCTGACGGAAGGAGTAAAAATGATTCGTCACTGGTGCTTTGGACGGTTTTAAGCGGAGTGAGCTGGCTTTTGACGGGAGATTTAGAATCGGACGGCGAAACGGAAGTGCTGAAAACGTATCCGAATCTGAAGGCTGATATATTGAAGGCGGGTCATCACGGCAGCAAAAGCTCAACGAGTGAAGCCTTTTTGAAACAGCTTCAGCCGGAAGCGGCGCTGATTTCAGCAGGAAAAGAGAATCGATACCATCATCCGCATGAAGAAGTGCTGGATCGTTTGAAGGCGTACTCTGTCAATGTGCTTCGCACCGATATCAGCGGAACGATTCAATACAGATTTAAAAAAGGCGCCGGAACGTTTTCCGTCTTCCCTCCATATGATATAGAAGAAATCAGGGCGCAAGAAGTAAAAAAGACTGCCGATTGACAGCAGCCCGGAATGCGGCTAAGAGCCGATAAGATGGATGGCTGTTGCCATCACGAACAAAAAGGCGAAAAATCCGAAGGACACGACAAAACCGACAGCTGAGTCAACAGCATCATTTCGTTTGCTTTGAACGTTTTTTTCAAAATCATTCAATTTCATCCCTCCTGACTTCCCTAAGTATACTGGAATTGTTTTGAAAAATCTAGAAGTGATGGTAACGTTTTCTGTTCTTGTGATTATCGCCTTTTTACAAGCAGACCCGGGAGCTTGTGAATCAGGCGTTTATTATAAATGAGGAAGCTGTCCTTAAAGCTTCCTCTTTACTATTTGCCGAACTCAATTTAGGATAGAAGGGGATCAAGAAAGAGAGGAAGTCATACGATCATGGTATTTGATGTTTGGAAAGCCCTGAAAAAAGGGGATGTCCGCTCCGTTTATTGTTTATATGGAAAAGAAACGTATCTGCTCCAAGAAACTGTCAGCCGGATCAGACAAGCTGTCGTTGATGAGGAGACAAAGGATTTTAACCTGTCTGTTTTTGATCTTGAAGAAGATCCGCTTGACCAGGCCGTAACCGATGCGGAAACGTTTCCGTTTATGGGAGAGAAGCGGCTGGTCATCGTAAAAAATCCGTCTTTTTTAACAGGGGAAAAAAAGAAAGAAAAAATAGAGCATAATACAGCCGCTCTGGAGACTTATCTGAAGGAGCCTGCACCTTACACGGTCTTTGTGATTGTGGCTCCGTATGAGAAGCTGGACGAACGGAAAAAGCTGACGAAAGCGCTGAAGCAAAAAGCCCTTATGATTGAAGCTAAGGAGCTGAATGCAAAGGAGACGACTGATTTTACGATTAATCTGGCGAAATCCGAAAATAAAATGATCGATACAGAAGCTGCCGAGCATTTGGTTCTGCTTGCAAACGGCCATCTGTCTTCCATATATCAGGAAATACAAAAACTCTCCGCCTACACCGGTAACAGACATGAGATCACACTTGAAGATGTCCGGGAGCTCGTCGCAAGAAGTTTGGAGCAGAATATTTTTGAGCTGATCAACAAAATCGTGAACCGAAAACGGACGGAAAGTCTTCAAATATTTTATGATCTTTTAAAACAAAACGAAGAACCGATCAAAATTATGGCGCTGATCGCCAACCAATTCCGTCTGATTATGCAGACGAAGTATTTTGCGGGACAAGGATACGGCCAAAAGCAAATCGCTTCCAACTTAAAGGTGCACCCCTTCCGGGTAAAGCTGGCGATGGATCAGGCGAGGCTTTTTTCTGAAGAAGAGCTGCGGCGTATTATAGAAAGACTCGCAGTGATGGATTATGAAATGAAAACGGGGAAAAAGGACAAGCAGCTCTTGCTGGAGCTCTTTCTCCTTGAGCTTCTCCGGACTGAATGAAAAAAACGATCCCCGTTACAGGGATCGTTTTTGTATTATGCAGAAAGTCCGTTCACTTGTTTCGCAAGTCTAGATTTGTATCGAGCTGCGGCATTTTTGTGTACAAGACCTGTTTTCACTGCTTTATCAATGCGTTTCGCTGCTTCAGAAAGAGCAGTTTTCGCTTTATCCGCTTCGTTGTTAGCAACAGAAGCTTCAACTTGTTTGATTGCAGTACGCATAGCAGATTTGATTGTCGCGTTATGAGCGCGGCGTTCGTTGTTTGTTTTTGTACGTTTAATCGCTGATTTAATGTTTGGCATGTGTTTCACCTCCTAAGATACAACCTGTAGCACAGTGTCTTAAGGTTAAATCTTCTTCACAATAGAACAAATTGTATTCTATCAAACAGAACTTTAGATTGCAATATAAATGTAAAGTATTTTTCGTTGATGGGTAAATTCGCATGATTCGTTTTGTAAATGGTCACACTATATACCACGATGATTGAAGGAGGTCTTTCCTGTGAAAAACAACGAACTGGATGTCAATCAATTTCTGATACGGACGGATTTAGCGGTAGAAACGAAACAGGCGGTAAAAGACGGACAAGCCGGTCAGACAAAAGAAATAAACGGGTTTATTGAAAAAGAACGCGACAAGGGCGGCATTAAAGTCAGAACCGTCGATATTACCAAAGAAGGCGCCGAGCTATCGGGGAAAAAGCAGGGACGCTATGTCACGATCGAGGCTCAAGGGGTTCGGGAACACGACTCTGACATGCAGGAAAAAGTAACGGAAGTGTTTGCCGAGGAATTTTCCGCCTATCTGTCGGCATTAAAGATTCCAAAGGATGCAAGCTGTTTGATCGTCGGTCTCGGCAACTGGAATGTGACGCCGGATGCGCTCGGCCCTCTCGTGACCGAAAACCTTCTTGTGACAAGGCATCTGTTCAGGCTTCAGCCGGAAAACGTACAGGAAGGGTACAGGCCGGTCAGCGCGCTTGCTCCCGGTGTGATGGGATTAACGGGAATTGAAACGAGCGATATTATTCAAGGTGTGATCAAAGAATCAAAGCCGGATTTTGTGATTGCGGTAGACGCTCTTGCGGCAAGAGCCGTTGAAAGGGTGAACACGACCATCCAATTTTCTGATACGGGCATTCACCCGGGATCAGGCGTCGGCAATAAGAGAAAAGAATTAAGCAAGGAAACGCTCGGCATCCCCGTCATCGCAATCGGGGTACCGACTGTCGTTGATGCGGTTACGATCGCGAGCGATACGGTGGATTATATATTAAAGCATTTCGGCAGAGAGATGAAAGATGACAGCCCGTCAAGATCTCTGGTGCCCGCCGGAATGAACTTCGGCAAAAAGAAGGTGCTGACAGACGAAGACCTTCCCGGAGAAAAAGAACGCCAATCCTTTCTCGGTATTGTCGGCACACTGGACGAAAACGAAAAACGCCAGCTGATTCACGAAGTGCTCTCTCCGCTCGGCCATAATCTGATGGTCACACCGAAGGAGATTGACACCTTTATTGATGATATGGCGAACGTGCTTGCAAACGGGTTAAACACCGCCCTTCATGAAAAAGTGTCACAAGATAACAAAGGCTCTTATAATCATTAAAATGGTTCTACCTCCTCTAGCTTGTTCATAGAGTAATTACTAGACAAGCGCTGGAGGGATTCAAATCATGAGAAAAAAACGCAGAAACCGTCAAATTGTCGTTGCAGTAAACGGTGGAAATGCGCTCAAGGGCATGTTTTTGTTTATGACAAGCCTTATCGTTATTTTCGTATTATCGGGTGTGCTCACATCGCTTCGCCCTGAACTGAGGCTTTCTTCGGATTCTCTTCACGGAATTGCCGGAGAACTTCCGGGTGACGCGTTTGCACACCTCCTCGGTATGGAAAATCATTATTTCGCCTCAGAGCTTCCTGAAAAAGACTCTTTTCAGCTGTCCCGGCTTTCCTTAAAACTGGCGACAAGTATTAATATGGAAGACCCGCGGAGTTTCTTGGGACGTGAGCTGCCGGGATTTGCCCAATACGATACGGAGATCCTTCTGGCGGGGCAGGGGACGGATTATACGAATATGCCTGCTGAATCTCCGCCGCCGTCGAAGGTGATGGAAAAAGAAAAAGAAGTGAACCTGGCAGAAATCGAAAACAAAACGAAAAAAGAAGAAACGGCGCCGCCGAAACATTCAACAGGCAGCAAAAAAGTCGTTTTTATTTACCACACTCATAATACCGAATCCTATCTTCCTCTGTTAAAGGGGGAAACAAATCCGGATAACGCCCGCCATTCGAAGGCCAATGTCACGCTTGTCGGAGATATGTTCGGAAAAGCGCTTGAAGCGCAAGGTGTAGGAGCGACCGTAGATAAAACCGACATTCAGGCCCGCCTGAACAAAGACGGCTTAAATTATGCGCGAAGCTATGACGAATCAAGGCCGGTCGTAAAAAGCGCGCTCGCCAAAAATAAAAACCTGCAATATACCATAGACATTCACCGGGATTCCCGCCGCAAGAAAAATACGACAGCCGACATCAAAGGAAAAAGCTATGCCAGAGTCGCCATCGTCGTCGGCAAAAAAAGCGCTAATTTTGAAGAAAACTATAAACTCGCAAGTGAACTTCATAAGCTGATGGAGAAAAAATACCCCGGCTTAAGCGTCGGTGTTTTATCAAAAGGCTCTCCGGGAGATAATGGAGTATACAACCAAGATTTAAACGATCGGTCGCTTCTGCTGGAATTCGGGGGCGTGGATAACAATCTTGAAGAACTGAGGCGCGCATCAGATGCCGTGGCCGATGTGTTCAGCGAACTGTACTGGGATGCAGAAAAGGTCAGTTCGCAATCAGGAGAGAAGAAAAAACAATAGAAATCAGGTGATTCAAATGATCCGTTTTACCGGCAAATGCCTGCTGATCGCCATTGTCATGTTTTTCGGCGTTTTGTTCGGCATGCAGCAGGCAAACAGCGGAATGCTTGATATGAAAGGATACAAAGATCCCTCCTTAAAAGGAGCATTCACGCTCGGCGGCGGAGAAGGACAGGAAAAAGAAGCTTCCATTTTGGGACAAACCGTTACGGCGAAAGATCTGGAAGAAAAACAAAAACAGCTGGAACAGGCGGAAACCTTCAACCTGTTTTCAAAAGCCGGAGAAACCCTTTCAAATACCGTGACGGACTCGGCGCAGGCGATGTACGAGTGGGTTTCGAAACTGAACCGTTAGCATTGATGAAGAGAAAAGCGGATGATTCCTTAAAGGAAGCTTTTCTCTTTCTTGTTTTAATTGAATGTTTACAATCCTATTGATATAATCTAAGCTAGTGTATTTTGCGTTTAATAGTAGGAGTGATAGATTGTGACAGATAAAGAAAAGCGTTTAGAGAGGCAGTCAAGAATCCGGAATTTCTCCATCATCGCCCACATAGACCACGGCAAATCGACCTTGGCGGATCGGATTTTAGAAAAAACATCGGCGATCACCCAGCGGGAAATGAAAGAACAATTGCTTGATTCAATGGACCTTGAACGCGAACGGGGAATTACCATCAAATTAAATTCCGTTCAGCTGAAATACAAAGCAAAAGACGGAGAAGAATATATATTCCATCTCATCGACACGCCCGGACACGTCGACTTTACATATGAAGTTTCGCGAAGCCTGGCTGCCTGTGAAGGCGCGATTCTCGTTGTTGATGCGGCTCAGGGAATAGAAGCGCAGACATTGGCGAACGTCTATCTGGCGCTTGATAATGATCTTGAGATTCTTCCTGTCATTAATAAAATCGATCTTCCGAGCGCAGAGCCAGAACGTGTGCGTCAAGAGGTTGAGGACGTTATCGGCCTTGACGCTTCAGACGCCGTCCTCGCTTCAGCGAAAGCGGGCATCGGCATCGAAGACATTTTAGAACAGATCGTAGAAAAAGTGCCGGCTCCCGCGGGAGATCCGGAAGCTCCGCTGAAAGCGCTCATCTTTGACTCGCTTTATGACGCGTACCGCGGAGTCGTCGCGTATATCAGAGTCGTAGAAGGAACGGTCAAACCGGGCCAGAAAATTAAAATGATGGCAACCGGAAAAGAGTTTGAAGTCATTGAAGTCGGCGTCTTTACGCCGAAAGCGCAGCCGGCTGACGAATTGACAGTCGGTGACGTAGGCTATTTGACAGCCGCAATCAAAAACGTCGGCGACACCCGTGTCGGTGATACGATCACGAGCGCGGTTAAGCCTGCGGCAGAAGCGCTTCCGGGCTACCGCAAACTCAATCCGATGGTATACTGCGGACTTTATCCGATTGACACAGCCAAATATAATGATTTGCGTGAAGCTCTGGAAAAACTTGAATTGAACGATTCATCTCTTCAATACGAGGCGGAGACGTCACAAGCCCTCGGCTTCGGTTTCCGCTGCGGTTTTTTAGGAATGCTTCACATGGAAATCATTCAAGAGCGGATTGAACGGGAATTTAAAATTGACCTTATTACGACCGCGCCGAGCGTTATTTATGACGTTTATATGACGGACGGCGAAAAGATCATCGTGGATAACCCGTCAAACATGCCTGACCCGCAAAAAATAGAGCGGGTGGAAGAACCTTATGTCAAAGCGACGATGATGGTTCCGAACGATTACGTCGGAGCGGTTATGGAGCTTTGTCAGGGGAAACGGGGCAACTTTATCGATATGCAGTACTTAGACGCCAACCGGGTCAGCATTGTATATGAGATGCCTCTTGCGGAAATCGTATATGAATTTTTTGATCAGCTGAAATCCAGCACGAAAGGGTACGCCTCTTTCGATTACGAGCTGATCGGCTACAAACCGTCCAAACTCGTCAAAATGGATATTATGCTGAATGCAGAAAAAATTGATGCGCTGTCGTTTATCGTGCACCGCGATTACGCATACGAGCGCGGGAAAGTCATCGTCGAAAAATTGAAAGAATTGATTCCCCGCCAGCAATTCGAAGTGCCCGTACAGGCAGCGATCGGACAGAAAATCGTGGCCCGCTCAACCATTAAGGCCATGCGGAAAAACGTCCTTGCAAAATGTTACGGAGGAGACATCTCGCGGAAACGGAAGCTTCTTGAAAAACAAAAAGAAGGAAAACGCCGGATGAAGCAGGTCGGCTCGGTAGAAGTGCCGCAGGAAGCGTTTATGGCCGTTCTTAAAATGGATGACAGCCCGAAAAAATAACGGAAGCCGCCGCAGTCCCGCGCTGCGGCTTCTTTCTGTAAAGAAGAAGGTGTTTCAAAATGAAATCAGCTTATATTCATATTCCGTTTTGTGAGCATATCTGCCACTATTGCGATTTCAATAAATATTTTATTCAGAGCCAGCCTGTCGATGAGTACTTAAACTCACTCGAAAAGGAAATGATAAACACAATAGAACGGACGGGACGCCCCGATCTCCGCACGATTTTTATCGGGGGAGGCACGCCGACATCGCTCTCACCCGACCAGCTGGAAAAATTGATGGATTCCATTCACCGCGTGCTGAAACCTTCTGACGGACTCATAGAATTTGCCGCGGAAGCGAATCCGGATGATTTGTCCCCGGAAAAATTAAAAATCATGAAAAATGCCGGTGTCAACCGGCTGAGCTTCGGTGTTCAAACCTTTGAAGATGAGCTTTTACAAAAAATCGGCAGAGTGCATAAACAAAAGGACGTATTCACTTCCTTTGAACGTGCGAGGGCTCTCGGCTTCGACAACATCAGTCTCGATTTAATGTTCGGCCTGCCGGGTCAGACGCTGGCCGATCTTGACAATTCCGTCAAAACGGCTTTGTCTCTTGATGCGGAGCATTATTCCGTTTACTCGCTGATCGTAGAGCCGAAAACGGTGTTTTATAATTTAATGCAAAAAGGCCGCCTGCATCTCCCGGCGCAAGAACAAGAGGCCGAGATGTATGAAACGGTCATGAGGCAGATGAGTGAAGCAGGCATCCGCCAATATGAAATCAGCAACTTTGCAAAGCCCGGATACGAGTCGCAGCATAATCTGACGTATTGGAGCAATGAAGCGTATTTCGGTTTTGGCGCAGGCGCTCACGGGTATATCAGCGGCACGCGCACCGTCAACGCCGGGCCTGTGAAACATTACATTCAGCTCATCGAAGAAAAGGGGCTGCCTTATCGTGACACGCACGAGGTGACACGTGAGGAGCAGATTGAAGAAGAAATGTTCCTCGGTCTCAGAAAAATGTCCGGCGTACAAAAGCAAGCTTTCCTCGATAAATTCGGACGCTCGGTTGACGAACTGTTTCCCGATGTTCTCAAAGATTTAACCGAAAAAGGCCTGATCTGTGACACGGAAGAATCGGTTGCATTAACGCATGAGGGCAAATTATTAGGAAATGAGGTTTTTGGCGCTTTTTTGGGTGAGTTATAATTGACATTTTTCTTTTGGTTTGTTACTTTTGATATAGAATTAGCACTCGCTGACCTTGAGTGCTAACAGGGGTGATGATGATGTTAACAAATCGTCAGCTGTTGATCCTGCAAGTGATTATTAATGATTTTATACAATCAGCGCAGCCTGTAGGATCAAGAACTCTTTCAAAAAAAGACGAGATTACATTCAGCTCTGCAACGATCAGAAACGAGATGGCTGACTTGGAGGAATTGGGCTTTATTGAAAAAACCCATTCATCCTCAGGACGGATTCCGTCGGAAAAAGGGTACAGGTATTATGTCGATCATTTGCTGTCACCCGTCAAGCTGACAAAAACCGATCTGGATTTAATTCACTCGATATTTAAAGAAAAAATCTTCGAGCTGGAAAAAACAGTCCAAAAATCAGCGCAAATCCTGTCCGACCTGACAAACTACACATCGATTGTCCTCGGGCCGACGCTGAGCGAGAACTATCTTAAACAGATTCAAATCGTTCCGATCCAGCCGGATAAGGCGGTCGCCATCCTCGTCACGAACACGGGGCATGTCGAAAACCGCACCATCAATTTCCCGGCTAAAGTGGATTTGGCCGATATTGAAAAACTGGTCAATATATTAAACGATCGATTAGCGGGCGTGCCGATGGACGAACTGAATGAGCGCATTTTTAAAGAGGTTGTCACATATTTAAGGCAGCATATCGCCAACTATGACAGCATACTTGAATCGCTCCGCTCCACATTCCATCCGGCGGCCCACGTTGAGAAATTGTTTTTCGGCGGAAAGATCAACATGCTGAATCAGCCGGAGTTCCATGATATTGAAAGGGTCCGCTCGCTTTTATCTTTAATTGAAAAAGAGCAGGATGTTCTGAAGCTGTTTCAGTCATCAAAAGCGGGGATTTCAATCAAAATCGGCAAAGAAAACGACTACGAAGAAATGGAAAACTGCAGCTTAATCACGGCCACTTATACAGTTGATACGAAACAGATCGGATCAATCGCGATTATCGGGCCGACGCGCATGGATTATTCAAGAGTCGTCAGCCTGCTGCAGCATGTGACTTCGGACTTGTCAAAAGCATTCACAAGTTTGTATGATGAATAAGGGAATTTTGGCAATCATTTTCAGTCATCTTTTTACAGCATTTGAGGGAGGTGAACACAATGTCAGAAGAAAAACAAACCGCAGAACAGGTTGAAGCAGCAGAACAAGAAGAAGTGACAGAACAGGCAGAACAAGCGGCTTCACAAGAGCAGCATGAAGAAACGGCAGGTCAGGAAGAAGCCCTTCAGCACCAAATTGATGAATTGCAGGGTTTGCTTGATGAAAAAGAAAACAAGCTTTTGCGTGTTCAAGCAGACTTTGAAAACTATAAACGACGCAGCCGCCTTGAGATGGAAGCTGCTCAGAAATACCGTTCTCAAAACGTCGTAACGGAAATCCTTCCGGCTCTCGACAACTTTGAACGGGCGTTACAGGTAGAAGCTGAAAGCGAGCAGACAAAAAGCTTGCTGCAAGGTATGGAAATGGTCCGCCGCCAGCTGATGGACGCACTTGAAAAAGAAGGCGTTGAAGCCATCGAAGCTGTCGGTCAGGAATTTGATCCGAACCTTCACCAAGCCGTCATGCAGGTGGAAGATGAAAACTTCGGCAGCAATATTGTTATCGAAGAACTGCAAAAAGGCTACAAACTGAAGGATCGCGTCATCCGTCCTTCAATGGTAAAAGTGAATCAATAACTACATAGCAGGAGGTAATTCAAAGTGAGTAAAGTAATCGGAATTGACTTGGGTACGACAAACTCATGTGTGGCAGTGCTTGAAGGCGGAGAGCCTACAGTCATCGCCAACGCTGAAGGAAACCGTACGACTCCGTCAGTCGTTGCATTTAAAAACGGCGAGCGCCAAGTAGGGGAAGTGGCGAAACGCCAATCAATCACAAATCCTAACACAATCATGTCTGTTAAACGCCATATGGGTACTGACTATAAAGTGGAAATCGAAGGAAAAGACTACACGCCTCAAGAAGTGTCAGCTATTATCCTTCAGCATCTGAAAGCATATGCTGAAAGCTACCTCGGCGAAACAGTTTCAAAAGCCGTTATCACGGTTCCTGCATACTTCAACGATGCAGAGCGCCAAGCGACAAAAGATGCCGGTAAAATCGCCGGTCTTGAAGTAGAGCGTATTATCAACGAGCCGACTGCAGCAGCGCTTGCATACGGACTTGATAAAACGGACGAAGACCAAACAATTCTTGTTTACGACCTTGGCGGCGGTACGTTTGACGTATCTGTTCTTGAACTTGGCGACGGCGTGTTTGAAGTCCGTTCAACTGCCGGTGACAACCGTCTTGGCGGGGACGACTTTGACCAAGTCATCATCGATCATCTCGTAGCAGAATTCAAAAAAGAAAACGGCATTGATCTTTCAAAAGACAAAATGGCGCTTCAGCGTTTGAAAGATGCGGCTGAGAAAGCGAAAAAAGATCTTTCCGGCGTATCATCCACACAAATTTCTTTACCGTTTATCACGGCGGGAGAAGCAGGTCCGCTTCACCTTGAGCTGACCCTGACCCGCGCTAAATTCGAAGAGCTTTCCGCTCACCTTGTTGAGCGCACAATGGCTCCTGTCCGTCAGGCTCTTCAAGATGCGGATCTTTCTGCAAGCGAAATCGACAAAGTTATCCTTGTCGGCGGATCAACACGTATTCCTGCCGTACAGGAAGCAATCAAAAAAGAAACGGGTAAAGAAGCGCATAAAGGCGTAAACCCTGATGAAGTTGTAGCGCTGGGTGCAGCGATTCAAGGCGGCGTCATCACGGGAGACGTAAAAGACGTTGTTCTTCTTGACGTTACACCGCTTTCTCTCGGTATTGAAACAATGGGCGGCGTGTTCACGAAACTGATCGACCGCAACACGACAATTCCGACGAGCAAGTCTCAAGTATTCTCAACCGCTGCCGACAACCAAACGGCTGTTGACATTCACGTGCTTCAAGGTGAGCGCCCGATGTCTGCCGACAACAAAACGCTCGGCCGCTTCCAGCTTACTGATATCCCGCCGGCACCGCGCGGCGTACCGCAAATCGAAGTTTCTTTCGATATTGACAAAAACGGTATCGTAAACGTAAGAGCGAAAGACTTAGGCACAGGAAAAGAACAAAACATTACTATCAAATCTTCTTCAGGTCTTTCTGATGATGAGATCGAACGCATGGTAAAAGAAGCGGAAGAAAACGCTGACGCTGATGCGAAGAGAAAAGAAGAAATCGAAGTCCGCAACGAAGCTGACCAGCTTGTGTTCCAAACGGAAAAAACATTAAAAGATCTGGAAGGCAAAGTGGACGAAGAGCAAGTGAAAAAAGCAAACGACGCGAAAGACGCGCTGAAAGCCGCTATCGAGAAAAACGAAATTGAAGACATCAAAGCGAAAAAAGATGAGCTTCAAACAATCGTTCAAGAGCTTTCTATGAAGCTTTATGAAGAAGCTGCAAAAGCGCAGCAGGCTGAAGGCGGAGCAAACGCTGAAGGCAAAAAAGCGGACGACAACGTTGTCGATGCGGAATACGAAGAAGTAAAAGACGACGAAACGAAAAAATAAGTTCTTTCCCGCGTGGCTATAGGCGGAAGAACACACAGCATATTCTGATTCAACAGACAGAAAGTCAAAGTCAGGCATCTCTTGGCTTTGACTTTTTTTCTTGCCCGGGATAAAAGGAATTGAAAAAACATAATTCAAAATGATACAATCTAATTTATGTGAGAAATTCGGGAGAGTGAAGCGAGATGAGTAAGCGTGATTACTATGAAGTGCTTGGGGTAAGTAAGAGCGCTTCAAAGGATGAAATCAAAAAAGCCTATCGGAAGCTTTCAAAAAAATATCATCCTGATATCAATAAAGAATCCGGAGCAGATGAAAAATTCAAAGAGGTAAAAGAAGCGTACGAAGCGCTCTCAGACGACCAAAAACGCGCTCAATATGACCAATTCGGCCATACAGACCCTAACCAGGGATTCGGCGGCGGTTTCGGAGGCGGCGGAGACTTCGGCGGCTTCGGTTTCGATGACATCTTCTCAAGCATCTTCGGAGGCGGCACGAGACGCCGTGACCCGAATGCGCCGCGGCAAGGCGCGGATCTGCAGTATACAATGACCCTGTCATTTGAAGACGCGGCTTTCGGAAAAGAAACGATCATTGAAATTCCGCGCGAAGAGAATTGCGAAACATGTAAAGGGTCTGGCGCGAAGCCGGGAACAAAGCCGGATACGTGCTCGCACTGCGGAGGTTCAGGCCAGCTGAACGTCGAACAGAACACACCGTTTGGCAAAGTGGTTAACCGAAGAGTCTGCCACCACTGTGAAGGAACAGGAAAAATCATCAAAAACAAGTGTTCTGACTGCGGCGGCACGGGCAAAGTGAAAAAACGGAAAAAAATCAATGTCACGATTCCTGCCGGTGTGGACGACGGACAGCAGCTGCGCGTTCCGGGCCAAGGTGAACCGGGCGTAAACGGAGGGCCGGCGGGAGATCTGTTTGTCGTATTCCATGTGCGCGCCCACGAGTTCTTTGAGCGCGACGGAGACGATATTTATTGCGAAATGCCGTTAACGTTTGCCCAAGCGGCACTCGGAGACGAAGTGGAAGTGCCGACGCTTCACGGAAAAGTGAAATTGAAAATACCTGCCGGCACACAAACCGGCACGAAATTCAGATTAAGAGGCAAAGGCGTTCAGAACGTCCGGGGCTACGGACAAGGCGACCAGCACATTGTCGTCCGCGTCGTCACACCGACGAATCTGACAGATAAACAAAAAGACATCATCCGCGAATTCGCTGAAGTCAGCGGAAACCTGCCGGATGAACAAGAAATGAGTTTCTTTGACAAAGTAAAACGCGCATTTAAAGGCGAGTAATGATTGGATAGGAGTTGGTAGTTTTGAAATGGTCCGAAATCAGCATTCACACAACACATGAAGCGGTCGAACCCATCTCAAATATTTTGCATGAAGCTGGTGCGAGCGGGGTTGTCATCGAAGATCCGCTTGATTTAATGAAAGAGCGTGAGAATGTTTACGGGGAAATCTACCAGCTCGACCCCAATGATTACCCCGATGAGGGTGTCATTGTCAAAGCGTATCTGCCGATCAACAGTTTCCTCGGCGAAACGGTGGACGGCATTAAAGAGACGATTAACAATCTGCTTTTGTACGACATTGATTTGGGCAGAAACAAAATCACCATTTCTGAAGTTAATGAAGAAGAATGGGCGACAGCTTGGAAAAAGTATTATCATCCTGTGAAAATTTCTGAAAAGTTCACGATCGTTCCCACATGGGAAACGTATACACCTGTTCATACAGATGAACTGATTATCGAAATGGACCCGGGTATGGCATTCGGTACGGGAACGCATCCGACAACGGTTTTATGCATTCAGGCGCTTGAGCGTATCGTTCAAAAAGGCGACCGTATCATTGATGTCGGCACCGGTTCAGGAATTTTAAGCATCGCGGCCGCCATGCTTGAGGCCGAATCGGTTCATGCGTATGACCTTGATCCGGTCGCTGTTGAAAGCGCGCGTCTGAATCTGAAATTGAACAAAGTGAGTGATACGGCCGAAGTGAAGCAGAACAATTTGTTAGACGGCATCACGGGCGAACATGATGTCATTGTCGCAAATATTTTGGCGGAAGTGATTCTCCGCTTTACATCACAGGCGTACGACCTGCTCAAAGACGGAGGCCATTTTATTACTTCAGGCATTATCGGCCAGAAAAAACAGGAAGTAAAAGAAGCGTTGGAAAAAGCCGGCTTTACCATCATAGAAATTCTGTCTATGGAAGATTGGGTCAGCATCATCGCGAAAAAATAACAGTTAGTAGGTGTCACAGCGTATGCAACGATATTTTATCGAGCTCACGAAGCAGGAGATGGACGAAACTCCTGATTTTCAAATCACGGGGGAAGACGTCCACCATATAGCGAACGTCATGAGAATGAGTGCGGGAGACCGGATTATCTGCTGTTCGAAAGACGGCCATGAAGCGTTATGCCTGCTTAAAGAGGTTTCTAAAGATCATATATCATGCAGCATTGCTGAGTGGACGGGTGAAAACCGTGAACTGCCTTTGAAGATCAGGATCGCAAGCGGCCTCCCGAAAGGCGATAAGCTTGAATGGATTATCCAAAAAGGGACCGAGCTGGGGGCTAGTATGTTCATCCCCTTTCAAGGCGCCAGATCCGTCGTTAAGCTAGACGACAAAAAGGCAAAGAAAAAGCGGGAGAGATGGGCGAAAATCGCGAAGGAAGCGGCGGAGCAATCGTACCGCAATGAAATTCCCGAAGTGAAAACCGTTCATACGTTCCGGCAGCTGCTTGAAATGGCGGAGAATGTCGATAAATGTGTCGTTGCATACGAGGAGTCATCAAAGCAGGGAGAAACGGGCGCTTTCGCCGCGGAGCTTAAAAGCCTTCCGCAAGGTTCGTCTCTTTTAATCGTATTCGGCCCTGAAGGCGGTCTGACTGAGTCTGAAGTTCATCAGCTTTCAGAAAAAGGCGCCGTCTTATGCGGCCTTGGACCGAGAATTTTACGGACTGAAACTGCGCCTCTTTACGCGTTAAGCGCAGTTTCCTATCATACAGAGTTATTAAGAGGTGATCAGTAATGGCAACTGTTGCTTTTCATACCCTTGGCTGCAAGGTCAATCATTATGAAACAGAAGCAATCTGGCAGCTGTTTAAAGATGCGGGTTATGAACGAAAAGAATTCGAACAGACAGCAGATGTATATGTCATTAATACATGTACGGTAACAAACACGGGAGATAAAAAAAGCCGTCAAGTCATCAGACGGGCGATCCGCCAAAATCCTGACGGCGTCATCTGCGTAACAGGGTGCTATGCGCAAACCTCTCCGGCAGAAATTATGGCCATCCCGGGTGTTGACATCGTCGTCGGCACGCAGGATCGTGAAAAAATGCTCGGTTACATTGAGCAGTACAGGGAAGAGCGCCAGCCGATCAACGGCGTCGGCAATATTATGAAAGCACGCGTGTTTGAAGAGCTGGATGTTCCCGCTTTTACTGACCGCACAAGAGCGTCGTTAAAAATCCAAGAGGGCTGCAACAACTTCTGTACGTTCTGCATTATCCCTTGGGCGCGCGGCCTGCTTCGTTCCCGCGATCCGGAAGAAGTCATTAAACAGGCGCAGCAGCTGGTGGATGCCGGCTATAAAGAAATCGTCCTGACGGGGATTCATACGGGCGGCTACGGCGAAGATATGAAAGATTATAATTTCGCCAAGCTTCTCCGCGAGCTTGATACACGTGTAGAAGGACTGAAGCGGATCAGAATTTCATCTATTGAAGCAAGCCAAATCACTGATGAAGTGATTGAAGTGCTGGATGCGTCTGATAAAATCGTCCGCCACCTTCATATCCCGATTCAGTCAGGATCAAACACCGTTCTGAAACGGATGAGACGCAAATATACGATGGAATTTTTCGCGGACCGTTTAAATAAGCTGAAAGAAGCGCTGCCGGGTCTTGCCGTCACATCTGATGTCATCGTCGGTTTCCCGGGTGAAACGGAAGAAGAATTTATGGAAACATACCGGTTCATTAAAGAACATAAGTTTTCAGAGCTTCACGTATTCCCTTACAGCAAACGCACCGGAACACCTGCGGCCAGAATGGAAGACCAGGTTGACGAGAACGTGAAAAACGAACGGGTGCATAAGCTGATCGCGCTGTCTGACCAGCTTGCCAAAGAATACGCCTCCGATTATGAAGGAGAGGTTCTGGAAATCATTCCGGAAGAGGCGTTTAAAGAGTCTGATGAGGACGGCATGTTCGTCGGCTATACGGACAATTACATGAAAGTCGTCTTCAAAGGCACGGAAGATGTAATCGGCAAACTTGTCAAAGTCAAAATTCAAAAAGCGGGCTATCCGTATAATGAAGGACAATTCGTCCGCGTCGTTGAGGATGAAATGACCCGGAACATGCGCATGTCTTCATAACAGATAAAAAAACCGGTGCCTTCCCGCATCGGTTTTTTTACGGTTTCGGAGGAATCATCCTGTCAATCAGCCGGTAAAACAAATGTGTGAACGGCAGAAACAATAAGGCGGTGACTACGTTAAATAACAGGCTGAAATGCGCAATCATCTGCGCGGGATCATCAGACAGGCGCTCCGTAATACCTGCTGATGCAGACAGGAAGGGAAAGACGAGCAGGACGCCGAGAATATTAAACACTACGTGAGCACCGGCGGTCTGTCTGGCGGCATAACCGCCTGAAACAGCAGCCATGACGGCCGTGACGCATGTCCCGATATTAGATCCCAGAACGACGCTGACCGCTTGTTCAATGCCGATCACCCCTTCGTTCATAAAACTCATCAAAATGCCGATGCAGACGGAGCTTGAATGAATGATTGCCGTCAATATCATGCCGATAAAAAGAGCAGACCAGCTCGAATCATTCACATGGCGCAAAACCTCCGCCCCCGCCTTCGTTTCTGTCAGCGGAACGGCAAGCCGGCTGAAGCATGTGATGCAAAAAAAGATGATGCCGAGACCGAGGAAGCTTATACCGATCTGCCTGAACGGATATTTACGGATGAGGATAAACACAAGGCCTCCGATAAAAAGCACCCAAATGAGCACATCCATCTTTATGGCTAAAAACTCCGTCGTAAATGTGGAGCCGACATTCGTGCCGAGAATCATCGGAATGGTCCGTTTAAAAGATAAAGCGCCTGCGCTGACAAAGCCGATGACAATGACCATGAAGGCTGAGCTGCTCTGAAGAAAACCGGTGAATACGATGCTTATGAGAAAAGCTTTCAAAGGGTGGTCGGTAAATAAGAGCAGGCTTTTCTCAATTTTTGAATACGTTAATGCGATCAGGCCCTGCCTGAGCAGGCTCATTCCGAGTAAAAAAAACAGGATAAGTGCGGTAAAGAGAATCAGTATTATCAAACGAAACACCCCTTTCCATCATTATATAGACAAGCAGCCTTATTCATGACGGAAAAGTGAGCTCGCTTAGTTGACCTGACTGATGGCTTATATTATAATGTCAAAGTACATGTTTATATATGTATCTTTTTAAAGGTAGTCGATTGGTGTATTCGGAGGGAGGGAAAGAGAATGTCAAAAACGGTCGTTAGAAAAAACGAATCGCTTGAAGATGCTCTTCGTCGCTTCAAACGCAGTGTATCAAAGACAGGTACTTTGCAAGAAGCAAGAAAGCGCGAATTTTATGAAAAACCTAGCGTAAAGCGCAAGAAAAAGTCAGAAGCTGCTAGAAAACGCAAATTCTAAAAGAGGGTGGATTTATGAGTCTTCTTGAGCGACTTAACCAAGATATGAAGCTGTATATGAAAAGCCGTGAGAAAGACAAACTGACTGTCGTTCGAATGGTGAAAGCTTCACTTCAAAACGAAGCAATTAAGCTTAAGAAAGACAGTTTGACCGAGGATGAGGAACTTACTGTCCTATCTCGTGAACTTAAGCAACGTAAAGACTCCCTCCATGAATTTTCAAACGCTAATCGTTTAGATTTAGTAGATAAAGTTCAAAAAGAGCTGGACATTTTAGAAGTTTATTTACCGAAGCAGCTTTCTGAAGAAGAGCTGCAGACAATCGTAAATGAAACCATCACTGAAGTCGGTGCGAGCTCCAAAGCGGACATGGGCAAAGTGATGAGTGCTATTATGCCTAAAGTAAAAGGTAAAGCTGACGGCAGCGTAATTAACAGACTTGTCAGCAGTCAATTATCTTAATTGACGAGAAAAAAGACATCTTTCCTAGAGAGATGTCTTTTTTTATACATAAAAAAATGAAACTAAAGTACATTTGTTACGTATATAAAGAAGAACGAAACGGGAAGGAGGGTATATTTGCCTTGTTCCGAAAAAAAACCGGAATTGCTGTTGCTCTATTGGGCTTATTTGTATTATCTTTATTAGGGGTTCAATTGAACGCGAAAGCTGATCATCCATCGGTTTATGTCATCCCGGTTGAGAAAAATGTCGAACAGGGGCTCGCCTCTTTTTTATCGCGTTCTTTCAAAGAAGCGAAGGAGTCCGGCGCGTCACACATTATTCTTGACATCAATACACCGGGAGGCGCCGTTCAATCAGCCTTGGATATTGCGGATATCATCGGCCGCGCGGATGTGCCTGTTACCGCTTACGTTAATAAACGGGCGCTTTCTGCCGGAGCGTATATAGCGCTTCAGGCAGATGAAATCTATATGGCGCCGGGCGGAAAAATGGGTGCCGCAGCCATCATCGACGGAAAAGGAAACGCGGCGGACAAAAAGGCTCAATCACTGTGGCATGCAGAAATGGAGGACGCAGCGGTTAAAAACAACCGAAATCCGAAATATGCGCTGGCCATGGCTGACCCCGCCATCAACGCAAAGGAAGCGGGCGCCCCAAAGGGAAAACTGCTGACACTGACAGCTGAAAAAGCCAAGGAAGTCGGATATTCGGAGGGCACGGTTTCAGACCTTGATGCTTTATATACAAAGCTCGGTTTTGACAAAGCGGATGTTCACCATGCAAAAGAAGGTTTCGTCGGCAAACTGGGCAGATGGCTGACAAATCCGTTTGTTGTCCCCGTCTTATTAACGCTTGCTTTGCTTGGTTTGACCATTGAATTGTTCTCGCCGGGCCTCGGGATACCGGGTGCTGTCGGACTGACGGCCATGCTGCTGTTTTTTACCGGGCATATCGCTGCCGGATTCGCCGGCTATGACAGCGTATTCTTATTTTGCGCGGGCTTGGTTTTTATCCTTTTAGAGATATTTCTGCCCGGAGGCATAATCGGTCTTATCGGTATTGCAGGCGTCATAGCGAGCCTCTTTCTCGCTGCGGGCAGCTTTACTGTAATGGCGGTTTCTCTCTTGATCGCCTTTGCTGTATCTATTACAGCCTTTATCATATTAACAAGGGTGTTGGGGAAACGAATGAAATTCTTTAAAAAATTAATATTAACTGATTCAACAAGCACGGAGAGCGGTTATGTTTCAAATCAGAACCGGACGGAGCTGTTGGGAAAAGTCGGCGTTACCGCTACAGCCCTCAGACCGTCAGGCACCGTCATTATTGATGATGAACGTCTGGATGTCGTCTCGGAAGGATCATTCACTGAAAAAGACAGACAGGTGAAAGTAGTGAAAGCGGAAGGCTCACGCATTGTCGTGAGAGAAATATAGATGATAACCTTGAGGAGGAATTAGATGGAACTGTCAAGTTTGGCGATTTTAGCATTAGTTGCTGCTGCCATTATTGTGTTAGCCATATTCTTCACCTTTGTACCGGTGATGCTATGGATTTCGGCGCTTGCGGCAGGAGTCAGAATCAGCATTTTCACTTTGGTCGGGATGAGGCTGCGGCGCGTCATACCAAGCCGCGTTGTCAATCCGTTAATTAAAGCGCATAAAGCCGGCCTATCCGCAACAACAAATCAGCTCGAAAGCCATTATCTGGCCGGAGGTAATGTCGACAGGGTGGTCAATGCCCTGATTGCGGCACAGCGTGCCAATATTGAACTGACATTTGAACGCTGCGCAGCCATTGACCTGGCTGGGCGTGACGTATTGGAAGCCGTACAGATGAGCGTCAATCCGAAGGTCATTGAAACACCGTTTATCGCGGGTGTCGCCATGGACGGAATTGAAGTAAAAGCAAAAGCCAGAATCACGGTAAGAGCCAATATTGAGCGCCTTGTCGGAGGAGCGGGAGAAGAGACGGTTGTCGCCCGTGTCGGAGAAGGGATTGTCTCGACAATCGGTTCTTCACACAATCATAAAAAAGTGCTTGAAAATCCTGATATGATTTCGCAGACCGTACTTGGCAAAGGGCTGGATTCAGGCACCGCATTTGAAATTCTTTCGATTGACATCGCCGACGTTGATATCGGCAAAAACATCGGAGCGATTCTTCAGACGGATCAGGCAGAAGCAGACAAAAACATTGCGCAGGCCAAAGCCGAAGAGCGCCGCGCCATGGCGGTCGCCCAAGAGCAGGAAATGCGCGCTCGCGTAGAAGAAATGCGTGCAAAAGTCGTGGAAGCAGAAGCCGAAGTGCCGCTTGCGATGGCAGAAGCGTTGCGTGAAGGAAACATCGGCGTCATGGACTATATGAACATAAAAAATATCGACGCGGATACGGACATGAGGGATTCTATCGGCAAGCTGACGAATGACCAGCAAGATGAAGACCAACAATAACCTCTCTATTAAGGAGGGAGCCGCTATATGCACGAGATTCTGACAAATCCGCTCGTCATTGCCGCCGTCATCGGCATTATATCGGCAATATTCGGCAAGAAAAACAAAGATGAAAAACGTCCGCCGGGTACACGTCCCGGAAATCAGGCAAAAAAGCAGGATCAAAAACAGCCGCAGAAAGAGCATAAGCCGGAAGCGGAAGAATTGCCTGCCGTTTCAAAAGAGAACCCTTTTGAGCAAAAAAGAAGGGAAGCTGAAAAGCGCCTAGCGGAGACGGAGCAGATGTTTAACGGGCTTGAACATAAGCTGACATCCGCACGCGCACGAAACGCGTCTCTGAAGAAATCAGCCCTCAAAATAAATAAAGAAACTGCGGTCCAAGGCATTATATTCAGTGAGGTTTTGGGTCCGCCCCGTGCAAAAAAACCGCACCGGACCATGCGGAACATCGGTAAAAAATAAAGTGTTAGAACCCCTTTTCAAATCATACATATGAGATGAAAGGGGGTTCTTTTTTTATGGGGCAAAGAAAGAATCGTGTAAAGGCATGGCTGACAAGAGCATTGGAAATTCCCCCGGACGTTATGATGGATCTGCCTCGTATTACGATGGTCGGCAGACTTCATATCTACATAGAGAATCACAGAGGCCTCCTGCTGTTCAGCGAAGAAGAAGTCAGGCTGATGCTCAAGCAGGGGCAATGTATCATATCAGGAAAAAACTTGGTCATTAAGGCAATCCTTCCTGAGGAAATTCTTTTGGAAGGCACGATAGATCACGTACGATATGTCGATTCATAAAGCCGGGGGGAAATAATGTGAAAAACAAATGGCTGTCATTTTTTTCGGGTAAAGTCCAAGTAGAAGTCAAAGGAAAAGGGATTGAACGGCTGCTGAATGAATGCACGAGAAACGGAATCGCCATCTTTGCGGTGAAAAAAAAGCAAGACTGTGTCCTGCTGATGATTCAGCTTCAGGATGTACATGCTTTCAGAAGAGTCATCAGAAAACATGAATGCAAAGCAAGCTTTACAAAAAGAAAGGGTCTTCCCTTTCTGCTTCTCAAATCAAAATTAAACCTGGGCTTCACTGCGGGATTTGTGATATTTTTTGTTATATTGTTTCTTTTGTCCAACATGATTTGGGAAATTGATATTAAAGGGGCCAAGCCCGAAACCGAGCATCAGATGGTAAAGCACCTTGAAGAAATCGGTGTGAAAAAAGGCCGTTTGCAATTTTTAATGATGACGCCGGAGAAAATTCAAAAATCATTAACAAACGGTATCGATAATATTACGTGGGTCGGTGTGGAATTGAACGGGACAGCCCTTCATATGAAAGTGGTCGAAAAAAACGAACCGACAAAAGAAAAGTACGTGAGCCCCCGCCATATCGTTGCCAAAAAGAAGGCGGTCATCAAAAGGATGTTCGTGCAAAAGGGGCAGCCGATGGCTTTTGTGAACGATCATGTTGACAAAGGACAGCTCCTCGTCTCAGGACTGATCGGAAATGAAGACCGGAAAGTCGCCTCAAAAGCGGAAATTTACGGAGAAACATGGTACAAGTCAGAAGTAACCGTGCCTCTTGAAACATCATTTACGCTATATACGGGTAAAGTAAGGACGAAGCACAAGCTGTCTTTCGGATCATGGGGCGTGCCTTTTTGGGGCTTTGAATTTAATGAGAAGCCGCTGAAACATCCGAAAACAGAGGAAGAAAAGCATCCGTTTCAATTTCTGGGGATGAAGCTTCCGGTTTCTTACGTTCAAGAACAGACAAGAGAAAGTGAAACATCCGTGCGGACTTATACGAAAGGCGAAGCGGTTCAGGCCGGTATCAAAATGGGAAGACAAGATGTAGAAAAGCGATTAAACGGCAGCGGAGAGGTGGAAAGTGAAAAAGTTTTGCACCAATCCGTTGAGAATGGTAAAGTAAAGTTGATTATTCTCTACCAAGTTATAGAAGATATCGTTCAAACCACACCTATTGTTCAGGGAGACTAAAGAATGGCAGAACATTTACTTGCGATGAATCACAAACTGAAAAGCCCGGACGAAGCACTTTCTTTGTTCGGCAGCCAAGATGCTTTTTTACATTTAATGGAGAAGGATCTGGGCATTAGCCTCATCACACGCGGTGAAACCATTTACGTTTCCGGGAATGATGAAACATTTGAGATCGCTGACAGATTATTGGGCTCGCTCCTTACTTTAATTCGCAAGGGGATCGAGATTTCGGAACGTGATGTGCTGTATGCCGTGAAAATGGCAAAAAAAGATGAACTGGACTATTTTGAAAGCATGTATGAAGAGGAAATAACGAAAACGGCAAAAGGCAAACCGATCCGTGTCAAAACCATCGGCCAAAGAGAATATGTGGCGGCGATGAAGAAAAACGACATGGTGTTCGGCATCGGGCCGGCGGGAACCGGCAAAACTTATTTGGCGGTCGTAAAAGCGGTGCATGCTTTAAAAAACGGCCACATTAAAAAAATCATTTTAACAAGACCCGCTGTGGAAGCCGGCGAGAGCCTCGGCTTTCTGCCCGGAGATTTAAAGGAAAAAGTAGATCCTTATCTGCGCCCGCTGTATGACGCGCTCCATGATGTGCTCGGAAGCGACCATACGGAGCGTCTTATGGAAAGAGGGGTTATCGAAATCGCCCCGCTTGCCTATATGAGAGGGCGGACGCTTGACGACGCGTATGTGATTCTTGATGAAGCCCAGAATACCACTCCCGCTCAAATGAAAATGTTTTTGACGAGATTGGGTTTTGGCTCTAAAATGATCATTACGGGCGACGTAAGCCAAATTGACCTGCCGAAAGGCGTCACATCGGGACTTGCAGTAGCGAAGGACATGCTGAAGGACGTAAACGGCATCTCCGTGATTGAACTTGACCAGACAGATGTGGTCAGGCATCCGCTTGTTGCAAAAATTATTGAAGCTTATGATAAGCAAAAGTAATGCAAAAATGACCCGATCTCCCGTTATCGGGTCATTTTTATATGATGTGTTCCTGATGTTTCAGGGAGGAGGTTCTTGTTTTGAAAAAGAAGGGAAAGGGCAAAAGCGCCCGGGAACGGTTCCGCAGTTTCAGACATGCCCGCTCAGCCCATGTGCTGCTGTACCTGCTGCTTTCAGCGATCATGTTTGGTTTGCTCTTTATTCATGTAAAACCTGAATCACTTAATTTGGATTTGTTTGCAGTCAGTGATAAGACGATTTACGCGCCCGCCACAGTGGAAGATCAGCAGGCGACGGAATCGAAAAAGCAGGCGGCCGAAGATGCGGTGGAAGATCAATACACTCTGAAAAAAGGCTATACCGACAACCGGCTTGACCTGATTACTTCCATTTTTGACAGCATCGGCGAAGTGAAAAAAGATTCGGAAAAAGACAAAAAGTCACCTTCGGAAAAATCACTGGTAAAATCGGTGAAAAACAAGCTGACACAGGATGTCAATGAATCCGTCTCGGAAGATGCCATTAAATCGCTTCTCCATGCAAACAATGAAGATTTCTCATTTGTGAGGGATTCCGTCATTACCGCGGTGAATACGGTGATGAGCAGTGAAATTCCTTCTGAAAAGCTTGCCGAAGCGAAGGATAAGGTCGCAAAAGAGCTGAAAAGCGCTTCTGTGCCGTCAAAATATTTAGCGGCTGCGACTGAAATCGGAAAATACGCAGTCATCCCGAATTATGTATTTGATCCGAAAGCGACGGATGAAAAACGCCAGGAAGCGTCAGACAGCGTCCAGCCGGTACAGATCAAACAAGGACAGGTTCTCGTGGAAGAGAATGATCTGATCGACCGGGAAGTATACAGGAAGCTCGAACTGACGGGGCTTTTGAATAATTCCAACCTGTTAAAACCGATCAGCGGTCTCCTTCTGATGATCGGGCTGTTTATTGCCACGCTTGTCTACTATTTTGAGAAACAGCAGCAGGAGCTTAAGCTGAAAAATAAATCTCTTTTGCTGTTTTCTATCATTACAACGCTTATTCTCGTCATTATGGAAGTCGTCAGTCTCTTTCAGAAGATTGAATACACCAATATCGGCTATCTTGTGCCGATCGTCGCCGGCGCGATTTTAATCAGGCTGCTGCTCAATGAAAGGCTCGCCATTTTAGGAAGCATCATTCTGGCGATCTGCGGCAGTATGATGTTTAATCAGGGTGTGACGGGAACATTTAATTACGTCATCGGCATTTACTATTTAATCAGCAGCATTTCAGGCATTCTGTTTCTGGGAAAACATAATGCGAGATCAAAAATATTGCAGGCGGGACTGTTCGTCTCATTTATTAATATGATTATCGTGCTGTCGCTTTTATTAATACAAAATACGGCGCTGTCACCGGTTGAAATCGGAACGCTGATGCTGATGGGGGTCGTCTCGGGACTTGCTTCATCCGTTCTGATTATCGGTCTGATGCCGTTTTTTGAGACGGGATTCGGCATTCTTTCAACGATGAGGCTGATTGAACTGTCTAATCCGAATCATCCCCTGCTTCGAAAGATTTTAACGGAAACACCCGGTACATATCATCACAGCGTCATGGTGGCAAATCTGTCGGAAGCGGCTTGTGAAGCCGTAGGGGCAAACGGTCTTTTAGCACGGGTCGGAGCGTATTATCACGATCTCGGCAAAACGAAACGTCCGCAATATTTTATTGAAAATCAGATGAATATGGATAATCCGCATGACAAGCTGTCTCCGCAGCTCAGCAAAAATATCATTATCGCACATACGACAGACGGTGCGAATATGCTCAGAAGCTATAAGTTTCCGAAAGAGCTTGTGGATATCGCGGAGCAGCATCACGGAACGTCCCTTTTGAAATTCTTTTATTATAAAGCGAAAGAAAAGGGCGACCAGATTACAGAGAAAGAGTTCCGCTACCCGGGGCCGAAGCCGCAATCGAAAGAAGCGGCTATTATCTCAGTGGCCGACAGCGTTGAAGCCGCCGTCCGTTCCATGCATAATCCCAATCCCGAGCGGATCGAAAAACTGGTGCGGGGAATTATATCCGATAAGCTTCAGGACGGACAATTCTCAGAATGTGATCTCACGTTCCGAGAACTGGATACGATCGCAAAAACACTATGTGCGACGTTAAAAGGAATTTTCCACTCCCGGATTGAATATCCGGAGGCTACGAAGAAGGTGAAATAAATGGGTTTACTCATAGATATTGTTGATGAAACGAACAGCGTCTCAGCTGATGCGCTCCAAGAAGTGGAGAAGCTGCTCCAATTCGCGGCGGAAAAAGAAGGCGTTCAGGATCAGGCTGAAGTATCGGTCACGATTGTGACAAATGAAGAAATCAGAGAAATCAACAGAGACTACCGGGGAAAAGACACTCCGACTGACGTCATTTCGTTTGCGCTTGAAGAAGAAGGCGAGGACGAGGTTGAAATCGTAGGCGCCGACATGCCGCCTGTTTTAGGAGATATTATCATCAGCGCAGACAGAACGAAAGAGCAGGCGGAAGAGTACGGCCATTCGTTTATGAGAGAGCTCGGTTTTCTGGCCGTCCACGGCTTTTTGCATTTGCTTGGCTATGATCACATGACAAAAGAAGAAGAGGAAGAAATGTTTTCAAAGCAAAAGGATTTGCTGGATGAGTATGGACTCACGAGATCATAAAAACGAGTGGAGCAGGTTCCTGAAGAGCTTTGTCCATGCATGGAGGGGAATCTGGAAAACGGCGCGGTCAGAGCGGAATTTTCAATTTCATATTACCGCGGCCTGCGCCGTTATCGTTTGCGGTTTTCTCACCGGGCTGAGCACAGCCGAATGGGCCGTTGTTTTGGTGCTGATCGGAGGGATGCTTGCTTTGGAGCTTTTAAATACGGCGATAGAGCATGTTGTGGATTTAGTTACCGATCAGTATCACCCGCTCGCAAAAGCGGCAAAGGACGCGGCCGCCGGAGCCGTTTGCGTCTTTGCCGTGATATCGTGTATCATTGGTTTACTCATCTTCTTGCCGAAGATATGTTAGCAGAAGATTCTTACAATTATTTTACATTGCCAAAAATGGGCGTGAAAAACCAATCATAATTATGTAAAATAAAAGTGACAGCGGTATCATACAGGATAAAGGTAAGAGAGGAATTAAGTACACATGAACAGACAAGAATTGATTGCAGAAGCATTAAAAGCGCGGGACACAGCGTATGTGCCGTATTCAAATTTCAGAGTGGGAGCCGCTCTTCTTACCAAAGACGGAAAAGTGTACAGAGGCTGCAACATTGAAAATGCGGCATACAGCATGTGCAACTGTGCTGAACGCACGGCGATATTCAAAGCTGTTTCCGAGGGGGATACGGAATTTACGATGCTCGCCGTGGCTGCGGATACTCCGGGACCGGTTTCGCCGTGCGGAGCCTGCAGACAAGTAATTTCCGAGCTGTGCTCAAAGGATATGCTTGTTATTCTGACCAACTTACAAGGACAAATAAAAGAAATGACTGCGGAAGAATTATTGCCGGGCGCATTTTCATCGGAGGATTTACATGACGAACGAAAGCTTTAAATCAGGATTTGTATCTATCATCGGAAGGCCGAATGTAGGAAAGTCTACCTTTTTAAACAGGGTCATCGGTCAAAAGATCGCCATCATGAGCGACAAACCCCAGACGACAAGAAATAAAGTCCAAGGGGTGCTGACAACCGGCACGTCGCAGACCATTTTTATTGATACACCGGGCATTCACAAGCCGAAGCACAAGCTTGGCGACTTTATGATGAAAGTGGCGCAGAATACGCTGAAAGAAGTTGACTTGGTGTTATTTATGATTAACGCCGAAGAAGGGTACGGAAAAGGCGACGAGTTTATCATTGAAAAGCTCGGACAGACGTCCACGCCGGTCTTTCTGATCGTAAACAAAATTGATAAGATCCACCCTGACCAGCTGCTTCTTTTAATTGATGAGTACCGTACGCGCTATCCGTTTAAGGAAATCGTGCCGATCTCAGCTTTGGAAGGGAACAATGTCGAAACCCTTCTCGCGCAGATTGAAGCGTATTTACCGGAAGGGCCTCAGTTCTATCCGAGCGATCAGGTGACTGACCATCCCGAGCGGTTCATTATTTCTGAACTGATCAGGGAAAAGGTGCTCCATCTGACAAGGGAAGAAGTGCCGCACAGCATCGCTGTCGCTATCGAGTCCATTAAAGGGCAGGAAAACGGCTCTGTCCATGTCGCCGCCACCATTGTGGTCGAGCGGGATTCTCAAAAAGGCATCGTCATCGGCAAAAAAGGAGCGCTTCTGAAAGAAGTCGGCAAAAGAGCGCGGGCTGATATTGAAGCTCTTTTGGGCTCACGCGTTTACCTGGAATTATGGGTGAAGGTGCAGAAGGACTGGCGGAATAAAATGTCTCAGCTGCGTGATTTCGGCTTCAAAGAGGATGAATATTAATTCATCTAAGGCGCATGCCTGAGGTGTGAGATTACCTCACAGAAGCAGGGATTCGTTAGCAAAATTTGTTTAACATGAAAAGGAGGACATCAGGTCAAGATAAGGGTAAGAATTTGGATTGCAAAGCTAGTTTAATGATGAAAGGTGGGTTTTTTGTGTTGAATTTTACCTGGAACGTATTTTCTCAAACAGGAAGTGTTGATACGTACCTTCTTTTTAAAGAACTGGAAAAAGAGAACCTGGAAAGACCCGAAGAACCGGAAGATGAGCTAGCCCGAATTGATTTTCCAATTTTGTAAACCTCTTGGCCCCTCCCGTTGTTGGAAGGTGCGGAAATGCTGACTAAATGTGAAGGAATCGTGCTCCGTACGAATGACTACGGGGAGACGAATAAAATCGTGACATTGCTGACGAGGGAACACGGCAAAATCGGCGTCATGGCAAGGGGCGCCAGGAAGTCAGCCAGCCGGCTGTCAGCAGTCAGCCAGCCGTTTTTGTACGGGTCATTTTTAATGCAAAGAACATCTGGACTCGGCACGCTCCAGCAGGGTGAAATGATTCTCAGCATGAGAACGATCAGAGAAGATTTATTTTTGACGGCGTATGCCGCTTTTATCGCTGAACTCACTGACAAAGGAACGGAAGAGAAGAAACCGAACCCCTATTTATTCGAATTGATTCTCGAATCCTTTAAGAGGCTGAATGACGGGACTGACCCGGACGTGATCACCTTCATCGTGCAGATGAAAATGCTCGGCGTCATGGGGCTGTATCCGGAGCTGAATCATTGTGTCCACTGCAAAAGCCGGGAAGGGACGTTTCATTTTTCGATAAGAGATAACGGGTTTATCTGCCACCGCTGCTTTGAAAAGGATCCGTACAGAGTTCCGATTTCGCCGCAAACGGCAAGGCTGCTAAGGCTTTTTTATTACTTTGATATCGGAAGGCTCGGCAACGTCTCGTTAAAACAGGAAACCAAAAACGAAATTAAACGGGTCATTGATCTGTATTACGAGGAATATTCAGGGCTTTATTTAAAGTCAAAACGGTTTTTAGATCAGATGGAAAGCATGAAGAACCTTTTGGATGAAAACAAAAGTTGACATTCTGCCCATCTTTTTATATGATCATTTATTATAAAATATGTTGCAGTGACAGAAAGAAGTACTTGCGTCCAACTCATACAAGCGACCTTAGGGCAGTGTAAGCTAAGGATGAGCGCGCAACGAAAGGCATTCTCGAGCAACCCTTTAAAAAGAGGCTGAGTGATTCACATCCTCAGCAACTAGGGTGGAACCGCGGGAGAACTCTCGTCCCTATGTTTGCGGCCGGCAAGCATAGAGACGGGAGTTTTTTGGTTGCCGCCGCACTTGTAAAAGAATGGAGAAAGTGGAGGTGCTTGAAATGAACATTCAAGATATGATTTTAACCTTGCAGAAGCACTGGTCGAATGAAGGCTGTGTGCTCATGCAGTCGTATGATGTGGAGAAAGGCGCAGGCACAATGAGCCCGTATACATTTTTACGAAGCATCGGGCCGGAACCGTGGAGAGTGGCTTACGTTGAGCCGTCCAGACGGCCTGCGGACGGACGGTACGGTGAAAACCCGAACAGGCTCTATCAGCATCACCAATTCCAAGTCATTATCAAGCCGTCGCCTGATAACATTCAAGAGCTTTACCTTGATTCATTGCGTGCGCTCGGCATTGACCCGCTTGAACATGATATCCGTTTCGTAGAAGACAACTGGGAAAACCCGTCTTTAGGCTGTGCAGGTCTCGGCTGGGAAGTATGGCTTGACGGGATGGAAATTACTCAGTTTACATACTTCCAGCAGGTGGGCGGAATTGAATGTAAACCGGTATCTGTTGAGATCACGTATGGTATTGAACGTCTCGCGTCATATATTCAGGACAAAGAAAACGTCTTTGATCTTGAATGGACGTCAGGATTTACTGTGAAAGATTTATTTATGATGGCTGAATATGAGCATTCCGTTTATACTTTTGAAACATCTGACGTGGATATGCTTTTCCATTTGTTCAGCACCTATGAAAAAGAAGCGATCAGACAAATGGATAACGGGCTCGTGCATCCGGCCTATGATTATGTGCTGAAATGCTCTCACACATTTAATCTGCTCGATGCAAAAGGCGCGATCTCGGTGACAGAGCGGACGGGTTATATCGGCCGTGTCCGCAACTTAGCGAGAAAAGTGGCAAAAACGTATTATGAAGAACGGGAAAAATTAGGGTTCCCAATGCTTAAAGAGGAGGGCTCTTCCCATGAGTAAACAAGACTTGCTTTTAGAGATCGGACTCGAGGAAATGCCGGCGCGGTTTTTACATGACAGCATGGTGCAGCTCGGTGAAAAGCTGACCGGCTGGCTGGCTGAAAAAAATATCGCCCATGGCGAAGTGAAACTTTTTAATACGCCGAGACGTCTGGCAGTATATATAAAAGACGTAGCAGAAAAACAGGCTGATATTCAGGAAGAAGCAAAAGGCCCGGCGAAAAAAATCGCTCAGGATGCTGACGGAAACTGGACAAAAGCCGCTATCGGATTTTCAAAAGGCCAAGGCGCCGGAGTGCATGACCTGTATATAAAAGATGTAAACGGCACGGAATATGTCTTCGTTCAAAAATTCCAAGCGGGACAAGAGACGAAGACACTTTTACCGCAGCTGGAAAATTTGATTGCCGGAATGCATTTTCCGAAAAACATGCGCTGGGGCACGCAGGATCTGCGCTATATCCGTCCGATCAAATGGATTGCCGCCCTCTTTGGAAAAGATGTCATTCCGTTTGAAATCACAAATGTCGAGACGGGCCGGAACACGCAGGGACACCGCTTTCTCGGCCAAGAAGTATCTGTTGATGCGCCGTCATCATACGAAAAGCTGCTGAAAGAACAAAGCGTCATTGCTGACCCGAAAGAACGCAAACAAATGATCCAAAGCCAGCTGGATGCGCTTGCGGCTGAGAAGAAATGGAACATTCCGATCGATGAGGACCTGCTGAACGAAGTCAACCATCTGGTGGAATACCCGACGGCGCTTTACGGATCTTTTGAATCCGAGTTTCTTTCTATCCCTGAAGAAGTGCTTGTGACAACAATGAAAGAGCATCAGCGCTACTTCCCGGTAAAAGATGAAAACGGGAATCTGCTGCCTCATTTTATTACGGTAAGAAACGGGAACAGCCATGCAATTGAAAATGTTGCCCGCGGAAACGAGAAAGTGCTGAGAGCAAGGCTTTCAGATGCTGCGTTCTTCTACAAAGAAGACCAAAAGCTGAACATTGATGAAAACGTGAAGAAACTGGAAAATATCGTTTTCCATGAAGAGCTCGGCTCCCTTGGAGATAAAGTAAGAAGAGTGGCCGCCATCGCGGGCAAACTTGCCGTCCGCCTGAAAGCGGATGAACAGACGCAAAAACTTGTGAAGCGCGCCGCAGAGATTTCTAAATTTGACCTGGTTACACATATGATCTATGAGTTCCCTGAGCTTCAAGGCGTAATGGGAGAAAAATATGCGCGCATGCTCGGTGAAGATGATGCCGTCGCTGCCGCTGTCAATGAGCACTATATGCCGAGAGCGGCCGGGGGAGAAGTGCCTTCAACCTTTACCGGCGCGGTCGTGGCGTTAGCTGATAAACTGGATACGATTGCTTCCTTCTTCAGCATTGACGTAATTCCGACAGGTTCTCAGGATCCGTACGGATTGCGCCGTCAGGCAAGCGGCATCGTTTCCATTCTGATCGACCGCAATTGGGGCATTTCGTTTAAAGAGCTTCTGTCATTGACAGAAACGGAAAAAGAAAATGAGCTCCTCGATTTCTTTACACAGCGTCTGAAATACGTCTTAAACGCTGAAGACATCCGTCATGACGTTATTGAAGCCGTTCTGGACAGCACAGAGCTTGAGCCGTATGCAGCCGTTCATAAGGCAAGAGTGCTTGAGAAGCACCTCGGCACACCCGGCTTTAAAGAAACGGCTGAATCACTCGGCCGGGTTATCTCCATCAGCAAAAAAGGCGAGAGCCGGGATATCAAGCCGGATCTGTTTGAAAATGAACAGGAGAAAAAGCTGTTTGACGCTTATCAAAAAACAAAAGACAGTGTCGCGGAAAGCTTTGCCTCCAAAAACTATGAACAGGCGCTTGATGTGCTCAGCGGATTAAAGGAGCCGATTGAAGACTACTTTAATCACACGATGGTAAATGCGGACGATGAAGCATTAAAAACCAACCGTTTAGCGCAAATGACCGCTCTTGCAGATGTGATCAAGTCTTTTGCTAATATGAATCATCTTATTGTAAAATAAAGAAAAAGACGGTTGCTGTGTGATCGGCAATCGTCTTTTCCCCTTTTACATAAACATCACAGAATGAAAACATAGATAAAGAAACCCTTCCATAAAGGTGGTGAGTACGATCGAATTAAATAAACGGCAAGAACAAATTTTACAGATTGTAAAGGAAAACGGCCCGATTACCGGCGAGCATATCGCAGAACAGCTCAATTTAACGAGGGCCACGCTGCGGCCGGACTTGGCCATACTCACCATGTCAGGCTTCTTAGAGGCCCGTCCGCGGGTCGGTTATTTTTATACGGGGAAAACGGGAAATCAGCTGCTTGCGGATAAACTGAAAAAGCTGCAAGTGAAAGATTTTCAATCGATCCCTGTTGTCATCAATGAAAATGTCTCGGTATACGATGCCATCTGCACCATGTTTTTAGAAGATGTCGGCACGTTATTTGTCGTAGATCGTGATGCTGTCTTAGTCGGTGTGCTGTCACGCAAAGATTTGCTGCGGGCGAGCATCGGCCAGCAGGAACTTGCCTCAATACCGGTTCATATTATCATGACAAGAATGCCGAATATCGCCGTCTGCCGGCGTGACGATTATGTGATGGACATCGCCAAGTATTTAATTGAAAAACAGATCGATGCCCTGCCCGTTATTAAAGATACGGATAAAGGCTTTGAGGTCATCGGCCGGTTTACCAAAACGAATATGACTAAGATACTTGTCAGTTTATCAGAAAATGAAATCATATAAGCTTGAAAACTAACGGGGGGATAACATGGACAATCGCATCATTTATGTAGTATCAGACTCAGTCGGAGAAACCGCCGAACTCGTTGTAAAAGCCTCGCTCAGCCAGTTTAACGGCTCAGCCGATGATACGCATATCAGAAGAATACCTTATGTGGAAGATATCGGCACCATTAATGAAGTCGTGTCTCTCGCCAAAGCGGACGGCGGCATTATTTGTTTTACGCTCGTTGTTCCTGAAATGCGCAAATACCTGGTTGAACAAGCGGAAAAAGCGAATGTGCTGTATTACGATATTATCGGTCCGCTCATCGATAAAATGGAATCGGCTTACGGTCTGACCGCCAAATATGAACCGGGCCGCGTCCGCCAGCTTGATGAAGATTATTTCAAAAAGGTCGAGGCGATCGAGTTTGCCGTCAAATATGACGATGGCAGGGATCCAAGAGGCATTTTAAAAGCCGATATCATCCTGCTCGGAGTATCCAGAACGTCTAAAACCCCATTATCACAATATCTTGCCCATAAGCGTCTGAAAGTGGCCAATGTGCCGATCGTTCCTGAGGTCGATCCGCCGGAAGAACTGTTCAGCGTTGATCCGAAAAAATGCATCGGCTTAAAAATCAGCCCTGATAAACTGAACCATATACGTAAAGAACGGTTAAAATCTCTCGGCTTAAATGACAAAGCCATTTACGCCAATATCAACAGAATTAAAGAAGAGCTGGAGTATTTTGAGAAAATCGTGGACCGGATCGGCTGCCAAGTCGTTGACGTTTCGAATAAAGCGGTCGAAGAAACAGCGAACATCATTCATCATCTCAAAACAAAGGGCCGATAACTCAGGACGCTTTATCCTGGGTTTTTGGGTATGCAAATAGGGAATAAACAAAAAGGATGGCATCTTCGCGAAGTTTGTATTATAATAAAAAATTGTGATAAAATGTTTATTTTTAGGTTTAAGCTTCGTGTGATACGAATAAACTATTATGGGTAAGATGTCAAGAATAACTCCCGGAAATTTTTCGACAAAGCTCAAAATAGATCCGCAGTCATGGAGCATATGCGATTTCGCTTGTTTTTATGCAGGAGATTGATGGAGGGATGGAGAATTAGTCTTCTAAATGAAAAAGAAAAGACGATTTTTGTCGATGCAGACGCATGCCCCGTAAAAGAGGAAATAATGCTCATTGCATCGCAATTCAGCGTTCGGGTTATTTTCGTCGCATCATTTGAACACTACCAGCTTTCCAGAAGCAAAGACGAGAACTGGGTATACGTTGATCCTCATAAAGAAGCGGCGGATTTATATATCGCAAACCATGTGAGATCGGGAGACGTCGTAGTCACGCAGGATATCGGTTTAGCATCTCTTTTGCTGAACAGAAATATTGCCGTCTTATCGGAAAGGGGCCGTTCTTATACTGAAGACACGATTGACTTCGCTCTGATGAGCCGTCATATGTCAGGCAAAATGAGAAGAAGCGGCATTCATTCCAAAGGACCTAAAAAATTAAATAAAGAAGATCGGAATCGATTTGTTACCCTGCTTAAAAAAATCCTGTCGAATGATGAAGGGATTTCAAATCAAAACATCGAATAATGTACGACGGAGTGTTATAAGATGGGAAACCGCATACCAGATGAAGTAGTTAATCAGGTGCAGCAGTCAGCAGACATTGTTGAAGTCATAGGTGATTATGTCCAATTGAAAAAGCAAGGCCGCAACTACTTTGGGCTCTGTCCGTTTCACGGGGAAAACACGCCCTCGTTTTCCGTCTCCAGCGATAAGCAGATCTTTCATTGCTTCGGATGCGGAGCGGGCGGGAACGTTTTCTCTTTCTTACGGCAGATGGAAGGCTATTCATTTACGGAAGCTGTTTCTCACCTTGCGGATAAATATCAGATTGATTTCCCTGATGATATAACGATTCACTCTGCATCCAGGCCGGAATCTTCCGGAGAGCAGAAGATGGCGGAAGCCCACGAGCTTCTGAAGAAATTTTACCATCATTTGCTAATAAATACAAAGGAAGGCCAGGAAGCGTTAGATTACCTTTTATCAAGGGGTTTTACGAAAGAGCTCATAGATGAGTTTGAAATCGGCTACGCGCTGGATTCCTGGGATTTCATGACGAAATTCTTGAAAAAGCGCGGTTTTGAGGAAGAAATGATGGAAAAAGCGGGTCTGCTGATCAGAAGGGAAGACGGCAGCGGGTATTTTGACCGTTTCAGAAACAGAATTATGTTTCCCATTCATGATCACCACGGAGCCGTGGCGGCTTTTTCAGGAAGGGCGCTCGGAAGCCAGCAGCCGAAGTATATGAACAGCCCGGAAACGCCGCTGTTTCATAAATCTAAGCTGCTGTATAACTTTCATAAGGCGCGCCTGCCGATCAGGAAAGAGGAGAGAGCCGTTCTGTTTGAAGGCTTCGCTGACGTCATATCCGCCGTCAGCTCAGGCGTAAAAGAAAGTATCGCCACAATGGGGACGTCGCTCACCGAAGAGCATGTGAAAATCCTCAGAAGAAATGTTCAGGAGGTCATTCTCTGCTACGATTCGGATAAAGCCGGGTACGAAGCTACGCTGAAAGCGGCCGGCCTGCTCCAGAAAGCCGATTGTAAGGTAAGAGTAAGCATGCTGCCTGACGGGCTTGATCCTGATGATTATATCAGAACCCGGGGCGGAGAAAAATTCCGGACCGATATCATTGATGCAAGCGTTACGGTCATGGCTTTTAAAATGCAATATTTCCGCAAAGGGAAAAACTTATCTGACGAAGGAGACCGGCTCGCTTATATGAAAGAAGTGCTGAAAGAAATCAGCGCTCTTTCCGGGTCGCTTGAGCAGGAAATGTATGTGAAGCAGCTCGCCTCGGAATTTTCTCTTTCGGTAGAATCTTTGACGGAACAGCTTTCCATCTACGCCAGACAAAACACCCCCGGCGACAAAAACGCCGAACCGCAGACAAGACGGGCCCGGGTGACGACAAAAGCGAAACGGCGCCGTCTCCGTCCCGCCTATGAGAACGCGGAAAGACTTCTGCTCGCTCATATGCTGAGAGACCGAAACGTCATCAAGAAAGTGATTGAGCGTGTCGGCTTTGAATTTAACATTGACGGACATCGTGCGCTGGCAGCATACCTGTACGCTGTTTATGAAGAGGGTGCTGACATGACGCCGCAGCATCTTATGGCGAGAATGCAGGATGAGGAAATCAGCCAGCTGCTTTCAGATATAGGGATGCTCCAAGTAAACGAGGAGCTCTCAGAGGCCGAGTTATCCGATTACGTAAAAAAAGTGTTGGATCACCGAAAATGGTCAATGATAAAGGAAAAAGAAGCAGAAAGAGCGGATGCGGAGAGGCAGAAAGACTTCTTGAAAGCTGCGTCTCTGGCTCAAGAAATTGTTGCATTGAACCGATCATTAAAGTAACACCAAAAAGAGGCTTGCGTTCTGATTGGCAATGATTCCTTGCGGAGGAGCAAATAGATCGCTTAACCTCATCATGAATTGTCATTTATTATCCGCAGCCCTGCATGCTGAAAAAGAGAGAAGGCTTCCGGGGCGGATAAGAAACATACCGCTTTTAGAATTCGTTGCAAGCTTTGGAAGGAGGGATCCATAATGGCTGATAAACAAACCCACGAAACAGAAACAGAACTTACATTAGACCAGGTAAAAGAACAGCTTACTGAAACTGGAAAAAAACGTGGCGTTTTAACATATGAAGAAATTGCTGAACGCATGTCCAGCTTTGAAATTGAATCAGACCAAATGGATGAGTATTATGAATTTTTAGGAGAACAAGGTGTTGAATTAATTAGTGAAAATGAAGAAACGGAAGATCCTAATATTCAACAGCTTGCCAAAGCCGAAGAAGAATTTGACCTTAATGACCTCAGCGTACCGCCTGGCGTAAAGATCAATGATCCAGTCCGCATGTACCTTAAGGAAATCGGACGGGTAAATCTTCTTTCTGCTAAAGAAGAAATCACCTACGCTCAAAAAATTGAAGAGGGTGACGAGGAATCTAAACGCAGACTGGCTGAAGCAAACCTTCGTTTAGTTGTCAGCATTGCTAAACGGTATGTCGGCCGCGGCATGCTTTTCTTAGACTTGATCCAAGAAGGAAACATGGGTCTCATGAAAGCCGTCGAGAAGTTTGACTACCGTAAAGGATATAAATTCAGTACGTATGCGACTTGGTGGATCAGACAGGCGATTACACGCGCCATCGCTGACCAGGCGAGAACAATCCGTATCCCGGTTCACATGGTGGAAACCATCAACAAATTAATCCGGGTGCAGCGTCAGCTTCTTCAGGATCTTGGCAGAGAGCCGACACCGGAAGAGATTGCTGAAGACATGGATCTTACGCCTGAAAAAGTCCGTGAAATATTAAAAATTGCTCAAGAGCCTGTTTCTTTAGAAACGCCGATCGGTGAAGAAGACGACTCACATCTCGGTGACTTCATCGAAGACCAGGAAGCGACATCTCCGTCGGATCATGCGGCATATGAGCTTTTAAAAGAACAGCTGGAAGATGTGCTGGATACGTTGACAGATCGTGAAGAAAACGTGCTGCGTCTCCGTTTCGGTCTGGATGACGGACGCACAAGAACTTTGGAAGAAGTCGGCAAAGTGTTTGGAGTAACGAGAGAGCGTATTCGCCAAATTGAAGCAAAAGCGCTTCGCAAATTGAGACATCCGAGCAGAAGCAAACGTCTGAAGGATTTTCTCGAATAGAATGGAACGGGTCTTTTTGATCCGTTCTTTTTTATGTATAAGATATATGGATAATATACCTTTATTTTACTGGATAAGCATATGTTTTGCAAATGGGTTCGAAAAAAATGCGGCATGTCCTGAAAGGGGGAAAATGAGATAAGTTTATTTATATTCTTTATTGTAAGCGTATACAATTCATTATACAATAGAATAAAGATAATTTTGTGATAAACAAAACAGTTATTCTTGCTTTTTGTATAAATTGTGAAATCAATGAAATTGCTGAGCAAGACCATTTACTTTTTGTAAAAATAAGTTAGAATTAGAAGTGTTTACATAGGGGGAGAATGAAAAAGGGGGATGGAGATATGAAGTGGAATCCGCTGATTCCTTTTTTGCTCATTGCAGTGTTGGGAATAGGGCTGACTTTCTTTTTAGCTGTAAAAGGCAATGGAGATGCGCATCAGATCGCAAGCGGCGGTGAAAGCAAAAATGCCGAGAAGGAAACTGCAAACGCTTCACCTGAAGAGATTTATAAAGCGAACTGCATCACCTGTCACGGGGAAAACTATGAAGGTGTGTCAGGGCCGAACTTAAAAGGCGTCGGCAAAAGAAAAGATGTCGCTGAGATTAAAACAAAAATTGAAAAAGGCGGCAACGGGATGCCCGCGGGCCTTGTGCCGGCCGAAAAGCTGGATGACATGGCAAAATGGGTTTCTGACATTAAATAAAGCTTTACCGGTCCCTATATAAAAGACATATGAAAAACTCTATCCGCCGCTTGGATTCCGGGCGGTTTTTTTATATGATAGTAAAGGAAAAAGAACCTGAGAAAAGTTGTGATATTGTGAATGAAATGAAGTTATCGAAAAGATTGCAGTCTGTGGCGGAATATATCCCTCCGGGTGCCCTGGTTGCTGATATCGGGTCGGACCACGCGTATCTTCCTTGCTATGCCGTTTTGAATCATTTGGCAAGCCGGGCAATCGCCGGTGAAATTACAGACGGACCGTTTCTATCCGCCAAACAGCAGGTGGAAAAACTGGACTTAAGCACTCTTATCTCCGTAAGGAAAGGTGACGGGCTGAGCGTCCTTGAAAAAGGAGAAGCCGGCGCCATTACGATCGCTGGCATGGGCGGAGCGCTGATCGCTCATATTTTGGAATCGGGAAAAACGAAATTGACGGGGCGTGAACGGCTGATTCTGCAGCCGAATATTCATGCCGTTCATATAAGAGAGTGGCTGTATCAGGAAGGCTATGAACTGCTTGATGAAGTGATTCTCGAAGAAGACGGAAAGTGTTATGAAATCCTCGTTGCGGAAACTGGCGACCGTGATGCGCCTTATCGGGACGTGCCGATGGCTGCCGGAATGCTTGCGGGTCCGTTTTTGTTAAAAGAGAGGAATGAAGTGTTTCTTCGGAAATGGAGCCAGGAACTTAAGCATACTGAACAAATTTATGAACAGATCAGCCGCAGCGCAAAGCATGAAAATCATGAAAAATTAGCTGAATTGAAAGAGCGGATTTCTCTGCTGAAGGAGGTAATCGGACATGCCTAAACATGTGAACGGACAGGAAATCATCCAGCTGTTTGAACAATTTTCACCGAAGGCTTTTGCGGTGGAAGGAGACAAAATCGGTCTGCAGATCGGCACATTGAATAAGCCGGTGAAAAACGTCATGGTGACGCTGGATGTTCTGGAACAAACGGTGGATGAAGCTATTGAGAAAAAGGTTGACTTAATTATCGCTCACCATCCGCCGATTTTTCGGCCGCTTAAACAGATCACCACTGATCAGCCCGGCGGAAGACTGATTGAGAAATGTATAAAGCATGATATTGCCGTATATGCGGCTCATACGAATCTTGATGTGGCGGACGGCGGAGTTAACGATCTGCTTGCGGAAGCTCTCGGCCTGACAGATACGGAAGTGCTCGTCCCGACATATTCGGACCCGCTGAAAAAGCTTGCCGTGTTTGTCCCGAAAGACTATGAAGAAGCTGTCAGAACCGCACTTGGCAATGCAGGAGCGGGACATATCGGCAATTACAGCCATTGCGCGTTTTCTTCTGAGGGAATCGGCAGCTTTAAGCCTCTGGACGGAGCGGACCCGTTTATCGGACAGACGGGAGAATTGGAACTCGTTCATGAAGTGAGACTTGAGACCATTTTTCCGGCAAGTATGGAGAAAGCCGTCGTAAAAGCGCTGAAAAAAAGCCATCCGTATGAAGAGGTGGCGTATGATATTTATCCGGTGGAGCAGTCTCCGCTTGAAAAAGGGCTTGGCCGCATCGGAAAACTTCAGCAGGACATGACGCTTGAAGAGTTTGCCCTGTTTGTAAAAGAGAAGTTTGACGTTAACGGAGTCCGGATGGTCGGAGAGCGAAACAGCAAGGTGAAAAAAGTCGCGGTGCTTGGCGGAGACGGAAATAAATACATTTATCAGGCAAAGCGGAAGGGTGCAGATGTTTATGTGACGGGCGACCTTTATTTTCATGTAGCGCATGACGCGATGATGATGGGGTTAAACGTCGTGGATCCCGGGCATTACGCTGAAAAGATCATGAGAAAAGGCACAGCAGAGAAGCTTACGGCAATGGCTGGAGAGAAAAACTATGACGTGCGTATTTTCGCTTCCGAAACAGATACAAATCCATTTGCCTTCTTATAAAAAAAACTGAGGCCGCGGCCTCAGTTTTTTATTTTTACTTTCGGAAGGATTTTTTTGAGCGGCACATTGTGCTCAAGCTGCCATGTAGACTCATCGTTATGGTCGAACTGCTCTAAAAAGCGGATGACTTCCTTTGTAATCGGTGTCGGTGTTGACGCGCCTGCGGTAACGGCGACGGTATTGACGTCTTTCAGCCATTCGAGCTTCAGTTCACTGATGTCACCGATGCGATAGGCTTTTGTTCCGGCGATTTCTTCTGACACTTGAGCCAGTCTGTTGGAGTTATTGCTTTTCGGATCGCCGACAACAATGGTTAAGTCCGCTTTTTTTGCCTGCTCTGATACAGCTTCTTGACGAACCTGTGTGGCCAGACAGATTTCCTGATGATATTCCACGTGCGGGTACTTTTCTTTGACTGATTCCATAATATCATGGACGTCCCACTGGGACATTGTCGTTTGGTTTGTAACGATTAATTTTTCAGCCTGAATATCGAGGTTTCTCACGTCTTCCTCTGTTTCAACGAGATGCACGATTTCAGGGGCGACGCCGACGGCTCCTTCAGGCTCGGGGTGGCCTTTTTTGCCGATATAAATGACGTGATAGCCTTCCGCTTTTACTTTTCGGATTAAGTCATGTGTTTTTGTGACGTCCGGGCATGTGGCGTCAATCGTAACAAGCCCTTTTTCCTCAGCGGCTTTTCTTACTTCCGGAGATACTCCGTGAGCCGTGAAAATAACGGTTCCTTTTTCAATCTGCTTTAAAATCTCCAGACGGTTTGTGCCGTCAAGCGTGTAAATGCCGTCTTCTTCAAACGCATCTGTGACATGCTTATTGTGAACGATCATTCCGAGTATATATATAGGTCTTGGCAATGTTTTATCGAGTGACGCGTTTTTGGCTATGACCATGGCATCAACAACGCCGTAACAATAGCCGCGCGGCGAGATTTTGATAACGTCCAATGTAGATGTCCTCCTATCAAAAGTGAGTGTAGAGGCAATATAAAAAGCCGTAGTTAAACGGCTTAAATCTTGCATTCTTCTGATCTCATTATAGCTAATCTTTCGTGAGATATCAAAGAATGTTAAATATATAATTTCGGTTTTGATCTGCCCGATGTTCTTTTTGGACGCGGCCGTTCTTCTGATTTTGCTTCAGCGTCATCTTTTTCTTTTGAAGCGGATGCTTTTTCAGACGTTTTCTTTGACGTTTTAGACGAGGCGTCTGATTTGTTTTCATCTTCTGTTTCGTCTGTTTTTTCAGCTTCATCCTTTTTGTCTTGTTCGTCTGTTTCTTTTGTCTCGTCAGATTTATTCTCATCTTTATCTTCTGTCTCATCATCGTTGCTGCTTAACTGACTGTAAAGCTTCATCATGGCGGGCAGATTCCGTACTAAAGGGCCGTACTGCTGGATCATCGGCGTAACCTGCTGCGCCACGCCCAGCACCTTCTGGACGTTGCCGAGCATGCTCGACAGGGATGCCGGACTTGCCAGACTCTGAATCCCCTGCAATCCCTGCAGTCCGGCGCCTGCTCCTCCGCTGGCCGCTGTCGGAGCGGACGCGGCAGCGCTTCCTCCTGAACCGGGTAAAAAACGGGAAAGCATTCCTTTTAAGCCCCCTCCGCCTGTGCCTGCGTTTCTCAGGCCTGCTCCTGCAATCTGCTGCTGAGGGAAAAGCTGCCGGCCCTGCTGCATCAGCTGCCGGCCCGGCAATGACGGTCTTCCTCCCATCCTTATACGCGGATTCATCAACGGCCGGCCCTGCTGCGCCATATTTCTCATCGGCTGCTGTGGAAACATACTTGTACCTCCTTTCTGTCTCTCTGCTATTACAATATGCATCGGAGGGGGCATTTGCTTTTCTGTCTCGAAAACAGGATTCCCCCAAGACATGGTGTTTTTAAATAAAATCGGTTATAATGTGATGATGGACACAGAATGTGCCGCTTTAAGGAGCTGGGAAAAATGAAAGAAACTAAATTTGATGGATACAACTTAAAACCGTTTATTATAGATGCAGTTCACCGCCTTGGTTTTTATGAACCGACAGATATTCAAAAGCGGCTGATACCTGCCGTACTGAAAAACGAAAGCGTGATCGGGCAGTCCCAGACGGGGACGGGGAAAACCCACGCCTATTTATTGCCAATTTTGAATCGGATTGATCCGGGTTCTGATACGGTGCAGGCTGTTATCACGGCGCCGACGAGAGAGCTTGCCAATCAGATTCATCAGGAAGCGCTCAAAATCACACAGGGTGCGGAAGATGAGCCGATCCGGACAAAATGCTTCATCGGCGGGACGGACAAGCAAAAATCAATTGATAAGCTGAAAACACAGCCTCATCTCGTCGTCGGAACGCCGGGCCGGATCGCGGATCTGATTAAGGCGCAGGCATTGAACGTCTATAAAGCGCAGTCTCTCGTCATTGACGAAGCTGATCTGATGCTTGACATGGGCTTTTTAGAAGACGTTGATTATATCGGATCGCGGATGCCGGAAGAACTTCAGATGCTTGTGTTCTCAGCTACGATTCCGGAAAAGCTGAAGCCGTTTTTGAAAAAGTATATGGAAAATCCGAAGTACGCGCATGTTGAGCCGAAAAGAATCACAGCCGAAAAGATTGAACATGTTTTGGTTCCTTCTAAACAGCGTGATAAAGACAAACTGCTTTTTGATATGATGTCTCATCTGAACCCTTATCTGGGCATTGTGTTTGCCAATACGAAAAACACGGCTGACCATATTGCGAAATACCTGACTGAAAAGGGCATGAGGATCGGTCTTCTGCACGGGGGATTAACGCCGCGTGAGCGTAAGAAGGTAATGAAGCAGATTAATGATCTGGAATTCACTTATGTCATTGCGACAGACCTTGCGGCAAGAGGAATTGACATTAAAGGCGTAAGCCACGTCATCAACTATGAGCTTCCGGACGATCTGGATTTTTATGTTCACCGCGTCGGGAGAACCGCACGCGCCGGTTCATCAGGCCAAGCACTGACCATTTATGAGCTTTCTGACGAAGATGCGCTCGTAAGACTCGAAAAGATGGGTATTGTGTTTGAATATGCGGAGCTTGTAAACGGCGAATGGAAGAAAGGCGATGACCGCCACCGCCGCAAAAATCGCAAAAAGACGGCAAATGAGGCTGACCAAATGGCGAAACGCCTTGTGAAAAAGCCGAAAAAAGTAAAGCCGGGCTATAAAAAGAAAATGAGCTACGAAATGGAAAAAATCAGAAAGAAGCAGAGAAGAAACCAATCTAACAGAGGAAAGTAGGGGGAATCGGGTTGCTGAAATTAGGCTCACACGTCTCAATGAGCGGAAAACATATGCTCCTTGCCGCAAGCAAGGAAGCCGTTTCATACGGGGCGAACACATTTATGATCTATACGGGCGCTCCCCAAAATACGCGCCGCAAAAAAATTGAAGACTTGAATATTGAAGCGGGCCGCGCCCATATGAAGGAAAACGGCATCGACGAGATTGTCGTGCATGCGCCGTACATCATTAACATCGGAAATACGACAAATCCGGCAACGTTTGAGCTGGGCGTTGATTTTCTGCGTTCTGAAATTGAAAGAACGGCAGCGATCGGCGCGAAACAGATCGTGCTTCATCCAGGGGCGCATGTCGGAGCCGGGGCTGAGACGGGCATCAAAAAAATCATTGAAGGTTTAAACGAAGTGATTGTTCCCGGTCAACACGTGCAGATTGCGCTGGAGACAATGGCGGGCAAAGGATCAGAATGCGGAAGAAGCTTTGAAGAGCTGGCCGAGATCATTTCGGGGGTTACGCATAATGAACATCTATCCGTCTGCTTTGACACTTGTCACACCCATGATGCAGGATATGATGTCGCCAATGATTTTGACGGCGTTCTTAACGAGTTTGATAAAATCGTCGGTATCGATCGGATAAAAGTCCTTCATGTGAATGACAGTAAGAATATTAAAGGCGCCCGGAAAGACCGCCATGAAAATATCGGGTTCGGAGAGATCGGTTTTGACGCTCTGCAGTACATCGTTCATCACGAGCAGCTTGCCGATATTCCGAAAATCCTCGAAACACCGTATGTAGGCGAAGACAAGAAAAATAAGAAGCCGCCGTACCGTTTTGAAATCGAAATGCTGAAAGAAAAGCAGTTTGATCAGGAGCTTCTTAAAAAAATATCAGCTCAATAAAAAAGGAGGGGGAATTGCCCCTCCTTTTTTACCCTGAGAATTGATTGAAAAGTTCGTCAACTTTCCGAGCCGTTTCTTTTGAGGTTATCGTTTCCACTTTTTTCAGCAGGCGAAGCCGCTCCTGTTCATCAAAAATATTGACGTTTTTTCCGTGCATCAGAGCCGCTACCTCAGCCGCTTGACTTCTCGTAATGCTGATTCCGTATTGCTTGGAATATTTCAGAAGATCGTCCGCAGTGACTTGATTGAGCCGCTGCAAAATAATTCTTTGTATTAAAATCATCGATACTTTCACCTCTTTAGACATAATGTATTGAGCAAATCATTAAAATGTTACGGCTTTTAATGGTAAAATGAAGTTGCTTACTGTTTAAAATAGTTATTACAGGAAAGGAGATTTTATGACCCCAAATAAACAGCATAAAAGAGAATCATTTTTACACTTTATCTTCAGGGTCATCATGATTCTGATCGGGGCGGGTTCAGCCGCTGTAAGTATTGAATTGTTTCTGGTCCCTAATAATTTTATCGACGGAGGCATTATCGGTGTTTCATTAATTTTAGACCACCTCTTTATGTCCAATCCCCTCCTCAATTTCGCCTTATTCGTTGTGTTACTCAACATTCCATTTATGATTTTCGGATATAAATATATCGGAAAAACATTTCTCATCTCTACTGTTATCGGAATCGTCGGTTTAGCGCTGATTGAATCCTCCTTGCACCATGTGGAGGCCATTACGACCCAGCCTATTTTGGCGACGGTATTCGGCGGGCTTTTGCTCGGTTTCGGGGTAGGCCTTGTCATCCGAAACGGAGGCTCGATGGACGGTACTGAAATACTCGGTATCCTTCTCACAAAAAAGCTGCCCTTCTCAGTCGGAGAATTCGTTATGCTCATCAATGTGTTTATTTTTATTTGGGCCGGTTTTGTGTTCGGTCCGGAGCAGGCGATGTATTCTTTCATGACTTATTATATTGCCATGAAAACGATTGACGCCGTGATCCAGGGGCTTGATGAAACAAAAGCGGTCATTATTGTGGCAGATCAGTATGCGGAAATTTCAGACGCAATCTTGCACCGGCTTGGAAGGGGAACCACCAAGCTTCAGGGAAAAGGCGGATATACGGATGAAACCAAAGAAGTCATTTACGCGGTCGTGACAAGGCTTGAAGTGACTAAATTGAAGTCCATTGTGTTTGAAATTGATAAAAACGCCTTTATTACGATCATGAATACCCATGAAACGAGGGGCGGTAAGTTCAAAACCGCGATTCACTAGGCTTTCATTTACTTTTCATCATTTTATAGGTATAATTTGATACATCATAAGAAAATGGCCTGCTGTTCAGACAGCTGCCATTTTCTTTTTGGAGCGATACCGTGTTGTAAAGGGGAGGTCCTCATGAACGTACAAGAAGCGTTGAACCTGCTGAAAGAAAAAGGGTATAAATATACGAGTAAGCGAGAAGACATGCTGCAGCTTTTTGCTGATTCTGATAAATATCTGACCGCCAAAAACGTGCTTGCCGCATTAAATGACGACTATCCGGGTCTGAGCTTTGATACCATATACAGAAATCTTTCGTTATATGAAGAACTCGGCATTTTGGAAACGACGGAGCTTTCCGGAGAAAAACTGTTCCGTTTTACATGCTCTTATACCCATCATCATCACCATTTTATCTGTTTAACCTGCGGGAAAACGAAGGAAATTGAGTCCTGTCCGATGGATAAGCTGCACGATGATTTGGAAGGGTATGAAATCAGCGGCCATAAGTTTGAAATTTACGGCACCTGTCCGGCGTGCCGATAAAAAACCTCCTGCTTATACAGGAGGTTTTTTTCAGCTTTTCACATGCTGAAAGCTATGTTTGTTTTTATTAATCCAGGCGACGGCTTCAAGCCAATTCTGCACCCTGATAATATTGGAATCGATGGGGAGCTGATTATATGGGGAGTTAAAAAGGATAACCGGAATGCCTGCTTCTTTTGCGATCATTGTTGCATTGCCGTGGTGATCTTCGAAAAATAAATCAATGCCGTGTTTTTTGACGGCTTCCACTTTGTGATGGCCTCCGACAAGCTCAATGTGATCGTAATGAATGTCCCGGTTTGCAAACCAGTCCAGCGTAACATCTTCTAAGTGGCCGCGTCTTGCCGTAATGTAGATCAGACGGTGCTCTTCTTTCAGTCCGTCCAGTGCCTGCTTGGCAAATTCCGCGAGCTTCGCTTCTTTATATATGGCTGCTTCATGAACGTTCATCCATTCCCAAAATTCCTCGTCTGTAATGTTCAAAAGCTTCGTCAGATCATAATCAGTCATATCATCCAAGGTAATGGAAAGATGAAATGAGCGGTTTAAATAAGGGACAAATGTATCCTGTGCCGTAACTGTGCCGTCAATATCTATACCTAACCGTAACATGTCCACACTCCTATAAATTCATCCCTTCAAGTGTAACATAAACAATTAACAATACCAGAAAAGTTTAGCAAACATGAATTCGTAAAAAACGCGGAAACTAAAAAAGCTCCTTTCATAAAAGAAAAAGGGGGAATTGAAGGTGGCATACGATTACGAAAATCGAAAAGGCAACGACTACTATGTGGATCATGGATCGGAAGGAACCGATATCACACGTGATGTTTATTCAGAAGAAACAGCGGCTGAAATTTCAGAGCCATATCGTGCTTCTGACCGGGCAGCAGACCGTGATGATAACCGGGACGGAGTAAGTGAAGGCCGGGGGATAGGGTATGCAGCATTGGCTATTTCTATCATTTCCCTGTTTGTGCTCCCTGTTTTATTAGGGGCATGCGGCATTATCGTCGGCTATATCGCCAGAAGAAGAGGAGCAGGCGCTTTAGGCGGATGGGCGATGGGAATCGGTATTGTTTCCCTTGTGCTTGGCATCTTCATTACACCGTTTTTTTAACACAACGCAAAAAAAAAGCTTGGCGGAATATCCGTCAAGCTTTTTGTGTTTCTTGTTCTGCTTTTGCTTTTTCCGCTTCAAGCTTTGCGTAGTGTTCTTCTGCCAGCTTGTCGATTTCTTTTTTCAGCTCATCGACCATGGTTTCTTCAGGGACTTTGCGGACGATTTGGCCTTTGCGGAAAAGAAGGCCTTCGCCGCGCGCACCGGCAATCCCGATATCGGCTTCTCTTGCTTCACCCGGTCCGTTAACGGCGCATCCGAGAACGGCTACTTTAATCGGCGCTTTGACTTTAGAAATGTATTCTTCCACTTCATTTGCGATGCTGATAAGATCAATTTCGATCCGTCCGCATGTCGGGCATGAAATAAGCGTAGCCGCGTTTGAAGCAAGACCGAATGATTTCAGCAGTTCTCTGGCTACTTTTACTTCTTCAACCGGGTCGGCGCTCAGAGAGATCCGGAGCGTGTTTCCGATTCCTTTGCTTAAAATCGCTCCGAGTCCGGCCGCGCTTTTTACCGTTCCGGCAAACAGCGTGCCCGATTCTGTAATTCCGAGGTGGAGCGGATAATCAAATGCTTTTGACGCTTTTTCGTATGCTTCTATGGCTAGATTGACGTCAGACGCTTTCATGCTGACGATGATGTCATGAAAGTCAAGGTCTTCCAGGATTTTGATATGATGAAGCGCACTCTCAACCATTCCGTCAGCAGTCGGATAGCCGTATTTTTCTAAAATGCGTTTTTCCAAAGAACCCGCGTTTACGCCGATCCGGATCGGAATTCCTTTTTCTTTCGCCGCTTTTACGACGGCTTCCACTTTTTCGCGGCGGCCGATGTTACCCGGGTTGATTCTGATTTTGTCGGCGCCGCCCTCAATTGCTTTTAATGCAAGCTTGTAGTCAAAATGAATATCGACAACGAGAGGGATGGAAATTTGTTTTTTGATGTCGGCAATCGCGTTAGCGGCGCGTTCGTCCGGACATGCCACCCGGACAATTTGGCAGCCGGCTTCGGCTAAACGGTTGATTTCCGCAACTGTTGCTTCTACGTCGTGTGTTTTGGTCGTCGTCATACTCTGAATGACGACTTCGTTATTTCCGCCTATTGTTAAAGGTCCCACTTTGACGGGACGCGTTTTTGTACGATGTGTGATTTCACTCACTTGTCAATCGCTCCTTAATTGTAGTTACCGTTTTTGCAGGCTGAGCCTTTTACATGTCAGGCAACTTCTATTTACATGTTATATTGTAACAGTGTATTTGCCGAACTGACAAGAAATTAACGTTTAATTGCGGTAGACGGGGAATTTATAAGCGGTGCCTGCCTGAATGGCGTTTGCTTTTACATTCGGATTCAGCGCTTCAAAATCTTGTGCAATATCATCTGGCGCTTTATGTGCGCCGACTATCGACATCACCGTATCGCCTTTTTTGACCGTAACCGTTCTGTATGAAGCTTCCTGTTGGGCTGGCTGTGCCGCCGCTGCGTATGCTGGAAGGTCTTGAGAAGGGATCGTGCCGATTTTAAGATCGTAAAAGATAATGAATATCACAAATAAACTGCCGAATACAAAAGTAAGCCGCTTCATTCAAACCGCCTCCCGCATACATTTTTACTTCATTGTATGCTTGTCCCATTTTGTTCATGACAAAAAAGAAGACCGCCGGGGGCAGTCTTTGTTACACAGCTGTTTTTCTTCGCGGTATCTCTTTTAAGACGAGGAAAAGGATGATAAAGTTTACAAACCAATTCACTAAAAATTCACTCGGCACCGTAATAACAAGCGCGCGCATGATCGTAAAGAATATGGTCGAAAGTGTAATTGAATAAGCCGAAAGCTTCCAGAGCTGCTGGTAATTCAATGTCTTTCTTTGCGCATTTTTCAATATCAGGCCGATGACGGCGAGAAATGATACTTCAATGAATTTTCCGGCCGCTGTCATGATGAACAGCAGAACGGACAGGACGGTGACGATCATTGTTTTATTTTGGTTTAATGCTGATATGATTTCTTTTTTTGTGATATCGGCAGGCATCAGCGAATAATTCATTTCTGTCGCCTGTCCGTCTACAGCAAGCACCATTTTATTTTTCAAAATGCCGATCGCATTTTGTTTCGCCGCTATTTGTTTCGCGCGGTAAGCATCTGTGGGATCAAACACGATGACGAACCCGTTCGCTTCCGTTTCCTTAGAGGCGGATGCTTTCGTCTGCAATTCTCCGTTTGAAATGCTGAAATCAGGGAAATCTTTCTTTAACACGGTTTTGAAACCGTTCATTGAGTTTACGGTGCCGGAGCAAAGGTAATAAGCGCTTGGCAGCGTAAAAAGGACAGACAGCAAAAATACATAAAGGATCGCTTTTCCTATCCCCTGAAACCGTGTTTTTGCAATATCTGCCGGAGAGTATGTACTTTTCAATAAAGCCGTAAATATGTTCAACATCTTCACTTCCTAGCCTAAACTGGTATATGTTGCTTATTGTATCGTTCACAGGGGATGAACACAAGTGAGAGTATTTAAAGCGGTGATAAGGAATCATACATAATAAGATAAAGCGGGAAGCGGTGATCGCCCGCAAAACAAAGGAGGGTGTTTTTGTCATGAGTGTTTTGTATTGGCTGATTATCATTGCGGTCTTCGTCATTGCTTTTATCGGGCTTGTATATCCGGTGATTCCAAGCGTTATTTTTATTGTGGCCGGTTTTCTTCTCTACGGATTTTTGTTTTCCTTCAGTCCTTATTCTTACCTGTTTTGGCTCATTGAGGCGGTATTTGCGGCCGTTTTATTTGCAGCTGATTATGTGTCAAATTTACTTGGCGTTAAAAGGTACGGAGGAAGCAGGGCGGCAATCTGGGGAAGCACGATCGGATTGTTGATCGGGCCCTTCGTTATTCCTGTGGCAGGCATTATAATAGGCCCGTTTATCGGTGCTGTCTGCGCTGAGGTGTTTGTTCATCAAAAGGATATCAAGTCCGCGGCAAAAGTGGGGCTCGGCTCGTTAATCGGCTTTTTAACAAGCGTGGCGGCAAAAGGCGTCATTCAGCTCTTTATGATCGGATATTTCTTATGGACGGTGCTTTAGAAAGGTTTAATTTCGGCAGTGAACGGATAAAGTGTAATATGTCTGCTGGAATCGCCGGATTGTGAGCTTTTTCATTGATTACCATGCTTTCTTTTGTTACATTGAGATTAGAAAAGTTCGCGTTAAGCGGCATTTCAGTACATATATTTAAAGGAGGAAAAAAATTATGGCTTACAAACTTCCAGAATTGCCTTACGCTTATGATGCTTTAGAACCTCATATCGATAAGGAAACGATGACGATTCATCATACGAAGCACCATAACACATACGTGACAAACCTCAACAAAGCGATCGAAGGATCAGCGCTTGCAGAGAAATCTGTAGATGAGCTTGTTGCTGATTTGAACGCAGTGCCGGAGGACATCCGCACAGCTGTCCGCAACAATGGCGGCGGACATGCCAACCACTCTTTATTCTGGACTCTTTTATCTCCGAACGGCGGAGGCGAACCGACTGGTGAGCTTGCTGAAGAGATCAAAAGCACGTTCGGAAGCTTCGATCAATTTAAAGAAAAATTCGCCGCAGCAGCTGCCGGCCGTTTCGGTTCAGGCTGGGCTTGGCTTGTTGTAAACAACGGCAAACTTGAAATTACAAGCACGCCAAACCAAGATTCACCGCTTTCAGAGGGTAAAACGCCTGTCCTCGGTCTTGATGTTTGGGAGCATGCGTACTACCTGAACTACCAAAACCGCCGTCCTGATTACATTTCAGCTTTCTGGAATGTTGTGAACTGGGATGAAGTTGCCCGTCTTTACAGCGAAGCAAAATAAATAGTTCGATCAAACAAGGTCTCCCGCGGGAGGCCTTGTTTTTTTATTGACTTTGAATCCTTTTACATATCTCAGTTTGAGTGAGACAAACTAATGTGTAGTAAAGGGGAGTCAATGATGAGCAAAATAAAAAAAATTATCGGCGACATCGAAATAAATAAAGGGCTGCTGCTGTTATTGACGATTGGCGGCCTTTACTCATTGGGCATCGCGCTGTCAAATACATTTGTCAACGTGTATTTGTGGAAGCAGTCGGGAAAATTTATTGATTTGGCCATATACAATTTGTCGGTCGTAACGATGCAGCCGGTTACCTTTCTGCTGGCCGGCCGGCTGGCTAAAAAAATTGACAGGGTGTTTATTCTCAGGTTCGGCGTTATCTTTTTGGCTGCTTTTTATTTAAGTGTGCTGCTTGCCGGAGAAACTGCGGCTTCCCGTCTCGTTTTGATAGGGGCCGTTCTCGGAGTTGGATACGGCTTTTACTGGCTGGCTTTTAATGTGCTGACGTTCGAAATTACGGAACCGGAAACGAGAGATTTTTTTAACGGGTTTTTAGGCATTTTGTCTTCATCGGCGGGCATGATCGGTCCGATTGTGGCCGGATATGTCATTTCAAGACTTGAAAACAATACGGGTTATACAATCATTTTCAGCCTGTCGCTCGGTTTATTTGCCCTTGCCGTGGTCATGAGCTTTTTTCTGAAGCGGAGGGAGTCGAAAGGCCGGTTTATGCTGAAAAAAGTTTTTGATGAGCGCCATACGAATCTGAATTGGCGCCGGATTACCAACGCGCACTTTTTTCAAGGCTTGAGAGAAGGGATTTTTGTTTTTTTAATCAGCGTATTTGTATTCATTGCGACAAACAGTGAGCTGGCGCTCGGAACATTCGGTCTCGTCAATTCCGCGGTTTCTTTTTTTGCCTATTATTTTGCATCAAGGCTCATCAAAAAAAGAGCTCGGAAAAAGGCGATTCTTATCGGCGGATTGATCTTGTACGGCGCCCTGTTTCTCATCATTTTTAAAATGAGCTTCACGACGCTCCTTTTGTACGGAGTGTTTATTGCGATCGGCTATCCAGTTCTGCTCGTGCCGTATGTCTCGCTTACATATGATGTGATAGGCCGGGCGCGTCTTGCCAGAAAAGCCAGAATTGAATACATTGTGCTCAGGGAGTTATTTTTAAATGCGGGCCGGATCGTTTCCATCCTTTGTTTCCTTGTAATCGTTACATTATTCAAGGAAAAAGTGGGAATACCGGCGGCGCTCGTGCTGCTCGGAGCCGGCCATCCGCTGATTTATTACTTTATAAAAGACATCAGACTGGATACGGAAACTTCTGATGAAACAGTAGAAGAAGACCGACAAAAACAGGCTGCGGAACCGAATTTTATAAAAGGAGAAAGATAAAAGGGTTATCTGTAGAAAAATATCGAAAAAACCTTTAGAATGAAAAATGGCACCTGAACAGAAGGTGTCATTTCTTTCTGTAAATAAGAAAAGGTGATGTCATGAGGAGAAATAAAAAGAAAATAGCTGTAAACAAAGAAAAGAAAAAATCACTGCCGATCCGGCTTAATTTTTTGTTTTTGGTTGCGTTTCTTATTTTCACTTGGATTATCGTCGAGCTTGGCATCAAGCAGATCGTTCAGGGTGATGATTATAAAAACGCCGCTAATAAGCAAGAGGAGTCTGATGTCAGCACGGCGGTTCCGAGAGGGAAAATATACGACCGGAACCTAAATCCCATCGTAACGAATAAAGCATTAAATGCGATTACATATACACGTTCAGCCTCAACCACCCAGGCGCAGCGTTTAAAAATCGCAAAAAAACTGTCGGGTATGATTAAGGTAAGCACCAAAAAGGTGACTGAGCGGGATAAAAAAGACTATTGGATGTTAACGAGGCCTGATGAAGCGAAAAAACTGATTACGGCCGAAGAAAAGCAAAAAGCTGAAGACAAAAAACTGTCTGAAGATGATTTATATCAGCTTCAGCTGAAACGTATCACAGACAAACAGCTGAATGAGCTCACTTCAAAAGATATGCAGATCCTTGCGATCAAAAGGCAGATGGATTCAGGCTACTCACTGACGCCTCAATACATCAAAAATGAAGGGGTGTCGGCAAAAGAAATGGCCGTCGTCAGTGAACATTTAGATGAACTGCCGGGAGTTGACGTGACGTCTGACTGGGAACGGTCTTATCCTTATAAAAGCCTGATCCGGACATTGCTCGGCAGTGTATCCAGTGCGAACGAAGGTCTTCCTTCCAATCTGCTGGATCACTATCTGTCACTCGGCTACAGCCGGAATGACAGGGTCGGAAAAAGCTATTTAGAATATCAATATGAAAGCCTGCTGCAGGGTCAAAAAGAGAAAGTGCAGAACTTAACCGACTCATCCGGAAATGTCACGGGCAGCAAAGTGATTTCAAAAGGACAGGCCGGCAAAGACCTTGTTTTATCCATTGATATGGACCTGCAGAAATCCGTTGAAAAAATCATTGAGAAAAATTTAAGATCGGCAAAAGCGAGACCGAGCACGAAGCTTCTTGATCGGGCCTTCGTCGTCATGATGAACCCGAAAAACGGAGAAGTGCTGACGATGGCCGGCAAGCAGATTACGAATGACCATGGAAAGTACAAAATTAATGATTATGCCCTCGGCGCAATGACTTCCTCCTACGCAATGGGATCGGCGGTCAAAGGAGCGACGGTGTTGACCGGACTGCAGACGGGCGCGATTAATTTGAACACCGTTTTCCAGGATGAACCTATGTATTTCAAGGGAAGTAAAAACCCGAAAAAATCATGGACGAATTTAGGACCCGTAGATATCCAAAAAGCGCTTCAGGAATCATCAAACGTGTTCATGTTCAAAACGGCGATTGCTGTTGGTAAAGGGGAGTACAAAAAAGGCCAGTCCCTGCCGCTTGATATGAAGGCATTCGATACTTTCAGATACTACTTCAATCAGTTCGGACTCGGAGTTAAGACGGGGATTGATCTTCCGAATGAAGCAACCGGGTACCAAGGGACACAGCGAATTTCCGGGCTTCTGTTAGACTTTGCCATCGGACAGTATGATACGTTTACACCGCTGCAAATGGCGCAGTATGTATCAACGATCGCCAATGGAGGCTATCGTTTGAAACCTCAGCTTGTAAAAGAGGTCAGACAGCCTGATTCGAAAAAAGGAATCGGAGCCGTTGTAGAGTCTGTTCAGCCTCAAGTACTGAATAAGATTGATATGAATCATGCAGACATTAAAGAAGTGCAGGCAGGTTTCAGACGTGTCATGACAAAAGGGACAGCCGCAACTGATTTTGCGACGGCGACATACAATCCTGCCGGTAAAACGGGTACGGCGCAATCTTTCTATGACGGTCCTGACAAATCAGAGACAGGTGAAGGAACGTATAATACGACTCTTGTCGCGTATGCACCTGCTGATAATCCGGAAGTGGCTATTTCTGTAGTCGTTCCTTGGGCCTATATTAATTACAGCGATCGATATTCGATTACGAATGATATAGGAAGAGCAGCTCTGGACAAATACTTTGAGCTGAAAAAGAAACAAGAAGATAATAATACGAAGCAGAAAAACGAAGATAAAATTCAGGAAGACGCTGAAAACGGCAATACAAGCAACTAACAGAAAAACGCTCACAACCTGTGAGCGTTTTTTTTATACAAAAAAACATCCGGATTTACAAAACCTTAACACTTGATTTATACGCATTTTACAAGAACCCTTTACTCTATACGTGTAGGACAAATTACACATTAAATGCAGGGGGAATTCAGGAAATGAAAAAAAACAAATGGATGCTTATGCTTCTGATGGCTGCTGTTATGATTGTTGCTGCAGCATGCGGAAATGCAAAGGAAAGCGGCAAGACAGACAGTCAATCTGCAAGTGAGGATAAAAAAGCATCAGGTTCTTTAACAATTTCTGGTTCATCAGCCATGCAGCCGTTAGTACTGGCAGCGGCGGAAAAGTTTATGGAAAAACATCCGGATGCTGATGTGCAGGTGCAAGCGGGAGGTTCAGGAACAGGACTTTCGCAAGTGTCTGAAGAGGCAGTGCAAATCGGCAACTCAGATGTCTTTGCTGAAGAAAAAGAAGGCATTGATGCGAAAGCCCTAAAAGACCACCGAGTAGCGGTAGTGGCGATGGCGGCTGCGGTCAACCCCGGTGCGGGCGTAAAGGATATAACCAAAAAACAGCTGACAGACGTCTTTACAGGAAAAATTAAAAACTGGAAAGAGCTTGGCGGTAAAGATCAAAAAATTACACTCGTGAACCGTCCTGATTCATCTGGAACACGCGCTACGTTCGTCAAATATGCTCTTGACGGAGCAGAGCCTGCAGAGGGCATTACAGAGGATTCCTCCAATACAGTCAAAAAAATCATTGCGGAAACGCCGGGAGCAATCGGTTATCTGGCATTCTCTTATATAAACGATGACAAAGTAACGCCTTTATCGATCGGAGGCATCAAACCGGAAGAGAAAAACGTCGTCACAGGCGAGTATCCGATTTGGGCTTACGAGCACTCTTATACGAAAGGTGAAGCGTCAGGACTTACAAAAACGTTTCTTGACTATATGAACAGCGATGAAGTACAGAAAAGTATCGTAAAAGATCAAGGCTACATTCCGATCTCTGATATGAAAGTCACACGTGACGCAAACGGCAAGCAAAGCTGAGGGGAGGGCGGGCTCCCCGCCTCTTCTTCCTTATAGGAGTGTAAACAAATGATAAATCACAGAGAAAAAGAGTCTGTAAGCGAACGCTTAATAAGCTCAAAACAAAACAGGCAATTGGATGAAGTCCGCGGAAGGGTGATTGTGTCTGTGTGTGCCGCGATTATCATTGCGGCATCAGCGGCGATCACAATTTTTCTCGGCATAAAGGGGCTGCAATCTTTTTTTGTAAATGGTGTAAGCCCGATTGAGTTCTTAACAAGTCTGAATTGGAATCCAACCCAGGCAAAACCTGAGTTCGGCGCACTGCCTTTTATTTTCGGATCATTTGCGGTCACGGTTCTGTCCGCTCTGATCGCAGCGCCCCTCGGTATTGCGGGTGCCGTGTTTATGACGGAAATTGCGCCGACTTGGGGAAAAAAGGTGCTGCAGCCGGTAATTGAGCTGCTTGTCGGCATTCCGTCCGTCGTTTATGGATTCATAGGTCTTACAGTATTGGTTCCGTTTATCGGCTCTTTTAAATCAAGCGGAACGGGTCACAGCCTTCTGGCGGGGACGATCGTACTCTCGGTAATGATTCTGCCGACTGTTACATCGATTTCCGCTGATGCGCTAGCGTCACTTCCGAAACACCTTCGCGACGGTTCATATGCGCTTGGTGCGACGAGGTGGCAGACAATCAGAAAGGTGCTTATCCCGGCGGCGTTTCCGACATTGCTGACCGCTGTCGTGCTCGGGATGGCAAGAGCGTTCGGAGAAGCACTCGCCGTACAGATGGTTATCGGAAATACAAAGCTTCTGCCGGAAAGCCTGCTTGATACGGCGGGAACATTAACGACGATTATTACGTTAAACATGGGCCATACCACATACGGCAGTATTGAAAATAATACGTTATGGTCTATGGGGCTTGTTCTTCTCATCATGTCGTTTCTGTTTATATTGCTCATACGCTACTTGTCATCTAGGAGGAAAGTGTAATGAACCGGAAAATAACGGATAAATTGGCCACCGGTGTATTCGGGTTATGCGCCGCTGTAATCGCGGCGATTTTGGCAGGATTGTTTTTGTACATTCTTATTCACGGCGTCTCTGAAATCTCCTTGCATTTTCTTACGTCAAAATCAAGCGCCATTGCGTCAGGCGGCGGAATACGGGATCAGCTTTTTAACTCCTTTTACATTCTGTTTATCACCATGCTGATCACGATACCGCTTGGTGTGGGGGGCGGCGTCTTTATGGCTGAATATGCGCCCCGAAATAAAATCACCGATTTTATCAGAACGTGTATTGAGGTGCTGTCTTCGCTTCCGTCCATTGTCATCGGGATGTTCGGCATGCTGATGTTTGTCAACCTGACCGGATGGGGCTACACGATTATCGGAGGCGCGCTCGCATTAACGGTCTTTAACCTTCCCGTTATGGTCCGGGTGACAGAAGGCGCGCTCACTGCAGTCCCTAAGGAGCTGAAAGAAGCTTCTCTCGCTTTAGGCGTATCGAGATGGCATACCGTCAAAACGGTGCTGATTCCGAGTGCGATTCCTTCGATTTTAACCGGCGCCATTCTCGCATCAGGAAGAGTATTCGGAGAAGCGGCCGCATTGTTATTTACAGCGGGGCTGACAACGCCGCGGCTGAACTTTACGGATTTGAACCCGTTTTCTGAATCATCTCCTTTCAATATTTTCAGGCCGGCTGAGACGCTGGCGGTTCATATATGGAGTGTCAATACGCAGGGAATCATCCCTGACGCCGAAGCGATTGCAAACGGCGGCTCGGCGGTGCTGGTGATTTCGGTTCTCTTGTTTAACCTTTGTGCGAGATGGCTCGGGTCTGTCATTTATAAAAAGCTTACGGCAAATTAATCGGAAAGAGGCGAAAACATGATTGATCACATCATCAGGGAACAAGCGGAACAGACAAAGCGTTTGCCGGAGTCTTCGATTTTGGAAGTGAAGCATTTATCAATTTATTACGGTGACAAACAAGCGGTAAAAGACGTAAACATGAATATTGAAAAACATGCGGTGACGGCTCTGATCGGTCCGTCCGGCTGCGGGAAATCAACATTTTTGAGACAGATTAACAGAATGAACGATGCCATTGCTTCGGCAAGAAGCGAGGGAGAGATCCTTTATGAAGGGCTGAATATTTTGGGTGAAGCGATTAATGTCGTGTCTCTCAGACGGGAGATCGGTATGGTGTTTCAAAAACCGAATCCGTTCCCGAAATCCATTTACAATAACATCACACATGCGCTGAAGTATGCAGGGGAACGCAGGAAAGCCGTTTTGGATGATGCGGTCGAGGAAAGCTTAACGAAGGCGGCGCTTTGGGATGAAGTCAAAGACCGGCTTCATTCATCGGCTCTGTCGTTATCAGGCGGCCAGCAGCAGCGCCTTTGTATCGCCCGTACGCTTGCGATGAAACCTGCCGTGCTTCTTTTAGATGAACCGGCATCCGCTCTGGACCCTATTTCAAACGCCAGAATCGAGACGCTTTTGACAGAACTGAAAAAAGATTATTCGATTATTATCGTTACGCATAACATGCAGCAGGCGCTGAGGGTGTCTGACCGAACGGCTTTCTTTTTAAACGGGGAAGTGGTGGAATACGGGCAGACAGAACAAATTTTTACGAGTCCTAAAGCGCAAAAGACAGATGACTACATTAACGGAAAGTTCGGATAGGGGGAAGGACTGTGAGTCTTGTGAAGGAAGCGGTGCACACACAGAATTTATTTGATATTCACGGCATGAATGTATGGTACGGAGCCCATCAGGCTTTAAAAGACATTACGATCGGTTTTGAGGAGCGGAAGGTAACTGCGATCATCGGTCCGTCCGGCTGCGGGAAATCCACTTTTATTAAAACATTAAATTTAATGCTGCAAATGGCTCCGAATGTCAAAGTGACAGGCGACATGATCTATAACGGACGCAATCTGCTGAAGGAAAAGACGGATGCGGCAGAATTAAGAAAACAGATCGGTATGGTGTTTCAAAAAGGAAATCCGTTTCCGCAGTCAATATTTGAGAATGTCGTGTACGGTCCGAGAATTCACGGCGAAAAAAATAAAAAGAAACTCCTTGAAATCGCCGAGGAATCTTTAAAGGCAGCAGCGCTCTGGGATGAAGTGAAGGATCGCCTTCACCAGCAGGCGCTTTCACTGTCAGGCGGTCAGCAGCAGCGGCTGTGCATCGCAAGGGTGCTCGCCACCAAACCGGACGTCCTTCTGATGGATGAACCGACGTCCGCTCTTGATCCCGTGTCCACGCGGAAAATAGAAGAGCTGATTTTGACATTGAAAGAAAAGTATACAATCGTCATTGTGACTCATAACATGCAGCAGGCTGCGAGGGTCTCTGATCAAACCGCGTTTTTCTATATGGGCGAACTGGTGGAGTGGGGCGATACAGGCAAAATATTTTCTCAGCCGGATCATCAAAAAACACATGATTATATCACCGGAAAATTCGGATAAAAAAAAGGGCCCGGCCATTGACCGGGTCCTTTTTATATGCCTATTAAAAAAGCCTGCCGGCCGTATCCATCTGAATGGACGATGCCTGCAAGCTTTTTTAGCGGGTTAATGTTTTGACGATTTTTTTAAAGCTCATATCTGAGTCGACTTTGAAATGGCCGGCGCGGATTTCTTTGTGGTAGCCTGCGTCAATGACGTAATCATTGAAGTCTTTCGCTGAAGGAATAATACCTTCTTTTTCAAGAATGGATGACACATCAGCAGTGCTCATTCCGTCTTTAATCGTCAGTTTGTATGTTACTTTTTTCTTTTTAGCGTCTGTGTTTTGGTCGTTGTTTAATGATTTTTCTTTAGAATCAAGCAGTTTTTGATAGTCATCCCGGTTGACGGAGACTTTGTGCTGATCGTCGAGGTAGCTGTTTACTTCTTTTTCTGTCAATGCTGTTTTTTCAGTTTTAACGGCGGCTGCCTGGTCATGGTCAGTCAAATAGAAGACAGCGGCGAGAACGGCCGTCGCTAAAATCATGCCTGCTGCAAAAGCCTGAATGCCCCGTTTTGTCATACGAGCACCTTCTCATTATCTTTAATAATGGTATTGACGTCCTCGACAGACACGTGCTCCGCTTTTGCGATGGCTTCCGCAGACATTCCGTTGTTATATTTTGAAATGATTTGTTTGGCGATTTTTTGGTTAATGCCGCTGCTTTTGGCTTTGCGGATCACGAGGTTGGTTTCCAGCAATTCTTCTTCAAGCACCGTCATTTTCTTTTTCAACTTGTAAATTTCCTGCATGGCGGAAAGCTGAAGCGTTTCAAGCTCCTGTTCCACGTCTTTCATCGGATCTCTTTGAGAATATGAGAATGCAATAAGCGCTATACTGACGATAAACAACGCAATAATAGCAATTTCCACGTTTCATCACCTTCTATTATTAATTTGCCCTTCTTTTTTATACCATAAAACGCCGCCATTCTAAAGGAAATAGAGAAAAAAACGGAATTTTGTCGGGAAATCTTTTTTATTCGGGGAGCAAACGGTTATTTCTCTATAGATTTCGTATCAGAAAGTCCTTTTTTGTCCTGTTTCGTCATATTTTCCCTTCATCTGACGCAGGCTCATTCAGAGGATCAGAAGCGTAAACTGATGTTTTCTGCACTTAAACAACATTTCATGTAAATCACTCTAGCATTCCGTCCATTATAGTGGTATTATATATAAGTCTGAATAAGTAAATGATATTTAGTTTGGAGGGAAAATAATGCGCGTTAATATTACTTTGGCTTGCACTGAATGTGGTGAGCGTAACTATATTTCTAAAAAGAACAAACGCAACAATCCGGACCGCGTTGAATTTAAAAAATATTGCCCACGTGATAAAAAATCTACGTTACACCGTGAAACAAAATAAGCTGTTTAAAACAGCGGAAAAAGCTGGAGCTTTCAATAAAGTTCTGGCTTTTTTGTCTTTCAGGGAGGTTTGAGGAACGTGAAAGCACAAATCAGAACCGATATAAAAGCAAAGCTTTCTGACATGACAGAAAGTGAATGGGAGAAAAAATGCCGCAGCATGCGTGAAACGCTGTTTTCTTTAAAAGAATGGAAACAGGCCCGCGTGATCGCCGTTACCATCTCGACACGCCTGGAAATTCCGACACGGCCGATTATTGAACAGGCCTGGAAAGAGAAAAAACAAGTCTGTATCCCAAAATGCTTTCCGCAGACGGGAGCGATGGAGTTCCGTACATTTTCTGCGTATGATCAGCTGGAAACCGTATATGCGGGCCTCAGTGAACCGATCGAGAGCCTGACGGAAAAAGCCGCCCAAAAAGACATTGACCTTGTGATTGTGCCCGGCGTGGCTTTTGACCGGGAAGGCTTCAGAATCGGATACGGCGGAGGATATTATGATCGGTACCTCTCCGGTTATAAAGGCCGTACCGTGTCGCTTCTCTTTGACTGCCAGCTGACAGACCGCATTCCCCGCATGCCCCACGATATTCCGGTCGATATGATCGTGACTGAATCTGAAACCATCGCTTAATCGCATAAAAAACTTCTTGCACCGGAATAATTCTCGCTGTTTGACAAACGATAGGGGCAGGAGGGATAAGATGAAAAAATTGTTGATCTACTCATTATGCGCCGTATCTGTTTTAGCCGTTTACCAAAACCGCTACCGTCTGATGAACAGCGTGCTCAGCCAGCCGGGGATCAGACGGACATTCATTCATTTCTTTTTAAAAATACCGTTTATCAGAAACAAATTCATTCAGCAGGCATTTTAAACAAATCCCGTTTTTTCAGCGGGATTTTTTGCATAAGAAAACCTGCCGGTAAAAAACGGCAGGTTTTCTCGTATTGTCAGCTTTTTTTCAGGAAACCGAGCAGAATTGAGATCATAGGAGAAATGTACAGGAAAAAGGTAAACGGCAGGTAGTCGATGACGGAAACCCCTAATGCGCTTGCCATAAAAGCACCGCTTACTCCCCAGGGAATCAGCGGGTTGATCAATGTTCCGCCGTCCTCAAGCGACCGCGCAAGGTGAATCCGCTTAATGCCGAGCTTGTCATATAAAGGTTTATAAGATTGACCCGGAATTAAGATCGACAAATACTGCTCACCTGTCGCAAGGTTTACGCCTATACTTGAGAAGACGGTCGCCATGACAAGACGTCCTTTCGTATGCACGCCTTTTATCAATCCTTGAAGCAGCGCCGCGATCAGGCCCGTTTTTTCCATCAGGCCGCCGAGCGCAAAGGCGATCATGATCAGAGAGACTGATCCCATCATCGATTGGAGCCCGCCTCTGTTGATAATGCTGGCCACAGCCTGGTCGCCGGTTTTAAACGCCGTCCCGCTTTGCAGGGCGGATATAAATCCTTGAATGCTGCTGTCAGGAATAAAAACAGCAGTCAGAAGCCCTGCGGAAATAATACCGGCGGTAAGCACCGGAATCACGGAAACCCGTCTCACAGCTAAAATGATCACCAACAGAGGTGAAAGAAGCGACCAAGGCGTAACGTGCACGGCCTCTTTCATTCCGGAAATGACCGCCTCAATATTTTGCGTTGAAGCGGCATTTATTGAAACCGATGAACCGAGAATATAAAAAAGAACAATCGTGATCAGCAGTGCCGGAACGGTAGTGCCCATCATATGGCGAATATGCTTAAAAATCGGAATTTCGCCAATTCCGGCGGCAAAATTTGTCGTGTCGGACATCGGTGACATTTTATCACCGAAACAAGCCCCGCAAATGACTGCTCCCGCCGTCCATTCGAGCGGAACTCCCGCCGCGCTTGCTACCCCTAACAGCGCGACGCCGATTGTACTGACAGTTGTCAGACTTGAGCCGACAAGCGTGCTGATAATCATGCAGGAAAATAATGCGGTCAAAAGCAGCTGACTCGGCTGTATAATTGACAAAGCGTAAACGGTGACGGTGGGAATGGCGCCGCTGTACATCCAGGCGCCGATCAGCACACCGATCAAAGCCAGCACGATAATCGGCTGCACACCGTTTTTCAATCCGCTGACAATTCCTTTTTCAAGACTCTCCCACGAGAAACCGAGCCACAAACCTGCCAGAGACAGAATAATGACGCAAAAGAACAGCGGCATATGCGGCTCTGTATGAAAGAAAAACAGGCAGGAAATAATGACTGCTAACATCAAGACAAATAAACTGATGGCTGAGATGAACGTCAGCCTTTTTTCTTGTTTCAAAACAACACCCCATCAAACTTTAATCCTTTTGTGCTTTTGGGCACGAAAGTATTGTAACAGAAAAACGCATAAATGAGTGTTTTTTTACAATTGTGAATATACAATTTATGAAAATAATACAAGGATATTTTCTCCAATCGTTTTTTGCTTGACGCCCGGATCAGAGATGAAATACGCTTATACTAAGAAGAATAGAAATGGTGAAGAAGATGAATTCATTTTATGACGTGCAGCAGCTGTTTAAGTCATTCGGACATATCGTTTATTTCGGTGACAGACAAGCCGAAATTGACTTTATGAAAGATGAATTAAAGGAAATGTACTTGTCAAACGTGATTGAAAGAGAATTATGGCAAAAAGCCGCCGGAGTTCTTCAGAGAGAATCGGAGCGGATTAAAGGCAGATAACACAGCAGGATTTTAAATAAGAAAAGGAGATTATTATGGAAGATACATGGTTTGCGGGGATTGATCTTGGCGGAACAACCATCAAGCTGGCCTTTATCAACATGTACGGTGAAATTCAGCATAAATGGGAAGTTCCGACCGATAAATCAGGAAACACAATTACGGTCACGATCGCCAAAGCGCTTGATCAGAAGCTGGAAGAACTGAACAAGCCGAAACGGATCGTAAAATGGATCGGAATGGGAGCGCCCGGACCCGTGGAAATGGCGACGGGAATGGTCTATGAGACGACAAATATGGGGTGGAAAAACTATCCGCTGAAAGACCATCTCGAGGCGGAAACGGGTATTCCGGCCGTCATTGAAAACGATGCCAATATCGCGGCGCTCGGAGAAATGTGGAAGGGTGCAGGTGACGGGGCCAAAGATGTCATTTTAGTGACGCTCGGAACCGGAGTCGGCGGAGGCATCATCGTCAACGGAGAAATCGTTCACGGTAAAAACGGGGCCGGCGGAGAAATCGGTCATATTTGCAGTATTCCGGAAGGAGGAGCTCCGTGCAATTGCGGAAAATCCGGCTGCATCGAAACGATTGCGTCCGCAACCGGCATCGTCCGCATCGCGAAAGAAAAGCTTGCGGCGGTTTCCGACTCTTCGCTCTTACAAGTGCGCGATCTGACGGCACGTGACGTGTTCGAAGCGGCTAAACAGCAGGATAAGACAGCGCTTGAAGTCGTCGATTACGTCGCAAAACATTTAGGCCTCGTGCTCGGAAATCTGGCAAGCGCCATGAATCCGACGAAAATCGTGCTCGGCGGAGGCGTGTCTAAAGCGGGTGAAATCCTGCGGTCAAAAGTGGAAGAGACCTTCAAAATCACCGCGTTCCCGCGTTCTGCGGAAGCGGCCGATATTTCGATTGCGGCACTTGGAAATGACGCCGGAGTCATCGGCGGGGCGTGGATTGCCAAAAATGAATGGCTCAAACATCAAAACTGCTGAAGAAAGTCTGCCTGCCCATATCGCGGGCAGCTTTCTTTTTTTATCTCCCCTGTCATATAGTTTTAAAAAAAGGGGGATGAACATGGCGGGAATTCGTGTCAAACCTGAATTGAAACAGCATATGAAAGATATTGCAAAGGTGCTTTCAATTGATGAAAAACTGTTGAAAGCCGCTGATAAAACGGCGGAAAGCGATGAATTATTTTGTCCCGGCTTTGCCGTGAGCGGGCAGTCAGAGGGGCCGCCGCTTGAGACGCTGAGCGGGCTTTCGCGATACATCCGGCACTGTGAAAGGATTCTTTCCGATGATCAATGGGTGAAGGAAGAAAAGGTGTACGGCTCCCAATCGGTTTATGAAGAAATTGAGAAAATAACGGATGTCTTTCCGTTTGTCACGTGCCGTAAAATCGGCAGTTCCGTATTGGGAAAGCCGCTTTATGAGCTGAAAATAGGTGCGGATACGGCTGAAAGAAAAGTCCATGTAAACGCCTCATTTCATGCCAATGAATGGATCACCACCTCGGTCGCGCTTAAATGGTGTAAAGAATATTGCGCGGCATTATGCGAAAATAAAACTGTTTTCGGGAACTCTGCGCTTGATATATTCAGCCTGACATCATTGTCATTCGTTCCGCTCGTAAATCCCGACGGTGTTGATCTCGTACTTTACGGATGTGAAGATTTATCAGAAAAAAATGAATTTCTTAATCAATTAAATGAGCACCGCCCGGATTACCGCGAATGGAAGGCGAATATAAACGGTGTGGATTTAAATAAACATTTCCCATCCAATTGGGATATTGAACAAAGGCGCAAACCGAAAGCCCCTTCATACCGTGATTTTCCGGGAACGGCGCCGCTCACTGAACCGGAGGCGCAGGCGATGCATCGGCTGATAACGGATCAGCCGCCTGATCGGCTGATCGCGCTTCATACGCAGGGAGAAGAGATTTATTGGGGATACGAAGGATGTGAACCGGAGCAATCATCTCAGATGATTCGGGAGTTTGAAGCGATAAGCGGAAACCGCTATCAAGGCGTTAAAACCATTGACAGCCATGCCGGTTTTAGGGATTGGTTTATACAACAGTATGGAAAAGAGGGCTATACCATTGAGCTTGGGAAGGGAAAAAACCCTTTGCCTTTTCATCAGTTTGCTGATATTTATCAAGCGACGGAAGGTATTTTGTGGAGGTCGCTTGTTTTTTGAGACATCTGTGAAATTTCTCATTTGTTTACATAAACAAATATGGGACAATAGAAAAGAATGGAGGGAAGGCTGGTGAGATACTTGGTTTGTGTTCTGCTGTCCGCATTCGTTCTGTGTTTAGCGGCCTGTGAACCATCTCATCAGCAGCAAGACACAGGCGTTTCGGCAAAATCAGCAGAACAGAAAATCGTTCCGCTCAGTAAAAAGGAAGCGGAGAAAACGGAAGGATGGCTGGATAACAGAACGATTCTGTATACAGCACATCATCAGCTGATGAAATATGATCTTTTCAGCGGAAAATCCGAACGGCTCTATGAAACAAAGGGCCATATTGTCAATGTAAAGATCAGCCGGAAAAAACAGCTGATTCTCGTACAGGTGACAAGCAGCGGTCAGACTGAGCTTGTGCTTATGAACAAGCAGGGGAAAAGACTTTATCACAAAGCCTTTAACTCTTATGAGCTGGAGACGGCTTGGAATCCGTATGACCCGTATCAAATGATGATTACCGTTTTTACTGAAACATGGGACTTCACAGCCTATACGGCCGATATGAACAACGGCATTTTAAAAAAGAGTCCCGTTCAGGCCCCTTTTGTCCATTGGACCTCCACTGATGAATTCCAATATATCAAGCAAGGGAAAACGGAGGAAGAGGGTCCTTTATATTCTTATGACTTGCAGACAAAAAAAGAAAAAAGAGTGCTTCATCACGTCATCTGGGCCGATTCCCGCCCGGGCATGACGATTGCCGTCAGACAAACGGATCAATCGGACGGAGACGGCGAGTTCCTTTTCCAAAAGCCGGCATCCGTGACACACCGATTTCCTCTCCAAGAAAAGTATAAGAGCTTTGCGCCGATGGAATATGATTACGATCAGACACACAAGCGGTTTTACATATTTAAGCCTGAAGGCCGCTCTTACAATCTGATCAGCTTTGACTTAGGAGACGAACGGGAGCGGACGGTGCTCAAAAACACGGAAATGGAGCCGATTCAGATCTCTCCGAACGGGGAATACGCTTTATACGGCTTTACGTATGACCGTCTGATTTCACTGAAAACAGGCATGACAGAACCAATCATAACAAATGAAAAAGGAGTTTGAACCAAATGGCAATTGCAGATGTGACAATCATTCCGATCGGAACAAAAACACCGAGCGTCAGTGAGTATGTAGCGGATGTGCAAAACATTTTGGAGGGTTACAAAGCTGCCGGCAAAATCAAATTTCAGCTCACGCCGATGAACACGTTGATTGAAGGTGAGCTGAGCGACTTATTCGCAGTCATTCAGGACATTCACGAAGCTCCGTTCCAAAAAGGGCTGCACAGAGTGGCGACAAATATCCGCATTGATGACAGACGTGATAAAGAAACAACGCTGGAGAGCAAAATCAAAAGTGTCAGCAAACATTTGCAGCAATAAAAAATAAGCCTGTATCCATTGGATACAGGCTTTTAATGTGCAGTCGGATAGCCGCTGGTTACAACGGTCATTACGGTAAACCAGCCAAACACGCCCAGCGTGGCGGCGGCTAACAAAAATCCCAGGATATTTCTCTGTCTGACAGCCCGCAGGACTCCTAATACAGCTAATAATGCGACAAGGCCGAAGATTACAACAAGTAACATGATGCTCCTCCTTTGTCATTGGAACCTGAAAATCTTTCCATTTCATTTTAACCGTTTTCATTTTGTTTGTCGATAGCGTTTTCCCGGCCGCATTCATTGAATCTTCCGCAGAAAACCTTCATAATAAGGGCATATACATAAAGAGGTGATGAAAGTGAAATGGAGACGAATGCCGGCCGGTCCGATTCAGGCAAACGCGTATTTTCTCGTCAGTGAGGATCAGTCCTGTCTTATTTTTGATCCGGGCGGGGAAGCGGACAAAATCAACAATTACATAAAAGAAAACAATCTGAAGCCGCTGGCCATCTTACTGACGCACGCTCATTTTGACCATATCGGCGCGCTTGACGAAGTAAGAGACAGATGGGACGTTCCCGTATATCTTCACAAAAATGAAGAAAAGTGGCTGGAGGACTCTTCTTTAAACGGATCAGGCATATTGCGGGGCATCGCCGTAACGGCACGGCCCGCTGAACGGCTGATCGAAGGCGACGGCATTTTGGACATCGGGCCTTTCCATTTGGAGACATTGTTTACGCCGGGACATTCACCGGGAAGCGTTTCTTATTATGTGAAGGACGCGGATCTGGTGATTTCAGGTGATGTGCTCTTTCAGGGAGGCATCGGCCGCACTGATTTACACGGCGGAAGTCAGAACGTATTGCTTGATTCCATTCATCAAAAACTGCTCACGCTTCCCGGACATACACTTGTATTAAGCGGACACGGGCCGGAAACGGATATCCAGACAGAGCAGGAGCGAAACCCGTTTATTAATGGTTTTTCACTGTAAATGAAAAAAGACAGACCTAATCGGTCTGTCTTTTTCTGTCAGTGGGTTCCGCCGCCCGGTGTCATAATAAAAATTGAGTAATATGTAAATCCGGCGAAAAATACGGTTAAGTAAGCTCCGAAAATATAAATATACATCCGCTCAGTCAGATTCAAATAAGAAAGAAATACGAAAAAGATCGTCTGTCCAAAAAACAAAAGAGAAGCGTCTTTCATGCCCCCTAAAAAAAACATGACTGCAAATATCCCCGTCCAAAATCCTAACACCCGGAACATGCGATTCATTCCTTATCCCCTCCCGAGAGTCTATCTGAAGTTTATTATAATAGATCGGCACTCGAAATGTAAACATTTTCATGATTATATTTATTGTGGAATTTATGTCTTTCCCTGTGTTTTATATCTTATGCCGCTCTCTGAAAAAGATCCGAAAAATTTTTTTGAAATATGTTTAATGAAAAAAAGTTCAGGGTACTTATGTTAACAAAGAGACGGATTATCCGAGGGAGGAATTTTTAAAAATGAAAGAACTTATTTTTTATTCATACCCGAGCTGCACATCATGCCGAAAAACGAAACATTGGTTAAAAGCCCACAATGTTGACTTTCAAGAGCGCCATCTATTCAGGGAGACACCGACAATTGATGAATTGAAGCAGATCTTATCATTAACGACTGAAGGAATTGATGAAATATTGGCGACGAGAAGCCAAACATTTAAAAACCTCAACCTGAACATTGAAGAAATGACTGTAAATGAAGTGCTGAAGCTTTTGACTGAGAAGCCGAAACTGCTGCGGCGTCCGATTCTGATCGATCGCAATAAGCTCGTTATCGGATACAATCCGGGAGAACTGATGAAGCTGACGAAGAAAAAAACGGTACATCAATCTGTATCATAAGAGAAAAACGAAGATCCGCTGATCAAAATTTATCAGCTAATCTTCGTTTTTTGCGGTTGCGGGACTGGGCTAGCTGGATTCGAACCAACGATCACGGAGTCAAAGTCCATTGCCTTACCGCTTGGCTATAGCCCATCGGATGTAATTACAGTATGTTCGTCCGGCGCCGATTTATACATACAAAGGAATTTGAATGGAGGAGACCCGTGAAACATTTGAACGAAACATTATCTCGAACCTTAATTGAAGAATCAGGTGAAATCACACGCCAGTGGCTGCTCATACCAAAATCGGGGCGGCCTTCAGACGATCAGAAAGCGGAAATGCAGCACCGTCTGTTAATTGAAATCGTTGCCGGCATTCTATCGGAAAAAGACGGCGGGGAAGAGGAGCTGACAAAATGGGCGCTTCAGTTCGCAAGGGACCGGGCCGTCCATGAAGTACCGGTCTATGAAAGCGTCACGAGCTTTAAAGAATTCCGGAGATTGGTCTGGAACCGCATACAGACATGCTGTGAAAAAATGTCTGAGAAGCCTGGGGCGAATGCGGTATTCCATTGGGGAGAGAAGCTGAACAAAGCAATTGACCATATGATTGAAGTATTTACAGAGGAATATTATAAAGTGACGGTTACACAATTAAACGCCCAAAAAGAAATGATTAACGAACTAAGCGCGCCGATTATGCCGATTGCCGACGGTATTGGAATTTTGCCGCTCGTCGGCGAAATTGACACCTACCGGGCAAAAATGATTTTGGAATCGGTGCTTGATCAATGTTCTTCACTCCGGCTTTCTTATTTATTTTTAGATATATCAGGTGTGCCGATTGTGGATACGATGGTCGCTTATCAGATTTTTAAAGTGATTGACAGCACAAAACTTCTTGGCATAGAAACGACAATCTCAGGCATCAGGCCGGAAATCGCGCAGACCGTCGTGAAGCTCGGCATCGATTTTTCTCAGGTGAAAACAGAGCAGAGTCTGGCGAAGGCGCTGGCAAAAAACGGATTTATCGTAAAAGAATCATTAAGATGATAAAAAGCTGAATGGCCGGGGAGGATTTCTCCCTCAGCTATTCAGCTTTGTCAGCTTCAATCGTCATGATATGATGGCTGTCGATTTCTTTTACCGTAAATGTGTAGCCTTCAAAATCAATGGTGCTCCCGGGCTTCGCGTCAATATGCTGAGTAAGAAACCAGCCCCCGAGTGTATCGACTTGATCAGCCGTAATCTCTGTTCCGAGTACATCATTGACTTCACTGATCAGCAATTTGGCGTTCAGGAGATAGCGGTTCTTCCCAAGCTTTTGAACGGAAGGTGTTTCATCCGTATCAAATTCGTCGCGGATTTCGCCGACGATCTCTTCAATGATATCTTCCGCCGTTACTAATCCCGCGGTTCCGCCGTACTCATCAATGAGAATGGCCATATGGGCGTGTTCCCGCTGCATTTTAACGAATAATTGATAAATCGGAATCGTCTCAATCACGTGGATCGCCGGCTGGATGTAAGGGCTGAGTTCGTGTTTTGTAAACGCCGCTCCTTCTGACAGGAATCTGAATAAAACTTCTTTTATATTGATGATGCCGACTACATGATCTTTATCTCCTTTTACTACGGGATACCGGGTATATTTATTTGTTTTGATAATGTCCCGGAGCATATGTCCCGATCCGCTGTCTAACGGCAGGCTCACCATTTCATTCCGGGGCACCATAATTTCTTTGGCAGTGCGCTTATCAAATGTAAAAATGTTATTTACGTAATGCAGCTCGCTTTTTTTAATCATGCCGCTTCGATAGCTTTCGGCAAGGAGCACCCGCAATTCCTCTTCCGTATAAGCCATTTCATGTTCGGAAGCAGGCTTCAAGCCGAACATTGCTGTAATCAGGCGGGCGGAATGATTGAGCAGCCAGATGAACGGAAACATTAACTTATAAAACAAAATCATCGGTCTGGCAGATAAAAGTGTAATCCGCTCGGCTTTTTGGATAGCAAAACTTTTCGGGGCGAGTTCGCCGATGACGACATTCACATATGTAACCAGCAGAAAGGCGATGATCAATGACAGTACTTGGGCAACCGCTTCGTGAACTCCGGTTTTTAAAAATAACGGCTGAAGCATTGCTTTGACTGTCGGTTCACCCAGCCAGCCGATCCCCAAAGCGGTGACGGTGATGCCCAATTGGCACGCCGATAAATATTCATCGAGGTGTGTAATGACATGCTTGGCTGCTTTTGCTCCTTTTACATTTTCCTCAATGAGCTGATTAATGCGGGAGCGCCTTGCTTTAACGATTGAAAACTCTATGGCGACAAAACACGCCGTCAATAAAATAAATAGTACGATGGCAGATAGTTTGATGATATACAATGTAACGCCTTCCGCGAAGGAAGGCTTGCACCTCCCTTTTTTCGGAATAATACCACTGTAGAAGGCTGCTCAAACATCGAACCTGGTTTAGTCTGCTTCATTTACGGTAATAAAACAAGAAAGCGATACTGGAGGATGACAAGAGATGAAGGTACATTCGGGTGCGGACTGGCTGTGGTACCAGCTCGGTCCGCATGAAAAAACGGAAGCGAAAAAAATGATCCATCACAATCACTGGCCGCAATGCGAAAAGTGGTTTGAACATGAAAATCATATAAACTTTCTGCGCTCAGATACAAATGATCAGAATAATGAAGCGGTTTTCGGTTCTTTAATCTATCATCAAGGATTAGATGATGAAAAAAACCATACCGTATTTCACTTTTATATTACGAGAGACTTCTTTTTTACAATTAATTTTGATTTTTCGCTGTTGCGCGGTGTAAAAGAAAAGCATGCCACACAGCAGATTCAAACCTGTGAAAATCCGATTGAAGGCTTTTTCGTTTTACTGGGAGAGCTGATGAATTCCTATCTGATCGGACTGGATGAATTTGAAGTCAAGCAGCGGACGCTGAAATGGCAGATTCATGATGACAACAGCAAAGGAATCTTGGAAAATGTGCATAAACTGCGCCATGAGCTGTTCATTTGGAAAGGTCTTACACTGGGGGCTAAAAAAGTAGAAATGGCTTTAAAAGAAGCTTTTCTTCCGAAAAATGACAGGCAGAAAGATTACCTCAGAGCTCATCAAAAGATGGAAAGAGGAATTACATATATCAATGAGTTTGATCAGGAATTGAGCAATCTGCTGCACGCCGAGGAAGTCATTACCTCCCAAAGAGGAAATGAAATTGTGAAAGCCTTGACGATCTTTACAACACTCTTTACACCGATGACGGCGCTTGGAGCTCTCTGGGGGATGAACTTTGATAACATGCCGGAGCTTCATTGGAAATATGCGTATATCTGTTCCATCGTGCTCATTATTGTATCAACCCTGCTGATTTATATTTATCTGCGGCACAAAGGCTGGACAGGGGACATTTTGAGGGAGCATCAAAAAAAATATTTGCGGAAAGAAAAGAAACGCTAAGAAGAGCAGGCATTCGCCTGCTTTTTTTGATGGCTGAAAATGGCCGAATGGTTCCGGATTTCATTCGGTAAATCAATGTCAGGGGGCTTGTTTTTTATTTTTTTGCGTTTTACACAGTGTAAAACGCATAATCTCTCCTTTGCCGGCTTTTATGTATCTGATTTACAATACGTGCGGAAGGAGGGAAGTCTTGTGAAAAATATTGAAACATACAGCAGGAACATCATAAACGAGGCCTATACGGCAAGGGCTTCAGATATACACATTGTGCCGAGAGAAAGGGATGCTTTCATTCATTTTCGCATCGGCCATGCTCTTGTGAAAAAAAGAGTCTTAAAAAAAGAGGAATGTGTAAGGCTTATTTCTCATTTCAAGTTTTTATCGGCCATGGATATAGGAGAAAGACGAAAGCCGCAAAACGGGTCATTGTCTCTGCCGCTTCCGACAGAAACCGTTCATTTGAGAATGTCAACCTTGCCGACAATGAATGATGAAAGTCTTGTCATCAGGCTTTTGCCTAAGCGGCAGATTCCCCCTCTGGATAAACTGTCTTTATTTCGGGGGGCGGGCGCCGCATTATTGTCCTTTCTGAAGCATTCGCACGGCCTGCTTCTGTTTACCGGCCCGACCGGATCTGGAAAAACGACCACTCTTTACTCGCTTGTCAACTATGCAAAACGGCATTTCAACCGGCGGATTGTCACGCTTGAAGACCCCGTAGAAACAAGAGATGAGGATGTGCTGCAAGTTCAGGTGAATGAAAAAGCCGGAGTCACATATTCCGCCGGTTTAAAAGCGATTTTAAGACATGATCCCGATATGATCATCTTAGGGGAAATCAGGGATGCCGAGACGGCTGAAATCGCAGTCCGCGCCGCCATGACGGGACACCTCGTTCTTTCAAGCCTGCATACAAGAGATGCTAAGGGCGCCATATACAGGCTGCTGGAGTTTGGCGTGAACATGACAGAAATTGAACAAACCGTCATTGCTATTGCCGCTCAGCGTCTGGTTGATTTAACATGTCCGTTCTGCAAAGAGGAAAACTGTTCCGTGTACTGCCGGATGTACAGGCAGACACGCCGTGCGGGCATTTATGAACTGCTCTACGGGAAAAACCTCACCCAATGCTTTCAGGAAGCAAAGGGAGAGCACGCCAATTTTCAATATCAGACGCTCCGCAGGCTGATCAGAAAAGGAATCGCTCTCGGCTATGTCACGACCGACAATTACGATCGGTGGGTGTATCATGAAGCGGATTAAACGAACCTGGCCGTTGAAGGATCAAGCGGCTTTTTTGAAAAGGCTCGGTGAAATGACGGAAAAAGGATACAGTCTGATTGAAGGGCTCAGACTGCTGAAACTCCAGCTGCATAAACGTCAGCTTGCAGAGCTGACGGACGGAATCCGACGGCTGAGGGAAGGTGATGCGTTTTACCAAGTGCTTGAGGCACTGTCTTTTCACAAAGAAGCCGTCTCTATCTGCTATTTCGCTGAGAAACACGGGGAATTGCCGGGGGCGATGAAACAAAGCGGCGACTTGTTACAGAGAAAGCTCATGCAGACGAATCAAATCAAAAAAATGCTCCGGTATCCGATGTTTTTAATATCTTCCGTCTGTGTCATGTTTTATATCCTGCAAAGTTTAATCATTCCGCAGTTTTCTGGGATTTATCAATCAATGAATATGAATACATCCGGTGCGACTGCTTTGATCTTTGCGTTTTTTCGGCATTTTCATGAAGCCTGCGCACTGGCGCTGTCCGCCGCTTTCTGCTTGTTTTTGTACGTTTGGTTCTTATGTAAGAAAAAATCCCCGCAAGATAAAATGCTGATTGTTGTGAAAATCCCCCTATTAGGAAAAGCGGCCGTTCTTTTTAACAGCTACTTTTTCTCTTTACAGCTCAGCAGTCTTCTGAAATCCGGCCTTTCTATCTATGACAGCTTAACAGCTTTTAAAGAACAATCTTTTCTGCCTTTTTATCGTGAAGAAGCAGAGATGCTCATTACACGTCTGAAAGCCGGAGAAACCATAGAATCCGCTCTTTCCGGGCATCCGTGCTATGAAAAAGACCTTGCGGCTGCAGTCAGCCACGGACAGGCAAACGGCCGGCTTCACCGCGAACTTTATACGTACAGCCAGTTTATGATGGAGCGTCTTGAACAAAACGCGGCGAAGTATACCGGCATTCTCCAGCCTGTCATTTACGGTGTTGTGGCCGGTATGATTTTAATTGTCTACATGTCAATGCTGATGCCGATGTACCAGATGATGAACCAAATGTAAGGGAGTGCTTCGTCTGAAAAATCAAGATGGATTTACTTTAATTGAAATGCTGATTGTTTTATTTATCGTTTCCATTCTGCTTTTAATCACCATTCCTAACGTTACAAAACATAATCAAAGCATTCAGCGTAAAGGCTGTGAAGGACTGCAGAATATGGTGAAAGCCCAAGTGACGGCGTACGAAATCGACCATGAAGGTAAAATGCCGGATATGAACGATTTACAATCAGAGGGGTATATCAAAAAGAATACAGCCTGCCCGAATGGTAAACAGATCTTAATTAGTGGCGGAGAAGTTACAGTTGAACAATAACAGGCGGACAGAAAATGGGTTTACCCTTCTTGAAAGCCTGATTGTGTTAAGCCTGGCGTCCGTCCTGCTGACGGTTTTGTTCACGACGGTTCCGCCGGTCTGCACCCACCTTGCCGTGCGGCAAAAAACAGAACAGCTCCAAAAAGATATTCAGCTTGCTCAGGAAACGGCTATCGCAGAACATAAAAGAACAAAAATCACTTTTCTTCCAAAAGAGCATAAATACAAACTGCAGTCAGGCGGAAGGATTGTCGAGCGTTCTTTTGATTCGCTTCACATTACGCTTGTGACTTTACCGGAGAGCCTTGAATTTAACGAAAAAGGCCATCCGAATTCGGGAGGAAAGATACAATTGAAGAGCGCCGGGTTCACCTATGAGATCACAGTTTACTTAGGGAGCGGAAATGTCCATGCTAAACGGAAATAAGGGGTTCTCTACTATTGAAACGCTATCAGCAATGGCCATTTGGCTGTTCCTTATGACGTCTATCATTCCGGTCTGGACGGGCATGCTGACAGATGGCCTGAAAATAGAAGATCGCCAGGAAGCGTACCAGCTTCTTCAGAAACATATCAGCACTTATATGATGACCGGAAAAAAGCCGCCGTCTCCCGGTGTGAAGTGGAAGGAGGATGGTGAGTATTACAAAGTGTGTGCGGCTGACCCCGGCGAAAAAGAAATGTGCCTCAGCATTCTCAAAACAGACTGGCTTTACGCTTCTTAATGTTTTGTTCTCCTTGGCAGTCTGTCTTTTCCTATCAGGCACCCTGGGCCCGATTTTACATCTGTTCTTATCAAACCGGACCGATAACGGCGGATTAGACAGCCGGGAGCATCAAATTGCCGTTCAGCAGATCATGAACGAATGTAAACAGGCTGAGACTGTGAAGCCGGCGGACGGCGGACGGGCGTTAGCATGCCGGAAAACAGGAGGCGAAGAAGTGCGTTTTGAAATTTATCATAAGATGATAAGGAAAAGAGTAAACGGAAAAGGCCACGTGCCGATCCTGCAAAACGCGGCATCATTAACGGCTGATGTGAAAAATGGCCTGCTCTTATTAGAGATCTCAAGCGTTACAGGTAAAAAGAATCAGGCGGTCATTCCGGTTTACAGCTCTTTTAAAGGTGATTAAATGTACAAATCTGACGGTTTTATATATCCCGCGGTTCTGTTTGTTTCTGCCGCAGTTTTACTTGTCATCAGCTATACTTCATCTGATTTCATCACCCGAAAAACATTTGCAAAAGAGGCCGGGGAGTACTGGATCGGAGAGAACCTGCTCCAAAACGGCGCGCTGCTGTCAAGCCGCCATATGACACAGGGACAAAAGGGCCAAACTGGTACACAGCGTTTTCCGTACGGCACCGTTTCTTTTCACATCACCGGGAGTGATCGAAGGGAAACGGTTCAGGTTACAATTCAGGCGGAAACCACGACAGGCACGAGACGGGAGGCTCACCTTTTGTTCGATCAGAAGAAGAAACAGCTGATTCAATGGACGGAAGTATAAAAAAGAGGCGGCGGGACAACACTTCATAGTAAAGACAGCACTATGAGGTGAGAGCCGTGAAAACAAATGATTATGTAAAATATATGACTGAGCAATTCGTTAAATATTTCGATACGCCGAAACAGGAACGGAGAGAGCGAAAAGAAGTGCGGAAAGAAAAGAAAGTGCCGGCTTCTCAGCACTGGTTCGGAATATTGCCGTACAGTTTTAAGCTGTGGATGCAGCGGAAAAAATAAAGTTGAATCACACGAAAGGTCCTCCTGATACAGGAGGGCCTTATTGGTATTCCTCAATGACGGCAATTTTATTTACTTTTTGGCTGTAGGGATTAAAAGAAATCGTAACGAACACACCAAATTCTTTTGCGCCATCCCGCAATGTCAAGTGGTATTGCTTGACTGCTTCATCCGTTCTTTTCCGGTCCCACACCTTTTGAATAAATAACGTTTGGGCGAGCGGATATCTTTTTTTAGCTTCTTTTTCTGCTAACTTTTCCCATTTTGATTTATGGTGAACAGCATAATAAGGCACCGTTTCCGCCTGAGCTGTTCCTGAAACCCCGAAAACAAGAAGAGAAAGGCAAATCAGACTTTGTTTGATCATCATTCTTCGTCCTTTCGCTGTATATACTTTCCATTTTGTGCTAGGCACCTCGTTATTTTCTCACGTTTTATTAGAAAAAATTCCAAAAAGGTGTGTAATTTGAAGCAAAACGATGTTTTTGAAAGATACCATTCTCAAAAACGAACAATTTGACCGAATTTGACATTTTTCAAGACGATAATCCTTGATTATACTTTGTTCATACAGTTCTTTAAAGAGAACGGTTGTCATATTTATTAACAGTTTTACAGGGGGTAAGGCATGTTCCGATTGTTGCGAATGGAAAAAAAGGGCAAGGTGAGATGGCGGATGATGCTATTTTTACGGCTTTCGTTCATTTTTTGCCTGTCCGTGATGATATGTGCTCAGTTCACAGGTGATACAAGTTCCTCCTTCAATGATGTGAAAAGCTTCAGTCTCCCGGTTCAAACTTGCGGAGATTTTCAATATACGGATGACGATTGCCGTTATGACGAACGCTGGGATCAAAGTGATTTACATATAACAAATCAAACTGATACGTCAGGCACCGTGTGTGCGCCGCTTCAGCTCTATGCCGAGCTGGAGAATAAGGGAAAAGAGCGGACTGTTTCTGACTGGAAATGGGAGCTCCATAAAATCACTTCTCAGCAGCAGCCTTTACGAAACGGCAATGTTGTGGATAAAGGGCTTATTACTGATAAAAAAAGCAAAACGATTTATAAAATTGAGTCAAAACGGTCTTTGCAGCCGGGCATATACGCATTCAAGGTTTACAAGCCTGAAGGGTACCCGGCCGACGAAGAAAAATTTGAGTGGTCAAAACCGATGAAACTCGTCAAATGCCGGGAACAGGCGACCGTTTCCGATCTAAAGAAAACGGAGAAAGAGCCGGCTGAGCCGGTAAAAGAAAGCGGGGAAGAACATGAAAAAAACGCTGAAACTGATCAGTAATATTTTGTATGCCGTCATCTTCAGCTTGATTATTGTGCTGACGTTAACGGTGATTTCGACCCGGGCTTCCGGGGGTGAGCCGGCCATTTTCGGCTATACGCTGAAATCCGTGCTGTCGGGTTCAATGGACCCGGAATTTAAGACGGGTTCGCTCATAGCGGTAAAGAAAATTTCTGACGTGAATGACTTAAAAAAAGGGGATGTGATCACCTTTACGCAAGATGACGGAACAGCCGTCACACACAGAATAATCGGGATCACAAAAAAGGACGGGAACCTGCTGTTTGAGACAAAAGGGGACCATAATGCCGCCCCGGATGCCGCACCCGTTCAAGCTGAAAAAGTGGCGGCCCAGTATACGGGATATCAGCTTCCGTATGCCGGATATGTCATACATTTGGCCAGCCAGCCGATCGGAACGGCGATTCTGTTAATCGTTCCCGGCGTCATGCTTTTGATTTACTCAATAACAGTCATTATCAGCGCCCTCCGCGATATTGAGCGGAAAACGAAAGCGCTGGAAGAACATGCAAAAAAGGGAACCATCTCCACATGAATACGGTTGCAACCTGGCGACAGGATTTGATAACAAAAATAAAAAGTAAGGGGAGAGTACAAACATGGGTATGAAAAAGAAATTAAGCTTGGGCGTTGCCTCAGCCGCACTCGGTTTAGCATTAGTAGGAGGAGGCACATGGGCCGCATTTAATGATGTGAAGTCGACGGACGCTACATTTGCGTCAGGAACACTTGATTTATCGGCTAAAGAACAATCAGCCAATGTCAATTTGTCAAACTTAAAACCAGGCGATAAATTGACGAAAGATTTCGAATTCAGAAACAACGGTTCACTTGCCATTAAAGAAGTGCTGATGGCTTTGAATTTTACTGACTTTAAAGGAGCAAAGAAAGGAAATGAATCTGCGGAGGATTTCCTCAGCCAGTTTGAAATTACGGTTCTGACAGTCGGTAAAGAAGGGGGCAACGGCTATCCTAAAAATATCATTTTGAAGGCGGCCAGCCTGAAAGACTTATACTTAATGTCAACAAAACAGGATAAAGCAGCTGCCGAAGCGATCAGCAAGCACATTGATCCGAAATTCCTGAGTGGGAGCGGAAAAGTCAATGTAGCAACCATTAACGGCAAAACAGCTCCTGAGTACGACGGAGTTCCGAAAACGCCTGCTGATTATGACCAGGTGAGAATGGAAATCCAATTTAAAAATGACACCGCAAAAACTGCGGACGGATTAAGTGTGCAAAACAAGTTCCAAGGCAATGCGATTTCTCTTCAATTCTCTTTTGAAGCAACGCAATGGAACGGCTTGACCATTACGAAAGATCATACGGATAAAGACGGTTACGTCAAGGAAAATGAAAAGGCTCACAGTGAGGATAAAAACTAATCCGAAAGTCGGACAGTTAAAAGAGGAGTTGTGCACATATGGCGGCACTACTCCTCTTTTTGCGCTTTTCTCCATTTTTGATAATCTAAAAATTCACGAAATTGTTTTTTTGATACCCCGGATGTCATTGCATCGCGAACTAATTTCTCCCATTCACTATCTAATTGACCATCGTATTCGGTTTCATGTTTTTCATCAAGTAAAGTATGAACCGAGACGTCCAGAACAGCGGAGACTTTTTCGAGAAATTGAATGGAGGGGTTCGTCTGTAAATTTCGTTCTATTGAGCTTAAATAAGACTTCGCTACCCCAGCTTTTTCAGCTAGTTCTGATAGTGAGTAGCCTTTTTCTTTTCGGTATTGTTTAATACGCTGGCCAATCAATGTCATCACCTTCCTTGTGATATTATAGCACATTCAGAAAGGATTTACGGTATGACTTCTGGCTGCCTGGATATGTTGAGAAGACTTTTTATTCGAAAGCAGGTATTTGCGTATTTCTTCTAGGCTGATATTTGCTTTTTGGGCTTCTAATATCAGCTCAACCCATTCCTTATCTAATTGTGAAAATTCTGTTTTTGCATTTTTCATGCATTTTCTCCTCCTAAAATACTTGTTTATGTATTTCAGCCAATCCGGCCATGACCTTATCTTTACATGTCTGGAAGTGATTCATCGCATGCGAAACGCCAGAAATTTTTTCTATATACTTTTATTATAATATAGAATTTCCAGAAAAAACGGGAAAGGTGTCGAATGGATAACGCTTATCCAGAAAAATTACTTTGCAGGAAAAATAAACCGCCGTTTTCAATCTGAATGTGAATTTTCGGCTGATATAAGGCTTTCAGCGCTTGTTTTTCCAAATGGTATTCCTCAGGTTTTTCCTCTGTCTGCTCATAAAACTGATCGAGCAGCCTGAGGTCCTTTTTCCATCTGGCGATCGCGCTGTCAGCCCAGTCTGACGGCTCTTTGGCGGCAGCGTCTTTTAAGTAATGCTCCATCCTTTTAATCCCGCTTTCCGGCTTAATCATCGGCGATATGGTAAAGCAATAGTCTGATATTTGCGAGGTCAGCGGAAGCGGTGCAAGCTTCTGCTGAAACCCTTCTATAATTGTTCCAGAAACAAGATGCAGGCCTAAAGACAAAAGTCTGTCTTTTTTCATGTCGGATTGGTATGAAATCACTACATTTAATCCCAGCCAGGGCTGAAGAGGCACTCTGGCTCCGGCTGATACAATTTTCTCATATATTCTTGTAAATCTCCCATTTTGTTTAACTGCTTGAAAGATTTGAAAGAGGCGCGGGGCTCCAAAGTAAATAAATTCGCCGTCCATATCCTCCGGAGCCGTTTCTTTATCAGTGATGAACGTGATCTTCATCGGGTTCGGTTCGCCGCCCGTTTTTTCACGCCAATGCCAATAAAACGGGCGGTTCATAATTTGTTTGTCCATCTCGACCGTCAACTGAACCGTCATAAAACCCGGCCCGTGTTCTGTAATCGGACAGTGGTTCGCTTCAAAAAAGCGCAGTAAAAATTCGTGAACCTCCTGCTGTCTCATGTCGCGCTTCCTCCTTTTAGATTAAGATCCTTTTTTTCTGGCGGGCTTGTCCGTACCGTACGACAGAAAAGAGGTGAGATTGTCCATTTTGATTCTCATTTCTTCCTCTGTCAGCGAATGGCATAAAATATCATGCAAATGGTCTTCAAAATTGCTCACTTTGATTTTTGTTAAAATGTCATCTAATTCTCCGACGACATTTTCAAATAAATGAATTTTGTCATACAGAAGTTTTAAGATATGCTCTTCCACCGTATGTTTTGTCGCCATATTGTAGATATGGACATCTCTTTCCTGACCGAGTCTGTGAATCCTTCCGATTCTTTGTTCAAGCCGCATCGGGTTCCACGGCAGGTCATAATTGATTATATGGTTGCAAAATTGCAGGTTGATCCCTTCGCCTCCGGCTTCTGTAGCGATCAGCACCTGCACTTTGCCGCGGAAGAGATCCTTCATCCAGTCTTTTTTTCCGCGTTTAAATCCGCCTCTGAACGGAACGGAGCTTATGCCGTTCTGCTGAAGGAACCATTGCAGGTAAATCTGTGTCGCCCTGTATTCAGTAAAAATAATGACTTTATCATTAATCTTTTGGATCAAGTCAACAACTTGAATCGCTTTTGAGTTTTGCGTGACTTGATTGATGCGGTCCATTAAATTAGCGATCGTCTGGTCATCGAATGCGGGCGCATGTTTGTCTTTTTGGTCAAGCATTTTTTTGAGCGTCATATACACGGCTTCCCTGCTTGAACAGCACTCTCTTTGCAGCGTCATAATGGAAAATGCGCTTGCGGGCTTTTCCGTGCCGTTTTTCAGTGCGGCAATGTCATCGTAAAGCGCCTGTTCCGTCGGTGAAAAGGTGATCGGCACTGTTTCCACGTGGCGCTTCGTCCATGTAAGGCCGGTGTCGCTCCGCGTGTTGCGGATCATCACCTTATTGACGAGCTCTTTCAAATGCTCATGAGCGTCAATCCCGTCCTTCTGATTGAAGGTTTCTTGAAATCCGCTTTCATTTCCTAAATGGCCGGGCTTTAACAGTGACACTAAATTGAAGATTTCTTCGATCCGGTTTTGAATCGGCGTCGCCGTCAGAAGCAGGCAGTATTTCTTCACAAGACTTCTCGCAAATTCATAATTTTTCGTTTTGCTGTTTTTGAGCTTGTGCGCCTCGTCAATAATGACGAGATCATACGGAATAGAAAGCACAATGTCCTTGTGAGGCGAGCGTTTGGCCGTATCAATAGAAGAAACGACGATATCGCACTGTTCCCACACATAGCTTTTCTTCTGTTCAACAGCGGGTATCAAAAACTTCTCCTGAAGCTCTTTGACCCACTGGGAAACGAGTGATGCCGGCACAAGAATCAGGATTTTTTTGGCCAGCCCGCGAATCATGTATTCTTTTAAAATCAGGCCCGCTTCCACCGTTTTTCCGAGCCCCACTTCATCAGCTAAAATCGCCTTGCCGTTCATTTTTTCAACGACTTTCTGCGCGACTTCAAGCTGATGGGGAAGCGGAGTAAAATCGGGCAGGTATAAAGGAGCCCTCAATCCTTCAAATTCAGGAATGGCAAGGGTCTGCTGGACTTCAGCCGACAGTTTGTACATCTCCCAATTTGACCAGGGACCGTCCGTTTTCAGCCGCTCAGAAAACTCTCCCGGCCAGTTTGCATCAAATATGATCTCTGCTGTCATATGTAACAAAACCGCCTTTCTTTTAAAAAACTGATTTGTCATAATTTTTGTTGCCGGACGTAAGTGAGGGTGGTAGGATATAAGTAATGATTTCACTAAAAGATATTGCTTTAGTATGTCCATAAAATTGGTAAATATGAGCGAATGACAGCAAGGGGAGAGACTCGGACGAAAGATGTGCGTCCGGGCGCCGAAGGAGCAAACTGCGGAGTGAATCTCTCAGGCAAAAGAACTCTTGCTCGACGCAACTCTGGAGAGTGTCTGCACTTAGAAGAAGCAGGCCACCAAAGGGGACGTCTTTATGATATGTTCATAAAGTAAACTTTCAGGTGCCGGGACAGAGAAACCTTCATTTTCATGAGGTGTTTCTCTGTCCTTTTTTATATGTTTTTACAATGCGCCAATGACTGAAGGGGGAAGATGATGCTGAAACGAACACCGCTTTATGACGTGTATAAAGAATACGGCGGAAAAACAATTGATTTTGGAGGATGGGAGCTGCCGGTTCAATTTTCTTCTATTAAAGAGGAGCATGAAGCCGTCCGTACAAAAGCGGGCCTGTTTGATGTGTCCCATATGGGGGAAGTTGAAGTATCCGGTAAAGACGCCCTGTCTTTTCTGCAAAAAATGATGACAAATGACGTTGCCGATTTAAAGCCGGGAAACGCGCTCTATACTGCCATGTGTTTTCCTGACGGCGGTACGGTGGATGACTTGCTGATCTATCAGAAAAGCGGGAGCTGCTATCTGCTCGTGATTAACGCGTCTAATATTGAAAAAGACATCGCTTGGCTGACGGAACATGCGGAAGGCGATGTCACGCTGACGAATCAGTCTGACGGGATTTCACTGCTTGCCGTTCAGGGGCCGAATGCTCAGTCGGTTCTTGCGAAGCTGACAGAATGTGATTTGTCCTCCTTAAAGCCGTTTACGTTTATTGATGGGGCGGACGTTGCCGGACGACAAGTCCTGCTTTCAAGAACAGGCTATACCGGTGAAGACGGGTTTGAGTTATATTGCCGCAATGAAGATGCAGTTCATCTATTTAAGGAGATACTTGCAGCGGGAGAGTATGAAGGTCTCGTTCCGTGCGGCCTCGGCGCCCGTGATACGCTGAGATTTGAAGCGAAGCTTGCTTTATACGGTCAGGAATTGACGAAAGATATTACACCGATTGAAGCCGGAATCGGATTTGCCGTGAAACACAAGAAAGATTCCGATTTTTTCGGGAAGTCTGTATTGCGCGAACAGAAAGAAAAAGGAGCCCCGCGAAAGCTGGTCGGACTTGAGATGATTGAAAAAGGGATTCCGAGACACGGGTACGCCGTGAAAAAAGACGGTGTTCCGATCGGTGAAGTCACGACAGGCACGCAATCTCCGACTTTAAAGAAAAATATCGGCCTTGCCTTAATCAAAACGGAATTCAGTGAAGTCGGAACGGAAGTAGAAGTGGAAATCCGTAAAAAAACGGTAAAAGCGAAGATTGTCCGCACACCGTTTTATAAACGTCCAAAACAGAGCTGAAAAAGGAGAGTCATATGAAGCATCGATATTTGCCCGCGACAGAACAGGATAAAAAAGAAATGCTGAAAGCCATCGGCGCAGAAACAATTGATGAACTGTTTGCCGATATTCCGGAAAATGTACGGTTTCAAAAAGACTACCGCATTAAACAAGCAAAGTCAGAAACTGAGCTGACGAGAGAGCTGACAAAGCTTGCGGCGAAAAATAAAGACGCTGTTACATATGCATCTTTTCTGGGTGCAGGAGTGTACGATCACTACCAGCCGGTTATCGTCGATCATGTGATATCCCGATCAGAGTTTTACACGGCATATACGCCTTATCAGCCTGAAATCTCACAAGGAGAGCTGCAGGCGATTTTTGAATTTCAAACGATGATCTGTGAATTAACGGGAATGGATATCGCAAACTCCTCTATGTACGATGGGGGAACGGCGCTGGCGGAAGCGGCGATGCTTGCGTCGGGCCATACGAAAAAGAAAAAAATCGTCATTTCCGCAGCCGTTCATCCGGAATCACGTGATGTTTTGAAAACATACGCAAAGGGCCAATATATTGAGGTTGTAGAGGTTCCCGCGAAAAACGGCGTCACAGATCTTGAAGCATTGGAACATGCCGTTTGTGATGAAACGGCCGCCGTGATCGTCCAGTATCCGAACTTCTTCGGACAAATCGAGCCGTTAAAGGACATTGAGCCGCTCGCACATAAAGGAAACAGCCAGCTGATTGTTTCTTCAAACCCGCTCACGCTCGGTATTTTGACACCGCCCGGGGCATGCGGAGCTGATATCGTCGTCGGGGACGCGCAGCCTTTCGGCATACCTGCGGCGTTCGGCGGCCCGCATTGCGGCTATTTTGCAGTAACGAAAAAACTGATGAGAAAGGTGCCGGGCCGGCTTGTCGGCCAAACGGAAGATGAAAACGGGCGAAGAGGCTTTGTTCTCACTCTTCAGGCGCGCGAGCAGCATATCAGAAGAGACAAAGCCACGTCTAACATTTGCTCAAATCAGGCGCTGAATGCTTTAGCGGCTTCAGTCGCGATGACGGCGCTCGGAAAAAACGGCGTCAAAGACATGGCCCGCCAAAATATATTGAAAGCTGATTACGCGAGACGCCAAGCGGAAAAAGCCGGCTTGCACGTAGCATTTGACGGCCCGATATTTAATGAATTTGCCGTCAGGCTGAATCTTCCCGTCAAGGAAGCAAACCGGCGGCTCCTGCAAGACGGCATAATCGGCGGATATGATTTAGGCCTTGCGTATCCGGAACTGAATCAGCATATGCTCATTGCCGTCACAGAGCTGAGAACAAAAGAAGAGATCGATTCGCTTATTGCGGGATTGGGGGATCAACATGAATAATCAAGATCAGGCGCTTATTTTTGAAATGTCCCGCGAAGGGCGTATCGGTTACAGCCTTCCGAAGCTTGATGTGCCGGAAACAGAGCTTGAAAGTCTTCTTCCCGGTGACTATATCCGCGATGAAGACGCAAAGCTGCCGGAAGTATCAGAGCTCGATATTATGCGGCATTATACCGCTCTTTCTAAGAGGAACCACGGAGTTGATTCAGGCTTTTATCCGCTCGGCTCTTGTACGATGAAATACAATCCGAAATTAAATGAAAAAATTGCCCGGATCGCAGGTTTTTCCGCTATTCATCCGCTTCAGGACGAGGACACGGTTCAGGGGGCGCTTGAGCTTTTATACGATTTAAGCGAACACTTGGAGGAAATTACGGGCATGGACGAGGTGACACTGCAGCCTGCGGCGGGCGCTCACGGCGAATGGACCGGCCTGATGATGATCCGCGCCTATCACGAAGCGCGGGGAGACTTCGGACGGACGAAGGTGATTGTCCCTGATTCAGCCCACGGTACGAATCCGGCATCCGCCACGGTCGCCGGTTTTGAAACGATTACCGTTAAGTCAAATGAGCACGGGCTGGTTGACATTGAAGATTTGAAAAGAGCGGTAAATGAAGAAACAGCGGCGCTGATGCTGACGAATCCGAACACCCTCGGGTTATTTGAGGAAAACATTACGGAAATGGCTGAAATCGTCCATCAGGCCGGCGGAAAGCTTTATTATGACGGAGCGAATTTAAATGCCGTGTTAAGTAAAGCAAGACCGGGAGATATGGGATTTGACGTCGTTCACCTTAATCTTCATAAAACATTTACCGGGCCGCACGGCGGGGGAGGACCTGGCTCAGGGCCGGTCGGCGTAAAAAAAGAATTCATTCCGTATCTGCCGAAACCCGTTCTCACGAAAAAAGAGGGGCGTTTGACTTTTGACTATGACCGGCCGCAGTCGATCGGGCGCGTAAAACCTTATTACGGCAACTTCGGCATTAATGTCAGAGCCTACACGTATATCCGTTCCATGGGGCCTGACGGCTTAAAAGCTGTGACCGAAAACGCGGTTTTAAATGCAAATTATATGATGAGAAGACTCGCGCCTTATTATGATCTCCCGTATGACCGTCATTGCAAGCATGAATTTGTGTTATCGGGAAGAAGGCAGAAAAAGCTCGGCGTACGAACGCTTGATATTGCCAAACGGCTTTTGGATTTCGGCTATCATCCGCCGACTGTGTATTTTCCTCTCAATGTTGAAGAAAGCATCATGATCGAACCGACGGAAACGGAATCAAAGGAAACGCTAGATGCGTTTATAGATGCCATGATTCAAATTGCGCGGGAAGCGGAGGAATCGCCTGAAATCGTTCAGGAAGCGCCGCATACAACAGTTGTCAAAAGAATGGATGAAACCAAGGCGGCAAGAAAGCCCGTTTTAAAATACGAACGTACACTTGACGGCAGCCGCTGACACGGTGTAAAAAAAAGAGCTGTCCGTTTTATACGGAAGCTCTTTTTTTATGATTAGTTTTTTGCTTTAATTTTCCCGCCCCATTTTTTAAATCCGCCTTTCAGGTTGTAAATATCTTTACAGCCGTGTTTGCGGAGCGTCTGTGCCGCGCGTCCGCTGCGGACATTGTTTTGGCAGTACAGATAAACGGGTTTATCAGGACGGATTTCACTTTTGCGCTGTTTCAGCTGTGACAGCGGAATGTTGCGCGCGCCGAGAATATGGCCGCCTTCAAATTCATTCGGTTCGCGGACGTCAATCAGCTGCGCTTTTCTGTAGCCCGCGCGGAATTCCTCTTCCGTAAGTGTTTTCATTAAACGCTGCTGGTAAAAATACGACACGATCATATAAACGATAAACGCCGCAACAATAATTAAAGCAATCATATTAGACAATGCGATTCTACTCCTTTAACTTATAAAATCAAAACCCTGCTTCCTGAAAACAAGGCTTACCGGACGTTTTGGGACAAATACTATTATAGTAAAGCATGAAGCGATTGTCATCCTTAATGAAACGAAATATTTTTCATTTTCAAGGCAGTTTGTTAAACTGATTTTATTAAAACGATAAAGAAGGGTTCAGTGTATGGAAAAAGAAACATGGCGGTTTATTGACTCAGGGAATGAAAGCCCGGCATTTAACATGGCGCTGGATGAAGCGCTTTTATATTGGCACAGCCAAAAAAAAATTCCTCCGGTGATCCGTTTTTACGGCTGGAATCCGGCAACTTTGTCTGTCGGGTATTTTCAAAATATTAAGAAGGAAATTAACTTTGACGCAGTACATAAACACGGCCTCGGGTTTGTCAGAAGACCGACAGGCGGACGGGGTGTTCTGCATGATAAAGAATTGACATACAGTGTAATCGTTTCAGAGGATCACCCGGAAATGCCGGCCACGGTGACAGAGGCGTACCGGGTGATTTCAGAAGGTATTCTGCAGGGATTCAGAAACCTTGGACTTGATGCCTGCTTTGCGATTCCGCGAACGGAGAAAGAAAAAGAAAGCTTGAAAAATCCGCGCTCGTCCGTCTGCTTTGATGCGCCTTCGTGGTATGAACTGGTCGTCGAAGGACGGAAAGTTGCCGGAAGCGCACAGACACGCCAAAAAGGCGTCATTCTTCAGCACGGTTCCATCCTGCTTGACATTGATGAGGATAAGCTGTTTGATCTGTTTTTATATCCGAGCGACAGAGTCCGTGAGCGCATGCAGCGGAATTTCAAAAACAAGGCGGTAGCCATCAACGCCTTAGCGCCGAAACGGGTAACGATGGATGAGGCCAGAATCGCTTTTAAAGCCGGTTTTGAGGAAGGGCTGAACATTCATCTTGAGCCTTACACACTCACGTCTGAAGAGCTTGCATTTGTCAATGAGCTGGCTGAGACGAAATACGCGTCTGATGAATGGAATTATAAGCGCTGATAAGGCTTGACAGACCGGAAGCATCCTTGTTTTTTCATGACCGTTAGTGTAAACTTGTAATGGTTTATAAAGTTAAGGTGCTTTTTGGGAGGGTTACTTATGACAACACCAAGTATGGAAGATTATATTGAACAGATTTATATGCTGATAGAAGAAAAAGGATATGCACGGGTTTCTGATATCGCGGAAGCTTTGGCAGTCCACCCCTCCTCTGTAACGAAAATGGTTCAAAAACTAGATAAAGACGAGTATTTGATTTATGAAAAATATCGCGGGCTCGTATTGACGTCAAAAGGCAAAAAGATCGGCAAACGGCTTGTATACAGACACGAATTGCTTGAGCAGTTTTTAAGAATCATTGGTGTTGATGAAGAGAAGATTTACAATGATGTTGAAGGAATCGAACATCATCTGAGCTGGAACAGCATTGACCGCATCGGCGACCTCGTTCAGTATTTTGAAGATGACGAAAGCCGGAAAAAAGAATTGAAATCCGTACAGAAAAAAACCGAAAATCCCGGTGAATAAAGGGCAGCCCGAAATGGGGCGCCCTTTTTTTAATGTCTTCATTCTTTGGTCTATTTCGCCCAGCCGTTTCTTAAAATAATAATACACCTTGAGATGGAAGGGAGAGGGCGCGCTATGCAGATTGACGGCGTATTTTCGGGAGGGGGGATAAAAGGGGTGGCGCTTGCCGGCGCTTATGAAGCGCTGGAAGAAAAGGGCTTTCGCTTTGAAAGGCTCGCCGGAACAAGCGCCGGCGCGATTATTGCCGCATTTATCGCTGCGGGCTATACGAGCAGAGAGGTTCATTCCATCATAGATGAGGTGGACGGAAGGCAATTGCTTGATCAGAGATGCTCATTCCTCCCGCTGAAAATCCTGCAGTGGGTGTCGATATATTGGCGCCTCGGACTATACAGAGGCGATATGCTGGAAAAGTGGATTGCGGATAAATTAAAAGCGAAGGGCATCATCGCGTTCGGCGATTTGAAAAAAGGCTCGCTCCGTCTCATCGCTTCAGATCTGACGAACGGAACGATGATCGTGCTTCCTGACGATCTTCCCCGCTACGGATTAAATCCGGAGATGTTCCCGGTTGCCAGAGCCGTCAGAATGAGCTGCAGCATTCCTTATTTTTTTGAACCGATAAAATTGAAGACCGAAAAAGGCACCTCAACGGTCGTTGACGGCGGTGTGTTAAGCAATTTCCCGATTTGGCTGTATTCAAAAGAACGCAAACGGCCGGTCATCGGAATTTCGCTTTCGCCCAACGAAAAAGAGCGCCCGAAAAAATCAATCCGCAACGCTTTTGAGCTGTTCGGGGCTCTGTTTGAAACGATGAAAGACGCTCATGATGCCAGGCATATCGCGACAAAGTACGAACAGAATATTATTTTTATTCCGGTGGAACATGTGATGGCGACGGAGTTTCATCTCACACCGCAAAAAAAACTAGCTCTCATTGAGCTAGGAAAAAGCAGAACAGAGCAATTTTTGAAGCAATGGAGCTATTAAAAAAGCGCTCTGTTTTTCTTTTTATTCTTTTTGCCTTCTATGACGGTAAGCTGGGTCTGGCTTTTTTTCTTAAGAATCATCGGCTTCGGTCTGCTGCTGCTCGGCACGCTCCGCAAATGGCTGACCCGGCCTCTGTGTCCGGCGCGGTGCTTCGCTTTTTGCTCCTTCATTCGGAGCCGCGATTGTCTGGCCGCTTTTTTGAAAGCGGTTCCGTCACGGCCGGTGCGGCGGTTCAGGACCGTCCTCACGATAAAATAAATAATAACGCCTGCGATAATAACGGTGATCGCTCTTGAAATCATCTGCCCGGGGTTGGTTACCGCCGCATAAATGAAACCGAATGCGCCAAGCGCTATCAATACAGCAAAAAAAGGTTGTACACGATGATTCATAACTGCCCACCTCCAAAATAATAACGGTAACGGTTCAGATTACGTTGTGAGACGGCTTTTCGCTCTGTTCTGAAATGTCTTCCAGTCTGAGAAGCTCGTTAAAGCTTTCTATGGCAACCTCGACCTGATCATCCGCCGGTTCCTTTGTCGTTAAAAGCTGCAGCCACAGGCCGGGATAACCGAGCACTTTCAAAACGGGGATATTCCGCACTCTGTTCGTCAGCTGGAGCACTTCAAAGGAGATGCCGAGAACGACCGGTATAAGCGCAATCCTGTCTAAAATCCGCAGCCAAAGCGGATCTGTCGGAACAAGTAAATAGACGAACATGCCGACAATGATCGTAAATAAAATAAAGCTTGAACCGCAACGGTAATGAAGCCGTGACTGTTTCTGAACATTTTCTATTGTAATTGGCAAATTCTGTTCATAACAGTTTATGACCTTATGTTCGGCTCCATGATATTGAAACACTCTTTTAATTAACGGCGTCATTGATAAAAAATAAATGTAGCCGAGAAGCAGAATCAGCTTAAACAGACTTTCGATTCCGATCTGCGCGGCGTCTGAGGAAAATACGGGCCTTACAAGCTCCGCTAAGAAGACCGGGACGAGCGTAAAAACGAATTTGCTGAACAAAAACGACAGAACGCCGATCACCGCCAGGCTGAAAAACATCGATAAGCCGGAACCCTTCTTATCTTCCTGCTCCAGCTTGGCGTCATCCTGAGGATCAAGCCCGTAACGTTCGCTGGAAAAGTTTAAATGCTTTGTGCCGTTGGCGCTCGCCTCAATGATGGCGACGATTCCCCGCAAAAAAGGAATCTTTTTTAAAGCCGAAAGCTTGGCGTTCGGCACTCTCGGAAGCTTGAAAAAATCAATGCTTCCGTCATTCCTGCGGATGGCGGTAACATAATTTTTTCTGCCGCCGAACATTACCCCTTCAACGACAGCCTGCCCGCCGTATGCAGGGGGCGTTTTTTGTTTGGACATTGTTTATCAACCTGCCTGTTTTCTTAGGATTTACTAACCATTTCCTTTCACTCTATTGTACAGGAAACCGCGGTAAACCTCTAGTTAGACAGCCGGAAAATCAATGCTTTTTCTACATGCAGTATACCCCGTTTCTTTAGATTTTACTCATTGAATGAAAATATGGCGCAGCTTTTTATGACTTTTTAATTTTTGGGCAGTCTATGACTGGAGGTGCCATGATGACAAGCGAAAAACATTCAGAACAGGAAGAAAAAAAGAAGCAGGATGATGATCAGCAGCCTGTTTCATTTACCGGCAGAATTTGCGGTATCGGATTTGCCGGCGGTGTATTTTGGAGTTTGATCGGCTATCTCGGGTATGTCTTTCATTTTTCAGAGATCAGCCCCAACATGATTCTTCAGCCGTTTATGATCGGAGAATGGAAAAAACAATGGCTAGGCACGATGGTCAGCATCGTTGTCATCGGATTCATTTCAATTGCCGGGGCGTTTATTTATTTCGTCTGCCTGAAGCGTTTTAAAACCATGTGGCCGGGGATGGTGTACGGCGTCATTTTATGGTGTGCGGTTTTTTTCTTATTCAATCCGATTTTCGAAGATGTGAAATCAGTCACTGAATTGAAATCAGATACAATCGTGACGACGCTTTGCCTTTACATTCTGTACGGTTTGTTTGTCGGCTACTCAATTTCCTTCAACTACAATGAACTTACGTCAGACAAGCTTGCAAGGGCGCTTGGCAATAAGTGAATAAGTGTATAATCCCTGTCCGGTATGGTAAAATGTTCACGAGAAGTGAACATTTTTTATGCTGAAAACCGGGCGGGGATGCTCCCGCGTTGTCAGGCGGCAGTCAAGAATCGGCGAGGAGGAGAAAGGGAATGAAACTTGAGAAATTGCGAAATCTTTTCGGTCAGCTGGATATAGACGGAATGTTGGTGACAAGCTCCGCCAATCTGCAGTATATGACGGGATTTACGGGTTCGTCAGGCCTTGCGGTCATATCGAAAGAACGTGCGGCATTTATCACGGATTTCCGTTACACCGAGCAGGCGAAGACGCAAGTGAAGGGTTTTGACATTATCGAGCACGGCGGAAGCTTAATCCAAACGGCTGCGGATACGATTCTTGAGTACGGCATTAAAAAACTCGGCTTCGAGCAAAACAGCATGACGTACGGAACATATGCATCCTACCAAGCGGTGTTGCAGGAAGCGGAGATGGTTCCCGTCGCGGATTCCGTTGAAAAGTTGCGCTTGATTAAGTCAAGTGAAGAGATTAAGATATTAGAGGAAGCTGCGAAGATTGCTGATGATGCGTTTGAACATATTCTGACGTTTATCAAACCGGGCATCTCAGAGATTTCAGTTGCAAACGAGCTCGAATTTTATATGAGACGCCAAGGAGCAGACGGCTCTTCCTTTGATATGATCGTCGCCTCGGGAGTCAGATCCAGCCTTCCCCACGGAGTGGCAAGCGGCAAATTGATTGAAAAGGGAGACTTGGTCACGCTCGATTTCGGCGCTTATTATAAAGGCTATTGTTCTGATATCACACGCACCGTCGCGGTCGGAGAGCCAAGTGATAAACTGAAAGAGATTTATCAGGTCGTATACGATGCCCAAGCGCTTGGTGTCCTGCATATTAAACCCGGCATGACGGGAAAAGAAGCGGACGCCCTGACGAGGGATCACATCACCGCAAAAGGCTACGGACAGTATTTCGGCCATTCGACAGGACACGGGTTCGGAATGGAAGTCCATGAATCACCGGGGCTGTCTTTCAGGTCATCGGCCGTTCTTGAGCCGGGCATGGCGGTAACGGTTGAGCCGGGCATATACATACCGGATGTTGGGGGCGCAAGAATCGAAGATGATATCATCATCACTGAGGACGGCAACCGGACAATTACGCATTCCCCTAAAGAATTAATTATTTTGTGATCGGAATATAGGAGGACATCAAACATGATTTCAGTTAACGATTTTCGTACAGGACTAACGATTGAAGTAGACGGCGGCATTTGGCGCGTCGTTGACTTCCAGCACGTAAAGCCGGGAAAAGGAGCGGCATTTGTCCGTTCTAAATTGCGTAACCTGCGCACGGGCGCTATTCAGGAGAAAACATTCCGTGCAGGTGAAAAAGTCGCGAAAGCGCAAATCGAAACAAAAACGATGCAGTATCTTTATGCCAACGGCGATCAGCACGTGTTCATGGATACAAGCTCATATGAACAGCTTGAATTGAATGAAAACCAAATCGAAGAAGAATTAAAATATCTTCTGGAAAATATGTCTGTGCACATCATGATGTATCAGTCTGAAACGCTCGGTATTGAACTGCCGAACACAGTTGAACTGAAAGTTGTTGAAACAGAGCCGGGAATTAAAGGCGACACGGCGTCAGGCGGCACAAAACCTGCCAAAACGGAAACAGGTCTTGTCGTAAACGTACCGTTCTTCGTGAACGAAGGCGATACGCTTGTTGTAAATACATCAGACGGTTCTTACGTGTCAAGAGCGTAGTTAAAGAAATTCGGAGTCTGCTCCTTTTACGGGGCAGGCTTTTTTTGCGTTCTGCATCAAATCTTTCTTTTATATGAAAATAGTGAGACTACTTCCGTCAGCTAGAGCATATAGTGTAACAAAATGCTTGAAGTTGGGGGATTGCAATGAAATTTTTGTTTGGTTCAATCAATTCTACTGTTTTAACGATGGCCGGTTTACGAGTTTTGTCCTCGCTCATTGAATTATCGGCCGCTATTATCATGCTTTTGACAAACGACATCAGAAAGGCAGTTGTGGTGAATAGTATTTTGGCAATCGTCGGCCCGCTGATCTTTATCATCACAATGACGATCGGCATTTATCAGATTGCCGGACAGCTCTCATATGCAAAATTAATATTGATTTTTGCGGGAGTGGTGCTGATTTTGGCCGGTGTGCATAAATAGAGGGCCGGGGTGTCATAAAGTCTGTCCCGGATCATACATTTTAAAGAAGCCAATCGGTAAAAAAGGAGGAGACTCTATTGAATGAGATTACAGAGGTTCTCCCTGCATTATTGAGAGATGCCATCTCCGCCGTGCCCGAAGAAGCGAGGCGGGATACAGAAGAAATCAGAATCCGCGTCGACAGGCCGGTTGAACTGATCCAAAAAGGACAACCTTTGTATTTGTCATATGTCTGTACGGCCGGCGACGCACAGCTGATCCTCAGCCGGCTCAGCAATTACAGTATGTACACGCTGGAAGAAGAGCTGAAAAAAGGATACATCACAATCAGAGGAGGCCACCGTGTGGGGCTGGCCGGAAGAGTCATCGTCGAAAACGGAGCCGTCAAAGGACTCCGGGATATTACTTCTTTTAATATCCGAATCGCCCGGGAGAAGCTGGGGATCGCAGAACCGCTCATTCCTTTCTTATGGAAAGAAAACTGGCTGAACACGCTGATCATCGGTCCTCCGCAAACGGGGAAAACGACCTTGCTTCGTGATTTGGCCCGGCTTTCCAGCACCGGATCAAAACGCATTCCTGCAAAAAAAACAGGTATCGTAGATGAACGGTCGGAAATTGCCGGCTGCCTGCGGGGCATTCCCCAGCACAGTTTCGGCCGCAGAATCGATGTCCTTGATGCCTGTCCGAAGGCGGAAGGGCTGATGATGATGATCCGCTCTATGAGTCCTGATGTCATAATTGTGGATGAAATCGGGAGAATGGAAGACTCACAAGCGCTGCTGGAGGCGCTCCATGCGGGCGTATCCGTTATCGTATCTGCGCACGGGTGGGACATGAAAGACTTGGTAAAGAGGCCGTCGCTGAAAATGCTTTGGGAGGAAAACGTGTTTGACCGGTATGTTGAACTGTCAAGGCGCCGCGGTCCGGGAACGATCAGCAGGATGTACGGAAAGGACGGGGAACCTGTTCCGCATGCTGAAAGCGTGATGACATGCTGAAGCTTTTGGGTGCCGTGTTTATTCTGACAGCGACGACTTGGACCGGATTTGAGATCGCCAAAATGTATATTGAAAGGCCGAGGCAGATCCGTCAGCTGCGCGCGGCGCTCCAATCGCTTGAAGCGGAAATCATGTTCGGGCATACACCGCTGCATACCGCCTCGGGACAAATTGCCGCACAGCTTTCCAAACCTGTATCGTTATTGTTTCAAGCTTTCAGCAGAAGGCTTGAGCAGGGAAGCGATTCCGCCAAAACGGCTTGGGAACAGAGCTTGAAACATAACTGGTCTTCCATGGCGATGAAAAAAAGCGAATATGATGTGCTGAAGCAATTCGGAGAGACGCTCGGGCTCCATGACCGTGTTTCTCAGCAGAAACATATCAAGCTTGCGCTTACACATTTGGAAGCGGCGGAAGCGGATGCCGGACGGGCGCAGGCGAAAAATGAAAAAATGGTGAAAAGCTTAGGATTTTTAGCCGGACTGTTACTCATTCTTCTATTGATGTAAACATGAGGGGAGCAAACATAAAATGGGAGTCGACGTAAATGTCATTTTTCAAATCGCCGGAGTCGGTATCGTGGTTGCGTTTCTGCACACCATACTTGATCAAATGGGAAAAAAAGAATACGCCCAGTGGGTGACGCTTCTTGGCTTTATCTATATTTTATTTATGGTGGCGACGATTGTCGATGACCTGTTCAAAAAGATCAAAGCTGTGTTTCTATTCCAAGGATAGGGGGGCTTACAGATTGAGATTGTTCAAATTGTAGGTTTAGGCCTGATCGCCACATTTCTCTCCCTGATCGTAAAAGAACAGAAACCGACTTTCGCGTTTATGATTGTCGTCTTCAGCGGCTGCGTGATCTTTCTTTATCTCATCGACCAGATTTACGACATTATCAGAATGATAGAAAAAATAGCCGTCAATGCAAATGTCAATATGGTCTATGTGGAAACCATTTTAAAAATTATCGGCATCGCCTACATCGCTGAATTCGGAGCGCAGCTTACAAAGGATGCGGGCCAGGGAGCGATTGCTTCGAAAATAGAGCTGGCCGGAAAAATTTTAATACTGGTAATGGCCGTGCCGATACTCACCGTCATTATTGAAACGATTCTAGGACTTATTCCTTCTTGATCATAAATAAAATGGAAAGGGGGGCACAAAAAATGAAGCGCTTTCGGTGGGCGGGAGCTTTTTTGTTCATCCTCTTATTTTTTCAGACTGAATGTGTACAAGCTGCCGGAACAGACGGTGCGTCGCAGGAAACCGCAGTTCACCAAGAATCCGCTGATGAAGTGGCGAAAAAGCAGGCCGAAGCGCTGAAAACAGAAGGCATCGGAAAGTTTTGGGACGACATCATGACAGAATACGGCGGTCTTCTGCCTGAAAGCCAAAAGGGAAGCATCATTGACTTTATTAACGGTGAAAAAACGTTCTCACCGGAGGCATGGCTGAAGGCTTTATTTTCATACTTGTTTCATGAAGTGCTCGCAAACGGAAAGCTTCTGGGAACTTTGATTCTTCTCACCATTTTTTGTGTCATTCTGCAGCTCTTGCAAAATGCGTTCCAGCAGAGCACCGTCAGCAAAGTGGCTTATGCGATCGTCTACATGGTGCTGATTATTCTCGCTTTAAACAGCTTTCATGTTGCCGTCAATTATGCCAGTGAAGCGATCCAGACGATGACAAGCTTCATTCTCGCGCTCATCCCGCTTTTACTCGCGCTTTTGGCGTCTTCCGGGGGAGCCGTCTCCGCAGCTTTTTTTCACCCCGTTATTTTATTTCTGATGAATACGAGCGGCCTTCTCATTCAAAACATTGTCATGCCGCTTATCTTCCTGTCAGCGATTTTAAGCATCGTCAGCACGATGACGGATCAATATAAAGTCACGCAGCTTGCCAATCTGCTCAGAAATATCGCGATCGGCGCGCTTGCCGTATTCCTCACCGTGTTTCTCGGCGTCATCTCCGTACAGGGGGCTTCGGCTGCCGTGACGGACGGGATTACGCTCAGGACTGCAAAATTTATAACAGGCAATTTTATTCCCGTGCTCGGCCGGATGTTTACGGATGCGACGGATACGGTCATCAGCGCCTCGCTCCTATTAAAAAACACCGTGGGAATCCTCGGAGTCGGAATTTTGATCTGCATCTCCGCGTTTCCGGCGATCAAAGTGCTCTCGCTCGCTTTTATTTATAAGCTCGCGGCCGCTATTCTGCAGCCGCTCGGAGGCGGACCCGTCATTACGTGCCTCGGTGTCATCAGCAGAAGCGTACTGTATATTTTCGCGGCGCTCGCCATCGTCTCTCTCATGTTTTTTCTCAGCATCACAGTCATTATTACAGCAGGCAACCTCACCATGATGATGAAATAAAGGAGGCCCATTGGATATGAGCTTTTTAACAGAATGGCTGACAAGCATTATTTTATTTATCTTATTCGCCATCGTCATCGACATGCTGCTGCCCAGCTCCAGTATGCAAAAATACGCAAAGATGGTTGTCAGCCTGCTGTTAATCATTGTCATGCTCAACCCGATATTCAAACTTTTCAAAACAGACCCGGAAATCATCTTCGATTATTTGACAAAACAAGAGCAATCTCAATCCGCTGATATAAAAAATCAAATTAAATCAGAAAAAAAAGAAATACAAGCATCAAACCGCGCATATGTTTTAGAAGAAATGGCTGTCCAACTAAAAAAGAAAGCGGAGGAGATGTTCAGTCATGACGAATACAAAATAGACGACATCCGCCTTACAGCGGAAGAACAGGTTCGTTCAGAAGAAGATGTAAAAACGATCAGCGTGTATATGGCCCCATCTTCTGAAAAAACCGTGCAAACCGTCGCACCGATCGACATCCGCACAGACCGCAAATACGAACCGGAAGGCGCAGCCGACAAAAAAGAGGCCGCAGACATCAAAGAAAAACTTGCGGATATATGGGAAATCGGCAGTGAGAAAATTACGGTTTATATGGAAGGCGGGGAGAAAAACGGCCATGAATAAAAACGGACTATGGACCATACTCAAAAAACAGCTGATGATCGGACAGGCGAAAGACGGAGAAAAACCAAAACTGACAAAATATCATTACTTTCTGTTCGTGTTTGTGCTCGGGGTATCTTTTATGCTGGTCAGCCAGCTGTTCTCTTCACCGGAGAAAACCGGGAAGGACCAAGCGGTGCAGACCGTCATGTCCGGCCGAACGGAAGACAAAAGCGGGCAAAAAAGCGCACCCGTTTTTAAGGCATCGAAAGACGGCAGCGCAAAAACCACGATCGATGATTACGAAAGAGACTATGAAAACCAGCTGAAAGAAATCCTTGAAACGATTATCGGCGTGGAGGATGTCTCAATTGTCGTAAACGTAGACGCAACATCTTTGAAAGTGTTTGAGAAAAATAAAACGAAAAAAGACACCACCACTGAAGAAACCGATAAAGAAGGCGGCAAAAGAAGCGTAACCGATCAAACCTCTGAAGAACAAATTGTCATGATTCGAAACGGGGACCAGGAAACCCCGGTCGTCGTCCAGACGAAAAAGCCCGATATCCGCGGTGTACTCGTTGTCGCTCAGGGAGTGGACAACGTTCAAATAAAAAAAACCATCATTGATGCCGTCACAAGGGTGCTTGATGTTCCGAGCTACCGTGTAGCGGTTGCCCCTAAAAAAATCAAGGAGGATTCATAAATCATGCTGAAAAAACAAACGGTTTGGCTTTTAACAATGCTCAGTCTCGTCGTGGTATTAAGTGTTTATTATATTATGTCGCCGGAAAGCAAAAATGCCGTGCAGATGAAAAGCGAAAAAAGCAGCGGAGAAGTCGCCACTGAAAAAACGCCGGCTCCTGAAACGAAAGATAAGAGCGGAAGCGGCACGGAAAAAGAAGACGGCACAAAAGGAACGAAAGATTCTAAAGGCACAAAAGAGGATAAAGAAACATCAGCCGAAGCATCGGACAAAGACGGATCGGTCGCCACAGAAACAGCTGATGAAAACTTATTTACCGCATACCGCATGGAGCTTGAAGACGCGAGAAGCAAAGAAAGGGAACAGTTAAACAGCATTGTTTCAAGCGATGATGCGACCGCAAAGGAAAAAAGCGAAGCCTACGATAAAATGACGGCGCTGAGCAATGCTGAAGGGACGGAAAAACAGCTGGAAACGCTGATTAAAACACAAGGCTACAAAGATGCGCTCGTGGATGCTGAAGGAGACAAAATCAACATTACCGTCATGTCTGACAAACATTCAAACGCAAAAGCTTCCGCTATCATTGACCTGGTGGAAAAAGAAATCAAGACGATGAAAGACGTCGCCGTCACGTTTGAACCGACAAAGTAAGAGACCTGAACCGCCCGCACCCGCTGCGGGCTTTTCTGATGTCATTTTAGATCAGTGTTGAATTTACACAAGCGCTCCTGTAAGATAAACATAGTATGTACTTTTAGTAGCAACCCATAAATTTCTATTTTTTATACATAGGAGTGGAAACTGATGTTAAAAATCAACGAAATTCATGAACTGATAAAAAGAATCGATGAATCTTCCATCGACGAATTTGTTTACGAAATTGAAGGCGTAAGCCTCAAACTGAAAAAAAATGAAGCGCCGGCAGTGAATGTAACGGGACAAGCCCAAGCCGTTCCCGCCGCTTACGCACCTGCTCCGCAGGCTGCAAAACCGGAAGCGAGTGAAGCCGCTCCTGCTCAGGAAGCGCCGAAACAAGACGAAAACCTGCACAAAATTACGTCTCCGATGGTCGGAACGTTTTATGCTTCTTCATCGCCGGAAGCCGGCCCTTACGTAAACCAAGGTTCAAAAGTGAGCGAAAATACAGTTGTTTGTATCGTAGAAGCAATGAAACTCTTTAACGAGATTGAAGCCGAAGTAAAAGGAGAAATCGTTGAAGTGTTAGTTGAAAACGGCCAGCTGGTCGAATACGGACAACCTCTATTTCTTGTAAAAGCTGAGTAAGGAGACCTGCTATTATGATTAAAAAGCTATTGATCGCCAACCGAGGAGAAATCGCCGTCAGAATCATCCGGGCCTGCAAAGAGCTGGGCATTGAAACTGTAGCCGTTTATTCTGAGGCAGATAAAGACGCCCTGCATGTCCAAATGGCCGATGAGGCTTTTTGTATCGGGCCGAAAACATCAAAAGAAAGCTATTTAAATGTAACGAACATCGTCAGCGTCGCAAAGCTGACCGGCACGGATGCGATTCATCCGGGATACGGGTTTTTAGCTGAAAACGCCGACTTTGCCGAGCTGTGCGAGGAATTAAACGTAACGTTTGTCGGCCCTACGGCTGACGCCATTTCAAAAATGGGAACAAAAGATATCGCGCGCGACACGATGCAGCTGGCGGGCGTGCCGATTGTGCCCGGTTCAAAAGGAATCATAAAAAATACGGAAGAAGCGGTTTCGCTTGCAGGTGAAATTGGGTATCCTGTCATTATAAAAGCCACTGCGGGCGGAGGCGGAAAAGGCATCCGGGTCGCACGCACAGAAGAAGAACTGATCAAAGGCATTGAGATTACCCAGCAGGAAGCCGCTACGGCATTCGGAAATCCGGGTGTGTACATCGAGAAGTACATAGAAGATTTCCGCCATGTTGAAATTCAGGTGCTTGCGGATAATTACGGAAACACAATCCATCTCGGAGAGCGTGACTGTTCTATCCAAAGACGTCTGCAAAAACTTCTTGAAGAGTCACCGTCACCTGCGCTTGATTCTGAAATCAGGGAGCAGATGGGTGAAGCAGCGGTAAAAGCAGCGAAGGCCGTCGGTTACACGGGAGCCGGCACAGTAGAATTCATCTATGACTACAGAGAACAGCGCTACTACTTCATGGAAATGAACACGCGTATTCAAGTAGAGCACCCTGTCACAGAAATGGTGACGGGAACGGATCTGATCAAAGAACAGATTAAAGTGGCATCCGGACAGGAGCTCTCGCTCAGACAGGAAGACGTTGAATTTAACGGCTGGGCGATTGAATGCCGCATCAACGCTGAAAATCCTGCGAAAAACTTCATGCCTTCACCCGGTAAAATTAACATGTACCTGCCGCCGGGCGGACTCGGCGTACGCGTGGATTCAGCCGCATATCCCGGCTACTCGATCCCGCCGTACTATGACAGTATGATTGCTAAAGTCATCACATACGGAACAACGCGTGATGAGGCAGTCGCACGGATGAAACGCGCGCTGAGCGAATTCGTGATTGAAGGTATTGAAACGACGATTCCGTTCCATTTGAAACTGCTTGAACACGAAACATTTGTCAGCGGAGAGTTTAATACAAAGTTTTTAGAAACATATGATGTAATGGGCTCATAATTTTTGCGGGAGGTGAATTGAATGGAAGACAACAGTGTGCTTAAAATGGATCATGACGAGGCTCATTTAGGCAAGGTTGAAATTGCTCCTGAGGTCATTGAAGTCATTGCCGGCATCGCCGCTTCCGAAGTTGAAGGAGTTGCTGAAATGCGCGGCAATTTCGCCACCGGCGTCGTAGAGCGCTTCGGCAAAATCAATCACGGTAAAGGCGTAAAGGTCGATTTAGCCGATGACGGGATTACCATCGACGTCTATTGCGTCGTTCAATTCGGGATCTCGATCCCGAAAGTGGCGGCAAGCGTTCAGGAGAATATCCGCCAAACCTTATTAAACATGACGTCTCTGACCATTAATGAAATCAATATTCATATCGTCGGCATTCAATTTGACACGAAAGCCCAAGAAGTCGAAATCGACGAAGAAATGTAATGAGCGTATAAAAACCAAGGGGATGGGCAGCCCTTTGGTTTTTTATACGTTTCCCGTCATTTCAGGCATGAAGAAAGCCGGCTTACAAACGGCAGCCGAGTTTCTTCATGCTGTGAAATCCGAATGAAATCAATGCGGTTTGTGAAAATATTCGGCATTAGGGTGAAAAAACCTAAATTTCGACATGCGATTGAGAAAAAAATATGTTATGATCTCTTTAAGCTTAACGACAAGCGGATAAAGCGGATCTGAAGGAGAAAGAAAATGAAAAGAAGAACAGCTAGAGAAAAAGCTTTGCAGGCACTTTTTCAGATTGATGTCAGCGATATTGCACCGAACGATGCCATTGAGCACGCGCTTGATGGTGAAAAAACAGATGCCTTCTTTGAACAGCTGGTGTACGGAGTGATCGAACATCAGGTCCAGCTTGATGAAATGATTTCCGGCCATCTCGTCAATTGGAAGCTTGACCGGATTGCAAACGTAGACCGCGCGATCCTGCGTCTGGCGGTGTATGAAATGGTTTATTCTGACGACATTCCTGCTAACGTGTCATTAAACGAAGCAATCGAGCTGGCAAAACGGTTCAGCGACGATAAAGCTGCAAAATTCGTAAACGGGGTTCTTTCTAACATTAAAACTGATATCGAATCATAGGAGGAAAGAAAATGACTGCAACAATCATCGACGGAAAAGAAACGGCTAAAGAAAAACGCGAACAATTGGCAAAAGAAGTAGAAGAGCTGAAAGCACAAGGCGTAGTGCCTGGCTTGGCGGTCATTTTAATCGGAGACGATCCCGCTTCTGTTTCATATGTGACAGGCAAGAAAAAAGCCGCTGAAACAATGGGAATGAAATTTAAGCTTGACCGCTTTGACTCAAGCTTAACCGAGGCGGAGCTTTTAACAGTGATTGATCAGTATAATCAAAATCCGGAATTCCACGGCATTCTCGTCCAGCTGCCGCTCCCGGATCATATTTCTGAAAAAGCCGTAATCGAGCGGATCTCCCCTGATAAGGATGTTGACGGTTTCCACCCTCTCAACGTCGGGAAAATGCTGCTTGGCGAAGATACATTTCTTCCATGCACGCCGCACGGAATTGTCGAGTTACTGAAAAAGACGAACGTAGATCTTTCCGGCAAAGAAGTTGTTGTAGTCGGACGAAGCAATATTGTCGGTAAACCGGTCGGCCAGCTGCTGCTGAACGAAAACGCGACCGTCACATATTGCCATTCCCGCACGAAAAATATGTCTGAGCATACGAAAAAAGCAGATATTCTTGTGGTAGCGGTCGGTAAAGCGAATTTCATCAAAGCCGATCAAATCAAAGAGGGCGCCATTGTCATTGATGTCGGCGTCAACCGTCTCGAAAGCGGAAAACTCTGCGGAGACGTTCAGTTTGATGAAGCGAAAGAAAAAGCATCTTTCATTACACCGGTGCCGGGCGGAGTAGGTCCGATGACCATCACAATGCTTGCGCATAATACTGTTAAATCTGCCAGACGTACGTTATCATAGATAACCGGAGACAGTCACAAAAAGTGTGACAATGAGCACGATACCCGCTTCTTAAGGCTCCTTTCAGCCAGAGCGGGTTTTCTTAGTTTAGGGCAAAAAGCCTTTATGAAAGGAGTGCAGGATGTGAGTGAAGCGGCATATGTCACGGTTTCCGCGCTGACCAAATACATTAAACGAAAATTCGATGTGGACCCTCATCTTGAAGACATTTGGATTAAGGGGGAACTCTCCAATGTTAAAATTCATACGAGAGGCCACATCTATTTTACATTAAAAGATGAGCATGCCCGCATGCAGGCTGTCATGTTTCAAAGACAAAGTTCGAGGCTTGCGTTTAAGCCCGAGGACGGAATGAAGGTCATCGTAAGAGGCGGGATCTCCGTCTATGAACCGAGCGGAAGCTATCAGCTGTACGCGAAAGAAATGCAGCCGGACGGTGTGGGGGCGCTCTACTTAGCATATGAAGAATTAAAGAAAAAACTTGCCGGCGAAGGGTTGTTTGATGACCGGCATAAGCAGGCCATCCCCGCTTTTCCGGCCACGATCGGGGTCGTCACGTCACCGACGGGAGCAGCCGTCAGAGACGTCATTACCACACTCAAAAGAAGATACCCCCTTGTGAAAGTCATTGTGCTTCCCGCGCTCGTTCAAGGTGAAAATGCCAGCAGATCGATTGTGAAGCGCATTGAAGAAGCCAATGCACAAAAAATGTGTGACGTCCTGATCGTCGGAAGGGGAGGGGGCTCGATCGAAGAATTGTGGGCATTTAACGAAGAAATCGTGGCCCGGGCGATTTTTGCTTCCGCCATTCCGATTATATCAGCCGTCGGACATGAAACAGATTTTACAATCAGTGATTTCGTCGCGGATATCCGGGCGGCAACGCCGACAGGAGCGGCAGAAATCGCCGTCCCCCACACGACGGACTTAATGGAACGGACAAAAACGGCGGAAGTCCGCCTGACAAGAGCGATGCAGCAGCATATCAGCAAGAAAAAAGAACGGGTCCAATCGCTCCAGTCATCCTACGCGTTCCGTTTTCCGAAACGATTGTATACCCAAAAAGAACAGCAGTTTGACCTTTTGTATCAGCAGTTCCAATCACAGCTCACAGGGCTTACGGACAGGAAACAAAGGCAGCTGGAGCGGAATACGTACAGATTAACGGCGCTCCACCCTGAAACCCAGCTGAAACAGGCGAAAAAACGGTACGAGGAGCGCTCAAATCAGCTCGCCCGAAGCATGAATGTCCAGCTGAAGCAGCTTCATTCGCAGTTTCAGACGGTTCTTGGTAAACTGAATGCATTAAGTCCCCTTCAGGTGATGGAGAGAGGATACAGTCTGGCCTATAAAGACAAAGAGCTGATCAAAAGCGTTGATCAAGTGGAACAAAATGATACGCTTGAAGTAAAGATGACAGACGGCGTTCTGACGTGTGAAGTATTGCAAAAGAGAGGCGAACGAAAATGACAGAAACCAAAAAAAGTGAAGAGCTGACATTTGAAGAGGCGATGAAAGGCCTTGAAGGCATTGTGGCAAAGCTTGAAGAAGGAGACGTGCCGCTGGAGCAGGCGATTAATTATTTTCAGGAAGGGATGGCCCTTTCAAAAATGTGCCATGAAAAGCTTCAGCATGTCGAAAAGCAAATGGACTTTATTTTAAAAGATAACGGAGAACTTGCACCTTTCAGCGTTCAGGAGGAAGACGAAGGTGACAAATAAACTGGACGCATTTTTAGCATCGCGCAAACAACTGATTGAACAGCAGCTTTCTTTATATACAGAACGGCTTGCGATGCCGGAAACCCTCAAAAAATCTATGCTGTATTCTTTGGAAGCGGGCGGAAAGAGGCTGCGCCCCCTCGTCGTCTTAGCCGTTCTGAATGCTTACGGAAAAGATGAAAAAGACGGGATTCCGGTTGGGTGCGCTGTCGAAATGATTCATACGTATTCTTTAATCCATGATGATCTTCCTTGCATGGACGATGATGATCTGCGCCGGGGAAAGCCCACAAACCATAAAGTCTTCGGAGAAGCGGCGGCCGTATTGGCCGGAGACGGGCTTCTGACAGAAAGCTTTAAATTGATCACATCCCACGTGTCTGAGGCGGTTTCAGCAGAAAAACGCCTCCGTCTCGTCGATGAGCTGATCAGTGCGGCAGGAACGGAAGGAATGGTCGGCGGGCAGGCTGCCGACATGGAAGCGGAACAAAAGCGGATAACGCTTGAGGAGCTGGAATCCATCCACGAGCGGAAAACGGCCAAGCTCCTCGGTTTTTCCGTGACGGCGGGCGCCATTTTGGCAGATGCGCCGGAGGATGAAGTCGAAAAGCTCCGTTTGTTCAGCAGCCATATCGGCATCGGATTTCAAATCAGAGACGACATCCTTGATATTGAAGGGCATGAGGAGAGGATCGGCAAACCGGTCGGCTCAGACACATCGAACGAAAAATCAACGTATCCGTCGCTTTTAACGCTTGAAGGCGCGAAAGAAAAGCTTGCGTATCATATCAGCGAGGCGAAACAGATTATCAGCGGCCTTTCTCTTCAGAAAGAACTGCTGCATGACCTCTGTGATTTAATCGCGGCGAGAGATCATTAAAAACGGTCCTGATTTGAAGGGGCTGCCGCTCCTATGGTAAAATGTAAGCAGTTTCGATGAAAATACAAAGGGAGTCTTTTTCTTTTTTCAAAAAGACACTGTTTAATTTCCAGAAATTCATGCTGAAAGTGAGTTGATCCGCTTTGGATCTTTTATCAATACAGGACCCGTCATTTCTTAAAAAGATGTCAATTGAAGAGCTGGAAGAGCTGAGTGAGGAGATCCGCAATTTCCTCATCACATCGCTATCTGCCTCTGGCGGCCATATCGGGCCGAACCTCGGGGTTGTCGAGCTGACAATTGCGCTTCACAAAGAATTTGACAGTCCGAAAGATAAATTTTTATGGGATGTCGGACATCAGTCCTATGTTCATAAACTGTTAACCGGACGCGGCAAGGAGTTTGAAACCTTGCGCCAATATAAAGGGCTTTGCGGTTTCCCGAAACGCAGCGAAAGCGAACATGACGTATGGGAAACAGGCCACAGTTCAACCTCGCTCTCAGGCGCGATGGGAATGGCTGCCGCCCGTGATATTAAAGGATCGAAAGAATATATCATCCCGATTATCGGAGACGGCGCTTTAACCGGAGGAATGGCGCTTGAAGCGCTGAACCATATCGGTGATGAGAAAAAAGATATGATCGTCATCCTGAATGATAATGAGATGAGCATTGCGCCGAATGTCGGGGCGATTCATTCTATGCTTGGACGGCTTCGCACGGCCGGCAAATATCAATGGGTAAAAGACGAGCTTGAATATTTATTTAAGCGCATCCCGGCCGTCGGCGGAAAATTGGCCGCCACAGCGGAACGGATAAAAGACAGTTTGAAATATATGCTTGTGTCAGGCATGTTTTTTGAAGAGCTGGGCTTTACGTATTTAGGCCCGGTTGACGGTCATTCCTACCACGAACTGTTTGAAAACCTGCAATACGCCAAAAAAACGAAAGGCCCTGTCCTGTTACATGTCATTACGAAAAAGGGCAAAGGCTATAAACCGGCTGAGACCGACACAATCGGCACATGGCACGGAACGGGTCCGTATAAAATCAATACGGGTGATTTCGTCAAGCCGAAAGCCGCGGCGCCTTCATGGAGCGGACTTGTCAGCGGCACCGTGCAGGAGCTGGCGCGCGAGGATGACAGAATTGTCGCGATTACACCGGCCATGCCGGTCGGCTCTAAACTGGAAGGGTTTGCGAAAGAATTCCCTGAACGCATGTTTGATGTCGGAATCGCAGAACAGCATGCGGCGACGATGGCGGCTGGAATGGCGCTCCAAGGCATGAAGCCGTTTCTTGCGATTTATTCGACCTTTTTGCAGCGGGCGTACGATCAGGTCGTCCATGACATCTGCCGTCAAAACGCGAATGTATTTATCGGCATTGACCGCGCCGGTTTGGTCGGCGCTGACGGGGAGACGCATCAAGGCGTCTTTGACATCGCCTTTTTGCGGCATATACCAAACCTCGTTTTAATGATGCCGAAGGATGAAAATGAAGGCCGCCATATGGTCAATACAGCCCTTAATTATGAGGAAGGTCCGATCGCGATGCGCTTCCCGCGCGGAAACGGGCTCGGCGTAAAGATGGATAAAGAGCTGAAAACCATTCCGATCGGAACATGGGAAGTGCTCCGTCCCGGAAAAGACGCGGTCATTTTAACATTCGGTACGACCATTGAAATGGCGCTGGAAGCGGCTGAAGAACTGCAAAAAGAAGGCCTGTCCGTGCGTGTCGTGAATGCGCGGTTCATAAAACCGATTGATCAACAAATGATGAAGGCCATTCTTAATGAAGGTCTGCCGATTTTAACGATAGAAGAAGCCGTGCTTGAAGGCGGATTCGGCAGCACGATTCTTGAATTCGCTCATGACCTCGGCATGTATCATACACCGATTGACAGAATGGGCATCCCAGACCGGTTTATTGAACACGGCAGCGTAACCGCCCTGCTTGAAGAAATCGGTCTCACGAAGGCTGAGGTTATGAACCGGATAAAACTGCTGATGCCGCCGAAGACACATAAAGGAATTGGATCATGACAGCAAAAAAAGAACGATTAGATGTACTTCTTGTAGAAAAAGGCCTTGCGGAAACGCGGGAAAAAGCGAAACGCGCCATTATGGCGGGCATCGTATACTCAAATGAAAACCGATTGGACAAACCGGGTGAAAAAATCGCCCGGGATCTTCCGTTAACGGTAAAAGGAAACCCTCTTAAATACGTCAGCAGAGGCGGATTAAAGCTTGAAAAAGCCCTGGAAGTGTTTCCCGTCTCGGTAAAAGGCAAAACGATGATTGACATCGGCTCGTCTACAGGGGGATTCACGGATTGCGCCCTCCAAAACGGAGCCGAGCGGTCCTACGCTGTGGATGTCGGCTATAATCAGCTTGCTTGGAAGCTCAGACAGGACGAGAGGGTCGTCGTCATGGAACGGACGAATTTCCGCTATTCCGAGCCTTCCGATTTCACAGAGGGTTTGCCGGAATTTGCGACAATCGATGTTTCTTTCATCTCACTCCGCCTCATTCTGCCGGTTTTAAAAACGCTGCTTGTACCGGGGAGCGATTGTATCGCACTGGTGAAGCCGCAATTTGAAGCCGGACGGGAATCCGTCGGAAAAAAAGGCATTGTCAGAGATCCAGGCGTTCATACTGACGTTCTCCGCCGCATGAATCAATTTGCCGCTTCTGAAGGATATACAGTGAAAGGACTGTCCTTCTCACCGATTACAGGGGGAGACGGCAATATTGAGTTTCTGCTTCATTTGGAATGGGGCGGAGAAGACGGAAACGGCGCTGAACTGCCGGAAGAAGACATTCTCCGTACAGTCCGCGAAGCACATGAAACATTAAAAGCCAAAAAGACAGATGTACCGGAATAATAGGGGGCTATTATTCCTTTTTTCTGCCATCATGTACTTTTTATCAAGAAGCGGTTAACATAATGACAAGAACAGCTTGAAAACAGAGGTGCTTATATGACAAAAGGCCAAAGGCATATAAAAATCAGAGAGCTTATTACAAGCCATGAGATTGAAACGCAGGATGACTTAGTTGACATGCTGAGAGAAGAAGGGTATAAGGTAACCCAGGCGACTGTCTCCAGAGACATTAAAGAGCTGCATCTCGTAAAGGTGCCGACGAACAACGGCTCCTACAAATACAGCCTGCCGGCGGATCAGCGGTTCAATCCGCTGTCAAAACTGAAGCGTTCATTAATGGATGCGTTCGTAAAAATTGACTCAGCAAGCCATATGATCGTATTAAAAACGATGCCGGGGAATGCTCAGGCAATCGGCGCTCTGATGGATAATCTCGAATGGGAAGAAATCATGGGCACGATCTGCGGAGATGACACAATTTTAATCATCTGCAGGACGCCTGAAGATACAGAAGGCGTACAAAGCCGTCTTTTGGAGCTGCTGTAGCGTAATTATCAGATAAAAGGTGGAATGCTGTTTGTTAGCTGAACTATCAATAAAAAACTTTGCCATTATAGAGGAACTGACGATTTCGTTTGAACGGGGGCTCACCGTCCTGACGGGAGAAACAGGGGCCGGCAAGTCAATTATTATAGACGCCGTTTCCCTATTAGTCGGCGGCCGCGGCTCGTCTGAATTTGTCCGTTACGGTGAAACAAAGGCCGAGCTTGAAGGACTGTTTCTATTGGACAGCGGTCATCCCGTGTTTGAAGTATGCCGTGAGCAGGGAATAGACGCATCTGACGACATGATTGTCATGAGAAGGGACATCAATGCCGGAGGAAAAAGCGTCTGCCGTGTCAACGGAAAATTAGTGACGATTGCGGCTTTAAGGGAAATCGGCAGACTTTTATTAGATATTCACGGACAGCATGATAACCAGCTGTTAATGGAGGACGATAAACACTTAGAGCTGTTGGACAGGTTTGCGGGCGCTGAGGCCGAATCCGCGCTTCAGGCTTACCATGAAGGCTATGAGCGTTATATGAAGCTGCTCAAAAAAGTGAAGAAGCTGTCAGAAAGCGAGCAGGAAATGGCGCATCGGTTAGACCTGATTCAATTTCAGCTTGAAGAAATCGAGTCGGCGAAGCTTGAATTGAATGAAGACGAGCTTCTTCAGGAAGAGCGGAAGCAGATATCCAACTTTGAAAAAATTTATGAATCATTGCAAAACGCCTATAATGCGCTCCGCAGCGAGCAGGGGGGGCTTGACTGGGTCGGAATGGCCTCTGCCCAGCTTGAAGATATTTCGGATATCAATGAACCGCTGCAAAAGCTGTCAGAAAGCGTGTCAAGTTCCTATTATCTGCTGGAGGATGCCACCTTTCAGATGCGCAATCTGTTAGATGATCTGGAATATGACCCGGAACGGCTGAATTTTATTGAAACCCGTTTAAACGAGATTAAACAGCTGAAGCGCAAATACGGAGCGACGGTAGAAGACATTTTGGAATACGGCTCCAAAATAGAAGAGGAAATCGATCAAATCGAGAACCGCGACAGCCACCTTGAAGCGCTGAAGAAGGAACTGGAGTCGGTCGGCAAAGATGTGGCCGTAGAAGCCGCCAATTTATCAAAAATCAGAAAAGCTTGGGCTAAGAAACTGGCGGAAGCGATTCATCAGGAATTAAAAAGTCTGTATATGGGCAAATCAACGTTTGATACGGAATTTCTCGTGAAAACCGATCCGTCAGCAAGTGAAGCACCGGTTGTCAACGGGCAGCCCGTGCAGCTTACCCAAAAGGGGATTGACCTTGTGAAGTTTTTAATTTCAACAAACACCGGTGAGCCTTTAAAACCGCTGTCAAAGGTCGCTTCCGGAGGCGAGCTTTCACGGGTGATGCTGGCGATGAAGAGTATTTTTTCTTCCCAGCAGGATGTCACCTCCATCATCTTTGACGAAGTGGACACCGGTGTAAGCGGGCGGGTTGCCCAAGCCATCGCGGAAAAAATCCATAAAGTATCGACCGGTTCACAGGTGCTCTGCATTACACACCTGCCGCAGGTTGCCGCCATGGCGGATACGCACCTTCTGATCGCAAAAGAATTCAAAGACGGCCGGACGACAACGCATGTCACGCCGCTTTCCAAACAGGACAAGGTAGCGGAAATCGGCCGCATGATTGCGGGCGTTGAAGTGACCGATCTGACAAAACGGCATGCACAAGAGCTTTTAAAACAGGCCGGACAGGTAAAAACGACAGGATAAGCTGCTGATACAGGCAGCTTATTTTTTTGTTCCATTTCTCTAACAGTGTATCCAATGTTTTTCTTCGTATGCCGGTTATAAATCAAGCGCAGGAAGGCAAAAGTATAGATGTAGCAGAAAAAGAAAGTGGTGTGGGATAGGAGCGAGGAGAGTGAAGGAATGAATGCACGATAACATGAGGAAAGCAATAGGTGTAATTCTCCTTGTTTCTTTACTAAGTGTAGGCTTTTTTAAGCCATTTAAAGAATATTTACTGATACCGTCAGAAATGAGCGTCTTTGAAAACCAGACACAAGCCGTTCCGGTCAATGCATCAATAAGCGCTGAAAAGGGCGAATTATCAGAAGCCTTTACGCTGAAAGAAGAGCACGGCCATGCAAACATAACAGGGCAAACACAAGGCCGGTCAGAAGTAGTATATGATCTTGCCGGGTTTCCCATTAAAAAAACGAAAGTGCGTGTCCTTCCAGAATTGAAGGTCATTCCGGGCGGACAGTCCATCGGTGTAAAACTGCATTCAGTCGGTGTTTTGGTCGTCGGCTTTCACCAGGTGATGACAAAGGATGGGAAAAAGTCTCCGGGAGAACAAGCGGGAATTGAATCTGGCGACATCATTATTAAAATGAACGGACATAAAATTGAAAAAATGAGCGATATCGCCCCGTTTATTCAAAAAGCGGGCAAAACCGGTGAATCTTTGGATTTATTGGTGAAACGCGATAAGCAAAAAATCAAAACAAAGCTGATTCCGACAAAGGACGAAGCCGAGGGGAAATATCGAATCGGCCTTTATATCCGCGATTCGGCAGCCGGCATCGGCACCATGACATTTTTTGAACCGAAAACAAAAAAATACGGCGCATTGGGCCACGTCATCTCTGATATGGATACAAAAAAACCGATTGTTGTAGAAGACGGAGAAATCGTCCGTTCAACTGTAACATCGATTGAAAAAGGAAAAGGAGGCAATCCCGGCGAAAAACTGGCAAGGTTTTCGTCAGAACGGAAAACGATCGGCGATATTAACCGCAACAGCCCGTTCGGCATTTTCGGGACACTGCATCAGCCGATTAAAAACAACATTTCCGACAAAGCGCTTCCGATTGCTTTGTCAAATGAAGTAAAAAAAGGACCTGCGCAAATGCTGACGGTTATTGAAAACGATAAAGTAGAGAAATTTGATATTGAAATCGTCAGCACCACGCCGCAAAAATTCCCGGCGACAAAGGGAATGGTGTTGAAGGTGACAGATCCGAAACTGCTGAAAAGAACAGGCGGAATCGTTCAGGGGATGAGCGGAAGCCCGATCATCCAGAACGGAAAGGTCGTCGGAGCCGTAACCCACGTATTTGTCAATGATCCGACAAGCGGCTACGGCGTTCATATCGAATGGATGCTGTCTGAAGCGGGTGTTGATGTTTACGGGAAAGACAAAGCAAGCTGACTGCCGGATGATCCGGCAGTTTTTTTATGTGATGCGTTCTTCACTTCTTTCCTGGATTCATGTAAAATAAGACATGAAGATTTTTCGACAAATTCACGTTTCCTGATTTGTCAAACTTAATTTTTAGTCGAAAAACCTAGAAAATGCTAGAAAAACAAAGATATACCACTATTATTGGTAAATATGGATTTTTTAAAAGGGGAAGTAGTGGTTTTGTCGAATGTAACATGTAGCAGTCAAATGGGTTGCGTCCTGTTAATACATTGGGGGAGGAAGAAACGTGGAGAAAATTAAAGTTTGTGTTGCTGATGATAATCGAGAGCTTGTAAGCCTGTTGAGTGAATATATAGAGGGACAGGATGATATGGAAGTGATCGGCGTTGCTTATAACGGACAGGAATGTCTTTCTTTGTTTAAAGATAAGAATCCCGATGTGCTCGTTTTAGACATTATCATGCCGCATCTGGACGGACTTGCGGTTTTGGAGCGTCTGCGGGAATCAGAGCTCGAGAAGCAGCCGAACGTCATCATGCTGACGGCATTCGGTCAGGAAGACGTTACGAAAAAAGCCGTCGATTTAGGCGCGTCCTATTTCATCCTGAAGCCGTTTGATATGGAAAACCTTGTCGGCCATATCCGCCAGGTAAGCGGAAATGTCAGCAGTGTCACACACCGTGCGCCGTCCGCGCAAAGCAGCATTATCCGCAGCCAGCCGGAGCCGAAGCGGAAAAATCTCGATGCCAGCATTACAAGCATTATCCATGAGATCGGTGTGCCTGCCCATATCAAAGGCTATCTTTATTTGCGTGAAGCCATTTCCATGGTGTATAACGATATTGAACTCCTCGGCAGCATCACAAAAGTCCTTTATCCCGACATCGCCAAAAAATTCAACACGACCGCAAGCCGTGTAGAACGGGCCATCCGCCACGCCATTGAAGTCGCATGGAGCAGGGGAAATATTGATTCCATTTCTTCACTGTTCGGATATACGGTAAGCATGACAAAAGCAAAACCAACCAATTCAGAATTCATCGCGATGGTTGCTGACAAGCTGAGATTGGAGCATAAAGCTTCGTAACAAAGCTTTTCGCTAAATGTCTTTTTCGCGCCTTCTATTCCGTGCATGAACGCGGAAGAGAAGGCGTTTTGAAATTTTGCTGACGAAAAGAATGGGAATCACCCACGCCGGTACTTGTTTTATACATAAAAGCGGGATCTATGACGTCTACACGTATAATACCGGAGCTGATATTTTAATGATTTTGCCGTCTCTGAAATAAAAGCGGGGGACGCGGCGGCTTAACACAGATAGGACTTCGTAGCTGATCGTACCGAGCATTTCGGCAATTTCATCAACGGAAATCTCGGCTCCTTGTTGTTTACCGTAGATGACGACTTCTTCTCCTTGTTTGCCCTCATTCTCACCTAAACTGACCATGATCATATCCATTGTCACTCTCCCCGCCACCGGCACCCGTCTGCCGCGGTGAAGAATAAACCCGCGGTTGGACAGGGCGCGGGAGTAACCGTCAGCATAGCCGATCGGAATCGTCGCGATGATTTCACCCGGTTCGGCGATATATGTGGCGCCATAACTGACGGTCCGGGGATCTGTCACCATAGCTTTCACATAAGCGATACGCGCCTTTAAACTTAGCGCGGGTGTGAGATCCACGAGGTTCAGTTCCTTTATCGAGGCGGACGGATATAAACCATATAACCCAATGCCTAAACGGATCATGTCGGCGCTGAATTCCGGGAAGGCGATAGCGGCGGCTGTATTGCACATATGCACGGTAGGCAGCGTAATGTCTTGATTTTTTAAAAAGCTGAGAAAGCTGATAAACTTTTCATGCTGCAGCATCGTCAGCTCAGTGTCCGGTTCATCCGCTGTTGAAAAATGTGTAAAGATGCCATCCCATGACAGGTATGTACTCGACTTGAGCGCTTTCACCACTGCTAAAAGGTCTTCTTCCGTACGCACACCCAGCCGGCCCATTCCGGTATCCACATTGATATGAATGGACAGCCGTTTCGAATCTGCTTCTTTTTCCAATATCCGATTCGCTTTTTTGATCCAGCTGACCTGAAACGCTGATAATGTTATGTTCCAAACGGCAGATTTTTTCACACAGCTGAGAGCTGTGAAGCCGAGCACAAGAATAGGCGCCGTAATTCCCGCTCTCCGTAACACAATTCCCTCTTCGACGCTGGCGACAGCGAGCTCGCTCGCCCCGCTTTCCAGTGCCTGCCGCGCTACTTCCACAGACCCGTGGCCATAAGCGTTCGCTTTTACGACGGCCATAATTTTAGACGTATTCGGAATATGGCGGCGGATCGCCCGTACATTCTTTTTTATCGCATCAAGGTCAACTTCAATCCAAACTTCCCGGCAAAGTTTTTTCATCACGATTCCTTCTTTCCTTAATGAGATTCAGTACTCATGCTTTCAATCTGCATTCTATTCATCTTGAACTGAAATCATTCAAAACATGGAAAGGTGATCGCTGATGTTTAAAAATCTAGTTTTCGGGAAATCAGTGAGCCTGCTTTATTTATGCTGAAAGGGCTGCTTGTCAGCCCTTAAATTGACTTTACAATATTCTGATCTGAAAATTGATGTTCAAACATTTTGGTGTGGCTCACAGCATTGTTTTGAATGACAATGCCGATATTTCCCCCTCCGGCACCGAAAACGGTTTTTGATGCAGTCAGCGGACTGATGGATATGGCGCCGCCAACATTGACAACTCCGTTTCCTGATACGTTGTTTATCGTAATCGGGCAACCGCTCATTCTATTTTTTCTCCTTTCTCTCACAGTCTACTAACTATATGTACGCTGTGATATGGAATAAGATTAAACAAAACGGCAAAAAGAATCCGGCTGCTGCCAGCCGGAAAGGGAGGGAAATGGGGATGTCATAGTGTTTTCGTTACATTTTGATCAGAGTATTGAGAGCTTGAAGATTGAGATGTACTGGATTGATTCATTTGCAGGACCAACCCTGTATTTCCCCCTCCTGAGCCGTAGACGGTTTTTGATACGGTTAAAGGACTTATCGAAAACGCACCGCCGACATTGACAACCCCGTTTCCGGAAAGACTGTTAATCGTAATAGGAAAACCAGCCATCATATACGGTCTCCTTTCTATTAATCTATTTACTATATGTACGCTGTGTGTTAGAAATAGGAGTAAACAAAGCGGTAAAAACTTGTGAATCAAAAAAACTGCCGGACATCCGGCAGTTTTTTTAGTCTACTTTTCAAACGGCACCCAGCCGCCTGTATTCTGAATCATTTCCCATAACGGTTCAGGAAGTCGGTATTTCTCAATTTCAGATGCTTGAATGGCTTTTTCGATTTCCTGTTCGCGGCCTTCTTTGACCAGCACCGCCCATTCGGGGTTAATCAAAATGACACGTCCCAGAGCCACCAGCGGAATTCCGCTTTCTAATACGGCAAGCGCTTCGTCCGCGGTATAGATGGAACCGACGGCCATCAGCGGCACTTTATGGCCGACGCGTTCGTTTAATAAATCCATCCGGGTCCGTGAAGTATCCGCCCCGCGGCGGGCTTTGGAATTGACATCCATCAGTGAAATATGCAGATAATCCAAGTTCTCTTCCGCAAGCGCGTCGGCGAGCATGAATGTTTCTTTCATTGTAAGCCCCGGTGTTTCCGGCTCTTCCGGTGACAGGCGGTAGCCGAGAACGAATGGATTTTCAGCGTGTGTATCAATTGCCTGTTTGACAGCGTTAACGACTGCAAGCGGGAACGCAAGGCGCTTTTCATCGCTTCCGCCCCAGCGGTCTGTGCGCCGGTTTGTTTTCGGTGAATAAAATTGGTGAATCAGGTACCCGTTTGCCCCGTGAATTTCAACACCGTCAAAGCCGGCTTCAATCGCTCTGCGTGTCGCTTCGCCGAATGCTTTCACGATGTGCTCAATTTCTTGTTCGGTGAGAGCCCGGGACGTTTGTCTCCCGTCTTCTTCTGAGCCGCTCGGACTGACGACGTCGTTGTTTGGCACGAGTTCAGGAGGGCATTCCAATCCTCCGTGGTGAATCTGCACAACGGCTTTCGCTCCTTGAGACTGGATCGCCTGAGCGAGTTTTTTCAAGCCGGGAATGTGAGAATCATCATAGATGCCGGGCTGGCCTGGAAACGCTTTGCCGTCTGGCGTTACGTTTGCACATGCCGTAATGACCATGCCCATTTCTTTTGAACGGGGAGTAATGTAGCTTAATTCACGGTCGGAAATCGTTCCGTCATCATTTGATGAATAGTGTGTCATGGGTGCGACTGAAATACGGTTTGGTATGGTGACGCCGCTTTCGAACGTAAAAGGTTCAAACAGCGGTTTATAAGTTTGCTTCATCATTTCGCCTTCTTCCTTAGGAGTTTAACTCGTCCGTATTCTAGCTTATGTTTTAATTGTGTGCAATTATTTTGCTTGTTCTTCTTCCTGAGGTTATGACCGGCTGAACCATTTAAACGAATGAAACGGTTTTCTCCGTTCCTTTTCAGGATCTTTATATCCTCCTGAAATTTGATGGCCGATCGAGCTGAATATGACAGCGGCGGCGAAGAGGAGAATGATTTTTTTCATATGCATATCTTCTTTCTTATCTTTTACAAGGTTATTTATAAGCATACGCTTGTGCGAAAAAACCGTCAATTTGTTTTTATTTATTCTTTTTTCCACTTTCCTGCGGCGAATATCGTTCCGATCTGAATCACAACACTTAACAGAGCGCACACTGCCACAACTGTGTTGCTGTCCATAGAAGACACCCTCCTTTTTGTTAGGTTGATGTATCATATGACAGCTGTCTCTGTTTTGACAAAACCGTAATGCGGTGTTTCATATTTTTCAACACAAAAAGGGCGCTTTTTTAAGCGCCTTTACTTTTTTTTCAGCCGGTTCAAAGCGATTTGAACGGCGATGGCGTCATCCAGGTAGCCGATCGGAAACATGTAATCCGGAATGACGTCGGTCGCTAAAATATAATACAGCAGCGCGCTCCCGAGAATCGCGCGGTCTTCAGCCGGTGTTGATTCATCCATATACTGATGATGCATGTTTTTCAAATGATCAATAAAAGGGCCGACGCTTTCTTCATTGTCCATTTTCTTTTGAAACTCATCGCAAATCAGGCGATGGCCCTGCTGGGTTTTGGCATATTGTTCATATCTGGTCAGTTCGCGTTCAATTTGCTCCCGGGAAAAAGGCTGATCAAACATCTCGGCCATATTCAGCATATCCTGAATCGCGTGCATCGGGTCTTGCGGCGCAGCTTCTTTTTCATGGCCGATGTCTATGCCTGACGCCTCAAGCAATTCCTCCAGCGGGGTGCGGAGATGTTTTGAAAATTCCTGAAGATGCTTTAAATTGGCCTTCTGCTTGCCGTTTATAATCCGGGAGATGGTGGCCGTATCAATGTTTGTTAAGGCGCCGAGTTTTCTCATGGAGAGCGAGTGCTTATCAAGCAGTGATTTTAAAAGGGGCCCCAGTGTCTTATTTTTATTTTCTGTCAAGGGTGTCACCTCGTTTCCGCCGGAATGATGATCATTAATCAATAATTTTTGCAGAAAAGGTACCTTTTCTGTGCTGCTGAATAGGATAGTGTAGATTCAACGGCACAACATGTTGAAAAGACATCAAAGAATGGAGAGAAACGAACATGGCTTGGTTATTGATTTTAGGTTTGGCAGTGTCCTCGAGCATTGATAATTTAGGAGTGGGGATGTCATACGGCATCAGAAAAATCAAAATATCGCATGCGTCGAATATGATGATCGCTTTTATCTGTTTTGTATTCAGTTATATCGGAATTTATTTCGGCAAATGGATTTCAGCCGTTTTACCGGGCTTTCTTCCTGTATTGCTGGCGGCGTTTATTTTATCTGTCATCGGTATCCGCATCATTCTGCTGGCTGTGCCGAGAAAAACAGCGCGTGTTGGCGCGTCAGGAAAAAAAGGCCGTTTTGCCGGTCTGCTGCAAAATCCGGAGGCAGCGGATGCCGACGGTTCGGGAGAAATCGGTATATTGGAATCCATGGTTCTCGGGGTGGCCGTATCCGCAAATGCGCTGACCAACGGATTAAGCGCGGGGTTGATCGGACTTTCTCCCGCTGCCATTTCCATCACTGCGGCGGTCGGAAGCTTTTTGACCATATGGATCGGCTGCTCGCTTGGAAAAAAAGCCGCATCATTGCGCATCGGTTCTTTTCACGTCGGACAGTTCAGCACGGTGCTGAGCGGAGTGATTATTCTCATCATTGCCGCCAATACGCTGCTCTTTTAAGTTGTCCCGTTCATTTTATGAAAAGCTCAAAATAAATATGAATGTTTCTATTCGGGAGAGCGCATGACGCGGCTCTCTTTTTTTGCCGATCTGATATTTTTTCAAAATGAACAGAAAGTCGTCCGTTTCCGTTAAATTCTGCATATTCGGCCTTCAGACAGAACCTTTTTCATAGACTGATCAGCTTGTTTTCTTTCTAAGTTCAGGTAAACAGCAGGTCAGATAGCCTTCATTCCAAATATGGAAAAGCGCTGGAGGAATGAAGGCTCCCTTTACAAATCGGCCATTCTGTTCAAAGATAAAGCCGAATGAGAAAACGTGAGGTGATCTGTGTGAAGTCTGTCATACTTCTGATCTTCACCGCATGGCTGTTATCAGGCTGCGAGTATACCGCGGAGGCTGATGCGGCGCCGTCATTTACACAGGAAGGAACATTTATAAAAGCGGCCGGAAACGATACAATCGCGGTCGAAATTGACGGAGAAAGGCAAGAGGTGAAGGTGCCTTTCGCCAAGCGGTTTGAATGTCAGTCTCTGCCTGAACATACGGCGGTGCAAATCACCTATAAAAAAGAGAGCAACGGACAATTACGGCTTGAGGAACTGAAAAAAGAAACAGATATGTGAAAACGGGGAGGAAAAAAACGTGGGTTTACTGACAAAAAGCGCTGCTGCCTTCGGTGCCGCTCTGCTTCTGCTTGCGCCGTCTGCTTATGCAGCTGAACCTTTGCAAGGGAAAACCATTTATATCGATGCCGGACATGGCGGAGAAGACAGCGGGGCCGGCGGAAATGGACTGCTTGAGAAAAACATCAATTTAGCGGTGTCAAACAAGGTGATCGCCAAATTGGAGACAGAAGGCGCAAAACCTGTAGCTTCAAGGACTGACGATACTTTTTTACGTTTGGACGAGCGGGTGGCGAAAGCAAGCGCCAGCCAATCCGATTTATTCGTCAGCCTCCATACGAATTCAGCCGTCTCAACGGCATCGGGCACGGAAACGTATTTTAATTCGACATATGAAGGCGCAGACAGCGAAAGGCTTGCTTCCGACATCCAGCAGCAGCTTGTCACGTCTTTAGGGATGAAGGACAGAGGCGTAAAAGAAGCTCCTTTTTATGTCATTACATATTCAAAGATGCCGAGTGTGCTGGCTGAATTAGGTTTTATCACAAATCCTCAAGATGCGGACAAGCTGAAAAGCGATAACGGACAAGAGCACGCCGCGGACGCCGTTGTAAACGGAATCGAAACCTATTACAGCGGCCGGTAATTATAAAATATGTGTAAATAGCGCCCTCCTTATGTGCATAACGATTATAATAGAGAAAACCGATGACAAACACCTGAGGTGACACATATGACGAATATTTTTGCCCACCGGGGGGCGTCGGGCGACTGCCCGGAAAATACGATGCCCGCGTTCAAAAAAGCGATTGAGGACGGGGCTGACGGAATTGAACTTGATGTACAGATGACAAAAGACGGCCGCATCGTGGTCATTCACGATGAAACCCTCGACCGCACGACGTCTTTGAAAGGATTTGTGAAAGATACGGCGTATGACAAAATCAGAACCGCCGATGCCGCCGGAAAATGGAAAGATGCTTTTAAAGGTGTCAGAATTCCGCTTTTGTCAGATGTGCTGCGTTTTGCGGAACGTGCTGATTTTCTGATAAACATTGAGCTGAAAAACAGTGTATTCCGTTACGAAGGAATGGAAGAAGAAGTGATTAAAAAAGTCAGATATTACGGACTGGAAAAGCGCGTTATTTTTTCTTCATTTAATCATGAGAGTCTCGCGGTTTGCCACGCCCTGGCGCCTGAAATTGAACGGGCGGTGCTGACAATGGATGTGCTGTACCGGCCTGAACGGTATCTTGCAGCCATTCCCGCTTCGGGTTATCATCCGAAGCTCGGTACGCCGGCGGTGAGCGCTGAAGTGATCAAACATCTTGCAAAACACCAAGCAGCGCTCCGTCCGTTCACCGTCAATCGTCCTGAGGATATGAAGCAGCTGATGAAAGCGGGAGCAGACGCGATTTTTACCGATTATCCAAAGCTGGCTGTTTCTATAAAAGAAGAATGCCGCAGCTGAGAAGACTGTTCAGACAGTCTTCTTTTTTTATGGGCGGGAAAAAGGCGGTGCAATCATAACTCGGTCAGCCGGTTCATATATTGTAACAGGGCGTTTTGTGTAAGCGTTATCTTTTATCTTATTGAAAGTGAGGCAAAATTGTGGGAAAAACGGTTATCGTCAGTGCGGCAAGAACGCCGTTCGGAAAATTCGGCGGCGCATTAAAAGAAGTAAAGGCAGCCGAGCTTGGCGGCATTGCCATAAAAGAAGCAATCAAGCGCGCCGCTATCAGTGAAAGCGAAGCGGAAGGAGCGGTGATGGGAATGGTCGTCCAGGCGGGTGCCGGGCAGATTCCGGCACGACAGGCTGCAAGATATGCCGGGCTTCCATGGTCCGTTCCGGCTGAAACCATTAATAAGGTCTGTGCATCAGGGCTCAGGGCCGTTACCATCTGTGATCAAATGATCCGGGCGAAAGATGCGGACGTGCTGATTGCAGGCGGAATGGAAAGCATGAGCAACATTCCGTACGCCATTCCGGCCGGCCGCTGGGGTGTGAGGATGGGGGACGGGGTGTTTCAGGATTTAATGGTTCATGACGGGCTGACCTGTGCGTTCGACCAGGTGCATATGGCTGTCCACGGAAGCACTGCGGCCAAAAAGTACGGCATTTCCCGGGATGAACAGGATCATTACGCTCTTTTGAGCCAGAAACGTGCGGCAGAGGCGTCTGAAGCGGGCAAATTGCGTGAAGAAATTGTCCCTGTCACCTGGACCGGCAAAAAAGGCAAACAGCATACTGTTGAAGCGGATGAGGGGCTGCGCCCTGATACAAGCCTTGAGCAGCTCGCAGCGCTCAAGCCAATTTTTACAGCCGACGGAACGGTTACAGCCGGAAACGCTCCAGGTGTAAATGACGGGGCCGGAGCATTTGTGCTGATGTCAGAGGAAAAAGCCGCAAAGCAGCATGTCAGGCCGCTCGCAGCGATACTTGGCTTTGCGTCAGTCGGACTGGAAGCGTCCGAGCTGGCAAGCGCGCCGGGAGAGGCCATCAGCCGGCTCTTGAAAAAAACCGGACTGTCCGTTGACGATATTGATTTGTTTGAAGTAAATGAAGCATTTGCGTCCGTCGTGCTCGTGAGTGAAAAAATAGCCGGGTTCAGCCGGGAAAAAGTGAATGTAAACGGAGGGGCGATTGCGTTCGGCCACCCGATCGGCGCAAGCGGAGCGAGAATCATCATGAGTTTAATATACGAATTAAAGCGTCGCGGAGGAGGTTTAGGCATAGCGGCTATATGCAGCGGAGCGGCTCAAGGAGATGCCGTCCTGCTGGAGGTGTACTGATCAAAGGAGGGAGCGCCGGATGAAGATGAAAACAATCATGGTCGCAGGTGCCGGTCAGATGGGAGCAGGCATCGCTCAGACGGCTGCAGAAGCCGGGTTTGCCGTCAAGTTATACGATTGGGAGCCGGAAACGGTAAAAAAGGGTCTTCACCGCATAAAGGCAAACCTGGAGAAAGAGCAGGCAAAAGGACGGAAGTCACAGCAGGAGACAGATGCCGTTTTCAGCCGTATTTCTCCGGCAGAGCTCACAGAAGCGGGAGATGCTGATTTTGTAATTGAAGCCATTGCCGAAAACAAAAAAGCAAAAGCGGAATTGTTTGACACACTTGATAAAATCTGTCCCCCGCATGCCGTATTGGCAAGCAATACGTCTTCTCTTCCCATTACGGAGCTTGCCGCGGCCACAAAAAGGCCTGAAAAAGTAATCGGCATGCATTTTATGAATCCGGTTCCTGTCATGGAGCTTGTCGAAGTCATCAGAGGACTCGCCACATCGGAAGAAACAGCGGAAACAGTAAAGAAGCTTGCCGTCCGGATGAATAAAACCCCTGTCGAAGTCAATGACTTCCCGGGCTTTATATCTAATCGCATATTAATGCCGATGATTAACGAAGCCGTTTATTGCCTTTACGAAGGAGCAGCTTCAAAGGAAGCGATTGATGCGGTGATGAAGCTCGGCATGCGGCACCCGATGGGTCCTTTAACATTAGCTGACTTCATCGGGCTGGATACGTGCCTTTCCATTATGGAGGTTCTCTATGCGGGGCTCGGAGATCCGAAATACCGCCCATGCCCTCTGCTCAGAAAATATGTCAGCGCCGGCTGGCTCGGCAAAAAAAGCGGGCGCGGTTTTTATGAGTACGGCAGATGACGTAAAGATCATGAGGGGAGACGGCAGCCATGCATTTTACAGAAGAGCACATCATGATGAGAAAAATGGTGCGTGATTTTGCCCGCAAGGAAATCGCGCCGGTGGTTGAGCTCATGGAATCAACAGATGAATTTCCGGAGCGGCTGATTAAAAAAATGGGCGAAGCGGGATTGATGGGCATTCCCGTCCCGGAAGCTTACGGCGGGGCGGGTGCTGATACAACATCTTACATTTTAGCGATTCATGAAATATCAAAAGTCAGCGCGGCCGTCGGCGTCATTTTATCCGTCCACACATCGGTATCCGGGTAAGGGGAGAAAGGGGATTTCCGCGTTTATCGTTGAAAAAAACACACCCGGTTTTTCTGTCGGAAAAAAAGAAAAAAAGCTCGGATTGTTAGGTTCCAATACTGTCGAATTGCAGTTTGACCAAGCGGAAATTCCGATTGAAAACCGGCTCGGCGAAGAGGGCGAAGGCTTTTCAATCGCCATGAAAAACCTTGACGTCGGACGGATCGGCATAGCGGCTCAGGCGCTCGGGATTATCGAAGCGGCGCTCGGCTGCTCGGTGGAGTACGCCAAAACCCGCAGCCAGTTCGGCAGACCCATCGCTTCGAATCAGGCCGTTTCATTTAAATTATCTGACATGGCGACGAATGCGGAAGCTGCCAAATTATTGGTCTATCATGCTGCTGATCTGTATCAGCGAGGGCTTCCGTGCGGAAAAGAAGCATCTATGGCGAAGCAATTCGCGTCCGATGCGGCGATGAAAGCGGCGGTGGAGGCTGTGCAGATTCACGGCGGCTACGGCTATATGAAAGAATATCCCGCGGAGCGTTTATTTCGGGATGCGAAAGTCACGCAAATCTATGAAGGAACCAATGAGATTCAAAGGCTGATTATTTCTAAGTATCTTCTTCAATAAAAAGTGCGCAAAGGAGCGAAACCATGGAATCTTATTCTCCCGGTTTAGATGGCGTCATTGCGGTGGAAACGGGGATTTCTTTCCTGGATACACAGCAGGGCAGTATTTTAATCAAAGGCCACGATCTGATTGAGCTTTCTAAAACGGCCGGCTATATGGACATTGTTCATCTCTTATTGGAAGACAGACTTCCTGATGCGAAAGAGAAGGCGGCGCTTGAAGAAGACGTTCGGCGCGGCGGACATCTTCCCGAGGAAATCTTGCACATATGCCGTCTGCTGCCCGAACATACTCACCCGATGGACGGACTGAGGACGGGTTTGTCCGCCCTTGGAGGCTTTGACAAGGACATCGATGACCGTTCATCTTCCGTAAATCAGCACCGCGTACGCGGACTGATAGGCAAAATGCCGAATCTGACGGTCAACAGCTATCGAGTCATCAACGGGCTGGAGCCTTTGGCGCCGGTCGGAACCTTATCATACAGCGCAAACTTTTTATATATGATTACCGGAAAAACGCCGTCATCTTTGGAAGAAGAAATCTTCGACCGGTCGCTTCTTTTATACAGTGAGCATGAATTGCCGAACTCAACGTTTACGGCCCGTGTCATTGCTTCGACGCAATCGGATATTTACGGCGCGCTGACCGGAGCCGTCGCCTCGCTTAAAGGAAACCTTCACGGCGGCGCGAACGAAGCGGTTATGTACATGCTTGAAGAAGCGAAGGATACAGACGGGTTTACACAATTATTAACTCAAAAACTCGCAAACAAAGAAAAAATCATGGGCTTCGGCCACCGTGTCTACATGAAAAAAATGGACCCGAGGGCGCTCATGATGAAAGAAGCGTTAAAAAAGCTGTCTGATCTTTCAGGTGATTTCCGTCTTTATAATATGTGTGAAGCCGGCGAAACCGTCATGAGGGAGAAAAAAGGCCTTTATCCGAATTTAGATTACTACGCAGCGCCGGTCTATTACATGCTCGGCATCCCGATCCCGCTGTACACGCCTATATTCTTCAGCGCACGGACGGTCGGACTGTGCGCCCACGTTATTGAACAGCACAGCCGAAACCGGCTTTTCCGCCCGCGTGTCCGCTACACCGGAGCGCGTCTGTAAACAGATGAGAAAGGAAGATGAAAACATGACAGAACCCCGCCGAATGGACGCTGTAATCGAAGAGATTTCTGACTACTTGCTCCATCAGGAGATTGACAGTTCAGAAGCATTCACTACGGCAGGACATGTGCTTCTTGATACGATAGGCTGCGGAATTTTGGCGCTCAGCTATCCCGAATGTACAAAGCTGCTCGGCCCGATTGTCCCGGGAACCTTCGTGCCCAACGGCAGCAGAGTCCCGGGCACGCCTTTTGTTTTAGACCCGGTCACGGCTGCTTTTAATATCGGCTGTATCAACAGGTGGCTCGATTATAATGATACGTGGCTTGCTGCGGAATGGGGTCATCCGTCTGACAATCTCGGAGGCATATTGGCTTGTGCGGATTATATATCCAGAGTGCGGATTTCAGAAGGGAAAGAACCGCTTACCGTGCGCGATGTGCTTTGCGCAATGATCAAAGCGCACGAAATTCAAGGAATTCTCGCTTTGGAAAACAGCTTAAACAGAGTGGGGCTTGACCATGTGCTGTTTGTGAAAGTGGCGACTGCGGCTGTTTGCGCACAAATGCTGGGCGGCTCAAGAGAGGAAATCAATAACGCCGTATCTCACGCTTGGATTGATAATTCAAGCCTCAGAACGTATCGTCATGCGCCGAACACCGGATCACGCAAATCATGGGCGGCCGGCGACGCGACGAGCAGAGGCGTATATTTGGCCCTTATGGCGCAAAAAGGTGAAATGGGGTACCCGACGGCCCTGACTGCATCTGGGTGGGGATTTCAAGACGTACTGTTTAACCGGCAGGAAATGAAGCTTGCCCGCCCGCTTGGGTCCTATGTGATGGAGAATGTTTTATTTAAAGTATCCTACCCGGCTGAATTTCACGCCCAGACAGCGGCGGAATGCGCGGTCCGGCTTCATCCGGAGGTGAAAGACCGCATTGAAGACATTGATAGGATCACGATTATGACCCATGAGTCGGCAATCCGGATTATCGATAAAAAAGGGCCGCTTCACAATCCGGCTGACCGGGATCACTGCCTCCAGTATATTACAGCAATCGGGCTGCTTTTCGGAGATATCACGGCGGATCATTATGAAGAGGAAACGGCGTCTGACCCGCGAATTGATACATTGCGGAGCAAAATGGAGGTGACGGAACACAAAGCGTACTCAAAAGATTACTTAGACCCGAATAAGCGATCCATATCAAATGCCGTACAGGTGCATTTTACAGACGGCACGGCTACGGGACGGATTGAATGTGAATACCCGCTCGGACACCGGTTCCGCAGAAAAGAAGCCGTTCCGAAGATTCTTGCCAAGTTTTCAGCAAACATCAGCACTCATTTTTCATTGAAGCAGCAGCGAAAAATCGAAGAGGCCTGCGAACATAGCGGCCGAATGCAGAAGCTCAGCGTTAGTGAATTTATGGACTTATTTCTCGTATAAAATAGGAGGGTGACAAACATGACGTGGATCGTCAGCGAGCAGTCGTCTCAAGAGGAGCTTGCAGAGCGGTTCCGTACGCTGATGGCAGCGCCGGATCTATTGCAGATCCCCGGCGCTCACGATGCGATGGCCGCTCTTATCGCCAAGAAAACGGGGTTTTCGGCTCTTTATTTATCAGGCGCGGCTTACACGGCGAGCAGAGGGCTGCCCGATTTAGGGATCATCACGTCGGCGGAAATGGCTGAACGGGTTAAAGATCTGGTCCGCTCGTCTGATCTGCCCGTCCTTGTCGATATTGACACGGGTTTCGGAGGAGTGCTGAATGCCGCCCGGACGGCGAAAGAAATGTATGAAGCGCGCGCGGCCGCCGTCCAGATGGAGGATCAGCGCCTGCCGAAAAAATGCGGACATCTGAATGGGAAGCAGCTCGTGCCGATTGAAGAAATGGCGCAAAAAATCCAAGCGGTCAAGCGGGCCGCGCCGACCCTTCTTGTTGTTGCGAGAACAGACGCCAGACAGCAGGAAGGGCTGGAGGGGGCATTAACAAGGGCGTCCGCTTATATAAAAGCGGGTGCTGACGCTGTTTTTCCGGAAGCGCTCCAATCCGAAAGTGAATTCAGAGCGTTTTCCAAACAAATCAGTGTGCCGATTCTCGCAAACATGACTGAATTCGGAAAAACGCCGTATTACAGTGCTGATGAATTTTCCGATATGGGCTGTCAGATGGTCATTTACCCGGTCACGTCACTCAGAACGGCGGCCAAGGCTTTTGAGCGTATTTTCCGCCTTCTGAAAGAAGAAGGCTCGCAAAAAGAGGGGCTTTCAGATATGCAGACGAGAAAAGAATTATATGAAACGATCGCTTACGATGACTATGAAGAACTGGATCAATCCATTGCCAAAACGATACTGCCGGACGACTGAAAAAGCCCTTTTTTTGCAAGGGCTTTTTTTACAGCTTTTTTTTCCTGAACCGCGGGCTGACTTGATTGCGTTTCCGATCTCTGTACAAAATAAACCCGGCCAGAACATAAAGGCCGAACAAAAAAAACGCCAATCCGGCCGCCCCCTGAAGAAAAAGGGACGGAAACGGGGAAAACACATGCCCGAATAATGCATCTCTCATCAGCTTAATGCCGAGCGCCGCGACAGCGCCGGGGAGGACCAGAATCAAAAGCGCAACAAGCCGGCTCATATTCAGAAAACCCCTTTACGATATGTTTTCCTTTATTGTCCAATCGAAAAAATATTTTGTCAAGAGATCAAAACGTGGTAACATAGGGGTTGTGCAAATTATTGCAACGGAAAATACAGGTGTGCAAATTTTTTCATATAAAGGGGTATCGGGATGCAGAAGGTGCTGATTATAGGTGCTGGTAAAGGAGGCACGGCGCTCCTACAGATTTTGATGAAAACAAAGCTGATCCGGATTATTGCGGTGGTTGATCAAGATCCGGAGGCGCAAGGGCTGCAAGAAGCCCGGAAATATGGAATTGCAACCTCATCAGATTGGAAACCTTACATAACCGAAGATATAGATATTATCATCCATACAACAGGCGATAAAGCGGTCATGGATGAGCTGCTCCATGAGAAAAAAGAACAAACCATCGTCATGCCGGGAAAATTGGCGTACATGGTGTTTCAGCTGATGGAGGAAAAACAGCAGCTTATCCAAATGCTCAAGTCGCAGACGTATAAGCATGACCGGATTTTTAATTCAACGCACGACGGCATGATTTTTATAGACGTCAACGAAACGATCATTTTATTTAATCAGATGGCAGAAAAAATGGTCGGCCAAAAACGGGAGGATGTCATCGGCCGCCAAATTAAAGACGTAGTGCCGAACACAAAGCTGCCGCGGATTCTGGAAACGAGAGAGCCGGAATATAACCAGAAGCAGCTTCTCGGAAAGCACCTGCAGATTGTCACGACAAGACTGCCGATCATTGATGAAGGCGGAAAACTTCTCGGCGCGTTATGCGTGTTTAAAGACATCACAGACGCAGTTGAACTGGCGGAAGAGGTCACAAACTTAAAACAAATCCGCACCATGCTTGAAGCGATTATTCAATCCTCAGACGAGGCCATTTCCGTCGTTGATGAAAACGGCATCGGAATGTTAATCAACAAAGCGTATACAAAAATGACCGGGCTGTCAGAAAGCGAAGTCATCGGAAAACCCGCTTCCACCGATATCTCAGAAGGGGAGAGTATGCACCTGAAAGTATTGGGGACAAGGCGGCCCGTGCGGGGTGTGAGGATGAAGGTCGGCCCCAATAAAAAGGATGTTATCGTAAATGTTGCCCCCGTTATTGTGGACGGTATTTTAAAAGGCAGCGTCGGCGTCATTCACGATGTGTCAGAAATTAAAACGCTGACTGCTGAGCTGAATCGGGCGCGCCAGATCATCCGCACGCTTGAAGCGAAATACACGTTTGATGACATTATCGGCACGAGTGAACAAATGCTGGTCGCCCTTGAACAGGCGAAGCTCGGGGCGAAAACGCCGGCGACGATTCTGCTGCGGGGAGAATCCGGCACAGGAAAAGAACTTTTCGCCCACGCCATCCATAATGAAAGCGACCGAAAATACAATAAATTCATCCGGGTCAATTGTGCGGCCCTGTCTGAATCCCTGCTAGAATCCGAGCTTTTCGGCTATGAGGAAGGCGCGTTTACGGGCGCGAGGCGCGGGGGCAAAAAAGGACTTTTTGAGGAAGCGAATAACGGCAGCATTTTCTTAGATGAAATCGGAGAGCTGACCCAAAGCACCCAGGCAAAGCTGCTCAGAGTTCTGCAGGAAAAAGAAATTATCAGAGTCGGCGGCGCTAAAGCGATTTCTGTCAATGTCAGAATTATCGCAGCGACAAACGTCAACATCGAAAAGGCCATGGCCGAAGGCGCGTTCCGTGAAGACCTGTATTACCGGATTAACCGCTATCCGATCTCAATCCCGCCGCTTCGGCAGCGCAAAGAAGATATTGAAGCGCTGAGCATTCGGCTCATTGAAAAAATCAATCAGGATTACGGCCGCAATGTAAAGGGGCTCGCGCCGAACGCGCTGCGTGCTTTATCAGCCTACAGCTGGCCGGGAAACGTCCGGGAGCTTGAAAATGTTCTCGGACGGGCAATGATATTTTTAGAGCCGCACATGGAACGGATCGAACAGCAGCATCTGCCTGTTTTTGAATCAGAGCTGAATGAAAAAAACGGCACCCAAAGTGATTTTCCGGATGTGGAAGGGGAAAAGCTGTCTCAGGCTGTTGAAAAATTTGAAGCACACGTCATTCAAAAAACGCTTGAAAAGCATAAATTCAACCGAACCAAAACGGCAAAAGCGCTTGGTGTCAGCATTCGGAATCTGTACTACAAAATGGACAAGTACGGCCTTGCAAATGACGGCATGCAATAAATTGCAGAGAAAGCGCAAACAGCTGCATGTTTTCTTGAAAAAAGCCGGAATAAACCCTCCCGTATATTTGGCACGGAACTTGCATTGTTAAAAGCGGATTCGCACAAGGAAGGTGGTACAAAATGAAGCTGAGAGACCTAGTTGAAAAAGCCGCGGCAAAAAACGCAAAAACCATTGCAGTGGCCCACGCAGCAGATAAAGAAGTGATCCAGGCCGTCAAAATGGCGGCAGAACACTTGTCGGCACGATTTTTACTGACGGGTGACAGCGGAAAGCTGAAAGAGCTTCTGGCAAATGAGCCGAAGTTCAATGCTGAAATCATCCACGCCGATTCACCCGAAGAATCTGCGGCAAAAGCAGTGCGCGCAGTGCGTGAACAAGAGGCGGACGTTTTAATGAAAGGGAATCTCCCGAGCTCAACTCTTCTGAAATCGGTTTTAAACCGCCATGAAGGGCTTCGTTCAAAAAGGGTGTTATCACATGTAGCCGTTTTTGAGGTGCCGGACTATGACCGGCTGATGTATGTGACTGATTCAGCGCTGAACATTGCCCCGTCTCTTGAAGAGCTCGGGCATATTCTGCAAAATGCGGTTCATGTCGCACATTCAGTAGGGAACCCTATGCCGAAAGCCGCAGTCCTTGCCGCTATTGAAACGGTTAATCCGAAAATGGAGGCGACGCTGAACGCGGCTGCGATCGTCCAGATGTGCAACAGAGGACAGATTACCGGCTGCATTGCGGACGGACCGCTTGCTTTGGATAATGCCGTATCCCAAGCGGCTGCGCTGCAAAAAGGGATTTCCGGAAGCGTAGCGGGCCAGGCGGATATTCTCTTGGTTCCTTCAATCGAGGCCGGAAATATGCTTTATAAGTCAATGATTTATTTTGCGAAAGCAAATGTTGCTGCCGTCATCGCCGGTGCAAAAGCGCCGATCGCATTAACGAGCAGAGCGGATACCGCAGAAAATAAACTGTATTCAATTGCGCTTGCGATTTGCGCATCACAAGAACAGTAGGAGGAACGAACCTATGGAAATTTTTAAATATATGGAGACTTATGATTACGAACAATTGGTATTCTGCCAAGATGAACAATCCGGATTAAAAGCGATCATCGCGATTCATGATACGACGCTCGGCCCCGCACTCGGCGGAACAAGAATGTGGACATATGACAGTGAAGAAGCGGCGATTGAAGATGCACTAAGACTCGCAAAAGGCATGACTTATAAAAATGCGGCTGCCGGTTTAAACTTAGGCGGCGGGAAAACCGTTATTATCGGAGACCCCCGCAAAGATAAAAATGAAGAAATGTTCCGCGCGTTCGGCCGGTACATCCAAGGCTTAAACGGAAGGTATATTACGGCGGAAGACGTCGGCACCACCGTTGAAGATATGGACATCATTCATGATGAAACAGACTATGTAACCGGAATTTCTCCGGCATTCGGTTCATCAGGAAATCCGTCCCCGGTTACGGCGTACGGCGTCTATAAAGGGATGAAAGCTGCAGCGAAAGCGGCGTTTGGCACTGATTCACTGGAAGGTAAAACAATTGCCGTGCAAGGCGTGGGAAATGTGGCTTACAATCTATGCCGCCACCTTCACGAAGAAGGCGCTTCTTTAATCGTAACGGATATCAATAAAGAATCTGTTAAACGTGCCGTTGAGGACTTCGGCGCCCGCGCGGTTGATCCCGACGACATTTACTCACAGGCGTGCGATATTTATGCCCCATGTGCTCTCGGCGCCGTCATTAACGATGACACGATTAAACAGCTGAAGGCGAAAGTCATTGCGGGGGCGGCCAATAACCAGCTGAAAGAAACACGTCACGGCGATACCATTCATGAAATGGGAATCGTGTACGCTCCGGATTATGTCATCAATGCAGGCGGCGTCATCAATGTGGCCGATGAGCTTTACGGCTACAATGCTGAGCGGGCTTTAAAAAAAGTTGAAGGCATCTATGCAAACATTGAGCGGGTGCTCGATATTTCCGCGCGTGACGGCATTCCGACATACTTAGCGGCCGACCGTCTGGCTGAGGAACGAATTGAACGCATGCGCCGTTCAAGAAGCCAGTTTCTGCAAAACGGCCAAAGTATATTAAGCAGAAGATAGGAATTTGATCTGGAGGTATGAAAATGTTCGAAAAGGAAAAACGCATTCTCATTCTGAATCCAGGCTCAACATCAACGAAAATCGGTGTCTTTCACAATGAACGCTGTATCTTTGAAAAGACGCTGCGGCATCCCGAAGAAGAGCTGAAAACATTTAACGGCATTATCGACCAGTACGAATTTCGAAAAATAAGCATTCTTGAGTCTTTGCACGAACAGGGCATCAACATTTCAAAGTTTGATGCCGTTTGTGCCAGAGGCGGTCTGCTCAGACCGATTGAGGGCGGCACATATGAAGTGAATGACGCCATGATCACTGATTTGAAAAACGGCTACAACGGCCAGCATGCTTCTAATCTGGGCGGAATTATTGCCAGGGAAATAGCTGACGGACTAAATATTCCCGCGTATATCGTCGATCCGGTCGTGGTGGATGAGATGACTCCGCTCGCTAAAGTATCAGGAATGCCTGAAATCAAGCGGAAAAGCATTTTTCATGCTTTGAACCAAAAAGCTGTTGCCCGTCAGGCGGCGGCGTCCCTCGGCAAACGGTATGAACAGATGAAGATGATCGTCACTCATATGGGCGGCGGCATCACAGTCGGTGTCCATGATTGCGGACGGGTGACGGATGTCAACAACGGGCTTCACGGTGAAGGGCCCTTCAGCCCGGAGCGCGCGGGAACCGTTCCTGCGGGTGATTTGGTGGAGATGTGTTTTTCCGGCAAGTATTCAAAAGCCGATATGATGAAAAAACTTGTCGGCACGGGCGGACTCTCCGGCTACCTGGGGACAACGGACGCGGTGAAGGTGGAAAAACGCATTCAGGCCGGAGATGAGCATGCGAGGCTCATTTATGACGCCATGGCTTATCAAGTAGCAAAAGAAATCGGGGCGGCAAGCGCCGTATTAAAAGGAAAAGTAGACATTATCGTCCTGACGGGCGGATTGGCGTACGGGAAAAGTTTCGTATCCGCCATCAGATCGTACATAGATTGGATTTCGGATGTACTGGTGTACCCGGGAGAAAATGAACTGCAATCTCTCGCGCAAGGCGCGCTTCGGGTTTTAGCCGGTGAGGAGCAGTCAAAGCAATATCAGATCGGCGAAGGAGTGAAAACAAATGGCGACTGAATATGATGTGGTCATTCTGGGCGGCGGGACGGGCGGTTATGTAGCCGCCATCAGAGCGGCCCAGCTCGGCTTAAAAACGGCCGTTGTAGAAAAAGAAAAGCTCGGCGGAACATGCCTGCATAAAGGATGTATCCCGAGTAAAGCGCTGTTAAGAAGCGCGGAAGTGTACCGAACCGCAAAGGAAGCGGCAGCATTCGGCATTGAAACGGAAGGTGTCTCCCTCCGCTTTGACAGCGTGCAAAAACGAAAGCAGGGAATCGTTGACCGTCTGGCCGGCGGTGTCGCCCACTTGATGAAAAAGGGGAAGATTGATGTATTCAACGGGTACGGACGTATGCTCGGCCCTTCCATCTTCTCACCTCTTCCCGGTACGGTTTCTGTCGAATACGCAAATGGTGAAGAAAACGACATGCTGATACCGAAACAATTGATTATCGCAACCGGTTCAAGGCCGAAAATGCTGCCGGGTTTAGAAGCAGACGGTACATATATTCTGACATCAGATGAAGCGTTAGAGCTTGAGCGTCTGCCCAAATCCATGATGATCGTCGGCGGCGGTGTCATCGGAATTGAATGGGCATCCATGCTGAACGATTTCGGCGTCAATATCACTGTGATTGAATATGCGGACCGCATTTTGCCGACTGAAGACCGTGATATTTCAAGCGAGATGGAAAAACTGTTAACGAAAAAAGGAATTAAGATCGTAACGGGTGCGAAAGTGCTTCCGGATACATTGGAAAAAGCGGACGGCGTTTCAATTGCCGCTGAAAAGAATGGAAAAAAAGAAACGTATCACGCGGAACAAATGCTTGTTTCCATCGGCCGCCAGCCGAACATTGAAGGGATCGGCCTTGAAAACACGGATATTGAAGCGGAAAACGGTTCTATCATCGTGAACGAAGCCGGGCAGACGAAGGAATCGCACATTTATGCGATCGGTGATGTTGTGGGCGGTCTTCAGCTTGCACATGTGGCCTCCCGTGAAGGCATCATTGCCGTTGAGCATATGGCGGGTCTTAATCCGGCTCCGCTTGATGCAGCTCTTGTGCCGAAATGCATTTATTCAAATCCGGAAGCGGCGAGTGTCGGTCTGACAGAAGAGGAAGCAACCCGAAAAGGACATGAACTGAAGATCGGGAAGTTTCCGTTCATGGCAATCGGAAAGGCTCTTGTATACGGAGAAAGCGATGGCTTTGTTAAAATCGTCGCCGATCGGAATACAGATGATATTCTCGGTATTCATATGATCGGCCCGCACGTCACCGATATGATCTCTGAAGCGGGGCTTGCCAAGGTGCTCGACGCGACTCCTTGGGAAATCGGCCAGTCCATACATCCGCATCCGTCGCTTTCAGAAGCGATTGGAGAAGCTGCGTTAGCCGCAGACGGAAACGCGATTCATTTTTAAAAGGAAAGAAGGAGGGGTTTGAATGACTACAAACCGCCATCAAGCATTAGGGCTCTCTGACGAAGAAGCCGTTGAAATGTATAGAACCATGCTGTTAGCCAGAAAAATCGACGAAAGAATGTGGCTCTTAAACCGCTCGGGCAAAATTCCGTTCGTTGTTTCATGTCAAGGACAGGAAGCGGCTCAAGTAGGCGCGGCCTATGCTTTAAACCGTGATACCGACTATGTGCTTCCTTACTACAGAGATATGGGAGTTGTGCTTGCATTCGGTATGACTGCAAAGGACTTGATGATGTCCGGTTTTGCGAAAGCGGCTGACCCGAACTCAGGCGGAAGGCAGATGCCTGGCCACTTCGGGCAAAAGGAAAACAGAATCGTAACGGGCTCATCCCCTGTGACAACGCAGGTGCCTCATGCAGTCGGAATCGCGCTTGCGGGACGCATGGATAAAAAGGATATCGTCTCTTTCGTTACCTTTGGAGAAGGATCTTCCAACCAGGGGGATTTTCACGAAGGGGCAAACTTTGCCGCCGTGTATAAATTGCCGGTCATTTTCATGTGTGAAAACAATAAGTATGCTATTTCTGTTCCGTATGACAAACAGGTGGCGTGCGAAAATATTTCCGACCGCGCAGCAGGCTACGGCATGCCGGGAGTCACAGTTGACGGAAACGACCTGCTGGAAGTTTACCGGGCCGTGAAAGAAGCGCGCGAACGGGCATCTAAAGGCGAAGGTCCTACATTAATAGAAACGGTTTCCTACCGGTTGACGCCGCATTCCAGTGATGACGACGACAGCAGCTACAGAGAACGCGAAGAAGTAGAAGAAGCAAAGAAACAGGATCCGCTTCTTATATACAAAGCATACTTGCAAGAAGCCGGGCTTCTAGGTGAAGAAGAAGAAAAGACCATGCTGGATGACATCATGGCTATCGTAAACGAAGCGACAGACGAAGCGGAGAAAGCGCCATACGCATCTCCTGAATCAACGCTTGATCACGTTTATGCGAAGTAGGGAGGAATACTTATGTCTGTAATGTCTTATATTGACAGTATTAATGCAGCAATGAAAGAAGAAATGGAAAGAGATCCGCGCGTGTTTGTTCTCGGGGAAGACGTCGGGAGAAAAGGCGGCGTGTTTAAAGCAACGGCGGGTCTCTATGAACAGTTCGGAGAAGAGCGCGTGATGGATACGCCGCTTGCTGAATCAGCGATTGCCGGTGTCGGGATCGGCGCCGCGATGTACGGCATGCGCCCGATTGCCGAGATGCAGTTTGCCGATTTCATTCTGCCTGCGGTCAACCAAATCATTTCAGAAGCGGCAAAAATACGCTACCGCTCAAACAATGATTGGAGCTGTCCGATGGTCATCAGAGCGCCTTACGGCGGCGGCGTGCACGGCGCGTTGTATCATTCCCAATCTGTGGAGGCCATTTTTGCCAACCAGCCGGGCCTTAAAATTGTCATGCCTTCAACTCCTTATGACGCAAAAGGGCTGTTGAAAGCCGCAGTCCGTGACGAAGATCCGGTGCTGTTTTTCGAACATAAGAGGGCGTACCGTCTGATTAAAGGCGAAGTCCCTGCGGATGATTACGTCCTTCCGATCGGAAAGGCGGATGTAAAACGCGAAGGCAGCGACATTACTGTTATTACGTACGGATTATGCGTCCATTTCGCTCTGCAGGCTGCCGAGCGTCTTGAAAAAGACGGAATTTCCGCGCACGTATTAGATTTGCGTACGGTTTATCCGTTAGATAAAGAAGCCATCATTGAAGCCGCGTCTAAAACGGGAAAAGTATTGCTGATCACGGAAGATACGAAAGAAGGCGGTATTATGAGCGAGGTCGCCGCCATTATTTCAGAAAACTGCTTATTTGATTTAGACGCGCCGATCAAGCGGCTTGCAGGTCCTGATGTTCCGGCAATGCCTTATGCGCCGACAATGGAAAAATACTTCATGATGAATCCTGACAAAGCAGAAGCCGCGATGAGAGAATTAGCGGAGTTTTAAAGACGTAAGGAGGTTTTTGACATGGCGATTGAACAAATGGCTATGCCTCAGCTCGGAGAGAGCGTGACGGAAGGGACGATCAGCAAGTGGCTGGTATCCCCCGGTGATCAAGTGAATAAATATGACCCCATCGCGGAGGTCATGACGGATAAAGTGAATGCGGAGGTGCCGTCTTCTTTTACCGGTACGATTACAGAACTTGTAGGAGAAGAAGGCCAGACTCTTGCAGTCGGCGAGATTATCTGCAAAATTGAAACAGAAGAAACGGAAACCGAAGAGGCGCCGAAGCGGGAAGAAGAGCAGAATACCCCTTCAGACACCGGTGCAAACCGTCAAGGTAAAGATCAGTCAAATAAAGCGCGTTATTCGCCGGCCGTGCTCAGATTAGCGGGAGAACACGGCATTCAGCTTGAAGAAGTTGAAGGAACGGGTGCAGGCGGAAGAATTACGCGAAAAGACATTCAAAAGATCATTGATTCGGGAATGAAGCAGAAATTGGAAGCACCGGCGCCGGCTGCTGTTCAAACAACGCAACAAGCGCCGAAACAACAGCAAAAACAAGCACCGGCACCAGCTCTGTCAGCCGGTGATATTGAAATTCCGGTTACAGGCGTCAGAAAAGCCATCGCCGCCAATATGCATAAAAGCAAAACAGAAATTCCGCATGCCTGGACGATGATGGAAGTGGACGTCACGAACATGACGGCGTACAGAAACAGCATTAAAGACTCATTTAAACAAAAAGAAGGCTTCAATTTAACGTTTTTCGCTTTCTTTGTAAAAGCGGCGGCACAGGCTCTCAAAGAGTTCCCGCAGATGAACAGCATGTGGGCGGGAGACAAAATCGTCCAAAAGAAAGACATCAACATCTCCATTGCCGTTGCCACGGAAGATTCGCTGTTTGTTCCGGTTATTAAGCATGCTGATGAAAAAACGATTAAAGGCATAGCCAGAGAAATAACGGACCTTGCGAAAAAAGTGAGAAACGGAAAACTTACCGCGGAAGATATGCAGGGCGGCACATTTACCGTCAATAACACGGGATCTTTCGGCTCAGTTCAATCTATGGGCATTATCAACCATCCGCAGGCGGCGATTCTTCAGGTAGAATCTATCGTCAAACGACCGGTTGTCATGAATAACGGGATGATCGCCGTTCGTGATATGGTTAATCTTTGCCTGTCTTTAGATCACAGAGTGCTCGACGGGCTCGTGTGCGGCCGATTCCTCGGACGCGTCAAAGAGATCTTAGAAAACATTGATGAACATACGTCAGTCTATTAAAAAAACTCCTTTTGCCCGGGCGGCAAAAGGAGTTTTTTTATTTTCATTGTGAATCCTCGGGAACAAGCATAGTGAGATGATGTTTTTTCACTTCGATCGTACAAGGTGTTGTTCCGTATACCTCGCCATCTGTATCCGCGTCCATCTCACGTCCGGTTTCGATTTCAATCCTGGAGGCCTGAATATAGGACAGCTCCCCTTTGAAATCATCAAATGAACCCTGCTCCATCGTCATCAGCTCCCGCAACGCGGCAAGGCTTGTGTTGCGGCAGATTAACACATCGGCTAAGCCGTCCCGGAGGCTGGCATCAGGCAGGGGAACTCTGTTTGTCCCGATATAATGCCCGTTCATGACAAGCACCATTACGGCTTCGTCTTCTTTCACCTCGCCGTCAATCGTCAATTTGACAGGAAACGGGTTCGCGCTTGTCATCGTCCGCAAGGCGCTCGTGAAGTAGCTGATTTTACCAAGCCATGCTTTTTCAGTTTCATTGATATGGCTTGATGCTTCGGTGATCAATCCGATGCCCCAGAAGTTCAGAAAATAGCCGTCATCCGTTTTACAGACGTCAATCATCTGTTTATGTCCGGCCGCGAGCGCTTCAGCGGCCTTTTGAAGGTTTTGCGGGATGCCGAGCGCCCGGGAGAAATCGTTGCACGTTCCTCCCGGCAAAATGCCGACAGCGGGTCTGTGATCAAGCTTGCTGATGCTGTTGATGCATTGATGCACAGTGCCGTCCCCGCCTAAAATATATAAATGGTCAACTGAACTGTCGAGATTTTCACAATACTGACGGGCATCATCCTGATGTTTGGTCGGTTTAATCAAAAGTTCGTCAGCTGACTGGGCCAAAATGGGGACGACCGTGCCGAGGGTTTTATCAATCTGTTTTTGACCGGCGTTTCCGTTATAAATTAATACTGCTTTCCGTTGGCTCATACGACTGCTCCTTTATTTCAGACAATCTCCTTAACAAGTTTCCCGTTTTTAAAAGGTCATAAACTTACATCGGGAACATAAAAGGGTCAAAAAACAATTGGTTATGAGCGGTGTCATTTGCCGATAGGGAGGTTCCTTGCTATCATAAGAAGAGATGATCAAAAAGGAGAGGTCCCAGTTGAATATGGATTTTAATTTATTTATGAATGATGTCGTGCGTCAAGCCCGCCAGGAAATCACGGCCGCCGGGTATACAGAGCTGAAAACCGCTGAGGAAGTGGACGATGCGCTTTCGAAAAAAGGAACCACACTCGTCATGGTCAACTCTGTGTGCGGATGCGCAGGCGGTATTGCACGGCCTGCCGCGTACCATTCCGTACATTACGATAAACGCCCGGATCAGCTTGTGACGGTATTTGCCGGACAGGATAAAGAAGCGACAGCCAAAGCGAGAGAATACTTTGAAGGCTATCCGCCGTCCTCTCCGTCATTTGCCATTTTAAAAGACGGGAAAATCATGAAAATGGTGGAACGCCATGAAATTGAAGGCCATGAGCCGATGGCCGTCGTCACAAAACTGCAGGAAGCATTTGAAGAATATTGTGAAGAAGTATAAGTGAAAGAAAAACCCCGGAGCCGAGCGCTTGCGGGGTTTTTTTAGATGGAATCTGTATAAATATAAATATTTATACATCGGCGTTCAGCTGTCACTAATCTGAAAAACAATGACTATAATAAACACAGAAAGGAAAATATATTTTTCAAAAATAGTATTGCATCACACTTAAAAAGTGTTTAAAATACAAGTTAACGAATAAATATTCAATTTTAAGAGATCAGTAGATATGGGGGAAATGAATCATGAAGAAATGGCTGTTGGTATTAGCTGCCGCATGTATCACCTTTGCGCTGTCCGCCTGCGGATCAGGCAATTCAGGCTCAGAGGGCGGAAAGAACAAGCTGATTATGGGTACATCGGCTGACTATAAACCATTTGAATATAAAGACGGCGATCAGATCACCGGGTTTGACGTTGACCTGGCGAAAGCTCTGGGCAAAAAGACCGGCTATGACGTTGAGGTGCGGGACATGGACTTCAACAGCCTGATTACAGCCTTGAAGTCCAAGCAGGTAGATATGATTTTATCTGGAATGACACCTACGCCGGAACGGAAAAAGCAAGTTGATTTTTCTGATATTTATTATACTGCTAACAATATGATTGTTACGAAAAAGGGAAGCAGCATTAAATCCCTGAATGATCTGAAAGGCAAAACCGTCGGTGTTCAGCTCGGCTCCATTCAAGAGGAAAAAGGCAAGAAGCTCGCTTCGAAATACGGTTTTCAGCTCGAAGACCGCAACCGGATCTCAGACTTAACCGAAGAGATCAAATCCGGGCGTTTTGATGCCGCGATTATCGAAGACATCGTAGCACAAGGCTATTTCAGTTCAAATAACGATCTGCAGGGCTTTGCGTCAGCAGATGCGAAATCAGACGAATCGGGTTCCGCGATTGCGTTCCGCAAAGACAGTGATCTGACAGCGAAGTTTAACAAAGCGCTGAAAGAAATGGAGAAAAACGGAGAAATCGAAAAACTGAAGAAAAAATGGTTCACCAACGAGAAATAAAAGAAAGCTCAACTTTTCGTTGAGCTTTTTATCTTGAATAAAGACAAAGGAGATCACACATATGAATTTGGATTTCTCAGCGACAATCCCCCAAATTCCTTTTATATTGGAAGGCCTTGCGGTCACATTGAAAATTGTGCTCGTTTCAGCGGTCATCGGTCTTGTATTTGGAATCGTGCTCAGCTTATTTAAAATCAGCACGATCAGTCCGCTGAAATGGATTGCGGATTTTTATACTTCGATATTCCGCGGCACGCCGCTCGTGCTGCAGCTGATGATCATCTATTTCGGTATGCCGCAGCTCCTCGGCTTTCAGATCGATCAATTTTGGGCGGCGGTCACCGCATTATCGCTCAATTCGGCCGCTTACGTCTCTGAAATTATCAGAGCGGGAATCAATGCAATTGACAAAGGACAAAAAGAGGCTGCCGTCGCTCTCGGCGTGCCGTACGGAAAAATGATGAAAGATCTGCTGCTGCCGCAGGCGTTTAAAAACATTTCTCCGGCTATTATTAACGAATTAATCACCTTAACGAAAGAATCGGCGATCGTCACAGTTATCGGTCTTGGCGACATTATGAGACGGGCCTACCAGTCCGGCGCCGCAACATACAACTATTTAGAACCTCTTATTGTGGCGGGCTTAATCTATTACGTGCTCGTTTTGATCTTAGCATTCATCGGAAAAGGCGTAGAAAGGAAGCTGAAAGCCAATGATTAAGGTCGACAACCTGTCAAAATCATTCGGGAAACATGAAGTACTGAAAAACATTTCAACACAGATCGCAGAAGGGGAAGTCGTCGCTGTCATCGGACCTTCCGGCTCCGGCAAATCAACGTTTCTGCGCTGCTTAAATCTGCTGGAAACCCCGAGCGGCGGAACGATTGCCATTAAAGAAAAAGAAATCACCGCTGCTAAAACGAATAAACTGAAAGTGCGGGAAAATATCGGGATGGTATTTCAGCATTTTCATCTGTTTCCGCATAAAACGGTGCTTGAAAATATCATATATGCGCCGGTCAGCGTGAAGAAAGAGTCCAAAAAGGCGGCGGAGGAAAAGGCGTGCGCTCTCCTTGAAAAAGTCGGACTGCTTGAAAAACGGAACGACTATCCGAACCGTTTGTCAGGCGGGCAGAAGCAGCGTGTCGCCATCGCGCGTGCCCTTGCCATGAATCCTGACATCATGCTGTTTGACGAGCCGACCTCAGCTCTTGACCCGGAAATGGTCAAAGAAGTTCTTGAGGTTATGAAGGAGCTCGCTCAAACGGGCATGACGATGGTCATCGTCACGCACGAAATGGGATTTGCCAAAGAAGTCGCAGACCGCGTATTATTTATGGATGAAGGCACGATAGTGGAAGACGGGCAGCCGGAAGAATTTTTTCTTTCTCCGAAGTCAAAAAGAGCACAGGACTTTTTAGAAAAAATATTATAAAATATAACTGTAAGAAAAGAAGAAGCGTGCTCTTCTTCTTTTTTTTGAGAAAGAAACAAACAGAATGGAGCAAGCAATGTTTAAAATCGGTTACCGCACACTAAAGACCGCACTTGGAACGGCGCTGGCCATTTATTTAGCTCAGCTGTTGCATCTGCAAAACTTCGCATCCGCAGGAATCATCACCATATTGTGCATCCAAATTACGCAAAAGCGGTCGCTTCAGGCCTCGTGGGCCCGATTTGCCGCCTGTTTATTGGCAATCGTCTTTTCATATGTCTTTTTCGGACTGATCGGCTATTATCCGTTTGTGATCGGAATATTGCTTGTGCTGTTTATTCCAACTACAGTCGTCTTGAAAATAAACGAAGGGATCGTCACAAGCTCAGTTATCATTCTTCATCTATATATGTCCGGCGGCATTACGATGGCGTTTATCTGGAATGAGTTCCAGCTGATCACCGTAGGTATCGGTGTCGCGCTGTTAATGAATCTGTATATGCCGAGCCTCGACAGAAAACTCGCGGCGTACCGGAAAAAAATTGAGGACAATTTTGCCGTCATCTTCGCTGAAATCGAACGGTATTTGTTAACTGGTGAGCAAGATTGGACGGGAAAGGAAATACCGGAGACGCATCAGATGATTCAAGAGGCGAAAAACCTTGCCTACCGGGACGTGCAGAATCATATTTTGCGCCATGAAAATCTTTACTATCATTATTTTAAGATGAGACAGAAACAATTTGAAATCATTGAACGGCTGCTGCCGAAGATTACCTCTATTTCAATAACGGTGGAGCAGGGCAAAATAATCGCCCATTTCATCCATGAATTAAGGGAAGCCATTCACCCCGGCAATACCGCTCATAAATTTTTAAAAAGACTTGCAGAAATGAGAACGGAATTTGAAGAAATGCCGCTCCCGGCAACGCGCGAGGAGTTTGAAGCGCGGGCGGCTTTGTTCCACCTCCTCGGTGAGATGGAACAATATCTCGTGATTAAAAGTTATTTCAAAGGCATCAAGCTGTAAAAAACATATGGATCAATCGCATGAGTCTTCCTTTCATTGGTCATTCTAATGAAAAAAGGAGGGGAGCCCATGCGATTTTTTTTATTGTCAGCCGCCCTGCTGCTGTCTCCGCTTTGGCCGCTTGGCGCAAACCCTTTGCCGGGTGACCCTTATATTATCGTCAATAAAGCCACAAATGCGCTTGCTGTTGTGAAGGATAACCGAATAGAAGGCATTTATCAGGTGGCGACGGGAAAAACGGATGATTTGACGCCTGAAGGAGAATTTACGGTAACGGTCAAAGCCGTCAATCCGTATTACCGGAAGAAAAATGTAAAGGGAGGCGCGCCGGAAAACCCGCTCGGCGTCCGCTGGATCGGTTTTGACGCGAAAGGAACCGACGGCAGGATATACGGCATTCACGGAACAAACAGAGAAGAGCTGATCGGGGGGTTTGTATCAAACGGCTGCATCCGTATGAAAAACCGGGATGTCATCCGTATTTTCCGGATTATCCCTCCCGGAACGAAAGTATTGATTACAAAAGAAAACCGCTCATTCGAGGACATTGCAATAGAGCGGAAAGCCCTCATAAAAAAGCAGGAAACCCCCTTGCAATGAGGCGCCTGCTTTTTTACCGCAAATACATCATAATGCCTGAGAGGAGGGTTGAAAGTATAAATACGCCCAAAATGACGATGACGGCGCTTTTCATAAATTTTTGAGACATTGTTTCACTCCTTAAGATTACTGTCTATCATTTTAACGTGTTTTGCTTGTATGAACAAGCCATATCCTATGGCGGAAAGCAGGTGGCCGCGCTATGAAAAAACTTGATCATGTCGGCATTGCCGTCAGCTCTATTGATGCCGCGAGAGGATTTTACGAACGGATGCTCGGGCTTACGTATATGGGAGACGAGCTGGTAAGCGGCCAAAATGTGAGAGTTGCTTTTTTAGAAGCGGGAGGCACAAAGCTTGAGCTGATTGAGCCGCTGTCGGACGCGTCTCCCGTCAGCTCTTTTTTACAGAAAAGAGGTGAAGGACTGCATCATTTGGCATTCCGCTGCGCCGATATGAAGGAAACGATCAAGGAGCTTGAATCATGCCGCATGACTTTGATCCATCATGAACCGCAAAACGGCGCGGGCGGGAAGAAGATCGCATTTCTCTCTCCAAAAGAGGCGAACGGGGTCCTGATTGAGCTTTGTGAAACAATTGAAAAAGGAGAAACTCAAGATGAGCATGAGTGAGCATATCAGACACTTAAACGAAAAACGTTCCTTTTTAACAAACGGCGGCGGAGCGGAAAGAAATGAAAAACAGCATAAAAAAGGCAAGCTGACGGCAAGAGAAAGAATTGCCTATTTATTGGACAAAGACAGTTTTTCAGAGCTTCAGCCGTTTGCCAAAAGCCGCATGCCCGGGTGTCAAAATGCGCCGGGAGACGGCGTCATTACCGGATACGGCACAATTGACGGACGGCCCGTGTATTTGTTTGCTCATGACTTTACCGTACTCGGCGGGACGCTCGGCGAGACACATGCGGAGAAAATCGCAGCGGTGATGGATCTGGCCGCGAAAAATAAAACCCCGATCATCGGGCTGAACGACTCAGGTGGTGCGAGAATTCAAGAGGGTGTGGTATCATTAAATGGATACGGTCATATCTTTAGGCGCAACGTCCTTTACTCGGGAGTGATTCCGCAAATTTCCGTCATCCTTGGGCCGTGTGCCGGCGGTGCTGTTTATTCACCCGCTCTGACGGATTTTGTAATTATGGCGGAAAATACGTCGCACATGTTTATTACAGGCCCGAAAGTCATTGAACAGGTTACGGGTGAACAGATTGACGCGGAAAGTTTAGGCGGTGCGGGAATACATAATGTGATCAGCGGAAATGCCCACTATTCCGCACGAACGGAAAAAGAGGCTCTTTCCGCAGTGAAAACGCTGCTTTCTTATCTTCCGCACGGCAGACAGACGGCATCACCCGTTAAAAAGGAAGACGCCAGGCCGTTATTAAATACCCTCGTTCCCGCGGACAGTTCGAAACCTTACGATATGTTACAGGTGATAAAAGAACTGGCGGATGACGGAACGTTTTTTGACATTCAGCCGTATTTTGCCAAAAACATTGCTGTCGGTTTTCTGAAGATCGGACGGCGCACAGTCGGTGTTATCGCAAACCAGCCGAAACATTTGGCGGGGAGCCTTACGATAGATGCCGCTGACAAAGCGTCGAGATTCATCCGTTTTTGCGACGCGTTTCATATTCCGTTATTGACAATCGCTGATGTTCCGGGATTTCTCCCGGGCTTTCAGCAGGAACATGCGGGAATCATCCGTCACGGAGCAAAATTGCTGTATGCTTTTGCCGAAGCGACGGTGCCGAAAGTGACGCTCATCATCAGAAAAGCTTACGGAGGCGCCTATGTCGCCATGAATTCGAAAGGGCTCGGGGCAGATCTTGTATTCGCCTGGCCCAATGCGGAAATCGCCGTTATGGGAGCGGAAGGCGCGGCGTCGATTTTATACAGCAGAGACATACAGGCTTCTGGCGACCCGGAGAAAACGAAGCGCGAAAAAAAAGCCATATACGAAAAGGAAAACGCCGGTCCGTATAAAGCGGCGGCCTGCGGAATGGTGGATGATATCATCCGGCCGGAAGACTCGAGGAAAAAATTGATTCAGGCATTTGACATGCTTGCGCATAAGGAAGAGGAAAGACCGAAAAAAAAGCACGGTAATATACCGCTTTAAACGGAGGGAACTGAAAATGGTAAACGAAAAACGTCTGCTTGAAGAATTTCTTGAACTCGTTCAAATTGATTCAGAGACAAAACATGAAGCGGAAATCAGCAAGGTGCTCAAACAAAAATTCACTGATTTAGGATTGAGCGTAAAAGAAGATGATACAAAAGAAGTGACGGGGCATGGAGCCGGCAACTTAATCTGTACGTTAAAGGGCACAAAAGATGCGGATACGATTTATTTCACTTCGCACATGGACACGGTTGTTCCGGGCAAAGGCGTTAAGCCGATTGTGGAAGACGGCTATGTAAAATCCGACGGCACGACGATTCTCGGCGCTGATGATAAGACGGGTCTTGCCGCAATGTTTGAAGCCATTAAAGTGCTGAAAGAACAAAACATCGAGCACGGCACCATTGAATTCATTATCACGGCCGGAGAAGAATCGGGATTAGTCGGGGCAAAAGCAATGGATCGTTCAGACATTACCGCGAAATACGGTTTTGCGCTTGATTCAGACGGAAAAGTCGGCAACATTATTGTAGCCGCGCCGACACAAGCGAAAGTGAGAGCAACCATTTTCGGGAAAACGGCTCATGCGGGAGTGGAACCGGAAAAAGGCATCTCCGCGATTACCATCGCATCAAAAGCAATCTCTAAAATGCCGCTCGGCCGTATTGATAAAGAAACAACGGCTAATATCGGACGTTTCGAAGGCGGCACGCAAACCAATATCGTCTGCGACCAGGTTGATATTCTGGCTGAAGCGCGTTCATTAGTGCCTGAAAAAATGGAAGCGCAAGTGCAAAAAATGAAAGAAGCTTTCGAATCTGCTGCAGCTGAGATGGGAGGCCGCGCGGAAGTGGACATCGCTGTCATGTATCCGGGTTTCAAATATCAGGACGGCGATCAGGTTGTGGAAGTCGCGAAAAAAGCGGCGGCAAAAATCGGCCGTCCGAGCGAACTTCAGACAAGCGGCGGCGGAAGTGACGCAAACGTCATTGCCGGCCACGGCATTCCGACAGTCAACCTGTCAGTAGGCTATGAACAAATCCACACGAAAAATGAAAAAATGCCGATTGAAGAGCTCGTGAAAACGGCGGAAATGGTCGTTGCCATTATCGAAACAGCGGCAAACTGAAAACGAAGCACCCAATGAATTGGGTGCTTTTTTTTTTCGCGTCTGCAAACGCATGAAAAAAACCTGCCGGAACTTATCCGGCAGGTTCAGTATTATGACTTTACGGGCTCCGCTTGAGCCGCAGCTTGTTTCTTTTTATGATGCGTCTGCTGTAAAAGTACGTTTTGCACTGTCAAAAACAGTCCGCTTGTAAACCAGTAAAGCGGAAGCGCAGCCGGAACGTTAAGTGAAAAAACAGTCATCATGACAGGGAAAATAAAGACCATGATTTTTGCTGACTGCATCGCGGCCGGGTTTTGAGCGGCCGGTGAATATTTCTCGTTTAGTTTTTGGGAAACATAAGCCTGTAAGAAATACATGGCCCCCGCGCACAGGGATACAAGCATATCAGAGTGCCCTAGGCTGAACCACAGAAATGAGTGTGAAGCGATTTCCGGCGTTGAGCGGATGGCGTAATAAAAACCGATCAAAATCGGGAATTGCACCAGCATCGGAAGACATCCCATTGCCATCGGATTCAGATTGTGCTCACGGTAAAGCTTCATCATTTCCATTTGCAGTTCTTTTTGTTTTTCCGCATCTTTCGTTTGTTTTATTTTATCCTGGATGCTGTCGACCTGCGGTTTGATCACAGCCATTTTTTCCTGGAACATCCGCTGTTTCTTAAATTGGTTCACAAACAAAGGCAATACAACGATCCGGACGATAATCGTCACCAGAATAATCGACAGTCCGTACTCACCGTGGAACAGGCCCGCCACCCCTTTTAAAAGTGCCGAAAACGGCTCGATCAGGTAATCGTGGAAAAAACCGATATTCCCGAGGCCTCCCGTCTGAGTCTGAGATGTCGCGGCAAAAGCCGAGCGGCCTGTGCACAGTACGATAAAAAACAATCCGAATGCAATCCATTTTTGATATGTTTTAGACAATTATGTCTCCTCCTTTTTATCTTCACTTGCCGTTATAAAAGGAGGAAGCTGACATCTTCATCATCATTCGCCGGTGAATTCATGCGGATGACTTTACGTATCCAAGTTGTAATGCGATGATATATAATAATAAGAAAGTCTGTTCGGTTCAGCTGAACGACTGCTTGATGTTCATCTATTCGTTTCGTTCTCCAATGCTCGCCTGCGCGGCGCTCACGCAAAAGAAAAGCGATGCCGATCGCGGTCAGAGCGGGAAGAATAATTGTGAAAAAATCGACTAAAAATAAAAAGTCATTCATTGACTCAAGAATCATTTTATCACATCCATTCAGCTCTTATTTTACTACATATATATAAGGTTGTCTATGAAAGGAAAGGAGGCGCCGGGAGTGGCCGGAAAAGGGAGAATTATATTTCATATCGATATGAACAGTTTTTATGCCTCCGTAGAAATGGCGTATGATCCGTCTTTAAGAGGAAAACCTATCGCCGTTGCCGGAAACGTGAAGGAACGGAAAGGAATCATCGTCACCTGCAGCTACGAAGCGAGAGCGCGGGGCGTAAAGACCACCATGCCGGTGTGGCGGGCAAAACGCCTCTGTCCGGAACTCATCGTCGTGCCTCCGAATTTTGACCGCTATCGGAGTTCGTCAAAAGAAATGTTCAGCATTCTGAGGGAGTATACGGATTTAGTCGAGCCTGTTTCTATTGATGAAGGATACATGGATATTACGGACACACCGCACCGACACAGGGCGTATGAGACAGCCGAAGACATTCAGGCGAGACTGCAAAAAGAGCTTTTGCTTCCGTCAAGCATCGGCATCGCCCCGAATAAATTTCTCGCTAAAATGGCGTCTGACATGAAAAAACCGCTCGGCATCACCATTTTAAGAAAAAGAGAGCTGCCGGACGTCTTATGGCCTCTTCCGATAGAAGAGATGCACGGTATAGGAACGAAAACTGCGGAAAAAATAAAAACGCTCGGCATCAAAACGATCGGTGATCTGGCAAAAGGAGATGAGCATGCGCTGAAGACGCTGCTCGGTATAAACGGCCCGAGACTGAAGGATAAAGCGAACGGCATCCACCATGCAGAAGTCGATCCCGAGCGGATTTATGAATTTAAAAGCGTCGGCAACTCATCCACCCTGTCGCATGATTCGGCTGACTGGGACGAATTAACCGGCGTGTTTGACCGTCTCGCGCTTTCTGTAAGCGAACGGCTCCAGCGTAAGGAGGTCATGGCCTGCCGGCTGTTCATCATGATCCGTTATGCGGATTGGAAAACGGTCACAAGAAGCATGACCCTCAGCAATCCGGTTGATCAGAAAAAAGACATCATGGAAGCGGCAATGGAGCTGTTTGACAAACATTGGAACCAAAATCCAGTAAGGCTTCTCGGCATCACCGGAACGGAACTGGTTGAAAAACAGCAGGCGTATAAACAGCTTGATCTGTTTTCGTTCAAGGAGGATGCAAAGGACGAGCCGATTTTTCAGATGATGAATCAGCTGAATGAAAAGTACGGCCGAAACCTGATCAGAAAAGGCGCCGTTATGAAAAAAGAAGAAAGCAAAACAAAGGGAACGAGCTTTAACAGAGACTTTTTTCAGGATGAAAAGAAAAGCTGAATAACTTGAAAAAAGGGGTTATCTATGATAATTTCTTTAGTATAAATATCATTTTATTTTAATTTAAATTTTAAAATGGTTAAACGTTTGAAGAAGGGACGTTAGAATATGTCAAAACAACAAATCGGAGTTATCGGTCTTGCGGTAATGGGTAAAAATCTGGCTCTTAACATCGAAAGCCGGGGATTTTCTGTGTCTGTGTACAACAGATCAAGCAGCAAAACGGAAGAGTTTTTAGAAGAGGCAAAAGGCAAAAATGTTGTCGGTACATACAGCATTGAGGAGTTTGTCCAGTCTCTTGAAACGCCCCGCAAAATTCTATTAATGGTTAAAGCGGGAACTGCAACGGATGCGACGATTCAATCTCTTCTTCCTCATCTGGAAAAAGACGATATTTTGATTGACGGCGGAAATACATACTATAAAGATACACAGCGCCGGAACAAAGAGCTTGCCGAAAGCGGCATTCACTTTATCGGAACGGGTGTATCAGGCGGTGAAGAGGGAGCGCTGAAAGGGCCTTCTATTATGCCGGGCGGCCAAAAGGAAGCGCACGAACTTGTGAAACCGATTTTAGAAGCCATTTCTGCTAAAGTGGACGGAGAAGCTTGTACGACATACATCGGCCCGGACGGAGCGGGACACTATGTGAAAATGGTGCACAACGGTATCGAATACGGTGACATGCAGCTGATCTCTGAGTCTTACTTCATTCTGAAACAGGTGCTCGGACTGTCTGCCGAAGAGCTTCACGAAGTATTCGCTGAGTGGAACAAAGGGGAACTTGACAGCTATCTGATCGAAATCACGGCTGACATTTTCACCAAAAAAGATGAAGAAACAGGCAAACCGCTTGTTGATGTCATCCTTGATAAAGCAGGCCAAAAAGGAACGGGTAAATGGACAAGCCAAAGCGCTCTTGACCTAGGCGTACCGCTTCCGATTATCACTGAATCTGTGTTTGCGCGTTTCATTTCCGCAATGAAAGATGAGCGTGTGAAAGCGAGCGGCCTTCTGTCAGGACCTGACGTTAAGCCGGTTACTGAAAATAAAGAAGAGCTGATTGAAGCGGTCAGAAAAGCGCTCTTCATGAGTAAAATCTGTTCTTACGCACAAGGCTTCGCCCAAATGAAAGCCGCGTCAGAAGAATATAACTGGGATCTGAAATACGGTGAGATCGCTATGATCTTCCGCGGCGGCTGTATCATCCGCGCGGCGTTCCTGCAAAAGATCAAAGATGCGTATGACCGTGAGCCGGAGCTTGACAACTTGCTTCTTGACAGCTATTTCAAAAATATCGCAGAAAGCTACCAAGGCGCTCTTCGCCAAGTCATTTCACTTGCGGTAGCCCAAGGCGTGCCGGTACCTTCGTTCTCAAGCGCACTTGCGTATTACGACAGCTACCGTACGGCAGTGCTTCCTGCAAACTTAATTCAAGCGCAGCGTGACTACTTCGGCGCGCATACGTATGAACGCACGGATAAAGAAGGCATTTTCCATACTGAATGGATGAAGTAATGAAAAAGCCCCCGCAATTATTGCGGGGGCTTTTCTGATATGTAAAAACCGCGGGCCGTAATGAACGGCGCCGCGGTTTTTTGATTATTATATATTCCACCAGTGAAGGCCGTCTTTTTCCAAGAGGTCATCCGAAGCCTTCGGTCCCATTGATCCGGCTTCATAATTCGGAGAAAGGGTTTTGTCGGCAGCCCATGTTTCGGAAATCGCATCGACGAAATTCCAGGAAAGCGCTACTTCATCCCAATGGGCGAAGTTCGTCGCATCGCCGAGCAGACAGTCGTGAATTAATTTTTCATAGGCTTCCGGTGTGTTCATTTCATCACTGCAGTTGCTGCAGTAATCCAGCTTAATCGGCTGAGCGTGTGCGGCTCCGCCTAATTTTTTAGCGTTCAGATATAAAGTGATGCCTTCATCCGGCTGAATGTGGATGACAAGCAGGTTCGGATTTACATTCGTTTCATTGCCGTAATAAAGGTTCATCGGAATGTCTTTAAATTGAACGACAATTTTCGTTGATTTTTCTTTCATCCGTTTTCCTGTGCGGATATAAAACGGAACGCCGGCCCAGCGGAAGTTATCGATTAACAGCTTACCGGACACGAATGTTTCCGTATTGGAATCCGGCGCTACGTTATGCTCATCCGTATAACTCGCTACAGGGGTGCCGTCGATCGTTCCGGCTTGGTATTGTCCGCGGACGAAGTAATCATTCACTTCGTTTTGAGCGACAGGGCGTAGCGCTCTCAGCACCTTCACTTTTTCGCTGCGGATTTCTTCCGTGTTCAGTTTAATCGGCGGTTCCATCGCCAAAAGAGCGACCATTTGTAAAATATGATTCTGAACCATATCGCGGAGTGCGCCTGATTTCTCATAATATCTCGCACGGTCCTCAACGCCGAGATCTTCACTTGACGTAATCTGGATGTTTGAGATGTAGCGGTTATTCCACAGCGGCTCAAACAGTGCATTCGCAAACCGGATGACTTCGATGTTTTGAACCATTTGCTTGCCTAAGTAATGGTCGATCCGATAAATTTGATCTTCTGTGAACGCTTCGCGTATTTCTTTGTTAAGCTCTTTCGCACTCGGCAGGTCGTGGCCGAACGGTTTTTCAATTACGAGACGGGACCAGCCTTTTGTCGCCGTGACACCTTCGTTTTTAAGCGATTTTGCGATAGTGCCGAAAAATTCAGGGGCCATCGCCAAGTAAAACATTCTGTTGTTCGGGATTTCATATGTATGCTCAAGCCGGTCAAGCAGGACATTCAGCTCCTGATAGGAACCCGGATTCGTTACATCAAACGGATGGTAATAAAAATGAGACGTGAAATCGTCTGTGTCTTTTTGCCCAGCCGAAGAAACAGACGTTTTAACGGTTTCCCGGAGGTCCTCGTTTGACCAAGGTCTTCTTCCAACACCTACAACTGCAAACTCTTCACCAATTTGACCATTTTTATATAAACGATGAATGGATGGGTAAAGTTTTCGTTTTGCCAAATCCCCTGTGGCACCAAATATTACAATTACTGCTTTTGGTTTGTCGTTTGTTTTCACTTAGAGTACCTCACTTTATCTGAAGCATGGTTTAAAACCCCGCATATTTCCTTCATTTTAAATCTAAAATTCATTGAAAGCAAACATTTCAGCCTGTTTTTTGCGGTTTGCGGAAAAAAATTAATCATGCCGGGGGCGCCCCTGGCGAATTCACATTTTCAGCTTGATCCTGTATCCTTAGTAGTACAAAGATCTAGGAGGAAGCATTGTGGAATTATTATTTTTAGGGACGGGGGCCGGCATGCCGGCAAAGACGAGAAACGTAACGTCCGTCGCGCTGAAGCTTCTTGAAGAAAGGCGTTCCGTATGGCTGTTTGATTGCGGAGAAGCCACTCAGCATCAGATATTACATACAACAATCAAACCGAGGAAAATTGAGAAGATTTTCATCACCCACCTTCACGGCGACCATGTTTACGGTCTTCCGGGTCTGTTGGGGAGCCGTTCATTTCAGGGCGGTGAAGAAGAGCTGACGATTTACGGGCCAAAAGGCATTAAAGCCTTTATCGAAACAAGCCTGCACGTGACGGCGACTCATCTGACGTATCCTCTTACCGTACATGAAATCGAAGAGGGGACGGTTTTTGAAGATGAGCAATTCATTGTTACCGCAGCATCCGTCATTCACGGCGTGGAAGCGTTCGGCTACCGGGTTCAGGAAAAGGATATTCCCGGCGCGTTGCAGGCCGGCAGATTGAAAGAAATGAATATCCCGCCCGGACCCGTCTATCAGAAAATCAAAAAAGGCGAAACGGTCACACTTGACGATGGCAGAATCATTAACGGGCGGGATTTTTTGGAACCGCCGAAAAAAGGGAGAATCGTCGCTTTTTCCGGGGATACGAGGGCATCAGAGCGGGTAACGGAGCTGGCGCGCAATGCGGATGTGCTTGTTCATGAAGCGACGTTTGCCAAGGAAGATGCAAAGCTCGCACATAATTATTATCACGCAACGACAGAACAGGCTGCGCAAACGGCAAAAAAAGCAGGCGCCAAACAGCTGATTTTAACTCATATCAGCGCAAGGTATCAGGGTGAATCGCCGATAGAGCGTCTCGAACATGAGGCGAAAGCGGTATTTGAAAACAGTAAGATCGCATTTGACTTCATGGAGGTCACTGTGGAGCGGTCTTAAAAAATGGACGCTTGACATTTTTTTCTGATGAGATATAATAAAACGAAATAATTACGATTTGTATAAGGGGTGAAAATGATGCGTGTGAATGTTACATTGGCCTGTGCAGAGACAGGGGACAGAAATTATATTACGACGAAGAACAAACGGACGAATCCGGACCGGTTAGAAATGAAAAAGTATTCACCCCGGTTGAAAAAGTATACGTTGCATCGTGAGACAAAATAGATCACGATAACAAAAGCCATTGTGCCGTTGCACAATGGCTTTTGTTTTATCAGTTTACCGCCTGATAGGCAGGAGCATTCATTTGCTGGCGCACCGCGCACCAAACATCATAAATGGCAAGGTGGACGATGTGCGGTTCATCGTGGTGAATGGCATGAGAACTGTTTTTGGCCTGAATCCATCCGCTTTGATAAGAGACATCAAGCATGCTTCTGTGCAGTTTCACCCATTGTTCATGAGCGTGCTTTAAGTGCTCATCCCGCTCTCCCGATGATAAAATCAACAGCGGCATATCGCCGAAATGAATCTGCTGATGCTTGATCTGACGAAGGCTCGTCAAAAATTCCGCGTGTGATCCTTCCAATATGAACTGTTTCAAATAGGCGGCTTTCATTTCTTCGGGAAGAAGCGGAAGCACTTTCGTCTCCTGATCCTCAGAAACCGGATCAAGCATCACCATCCCGAGAATATCCCGGCGGTTCCGGCTCGCCCAAAGTCTGCTGATAATCGCGCCGTATGAATGCGAGACGACAAGATAAGGAGGCTTGACGCCGGCCTTCAGAAGAAGAGCGTTTAATTCCTGTACCATGTGGTCCGCCGTTCTCTTGTTTCGGCTTTGTCCGCTTTTGCCGATTCCGGCTCTGTCATATGTGAAAACCCCAAATTCTTCATCTATGTCAGCGAGTAATGATGTCCATGTTTCAGAAGAAGTGCCGTAGCCGGCTTCAAAGACGATCGTCACTTCGCCGGCGCCTTTACGGTGTTTCGTATAAAACGGACACCCGTCAATCAGATATGTCCTTTCCATCCATGCTGCTTTCATTGGAGTCATCCCCTCTAATTGGTTCTATAGGGAAGACGGAGAAGCTTCGGCAATCGTTTCTCAAAAAATAAAAAAAGAGACAGCCGGATCGAAAAACTCCGGCTGTCACTTCATCACCATGCTCTGTCGTATTGAACCGGTGACGGTATTTCAGTATTCAGCTGCTTCGCTGCACTCCTTGCAAAATGCGGATCGCGCAGAAGTTCTCTCGCGACAAAAATAAGGTCAGCGCGGTTGTTTTGCAGAATTTCTTCCGCCATTGTTCCCGTCGTTATCAAACCGACGGCGCCTGTTGCGATTTCGGCCTGTTCACGGATTTTCTCCGCAAAGCTCACTTGGTAGCCTGGGAAGACGTTAATATCAGCTTGAACGAGTGCGCCTGAGCTGCAATCAATGAGGTCGACTCCCTGTTCTTTCATCCACTTCGCAAAACCGATATGATCCGCAATGTCCAGCCCTTTGTCTGTATAATCCGATGCAGAAATACGGACAAATAACGGGCCGTCCCAGACTTCCTTGACGGCTTCAATGGTCTCGCCTAAGAAGCGGTAGCGATTTTCATGTGAGCCTCCGTATTCGTCTGTACGGTGATTGGACAGAGGGGACAAAAATTCGTGCATTAAGTAGCCGTGTGCCGCATGAAGTTCAATAATGTCAAAGCCCGCTTCTTTCGCGCGCGCCGCTGCCTGTTTGAATTCCTGAATGGTTTCTTTAATTTGTTCTGTCGTCATTTCAGCCGGTGTTTTGGACTGCTCATCGAACGGAATGGCTGACGGAGCGTAAATGTCTCCCTCAAGCTCAGCTTTACGTCCGGCGTGTGCAAGCTGAATGCCGATTTTAGATCCTTGCGCTTTCACTTGTTCCGTCAGTTTGGCAAAACCTTCGATATGATCATCGCTCCAAATGCCCAAATCCTGATCGGAAATGCGCCCCTGCGGATTAACGGCTGTCGCTTCCACGATAATCAGGCCGACCTGTCCGATTGCACGCGATATGTAGTGCGCCATATGAAAAGGCTGCAGTTTTCCGTCCTTCTCATGTGAGGAATACATGCACATCGGTGCCATAACAATACGGTTTTTGATCGTTACATCTTTAACGGTCCATGGTGTGAATAATTTTCTGGCCATTTATTTCGCCTCCCGGAATGTTTTAGACATTGATTATAACAATTCATGATCATTCAGTCATATAAACTGCTCACGACTGAGTGCATTGTTATTATTGTTCTGGAAGTGCATTTTTTTATACACATCGGTGCCGTATCTTCATAACAGGCATTTACAGCCGATCATATAGCAAATATAGATGAGAAACGCACCGATGACTGCGTGGCCTCCTTTGAACCAGTTTGTCAGAATGAAAATACTGCTGATGAAGATCACCGCGCCGAAGGCACCGAATATTCCGTTTTTTTGAGCGGCTCTGAAATCGTCGGGGCTCATATTTTTCAGCTGCAAGTGAATATTCAGTAACGTCATGATCGGAAGCAATGTAATAACGCCTGATAAAAATAAGTATTTCGATTTGCTTAAATACGCGGCGGCCGCCATAACAGTGCCGCCGATAAAAAATTGAATGAGAAAACTCATGCTGAAACGCTCACCTTCTGTTTGTTATCAAGTATAATGATGGAGACATTGCCATTTTATTTTTGAGTGATGTATAAGTAAACTAAATATAACTAATGCATTGGATAATAAAGAATGATATCCGGGAGATGAAGCCGGTTGGATTTAAAGAAGCATTTAGCCTTTATTAAAACGGTTGAAAGCGGCAGCCTGACCCAAGCCGCTGCCATATTGAATTACACACAGCCGAACATCAGCCAAATGATCAGTAAATTAGAGGAAGAGTACGGTTTTCCGCTTTTGATCAGACAGCGGCATGGAGTGAGGCCGACCGCAAATGGCTTGAAAGTGTTACATATTATGAAGGAAATTCAAAAAAACTATGAAAAACTGTCTGAAACCGTTGATAATATTAATGGGTTAGAAAGAGGGGAAGTCCGGCTCGGCACTGTTACGAGCGTGGCTGTAAAATGGCTGCCGAAAATTTTGAGGGAATTTAATGAGCTGTATCCTTCCATTAAGGTGCATTTGTTTGAAGGAAATTCTACTGAACTGGAAGAATGGCTGAAAGATGACCGGATTGATGCGGCGATCGGGACATCCCACAGCGAGAAGTGGTATTTTTACCCGTTGGCAGAGGACCCGATTGTAGCGGTGATGAGCCCGCAGCATGAGTTGGCGCAATGTGAAACGGTTCCGTTACATGTCATGGAGTCCGTCAAATGTATCGTGCCTTATCCGGAGACACATTTTGATGTGCTGAAAGTGCTGAAGGAAGAAAAGATCACGCCGCGGGTCGCTTATCAAATCAGAGGGGATGAAGCGATTATTGCAATGGTGCGGAACAATCTGGGGATCAGCATCTTGCCGCAGCTTTTGGTGAATGATTGTGATGTGCTCATCAAACGGTTCGACCGGTATGTCTCCAGGCAGCTCGGCATTTTGACAGCTCATGCAAAGGAGACGCAGACACCTTCTGTCCAGAAACTGATTCAATGCATACAAGAATGGGTTGCGGTCCATCAGGCTTCTGTCTGAAGAAGCCTGATATGCGTTTAAGCCGGTTCATCATAATAGACCAGCATAAAATATGTCACCGGTTCATCCGAGGAATTAAAATAACTGTGCGGCGTCGCCCGAAGTCAGCACATGCTTTTCGTCATAAAGCTCAACCGTCAATTCACCGCTTTTGATTAAAATGTATTCTTCCCCTAAATGTGATGTTGCCTCATGGGCGCAGCCCGGCTTCAGGTCAACTATGCCTTGAAAACAAAAAGTCTGACCGTGACGGTGGTGAGCGGGATTATTTTGATGGCGGGCTTTCGTTTGTTTATATAAAAAGGGCATCAACGGCACATGCTGTTGATGCTTTTTTTGACATGCTAGGGTTTGGAGAGCACTTCAATTCCGACGTTGACCATTTTGTCCAGTCCCATAAAAGACAGGCAGATTTTGGCGCGTCTTTTCCTTTTATCGATCTTTTTAATAATGCCTTCCATTCCTTTAAGAGGCCCTGAGGCAACGGTTACTTTTGAATTTTCAATATAGACTTTTGAATAATCTACAGTGTCTCCTTCTCCGATCAGCCTGATAATAGGGAGGATTTCTTCATCCTTAATTGTCGTGAAATAGGTTTTACGCTCTTTGGAATAATATGCGCCGTTATTCACGATTCTGCATGAAATGGGGAGTTCTTTGATTTTATGAAATGTCCGCTCTGTCATCTTCGTTTTAAACAGCACATATCCCGGAAACATCTTTTTGAGTGCCTCGTATTTGATTCCGGCTTTTCGTTCTGTGACTTTTTTCTTGGGTATGATTGAGTAGAGAGCCTGCTCATCAAACTGCAGACCCAGAAATTTTTGAACTGCTTCTTCTTTTCCGGACTCTACAAAAAGTGCGTACCATTTCATGACTGGATCCTCCTTAGAATAATAAGAAATTATTATACAAAGAAAGTATTTAATGGATAGTATTTAAAGTGATTAAAAATTTTTCTAATTCGTCTTTTTTTTACATAATATATGAAAATGAAAAATAAGTATAGACCCAATTGACAGAGAAGCGATGAATTTTCTTTGACATGAAAAGGGTTCAGGGAATTATCTGACATTTATCCCGAAACAATTATGCTGACTGTCCACCGAACATAAAACTGTGGAATAAATGTCAGAAAATAACGAAATAAAGCCTTGACATTATTATCTATAAATTGATATTATTCTCTTTAAATAGCAACTATTTGTTAAATTTATTAAATTGATGTAAAGCACCTATTAAATTTCAATCGCTGTTTCGGCACGTTGAAGAGGAAATAGGGATTATAAAAATGATTGTAGTGTATATATCTACATATACATGATAAGGGAGAAGTGTGCCGTCATCGCTGTTTTCGGGCATATTGGCACTGCAGCTTGTCATGAGAAACATTCAGTAAACAAGCAATATGTTTTAATATAAATTATGTTAGAAAAGGAAAACACAATGCGTTTGCGATTTTTAAACCTGTGCTGAATCGCAAACGCGTTTGTGTTTTTATTTTTATGCCGGTGTTTACACCAGTCAATATATGAAAATAAGAGACGTTTTTGTATGGAGAACCACATGTGATGTGCAAAATTGGCGATGCGGAAAGGATGAGGATAAGATGCTTACGTTTGTGTTCCCGGGGCAGGGTTCTCAATTTAAAGGAATGGGAGCCGGACTGTTTGATGAATTTCAAGATCTGACACGTCAGGCTGATGACATATTAGGCTACTCTATAGAAGAATTGTGTCTGGAGGATCCGAATCACCAGCTGGGGAAAACGCAATTTACCCAGCCGGCGTTATATACGGTGAGTGCACTCAGTTATTTAAAGAAAATGAAAGAGTCCGGCAGAGAGCCTGATTACGCCGCAGGGCACAGTTTAGGAGAATATAATGCGTTATTTGCGGCCGGCTGCTTTGATTTTGAGACCGGTTTGCAGCTTGTTAAAAAAAGAGGGGAGCTCATGAGCAAGGCAGCTCCCGGAGGCATGGCGGCGGTTTTGGGGTTTACGGCTGAACAAGTAAAAGAGGTTCTATCCGATTATCATCTGACCGGCATTGATATCGCTAACCACAATTCACCTTCGCAAATTGTGATCGCCGGAACGAAACAAGACATTGAAAAAGCGGGCCCCGTCTTTGAAAAAGCCGGCGTGAGAATGTACCTTCCTTTAAATGTGAGCGGCGCCTTCCATTCCCGCTATATGAAAGATGCTGAAAAAGAGTTTGCAGATTATTTAGAAGAAACGGCGTTTTTGCCTCTTCGTTTTCCGGTGATCTCAAATCTTCATGCCGCACCTTATAAGAATGATGAAATCAAAACAAATCTGACTCTGCAAATGACCAATCAGGTAAAGTGGACGGACACGATACGCCGTCTGATGGGACTTGAAAATAATGAAATTGCAGAAGTCGGGCCCGGGGAAGTGCTGACAAAACTGACGCGTCAGATTAAAAAAGATGCCGTCCCATTACCTATGCCGAAAGAAGAGTCTGATACTGCTGATGTTAAAGCATCGGCAGCTGATTCGCAAAAAACGGCGGGAATGAGATTAGGGAACGAAGATTTTAAAAAAGAGTATAACATCCAATATGCTTACATGACGGGCTCCATGTACAGGGGAATTGCTTCGGAACAGATGGTCATTAAAGCGGCAAAAGCGGGAATGCTGGGCTTTTTCGGAACGGGCGGATTGAGTATCGAACGGATCGGACAGGCCATCGGAACCATCCGGTCTGCACTGCGGCAAGGGGAAACATTCGGAATGAATCTTCTTCATCATATGATGTCATCTGACAAGGAAGTCAGAATGATAGATTTATATTTGAAAAACGGCATTCATCTTATTGAAGCATCGGCATTTATGGGCATAACCCCCGCTCTCGTGATATACAGGGCAAAGGGATTAAGCAGGAATCATGACGGGTCGGTGTCAGTTCAAAACAGAATCATCGCGAAAGTATCCCGGCCTGAAGTCGCTGAGGCCTTTCTAAGTCCGGCTCCGGCTCATGTGCTGGAAAGACTTGTGTCTGATAATCGGCTGACAGCCGGGGAAGCGGCGCTTGCCAAAGAAATTCCGATGGCTGATGACATTTGCGTTGAAGCGGATTCAGGAGGGCATACCGACCAAGGGATTCCGTATACATTAATGCCTGCCATGATCAGACTCAGAGACCGCATGATGGAGAAGCACGGTTATGCGAAAAAAGTAAGAATCGGCGCAGCCGGGGGCATCGGCACTCCGGAAGCGGCTGCTGCGGCGTTTCTGCTCGGCGCCGAATTTATCGGAACCGGTTCTATTAATCAATGCACGGTCGAAGCCGGGACAAGTGATTCAGTGAAAGATCTGCTTCAGGAAGCGAACGTGCAGGATACGTCATACGCTCCCGCGGGAGATATGTTTGAAGCGGGAGCAAGGGTGCAGGTGCTGAAAAAAGGCCTGTTTTTCCCGGCAAGAGCCAATAAACTCTTTGACTTGTACAGACAATACAATTCTTTAGATGAAATAGATGAAAAAACGAAAACATTAATTGAAGAAAAGTATTTCCAGCGCAGTTTTGAAGAGGTGTATGAGCAGTTGAAACGTGATAAATCTCCTGAGCAGATCGCCAAAGCCGAACAGAATCCGAAACACAAAATGGCGATGGTATTTAAATGGTATTTTTCTCATACGACAAGGCTCGCTCTGGAAGGAAAAAGCGAAAGTAAAATAGATTACCAAATTCATTGCGGCCCTGCGCTCGGCGCGTTTAATCAATGGGTGAAAGGAACCCCGCTTGAAAATTGGAGAAACAGGCATGTCGATCTGATCGGCAAACAGCTCATGGAAGAAACAGCCGGCCTTCTTGCGCAAAGGCTGGTATCGATTACAGGCTGAGTATGACCAGCCATTACATTTTTTCTGCGGAGGACAGACCATGCTGATTGAAAATCATGAATTAACGATGAGCCATGTCGGGTTAGGGAATTTGAATGAGTACGCGCTGCTGCTGTTATTCGGCAACGCACACAGTCACCATTTAACGGACGGAACGGGATTCCGGCCTGATCAGATGGCCGATCACCAAGGGCTGATTTTGTATCCGGCTTATTTTATGACACATCTCAAAGTTCCTTCAGATAAGCCTCTTGATCAGTACCGATTATGGGACGAGGTTTCCGTCGGAGTCGATATCTCCCGGTTTGGAGAAACCATATTAGAATCTGATTATTTGTTCGGGCCGAAAGGAGCGGTCAGCTCTGATAAAAGCGAGTGGGACCGGGGACGGTTTCCTTCTATGAAAGCCAATAGTTTAATTGTCGTCGACGTCACACAAACAGAAGGTTCGACCCGAAAAGTCTCAGCGCCTAAGGCTGAATGCATTGCGGAACTTTCTAAGCTAGCCAAGCCGCCTTACGCGCTGATGCGGTCAAAGAAAATCAGAACGGACGCCTTCGGTATGAAGCCGGGCAATCTCAAAACAGCAGACCCCGTTTCATATCGGGTTCCTGTTGATCAGGATGCTGCGCCGGGGCATGCCATGGTGTTTGCGAAATTCAGCAAGATAATGGATGCGGCGGAATTTGAATGGATGACGCGCCGGTCGAAGCCGGGTTTTCCGGTTTCAATCGCGCGGCATTTATTTTTGCTTGAAAGAGAGACGTATTATTACGGAAATTGTTTTGCAGATGAAGAGCTTGATATTTATATGACGGGACACATTGAAGAATGCGATCCCGACTTTCACGGTGAGTCCCTCGGTATGATCTCGGTGGCGAAAATCAGCTATCAGATTGAAGTCTATATGAAAAGAAATCATACATTGCTGGCCATTTCCAAGGTGGATAAGCTGCTGGCGGTGCCGACCTCTTCACAAGATCATATTCCGGATTATAAACGGGTCATCAGAAGTTTATAAAATGAAGAATGGAGCTGAAAGCAAATGGAACAAACCAAGGAAATGAAGCAGATCATCGCTCAAATCATTCAGGACATTCAAGAACAGCAGTCATATCGGGCCGTCGAAGCGGGAGATGATGTGAGAGTCATAGAGGATCTGGGCTTCTCATCACTGGATATCGCTCAATTAGTCGCACAGATAGAGATGGAAACCGGAGTAGATCCTTTTTCCCAAGGAGAAACAATTTCCAGCATTACAACCGTCGGCAGCATTTGTGATATTTATCAAAAATATATGGACAGTGCTCAATCATGAAAACAGAAAGCGGGGGAGATATCAGCTGGGTGACTGATAAGCTTAGGGAAACGCAAGACAGTGAGTTTCTCATTTTTAAAGGGCAGACTTTTACGTATGATGATTTGCTGACACGAATCAGCTTTTTTCAGAAAGAACTTGAACAAAACGGAATACGTGAAGGAGAATGTGTGGCGCTTATCGGGGATTATTCCCCGAACGCCATTTTTTTGCTGATGGCGCTTTTGTTAAACCGAAATATCGTTGTCCCTCTCAGCAATGAATCAAGGGAAAAGCATCTCGATATGTTTGAAGACGCGAAAGTGAATCAAATCATTGAAATAAATGAAAATGACAGCTGGACGCTTCGTGAAGGTTCTGAAAGCGCCTCTCACCCTCTGCTTGATGACCTGCGCGAGAGAGGGGAGTCAGGCATTATTATTTTCACATCGGGAACCTCCGGCAAAAGCAAAGCATCCGTGTTAAGCGCCGGCCGGCTGCTTGAAAAATATAAAACGGCGAAGAGAAAACCGCTGCGTACGCTTATTTTTCTGAAATTGGATCATATAGGCGGCATTAATACGCTGTTTGCGATTCTGTTTAACGGGGGGACGATCGTCACATCAGACAGCAGAACGCCGGAGTCCGTTTATCAGGCGGTCGACAAACATGCTGTCCAAGTGCTCCCCGCCACCCCGACCTTTTTAAACATGCTGCTGATGTCCAAGGCGGATGCCGGCTATAACCTCTCTTCACTCCGGCTGATCACTTACGGCACAGAACCGATGCCCCAATCAACGCTGCGCGGCATCCACCGGCTGTTTCCGGATGTAAGGCTGAAACAAACATACGGATTAACTGAACTGGGTATATTCTCAACGAAATCAAAAGACAGCCAATCCACTTGGATGAAAGTGGGCGGTGCCGGAACAGAGACCAAAATTACCGGAGGCACGCTTTGGGTTCGTTCTGAGTCAGCGATGCTCGGCTATTTAAACGCACCGTCACCCTTCGATGAGGACGGCTGGTACGACACCGGTGACCAGGTGGAAACAGACGGCGAATATATAAGAATTCTCGGAAGAAAGAGTGAAATCATTAATGTGGGCGGAGAGAAAGTGTTTCCGGCAGAGGTGGAAAGCGTCTTTCTGGAGATACCGAATGTCCGGGATGTTCTCATAACGGGCAGAAAAAATCCGATTACGGGCGAGATTGTCGCGGCAGAGGCCGTGCTTGAAAAAGAGGAAGATATCAAATCTTTCAGAAAGCGGGCCGTAGCTCATTGCAGACAGAAGCTGCAGCCATATCAGATACCGCAGATCATCTCTGTTACAGATCGGAAACTGTCTAATGATCGATTTAAAAAAATAAGAAACGTGTAAAACAGGAGGCAAATATGAATAACGGAAAAGTAGCGGTCGTCAGCGGAGGAAGCCGGGGGCTGGGAAAAGCGATTGTACAGACGCTTTTGGATGAGGATTACAAAGTAGCCGCTTTCAGCCGCAGTGAATCTGATTTTATTAACACATTGAGAGAGAGTGAAAAGTACCGCGGCCGCTTTTATTGGGAAGCGGCGGATGCGGCGGATGCTGCCGCCATGAAACAGTTTGTTCTTCAAGTATACCGCAAGTTTTCCAGAATAGACGGCTTGGTCAATAACGCCGGTTTGAACCTTGATCAGCTTCTGCCCCTGACCAATGATGAAGACATTGACCGCATCCTCAATCTGAATATTGGTTCAGTCATCAAGCTGACCCGAAACGTTTCCCGTGTCATGCTGAAACAAAATTCCGGATCAATCGTTAACATAAGCTCCATTATCGGCTCAAGAGGATTTAAAGGCACTTCAGTCTACAGCGCATCCAAAGCGGCTCTTGACGGCTTGACGCGAAGCCTGGCCAGGGAGCTCGGGTCTAAAGGAATCCGTGTCAATTCACTTGCGCCCGGTTTTGTGGACACCGATATGACGAAAAATATGCCGGAAAAACAAAAATCGCAGATTATCAGAAGGACGCCGATGGGACGTTTAGGCGAAACAGACGATATGACCGGACTCGTTCGTTTCCTGCTTTCTCCTGAATCGTCCTTTATGACCGGACAGACAATTGCGATAGACGGCGGATTAACTTGTTAAAGCACAGAAAAATTCTTTTGTACAAGGGATGGTATCCTCATGAAATGTATTAACGAATTTTTAAGAACGGTAATAGCGCAAAAGCTGGGTGCCGAGGTGACCGAAGCAGAAGATAAAACCGCTTTTTTTACTCTTGGCGTGACGTCTCTCATCAGTGAAGAAATCATGACCATATTGCATAAAGAATTTACCGGCCTTTCTGAAACGCTGCTGTTTGAATATCCGAACATTGAGAAATTGAGTGAGTTTTTAAGTGCGCAGAAACGAAATCCCGAAAGCGTTCTTGAATTCAAAGAAACGGAGCCTGATACGGGAAGCCGGCAGGAAGAAGAATTGCTTCCTGTACAGGCGGCTGAAAAGGTGCCTGAACCGGGAACGGACGGCAGCTCTGATATTGCGGTTATCGGAATGAGCGGGATGTTTCCGAAAGCGGAAAACCAGCATGATTTTTGGACCAATTTAATAGAAAATAAAGATTGTGTCTCCGAAATCCCAGAGGATAGATGGGACAGCTCTTATTACTCGGAAGAGAAAACGGCAGAATACGCGTCATACAGTAAATGGGGAGGTTTTATTGATCATCCGGATCAATTTGACCCGCTGTTTTTTTCTGTTTCCCCGTGGGAAGCTGATTTAATGGACCCTCAGCAAAAATTGTATGTCACGTGCTGCTGGGAAGCAATGGAGGATGCCGGTTACGGGAACCCGGCGGCGAGGCCGACGGATCAAATCGGTGTATTCGCCGGAGTGACCTGGAATGAATATTCATTAATTGCACACGAAGAAGGTTTCCTCAAAGATCAGTACAAAGGCCCCGGCTCCTTATATTGGGGCATTCCGAACCGGGTTTCTTATTTCCTTGATCTCCATGGCCCGAGCATCGCTGTTGATACGGCGTGTTCTTCATCGCTTGTCGCCGTCCATCAGGCTTGTCAGGCCATTATGTCGGGCGACTGTGAAATGGCGCTGGCCGGAGGCGTCAACCTCAGCTTACATCCGCAAAAATACATGTTTTTAAGCCAATCGCATTTTCTGTCTTCTGAAGGAAAATGCCGCAGTTTCGGTGAAGGCGGAGACGGTTACGTGCCCGGCGAAGGCGCGGGAGCCGTTTTGTTAAAACCATTGAAAAAAGCGATTGCGGACAAAGACCACATCTACGGTGTCATTAAGGGGTCCGCCACTAATCACGGCGGCAAAACGACCGGGTATACGGTGCCGAATCCGGAAGCGCACCGGGACTTGATTTTATCCGCTCTAAACAGAGCCGCGGTAAGTCCGGCGGATATCAGCTACATTGAAGCTCACGGAACCGGCACGGCGCTCGGCGATCCGATTGAGATACGCGGCCTGTCTATGGCATTTGATAAACAGACCGATGAGAAAAATGACTGCGGAATCGGCTCGGTGAAATCCAATATCGGACATTTGGAAGCGGCTGCAGGGATCGCCGGTTTAATCAAGGTGCTTTTAAGCATGAAACATGAAACGCTTCCCGCCAGTCTGCACTCCGAGGAACTGAACCGCAAGATTTCTTTTTCTGATTCGCCATTTTATGTCGTCCGAAACAACCGGCCGTGGCCGGCTGAAGGAGATAAACCGAGAATCGCCGCAATCAGTTCATTCGGCGCAGGAGGCTCTAATGCCCATCTGATCGTAGGTGCTTATCAGCCAAAACGGCAAGCGGACAAGAATACTGAGCAAAAACCGCATGCTGTCGTATTAAGCGCACATTCCGAACAGCAGCTGAAAGAATATGCCGGGAAATTAAGCTCCTTTCTTGCCCGATTGGAAAACCTGCCTTCTGCCGGCGGATACACTCTGGAAAATATCGCTGCCACCCTATTGTCAGGCAGAGAGCCTTTCTCCTTCCGGCTTGCTGTCATTGCATCATCCCTTTCTGAGCTGAAACAGCGATTGGACGGATTTGTAAGCGGTCACAGAGACGAAAGGCATATGTACTTCGGAAAAGCGTCACCCGGGCGGCCGGACGTTTCAGGCCAATCCGTTTCAGATCCTGAGAAATTTGCCGCGCTGTGGGTGAAAGGTCTTCAAGGTTGCAAAAAGCCGGAAACGCCGTATCAGAAAGTTCCGCTTCCTACGTACCCGTTTTTAAAGGAAACGTCCTGGCTGACCGATCAAAAAAAGCGGTATACAAAAAAGCCCCAAAATACCAAAAGGCGTGAAGCGCTGCATCCTCTGCTTGATGAGAATATTTCATCCGCCCGGAAAGGGATGTTTCAAAAGATATTTTCCAAGGATGAATATTTCTTTAAAGATCATTTAGTGAACGAAAAATATGTGCTTCCCGGAGTCTGTCATCTGGAAATGGCGGCATACGGCGCGGGATTGTGGGGAGAACGCCCGGTCGTCTCTCTTCAAAGTGTGTGGTACATGGAGCCGATTGTGACAGGGACAGACCTAAGATCCGTCATGATAGAGTTTGAAGCGGAAAAAGAGCGTATAAGCTATGTCATTAAAGAAAAAGGAGCGGACGGCATCCTCTTTTCGCAAGGAGAAGTGATTTGTAAAGAAAAAGGAGCGTCTTTTGAGGCCCCGGCTTTTCAGCTCCCGGCGCCATTTGCGCAGAGAACGGAGCCGAAAGACATCTATCACTCGTTCTCTGAGGCGGGAATCGTGCAAAAGGACAGTTTTCAGGTCATCCGCGAATTCTCTTATACAGAAAGCAAAGCACTGGCCAAATTAACGCTCCCGTCACACTTGGAAGCCGATTTTAAACAGTACATCCTACATCCGTCCTTAATGGATGGCGCTGTTCAAACTGCAATGGCGCATGTGCTGCAATTTCAAAAAGAGCCTGCGCTTATCGTACCGTTTTCCTTCGGAGAAATACAGCTGCTTGAACCGTTAGCGAAAACCGTATTTGTGCATGCGGAGGTAAAAGCGGCCTCCGTTCACCAATTTGATCTGCATATTTGTGATGACCGCGGCGTGCTGCTGGCGGCAGTGAAAGATTTTATCATAAAAGAGGTGCAGGAAAGCGCTGGGTTTAACCAAAAAGCCGGCGTCACGCCGAAGAAAAGCCGTGAAACGGAATTGCTTATGACACCGGTTTGGAACACCGTCACCATTCCGGAAACCGGCATGTCTTTCATGCGTGAAGAAAAAATAATCGTCATCGGGGCCGGGCCGGATGTTCAGCAGGCTTTGAAAGAGATGTATTCCGATGTCCGTTTTCCGGACATCACTTCTTTGGACAGCGCGGAACAAATGGCTGAAACACTGAAAGCGCAAGGTTCTTTTCAACACATGATATGGGCGGCGCCGGATCATCCCATTCCATCCGTTTATGATGCGGATACGGCCGAGGGACAGGAGCACGGGGTCATGCAGCTTTTCCGGCTGATAAAAGCGCTTCTGTTTCTGAATTTTGACACGGAACAACTATCATTGACAATCTGCACGTTTCAAGCACAGCCGATTCATGAACATGATGAGGTCAATCCGAGTCATGCAAGCATACACGGATTAGCGGGATCGCTCGCAAAAGAATACACCAATTGGAGCATCCGGCTTCTTGATTTGGAATCTCAAAGGGGAGACCGGCATCTTCCCCATGTCTTCTCTTTACCGGCGGACCCCGAGGGAAATCCGTGGGTCTTTCGTGCAGGTCAGTGGCACAGACAGCAATTGGCCGTCTGCCGGCCTCATGCAGATGAGCCTTCATTATACCGGCACGGCGGGGTTTATGTGATTATCGGCGGAGCAGGCGGAATAGGAGAAGTATGGACTGAATATATGATTCAGACCTATCAGGCGAAAATTGTCTGGATCGGGAGACGGAAAAAAGATACACAGATTGAAAGAAAGCTGAAAAGACTTGCAGCTTTAGGTCCCGCACCGCAATATTTCAGCGCGGATGCCGCGGATTATGACTCTCTCAAACGGGCGTATGACACCATTGTGAAGGAAAATGGAAAGGTCCGCGGAATCATTCATTCCGCCATCGTGTTATCAGACCGAAGTTTTGCCAATATGGAAGAGGATCAGTTCCGCGCTTCACTTTCTGTAAAAACTGATGTGAGCTTGCAGATTGCCCGGGTAGCTGAAGGGGAACCCCTGGATTTCTTGCTGTTTTTCTCTTCGATGATGTCGTTTCAAAAAGCGCCGGGACAAAGCAATTATGCCGCCGGGTGCACGTTTAAAGACGCTTTTGCTAAGCGGATCTCCCAAAAAGCGCCGTATGCCGTAAAAGTTGTCAATTGGGGCTTTTGGGGAAGTGTCGGCGTTGTCGCTTCAGAACAATACCGGAAACGGATGGAACGGGACGGAATCGCTTCTATTGAGGCGCCCGAAGCGATGAAAACGCTGGAAACCCTGCTTTCCGGACCTCATAACCAGTTGGCGCTGATTAAAACGACAGATCCGCTTTTTATGAAGGACAATCTGAAAGAACAAGTAACGGTTTATCCGGAAAAGATTCCTTCCGCACTCGGACAATTAGCGGTTAACATCACGCAGAATGACGAAGCTGAGCGGTTAAAAGCATCAAGTGTCATGAGCTGCATGAGAGATATGGAATCCCTTATTGAAAAAATGCTTGTATCAACCCTTTATGAGATGGGAGCCGGGCTTGACCAGGCTTTGCCGTTATTTCAATCGGCTGCCGGCATAACGGAACAATACAGCAGATGGCTGAAAGAGAGCTTTGTCCTCCTGAATACATTAGCGCTTGCTCCGGAAAAAACGGATTTAGGGCAGGTGTGGGAGGAATGGGAGCGGAAAAAAGAGACTTGGCTGCGCCAGAAAGACATGAGGGCGCATGTCAGATTGGCAGAAGAGACATTGCGTGTGCTTCCAGACATTTTAACCGGTAAGCTTCCGGCAACGGAAGTGATGTTCCCTGACTCCTCCTTCCGTCTTGTGGAAGGCATTTACCGCAATAATATCATTTCTGATTTTTTCAATGACAAGCTTGCTGACACATTGATTGCAGTTCTGCGGGAACGTCTGGAAAAAGACCCGCAGGCGAAAATCCGCATTTTAGAAATCGGAGCCGGAACGGGCGGGACGAGCGCCGCGGTCATGAGAAAATTGAAACCGTATGAAGCGCATATTGCCGAATATTGTTTCACGGATATTTCTAAAGCATTTCTTTTACATGCAGAAGACATATTCGGTCCGGAATATCCTTATGTCACTTATAAAATATTCAACGCTGAGCAGCCGGTATCAACAGAAGCGCCGGACATCGGCACGTATGACGCAGTGATCGCGACCAATGTGCTTCATGCGACAAAAAATATCCGCTCTGCGCTGCGCCATGCGAAAGCAATGCTGCAAAAAAACGGCCAGCTGTTTTTAAATGAGATCAACAGCCGCACCATATTCAACCATGTGACGTTCGGCCTTCTTGAAGGCTGGTGGCTGTATGAGGATCATGATTTACGGATTCCGGGCTGTCCGGGGGTTGAGCCGGCCGGCTGGGCGGAAGCGCTTTCGCTTGAAGGGTTCGTCCATCCTCTGTTTCCAGCTGAAGCCGCACACGACTTAGGCCAGCAGATTATAGCGGCTGAAAGTGACGGAACGGTCAGGCTTGCCCTCCCGCAGGCGTCAGAAGAGAAGCTGGAGCGCCGTCCGTATGACGCAGATGGTCTTTCGGATGATACCTTGCATTTCAGCCTGAGAGAAAAAAGCGTTGAACTGATGAAGAAGGTAATCGGTGAAGCGCTTAAAGTGCCGGCGCATCGTCTTTTATCCCATGAACCTTTAACCGCATACGGATTGGATTCCATACTGGTCGTCAGACTGACCAACGCGTTAAAAGACGTCTTCGGTTCTGTCAGCAGCACTTTGTTTTTTGAATATCAAACCATTGATGAGCTTGCTGATTACTTTCTGTCTTCCCGTAAAGAAGCGCTCGAGCGGCAATTCGGGAATGGACGGACTCATCCCGAAAACGCCGGACGGGTGCAGGCTCCCGCAGAAAGCGCCGCGCCGATTCCAAACGTAAGAGAACGGGGCATCACATATCTGACGGAATTAATAGGAAAAACGCTGAAGATTCCGAGCGGGAGAATGGATCCGTCGGTTTCCTTAACCGCATACGGTTTGGATTCTATTCTGGTCGTCAGGCTCACGAATGCTTTTCGTAACGTGTTTGACCAAATGACCAGCACCCTCTTTTTTGAATATCAGACGATAGAAGAAATTGCGGATTACCTGCTTCTTTCTCAGCGGGGAGCATTTATGAAAGCGATGGGTGTGCGTGAGGAGCAGCTGTCTGATCACACAGATAATCTGAATGTAAAACAAAACAAGATTCCTCAAAACGAGGAAGGCAGCAGGACGAACGGAGATCCCTATATCCGGGATATCGCTGTCATCGGTTTGTCAGGCCGGTATCCGGGCGCCGATCACGTTAATGAGCTGTGGGAAAATGTAAAAGCCGGCAGGCATTCTATTACTGAAGTGCCGAAAGATCGCTGGGACTGGAAAACGTTTTATAACGAGGAACGCGGAAAATGGGGGTCCATTTATTCAAAATGGGGCGGTTTTCTCGATGACATTGATACATTTGATCCGCTGTTTTTCCGTATATCTCCCGCGGAAGCTGAAAGGATGGATCCGCAGGAAAGATTGTTTCTGCAGACTGCTTATTCAAGCATTGAAGATGCGGGGTACACCCCGGCCGCGCTTTGTGACAGCCGCAAAATCGGAGTCTTTGTCGGTGTGATGAACAGCAATTACCCGACAGTTCCCAGCGACTGGTCTATCGCAAACAGAGTATCATTTTTGTTCAATTTCCAAGGGCCGAGTATGGCTGTGGATACAGCATGCTCTTCTTCTTTAACAGCTGTCCATCTCGCCGCAGAAAGCTTGCGGAGCGGAATGAGTGAAACAGCGATTGCCGGCGGAGTCAATCTTATCGTTGATCCGGCCCACTATGAGCGGCTGTCCGCTTTTTCAATGCTGTCTCCCGGTGATAAATGCAAATCTTTCGGAGACGGTGCGGACGGTTTTGTTGACGGTGAAGGAGTAGGGGCGATTGTGTTAAAGCCGCTTGCTCAAGCGGAGAAAGACGGCGATCATATTTACGGCGTTATCAAAGGAAGCATGCTGAACGCAGCAGGCAGGACAAACGCTTATATGGTGCCGAATCCGAAAGCGCAGTTTGATCTGATCGCAGAGACATTGAAACGGACAGACATTCACCCGAGAACGGTCAGTTACTTGGAAGCGCACGGAACGGGCACTGCGCTCGGTGATCCGATTGAAATCGACGGGTTAACGAAAGCTTTTCGCCTGACAACAGAAGACCGGCAGTTTTGTTCCATCGGTTCCATTAAATCAAATATCGGACATTTAGAAAGCGCTGCGGGGATTGCGGGGATCACCAAACTGCTTTTGCAATTGAAACATAAGAGGATTGCCCCTTCATTGCATGCGGCGGAATTGAATCCGAATATTGAGTTTGAGCACACTCCGTTTTTCGTACAGCAAAAAGAAACGGAATGGAAACGACCTGTCTTGAATATCACGGGTGAAATGAAGGAATATCCGAGAATTGCCGGCATTTCCTCGTTTGGAGCAGGAGGTTCAAACGCGCATGTCATCATTCAGGAATATGTGCCGTCTGACAGCCTGAAACCAATGGAAACCGCAGCTGTTTCTCCGCAAAAACCGGCTGTTATTATTTTATCAGCGCGAAATGAGCACCAATTGACAGAGCGCGCCCGCCAGCTTCTGGATGATGTTATAAGAAAAAAACGTTCTGACGGGGATTTGGCCAAGATCGCTTACACGCTTCAGGCGGGAAGAGAACCGATGGCTGAGCGGCTTGCATTTACGGCCGAGTCGATAGAAGAACTGAAAATGAAGCTTATGAGTTTCTCAAACGATCATAATATCGACCATGCTCATATCTGGCGGGGCAGGACAGCCAAACATCATTCATTGGCGGCTTCGCTCACTTCTGATGAAGATATGGCGCTTACCATAAATGCCTGGCTGAAAAAAGGGAAATACGGAAAGCTGCTTGACCTTTGGGTTAAAGGACTTGACGTCGATTGGTCAGTTCTTTATCAGCGCAGCCCGGGCCGCATCAGTCTCCCGGCCTACCCTTTTGCCAAAGACCGATATTGGGTCACAAAAGCTGATGTGTCACTTGACAAAACAGGCTCAGCGGAAAGTGAGAAAGCAGCCAGACTTCACCCGCTGCTCCACGCGAATACATCGACCTTTACCGCCCAGCGTTTTACTTCTGTTTTTTCAGGGCATGAACCGTTTTTTGCCGATCATATCGTCAATGGAAAACCGGTGCTTCCGGGCGCAGCTGCTTTAGAAATGGCCCGGGCCGCCGTTACACTTGCCGCTGAAGACTTGCCCGGCGGGAAAACGGGTGTCCGGCTCAAACAGATTGTTTGGCTCCGGCCGGTGACGGCGCTTTCTGAAGGAGTGACGCTTCATGTAAGACTTCAGCCGGAAGAAAACGGAGACATCGCTTTTGAAGCGTATGCCGAAGGGGAAGAGCCGCTTGTCTTTTTCCAGGGAAAGGCCGTGCTCGAAGAGACGGAGCGTGCTCCTGTTCTCGATGTGGAAGCGGTTCAGGCGCGCTGCGGCGGCCGGCGCATGTCAAAGGCTGAGTGTTATGAAGCGTTCGACAGCCTCGGCATCACCTACGGACCGTCGCATCAGGCGCTTGACGCCGTCTATGCCGGAAACGGAGAAGTGCTCGCGAAGCTCACTCTTCCGCCGTCCGCCCGCGAGGAAAAGGAGCCGTTCATCCTGCATCCGAGCATGCTGGACGCCGCCCTTCAGGCTTCTATCGGTCTCGTGCTCTCGGACGGTTCCGCGTCCGGACGGCCGTTTCTGCCGTTTGCCCTCCAGGATATGCAGGTGTTTTCTGCGTGCCGGGAGACGATGTGGGCGGTGCTTTCCTCAGCGGAAGGCGCCTATCATATTGAGCTGTGTGACGAAAACGGCGCGGTATGTGTCCGATTGACGGGACTCACCGCCCGTTTTCTGGAAGAGGACACGGAGGAAAAACCGCTCTTGCTTCAGCCAAAGTGGCAGGAATCACCGCCGGGTGAGGGAGGCGGACAAGAAGAGTCTTTCAGATACGTGACGCTGTATGGCGGAATGAATGCTGAGGACATAAGCGGCGCCGTATGTGCGGCTGACGGCGAAGGACCGATTGAAGACCGTTATGACGCCTGCGCGGCGGAGCTGTCAGCGATCGTCACGCGTCTTATCAGAGAAAAACAGAAGGGAAAAACGCTGATCCAGCTTCTTGTCCCCGACAGGGGGGAAGACAATGTATTGGCGGGGCTGGCCGCTTTTCTGAAAACGGCTCACCTTGAACATCCGAAGCTGTACGGCCAAGTCATCCAAGCCGATCCGGACGAGTCAGCATCATCGCTTCTTGCTAAGCTGAACGAAAATCGGGCGCATCCTGAACAAGCGGAAATCCGTTATGAAAACGGCAAACGTCTCGTCAGAAACTGGCGTCATCTGCCGGCCCCTCAAAGCGGTACCGTTCCGTGGAAAGACGAAGGGGTCTACCTCCTCACCGGGGGAGCGGGCGGCATCGGACTGATTTTCGCTGAAGAAATAGCCTCCCGCGTCAAAAACGCCGTCCTCGTTTTAACGGGGAGGACGGAAGCGCTTGATGAAGACCGCTCCGCCCGCTTACGGCGCTTGGAAGTGTCGGGTGCCCGCGTATTTTATAAACCGGTTGACGTGACAGACAGGGCGGCGGTCACCGCCCTCGTCCGCGGCATACAGGAGGAGCACGGAACACTCGACGGGATCATTCACGGGGCCGGCGTGATCGCCGACAATTACATTCTGAACCAGACAGAAAACGAACGGAAGACCGTCATGGCGCCGAAGGTGAAAGGGCTTATCAATCTTGATGAAGCAGCGAAAGATGTGCGGCTGGACTTTTTCATCCTGTTTTCTTCCTTGGCGGGAGGCATGGGAAATCCGGGGCAGGCCGGTTATGCGGCAGCCAACGCATTTATGGATGTTTATGCAGCCCGCCGAAACCGTCTCGTGCGGGACAACAAGCGGAGCGGGCAGACCCTGTCCGTTAACTGGCCGCTTTGGGAAGAAGGCGGTATGCGCGTGGACAAAGAGACAGAGCTTCTGATGTATGAACAGACCGGAATGAAAGCCATGCGATCGGCCTCAGGCATCCAAGCGCTTTACGCCGCTTTTGCCTCCGGAGAACACCAGGTCATGGTGGCAGAAGGCAACGAAAAACGGATTCGAAAAAACCTGATGCCTGAAGCGCCGGAACCGTCCCGTAGCATTCATGTGTCAAGGAAGACGCACGTCCATCTGCCGAATAAAGTACAAGCAGAACTCAAACATATGATATCAGGCATTCTGAAGGTGAAAGAAGACGAGATAGATGCTGAATCAGAGATGAGAGATTATGGCTTTGATTCGGTTTCATTCACGCAGTTTGCAAATGAACTAAATAAAACGTATGGGCTTGAACTGACACCGGCCGTGTTTTTTGAATACCCGACAGTCTTTAGTTTTGCCCAATACTTGCTGACGGAACATCCGGATACATTCGGCTCACAGGCAGAAACAGAAACGGAGAAACCGGTTGTGCGTAAAAAAATGAAGACGGAGCCATTCTCGATTCCGTCCCGCCTTCCTAAAACAAAAACCGCAGCTGCACCTGAGCCCGTGGCGATAATCGGAATCAGCTGTGCATTTCCAATGGCTGAAAATCCGGAAATGTTTTGGGAGAATTTAGCCGGAGAAAAGGACTGCATTTCTGAAATACCGCCGGAACGCTGGGACTGGAGACAGTATTACGGAGATCCGCAGAAAGATAAAAATGCGAGCAATGTAAAGTGGGGCGGCTTCATTGATGAAACCGCTCAATTTGATCCTTTATTTTTCGGTATTTCTCCGCATGAAGCCGAAATGATGGATCCTCAGCAAAGACTTTTAATGATGCATGTATGGAAAGCGATTGAAGATGCCGGCTGCTCTGCCAAAAGCCTCTCAGGTACAAATACAGGCATTTTTGCAGGCACGACAAACAGCGGTTACGCCCAGGAAGCTTCAAAGTTCCATATAGAGATTGAGGGTTCTTCCGCCGCCGGAACGGTTCCGTCAATCGGTCCGAACCGCATGAGCTATTTTCTGAATATACATGGGCCGAGCGAACCGATTGAAACCGCCTGTTCAAGCTCATTGGTCGCTGTTCACCGTGCGGTCAGGGCAATTCAGGCCGGAGACTGCGGCATCGCGATTGCAGGAGGCGTCAATGCCATTGTGTCGCCGGATATGCATATCAGCTTTAATAAAGCGGGAATGCTCAGTGAAGACGGGCGCTGCAAAACATTTTCCGATCAAGCGGACGGGTATGTCAGAGCTGAAGGTGCCGGCATGATTGTTTTGAAAACATTATCCGCTGCGGAACGTGACGGCGACCGTATTTATGCCGTTATTCGCGGAACGGCGGAAAATCATGGCGGACGGGCGGCTTCCCTTACATCGCCGAATCCGAAAGCACAGACAGAAGTCATGATAAAAGCGTATCAGCAAGCGAACATCGACCCCCGTACAGTGAGTTATATTGAAGCCCACGGCACGGGAACGGCGCTCGGAGATCCGATAGAAATCAACGGACTCAAAGCGGCTTTTGCAGCGCTTTATCAGAAAGCCGGAGTAACGGCGCCCGATCAGCCTCATTGCGGCCTCGGTTCCGTCAAAACGAATATCGGCCACACAGAGCTTGCCGCCGGCATGGCCGGGCTTTTAAAAATTATTTTGCAGATGCAGCACAAAACGCTCGTTAAAAGTCTGCATTGTGAAACCGTTAATCCATATATCAGCCTCGACGGCAGCCCGTTTTATTTCGTCCGCGACACTCAGCCGTGGAAAGCGGCGACTGATGATAGCGGAAATGAACTGCCGCGGAGAGCGGGTGTCAGCTCGTTCGGATTTGGCGGTGTCAATGCTCATGTCGTGCTCGAAGAATATGTTTCTCCTGTTGAAGAGAAACAATGGACGTCCGGTGAACTTCAGCCGTCCTTATTCATTCTCTCGGCAAAGACGGCGGAACAGCTGAAGGAACGTGCGGAACAGCTGCGCAGATATTTGGAAAAGTCACATTCAGCTGACGGAGATCTTGCGGGTATCGCTTATACGCTTCAGCTTGGCCGGGATGAAATGGAAGAGCGCCTTGCCGTCATTGCTGAAACAAAAGAAGAGCTTACGAACGCGCTGAATGATTTCCTCAGCGGCAAGGAGACGGGGCAGAATTTCTTTACAGGCCGGAACAAAGCGATGAAACAGCTGTTTACAGAGATGACGGACAACGCAGAAATGAGCGGGACCGTAGATCAATGGATGGAAGCAGGAAAGTATGCAATGCTTGCAAAATTATGGGTGCAAGGTTTACATGTCGACTGGAATAAATTATATCCGGACGAAAGGCCAAAAAAAGTCAGCCTGCCCGTCTATCCTTTTGCGAAAACACATTGCTGGATACCGCACAGAGCGCAGCATATAAGGCACCGGGAGACTTATGAGACTGATACGTCCCCGCTTGAGACTTATGAGCGCCTGCTTGATGAATTGGAGAAAAACGAAATAAGCATAGAAGCCGCTGTAAAAAGAACGATCGGTTTTTACAGGGATTAGCGTAATGGAGGAAACCATATGAAAGAGTTTCTGCACCGGGTTTTTTCTGACGTCAAAAATAAAAAAATGACAAAACAGGATGCGATCGGCATTTTGCGCGATTATGATATGCGGATGGGACTTCGCCAAGCGGATTCCCTTCATCCGCTTGCTCAGCAGCATATTTTCGATGAAACGGGACAGGGATTCTCGGCAGCTTTCAGCGGCCGGGAATTTTTTCTCGCTGATGTTTCTTTACAGCATAAAAAGCTTATGCCCGGAGAACTTCTTTTGGAAATGGCGAGAGCTGCGGCTGTTTTGACAGTAAAGGAGACTGCGGCTGTCCGGCTGACGCATATCGTGTGGTCAAAGCCCATTTTGACTGAGGCTGAGCCGTTCCATATCGAGATCAGGCTGATACCCGCAGAGGGTGAAGCCAAAAGGTTTGAGATTTATAATGCATTTTCTGCTGATTCCAGTCATTATGATGTGTACAGCCAAGGGACGATTCAGCCAGTTGATGCTGTGCCCGGCATGCTGGATATCAGCCGCTTGAAGGAAAACAGCGGTTCCCTGATGGATAAGCAGCAAATTGAAGCCATCACTCAGAACGATACCGTTCAATACAGTGAGCACATGAAAGGAATTGAGCGTATTTACGCCTCAGCAGGACGGATGCTGGCAGACATTTCAATTCCGTTGACAAACCAAAAAGAATCCGCCCGATTCGGCCTCCCTCCCTGTGTGATGCAAAGTGTGACAGAGGCATGCGCGCTGCTTGGCGGCAAAGAATATAAAACGCTCGCCCCGGTTTCATTGGACGAGCTTTTGTTTTATGAATCTTGTCCTGACAAGGTATGGGCCGAGATACAAGAGAAGGCGGGGAGCTTTTATATTGATTTATGTGACGAAGAAGGAAAAATATGGGCTTCCCTGTCGGGGTTGAAGCTGCAGCCTGTCATCAAGACGGGCGCTCCCGGAAAAACCAATGCCGAACACCGCAGTGAACGTTTGTATGAACAAACGCTTCTTCAGCTCAAAACGCTTTTTGCCCTGACTACAAAAATTACTGTTTCCAACATAGATACTGAAGAGCCGCTGGAAACCTACGGAATCGACTCAGTCACTGTGACGAAATTGAATCGCGAATTGTCTCTGCTTTTCGGTGACCTTTCCAAAACGGTTTTTTACGAATATAAGACACTGGGCTCCCTGGCAGCTCACTTTGTCACGGATTATCCAAAAGAATGCCGAAAATGGACAAATGATGATGAGCACCGTTCAGGCGTATCAGAACAGGTTTTGGCAAATGAAGATTTTCCGGTGCTTCCGTCGTTTATCAAGCGAAAGAAACGGCCTTCTTTTTCCAATGAGAACCAGACAAAAGAAAGGATTGCGATTATCGGAGTCAGCGGACGTTATCCGCAAGCTGAAACACTTGAAGCGTACTGGGATAACTTAGCAGCCGGAAAAGACTGTGTGACGGAAATTCCCGAAGAGCGCTGGGAAAAGGACAAGTACTACAACCCTGATCCCGAAGCGGCCGTGAAAGAAGGGAAAAGTTACAGTAAGCGGGGCGGGTTTCTGAAAGATGCCGCTTTCTTTGATCCGCTGTTTTTTCAAATTTCACCCCGTGATGCTTTGAATATGGACCCGCAGGAGCGTCTCTTTATTGAAATGTGCTGGCAGGTGATGGAGGATGCCGGTTATACGAAGGAACAGCTTGAGAATCTGTATAACGGCCGGGTCGGCGTTTTTGCGGGCATTACGAAAAACGGGTACGGAATGTACTGGAAAAACGGCGGCACCCTGCAGCCGAAAACGTCGTTCAGTTCAGCGGCCAACAGAGTTTCCTATTTTCTTAATCTGAAAGGGCCGAGCATGCCGGTCGACACGATGTGCTCGTCTTCGCTGACTGCAATTCATGAAGCGTGTGAAAACATCCTTCGCGGCGAATGTGACATGGCGATTGCCGGCGGTGTGAATGTGTATACGCATCCTTCGGCTTATGCGGAGCTCAGCGCCTATCGAATGCTTTCAAAAGACGGAACGTGTAAAAGTTTCGGTGAAGGCGGGGACGGATTTGTTCCCGGGGAAGGCGTCGGGGCCGTGCTGTTAAAGCCGCTGTCAAAAGCGATAGCTGATAAGGACCGTATTTACGGGGTGATTCGCGGCACTCATATCAATCACGGCGGCAGAACAAACGGGTATACAGTGCCGAGTCCGAGCGCCCAGGCTGACGTGATTTCCGGCGCGCTTGAAAAATCAGGAATACATCCGCGGATGATCAGCTGTATCGAAGCCCACGGCACGGGCACTGAACTCGGAGATCCGATCGAAATTGACGGTTTGACCCGCGCATTTCAAACGAAAACGTCAGATAAAGGCTTTTGCGCCATCAGCTCAGTTAAATCCAATATCGGGCATTTGGAAGCGGCGGCAGGCATTGCCGGTGTAACGAAACTGCTGCTCCAGTTTCAAAAACGAAAGCTTGCCCCCTCATTACATTGCCGAAAATTGAATCCGAATATTGCATTTGACCGGACGCCGTTTGTGGTGCAGCGTGAATTGGCAGACTGGAAGCGGCCGGTCATTGAGGAAAACGGAGCGCAAAAGGAGATTCCGAGAATCGCGGGAATCTCTTCTTTTGGCGCGGGCGGGGCAAATGCCCACATATTGATAGAAGAATATATTGAACCTGATAGGGAGATTTCTGAGCCATTCACAGATGAAGATCCCGCAGTCATTTTATTATCCGCCAAACAGGAGGCCAGCCTGAAGCAGCGGGCGCAGCAGCTTCTTCAAGCGATCAGAAAAAATGACGTCACAGACCGCAGCCTCCGGGATGCGGCTTACACCCTTCAAACCGGAAGAGAAGCGATGGAAGAACGTGCGGCATTTATTGTGACGTCGACAGAGCAGTTAGCGGAAAAACTGCAGCGTTTTATTGACGGCGGGACAGACGGCTGCTTCAGAGGGAAAAGCAAACAGTATAAAGACATTCTAGCCGTTTTTAAGGATGAAGATATGCAGGACGCCGTCCGTAAATGGATGAAACGAAAAAAATTCGCGAAGCTTCTGGAACTTTGGGTAAAAGGGCTGAAGATTGATTGGTCAGAGCTTTATAACGGCAGCCTGCCGAACCGCATCAGCCTTCCCGGTTATCCATTTATAAAGGATCGGTATTGGCCGGACGATGCAGCCCCGGACAATGTTCGCGGTGCTGAAACACATTCTGAAACATTGCGTGAAACCCGCTTTTTACAGAAAAGCTGGGCAGAAAGCAGCAGTGTTCCGGTTAAGGAAGTGCCGGGCGTCATCGGAATAGCCGCCGATCACCAGACAGGCAATTTGGCCGTTGAGCTGTCCCGTTATTTCCCCGAGTCTGAAATCATTGACGCTGCGTCACCGGAAATATCCGGGGACGCGGCCCGGTTTGGCGGTCTGATTGATGTGACGGGATGCGGGACGGAAATCAATCATGATGACAGCTGGATTCATCGTCTGCAGTCTCTCATTGACAACAGAAACCGCGGCCGAAAGCTTCAGCTGCTTTGTGTGACAAAGGGGCTTGAGCCTTTTGCAAATGAAACGATAAATCTCTCAGGTGCAAAAAAGGCCGGATTGTACCGGATGCTCCAAAGTGAGTATAAGGATATTCGCTCGCGGCATATGGATGCAGAACGGACTGCCGAAGATCCTGAGCTGGCAAACCAGATCGCAGAGGAGTTTTTTCGCGATTCTGAAGACATCGAAGTGTGTTACCAAAACGGTGTGCGCTATCACGCGCGGTTAAAGGAAACAAACAGCTTAGCAGAAAAAGAATTTTCATTTCCGAAAGACCATGTGCTTTGGATCACCGGAGGGACCCGGGGACTCGGATATTTATTCGCCCGGCATTTTGCCGAACGTTATGGAGTCACGAAACTCGTGCTTACCGGAAAAGAAACAATGCCTCCGAAAGCGGAGTGGGATGATCATGTCAAACGGAATTCCCCGTTTTCCGATAAAGTGAGAAGAATCAGAGAGCTCGAACAAAAAGGTGTCCGAACGGAAGTGCTGTCTGTATCTTCCGGCCCTGAATATGAGCAGGCCGTCAGCCGGGTGAAAGAGAAGATGGGGCCGATAGGAGGCGTGATACACGCGGCGGGAGCCGTAGATCTCGATCATCCGGCCTTTATCCGCAAAACAAGAGAACAGATGATGACCGTGCTTGAGCCTAAAACAGACGGACTGGACCTTTTGTATCAAGCGCTGCACAAGGAGCCTCTCCGGTTTTTTGCGCTGTTTTCTTCAGTGTCCGGCGTGATGCCGGAATTAGGAGCGGGACAAAGCGATTATGCCATGGCTAACGCCTATATGGATTATTTTGCGGCCGCAAAAGGTTTTCCGGTGCTGAGCATCCAATGGCCGAGCTGGAAAGAAACGGGTATGGGCGAATCAAAAAGCCGGGCCTATCTGAAAAGCGGTTTAAAGAGCATCACTGACAGAGAAGGGCTGAGCCTGTTTGATGCCATTATGGCAGGCGATTGCGGGTCTGTTATTATGCCGGCCGTCATTCACCCGGAAAAATGGGAGCCTGGCCGTCTGCTGCTTTCATCCGGCCTTACCGAAACAAAGAAGCAGGAACAGGCCGATACAGAAAGCGTTGAGGAGTGGCTGACGGGCATTTGCTGCCGGGAATTAAGACTGGAGCCGTCAAGATTTGAATCTGATACACCGTTTCAAGATTACGGAGCCGATTCCATCATGCTTGCCCAAGTGTCCAGAGCGATCGGAAAGAGGATCAAAGCTGACCTTGACCCGGCGGTGCTGTATGAATACCCTACGGTTGCTGCGCTGGCCGGATGGCTTGAAACAGCATATCCGGAAATCAAAGCTGCCGTTTCAAAACCGGTTCAGCCTGTAATCCCGGACGTTCCCAAACAAACGGCAGCCGCTGTCATTCAGCCTTCTGGCGGTGCAGCGGCGCAAGATATCGCTGTTGTCGGAATGTCCTGCCGTTTTCCGGGAGCTGAATCAATTGAAGCTTATTGGAAGCTGCTGTCTGAAGGAACGTCAGCCATTCAAAGGGTGCCGAAAGAGCGCTGGAAAACGGAGAAGGCGGATTATGCGGGCCTTTTAAAAAATGTAACGCATTTTGACCCGGAGTTTTTCCTTATTCCCGAAGAAGACATCAAGGCAATGGATATCCAGTCCTTTCTTTTATTAGAAGAGGCGCTTCATCTGTTCAGAGACAGCGGTTACTCGTTACAAGAAATGAAAGGCAGGTCAGCCGGTGTCTATTTAGGAGGACGCGGGGGCAGTATGCCTGACGAAAACCGTCTGAAGCATGCAAAAAATCCGATAGTCGCCGCCGGCCCGAATTACTTAGCGGCCAATCTTTCTCAGTTCTTTGATTTGAAGGGGCCGAGTCTTGTTTTGGATACGGCCTGTTCTTCAGCGCTTGTCGGTATGAATATGGCGATACAGGCGCTTTCTTGCGGTGAAATCGACTCAGCGGTGGTCGGGGGAGTCAGTCTGCTGGAATCCGGTCAAACCCACCGGATGTTCGAACTCCGCAATTTGTTAAGTGAAGAGCCTGCGTTTCATATTTTTGACCGCCGCACCGGCGGCATCGTATTGGGAGAAGGCGTCGGAATGGTGTATTTAAAAACAGCGGCCCAGGCTGTAAAAGACGGGGACCGGATTCATGCGGTCATTAAAGGCATTTCCGTAAACAATGACGGCAGAACCGCGGGGCCTGCCACACCGAATATACAGGCGCAGAAAGAAGTGATGGCCAAGGCGCTTGCCAAAAGCGGCAGAAAAGCGGAGGATATCAGCTACATTGAAGCAAACGGTTCTGGCTCTGAAGTAACGGATCTTTTGGAGCTGAGGGCGATTGAAGCGGTATACCGTATGCAAAACAGCGCGCCTTGCGAATTGGGGTCGATGAAGCCGAATATCGGACACCCGTTATGTGCTGAAGGGATTGCCGGTTTCATTAAAACAGTGCTTATGCTCTCGCGCCGAAAACGTGTGCCTTTCCTTTCCGGCAAAGAGCCGATGACGCATTACGATCTGTCCGCCTCGCCGTTTTATTTTTCGCACGCGCTGCGTGAATGGACGGATTCACCGCGGATTGCCGCCGTCAGCAGCTTCGCTGACGGAGGGACGAATGCCCATGTCATAGTGGAAGCCTGGGAGCAAGAGGCGTATACCCCGGTCAGAAAGCCTTTGCCGAGACAGGAATTAAAACGCCGGCCCATTCGTCCGGACAAAGCTGAAAGCCTGCATGAAAACGCACATAAGTCCCGTCCGAATACGTTTTGGAAACAAATGAAGACTTACTGATTGCGCTGAAAATTGAACGTCGATATGGAGGAAGTTCATATGCAAGAGCAGCTTCTTATTAACAATCAGCATCCCGTTCTGAAACATCATAAAGCCTATGGAAAGGAACTGCTGCCGGGTCTGGCTTATATTGACCTGATCTATCAGACTTTCAGAGAAAACGGTTTTTTTCATGCCGGCCTTGAACTCAGGCACTTATCGATTTTTCACCCTTTAGCTCCTGAACAGGGAGAATCAATCCTGCTTTCCGTTGACTGTACAGAGAACGGCGAAGAGCAGTGGAAGGTAGAGGTGAAAGGGCAAAAACAAGGTGACGAAGCAGCAGAGACAAAGGTATATGCCGCGGCGCAAATGCATTCCGTCAAGCCCGCCGGCTTCCAAGAGAGCGTCCGGATGGATGCCGTAAAACAAACGGCGGCAGAAATACCGCTTGAGGACATTTACACGGAATGCAGGGATCAAGAACTGGTTCATTCAGGAATGATGAAAGGCTGCGGAAGCGTCTACCAAACTGAAAAAGAGATTTATATTGATCTGTCGGTGCAAAAGGATCAGCTTGAACATGCAGAAGAGGCGATGTTTCATCCCGCATTGATAGATGCGAGCAGCATCGGCTCCAATGTATACCTCGCTCCTTTGACGAGGAAGGAGGGGCAATTATTTCTGCCGCTGTTTTATGAATCGTTTTATTGCGCCGAATTGCTGCAGACAACATGTATCACCAAGATAAAAAAAGAATCCGTCACCCGTAAGAAAGATCTCGTTTACGTGACAATGGAGTTTTTCAATGAGGAAGGCAGAAAAGTCGGCGAACTGAAAAACTTCGCCAATAAACTGGTGAGGGACCCGGAACTGATCAATCAGAAACGGCAAAAGAAAGAACCTGACGGGCGGAATGCCGTCCCGGCTCCGCAAGCGGAACCGGCGCCTTCTGAGCCCCGCCGTGCGGAGGCTTCCGCCGGCCTTACTGAACAGTGCATCCTTTATTTAAAAGAATTGCTTGCCGCCCGATTGAACAAACCTGTGAAAGAGATTGACCCGGATATCGGCTACTATGAAATGGGGCTGGATTCTCCGGGGCTGTTGGACATGGTGAAGGAAATTGAACAAAAAATCGGAACGCAGCTACTGCCGACGCTGTTATTTGAATACACGACAATCGCGGAATTGGCGGGATATTTGTGCGAACATTACGGAGCCGGTTTCGGCCATGCTCAAAGCGGACATTCAAGTGCTGAGCCTTTGCCCCGGGAAAAAAAGAGGACGACCCAAATCCGCGTGAAAAAGTCGGCATCAGCCGGAACGCAGAATGGAGATATTGCGATCGTCGGGATGGCGGGACGGTACCCCGGCGCCAAAAATCTTCGTGAATTTTGGACAAATTTAAAAAATGGAGAAAACAGCGTAACGGAAGTGCCTCGTTCCCGCTGGGATACGAGGAAATATGAGCATTTGCGATCGCCGTCCGGCAAGCCGATTTCCAAATGGGGCGGTTTTATAGACGATCCGGATTGTTTTGATGCGAAATTTTTCCGGATTTCTCCGCGGGAGGCAGAAGCTAAAGATCCGCAAGAACGATTGTTTTTGGAAACATGCTGGGAAACGATTGAGGATGCGGGCTACACCCCGGAAACAATCGTTCAGCCGAAAGGGCCGAATAAGAGAATGAACGTCGGTGTGTTTGCCGGGGTGATGCATATGGATTATTCTCTCGCCGGCGCTGAAGCTGCGGCGAAAGGGCTGGTCTTTCCTTATCCCTTGAACTATGCGCCGATCGCAAACCGTGTTTCATATTTTTGCAATTTTCACGGGCCGAGCATGGCGGTTGACACGGTGTGTTCGTCATCTTTGACGGCCGTCCATATGGCGGCGGAAAGTCTGAGACGCGGTGAATGTGAAGCAGCTCTTGCCGGAGGCGTCAATTTATCATTGCACCCGACAAAATATATCACATACGGCTTAATGGATATGCATTCGAGTGACGGGCTGTGCCGCACGTTCGGCGAAGGCGGCACAGGCTATGTCTCAGCTGACGGCATCGGGGCCGTGCTGCTGAAGCCGCTCCACAAAGCCGAAGAAGATAAGGATCATATTTATGCGGTGATAAAAGGCAGCGCCGTCAATCACGTGGGAACCGTCAGCGGGATTACCGTGCCGAGCCCCGTGGCGCAGGGGGATATGATAGCCGAATGTCTTGAAAAGACGGGGATTGATCCCCGGACGATTTCTTATGTGGAAGCGCATGGAACCGGAACTTCTTTAGGAGATCCGATTGAAATACAAGGTCTTGTTAAAGCTTACCGCACGTTTACGGAGGATCGGCAATTTTGTGCGATCGGTTCCGTTAAATCGAATATCGGACATGCGGAATCAGCCGCCGGGATCAGCGGGCTTCATAAAACGGTTTTGCAGCTGTTTCACAAAACGCTTGTCCCTTCTTTGCACTCAGAGACGATTAATCCGTATCTCCGTTTAGAGGACTCGCCATTTTACGTGCAGCAAAAAACCGAGTCATGGAAAAAGCCGGTGTATACAGAGAACGGCCGTGAACATTCCTGTCCGAGACGCGCAGGCATCAGTTCATTCGGGGCGACGGGTTCAAACGTTCATCTCATTTTAGAAGAGTACAGGCCCAAAAACCCCGGCATTACGGAGAATCAAGAGAGACCGTATATCGTGCCTCTATCAGCGAAAAATCCGGAGCGGCTGAAGGAATACGCTGCCCGGCTGCTGATGTTTCTCAAAGATAAAGCGCTTGAAGGAAGCGGGCCGCTTCATGACAAAAGAGTTACAATGCAAAATCAGCTGGAGAATGCGTTGCGCAGTGTTCTGGCGGATGTTCTGCATGTAGAGGCCGGCTCGGTAGATGGTGAACAGGATTGGAAGGAATTCGGCTTGGATGTCATGCAGCTGACACAGTTTTCTGAGCTGATGACGGATCAATACGGGCTGGCAATAGACATGACTGATCTCATACAGCATACTTCCGTCCGGACTTTAGCAGAATGTCTTACAAACGATGAGAAACATAAGGATATTCTTTTCGGTCTTTTCGGCCAGTCCGGTTTAGATAAGCAGCCTGATGAATCTTTTTCCCTGCGGTCACTGGCGTATACGCTGCAAACGGGACGGCTGGCAATGGAAGAACGGCTTGTTTTTTTAGTGAACGATCAAGCGGACCTGATCAGGAAATTAACTGAATTTACAGAACGAAAACGGCAGATTGACGGCAGCTTTCAAGGGCGGTCTGATAGCGGAACGGAAATCAGGGGTTTCCTGAATGATGATCAGGATACGGAGGAGCTGATCCGAAAATGGACGGACAGCGGCACTTACAAAAAACTTGCGGAGCTGTGGTCAAAAGGGTTTGAGATAGACTGGACGCGGCTGTATCAGGAGGAGAAACCGCGCAGGATGAGTCTGCCGACGTACCCTTTTGCAAAGGAACGATATTGGATACCGGAGCCCGATCATCCCGTCACTTCCGTAAAGACAGAAAGCAGGCTTCACCCGCTGCTTCACCGCAATACATCAGATTTGTTAGAACAAAAATTCAGTACGATACTGAACGGAGATGAATTCTTCTTAGCCGATCATATCGTCCGAAACAAGCGTGTTCTCCCCGGGGCGGCTTATCTTGAAATGGCGAGAGCCGCGGCTGAACTGGCTGCCGCGCCGTTAGCCGCTGAATACACGGCTAAAACCGGCATTTCGCTGCGGTATATCAGCTGGATACGCCAGGCCGTTCATAAAAAAGAGCCGCTGGGTATGACGACAGGGCTTTCCTTGGAGGATAACGGCAATGTTTCATTTCAAGTGTACAGCAATGAAAATGATTCAGACATTTATTGTGAAGGCAGTGCTGTGATTGAGCCGCTGTCTGAGGCGCCGTTTTTGCATATTGAACAGCTGAAAGCGCGCTGCCGCAAAAAAGTGCTGTCAAAAGAAGACTGCTATGCGGCGTTTGCAAAGGCGGAAATTGTATACGGACCTTCACATCAAGGAATTGATCACATTTATTGCGGGGAAAAAGAAGCCTTGGCTAAATTGGTGCTCCCTGCTTCCGTTTCTGATGAAGCCGAACAGTTTGTGCTCCATCCGAGTCTGATTGATTCCGCTTTTCAGGCGGCCATCGGCGTTATGAATGAAGATCAAGCGGGTTATCCGGAGCAGCCGTTAATGCCTTTTGAATTGCATGAACTGACCGTTTTTCATCCGTGCAGTCCAAACATGTGGGCGGCCGTGTTTGTGACGCATGAAACACCGGCCGTGCGAAGAATGGACATTGATATATGTGATGAACGCGGCAATGTGTGTGTAAGGATAAAAGGATTTTCTGCCCGGATGGCCGAAAGTGCGCCGGCCGTAACCGATAATAAGCAATACGATCTGCCGGGTAACCTTACCGGAGCCGTCAAACTGATGCAGGTATGGGACGCGGAACCGATAGACAACCAAACCGGCTTCCCCATTTCTGAAGCAAAAGCTGTCATCATAGGCGGTACAGATGGGCAGGCGGACGCGGTTTTACGATTGTTTCCTAAAGCTGTGCGATTTGATATCGGCCAAAGTGCTTCCGTTGAAGTGATATCTGATCGGCTCCGCCGTCTCGGTGAGATTCAGCATATGATCTGGTTTGCCCCTCAGCCGGCTGATTCTGACAGCCATGATCAAAAAAGCGGGGTGCTGCAAATTTTCAGAGCGGCCAAAGCTCTTATCGGTCTCGGATATGGAAAAGAGCAGCTCGGGATGACGGTGATTACGCACCAAGCACAGCCTATCACCCAATATGATGAGGTGCGTCCCGCTCATTCCGGTGTGCACGGTTTCGTCGGGTCTCTCGCTAAAGAGCATCCGAGCTGGCACATCCGTCTGGCCGATCTTGAAGACGGGGGGGATTTCCCCGCAGAAGACATATTCAGCCTGCCCCGCGACCGTACGGGTAAAGCATGGGTGCGCAGACATCAGGAATGGTACCGGCCTCAATTGCTTCCGGTCCAAAGCGGGCCGTCTGAAAGTGTTCCTTACCGCTATGGAGGCGTATATGTCATCATCGGCGGTGCGGGTGGCATCGGCGAGGTTTGGACAGATTATATAGTGACGACGTATAAAGCCCGAGTCGTCTGGATCGGGAGGCGGCCGCTGGACAGCCGGATACGCCAAAAAATAGACCGGTACCGGCCATCAGGCCCGGCTCCCGAATATATAGCCGCAGATGCTTCTGATCTTCCATCGCTTCAGCGCGCCTATGAACAGATTAAAAACACATACGGCACCATCAGCGGCGTCGTTCATTCAGCGATGGTATTTGCGAATGAAAGCGTAAAAGATATGGAAGAATCACAGTTTCACGCCGGCCTTGCGGCGAAAGTGGATATTTCCGTCAACATTGCCGAAGTATTTGCGAAAGAGTCTTTGGACTTTATTCTCTTTTTCTCTTCGGTTATTTCATATATTAAGAATCCGAATCAAAGTCATTATGCGGCGGGGTGCGCATTTAAAGACGCATTTGCCCATGAGCTTTCCGGACGGCTGTCATGCCCGGTCAAAGTGATGAACTGGGGGTATTGGGAGCGGGCTGACAATCACATTTCTGAAGAGTTTGACAGACTGAGTGCAATCGGTCTCGGGCTGATCAGCCGGGCGGAAGGGATGCAGGCGCTGGAAACTCTGCTGACGCAGCCGATCTCCCGCATGGGGCTGATGAAGCTGACCAAGCCGATTCCGATCGAGGGAATGAACCCTCATGAATTTGTGACTATCTGATTGCCTGTCAAAATGACGGAGCAAATTTAATTTTCTTAGGAGGATAAGGTTTTGGGTAAGGGAGACAAACAAAAAGACCGTACACAGTTATCCTTAAGAACAGAAATAAGCAATCAAATGAAAGAATTGAATCGGCTTTTGCTGCAAGTATTGCGGGTGACGCTGCGTTCAATGGGTCTGACCGGCGAAGCGCCGGCGGCTTCCTGTCTGCCTTTATATGAGCGCTGGCTGGAAGAAAGTATCCGTCTTTTAGACAGCGATTTTAAAAGCGGTGAAACGGCCGCGGTTTGGGAAGAGTGGCATAAGAAGAAAAACGAATGGCTGAAAGATCCGGATATGAAAGCGCAGGCACTGCTGGCGCATACCGTCATTCAAGCTTTGCCTGACATTTTAACAGGCAAAATAAAAGCCACTGACGTGATGTTTCCCGATTCTTCAATGGAGCTTGTTGAAGGAATCTATAAGCATAACATTCTCGCTGATTATTACAACGATGTGCTGGCAAATGAAGCGTGTATTTATGTGGAAAATGTAATTAAAAACAATCCTGAGGCAAACATCCGTCTGCTGGAGATCGGAGCGGGCACCGGCGGAACGAGCAGCACACTGTTTAAAAAGCTCCGCCCCTATCAAAACCATATTCAGGAATACTGTTATACCGACTTGTCAAAAGCTTTTTTAATGCATGCCGAAAAGGAATACGGCGCGGACAATCCGTATTTGACGTATCAGCTGTTTAATGTGGAGCAGCCTGCGGCGGGCCAGGGATTACATCTGAGAACCTACGATATCGCTATTGCCGCAAACGTGCTGCATGCCACCAAAAATATCCGGAAAACATTACGGACGGCAAAAGCCGTATTGAAAAAGGAGGGTTTGCTGCTTGTTAATGAACTGGGCGGGCATACGCCGTTTACACATGTTACATTCGGCTTGTTAGAGGGCTGGTGGCTGTACGAAGACGAGGCGCTGCGGATTCCGGGGTGCCCCGGCCTTTATCCGGAAACATGGAAATCCGTTTTAATGGCTGAAGGCTTTCATTCCATTCAATTTCCGGCTGAAAACGAACGTCTGCACACCCAGCAGATTATCACGGCGAAAAGCAACGGAGTCATCAGGCAGAGCAGGGAAGCTTACACCGCGCAAAAGCGCCAATCAAACGTACCGCAAACATCCTCTGATCGTCAGCTCCCCATCAAACAAGCGGGAGAGGGGCTTTCGGAAAAGACAGCGGCTTTTCTGATAAAGGCTGCGGCAAACGTATTAAAAATGCCGGCAGAAGAGATAAATCCGCTGGCTCCTCTGGATGAATACGGCATTGACTCTATTCTGATCGTTCAGCTGACGAATGAGCTGCGGGATCTCGTCCCAGATATCAGCAGCACGCTGTTTTTTGAATACCGGACGATAGAAGAGCTTGCCGCATACTTGGCTGAAACGAAGGAGCGCGAACTGCATGCGCGATTTTCTGAAGAAGTCCGTCATATTGAAGCGGTATCATCCGGCTCTTTGCTTGAAAAAAGCACAGAGTATCTGAAACAGATCGTCAGCGCCATCTTAAAGATGCCGATTGAGGACGTTCAAGCCCATACGCCCCTTGAAGAATACGGAATCGATTCCATCTTAATCGTACAGCTGACCAACCGCGTGCGGGAAGACATCCCTGATATCAGCAGCACTTTGTTCTTCGAGTATCCGACAATCGGCGGATTAGCGGAATATCTCGTCAGCTCAAGACAGGATGATATGGCTGGGATTTTCAAGACAAATAAAGAAGCCGAAAAGGCGCCGCACACATTACAGAAAAAGCAAAGCCGCAAAAAAAGCGCCGGATTGGCGAAGCGCCAAGCGGCATCTTTTTCTGAAACAGCGCCGCCCGCTTCCGAACCGCCGTCAAAACACCTTGAAGTGGCCATTGTCGGTCTAGCCGGGAGGTATCCCGGAGCTGAAAATGTTAATGAGTTCTGGGAACGGTTAAAGACCGGTGAACACGGAATCACCAAAATTCCGAAAGACCGCTGGGATTGGCGGGACTACTATGATGAGACAAAAGGTAAGGAAGGCCGGATGTATACAAAGTGGGGCGGCTTTTTAACAGATATTGATAAATTTGATCCGCTGTTTTTTAAAATCTCCCCGAAAGAAGCGGAGCGCATGGACCCGCAGGAGAGACTGTTTCTGGAAACCGCTTATGCGGCCCTTGAGGATGCCGGATATACCCCTGATTCACTATGCGCCGGTAAAAAGGTTGGTGTCTTTGCGGGTGTCATGAACGGCAACTATCCGACAGGGGCCCACTACCACTTTATCCCGAACCGCGTATCCTATGTGTTTGATTTTCACGGTCCGAGCATCGCGGTCGATACCGCATGCTCCTCATCCTTAACCGCTATTCATCTCGCCGCAGAAAGCATCAGAACAGGTGCATCTGAATGCGCAATTGCCGGCGGCGTAAACCTGATTACAGATCCGGTTCATTATATCGGACTTTCTTCTATGAGAATGCTGTCACCGTCAAACGCGTGCAAAGCGTTCGGTGATAAGGCTGACGGGTTTGTTGACGGAGAGGGCGTCGGCTGTATCGTGTTAAAGCCGTTGAAAAAGGCTGTTGAAGATCATGATCATATATACGGTGTCATTAAAGGAAGCGCTCTGAACGCCGGCGGCAAAACGAACGGGTTCACCGTTCCGAATCCGAATGCACAAGGGGAAGTGATCGCAGAGGCGATGGAGCGGGCAGGGATTGATCCGAGAGCAATCAGCTATCTGGAAGCCCACGGCACCGGCACTTCCTTGGGAGATCCGATTGAAATCGCAGGGTTAACCAAGGCTTTCCGACGCTATACGGATGCAAAGCAATTTTGTTCCATCGGTTCTGTTAAATCCAATATCGGACACCTGGAAAGTGCGGCGGGCATTGCTGCGGTCACCAAAATTCTTCTTCAGATGAAACACGGATATCTGGTGCCGTCGCTGCATTCAAAGCAGCTGAACCCGGAAATTGATTTTGAAACTTCTCCTTTTATCGTGCAGCAGGAAACGGCGGAATGGAGACGGCCGGTCATAGAATCTGAAGGAGTAACACGGGAATATCCGAGAATCGCGGGTACATCTTCTTTCGGAGCGGGCGGAGCAAATGCCCACCTGTTGATAGAAGAATATGAAACGGCTGAAATGACTTCGGCGGACTCCGGCCGTCCGGCGCTTTTTGTTTTATCGGCAAAAGATAAAGACCGCTTGCGCGAGCGGGCTCTGTTGCTGTCGGATGCCGCCGGAAACGGAACAATTACAGATGCGAATCTGCTTGACGCGGCATTTACCCTTCAAGTCGGCAGGGTCCCGATGGAAGAACGGCTGGCGATGAGAGCGGACTCTGTTTCTGAATTGGAACAGAAGCTGACTGCTTTTCTGAATCATGCTGGTTCCGTAAGCGGGGTGTTTACGGGCCGGAGTGATAGTGCTGTCACAGAGACGGAAGGCACAGTCAGTGATTGGATGGAAAAACATCAATTTGACAGTCTTTTGAATGCCTGGGTTCACGGGATGCCCGTCGATTGGGCATCTTTATATAAAGGGGCGCTGCCGCATCGTATCAGTCTGCCGTCTTATCCATTTGCAAAAGAAAGCTACTGGATGAAGCGGGAAGAACAAAAAGCAGGAACAACTGAATATGTGCATCCTTTCCTGCATGAAAATACGTCAACCTTGGCGGAGCAAAGCTATCATACATCTTTTACAGGCCGGGAACACGTTTTCCAGAATGTGAGAGGGGAGCGGGTTCTGTCGGCAGCCGTTTATTTAGAAATGGCGCTTGCGGCTTATCATCATGCGGCAGACAGCTCTGAAGAAAAAGAGATATGGATCCGAACAGCGGCATGGACTGACCCGATTACCGGCGGACATCACGGTGCGGGCGTCAATCTCTCCCTTCTGTCTGAAGACGAGGAAGGCATCCATTATGAAATATACAGTGAAGAGAAGCTGCATCATTATGGAATCATCGGACAAGGGAACATACAGCCATCCCGCGTGTTGGATATTGCCTCCTTACAAAAAGACTGCCGTCCGCTGTCATTCGATTATGAAACACCAGGCACATCAGGTGTAACGATCAGTAAGGAGTTCCGCACCGTTGAAAAGCTTTATGCGGGAGAAAATGCGGTTTGGGCGAAGCTTGCTCTTATAGATGAAAGCGGCTGTAATCCGGGATATCATCTGCCGCCGGAATTTCTGGACGCAGCTTTTCAAGTCCTGGCAAAAACGGAGCCGTCAGTCCATATCGTGCCTGAAGCGGTTGAAGAACTCCGCGTCATGCGTCCGTGCTCATCCGGCATGTGGATGTATATGAATAAAAAGAATCAAACCGGCTGTGACATTCAATTTTGTGACGAAACCGGCACTGTCTGCGCAGAAATCAAAGGGATAAGAATGAGACACCCGTCTCAGCAGGATCACGGGCAAGAGGAACAATCCGAGATGATGATATTTGAAGAAATGTGGACGCAGCAGCCTCTGAAGAAATCCATTCATGAAGAGCTGAAAACGGTCATCTGTTTTCTTACGGAAGAAGCTGCCAGAATGCATGCTTATCGGTCTTTACAATCCCTTTATCCGGGAGCCGGCGTGTTTTTTATTTCACAGGGTGAGAAAACTCAAAAGCTTTCAAACACGCATTATCAAATTAAAATCACTGACGGACAAGCATATCAAGAAACGTTTCGGCATATTGAAACGGCTGCAGGCAAAGCGGATGCCGTTTTATATGGATGGCCGCTTGAAGATGAAAAGGTCGTGAAAGACTATTCTATTCTGTATCATGTGATCCGCGCAGCTGCTTCTTTGCGTTCTAAACCGAGGCGAATCCTTCTTTCCGCTCAGTGCGGGATTGATACCGATATCAGTTACGCCGAGTCATGGATCGGGCTGGAACGGTCGCTGAAACTGATCTTGCCGGAGACGGATACGGCCGCGGTTTATTTTGGACAAAAAGGACCGTTAGAAAAACTGATCCATAACGTATGTGAAGAACTTCACAGCGAGTCGTTCCGCAGTGTCATGTACAGTGGGGAAATCCGTCACGTCATGGAAATGAAGCAGACGGATATTGCCCCTGTTGAGAAGCGTGTGATAAAAAGCGGGAAAACGTACTTGATTACCGGCGGATGCGGGGGTTTAGGCTTGTTATTTGCCGGATATTTTGCTGAAAAAGGACCGGTTACGCTCATTTTGACGGGGAGATCAGCGGCAGGCGGCCCGGTGCTGAACAAGATAAAGAGATTGGAAGAATCGGGCGCCAAGGTGTTTTACGTGCAGGCGGATGCCGCAGATCAAGCTCAGATGGAGAAAGGTTTGCAAGAAGCGAAAGAGAAAGGATGCGGGCCGATTCACGGTGTCATTCACGCTGCAGGTCTTCAAGGCACTGAAAGCATTCTGGAGAAAGATCTGCAAACCTTTCAGCAAGTCTTATCGCCAAAAGCGGACGGCACTGCGGTGTTAGATCAGGTTCTGTCACGGGAGCCGCTTGACTTCTTCTGTTGTTTCTCTTCTTCTTCAGCGATTTTAGGAGACTTCGGTTCTTGTGACTACGCGACGGGGAACCGCTTCCAAATGGCTTTTGTCCGTCATCGGGATAAACTTGTGAGCCTCGGACTCAGAAGCGGCAAGTCACTTGCAATCAATTGGCCGCTTTGGAAAGAAGGGGGGATGCATGTCGGCACGGCGGAAAGCACCGATATGTATTTAAAATCAAGCGGACAGCGTTATTTATACACAGAGGAAGGACTCGAAGCTTTTGAAACATTGTTAGTCCAGCCGTCCAGCCAGTATCTCGTCCTGGCCGGTTTTCCGTCGAGGGCCAAACGCTTCCTGCAGATAGATCAAGGCGAACGGCCGATTTCGGGTTCTGTAAACAGGAACGTCCCGTTTTCAGGAAGGCGGAGTGAAATGAAAGGCTTCACGCTGGAAGAATGCGTAACCTGGGATGTGAAAGAACTGGCGGCGGGGCTTTTGAAAATAGACAAGAACAGACTGACGGACGCTGACAATCTGGCTGATTTCGGCTTTGATTCTATCAGTTTGGCGGAATTCGCCTCTTCTTTGTCCGCTCACTACGGAATTGAAGTGACACCGGCCCTGTTTTTCGGACATTCCACACTGGAGAAGGTCGTCCGCTATTTTCTGACGGAACACAAGTCCGTCATGGAGCATGTCTATGAAGAAAAGAAACCTGAATCCGCAGATCAATCTGTCTTTGAAAAGGGAGGAACGGAAAAGCGAAAGAAGCAGTGGGGAAGAAATAAGCTGAATGCCGGAACCGAGGGCAGTCAGGCAGCTGATTCCATTGCCATTATCGGCATGAGCGGCCGATTTCCTCAGGCGCGCACGGCGGACGAGCTGTGGGACATTCTGTTTCAGGAAGAGGACGTTGTCGCACCGGTCGCAAAAAAAGGCTTCACAAGTTCAAAATGGAAACTCGGCGCTGTACCGGGGGCGGACGAATTCGACCCTTTATTTTTTGAAATATCGCCGAGGGAAGCTGAAACGATGGATCCGAAACAGCGGCTGCTTCTTCAGGAAGCGTGGAGGGCCCTTGAGGACGCCGGCTACGGCGCCAGTCATATCAGGCAGCAGACGATCGGTATGTTTGTGGGGGCGGAAGAAGGAGATTATCACCTTTTAACACGGGACAAAGGCAATGTCACGTCTCATCATAACGGTATTTTGGCGGCGCGGCTGGCTTATCACTTGAATTTATCCGGTCCTGTGATGGCGATAAATACAGCATGTTCTTCGGGGCTCGTTTCTGTCCATCAGGCGGTATTAAGCCTGCAGAATAAAGAGTGCACAACAGCTGTTGCGGCCGGGGTGAATATCATGAATACCCCGGACTTTTTTGAAACGATAGATAAAGCCGGAATGCTGTCGGAAAACGGGAAATGCTTCGCGTTTGATAAAAGGGCTGACGGCATGGTTCCGGGGGAAGCGGCCGCGGCGGTTGTTCTTAAGCCGCTGAGAGAGGCGGAAAAAGATGGTGATCCGATTTACGGGGTGATTCGGGCGAGCGGCATCAATTATGATGGGAAAACAAACGGAATTACCGCTCCGAGCGGCGTCGCGCAGACCCGGCTGCTTACTTCCGTTTATGACCGGGGGCGTATCAACCCTGAAGATATCGAATATATCGTCACACACGGTACAGGTACAAAACTCGGTGATCCGGTGGAAATTAACGCGCTTTATGACGCATTTTCTGCCTATACAAACGAAGAAGCTTTTTGCGCGCTCACATCAATTAAAACCAATATCGGCCACACGTTTGCCGCGTCAGGCATTGTCAGTTTGATCAGTCTTTTACAGGCGTTTTCCCGTGAAATGATTCCCGCCAGTCTGCATTGCAGCGGGGAAAACCGCTATATCAACTGGGAGAAGAGTCCTTTTTATGTGAATAAAACGGGTAAACCGTGGCCTTCTCTGCCGGGTAAAAACCGAATGGGGGCAGTCAGCGCATTCGGGATGAGCGGAACAAACGCCCATGTCGTTATGGAAAGCTATAAGCGCAATGCTTCACCTCATCGTGATGCCCCTGCATATTTACTTACTTTGTCTGCAAAAACAGAGGAGGCCCTTCAGGAAAAAATCGAAGATATGATCACTTGGGCGGAAAATGGCGGACTGAAAGAAAATGATCTGGCCCAGCTCAGCTATACGTTGTTAAAAGGACGGCATCATTTTAACCATCGCGCCGCCATCGTAGTGCAAGATGCTGATGACGCAGTGTATGTATGGAAGCAGGCAAAGCTTAATGAACATCATCCTTATGTGTTTTCGGGAAAAGTACCGCAGCACTTTGCAGGCCGTCAGCATATTCAGGAGCACATAATAGAAGTGCTCGGCAAGTGCAGCGCCTCATATTCTGACCATAGAAAGTATCAGGAGCTGTTATGCGTGCTGGCAGATTTTTATTGTCAAGGTTATGAAATCGAAGGGGACTTGCTTTATGGCGGACCTTTGCCGCGAATCGGCAATCTGCCGGGCTACCCGTTTGCCAGGCAGACGTATTGGGCGTCCGATCGTCTTCAGAGAGAGCTTGAAAGCCGGAATTCAGCTGAACGTGAAAAGCTTCACCCGCTGCTCCATGCGAATACATCGACCTTTACCGCCCAGCGCTTTACTTCTGTTTTTTCAGGGCATGAACCGTTTTTTGCGGATCATATCGTCAATGGAAAACCGGTGCTTCCGGGCACGGCTGCTTTAGAAATGGCCCGGGCCGCCGTTACGCTGGCTGCTGAAGACTTGCCCGGCGGGAAAACGGGTGTCCGGCTCAAACAGATCGTTTGGCTCCGTCCGGTGACGGCGCTTTCTGAAGGAGTGACGCTTCATGTAAAGCTTCAGCCGGAAGAAAACGGAGACATCGCTTTTGAAGCGTATGCCGAAGGGGAAGAGCCGCTTGTCTTTTTCCAGGGAAAGGCCGTGTTCGAAGAGACGGAGCGTGCTCCTGTTCTCGATGTGGAAGCGGTTCAGGCGCGCTGCGGCGGCCGGCGCATGTCAAAGGCTGAGTGTTATGAAGCGTTCGACAGCCTCGGCATCACCTACGGACCGTCGCATCAGGCGCTTGACGCCGTCTATGCCGGAAACGGAGAAGTGCTCGCGAAGCTCACTCTTCCGCCGTCCGCCCGCGAAGAAAAGGAGCCGTTCATCCTGCATCCAAGCATGCTGGACGCCGCCCTTCAGGCTTCTATCGGTCTTGTGCTCTCAGACGGTTCCGCGTCCGGACGGCCGTTTCTGCCGTTTGCCCTGCAGGATATGCAGGTGTTTTCTGCGTGCCGTGAGACGATGTGGGCGGTGCTTTCCTCAGCGGCCGGCGCCTATCATATTGAGCTGTGTGACGAAAACGGCGCGGTATGTGTCCGATTGACGGGACTCACCGCCCGTTTTCTGGAAGAGGGAACGGAGGAAAAACCGCTCTTGCTTCAGCCAAAGTGGCAGGAATCACCGCCGGATGAAGGCGGCGGACAAGAAGAGTCTTTCAGATACGTGACGCTGTATGGCGGAATGAATGCTGAGGACATAAGCGGCGCCGTATGTGCGGCTGACAGCGAAGGTCCGATTGAAGACCGTTATAACGCCTGCGCGGCGGAGCTGTCAGCGATCGTCACGCGTCTTATCAAAGAAAAACAGAAGAAAAAAACGCTGATCCAGCTTCTTGTCCCCGACAGGGGGGAAGACAATGTATTGGTGGGGCTGGCCGCTTTTCTGAAAACGGCTCACCTTGAACATCCGAAGCTGTACGGCCAAGTCATCCAAGCCGATCCGGACGAGTCAGCATCATCGCTTCTTGCTAAGCTGAACGAAAATCGGGCGCATCCTGAACAAGCGGAAATCCGTTATGAAGCCGGCAAACGTCTCGTCAGAAACTGGCGTCATCTGCCGGCGCCTCAAAGCGGCGCCGTTCCGTGGAAAGACGAAGGGGTCTACCTCCTCACGGGGGGAGCGGGCGGCATCGGACTGATTTTCGCTGAAGAAATAGCCTCCCGCGTCAAAAACGCCGTCCTCGTATTAACGGGGAGGGCGGAAGCGCTTGATGAAGACCGCTCCGCCCGCTTACGGCGCTTGGAAGTGTCGGGTGCCCGCGTATTTTATCAACCGGTTGACGTGACAGACAGGGCGGCGGTCACCGCCCTCGTCCGCGGCATACAGGAGGAGCACGGAACACTTGACGGGATCATTCACGGCGCCGGCGTGATCGCTGACAACTACATTCTGAACCAGACAGAAAACGAACGGAAGACCGTCATGGCGCCGAAGGTGAAAGGACTTATCAATCTTGATGAAGCAGCGAAAGATGTGCGGCTGGACTTTTTCATCCTGTTTTCTTCCTTGGCGGGAGGCATGGGAAATCCGGGGCAGGCCGGTTATGCGGCAGCCAACGCATTTATGGATGTTTATGCAGCCCGCCGAAACCGTCTCGTGCGGGACAACGAGCGGAGCGGGAAGACCCTGTCCGTCAACTGGCCGCTTTGGGAAGAAGGAGGTATGCGCGTGGACAAAGAGACCGAACGGCTGATGTACGAACAGACCGGAATGAAAGCCATGCGATCGGCCTCAGGCATCCAAGCGCTTTACGCCGCTTTTGCCTCCGGAGAACACCAGGTCATGGTGGCAGAAGGCGACGAAAAACGGATTCGCAGCCATATTTTCGATCTGGGCGAAGAACAAAGCGCCGCCGGAAAAGCTCCGGCAGTGGCAGATGCAAGAGATCTGAAAGATCAGGTGCAAGAGAAACTAAAGCGGCATGTATCAGATCTTTTAAAGGTAAGCATGAAAGATATTGAGGCTGACAGCGAACTGACGGAATACGGATTTGATTCGATCATTTTCACTGAATTTACAAATCTATTAAATCGGTCTTATCAGCTTGAGCTCAGCCCGACTATCTTCTTTGAATTTCCGACATTGCGCAAACTGAGCGGCTATTTGATATCTGAATGGAAAGAAGCATTCAGCGGCTTAGAAAGAGAGAGTTTAAAAACCGCTCCAAAAGCCGGAATAAGAAAAGCTGAAGATCCGGCGGCCGTTCATGTCAAGCGGGAAACGCCCGTATCCGTAAAAGGAAAATCAGAAGAAAAAACCGAACCGATAGCCATTATCGGAATCAGCGGTATTTTTCCGCAGGCGAAAGACATAGATGAATTCTGGACTCGTTTACAAAAAGGGGAGCATTGCATTACAGAAATTCCACGAGATCGCTGGGATTGGCGCGAATATTACGGCGATCCGGCAGCGGATGCAAATAAAACGTCAATAAAATGGGGCGGTTTTATAGATGGAATCGCCGGGTTTGACCCGCTGTTTTTCGGGATATCTCCGAAAGAAGCTGAAATGATGGATCCTCAGCAGCGTCTATTAATGATGTATGTGTGGAAAGCCATTGAAGACGCGGGGTACTCAGCAAAACGGATTGCCGGAACAAAAACCGGCATTTTCACCGGCACATTGGGAAGCGGATATCAAACCTTAATCAATAAGGCGGGTCTTCCTGTCGAGGGGTATACGATGACCGGAATCGTGCCGTCCGTCGGGCCGAACCGGATGAGTTATTTTCTTGATATCCACGGGCCGAGCGAGCCGGTAGAAACCGCTTGTTCAAGCTCTTTAGTCGCCATTCACCGCGCGGTAAAAGCCATTGAAACGGGAGATTGTGATATGGCGGTCGCAGGGGGCGTCAACACGATCGTCACGCCTGAAGGGCATATCGGCTTTCAAAAAGCAGGCATGCTCAGTGAAGACGGGCGCTGCAAAACATTTTCTGATCAGGCTGACGGTTATGTCAGAGGAGAAGGTGCCGGCATGATTGTCTTGAAAAAGCTTTCAGAGGCTGAGCGTGACAGGGACCACATCTACGGCCTCATCCGCGGTACAGCGGAAAATCACGGCGGACGCTCAGCGTCGCTTACCGCGCCGAATCCGCAGGCTCAGACGGATGTGCTGAAAAGCGCTTATCAAAAAGCCGGTATTCACCCGTCAACCATCACTTATATAGAAGCGCACGGAACAGGAACGGCACTCGGAGATCCGATTGAGATCAATGCATTGAAAAAAGCTTTCCAAACAGACGGGGCTCCGGGCGGATATTGCGGGATAGGCTCAGTGAAGACAAATATCGGACATTTGGAGCTCGCGGCAGGCATTGCGGGCGTTATCAAAGTATTGATGCAGCTGAAACATCGGACGCTCGCCAAAAGTCTGCATTGCGAGAACATCAATCCCCATATCAAATTGAAGGACAGCCCGTTTTACATTGTGACAGAAACAAAGGAGTGGGAAGCGCTGCGTGATGAAAACGGCCGGGTCCTGCCCCGCCGGGCGGGTGTAAGCTCATTCGGTTTCGGAGGCGTCAATGCGCATATCGTTATTGAAGAATACATGGGCAGAAGTGAGACGGAACAGCAGGAAACCCGTGAGAAAGCGTCATCTCTTTTTGTTTTGTCGGCTAAAAATGAAGAGCGGCTGAAAGAAAGAGCGCGTCTCCTTCGCGATTTTATCCAAAACGGATCATTCCGCCATATCGATCTTGCAGATGCCGCATACACGCTGCAGACCGGACGGGATGCGATGGAAGCGAGGCTGGGAATCATTGCAGGCTCCGCAGAGGAACTGACTGAAAAACTGAACGCGTTTCTGTTGGGAAAAAACAGCGAAGATATCATCAGCGGCCGTAAAAAACGCGAGAATAACACGATTTCCATGTTCTCAGACGATGAAGACGCCGCTGATCTCGTCAGCGCCTGGCTTGAGAAAAAGAAATACAAGAAAGTGCTGCGGCTCTGGGCAAACGGATTTGACACAGATTGGGAGCAGCTGTATACGGACAGTAAGCCGCGCCGCATCAGCCTGCCCTCCTATCCGTTCAGAGCAGACCGCTATTGGGTGCCGAAACGGGAGCAGCTGCCGCTTTCGAATCAAAAAACAGTATTATTGCAGAAAACATGGGAGCCTTGCGAGGCAGTGTCTTCATCCGAGCCATTCAGCAAAATAGCGCTCATCGTTTCCGAGGATACAAAAGACCTTGCCGCCGAGGTGAAAAAACAGCTGAATGATGCTGACATTGTGCAGGAAAATCAGCTCATCTCTTTCTTACAGGATGCGAATGCGGCCGTCTATTCCGGGTTTATTGACTTCACTGGCTGCGGCTCTCGACAAAAGCGGCAGGACATCAGCTGGGTGGCATCGCTGCAGCAGCTGATTGAATACGGCCGCGGACAAGAAAACATGAAAATGCTTTATCTTACAAAAGGGCTTGAATCATTCAAAAATAAGGCTGCCGTTATGCATGGTATTGAAAAAGCGGGACTTTATCGCATGCTGCGGCATGAATACAGCCATATTCTCACCTGTCACGCCGATATTGATCCTGAAGAGCCGCTGGAGCAGACAGCCGCTTTTATTAAACAAGAAATTGAATCAGACTTAACGGAGTCTGCTGTTTGCTATAGGGAGGGTATGCGCTTCAGTTATGTTCTTCGGCAGACTGATCAGATTGAACCTGAAGCCGTGCAAACAGACCGGACTGTGTTTCCAAAAGACGCCGTCCTGATGATAACCGGAGGAACGCGCGGTCTCGGCGCTTTATGCGCCAAGCATTTCGTTTCAGCGTATGGTGTGAAGAAACTGCTTTTGACAGGCAGAAAGGAGCTGCCGCCGAAAACCGAGTGGGATCTTGAGCAAACAGACCCTGTCGTTTCGGAAAAAATACAGCTTATCCGGCAGCTGGAATCACAAGGCGTAAAAGTGTGCGTCTCAGCAGTTGATCTGACGGATAAGCAGGCCGTCGGACGGCTTATAAAAGAGGTAACCTCAACGCTCGGACCTGTCGGAGGCATTTTGCATTGCGCGGGAATTGCGGACCGTGAAAACCCTGCTTTTCTCCGCAAATCCAAAGACAGTATTGCGCGGGTGCTCGCCCCGAAAGCAGACGGCCTTCACAGTCTGTATGAGAGTGTAAAGGATGGTGCGCCGGCATTTTTCGTCCTGTTTTCATCTGTCTCGGCAGCCGTCCCGATTCTTGCGGCGGGTCAGAGCGATTATGCGATGGCTAATTCTTACATGGACTATTTTGCAGAAAACAATAAGAGCGGCATCATCAGCATACAATGGCCGGCATGGGATGAGACGGGCATGAGCAGGGATATAAAAAGCGGGATGTATCAGCAAACGGGATTGCTGCGGCACTCTGACGCAGAAGGTCTCAAGATGCTTGATTACATTTTAAGAGAAAAACCCGGAGCTGTCGTGCTGCCGGCACAAGTGAAACATGATTGGGACATCAAAGCGCTGGAAAACGCCAAGCCAGCCGCCCATAAAGGAATGAAAGCAGCTTCCAAACCTCCTGAAACCAAAAAACGGGGACATAACCGGACTGATATTCAATCTTGGCTGAGGTCGCTTTTGGCAAAAGAGCTGAGTATCGATGAAACGCATATGGATATCGATGTGCCTTTTCAGGAATACGGAATGGATTCTATCTTTCTGGCGCAAGTGCTGACAAAGATCGATCAAAAACTGCCATCCGTTTCAATTGATCCGACTGTCCTTCTGGAGCATCCTACCATTGAACAGCTCGCGGATTATTTAGCTGCACATTGTCCGGAAGCTTTTTCGGCAGATACAGCAGTTTCCGCGGAGAAGGTCCCTTTGCAGAAGATGCCGAAACGGAGCAAAAAAACGGCAGATAAGCCCGGGAAACGGGGAAAGGTTGCGATCATCGGCATGGCCTGTCATTTTCCGAAAGCGGGGGATATAAAAGAATTTTGGAAGAATCTCCGCAGCGGAACGGATGCCGTCACTGAAGTTCCGCCGGACAGATGGGACACCGGGGAACACTATCAGCCGGGTGAATATCAAGAAGGAAAAAGCATCAGTAAATGGGGCGGTTTTATTCACGATATTGATCAATTTGACCCGGAGTATTTTAATATTTCAGAAACGCTGGCACCGATGATAGACCCGCTGCAAAGGCAGTGGCTCGAAGTGAGCGCGGAAGCTTTGGCCGATGCCGGTTATCAAAAAGAGGATCTCTGGGGCCGCCGTATCGGCGTTTTTGCCGGTGCAAGGGCAGGTGCGTTTCATCAGAAATTTCAATATCTGCAAAAAGACGCGATTATTGGCGCGGGGCAAAATTTTATTACCGCACACATGGCGCACATTTATAACTTTACAGGGCCCAACCTGGTCGTAGATACAGCTTGCTCCAGTTCGCTTACGGCAATTCATTTGGCCGTGCAGGCTATTCAAAATGGAGAAGCGGAAGCGGCCTTTGCGGGCGGGGTTGACATTTTGCTTGATGAAAAACCTTTTCTCACAATGAGCGCGGCGAGAATCTTATCGCCAAATGGCCGTTCAAAATCTTTCGATGCCGGTGCGGACGGAACAGGAATCGGAGAGGGCTGCGGTGTGCTGATGCTCAAGCCGCTCGAAAAAGCGATAGAAGATGAAGATAAAATATACGGCGTTATTGACGGCTCTGCGATAAATAATGACGGCAGCACAATGGGCGTGACGACGCCGAATCCCCGGGCGCAGCAGGACTTGATTGAGCAGGCGGTTCAATCAGCGGAAATCGAGCCGGACACCATGACATACGTAGAGACGCACGGAACCGGTACATTGATCGGCGACCCGATTGAATTAAAAGGATTAACCAATGTCTTGTCTGCTTATTCCGATGAAAAACAATTTTGCGGTGTAGGAAGCGTCAAAAGCAATATCGGCCACTTGCTGAGTGCGGCGGGCGCGGCGGGAATCATCAAAGTATTGCTGGCGATTGCCAATGAAGAACTGCCGCCGACTTTGCATTGCCATAAACCGAACCCCCGCTTTCAATTTAATGATTCGCCGCTTTATCCTGTGCTTGAGCTGAAGCGGTGGGACGGAAAAAAAGAGATACTCAGGGCCGGGGTCAGCGCGTTCGGTTTGGGCGGGAATAACGCCCATATCATTGTCAGCAACGAAGGAATACCTAAAGAGCGAAAAGCGGCCATGGAACCGAAAGGCGGCCAGACAGTATACCGAAAACAGCGGTATTGGCCTGAAAAAGCACAGTTGTCCGAAGCGGAAGAAAATGAGGCGGGCACAGAAGCAATGTTTGAAATAAGCGAGGTGTGATAGATTGGCAGTTGCCACCGATCAAGTCAAAACGTTCCTGCAGAAAATCAGCCATACGAATTATATCGTCCGGGATCATCGCGTTCATCAAATCCGCGTCCTCCCGGGCGTGACTTTAATAGATATGCTGTATCGGCTCGCCGCCGGGTATCTCGGTGAAAGGCCTATAGAATTAAGACAGATCATTTTTAAGCAGCCTGTTGTAACATCTGAAGAGTTTGATAAACACCTGTATGTCACCTTTACGCCGGCATGTGACAGCTGGAAAGTTGAGATCACTAGCGAAAAAGCAAAAAACGGCACACCGCTTGGCGGAAACCGGGATGAGAATATGGAATGCCAGCTTTATTTGCAAGAAGACACACCCCGGGCAAAAGAACTGAATATTGAAGCGTTCATGAAAAACGCAAGCCGAAAATGGGACATGCATGACATTTACGGAATTGCAAGAAGAAGCCATATTGAGCATGGCGAGTTTATGAAAAATGAAGGGGCCGTTTATCAGCTTCAGGATAAAGAAGAATTAATGGAGCTCACTCTGAGTGATTTGGCTGAAGGATTCCGGGAGAAATTTAAGGCGCATCCGGCTTTTTTAGATGCGTCCACCCTTGCCGGCTCTTCCTTTGCATTGTCGGCCCAAAAGCAAAATGACACACCTTATATTCCTTTTATGATCAATCGTTTTTGCATGTATCAGCCGTTTCCGAAAACGATTTACACTTATTCTATGAAAAACAGCCGCACTGAAAGCGGCGTATCAGACAGCGAACCTGATGTTTATTCGGCCGACTTCACGATTTACGACAGGGCAGGGAACGTATTGGCCGAATGTGAGAAACTGACAGTAAAAAGGGTCAGACAAGCGAATATGATTACCCATCTGATAGACAAAGAGAAGCCGCCTCAGCAGAACAGAAGCGGCCGTGGAGAGCCCGAAAGTCCTGTGGCCGCAGAAGACGTGTCTGAACAGCAAACGCCGGAACAAAACATGGTGACTTACATAAAGTCGGAAATCGCCAGGCTGATCAATCGTCCGGCACAGGATATTGATGTGCGGAAAGGCTTTTATGATATGGGGCTTGACTCGGCGCATTTGCTGAAGCTTGTAAAGATATTAGAGCAGACTTTTCAGCAGCAGTTTTATCCGACACTGCTTTTTGAATATTCATCTGTCCGCCGCCTTGCGGATTACCTTATCAATGAAGCGGGCTGTGTGCTGAAAGATTCGGCCGAAGAACGGCATACATCAGATGCTGACATCGCTGATGAGGTTCTGTTTTTTGAACCCGCCTGGAAAGATCATCCGCTGGAAACGGCGGTGCAGAACGGGCAAAAACACACCCGTCATCTCATTATCGCTGCCGATGCAGAACCCCGTCTCACCGGTGAACTCGGCATACATTGCCCGGAAGCGGAAGTGATAGAACTGAAAAGGGAGCATGAGGCTGCAGATGAGCAGTTTGGAGCAGATGCCGAGCGTATATTTCGTATGCTCAAACGGGAACTGACAGACCATCCGAAAGAACATACATTGATTCAGCTTGTATGCGCCGTTGAGAATGGAGCGGCATTGTCTTCCGCTCTCGGGGCTATGCTGAAAACGGCACATCTGGAAAATCCGGCTCTTCGCACTCAGGTGATCACCTTCTGTGACAAGAATGAGAGATTGCCAAGTGAGACGGCCGCAATCATTAGAACCGAAGCAGACTGCTCTTATGCAGGCTGCACAGACATTCGGTATAAAGACAATATGCGGCAGATCAGATTGTTCGAACGTATTGAGAAACTGGACGGGCAGACACAGTCTCCTTGGAAACAAAACGGCGTATATGTCATTACAGGAGGCCTCGGCGGTCTTGGATTTCTGCTTGCCCGTCACCTTGCAGAAAAAGAAAAGGTGAAGCTCGCACTCATCGGCCGTTCGCCGCAACAGTCTGAGAAGATCAGCAGACTGAAAGCATTGGGAGCAGAAGTTCTTTACGTTCAAGCGGACATCGGCAGCAAAGTCGAAACAGAGCGGGCATTTGCTCAGATTACAGAAACCTTCGGCCGGCTGACGGGTATTTTTCATTGCGCCGGTGTTTTAAAAGATCAATTTATCATCCAAAAAGACAGTTCTGACTTGAAGCAGGTGTTCCTGCCGAAAATCAGCGGCCTGATTCATGCGGACGAAGCTTCACGGCATGAACCGCTTGAATTTTTCGCCGTATTTTCCTCATTCTCGGCGTTGGCCGGAAATGCGGGCCAGACAGATTATGCCGCAGCGAACGCTTTTATGGATGAATATATGAAATATCGCGATTGCAAAGCGGAAAAAGGCGAACGGAACGGGGCTTCTATGACGATCAACTGGCCGCTTTGGGAAGATGGCGGCATGCAGGTTGACAGCTTGACGAAAGAGATCATGAATGATGCAACAGGCACCAGCCCGCTACCGGCCGGGGAAGGGATGGCTGCACTTGAATATATGCTGCGACTCGGCAAGCTGCAATCCGTTATTTTATACGGGAAAGAGCCGGCTGTAACTGAAAGCATGGGCCGATTGGGTCCAAAGGGAGACAAGAACGGATCTTCATTATCCAACGCAGCTGTCAAGAGAAGAAGCCGAAAACAAGAGAGACATACAGAAGAGCATGATATTGCGGTAATCGGATTGGCGGGAAGATACCCGCAGGCGGGAAGCATTGATGAATTTTACCAAAATCTGCGCTCAGGGAAAGACTGCATTACAACAATGCCGAAAGACAGATGGAAAGGTTATTCTTTCTCATATGAAGCAGATCAGTTCTACCGTTACGGAGGATTTTTAGATCGCATAGACAGCTTTGACCCGCTGTTTTTCAATCTGACTCCGCGCCAGGCTGAAATGATGGACCCGCAGGCGCGGCTGTTTTTAGAGACGGCTTGGGAAGCTTGTGAAGATGCCGGTTTTTATCAGGACAGAACGGCGCGCGGGCCATCTTCACAAAAAAGAAAACGCGTCGGGGTATTCGCAGGTGTGTTTTGGAGCCATTATGAGCTGTTCGGCGCTGAAATCACACAGCGGGGCACACCGCTGTCTATGGGCGTGACGCCTGCCTCTGTTCCGAATATCGTGTCTCACTGCCTGAACTTTACAGGGCCGTCAATGGCTGTTGATACGATGTGCTCTTCTTCGCTCACATCCATACATTTGGCATGTGAAAGCATTAAAAGGGGGGAGTGCGAATTCGCCATTGCCGGCGGTGTGAATGCGGTCACACACCCGCATAAATATGCGTTTTTGGCGAATGCCGGATTTCTGTCTTCAGAAGGCGTCTGCAAAAGCTTCGCCGACGGCGGTGACGGTTATGTGCCGGGAGAAGGCGTCGGCGCGGTGTTACTGACAACCGTTCAAGAAGCGGAAAGAATGGGCTGTCCGATATATGGCGTCATAAAAGGCTCCGCTTTAAACCATGTCGGAAAAACATCCGGTTTGACCGTGCCTGATCCGGCATCACAGGCGGAAGTCATTACAGATTCTTTTCAGAGTGCCGGCATTGATCCGGAGACACTGGGCTATATTGAAGCCCACGGAACAGGCACGTCTCTGGGTGATCCGATTGAAATTGAAGGGCTGAGCCGCGCATTCCGCAAATGGACAAACAAGAAGCGGTTTTGCGCCATCGGCTCTGCCAAATCAAATATCGGCCATTTAGAAGGAGCCGCCGGGGTCGCCGGATTAACAAAGGTGCTTTTGCAGCTGAAGCATGGAGAAATCTTTCCGTCATTGCACGCGGACACGCTGAATCCCCATATTCCATTTCCGGACACGCCGTTTTATGTGGCGGACCGGCTGGAAGAATGGGAACGGCCGTCACATCCTGACCAGCCGAGAAGAGCGGGTTTAAGCTCTTTTGGCGCCAGCGGGAGCAATGCCCATTTTGTCATAGAAGAATATCTGCCGCCGCAGGCTGAAAAGAAATCAGTGAGTATACGGGAAGACGAGCCGGTTCTGTTTCTGCTTTCGGCAAAAAATGAAGAACGCCTATTAGAATATGTCAAACGGTATGACCGCTTTTTACGGGAAAAAGAAGTCAACCTTAAAGACCTGGCCTACACGCTTCAAGCTGGCAGAGAAGCGATGCCTGAACGGCTGGCATTTATCGTTACTTCCGTTTGCGGTCTGCAAGCGAAACTGAAGGATGTGCTTGAACGGAAAACAGAAATTGAAGGATGTTTCCGCGGACGTGCTCAAGATGATATTTCATCAAGTGGAATGGCCGAGCTGCTGAAAAACAAGCAATATTCCAGATTGCTCACTGAGTGGGCAAAAGGAGCCGCCGTTGACTGGAGCCTGTTATACGAAGGAGAGAAGCCGAAACGGGTCAGCCTTCCTGTATATCCGTTCGCGAAGGAGCGGTATTGGGTGCCTGTGCCTGCGGATATCCGGAAACAGACAGACGAACCGGCGGAAAACCAAAAGATCATTCTTCAAAAAGACTGGAAGCAGCAAGATCCGGCGGAATCTGAAGCACTATCAGGAACAGTAATGATACTTGCAACGGATAAGACGCGCCGATTGGCCGATGCTCTTTTTAAAGGAAACGGCCATATTGAAACGATCTGCTTCATCCATCAGGCAAAAGACGGCGCCGATTATTACGCCGCCGCATCGGGGCGAAACCTTTACGGCAGAGTGCGGGAGTCTCTTCAAAACAAACAGATACTCGGGGTCGTCGACATAACCGCATATGATGCGGAATATGAACGGCAGGAAGAGATAGAACACGGAAAGCTTGCCTTTTTACAGCAGGCTCTTGAATCATTCCGTCATAGCGGCGCTGTGTTCAGCCAAGTGACACACCGCCTCCAGCCTTTCAAGGAAAGTAAACCTCTGATGCAAGGGGCGAAAACGGCGGGGCTGTACCGAATGCTGGGCGCTGAGTATGCCAACATTCATTCTTTTACGATAGATAGCGATTGTGCGATTGAGCATACAGAAGAATTAAGCAGACAGATTGAGACTGAATTTTTACAGCCGCGGGCCAAAAGCGGCAGTGAATGCTGCTACAGGCTGAATCGCCGTTATGTGCCGTTTCTGAAGCAGGGTATGAATGTTTCGGCGGCGCCTGAGCTTTCCTATTCGTCTGATGATGTGCTGTTAATAACGGGCGGATCGCGCGGGATCGGCGCAATTGCGGCAGAGCATGCCGTTTCACGCGGATGCAGGAAACTGGTCATCATGGGGCGGGAGCCGCTTCCCGATTCCTCAGAGTGGGCAGACATGAAAAAGGACGGCATTCTCCCGGAAAAAGCCGAGCGGATGCAGAGGTTAGCCGAGCGGGGCGCGGAGATCCGTTATTACAGCGTTTCTCTTACGGATCAAAAGGGGCTCCGGAACATGACGGACAGCATCCGCGGCACGATGGGACCGATTACCGGCGTTTTTCATTGCGCGGGTGCAATGGGAGAACACCCCGCTTTTTATAACAAAACCGAAACTGAAATCGAAAGCGTTTGCGCGCCGAAAGTAACAGGGCTTCGCGGTCTCTATGAAGCCGTTCAGAATGAGCCGCTGTCGTTTTTTATTTTGTTCTCATCCGTTTCGGGTCTGATCCCTTCGCTTGCTGCGGGGCAAAGTGACTACGCGATGGCTAATTCATTTATGGACTCTTTTGCAAATCATCAGGCAGGTAAAGGAAACGTGTTTGTTAAAGCCGTTCAATGGCCCGTCTGGAAAGAAACCGGCATGGCTGAAGGCCTGCCGGAAAGTCCTGCTTATCAAAAATCAGGACTTTCCAGGCTGTCTGCCGAAGACGGACTGAAGCTTTTAGATTACATCATATTAAACGGACAAAGCTGCGGAATTCCTTGTGTTCCAGAAGACAGTGAGGCTGATTTTGGTGATCTTCTGAAGGTGAAGAAAGCTGAAGCTCCCGTGAAAAAAAGCACTGCCGGTGACCAAAAGGTGAAGGATACGATTCGTCAATGGGTGCGCACCGTCTTCAGTGAAGAACTGAAAATGACGGATGAGCAGATAAAAGATGATATGCCGTTTGATGAATACGGGATTGACTCAATACTCTTTGCGGAATTGGTTCAATCACTGCAAAAACGGATCAGCATAAAGTTAACACCGTCCTTAATGCTTCAATATCAAACGATTACAGAAATGGTTGACTATTTCGCAGCGCATCATGAAGCCGATTTTGTGACAAAAGAAAATGGTTTCGTTCAAGACAGGGACGTACAGCTTGATTTAACCGCCGCTGCTGAAGAGAGAACATCCATGAAGCCGAAAGCGGATACCGAAGACGATATTGCCGTCGTCGGCATGTCCTGCCGTTTTCCGGGGGCGGGCGGAACGGATGCTTTTTGGGAGCTGCTGATGAAAGGAAACACCGCCATCCGGCCTGTCCCCGCAACGCGCTGGCATGCAACAGCGCATGCAAAGGATTATGCGGGGTGGATTGATGATATCGACATGTTTGATGCGGGCTTTTTCGGCATCTCTGAAAAAGACGCGGCAATTATGGACCCGCAGGCGCGGATCATATTAGAAGAAGCGGTTCATTCCGTTTATGATGCCGGTTACGGCCAAAAGGATTTATCGGGCCGGAAAGTCGGCGTGTACATCGGCGGCAGGGCGCAGCCTTCAGCCGGTATGGAACATATCCTGCAGGCGCCTAACCCGATTTTGGGGGCGGGACAAAACTATTTGGCGGCCAACATTTCACGATTTTTGAATGTCACAGGACCGAGCCTTGTCGTGGATACAGCATGTTCCTCAGGGCTGATCGGGCTGTCCTTTGCAAAAGACGCCCTTTTGGCCGGAAGGATTGACGCGGCCTTAGTCGGTTCGGTGAGTCTGCTCTTATCTCCGTCCGCGCACCGGTTATTCGGAGCGCGCCATATTTTAAATGAGAACGGCGTGTTTCATATATTCGACCGTGAATCAGCGGGAGAAGTGCTCGGAGAAGGAGCGGGGGCGGTTTTTATCAAACGATTGAGCGATGCGGTGCGGGACGGAGACCGTATTTACGGCGTCATAAAAGCCGTCTCGGTAAACAATGACGGCCGGACGCTCGGTCCCGGTTCACCGAATATAAGAGCGCAGAGAGACGCCATTCAAACTGCGCTTGACATGGCGGAAAAGTCGCCCGAAGACATTGGATATATAGAAGTGAACGGAGGCGGTTCCCCAATCGTTGATTCGGTGGAAATCAAGGCGCTCTCAGATGTCTATCAGCTGAACCGGAAAACGCTTCTGCCCTGCCGGATCGGATCGGTGAAACCGAATGTAGGGCATTTGCTTCTGTCTTCAGGTCTTGCGGGCTTCATCCGATGTGTGCTGAGCGTCTATCATAAGCTGATTCCGCCTTTCTTATCAGCGCTTGAGCCATTTGAACATTATGACTTTGAAGCGTCGCGTATTCATTTTAATCGTGAACCCGTTGATTGGCATTCAGAGAAGAAACCCCGCGTCGCAGCTCAGAGTTCATTTCCTGACGGCGGGACAAATGCTCATATCCTCGTTGAAGAATACAGAGGTGAAAGGCAGCGGGAACATCACCGGGCGCCTCAGCCGCCGGAATTCAGAAAAAAACACTACCCGCTTTTGGGCGGCTGGAACAGCACGGAGAGTGAAACGGAAAAAACAAATAATGAAAAAACAGACATTGCGGATCTTTTAAAGAAATATGAGAAAAAAGCAGAGACAAGCACTGCACCTGCAGACTCGTTTTGGCAGGTGACAACGTGACGTTTTTAAAAGGGGACTAACCATGAAAAAAACAGTGAATCTGCGCCTGACGGCAGAACATCCCATTATGAAAAACCATCTTGTTCACGGAGAATCTGTCATGCCCGGTCTGGCCTATATTGATATGCTGTATCAGCTGGCAAAGCAAAGCCTTGATCTTTCATTCCGTTCCATCTGTCTGAAACGGGTGACCATTTATCATCCTTTATCAGTGAAACGGTCAGAGCGGCTTGATGTGAGTGTCATATTCAGTAAAGAAAAGGAGTTCTGGACAGCCTCGATTTGCGGGGCGGATTCCGGGACGGTTTTCTTATCAGCGGAGGTGCATGAAGGAGTCTTCTCATCAGATAAGCGCCTTGACGCGGAAGAGAAAAAACAAGTTGCGCTTCCATCAGTCTCCTTGCATACGGTTTACGAAGACGCGAGAAGCCGCGGACTGTCGCATGACGGGCTGATGAAGCCGGAGGGAGAGATCTATGCAAATGAAGAGGAATGTTTCCTTGATATTCGGCAGTCTGATTCATGCCAGGAAAATCTCCCCGGCGCTCTCTTTCATCCCGCGCTGATGGACGGTGCCGCCATGGCCTCCGGCGTATTGCAGACAGCTGCAGGCACCGGTTTGTTTTTACCGATTTATTATGATTCGTTTATTGCCGCTGAAACCGTTACGGAGCGCTGTTACGCGGTGATTTCGAAAAAGTCCGGCACGCCTTCTGAAATGGTGAAAATGGATATTGACTTTTACAACCTCAGCGGTGCGCATATTGCTTCACTGCTCGGCCTGACAGCCAAAAAGGTGCGGACAGACCGGCAGCTGATACCAGGCGTTCAGCAGATGGAGGAAACCTTATACCGCATTTTCTCAACATACGTAGGCCGTCCTGTCACAAGAAATGATGCGCACACCGTGTTTTTTGAATTAGGTCTTGAATCGTCACAGCTTCTGGCCATTATTAAAGACATCGAAGGTGCGTTTGATCTGCGGATGAATCCGACTCTTTTATTTGAATGCAGCAGCATATCCGAGCTGCTTGAAGACATAAAAACAAAAGGAACAGCTGAATCTTCCGGCCTTGTCGCGGATGCAGCACCGGTCTCTGAAACGCAATCAGGCAGTCAGACATTTACTTTCTATGAACATGAAGCATTCCTTCAGGATCATCTGGTTTTCGGCAAACCGGCACTGATGGGTGTAACGTATCCGTGTCTTGTGCTTGAAGCATCCGGAGCGTCTCATCCCGGCACGTATCCCGCCGGGCTGAAAGATATCCGCTTTACGGGCGGGCCCGTCACGCTGGAGCCGGGAGAGGCCGCACAGATTGACATTTCATTTTCGGCAGAAAAGAGTGCCGAACGCTTTACCGCAAGCTGCACTGTTTCCGGTAAAGAAAGCCGGAAGACATGTGCCGAAGGAGAAATAAGCAGAGGTATAGAGGCACCCGTAAAAAAATCATATGACGTTGAACAAATGAAGGCACATGCACAAAAGGTGGCGCCGGATGTTATTTCCCGTCTGTACGATTCGGTTGCCGACTTCACGATAGGCCCGATGCTGAAAACGGTAACGGCGGGATACAAAATGAGTGAGAGCTCCTTTTTATTGCAGCTGGACCTATCAGGAAAAAAAGAAAAAGGCGATCTGCATCACTTTGCATTTGACCCGCTTATATTGAATTCTTGTTATATGTCGCTCGGTGAAGAAGAGTTGCAGCTGAAAAAGCGGATTCACGTTCCGCTCATGATTGAGAGGCTGACGCTTTACGGACCTGTCATGTCTGATACCGTCTATGTGGTGAATACAATCAAACATAAAAAAGACGGGTTTCTCTCATTTGATGCCGCAGTCCTCAGTCATACCGGGGAACAGCTGGCGGAATTGAAAAACGCGTCTGTGAAAGAAGTGCTTCAGCCAAATCGGCTTGAAAATGCGTCTTTTGCCCCGTCCGGGAATCAAAGCCGTCAGAAAACGAAAGGAAACCCGCTGGATATTGCCATTGTCGGGGTTTCCGGCAAGTATCCGCAGGCCGATGATATCGATGCGTTTTGGGATAATCTCAAACAAGGAAAGGATTGTATTACCGAAATTCCGAAAAACCGCTGGAAATGGGAACATTACTTTTCCGAGGACCGGACGGCGCCGGGAGCGATCTACAGCAAATGGGGCGGATTCATTGACGGGATCGCCGATTTTGATCCTGAGTTCTTTAAGATTTCCCCCCGTGAAGCGGAACACCTTGATCCTCAGGAACGGCTGTTTTTGATGCATGCGTGGATGGCCATGGAGGATGCGGGATATACGAGGACATCACCTGAACTGGGCCGTCAGGTAGGTGTGTATGCCGGAGTCATGTATCAGGAATATCCGTTATTCGCGGCTGAAGCGGGAGTGAAAGGACGGCATATCGGGCTCCCCGGCGGGATTTCATCCATTGCTAACCGTGTCTCCTATTTTTGCGATTTTCAAGGGCCGAGCATTTCGGTCGATACGATGTGTTCGGGTTCGCTGACTTCATTGTACATGGCGTGCCGGGATCTGCGGGATCATCGGGTTCGCGCGGCGCTTGCCGGCGGAGTGAATCTCACCGTTCATCCTAACAAGTACTTCATGCTGAGCCAGGGGCAGTTCATCTCATCTAAAGGACACTGCGGGAGTTTCGGCGCCGGGGGTGACGGCTATATTCCGGCAGAAGGTGTCGGGGTGCTGCTTCTTAAACGTTTAGAAGACGCCGTACAAGACGGAGATCGGATTTACGGCGTCATTAAAGGAGCTGCCATTAATCACGGCGGGAGAGCGAGCGGTTACACCGTACCGAACCCCAAGGCGCAGAGCGAAGTCATTTCTCAAGCTTTACAGGAAGCGGGGGTATCTCCGGGCCAGATCAGCTATGTGGAAGCGCACGGGACAGGGACGAAATTAGGCGATCCGATTGAAATCCGGGCTTTAACCGATGCATTCGGTGATGTTCCTGAAACATGTCTCATCGGGTCTGTCAAATCAAATATCGGACATGGGGAATCGGCAGCAGGCATCGCCGCTGTCACAAAAGTGCTGCTGCAGATGAAGCACAAACAAATCGCCCCATCTTTGCATGCGGATGTTTTAAATCCGAATATCCAATTTGACGAAGGGCCGTTTTCCGTCTGCCGGGAATTAACAGATTGGAAACGGATTGCAGCAGACGGAGCAGAACAGCCGCTCAGGGCGGGGATCAGCAGCTTTGGTGCGGGCGGTTCTAACGCGCATATCATTATTGAAGAATATGAGGCTCCTGTAAAACAAGCAATCAGCAGCCAAGAGCCGGCTGTCATTCTGCTGTCTGCGAAAAATGGGGAGCGTCTGACAGAATATGCGGAGCGCCTTCTTGCTTTTCTTCAAAAGAAGCATACGGATAAGCCGGACTTATTTGATGTCGCATACACTTTACAAGCGGGGCGGGAAGCGATGGATGAGCGGCTGGCTTTCATTGCGGACTCCCTTAAGGAGCTGGAGGACAAGCTCAGATCGTACTTGGAAAATGAAAACGCACCGCATCTTTACAGGGGGCGGGCGAAGCGAAATCATGAGACAGTGGCTGTGTTTGAATCTGATGAAGATTTGCAGGAAGCCATGGGCAAATGGCTGAAAAAGAGAAAGTACGGTCATTTGCTGAACATGTGGGTGCAGGGAGTCGATGTGGACTGGAACTTGTTATATTCGGGACAAAAACCCCGGAGAATCAGCCTTCCCGCCTATCCGTTTGCAAAGGTCAGATGCTGGATTCAAGATGAAGCCGAGGCGGTTTCAAAACGGGATGACGGCAAAACGGTGATCCATCCGCTGCTTCATGAAAACACATCCGATCTGTGGGAGCTGAAATTCACTTCTGTTTTTACCGGACGGGAATTCTTTTTCACTGACCACACAGTCAATGGACAGAAGGTGCTCCCGGGAGCCGCCGTGATCGAAATGGCCAGGGCGGCCGTTGAGCGTGCCGCATACGCTGTGCCGGACGGACGTAAAGGACTGTATTTGAAAGATCTCATATGGATGAGGCCTGTTGTTCATAAGGGGACGGATGTAGAAGTCCATATCAGCCTTATCCTTAAGGAAAATGAAGACATTGAATTTACGATTTACAGCCTATCGGAAGAACCCGGGGGAGAACGGATTATATACAGTAAAGGCACCGCGGTATCAGGAGAGATAGCAGCGGTTCCGTCAGTTCACTTAGAGGGCTGGCTGTCCGGGTGCAGCCAATCGGTTATGACGTCTGATGAGGTTTATCAGGCTTTCCGGCATGCGGGTATGATATACGGGCCGAGCCATCAAGGAATTGATCAGCTGATGATCGGAGAGAGGGGCGCTGCAGCCCGGCTGTCGCTGCCAGAAACGGCAGACAGTACCGCCGATCAGTTTGTCATCCACCCGAGTCTTCTAGATGCCGCGTTTCAGGCGTCACTGGGTGCCGGTTCAGATACTGCCGGAGACACTCCGATGCTGCCGTTTTCCCTGAGGCAGGCAGAAATATTTCAGCCGACTCAGAAAACGATGTGGGCGCTTGTCCGCAAACAGAGCGATCGGTCAGATAACGGAGCGCTGACGCTGGATATTGATTTATGTGATGAAAACGGCGCTGTTTGTATGAGATTGACAGGCTTCTCCTGCCGGGCTGTCCGGCAGACAAACCAAACCGAAAGCAAGCGGCAGGAAGTTCAGACAGCGATGCTTGCCCCTGTTTGGGACAAAACTTTCTTTTCCATAGAAGAAAATCAAGCGGTTGATCAGGAACAATTGCTGATCATCGGAAAGCCGGGAAATACCATAAAAGCCGCGGCAAAAATGTGGCCCCGCGCCCATCTGGCGGAGACGCCGGATCATTCAAGCGAGCAAACATTACGTGAATTGACAGCCGGGTATCAGGATATCCGCCATTTCTTATGGATTGCGCCGGATCGTTTCGCACCCGCATCCGTCAGTCAGGAAATGCTTGATGAGCAGGAGAATGGGGTGATTCAATGTTTCCGTTTCATCAAAGCGCTGCTGTCACTCGGGTATGGAAACCGAAACATCAGCTTTACGGCGGTCACCCGGCAGACACAGTCCGTGTATCCGGGTGATCTGCCGCAGCCTGAGCATGCAGGCGTACACGGGTTGATCGGTTCATTGGCAAAAGAATATCCGAACTGGGACATCAGGCTGATTGATGCAGAAGAAGGCAGTGATTCGTCTGAGATGAAAAACATCTGGCGCCTTCCTCCAGATCCGGACGGAAATGCTGCCGCGTACCGTAACGGAGCTTGGCACAAGCAAAAAACAGTCCGGGTGCTGACAAGTTCCGCTCCGCGTATGTCGTACAGAGAAGGCGGCGTTTATGCTGTCATCGGCGGAGCGGGCGGCATCGGAGAAGCATGGAGCAAATACATGATCACCCGTTACAAGGCACGGATGATATGGATCGGCAGGCGGCCGAAGGATCAGGAGATTCAGAGCAAAATAGACAGGCTGGCGCTATCAGGCCCCGCGCCGCATTATATACAGGCTGATGCTCAAGATGCCGCAGCGCTTAAGGCTGCCGTCCGTTCCGTAAGAGAGCAATACGGCAATATAACGGGAGTCATCCATTCCGCGATAACGCTTGCCGACAAAAGTATGGCGAATATGGATGAAGCTTCTTTCAGAAACGCTTTTTCAGCTAAGGTGAATACGAGCGTCCGAATGATCGAAGCTTTTAAGGGAGAACCGCTTGATTTTGTGCTGTTTTTCTCATCCGTTAATTCTTTCACAAAAAATGCCGGGCAAAGCAACTATGCGGCAGGGTGTACATTTCAAGACGCCTTTGCCCGCCATATCGCTTCTTTGCTTGATTGTGAAGTGAAAGTCATGAATTGGGGATATTGGGGCAGTCTGGGCGTTGTATCAGACCCGTCTTACAGAAAACGGATGGAGGCGTCAGGGATCGGTTCTATTGAACCCGATGAAGCAATGGAGGCGCTGGAAGTCTTACTATCAGAACCGTTCAGCCAAGCGGCATTCATTAAAGCTGCTCCGCACGGCTTAGCCGCGCTGACGGATCAAGATGCAATATCGGTTGTATCCGGCCCGAAGCCTTCATTTATGGAAAGCGTCAAGCGGCAAAATCCGGATCGGAATGAACGGCTTGAGACTTTAAAACGAGAAATGGAGTTGCGCATATGAACAGCCTTCTTTGCAAACTGCTCTTTTACCAATTACAGTCAATCGGGTTTTTCAGCGAGCCTGTCACCACAGCTTCAGCATCCATGCGGAGCGCCGGCGTGATCGGCACATACGGCAGATGGCTGGAAGAAAGCCTGAATCTATTAAAAGAAAACGGGTATATCACGTATGACGGATACACGATCACTCTCCTCAGGGATCAGCGCCCGGACGGCCGCACAGTCTGGAATGAGTGGAATGCCCATAAACGCCTGCTTCCCAATGGGGAGCTTGCGCAAGCTGAATTGGCCGAGGCGACGATAAAAGCGATGCCTTCCATTTTAAAAGGGGAACGTCCGGCTACGGATATCGTATTTCCCGATTCATCAATGCGGCTCGTTGAAGGTGTTTATAAGCATAATCCCGTTGCGGATTATTTTAATGAAGTGTTGGCAGATTCCGCGGCCGCTTACCTGAAAGCTTATCTTACAGAACACCCCGATGCCCGCATCAGGCTGATAGAAGTAGGGGCCGGGACGGGCGGAACGAGCGCCATGCTGTTTACAAAACTGAAACCATTCGCAAAACAGATTGCGGAATATTGTTATACGGACGTTTCTAAAGCTTTTTTAATGCATGCCGAACAGGAATACGGACCTGATGTGCCGTATTTGACAACAGCCTTGTTTAATGCAGAGGAGCCTTGCGAATCACAAAATATCAAAACGGGTGTTTACGATATTGTCATCGCCGCCAATGTGCTTCACGCCACAAAAAATATCGGTTTGACACTGCGCCGTCTGAAAGCGCTCCTGAAATACAACGGGATGATTTTGATAAACGAAATCAGCGATCGTTCTGTTTTTACCCATTTAACCTTCGGGCTGCTTGACGGCTGGTGGTCCTATGAGGATGCTGAGCTTCGGATTCCGGGAAGTCCCGGCTTATATCCAAAATCGTGGGAGTGTGTGCTGCATTCGGAAGGATACAGAGCGGTTTGTTTCCCTGCTGAAACGGCTCATGATTTAGGTCAGCAGATTATCGCAGCTGAGAGTGACGGACTCGTCCGGATGCAAGGGATCAGAGACGGCAGAAAGCCATACGCCGCCCCGGCCGAAGTTTTCCGAAAGCCCGCACAGCCTGTTTCCCGCAGCCGCGCGCCAGAGGAGCATCAAGCTGTTAAGGCTGATGGGGAATCGGTCGCTTCCCATGTCCGCTCTGTCATCAAAACAAGTATTGCCGATGTATTAAAAATGAAAGAAGAGGATATTCAGGAAGAACTGAATTTCTCTGAATACGGCATTGATTCCATTTTGGCCGTCAATGTGATTAACGAGATTAATAAGCGTTTGAATCTTACACTGCAGACAACGATTTTATTTGATTACTATCATGTGAAACTGCTGACCGGTTATATCTCGGCAGAATACGAAACCATCATAGCCTCGTCTCTGGAGACCGAAAGAGCGAAAATCCGCCCGGCGCTTCAGGAAGAATGGCCTAATGAAAAACCTTTGCAGACGGAAAGAAAGGAAAACGGTTATCAGAAACCGAAACAAGAACGTATGCCGCCTTCTTTCGCAAAGTCCGATGACTCGGGAATATTCCGGGTTGTGATTGACCGTCCGGGCGGCATTGAAGATCTGACGATTGCCCGCAGTGAAGTGCCCGAGATAAAAGATGACGAAGTTCAAATAGCCGTCCGCGCCTTTTCTTTAAACTTCGGAGACTTGCTTTGTGTCAGAGGGCTGTATCCGACGATGCCGCCTTATCCGTTCACTCCGGGATTCGAAGCAAGCGGCGTCGTGATCAAGACAGGGAGGCATGTAACATCCGTCATTCCAGGTGATGAAGTGATTGTCGGCATGGGAGAGGAATTTGGCTCTCAGGCGAATCTCATCACATGTAAAGAACATCAAGTCTATCATAAACCGGCCCGGCTGACCTTTGAAGAAGCATGCGCTCTTCCCACCGTGGCGGTGACAATGATAGACGCCTTCCGGAAAGCCGGACTTAAAAAAGGCGAAAAAATATTAATTCAGACCGCGACGGGAGGAACGGGGCTGATCGCGGTGCAAATGGCCCGGCATATCGGCGCGGAAATATATGCAACGGCCGGATCACAGAAAAAAATTGAGTATCTGCATTCGCTCGGGATCCACAATACCATTTGCTATTTAGAAGAAGATTTTGAAACGGAAATCATGCGAATGACCGGCGGCCGTGGAGTGGATGTTGTCATTAATACCCTGGCCGGTGATGCCATGCAAAAAGGAATGAATTGCCTGGCGCCGGGCGGAAGATATATCGAAATTGCCATGACTGCGCTGAAATCCGCTAAATCAGTCGACTTGTCCGTCCTTCATAACAATCAATCGTTTCACAGCGTGGATTTGCGGAAGCTGTCCCTTCAAAATCCGGATCGGGTCAAGGACTATCAATTGGAACTGCAGCGGCTGGCGGAAGAGGGAGTCATTCAGCCTGTCATCTCAAAAATCTTTTCCTTTGAAGACATAAAAGAAGCGTATCACTGTCTGGATGACCGCGGAAATATCGGGAAAATCGTCATCAGCGTTTCTGAGCCGTATCAAATGACGTACCGCCCCGAACAAAAGGATCCGGCCGATACAGTAAAATCAGCAGCTGTGTTACCTGAAAAAGAACCGATCGCGATTATCGGGATGAGCGGGCGGTTTGCTGAATCGGAGAATGTCCATGAGTTTTGGGAACACTTAGCCGCCGGACGGGATCTGATTAAAAAAGCAGACAGATGGGATGTCTCTGACAGCCAATGCCAGTATGGCAGTTTTATAGAGGACATTGAATGTTTTGACCCCGTTTTCTTTCATATATCGGGACGTGAAGCGACCTATATGGACCCTCAGCAGCGGCTGTTTTTGGAAGAATCATGGAAAGCGCTTGAAGATGCGGGATATGCGGGAGACTCGGTAAGAGGCCGGGAATGCGGCGTGTATGCCGGCTCCTGCGGCGGAGATTACCAGGCCATTTTTAAACAGCAGGGGCCCGCGCAGGCGTTTTGGGGCAATCATAATTCCGTCACTCCGGCAAGGATCGCCTATCACCTTAATTTACAAGGTCCGGCGATCACTGTTGATACAGCATGTTCCAGTTCGCTGACAGCCATTCATTTGGCATGTCAGGGGCTTTGGACGAAAGAAACGGAAATGGCGGTGGCGGGCGGGGTTTTCATTCAATCCACTCCCGCTTTTTATCAGTCGTCAAATAAGGCGAATATGCTGTCACCGACCGGACGCTGCCATACGTTTGATCAAAGCGCGGACGGGTTCGTGCCTGGTGAAGGCGTGGGAGCGGTGGTGCTGAAACGTCTTAGCGACGCCGTTAGTGACGGAGATCATGTGTACGGCGTCATAAAAGGCTCTGCAATGAATCAGGACGGCGCTACAAACGGAATCACCGCTCCAAGCGCGCTATCTCAAGAACGATTGGAACGGCATGTCTATGACACTTTTCACATTGATCCGGAAACCATTCAAATGGTGGAAGCTCACGGAACGGGCACTGCACTGGGCGACCCGATCGAATTCGGCGCCTTAACGCGCGCTTTCCGCCGCTATACGGATAAAAAAGGATATTGCGCCATCGGCTCTGTGAAAACCAATCTCGGGCATGCCGCTGCGGCCGCGGGGATGGCCGGACTGTTTAAAATCCTGCTGTCGCTGAAGCATCGGCAGATTCCGGCTTCCCTGCATTTTCACCAAGCCAATCAGCATATTCAATTTGCGGACAGCCCGTTTTTTGTGAATGACAAGCTGATACCGTGGGAACGGAACCCGGATGCACCGCGCAGAGCCGCCATCAGTTCATTCGGATTCAGCGGAACAAATGCCCATCTTGTGATTGAAGAGGCGCCGCAAACCGTGCGCCGGTCACCGGCAAAACCGGCCTGCCTCATTCCTTTATCTGCGCGGACGGAGCGTCAGCTGGAAATTCAGGCAGAACGCCTGCTGGATTCACTCAGCAAGAACAAAGACAGCGATCTGGGAAATATAAGTTATACGCTCCTGCTCGGCAGAAAGCATTTACATCACCGGTTTGCCTGTATCGTAAGCAGTGCGGACGAACTGAAGCGGGTATTATCGGAGTGGCTTGTAAAAAGAGAGCTTCCGGGTGTGTTTGTGTCCAATTTGAAGGATCAGAAGCCGGCAGAAGAAGCCGGAATGAAAACATTCGGAATGGAATGCATTGAACAGTGCCGCTCAGCGGCTTCGCCAGCACAGTACAGAGAAAGCCTGGCACATATCGCTGACCTTTTTTGCAGAGGATATGATCTTCCTTTTACACGGCTTTTTGACGGAGGGAAATATTATAAAACGCCGCTGCCTGCCTACCCATTTTTAAAAGAAAGGTATTGGGCGGCTGATGTAAACAGTTCTTTACCAGGCCAAGCCATGAAAAAGTCTGAAACGCAAACCGTTCTCCCGTCTTCGCCGCAGCCTGAACATGAAGGGCTGATTTCTCTGAGTCCTTTAACTGAGATCGAAATGACAGCGTTTGAACCGGAGACATTGCAAAAACCGATCGTGTTACAGCCTTTGGATTGTTCTGTTTCTGTCCGGCAGCCAGAAAAAGCCGTTTTCGAAGACAATAGAACATTGCTTGAAGAATTGAGGATAAGCCTGGCAGATATTTTATTTTTGTCACCGGAAGATATTGATGCTGATGAGCCTTTCATCGACATGGGGCTTGACTCCATTATCGGGGTTGAATGGATACAAACAGTAAATAAAACGCACCACACTGAGATTACTGCCAATAAGGTGTATGAACACCCGACGCTTAAGGAGCTTGCGGAATATATAGCGGGGCAAATAAAGAAACCCGAGTATGCTGAAGCGGAGGAAACAGCGGTACGTCCGCAAATCCCGGAAGCAGAAACGCCCCTTGCCGGCATCTCTGACAGCACTTTGCGCAAAGAGCTCAAAGAAAGCCTTGCGGACATCCTGTTTCTGAAGCCGGAACATATTGATGAGCATGAGGCATTCATTGAAATGGGGCTGGATTCTATTATCGGTGTGGAATGGGTTCAGTCCATTAATAAAACCTATCAAGCGTCTATTACGGCAAATCTGGTCTATGAATATCCGACAATCGCAACATTAGCCGGGTATTTGACCGGTTCTGTCCAAAAAGACACCGAGGAAGTACATGAGGAACATACGAAACAAAACGATATATCAGAAGAGACAGATGATCAAGAACCGCCCGAACTGATCTGTCTTAACCCGGGGGGAAAGGGAAGACCGATTTTCTGGTTTCATTCCGCGCTGGGGGCAGTGGAGCTGTACCAGCCTGTTGCCGAACGGACCGGGCGTCCTTTTTACGGAATTCAGGCAAGAGGATGGATGACAGACCGGGAACCGATCCGCGGCATTAAAAACATGGCCGAATATTACGTTAAGCTCATACGTACCGTGCAGCACCGGGGTCCTTACGATGTAGGCGGCTATTCATTAGGGGGCATGCTCGCTTATGAAGTCACCCGGCAATTGCAGCTGGCTGGAGAAACCGTTGAGTCAATCGTCATGCTCGACTCCTTTGACTCAGCGGGTGCGCGGGAAATAAACATTCCTGATGAATTATTTGATAAAAATATGATGCTGCAGACGGTGAACATGGCTTTATTTGCACCAATCTATCAACATCCGGAACGCATTTCTGAAACCTTGATTCACCGTGATGAACTGAATGCCGATCTTCATGAAGACATATTTTTAGAGCAATTAATCGCAAAAGCCAAACAGCGGGGGTTAACGAAGACGGACGCGTTGGTGAAAAATCTGATCAGGCAGAATATAAATGTTCAGGACGCTTACGAAATCACTGATTACGAACTCCTGCCGCTTCCGGATCCGAACGGGGTGACATGCTATTATTTCCGAAATAAAAACGGTATTTTCTTGGGTGAGCTTGATCCGTATTTTACGATCAGGGCTGATATTTTATCCGCTGATTTCGTCAACTACTGGAGCCAGTGGGAAGAGCATATGACAAACATCGCCATCATGGATGTGGCGGTATCCAACCATATGACGTTATTGGCTGAAGACAGCGCAGCGGAAACGATTTCTGAATTTTGCGGCGTTTTATATTCGGCAGACGGAATGACAGAACACAGCTTCCTGCAGCTGCAGGAAAAGATACTGAACGTGCATGGTGAGATGCTGAAGCAGCCCGCCAAAACAAGACCGTAAATTCATATATCCGCCCGCCGGGTTTACTCGTAAGCTTCGGCGGGTCATTTCAAATCTTGATCACATCTTGGAGGAATGAAAATGACCAGTTTAACAAAAATCAGACAGCAGCAGCCGTACAAGTGGTACCAAACGATGAGAGAAACCTCTCCCGTTCATTACAATGAAAAGGAAGATTGCTGGGAAATCTTCACCTATGATGAAGTGAAGCGGGTGATTTCTGACTACAGTCATTTTTCTTCCGATCATAAATACTTAAGTGCGGACAAACAGGAAAAAATGATCCGGCATATTAACAAAGACAGCCTTTTGAAAATGGACCCGCCTGAACACACCGTCTTCAGAAAATTGGTCAATCAGCCGTTCATGCCGAAATCGGTTGAGTCTCTTGCACCGCGTATAGCCGCTATCGCTGATGACCTGCTTCAGGCCGTCCGTTCAAAAGGCAGGATGGACATTATTGAAGATTACGCATTTCCGCTTCCGATTATCGTGATCGCAGAGCTTTTAGGATTCCCTCCGAAAGACAGGGATATCTTTAAAAGCTGGGTCGACCAAAGCCAGAATGTAAAAGATGAAAAGAAAATGAATGAAGTGCAAAAGCAGATGATCGGATACTTCATGCAGTTTATTTTACAGCGGGGAAAACAGCCGCAAAATGATTTAATCAGCCATTTAATTGCAGCTGATTTAGACGGAGAGCCGCTGTCAGACAAGCAATTAATCGGTTTTTGCGGCTTGTTGATCGTCGCGGGGCACGTAACGACGGAAAATGTGATCGGAAATTCATTTCTCAGTCTCAAGGAGTTCCCGGACATTCTGCCCCGGCTGCTTGAAAATAAGGCGCTCCTTCCTGACTTTATTGAGGAAGTCATCCGCCTCAGACCTTCCATTCAGCGGGTAACCCGCTACACCGCGGTTGAGAGCGAGATTGGCGGAAAAACGATTCCGGCCGGAGAAAAAGTGTATGCGTGGATTGGATCGGCGAACAGAGATGAAAAGAAGTTTGAAAATGCCGATCAGATTGACTTGGGACGAAAGCCGAATCAGCATCTGTCATTCGGTCAGGGCAGCCATTATTGTTTAGGAGCGCCGCTGGCCCGGCTTGAAGCGAAAATCGCGCTTTCCCACTTTTTTGAACAGATGCCCGCATGGCGTTTTACTGAGGATCAAGAGCCGAATCTGGTTCCGAGCCCTGTATTTCACGGCGTTGACAGGCTGCTTGTTGAGTTTTGAACGAAAAAATAAAAGAGGCTTCCACAGGAAGCCTCTTTACTCTGGGGGCTTGGAGAAATGAATGTAGGAATCGAAGCAATGAACGTGTTTGGCGGAACCGCGTATGTAGACGTCATGGAGCTTGCGGAACATCGGAACCTGGATAAAAAAAGGTTTGAGAACCTGCTGATGAAAGAAAAAGTGGTGGCGCTTCCGTTTGAAGATCCGATTACGTTCGCCGTAAATGCCGCAAAACCGATTACCGACTCTCTGTCAGAAGAGGAACGGAATCAGATTGAAATGGTCATTACCTGTACGGAATCCGGGATTGATTTTGGCAAATCCATCAGTACATACGTCCATGATTATTTGCAGCTGAAGCGGAATTGCCGGTTATTTGAGGTGAAACAGGCTTGCTATTCTTTAACGGCCGGGTTTCAAATGGGCGTGAATTTCATCTTATCGCAAACATCGCCGGGAGCGAAAGCGCTCATCATCGGAACGGATATTTCCCGCTTTTTAGTGGCTGAAGGCGGTGACGCGTTGACGGAGGAATGGTCCTATGCCGAACCGAGTGCGGGGGCGGGAGCTGTGGCGCTTTTAGTCAGCAGCACCCCTCATGTCTTTTTGCTTGATCAAGGCGCAAGCGGGTATTACGGGTATGAAGTCATGGATACCTGCCGCCCGATTCCGGATAGTGAAGCGGGGGATGCTGATCTGTCGCTCATGTCTTATTTGGACTGCTGTGAAAAATCATTTCAGGAATACCGAAAGCGTGTGAGCGGGGCGGATTATAAGAATACATTTCAATACCTTTCTTTTCATACTCCGTTTGGCGGAATGGTAAAAGGAGCGCATCGGACGATGATGAGAAAATTGGAAAAGGCTAAGCCGCAAGACATTGAAGCGGATTTTCAGCAACGCGTGCTGCCTGGGATTCAATACTGTCAGCGCGTCGGCAACATCATGGGGGCCACCGTATTTTTATCTCTTGCCAGCACGATTGATAACGGCTCTTTTGAAACGCCGAAACGCGTGGGCTGTTTTTCATACGGTTCGGGCTGCTGCTCTGAATTTTACAGCGGTGTCGTTATGCCGCAAAGCCGGACGCGGCAGAATCAATTTCAGATCAGCCGGCATTTGGATGAACGCGTCCGTTTATCGATGGCTGATTATGACCGGCTGCTGCAAGACAGCGGCATCGTAAAATTCGGCACAAGAAATGCCGCGCCCGCTGCAGACATCCCGAATGCGCATCAAGGAAAAACGCGATTGGTGCTGACTGAAATAAAAGAGTTTCACAGAAAGTATGAATGGACGACCTAGTATCAGAAACACTCAGAGTCGGAAAGGCTTGAGTATTTTTAAAGAAACGGAGAATAAACATGAATCCAATGATTGATGTACAGGAAACAGAACCGGGCATTGTGCAGGTCACAATGCAGGATACGGCCGGGAAAAACGGGCTGTCAGAAGAGTTTGTCAGAGAGCTGCACCGGGTATTCCAAGACATCAATGCCCATTCGTCCTATAAAACCGTCCTTCTGACGGGTTACGGAAATTATTTCTGCACGGGAGGAACGCAGGAGGGGCTTTTGACCATTCAGAGCGGAAAGCTCCAATTTACAGATTTAAAGCTTCACAGTCTTTTATTGGATTGCAGGATTCCCGTGATTTCCGTCATGCAGGGGCATGCGATCGGAGCCGGCTTTACGATCGGTCTGAGCTCGGATTTCGTGATTTTAAGCAGGGAGAGTTTTTATTCTTGTAATTATATGAAGTACGGATTTACACCGGGAATGGGCGCGACGTATATTGTGCCTGAAAAACTGGGAATTGTCCTCGGGGAAGAAATGCTGTTTACGGCCGCGAATTTCAGCGGCGCCGCTCTGGAAAAACGGGGAGTTCCGTTTGAAGTGCTGCCGAAAAAAGACGTCCTTCAAAGAGGCCGCGAATTGGCCCGGCTGCTGGCGGATAAACCGAGAGCCTCACTGGTTGCGCTGAAAACCAATGTGACCGCACGGATCAAAAGAGAGCTGACAAAAGCGGTTGAGGAAGAGGTGAACATGCACGAAGCCACATTCCATCTTCCTGAAGTAAAAGAGAGAATCAGCCGCTTATACGGCAGTTAAACAGAATGAAAAAAGCATGGGAAGCCCCATGCTTTATCACTGGTCCGTCTTTTGCAGAACGGAGCCTGCGAATTGTTCTTTAATTTCGGCGCTCCGGGCTGCGGTTTCTGCGATGCAGTGCATGATGGCTTCTTCAAAGCGGCGCTCGTCTAATGCGCGAAGGCCTGCTTCAGTCGTGCCGCCCGGGCTTGTGATTTCCTTGCGCAGGCGTTCAGGCCGTTTGCTGCTTGTTCTGAGCATTTCCGTCGCCCCGGCCATGGTTTGTAAAATCAGCTCTTTTGCCGTTTCTTCCGGCAGGCCGGCTTGAAAGGCGGCTTTTTCCATTGCTTCGACATACCGATACACATAGGCGGGACCGCTTCCGGCAATGGCTGTGACGGCATCAAGGTGTTTTTCTTCAAAGCGCGTCGCTTCTCCGATTGTTTCCAGAAGCTCTTTTGCCGTCCGGATTTCAGCTTCACTCGCCTCGGAGCTTGCGGAAAAACCGGTCGCCGATTGCTGAATGGCCGCGGATGTATTCGGCATCGCCCGGATGATGGTGAGCTTTCTGCCGAAATATTGCTGAATCGTGTGAATCGTCAGCCCTGCGATGACAGAAATCACAAGCTGATCTTTCACGTATTCGCGAATGTTCTCAATGCTTTCTGCCGCATCTTTCGGTTTAAAGGCGAGAACGATAATGTCGGTATTGCTGAAAAACTCTTCTTTATCCCGGCACGGTTTCACTCCGTACGTTTTTTGGAGCTCTTCAAGCCGGCTGTCATTTGAGCGGTTTGTCATATATATATGTCCGGGGGCTGTCATTCCGCTTAGCAGCAGTCCGTTCACCATTGCTTCCGCCATTGATCCGGCCCCGATAAAACCGATTTTCTTCATATAAATCCTCCTTCTTCTCAAAACACAAAAAAACCTTCCCGTCAAAAAGGACGAAAAGGTTTCGCGGTACCACCTTACATTAGCACGAATCAGCCGTGCTCAGCTCAAATCCCGTAACGAGGGGGTACGTTTAGGTTTTCCTAACCGCTCTGAGGGCAGGTTCTGTAAACAAGAGGGCCGCAATGTCTTTCAGCCGGGGACATTGCTCTCTGCTGCCGTTGTTTATATACTAGTTCCTCGTCATCGCGTTCCGTGTTTTCTAGTTTGTTGTTCATTATGCTATGCGCAAGAGCGGGATGTCAATCTTTTTTTCCGATATGCGGCAATAATGACACAGTGAAAAGAAAACGCTAAAATATGATTATTCAGGAATGAAAAGAACGAAGGAGCGTAAACATGGCAGCGAGAAAGATCATTCCGATACGTGTGCCGACTCCGTTTGCAGTCGGCGACGTTATCGTTTATTTAGTAAAAGATGAAGCCTTAACCCTTATTGATTGCGGCCCGAATACAAAGGAAGCGGCTGAATCGCTCTCATTGCAGCTTAAGGAACACAGGGTTTCTGCGGCGGATATAGAACAGGTGGTGCTCACTCATCATCACGCAGATCATTCAGGTCTGCTGCACCTTTTTTCCGAGGATACGGAAGTAATAGGGCATCCGCTGAATGACAGGTACATTACTCAGGATCAGTCGTATATCGCCCGGCAGGAGGACTTTTTCCTGTCGCTTATGACTGAAATGGACGTTCCCCTGACGCCTGAAGACATACATAAAACAGTTAAGCTGTCATACTTATTTTCTGCAAACCGTCCGTTAACGAAAACAGTGGGAGAAGGCGGAAAAATTGACGGGCTTAACGGCTGGACGGTGCTCGAAATCCCGGGCCATGCCGCTTCTCACATTGCGCTCTACCATGAAAAAAGCGGTGAAATGTTCAGCGGCGATCTGCTTTTGTCCAACAGCTCCACCAATCCGATTCTGGAAGCTCCGGAAAAGGGGGGCGTGCGCGCGGCCCCGATGCTCGACTACTTGAACTCAATGAAGCGGCTGTATGACTTAAACCCGTCCTTATTATATCCGGGACACGGCGATCTGTTGACAGACGTAAAGCCTGCTTTTGACAGGCGGCTTGAAAAACAGAGAAACCGGTCGGAATATGTGCTGCGCCTGTTGTCAGAGGATACGCTGACGGCTTTCCAGGTATGCCGGCGGCTGTTTCCGGCTGTGTATGAAAATGAAATGTTTTTAACGATGTCAGAAACGATCGGCCATCTTGACGTGCTGGCCGCCGAAGGGAAGGCTGTATCCTTTCAGTCGGGGAACACTCTGATGTTTAAAGCTGTGAAGGGGTGAAGGAAATGGGCAGATTAACGGATAAGCGGATTTGGATCACCGGAGCATCCGGCGGACTCGGAGAACGGCTTGCATATTCCTGCGCGGCAGAAGGAGCTCATGTTTTTTTATCCGCGAGGCGGGAGGACCGCTTGCAGGAAGTGAAAAAGACGATTACCGCGCGCGGCGGGCAGTGTGATGTCATTCCGTTTGACGTCCGGCATGCAGAAGAGGCTGAAAACGTAAGGCGTTTGATCGGTCATGTTGACGTATTAATCAACAACGCCGGCTTCGGCATTTTTGAAACGGCCGCTGATTCATCTTTGGATGATATGAAGGCAATGTTTGAAGTCAACGTCTTCGGATTAATCGCCTGTACGAAGGCCTGTCTTCCTGTGATGCTTCATGCGAAAAGCGGCCATATTATCAATATCGCCTCACAGGCCGGCAAATTGGCGACGCCGAAATCAAGCCTTTATTCCGCTACGAAACACGCCGTTTTAGGGTATTCCAATGCGCTGCGGCTTGAGCTGGCCGGTACGGGTGTAGCTGTGACAACGGTTAATCCCGGTCCAATCAAAACAGACTTCTTTACAATTGCAGATAAAGAGGGCGGTTATGTGAAAAGCGTCGGCAGATGGATGCTTGATGCCGACCGTGTGGCAGAGCGTATTACATCCGTAATTCTGACGGATAAACGGGAAATGAATCTTCCGCGATGGATGAGTCTCGGGACGAAGCTGTATCAGCTTTTCCCTTCGTTTACAGAAAAACTGGCCGGCCGCGCATTAAAGAAAAAGTAACAAGGGGGAGAAAGGAATGTCCGACCGGGATATACACAAGGCATTGATGGCAGAGCCTATAGTCAGGCAAATGGCGGAGGCGCGTGAAGTACTTTGGATCAACCCGCATAAAACCGATGATCCAGTAAAGAATGGCGCTGAATGGAAAAAGGAGATTGCCGAAGCGGAAGAAAGACTGCGCCGGTTTGCGCCTTATATCGCGTCGGCTTTTCCGGAGACGGAAGCGGCGGGAGGCCTCATTGAGTCTCCGCTTGTCTTCATCAATGAAATGAAAAAGCGTCTGGAACAAAGCGCCGCTCAGGCTTTCCCAGGGCGTCTGCTTTTGAAATGCGACAATGAACTTCCGATTTCCGGTTCTATTAAAGCGCGCGGCGGGATTTATGAAGTGCTGAAGCATGCCGAAGACCTCGCGGTAAAAGCGGGAATGCTCTCAACAGACGATGATTACAGCATATTGACTGAGGAACGGTTTACCGCTTTTTTCTCAAAATACTCTATAGCCGTCGGTTCTACGGGCAATTTAGGTCTGAGTATCGGCATAATCGGCGCGAAGCTCGGCTTTTGTGTGACCGTTCATATGTCCAGTGACGCAAAGCAGTGGAAAAAGGAGCTGCTCCGGGAAAAGGGGGTTCGCGTCATCGAATATGAAGCAGACTACAGTCTGGCTGTCAAAGAGGGGCGCATGCAGGCGAAGCAGGACTCTTATTGTTATTTTATTGATGATGAGCATTCCCGGGATCTGTTTTTGGGGTATGCCGTTGCGGGAAGCCGTGTGAAAAAGCAGCTCGGTCAAATGAACATAAAGCCTGATGCAGATGAACCGCTTTTCGTTTATTTGCCGTGCGGGGTCGGAGGAGGCCCGGGCGGCGTCGCGCTTGCGCTAAAGCTGATCTATGGCGAGCATGTCCATATTTTTTTCGGTGAGCCGACGCATTCACCGTGTATGCTGTTAGGACTGTTTTCCGGCTTGCATGACGGAATCAGCGTGCAGGATATCGGTCTTGATAATCAAACGGCCGCCGACGGACTCGCGGTGGGAAGGCCGTCCGGACTGGCCGGCCCTCTGATGGAGCCTATACTAAGCGGCTGTTATACCGCCGATGACGGCACGCTTTTTTCGCTGCTTTTTCAATTAAGGGCGGCCGAGAATAAGAGCCTTGAACCCTCTGCACTCGCCGGACTGGCCGGAGCCGTCAAGGTCGTTCAGACCGAAGCCGGAAACCGTTATATAAAAGAACGGGGGCTTGAGATGGAAAATGCCGTGCACCTTGTGTGGAGCACCGGCGGAAGCATGGTTCCGGAGGAGGAAATGGAAGAGTACAGCCGGATCGGTTCCTCATTTGTGAAAAAAATGGGCAGACAGTGAAGCGGTTTTCCGTTACAATCTTTGTAAGCGTTTGTTTTTTTATCGGAAAGCCATACAGAGAGATTGGTGTGAATTGTGAAAAGTAAAGAATTGAACTTACATACATTGTATACGCAGCACAGCCGCGAGTCGTGGGCCGGATTCGGCGGCCACCTTTCCATTGCCGTTTCAGAGGAAGAAGCCAAGGCCGTAGAAGGGCTGAATGACTACCTGTCGGTGGAAGAAGTAGAAACGATTTACATTCCGCTTGTGCGCCTGCTCCATCTTCATGTCACGTCTGCCGCAAGACGGAATCAGCATGTCAATGTGTTTCTGAAGCATCCGCATTCAGCGAAAATCCCGTTTATCATCGGAATCGCGGGCAGCGTCGCCGTCGGCAAAAGCACGACGGCGAGAATTTTGCAAAAGCTTCTTTCCCGTCTGCCGGACAGGCCGAAGGTGAGCCTGGTGACAACCGACGGTTTCTTGTATCCGACGGCGGAATTAAAAAGAAAAAACCTTCTGTCCAGAAAGGGATTCCCGGAAAGCTACGACGTGAAAGCGCTGCTTGAATTTCTGAACGATATAAAGTCAGGGAAAGAGAGAGTGGAGGCGCCCGTATACTCCCATCTTACGTATGACAGGGAAGAGGGCGCCGTCGAGGTTGTCGAAGGTGCGGATATCGTTATTATCGAAGGAATCAATGTCCTGCAGTCGCCGACATTAGAGGACGACAGGGAAGATCCGCGGATTTTTGTATCGGATTTCTTTGATTTTTCGATCTATGTGGATGCCGAAGAAAGCCGGATTTTCACGTGGTATTTGGAGCGTTTCCGCCTCTTAAGAGAAACCGCTTTTCAGGATCCGGCTTCTTATTTTCATAAATTTAAGGATTTGTCTGATGCAGAAGCGGATACCATGGCCGCCTCCATTTGGGAGAGCGTCAACCGTCCGAATCTGTATGAAAATATCCTGCCGACAAAATTCAGATCGGATTTGATTTTGAGAAAAGGTGATGGCCATAAAGTTGAAGAGGTGCTGGTAAGGCGGGTGTGATGTGAGGAGGAAGCGAATATTATGATACATCATATTGAGTTGTATGTATCTGACTTGAAAGCCTCCGCCCGGTTTTGGGGATGGTTTTTAGGTGAGCTCGGTTATAGAGAATTTCAAAATTGGGACTCCGGCATCAGCTGGAAAAACGCAGGATTTTATGTTGTGCTTGTACAGACAGAGGAGCGTTTTTTAACACCGGAGTACCACAGATGCCGGGTCGGGCTGAACCATCTGGCTTTTCATGCTGCATCAAGAGAGCAGGTTGACGAGATGACAGAAAAGCTGCTTGCCAGAGGATGCCCCGTGCTTTACAGGGACCGCCATCCATATGCAGGCGGAAGCGCGCATTACGCCGTATACACGGAGGACCCGGATCGGATAAAAGTGGAGCTCGTTGCTCCTGCTTCTGAATGAACTATAACTTTTCGTTTTTTTCTTCGCGCAGCGCGTCGAGTTTCTTTTCGATTCTGTCCAATTGTATGCGGCGCTTGTTCAAGCTTCTGAATACGTATATCACGGCAAACAGGAAAACCGCGGCTGCAATAAATGAAATCAATTGAAAAATGATATCACCGATGTTCATCTTTTTTACCTCCGTGTGCGGCGGGCTTCTTCAGCCCGCCGTTTTTTCATTTTGACCGATGTGAAGACATGGGGGATGAATCATTCCTAGCTTTGTGTTTTTCTGAGAATGAATAGTTTCTGCATGTGGCTTATGACCACTTTTGCGGCCGCATATCCCGGAATGGCCAGCAGCATCCCGGCAATTCCTGAGAATTTGCCGGCGGCAAGCAGAAGAAAAATAATGGTCAGCGGGTGAATGTCCAGCTTCCGTCCCATAATTTGCGGGGAAATCAGCTGGCTTTCAAGCTGCTGGACAATGACGACGACCGTAATCACCAGCACCGCCTCGGTCGGTGAATCGAACAATCCGACAATGACTCCGGGAAATGTGCCGATCCAAGGCCCGATAAACGGAATCAGGTTTGTCACCATGGCGAACGCGCCCAGAACGAGCGGATAATCGAGCCCGATTATAAAATAGCCGATTGTGACGAGAACGCCGACACAAAAACTGACGAGCAGCTGTCCTTGTATGTATGAACTGAGAGCTTCATCCATGTCCCGAAGGATTTGTTTTCCTTCTTTTTGATGTTTTTCCGGAAGAAGCCGCAGCAGTCGCCGGGGGGCTTTGTGTCCTTCTTTTAACATGTAATACAGCGCAAACGGAATAATGGCTGCGGTGATGGCGGCATTGGCAGCCGTACCGGCCAGGCTGCTGAGAGAATCAGCGATTGAACCGGAATAATTTGCGGCTTTGTCTGCTAATTTTTTAAAGGAATCCCCATGCTGAAGCCGGGAAAACCATTTGCTGTCCTGAAGATGCCCGATCCAATTTTCAGCTTTTGCGGAAAGCTCCGGAATATGATCTGTGAAGGCTGTAAACTGTTTTTGAACGGCAGGGCCCGCCGTATAAAGGAAGAGGACAAAAAGGCCGGCTGTTCCCGCATAAATCGCTAAAATCGCGATTCCTTCGGGCAGCTTTAATTTCGCATGCAGCACTCTGACGAGCGGGCGGCACAAATAGTAAAGGACGCCCGATAATACAATAGGCGGAAACAAGGTTTTAACCGTAATCACAACAGGCTGGAACAAAAAGTCTATTAATGTTCCGAGATAAATGATGAGAAATAACAGAAGAACGGCATAGCCGATCCTGAAATAAGGCCCGACAGGCATATCCTGCACCACGCAATCTTTAAGGGTTTACTCTCGGACGTTTCCCTTATCGCCCGGTGCATAAACGTCCGTGTCAGGAAAACTGCCCCTGATTGGTGACGTAATCGTAGATAATATCTTCTACATGGGCATGGAGATCCTCATCGGGTTCTTCATTCCTTCTTTCTTCTAAAGCTTTTTTTAAACTCTGTTTTTCATAGGGGCTCAGCGGATCTGTCGACACATTCCGTCCATACTGGCGGAGGGCTTGTCCCAGCATTTTTTCTATAAATTGATCCATCATATATTCTCCTATTCTTGTCATTCATCTTTATTCTACTAAATATCATGTGATCCTCCCACTCTTCTATCATATTTTCTGTCAGGCCGGGGTGGGGATTTTATTCCAATTCAGCTGAGAGAATACGATGAAACGGCAGCGTTAACGCATCTTCATCGTTTATGATTTTTAAACGTTTTTCGTCATGCATCACTTGTTTTACCCAGCCCCAAAAGCGGCGGGGGCCGTGTGCGGAAGCGTAGGTGACCGAAATGGCCCTGTCTTCTTCAATTGACGCCGCAATGATGCGGTTCATGTCGTTCAGTTGCTCTTCGCTCAGTTCCGGAGGCCGGAATTCCCGTTCTTTTCGTTTTTTCGCAAGCAGCTGCTCCCGATGTTCGGGCAGCATCATCCGGCTTGATTCCCACATGACATTATACCCGGGTGTTAATTTGTTCGGATTCATGTATATCACCTCAAGTTATTTGTAATGCCCGCCGATTTTTTCAGCCCGGTGAAAGGCTTGGCCGGCCTCTGTCAGTGAAGCGGCATGGAGGAGCGACGCAGGGCCGTACCGCTCATGAATATCATCCAATACTTTGCCGAGACTGATCTTTTTTTCCTGGGCATCGAACAGGCTCAGCTGAACATAATCACAAGGCTCCAGCTGGGAAAGGGAGACGCCGGCGCTGCGGACGGGCTCACCGTTCCAATGCTCTTTGAAGAGCTTGACAGCCGCTTTAAAAATATCCATTCCGAAATTAGTCGGAGACACCAGCTTTCTCTGTCTGTGAAAACCTGAAGGGAATTCAAAATCAGCGCCTCTGATGCTGACCGAAACCGTATGGCCGATATATTGTTTGAAACGGGCGCGGCGGGCCACTTCTTCGCTTAACTCCAGCAGCACGACTTTAATATCCTCAAAGCGGCTGTAGTCTCTCGGGAGGGTCATGTTATGGCCGATCGCTTTTTGCCGGCTGTGCGTGTTGACGGTGACCGGAGAGGGATCGATGCCGCGGGCTGTCCGCTGAAGCAATTCGCCGTTAATGCCCCAGCGTTTTTTCAGCAGTTCGGTTGGGTGCCCGGCAAGCCCGCCGATTGTGCTGATGCCCATCCGTCTTAAATGATGCTCCATCCGTTTTCCGATGCCGAATAATTTTCCGACCGGCAGCGGCCACAGATCCTGCCTGATATTTGACATATCCAATCTGTGGATGCCGGATGCGTTTTTTTTGGCAAAATGGTCGCAAGCCATTTTCGCGAGCGCCTTATTCGGCCCGATGCCGACACGGGCATAAATTCCGAATTCACGCATAATCGCTTGCTGAATGCTTTTGGCAATTGTAAAAGGATCACCGAACAGCCGCCTGCTTCCGGTCACGTCGAGAAACTGCTCATCGATGGAGTAGGGTTCTACAAGATCGGTATACCGTTCAAACAGTTCGGTAATCATGACGGATACATCAATATACCGCTGCATCCGCGGACGGACAATAACGGCGTCGGGACATTTGGCCTGCGCTTCCCACAGCCGTTCGGCATTTTTTACGCCGTATCGTTTGGCGAGCGGACAAGCCGCAAGCACGACGCCGCTGCGTCTTTCAGGATCTCCCGAGACAATCACGGGCCGGCTTTTGAGATGAGGCGCTTCCGCTTTTTCCACAGACGCATAAAACGATTGCATATCAACAAGAAGAATATCAGCCATAAAAAAACCTCCGGGAACGTTTGTTCTGTTTTTCATTGTACCCGAACAATGATCACGTTTATACTGGTAAATCATTCCCCGGCTGGAAGACTTGCTGATTCGTTTGCTTGAAAAGAAATCATTTACAATTGCAAACAACCCACATATAATTTTTTATATTCCAATGAGAAGAGCTGACATTCATTTTGCCGGACGAAAAGGAGAGTCAATCGATAATGGATATTCGAACAATTACCTCTGAAGACTATGAAATGGTTACGTCTGTTTTGAATGAATGGTGGGGCGGCAGGCAGATGAAAGACAAACTGCCGCGCTTGTTTTTTGAACATTTTCAGGACACAAGCTTTATCACGTACGGGCCGGAGGGAATGACCGGTTTTTTAATCGGTTTTCAGTCACAAACAGACCCTGAGACAGCCTACATTCATTTTTCCGGTGTGCATCCGGATTTCAGAAAAATGCAAATTGGAAAACAGCTCTACGACCGATTTATGGAGACGGTGAAGAAAAGGGGCTGCACAAAAGTCAATTGCGTGACGGCGCCTGTCAATAAAGTATCAATCGCTTATCATACAAAATTAGGCTTTGAAGTTGAAAAAGGAACCAAAACCGTAAACGGAATCCCTGTTTTTGCGAATTATGACGGCCCGGGAGAAGACCGGATTCTGTTTGTGAAATATATGTAGAGGGGGATGAATATGGGTTTTTTAGCTGACACGCCCAAACCGCCCTATTATGCGGTCATTTTTTCATCAATAAAGGGAAAATATGATGAGGAATATGAACATACGGCAGAGCGCATGATGAATTTGGCAGGCGGACAGCCGGGCTTTTTAGGCGCGGAAAGCGTTCGGGAGGAAAACGGCTGCGGCATCACGGTTTCCTACTGGGACAGCCTGGAGGCGATTAAAAGGTGGAAAGATCATACGGACCACCAGGCGGCAAAACAAAAAGGAAAAAGCGCCTGGTATGAAGCGTACGCGGTCCGCATTACGAAGACGGAGTCACAGCGGATGTTTGCGTCAAAAGGGGCGGAAGATTGATTACATTTTTACAGCATACACAAGAACAGACCGCGCGGGAAATTGCGGCGGTTCAGCGCTGCTCTTATCAAAAAGAAGCCGAGCTGATCGGCTTTTTCGGCATTCCCGCCCTGCATGAAACACCCGATGATATACAGCGGTCACGGGAGACGTTTGCCGGTTTCAAGGAAAAAGATCAGCTTGCAGGCGTCATTTCGTATGAAAAAAAGGGATATGACCTTGTCATATGCAGGCTGACGGTGCACCCGTCCGCCTTTCGGAAAGGAATCGGACGGGCGCTTCTTCAATTTGTGATAGACGAGAACCGGGACGCTCAAAAAATAGAGGCGGCTACCGCCAGCCAAAACGTTCCGGCAGTCTCTCTCTATTTAAAAACCGGGTTCACGGAAGCCGGACAGATTGAGACGCCGGAAGGGCTGACCCTCTCGTTTTTTCATCTTTATCCGAAGAGGAAAGCGGAAGTTGTTCCGTACAAGCCGGAATGGAAAGAAATGTTTGAAAGAGAGAAGGCGGACTTGATCCGAATCTTCGGCCCAGCACTTCATTCTGTCAGCCACATCGGCAGCACCTCCATCCCGCAGATGGCCGCCAAACCCGTCATCGATATACTGGCGGAGGTCAAAGATATTTTGGATGCCGACCGATTCAGTCCGCAGCTGGAAGCACTCGGCTATGAGGCGAAAGGGGAAAACGGGATAGAGGGCCGGCGTTTCTTTCAAAAAGGCGGCAGCAAGCGCACGCACCACGTTCATATATACGAAACAGGCCATCCGGACGTGAAGCGTCATCTGCTGTTCCGGGATTACCTCACTGCAAAGCCTGAAAAAGCGGCTCAATACATGGAACTGAAACGGCACCTCGCTGAGACATACCCATACGATATGGCAAAGTATAGTGAAGGGAAAAATGACTGGATCAAGGCGGCTGAACAAGAGGCAAAGGACTGGGAGAGCGGGCTGCTGTAAAGAAAGCAGAAACAATGCATACAGCGGCTCGGTATGCTACAATGGCGAAAATGAAAAACGGAGGATCATCTATGCAAATACATGTGACGGATGCGGCGAAACACACACTTCAGCAGGCGATGGACGCCAACCCGGGGAAAAAAGCGCAGCTCCGCTATGACGCAGAAGGCTGCGGGTGCGCGGTGAGCGGCGTGCCGGCCATCTGGCTGGCGGACGAATTAACGGGACAATGCGAAGCCATTGAAACCAACGGACTTCCGCTTTACATCCAGACCTCACAAAAAGTGTTTTTTGACGAGGAAATGACAATCGATTACAATGAAAAGGCAAAAACGCTCGTCTTAAAAAGCCCGGCAGAGATGCTGAGCCCGAGAATGAGCATATTAGTAAAGCAGGGAGAAACGGAAAGTGAATCAAAAGCTGAAAGCCATTAAACAGACGGCACAGCATAAAACGTGGGTATCCTTTCTGAACAACAACCACCCGTACAGTCTGCTGCACTGGTCCATCGGAGGCGCTGAATCCGTTCAGAAGGATGTCTGGCTGCTTCAGGATGAGATGACCTTCAAAGCGCAGGAGTTTACGACAATCGACCTCGCCATTGACTGGATCGGAGAAAATATGGACGGGATTACCGACGTTTTATGACGGGAAAGCGAAAGAACCAGCATACGTTCTTTCGCTTTTTTACGTTTGCGTCATGGTATCTAAAAAGGTTTGAACGGCTTTGCGGTAGCTCTCCGGATTTTTGGTGTACGACATGGCATGCCCGCCCGATTCGGCCAGATAGAGCATCTTAGGGCCGCGTTTTCTGCGGTGCAGCAATTCGGAAGAAGCGGGAGGTATATAATCATCTTCCTTACTGTGAATAAACAGCACGGGCTGCCGGATGCGGCTGATAACCGATAGAGGAGATACATCACGGATACGGTATCCTTCTCTCATCCGCAAAAAGAAATCAGCCAAAGGCAGAAGCGGCCACGGAGGCAGCCGGAACTCCCGCTTCAGCCTGTAGGCGAGCTGATCGCGAAAGCTTGCGAACGGACAGTCCGCAATATAAAAATCAGCGCCGTTTTCATCCTGATGCTCGCCCGCGTATAATAAGGCCGTCACCGCTCCCATCGATTCCCCGTGGATGCCGATTTGACCGCCGTCTCCGGTTTTGTGTCTCACCCAATTCACGGCTTCTTCCAAATCATCTTTTTCAAAATAGCCGTAGCTCGTCGTTCTGCCGCCGCTTTTTCCGTGCCCGCGGTGGTCATATACGAGCACATTCCAGCCTAAATCTAAAAATAAATCCATGTATTTCAATGAATTGAACGAATTTACGGTAACGCCGTGACAAATAATCATGGTGTTTGCCGTATGATGCGGGGCGACGTAAAAGCCTTTGATTTCATACCCGTGGCGTGACAGGATGACGGCCTCTTCTTTTTCCATGGCCTGAAAGGAATCAAATCTATCATGCCCGTCCGCCGTTTCTTTTTTCATGATATCTTCATCCGTCTTTTTCTTCATAAACATAATCAGATTCGTAAAAGCGAATCCGGCAGCCAAAAAGACTGCGCAAGCCGAACCGAACACCGCCAGCCATTTTTTCACACAGGCACCCTCCTTTAATATGAAAAATCCTTCCACCGGCTTTTTGGGACCGTGAACGTTGCCGGCCTCCGGCGCTCCGTGGTACACTTGCTTCACCATATTCAGATACGGGGGGCGTAATGATGAAAAAGCAGCTGCCTAAAGAAAAACACAGCTTAAAAGACGATCTGGAGGAAGATCTGAAGGCCAGGCTTTTGCAAATGAAAAGTGAGCTGAAGGAAGAAGACGAGAAAAAGCAGGCGCAGCAAAAGGCGGAACAAATCAGAAAACGAAAAGAAAAAGAAAAACATAAAAGCTTTGAAGAGCTGCTGAATGAAAGCAGTCTCGATTGGCACAAATATAAATAAACCGGCATCTGAAAAGGTGCCGGTTTTATTGTTTAAGAACGATGGGCTTCGTATACGTCCCGTTTTGTATGATATTGCAGGGCTTTGATTTCCTGGCTGCTTAAACGACGGGCCTCTGCAGCCGAACAGTTTTCTCTCAGCTGCTCAAGTGAGCTGGCTCCGGTGATGACAGAAGCGACGGCCGGCTGTGACAGCAAGTATTGAAGAGAAAGCTCCGTCATGCTCAAGTCAGGTGCGGCAGCGCTGATCGCTTTTTTGGTTTCTGCCAGTTCTGCAAAAGAATATGTTAAATAGCCGTTCTCTTTTACGCTTGCGGCCGCTTGATCAAGCGGTTTTTCCGTAAGAAGCCCTTTAGCGACAGGCCCTCTTGCGACTACGCTGATTCCGTTCTCCTCTAAAAGGGGAAGCCACTCCTCGGGGCGCCGGTCCAGCAGGCTGTATTGCATCATAACGCTGGTGATAGTTGATTTTTTTACATATTCTTTAATAACATTCGGACGAATCGAGGAAATGCCGTAATACCGGATGACACCTTCCTGTTTTAAGTCCTCAAATGCTTCGATCGTTTCGTCAATATGGTCTTCCATCGTGCCGCCATGCAGCTGATAAAGGTCGATATAGTCCGTTTTCAGCCGGCGCAGGCTGTTTTTGACCGCTTCTTTTATGTATCCTTTGGAAGCGTCCCAATGCCAGCCGTCTTTATCATCATTCCAGCGGTTTCCGGCTTTCGTGGCTAAAATGATGTCGTGCCTGCGGTTTTTGACGGCCTCCCCGACAATTTCCTCATTTCTGCCGAAATCATAAAGATCAGCGGTATCTAAATAATTGATTCCAAGCTCGATCGCTTCATCCAAAATAGACAGCGCTTTAGCTTTATCCGTACCCAGCGACATACAGCCGAGCCCGATTTCGCTTATTTCTAAATCAGAATGTCCCAGTGTGCGTTTTCTCATCGTTTCGCTCCTTTTTATAGTCTTTTATTGACCGTAATATAAAGGCGCGAAGTTTTCAACTGTTAAGGCCCGGTGATCCAATCTCCGACATAGCGGAATGTCCGTCCGTATTCTTTCAGTTTAGCCCGCACTTCCCACGCCTTTCCGACCAATACGATACTCTTATCCTTCCGGTACACCTTCAATCGAAAAGCACCTCCCTCTCATGCATGTATGATAAAATATATGAGGCATAATAGAGAGACAGAACGGGAGATGACATGATGAAACATTTAGAAGAAAAAACACTTGCGAAAAAAAAGCTGTATGACGGGAAAGTCATAGATCTTTACTTAGAGGATGTAGAGCTCCCGAACGGAAAAACAAGCAAGCGGGAAATCGTCAAACATCCGGGAGCGGTGGCCGTACTTGCGGTGACCGAGGAAGGAAAAATCATTTTGGTGAACCAGTTCAGAAAGCCGCTGGAACGGACAATCGTTGAAATTCCGGCCGGGAAGCTTGAAAAGGGAGAAGAGCCGGAACATACGGCGTTAAGAGAGCTCGAGGAAGAAACGGGATATACGGCGGAAACCTTGACGAAAATCACCGCTTTTTATACATCACCCGGGTTTGCTGATGAAATCGTGCATCTCTTTCTTGCGGAAGGGCTTTCGCCGCTGGAAGAAAAGCGCGAACTGGATGAGGATGAATTTGTCGAAGTCATGCAGGTCACGCTTGAAGAGGCCGTGAAGCTGATTGAATCCCGCAGGGTGTATGACGCAAAAACGGCGTACGCGATTCAGTATCTCCAGCTGAAAGAAGCGCTGAAGGAAAAATGATGAAAACCATCTATGCCGATCTGCATATTCATATCGGCCGCACCTATACGGGAAAACCGGTCAAAATCACCGGGGCCAAAACGTTGACGCTGCATCGGATTTTAGAAGAGGCCAGTGAGGGGAAGGGAATTGAACTATTGGGCATCATCGACTGCCATTCCCCGGAAGTCATAGAAGAAATCGAGCGCGGAATTGATGAAGGCAGATACCGTGAGCTGAAAGAAGGCGGCATCCGGTATCGGAATACGACGCTTCTATTGGGCAGTGAGCTTGAAATCTATGATCACACATGCCGCGGGCCGATTCACGTTCTCGTCTTTATGCCGTCTCTTGCCGAAATGAAGATGTTTTCTGAGTGGCTCGCAAAAAGGCTTAAAAATATCCATCTCAGTTCCCAGCGTATTTATGAAACCGGTTTGAATCTTCAAAGGAAAACAAAGGAATTGGGCGGGCTGTTTATTCCCGCCCATATGTTCACCCCGCATAAAAGCCTGTACGGAAAAGGGGTCATATCTTCTTTGACAGAAGTTTTCGACCCGGCGCTCATTGACGCGGCGGAACTCGGGTTAAGCTGTGACACCGACATGGCTTCGCGGGTAACGGAACTTGATCCGTATACATTTTTAACAAATTCTGATGCGCATTCCTTAGGAAAAATCGGCAGAGAATATAATGAAATGCTTCTTAAAGAAGCGAATTTCACGGAATTTTCGCTGGCTTTAAAAGGGAAGGACGGAAGAAAAATCACGGCGAATTACGGGCTGAACCCGAAGCTCGGGAAGTATTACCGGACGGCTTGCGACCGCTGCGGCGGCCCAGTGGAAAAAGGAGCTTCCGCCTGTCCGGAGTGCGGGGGGAAAACAATGACAAAAGGGGTCAGTGAACGGCTGGAGGAACTGAGCGGACCGAAAAAAAGCCGCGTGCCGCGGCCGCCGTATATTCATCAAATCCCGCTGCAGTTCATTCCGGGGGTCGGGCCGAAAACGTTAGACAAACTGAAGCGGGCTTTCGGGACGGAGATGGCGATTCTTCATCAGGCGCAAGAAGAGGAATTGGCGCGTGTCGTCCAGCCTAAAATAGCGGCTGTCATTCATAAAGCGCGCACCGGGCAGCTCGTCCTTGAGGCCGGGGGCGGAGGGACGTACGGCAGAATCAAGCCGTAAAAGCCGGATTTTAGCGGAGCTCCTCCTGCACCTTCTTTTTCGTGCGGACAAACGCAATCAATTCGATGATTTCATCCTGATTCAGCGGCTGTCCGTCAACGGTCAGTGTGCCGCGGCCTTGTGCGGCGTTTGTTAATTCGATGGTCTGGGTAAACGGCTCCGCCTTTTTTTCAGTGCGCCCCAGTAAATCGTCGCACGTCGTGTCAAACAGATCGGCAAGCGTGCCCAGCGCCTCGAATGACGGACGCCGGTATCCTGATTCATACCCGGCGTACGTGCTTTTGGCGATGCCGAGACGGTCAGCCGTATATTGAAGAGACCAATTTTTCTTTTTTCTCAGTTCAGTTAAACGATCTAAATTCATATTCAAAACCGCTCCTTTTCACTTGAGCAAATTATATCATATCGATATGCAAAAGTGTACGCGAATTGAATAATAATCACTTGATTAATTTCAATCGTCTGTCTATAATTTGATTAAAAGTATGCGAAAAGCGAATGCTTAACACATCTTGAGAAATGGATGAAGAGGTGCAGGGTATGAAAAAATTATTGCTGTTAACAACCGGAGGAACAATCGCCTCAGTCGAAGGAGAAAACGGGCTTGCACCCGGGGTGAAAGCAGACGAATTGTTAACCTACGTATCAAAACTTGATAACGATTACACGATGGAAACCCATTCGTTAATGAACATCGACAGCACAAATATGCAGCCTGAATACTGGGCCGAAATCGCAAATGCTGTCAAAGAAAAATATGACGCATATGACGGGTTCGTCATTACGCACGGTACAGACACAATGGCTTATACATCAGCGGCACTGTCTTATATGCTTCAGCATGCTGATAAACCGATCGTCATTACGGGTTCGCAAATCCCGATTACATTTCAAAAAACCGATGCCAAAAAAAATATCACGGACGCGATCCGCTTCGCATGTGAAGGGGTGGGCGGCGTATACGTCGTATTTGACGGCAGAGTCATTCAAGGCACACGCGCCATTAAATTAAGAACGAAAAGCTATGATGCATTTGAGAGCATTAACTATCCGTATATCGCGTTTATTACCGAAAACGGAATTGAATACAACAAACAAGTGCACATGCCAAAAGACGATGCCTTTACGGTCAATACCTCACTTTGCACGGACGTGTGCCTGCTCAAGCTCCACCCGGGGCTGAAACCGGAAATGTTTGACGCATTAAAGGGCATGTACAAAGGGATCGTCATTGAAAGCTACGGCAGCGGCGGCGTGCCGTTTGAAGGAAGAGACATTCTCGCCAAAGTCAATGAAATGATTGAAAGCGGCATTGTCGTCGTCATTACGACACAATGTCTTGAAGAAGGAGAGGACATGAGCGTCTATGAAGTCGGCCGAAGAGTCAATCAAGATCTCATTATCCGCTCCAGAAATATGAACACGGAAGCCATCGTGCCGAAATTAATGTGGGCGCTCGGCCAGTCTCACAACTTGGCTGAAGTCAAAAACATTATGGAGACACCGATCGCAGACGACGTTGTACTGTAAAAACATGACTACCACAAAGAGAAAGTAGGGTTTTAGCATGACAAACGCGCAAAAAGAATATCGTCAGGAAAAAGATTTCCTCGGAGAAAAACAAATTGAAGCTGATGTGTATTACGGAATACAAACGCTGCGCGCGAAAGAAAACTTTCCGATTACCGGATACCGCATCCACGAAGAAATGATTAATGCGCTCGCCATCGTCAAAAAAGCGGCGGCGCTTGCCAATATGGATGTAAAACGGCTGTATGAAGGAATCGGAAATGCGATTGTCCAGGCCGCAGATGAAATTCTCGAGGGGAAATGGCATGACCAATTCATCGTCGATCCGATCCAAGGGGGAGCCGGAACGTCCATGAACATGAATGCCAACGAAGTAATCGGCAACAGAGCGCTTGAAATCATGGGGCATAAAAAAGGTGAATACATTCACCTCAGCCCGAACACACACGTCAACATGTCACAATCGACGAACGACGTGTTCCCGACGGCAATCCATATTTCCACCTTAAAACTTTTGGATAAGCTCCTTGATACGATGGCGCATATGCTGAGTGTCTTTAAGGATAAAGCGAAACAATTTGATTCTGTCATTAAAATGGGGCGCACACACCTTCAGGACGCTGTGCCGATCCGTCTCGGACAGGAATTTGAAGCATACAGCCGCGTGCTCGAGCGTGACATAAAGCGAATTAAACAATCCCGCCAGCATCTGTATGAAGTCAACATGGGGGCAACGGCCGTAGGTACGGGACTTAACGCCGATCCGCGCTACATAGAACAGGTTGTAAAGCACCTGGCTGACATCAGCGGACTGCCGCTTGTCGGCGCCGGCCATTTGGTTGACGCCACACAAAACACTGATGCGTATACGGAAGTTTCAGCCGCATTGAAAGTATGCATGATGAACATGTCTAAAATCGCCAACGATCTGCGCTTAATGGCTTCAGGTCCGCGCGCGGGACTTGCGGAAATTTCACTGCCCGCCCGTCAGCCGGGATCATCCATTATGCCTGGGAAAGTCAACCCTGTAATGGCAGAGCTGATCAACCAAATCGCCTTTCAGGTCATCGGGAATGACAATACGATCTGCCTCGCTTCAGAAGCGGGCCAGCTGGAGCTTAACGTAATGGAGCCGGTACTCGTATTTAACCTGCTTCAATCCATCAGCATCATGAATAACGGGTTCCGTTCATTCACCGATCATTGTCTGGCGGGAATTGAAGCCAACGAAAAACGTCTGAAGCAATACGTGGAAAAAAGCGTCGGCGTCATTACAGCGGTCAATCCGCACCTCGGGTATGAAGCGGCTGCGCGAATTGCCCGTGAAGCAATCATGACGGGGCAATCTGTAAGAGATCTTTGCCTTCAAAATGATGTACTGACAGAAGAAGAATTGGATATCATTTTGAATCCGTATGAAATGACAAAACCGGGAATTGCCGGAAAAGATCTATTAGAAAAATAAATTTTAAAGCAACAACAGCCGCCTTTTCACGTTTTTTAGTGAATAGGCGGTTGCCATACAAAGGGATGAGGCAGTATAGTATAATTTGTTATATCATTTGATGAAAGCGTTTTAGCTTTTTTCTTCTAGGGGGATTTTCTTGTGAAAGAGGCCAGATTGCCAAATTTATTGGAAATAATTATCTTATTATTCGGGTTTTTAGCACTTGTCTTATCGTTCACAGTGTTTTTAGACCTGCCGATCCAGCTAGCTCTATTAATATCCTGGTTTTTCGCTATTATTCTCGGAGTCAGGCTGGGATATTCATATAAAGACTTGCAGGATTCGATTGTCACCGGGATATCAAACGGTCTTGAAGCGGTATTGATTCTCGTTTCGGTCGGTGCACTCATCGGGACATGGATTGCCGGCGGCGTTGTGCCGACGTTAATTTATTATGGTTTAGAGTTTATTAATCCTCATGTTTTCCTTCTGGCTACACTGGTTATTTGTTCCGTTATGTCCGTTGCGACCGGAACGTCGTGGGGAACCGTGGGAACCGCGGGGATCGCCATGATTGCTATCGGAGAGGGAATGGGTATACCGCTTCCGATCGTAGCGGGAGCCGTTTTGTCCGGCGCTTACTTCGGAGACAAGCTTTCACCGCTGTCTGACAGTACAGTGCTTGCCTCCACGCTTTCTAAGGTGGATGTGCTGTCACACGTCAGAGCGATGATGTATCTGTCAATTCCGTCCTATATTATTACGGCCATTCTATTTACCGTAACGGGATTTATATACGGCGGAAAAAATATTGATCTCGACAAAGTGGAATTTTTAAAATCTTCATTGCAGAAAACGTTTGACATTCATATATGGATGCTCATTCCGGCTGTTGTCGTCGTTGTCCTTCTGATTTTGAAAAAGCCGTCTATGCCCGTTATTATCATCGGTGCTTTGCTTGGCGCAATCTGGGCTTCCGTCTTTCAGGGAATGAATTTTGCCAGTGCCATCGCGACTGCTTATAATGGTTTTTCTATTAAAACGGACGTCGAATTTTTAAACGGCCTGTTAAACCGCGGAGGCATTACCGGTATGCTGGATACGTTAGTCGTTATCCTGTTCGGTCTTGGTTTTGGAGGAATTCTTGAGAAGCTCGGCGTATTAAAAGTGATTGTCTCAACTTTTGAGAAAAAGCTGACCACACCGGGAAATGTAACGCTTTCGACATTGATCGTCGCCCTTTTAGGAAACATTTTCGGCTGTGCGATGTACGTGTCATTGATTCTGACGCCGAAAATCATGGAGAACAGTTATGATAAACTGAAACTTGACAGAAGAGTTTTATCCCGGAACGCAGAGGTGGGCGGCACGCTTACTTCAGGGATGGTGCCGTGGTCTGATAACGGCATCTATATGGCCGGCATTCTCGGCGTATCCACATTTTCTTATCTGCCGTTCATGTGGCTCAGTTTTGTATCTATCGGACTGGCAATATTGTACGGATACACGGGGAAATTCATTTGGTACACGAAAGAAAAATCCTTACAATCTCAAAAATTGGGTTAGGAGGTTCATTTCATGATTACAAAGCATATGATTCGGACGTTAATGATTGAAACGCCGACTGTTCCCGGAAATCTCGGAAAAGTGGCAACCGCCATCGGAGTGATGGGCGGAGATATCGGGGAAGTTGAAACCGTTAAAGTCGGCCCGAACTACACAATGCGCAACATTACGGTGCAGGCTGAAAATGAAGAGCAGCTACAGGAAATCATTCAAGCCATTGAAGCTCTCGGTGAAGGCATCCGGCTTCATACAGTCTCAGATGAAGTGCTCTCTGCTCATGAAGGCGGCAAAATTCAGATGAAAAGCAAAATGCCGATCCGGACATTGGCTGAGCTTGGCCGTGTTTATACGCCGGGCGTCGCCGATGTGTGCAGACTGATCGAAAACGAGCCTGAAAAAGCATCCATCTATACGACAATCAGCAATTCTGTCGCCATTGTCACCGACGGCACGGCGATTCTCGGCCTCGGCAATATCGGCTCTGTCGCCGGAATGCCCGTAATGGAAGGGAAAGCCGCGCTTTTTGACCAGCTGGCGGGTATCAGCGGAATTCCGATTTTGCTCGATACCTCTGATCCGGAAGAAATCATTCGCACGGTAAAACATATTTCTCCGGGGTTCAGCGGAATTCTGCTTGAAGATATCGGTTCGCCCCACTGCTTTGACATTGAAGACCGCCTGAAAGAAGAACTGGACATTCCGGTTATGCACGATGACCAGCACGGCACGGCGGTCGTCACGCTCGCCGCCGCCATTTCCGCTTGTAAAAGCGCCGGTCTTGATTTAAAAGAAGCGAAGGTCGGTCAGATCGGTCTCGGCGCGGCAGGCGTCGCCATCTGCCGCATGTTTATGGCATACGGAGTCAAAGCGGTCTGCGGAACGGACAAGTCAGAAGACGCAATGAACCGCCTCGCTCAGTACGGAGGTCAGCCGCTTGGAAGCATCAAAGAATTAATGGACACGTGTGACATTGTGATCAGCACCACAGGAGTTCCGGGTCTCATTAAAAAAGAGGATGTCAGAAAAGGACACGTCATTCTGGCTTTATCTAATCCGAAGCCGGAGATTGAACCGGAAGAGGCATTACAAGCCGGAGCCGCTTATGCAGCTGACGGCCGTTCAGTCAATAATGTTCTCGGCTTCCCGGGGATTTTCCGCGGCGCGCTGAACGCCAAAAGCAAGAAAATCGACCATGAAATGCTTGTGGCGGCCGCAGAAGCCATCGCCTCTTGCACAAAACACGGCGATCTCGTGCCTCAGCCTTTGGATGCGGACGTGCATCAGGCCGTATCAGCAGCCGTAGAACGGGCCGCGGCAGGAAAATAAACAACTCTTACAGTACCGGACATGTGCCGGTGCTGTTTTTTTCATGAATAGGAAGCGGAATTCTTAGGCAGGCTAACAGATAGCAAAAGACGGAAAAAAGAGGTGGCAATGTGGATTATTTTCCGCTGATCCATACAAATATTTGGGATGCTGTGATCGGCGTGCCGGTCGTCTTATGCGTTACACAGCTGATCAAAGTGTTCTGCCGGGTTCCGGGCATATTCGTTCCCACGATTGCCCTTGCTGCCGGAAATGTTGTGTCTATCGTTTTCGGTCATCATGAACACGTGTATGCGGGGATTTTTATGGGGTTTTTTTACGGATACGCCGCAATGGGGAGCTATTCATCTGCCAAAACGTCTCTGCGCGCTTACCGGTCGAAACATGAGCCGTATTCATGAACACATCTGGATTTTTTTGTTATGATAAAGAAAAGGGAAAAAGGAGCGATTGGCACATGGCGAAGAGCAAAACGAAAAAAATGCGGGAGCATCTCAAAAGAAACGGGATGCGTGACGCAGTCCTGTCAAGGGGGACGGCGCCGTCTTTCAGCACCCATGAAAGAGTGACGAAAACCAAAAAAGACAGGCTTGAAAGAATAAAGCATAAAAAAAGGAACCCCTATGATCACCGGAGTGATGACGGGGGTTCTTTTTTTATGCCGGAATCTCGCGCCTTTCTATGATTTCTCTGTCATGTTTTCTCTTTTCTTTCATACAATCTACTAAATCAAGTCAATAGATTAGCGGGAGGAAAGCGGTATGAGAAAACAATCGTACAAAGAACTGTTTTTTCGCCATGTAAAGGATCATCTGTCACTTTATATATTTGTGTTCGTCTTGTTTTTGATGGGGGTCATTTTCGGGGCGATCATCGTCAACAGCATGACCATCACGCAGAAAGAAGATCTGTATTACTATTTAAGCAAGTTTTTCGGACAGCTGTCTGACGGAAAACATGCCGGCGCTTCAGAAATGTTTTGGCAGGCCGTCTTTCATGATGTAAAATATTTGGGGCTGATGTGGATTCTCGGTATTTCCGTGATCGGTCTTCCGGTTATTTTCATTATGGTGTTCTTAAAAGGAATCGTCGTCGGCTTCACGGTCGGTTTTTTAGTGAATCAAATGGGGATGAACGGGTTTTTCCTGTCATTTATTTCGGTTCTGCCGCAAAACATCGTTCTCATTCCGGCATATCTTATCATGGGGACATGCTCCATCGCTTTTTCACTGAAACTGATCCGGCAGCTGTTTGTCAAACGCAGCCTTCATGACGCGCCGATCCAATGGTTCGGACGTTACGCCTTCGTACTGATTCTCATCGTTTTCTTCTCGGTCATCGCTTCGCTGCTCGAAGCGTACGTGTCTCCGCTGTTTATGGAAAAGCTGTCTTCACGCATATTTTAGAATGATTATCACAAAATAATACTTTTATTTATCAGTTTATAATAATTATAGTTGGAACTCTGCGCGTATTTTGTTATAATGAGTCATGGAATGCGGCGTAGGAGGGAAAGACATGGAAAACCGTATTGATCGAATTAAAAAGCAGCTGCACTCGTCAAGCTACAAGCTTACGCCACAGCGGGAAGCAACGGTAAGAGTGCTGCTTGAAAACGAAGAAGACCATTTAAGCGCAGAAGATGTATACCTCCTCGTAAAAGAGAAATCTCCTGAAATTGGTCTCGCTACAGTATACCGTACATTAGAATTATTAACAGAATTAAAAGTCGTTGATAAAATTAACTTCGGGGACGGCGTATCCCGCTACGACCTTCGCAAAGAAGGCGCGGCTCACTTTCATCACCATTTGGTGTGCATGGAGTGCGGAGCCGTCGATGAAATTGAAGAAGATCTGCTTGAAGACGTTGAAGAAGTGATTGAACGTGATTGGAAATTTAAAATTAAAGATCATAGATTGACTTTTCACGGAATCTGCCACCGCTGCCGCGGGGATGAAACAGAGTAAAAGCCTACGAACCTTTTCTGCCAGGAAAGGGTTTTTTGCTGTTTTTATGTATAAAAGCCTTTGAAATTGGCATAAGGTGTACTAACAGCCGCCAAAGAAAGGGTCGATAGAAAGATGGGCAGATTCTTAAAAACAGCCGCGGATACGATCAAAGTGTTTATACTGTTCACAGGTTTTACCGCGCTGTTCTATTATGCTATGATATGGGTGAATTCAGAGTATGAAAACTATCATCGGTACGATAAACCGGAAGGCTCCGCCGTCAAAGTGGCCAAAACGGAACATGAGGAGAAAGACGGCTGGTTCGGCCGATTGATCTTTTTTTACCAAAACGGGGAGTAGATCGAGAGTGAAGGATCAAATTAAGGATTTCATCCATTACGTGAGGGTTGAAAGAGGGCTGTCCCAAAATACGATGATGTCCTATGAGCGTGATCTGAAAAGTTATTCTCTCTTCTTAACTGAAAGCCTTCAGATCACTTCATGGAATGATGTGACCCGTCTTCATATTATTCAATATTTAAAGCATATAAAGGACTCCGGGAAATCCGGCAAGACGTCTGCCAGGCATTTGGCGTCAATCCGGTCTTTTCATCAATTTCTGTTAAGGGAAAAAGCCGCGGATAAAGATCCTTCGGTACATATTGAAACACAAAAAACAGAGCGGACGCTTCCGAAAGTATTGGCGCTTCACGAAGTTGAGCGGTTATTGGACACGCCTAAGCTTGACAGCCCGTTCGGTCTCAGGGATAAAGCCATGCTTGAACTGCTGTACGCGACCGGCATCAGGGTCAGCGAGATGATCGAGCTGAAATTATCCGACGTCCATTTGACGATGGGATTTGTCCGCTGCTTCGGAAAAGGGCGGAAAGAGCGGATTGTGCCGATTGGTGAAGCCGCTTCTCATGCGATAGAAGCGTACATTGAAAAAGCCAGAGGGAAATTATTAAAGAAAAACGTAACCGAAGCGCTTTTTCTGAATCATCACGGCAGGCAGATCAGCCGTCAGGGATTCTGGAAAAACCTGAAAAAAATCGCCCTTGAAGCGGGGATTAAAAAAGAGCTGACACCGCACACGCTCCGGCACTCCTTTGCAACGCACCTGCTCGAAAACGGGGCGGATCTGCGCGCCGTGCAGGAGATGCTCGGACATGCCGATATTTCCACGACGCAAATTTATACGCATGTGACGAAAACAAGGCTGAAGGACGTGTACAAACAGTATCATCCGCGCGCTTAGGAGCCGCTGCCAGAGGGGCCGCGGCTTTTTTTTGCCGGATTGGCGGAATACAGAGAAGGTTCTAATTATTTGAATCGGCATTGTCAACGAGAATGTAAACGGTTTATACTTGAGTTGTCTGACCTCTGTAAGCTACAATGGACAAATGGAAGAAAAGGAGGCTTTTATGATGTCTGAATACAAATATAACCGGGTATTTTTGATCGTAATGGATTCTGTCGGAATCGGTGAAGCGCCGGACGCCGCCGATTTTAATGATATAGGCGCAAATACGCTCGGACACATCGCAGAGCACATGAACGGCTTACATATGCCCCATATGGCGCAGCTCGGTCTCGGACTGATCGGAGACATTAAGGGCGTGGAAAAAACGGAGCACCCTCTTGCGTACTACGGAAAAATGCAGGAGGCGTCAAACGGGAAAGATACGATGACGGGGCACTGGGAGATTATGGGCCTCTACATTGAAAAACCGTTTAAAGTGTTCCCGGAAGGATTTCCGGATGAACTTCTTCAGGAACTTGAGCGGCGTTCAGGACGGAAAATCATCGGAAATAAGCCGGCTTCAGGCACGGCGATTCTGGACGAGCTCGGAAAAGAACATATGGAAACGGGTGCGCTGATCGTTTATACATCAGCAGATTCCGTGCTGCAGATTGCGGCTCACGAAGATGTCGTTCCGCTTGACGAGCTGTACAGCATCTGTGAAACGGCAAGAGAACTGACGCTTGATCCGAAGTACATGGTCGGCCGGATTATCGCAAGACCGTTCGTCGGAGAACCGGGCAGCTTCAAACGCACGCCGAACCGTCATGATTATGCGCTCAAACCGTTCGGCCGCACGGTAATGAACGGAATGAAAGACAGCGGATTAGACGTCATTTCCATCGGCAAAATTTCTGATATTTATGACGGAGAAGGCATTACATCTTCCCGCCGCACGGTATCTAATATGGACGGCATGGACAAAGTGATTGAAACGCTCGGTGAAGAGTTTACGGGCCTGAGCTTTGCCAACCTCGTTGATTTTGACGCGCTGTACGGACACCGCCGCGATCCGGAAGGGTACGGAAAAGCGCTCGAGGAATTCGACGCGAGGCTTCCGGAAGTGTTTGAAAAAATGAAAGAAGACGATCTGCTTATCATCACTGCGGATCACGGCAATGATCCTGTCCATCACGGCACGGATCACACGCGGGAGTATGTGCCGCTTCTTGTTTACAGCAAAAAGCACAAACACACTGAACAGCTGCCGCTTGCGGATACATTTGCCGATATCGGCGCAACCATTGCGGATAATTTCAAAACGGAAAAGCCGGAATACGGAAAAAGCTTTTTATCAAGATTACAGTAGGGGGACTTTTTTTGAAACAAAAGATCGAACGTGCTGCTGCATTTATTAAAGAACACGTGAAAGAAACACCAAAGATCGGTCTGATTTTAGGGTCAGGGCTCGGCGTATTGGCCGATGAAATTGAAGGAGCTGTCAAGCTTACATATGAAACGATCCCTGATTTTCCGGTCTCAACGGTAGAAGGCCATGCCGGCCAGCTTGTGATGGGAACGCTTGAAGGCGTGCAGGTCATCGCGATGCAGGGCCGCTTTCATTACTATGAAGGCTACTCAATGGATCAGGTCACATTTCCCGTCCGCGTGATGAAAGCGCTCGGCGTTGAATCTCTCGTCGTGACGAATGCAGCCGGCGGTATCAACACTGAATTCCGCGCCGGCGATCTGATGATTATTACAGACCATATCAACTTTACGGGCACCAACCCGTTAATCGGGCCGAACGAAGCTGAATTCGGAGCGAGATTCCCGGACATGTCAGAAGCCTATGACAAAGAGCTGTCAAGCTTGGCTGAAAAAACGGCCGATGAGCTGGGCATTCCTGTTCAAAAAGGGGTGTATACAGCTGTTACGGGGCCGTCTTACGAAACGCCTGCTGAGGTTCGGTTTTTAAGAACGATGGGTTCTGACGCTGTCGGCATGTCGACCGTGCCGGAAGTCATCGTCGCCAACCACGCGGGGATGCGCGTGCTCGGCATCTCATGCATTTCCAACGCGGCGGCAGGTATTCTTGACCAGCCGTTATCCCATGAAGAAGTAATGGAAATGACGGAAAAGGTAAAAGGCGGCTTTTTGAAGCTTGTAAAAGCCGTAGTCGCACGATCTCAAAAATAAGTCAGCATCAGTCAGCTGTTTCTTCGGAAGCAGCTGTTTTTTTATGCACTCAACACGAAACATTTTCCAGATGAGGCGTATAAAACCACCGGATTTGGAAAAAATAAAAAGGATTATGAAATGGAGGGCTTTGGAGATGAAACGTCTTATATCCACTTTGTTGATTGGCATTTTATTAACGGCATCAGCACCGTCCGCTTTTGCAAAGCCGGACGGAAAACATACATCGGAGCTCGCTCATGAAGCCAAAAGCGCCGTGCTGATTGAACGCGATACGGGAAGCATTCTTTATAACAAGAACAGCCGGGAGCGTCTGGCGCCGGCAAGCATGACAAAAATCATGACCATGCTTTTAATCATGGAAGCGCTTGACAAAGGGAAAATAAAGATGAGCGATAAAGTCAGGACGAGTGAACATGCCGCGTCCATGGGCGGATCACAGATTTTCCTTGAACCCGGAGAAGAAATGACGGTAAAAGAAATGCTCAAAGGAATTGCGATAGCTTCCGGAAATGACGCATCCGTCGCAATGGCGGAGTATATCGCCGGTTCAGAAGAGGATTTCGTCAGCCGGATGAACAAAAAAGCAAAAGAATTGGGATTGAAAGATACCTCCTTCAAAAACCCGACGGGACTGCCAGAAAAAGACCATTACAGCTCTGCTTATGACATGGCGAAAATGGCGAAGGAATTATTAAAGTATGATAAAATCACTCAATTTACGGGAACGTATGAGGATTATTTAAGAGAAAATACAGACAAAAAGTTCTGGCTCGTCAATACAAACCGGCTGATCAAATTTTATCCGGGTGTAGACGGCGTGAAGACGGGCTTTACAGGCGAAGCGAAGTATTGTTTAACCGCCACCGCTAAAAAAGGAAATATGAGGGTCATTGCTGTTGTTTTCGGAGCCAGCACTCCGAAAGAAAGAAACGCCCAAGTGACCAAAATGCTTGATTACGCCTTCAGCCAGTTCAAAACACACCCGCTGTACAAACGGGATCAAATCGTCGGAACGGTAAAAGTAAAAAAAGGAAAACAGAAACTGGTTAAGCTGACCACATCTGAGCCGATTTCTCTTCTGGCCAAAAAGGGAGAGAACATGGACAAAGTAAAAAAAGAAGTGAAAATCAACGGCAATGTAACAGCTCCGGTTAAAAAAGGAGAGGTGCTCGGCAGCCTCGTTCTGAAAAAAGACGGAAAGGTGCTCGTTGAAAGCCCGGTCACGGCAAAAGACGACATGGAAAAAGCGGGTTTTCTCACTTTTCTGAAGCGCACGATGGGGGATTGGACAAAATTTAAATAATCGTGGCGAACGGGCACTAGTTTTGTCATAGTGAAGGAATTGCTTTCCCGAAAATCGAAACACTCATTATCCGATCATATCAAGGAGGAATGAGCATGAGCCTTGGAATTGACTTTCATGTCAAAGAATCCGTGCTTTGTATTCGATTAACAGGTGAACTCGACCATCATACGGCAGAATCATTAAAACAAAAGGTTACTGAATCGCTGGAGGCTGACGGCATCCGTCACATCGTGCTGAACCTTGAAGATCTTACCTTCATGGACAGCTCCGGCCTCGGCGTGATTTTAGGGCGTTATAAACAAATTAAACAGCTCGGCGGAGAAATGGTCGTGTGCGCGATTTCGCCCGCGGTGAGACGTCTGTTTGACATGTCCGGCCTGTTTAAAATCATCAGGTTTGAACAATCAGAACAAAAAGCGCTTTTAACGTTGGGGGTGGCATCATGAAAAACGAGATGCATCTTGAATTTTCAGCCCTCAGTCAGAACGAATCGTTTGCGCGCGTAACAGTTGCTTCTTTTATCGCACAGCTCGACCCGACGATGGATGAGCTGACGGAAATCAAGACCGTCGTATCAGAAGCGGTAACAAACGCGATCATCCACGGCTATGAAGAAAACTGCGACGGAAAGGTGTACATCTCCGTTACGCTGGAGGATCATGTCGTCTATCTGACCATACGTGACGAAGGCCTCGGGATCACGGATCTTGAGGAAGCGCGCCAGCCGCTCTTTACGACAAAACCCGAGCTTGAGCGCTCCGGAATGGGCTTTACCATTATGGAAAACTTTATGGATGATGTCACGATTGATTCCTCGCCGGAGATGGGAACGACGATACGCTTAACAAAACACCTATCAAAAAGCAAAGCGCTTTGTAATTAAGGAGATTTGTTATGGATGTGGAGGTTAAGAAAAACAGCAAAAACGCGCAGCTCAAGGACCATGAAGTCAAAGAATTAATCAAAAAGAGCCAAGAGGGCGACCAGCAGGCAAGAGACCTCCTCATAGAAAAAAACATGCGTCTTGTGTGGTCCGTCGTTCAAAGGTTCTTAAACAGAGGCTATGAGCCGGACGATCTGTTTCAGATCGGCTGTATCGGATTGTTAAAATCCGTTGATAAATTCGATTTGTCCTATGATGTCCGTTTTTCAACTTATGCCGTGCCGATGATTATCGGAGAAATCCAGCGCTTCATCCGCGATGACGGAACCGTCAAAGTTTCAAGATCTTTAAAAGAGCTCGGCAATAAAATACGCCGGGCGAAAGATGAACTGTCAAAAACATACGGAAGAGTGCCGACCGTCCAGGAAATCGCGGACCATTTAGAAATTGATGCGGAGGATGTGGTGCTTGCGCAGGAAGCGGTGCGGGCGCCTTCATCCATTCATGAGACCGTGTATGAAAATGACGGAGACCCGATCACCCTGCTTGATCAGATCGCCGATCATTCAGAAGAGAAGTGGTTTGACAAAATCGCCCTCAAGGAAGCGATCAGTGATTTGGAAGAACGGGAAAAACTCATTGTCTATCTGAGATATTATAAAGATCAGACACAGTCGGAAGTAGCCGAACGGCTCGGGATTTCCCAAGTCCAGGTATCGAGGCTGGAGAAAAAAATATTAAAGCAGATTAAAGTGCAGATGGATCATACGGAAAGCTGACCTTTTACGGGCCGGCTTTTTTTATTTGTGCATCGGTGGTAATTTATGGTCTTTTGCCGCTGATGAATGAGAACAAAAGTGAACCGCATACTACATATATAACCACCCGAAAGATGGTGATGCAAGATGGAAAGACGAATATTTCTCAGACTTCGCCACCGCGTGAAGGCTCATACCGGAGATATCATCACAATCGGCGACGCCGCGCAGATCGCGGGACAGCAAAAGCTGAAAAAAAAACTGTCGGCACTGCCGCTGTATAAGGTCACGAAAAAAGACAAAAATATCGTCGTGCTGGACATCATAAAAGTGCTGAAAACCATTCATACCGCTTTTCCCGCTCTTGATGTACAGACCGTCGGCGGCGCTGAAACGATAGTGGAAATCCATTACCAGAAAAAGCAGCTGTCAGCCGTTTTGTTCGTCGGTGTCTGGCTCCTGCTTTTTATCGGTTCATGTCTTGCCATTATGAATTTTCATGAAGATGTCAGTATGAGAGAAGTTCATATCGCCTTATATGAAATCATAACGGGCGAACGGAATGAATATCCGTATCTGCTTCAGATTCCATACAGCATCGGCCTCGGTCTCGGTATGATCGTCTTTTTTAATCACATCTTCAAAAAACGCCTGAATGAAGAGCCAAGCCCGCTGGAAGTCGAGATGTTTAATTATCAGCTTGATCTCGATCATTATGTCGCAATGCACGAAAATGAAGAGACGATGAAAGATCTGCATGATCGTTAGCATTCTTTTCGTTATGTTTGTCGGGCTTGGCGGAGGGCTGACCGTGGGAGCGGGCTTTGTGGCTTTTTTAACCGTTATGGGAATCATCCCCCGCCTTATGCAGCTGACAAAAACAATGCGCTTTGTACAGGCCTACGAAGGAGCTGTTATTTCAGGAGCTGTGTTCGGCGGCTGGGAAACCTTAAATATGAATCATTTTTTTTTATCTGAATGGCTGGCCGTTCCGGTCGGGCTTTTGGCCGGCATGTTTGTCGGCATGCTGGCCGCCGCGCTTACAGAAGTGCTGAATGTGCTTCCCATTCTTGCCAAACGGATCGGCTTCGGCAGCAAAATCATCATATTGCTGATGGCCATTGTGTTCGGCAAAATAGCCGGCTCTTTATTTCATTGGCTGTATTTTATCCATCATTCATAAGGAGGAACCGACGTGACAAACTTAAAAGAAAATTACAAAACAAAAGTGAAAGACTATCAGCCGAAACCGCCATATGTTTGGAATTGCGTCAAAGCCTTTCTGATCGGCGGTTTGATCTGTCTGATCGGGCAGGCTCTTCAAGACTTTTACATCCACTTTTTTAATTTTAATGAAAAAACAGCGGGCAACCCGACGGCCGCCACTCTTATTTTAATTTCCGCTCTTTTGACCGGATTCGGCATTTATGACAGACTCGGGCAGTTTGCCGGAGCGGGTTCAGCCGTGCCGGTGACGGGTTTTGCAAACAGTATGACAAGCGCGGCTCTGGAACACAGAAGTGAAGGACTCGTGCTCGGAGTAGCGACAAACATGTTTAAATTGGCGGGAAACGTCATTGTATTCGGCGTCGTGGCAGCCTATATCGTAGGCCTGATACGGTTTGCTTGTGAAAAACTGTTTTCGTAGGAGGAGAAAAAATGAAATTAACCGGAAAGCAAACCTGGGTGTTTGAAAACCCGTTATTTGTAAATGCGGCGGGGACGGCAGCCGGACCGAAAGAAAAAGACGGCCCGCTCGGTTCGCTGTTTGATAAGACATACGATGAAATGCATTGCAATCAGAAAAACTGGGAAATGGCGGAACGTCAGTTAATGGAAGATGCCATCAACTCAGCTTTGCAAAAACAGAATTTGAAAAAGAGCGATATTGATTTGTTGCTCGCGGGGGATCTTTTAAATCAAAATGTGACCGCCAACTACGTCGCCAGACATCTGAAAATCCCGTTCCTCTGTCTGTTCGGCGCCTGTTCGACATCAATGGAAACGATTGCCGTCGCATCCGCGCTCATTGACGGCGGTTTTGCGAACCGGGCGATCGCAGCCACGAGCAGCCATAACGCGACCGCAGAACGGCAATTTCGCAATCCGACGGAATATGGCGGGCAAAAACCGGATACCGCCACTTCGACGGTCACGGGGGGCGGGGCGGTCATCATCAGCCAAAACCCTTCTGATATCAAGATTACAAGCGCAACAGTGGGAAAAGTAAGCGACCTCGGAATAACAGATCCGTTCGATATGGGATCGGCCATGGCGCCAGCTGCCGCCGACACAATCAAACAGCACCTGCAGGACTTAAACCGCACGGCGGATGATTATGATCTGATTTTAACGGGAGACCTTTCAGGCGTCGGCTCGCCGATCGTGAAAGATTTGCTCAAAGAAGAAGGCTATCCCGTCGGAACGAAACACGATGACTGCGGTCTTCTCATCTATACGCCGGACCAGCAGGTGTTTGCGGGCGGAAGCGGCTGCGCCTGCTCCGCGCTTGTTACGTACACACATATTTTTAATCAATTAAAAGCAGGGACTCTAAACAGGGTACTCGTTGTCGCGACAGGAGCGCTTTTAAGTCCGACAATGATCCAGCAGAAGGAAACCATTCCGACCATCGCGCACGGTGTGGTATTTGAGCGGGCGGGAGGTGCATCATAAATGGAATATCTGTTGGCTTTTGTTTGCGGGGGAATCATATGCATTATCGGTCAGCTGCTGCTTGACATTTTTAAACTGACACCCGCCCATGTAATGACAACTTTTGTCGTCATCGGCGCCTTGTTGGATGGGTTCGGAATATATGACAAATTTATCGAATTCGCGGGCGCGGGCGCGACGGTTCCCATCGTCAGCTTCGGTCACAGCTTATTGCACGGCGCCATGCATCAAGCTCACGAGCATGGATTTATCGGGATCGCCATGGGGATTTTTGAACTTACTTCCGCCGGTATATCTTCAGCGATTTTATTCGCATTTCTTGTAGCCGTTATTTTTAAACCGAAAGGATAATGCCTGATGACGAAACGGAAGGTCATTCTTGTGACAGACGGGGACGTATACGCCGCCAAAACAATTGAATATGCCGCGGAAAAAGCAGGCGGACGGTGTATTTCCCAATCAAAGGGCAATCCGTCAACCAGAAGCGGCCCCGAACTTGTTCAGCTGATTAAAGCCGCGCCGAATGACCCGGTGTTTGTCATGTTTGACGATTCAGGCCTGCAAGGGGAAGGGCCGGGTGAAACGGCGCTGAAATATGTCGCCTCACATCAGGACATTGAAGTGCTGGGGGTGATTGCGGTCGCTTCTAAGACCCATCAGGCTGAATGGACGAAAGTCGATGTCTCCATTGACCGTGATGGAGAAGTGACGGAGTATGGCGTCGATAAAACCGGAATGAGAGAAATGGACGAGCACAGAATGAACGGAGATACGGTGTATTGTCTGGATAAATTGGACGTTCCCCTCATTGTGGGCATCGGCGACATAGGTAAGATGGGAAGAAAAGATGACATATCCAAAGGCTCGCCGATCACGATGAAGGCGGTCGAATTCATTTTAGAAAGGAGCGAAAGCCATGCCGGAAAAACCGGAAAACATGATCAAGGTGTACCGGGATCCTAGAAAAAATGAACAATTTTTTAAAGACCGCGTCGGTATGGGAACGAGCTATGATGTCGGCGTCCGCAAAGTTCGAGTATTAGACCGGGAAGTCCAGATTTACTTTGTCAACGGATTAACCGATACTTTGTTTATCATTCATTTAATGGAACAGCTCGTCGACGTCAATAATTATGACGAAAATGCGGATGAAGCGATTGACGTTGTTGAAAACAGGCTTGTCAATCAGCAGGTCCAAAAAGTCAAAACGCTCGACGAAGCAACGGATCAAGTGCTTTCCGGACTTGTCGCCGTTATCGTTGAAGGCGCGGGCTTCGCTTTCGTCGTCGACGTCAGAAGTTACCCCGGACGCACACCTGAAGAACCGGATACGGAAAAGGTCGTCCGCGGGGCAAGAGACGGTTTTATCGAAAATATCGTCATTAATACAGCATTGATCAGAAGACGAATCAGGGACGAAAGGCTCCGCGTCAAAATTACGAAAGTCGGCGAGCGCTCTAAGACCGATCTTGCGATTGTGTATATAGAAGACATCGCGGACCCGGACCTTGTCAGCATCGTCGAAAACGAAGTGAATGCGATTGACATTGACGGATTGACGATGGCTGATAAAACGGTGGAGGAATTCATCGTCAAACAGGGCTACAACCCGTTTCCGATGGTCAGATACACGGAGCGGCCGGATGTGGCCGCCAATCACATTTTAGAAGGGCACGTCATCATCGTCGTTGATACGTCACCGAGCGTGATCATAACGCCGACCACGATTTTTCACCATGTTCAGCATGCGGAAGAATACAGGCAGGCGCCTTCAGTGGGAACATTTTTAAGATGGATCAGGTTCTTCGGTATTATCGCTTCAACTGTTCTGCTTCCGATCTGGTTCCTCTTTGTTCTTGAACCGTCTCTTCTGCCTGAAAGATTGGATTTTATCGGTTTAAATAAAAATACGCATATCCCGATCATTCTGCAAATCTTTTTGGCCGATTTGGGGATTGAGTTTCTCAGGATGGCCGCGATCCATACGCCGACCGCTTTATCCACCGCCATGGGTCTGATTGCGGCGGTGCTGATCGGTCAAATCGCCATAGCGGTGGGGCTGTTTTCAGCAGAAGTGATTCTGTACGTATCGATCGCCGCCATCGGATCATTTACCACGCCGAGCTATGAGCTCAGCCTCGCCAATAAAATGATACGCCTCATCTTAATGGTGCTCGTGGCCATTTTCCAAGTAAAAGGCTTTGTGATAGGCTTTACATTGCTGCTGATCATAATGGCGAATATCCGCTCGTTTCATACGCCGTATTTATGGCCGTTTTTACCGTTTAACGGCAAGGCGCTGTGGCAGGTGCTCGTCCGGACGACAGTGCCGGGAGCCAAAGTCAGACCGAGCATTGTTCACCCGAAAGACCGTCAAAGACAGCCAAGCGGTTCATAATCGCATTGAAACCGACAGAAGATTATGATATTGTATGTCTTAACTTATACGGGACTTGTATAAGGACAGCTCAAAAGAAGCTGTCCTTTTCACCCATATGCGGATCAGAAAGAGGGAATGAGCATTGTTCTTACATGGCACAAGCAGACAAAACAAACTAGGTCATTTGGAAATCGGAGGTGTGGACGCGCTGTATTTAGCGGAGCATTACGGCACGCCTCTTTATGTTTACGATGTGGCTTTAATACGTGAGCGCGCTAAAAGCTTTAAACAGGCATTCATTGACGCGGATTTAAAGGCGCAGGTCGCGTACGCGAGCAAGGCGTTTTCTTCCGTTGCGATGATACAGCTCGCTGAGCAGGAGGGGCTCTCATTGGACGTTGTATCCGGCGGAGAGCTGTTTACGGCGGTTGCGGCTGGTTTTCCGGCTGACAGGATTCATTTTCACGGCAATAACAAAAGCGAAGAAGAGTTGAAAATGGCGCTCGATCATCAAATCGGCTGCATTGTCGTTGATAATTTTTATGAAATATCCTTACTCGCGGAACTGTGCCGCAAATCAGGGCGCACAATGGATGTGCTTCTGCGGATCACTCCGGGGGTAGAGGCGCATACGCATGATTATATTACGACGGGACAGGAAGATTCCAAATTCGGTTTTGATCTGCATAACGGGCAAATAGAAAAGGCGATTGAACAAGTATTACAGTCAGACCATATCCGCCTTCTCGGCGTTCACTGCCACATCGGATCGCAAATTTTTGATACGGCGGGCTTTGTGCTGGCCGCAGAAAAAATCTTCACAAAACTGAATGAATGGAGAGAATCATTCGGCTTTGTCTCTGAAGTGCTGAATTTAGGGGGCGGCTTTGGCATCCGCTACACGGAGGAGGATGAACCTCTTCATCCCGCCGTTTATGTGGAAAAAATTATCGAAGCGGTAAAAGAAAACGCAGCGCTGCACGCTTTTGACATTCCGGAGATCTGGATTGAACCGGGACGCTCGCTCGTCGGAGACGCCGGAACGACGCTTTATACCATCGGTTCGCAAAAAGAAGTGCCCGGCACCCGTAAATATGCAGCGGTTGACGGGGGCATGAGCGATAATATCCGTCCTGCGCTGTATCAGGCGAAATATGAAGCCGTATCGGCAAACAGAATCGGAGAACACCACGATAAAACGGTATCCATCGCGGGCAAGTGCTGTGAAAGCGGTGATATGCTCATTTGGGATATAGATCTTCCGGAAGTGAAAGAAGGCGATCTTCTCGCCGTTTTCTGCACGGGAGCATACGGATACAGCATGGCTAACAACTACAACCGCATTCCGCGTCCCGCCGTCGTTTTTGTGGAAGACGGCGAAGCGCATCTTGTCATTAGAAGGGAAACTTATGAAGACATTGTAAAACTGGATCTGCCGTTTAAGACGGGGGTCAAACAATAAATAAAAAAGAGACCGGAACAATGGCGTCCGGTCTCTTTTTGCATTCAGCTGTTAGAACTTGATCCGCTGTCTCCTGTAAATACAGACACGATCGCATTCCAAATCGAAGCGAAGAAATCAATGACTTTTTGAACAAAGCTTTTGCCTTCATCGGATTGAATGAACTTCGTGATTTTGTCTTTTGCCTTATCGAGCTGGCTGCCGACTTGGCCCCAATCAATCTTGGCATTTTTCATTTTATTAAACAATGAAACGAGCTGGTCTTTTTGAGCGTCAGTCAGTGTAATGTTAAGGTTTGAAGCCGCATCATCGACCTTTTTCTCGATTCCTTCTTTTGTATCGGGCACACCGTTTTTCGCGAAATCATCTTTAATGTTTGCGATGAGCGCGGAGGCGTTTTTATCCCCGATTTTATCCCCGAGATTTGAAGTGGTGACAAGCTCTTGGTTGGCGACCTGTTTTACATCTTCTGAAATTGCTTTGTCTGATGAGACTTCATATGCCTTGATGATTCCCGTTAATGCTGCGGTGCCTGATACCTCAAACGGCGCCGTCACGTATACTTTCGCATCTTTCACTCCTGCTGTCATCAGGGCGTTTAAGTACATTTCATCCGTAATGGAATCGATATTATGGGTCTTAACGTCAAGCCCGGACCCTTTCTTTGCCACCGTAATGGATGACGAAGAGATGGCTCTTGTGCCGATTTGGGCGTTCGATATATATTTTCCCAGATATTCATGTTCTTCTTTATTTGTGACCGTCACTTTTGTCGCGTTATCAGGGACATTTAATTCGTCAAGCACTTTCTGACGGTTTTCGTTTGACAGATCCGCCCCCAGTGTGACGATGACATCTCCGACTGCGGCATCGGCCAGGCTGATTTTCGGTATTGTGCACAATACAACGGCCGCCGCCAGCAATCCAATCCACATTTTTTTCAAAGCGGTTAACCTCCTTCTTTTCACAAATGCCGTTTTGAAGCGGTTTGTGAGGACCTGCGTGAAGCAGTTCCGATACATAGACGGCTGTGAAGCTGTTCTGGTTTCATTTTCTTTCTGCGGAAGCGGGGAGATTCGTTTTCCGGCTGAAGGTGTGGTATAATAGCCGCGAAAAGAAGAGCAGAGGCCTCTTCCTTCAAAAGAATATCAAAAAGAAAGCCGGCTTACAATTGAAATTCATATTGAAGAAGGCTTTGACAAAAAACAATACGGAAGTAGGAATGAGAATGAAAACTGGTTACATCGAAATGGAAAACGGCAGCAGAATCGAATTTGAACTTTATCCGAATGAAGCGCCTAATACAGTCGCTAACTTTGAAAATCTGGCGAATACGGGCTTTTATGACGGCGTTATTTTCCACCGCGTGATTCCGGGCTTTGTCAGCCAAGGCGGAGATCCGACTGGGACAGGCATGGGCGGAAGCGGAAAAACGATCAAATGTGAAACAGAAGGCAATCCGCATAAACACGAAGCCGGTTCTTTATCAATGGCGCATGCCGGTAAAGACACGGGTTCAAGCCAATTCTTCATCGTACATGAGCCGCAGCCGCATTTAAACGGCGTTCATACTGTATTCGGAAAAGTGACAAGCGGTTTAGAGCATGCGAAAAACATGTCTAACGGAGACAAAATGAAAGAAATCCGTGTAGAAGGATAATGACAGAAAACCCGCCTTTTTCAGGCGGGTTTTTTTATGTATATGAAAATTCTCATGTGTAAATCATGAAAAAATACATATATGAACATCGGTGATCATTCTGGTATAGTGAAAAAGACCGATTACAACAATGAAAAGAGGTAGAAACGTTGGTTCAATTGGCAACCGTTTTATTTGTCATTATCATTCTCGCACTTATGATTTGGTTCAGGGTGAAAAAGGGAAACAGGCCGATTAAAGGCGGCGGCTTCGGCATCATTCTCCCGCTTTTGATTATCGCCGTCATTTTCACATTCAGTATCAGCCAGCTCATGAATATCCCGGGAAAGCAGTTTCATTTTCCCGCTCTTTGGGAGCTCGCCATCGCCGGACTGTTAGGCGCGGTATTCGGCGTCATTATGCTGTCGCAAACCGCCTATGAAATTCGGGAAGACGGCTTTGTCTACTCCAAGCGGAATAAAAACTTTAAATATGTCATTATCGCGATTATTGCGATCCGTATCGTGCTCAGCCAATATTTCAAAAACATTGACGCGGCGGAATTCGCCGTTTTAACGATGGAACTTGCTTTTGTGTATTTGTGCATTTGGCGGATCGGAAGCTTCGTGAAATACCGTAAAATCAGCAGATCCGGCTTATAAAATGAAAAAAATGGATGAGGTGCGGGGCTTATTTGCCCTCTGTGCAGGGATTCATGGTAAAATAAAAACGACCATGGCTAATGGGAGGAAATCACTTGAAATCAGAAAAAGAAAAAACTTCTAAAAAAAGCGCCGTACTTGATTGGGCGAAAGCCATTATCATCGCTGTCGTTCTGGCACTGCTCATCCGAAACTTTTTATTTGCCCCTTATCTCGTTGACGGCGAATCAATGGATCCGACGCTGCATGACCGCGAGAGAATCTTTGTCAATATGACGGTCAAATACATAAGCGACTTCAAACGCGGCCAGATCGTCGTTCTGAACGGAGAAAACGAGCACTATGTCAAACGGATTATCGGACTTCCCGGCGACACGGTGCAAATGAAAAACGATCAGCTGTACATCAACGGCAAAAAAGTGTCCGAACCGTATTTAGCGGCAAACAAGCACAAGGCGAAGCAAGGCGGCTTTGACCGGCTGACAGAAGACTTCGGCCCGGTGAAGGTGCCGGACGACAAATATTTCGTCATGGGTGATAACCGCAGAGAATCTATGGACAGCCGCAACGGCCTCGGTCTCTTTACGAAAAAACAAATAGCGGGCACATCAAAATTCGTCTTCTTCCCGTTTAATGAAATTCGCAAGACGAAATAAACCGTACAGGCAGTTTTCTTATAAGAAAACTGCTTTTTTATATAAATTTATCTTTCCACCCTCAAAAACAGAACATAAATTCGTATATCTATTTAATAGATAGAAAGTTTTACAGATACATGAAACATCTTCCCTTTATGAAACGTTATATGAATAACTCACGCAGGGAAGAACGGTTTTCTATTCATGAAAAAAAGGAATATGACATAGTAATGAATAGATTGATACGGGCTGGAGGTAGAAAAATGGGAAGAATTAAAACAAAAGCAGCCATTTTACTTGTACTGCTGCTGTTATTGGCGGGCGGTTATATGGTCATAAACGATATTGAACTGAAAGACGTGCCGACTGCAATCGGACAAACCCTGTCCCAGGAAAAAGAAGAATATACAGTCAAAACATATAAAATTACGAAAATCGAAGGAACTGAGTACCACGGTACGGCAGCAAACGGCACAAAAATTATTTTTAACGGCGACAAGCTGAAGCAGGATCTCTCCGATGTGAAAAAGGGAGATAAAATTAAAGCGTATTTCAGCAAATCAAACCGGATTGACGGCTTATTGAAGGTTGTCAAAGTGAACGAATAAATAAAGGCGCCTTTTATGGGAAAAGGGCGCTTTTTATTTTTCTGAATAATTAGGTGCAAATTCATTGCGCCTGCCGCAAAGGATGTTATAATAGCGGATAAGGACAAAAAAATATTGATTGTATCCTTCGGGGCTGGGTGAAAATCCCGACCGGCGGTAATAAGGCGCTTTGCGCTTTACAGCCCGTGACCCGTATGCATCTGTATACGGTGGATTCAGTGAAAAGCTGAAGCCGACAGTGAAAGTCTGGATGGGAGAAGGATGAGAGAAGCTATGCAAAAAATAAACTTACTGTATAGTCTTATTTCCTATGGATTAAAACTGGCAAAGCCCCGAACTGTGTAAACATTCGGGGCTTTTTTGACGCCAAATTGCGTGGAAGAAGGGAGGGATAACGATGGAAGAATATTATATGAATACAGCAATAGAACTTGCCAGACGCGGTGAAGGACAGACACAGTCCAATCCTCTTGTCGGCGCTGTCGTCGTCAAAAACGGACAGATCGTCGGAATGGGCGCCCATTTGCAATACGGAGAAGCGCATGCCGAGGTTCACGCGATTCATATGGCCGGCAGACACGCAAAAGGCGCCGATTTGTATGTGACGCTGGAGCCTTGCAGCCATTACGGAAAAACACCGCCATGCGCCGAACTGATAATAAAGTCGGGGATAAAAAGGGTGTTTATCGTTGTGAAAGATCCGAATCCGCTTGTAGCCGGAAAAGGCATCGGAATGCTGGAAGCAGCGGGCATCGAAGTGAAAACCGGACTTCTCAGGCAGCAGGCAGAAGAGCTGAATAAAATGTTTCTTCACTTCATGCGGACCGGACTTCCGTATGTCACCTTGAAAGCGGCTGCGAGCCTTGACGGGAAAACAGCGACTGAAACCGGTGACAGCAAATGGATTACATCAGAGGCGGCAAGGCTTGATGCCCAGCAATACAGGAAATCGCATCAAAGCATTCTTGTCGGAGCAGGCACAGTCAAAGCCGATAATCCGAGCCTGACCTGCAGGCTTCCTGATGCAGTGAAGCAGCCGGTCAGAGTGATTCTCGATACAAAGCTGACCATTCCTGAAACGGCAAATGTGCTCACTGACGGCGCTGCGCCGACATGGATATTTACGGCCAAAGATGCAGACGTGCAAAAGAAAGACCGGCTGACCGCACTCGGAATAAAAGTTATTCCGCTGGAAACAGACCGCATTCACGTCCCTGAGGTGCTCAGCATTCTCGCTGAAAACGGCATAATGTCCGTTTATGTGGAAGGCGGAGCATCCGTACACGGAAGTTTTGTCAAGGAAGGCTGTTTCCAAGAGCTTCATTTCTATTTCGCCCCTAAATTAATCGGAGGAACGCTTGCTCCCAGCTTGATCTCCGGTGAAGGTTTTCAATCAATGAAAGATGTCCCCCATTTACAATTCACACAAATCACCCAAATCGGGCCGGATATAAAACTGACGGCCATACCTAAAGATGGAAAGGATGGTGACGATGTTTACAGGAATCGTTGAAGAAACAGGCACGATCCAAGCAATCAAAAAGACAGGCCTTTCCATGGCATTAACCATCGCCGCTTCAAAAGTGACAAGTGATGTGAAGCTTGGCGACAGCATTGCGGTAAACGGCATCTGCCTGACCGTAACCGGATTTTCTGACAATCAATTTACGGTTGATGTCATGCCGGAAACAGTGAAAGCCACTTCGCTGAACGGCTTGTCAAAAGGCAGTAAAGTAAACCTGGAAAGAGCGATGTCCGCCAACGGACGGTTCGGCGGCCACTTTGTATCAGGGCATGTGGACGGAACGGCGGAAATTACGCGGATCGAGAAAAAAAGCAACGCGGTCTATTACGATTTAAAACTTTCGCCGGAATTGACAAAAACGCTCGTATTGAAAGGTTCAATTACGGTAGACGGCGTGAGCCTGACGATTTTCGGTCTATCAGACGAAAGCGTGACGGTATCCATCATTCCGCATACCATCTCAGAAACGATTTTTCAGACGAAAACAGTCGGATCGACCGTAAATATTGAGTGTGACATGATCGGTAAATACTTATACCGCTTTTTGCACAAAACAGAACAAACGAAAAGCAATCAAACTATCACGGAAGCCTTTTTAAGCGAGAACGGCTTTTAGAAAGGAAGATCGATATGTTTCATCCGATAGAAGAGGCGTTAGAGGCGCTGAAAAAAGGTGAAGTCATCATTGTTGTCGATGATGAAGACAGAGAAAACGAAGGAGATTTCGTAGCGCTGGCTGAGCATGCCACGCCTGAAGTGGTGAATTTTATGGCGACCCATGGGAGAGGCCTGATCTGCACGCCGCTGTCTGAAGACATCGCCGGCCGGCTGGATCTTCACCCGATGGTCGATCATAATACGGACTCACATGAGACCGCGTTTACGGTCAGTATTGACCACAGGCTGACAAAAACGGGCATCAGCGCTCAAGAACGTTCTTTTACGATTCAGGCGCTGTTGAACGAGGAATCTGTGTCTGACGATTTTCAGCGTCCGGGCCACATTTTCCCCTTAATCGCAAAAAAAGGAGGCGTCCTGAAGCGGGCCGGCCATACGGAAGCAGCCGTTGACCTTGCAAAAGCCTGCGGATCTCAGGGAGCGGGCGTCATTTGTGAAATTATGAATGAAGACGGCACAATGGCCAGAGTGCCGGAGTTAGCTGAAATCGCCGAACGCCACCAGCTGAAAATGATTACGATAAAAGACTTAATAGAGTACCGTTACAACATTACGACACTTGTGAACAGAGAAGTTGATATTACGCTGCCGACTGACTTCGGCACGTTTAGGGTTTACGGATATACAAACGAGGTTGACGGAAAAGAACATCTCGCCTTTGTCATGGGGGATGTCCCGTTTAACAGCGAACCCGTTCTTGTCAGAGTGCACTCAGAATGCCTGACGGGCGATGTGTTTGCATCCCATCGCTGTGATTGCGGACCTCAGCTTCATGCCGCGCTTGCGCAAATTGCTGAAGAAGGCCGCGGCGTTCTATTGTATTTGCGCCAGGAAGGCAGAGGAATCGGTTTAATCAATAAGCTGAAGGCGTACCGATTGCAGGAACAAGGGTATGACACGGTTGAAGCGAACGAAGCGCTCGGCTTTCTGCCTGATCTGCGCAACTACGGCATCGGCGCCCAGATTCTCCGCGACTTAGGGGTTCAGCATATGAAACTTTTAACCAATAACCCCCGGAAAATCGCCGGCCTCGAAGGATACGGTCTCAGCATTTCAGAACGGGTGCCGCTTCAAATGGAAGCGAGTGAGCATAACAAGCAATATTTACAGACCAAAATGAAAAAACTTGGACATCTGCTTCATTTCTAAAAACAAATCTCACAAAAAAGGATGGATAACATATGAATATCATACAAGGAAACCTAGTAGGAACAGGACTTAAAATCGGAATCGTCGTCGGCAGATTTAATGAATTTATTACGAGCAAGCTGTTAAGCGGAGCGGAAGACACGTTGCTTCGCCACGGTGTAGAATCAAACGACATTGACGTCGCTTGGGTGCCGGGAGCGTTTGAAATCCCGTTTGCGGCAAAGAAAATGGCGGAAACGAAAAAATACGATGCCGTCATTACGCTCGGCACGGTTATCAGAGGAGCGACAACGCATTATGACTATGTCTGCAATGAAGCGGCAAAAGGCATTGCCCAGGCGGGAACGGCGACGGGCGTCCCGGTTATCTTCGGCATTGTGACGACTGAAACCATTGAGCAGGCCATCGAACGAGCCGGAACAAAAGCCGGAAATAAGGGAGCGGATTGCGCAGTATCTGCCATTGAAATGGCAAATTTAAACCGTTCATTTGAATAATTTGTTGAAAAGCGTTTAAAACAGCGGCGAAAATGATATAATGTGAGGAAACGGATCGCCTTTATGTATCCGTTTGATAGGACATGAATGGACATTTTGGATATAGAGGGGTTTTTATGTTAATTCGTTATAAAAAATCGTTTGAAAAGATTGCGATGGGTCTTCTGTCATTTATGCCGAATGAAAAAGATCTCAAGCAGCTTCAGCAGACAATAAAGGACTATGAAACGGATACTGGCCGCCAGCTCTTTCTTTGGAAAGAGGATGAAGATATCGTCGGAGCGATCGGAGTCGAAAAAAAGGACTCAGAAGTTGAAATCCGGCATATCAGCGTGAATCCTTCTCACCGCCATCAAGGAATCGGAAAGCAAATGATGGACGCCTTAAAACGTCTGTTCAAAACGGAGGCACTCGTTCCGAATGAATTAACGCAAAGCTTTTTTGAACGCTGTCAACATCAAAAAGATCAGGATATCTCATATAATAACTGACAAATGCTCCCGGAATCTTCACGGTTTCGGGAGCTGTTTTGATATAGAAAAAGCAGGGCTGACCGTCAGCCTCTGCTTTTTTTTCTTCTCTCAATTTCCCGTTCGCGTTCCTTAATGACATCCGTCCTGTCCCGCAGGCGGTGTTTATGAATAAGAAAGGTATCTGATACGCCTTCTTGCCCCCATGTATAGCCCTTTCGGCGGCATTCGGCAAGACATGCTTCTTTCAGGGCTTCATCTGTAATCGGCAGCATAACACTTTTATAAGGCTGGCCCGCTTCTATATCGTCTGCCAGCGTTTCTATCAGCTCAATCAGCTTCGGATGGCTGAGACCGAGAGAACAGACCGCCTGCTTTTCAGACTGGAGAATACGTAAGCTGTTGGCAATCAGCCGTTTCGCCCCGGCTTCATTTCCCCTGCGCTGGTGATACAGAGCGACGGCAAGCTGAATCAGGCCGACCCAATGAATGCTCCGCTTTTCAGCCGGGCTTTCTTTCCAATATTCCTCTAACAGTTCATGACACTCAAAATAATCTCTTGATGCGTGAAATTCGGCCAAAAAGCCGATATAAGCTTTAGGATACAAGCCGCTTCCTCCTTTTATGCTAAAACCAGTGTACCACAGCGTTATGAAAAGGAAAAAAGAGCGGCTTGGTGCCTGAAGCCTGAGGAACTAGCAGATGTAAGATGCTCCTACGACAACGAGCAAAATAAACAGAACGACAATTAATGCAAAACCTCCGCCGAAACAAGCTCCGCTCATGTGAAATCAGCCTCCCTTTGTTTCAAGTTTACACGGCTATCATATGTGCATCCGCCTTTAAAGGTATAGGCGTATATCTTCTTTTTCAGTATTTTCTAAATAACGGAGGACGTGTATAAAAGTATTGGACGAGAGCATTTCGGTGGATTATACTAAAGGGTAGCCAGTTTTTCCGGCAATGAGAGTGATATTGAAAATGGTGAGATAATGGTAGAATATCAAGTGAAAATTGATGCGTTTGAAGGCCCATTGGACCTGCTGCTTCATCTGATTAACCGTCTTGAAATCGACATATACGACATACCCGTGGCAACCATTACTGAACAATATTTATTATATGTACATACAATGCAAGAGCTTGAACTTGATGTCGCCAGTGAATATCTGGTCATGGCGGCGACGCTTCTCAGCATTAAAAGCAGAATGCTGCTTCCGAAACAAGAGGAAGAGCTGTTTGAAGACGAAATGCTTGAAGAAGAAGACCCTCGGGACGAGCTGATTGAAAAACTGATTGAGTATAGAAAGTATAAAACCGCTGCGAAGGATTTAAAAGAGCGGGAAGAAGAAAGACAAAAGTCATTTACCAAGCCGCCGAGTGATTTAAGTGAGTATGCAAAAGAAATCAAACAGACCGAGCAGAAACTGTCGGTGACCGTTTATGACATGATCGGCGCGTTTCAAAAGGTGCTTCAGCGTAAAAAAATCACGCGGCCGAAAGAAACGACCATTACAAGACAGGAAATACCGATTGAAGACAGAATGAACGAAATCGTAAAAAGCTTAAAAACGGCGGGGAGAAGAATAAACTTCACGGAGCTTTTTCCTTCTCGGCAAAAGGACCATCTCGTCGTGACGTTTTTAGCAGTCCTGGAACTGATGAAAAATCAGCAGATTATCATTGAACAGGAAGAAAACTTTTCAGATATATACATTACGGGGAGTGAATCCATTCATGGCGCTTGATATCGTGAATTGGAAAGCGATTGTGGAAGCCCTGCTGTATGCGGCGGGTGATGAAGGGCTGACCAAAAAGCAATTGGTGACGGTGCTTGAAATAGAAGAAGCGGAACTGGCCGGAATCATGGAAGAAGTGGCCGCTCAGTACAAGGAAGACAACAGGGGCATCGAGCTTACCGAATATGCGGATACGTATATGCTTGGAACGAAAAAAGAATTCGTTCCTTATTTGAAAAAACTAATCGAAGTGCCGTCAAAAGGGCTGTCACAGGCTTCTTTGGAAGTGCTGGCGATCGTTTCGTACAAGCAGCCGATCACACGGGCGGAAATTGAAGACATCCGGGGCGTGAAGTCTGAGCGGATTCTGCACAGCCTCGTGTCAAAAGCGCTGCTGTGTGAGGTGGGCCGCGCCGACGGTCCCGGCCGGGCGATTTTATACGGCACGACACCGGTATTTCTTGAACAATTCGGCTTAAAAACATTGGAGGAGCTCCCGCCGCTTCCTGAAAATGCGGAGGAAGACGTTCTCCAGGAGGAAGCCGATTTATTCTTTGAAAACTTCAACCAAACTTTTGAGGATATTAAATAATAATCGTTTTTCATCATACGATAGTAGGGAAAGGCCATTGATGAATGACGCAAATGACGAAGTAAAAGAGAGGAAGGAAACGGACGGAAATGGGAAATTCGATTGTGAGGGCCCATACTGAAGAAACTGGTGAATTTTTAGCCGAGGTTGTCACGATGGTCAGCAGCTATTTAAATCATACAACATTGCCGGAGATGCGGGCTCAAGGAGAGGCGGATGAGGCATACTGCCGCGACGTGCTCAGTGTGCTGAGGAGGATGACCGTCTTTTGCGAAGGCGCCCAGGAAGCCTGCCGCCGGCTCTTAATGCAGGAGCCGTTTCATGAGGTGAGAGCGGAAAAAACGCTGTATAAAGTGTATCATCAGTGCGTGGAAGAATTTTTCATGCCGAAAAAGGATACATGGTACGAAAACAGCCGCGCCGCTTATACAGGCCAAAGCGCGATTGAATTCTACCAGCAAGTGCCGGATTCGCTGCGGAGCCTTCTGCTTTCGCTCAGCAGTGAATTTCTGCGCATGCGGGAAGAATTGGCGCAATATGAAGCATCAGGCTCAAATATGGCATCAGTCAGATAAAAACTCTTCCTTTTGGAAGAGTTTTTTTATGTGAAAGTGATGCAATTGGTATTCATAAGTCATGGACATGCGCATAAACTTGTACAAACCCACAACAAGGACGTGAGCATTCATGCGCTTTCTCAAAAAAGCTGCCGTATTTCTTTTGACTTTTGTTATTCTTTTTTCCATTACAGACGGCAATACGGCACATGCCCAAATACATGTCAGCGCAAAAAGCGCGATTATAATCGACGGAGCATCTGGCCGGGTGTTATTCGCCAAGGATGAACATCATAAGCGGCGGATTGCAAGCATTACGAAAATCATGACGGCGGTGCTGGCGATTGAATCAGGGAAGATGGAAGAGACCGTGACGGTTTCCGCGAATGCCGTAAAAACGGAAGGCTCAGCCATTTATCTTCAGCCGGGACAAAAAGTAAAGCTGAAAGATCTCGTATACGGGCTTATGCTGAGATCAGGAAATGACGCCGCTGCGGCAATAGCGGAATATGTCGGCGGAAGCCTTGACGGTTTTGTATTTATGATGAACAAAAAAGCCGAGCAAATCGGGATGGAAAATACAAAATTTCAAAATCCGCACGGGCTGGACGACCATGAAAATTTATATTCAACGGCGTATGACATGGCGCTTTTGACTAAATACGCGATGAAAATCAAGGAATACCGGACCGTTTCAGGCACAAAAGTGTATAAGGCGGAAACGATGGACCGGGTATGGAAAAATAAAAACAAGCTTCTGACTGGGCTCTACCGTTACAGCACAGGCGGAAAAACGGGTTACACAAAAATCGCGAAACGGACGCTCGTCTCGACGGCCTCAAAAGACGGTACGGATCTCATCGCGGTCACCATAAATGATCCGGATGACTGGGATGACCATATGAATATGTTTAATTATGTCTTTGATCACTATAAAACCTATGTCGTCGCTAAAAAAGGCGGCATTCCGAAGCTGAAAAAGACGTTTTACGGAAAGCGCGCTTTTATTGCCCGGGATGTCAAATATTTGTTAAAAGAGGATGAAATCGACGATGTAAAAATCAGCACAACCTTAATAAAACCGAAAAAAGCCTGGAAAAAGGACGCCTCTCTCATTCCTGATGTCGTCGGCCGGATGACTGTTATGCATGATGGGAAAGTGATCGCCAAGATCCCAGTCTATTATGAAAATGAGCGCCATAAAAAACCGAAAAAGCATTTCATTGAGACGTTTACGAGCCTGTTTATGAGCGCGGCGGGCGGTTCGTCATGGTCAATTTAATCTGGGTATGTCTGACGGTAATCGGACTTGTCTTTGCGATGTTTAACGGTACCTTACAGGATGTGAATGAAGCCGTTTTTAAAGGAGCGAAAGAAGCGGTTACGATCTCGTTCGGATTAATGAGCGTTCTCGTGTTCTGGCTCGGCCTGATGAAAATAGCCGAGCAGTCCGGCCTTTTGGATATATTCAGCAGAATGTGCCGCCCGTTTATTTCTAAGCTGTTTCCCGATATTCCCCCTGATCATCCGGCGATGGGATACATCTTATCAAATCTCATGGCAAACTTTTTCGGACTGGGAAATGCGGCGACACCGCTCGGCATTAAAGCCATGGAGCAGATGAAAAAGCTGAATGGAGGTAAGTCTGAGGCCAGCCGTTCCATGATTACCTTTTTGGCGGTAAATACTTCGAGTATTACATTGATACCGACAACCGTCATTGCCGTGCGCATGGCTTACTCGGCGAAATCACCGACCGATATCGTCGGGCCGACCATCTTAGCGACTTTAATTTCGGGAATCGGCGCGATTTTCATTGACCGCTACTTCTGGTACCGCCGCAAAAGAAAAGGGAGGTAAGCGAATGGAAATGGTGAATTGGCTGTCTTTAGCCATGATTCCGATTATTATCGCCGGTATATTGATATACGGCACGATCAAAAAAGTGCCGACGTATGAATCATTCGTTGAAGGCGGAAAAGAAGGAATTGAGATTGCGTTTTCCATCATTCCGTATTTGGTCGGGATGCTGGTGGCGATTACCGTATTCCGGGCCTCAGGCGCGCTGGATTTTGTCATGGGGCTGTGCAAGCCTTTCTTTACAACGATCGGCATTCCCGCAGAAGTCGTGCCGCTTGCTCTGATCCGCCCGATTTCGGGAACGGCGGCGCTCGGCATGACGACAGATCTGATCGCCGTGTACGGGCCTGATTCATTTATCGGCAGACTGGCCTCGGTCATGCAGGGATCGACTGACACGACGCTGTATGTCCTGACGGTGTATTTCGGGGCGGTCGGCATCAAAAAAATGGGGGATGCTTTAAAGGTTGGTCTTCTTGCTGATTTGATCGGGGTGGTTGCATCAATCATCATAGTTACGTTATTATTTGGAAGCGCCTGAAATCAGGCGCTTTTTATATATCAGAATAACTCTCCTTGAAAAAGCTTGTTTGTTCAAGGGGAAAAAAGTAAGATTATACTTGAGGTGAACGACATGGAAAGACTGCAAAAAGTTATTGCTCATGCCGGCGTGGCATCACGCAGAAAGGCAGAAGAGCTGATAAAAGAAGGAAAAGTAAAGGTGAATGGAAAAGTAATAACAGAGCTCGGCGTAAAAGTGACTGGTTCTGATCAGATTGAAGTAAACGGATTAAAGGTGGAGCGGGAAGAACCCGTGTACTTTCTGCTTTATAAACCGAGAGGAGTGATCTCAGCAGCTGATGACGACAAAGGGCGGAAAGTGGTGACCGACTTTTTCAAAGAAGTGCCGCAGCGCATTTATCCGATCGGCAGGCTTGATTATGATACGAGCGGACTTTTATTGCTGACAAATGACGGCGAGTTTGCCAACAAACTCATGCATCCGAAATACGAAATTGATAAGACGTACGTCGCCAAAGTGAAGGGGATTCCTTCCAAGGAACTTCTGAGAAAGCTTGAGCGCGGCATTCAGCTTGAAGAAGGCAAGACAGCGCCGGCCAGAGCGAAAATGCTTTCCCTGGACAAAAGAAAGCAGACGAGCATTATTCAGCTGACGATTCATGAAGGCCGAAACAGACAGGTCCGCCGCATGTTCGAGGCGATCGGTCATGACGTGCTGAAACTAAAACGTGAAGAATACGCATTTTTAGATTTAAGAGGCCTGCGCACAGGAGACGCAAGAGAATTGTCGCCGCATGAGGTGAAAAGGCTGCGGGCTTTAGCTGAACACGGTAAAAACGCTTTCTAATTTTCACATAACCTTCAAAAATTACAAAACGTGTTGATGATATAATTGAATGGATTTGCAGGCAGGGGAGGGGAGCAGTGTACAATGAACAAAAAACGGCGGCGTTTATTCATTCGGACCGGCATCCTTCTCATCTTACTCTGCGCGCTCGGATATACCATCTATAATGCCGTATACACAAACGGTGAGCGTATATCTGAGGGGTCCAAAGCCCCGAATTTCGCGCTGAAAGATACAGAGGGCAGACTCATAGAACTGAGTCAGTTAAAAGGAAAAGGTGTTTTTCTGAATTTCTGGGGAACGTGGTGCGAGCCGTGCAAGAAGGAATTTCCCTACATGGAGAATCAATACAAGCATTTTAAAGACCTCGGTGTCGAGGTGGTTGCGGTAAATGTCGGCGAATCAAAAATTGCAGTACATAATTTTATGAAAACATACGGCGTCAATTTCCCGGTTGCGCTCGATACTGACCGGCAAGTGCTGGACGCGTACGGCGTATCACCTATTCCGACGACATTTTTGATCAATCCCGACGGAAACGTTGTGAAAGTGGTGACCGGCACGATGACAGAACGCATGGTTCATGACTATATGAATTTAATTAAGCCGGAGGCGTCTTCATGAAAAAGGTCAAATGTGAATGCGGGCACGTGAATCCAGCAGGGACGGTTTTGTGCGAGTCGTGCGGGAAGCCGCTTGATGATCAAAAATCGCCGCTTGCGGATATGCGGTACGACGGCAGCGCAAGGCGTTCGCAAACATATAACAAAACAATCGTAGATAAGGTATGGAACTTCTTTTCTTCCGTAAAAGTCGGAATATGGCTGATCGTCATTACTCTGGCGGCGTCTGCTTTCGGCACGGTTTTTCCGCAGGAAGCTTATCTGCCGCCGGGCGCCCAGCCGGATACATATTATGAACAGCAGTACGGCATAATCGGTCAACTGTATTATCTGCTGGGATTTCATCAGCTGTACGGCTCATGGTGGTATATGCTCCTGATCGCATCCATTGGCATATCACTGGTCATCTGCAGCCTGGATCGGGTGATTCCTTTGTACAGGGCACTGAAAAATCAAGGAGTTCGGCGGAATCCGGTCTTTTTGAAGAGGCAGCGTCTATACAGCCGGACAGAAACCGAGCTGAGCGGGGATGCGGCTGATAGCCTCAGAACACGATTGAAAAAAAAGCATTATAGAGTGCGAGAACAAGAGGGAAGCATTCTGGCGGAAAAAGGCCGTTTTTCAAGGTGGGGGCCCTACGTCAATCATATCGGCCTGATCATTTTTCTGATCGGAGCCATGCTGAGATTTGTACCCGGTATGTATGTCGATGAAACGCTCTGGGTCCGTGAAGGCGAAACCGCCCAGATCCCCGGCACTGACGGCAAGTATTACTTAAAAAACAATCGGTTCACGATGCAGACATATAACAAAGACACTGAGAAAAAAGTATTCGCCGACGCCATTGACAGAGCCGGAAACGGCAAAGTCGCCAAATCCTTCACAACGGACGCGGTTTTGTACAAGAGGGAAGGCGACATTGTATTCGGTGAAAAGCCGAAGCTTAAAAGAGTCAAAGAAAACAATATCCGCGTCAATGAACCGCTGCGCTTTGACTCCTATTCTGTGTATCAGGTGGACTATAAAGAAAACCAGCTCGATCAGATGGTATTTCAGCTGATCGACCAAAAAACAAAACAGTCATTCGGCAAACTGAAGATCAATCTTCTTGATCCCGACACGGACTATGATCTTGGTAACGGTTACAAAGTGCAGATCGCCAGTTATCTTCCTGATTTTTATTTTAACAAGGACGGAGAACCGAGCACGAAAACGAAGGTTCCTAACAATCCGGCTTTTGTCTTTAAAATCACGGCTCCTGACAAGCCGAAAGGGGAGAAAAGTTTTGTTGCGATTCAGCAGACTGTTGAAGGTTCCGAAAGTAACAAGTACAAATTAAAATTCGACCATGTGGAAACGAAAAACATTACAGGACTCACCGTCAGAAAAGACTTAACCTTATGGGTGCTTGCCGTCGGCGGCGCGATCTTTATGATCGGCGTCATTCAAGGAATGTACTGGCAGCACAGAAGGATCTGGATCAAAACAGGTGATCATGAAGTGCTTGTGGCGGGACATACGAACAAAAACTGGTTCGGTCTGAAAAAAGATATCGAATTTGTTCTTAGCGGGACCGGGATTCAAGAGCCGGCCGATCAAAAAGAATTGGCCAAAAATCAGACCTAGTGAAAAAGGAGTGGTGTCATGGCGGAGCTGAGCGCAAATTTTCTTTATGCTGCCTTTTTGATTTATTTAATTGCCGTCCCGGTTTTCGGCGGCGCCATCCGGGGAACAAAAGGTGCTAAGGACGGTAAGGGCCGCTGGTCGGCTATCGGAATCACGTTAACCATTTTCGGATTTCTTTGTCATCTCGGCTACTTCATTGCGAGATGGTCGGCAAGCGGACATGCGCCTGTCAGCAATATGTTTGAATTTACGACGTCATTCGGCATGATGCTTGTTCTCGCTTTTATTATTATTTACTTTATTTACAGACTGCCTTCATTAGGCATGTTCACATTGTCTATCGCGCTTTTGCTTATCGCATATGCAAGCATGTTTCCGACAGACATCACGCCGCTTATTCCGTCACTGCAGAGCAATTGGCTGTACATTCACGTCACAACGGCGGCGCTCGGGCAGGCGATTCTTGCGATCAGTTTTGTAGCCGGCGTCATTTTCCTGTTAAAGCATGTCGACCAATCCAGACCGGGCAAAAAAACGTTCTGGCTTGAAGTCATCATGTTTATACTCGTGACGACCGTGGCATTTATCGCCGTCACGTCGGCATTCCGGCTGGCGGACTACAAAGCTGAATTTAATTGGGTGGATAAAAAAGAGGCCAAAAGCGTCATGATATATGATATGCCTGCGCTTGTCGGCCCGCATGACGGAGAACTGCTTACGGAAGGCGCAATGAAGCCGCTTTTTGAGCTTCCGGCCATTTTTTCAGGCAGAAAGGTCAATACGGTGATCTGGTCGTTTGGCGCAGGTCTCGTTTTATACGGTGCGCTCAGGCTGATATTCAGAAAGAGAATCAGCGCTCTTATAAGCCCGCTCGTCAAAAATGTGAATCTGGACTTGGTCGATGAAGTCGGCTACCGCGCTGTTTCCATCGGTTTTCCGGTATTCACACTCGGCGCGCTTGTGTTTGCGATGATTTGGGCGCAGCTTGCATGGACGCGTTTTTGGGGCTGGGACCCGAAGGAAGTATGGGCGCTGATCACCTTTTTATTTTACGCAGCGTATTTGCACTTGCGGCTGTCAAGAGGCTGGCATGGCGAAAAGTCCGCGTGGCTTGCCGTCATCGGCTTCGCCATTATTATGTTTAACTTAATTTTTGTGAATCTCGTGCTTGCCGGACTTCATTCGTACGCATAGATGCAAAAAGCCGATACAGTTCTCAAGCTGCCGCACAGTTTGTTAAAATGAAAGTAACAGAAGGAAAGCAGGGGGAAAACGATGGATCAAACAAATGAAACTAAAATATTAGTAGTAGATGATGAAGCCAGAATTCGACGCCTTTTAAGAATGTACCTTGAACGGGAAAACTATGTGATTGAAGAAGCGGAAAACGGCGACGAGGCCATTAAAATGGGGCTGGCATCAGATTATGATCTGGTGCTCTTGGATTTAATGATGCCGGGAACGGACGGAATCGAAGTATGCCGGCAGCTCAGAGAAAAAAAAGCGACGCCGATTATCATGCTGACGGCAAAAGGGGAAGAAGCCAACCGCGTCCAGGGGTTTGAAGCGGGTACGGACGATTATATCGTCAAGCCTTTCAGCCCGAGAGAAGTGGTGCTTCGGGTAAAGGCGCTTTTAAGAAGGGCTTCCCAAACATCTTATCTGACAGCCAATACCCCGACAAAAAATGTGCTCGTCTTTTCGCATCTATCTATTGATCACGATGCTCACAGGGTGACTGCCGACGGCACAGAGGTGAGCCTGACGCCGAAGGAATATGAACTGCTGTACTTCCTGGCGAAAACACCGGACAAAGTGTACGACAGGGAAAAGCTTTTAAAAGAAGTGTGGCAGTATGAATTTTTCGGAGACCTCAGAACGGTGGACACCCATGTCAAACGGCTCCGTGAAAAATTAAATAAAGTGTCCCCGGGAGCGGCGAAAAAAATCGTCACCGTATGGGGAGTCGGATACAAATTTGAGGTAGGCGCTGAATGAAGTTTTGGAAAAGCGTAGTAGGAAAGCTTTGGTTTACCATTCTTTCACTCGTGTTAATTGTTTTATTTATTTTAACGGTGCTGCTTCTGGAATTTATAGAAAATTACCACGTTGAAGAAGCGGAAAAAGATTTAACGCAGCTTGCCGACAAAATTGCGGTCATAATAGAAAATCATGAAGACCAGCCGCTTGCCAGATCCATCACGTGGGAACTGGCGGACAATTTAACGAGCATCGCGATCATTCAGGATGATAAGCATGTCTGGTATTCGCCCAATGACGATAATCATTTATCCTCTATTACATTAGAGCAGATCAAACATGACCGGGATCTGCACAAGGCGCTGACAGACCGCAAAAAAGTAAGCAAACGCGCGGTCCCCAACAATGCCGGTTCGGATAACGAACGGCTGATCGTCGGAGTGCCGTATGAAAAAGACGGCAAAAAAGGCATGGTCTTTTTATCCCAATCGCTGCTTGCCGTCAAAGATACGACGAAACATACGACACGCTATATTTTTCTTGCGGCGGGCATTGCCATCGTCTTGACAACGTTTTTCGCGTTCTTTTTATCCAGCAGGGTGACATATCCCCTTCGGAAAATGCGGGAAGGCGCCCAAGACTTGGCGAAAGGAAAGTTTGATACAAAAATTCCGATTCTGACCCAAGATGAAATCGGGGAACTGGCCATTGCCTTTAATCAGATGGGACGGCAGCTCAATTTCCATATTAACGCGCTGAATCAGGAAAAAGAACAGCTGTCCAATATTTTAAGCAGTATGGCAGACGGGGTCATCACCATTAATATCGACGGCACCATTTTGGTGACCAACCCGCCGGCCGAACGTTTTCTGCAGGCATGGTATTATGAGCAGAACATGAACATTAAAGAAGGAGACAACCTTCCCCCTGAAGCAAAAGAGCTATTTCAAAATGCAGTGAACACGGAAAAAGAGCAAATGATTGAAATGACGCTTCAAGGAAGGTCATGGGTTTTATTGATGTCGCCTCTTTATGCGGAATCACACGTCCGCGGCGCCGTGGCCGTGCTCCGTGATATGACCGAAGAGCGCAGGCTCGATAAATTGCGTGAAGACTTCATTGCCAATGTCAGTCATGAGCTCAGAACCCCGATTTCTATGCTGCAGGGATACAGCGAAGCAATAGTGGACGACATTGCAAGCACCGAAGAGGAGAAAAAAGAAATCGCGCAGATCATTTATGATGAATCTCTTCGCATGGGCCGGCTCGTCAATGATTTGCTGGATTTGGCCAGAATGGAATCCGGACATACGGGCCTGCACTATGAAACGGTAAACCTGCATGAATTTCTGGAGAAGATCTCCCGCAAATTTTCCGGGGTAGCGAAGGAAAAAGGCGTTTCGCTCACAGAAGACATCTCGGTGTCTCAGCCGGAGTGTGTCTTTGACGAAGATAAAATGGAACAGGTGTTTACCAACCTTATAGATAATGCGCTGCGCCACACGGAGTCAGGCGGAAGCGTTCATATCGCGGCTCAGACCGTAAAAGACGGACTGAAAATCGATATCAAAGATTCCGGCTCGGGAATACCGGAAGAGGACCTGCCTTTTATTTTTGAACGTTTTTATAAAGCGGACAAAGCAAGAACAAGAGGCAGGGCGGGGACCGGGCTCGGGCTCGCCATCGTAAAAAATATCGTGGAAGCCCACGGCGGCTCAATTGCGGTTCACAGCAGCATCGATAAAGGGACGACGTTTACATTTTATATTCCGACAAAAGTGCAGGATGACGTCTGAAATTGACGAACAATCTTGTTCCATACGAAACACCCGCATGTTCTGCGGGTGTTTTTTATTTGTTTCTCCTTTAAAAATTTAAGAATATGTTAATATAAATTCCCTTCCAAATTCCAGTTTCTCGTAATATAGTTGTAATGTAACTTTTCAACGCATTTTTACGACAAAAAAGTGAACGGAGGGGTTTCCCATGGAAGAAACCTTTCAGATATTATATGATGCATACCATCAAGATTTATATCAATTTTTATTTTATATGGTAAAAGATAAGTCGCAGGCTGAAGATTTGGCGCAGGAAGTGTATATCCGCGTCTTGAATTCCTATCATACATTTGAAGGAAGAAGCAGTGAAAAAACATGGCTGTTGTCCATCGCACGCCATGTGGCGATTGACTGGTTCCGCAAGCAGCAGACGATCAGACAGCGTATTATGGGTACGTTTGATTGGGATACACAAGATGTCAGAGATCAGCATTTGCTTCCGGACGAACTCGCCGTACAGCATGAAAACGTCCGGGAAATTTATACCGCGCTTGATCATTGCACCATTGATCAAAGAGCTGTTATTATCTTGAGATTTATTCAGGGATATTCCATTCAGGAAACAGCCGCCGCTCTCCGCTTCTCGGAAAGCAAAGTCAAAACGACCCAACACAGAGGGCTCAAAATACTTCGGAAACAGATGGAGCTTTTGAGGGAGGAGCTAATGGATGATGAAGTCATATTGGAACGAAGAAAGAGTAGAGGAGTTGTTAAGACAACTTCCGGCGGTTAGAGATCATCGTTCACCCGAGGCCATTTACCGGAATATTGAAACGGGTAAACCGTACAGGAAAAAGCCGGCCCGAAGCTGGATCGGCCCCGCCGCAGCCGGCGTCTGCGCATTGTGCATCGCTCTGATTATATCTCCTCACCTGATGACAAACAAATCTTCCGGTGATCTGACCGCTGACAGCCGCCAGACTGAAAAAGCCAGTCAGTCAGCTTCTGTCAAGCCGCCGGATCAGAAGACGTTCGTCGTCTCAAACCAAAACAAAAACAATTACATTACTTTGGCATTTGCCGATTCAGAAACATCCGCCGTCATTCCGGTCAGTTTTGAAAAAAAGAAGCCGGATGAATCGGTATCAGAGGCTTTATCCGAAGCGGAAAACCTAGAAGTGCCCGAATCCTTCCTTTCTGTGCCGAACCTTTTGGACGGTGTGCAGGTAACGGCGGATAAGAAGGATTTGCTTGTGCAGGTAAACGGACGGCTTTCTATCGAATCAGTTGCCGATGCTGACTTATTGAAAAAGATGCTGAAAGAGACTTTGACATGGAGTCCTTACGAGCGGATTAAATTGAAAAAGGTTCAAAACGGAGCCGGACAGGATTTTTATAAATCTTATGGCATTTCCGCTGAGATGTCCGTACATAAACAGACAAACCGGGCGTATTTTTCTTACAGCGACAGTCTGGGACAAGAGTATCTCATCCCGTCTGAACAAACCTATTATTCAGTATATCAGGCTATTGACGGGATGAAGACAACAGACGGAGGCTCACAGACCGCGAGCATTATAGAAGCAGATGCGATTGCATCGGTATCGGAAAGGGAAGACGGCGAGCAGCTGCGGATTCAATTGTCCGAAAAACATACGGTTGAAGATTCGCTGGAAGGGATTTTAATGATCGAAGGGCTTCTGTTAACTGCGAAGGAATTCGGTTATTCTGAGGTGCTGTTCACACATGCGCATACAAAGAAAATCGGTAATTATGATGTGACAAAACCTATCGCTGTGCCTGCCGCGCCTAATCCTCTTCCAAGCCATTAAACGTAAAAAAACCCAAAACATATGAATGTTTTGGGTTTTTTGTTGGTTACGGAAGGTCAATCAGTTTAACGGAAACAATATCCTGAACTGAAGTCAGCTCATTGACGACTTTATCATCTAAATGTTTATCAAAAGAAAGCATCATAATGGCTTCTCCGCCTTTTTCTTTACGGCCTACCTGCATGGTAGCGATATTGATATCGTTATCGCCGAGGATGCGTCCGACGCGTCCGATTACACCAGTCGTATCCTGGTGCTGGATATAAACGAGGTGGCCGGCAGGATTTAAGTCAATATTAAAGCCGTTCAGTTCAACGATTCGTTCACCGAAGTGAGGGATATACGTAGCCGTTAACGTAAATGTGCTCCGGTCTCCGGTCACTTTTACGCTGATGCAGTTATCATATCCTGATTCATTGGAGGAAATCTTCTCGCTGAAGCTGATTCCGCGTTCTTTTGCTACACCGCCGGCGTTCACTTCATTGACCGTTGAGTCTACACGCGGTTTTAAGAAACCGGACAGCAGGCTTTTTGTAATAAATGATGTTTCAAGTTTGGCGATGGTGCCTTCATATTGAATCGCAACATCTTTGACGGGTTCCTTCATACATTGTGACACGAGACTTCCGATTTTATCGGCAATTTGGTGATAAGGCTGGATTTTTTTGAATTCATCTTTCGTCATCGCAGGCAGATTGATCGCTGACATGACAGGCAGACCTTTTGCAAACTGCAGCACTTCTTCAGAAACCTGTGCCGCGACATTCAGCTGTGCTTCTTTCGTTGAAGCGCCTAAGTGAGGTGTGGCGATCACCAGCGGATGGTCGGGAAGCTTTGATTCAACTGGCGGTTCCACTTCAAACACGTCAAGGGCAGCGCCTGCGACATGGCCGCTTTCCAGCGCTTCCAAAAGCGCAGCTTCATCAATAATTCCGCCTCTTGCGCAGTTGATAAGGCGGACGCCTTTTTTCGTTTTGGCAATGGTTTCTCTGTTAAGCAGTCCTTTTGTTTCCTTTGTTAAAGGCGTGTGGACGGTAATGATATCCGCGCTTTCAAGCACTTCTTCGAATGTCCGGCTGTTTACGCCGATTTTGCCGGCTCTCTCTTCGGTTAAGAAAGGATCGAATACATGAACCGTCATACCGAACGCTCTGGCGCGCTGGGCAATCTCGCTTCCGATCCGGCCCAGACCGACAATGCCTAAAGTCTTTCCGTAGAGCTCCGCCCCGACAAAAGCCGTCCGGTTCCATTCTCTTGATTTTACTGAGATATTGGCTTGCGGAATGTGTCTCATTAATGAAGAAATCATCGCGAATGTATGCTCTGCCGTTGAAATGGTGTTTCCATTCGGCGCGTTTATCACGATAACTCCATGTTTTGTGGCCTCATCGATGTCGATGTTGTCTACGCCGACACCGGCTCTGCCGACGATTTTTAAAGAAGTCATTTTTTTAAACAAATCTTCGGTTACTTTCGTGGCACTGCGGACTAACAGGGCATCAAAGGTATGTAATTCATCTTCTGCATCCGCGACGTTTTTTTGAACAATTTCTATAAAGTCTGATTCCATCAGCGGCTTTAAGCCGTCATTGCTCATCTTATCTGAGACCAAAACTCGAAACATTGTTAGATTTCCTCCTAGTTTAGCTGACTAAATATCTGATAATTTATCATATTCTCAATAGAGTGTCAATGTGTATTGACGCAGTAAAGGAGAAAAGGAAACCGCGGAATCAGCTGAAAATGGGGCTTCCCCAATATTTTATTTAAATTTGAGCAGTTCTCTATACAATTGCAATTTGATCATATATAATGTGAATAAATTCATAAGATCAATCTTCGGGGCAGGGTGAAATTCCCTACCGGCGGTGATGAGCATCATGCTCTAAGCCCGCGAGCTGCTTCGGCGGCAGGATCCGGTGAGATTCCGGAGCCGACAGTATAGTCTGGATGGGAGAAGATGGAGGTTCAGCAGACGTTTTGATGCTTATATCAAACGTTTCTTTGCCAAGCCTTAGTAAGCTCCCGCTTTTTAACAAAAGCGGTTTTTTTATTGGGGCGCAAAAGAACCTTTCCTCTTTTCGAGAGATTTGATCGAAAAGGAGAGAGCATTGTGAAAGTAAAAAAATTAGTTGTCATCAGTATGCTTAGCAGTATTGCTTTTGTGCTTATGCTGTTAAATTTCCCGTTTCCGGGTCTGCCGGATTACTTGAAAATTGATTTCAGTGACGTTCCTGCAATTATCGCCATTTTGGTTTACGGGCCTGCGGCGGGGATTGCGGTTGAAGCGATTAAAAATATTCTGCAGTATATCATTCAAGGAAGCATGGCCGGCGTGCCTGTCGGGCAGGCAGCCAATTTTATCGCGGGAACGCTGTTTATTCTGCCGACGGCGTTTATGTTTAAAAAGCTCAATTCTGCAAAAGGTCTTGCGGTGAGCCTTCTGGCCGGAACCGCGGCGATGACCGTGCTGATGAGTATTTTGAACTATATTCTTATCCTGCCCGCGTATACTTGGTTTTTACATTCACCGGCACTGTCAAACAGCCAGTTAAAAACGGCGGTTGTCGCAGGAATTCTGCCGTTTAACATTGTAAAAGGCATTATCATCACCATCGTCTTTACGTTCATCTTTACGAAGCTGAAACCTTGGATTGAACAAAAACGCAGCATCCAAACACAATAAAGACTGAAAGCGTCCGCTCTGTGAAAACAGCCGGACGCTTTTTTGTTTATGCTGATCGCAAAAAATAAGACTCCGGCCGATAACAGCCGGAGTCTTATTCAGGACGAAAAAGCTCCTCTCACGGGGAGGGCTTTTTTATTCGTATTTCAGCGGGTCGCCTTCGAACGGTTCATCCGCAACTTTGATTGAATCAGTAGGGCATCCTTCAAATGCGTCAATCATATCTTCTTCCAGAACTTCCGGAACTTCGACGACGCCTTTATTTTCGTCAAGCGTAACGAACGCAATGCCTTCATCATCATAATCATAAATGTCTGGTGCCGCAGCTCCGCAGGCGCCGCATGCAATACACGTATCTTTATCTACAATTGTGTACTTTGCCATGAATAAAACCTCCCAGATTGTTCGTGTTGGAACAAATGGTTTACCTTATATATTTTTAAATATAACACCTATTCCTCTTACTTATTGTAATGATGTTAGTGTCAAATTTCAACAGAAAAATGATTGAGAATGCTTATCACATAAGGGATTCTCTTTAGCACTTCCCCCTAAAAGATGACTTTAAACGTCAAATTTATATGAAAATCTGTTAAAATAAAAAGAACCAAAAAACGAAACTTGTCACAGAAGAAATGTAGGTGTGTTTAGATTGGCGATAAACTACTTTGATACCGTGGTTCTCGACTGTCTGGACAAAATAGACGGCGAACGGACTCCGAGTGCTGTGTTTCATTTATTAAAAGGAAAAAAGTCGTCTCAAACCATTCAGGATGCCGGCTTATTTCAGATCGCTAAATATTTCGGCATGGCTTCACAGTGTGAACGCGGCGATATTACGGCTTCTTTGCATAAACTCACCGAGAACTCATACATTACAGCCGGAAAAGAAGAGGGAACGTGGAAAGTGACTGCGCGCGGCGTTCAAAGGCTTGAACGGGCGTTTGCCGAGCGGCCTTGGCCGAAGGACTGCCACGGCGCGAATTATCAAACGCCTGCTGGCACCCTGTGGAGGCGGCTTTCCCTGCTCATTCAAGTCCTGTCAAACAAAGAGCATCAATGTAGTCAATATATCCCGGTTACCAACGATGTGCAGACGCTGAGATGGATCAAACGGTTCATGCGGAAAAACAGAGATGCTAAAGAGCTTTCCGTCCAAATGCATGACGCGCTGTTTCAGCTTCTGCAAGGCGTAAGTGAACGGCAGGCGCTTATTTTTGTCTATTCTTTAACTTCATTCAACAGAATCGGCAAAACGAATAAGCAGCTCGCTCTCCAGCTGAACGAAGATGAATGGTATGTGTCCGTCCAGTTTTGGGGAGCGGTACATTATGTTATTCAATCGCTTCCGCAATGTGCATATCCCGCTCTGCGCGAGCTGCTGTCCGATCTGCAGGCGGAAAGCGCGCTGACACAGTCTGCCAGAAAAACCTTTGAGCTGTTGGAAAAAGGGTTTCCGATTGAACGGATCGCCGCGGTCAGAAATTTAAAAACCGCCACAATCGAAGATCATATCGTAGAAATATCATTGCACCAACCTGCATTTTTTATAGAACAGTATCTTTCTGAAGAGGAACAGCGTATGATAACGGCATTTGCAAAACAGCATCAAACGAATAAAATTAAACGGATTCGCGAAGGAATGCAGATGCGCTTCAGCTATTTTCAGATCAGGCTGGCGCTGGCAAAGACGGTGAATCAGCATGACTGAGCTGCATAAAGCTTTATCCAGGTATTTTGGTTTGCATTCCTTTAAAAAAGGGCAGGAAGAGATTATGACTAGCGTGCTCCAAAAAAAAGATACGATCGCCATGCTTCCGACCGGCGGGGGAAAATCATTATGCTATCAGCTCCCGGGTTACATGATGGACGGGCTGGTGCTGATTATTTCACCGCTTCTTTCATTAATGGAAGATCAGGTGCAGCAGCTGAAAGCGAAAGGAGAAAAGCGGGTTGTGGCATTAAACAGCATGCTGAATTCCGCAGAGCGGCATTTTATTCTCAGCAACATCAGCCGGTATAAATTTCTCTATATGTCTCCTGAAGCCCTTTCTTCACCTTATGTACTGAACCGTTTGAAAAACGTTTCGGTCAGTTTATTTGTTATTGATGAAGCTCATTGCATATCGGAATGGGGACATGATTTCAGGCCTGATTATTCGAAGCTCGGGCCTTTCAGACAGGCACTCGGAAAGCCGCCTGTATTGGCGCTGACTGCAACAGCGACAAAAGAAACGCTCAGAGACGTGACGGATGTGCTCGGACTTGAGCATGCTGTGCGTCATCTTTATTCAGTCAACCGGCCGAATATTCTCCTGGCGGCAGAACATTTGGCTGATAATGCCGAAAAAATAAGCAGGCTCACGGAGCTTGCCGAAAAGCTTGAAGGCCCGGGTATCATATATTGTCCGACCAGGAAATGGGCGGAAGAGCTTGCGGCTGAGCTGAATGAAAAAACGGGAAAGCGGACGGATTATTATCACGGCGGAATGGATACAGGGGACAGAATCTTGATCCAGCAGCAATTTATCCATAACCAGCTTGATTGCATCTGCTGTACCAATGCGTTCGGCATGGGTGTGGATAAGTCAGATATCCGCTTTGTCATTCACTTTTATCCTCCCCAAACGGCCGAGGCCTTTATGCAGGAAATCGGCAGAGCGGGACGCGACGGCAGCCCGAGTGTCAGTATTTTGCTGAGGGCGCCCGGCGATACCGAGCTTCAGCAGCAGATTATTCAGACAGAAAGCCTGTCTGATTATGATCTGGAAGGCATTCTGGCCGTCATACGGGATGCCGGTACGGGTGATGAGCGAAAGCTTCGGGACGTTCTGATCAACAAGGGCGTCCAGGAAACACAGGCGCGAACGGCCGTCCATCTGTATCTGCAAGGAAAAACCACAAAAGAGCAGCTGCAGGAAGAACTGACATACCGCGTGGAAAAGAAGCTGCGTAAAATGAACTGTTTTTCGGCGTTATTAGAGCGGAAAGAATGTATAAGAGAAGCGCTGCTGTCTTATTTTGATGAATCGTATGAGCCTGAAGGTCAAACCGGACAATGCTGCAGCAGCTGCGGACTTGATCTGGCTCCGTACGAGCAAAAAGGAGAACGGAAAAACATGGAACGGTTTGAAGATTGGAAGCTGGAATTAGGCCGGATTTTCGGTTCAGAGTCTGCGGGTGAGTTCAGCTGAGACGGCAAAGCGAATTGATCCAGCAGCTCTCAGACCGGGAGATTGTGATACAGCTGTATGCCACCCAATTGCTCATATTGGCGGTTTCAGCTGTTATCGGCTTTTTCTTTTTCACCGACATTCACGATTTTTTAAAGCTGTGGCATATACGTGACGATAATATCATATGGTACGGTGTAACTCTTGCCGTCCTTGTCATTTTTGCCGATCTGGCGGTGATGAAATGGTGTCCTTCGCATTTATATGATGACGGCGGCATTAATGTATTGCTTTTTAAGAACAGGCCGGTTCTGCACATTTTATTTTTGACGCTTCTCATTTCGTTCAGCGAAGAGATTTTGTTCAGAGGCGTTCTGCAGACACATATCGGCTTATGGGCCGCCAGCTTCATTTTTACCGTGCTTCATTTCAGATACATGGCGAAGTGGCTTCTGTTTATGATGGTTGCGGGCATCAGTCTTTTGCTGGGGCTTATCTACGAATGGACCGGCAATTTATTCGTTCCGGTTACAGCGCATTTTATTATTGATGCGGTATTTGCCTGTCAGATCCGTTTTCAATATGTTAGGAGGGGTTTCTATGACGGAAATGTCAAGAGTTGAAAGAAGAAAAGCTCAGCTGCGTGCCGAGCAGCAGGTTGCCGCGGCCGCGGATGAACAAATTGAATATCTTGAAGACAGCCTCCCGACAAGACAATCTGTAAAAGAGGAGCGTAAAAAAAAGGAAGAGCAGGTGAAGGAAAAAACCAAAACAAAAACGCCGCTGTTCACTTTTCTGACCGTCCTGTTCATTATCGTAACAATCGGTGTCTTTTTCGGTCTTCTTTATATGACGAACAGCAGCAGATTTGACCCGAAGGACTATGAAGATGTCTTCATTGACCACAGTGAAAGCGCGCCTGCCGTTATTCCGAAAGGCGCTCAGAAAGAAACGTCAGAAACCGCTCTTTTAGAACAACCGAAAAAAAAGTCTGACGACAAAGATAAGAAAGAAGCGGCTGCATCTGAAAAAACAAAAGAAAAACCAAGTGAAAAAACACCTGAAAAAACGGAAACGCCCTCAGAAAAACAAGTAAAGCCGACAGACACCGAATACGCGGAGACAAAACAGCAGTCTCCGCCGGCTGTCCGTGAAAAAGCGGCTCCGGCTGCCGCGAGTGATCAAGCCGGGACTGTCCCGAAAAATGTGCGAACCGTACAGCATACTGTACAGCCGAAAGAAACGCTTTACCGCATTTCAATGAAATATTATAAAAGCCGGGCGGGCGAAGAGAAAATCCGCAGCTACAACGGATTAAACGGAAACGACGTGTACACCGGCCAGGTTCTGAACATTCCGCTGTCTGATTAAAATAAATGCATGTTTTCACCGTGTTTTTCATATAGTGTACCAATGAAAACGGACAAGGTGTGAAGCGCATGGATTCTTTATGGAAGCAATTAGACCGATTTGCTGACGGACCGACGAAACAAATGCTTCAGGCGCTGGTGAAACGGAAATTAAAATACGAAAATTATGCCGCACAATGCCGAAGATGGCAGTGGGCGTCCCTCGTTTGTTTTTCCCTGATGTGTATACTGCTGATGTTTAAAAGCTTTAATGCCCCCCAAGCCTCTCCGCAGCTGATTCTGCAGGAAATATTAGGCCATACGGTTTATTTGTGCTGGATTATGGCTTCCGCTTTTGCGTACTGCACTTCTTATTATTTTAAAAAAAAGGAAGAAAAAGCTGAGGGTGAATTTCATAAACTGAGATGTGAAATTATCCAAAAAAGCACGGATTTATGGCCCCAGCCTGAAAAATGGAGGGCGAGAGAATCTGTTTTTCACTTGATGAAACATCGGTATGATATCAATCTTTATTTTGAAAGCAAATAAAATGAGGCGTTTTCCGGAAAGGATAGAAACGTCTTTTTTTGTTTGTCCGTCTAATGTAAGACAATGACAGAATGGAGAGTGCGTTTATGAAGCTTACAGCGGGAATTCTCGGCACATTGGCGGGAGCGGCTGCGGTTATGGCGGCCGTTATGTACAAAACGGCAAACGGCAGCCATCTGAAAACACATACATTTACGCTTGATAAAATGAAGGGGATGAAGCCGCTCACCATCTTCTTTATATCTGACGTGCACCGCCGTTTAGTTGATGAAAAGCTTCTCCGCGAAGCGGCAGGTTATAAGCCGGATGCCGTTTTGCTCGGCGGTGATTTGGCGGAGGGCGGAGTTCCTTACGCCAGAATTGAAGAAAACATCAAACGTCTGACGGCTCTCGCGCCTGTCATGTATGTGTGGGGGAATAACGATTACGAGGTCAGCCAGCAAAAACTGCTCTCTCTTTTACGGGCATATAAAGTGATCCCGCTGAGAAATGAATCGGTTCAGTTTGCTTATAAAGGGGAAACCGTTACAATATGCGGGGTGGATGATATCAGGATGATGATGGATGATTACGATTCTGCAATCAGATATACGGATGCTGACAAAGTAAACCTCCTGCTTTGCCATAACCCCGACATCCATGAGCAGATGAGGGAGTCAGACGGGATTGACGCTGTGTTCAGCGGCCATACGCATGGCGGCCAAATCCGTTTCGGCCGGTTCGGGCCGTACGAATTGGGCGGGACGGGAACGGTAAAAAAAGCGCATTACCTGATCAGCAACGGCTACGGGACGACAAAAGTTCCGCTGAGGCTCGGGGCGAAACCGGAGACGCATATGATTACGCTGTGCGGACCGGATGAGCCGTCTTCCTGAAACAAACCCGGCCGCTGTGATAAAAAACGGCATTCTGCTTGTCTTCCCGCTGTACACGGTGTAAACTGATAACAAATTAAGAACCTATGACTCATTTATTCATATACTGTGTTATATGATTTGTGTGCAAGAAGAGGCAGGAGGGAACATTATGCGGCTTGAGCGTCTGAACTATAATAAGATTAAAATCTTTTTAACCCTCGACGATCTGACTGATCGGGGACTGACAAAAGAAGACCTCTGGAAGGACTCGTTTAAAGTCCACCAGTTATTTAAAGATATGATGAATGAAGCAAATACAGAGCTCGGCTTTGAAGCGAATGGTCCGATCGCGGTGGAAGTATATTCTCTTCAGGCACAAGGCATGGTTGTGATTGTAACGAAAAATCATGACGCGGACGCAGAAGATGACGAATATGACGATGATTATATCGAGATGCAGGTCAAACTTGACGAAAGCCCGGATATTATTTATCAGTTCCATTCGTTTGAAGATATCATTCAGCTTGCCGGAAGCCTTCACCGAATCGGGATTACCGGCGGCACCGTCTACCACTATGAGAACCAATACTATGTAAGCCTTGAAGACCTCGGCTCCCGTTCCGCCGAAGGCGTCATCGCGGTGCTGGCTGAATACGGACACCCGGCGACGATTACGATTTACAGGCTCCATGAGTACGGAAAACTCATCATGGACGGCAATGCTGTGGAGACCATCCAGAAACATTTTTCATAAAAAAGATTTGAAACGGCAGCTGTTTTCAGCGGCCGTCTTTTTTAAGCGAAATAATGGAAAAATCATTGTCTTTCTTCTATGCACGGAGATATTGAAGGTGTATACTAGTCACTGAAAGGGAGCATGAGAGAAACAGAAGATTTTAGGAGGTTAACTCAAATGGCAGCCGATCGATTCACCGGTCATAATGAAGAAGACAAACATGATGTATTAAAATCAACCCAAACCGTAATACATAAAGCTCTGGAAAAATTGGGGTATCCAGAAGAAGTGTATGAACTGCTGAAAGAGCCGCTCAGATTATTAACGGTTAAAATTCCTGTTCGGATGGATGACGGGTCTGTGAAAATATTTACAGGCTATCGTGCGCAGCACAATGATTCCGTAGGTCCGACAAAAGGCGGTATTCGTTTTCACCCGAATGTAACTGAAAAAGAGGTGAAAGCACTTTCCATCTGGATGAGTTTAAAATGCGGAATTATTGATCTTCCTTATGGCGGTGGTAAAGGCGGAATTGTTTGTGATCCGAGAAATATGTCATTCAGAGAGCTTGAAAGGCTGAGCAGGGGATATGTAAGAGCAATCAGTCAGATTGTCGGACCGACTAAAGACGTCCCGGCACCTGACGTATTTACAAACTCACAGATTATGGCTTGGATGATGGATGAATATTCAAGAATTGATGAATTTAACTCACCCGGCTTTATTACGGGAAAACCGCTTGTACTCGGCGGATCCCACGGCAGGGAATCAGCGACGGCAAAAGGCGTCACCATCTGCATAAAAGAAGCGGCCAAGAAAAAAGGTCTCGATATTCAGAACGCGCGCGTCGTCGTACAAGGTTTCGGAAATGCGGGCAGCTATCTGGCTAAGTTTATGCATGACGCCGGCGCGAAAGTTGTCGGAATTTCTGACGCGTACGGAGGCCTTTACGATCCGGACGGTCTTGATATTGATTATCTGCTTGACCGCAGAGACAGCTTCGGAACGGTGACGAAGCTTTTCAATGACACCATTACGAATCAGGAGCTGCTTGAGCTGGACTGTGATATACTTGTCCCGGCGGCGATCGAAAACCAAATTACAGAAGAAAACGCTGACCGCATCAAAGCGAAAATTGTGGTAGAAGCGGCAAACGGACCGACGACACTGGAAGGAACGAAAATCCTGACAGACAAAGGAACGCTGCTGGTTCCCGATGTTCTGGCGAGCGCCGGCGGTGTAACGGTTTCTTATTTCGAATGGGTTCAAAACAACCAGGGCTTCTACTGGAGTGAAGAAGAAGTCGAGGAAAAACTGGAAAATATGATGATAAAATCGTTTAATAATATTTATGAAATGTCCCAAAACCGCCGGATTGACATGAGGCTTGCGGCTTACATGGTCGGCGTGCGGAAAATGGCTGAGGCTTCGCGTTTCAGAGGCTGGATATAAACCAATCGTTTGCATAAACAAAAAAAATCTCCTATGATAATATAGGAGATTTTTTATATGAGTGGAAACTTATGCTGGAAATGCCAATCGCAGGAGTTGAAGGACATGACAGAAGAAAAAGCAATTATAATAGGCGGAGGTCCTTGCGGATTATCGGCGGCTATACATCTGAAGCAAATTGGCGTGAACGCGCTTGTGATCGAAAAAGGGAATGTCGTAAACAGCATTTATAACTATCCGACCCACCAAACTTTTTTCAGTTCAAGTGAAAAATTGGAGATCGGCGATGTTGCCTTTATTACGGAAAACAGAAAACCGGTCCGAATACAGGCTCTCTCTTATTACAGAGAGGTTGTCAGAAGAAAAGAGCTGCGCGTAAACGCCTTTGAAACGGTGGAGCGCGTAACGAAACAGGAAGACGGCCGTTTTCTTGTAGAAACGTCAAAAGACCGCTACCTCACTCCGTTTTGTATCATTGCGACAGGATATTATGATCATCCGAATTATATGAACATACCGGGTGAAGGGCTTCCTAAGGTATTTCATTACTTTAAAGAAGGCCATCCTTATTTTGATAAAGATGTTGCTGTGATCGGCGGGAAAAACTCAAGTGTGGACGCGGCTTTGGAACTCGTGAAGTCCGGTGCGCGCGTCACGGTGCTCTACAGAGGACATGAGTACTCCCCGAGCATCAAGCCATGGATTCTGCCTGAGTTTGAGGCCCTTGTCAGAAACGGCACAATCCGGATGGAATTCGGCGCTTGTCTTGAAGAAGTGACGGAAGATGAAATCATTTTCCGCTCCGGCCGAAATGAGACGGTCCGGCTGAAAAACGATTTCGTATTTGCCATGACGGGATACCATCCCGATCACGGTTTCCTCGAAAAAATCGGTGTGCGGATTGATGCGGAATCAGGCCGGCCGTTTTTCCGGGAAGAAACGATGGAAACAAATGTTGACGGTGTTTTTGTCGCCGGAGTCATTGCGGCTGGAAATAACGCCAATGAAATTTTTATCGAGAACGGCCGTTTTCACGGCGGCTTGATCGCAAATGAAATATCAAAACGGCTGGGTGCAGAGAGCATATGATCATTCATATGCTCTTTTTTGAAAAAATTGAAAGATGTAAAAATATAAACAACATGGTACCATAGATATAGGAATATAAAGGAAAGAGGTTGCCTGATGTTTGCAATCATCTCTGCAGGAATTGCTCCCGGCATTGCGCTATTAAGCTATTTTTATTTAAAAGATCAGTATGACAATGAACCCGTACATATGGTGCTGAGGTCTTTTTTTCTCGGGGTTGTCCTTGTGTTTCCGACCATGTTTATCCAATATGTTCTTGAAAAAGAGCATGTGGGGGGAGGAAGCTTTTTCGTTTCGTTTTTGTCTTCGGGATTTTTGGAAGAATCGGTGAAATGGTTCGTTCTGATGATCAGTGTGTACCCGCATGCTCATTTTGATGAGCATTATGACGGAATCGTTTACGGGGCCAGTGTGTCTTTAGGCTTTGCCACGCTTGAAAATATTCTGTATTTATTCGGCCACGGCGTTGAGCATGCTTTCATAAGGGCGCTTCTGCCGGTCTCCTGCCATGCGCTGATCGGAGTGATTATGGGGTTTTATCTCGGAAAAGCCCGCTTTTCGCAGAAAAAAGCCCGTGTCAAATGGCTTGTGATTTCGCTGGCCGTGCCTTCATGTCTGCACGGTTCGTACGATTTTATTCTTACCGCCCTCAATCATTGGGTATATTATATGCTGCCGTTTATGCTGTTTTTATGGTGGTTCGGGCTGCGAAAGGCAAAAAAAGCACGCTCCGTCAATATGATCCAAGTGTGAAGAAACCGCGCGTCGCGTGCGGTTTCTTTTTTTATGCCTTGATGAGGGATAAGAAGGAAACGGTGTATAAAAATATCCGCGTGACAGACAATACGGGTACACTTTAAATTTTGCAGTAGGAGGCTTGAAGAGATGAAGTGCAAAGGAGCCTTTATGGCATGTCTCATTCTATTTTCTTTCGCCGCCGCTTTCTTCGATCATCATGAAACGGTTCATGCGTTTTCAAATCAAGTGATTCAAAGAGGCGCGACGGGTGATGATGTTATAGAATTGCAGGCCCGTCTTCAATATAACGGATTTTATAACGGGAAAATCGATGGAGTTTACGGTTGGACCACATACTGGGCCGTGAGAAATTTTCAGGAGAAATTCGGCATGAAGCCGGTTGACGGCCTTGTTGGCGCGAAAACCAAACAGGTGCTGGTTTCAAAATCAAAATATTACCGTGAATATGTAATGGAGCAGATCCAAAAAGGGAATACGTTCACTCATTATGGCAACGTCCCATTGGAAAACCAAACAAAACCGAGAGCCGGAACGCAGAAGACGGCGGGAACGAATAAGCCTGCTCAAAAACCGCAAAACAATACCGGCGGCCAGTCAAATCAAAAGCAAAATACGACAGCGGCCAATATGCCTGGCGGTTTCTCAAACAACGACATCAATCTTCTGGCACAGGCTGTGTACGGGGAAGCGCGCGGTGAGCCGTTTGAAGGGCAGGTTGCCATCGCCGCGGTTATTTTAAACCGTATTAAAAGCCCGTTATTTCCGAATACGGTGGCAGGCGTCATTTTCGAACCGCTCGCGTTTACCGCTGTTGCCGACGGCCAAATATATATGCAGCCGAATGAAAGAGCAAAAGAAGCGGTTCTTGATGCGATCAACGGCTGGGACCCTTCTGAAAACGCGATTTATTATTTCAATCCTGATACGGCGACAAGCAAATGGATTTGGGGACGTCCGCAGATAAAAAGAATCGGAAAACACATTTTCTGTGAGTAAAAGTACGCAAAATGAGGTGTTAACATGATTAGAGGAATCATTATCGCTGTTCTCGGTGTCGCGATCGCCGCAACCGGATATTGGGGATATAAAGAACATCAGGAAAAAGATGCGGTCCTTCTGCATGCGGAAAATAATTATCAGAGGGCTTTTCATGAATTGACGTACCATGTAGATCAGCTTCACGACAAAATCGGGACGACGCTTGCGATGAACAGTAAAAAATCTCTGTCTCCGGCGCTCATTGATGTATGGAGAATAACATCTGAAGCTCATAACAATGTGAGCCAGCTGCCGCTGACTCTCATGCCTTTTAATAAGACGGAGGAGTTTTTATCAAACATAGGAGATTTCAGCTATAAAACATCCGTCCGGGATTTAGATCAAAAACCGCTTGATAAGAAAGAATATACAACACTGAACAGCCTGTACAAACAGGCGGAGAACATTCAAAACCAGCTCCGCAGCGTTCAGCATCTCGTCATGAGCAAAAATTTACGGTGGATGGATGTTGAGATGGCGCTCGCCTCTGACAAAAAACAAAGCGATAATACAATTGTCGACAGCTTTAAAACAGTCGAAAAAAATGTAGGCGCTTTTTCTGAAGACAGCATCAGCCCCACATTTACGGGAGCAAATACAGAACGAAAAGGTTTTACGCATCTGAAAGGAAAACAAATTACAGAAAAAGAAGCGGTCAAAATCGCACAACGGTTTGCGCCTGATCATAATTATTCAATTAAAGTGGTCAAAAGCGGCAGGAAGACGAATCGGGACGTATACAGCATCCGCATGAAAGACGCCGACAACAAGTCTTTTATCTATATGGATATTACCCAAAAAGGCGGACATCCGGTCTATTTGATTCAAAAACGGGCCGTGAAGAAACAAAAGATCAGCCTCAATGAAGCATCTAACCGGGCCGTCGCGTTTTTAAAGAAAAATGGATATGAAACAAAAGGCCTCGAAATTGATGAAAGCGCGCAATATAATAACATCGGCGTCTTTTCTTTTATCCCAGTAGAGAAAAATGTCCGCATTTATCCGGAAGCCATCCGAATGAAAGTGGCGCTGGATGATGGTGAAGTCGTCGGTTTTTCCGCGCGTGATTACCTGGCGGCGCACCGCACGAGAACGATTCCGGCTCCCGCTTTGTCAGCTGATGAAGCGAAAGCGAAGCTGAATAAAAATGTTGAAGTGCGGGAGACCCGGCAGGCGCTGATCACGAATGAACTCGGTCAGGAAGTGCTTTGCTACGAAATGCTCGGAACGATCGGGAAAGACACGTATCAAATGTTCATCAATGCGGACGACGGAAAAGAGGAAAAAATAGAAAAGTTAAAAAGTGCAGAACCTATATATAAAGACCTATAAAAATAAAGGAGGAAAGGACTAAAAGTCTTTTCCTTTTTTTCGTTACATGCTTTAATAAAAGCATAAATAATGAAAGAGTGAAGGCCCATGATAGCTGTCGGAGATTACATTTGGATTGAATACATAGAGAACAATGAGCCCAAAAAAGCGAGGAGCAAAGCAGTAAGCGTTGAAAACGGCGAACTGCACATCTCATATCCCGTCGATCTGGATTCGGGACGGACGGTCTTTTTGCATAAAGGATTGGAAATAACAGCGGAATTTATGGGGAATGGCCAAGTGCCGTATCAATTTAAAAGCATAATCAAAGGAAAGAAAAAAGACCCCATCCCGATGATCGGATTGGACATCCCCCCTCAGGAGGAAATGAAGCGGATTCAAAGACGCCGATACGTCCGTGCAGACGCAGTATTGGATGTATCCGTCAAAATGGAAGCGAAAAAAACCGCTTTCCAAACGGTTTCCTCTAATATCAGCGCCGGCGGAATCGCTGTTGTGATGCCTGAGCATATTTCCGCGGAACCAGGTGAAAAGCTGTATGTCGCATTTTCTCTTCCCGGCAAGGAAAATACGGCGGATATTACGGCCGAGGCTGTTATCCAGCGGATTTTTTATGATGAAAAGGCGGATAAACAAAAAATGACGCTTGAATTTGCAGAAATCGCTCCCGCTTCACAGCAGCTTTTACTCCAATATTGTATGCGCGCGCAGCTGCAGCAGAGAAGAAACAGTCTGTCGGAATAAACAGCAGCGCACTTTTCCATACTAATTCTAATGGAGGTGCGCGTGTATGAAAACGTTTGAACGTCTGCTGGTCAAATTGGTCTGCATTCAGCTTATCATTTTGGGCGCGGTGCAGTTTTTGCTTCATTATCAGCCTATTGAACCTTATATTTCGAAAGCTGTGAAATATGAGGGAGTTGATAAAATGGAGAAAAAAGAATGGATTGAAACGGTAAAGCGGTAAATCAGCTCAATTTTTTCGCCCCTTTTCCGGCAGTTCATGATACAATCCATAGAGGAGTAAAGAGCAAGGAGAGAGATTATGGACAAGAAATTATCAATTGCGATCGACGGGCCGGCCGCTGCCGGAAAAAGCACCGTTGCTAAAATAGTGGCTGAGAAAAAATCATATGTGTACATTGATACAGGAGCGATGTATCGTGCCATTACATATACGGCGCTCAAGCAGAATGCCGATTTAACTGATGAAGCCGCGCTTACAGAGCTGCTGAAGCGTACGGAAATTGAGCTTGTATCCGCTCCGGAAGGACAAATCGTTCTGGTAAACGGAGAAGATGTGACAGAAGAAATCCGAAAAGACGAAGTCAGCAACCAAGTATCAATCGCCGCCAAGCATAAAGGCGTCAGAGAAGAAATGGTCAAAAGACAGCAGCAGCTCGGAGAAAAAGGCGGTGTCGTCATGGACGGCCGTGATATCGGTACTCATGTGCTGCCTGATGCCGAAGTGAAAATTTTTCTGCTCGCGTCCGTAGAGGAAAGAGCGAAGCGCCGATATGAAGAGAATAAGAAAAAAGGCTATGACGTGAATTACGAGACGCTCATTGAAGAAATTGCCAGACGCGACAAACTCGATTCAGAGAGGGAAGTTTCCCCGCTGCGCAAAGCGGAAGACGCGATTGAAATCGATACGACGTCACTAAGCATTGCCGAAGTCGCAGGAAAAATTCTGGAGATCGTCGATCAGAAATCACGTTAAGCCCGGGCGGAGCGCTTTATAATTTTTTTCGAAAGACAAGATGTTATTGCTTGACAAACCAGTCCATTTATTAGAAGTTAATACTAATAAAACTTTTTATTGATCATTCAAAATCTTTTTTGGATGATTCTTTAATACATATTCGGCTGAAAAGCGGACATTCACATGTTCAGCTTTCAAACCGTATTAATTAAGCTGTGTAGGTTTGGACCAAGGAGGTTATTCAAATGACAGAGGAAATGAATCAAATTGATGTTCAAGTGCCAGAGGTTGGAGATGTAGTAAAAGGGATTGTGACAAAGGTAGAGGACAAGCATGTAGATGTCGAAATTGTCAATGTCAAACAGTCCGGAATCATTCCAATCAGTGAATTATCAAGTCTTCATGTAGAGAAAGCATCGGATGTCGTAAAAGTTGACGACGAGCTTGACCTGAAAGTAACAAAAGTGGAAGACGATGCTTTGATTTTATCTAAACGTGCCGTTGATGCTGACCGCGCTTGGGAAGACCTTGAAAAAAAATTCGACACAAAAGAAGTGTTTGAAGCTGAAGTGAAAGATGTGGTGAAAGGCGGTCTCGTCGTTGATATCGGCGTTCGCGGCTTCATTCCCGCATCACTTGTCGAAGCTCATTTCGTCGAGGATTTCACTGACTATAAAGGGAAAACCCTCTCTCTTATCGTCGTTGAACTCGACCGTGATAAAAACCGGGTGATTCTGTCGCACCGGGCTGTAGTGGAAAAAGAACAGACAGCCAAAAAGCATGATTTTCTCCAAACGCTTGAAGTTGGAAGCGTGCTTGAAGGAAAAGTGCAGCGTCTGACTGATTTCGGCGCATTTGTCGACATCGGCGGAATTGACGGGCTTGTTCATATTTCGCAGCTGTCTCATTCACACGTCGAAAAACCGTCTGACGTGGTGGAAGAAGGTCAGGACGTAAAAGTGAAAGTGCTGTCCGTAGACCGCGATAATGAGCGTATTTCTTTATCTATTAAAGAAACGCTGCCGGGACCTTGGAGCCAGATCGGCGAAAAGGTAAAACAGGGAGATGTGCTTGAAGGAAAAGTGCAGCGCCTTGTAAGCTTCGGCGCCTTCGTTGAAATTCTTCCGGGCGTGGAAGGACTTGTGCACATTTCGCAAATTTCCAATAAACATATCGGAACGCCGCATGAAGTGCTTGAAGAAGGACAGACTGTTAAAGTGAAAGTGCTTGACGTGAACGAAAGCGAAGAGCGCATTTCCTTAAGCATGCGTGAGCTTGAAGAAGCGCCGAAAGCCGATCAGGAGGACTTCCGTCAATACCAGGCGAAAGAAGAGCCGAGCACCGGCTTCCAGCTTGGCGATTTAATCGGAGACAAGCTTAATAAATTAAAATAAATTGGTGATAAAACGTGACACGAGCAGAACGAAAAAGAGAACATATAAATCATGCGCTGTCTACCGGTCAAAACCGGGAAACGGGGCTTGATGATATTACGTTTGTTCATGTCAGCCTACCGAACCTAGCATTGGAAAAAGTGGATATATCAACGAAAATCGGCGGACTCACAAGCAGTTCGCCGATTTTTATCAATGCGATGACAGGCGGCGGCGGACAGCTTACATACGAAATTAACAGATCGCTGGCAAGAGCCGCGCGCAAAGCCGGCATGCCGCTGGCTGTCGGTTCGCAAATGTCAGCTTTAAAAGATCCCTCCGAACGGTATTCTTACGAGATCGTCAGAAAAGAGAATCCGGACGGGCTGATATTTGCCAATTTAGGCAGCGAGGCGGATGCCGAGCAGGCGAAAAGGGCAATTGATATGATTCAAGCGGATGCCCTCCAGATTCATTTAAATGTGATTCAGGAGATCGTCATGCCAGAGGGAGACAGAAGCTTTACCGGCGCTCTCGGCCGTATTGAGCGGATTGCGGCGGAAGCGGGAGTTCCCGTTTTTGTCAAAGAAGTCGGCTTCGGAATGAGCAGGGAATCGGCACGGCAGTTATTTGATGCCGGGGCGGCAGCAGTTGATGCCGGCGGATACGGCGGTACAAATTTCTCTAAGATTGAAAATATGCGCAGAGAGAAGGCGCTTCAATTTTTTAATACGTGGGGAATTTCCACTGCCGCAAGCTTAGCGGAAATCCACTCGCTCTCCGCTGATCAATCAATTATCGCATCCGGCGGGCTGCAAAGTGCCCTGGATGTCGCCAAATCGATTGCCCTCGGCGCTTCCAGCGCGGGAATGGCAGGCACTTTCCTGAAAGCTCTCACCTCCAAAGGAGAAGAGGGGCTGTTTGACGAGATGACGGCGCTTTTACAAGAGCTGAAAATGATTATGACCGCCCTCGGATGCCAATCGGTTGCCCAATTGCAAAAGGCGCCTTTGGTCATAAAAGGTGACACACATCACTGGCTTTCTGAACGGGGAATTGACACATCCCGTTTCAGCAGACGTTAAAAGGCATGCGAACACGCATGCCTTTTTCTGTTTTTTACGATTTTCTTTTTCGGAATTCACCGTTTTGTTCAAGGCTTGTCGCTCCTTTATGGTGAATCGAATCATCGCGATCAGATTCCACCCGGCGGGAGGCTTTCAGTTTTTTCTCCTGTCTGTCTTTTCCCATCCTTATCCGCTCCTTTCAGGCATAATTGGTTTAAAAAATGCGTTCCCGCTCCATACTGGTCAGAGGAGGAGCGATTATGGAACCGTTTTATTATTACTGGTCAATGTGGTTTTTATGGATACTTGCGACTTTTATTTTTGCCAAAACAAAAAGCCGGTTTTACGTATCAGTCTTTATTTTGACTAATATGATGGCAAGCATACATCAGATAACGGCTTATTTTACGCTGAATGCGGCATATGTCATGTTTTTTGCTGCGGCATTTGTTTATGCGGGAAGCCTCGGCATGCATAAACGGCTCCGTCATATTGTGATTCATCTGACGGCGTCTGCGGCATACGGCTTTATTTTTCTTTTTGCATTATATGACCCTGTTTGGTTTATCATAAAACCTGAATGGGCGGCGGTTATACTGCTTACCGTTATTACGCTTTCCGTTGAGGGGCGGTTCCCTGAGAGGCTTTGTCTTTTTGTTCTCGGCATGTGCCAGGGGGAGCTATTGTATGCTGCGGTCATCCGCAACATTGCGGGTGCGGCAGCCGTCGGTGATTATAAATGGCTTTCAGGCTGTTCGGCGGGAGTGATTCTGCTCGTCGGGCTGACTACATATGAACAGCTTGCGGCGCGCATCAGCCAAAAAAGCAAAAAGCAGGGCAAAGGAGCGACAAAAATGTCTTGAAAACAGACGAAGACTGTTACATGAATGCGAAACATTTTGAAGAATACATTGTGATCTCAGTGAAAACTGATATAATAAATGAGTTAAGCCCTTCTGTTTGAAGGGTTCTTTTCATAGCGAAGATGATTTTTAATAACCGGTTGAACAATTTTTTGTGAAAATGTAAGCGGCTGGATTGAAAGGAAGGGTACTATGGGTAAACCTGTCGTAGCCATTGTCGGAAGACCGAATGTGGGAAAATCCACAATCTTTAACCGGATTGCGGGTGAAAGAATTTCAATAGTAGAAGATACCCCCGGAGTGACGCGGGACCGGATATACAGTTCGGCGGAATGGCTGAATTATGATTTTAACCTGATTGATACGGGCGGAATTGATATCGGAGACGAACCGTTTCTGACACAGATCCGCCAGCAGGCTGAAATCGCCATGGACGAGGCTGATGTGATCATCTTTATGGTGAACGGCCGCGAAGGTGTGACGTCTGCGGATGAAGAAGTGGCAAAAATACTGTACCGGACGAAAAAACCGGTCGTATTAGCCGTTAATAAATTAGATAATACCGAAATGAGAGCGAACATCTATGACTTTTATGCGCTCGGCTTTGGAGAACCGTATCCGATTTCGGGCACACACGGTTTAGGATTGGGAGATTTGCTCGATGCTTGTGCCGAGCATTTTAAAAACATTCCGGAGACGAAGTACAGTGATGATGTCGTTCAATTCTGCCTGATCGGCCGCCCGAATGTCGGAAAATCATCCCTTGTCAATGCGATGCTCGGCGAAGAGCGGGTTATCGTGAGCAACGTAGCCGGAACGACTAGAGACGCAGTGGATACGGCGTTCACCTACAATCAGCAGGAATTTGTAATCGTTGACACGGCGGGAATGAGAAAAAAGGGTAAAGTATACGAAACAACAGAAAAATACAGTGTGCTGCGGGCGTTAAAAGCCATTGACCGCTCAGACGTCGTCGGCGTTGTGCTGAATGCAGAAGAAGGCATCCTTGAGCAGGACAAGCGGATCGCCGGATACGCCCATGAAGCCGGGAAAGCCGTCGTCATTATCGTAAACAAATGGGATGCCGTTGATAAAGACGAGCGCACGATGAAAGAATTTGAACAAAATATTCGGGAACATTTCCAATTTCTTGATTATGCGCCGGTGCTGTTTATGTCGGCACTGACGACAAAGCGGATTCATACACTCATGCCTGCGATTATTAAAGCGAGTGAAAACCACTCTCTCCGCGTGCAGACAAATGTCTTAAATGATGTCATCATGGATGCGGTCGCCATGAATCCGACTCCGACGCACAACGGCTCCCGTCTGAAAATTTATTATGCGACTCAAGTCGCTGTTAAGCCGCCGAGCTTCGTTGTTTTTGTCAACGATCCGGAACTGATGCATTTTTCTTATGAACGCTTTTTAGAAAACCGAATCCGGGACGCTTTCGGATTTGAAGGTACGCCAATTAAAATATTTGCAAGAGCAAGAAAATAAAAAGGTGTGATACAGAGATGAAAAAAGTGGCAATGCTTGGAGCGGGAAGCTGGGGCACTGCACTTTCTTTAGTGCTGGCTGATAACGGACATCAAGTTATGATGTGGGGACACCGTGCCGAATTGATCGATCAAATCAACGAACTGCATGAAAACAAAGATTACCTGCCGGGGGTGGAGCTATCAAGTTCTATCATCGGTACAGCTGATTTAAACGAGGCTTTAAAAGGAGCGGACTTCATCATTGTGGCAGTTCCGACAAAAGCCATTCGGGAAGTGCTGAAAAAGGCTCTGCCGTACATCCCGAAACAATCGATTTTTGTTCATGTCAGCAAGGGAATTGAGCCGGATTCGCTTCTCCGTATTTCAGAATTAATGGAAGAGGAGCTGCCTGAGGAGTACAGAAAAGACATCGTCGTGCTTTCAGGGCCGAGCCACGCTGAGGAAGTCGGATTAAGACACCCGACGACTGTTACATCATCTTCAAAAAATATCAAGGCTGCAGAAGCGGTTCAGGATTTATTCATGAACCAGCATTTCCGCGTCTATACCAATCCGGATATGATCGGTGTTGAAATAGGGGGAGCGTTAAAGAATATCATCGCTCTTGCAGCGGGGATTACAGACGGATTGGGGTACGGAGATAATGCAAAAGCGGCCTTAATCACCCGAGGTCTTGCTGAAATCGCCAGACTCGGCACAAAGATGGGCGGAAATCCGCTCACCTTTTCCGGCCTGACCGGCGTAGGCGATTTAATCGTGACGTGTACAAGCGTTCATTCCCGAAACTGGCGCGCCGGCAACCTGCTCGGCAAAGGATATAAGCTGGAAGCTGTCCTGGATAAGATGGGGATGGTTGTTGAAGGCGTGCGGACGACGAAAGCTGCGTATCAGCTGTCTCAAAAATACCAAGTGAAAATGCCGATCACAGAGGCGCTTCACCAAGTATTATTTAACGGGCAGAAGGTAGAAACGGCCGTAGAATCCTTAATGGCCAGAGTGAAAACCCATGAGATGGAAGACTTGGTCAACACATTCGAAAACCGGGTGAAGTGACAATAACATGCCGTCAGCATATTCTGAAGTGACGAAAGTCCAAAACGCAGAACTCTCCGGCTGAAATCGCTTAAAACATTTGCTGGTTTAGGCAGAAGAGGATGCAGACGTACGCATCTGCGCATACTATAGCATCGAAGTCCAAGAGAGTGTATCTCAGACGTACAGGTGAATATAGTCAACTTGACTGAAGCAAAGTCCCCCTCTTTGCTTCAGTTTTTTGTTTTTTCAATAGATGGAAAACCTGTTGATCTTTTCAACATTTGTATATTAAAATGAAATATAACGCTTACAATGATGGGACGGGGGGCACGAACGTGAGTGTGGCATTGATGAAAATGTGGTTTGCGCTTGGTGCTATGGGATTAATGTTTGTTGCGGTGGCCTCTATTTATGTCAGCAGGTACAAAGTGAAAAACAAACTGATAAAAGCAGCGGTTTCTTCACTCGCTTATGCCTGCATGGTCATCTCGGGATTGATCGTGTTAATGGTCGTTTTCAGCGGGCCTGTCAATGAATAAAGCAAAAAGGGGGCGCGGAATGCATAAGTTTAAAATGGCCGTCATAACGGCAATGGCGGTGCTTCTGCTGTCCGGCTGTCTGTACCCTGAAGCGGAAAAAACTGAAAATAAAGTATCTTACAAACATCAGCTTCAGCAGGTGCAAGCGGCAGTGGATGAATTTAAAAAGGCGAACGGCGGACTTCTGCCGATTCAGACAAAAGATATGAAAACACCGCTCTATCAAAAATATCCGATAGATTTTAAGCGGCTCGCGCCCAGATACATAGAGGAGCCGCCGGCCTCAGCTTATGAAAGCGGAGGAATGTACCAATACGTGCTTGTCGATGTGGAAAATAAGCCGACCGTCAAGCTGGTCGATCTCCAAATGGCGGAAGCAATCCGCGACATGAAGCTGCGTGTCAAAATGTATCAGGAAAAGCATACATATCCTCCCTATGAGGACGCCGTTTCAAAAGGGCTGTTCACTTTAAATAAAAAAAAGCTCGGCATGAAAGACTCTCCTTCAGTCAAAAGTCCGGTTTCAGGCACGTCTCTGCCGCTTTTAATCGGCGCTGACGGAGAAATCTATGCCGACTATCGCGTCGATCTCGCCCGCTGCCTGAAGGAAAACAAAAAGAAAATCAAACCGGGCGCGGAAATTCAGGATATTTTATGGAAAGAGACTCCTTTCGTCCCGGCCTTTTCAGTCACATACACCGTAAATGAAAAACAGGAACCCGTTTTTTTAGAAAGTCAAACGAAACAGGAATGAACCTTTTTCCCGCGCATACAAATAGGGAGAAAGGTTTTTTTGATTTTGATAGAAAAGACTGCCTGAAAATTTTCTAAAGATGTCATATTGAAATAGGACAACGTCATACACATATAGTGTCCTGTATTTGATTGGAGAATGGTGAATGAAAAATGATAAGGATAGGAAGTCCGGGAGGGGATCACTTGGAAAAGGTCGATATTTTCAAGGATATCGCTGAACGAACAGGGGGCGATATATACTTAGGAGTCGTTGGCGCTGTCCGTACAGGGAAATCTACATTCATTAAAAAATTTATGGAGCTCGTGGTGCTCCCGAATATCAGCAATGAGGCCGATCGAGCGCGGGCGCAGGATGAGCTTCCGCAAAGCGCAGCAGGAAAAACGATAATGACCACAGAACCAAAATTTGTCCCGAATCAAGCCATGTCCGTTCATGTCGCAGAAGGACTTGATGTCAACATCCGTCTTGTGGATTGTGTGGGATATACGGTTCCCGGGGCGAAGGGATATGAGGATGAAAACGGCCCGAGAATGATCAATACACCTTGGTACGAAGAACCGATTCCCTTTCATGAGGCAGCGGAAATCGGTACGAGAAAAGTCATCCAGGAACACTCCACAATCGGGGTCGTCATTACGACAGACGGCTCAATCGGCGATATTGCGCGGGGCGATTACGTGGAAGCGGAAGAAAGAGTCATCGACGAGCTGAAGGAAGTCGGCAAACCGTTTATTATGGTCATCAACTCGGTAAAACCGTACCACCCGGAAACAGAAGCGCTCAGAGCTGAATTAAGCGCGAAATATGATATTCCCGTCCTCGCCATGAGTGTTGAAAGCATGCGGGAAACAGATGTGTTAAGCGTCCTCAGAGAAGCGCTTTACGAGTTCCCTGTTCTGGAAGTCAATGTAAACCTTCCGAGCTGGGTCATGGTGCTGAAGGAAAATCACTGGCTCAGAGAGAGCTACCAGGAATCAGTGAAAGAAACCGTAAAAGATATTAAACGCCTGCGCGATGTCGACCGGGTTGTCGGCCACTTCAGTGAATTTGAGTTTATTGAAAGCGCCGGTCTGGCCGGAATCGAACTTGGCCAGGGTGTCGCAGAAATTGATTTGTATGCGCCGGATCATTTATATGACCAGATTTTAAAAGAAGTGGTCGGCGTTGAAATCCGCGGGAAAGACCACCTGCTTGAATTAATGCAGGACTTCGCCCACGCGAAAAAAGAATATGATCAGGTATCAGATGCGCTGAAAATGGTGAAACAGACCGGCTACGGCATTGCCGCCCCGGCCTTAACCGATATGAGCCTTGATGAACCGGAAATCATCAGACAGGGATCAAGGTTCGGAGTAAGGCTCAAAGCGGTCGCTCCGTCCATTCATATGATCAAAGTGGATGTGGAAAGTGAATTCGCGCCGATCATCGGGACGGAAAAACAAAGTGAAGAACTTGTCCGCTACTTAATGCAGGACTTTGAAGATGATCCGCTTTCTATCTGGAACTCCGATATTTTCGGCAGATCATTGAGCTCTATCGTAAGAGAAGGAATCTCCGCAAAACTGTCACTCATGCCGGAAAATGCGAGATATAAACTGAAAGAAACGCTGGAGAGAATTATTAACGAAGGCTCAGGCGGCCTGATCGCCATTATTTTGTAAGCTGAAGGACCTCTTCCTGAAACGGGGGGTCTTTTTTTATTCTTTTTAGATACTGGAAATCAATCAAGGATTAGGAGGAAAAAAGCAAAAAAAGGAATATTTGTTCGGCAAAACACGTGAAAACCTTGACGAGCAAGGGATTGAGGCTTTAAAATGCTTGATATGGCTTTTTATATGTGTTACTCTACATACAGAAAATCTTCACTTTGTTGGACAAACATTCCTCAAAGTGTCTGTTTTCTTATGAAAAGCCGTTTACTTGTCTGTTCTTCCCTGCTTTGATTTTTTATCAGACAGGTTTAGAATCAGGCTGAACTGTGAAGAAATGATAATAAACTGCTGATTTGATACCCTTTTGGGAGGAGGTGAAAGGCATGAACAAGACAGAACTAATCAATGCGGTTGCTGAAGCAAGCGAATTGTCTAAAAAAGACGCTACAAAAGCAGTTGATTCTGTTTTTGATACGATTTTAGATGCACTTAAAAACGGTGATAAAATCCAACTGATCGGTTTCGGTAACTTTGAGGTGCGCGAGCGCTCTGCACGTAAAGGACGTAACCCGCAAACAGGTGAAGAAATCGAAATCCCTGCAAGCAAGGTACCTGCTTTCAAACCAGGTAAAGCTCTTAAAGACGCTGTTGCAGGTAAATAATTGTGAATATAGATCGTGTATGCATCTGATACATACACTTTGTTTCTTCACAGAAAAGCCCCTTGATAAAGGGGCTTTTCATATTTAAGCAGCCTCGGTCACCGGGCAGGACTTTCGTTTTGCTTTTGGCGCGGCAAATGTGCTAGAATCGAAATTAAATGTATTCAATGGTGGAGGACACAGACAATGAAAGAAGTTAATAAAGAACAGATTGAACAGGCGGTTCGCCAGATTTTAGAGGCGATTGGAGAAGACCCGGACCGGGAAGGGCTTTTAGATACGCCGAAACGCGTGGCAAAAATGTACGCGGAAGTATTCTCGGGATTAAATGAAGACCCGAAAGAACACTTTAAAACCGTTTTCGGAGAAGACCATGAGGAGCTTGTTCTTGTAAAAGATATCGCGTTTCATTCCATGTGTGAACATCACCTTGTTCCTTTTTACGGAAAAGCGCATATTGCCTACATTCCGCGCGGCGGCAAAGTGACGGGCCTGAGTAAATTGGCGCGGGCGGTGGAAGCCGTCTCAAAACGCCCGCAGCTGCAGGAGCGCATCACTTCAACGATTGCCGAAAGCATCGTAGAGACCTTAGATCCCCACGGCGTCATGGTTGTCGTCGAAGCTGAACATATGTGCATGACGATGAGGGGCGTAAGAAAGCCGGGTGCAAAAACAGTGACTTCCGCTGTAAGAGGTATTTTTAAAGATGACGCAGCGGCGCGTTCCGAAGTGTTAGAACATATTAAACGTGCGGATTAATAATGATAGAGGGTGCAGATATGAATTCAAAGCATTCAAGTGATTTTGTCGTCATTAAAGCGGTCGAGGACGGCGTGAACGTCATCGGTTTAACGAGAGGAACGGATACGAAATTTCACCATTCCGAAAAACTGGACAAAGGCGAAGTAATTATCGCTCAGTTTACTGAGCATACCTCTGCCATCAAAGTGAGAGGCAACGCCCTCATCCAGACCGCTTACGGAGAAATGAACAGCGAAAAAAAATAAGCCGGCTGTTTCCCGCTTTTGCCAAATGCCCGCAAACGGCGGGAGAATACAGCCAATTTCTTTTTTTTATGCTATAATGATACCTGCGTATAATAATGACGAGTAAATCTCATACATATTAGAATAAATGTGAATTTGGGGACAAGGGTGATATTTTTGCAAGACATCTACGGAACTTTAGCGAATCTAAATACGAAATTAAAACAAAAGCTGTCTCATCCTTATTTAGCGAAACATATTTCTGCGCCTAAAATCGATGAGGATAAGCTTCTTCTTTTTCACGCTTTGTTTGAAGAGGCGGACATTAAGAACAACGACAGAGAAAATTACATAGTAACTGCGATGCTTGTCCAAAGCGCCCTTGATACCCACGATGAAGTGACAACAGCCAGAGCGTTAAAGCGAGACGAAAATAAAAACCGGCAGCTCACCGTGCTTGCCGGCGACTATTTCAGCGGACTGTATTATTCGCTTTTATCTGAAATGAAGGATATCTATATGATACGGACGCTCGCTACGGCAATTAAAGAAATCAATGAGCATAAAATCCGTCTGTACGATCGGTCTGTCAATGACTTGAATCAATTGATCGAAAGCATGGCGATTGTGGAAGCGGCCCTGTTTCACAGAGTGTCAGACCACTTTAATCTTCCGCGCTGGAAAGAGCTGGCGAGTGATTTTTTTGTATATAAGCGGCTGATGAACGGCAATGCTATATTTCTCGATGTCATCGGCAATATTGTAAAGTCAGGGAAATCAAAGGCTGACATAATGGAAGATAGCTTCCGAAAGGCAAAGCAAAGCATTGAAACGCTGCTGCCGCTTAATTCACCAATCCAAAACCTAATGCTGAACCGGCTTAAGGCGATCAGCCAGGACAAAACATATCATCAGAAAGTGGAAGAAGGGTAATCAACATGCAGGAGTCAAAAGAACAGCGCGTACACGGCGTGTTTGAAAAAATCTATAAAAATTATGACCAAATGAACTCTGTTATCAGTTTTCAGCAGCATAAAAAATGGCGCGATAAAACGATGCAGATCATGAATGTTAAAGAAGGCGCAAAAGCGCTTGATGTCTGCTGCGGAACGGCTGACTGGACGATTGCCCTCGCAGAAGCGGCCGGAAAAAGCGGCGAAATCAAAGGACTGGATTTCAGCAAAAATATGCTGAGCATCGGTGAGAAAAAAGTGAAAGAGGGCGGTTACAGCCAAATTGAGCTTTTGCACGGAAATGCGATGGAGCTTCCTTTCGCTGATGATTCTTTTGATTTTGTCACCATCGGCTTCGGGCTGCGAAACGTTCCCGACTATCTGACCGTGCTGAAAGAAATGCGGCGGGTCGTCAAACCGGGCGGGCAGGTCGTATGTCTGGAAACATCCCAGCCGGAAATGTTCGGATTCAGACAGGCATATTTTCTTTATTTTAAATACATCATGCCTTTCTTCGGAAAAATGTTTGCGAAGAGCTATAAAGAATATTCTTGGCTTCAAGAATCGGCAAGAGAATTTCCCGGTATGAAAGAACTTGCGCGTCTGTTTGAAGAAGCGGGCCTGACGAATGTCAAATACCATTCGTTTACCGGCGGAGTGGCCGCTACGCATATCGGTTGGAAATGATGAATATACAGATGTTTGGGTGAATGATATGAAATTTAAAATGGCCTATTCTTTTTTAAATGACGATATTGATGTGATCGAAAGGGAGCTTGAGCAAACGGTGCGGTCAGACTATCCCTTGCTGAGTGAAGCCGGGCTCCATCTGCTCCAGGCGGGAGGCAAGAGGATCCGCCCCGTTTTCGTATTGCTTTCCGGCATGTTCGGCGACTATGACATTAATAAAATAAAATATGTTGCGGTGACGCTGGAAATGATTCATATGGCGTCCCTCGTGCATGACGACGTCATTGATGACGCCGAGCTGCGGAGGGGAAAACCGACCATCAAAGCCAAGTGGGACAACCGCATCGCCATGTATACCGGTGATTATATGCTTGCGGGCTCACTTGAGATGATGACGAGATTGGATGAGCCGAAAGCCCACCGGATCCTGTCCAAAACCATCGTAGAAGTATGCCTCGGAGAAATTGAACAGATCAGAGATAAATACAATATGGAGCAAAACCTCAGAACCTATTTGCGCCGCATCAAACGGAAAACGGCTCTTCTCATTGCCGTCAGCTGCCAGCTCGGCGCCATCGCTTCGGGAGCTGATGAGAAGATTCATAAAGCATTATATTGGTTCGGTTATTACGTGGGCATGTCCTATCAGATTATTGACGATATTCTTGATTTCACTTCAACGGAAGAGGAACTGGGAAAACCGGTCGGAGGGGATCTGCTGCAAGGAAATGTCACTCTGCCCGTTTTGTACGCGCTCCGTCAGCCTGAATTGAAAAATCAGCTGAAATTAATTAACAGTGAAACAACACAGGAGCAGCTCGCCCCCATTATTGAAAATATTAAACGCACAGACGCGATTGAAAAATCAATGGCCGTCAGTGACAGGTACTTAAAAAAAGCGTTTGAAAAACTGAATACACTGCCGAGAGGACGTGCGCGCTCATCATTGGCCGCCATCGCCAAATATATCGGCAAACGGAAATTTTAAATTCCTTTTACGAACAAGATGTGAACATTCTCCGCCCTGGATTGATTAATTGTCAGAAAGATGTTACGATTTCGGTGTGCAACTTGAAAGCCTATACATAATGATGGGGTGGAGAATCTTATGGAAAAAACTTTTATCATGGTAAAACCGGACGGCGTACAGCGCCAGCTGATCGGAGAGATTTTATCCAGATTTGAGCGTAAGGGCTTACAATTGGCAGGAGCCAAGCTAATGCAAGTTTCAGAACAGATGGCTGAAAACCATTATGCTGAACATAAAGGGAAGCCGTTTTTCGGCGAGCTTGTGGAATTCATTACATCAGGACCCGTATTTGCAATGGTATGGGAAGGGGAAAATGTAGTAGAGATCACAAGACAGCTGATCGGGAAAACGAACCCGAAAGATGCACTGCCGGGCACGATCCGCGGTGACTACGGCATGTTTGTCGGCAAAAATATCATTCACGGTTCAGACTCCTTAGAAAGCGCTGAACGGGAAATTGACATTTTCTTCAAACAGGAAGAGCTTGTACCGTATCAAAAATTAATGGCCGACTGGGTGTACTAAGCCGTCAGCCTTTCTTTTTCTCTTGTTATGAAAAGGTTTACATATTTTAAGAAAGACAGAGGCTGCGCTGCCCTGTCTTTTCATTTCTCACAAATCAGCCTGCGGGCTGATTTTTTTATTGAAATCGTACAAATTAGAAAGAAAACAGGCTATACTAGGACAAAAGACAGCGAGATTGGGAGAGAAGCAATGGAGCCTTACGAAATTTTTATCACCAAGTGGAAACAAATAACCGGTGTTGATTTATCTTTATACAAAGAAGCACAAATGAAAAGGCGGCTGACGTCCCTTTATGAAAAAAAGGGATTCAAAGATTTTCAGGAATTTGCCGCCGCTTTGGAGAAAGACAAGCTTTTATTAAATGAAACATTGGACAGAATGACGATCAATGTTTCTGAATTTTACCGAAATTATAAACGGTGGGAAGTTCTTGAAACCTCAATTCTTCCGTTAATAAAGCATAACAAACCGTTAAAAATATGGAGTGCGGCCTGTTCAACGGGGGAGGAACCCTATACTTTGGCCATGATTCTCAATCAGCAGACGGGGCTGGCCGGATTTGATATATTGGCTACAGATATTGATGAAAAGGCGCTAAGCAAAGCCAAGCGGGGCATCTATCAGGAACGCTCGCTGCAAGAGGTGCCGGCTTCCGTGAAAAGCCGTTATTTCACCAAGCAGGCTGACAACAGTTATCAAGTAAAACAAGAGATTCAAAAAAACATCCGGTTTAAGCGGCACAACCTGCTCGCCGACAGCTATGAACAGGATTTTGATCTGATCGTCTGCCGCAACGTCTTTATTTATTTTACTGAAAAAGCAAAAGAAGAGCTGTATGTGAAAATGGCGGGCAGCCTGAAAAAGAACGGAATTCTGTTTGTCGGAAGCACAGAGCAGATTTTCAGCCCGGAAAAATTCGGCCTTGAGAGCACTGATACATTTTTTTATCAAAAAAGATAGAAGACATTTAATGAAAACTTATGGTATAGTTTTACTTAAAAGCGTTAATGCGATGAAGGGAGAAGAAAGAAATGAGATACTTAACAGCCGGAGAATCACACGGTCCGCAGCTGACGACAATTATAGAAGGTGTGCCTGCGGGGCTTTATATAACTGAAGAAGATATTAATTTTGAGCTTGCCAGACGTCAAAAAGGGCACGGCCGCGGACGCCGTATGCAGATTGAAACGGACAGAGCGAAGATCACAAGCGGCGTGCGGCATGCCCGGACACTCGGTTCACCCATCGCGCTCGTTGTAGAAAATAAAGATTGGACTCACTGGACAAAAATCATGGGCGCCGCACCGATTACAGAAGAAGAAGAAAGTGAAATGAAACGCCAGATTTCAAGACCGAGACCGGGACACGCAGATTTGAACGGTGCTATTAAGTATAATCACCGTGATATGAGAAATGTGTTAGAACGATCTTCCGCGCGTGAGACAACGGTTCGCGTGGCTGCCGGAGCCGTCGCTAAAAAGATTTTAGCGGAGCTTGGCATTAAAGTCGCCGGGCATGTCCTGCAAATCGGCAGCGTAAAAGCAGAGAAAACCGATTACACATCCATTGAGGATCTCAAACGGGTAACGGAAGAATCACCGGTCAGATGCTACGATGAAGAAGCTGGCCGTCAAATGATGGCAGCCATTGATGAAGCGAAGGCAAACGGCGACTCGATCGGCGGAATCGTTGAAGTGATCGTCGAAGGTATGCCGGTCGGTGTCGGAAGCTATGTCCACTATGACCGTAAGCTGGACAGCAAGCTTGCTGCTGCCGTTCTGTCGATTAACGCGTTTAAAGGCGTAGAGTTCGGCATCGGTTTTGAAGCGGCCGGCAAAAACGGCAGTGAAGTTCATGATGAAATCGTATGGGATGAAGAGAAAGGCTATACACGCGCCACAAACAGGCTCGGAGGATTAGAAGGCGGTATGACGACGGGAATGCCGATTGTCGTCCGCGGCGTTATGAAACCGATCCCTACTTTGTACAAGCCACTGAAAAGCGTCGACATTGAAACGAAAGAACCGTTTACAGCGAGCATTGAACGTTCAGACAGCTGCGCGGTTCCGGCAGCAAGCGTAGTGGCTGAAGCAGCAGTGGCCTGGGAAATCGCAAATGCCGTCGTAGAGCAATTCGGGCTTGACCAGATCGACCGCATTAAAGAAAATGTTGAAAACATGAAAAAACTATCGAGGGAATTCTGATGAAAGAGCTTGAGGTTCGGACAGCTTCCTCCGCATATCCCGTGTATATCGGTGAAGGCATAAGGAAACAGGCCGCTGCTCTTTTGTCTTCACTGAACAGGCCGCTGACAAAGATCCTTCTCGTCATCGATGCTGAAGTTGACCGGCTTTACGGCGATGAGATGTTCCGGCTTTTAAGCGAAACATGGCCCGTGAAAAAAGTAATCGTTCCAAGCGGAGAAGAAGCGAAGTCTCTAAAAGAGTATGAACGGATTCAAACGGAAGCGATCGCTTTCCATATGGACCGCTCCTCATGTATGATCGCCTTCGGAGGCGGCGTGACGGGTGATTTGGCCGGCTTTTGCGCAGCAACATTTATGCGAGGAATTGATTTCATTCAAATGCCGACGACACTGCTTGCCCATGACAGCGCGGTCGGCGGCAAGGTGGCCGTCAACCATAAACTCGGAAAGAACTTAATCGGCGCGTTTTATCAGCCGAAAGCGGTGATTTACGATACGGAGCTTCTGAAAACCCTGCCGGAACAAGAGCTGAGATCGGGCATGGCTGAAGTGATCAAACACGCGTTTATCGCCGATCATGCTTTTTTAGAAAAACTTCTCACGTTTGACACGTTGCAAGGACTGACAAGCGCTGAGCTGAATGAAATGATTTATAAAGGAATTTCAATCAAATCGGCCGTCGTGCGTGAGGACGAAAAGGAAGAGGGGATAAGAGCTTTTCTGAATTTCGGCCATACGCTCGGCCATGCCGTTGAGGCGGAATACGGCTACGGCCGGATTACACATGGAGATGCGGTCGCCCTCGGCATGCAGTTTGCCCTTTACGTGAGTGAACAGGTTGCGGGTTGCAAGATGAACAGGAAAGAACTCACACAATGGCTGATTGGGCTCGGCTACCCGGGAAGCATCAGACAAGATATTGAAACGCCGGTTCTCTCCGCCCGGATGATGAATGATAAAAAAACGCGCGGAGGCATGACACAGTTCATCGTGTTAAAGGAATTAGGCGAAGCGCAGGACTGCATGCTTTCAAAAGATGAGCTTGAAAATTTGCTGAACAAATGGCGAATGGAGGAAACAGCATGATGATACGCGGCATTCGCGGAGCAACAACGGTGGAACAAGACACTGAACAAGAAATTTTAGAAAAAACACAGCAGCTGCTTGAAAAAATCATTGAACAAAATGGATGCAAGCCGGAAGACGTTGTGCAGATCCTGTTATCCGCCACGCCTGATATCCATTCCGTATTTCCGGCAAAAGCGGTCCGCCGCCTTTCCGGGTGGCAGTACGTCCCGGTGACGTGCATGCAGGAAATGGATGTCACCGGCGCTCTGCAAAAGTGTATCCGTGTCCTGATGACGGTTCAGACGGATACGCCTCAGGATGAAATCAAGCATGTCTATTTAGAAAAAGCCGTTGTGTTAAGGCCGGATTTATCATTGACAAAAAATACTGACATGTAATACGATAAACAAAGCTTAGAAATACACAAGAGTGTGTATAGAGCTGGTAAGTAAGATATTGAACAGTTGAGTTTAGAATAGGGTAGCAGAGAATGAGTTTAGCTGAGCTGAGATAAACACGTTTTTATTCTGCCCAAAAGAAGCCTTTCTTTTGGGTTTATTTCTTATACGCAAGACTCCTCTCACTCTTCATCTCATTCTCCTTACCGTAAGGAGGAGAATCATGAATTTACAATCGGATGTTTCTTTATTTTTAAAGGACAGTCTGACACACCGCACCATTCCAATCGCAGAGACTTTTACGGTCGACACGATCACACCCATTCAGATGGTTGAAAAACTGGACAGAAACATTACGTATCTTTTAGAAAGCAAGGATGAGTCGTCAAGCTGGTCGAGATACTCTTTTATCGGCCTCGATCCTTTTATCACCATTAAAGAGAGTCATGACACATTCACTGCCGCTGATCCAAATGGGCATACGCTGTTTGAAGGCGGAGAATTAAAAGCCGTGCTTGACTGGATGAATGAGAGCTTCCGCATTAAAACACCCGAGCTTGATATCCCATTTTCGGGAGGGGCGGTCGGTTATCTGAGCTATGACATGATTCCTTTGATTGAGCCTTCCGTGCCAAGCCACGCGAAAGAAACAGATTTCGAAAAATGCATGCTGTTTGTCTGCCGGAAAATCATCGCGTACGACCACGAAACGAAACAAGTGCATTTCATTCAATATGCGGAGCTTAACGGCCGGGAGACGGAGGAAGAAAAGCGGGCCGTTTTTAAAGAAAATTGCGCGGAGCTTCGTAAGCTTATCGGTATTTTGACAGAATCGAAAGATATGAAAGAGCCGTTTTTTTCTAAAGAAACGTTTGACACGCCAAGTTTTGCCGATGTGACATCCAATTATACGAAAGAAGAGTTTATGGCCGGCGTCAATAAACTGAAAGAATATATAAAAGCGGGAGACATTTTTCAAGGGGTGCTTTCGCAAAAGTTTGACATTCCGGTATCCAGACATTCATTTGAGCTGTACAGGGTGCTTCGCATCATCAATCCTTCACCCTATATGTACTATATCAAACTGCCTGACAGAGACATTGTCGGGAGTTCGCCTGAACGTCTGATCCGCGTGCATGACAGGCACCTGGAAATTCATCCGATTGCCGGAACGAGAAGAAGGGGCGCCGGAAAAAAAGAAGATGAACGCCTGAAAAAAGAGCTGATGAATGACGAAAAAGAAAAAGCTGAACATTACATGCTCGTCGATCTTGCGCGCAATGACATCGGCAGAGTTGCGGAGTACGGTTCCGTAGCCGTTCCGGAATTCACAAAGGTCGTTTCTTTTTCACATGTGATGCACATCATCTCTGTTGTAACCGGCCGTTTAAAACAGGGCGTCCATCCCGTTGACGCGCTGATGTCGGCATTCCCGGCAGGAACACTCACGGGCGCTCCGAAAATCCGCGCGATGCAGCTTTTAAATGAATTAGAACCGACTTCCAGAGAAACTTACGGCGGATGTATCGCTTATATCGGATTTGACGGGTCAATTGATTCGTGTATTACCATCCGCACCATGAGTGTCAAAAACGGTACGGCGTCGGTGCAGGCGGGCGCAGGAATAGTCGCCGATTCCGTCCCGGAAGCCGAATATGAAGAAAGCTGTAACAAAGCGGGGGCGCTTTTAAAAACGATTCAAATCGCAGAAGACATCTTTTCTGGCGGGGAGGAGAAGACGGATGAACAAATTTCTGCAATCGTGCGTTAATGGCCGTACGCTGAAAATTGGAGAAGCCGAAAAGCTGATGGAGATGATGATGAACGGGGACATGTCGCAGTCTGAGATCGGCGGGATTTTATCGGTATTAGCCCACCGGGGTGAAACGGCGGAGGAGCTTGCCGGATTTGTAAAAGTGATGCGGGCGCGGGCACAGACATCAGGTGGCTTGGCGGATGTCGTTGATACGTGCGGAACAGGCGGAGACGGGATTTCTACGTTTAACATATCCACGGCAGCGGCGATTACAGCTTCTGCCGCCGGAGCTAAAGTTGCCAAGCACGGAAATCGCTCCGTTTCGTCTAAAAGCGGCAGCGCGGATGTGCTGGAAAAGCTGGGGGTTTCCATTCAAGCCACTCCAGAAAGCGTTAAACGCAGCATTGAAATGAAACAAATGGGATTTTTGTTTGCGCCGCTGTTTCATTCGTCAATGAAGCACGTCGCCGCCGCAAGAAAAGAGCTTGGCTTCCGAACCGTATTTAATCTGCTGGGCCCGCTCAGCAACCCGCTGCAGGTGAAGCGGCAGGTGATCGGCGTCTATTCATTTGATAAAGCGCGCCTGATGGCAAGCGCTTTGGAACAATTTGATGTCAGACACGTCATGCTTGTCTCTGCCCGTGACGGATTAGATGAATTGTCCATCTCAGCACCGACCGATATCATTGAACTGAAAAACGGTGAACGTCTGGAATATTCCGTTTCACCTGAACAATTCGGTTTTGCAGAAGGTTCATTGAAGGATATTCAAGTGAGTTCATCGGAAGAAAGCGCGCTCCTCATTCAGAATATTTTTGCAAATAAAGCTCCGTCATCCGCTCTGCATATTACCGCCTTAAATGCGGGCGCGGCCATTTATACGGCAGGTCTTGCAAACGATCTGAAAGAAGGAACGAAAACCGCCTTAGAAGCGATTCAAAACGGAGATGCCAAAAGGCAGCTCGAACGTCTGAAACAGAAAGAGGAAGAAATGTATGCTTGATCAAATCATTCAGCAGAAAAAAGAAGAAATCAAATCCATCGTGCTGCCGGAAACCTGTCAAATTGAACGGAGATCCTTTAAAAAAGCGCTCCTGAACCCGAACCGTTTTATCGGGCTGATTGCCGAAGTGAAAAAAGCTTCGCCGTCTAAAGGATTGATTAAAGAGCATTTTGTTCCGGAAACGATTGCGGCGGATTATGAAGCGGCTAAAGCCGACGCCCTTTCAGTTCTCACGGATACCCGTTTTTTTCAGGGGAGAAATCAATTTCTGACAGATGTTAAACAAACCGTGTCTCTTCCCGTGCTGAGAAAAGATTTTATTATTGATTCCCTTCAGGTGGAGGAATCGTTCAGGATCGGCGCCGATGCCATTTTGCTGATCGGGGAAGCGCTGGAACCTTCAGAGCTTCATGAGCTTTATCTGGAAGCCCGCGAGAAGGGCATGGACGTTCTCGTTGAAGTCCATGATGAAACTGTGCTTGAACGGATTTTACAAGTGTTTCAGCCGGACATTCTCGGCATAAACAACCGGGACTTAAAAACGTTCCGTACTTCTGTTTCGCAAACGGAAAAAATAGCGCAGCTTGTACCGGACGGCTGCCTGCTGGTCAGCGAAAGCGGCATCGGTTCTTTGGCTGACCTGCAATTTGTCAACAAGCACGGGGCGCAGGCTGTATTGGCCGGAGAATCCTTAATGAGAGAGGATTCGCAGCAAAAGGCGATCCGCGGACTGTTCGGGGAGTGACGATATGAAAAAGCCTGAGTTAAAGTACTGCGGAATACGATCGAAGCGTGATTATGAACTTGCGGCAGCTTCAGAAGCGGATTATCTGGGATTTATTTTTGCCGCAAGCAAACGGAGAGTAACGCCGGATGAGGTCCGGAAATGGAAAGAGCAGGTCCGGACAGACAAGAAACATGTCGGAGTATTTGTAAATGAAACGATAGAAAACATCGCGCAAATCGCCTCTGATCTGGCACTTGACGTCATCCAGCTTCACGGTGATGAATCGCCTGAGGATGCCCGCCGCCTCCGTTCGCTTGTGCGCTCGGAAATATGGAAAGCGCTCCATCACGGGGAAGGGACGCTCCGTCAGATGGCTCAATTTGCACCTGCTGTCGACGGCTATGTCATTGATTCTTCAGTAAAAGGAATGAGAGGCGGCACGGGAATCGCGTTTTCATGGGCCCGTGTCCCCTTGTACCGAAAGCAGGCTCAAAATGCAAACAAGCGCTGTTTTATCGCGGGCGGCGTTAATCCTGAAACGATTACAGGCTTACTGAGATCGCGTCCGTGCGGTATAGATCTTGCCAGCGGAATTGAAAAAAACGGACAAAAGGATCAAACACTGATCCGGCTTTTAGAAGAAAGGATGAATCACTATGTATCCATATCCAAATGAAATCGGAAGATACGGCGAATTCGGCGGCAAATTTGTCCCTGAAACATTGATGCGGCCCCTTGAGGAAATCGAAACGGCTTTCACAGAATTAAAGAATGATCCCGTTTTTCATGCCGAATATAAAAAGCTATTGTTTGATTACTCCGGAAGACCGACCGCATTAACGTTCGCAGACAGGGTGTCAGAGTATTTGGGAGGGGCGAAAATCTATCTGAAAAGAGAAGATTTAAACCATACCGGCTCTCATAAAATTAACAACGCGCTAGGCCAGATTCTGCTTGCCAAAAAGATGGGCAAAACGAAAATCATCGCCGAAACCGGTGCGGGACAGCACGGTGTGGCTGCCGCGACAGCCGCCGCAAAATTCGGTTTTAAGTGTACGGTTTTTATGGGTGAAGAAGACGTTGCACGCCAGTCGCTGAACGTATTCCGGATGAAACTGCTCGGCGCGGAAGTGGTGCCGGTCACAAGCGGCAACGGCACGCTGAAAGATGCGACGAATGAGGCAATCAGGTATTGGGTCCAGCATTGTGAAGATCATTTCTACCTTATCGGTTCTGTAGTGGGGCCGCACCCGTATCCGTATATCGTTCGCGAATTCCAGAAAATCATCGGCGAGGAAGCGAAAGAACAGCTCCGCCGGGTTGAAGGAACGCTCCCGGATAAGGTTGTTGCATGTGTCGGCGGCGGAAGCAATGCGATGGGCATTTTTCAGGCCTTTTTAGACGAAGATACTGAGCTGATCGGCGCCGAGGCGGCCGGAAAAGGAATTGATACGCCGCTGCATGCGGCAACGATCGCAAAAGGGACGCTCGGGGTGATTCACGGTTCAATGACCTATTTAATACAAGATGAATACGGGCAGATTATCGAACCGTATTCCATTTCAGCAGGCCTTGATTACCCGGGGATCGGCCCTGAGCACGCCTATCTGCATAAAAGCGGCCGTGTAACGTACGAAAGCGTGACAGACGATGAAGCGATTGCCGCGTTACGTCTGCTTTCTGAAACAGAGGGTATTCTTCCGGCTATTGAATCTGCCCACGCCCTGGCAAAAGCGTTTGAAATGGCAAAAGACATGGATAAAGATAAAATCATTCTCGTCAGTTTATCGGGAAGAGGAGATAAAGACGTTCATACGCTGATGAATGTTTTGGAAAACGGGGTGGAGACACATGTTTAATCTGCGAGATTCTGAAAAATTATTTATCCCTTTTATTACAGCTGGCGATCCGCTTCCTGACATTTCTGTTGAGCTGGCAATATCATTGCAGAATGCAGGCGCTTCTGCCCTTGAAATCGGCGTTCCTTACACAGATCCGCTCGCGGACGGACCCGTCATACAACGGGCTTCAAAACGGGCTCTGGAAAACGGAATGAATATCGTAAAAGCAATTGAACTTGGCGGCAAAATGAAAAAAAACGGTGTTCATATTCCAATTATCCTCTTTACGTATTATAATCCTGTGTTACAATTAGATAAAGAATGCTTTTTCGCTTTACTGCGGGAAAACGACATAGACGGTCTGCTTGTACCCGACCTTCCATTAGAGGAAAGCGCCCTTTTGCAAATGACATGCAAAAAGGAGAACATCGCTTATATCTCACTGGTTGCGCCGACAAGTGAAGACCGTTTGAAAATAATTACTGAACAGGCCTGCGGCTTTGTGTATTGTGTATCCTCTTTAGGAGTGACGGGCGTACGCAGCGAGTTCGATCCGTCTGTATACTCTTTCATTCGTAAGGTGAAAGAATTCAGCTCTGTTCCGGTGGCGGTCGGTTTTGGCATTTCAAACCGCAAACAGGTTGACAGGATGAATGAAATATCTGACGGTGTCGTTGTCGGCAGCGCGCTTGTCAAAAAAGTTGAAGAGCTTAAAACAAAGCTTGTGAATCCCGGCACAAGAGCTGATGCGCTTCTTGAATTTGAAGAATACGCAAAGACGTTCGGACGACTGTACAGTGTAAAATGAGGTGACTGGATTTGCAGATTAAAGAACAGCTGCGGCAGCTGAAACCGTATCAGCCGGGCAAACCAATAGAAGAAGTGAAAATGGAATACGGGCTTGAGAAAGTAGTAAAACTCGCTTCTAACGAAAATCCGTTCGGCTGTTCACAGGCCGCTAAAGATGCGCTGCATCAGGAGATTGAGCAGCTTGCGCTGTATCCCGACGGTTACAGTGCCGCTTTGAGAACGCGGCTCAGTGAGCATCTGCAGGTCAGTGAATCTTCGATCATTTTCGGCAACGGCTCTGATGAGCTTGTGCAGATTATCTGCCGTTCTTTATTAAATGATCAGGCAAACACGATTACCGCCGCCCCGACTTTCCCGCAATACAGACACAATGCGGTGATTGAAGGCGCTGAGGTGCGCGAGGTGCCGCTCCGCAGTGACGGGGCTCATGATTTGGACCGGATGCTGGAAGTAATTGACGGCAAGACGAAAGTCATATGGGTATGCAACCCCAATAATCCGACGGGGACATATACTTCTGAGCAAGAGCTAATTGCCTTTTTAAACAGAGTTCCCGAGCATATACTCGTTGTACTTGATGAAGCGTACTACGAGTATGTCACGGCGGAAGATTACCCAGAAAGCATTCCGCTTTTAAAGCAATATGCGAATGTCATGATCCTCCGCACCTTCTCTAAAGCGTACGGACTTGCCGCGCTGCGTGTCGGATACGGCATTGCGGACGAAGCGCTGATCCGCCAGATTGAACCGGCGAGAGAGCCGTTCAATACGAGCAGAATCGGTCAGGCTTCGGCACTGGCAGCGCTTGATGACCAGACATTTATTCGGGAATGCGTCGAGAAAAATAAAGCAGGCCTTAAGCAGTATTATGATTTTGCAGAAACTCACGGATTAACTTGTTATCCTTCACAAACCAACTTTGTGCTCATTGATTTTAACCGCCCGGCGGATGAACTGTTCCAAGCCCTGTTGGAAAAAGGATATATCGTCCGCTCAGGGCAGGCGCTCGGATTTCCGACAGCGTTAAGGATTACGGTCGGTACGAAAGAGCAGAATGAGGAAATTCTCACAATTTTAGCTGCAATATTATAAGAGGTGATCAGGCATCACCTCTTTGCTCTATTAAAATAGTTGAAAAAGGAAATGAGTGAAATGAAGGATACTATATTGCTTGCGGGGATCGGGCTGATCGGCGGATCGATCGCATTGGCCATCAAAAAGGAGCATCCGCATAAACGGATTATCGGTGTGGATATTTCGGAAGAACAGCTCACTGCCGCGCTGAAGCTCGGAATTATTGACGAGCGGGCCGGCTCATTTACGGAAGGGGCGCAGCAAGCGTCTGTTGTCATTATCGCCACGCCTGTCGCCCAAACGCTGAAAATGCTCGATGTGCTGGCCGAATCAGACATCACCCATGAACTCCTGATTACGGATGTCGGCAGCACGAAACAGAAAGTCGTCAGCTACGCCGACAAAGTGCTTCCGGCTCACTATCAATTTGTCGGCGGCCATCCGATGGCGGGATCTCATAAATCCGGGGCCGCTGCCGCGAAAGAATTTTTATTCGAAAATGCGTTTTACATTTTAACACCCGGAAAATCAACTTCTAAAGAGTCAGTAACGCATCTGAAGGAACTTTTGAAAGCGGCAAACGCCCACTTTGTGGAGATGACTCCCGAGGAGCATGACGGCGTAACGAGCGTCATCAGCCATTTCCCTCATATCGTTGCTGCAAGCCTCGTACATCAGGCTCATCATGCTGAAGAAGATTATCCGTTTTTGAAACGTTTCGCAGCCGGCGGTTTTCGGGACATCACCAGGATCGCCTCAAGCAGTCCGGCGATGTGGAGGGACATACTTCTTCATAACAAAGATAAACTGCTTGACCGCTTCAAAGAATGGAAACGGGAGATTGACACGATCGAATCTTATGTAGAAAATGAAGATGCGGACAGCCTGTTCGGATATTTTAAAAAAGCGAAAGATTATCGCGACGGTCTGCCGCTCCGTCAAAAAGGAGCGATCCCGTCCTTTTATGACCTTTATGTCGATGTTCCCGATCATCCGGGGGTCATTTCGGAAATTACGGCGATATTGGCAGAAGAAAAAATCAGTATCACCAACATCCGCATTATCGAAACAAGAGAAGATATTAACGGAATTCTCAGAATCAGTTTCCAGACTGATGATGACAGGAAGCGGGCGGAAACCTGCATTCAATCCCGCGCTAAATATGACACATTTTACGCTGACTGAGGTGGAAAACATTGAAAAGAGAAAAAGTGACGTCTTTAAACGGTGAAATTCATATTCCGGGGGATAAATCCATCTCCCACCGTTCTGTTATGTTCGGAGCGCTTGCGGAAGGAACGACAACGGTAAAAAACTTTTTGCCCGGAGCCGATTGTCTGAGCACCATTGCCTGCTTCAGAAAAATGGGTGTCTCCATTGAACAAAACGGAAGTGATGTAACGATATACGGGAAGGGCATTGACGCACTTTGTGAGCCTGACAGCCTTCTTGATGTCGGAAATTCCGGCACGACCATCCGCCTGATGCTCGGCATTTTAGCCGGACGCCCATTTCACAGTACGGTAGCGGGCGACGAAAGTATTGCAAAGCGTCCGATGAAGAGGGTGACGGAGCCTTTAAAACAGATGGGAGCCGCGATTGACGGAAGAGCGGACGGAGGATTTACGCCTTTATCCGTAAGAGGCGGACAATTGAAAGGCATTGATTACGTCTCCCCTGTTGCAAGCGCGCAGATCAAATCCGCCGTGCTGCTTGCCGGATTGCAGGCTGAAGGGACGACGACCGTCACTGAGCCTCATAAATCAAGAGACCATACGGAACGGATGCTGAACGCTTTTGGCGCCGAGCTTGCGGAAACGGAGACGAGCGCTTCCGTAACGGGCGGTCAGAAGCTTCGGGGGGCTGATATTTTCGTGCCCGGCGATATTTCTTCAGCGGCCTTTTTCCTCGCGGCAGGCGCTGTCGTTCCCGGAAGCCGGATTGTGCTGAAAAACGTCGGCCTGAACCCGACACGCACGGGGATGATTGATGTCTTAAAGCAAATGGGGGCTTCACTTGAAGTGATTCCTTCAGAAGCGGACAGCGCAGAGCCTTACGGAGACCTGGTTATTGAAACCTCAGCTCTGAAAGCGGCAGAAATCGGCGGAGAAATCATTCCCCGTTTAATTGACGAGATCCCGATTATCGCCCTTTTGGCAACGCAGGCTGAAGGCACAACTGTCATTAAAGACGCTGCGGAGCTGAAGGTGAAGGAAACGAACCGGATCGACACCGTCGTATCAGAGCTCCGGAAAATCGGCGCAGACATTGAACCGACTGAAGACGGCATGAAAATACACGGCAAAAAAACGCTTGCGGGCGGAGCCGATGTGTCAAGCCACGGCGACCACCGCATCGGCATGATGCTCGGTATCGCTTCATGCCTGACAGAAGAGCCGATTGACATCCGTGATACAGAGGCGATCCATGTCTCATATCCGACATTTTTTGAGCATTTAGATCAATTAGCCAAAAAAGCCTGAAGACTGTTCTTCGGGCTTTTTTCTTCATGTGTCATAAAATCTTGGGCTTTGACATAGCTTGTCTTAAACAGAAAAATAACAGAAAGGGGGAATGCGTTTTCGTTACAGAAACAGCCGGAACAAATTGCGCTGTTTGCGTATAAAGATGCCGTCCCCTTTTTTGCCGTTTTCCTCTTAACCATTTTCTGATAAACTATAATGCCGGGTGAAGCATCTTATTTGCGGGCAGGCCCTGTCTGAATTATGATAAGAATAACCCGAATAAAAACCCTTTTCATTTGGTTGATGAGGTATAGGAAAAGAAAGGACCGGTCTGATTTGAATACATTGATTCAAGAAGCCATAAAATTAGTTGAAGCAGGTGAAACCGAAAAGGGACTCAAAGCGCTTTCAAAAGCTGAAACAGAGCTTCATGACGAAGACAAAGCCATTGCAGCCCAGCTCTACTATGAATGGGGAAACGCCGAAAAAGCGTTAGCGCTGATCAGTGATCTGCATGACCTTTATCCGGATGAGTCTGAGCTGACGAATTTTTACGCCGAATTGTTAATAGATATTGATGAAGAAGAAAAAGCTCTTGAGGTGCTGGAGACGATTTCTCCGGAAGATCCGTCTTACGCGGAAAGCCTTCTTTTAATGGCTGATCTGTATCAGATGCAGGGCTTATTTGAAGTAAGTGAGCAAAAGCTGTTACAGGCGAAAGCGATGTTACAAGATGAACCAGTTATTGATTTCGCTCTGGGGGAATTATACTTCACTCAGGGATCATACGCAAAAGCCGTTCCTTACTATGAAGAGACGGCAAAAGAACGGCACGAAATCGGCGGCGTAAATGTTCATCAGAGGCTGGCTGAGTCATTGAGCGCGGCGGGTGAATTTGAGGAAGCGATTTCATGGTATGAAAAAGCGGCGGCAGAACATACAGAACCGAATACGATTTTCGGGTACGGGTTCACAGCCTATCAGGCGGGAATGGTCAAAACAGCCATCAAGCAGCTGTCTGATTTAAAAGGGCTTGACCCTTCCTATTCATCGCTTTATATGCCGCTTGCAAAAAGCTACGAGGCAGAAGGCATGTATGAAGATGCATTAAAAACCGCTAAAGAAGGTATTACTTACGATGAATACAATAAAGAGCTTTTTCTCTATGCGGCGAAAATGGCGTTAAAGCTCGGCAACGAAGAGGAAGGCAAAAAGCTTCTTCAGGAAGCGCTGGCGCTCGATCCGGGTTACGTGGAAGCGCTCCATACGCTTTTAGCCGTCTATCATAAAGAAGAAAGCTTTGAAGAGATTATTGATCTGATTCAGGAAGTCCGCGGCTACGGAGAAGAAGATCCGAAATACAATTGGTATTTGGCGGGTGCCTATACAGGCCTTGAGCAATACGCTGAAGCGAAAAAAAGCTTCGAAGCTGCGTATCTCCATTATCAGGATGATCGGGATTTCTTATATGAATACGCTCACTTCTTATTGGAAGAGGGTCTCCAGAAAGAAGCGCTGCCGCTTTTAAAACAAGTGCTTTCAATGGATGGAACAAACGAAGAGCTTGAAGAAACAATCTTACGGATAGAGGATGAATTTTTAAGATAAGCAGGATTTTGGACCATGCTTGCTGAATGTATAAGTGATGTCAGATTATACGATCGATAGAGGAGGGAATTACATGCAGACCCCTGTTTCTGTCAATGAAAAAAAGGATTTTATCCGTTGGTTTTTAAATCATTATCAGCTTAAACGCCGGGAGTGCGTCTGGATTTTAAATTATTTAATGAGTCATGATTCATTAATGGAAAAAGTCCATTTTGTAGAACAAGCCGAATTTTGCCCGCGAGGCATTATCATGTCCACTCATTGCGTTGATGAGGTGCCGTTTAGGTTTTACAAAGAAAATGTCATGACTACGGACGCGGAAAAATCTTTTCACGACATCCGGTTAAATAAACAGCAGGATTTATTTATCCAGCTGAATTTCCGTTCGGCCTACAGCTCACCGGAATATGCCGCTGTTCTTGAATCAAATCCGCATCTGCCGAAAGACCTGTTTGAAAATAAACAGGATCAGGGGATGGCTGAAAAAATATTAGAACATGCCATTTCCACTTTCCAGCGGGAAAAGCTGCTTAAAGATATAGACGAGGCGCTGGACCGCCACGACAAAGAAACATTTGAAAAGCTTTCCCGCCAATTGAATCAGCTCACATAAATGACAGCCTTGCAGAGTATGCAAGGCTTGTTGCGTAAAGAGGAGGAACGAGACATGAGATGGAGGGCCGCTGATGCCGATGCCTATTTACAATCTGCGGATTACATTGATACCGCTGTCATTCCGTTAATTTCCATAACATCTTCAGGAGGCTTAAAAGAGGCCGTTGAACAGGGGGAAAGCACCCAATTGCTTTCTGAAGAGCTTGAGCGCCAATTGAAGGGACGGGTATATTTATTCCCCTCTTATACATATGTTGATATAGACCAATCACAAATCGCCCTGCTTCAAAAACTCAAAGAAGAGGTGATGACCAACTTCCGGCACGCCTTGTTCCTGACGGCAGACGAAAAATGGAAGGATTCTGAAATAGGGTCTGATGTCATATACATACCTGCCGTTCCGTTTGAACATATGAAAGACTCTTTAAAGAGAAAAATAGCGGATGACAAGTGCGGAGAAATTTTGAACGTTTTGTTACAGAAGTGGAACAATTCTTAAAAACTCCATACATCCCGCAAAACACCCGTTTTGCCTCTGTTGACCTTGCTGAAAGATTCATATATTATGAGGGTGTCAAATCTCTGAATTATTTTCTATTTTAGTTAATTTTTGGTCAATCTTTAGGGGGGGAAGAGATGGGCGGAAAACAAGATATATCAAGAAGACAATTTTTAAACTATGCGCTCACCGGCGTGGGGGGATTTATGGCCGCCAGTGCGCTTATGCCCATGGTCCGTTTTGCGCTGGACCCGGTATTAAAACCGACGGGAGATCAAAAAATGGTGCAGGTTGTCAGTGTGGATGAGCTGACGAAGGAGCCGAAGCGGTTTGATTTTAAAATTCATCAAGTCGACGCCTGGTACGAATCGGAAGAATCCAGGTCAGCCTGGGTTTACAAGCACGGGGATGAAATTATAGCGCTTTCTCCGATCTGTAAACATCTGGGCTGCACCGTAAACTGGAACAATGATCCTAAAAATCCGAACAAATTCTTTTGTCCCTGCCATTACGGGCTGTATGAAAAAGACGGCACGAACGTTCCGGGCACGCCGCCGCTCGCGCCTCTTGACCGTTATGAGCAAAAAGTAAAGGACGGCTTTTTGTATCTTGGAAAAGCAAAGCCTAGGGGGGAAGGGTGACATGCTGAATAAAATTTATGACTGGGTGGATGAACGTCTCGATATTACGCCGATGTGGCGGGATATCGCCGACCATGAAGTGCCGGAACATGTAAATCCCGCTCACCATTTCTCGGCTTTTGTCTATTGTTTCGGCGGTTTGACGTTTTTTGTAACCGTTATCCAAGTGCTGTCCGGGATGTTTTTAACGATGTATTATGTGCCGGATATAAAAAACGCGTGGGAATCTGTGTATTATTTGCAGAATGAAGTCGCTTTCGGGCAGATTGTAAGGGGTATGCACCATTGGGGCGCAAGTTTAGTCATTGTGATGATGTTTTTACATACGCTGCGGGTTTTCTTTCAGGGAGCTTATAAAAAGCCTCGGGAATTGAACTGGATCGTCGGTGTTCTGATCTTTTTTGTGATGCTCGGTCTCGGTTTTACAGGGTATCTGCTTCCGTGGGATATGAAGGCGCTGTTTGCGACAAAGGTAGGTCTTCAGATTGCGGAGGCGACGCCATTGATCGGAGCGCAGGTGAAAACTCTTCTTGCCGGCCACCACGATATTGTCGGCGCCCAAACGCTGACGAGATTTTTTGCGATTCACGTATTTTTTCTCCCTGCCGCTTTGTTTGCGCTCATGGGCGCCCACTTTGTCATGATCCGCAAGCAGGGAATTTCAGGACCGCTTTAATACTAATCTGATATAAAAGGGAGGGGATGACATGCACCGGGGGAAAGGAATGAAGTTTGTAGGAGATTCAAGGATACCGGCTGAAAAAAAACCGAATATACCGAAAGACTATTCAGAGTATCCTGGAAAGACAGAGGCGTTTTGGCCGAACTTCCTGCTGAAAGAATGGATGGTCGGGGCCGTTTTCCTCGTCGGATTTCTCGTTTTAACGATTGTGCACGAGCCGCCTTTGGAACGGGTGGCGGACCCGACGGATACAGGGTATATTCCGCTGCCGGATTGGTATTTTCTGTTTTTATACCAGCTATTAAAATATGAATATGCCGCAGGGAGCTACACCGTTATCGGCGCGATGATTATACCGGGTCTTGCCTTCGGGTCGCTGCTTTTGGCTCCGTTTCTCGACAGGGGGTCTGAAAGAAGGCCGTGGAAGCGTCCGGTTGCGGTCGGCATGATGCTTTTAGCGCTTTGCGCTACGGTCTTTTTAACGTGGCAGTCAGTCGCGACGCATGACTGGGCGAAGGCGGAGGAGCAAGGGAAAATCAAAAAAGAAGCCGCCATTGATACTGAATCAGACGGTTATAAGGTATTTAAAGAACAAGGCTGTATTTCCTGTCACGGGGATAATCTTCAAGGCGGAAGCGCCGGTCCGTCCCTGGTCGATAACGGGCTGAGCCCGGAAGAAATTAAAAAAATCGCCGTCAAAGGGAAAGGGCAGATGCCAGCCGGTATTTTTAAAGGGAATGACAAACAGCTTGATCAGCTGGCGAAGTTCATTTCTGAAACGACAGCGAAATAACGTATTGTGAAGCAGACAATAACAGGATATACTTTTATGAAAAGAGCTGACCGGATGTCAGCTTTTTTTGCATGATACATACTTTTTACGGACTGAGAGTTGATGGTATGAGGTGGATTTCTTATCTTTTAGGGTTGCGCGGCATGCTTCTGCTTGTTCTTGCCGTTAATTTTATCGGTACGGTGTACGGCTATTATTGGTATGTGCCTCAGCTTGCGGACACGCCGTTCCGATTTCTGATATTTGTGCCTGACAGCCCGACGGCGACGTTTTTCTTCCTGTTCGTGCTTCTGGCATTTCTCATGAAAAGAAACGCGCCGCTGTTTGAAGCGCTGGCTCTTGTAACCCTTGTAAAATACGGGCTGTGGGCGGTCGGAATGAATGTCTTTGTGCTGGCCAAAATGGGGCAGATGCCTTGGGAAGGGTACATGCTGATTGCTTCACATTTTGCCATGGCCGTTCAAGGCGTTTTATACAGCCCGTATTTTCGGTTCCGGTTATGGCATCTTGCCGCTGCCGCTGTTTGGACGCTTCATAATGATGTCATTGATTATCTTTTCGGCATGATGCCCCGCTACTCAATGCTCAATGACTATATGCAAGAGATCGGCTATGCTACATTCTGGCTGAGCATATTTTCACTCAGCCTTGCATACTATTTGGTGATTTCCAAAAGACGGATAAAGCTTGACTTACACTGATAGAATCTTGGTCTAACCTTGTCCCGCTCCTCATATTCTGTAAAGAGAAGGAGTGGGAGGGACCTCTATGAAACGAAAGCTGACGATCTGTCTTTTACTTGCTCTTATGTGTTTCATCACAACTGCCAAAGCTGAAGATGAGGGCGGTCTCAAGGAACTGAACGACCTTTCGGATACCGTTTTCCAAATGACGCGGCATTCGCAGTATGATGAGGCTCTGCAAGTGCTTGGCTACTTTAAGAAAAAAATGACACACGTAAACTCACTGAACGGCGCCGAAGTCAGGCAGGTGACTCTGGGTTTCAATGATTTAGTGCGCGTTCTGAAACAGGCAGACGCCTCAGATAACGAAAAAATCCGGGCAGCCGCCCAGTTCAGGTTGGTAATGGATGCGATGGAAGACCACTCCGATCCGCTGTGGGGTTCGCTTGAAAGACCGATTATGGCGACATTCAGCGCCTTAAAAGAAGATGTCAGCGGAAACGGAAGTGAAAATTTCAATGAAAAGTGGAATGAATTTATATCATTATATGATTTAATTTATCCCAGCCTGACAATGGATGTGTCGGCCGGCCAGCTTGATACGGTGGCGAAACATATCGAGGTAATTGAGCAGGAAGGGTTTCAGCAGATGACAAAAGGAACAAAGCTTGAGCGTCTGACGCTCCTGCAGCAGGATTTAAAGCGGGTTTTTGACAAGGTGGAGCGGGATGACGCTGATCCTTCGCTGCTCTGGGTCATTCTGACAACAGGCGGTATCATTATTACTGCGCTGACATATGTCGGCTACCGAAAATACAGAGCGGAAAAAAAGAAAGAGAAAAAGCGTGAGTATCCTAAGTCTAAATAAACAGAAATTGCTGTAAAGGAGCTAAGCCAGTGAAAAAACTCATCCAGCAATTGGCTTCAAAACACCTCCCGCAGCCGATCAGAGGCAGAAAAGGGGCGACTGACGAAGGACCGCGAAACCTCCCGCGTGACTTCCAGAATCCTGACATGCTCGTTCCGCCTTCAACGGATGCAGGAACGGTTCAAAATTTGAAATTCTCATTTTCTGATACGCATATGAGGCTTGAAGACGGAGGATGGTCCAGAGAGGTGACGGTCAGGGAACTGCCGGTATCCAAAAACATCGCGGCGGTGAACATGAGACTGAAGCCGGGAGCTGTGCGGGAGCTTCATTGGCATAAAGAAGCCGAATGGGGATATGTGATTAACGGAGGAGTCCGTTTAACTGCGGTCGATCAAAATGGGCGGAATTTTATTGATAATGTCAGTGAAGGGGATCTGTGGTATTTTCCTTCCGGCATTCCTCATTCCATTCAAGGATTAGAGCAGGGAAGTGAGTTTTTGCTCGTCTTTGATGACGGCTCTTTTTCAGAAAACAGCACCTTTTCAGTAACGGACTGGTTTGCCCATACCCCGCGCAGCGTGCTGGAGGCGAACTTCGGTGTTCCCGGATATGAGTTGGCTTATATTCACAAGAAAGAGCGTTACATGTTCCAGTTGGAACCTCCTCCACCTATCGAGCAGGCAGCAGTTTCTTCCCCGGAAGGCACCGTTTTGGAGCCGTTCAGCTACAAGCTTTCCCGGCAGGAGCCCCTTGTTACCAGCGGGGGAAGAGTAAAGATTGTCGATTCAAAAACGTTTAAGGTGTCAAAAACGATTGCCGCAGCTCTTGTGGAGGTCGAACCCGGGGGCATGAGAGAATTGCATTGGCATCCGAATACGGACGAGTGGCAGTATTATCTTTCAGGAGAAGCGAAAATGACGGTGTTTGCGGCGGAAGGAAGAGCGCGGACATTTAACTATCAAGCGGGTGACGTAGGATATGTTCCTTTTGCAATGGGACATTATGTTCAGAATACCGGTGACACCGTGCTTCGCTTTCTGGAAATCTTCAAAAGCGACCGTTTCGAAGACGTCTCTTTAAACCAATGGCTGGCACTGACGCCGCAGCGCTTCGTCGAGCAGACGCTCAATGTCAGTCCGGCATTCGCCCGCCGATTGAAAAAGAAAAAATCACCGGTTGTCAAATGGAAACACGAACAGTAAAGGCGGCAAAAGCCGCCTTTTTATTATCGTCTGATCGGATTTTTATTTTCATCAAGCGTAAATCCTTCGCCGAGCACATCATGGACGTCGCTTACTGCAACAAAGGCGTGCGGGTCAACGGAAGTGATGACGCTTTTCAAAAGCACAATTTCGTTTTTCGGAACGACGCAGTAAAGAACGTCCCTGTCTTCTTTTGTATATGATCCCTGTCCTTTTAAAACGGTGACACCGCGCTCCATCTCTTCAATGATTTTTTGCTGGATCAAATCGTTTTTCGAAGAAATAATCGTTGCCCCTTTTGCGGCATAGCCGCCTTCCTGGATAAAATCAATCAATCTCGCAGCGACAAAAACGGCTACAAGCGTGTACATCGCTTCCTTGTAAGAAAGATACGTAAACAAAGAAAGCAGAATGACACAGGCGTCAAAGGCAAACATCGTCCGGCCCATCGGGATTCCGAAAAATTTGTTGATCAGCCTGGCGATGATATCGACCCCGCCCGTCGTGCCGCCGTATTTAAAAATAATGCCGAGACCCGCGCCGATAAATACACCGGCGAACAAGGCGGCCAGCGCTAAATCATGGGACAGCGGCATATGAATTTCGTAGCGCTGAAAAACACTCAGAAAAACAGAAAGAGAAACGGTGCCGATCAGGGTATAGACAAACATCGTCCGGCCGAGCATACGCCAGCCGATGAAAAAGATAGGAATGTTCAATACCAGGTTGGAAATAGAAGGGCTGATGTGGAATAACGCATATAAAAGCAGCGTAATGCCGGTAAATCCGCCTTCCGCCAAATTGTTCTGCATATTAAAGTGAACCAGTCCGAATGAAAAAACAGCGGCGCCGATTAAAATAAAGCAAATGTTTTTGATTCTGATTTCTCCAAGCATTGCATCAAACCCCTTTTCCTTCCATAAGATTGCGTAAATATTATAGTGGATACAAAAGAAAACAGCAAACTGCCGTTTTTAACATTTGTCAAATGTACTTGAATTAGCTAACATGGAAGAGATGACAGGAGGTATTCGCACAGTGAGTGACAAAACGATGAAAGACTTACAAGCTGAGGTCGATGAATATATCGGCCAATTCAAAGAAGGCTATTTCAGCCCGCTTGCCATGATGGCCCGTCTCACGGAAGAACTGGGCGAACTTGCAAGAGAAGTCAACCATTATTATGGGGAAAAGCCGAAGAAAACGACGGAAAATGAGAAAAGCATGGAAGAGGAAATGGGCGATGTGCTGTTCGTCCTGATCTGCCTCGCCAACTCCCTTGATATTTCATTGGAGGAAGCTCATAACCGCGTCATGCATAAATTTAATACACGTGATAAAGACCGCTGGACTAGAAAAGAAGAAGGAAAGTAGGAGAAACCATGTCAAATGAAACCATTAAAGTCGTCATTGCCGGACCGAGAGGCAGAATGGGCCAGGAGGCCGTAAAACTTGCCGTCCGCACGCCTCATTTTGAGCTTGTCGGCGCCATTGACCATACATACGATCAGCAAACATTGCGGGAAGTGATGTCAGCTGATTCAGACGCTCTTATTTATACGGATATCCGCGCATGTTTCCAAGAAACAAAACCGGATGTGCTGATCGATTTGACAACGCCTGAAATCGGCAAAAAACATACGAAAGCCGCTCTTGAACACGGCGTCCGCCCCGTTGTGGGAACGACCGGATTTTCTGAAGCGGATTTAGAGGAGCTTCAAGCTTTGACTGAAGAAAAAGGAATCGGCGCCATCATCGCTCCGAACTTTGCATTGGGCGCGGTGCTGATGATGAAGTTCTCACAAATGGCCGCCAACTATTTTGAAGATGTAGAAATCATTGAGCTTCATCATGATCAAAAGCTGGATGCCCCGAGCGGAACGGCGCTGAAAACAGCGGAAATGATTTCAAGCGTCCGTACAGAAAAGCAGCAGGGCCATCCTGATGAAAAAGAAATTCTGCCGGGCGCCCGCGGTGCTGAATTAAACGGCATCCGCCTTCACAGCGTGCGTCTGCCGGGCCTTATCGCCCACCAGGAAGTCATGTTCGGCATGGACGGCCAGACGCTGAAACTGCGCCATGATTCCTATAACCGGGCTTCCTTTATGTCAGGAGTGAAGCTGTCAGTGGAGCAAGTGATGAAAATCGACCAGCTTGTATACGGACTCGAAAATATTATCGACTGAATCGGCAAGGGGGAGAACATCAAATGAAAATTGCTTTGATTGCTCACGATAAAAAAAAGCAGGATATGGTTCAGTTTACGACCGCATATAAAGATATACTGAGCCATCATGAGTTATACGCGACGGGTACGACAGGCCTGAAAATCCAGGAAGCGACCGGATTGTCTGTTGAACGTTTTCAATCCGGCCCGCTCGGCGGAGATCAGCAAATCGGCGCATTGATTGCAGCAAATGCCCTGGATCTCGTCATTTTTCTGCGCGATCCGTTAACTGCGCAGCCTCACGAACCGGATGTCTCGGCGCTGATCCGGCTGTGTGACGTATACGCGATCCCGCTCGCCACAAATATGGGAACAGCGGAAATCCTCGTCCGGACGCTGGATGGCGGGGCATTTGATTTCCGCAATCTTGTGCGCGGAGGAGAGCCGAATGTCTGAACACGTTGATATTCTGGCGTTCGGCGCCCATAGTGATGATGTCGAGATCGGTATGGGCGGCACGATCGCAAAATTTACGGCTCAAGGAAAAACCGCGGTGATATGCGATTTGACCGAGGCCGAACTATCATCTAACGGAACGGTAGGGATAAGAAAAGAAGAAGCGGCAGAGGCGGCCCGAATTCTCGGCGTAAAAGAGAGAATCCAGCTTACGCTTCCCGACCGCGGGCTTTTGAAAAGTGAGGACGGCATCCGCCGGATTGTCAGTGTCATCAGAGCCTGCCGGCCGAAAACCGTTTTCATGCCTTATCCGAAAGACCGCCATCCTGACCACGGCAATGCGGCGGCTTTGGTCGAAGAAGCGGTGTTCTCGGCGGGAATTCATAAATACAGAGATCACCAGGAACTGCCGGCTCATAAGGCTCAGCGCGTATACTATTATATGATCAACGGGTTTCACCGTCCGGACTTTGTAATCGACATAACGGAAACCATCGATCTGAAAAAAGAAAGCCTGCACGCCTATCAAAGCCAGTTTATTCCTACGGCGCAGTCAGTGAACACACCGCTGACCAACGGTTATATCGAAATGGTGGAAGCGAGGGAAAGACTGTATGGCAAAGAAGCCGGGACGGGGTATGCCGAAGGTTTCTTTTCAAAACAGCTTCCCGTTTTGAATGATGATGTTTTTGGGGGCGGACAATGAGACCATTAAAAATAGGGATTACATGCTACCCGAGTGTCGGAGGCTCGGGTATTATTGCGACGGAACTCGGCAAGCTGCTTGCGGAAAAAGAGCACCAGGTTCATTTCATCACATCAAGCATCCCGTTCAGATTAAATACATATCATCCGAATATTCATTTTCATGAGGTGGAAGTCAACCAATACGCGGTATTTAAATATCCGCCTTATGACCTTACGCTGGCGAGCAAAATCGCCGAGGTTGCCGCGAGGGAAAATCTTGATATCATTCACGCGCATTATGCGCTGCCGCATGCGGTATGCGCTTATCTCGCCAAGCAGATGCTCAAGCGTGACATCGGCATCGTGACGACACTTCACGGTACGGACATCACCGTTTTAGGATATGATCCGTCATTAAAAGATTTAATCCGTTTTGCCATCGAAGCGTCCGACAGAGTGACGGCGGTATCAACCGCGCTTGCCGGAGAAACATATGACTTAATCAAGCCGGATAAAAAAATTGAGACCATCTACAACTTTATTGATGAACGTGTTTATCTTAAGAAAAATACAGAGAGTATAAAAGAGAAACATGGCATTTTGCCGGATGAAAAGGTCGTCATCCATGTTTCGAACTTCAGAAAAGTAAAACGTGTTAAAGACGTCATCCGCGTTTTCCGTAATATCGCAGCCAAAACAAAGGCGAAGCTCCTGCTTGTAGGCGACGGGCCGGAAAAGTGCGTTGCTTGGCAGCTTGTCGAAAAATACGGACTGCAGGATCAAGTGCTGCTCCTCGGAAATCAGGACAGAGTGGAAGAGCTGTATTCCATCAGCGATCTTAAGCTTCTTCTGTCTGAAAAAGAAAGTTTCGGACTCGTCCTCCTTGAAGCGATGGCCTGCGGCGTGCCGTGCATCGGAACAAATATCGGCGGAATCCCGGAAGTGATTAAAGATCAAGTAAGCGGTTTTCTGGTGGAAGTCGGAGATATTCAGGCGGCATCTGAAAAAGCGCTTGCCGTTTTAGAAGATAAACAGCTCAGCAAACGATTGACTGATCATGCGCTGAAAATGGTGGAGACCGCCTTTTCTTCGCAAAGAATCGTCAGTCAGTATGAACGGATTTATGCCGAATTGGCAGGACCGGAGTGATCTTATGGAACAGGAATTTGTCAAAGCCCTCCCCATCCTTCATCATCTGATGAAGGCGGGCCATCAGGCGTACTTTGTCGGGGGAGCCGTCAGAGACAGCTATATGAAACGGAAAATAGGTGATGTGGACATCGCAACCAGCGCTTCGCCGAATGAGGTGGAGCGCCTCTTTAAGCGGACTGTCGATGTAGGAAAAGAGCACGGCACCGTAATCGTCTTGTGGGAAGAGGAAACCTATGAAGTCACCACTTTTCGCGCCGAATCAGAATATAAGGACTACCGGCGCCCTGAAGCTGTGCGGTTCATTACTTCTTTATCAGAAGACTTAAAGCGGAGAGACTTAACGATAAATGCGATGGCGATGTCTGCCGAGGGAGAGCTGCTTGATTATTTCGGAGGCGCGCATGATATCGGTCAAAAGCTGATCCGTACGGTGGGTAATCCTGAAGACCGTTTTCGGGAAGACGCTCTGCGGATGATGAGAGCCGTCCGCTTTATGAGTCAGCTCGGCTTTCTGTTAGAAAAAGAAACAAGAGAGGCCGTCATAAAAGACAGGGAGCTTTTGGCACATGTATCAGTAGAACGAAAGACCGTCGAATTTGAAAAGCTGCTGCAGGGCGATTCCTCACAAGAAGCGATTCAAACGATGGTGCAAACAGGTCTGATACAAGAGCTGCCCGGCCTTTCCGGTTATGAGCAGCAAATACTTGAAGCGAGCGGCTTTCCGTTTTCTTCTTTAGATGCACGCGAAGAACGCTGGGCAGCGCTGTTATTGTTTCTCGGTCTTTGTCCGAAAAGCGCCGAGGCGTTTTTAAAACAATGGAAACTGCCGGGAAAAGTCATAAAAAAAGCGGTGCAGATCATAAGCATTTATCCGGCGCAGCTGGAAGCGGAAGCGATGTACCGGGCGGGAGAGGCGCTGTTTTCAGCCGTTAAAATCGGGATGCTGAAAAAGCATAAGACGATTGATGAACAAAAGCTGAAAGAGGTTCAGAGCCTGTATGAGCAGCTGCCGATCAAAAGCCTTCGAGACCTCGACATTTCAGGCGCTGATCTGATGGAGCTCAGAAACCGCCGCGCGGGTAAATGGGTGGCCGAGGAACTTCGCCGGATCGAAGAAGCGGTATTGGCAGGGAAGCTCCCTAACCGAAAACATGACATAAAGGAGTGGCTCGCATCATGGGATCAACATTAAGAACCCGATTAATTGATTTATTTTCTGAGGCGGGTGACGGCTTTATCTCCGGGCAGAAAATAAGTGACGCGCTCGGCTGCTCGAGAACCGCAGTTTGGAAACATATAGAGGAGCTCCGCAAAGAGGGCTATGAGGTTGAGGCGGTCAGACGAAAAGGGTACAGGCTCATTAAAAAACCGGGGAAACTCAGTGAATCCGAAATCCGTTTCGGGCTGAAAACAGAGGTTTTGGGCAAACAGCTTCATTACCGGGACGTCCTGCCGTCCACCCAAAAAACCGCTCATGAACTTGCCAATGACGGTGCGCCGGAAGGGACGCTCGTAGTCGCCGATAAACAAACGGCAGGCAGAGGAAGAATGGCCAGAGTGTGGCATTCACAGGAGGGAAACGGGATTTGGATGAGCCTCATTCTGAGACCCGACGTTCCTTTGCAAAAAACGCCGCAGCTCACCCTGTTATCCGCCGTTGCGGTCGTTCAGGCCATCGAGGCCTTTACAGGAGTACAGCCCGCCATTAAATGGCCGAATGATTTAATGATTCACGGCAAAAAAGCCGTCGGGATTTTAACTGAGCTGCAGGCAGAAGAAAACCATGTCCGTTCGGTTATTCTCGGGATCGGCATCAACGTGAACCAGCAGGAAGCCGATTTTCCCGGCGAGCTTCAGGACATTGCGACGAGCCTGAGCATGGAAGCTGGCGAAAAAATTGACAGAGCGGGTCTGATACAAGAGATTTTGCTGACTTTTGAAAAACGCTATCAGGATTACTTGAACCACGGCTTTACACCGATCAAGCTGCTATGGGAAAGCTATGCGGTCGGACTGGGGAACGAGCTCAGAGCGAGAACGCTGCAAGGAACGTTTTACGGGAAATCGCTCGGCATTGATGATGAGGGAGTTCTTCTCCTGGAAACGAGAGACGGTATAAAGAAGATCTATTCTGCCGATATTGAGCTCAATTAATCTTAGTTGGTACAAGCCTCGTGAATTTGGTATACTTCCTATGGGCAGTATCATAATGAACTGCACCTGATCAGCAGAACAGAGATTACGAAAAGTCTGCCTTGATCCAAAAAAGGACTGGGACAGAGGGATGACATTCGCCGAACGTTAAACAAGTGGGAATCCTTCTTATTTTACAGAAGGCTTTTTTGCTTGCGAAGAATTGGCGGCTCATCTCCTCACCGTTTAGAGGAGGAGAAACAGAATGAAAACAAAACTGGATTTCATGAAAATGAAGGAAAACGGAGAGCCGATCGTGATGCTGACCGCTTACGATTATCCGCAGGCAAAGCTTGCGGAACAGGCGGGAGTCGACATGATTTTAGTCGGGGATTCGCTCGGAATGGTCGTGCTCGGACTCGATTCAACAGTCGGCGTAACGGTCAGTGACATGATTCACCATACAAAAGCGGTAAAACGCGGTGCGAAAAATACGTTTATCGTAACTGACATGCCGTTTATGTCTTACCACCTTTCAAAAGAGGATACATTGAAAAACGCCGCGGCCATTATTCAGGAAAGCGGCGCGGACGCGTTAAAGCTTGAAGGCGGAGACGGCGTTTTCGAATCCATCCGCGCGCTGACTCTCGGCGGAATTCCCGTCGTCAGCCATTTAGGCCTCACACCGCAGTCTGTCGGCGTATTAGGCGGATATAAAGTGCAGGGAAAAGATGAGCAAAGCGCGAAAAAGCTCATTGAAGACAGCATCAAATGCGAGCAGGCGGGAGCGATGATGCTCGTGCTTGAATGTGTGCCTGCTGAACTGACTGCTAAAATAAAAGAAGAAGTATCCATTCCCGTCATCGGAATCGGAGCCGGTTCAAAAGCAGACGGCCAAGTCCTTGTCTATCATGACGTCGTCGGCCACGGCGTGGACAGAACACCGAAGTTCGTGAAGCAATACGCCAAAATCGACGGCACGATTGAGTCGGCCCTCAGCGATTACGTCCGTGATGTGAAAGAACGGGTTTTCCCGGAAGAAAAGCATTCCTTTCAGATAAACCAAACTGTGCTGCAAGGCTTGTACGGAGGAAAGTAAGCGATGAAACAACTGACAGAAACTCAACAGCTGAAAGAATTGATTGCACAATACCGCTCAGAAGGCCGGACGATCGGATTCATCCCGACAATGGGTTTTCTTCATGAAGGACATCTGACGCTGGTTGAAAAAGCAAGCAAAGAAAACGATATTGTCGTGATGAGCATCTTTGTCAATCCGACTCAATTCGGACCGGGCGAGGATTACGAAGCATATCCGCGAGATTTAAAGCGCGATGCCCGGCTTGCAGAACAGGCGGGGGCAGATGTTTTGTTTACGCCGTCTCCAAGTGATATGTATAAAGGCGAGCAAAATGTTGCCGTGCAAGTGAAAAGGAGAACTGACGTGTTGTGCGGCGCCTCCCGCGTCGGCCATTTTGACGGAGTGGCCACTGTGCTGACGAAGTTTTTCAATCTCGTTAAACCGACCCGCGCCTACTTCGGCCTGAAAGATGCCCAGCAGGCAGCAGTTGTGGACGGATTGATTGAGGATTTCTTTATGGATATCGAATTGGTTGCAGTGGACACGGTCAGAGAAGAAGACGGACTTGCCAAAAGCTCTCGCAACGTCTATCTGACTGAGCAGGAACGCAAAGAAGCGCCAATGATCTATAAAGCATTGCAGCAAGGTGCCGAACTGATCAGAGACGGTGAAAGAAATCCGGAAACCGTTATAAAAACCGTCACCGATATCATCGAAAACACAAGCGGCGTCATTGATTATGCCGAACTGTACGCTTATCCGGAGCTGACTCCGCTTAAAACATTAAACGGCAAGGTCATTCTGGCCTGCGCCGTCCAATTTTCTAAAGCCAGATTGATTGATAATATCATTATTGATATTGATGAATGGGAGAGATCATAATATGTACCGCACTATGATGGCCGGAAAACTGCACCGCGCTACCGTGACGGAAGCCAATTTAAACTATGTCGGCAGCATAACGATTGATGAAGATCTTTTAGATGCCGTCGGAATGCTCGCTAATGAAAAAGTTCAGATTGTGAATAATAATAACGGAGCGAGACTTGAAACGTATATTATTCCCGGTAAGCGGGGGAGCGGCGTCATCTGTTTAAACGGAGCAGCCGCCCGTCTCGTCCAAGAAGGAGATAAAGTCATTATTATTTCTTATCAAATGATGTCTGATCAGGAAGCAAAAAGCCATCAGCCGAAGGTGGCCGTTCTGGATGATCAGAATAAAATCGAGCAGATGCTGGGCCAGGAGCCGGCACACACGATTTTGTAAAAGAGCCCCCTTCATGGGGGTTTTCTTTTAAGATTTAGGGGCAAAAGCTGTTTTTCGGCTCCATTTCTCAACAAAACGTGTTACACTTTTCTCGTATGCAAGAATTGAGGTGTCCATTTTAATGAACAAACAACGGTTCGTTGTCATAGATGTCGAAACAACAGGAAATTCGCCGAAAAAGGGCGATAAAATCATTCAAATCGCAGCGGTTGTCATTGAAAATGGACAAATAACTGAGCGGTTTTCAAAATATATCAATCCGAATCAGGCCATCCCGCCGTTTATTGAACAGCTGACCGGAATTTCGTCCGGAATGGTTGAAAATGAACTGCCGTTTGAAGCGGTCGCAGAGGAGATTTTTCATCTGCTTGACGGCGCGTATTTTGTTGCCCACAATATTCATTTCGACCTCGGATTTGTCCGGCATGAACTGAGCGAAGCGGGCTATGAGCTGCCGGATTGTGAAGTGCTTGATACGGTTGAGCTTTCGCGTATTGTTTTCCCGGGGTTTGAAGGATATAAGCTCGGTGAGTTGTGCGCGGAGCTGAATATTGTTCATGACCGCCCTCACCGCGCAGACAGCGATGCGGAGGTTACGGGACTGGTCTTTTTAGACATTTTACATAAACTGAAACATTTGCCTTTACCGACATTAAAGCAGCTTAGAAGGCTTTCACAGCATTTTATCAGCGATTTGACGCTGCTTTTGGATTCTTTTATACATGAAAGCAGGCCGGCGGAAGAAAAGAGCTGCATTCCATACGCCTCTTTTTCAATCAAAGAGCCCGATCACATTCCGGTTTCCCGTCCGGTGAATGCGGCCATTGACCTTGAAAAGTGGAACGAAGAAAAAGAACAGATCTTATCCGGCATCATCCCCCGCTATGAAAAGCGGAAAGGGCAGCTTTCGATGATGGATGAAGTGCTTGGCGCCTTCCGCAATCGGGAGCATGCGCTGATTGAAGCGGCGCCCGGCATCGGAAAAACGATCGGTTATCTCGTTCCGGCTGTTTTATTTGCCAAAGCGGAACAAACTCCCGTGATTATCAGCACGTACTCTACTCTTTTGCAGCAGCAGATCATGTCTAAAGATCTTCCGCTTTTGGAGCGTATGTTTCCTTGGCCGGTCAAAGCCGCTATTTTAAAAGGGAAATCACATTATCTGTGCCTGCCTAAGTTTGAACATATTCTGCATGAGGAAGATGACAACTATGATGCGGTTTTGACGAAAGCGCAGCTTCTCGTCTGGCTGACGGAGACTGAAACGGGCGATGCCGCTGAGCTGAATCTTCCATCAGGCGGCAGATTGCTGTGGGAGCGCATGGCTTACGATGAGAATTCTTTTTTGAAAAAAGGGAAGGACTCGGCTGCCGGGTTTTATGAACGGGCTAAAGAAAAAGCGCAGGCCGCAGATCTGATTATCACAAACCATGCTTTGCTGTTTTCAGATCAAAGCAGTGAAACGAAAAAACTGCCTGCAAGCGGAACGGTCATCATTGATGAAGCGCATCATTTCGAACGCGCCGCCAGCGAGCACCTCGGGAAGAGAGCTTCATACATCGGACTGCACACAAAGCTCAGCCGAATCGGAACCTTAAAGGAACACGGACTGTTAAAGCGGATGAGAAAACTGTTTTATACGTATGAACTGCCGGCGGAAAGTTTTTTTGACGCCGATGAGTGGATGAAGCATATTCAATCGGAAAGCGACGCATTTTTCAGTTCAGTGCATTCTTTTGTCAAACGAAGAAAACCTAAAGACGATCTGAACCGTCTCGTCTATAGTCTCAATCATAAAAGCCAGGATAAAGGGTTTCACATGATAACGGACGGAGCGGAGCGGCTTTGTGCGATGCTGGATCAGCTGCTTGACATGTTTTCAGTACAGGAGAAACTGTTACATCAAAAGCTTGAACAGATGAAAAGCGGAGCGGCTTTTTTAGCGGCTGAATATGTAAAGTGTATCAGGGGGCTGAAAGAATATCGCGATACGTTCAGCAGGCTGCTGTTTGAAAATGATGAGAAAGAAGCCGTTTGGGTTGAAATTGATGCGAAGGGCGCAAAAAACGCCGTCAGCATCTATGCGCAGCCTTTGGAGCCCGGTGAAATGCTGGCAGACCAGTTTTTCGCCCGCAAAAAAAGCGTTGTGCTCACATCAGCGACCTTAATGGTGGAGCAGTCTTTTCAATTTATGATTGAAAGGCTCGGACTTGCGGATTTTTATCCGCGCACCAAAAGCATCCCGTCTCCTTTTTCTTACGATGATCAGATGAACGTCATCATTCCGAAAGAGATGAAATCCGTTAAATATGACGGAGAGCGGGAAGTCATTGAGCATATTGCCAAGTATGCAGAAATCATGTCAAAGGGAAAACAGCCGAAGATCCTTGTCCTGTTTACATCTCATGATATGCTGAAAAAAGTGTATCAGGAACTGAAACTCAGTATGGAGATCTCAGGCATTCAGCTTCTCGCCCAAGGTATTTCGGGCGGGAGTCCCGGTAAATTAATGAAAACTTTTAAAACGGCAAGCCGGGCGATTTTGCTCGGGACGAATCATTTCTGGGAAGGCGTTGATTTTCCGGGGGATGAATTGTCAACCGTCATGATCGCAAGGCTTCCTTTCAGGGCGCCTGACAATCCGCTTCATGCCGCAAAATGCGAATTTGCCAAGAAGCAGGGGAAAAATCCGTTTCAGACGATTTCCCTGCCGGAGGCCGTGTTAACGTTCAGACAGGGGATCGGGCGCCTGCTCCGTACGGCGGGAGACAAGGGAACAATCGTTCTTTTAGATCAGCGTGTAAAGACGGCGGGATACGGACGGCTGTTTCTTGAAGCGCTCCCGACTTCATCCCTTTTGGAGCTGACGGATGCCGAACTCGGGGCTTATGTCAGCCAAACGGAATAAAAGCCGCATAAACGCGGCTTTCGTGGTGTGGGATGAGGAATTGTTTTTATAGTAAAAGCGGGTTCATGCCGCCTTGTGATTTTATTATGCCGCGGGCGCATCCCGTTATGACTAACAAAATTTGTTCGACCGATGGAGGGTATAAAAATGGAAAGCAAAATTGAAATTCTGTCAACGATTAATGTGGAGCATTCAGATGATTTATATAAAATCGTCGATACATTAAACCGGACTTTGAAACGGGACAATCTGATGTTCGGCCTTGCGCTCGACGAAGAAAATCAAAATGAAGCGGTCTTCACCATTTATCGTACATAGGTGAAAAAGATGAGAAAAAAAGCATTAATATTTACAGCCGTATTTGGTATTATTTTTTTAGCAGTTCTTTTATTTTCGGCCGGCATTTTTAAATCTGCAATGGCTCAAAAAGAAGAAGGCCACGAAACAGCTGCCGCAGCGGCTAAAGAAAAAACGGATCTGACAGATGCTGAGAAAGTGGAGACCTTTGTCGGCAAACAGAAATATTATGTTGTTACCGGAACGGATAAACATGGAAAAGATATGTATGTATGGGTTCCGGCCGACAAAAAAGCAAAAATCCTCTCAAAAAAAGCCAGTGACGGCATTTCAAGCGGCAAGGCTGCCAAGATCGTTCGGGACGAAGGGCTTGTTTCCAAGCTGAATGGCGTTCACCCGGCGAGAGAAAACAATGTTCCGTTATGGGAAGTGACCTATATCAACAAAAGCGGGCAGTATAGCTTTAGCTATGTGGACTTTACAAGCGGCAAGATTCTCAAAAACATCACACCGTGAGACGTATTAGGGGGAGTTCAAGTTGAAATTGGCAAAAAGAGTATCCGCATTAACACCGTCTGCAACACTTGCAATTACTGCAAAAGCGAAAGAGCTGAAAGCAGAAGGCCATGATGTCATCGGCCTCGGAGCAGGAGAACCGGATTTTAATACGCCTCAGCACATTATAGATGCCGCGGTGCGTTCCATGAATGAAGGCCACACAAAATATACGCCTTCAGGCGGTCTGCCGGCGCTGAAAGACAGTATCGCAAAAAAATTCAAAAACGATCAGGGGATTGAATATAAGCCGTCAGAAATCATTGTCTGCACCGGAGCGAAACACGCTCTGTATACATTATTTCAGGTCATTCTTGATGAAGGGGACGAAGTGATTATACCGACTCCTTACTGGGTCAGCTACCCTGAGCAGGTGAAACTGGCAGGGGGGCGTCCCGTCTATGCAGAAGGGCTGGAATCCAATCAGTTTAAAATTTCACCGGAGCAGCTGAAGCAGGCCATCACCGAGAAAACAAAAGCGCTCATTATCAATTCACCGAGCAACCCGACAGGTGTTATGTATACGAAAGAAGAGCTTGCGGAACTCGGAAAAGTGTGTCTGGAGCATGGCATTCTGATCGTTTCCGACGAGATTTATGAGAAGCTTACATACGGAGGAAAAAAACACGTCTCAATCGCACAGCTTTCAGATGAATTGAAAGAGCAGACGATCATCATTAACGGCGTTTCGAAATCTCACAGCATGACGGGCTGGAGGATCGGCTATGCGGCGGGTTCGGAGACGATTATTAAAGCGATGACGAGCCTTGCGAGCCACAGCACATCAAATCCGACGTCCATCGCTCAATACGGCGCTATTGCGGCCTATAACGGTCCGGCTGAGCCGCTGGAAGAGATGAGACAGGCATTTGAGCACAGACTGAACACCATTTACGCTCAGCTCAGTGAAATTCCCGGATTCACCTGTGTCAAGCCTGAAGGGGCGTTTTACTTGTTCCCTAACGCCAAAGCGGCCGCAGAAAACTGCGGATTCAAAGATGTCGATGAATACGTCAAGGCGCTTCTGGAAGAAGAAAAAGTCGCCATCGTGCCGGGCTCGGGTTTCGGTTCACCGGACAACGTCCGCTTATCTTACGCAACGTCACTTGATCTTTTAGAAGAGGCGGTCGAAAGAATCCGCCGCTTCACGGAAAAACACAGCTGATTCTGAAAAAGCGGCTTTTAAAGCCGCTTTTCACTTGCATTGACCCCGTTAGAGTAGAACGGGTATAATAAAGTGATGAAAAAAGAGATTCAGGCAGATTCCTGAATGTCTTTCTTGTTCTGGAGGGAAAGAGTTTGAAAACAACAATCAACCAAGTGTATAAACACACAGGCGAGGAAGTAACGATTGGAGCTTGGGTCGCTAATAAACGCTCAAGCGGTAAAATCGCATTTTTACAGCTGAGAGACGGTACCGGCTTCATTCAGGGAGTTGTCGTCAAAGCTGAAGTAGAAGAAGACATCTTCCAAATCGCGAAATCAGTGACGCAGGAAACGTCACTTTATGTAAAAGGAATTGTGAAAGAGGACGAGCGTTCACCGCTTGGCTATGAGCTTGCTGTTACATCCATTGAAGTCATTCACGAAGCGACTGATTATCCGATTACGCCTAAAGAGCACGGTACGGAATTCTTAATGGATCACAGACATTTATGGCTCCGTTCGAAACGCCAGCACGCAATTATGAAAATCCGCAACGAAATCATCCGTGCGACTTATGAATTTTTCAACAAAGAAGGCTTCGTGAAAGTTGATCCGCCGATTTTGACGGGAAGCGCTCCGGAAGGCACGACTGAGCTGTTCGCGACGAAATATTTTGATGAAGACGCCTTCTTGTCTCAAAGCGGCCAGCTGTATATGGAAGCAGCTGCAATGGCGCTCGGAAAAGTATTCTCTTTCGGACCGACGTTCAGAGCGGAAAAATCGAAAACGAAACGCCATCTCATCGAATTCTGGATGATTGAGCCTGAAATGGCATTTGTTGAATTTGAAGAAAACCTTGAAGTTCAGGAGAATTATGTTGCATACATCGTGCAAAGCGTGCTGGAACATTGTAAGATCGAGCTGAACACATTAGGAAGAGACACATCGAAGCTTGAACAAATCAAAGCGCCATTCCCGCGCATTACGTACGATAAAGCGATCGAATTCCTGAAAGAAAAAGGCTTTGACGATATTGAGTGGGGAGATGACTTCGGTGCGCCGCATGAAACAGCGATCGCAGAAAGCTATGACAAACCGGTGTTTATCACTCATTACCCGACATCATTAAAACCGTTTTATATGCAGCCTGCCAAAGATCGTGACGATGTCGTGTTATGTGCCGACTTAATCGCTCCGGAAGGCTACGGGGAAATCATCGGCGGTTCAGAACGCGTTCATGATATGGATTTATTGGAAGAAAGATTAAAAGAACACGGTCTGGATTCAGATGCTTACAAATGGTATGCTGAACTCAGACAATACGGTTCTGTTCCGCACTCCGGCTTCGGCCTTGGACTTGAGCGGACAGTGGCTTGGATCAGCGGAGCGCCTCACGTGCGTGAAACGATTCCGTTCCCGAGACTTCTGAACCGTCTGTATCCGTAATAGTTATGAAAAACGAAGTCTCCTGCAAGGGAGACTTTTTCTAAGTAAAGGGGAAAGCTCCCGGAGATAACCTTTTACAGTAAGAGGTGTAAGGATGAAAAAACAGCAATTTATAGATATGCAGGAACTCGGCACTTCAAGCATTCCCAACCTGCTGCTGACACATTACCGGCAGCTTGGGCTGAATGAAACCGAATTAATCCTGCTTTTGAAGATTAAAATGCATTTGGAAAAGGGCTCTTATTTTCCGACGCCGTTTGAACTTCAATCAGGCATGTCCATCTCTGCTGAAGAATGTACAAGCTGCCTGAGAATGTTTATTCAAAAAGGTTTTCTGTTTATTGAAGAATGTGAAGACCATAACGGCATAAAGTTTGAAAAATATTCTCTGCAGCCGTTATGGGCGAAGCTGTATGATTACATGCAGCATTCACAAAACGAAACGCAGGAAAGAACGTCAGAAAGAGAACAAAAAAGCCTGTATACCATCTTTGAAGAAGAGTTCGGAAGACCGCTGTCGCCGCTTGAATGCGAGACGCTGGCCATATGGCAGGATCAGGATCAGCATGATGCGATTTTGATTAAACACGCCTTAAAAGAAGCCGTTTTATCGGGGAAACTCAGTTTTCGCTATATTGACCGGATTTTATTTGAATGGAAAAAGAACGGCTTCAAAACGGTTGAGCAGGCGAAGGCGCACAGCCAAAAATTCCGGCGTGTTCAAACGAAACAAAATGATCCGCAAAAAGAGTATACGAGGCAGGTGCCTTTTTACAATTGGCTGGAACAATAACATGAGAAGGGGAGAAACGTGTTAAATTTAAAGCAGATTGAATATTGTCTTGAAAAAATCGGCGATATGTTTCCGCACGCAGAATGTGAACTTGTCCATTCAAATCCTTTCGAATTGGTTGTGGCAGTCGCATTATCCGCGCAATGTACGGATGCTCTCGTCAACAGAGTGACAAAAACGCTATTTCAAAAATATAAACGGCCCGAAGATTATCTTGCCGTATCGCTGGAAGAACTCCAGCAGGATATTAAATCAATCGGCCTGTACCGTAATAAAGCCAAAAATATTCAAAAGCTGAGCAAAATGATCATCGAAGAGTACGGCGGAGAAGTGCCGAAAGACCGGGATGAGCTTGTGAATCTGCCGGGTGTCGGACGGAAAACGGCAAATGTGGTCGTGTCTGTTGCTTTCGGCGTACCTGCGATCGCAGTAGACACTCATGTGGAGCGGGTCTCTAAACGGCTCGGTATCTGCCGCTGGAAGGACTCTGTTTTGGAAGTAGAGAAAACATTAATGAAAAAAGTGCCGAAAGAGGATTGGTCTGTTACGCATCACAGATTAATATTTTTCGGCAGGTATCATTGTAAAGCTCAATCTCCCCGCTGTGCGGAATGTCCTTTGCTTCCGCTATGCAGAGAAGGGCAGAAGCGTGACAAAAAAGGGCTGGTGAAACGGTGACGGCGATTGACATTCTGGCAGGCTATGAAACATACCTGCGCAGCCTTACGGACTTGGAAAGCCTCGAGATCAAAACGGCGCTGCGCCGCCATCCGCTGTATATGGATTTCAGCGGTCAGCCAACAGTGCAGCCATGGAGGGAAAGGGGCGAATATGTCCCGTTTCTGTTTCAGATTTGGAATGAAACGAAAGAAACGCTGCTTCCCGTTTTTCAAACAAGAAAATCGAGATGTGATCAAAATGACATGCTGAAGGGAATTGCCTGTCTGATTGCCGCTTTTCACTGGACGGCAGGGGAGCGGGTTACATCACTCGACTGGACTGTGCTTGAAACAAAACATTTTCCCGCCGAACCGATCAATTGGGCGGAGCGAATGGCGTTTATTTTAACGAAACCGACTCAATTTCACTCGTTTATTCAGCTGGATGAATTGATGACGGAGATGAAGAAACAATATCATAAATATGAAGCTATGAACAAATGTTAAAAACCTCCTTTTCTCATAAGGAGGTTTTTTTTGTATGAAAAAAATCCTTCACCTGTTTGAGGTGAAGGATTTCGTCCGCTAATGAGCGGAATTTGACTGGATGGTTGACGAATTGGACTGCCCGTTGATAGTTGAAGATGAGTCTTGGTTTTTGTCCGTTTGACCGCTGTCAGGTTTATTTGTGCCGTCTGAACCGGAATCATTATCAGAGCCGTTATCTTGCTGTCCGTTGTTATCCGTCCCGTTACCGGGCTGATTCTGATTGTTGTCATCCGTTTGATCCTTATCGGATTGATCCTGATTTTTATCTGAGTCATCAGTTGGTGTTTGATCCGATCCGTCAGACGTATCTGTCTGATCGTCATCTTTGTTTGAATCATCGGTTTGCGTCTTGTCTTTATCTTTATCTTCATCAGACTTCTGTTCATCGTCAGTCGCTTTATCTTTATCTGCATCGTCTTCTTCATCTTTCGGGACTTTGAAAGATGCTGATGCCGTATCGCTTTTTCCGTCATCGTTTTCCGCTGTCACCTGGAAGCTGTATGTGGAGCCTGGTGTGACATCTGAGACGACGGCTTCTTTTGCCGAACTGTTTTGAATGTCACTGTAGCTTCCGCCGTCAACGGATTGTTTGACATTGAATGTTGCATCACCGTCATAATTCCAGCTTAAGGTTAATGATTTTTTATCTTTGTCGTATTTCACTTGCAATCCTGTCGGTTTATCAGCTTTTTCTTTCGTGTACGTTTTAGAAACGGCAGTTGGCTGCGTTCCTTTCACGAAGTACTCCGTCACTTTTTTATCATCCGGTGTATTTGGTCCGGCTAAAGCGGCAGGATTCGAGCCTTTCTCAACCGTTTCTTTGACGACGCTGTCAGGCTGCTTGAAGCTTCCTTTACCGTCATCGACGTATGAGATCAGCTTTTGGAAAATCCGTTTTGCGACTTGCTGGTCAGCAGCAGACAGTGATTTCTTACCTGCTTTGTTGCCAGACTCAACTCCGGTCCAAACCGCCGCTGTATATTGAGGGGTGTATCCGACAAACCATGAGTCTGGGACTCCGCCCGGAGCAATGTTATATTTTTGAATATCACCTTTAGTAAAGTTTGTCGTACCCGTTTTACCGGCGACTTCCACGTTCGGTACTTGAGCCAGTCTGCCTGTTCCTGACTGCACGACTGTTTTGAGCATATCGGTAATCATGAATGCCGTGTAATCGCTCATAGCACTTTTCGGTTTCGGTGTTAAATCAAGCTTAGTGCCGTCATTAAATTCAATCGATGTGACCGCATGCGGTTCATTGTACGTTCCGTTATTTCCGAAAGCGCTGTAGGCGCCCGCCATTGTCATAGTAGATACACCGCGGTTATCCTGACCAAATCCTCCGATCGAATAAGATTCGGTTACACTCTCTTTGTTTAATCCCAGTCCTAAGTCATTTGCGAAGTCGACGGCATTATCTTTACCGGCTGCTTGATATGCTTTCAGAGCCGGAATATTACGCGAGTCTGAGAGGGCCTCCCGCATTGATATCATATTTCTGTATTTATTGTCATAGTCGTGAATCGGTGTGCCGTCAGAGTACGTATAAGCCGAATCATCAATCTGCTCATACGTCGACCATTTTTTATTTTCAATGACCGGGCCGTAATCCAGAATCGGTTTTATCGTTGAACCGGGCTGGGTTTTACCTTGTGTTGCATAATTGAATCCCCCGGTAGTTCTGTTCCGTCCTGCTCCGATGGCGCGGATTTCTCCGTTTGTCGTATCAAGGAGCGTGACGCCGCCCTGCATGCCTTCGGTAAATCCGGCTGTGTCGCCGTTCATCAATTGATCAAGATAATCTTGTGCTTTCGTATCAAGAGTCGTATAAATTTTCAGTCCGTCAGTTGAAATATCGACGTCTTTCTTTTCTTTTGTCTCAATTTCTTTCATAACTTCTTCAACAAAAGCGCTGTATTTATTTGTGTCCTTTTTATCGTATTCCTTTTGGCTGACGACGCCTTCATCTTTCATGGACACTTTCTTCGCTTTTTGGTATTCAGAATTTGAAATGAATCCTTGCTTTTCCATTAAGCTGAGAACAATGTTTCGGCGTTTTTCGGAAGCCTTCGGATTTTTAACCGGGTTATATCCGGTCGGGCTTTGCGGCATTCCGGCAAGCGTCGCCGCCTGTTCAACCGTAAGCTTGCTCAAATCTTTTACGCCGAAGAATTCTTCAGCCGCTTTACCGACGCCATAGGCGCGCGGTGAGAAATAAATTCTGTTTAAATACATTTCTAAGATTTCATCTTTAGAATAATGGCGCTCCAGCTGCAGTGAAAGCCACACTTCCTGTGCTTTCCGTTTAATCGTTTTCTGATGGGTCAAAAGCGAGTTTTTCACAACCTGCTGGGTGATTGTGCTTCCTCCCTCTGAACCGAATCCATCCGTAAAGTTGGCGACCAAGGCGCCTCCGATCCGGATCGGGTCTATACCGTGGTGCTTATAAAAACGGGCGTCTTCAGTTGCGATAAATGCTTCTTTCACAACATCGGGTATATCCTTAATCGGGACGTAGGTTCGTTTTTCGCCGCCCACTTCCGCGATTTCTTTGCCGTTTTTATCGTAAATCGTTGAAGAGTAAGGCGTTTTCAGCTTGGCTTCGTCCAAAGACGGCGCGCCGGAAACCAAAACGGCAAATGCCGCCGCTCCGCCGACTATGCCAAGGACAAACAGAATAACCAAGGACAGCACAATCTTTTTGAATAAACCGCCTTTACGCTGTTTCTTGCCTTTTTTCGGTGAAGAGGGCTTAGTGCTTTTCGTCTGCCTTGCCTTACGGCGTTCTTCACGGCTCATAAATTGATCTGACATAACATCTCAACCTTTCGTTTATCAACCTTTCGTTTATCAACCTTTCGCTCAGTCTACTGTTCCTGCGAAAAATAAAGCTGTTCAATAATACTAATATAATCAATTCTCGGTGAGTATCCAAGGGAAATCGGAAAGGAAGCATCTTCTAATTCGTCTTTGCGAATCGATTTTCTGCCGTTGTTCTCCTTTCTCTCCCAAAAGACAAACAGCTTGTCGGCCTCGAGGAAATAAACCTTTCCGAAAGCGGATATAATAACAAAACAAATGCCGTCTTGCCTGACCACCTGCTTCATATGCTCAATCTGATGATCATGAAAATTCTGCAGGGGAAATGCCGTTTTGTTTTTTGTTTCTTTTGCCTCAAAATCAATGTAGCGTCCTTTATAAATGCCGTTGTAGTCAGTTGTTGAAGACTGTTTAAAATAAGCTTCCTTAATGACTGCGGCGCTTCTTTTCGGATAGTGGACGTTTACAATCTGGACGGGTGTCGGCTTTTTGTGAATGACAGCAATTTGGTTAGCCAGATAATACTTATTCGTTTCATTCAGGTCGTCTTCGAGGGTCATGCCGCGATTACTGTATGAATGGGTCCGTTTCTGGCTGTTTTGGGATGAAACCGTTTTGTTCGGCTGAAAAGTTTTTCCATTCGGGTACCGAATCACTTTTTCCATCCTCCTTATCAAACTAATAGTGACGGAAGTGAATGAACGTGCATAAACGACAGACCGTAACCGCCATTCTTCGCCTGATCGAAAAAGAGACGAAAATAAAAAATGCCGATAATATTTCCCGGACGAATGCCTATAAAGCATATTATGACCGCCATCCTGAGATCAAGTGGCCGCTTTTGGCATCCTTTGTGTCCCGCAATGCGGGCTGGTCGATGACTGATTTAAGAGGCGTCCTTTATCAGGAGGGTCTTGACAGCAGTCAGAAAAACTGGTTTTTCCTTTCGTATGAAAGGGCGAATTGGCTGATTTTTTCTGATGCCTATCCTCAGCTTCTGGTCTACCAGTGGTCAAAACAAATCGGCGAACCTCTTTTCCGTCATCTTCCTCATTTCCGCGTCTCGGCTTTTATGCAGGAAGAATGGTTCCGCTTTTGGCGTGACGGAGATACGGAACGGCTCATGTATGCTCTTATTATAAATGAACAAAACACTATCCAAGCACCTATTATACAAAATCCTTCGTTTAAAAAGAATGTTTTTGGCACGATTCCTTTTTATTTAAGTGATTGGTTTCACTTTAATACGGTGATATTCCCTTCATTTGACGGACATTTATACGGAATTTCCGTCAAACGGTTTTCGAAAACCGAAGAAAGAATTACGCTCGGAAAACAGCTGGCCCGCCTTCTGTTCAGCCCTGATCTGCACGCTTCTTTTTACCGTTTTCTTGATACCGTTCCTCATACCGGTTCGCGCTTTGATATGGAGAAAATGATCGGCATCAAAAAAAGAACATCACCGATGCTGAGGACAACCTATCCCATTGTTGCCCACCCATTAGACGGCGAAAGGGCGGATTGGTTTCAAAAAAGGTTAAGAAAAGGGGCTTTCTTACAGGAGAAAATGCCGAAACAGCTTGAACTGACGGACTGGTACTTCCAAAAAAGACGGGAGCTCCATGCGCTCTTCGCGGTTAAAGAGTGGCTGAAGAAATGAAAAAGCCCGAAACCGTTCGCTGGGGTTTCGGGCTGCTGATGTGTTACGTGGAAGGGCGGTTTGGGCCGCCTAATTTTTTATCAAGCGTATCAGTCGTTTTTGCTTCGGTTTTTTGCTGTTTACCTGCATTTTTCGGTCTCGTTTTCATACGGCACCTCCTCAACTGTATCGTTTGCATTAACGTGCCGGTTCATACAAAGTTTGCGGCACTTTTTTGTCGAAAGGCATGCCTTTTAGGATAATCTCTGTTTGTTTGCCGAACTGCTTCTAGTTTTGTCATGTGCAGAGGAGAGCGGTATGAAAACGAGAATTATATTCTAAAGAGACGCAAGTGATAAAAGGGAGGAACATGAATGTCTGTTTACACGAGCAAGGCTGATATTCTCCGTCTGCTTTCTGATATTGAAATCCGGATTTCTGCTGCTGAAAAAACGCTTACCCAGGCAGTCAGATCCTGTCAGGCGGAAGCTGAAGAAATCAGACAGGAGAAACTTTCCCGCCTTGAGGAAGAGGCGCGGGAGCTTCATGTTTGTATTGATGACCTGTTTTTGGCTGACCGGCGTAAAAAGGATTTGCCGAGAGCCTGCCGGATCAGCTGATTTTATGCAAAAACTTTGGTACCATATGTACTGAGGTGAGTCCGTTTGCAGACACAGTCGTTATTGGAGCTGACAGAACAAATGATAAAGGCGGTTCTTGAAGCCGAAAAAAGGTATCAGGATGGAAAAGAGTCAGGCCGTTCATATGATTTTTTTGAGACTATTAAACCCGATGTTGAAAAAAGAGACCGGCTTTGCGCGCTTTGGACTAAAGCAGCGCTTGCGTTTATTCAGGAAAACCGTCCGAAATACGTTCATCACGCACAGATTCAGGCCGTTACAGAAAATTTCGGAGAGCTGATGCTCCAATCATATGTTCATCATATTCATAAAAAAAGATACAGAGATTTAACTGAATCTGTTTTATATACGCTTCGTATATTAAGGGATGAAATTGAAAAAGAAGGCAGCTGAAAACGGCTGCCTTCTTTTATATAAAGGGGTCGGGTATGTTATTCATACGCCGGGTTTTCTGCTCCACTTGCTTCGAGAACCTTCATACTGTTTCGAAATTCGGTTGCGGTGAGATGGCCTTGAATATAGAGGAATTTTGCAAAGTCCATCAGTTTATCTGCACAATCTGTTTCATATTTTTTCACTTCAGCAAAACGCTTTCTTAAGTATGATACGTTCATAATGGTGCATCCCCTCTCATGTATGTTGAGATTATGGTAACATAACGATTCGACTTTTTTCTGTTTTTAAAAAATTAAGACTTTCGACAGCATTTGACAAAGATCAGAATCTCCGAAAGCACATAACCAAGGCGGAATTCATACATATATAGCAGAAACTTAGTGAGAGACAAGGGGGAATGTCATATGCAATGGAGAGCGCAGCCCTATCAAAATATGTACCAGCAGCCGGCGGGATATTTCTACCCGCAGCAGATACAGCCGCTGCAGCAGCCGAGTCCCCAGCAGATACAGCCATTACAACAGCCGAGTCCGCAGCAGATACAGCCATTGCAGCCGCCGCCATATCATCAGCAAGGGCAGTACCCGCAGCAATTTTATCCGAATCAGGAATACGGTCATGTGCAGCAGCCGTTTGCTCCCCCTCCTCCTCAGGCAGCCATGCCCGGGGGGCAGCCGGGGTTTGTGAATCCTTACCCCGTTCCCAGACCGAATCAGCAGCAGTCTTCCCAATTCTCAGGCATACTCTCCCAGTTTAAAAAAACGAACGGACAGTTTGACTTTAATAAAATGATAGATACAACGGGGCAGATGGTAAGCGCCGTAAATCAGGTCGGATCGCTGGTGAAAGGCCTCACCAATATCTTCAAATAAAAAGCATGAATGATATCCATCATTCATGCTTATTTTTTAGGGAAAAAGAGGGTAAGCGTCTGTTCATTCCAGGATGTTTCCATATCTTCTTCACTCACCTTATACGGGAGGACAACGGTTCTTGTCATGCTTGAAGACACGTGGGATGAATGAGCCTGTTTATGATCGTAGCGGATTGTAACGTGAAGGTAGCACCCTTTCGTTTCCACCAGCATATCCCCGTCACGGAATGTCTCGGGAACGCTGATATCAACCGCGAGGCCCGTCGGCTCTTCTCTGACGTCAATCGTCACTTGCGCTTCAGTAAAAGCCGAATTGACAAGGTGCTGAAAACCCTGCATCAATTCTGCGAAGGGACCTGAGTGAAAAAATTGGTCCATCGCATGGCTGATGATGTCCTCATTTCTTTGCGGATCAAGTTTATCGTTTTGTGATTGATCCATATGACCACCGCCTTTTTACAAACAGACTATGCGATGTTATGCCGTATGGTTAAGAATTGAAGGAAAAAAGAAAGTATGGTTAAATAGTGGAGAATAAACTGGTAACGGATTCACATTTAGGAAGGGGAGCACAACACATTGCTGAAAAAATTATTTGGATTGGGAGACAGCCGGAAAAAGCCGGCCGAAGAAGTGATTTTTTCTCCGGCTGACGGAGCGGTGATGGATTTGGCTTCAGTGCCGGATCCCGTATTTTCACAAAAAATGATGGGGGATGGGATCGCCGTCGAGCCTGCAAACGGAGACATTGTTTCACCGGTTGAGGGAGAAGTGATTCAGCTGTTCCATACAAAACATGCTGTCGGCATCCGCACCCTTTCCGGAGCGGAACTTTTGATACATGTCGGTTTGGACACCGTCAATATGAACGGTGAAGGCTTTGAAGCGCATGTAAAAGAAGGCGACAAAGTGAAAACAGGCGATCTGCTTTTAACGTGCCGGCTGGATTTAATAAAAGAAAAAGCAAGCAGCACCGTCATCCCTATGGTGATTATGAATGGCGATGCCGCAGAACCTTTGCAATTTGCAGGCGCAAATGAAGCGAAAAAAGGACAAACAGAGCTTTTTACGATAAAAATGAAGTAGGCAGGGGCTGATTCCCTGCTTTTTTTCTTGTGCAGGATTTTCATCTAGCCAGGCAAACAAATATTCGGTAAACTGTACCTCATAAAGAGGTGTGAACGATGAAGAAAAAATCACTGAGCGAACTGATACAGGAATTAAAAAATCATGAAAATATTGTGCATTGGCATGAAGAGGAACCGCGGGAGGCGAAAACCATGCCGATGCCGGAGCAAGTAGATCCGAACATTCGGGCGGCTCTCGAAAAGAGGGGGATCGAGCGGCTCTTTACACATCAATACTCCGCTTTTCAGACGGTTCAAAACGGAGAAAGCATTGTGGCTGTCACACCGACGGCCTCCGGAAAAACACTGTGCTATAATCTTCCGGTTCTTCAGTCTATCGCGGAAGATGCTTCAAGCCGCGCGCTTTATTTATTTCCGACAAAGGCGCTCGCGCAGGATCAAAAAAGCGAGCTGAACGAAATCATAGACGAGATGGGCATGGACATTAAAAGCTTCACCTATGACGGAGATACGTCTCCGGCCATCAGGCAGAAAGTCAGAAAAGCCGGGCATATTGTGATCACAAATCCCGATATGCTTCATTCAGCCATTCTTCCCCATCATACAAAATGGGTGAGTCTGTTTGAAAACCTGAAATATATCGTCATTGATGAATTACATACGTACCGCGGCGTATTCGGCAGCCATGTGGCGAACGTCATCCGCCGTTTAATGAGAATCTGCGCTTTTTACGGAAGCAAGCCGTCATTTATCTGTACATCCGCCACAATCGCCAATCCGAGGGAGTTGGCGGAGCAGCTGACGGGAAAATCAGTGCGCCTGATTGACGACAACGGTGCCCCGGCCGGAAGAAAGCACTTTGCTTTTTACAACCCTCCGATTATAAATAAACCGCTGCATATTCGAAAAAGCGCCACCGTGGAAGTGAACGAACTTGCCAAAACTTTTTTTAAAAATAAGATCCAGACGATTGTTTTTGCAAGAAGCCGTGTCCGGGTTGAAATTATTTTAAGCCACATTCAGGAGATCGTAAAAAAGGAAATCGGCGCGAAGTCTGTCAGAGGTTATCGCGGCGGATATCTTCCGAAAGAAAGAAGAGAAATAGAGCGGGGGTTAAGAGACGGCAGCATTCTCGGGGTTGTCAGCACAAACGCGCTGGAGCTTGGCGTTGATATCGGCCAGCTTCAGGTCTGCGTGATGACGGGGTACCCGGGCAGTGTCGCGAGCGCATGGCAGCAGGCGGGCCGGGCCGGACGGCGGCAGGGAGAGGCGCTTATCGTGATGGTGGCGAACTCTGATCCGATTGACCAATATATTGTGCGCCATCCTGATTATTTCTTTAAACGCTCGCCTGAATCTGCAAGGATTAATCCCGATAATCTCATTATACTGGTCGATCACCTGAAATGCGCCGCGTATGAGCTGCCTTTCAGAGCCGATGAAACATTCGGAGAAAATGATGCAAGAGACATTCTCGAGTATTTAGAGGAAGAAGGGGTGCTTCACGAAAACCGCGAACGCTATCACTGGGCGAGCGAATCTTTTCCCGCCTCCAACATCAGTCTCCGTTCGGCGTCACAGGAAAACGTGGTCATCGTTGACCGGTCAGAGACGGCTGATGTAAAAATCATCGGAGAAATGGACCGTTTCAGCGCGATGACGCTTCTTCATGATGAAGCGATTTATCTTCATGAAGGGGTGCAGTACCAGGTTGAAAAGCTTGATTGGGACCATAAAAAAGCGTACGTGCGAAAGGTCGATGTCGAATATTATACAGATGCCAATTTAGCGGTGCAGCTGAAAGTGCTGGACATTGACAGAACGGACAGCAGAAAGAAAACGGCCTTACATTTCGGCGATGTAACCGTGAACGCACTTCCGACAATATTTAAAAAAATTAAAATGACGACATTTGAAAATATAGGATCAGGGCCGATTCATCTTCCAGAAGAAGAACTGCATACCAGTGCTGCCTGGCTTGAATTGAAAGAGACGGATTCGGAGATCGGCGAAAAAACGCTTGAACAGCTGCTTTTAGGCATTGCCCACGTCCTGCAGCATATCGTGCCTGTATACGTCATGTGCGACCGAAATGACGTGCATGTCGTGCCGCAAATCAAAGCCGCACATACCGGACTTCCGACAATCTTTCTGTATGATCATTATCCGGGCGGAATCGGACTTGCTGATGAAGTATATAAGCGATTTGATGAAATCAATGAAGGGGCTGAGCGCCTGATCAGACAATGTCCATGTCAAGACGGATGTCCTTCCTGCATCGGCTCCGAAATAGAAGGAATAGATGCAAAGAAAGCGATACTCCGGCTCTTGAATTACGTGTAAAAGAAAAGGGGGACGAAAGATGTCCTTGAAAAATAAATTAAAGCGGATGAAAAACCACCTGAATGTGCCGGAAGCTGAAAAAAAGCCGGCAGCTTCACAACTTTCGGTCCCGGATATTCAAGTCCCATTTAGAGAAGAATGGGAGGCATTCGGAGTGAAGCCTTTCTTTTTTGAGGATGAATACTGTCTTATCCGCGAAACCGTCTATCCGCTTTCGCACCGTCACGGACGGTACAGCTTCAGTGAACTTGATGACGTCATGGCATTATGGAATAAAGGCGGTTTGACACATACTTTATCAGCAGAAGGATACGAAAAAAGCCAGCTGTTCTTCTTTGATACTGAAACGACCGGCCTCGGCGGCGGGGCCGGCAATATGATCTTTTTGCTCGGTCATGCAAGAGTGTATGAAGACCGTGTCGCGGTTAAACAGCATCTGCTTCCTAAACCGGGAAACGAGACGGCTCTTTACAAAAGCTTTTTAAGTGAGGTTGACATTACGTCTCTTGTTACGTATAACGGAAAAGCCTTTGACTGGCCGCAGGTAAAAACTAGGCATACATTGCTGCGGGACAGGCTTCCGAAACTTCCTGACTTCGGACACTTTGATCTTCTGCACGGAGCGAGACGGCTTTGGAAACATAAATTAGAGCGTGTATCGCTTTCGGCGGTTGAAAATGAAGAGCTTGCTTTTAAAAGGGACGAAGACACCCCTGGTTATTTGGCGCCGATGCTGTATTTTCAATTTTTAAAGGCGGAGGACCCGGCTCTTTTAAAGGGAGTGCTCTCGCATAATGAACAAGATGTGCTTTCCCTCATCGCTCTTTACATCCATATGTCAAAAAAGATTTTTGCATCTTCTGATCAGACGTCAGAACGTCAGGAAGCATACGCCATGGCGAAATGGTTTATCGCTCATAAAGAAACCGATCGGGCTGTTTCACAGCTGGAAGCGCTGCAAGGCAAAGCCTTTGAAGATTCAGATCGGGCCCTTTTTGACTTAGCAATGCTTTATAAAAAACAAAACCGCAGGCAAGACGCCGTGCCCCTTTGGGAGAAACTGACGGGCTCTGAACTTCACATATGCAGACACCAATCAGCGGTAGAGCTGGCGATCTATTTTGAGCATCACGCAAAAGATTACAAAAAAGCTCTGCAGGCCGCGCAGCAGGCGGAAGAAGACGGGGAAATATCGGAAAAAGAAGCCGAGAAGCTCCATGTGAGAATTGCCCGGCTCAAGAGGAAATATTCCTCTTGAAATATTGCCCGGGAAAGCGCAAAAGCCGAGCTGTTTCGCCAAAAATATTTTTTTCTGAATCCGCATCGATTTTGTTGTAGAATGGTGCCGCATCTTGTAAAATAGCGTTAGTTATTTATAGGGGAGAGTTGGTATGTATAAAGGTGTTTTTTACTTGTTCTTTGTCGTGGTTTTTTTGATTGCGTTTGTATTTTCGAATTTTAAAGACAGCTTGCTGACGCACTTTTAAATTGGGTGATTGAATTAGAACATGCACCCTCTTTTCTTCATAACCTAACAGTGTAATAAAAGTTAATGGAGAGGGGATTTAGCATGTTTCATCATCATTGTTGCAGACCAAACGTGATGCCGCCGATTGTCCATCCGACTCATTGCTGTGAACACCATTGTTTTTCTAACACAGTTGTGCCGCATATTCATCCGCAACATACAACTAACGTAAATCACCACAACTTTGAGCACGTTCATTACTATCCGCACACTTTTTCAAATGTTGACCCGACAACTCACCAGCATTTTCAGTGCGGAAGCCCTTGCTGCGATCATTAGTATTGAACGCTTAAGCAAGATCGGTTAGGATATCAGCAAATCAAAATGGGGCCCGATGGGGAGCCCCATTTTTTAAGCAGGTGATCAATTGAAAGTATTAGCCGTAACAGGATACAAGCCGTTTGAACTCGGGATTTTTAAACAGGATGACCGGGCGCTTGTTTATATAAAAAAGGCGATAGAAACCAGACTCAGAAGCTTTATTGACGAAGGCTTGGAATGGATTCTCATATCCGGACAGCTGGGGACTGAGCTTTGGGCGGCAGAAACGGCGTACGATCTCAGAGAAGAGTATCCGGAATTAAAGGTTGCCGTTATCACGCCTTTCTACGGCCAGGAGGAAAAGTGGAAGGAGCCGAATAAAGAAATGTATGAAGCGGTGCTTGCTCAGGCAGATTATGAGGAGAGCCTGACGCATCGGCCGTACGAAAGTCCGCTCCAATTCCGGCAGAAAAACGCGTTCTTTATTGAAAAGTCAGATGCGCTTTTGCTTTTATATGATCCTGAAATGGAAGGATCGCCGAAATATATGCTGCAGCAGGCAGAAAAACGCCGTGAAACAGACGGATATCCGATTTATTCGATTACAATGGATGATCTCCGTGCCGCCGTTGAAGAAGAAGATTTCTTTACATAACACGTCAGAGAATATTTGACAACGGGACGTGTTTCTGAATAAAATATAACATGATGATTCACGATATGAGGTGAAAAAGATGCTTGCTGATAAAGTAAAGCTTTCTGCGAAAGACATTTTGGAAAAAGAATTTAAAACAGGCGTTAGAGGTTACAGACAAGAAGACGTTGACAAATTTTTAGATATGATTATTAAGGATTATGAAACCTTTCATCAAGAAATTGAAGAACTGCAGCAGGAAAATCTGCAGCTGAAAAAACAGCTTGAAGAAGCAAGTAAAAAACAGCCGGTGCAGTCCAATACGACCAACTTTGACATTCTGAAAAGGCTGTCCAACCTTGAGAAACATGTATTCGGCAGCAAACTTTATGACGAATAAGGCAGATGCACTTGTCAAATGAGACAAGTTGCTTTATAATGAACAAGTGTTCTTAACGTTCGGGTAATCGCTGCAGATCTTTGAATCTGTAGAGGAAAGTCCATGCTCGCACGGTGCTGAGATGCCCGTAGTGTTCGTGCCTAGCGAAGAAATAAGCTAGGGCAGCCTTGATAGGCTGACGGCAGGAAAAAAGCCTACGTCTCCGGATATGGCTGAGTATCCTTGAAAGTGCCACAGTGACGAAGTCTCATCAGAAATGGTGAGAGTGGAACGCGGTAAACCCCTCGAGCGAGAAACCCAAATTTTGGTAGGGGAACCTTCTTGAAGGAACTGAACAGATAGAAGGACAGAATACTTTCTGTAGATAGATGATTGCCGCCTGAGTACGAGGTGATGAGCCGATTGCAGTACGACGGAACAAAACATGGCTTACAGAACGTTAAACATTATTGATATGACAAATTAGAGCTCTCCTTTAAAGGGGAGCTTTTATCTTGAATGAAACGAAAGCTTAAAAGAGACAGGGTGATACGATGAAGAAGTACACACTAATAGCGACGGCGCCGATGGGAATCGAAGCGATCGTCGCCAAAGAAGTGCGTGATTTAGGTTATGAATGCAAAGTAGACAACGGAAAAGTCATCTTTGAAGGAGATGCGCTTGCGATCTGCCGCGCTAACTTATGGCTGCGGACGGCTGACCGCATCAAGGTACAGGTCGCCGAGTTTCAGGCGAAAACGTTTGATGAGCTGTTTGAAAAAACAAAAGCGATTGACTGGCGCGCGTACATTCCGGAAAACGCAAAGTTCCCCGTTATCGGAAAGTCCGTGAAATCAGTGCTTGCCAGTGTGCCTGACTGCCAGCGGATCGTCAAAAAGGCGATAGCGGAAAAGCTGAAACTTCAATCAGGAAAACAAAATGAATGGATTGAAGAAACGGGCCCTGAGTATAAGGTGGAGATTTCCCTTTTAAAAGATAAAGCCGTACTTACACTGGATTCATCAGGAACAGGCCTTCACAAAAGAGGATACAGGGTTGATCAGGGAGGAGCTCCGATTAAAGAGACGCTCGCTGCCGCGTTAATTCAGTTAACCAACTGGACGCCTGACCGTCCGTTCGTTGATCCGTTCTGCGGTTCCGGCACGATTGCCATCGAAGCCGCTTTAATCGGGCAAAACATTGCTCCCGGTTTTAACCGTGATTTTGTTTCAGAAGACTGGGAATGGATCGGAAAAGAACTGTGGGACAAGGCGCGTCTTGAAGTGGAGGAAAAGGCGAACTATGATCAGCCGCTGCAGATTTTTGCCAGTGACGTGGATCACCGGATGGTAAACATCGCCAAAGAAAACGCAGAAGAAGCGGGACTTGGTGACCTGATCGAATGCAAGCAAATGCGGGTGCAGGATTTTACGACAAAACTCGAATTCGGAGTAATCGTCGGAAACCCTCCGTACGGCGAACGTCTCGGCGAAAAAAGAGAAGTCGAGCAGATGTATAAAGAAATGGGCCGGGCATTTGAATCTCTTGATACATGGTCTGTCTACATGTTAACGTCAAATGAACAATTTGAAGAGGCCTACGGGAGAAAAGCAACCAAAAAACGGAAGCTCTTTAACGGTTTTATCAAAACGGATTATTATCAGTACTGGGCTAAAGTGCGGCCGCAGCGGAAAAAGCCGCAACAAAGAGAAGACGCCTGAAACAGCGTCTTCTCCGGCATCTTTACGTTTTATTCTGCCATTACCAGCGGTGCGCTTTTGCGTTGCTCCGTAAAATAATGTTGGTCTGGGACATTTCGGTGTGGCCGTTCACTTGCGATTTAGAGCGTTTCGGCCGCGTCCAATTGTGATGAAACAATTCAGAATGCTGATCTAATCGATCTTTATAACTCATGTAACCATCACTCCCGGGTAGAATAAATTTGTGAAGATGGATATTCGATCGAATATCTGTTGTAGTTTGTGCAGGTCAGGTGCGGATCATTCAGGATGGCATGTATAGAAAGTGAAACATCGGCATAGAATGATGATTATTTCTATTTGAGAGGTGATCTTATTTTATGCTGAACAGCGAGCACTTCAGTAAAATACAAAAGGCGTTAGACGCAACTGCTTTCCGGCTGGAGGAAGCCGGAGCGGAGTTCGGTCCTTCCGCCATGACACACGCACAGGAAGAACTTGAAAATGCGGTAAAACATACACATTCAACAGACCATCCGTTCCTATGTACACATATCATTAACCGGAAATGATCATGACAAAAACTTGGCGAGGCCAAGTTTTTTTGTTGTATTGAAAAGGGTTAAATGATATTATAGATGGTCTGAATGCCGAATAGTTAGGGGTTGGAGTTGGGTGACAACATCACGTTTGCCTTTTGCTTTAACAAAAGAAAAGAATTTTTACGAAGAATTGAACAATTGGATTGGTGACGTGTTTTACGATATCCTTCCCGAGAAAGGCTTTGACCTTCGGGATGAGCAGGTATTTATGGCGTTTCAGCTTGAACGGGCATTTAAAGAGAAAAAGGTCATGTTCGCTGAGGCAGGAGTCGGTACGGGGAAAACGCTGGTGTATCTGCTGTTTGCCATCAGCTATGCCAGATATACGGGTAAACCGGCCATTATCGCATGCGCCGATGAAACGTTAATTGAACAGCTTGTCAAAAAAGAAGGCGACATTTCCAAGCTGACAGAACATTTGGATCTGCAGATTGATACACGGCTGTCCAAATCCCATGAGCAGTATCTGTGTCTGAAAAAGCTTGAGAAAACAATGCAGCGTTCTGATGATGAAAAGTGGCTGGATCTTTATGAGTCGCTGCCTTCATTCGTACACGAATCACAAGCGATGCAGCGCTTTTATCCGTACGGCGACCGCAAACAGTACGCTGATTTGACGAATGAAGAGTGGGCAGGCGTCAGCTATGATTCCTTCCAAGATTGTTTAACTTGTGATATGAGACATAGATGCGGTTTAACACTTTCAAGAGATCATTACAGAAAATCAACGGATCTGATTGTTTGCTCCCATGATTTCTACATGGAGCATGTATGGACGGAAGAATCACGTAAAAGGGAAGGGCAGCTGCCGCTTTTGCCGGATCACAGCGCCGTCGTGTTTGATGAAGGACATCTGCTGGAATTCGCCGCGCAAAAAGCGTTAACCTATCGCGTGAAGCAGTCGACGCTCGAGCTGTTTTTAGAGCGTCTGCTTCAAAATGACATCAGAGAGGAATTCGCCGAACTGATTGAAGATGCCCTTGCCGCAAACGATGAGTTTTTCTATGTGCTGTCAGAGGAATCGAAGGAAATCGCCGGCTCTCACCGATTGGACATCCAAAACGACCAGCGCGTTAAGCGTGCGGCTGACGAACTGTGCCGTCTGCTCGATAAAATCGGCGAGGCGCTCGTATTTGAATCGGAAATGTATACGATCGATAAGTACGAGCTGTCAGTTGTAGAAGAATACGTCGAACAAATGGCATATTCGCTGTCGCTGTATCAGAAGGATGCCATCAGCTGGCTTGAAACGCGGGATACAGACTCAACGTTTGTCGTTATGCCGAGAACTGTAGCCGAAGTGCTGGGAGAAAAGGTCTTTTCTAAAAAGATTCCTTATATCTTCTCATCGGCCACTCTTTCTGAGGGCGGTTCATTTGATTATATCGCTGACAGCCTCGGAATCCGTGATCCTTTATCATTCACCGTTGAATCTCCGTACGATTACGAGGAGCAAATGTCTGTTGCGCTTCACGGTGACATGACGTCTGAGCAGAAAACAGCCGAAACGATTGAAACCATTAAGGAGAATGAAGGACGCACCCTCGTTCTTTTCCCTTCCTTTGAAGACATGAAAGAATTTAAAGAACAGGCTGCCGCGTGGGAGCTGCCGTATCCGATATACTACGAAGGTGACGAAGAGATCAGCAGTCTGGTCGAAAAGTTCCAGCGGGATGAAGAATCCGTGCTTTGTTCCGTCCACTTATGGGAAGGTCTTGACATTCCCGGTGACTCGCTCCGGAATGTGACCATTTGGGCATTGCCGTATCCGCCTCATGATCCGGTGTTTACCGCAAAGCGGAACGGAGCGAAAAAAGATCCGTTTGAGGAAGTTGATCTGCCATACATGCTCTTGAGAGTCAGGCAGGGAATCGGCCGCCTTATCCGTTCTAATCAGGACAGCGGAACCATATCCATTTATGCGGGCGGAGAAAGTGAACGGGTCCTGGCCGAAGTCAAAAAGGTTTTGCCTGTTACACCGAAAATCGTATAAAAACAAAAGCTGCAGGATTCTTATCCTGCGGCTTTTTTAAATCCGGGAAGTTGACTTTATCACGGCATTCCATTAGCCTGTAATTGATAGTGAAAAGGGAGGGGAACGGATATGGATTTACATACATATGAAAAAGAGTTTTTTGATCTGTTAAAAAGAGTATCCCACTATGTCGAAGCCATTGCGCTTATGCATTGGGACTTAAGAACGGGAGCCCCGAAAAAAGGCTCTGATGATCGGGCGGAAAGCATCGGACAGCTTTCGGCTGACGTTTTTCAAATCCAGACATCCGACCGGATGAAAGAGCTGATCGACATCCTTCTCGCGCATGCAGAAGAGCTCTCTGAAGATACAGTGAAAGCGGCGGAACTTGCGAAAAAAGATTATGATCATAATAAAAAAATTCCTGAAGATGAGTATAAAGAATATGTCATTTTAACATCAAAAGCTGAAACGGCTTGGGAGGATGCAAAGGCTGCCTCTGATTTCTCTATGTTTGCTCCGTACCTTGAGAAGCTGATTGATTTTAATAAGCGGTTTATTTCGTATTGGGGCTATGAAGATCATCCGTACAACGCATTGCTCGATATTTTCGAACCGGGTGTTACGGTAAAGGTGCTGGATCAGCTGTTTTCTGAATTGAAGGAAGCGATCATTCCGCTTATCAAAAAAGTGACGGAATCCGGCAATAAACCGGACACTTCCTTTATAACGAAAACGTTTCCGAAAGAACAACAAAGAGACCTCTCCTTGTATTTCTTAAAAGAGTTCGGGTATGATTTTGACGGCGGCCGCCTGGACGAGACGGTGCATCCGTTTGCGACGACAATCAACCGGGGCGATGTGCGGGTGACGACCAGATATGACGAAAACGATTTCCGCACGGCAATTTTCGGAACGATTCATGAATGCGGGCATGCGATCTACGAGCAGAATATTGACGAAGCGCTGAGCGGAACGAACTTATCTGACGGTGCATCCATGGGAATTCATGAATCCCAATCGTTATTTTATGAAAACTTTATCGCCAGAAATCAACATTTCTGGACCGCCTATTATGAAAAAATGGTTGAGGCTTCGCCTGATCAATTTCAAGATGTGAAAAGAGAAGATTTTGTACGCGCTGTCAACGAGGCGAAACCGACCTTTATCCGAATTGAAGCCGATGAGCTGACATATCCGCTTCATATTATTATCCGTTATGAAATTGAAAAAGCGATCTTCAGTAATGAAGTGACAGTGGAAGAACTGCCTGCATTGTGGAATCAAAAATATCATGATTATTTAGGCATTACACCGCCATCTGACGCAAAAGGCATTTTGCAGGACGTACATTGGGCGGGCGGCGATTTCGGCTATTTCCCTTCCTATGCGCTCGGATATATGTATGCGGCACAGCTGAAGCATACCATGCTTGACGATCTGCCTGAATTTGACCAATTAATAGAACGGGGCGATTTTGAGCCGATCAAACAATGGCTGACAGAAAAGGTTCATCAGCACGGAAGACGCAAAATGCCGCTTGACATCATAAAAGATGCAACGGGAGAAGAGCTGAACGTTCAATATCTCATTGAGTATCTCGTCGGCAAATATTCAAATTTATATTTATAAACGAAACGCCCGGCATACACCGGGTGTTTTTCTAAAAATTCTAAAAACACGAATAATCGAAAACCAATTCTTTGTAAAAGTTCGGAAATATTCAAATTTCACTATGCAAAAGAGGTGTATCTTGTTATAATTTGATTAATATCATACGAACACTCATATAATCGCGTGAATATGGCACGCAAGTTTCTACCGGTCACCGTAAATGTCCGACTATGAGTGAGCAATGGGACGGCTTTATTCGGCCGTTGCGTGTAGATCATTCGGCATTGCTTGCTCTTTTTTTGGAGAGCGGGCAATGCTTTTTTTATTTTTTATAAGCGGGGGTAATCATTGTGGAAGCATTAAAACGAAAAATAGCAGAAGACGGAATTGTTCTTTCTGATCAAGTGCTGAAAGTGGATTCTTTTTTAAACCATCAAATTGATCCGGTTCTCATGCAGCAGATCGGCCGGGAATTTGCGCGCCGTTTTGAAAAAGACGAGATAACCAAAATCGTCACAATTGAATCTTCGGGCATCGCCCCTGCGGTAATGGCCGGACTTGAACTCGGCGTTCCCGTCATCTTTGCGAGAAAAAGGAAGTCTCTCACATTAACGGATGATCTGCTGACGGCATCCGTCTATTCTTTCACGAAAAAAACAGAAAGTCAGATTGCAATCTCCGGAAATCATCTGTCGAAAGAAGACCGCGTGTTAATCATTGACGACTTTTTAGCGAACGGACAGGCGGCAGAAGGGCTTTTGTCCATCGTAAAACAAGCAGGCGCAGCAGTTTGCGGGATCGGAATCGTCATTGAAAAGTCATTTCAGCCGGGAAGAGACGAGCTGGTGAAAAAAGGATGCCGGGTCGAATCACTGGCGAGAATTCAATCGCTTGAAGACGGAAAAGTGACATTTGTACAGGAGGTCCGTTCATGAAAAACGGATATGCCAAAACACTTTCCCTCGGTATCCAGCATGTGCTTGCCATGTATGCCGGCGCCGTCGTTGTTCCTTTAATTGTAGGAGCGGCATTGGGACTGAACGCAGAACAGCTGACATATCTCGTATCAATTGACATTTTTATGTGCGGGGCGGCTACGCTGCTTCAAGTATGGAGGAATAAATGTTTCGGCATCGGCTTGCCCGTTGTGCTCGGCTGTACGTTCACCGCGGTAGCGCCGATTATTTCTATCGGTAAGGAGTACGGGATTTCAGCCATTTACGGAAGTATTTTGGCATCGGGTCTGCTTGTCATTCTGCTGTCATTTTTCTTCGGCAAGCTCGTATCCTTTTTTCCTCCTGTCGTAACCGGATCTGTCGTGACGATTATCGGGATGACCTTAATGCCGGTCGCGATGAATCATATTGCCGGCGGGGAAGGCAGCAAGGATTTCGGTGATCCGGCTAACCTTGCCCTCGGATTTACGGTGCTCGTCATCATCGTGCTGCTTTATCGGTTTACAAAAGGATTTTTGAAATCCATTTCGATTTTAATCGGCATTGTCATCGGGACGGCCATCGCTTATTTTATGGGAAAAGTGCAATTTGACAATGTGGCGAATGCTGACGCAATTCAGATGATTAAACCGTTTTACTTCGGGACGCCGACATTTCATGCGGCACCGATTATTACGATGTCCATCGTTGCCATTGTCAGCCTTGTTGAGTCAACCGGCGTCTATTTCGCTCTCGGTGACCTGACAAACCGGCGCCTGTCTGAACGTGATTTAGCAAAAGGCTACCGCGCGGAAGGCCTGGCGGTATTCATCAGCGGCATTTTTAATGCTTTTCCGTACACGGCTTATTCCCAAAACGTCGGCCTCGTGCAACTGACGGGAATTAAGAAAAACGCGGTCATCGGTGTCACGGGCGCACTTTTAATGCTCTTCGGCCTTTTTCCGAAAATCGCAGCCTTCACGACCATCATCCCGTCTTCGGTGCTGGGAGGCGCGATGGTGGCCATGTTCGGCATGGTCATTTCCTACGGCATTAAAATGCTCAGTCAAATTGACTTTAAAAAGCAGGAAAATCTTCTGATCGTCGCGTGTTCGGTCGGATTGGGACTCGGTGTAACCGTCGTTCCCGATATGTTTAAGCACCTGCCGTCTTACTTAAATCTGCTGACCACAAACGGAATCGTCGCCGGAAGCTTTACCGCCGTGATTTTGAATATTGTTTATAATATGATTCCTAAAACGAAAAAAACCCTTGATGTGACAAGGGTTCAAGAGGGTTAGTTATCCGTTTTTCTTTAAAATAACATCTTATTTTATCCAGATCGAGGATGCTTCCGAAAGTTTGCTGAACTTTTTGTGAGGCATCCTCTTTCATTTATTATTTTCATTGTTTGAAAAGAAACTAAATTGAGTGATGCGGCATCCGCCTTATTTCACCGAAAAACCGTCCCGGACTATATGTACGTGAACGAGTATTTTGTGCACGGATCCTTACAAATGAGAGTGAAAAGAAGGGAAAGCCCCTTCTTTTAATTAATCCATCCTTCAAAAGTTGCGCGATAGAACCCTTCGATTATCTCTACTTTCTTAAGGTAATAAGTAACACCATTCTTAACAGTTGTATTTGGGATATCCCTGTTGAATATTACTGGCCTCTGGTGATCTGCAGCTTTTGAGTGAGTGCTTGCTTTAGATATTTCAATGCTTTTCCAACGGGGAAGGTGCGATATGAAATTTAACACTGAAACAATTGTACAAAAGTAAAATCTTTATTTAAAATGTTATAAATAAGAATTTTCAATATAGGAGGTTATCTGATGGCAGAAAAGAAAAAAGCTTTAATCATTGTGGATGTACAAAAAGCCTTTGATGATAAAAAGTGGGGAGAACGAAATAACGTAAAGGCGGAAGAAAATATCAGCAAAATACTGAAATTATGGAGAGAAAAAGGATGGATAGTCATATACATACAACATATTTCTGATAAACCTGGTTCTTTATTTTATCCAAAAAATGAGGGGGTTGCTATAAAGGAAATCGTTAAACCTATGGATAAAGAAGTCATTATAACCAAGAAAGTAAACAGCAGCTTTATTGGTACTAATCTGGAAGAGCTTTTAGAAGCAAATGATATAACAACTGTCGTAATCACTGGCTTGACTACGCCGCACTGTGTTTCAACAACCACAAGGATGAGCGGTAATTTAGGATTTGATACATACCTGATTTCAGATGCAACAGCAGCCTTTGGAATGAGAGACCAAAATGATACATATTATGATGCAGAGACTATTCACAATATATCTCTGGCAACATTGCATGATGAATTCGCCACAATATTAACGACTGATCAATTAATCAATGATTTTATAGCCGGCTGAAAAGCATATTCAGGCGCATACAAGGACCTCGTCGGAAAATACGGGGATTACCGACTCTTTTCATCATCGCAATATCGATTGAAAAAAGGCATCTGCTTCAGATGCTTTTTTTGTTTCTTGTAAACCGGTTTGGTAAAAAATGATCGGCGGTTAACGGTCTGATTCGGCTTCGGTTTTGAATAACAAAAGGCTTACTAATCAGCGAATTATTCAAGATTTTTTGGCTTGTGCTGAGTCTGGTGTTTTTTGATTTCCTCGAATATATTGGCTTGATCATCTTTTTGAGGCCGAGGCTCTTTGTTAAGACATTTTGGATCGATCACATTTTTAAGATCTTTGATGGTTTACAGTCATCTTTTAATTCGTAGCCTAATTGTCCATTAGTTTCTAAAGTGGCATATATATCGGATCAATTATTAAGGTCAGTGAAACTAGAAAAAGGGGACAGAGCCCCCTTCATATTCGTAACAGCGCTCATCATTCCCATACCAGATTCCGTTCCAGAAAGAAACTCCTTTTAGATACCAATTGTTGATACCGTCCAGCAGTTGCAAAAGCAGGAGATGCTGATACAAGTAGAGCAAGAGATAATACAGAATCTGTCATAATTTTCAATTTTGACACTTCTTAGATACATGTTAGCAATCATTTATTCTCTCATCTGCACGGTAACATACGGATTATTTTTAGTTGTTACTTAGAACAAACATTCCGCGTCATGAAAAATCAGCTTTTGTAGACGGCTGTCCAAGTGCCATCAGCACCATGGAAGGTGATGTTGTCTAAATAATAGGTGATTCCATTCCGATAAATTGAAGTAGGATAATCAGGGCCAGAACCATTAAGTATGAACGTCGCCAAAGCAGATACTTCCTTCGTTTTACTTTCTGCAGAAGGTGTATCAGCAGGACCTGCGGCAAAAGCAGGGGCGGCAGAACAGAGTAAAGCGAGTGATAGGGCTGAGCCGGCTAAAGTTTTTTTCATTTTCATTGTAAACACTCCTTTTCTTTTTTAATACAATTGTAATTATATGTATCATTTTATTTGTACAGGGGATCAGGTATTGGGCGCTATTATCATTAGGACGGTATTGGAATACGAAAATCCTTGTCGTGCCGGATGCGGAGCTTGTCAGAAAGGGGCCGTACAGGTGGATGAAACACCCGAACTACGCGGTCGTCATCTTAGAATTTATTTTTCTGCCGCTGTTATACGGAGCGTATTGGACACTGTTTCTCTTTTCGATTCTCAATGCCTGCATGCTCACTGTGAGGATTCGCGCCGAAGAGAAAGCGCTAGAAGAAAACACCGCAAAATAGAGATTGAAAATCATTCTCACTCATGATAAGATGTAAATATGAAAATGATTCTCATTCAAGGTGGTGCCGAAAATGACAATGTTATTTTTATTTGCAGCCGTTTGTACATACAGTGTTTTAATTGGTTTCGTATTGAAAAAAGTTTCGAATAAATCGATGTCTTCTTAAACATCTGCGGTTTTTCCTGCCGCGGGTGTTTTTTCTTTATCAGCTGCCGATATCGGCGGCTTTTTTGCGTTTCCTGAAGAAAAGTGTGCCATTCTTGTGTAAAATGGGGGAGAGGTTTTTTTCAGAGCTTTCTAAAAATGAAAACGTCATTTGATGCGACAGACACAAAGGGGTAAAGACACATGACAGAAGAAGAACGCCATAACAGGGAGATTTTCAGCAGAACGGGTGCCTTATACGCACAATTTTTGGATCATCAGGATAAAAAACGGGCCGATCAGCTCGCGGCCATTATGAAAAAAGCGGCTGATGAAGAGGTTTATATCGCGTTTACCGGGCATTATTCGGCCGGAAAGTCCTCTTTATTAAACACATTGCTCGGTGAAGACATACTGCCGACAAGCCCGATTCCTACAAGCGCCAACCTCGTTGTCATCCGGCACGGTGAAGATAAAGTCGTGCTTCATACGACGGACGGGGCTTATGCAGAGATCAAAGGAAGTTACGATAAAGAACAAGTGCAGCAATTCTGTAAAGATGGTGAGCAAATTGAGACGGTGGAAGTCTATGCCGGCTTTAAGGAGTCAGAGCCTTACGCGGCCTACATTGACACACCGGGAATTGATTCGACGGACGAAGCGCATTTTTTATCTGCCGCTTCGGTTCTGCATCAGGCTGACGCTTTATTTTACGTCGTTCATTATAATCACGTTCATTCAGAAGAAAATATGCTGTTTCTCAGCTCCATCAAGGACCGTATTCCGAATTTGTTTCTGATCGTCAACCAAATTGACAGACATGATGAAACTGAAACGAAGTTTGAAGAGTACCGCAGGCAGGTGGAAGATATGCTTGAAGGCGCGGGAATACCGAAAGAATCGCTTTTCTTTACGTCTGTCACTGAGCCTGACCATCCTTTAAACGGCATGGAACAGCTGAAAAAACATCTGCAGAAGCTGAAACAGCAGGCAAAAACAAATTTATGGTCCTTAACGGAGAGAAAAGTCGCACACTTAGTCAAAGAGCATACAGAGATGCTCATAAAAGATGATAAAAACGGCAGCGGAGAGCAGTTTGACAAACAAGAAGCACTTGTCCGTTCTGTTGAAGATGAGCTTAAAAAAGCCGTTCAACAGGCTGAAACAGCAGAGAAAGACATCAGAAAAGACGTGCAGAACATATTGCAAAACGCTAATCTGACACCCTTTGAGATGAGGGAGCTTGCATCTGCTTATATTGAATCACAGCAGCCCTCATTTAAAACCGGGTTATTCTTTTCAAAAGCGAAAACGGCTTTGGAAAAAGAAAGAAGGCATGCTGAATTTTTTGCCGATATTAAAAAAAGAACGGAAGGGGAAGCGGATTGGCATATTATCGACACATTTACGAAAGCGGCCAAGCGGTATGAAGCGGATTCGGACGAACTGATCAGGAAAATCCAGGCGTACCGCACACCGCTTTCTGATGATATCACCGCTCAGGCCCTTAAGCAGGGAGCGGCCTTTTCATCTGAATACGTATTAACTTATACGAAAGACCTCGCTGAAATGATCAGAAGGGAAGCCAAAAGACAGACAGCGGAACTCATTGAGGAGCTGACCGCTTATGTTCAGACAAAAAACGGACCGCTCATTGAGAACTTGAAAAACCGGCTCGAAAAAGAAAAGAAAATAAGGGATGAGCTCGCGCAATCGGCAAAAGAAGAACGCAATGCCTTGGAAAAAGCAGCCCGAGTCCGCGCTTTGTGGGAAGAAGAATTGACCTGTGATACGGGAAACGGCGACTGGTATACGCGAAAAAAACGCCTTGCAAAAGCGCCCGTCCAAAAAGAGAAACCAAAAGAGGCTGTACGGCATGAAGTAAGCAAGCCCGAAAAAAATGCGATGAAGGAACTTCCTATAAAAGAGCAGACTGATCGGTTCTATGAGCTTGCCGGGATTCTTGAATCCTCAAGCATATTAGGAAAACAGGCAGAAGCCTTTCGAAGCAGGATTGAGCGGCTTGAAAACCGCCAGTTTACCTTGGCGTTATTCGGCGGATTCAGTTCCGGTAAATCATCATTTGCAAATGCGCTTGTCGGTGAATACGTGCTTCCGTCATCTCCGACGCCCACAACGGCTACGATCAACAAAATAACGAAACCGCAAGACGGCAAACCGCATAAATCTGCGGAGATCGTTTTTAAAACGGAGGAGGAGCTGGACGCTGAAATGCTTCAGCTGACTGAGCTGAAAGACGCTGACGTAAAGGGGCGTTCACTGAAAGAGAGATGGAATTATGCCATTAAAAAGGGAAAAGTTCCGGGTGAACTTATTCCTGTGATTCAGACGATGCTGCAGGCGTTTGATACGTATGAAGAACAGATCCGTCAAAGGCTGACACTGACGGTGCCGGTTGAAGATGTAAAACCGTACGCAGCCGAAGAAAAAACGGCCTGCTGCGTAAAAGAAGTCACCGTCTATTATGATTCGCCTCTCACGCAAAAAGGCATCACCATTGTTGATACGCCGGGAGCAAGCAGTATCAATAAGCGCCATACGGAACTTGCCTTTCAATATATAAAAGATGCTGACGCGTTCTTTTATATGACGTACTATCAGCATTCTTTTTCAAAAGGAGACAGGTCTTTTCTGAAGAAACTCGGCCTCGTCAAAGAAGCATTCGGCATGGATAAAATGTTTTTTGTCATTAACGCCGCCGATCTGGCCAAAACCGAAAGCGAGCTGGAAACCGTCAAAGACTATGTCCGCTCAGAACTCTCAAAAGAGGGAATTAACCGGCCGAAATTATATCATGTCTCAAGTAAAGAAGAGCTTGCGGGTAAAAAAGAAGCTTTTTATAACAGGTTCTCTGATGTAAGAACCGGGCTTGAGCACTTTATTGAGGAAGATGTAATGAGGGCCAGCTGCGCCCAGCTGAAAACAGAGGCGGACAAATTGTGCGGTATGGTGGAACAGCTTCACGAATCTCTTCACCAGTCGGCAGAAGAAAAAGAGAAAAAGAAACAGCGTCTGGAGTCTTCCTATGAAAAAGCTCTCGGTGACATTTCAAAGCGCCGTACGTCTGAGGTCATCATTCGAAAAGTGATGAAAGATACGGAAGAACAGCTCTATCACATTAAACATCGCCTGACGTTTTATGCGAATGATATGCTGAAAACTGCCTTCCATCCGGGTCTTCAAAACGGTGATTGGAAACAAAATATATCAGCGGCGCTGAATGAAGCGCTCAAGGAATTCCGTTTTGAATATATTCAAGAGCTGAAAACGCTCGATATCCGGATGACCGGTTTTATTGAGCGCCATATGACTGAGGAATGGATGGAAAACTGTCAGAAGAAGCTTATGGAAGACGGAGATTTCTCCATTTATGTCAGCGGTGAAAACGAATTTGCCGTTCAGCTGAAAGAGGTCGCTCCGGTCATTGACGTCTCGGTATTCACACATCACATAAAAGAAGTTAAATCGCCGAAGCAGTTTTTTGAACAGAACGGAAAAGCAGCGTTTGTGGAAGGGCTCAGGCTCAGCCTGCAAAAAGTCACAGAAAAGTGGCTTGAGCAGGAGAAAGAAAGCCTTTCAGAGCGATATACTGAGCAGGTGCGCCGTCTGCAAGAAGACATGGCGGATAAAAGCCTGTCCCAGATCCGCGAGCAGCGGGACACTTATTTACAAGGTCTTGCGGAAAATACGAGTGCGAGGGAGATTGAACACCTTTACGAAGCCGAAAAAGCATGGAAAAAGAAAGATGAAATGCTGAAAATTTAAAAATCCGGTTGGCGGGCAGATATCAGTCGTGGTAGACTAAAATGAAAAAAAGCGAGATGAAACCTTTTATGTCAGAAGTCCATAAAGCAATTTCAGCACATTCCGCAAAACAGCATCAGCACGTCAAAACATTTGTACAGCTTGATTATGAGCGTGAACAGGCCATTGAAGAAGCCGTTGTAAAATGCAGACAGAATAAACCGTTCACGACAGATGCCATCAATGGCATCACCGCAAAAATGAACCAGCTGGCGAAAAAGGGCATCGTGCCGCAAAGACGATTCGTAAGTGAAGAGATGGTGAAAGAATTCGTCAGCAGACAGTAATGGATGAACCTGCCGCGTGTGTCATCAGCGCTTGCTGTACATACTATCCGTATCTTCTCTAAAGGGGGATATGACCATGGGCAGAACAAAACTGGGAAACAGAAATGCTCAGCAGAACAACAATGCCAAAAAGAAAAACGGCTTCGGACAGAAATTTGATTCTTATGCCGGCCGTGAAGCTGAAAAGCTGATGGCAAGCAATAAAAGACACGGTGAGTAACGTGACGGCAGCATCTTCCAAATGGGGGGATGCTGTTTTTTTACCGCCTTCTTTGGTAAAATAGGAACATTGAATAAAAAGGAGTTTCGATATATGAATAACAAATTACTGCTCGTTGACGGCATGGCGCTTTTATTCCGCTCGTTTTTCGCGACGGCCGTTCATCGCAATTTTATGATAAATGAAAACGGAATTCCCACAAACGGCGTCAACGGTTTTTTAAAGCATCTTATTACGGCGGTTGATACGTTTCAGCCCACACATGTCGTCTGCTGCTGGGATATGGGAAGCAAAACGTACCGCAATGATTTGTTTCAAGATTATAAGGCCAACAGAAGCGAACCGCCGCTAGAGCTGATTCCGCAATTTGATCTGGCGAAAGAAGCAGCGCGAGAGCTCGGTTTTTTAAACATCGGCATAAAAGGCTATGAAGCGGATGACTGTATCGGTACGCTTTCTGCCCTATTTTCCGGGGAAGCGGAAATTACGATTGTAACGGGTGATAAAGATCTGCTTCAACTGCTGAATCATCAAGTTCAAGTAGCGCTGCTGCAAAAGGGTATCGGCAATTATAAGGTATATACAGATGAGATATTCAGAGAAGAAACGGGAGTTCCGGCAAAAGCGCTGATTGACATTAAGGCGCTGATGGGAGACACGAGCGATAACTATCCCGGCGTTAAAGGGATCGGGGAAAAAACGGCGTACAAGCTGATCCGTGAATATCAAAACATAGACCGGTTATTAGAAAGCCTCGCTCTCTTGCCGAAGGGCCAGCAAACGAAAATTCAGCAAAGCTTGAAAGAATTGGAGCTGTCAAGGCAGCTTGCTGAAATACATTGCGAGGTGCCGTTAGTCTGTACGCTTGAAGAAGCACTTTTTTCATTGAAGATGGAAGAAGCATCCTTAATGCTCAGACGCCATCAGATAAAAGGAATTGAAAGAATGCTCGAAAAGCTGAACGCCAGAGAGATCAGCTGATCCCTCTAGCGTTTTGTATTGCTTTTTTTTGCGTTGTTTTCAAGGGCTGATTTCGGGTCTTTATGCGCGTTTCCTTCCATATTTCCCTGAGGATTCACGCCCCCGGTCAGCCGGCCTTTATTTTCTTTTCTCATAGCTGTTCACCTCATTTATAGGATGAACAGTGAGACGCAATTTCATTCCGGTTATTTATTCAGCCGAATCGCTTTTTTTGCGAGCTGATCGGCTGTTTGGTTTTGTCTGCCGGGAATCCACTTAATGAAAAACAATGGAAATCCGGCCTTTAAGCGGATGATTTCGTCCACAAACGGCTGGAAAGCCTTGTTTTTAACCGCTTCAAGATCTGCGGCCCGCTCCACGATATCCGAATCCGTCCGAAATGACACGGACTCAAATCCGCGGGCGGCACACAGCTTCATTCCTTCAATTAAAGCGAGAAATTCAGCTTCCTGATTTGAATGGTCGCCGATCGGAATTGAGAAAGATTCTGTTTTCCCGTCATGTTTAATAAAAATACCGATACCGGACGGGCCCGGGTTTCCGGCGCTTGCACCGTCTACATAAATTTCAGCGGGCATCATCCGTCACTCTCCATTCGGTGTCATTCGTTTTGCCGCATACGCATAAGGGACAGAAATGAGTGATACCGCAAATTTAATCAGGTAAGTTGAAATGAAGATGCTGAACCATACTCCCGCGGAATAAACGCCGATAAAGGCCACGGCAGTGAAGATAAATGTATCCAGGAGCTGGCTGAGCGCCGTGCTTCCGCTGTTTCTGAGCCAGAGAAGCCTGTCTGAAGGAAAGATTCTCCGAATGGCTGAATATACATAAACATCTATCGTTTGGCTGAAAATAAAAGCCAAGAGGCTTCCGAGCGCAACACGCGGCAGAAAACCGAAAATCGTCTCAAGGGCCGGCTGTGCGATATCTGACGCAGCCGGTTTATATAAAAGAGCCCCCTGCATGGCGCATGTCAAAGCGAGCAGAGTGGAAAACCCGAGCCAGACGGCTTTGCGCGCTTCCCTGGGACCGTATTTTTCATTCAGCACATCCGTTGCGAAGAAAACGGTGCCGTACATGATATTTCCCAGTGTCGCCGTAAGCCCGAACAGCTCGACTGTTTTGACAACCTGCAAGTTGGCGCACACCGTGGCGAAACCGATCCATACGAATAGGCCCGTTTTGCCAAATCCTTTATAAAACAGAAGAACAATGATAAAATGAATGACCGCAAATAAGATCCATAACACATCGTTAAACAAAACCTGCTGACTTCCTTTCAATTTGAGAATGGTTTGATTATAGCACACGCCCGTCAACTAATGAATGGTAAGGTGATTTCAATGAATCTTAAGCCGTATATCGAAATAGAAGCAAAAGGAACAGGCCCCGTCGCGTTTTTTTCCGAAGATTGGCTGACCGTTCCGAAAGCGCGCATGCTTGCAAGAGAAGTCAGCCGCTTTCCTTATATAAAAGACATTTATTTTGAGGATGAAAAAGGCGCGAGCTGGACGCTTAAAGAATTAGAAAAGCTTACTGAAGAACTTGCGCACGAACCCGACGACATTACAGTGTATTTCGACGGCGGCTTTGACAAAACAAGCGGACGCGCCGGACTCGGAATTGTCGTGTATTATTCTCTCGGCGGCAAGCGGCACCGCATACGGAAAAACAAAAGCTTAACGCTTCAGACGAACAATGAGGCTGAATATGCCGCTTTGTACGAAGCGCTTAAGGAAGTGCAGGAACTTGGCGCAAGCAGAAATTCAATCACGATAAGAGGGGATTCCCTCGTCGTTTTACATCAGCTTGACGGCAGCTGGCCGTGTTATGATGAAACGCAAAACGAATGGCTGGATAAAATTGAAGCGCTGCTCGAATCCTTAAAGCTGACACCGACATATGAAGCCGTAAACAGAAAGGAAAATCAAGAAGCGGATGACCTTGCCAGAAAAATTCTCTCGGACCGGCAGATTGAAAGCCGCATAACATTAGAAGGTAACGGAGATGACTGATATTGGATAAAAAAAGCATTTATAAAGAATTGACAGAGCTTCAGGATGAATATTGCAAAGACTGTTTCGTAAAAAAGCATTTCCGCAAAGAGTTTGGAAAAACGCACGCTCATTCTTTCTGCATCAACCAATGCACGGTGGGGGAGAAGCTGAAAGCCTACGGCAAGGTGCTGACAAATCAATAAAAAATAAAACCGCAGCTTCTGCGGTTTTATTTTTCGAATTCATCGAGCTGATGCTGGCAATCGTCGAGAAGCATTCGCTGCTTTTGCAGAAAATCCTGGTCGAGAGCCTGCAGTTCACTGGATTGTGACATCGTTCTGGCATCCTGAATCGCCTGGTGCGCAGATTCCACCAAAGTTGAATTTTGGCCCCGGGTAGCCGCTCCCGTTGTTTTCTGGGCCGTTTCCACCGCTAATTCAAGCTGGCGTTTATCCGTCAGTCCGTTTGGAAAAAATTCAGAGTCCATTAAAAAACACCTCCGCAAATAGTTTGGAGATTTTTTTTTGAAATATGTACGGAAAATAGAAAAAAATATAGAAAATAAGCCGATATAACTATTGAACCTGATTAATTAGGGCTAATTTACTATTATTCAGGGTATCTTGGGAGAGAAGGGAAAAACCAGCCGTGAATGATAAAGATTTAAAAACAATCCTTCAGCAGACATTTAAAGAAATATACGGTGATTTGGGAAGTTTAGCGGAAATGGCAAAAAAAGGAATGCCGTCAATGGAGAAACAAATTGAAGAAATCGAGCAGCGCTGCAAGCAGAATCTTGTCGCCATTGAGATTCAGACGGCAATCAAATAGGAGAGGCATACGCCTCTCCTCTATTTGTCATCTGATCAACATGTATTGAGTTTAGAGTTTTACAACATTAGAAGCTTGAGGTCCACGATTACCTTCGACAATTTCAAAAGAAACTTCTTGTCCTTCTTCTAATGATTTGTATCCTTCTCCTTCGATAGCAGTGAAGTGAACAAATACGTCGTCTCCGCCTTCAACTTCGATGAAGCCGAATCCTTTTTCGTTGTTGAACCATTTTACTTTACCGTTTTGCATATTGCTTAATTCCTCCTAGTACTGTAGCACCTTCGTGCTAAAAAAAATTTTGTCATCATCCAACCGTACGTATGTAAACGTTGTTAAATGATGGTTCAACTATACACCATATGGGAGCGGGCGTCAAGCGGCAGCTCCCTATTTTTTATCTTTATTTTTCCAGTAACAAAGCTTAACCGGAAAAAAACAAAAAGCACACGAATCGTTCGTGTGCTTTTCTTTTACGATAATGCCATATCCGCCTTCCCGGCCATCATTTCAGATTCTTTTATAATGTCCTGCAAAATGACTTCAGAAGAGTTGGGGAGGTGAAGGCTTTTAATATTGTCCTTCATCCGGTTCAGCTTCTCCTCATCCGCAAGAAGGGAGGTGACAGACTCTAAAATTTCTTCGTGGCGGTTGACCACGACAGCCGCACCGCGATCTTCAAAGAAAATGGCGTTTTCTTTTTCCTGTCCGGGAACCGGTTTGTACAAAATAACGGGTACTCCGATCGCCGTCGCTTCCGTCAGTGTGATGCCGCCCGGTTTCGTGATCATGCAGTCCGTAATACGGAACAGCTCGTCAATTCTTTCTACATAGCCCAGCACTTTCAGCCGGTCGGCATTGTCACCTTCCAAGCTGCTGAGGGATTCTTTCAGCGAGCTGTTTTTGCCGCATACCACCACAACCTGCACCTGATCGTCATGAACGAGATTTTCGCACAGTTCTTTTACGTTTTTCAGCACACCATGCGCTCCCGCCATAATAAGAAGAACTTTTTTGTCGGGAGAGAGATTGTATTTTTTATAAATCGGCTCTTTCGGCATCGATTCCTCGAATTGAGGCCTGATGGGAATGCCCGTAATCTTTACGTTGTTCGGGTGAGTGCCGATTTCAATCAGTTTTTCCTTCACGTAATCTGTGGCGACATAATATTTATCAACATTTTCATGAACCCAGATTTTGTGAAGGCAGAAATCGGTCATAACGTTGAACGTCGGGATCACTTTTCCGGTTCTCCGTCTGTATTCCGGTACGACAATCATCGGAAATGTATTGATAATAATGTCCGGCTTATGCTCTTCGACGAGCTGGCCTAAACGTTTATTTCCCATTTTAAAATAAATATTGAATTTGCGTTTATTATAGATTTTGTCAACTCCGTAATAAAACAAACGATAAAACTGTTTTCCGATTGAGAAGCTTTTTAAATAAAGGTATTGAGTAACCTCTGAAACAATCGGATTTGACTCTTGATACAAATTGGAAACCGTCACATCTAAGCCGAGACGCAGACATTGTTCGTAGAGCGTTTTGGCCACTTGAACATGCCCGTTTCCGTAATTTGCAGTCAAAATTAATACTTTTTTATTGGTATTCAAGTAAATTCACCTCAATGTAATCAACAACAAGCAAGCTTCATGCATCGTAAGGAGTTATTGTCTATAGATAAACATAACACAAGTGCATCATTTTATAATAAGCGCGGCAACATATTTAAACTAAATTTAATTGATATGTTCCATTATTTTAAAGTTTTGTTATACGCATACTGAATCAAGAGTATTTTATCATATTTTTGTCACCGTATCACTCAAAACAAAAATTAATCCCATTCATACGGAGTTTCCTGATATACGTAATAATTCAGCCAATTCATAAACAATAACGTTGCATGAGCTTTCCAGCGGTTAACAGGTTCTTTCCCGCCGGGCGCAAAATAGTGCTTAGGAGCTTCTACGTTTGAAAGATTTCTCTCTATGTCTCTCTCATACTCCTGAAGTAGCGTATCGGTATCATATTCCGGATGACCCGTTAAGAAAATCTGTTTTTCGTCTTTTGAAACGATTAAACAGACCCCCGCTTCCTCTGAAACGCTGAGCACATCCAGATCCGAAGCCGATTGCAGCTGCTCCGTATTAATATCTGTATGCCGTGAGTGGGGCACATAGTATAGCTCGTCAAATCCTCTTACCAATCTCTCATGTTTTTTAAGAACGGTATGCTCAAACACACCGAAGATTTTTTTCGGCAGCTCCACTTTCTCAATGCCGTAATGATAGTATAAACCGGCTTGAGCGCCCCAGCAGATATGGAGTGTTGAAGTGACGTTCGTTTTGCTCCATTCCATGATTTCCTTCAATTCTTCCCAGTAAGAAACATCTTCAAACGGCAGGTGCTCAATCGGAGCCCCGGTAATAATCATTCCGTCAAACCGTTTGTGGCGGATGCTGGAAAAATCCGTATAAAATTCATCCAGATGCTGCCTTGCCGTATTTTTTGGAGTATGTGTGCTCGGAATTAAGAACGTAAAGTGAACTTGTAAAGGTGAATTCCCAAGCATCCTGAGGAGCTGGGTTTCCGTTTGGATTTTTTTCGGCATCAGATTTAAAATCACGATCTTCTGCGGCCGGATATCCTGATGAAAAGCCCGGCTTTCATCCATTACAAAGATGTGTTCACTTTCAAGCACCTGCTTAGCGGGCAGGTGATTTGGTATATTAATAGGCAACATGCCACCTCCGTTATTCCCCGTTAATTTTCTTCATTATAGAAATTTTTAAGCCATTTTTCAATCCATCCCGGCGTAATAAACCGTATTTAACGCATAATGACAGGGATAAAAGCGGCAAATGGGCATAAATTCGGAGCGGCTCTTTATTATGACGGGTAAAGAGCCGTTTGGTTCCTCGAAAAAAACGTTTTCCGTTAAGTGGAAGGAAAAAGCGGTTACCGTTTGTTTTGCAGTGTAAAACAGGTAAAATAAATGAAGAATGTAAAAAGGAGGGCCGCAGATGACAATTTACGATATAAACGTACGGACCATAACAGGCGAAGACATGACACTATCGGCTTACAGAGGCAAGGTGATGATCATTGTGAATACAGCAAGCAAATGCGGGTTCACATCCCAGCTCAAGCAGCTTCAGGAGCTCTATGATACATATCGGGAGGAAGGTCTTGAAATATTAGGATTTCCCTGCAACCAATTCATGAACCAAGAACCTGGAAACGAAGCGGAAATTCAAGAGTTCTGTGTGAAAAACTACGGGGTCACATTCCCGATGTTTGCGAAAGTTGATGTCAATGGAGCAGACGCTCATCCTCTCTTCACATATCTGACGGAACAGGCGAAGGGGATGCTCGGCACAAAAGCGGTCAAATGGAATTTCACTAAGTTTATCGTGGACCGAAACGGTGAAGTCACCGGGCGTTTTTCACCGAACGTCAACCCAAAAGAGCTTGAAGATACGGTGCAGAAGCTTTTGGCCCGATAAGAGGTGATACGGTGAACGAAAAAGAGCAGCTGGAAAGCGTCAGGAATTGGGTCAGAGAAAAGCTTATCAATGAACGAACGGGCCATGACTGGCTTCATATTTCCCGGGTCGCAACACTTTCTGTTTATATGGCAAAAGAAGAAGGCGCCGACTTATTTATCACTGAGACGGCCGCGCTGGTTCATGATCTGATTGACGCCAAGCTCGAAAAAAGCGAAAGGCTGACGGCAGGCGAAGTGACAGAACGGCTGGCTGCTTTCAACATCGCGGATGGCCCCATTCAGGAGATTACGGATATTATCACGAGAATGTCATTCAGACACAGGGAACTGCTGAAAAAGCGGCCGCTTTCATTGGAGGGGAAAGTTGTTCAGGATGCAGACATGCTTGATGCGATCGGCGCAGCGGGCATCGGCAGGGCTTTTATGTTTGCCGGGGCGAAGGGTCATCCGATGTACGGAACTCAAACAAGTGTGCTGGCCCATATAGAGGATAAATTAATCAAGCTTAAAGGCTTAATGAATACAAAAACGGGGGCCGGTTTAGCAGAGGAGCGGCATCAATTTCTTTTGCAGTTCGCCGCCCGTATCCAAAAAGAGGCCGGCATTTGCAAAAGCTAAGCGGCGCAATAGAACGCTTGTGCCGACTATGTTAGAATAAGTGTCAGATTGCGCATAGGAGGACCAATATGAAGATTAAATCAATAGAACCGACGCCGAGTCCGAACACGATGAAAGTGATTTTGACTGAAGAGCTTCCGGCAGGGAAAAGCAACAATTACAAACCCGATCAGGCAGATGATGCTCCGGCTGTCGTACGTGATATTTTAAACATTGAAGGAGTAAAGGGCGTTTATCACGTTGCCGATTTCCTGGCTGTGGAGAGAAACGCCCGTTTTGACTGGAAGGAAATTCTGCCTCAGGTCCGTTCCGCTTTCGGAATGGAACATACGGAGCAGTCTGAGAGCCGTTCTGAACAGGAATCGTTCGGTGAAGTGAAGGTTTTCGTACAAATGTTCAGCGGAATCCCGATGCAGGTCAAATTGACGGACGGCGAACGTGAAGAGCGCTTCGGCCTTCCGGAACGTTTCCAAGAAGCCATTTTAAAGCTGCGTTCCGAAGCTTCAAATGTCGTATTTGAGCGGGCTTGGAAAGAACAAGGCGTGCGCTTCGGAGATTTTACCGAAATCGGACACGATGTCACAGAAGAGCTTCAGGCCGCCTACAGTGATGAACGGCTCAAACGTCTGACAGAAGCAGCCGCACAGCAAAAGGGTGAGGCCAAACCGGCAGTGCAGCGGAAAGCTTATAAAGTGACTTTGGAAATGCTCGATGATGAAGACTGGAAACAGCGCTATGCCCATCTTGAGCAAATGGATCCGGATGAAGACGATTTACCAGTATTGGAAAAGGCGCTGCATGATCCGAAGACTTCGATCAGAAGACAAGCCGTCGTTTATTTGGGAATGATCGAAAAGCCGTCTGTGCTTCCGCTGTTATACAAAGCGCTTGAAGACAAAACGGTGACGGTCAGAAGGACGGCGGGTGACTGTCTGTCGGATCTCGGCGATGCGAGCGCCATCCCGGCTATGATGAAATCGCTCAGTGACTCAAGCAAGCTCGTGCGCTGGCGCGCGGCCATGTTTTTATATGAAGTCGGCGATGAAAGCGCGCTGGAAGCATTAAAAGCGGCGGAAGACGATCCGGAATTCGAAGTCAGCCTGCAAGTCAAAATGGCGATTGAACGGATTGAGCACGGAGAAGAGGCGAAAGGTTCAGTCTGGAAACAGATGACTGAAAGCAGAAAAAAAGAACAGTTATAACAAAAAGGTGCGCCATGCACCTTTTTTATTTGAATTCACTTTTTATAAAAATTATTTAGAATATTGTTGAAAAATGATTCAAAACTCTATATAGTAAGTACAATATTAATTGTTGGAGGGTTTTTATCGAAATACAGAAAGAATAGAAAAGCGAGACAGGGCAAAGATACTGTAAAATTTGCAGAACGCGCCCTAGAATAAACTGAAAATTTTAAAAATAATGCACAGTCTAAAAACAGTAGGGGGATCACCATGGCAGAATTACGCAGCAACATGATCACACAGGGAATTGACAGAGCGCCGCACCGAAGCCTTCTTCGCGCTGCCGGCGTAAAAGAAGAAGACTTCGGCAAGCCGTTTATCGCGGTCTGTAATTCATACATCGATATCGTTCCCGGGCATGTTCACCTGCAGGAATTTGGAAAAATCGTAAAAGAAGCAATCAGGGAAGCGGGCGGTGTGCCTTTTGAATTTAACACGATCGGAGTAGATGACGGAATCGCGATGGGGCATATCGGCATGAGATATTCGCTGCCGAGCCGCGAAATCATTGCCGATTCAGTTGAAACAGTCGTCTCGGCGCACTGGTTTGACGGAATGGTCTGCATTCCGAACTGCGACAAAATTACTCCGGGAATGCTGATGGCGGCTATGCGGATTAATATTCCGACCATTTTTGTCAGCGGGGGGCCGATGGCAGCCGGCCGTACAAGCGACGGCCGCAAAATTTCGCTTTCTTCAGTATTTGAAGGCGTCGGCGCATATCAAGCCGGGAAAATCGGTGAAAGCGACCTGCAGGAGCTGGAACAGTTCGGCTGCCCGACATGCGGATCTTGTTCGGGCATGTTTACGGCAAACTCCATGAACTGTCTGTCTGAAGCGCTCGGTCTGGCGCTTCCGGGCAACGGAACAATTCTAGCAACTTCACCGGAGAGAAGAGAGTTTGTGAGAAAATCAGCGGCCCAATTGATGGAGACCATCAAAAAAGACATTAAGCCGCGCGATATCGTCACCGAAAAAGCGATTGACAACGCGTTTGCGTTAGACATGGCTCTCGGCGGCTCAACCAACACGGTGCTTCATACGCTTGCGCTTGCCAATGAAGCTGGGGTTGAGTACTCTTTAGAACGCATTAACGAAGTGGCTGAACGAGTGCCTCACTTATCGAAATTGGCGCCGGCCTCGGACGTCTTCATTGAAGATCTGCACGAAGCGGGCGGAGTCTCGGCGGCCCTTAATGAATTGGCGAAAAAAGAAGGGGCGCTTCATCTTGACGCGCTGACTGTAACAGGCCGCACACTCGGAGAAACAATTGCGGGTCATGAAGTAAAGGATTATGACGTGATTCATCCGCTTGACAATCCGTTTACCGAAAAAGGCGGTTTGGCCGTCCTGTTTGGGAATCTGGCTCCGGACGGCGCCATTATCAAAACAGGCGGCGTACAGGACGGGATTACAAGACATGAAGGTCCCGCTGTCGTCTTTGATTCCCAGGATGCCGCGCTTGAAGGCATTATAAACCGCAAAGTAAAAGAAGGAGATGTTGTCATTATCCGTTATGAAGGGCCAAAGGGCGGCCCGGGCATGCCGGAGATGCTTGCTCCGACGTCTCAGATTGTCGGAATGGGGCTTGGCCCGAAAGTGGCGCTTATTACAGACGGCCGTTTTTCAGGAGCGTCCCGGGGCCTTTCAATCGGGCACGTATCGCCTGAAGCGGCTGAAGGCGGCCCGCTCGCATTCGTAGAAAACGGCGACCATGTCATCGTTGACATAGAAAAACGGATTTTGGACGTACAAGTGCCTGAAGAAGAATGGGAAAAACGCAAGGCCGAATGGAAAGGCTTCGAGCCGAAAGTAAAAACAGGATATCTGGCCCGGTATTCCAAACTCGTAACAAGCGCCAATACAGGCGGAATCATGAAAATATAAAACAGAGGCCTGAACAATTGAATTCCGGCCCCCTCTATAGTATCCTTGACTTCATATAAGGATTTTAGAGGGGGCTTTTTTATGTCAATGGCTTATGAAGAATATATGCGCCAGCTGGTCGTGCCGATGCGCCGTGAGCTGACGGGTGCGGGTTTTCAGGAATTAACGACTGCTGAAGAAGTAGAAAGTTTTATGGAACAGGCAGAGGGCACGACATTGGTCGTTGTCAACTCCGTGTGCGGCTGTGCAGCCGGTCTTGCCCGTCCGGCTGCGACTCAGGCTGTTTTACAGCATGAAAAAGCGCCTGATCATACGGTTACCGTATTTGCCGGTCAAGATAAAGACGCAACTGCAAAAATGCGTGAATATTTTACGGGGCAGGAACCTTCATCGCCATCAATGGCGCTGTTAAAAGGGAAAGAGGTCGTTCATTTTATTCCCCGCCACGAAATTGAAGGGCATGACATGGAGGAAATTATGAAAAATCTGACGGATGCCTTCGATGCGCACTGCTGAAATGCCCGATTTCCGGGCATTTTCTTTTTGGAGAAAAAAATGATCACAACGAGTTACAGACCAAGCGAATATACGATACACACAGCGCAGTCACTCAGTGTCAGGCTGGGTGACACTTACTGCAGCCGCAATAAACAGCCCATTGAAAAAATGCTGGAACGAGCGGCTGGTGATCTTTTAGTCATCGGAAAGGAACGGTTCGAACTTTACACGAAGCAAGGGAAGAAGTTCTTTTTTCACCCGAATACAGCGATGTTCCGTGCAAAGCGGTTTTTGAGAGGGGAAGCCGAGCCGTTGTTAAAAGCAGCCGGATTACGCGAGGGGGATTCCTTTTTAGATTGTACGCTCGGCCTGGCATCTGATGCGATTTTGGCAAGCCTGGCAGTCGGAAAAAGCGGACAAGTTATCGGCCTGGAGAAAAACAAGCTTGTCTCATTGCTTGTTGAAACAGGACTTCAAACGTGGGAAACCGGAATGGAGCAGCTCCAAACCGCCATGAAACGCATTCAGGTCAAACATGCCGACTGCGCCGATTATTTGCGGGAGCTTCCTGATTCATCGGTAGATGTCATTTATTTTGACCCGATGTTTCACGAACCTGTTGAAACGTCAGACGGCATTGCACCGCTCCGCGCGCTGGCAGAAGAGGGTTTTAACGAAGAGTGCATCACGCAAGCCGTCCGGGCGGCGAAAAAATGCGTAGTGCTTAAAGACCATTGGAAAAGCCCGCGGTTTGAACGATACGGCTTCAAGGTGCTGAAAAGAAAGACGGCGCTTTTCCACTTCGGTGTCATCCATGTAAGCTCATGATATCATGGGCTTCTTTTTCGTTAATCAGTGATTTCCATAACGACAAAATAAAGCAGCGTGAGAAGTGATACAGTCGCAAATAAAGCGTTAATCATCTCATCCCCTCCTTTTTCTCCTTCTTATTGTAAGCGGTTTATCCGCTCGGTCACAGTTACCAATTTCCCATATTGCATGATAATACGCTGCCGGACATGACGCCGCGCTTTCATCTATGCTAAAATAAAGGAAAAGAGGACAATAAAACAGAGGGGAACAATCTGTCATGAAATTGTGGATGAAAAAGACCCTTGTGGTTCTGTTTACCATTGTAACGTTCGGTCTCGTGTCTCCTCCGGCTGCTTTGATGACAGACAAGCCTTCAGGACAGTCGAGCAGTCTTGAGCAGAATGATTACACCGCTTTTTATGATGAACATGCCCTGCCGGGAGAAGAGAAGGCAGGGCGGGAGCCTGAATTACTGTTTCAATCGTATCAGCAGCAGCTTCTCGGTGATGCTGAAAATCAATCATTTTTAAAATTCGGCAGCAAAATCTCTCCGGTCATTGAAGATGATTACAGAAGTGAAATTCTGCCGAAAATCGAAGATGTGATCACAGGACATTTAGCCAAGTTTCAAGATGATGAAGCGTATCAGGATGTGGTTATTTCCAGTAAACCGTCGGCCGGAAAAACCGAAAAAATTTTTCATGTGTATAACAGGCTGACGGGTGAAGACCTTTTAAGGTTTCACGTCCGCCGGGACCATCCTCCGCAAGACGGCTACTGGTTTAATTTTCATTACCATACCGCTGAAGACGGATTTCAATCACATCATGAGCTCGGTAGCATTTACTGGGACCGCAATACGCCGCCTGACTGGATGAGCGTGTAATAGCGAGAAGAAATAAAAAAATCATTTCTGAGAAATTTTGCAGAAATGATTTTTTATTGTGTTACACTACTAAAAGACTACTTTAAAAGGATGAAAAAAATGAAACAATATAAAGATTTGTGCCGTCATGTGTTAGAAAACGGAGAAAAAAAAGGAGACCGTACGGGAACGGGTACGATCAGCACGTTCGGCTACCAAATGCGGTTTAACCTTCAGGAAGGTTTCCCGATGCTTACGACGAAAAAGCTCCATTTTAAATCCATCGCGCATGAGCTGCTTTGGTTTTTAAAAGGAGATACGAATGTCCGCTACCTTCAGGAAAACGGAGTCCGCATCTGGAACGAATGGGCGGATGAAAACGGAGAACTCGGACCGGTTTACGGCTCTCAATGGCGTTCATGGCGCGGAGCGGACGGCGAGACCATTGATCAAATCTCCCGGCTGATTCACGACATCAAGACAAACCCGAATTCCAGACGTTTAATCGTCAGCGCTTGGAATGTCGGCGAAATTGATCATATGGCGCTTCCGCCTTGCCACTGCCTGTTTCAGTTTTATGTCGCGGACGGAAAACTGTCGTGTCAGCTTTATCAGCGCTCAGCGGATGTCTTTCTCGGTGTGCCGTTTAATATTGCGTCTTATGCGCTTTTAACAATGATGATCGCGCATGTGACGGGACTTGAACCGGGTGAGTTTGTTCATACATTCGGAGACGTCCACATTTACCAAAACCATGTGGAGCAGGTGAATTTGCAGCTGACAAGGGATGTCCGTCCGCTGCCGAAACTGCGGTTTGCGCGAAATGTTGATTCTATTTTTGATTTTACGTTTGAAGACTTTATCATTGAGGATTATGACCCGCATCCGCACATCAAAGGAGCTGTCAGCGTATGATTTCGTTTATTTTTGCGATGGATGAAAACCGGCTGATCGGAAAAGATAACGATCTGCCTTGGCACCTTCCCGATGATCTCGCATATTTCAAAAAAGTGACGACGGGTCACACCATTGTAATGGGGCGGAAAACGTTTGAATCAATCGGACGCCCGCTTCCGAACCGGCGTAACATCGTTGTAACCTCACGGGACGAATCTTCATTCCCGGGCTGTATTACCGCCGACTCGGCTGAGGAAGTGCTCAAGCTGATCCCGGCCGATGAAGAATGCTTTGTGATCGGCGGCGCCCAGCTGTACAGTGCGCTCTTTCCTTATGCGGACAGACTTTACATGACAAAAATTCACCATGTCTTTGAAGGAGACCGTTTTTTTCCGGAATTTAATGAAGCTGAATGGGAATTGACATCCCGCAAACAGGGAGTAAAAGATGAAAAAAACCCTTACGATTATGAGTACCTTGTATACGAGAAAAAGAATTGAGTTTAAGCAGGGGGACAAGAATTGATTCGTTACGGCTGCCTTGTGATGTACGTTGTATTTATGTTCATGAAAAATATTCAGGAATATATCAATCAAAAAGAGCTTGACCCGCGGCTTTCTTTTCAAAAACAGATGAGGCTGGTGTATGAGCGGCCGAAAGCCTTTATGAGAGGCTGCATTGACGTGTCGGGATCGGCAATCGGCATTCATCATGATCAGCCGATACCGGACGGCCCCGTATTGTATGTGCATCCCAGATTGCGCCCGGCTGATCTTCTTCTGCTTGCGGGACATCTTGAAGAGCCGGCTGGTTTTATCGCTGGCGAGAAAGCTTTCCGGATGCCGTTTCTCGGAAATTGGCTGCGGCTGATGGGTGTCATTTGTGACGGAGACAGCCAGGATGCCGTGTTTCAGGAGGCGGAAGTCCGTCTGCAAAAAGGGCAAAGTCTGATTCTGTCCGAAGACGGCAAAATCAATCCGGAGGAACTGGCCCTTCGTTTCGATCTCCCGATTGTGCCTGTCAGCACTTCGGGAACAGACCAGCTGCTGCGGGGCAGATTACTGAAACGGCTGAAACCGGCTGACATTGAATTACATATAAAGCCTGCTTATTATCCGGCCGGTCAGAAACGGCTCCGTGCATAAAAAAAGCACAGTCTCTATACGAGAGGCTGTGCTTTTTTATTTCAGATAAAGGGAACTTTGACGCAATAAAACAAAATACAGAAAAACATCGAGGCGCTGCCGCCTAAAACAAAACTGTGCCAAATGGCGTGATGATACGGAACCTTTCTCCAAATATAAAATATTGTGCCGGCTGAATACAATAAGCCGCCGAAAAGAAGAAGGCCGAAACCGGGGCCTGACAGCGAAGCGTACAGCGGTTTAATGGCGATGATGATCAGCCAGCCCATCATTAAATAGACAAGCGTTGAAAAAATGATAAACCGCTTTACGAAAAAGATTTTAAACACGATGCCTCCGATGGCAAGCGACCAAACAATAATTAAAAGGGTCAGACCGAGCGCCCCTTTAAGGGGTCCTAATAAAAATGGCGTATATGTTCCGGCTATTAATACGTATATCGCGGAATGATCCACAATCTCAAGAATGTCTTTCGTTTTTTTGTGCTGAATGCTGTGCAAAAGAGTCGAGCTGAGATACAGCAGCAGCATTGAAGCGCCGAAGATTGAAAAGCTGACGATGTCTGTCGGCGAGCCGTATTTCACCGCGAAGATAATGAGAAAAATAAGCGCCGGAATCGACAGCAATACACCGATTCCGTGTGTGACGGCATTTGCGATTTCTTCTTTTATTGTGAACAATCAAATGTCCTCCTTTTTAAAGGATTTGTTTTTGCAGTGACTGCAAAAAGCTCAACCCTTCTAATGTAATTTTTGTTCCTGCGCGTCCTCGGCCTTTTGTCACATAGTTCATCTTTTCTAAGTAATCAAGCCTGTTTCTGACCTGCTGGGGCGATAATGTCATTGTGCTGTTTTCGCTTAATTCGGATATGCTCCGTCTGCTGGCGGGTTCGCCCTTTGTATTTAAGTCTTTAATTGATTCCAAAATAAACAAAAACTCTTCTTTCTCCATCAATGTCAGCCGTTTTTCTTTTTTCTTAGCTGTTTTCGCTTTCTGGCTGTTTTTGATATACAGCGGGACATCATCGGGATAAATCGTGCTGCCGGATGCTGCCGCGGCCATATAGTACGCCGCATTTTGAAGTTCTCTGATGTTGCCGTTAAAGGTGTGCCGCTCAAACAGCGGATAAACGGACGGATCGATATGAACATGCTGCCCCGTGGCTGTCAGCATATGCTGCAAAAGAAGCGGTATATCGCTTTTTCGTTCAGATAAAGCAGGGAGCGGAAGGCATAACACGTGAAGCCTGTAAAATAAATCTTGGCTGAACGTATTTTCTGCGCCGGTATCGCCAAGATCCGCCGTGCTGCTTGCAATGATGCGGGCGGAAAGCCCGGCGTCCAGCTCGGAAAGAAGGCGGGCCTGTACCGAAAGCGGCATGTCTCCGATTTCATATAAGAATAATGTTCCGCGGCGGGCCCTGTTTAATGCGCCTTCAGCGCCGAACAGTTCATACTCGAGCCGCTCTTCGCTTTGGCTGCAGTGAACGGTAATAAATAGTTCGCTGTTTCTGCGGGATTTATGGTGGATCGCTCTGGCCATTTGTTTTTTTCCGGTTCCGACTTCACCTGTTATGAAGACCGGAAAATCAGATAAGGCAAATTGCGAGGCCAATCGTTTCGCTTGTGAAAAGGTGTGATGTTCGCCGGCTAGTTGATAAAAAGGATCAGTTTGTTCAATTACACTCATGAATTGGCTCCTTTTGGTTCTAATTGGTTTAAGTATAACACGTTTGTGCGATCGAAAATATCTTTTTCTCTTGTATCGGTTTATTTATTTTTATTTACGAAATTAAAATAATTATCTTATTGTTTGAATATTCATGTTATAATGGCATATTAAATAGGGATTTAAATAAGAAAGGACTCTGTAAATGAAACCGTTGCTTAAAGAAGACTCTCTCATCCAGGTAAAAGACATTTTAAAAGCGCACCAAAACGTAAAGGACGTTGTGATCCATACGCCTTTGCAGAGGAATGACAGACTTTCTGAGAGGTATGGCTGCAATATCTATTTGAAAAGAGAAGACCTGCAGGTGGTCAGGTCATTTAAGCTCAGAGGGGCTTATAATAAAATGAGGCAGCTCTCAAAAGAGCAGACTGAAAACGGAATTGTATGCGCAAGTGCGGGAAACCATGCGCAGGGGGTTGCGTTTTCATGCAAACACCTCGGCATTCACGGCAAGATTTTTATGCCGTCAACCACACCGAGACAGAAAGTATCCCAAGTGGAACTGTTCGGAAAAGAATTTGTTGAAATCATATTGACGGGTGACACTTTCGATGATGCGTATAAGAGTTCTGCGGAATGCTGTGAAAAAGAAAACCGCACGTTTATCCATCCGTTTGACGATCCCGATGTCATGGCCGGACAGGGAACGGCTGCCATCGAAATTTTAAATGACATTGACGTTGAACCGCATTTTCTTTTTGCAAGCGTAGGGGGAGGAGGACTCCTGTCCGGGCTCGGCACGTACATGAAAAACATCTCGCCGGATACAAAAATCATAGCGGTAGAGCCGAAGGGCGCAGCCTCCTATTTTGAATCGAAAAAAGCCGGACAAGTGGTTGAACTTGAGAAAATTGATAAATTTGTCGATGGGGCGGCCGTAAAAAAAATCGGCGCCGAAACCTTTCAAACGCTCGAAACCGTCGTCGATGACGTTGTGCTTGTCCCGGAAGGAAAAGTGTGCAGCACGATTCTCGAATTATATAATCAATGCGCCATCGTAGCGGAGCCGGCGGGTGCATTGTCCGTATCAGCACTTGATCTGTACAAGGAAGAGATTAAAGGAAAAAACGTCATCTGCATGGTCAGCGGAGGGAATAACGACATCGGCAGAATGCAGGAGATGAAGGAGCGCTCGATGATTTATGAGGGGCTGCAGCATTATTTTATCGTTAATTTCCCGCAAAGGGCGGGAGCGCTTCGCGAATACCTTGATGAAGTGCTCGGGCCTGATGATGACATCACCCGGTTTGAATACACGAAAAAAAATAACAAAAGCAGCGGCCCCGCATTGGTCGGCATTGAGCTCAAGCATCGGGAAGATTACGGCGCGCTCATTGCCCGGATGAATCAAAAAGGATTTCATTACGTAGAGGTGAATAAAGATCAGGATCTGTTCCACCTGTTAATCTGACTTTTTTTAGAACGGCCGCGCAAAATGACAGACACGCTTTCTCAGATTGTATATAATAAAAAGAAAACAATCGAAAAAGAAGGATTGATATCTTGTTACTCAAAAGCCTAGAGTTCAAACGACAGGACGGGATTCAGGTAAAAGTGACAGAAATACCGGTTGTCACGGAAGGTGAACATTATTTTTTTCAAATTCATCAGCACCTTGAGCTTTATTTGAGAGAAGTTTTTGCTTCACAAAGTGTGAGAACAGTGTATTCATTCCGACAATATGTCAAGCGCCGTATGAAGTGGAAAGATTACGAGGCCGTTTTCAACCAAGAGATTTTAAAACATAACGCTTAACGGTGCATATTCCTTAGCGCCTTCCTTTTGATAAGGGAGGGTGCGGGAATTTTTTTATGATGAATGCTGTAAGCGTTTTATCCATGGGAGGAATGGAAATGAAAAAAATGAAAATCTTCGCTGCCGTCTTTTGTTTGCTGCTCTTGTGCGCCTGCGGGGGAAAAACGATAAAAGACCCGCTGAACTATCAGATTGAACCGTTTTCATATCAAAACCAAGACGGAAAAACAGTGTCACTGAAAAGCCTGAAGGGGCATGTCTGGATTGCCGATTTTATGTTTACAAACTGTAATTCAGTCTGTCCGCCGATGACGGCTCACATGACCGAACTGCAAAAAAAACTGAAGGCTGAGAACCTGGACGTGCGGATTGTGTCGTTCAGTGTAGATCCTGAAAATGATACGCCGAAACAGCTGAAAGCATTTGCTTCCAAATATCCGCTTTCGCTTCGCAACTGGGATTTTCTGACCGGTTACAGCCAAAAGGACATTGAAGATTTTGCGCTGAACAGCTTTAAATCAATCGTCAAAAAGCCGGAGGGAGAGGACCAGGTCATACATAAAACCTCTTTTTATTTAGTCGGACCTGACGGGAAGGTGCTTAAAGATTATGACGGCGTGCAGAAAGTTCCGTATGATGATATCCTGTCAGATGTCAAAGCGGCTGAGGAGCTCAAGTAAACTGGCAGATTAGACATTTTCAAATCTGAAAAAACATGTTACACTTTCCACTAGTAAGACGGGGAAGGAGCAACCAGATTGAAGCTGCGAATGTTCTCATTGATCGCCGGACTGGCTTTGCTTTTATCAGCATGTTCTGTCCAGCGCACCGGTTCTGACACTGAAGAACCGAAAACGAAAGATCATATTGTCATAGCTGCGGTCGGTGATTCATTGACTGAAGGAGTAGGAGATCCTGACGGTTCAGGATACGTCGGCAGGGCAGCGGAGTCTCTTAAGAAAAAGGGACATGTGAAAACGGTAGATATTAAAAATTATGCGGTGCAGGGGGACAAAACGTCGGACCTGCTGGAAAAGCTTGATAATAAAAAAGTTCAGAAATCATTAAAGAGCGCCGACTATATCTTTTTTACCATCGGCGGCAATGACTTAATGAAGGTGCTCCGCCAGAATATGATGCAGCTGACGGTTCAGCCGTTCCAAAAGGAAGAGAAACCTTTTGAGAAACGATTCAAGGCGATCGTTTCAAAAATCCGCAAATATAATGAAAACGCAGAGCTGGTGTATGTCAGCATGTATAACCCATTCACGTTTACGCTGCCTGAATTAAAAGAAATTAATGGGGTTGTAACGGATTGGAACAAGATCGCCGCAAAAGAGCTGGAAAAAGATCCCCACGCCGCCGCGGTGAATGTTGAAGACTTGTTCAGTCAAAAAAGCGGCAGCAGACAGATTTCAAAGGATGATGATTTTCATCCGAACGCAAAAGGGTATGCACTCATCGCCGATCGATTGTACGGCATCATTGAAAAACAAGGGTTACCAGCAGAATAGGGTGAAATGATGAAAAAGTGGAAATCGCTGTTTTTTGTTCTTCTCGCACTCAATGTGATTGCCGCCGCGGTAATTGTGACATTATTGGTTATGCCGGGAGAGCAGGCGAAAATACAAGATCAGACAAAAAGTGAGTACGGCTTTCATATCACAAGCTCCAAAGAATCTCTTGCCAGGTTTGTGAATGCGTACTTAAAAGAGAAGGCATCGAATCAGCTTGACTACAAAGTGGACATCAATAACGATGTGCACGTGGCAGGTAAAATCAAAGCATTCTCAACCTCCATTAACGCGGTCGTCACTTTTGAACCGTCCGTACAGGAGAACGGAGATGTGATTTTGAAAGTGACGAAATTTTCATTAGGCGAATTAAGTCTGCCGATCAGCTTTGTGCTGAATTATATGGACAGCTTTTATGAACTCCCGTCATTTGTGCACGTTCATTCCGGGGATAAAAGCATCGAGATCCGTCTGTCGGAAATGCCTTTAGACAACGGCATGTATGTAAAAGCGGATAAAATCAATCTCGACACGGATGAAATTGAATTTTCCTATTATCATCCGAAACAATAAGTTTTCATAAAAAAAACACAGATCCTTTCAGGGATTTGTGTTTTTTCGTGTCAGCGTTTTTTGTCCAGCTTGCTGAACAGTTTGATTAACGTTGCGAGCTCTTCATCAGAGTAGCAGTCAAACCGTTTAAAAAAGTATTCTGTTTTTTTCTGGTTGAAATGATCGACAATTTTCTCCCCGGCTTCCGTAATATGGATTCTGATAATTCGCCTGTCCTCTTTGGAACGGATGCGGGTGATCCATTCCTTTTCTACTAAAGCGTCGGTCACTGCGGTAATGTGGCTTGCGGAGACCTCAAGAATGGGGGCGAATTCCGTTACTTTTTTAGGCCCTTGTTCACTGAGAATCCGCAAAATGGTGAATTCGTTCCTGGACAGCTCTTTATCTAGAATTTCATTAACTTCATTTCTGATTTGTTTAAACACTTTTCGAAGCAAAGCTTCCATATCATACATCATTTGTGTCCTTACTTTCAAATCATGAACCTCCAATATGTAGTCAGCGTGGCATTCGTTTAGCTTCCCCTGAAAGCAGAATTATTTTTATTCTGTTTATACATGCTATAATATAATAATACCACGTATGAACAAAGGAGGGCACCCGTATGTCAGAAAAAAAAGAAATCGCCACATTTGCAGGCGGCTGTTTTTGGTGCATGGTGAAGCCGTTTGACGAACAGCCCGGAATTGAAAAGGTGGTGTCCGGCTATACAGGAGGCCATACTGAGAATCCGACTTACGAAGAAGTGTGCAGTGAAACGACCGGACACAGAGAAGCCGTTCAAATCACATTTCAACCTGACATTTATCCGTATGAAAAGCTTGTCGAGCTGTTTTGGCAGCAGATCGACCCGACTGATGCAGGCGGCCAGTTTGCAGACCGCGGAAGTTCATATCGGGCGGCGATATATTACCATAACGATGAACAAAAACAAATCGCTGAAGCCTCAAAAAAACAGCTTGAAGAAAGCGGCATATTTAAAAAGCCGATCGTGACAGACATTTTAAAGGCTGAGCCTTTTTATGAAGCGGAAGGCTATCATCAGCACTTTTATAAGAAAAATCCTGATCACTACGGGCGCTACCGTGTAGGTTCCGGACGTCAAGGCTTTCTGGATGAGCATTGGAGGGACAGATAAGATGGCTTTTAATAAAGAAGAAAAAATCAAATCATTAAACCGCATGCAATATGAAGTCACGCAAAATAACGGAACGGAGCCGCCGTTTCAAAATGAATTCTGGGATCACAAAGAAGAGGGGCTGTATGTTGATATCGTATCGGGAAAGCCCTTGTTTACTTCTCTGGATAAATTCGATTCTCATTGCGGCTGGCCCAGTTTTACAAAACCAATTGAAGAAGAAGAGGTTGACGAAAAACTGGACACAAGCCACGGGATGATCCGGACGGAAGTGAGAAGCAAAACAGCTGATTCCCACTTAGGCCACGTATTTAATGACGGTCCGGGGCCAAGCGGTCTCCGTTATTGCATTAACTCTGCGGCACTCCGGTTTATTCCGAAAGACAAGCTGAAGGAAGAGGGCTATGAAGCCTGTCTGCATTTATTTGAAAAATAGAGCTCAGCAATGAGGCCTGCCTATCAGACAGGCCTTTTTTCTATGTTTTTTTTCTTCATGTAATCGTTCAATAATCTTTACGATTGTGTCTTTTGTGATGAGCGGCGCCTGATCGGATTGATATCTGGGGAGATTGACCTTCCGAAATTCCGGATGTTTGGCGGGTTCCGGCAATATTGCGTACAGATTGCCCCATTCATATAAAGATTCCGTCTCATGAGGAGAGGTCAGTTCTTCATGAAGCTTCTCACCGGGGCGTTTTCCCACTTCAACAGCGGCGGGGCGCGGCAGCCCGTGCCGGAACGCATATTCTTCAAACCCGTGAAGCAGTTCTTCGAGCCTCAGGGACTCCATTTTAAAAATAAACGTTTCTCCGCCCTTTGTGATCGCCGCAGATTGCAGGGTGAGCGTTGCGGCGTCATCAATCGACATAAAAAACCTCGTCATGTTTTTATCCGTAATGGTGAGCGGACCGCCTGCCATCAACTGCTCAAATAAAATAGGAATAACGGAACCGCGTGAACCGAGCACATTGCCGAAGCGGACCGAACAAAACACCGTACCGCGGTTTTGAACATGATGATTTGCCTGATGAAACAGCTTTTCGGACAACAGCTTCGTAGCTCCCATTGTGTTTACCGGGGAAACGGCTTTATCGGTACTGATATTAATCACATGCGTCACCTCTTGCAGCAAAGCGGCTTCTGCGACATTTTGTCCGCCGATAAGGTTGGTTTGAATGGCTTCAAAGGGATTATCCTCACATGTCGGAACCTGCTTCAGCGCAGCTGTGTGAAAGACAATATCAACACCTTTCATCACTTGGTTGACTCTTCTGTAGTCACGAACATCGCCGAGCACAAACGACAGTCTTTGTTCATCCGCGTATTTTTGTTTCATCACATATTGTTTGCTGTCATCTTTACTGAACACAATGACTTCTTTAGGGGTTAAGAGCAAAAGGCGTTTTACAATTTGGCTTCCGATTGACCCTGTCCCGCCGGTGACGAGAACAGTTTTATCGTGAAAAAACGGTTGTAGCTCTACTGCTTGCTGTTTAGGCATGGCTTATCCTCCAACTCTCGTTTCTCTACCATGCATCATATGTTGAACAATTTCAGCGAGTTAATGAAAGAAACCAATAAATCAAAAATTAGAGAAAAACATTAATCTGATGCGCTTTCATATCGCTTTATCCGATTAATAGAATAGAAATACAAATAAAACATTGTACTAAATATTCATTTTAAATATTTGCTCATGTCAATTTTTTCTCTCCATAAATTCTCACATGCGGACAATCTTCACAAAAACTTAACACTGAACTTCCTGTATGTATTTTACAATTAAAGTGAACGTTCATTAAAAGGAGGAAGGAAAATGAATCATTCAAAAACACTTTTGTTAACCGCGGCAGCCGGATTGATGCTCACATGCGGTGCGGTTTCTTCCCAGGCCAAGCATAAGCTGTCTGATCCTTATCACTTTACCGTGAATGCGGCGGCGGAAACGGAGCCGGTTGATACAGCCGGTGATGCAGCTGATGATCCTGCGATTTGGCTGGACCCCAAGAATCCTCAGAACAGCAAATTGATCACAACCAATAAAAAATCAGGCTTAGTCGTGTACAGCCTAGAGGGAAAGACGCTTCATTCCTATCATACCGGGAAGCTGAACAATGTTGATATCCGCTATGATTTTCCGTTGAACGGAAAAAAAGTCGATATTGCGGCGGCATCCAATCGGTCTGAAGGAAAGAATACCATTGAGATTTACGCCATTGACGGGAAAAACGGCACATTACAAAGCATTACAGATCCAGACCGCCCGATTGCATCAGCAATTGATGAAGTATACGGTTTCAGCTTGTACCACAGTCAAAAAACAGGAAAATATTACGCGATGGTGACAGGGAAAGAAGGCGAATTTGAACAATACGAATTAAATGCGGATAAAAATGGATACATATCCGGCAAAAAGGTAAGGGCGTTTAAAATGAATTCTCAGACAGAAGGGATGGCAGCAGACGATGAATACGGCAGTCTTTATATCGCAGAAGAAGATGAGGCCATCTGGAAGTTCAGCGCTGAGCCGGACGGCGGCAGTAACGGAACGGTGATCGATCGTGCCGACGGCAGGCATTTAACCCCTGATATTGAAGGACTGACGATTTACTACGCTGCTGACGGGAAAGGTTATCTGCTTGCCTCAAGCCAGGGTAACAGCAGCTATGCGATTTATGAAAGACAGGGACAGAACAAATATGTTGCGGACTTTCAGATAACAGACGGGCCTGAAACAGACGGCACAAGCGATACAGACGGAATTGACGTTCTGGGTTTCGGGCTGGGGCCTGAATATCCGTTCGGCCTTTTTGTCGCACAAGATGGAGAAAATATAGATCACGGCCAAAAAGTGAATCAAAATTTTAAAATGGTGCCTTGGGAAAGAATCGCTGATAAAATCGGCTTTCACCCGCAGGTCAATAAACAGGTTGACCCGAGAAAACTGACTGACAGAAGCGGAAAATAAACATGAAAAAAGCAGCTTATCAAAGCTGCTTTTTTTGATGTGAAGAGCGTTTCATGAGAAAGTCCTGGAACGGATAGCCGCAAGCACAGCCGGCAGCCGGTCATACGTGTACGCCGGTACTGTCTCTTGGTAATTAAGCGCCGCGATTTGTTTACGTTCACCCGGGTTTGTCATATAAAAATGGATCTTATCCGCAAAATCCGCAAACCCGCTGTAAGAAACAAATGATGAAAACGGGGGCGCGGGAGAAAGGTCTGTCAGCTGAAAGGCCTGACAAGCCGCAATGTCTAAGCTTCTCGTATTTAAACTGGTATTTTCGATGCCGCGTCCGTTCTGATTGAGCGCAAACCGATAAGAACGGTGAGGGTTTAAGACCACGTCTGCGCTGTTGTAATATAATGCGGCATGTTCGGGTTCAATCCATTCATCCATTACGAGCACATTTTGCTGCCTGGCGATTTTTTTAGGCAGATGTCTGCGCCATCCCTTCCCGATAATACGAAGCGTATACGGAAGCTTCGCCGCTGCTTTCACCAGTTCAACGCGGTTCGGATACGGGTATCCGATCAGAAGCAGATTTGTGTGAAGAGAGGCTTCAGCAGGTTGTTTCTTAAAAAGCCGCTGATTAACGGGGATCGGGACATAATATACGTGCTGTAAGCCCATTTGCCGGTAAGCATCAAGCGCGTTTTGTTCTATCGTTAAAACGGCATCGGCAAGCGGGGCGATTGTCATGCTCACATCGAAATAAAAAGGATCCTCCGTCATCCATAGATAAACGGGAATCTGTTCTGTCTTCAGCCATTGAAGCCATTCAGACGGAATACGGTCTCCCGTCATCATCAGACTGATGTCTGGTTTGAATGCCCGTATACTGCGGATGGTATCTTCCTCAAACTCAGAAACAGAAAAAAAGCGGACGGAAGACCGTAAAAAGCCTTCCTCGATCCAGCGGTCAAAATACGTGTATATGCCTTTATATCCTGAACGGATATATAAAACGTTCATATGCTGTTACGAAGTGAACGTGACACTTTCAACTTTGTCGACGTCAAGCAATGTTGTAGCAGAGCCTGCCGGTGTAACGGAATTTTCCTGCGTAACAAAAACGATTCCGTGAATTTCGTCAAAGGAAACAAATTGAACCGGGCCGATCATGTCTCCTGAATCCAATACAATGCTGATGACAGTGCCGGGCTGAATTCTTGCAAAAATCCATCTCGCCGCTAATGAAATACCGCTTCCCAATACTGATTGTGCGCTGAGACTGTCTTTCGCCGCTGCTTCATCTACTTTTGCATCAATTGCCGATTCCAATAATTCTTTTACGCTGTTTTTCACGTTATCTCCTCCATCTGTGCCGCCAGATAAAGCGCTGTTGTCAAATACAGGGGCTAAAAGAGTTTTCAATAAGTTCTTTTTAAGCTCCAAACGATCCTCGCTCATGCGGACATACACCTCCTTTAACAATTTCAACCTCACGTTTATTCATATTCCTGATTGAAGAGATTGGTATAAGTCGAATGCCGTTTTGCTTGTGTTTTTTTCAATATTTAATCAAACAGCTGAATTTTCGAATCAGGCTTTGTTTGCCTATGCGGATTGTAAGAGAATGACATACGTTGTATAGATTAAAAAATGAAGGAGAGGAATACTTTGGATTCAGAAGAAACTGTAAAACACGGGGGTTTTGAGGAGGAATTTCAGCTCGTACTGCTTCTTCTTCTTTTGTTATCCCGTCAGCCGTCCGGAGATCATTCAGATTTGCGGCGTCAGCTTGTAATGGCAAAAGAGCTTGGGGTTCCTGTATCACGCGTCAATCTGATTAACGGCAGCACACTGCAAAACGTAATTGTCAAAGAAGTGCTGTCAGATTTGGCCGTCTTTCAAAATCCGCTCAATAATACGAGATCAAACGTCGCGATTTCAAGCATCGTCAGCTGGGGTGCTTTTTAATAACGGATATCAGGCTCTGTCTCTTTCGGAGCCGTTTTTTACGTTTTACAGAAGGGGTGATGGGATGGAAAAGAAGATCTCAATTATCTTAACGAGTTACAACAAACCGGATCTTGTGAAACAGGCGATTGAAAGTGTTTTGCATCAGACCTACAGCAATTGGGAGCTGTTTGTGATGGATGATCATTCAAATGAAGAAACTTCGGCTGCCATCAGTACGTATATAAAAGATCCTCGCATATATTATGACAACAGTTTTATCAATCCTGCCGAACGGCTGAAGTCGACCCGGTATGCCGTTTTGATTAATGATGCGCTTTCACGGGCTAAAGGCGAATACATCACTTATTTGACAGACGACACCGTATTTCATCCGGATAGGCTCAGCCGCATGGCGGAAGTTCTTAATCAATGCAGCGGGTTTGATGCCGTCTATTCCAGCCAGAAGGTGATACATGTAAACGGGCGCGGAACAGAACAATTCCACTTCTATCGTTTTGCTGAAGAGGTGCTTGATCAGGCCGCTTTTCTCGTTGATCACTGTTCGGTGATGCACCGGAGATCATTGCTTGAGCGTGTGAAAGAGAAGTTCGGCAGCTTTTGGGACGAAGATGTTATGCATTGGAATCACGGAGACTCTGTTTTTTGGAGCAGGCTCAACACATTTACATCATTTCTGCCGATAAAAGAAGTGTTGGATACGACCTATAAAACACCCCACTCATTTCAGAACACGTATCAATCGCTTCCGTCTGTCCTGATCGACGGGTCCTTTGTAAAGGGGACGGATCAGAAAGTATATCAGCTTGACCGAAATAAAAGGAAGCCTGTAAACGAGCGCTGGCATACGTTATATGAAGGGCGAACCGTCGTCATTCCGGATCCGTTTTTATTTCAATATGAGGAAGAGAACTCCGTCAGTATTCCGAATTTTCAGCTCGTCAGGGATCAGTTTCATGTTTATTTTATAGAAGACGGGGAGAAAAGGCTGGTTGATCATAGCGCATTTCGCTTTTACCGATTTAAACGGCATGGCATCCCGGCTTTAGAACGGGACGAAATACAAGCGTTTCCGGACGGTCCGCCGATCAGCCGGGGGACATCGGGCTGTATTCAACATCTGCCCGGGAGAATGCTGTTTCGCATTGAACGGGGATTTTATGTTTATTTGAGAGGGGTTCTCCATCCGATCAGTCATGACGTAGCGAAACGCTTTTTTGCGAAACAGAAGGCGATACCCATTTCCTTTCAGCAAATTAAACAATTACCAATTGGAATGCCGTTCTATCCGGTGTACGATGAAATTATGAGAAATCTCAATATAACAAAAGGTTGAGAGATGCAGTTGGATGTGTAAGGAAAAGGAGAGCTTTTATGACCGATCAATTTGATAAAACCGAGAAGCAGTATATAGAGCTTACTTCCGGCATTCAGAGGTTCGAGCATTTCAGTGTATATACGGACCCTTTTTTGCCGCAGATTTTTTCGCATAACTTTGTTCAGCTGCACCGTACATTTCCGTTAGACAAACTCCTGCCGTTTTTTTCGTCCGTTCCGGGCATGCTTCAAGCCAATTATATTCATGTGAAAGCGGCTCCGGAGCACACGTTTCCGCTTCTTCTGAAACAAACTCTGGTAAAACAGGGCTGCGTAGTGGAAGATGAGCTGTTTTTTGCAAGGAAACTGGAAAATGGAGACCTGCAGGCCGGGCACCCGCTCACTGCTTGGGGGACGGAAAAAAGCCTCGCCGACGGGTCGTCTATTATGAACATCTATGATGCCCTTTACATTGGCGAGGCGGCGGCCGCACAAAAGCTTGAGCGGAAATATCCTTTGTATAAGGACGGAACGGTTATGCTTGTCGTGTGCTACAGCGACGCCTCGCAAACGATTCCGATCGGCTGCGGAGAGCTTTTCATCAACAAAGCAGACAAAACCGCAAAAATAGAAGAAGTCGCAATTCTGGATCAATTCCAACGAAAAGGCTACGGATCGATATTGATGAATGAGCTGATGGCGGCGGCAAAGCTGAACGGCATGGAAACCGTATACCTTGTGACGTCCGGGATGGACGGTGTAAACCGCTTTTATGAAAAACTCGGCTTCAAAAGATTTCGGCGCGTGCATACAATTTTTCATTATTTTCTTACATAGTTGGGCATTCGCATAAACCAATTGGGAGTTGGCCCGCATACAATGCCGTATATCGTAAGAAGAAAGGATGATCTGCGTATGTACGGATACGGATATGGCTACGGCTGCGGCAGTTTTGGCTATGGTTACGGGCACGGCGGCTGCGGAGGCGGAACCAGCACTTTTGTGCTGATTGTGGTATTGTTTATTTTATTAATCATCGTCGGTGCGGCTTTTATTTGTTAGACTGAAAAAAATCCTATAATGAAAATCAGCCTGCAGAGAACATCACTTTCTGCAGGCTTTTTGTTATTTCCATGCTGAAAAATCAGCTTGAAAAACATTTTAATACATATTACCTTTCTGGAGGAGGGGGCGAAAATGTGGACATAACGATTGAAGAATTACCTGAATCAAGAATTGCTTATTTCCGAAACGTCGGAGAGTATGGCGGAAAGCAAAACAAAGAACTGATGGAGTCATTTAAAAACTGGGCGCAATTGAATGGCCTGCTTGATCATTATGTCATTTTAGGAATTCCGCAAGATCATCTTAGGAATTCCGCAAGATCATCCGAATCGTACTCCTAAAGAGAAATGCCGCTATGATGTTTGTCTTGTTATCAATCAAGACCATGTGCCTGAACCAGCCCGGATCGGTACATTTTCCGGAGGGAAGTACGCTGTTTTCTTGCTTGATCATACAAAAGAGGCAGTCAGTGGATTTTGGAACACTGTTTTTTCTGAGATCGAAAAAAATAATTTATCAATCAGAGAACAGCCCATTATCGAAAGGTATACTTTACAAAAGGTGAATCATCATTTGTGTGAAATATTGATTCCCATACAGTAAAGAAGACGGGAATTTTCCGCTTTCTGCTTATACTGATTCAGATCAAAAATGATGTGATGATGAGCTGAGCAAAGAATAAAATCAACAACAGGAATAGAATTTCCAGAACGCTCTTCAGGCTGTCGGGACATCTCCGGCAGCCTGTTTTACAGAAAGGTATTTTCTGCAAAAAACTTTCTGAAGGATAAGAATGCGGTTATTCATCTGTTCATACAATGAAGCAAATGGGTTTTCGAGGTGGAAAGATATGGGGAGCTATTTAATCAAACCGGAGCTTGACGGGAATTATCCGTCAGTCAGTCATGGAAAGGGATCATATGTGTATGATCAGGAGGGGAACAAGTATCTTGACGGAGCATCGGGGGCGGTCACTTGCAATATCGGCCACGGCACGGAGGATATTATACAAGCTTTAAAAGAGCAGCTTGACTCCGTTTCGTTTGTGTATCGCTCGCAATTCACCAGTACTCCGGCAGAAGAACTGGCTTTATTCCTGGCCGATCATCTGCCGGGCGGGCTGAATTGGTCATTTTTTGTAAACAGCGGCTCAGAGGCAGTCGAAACAGCGATGAAAATAGCCGTTCAATATTGGCAGGAAAAAGGGCAATACCAAAAATCCGTCTTTCTATCAAGATGGGGCAGTTATCACGGTATTACTTTGGGAGCGCTTTCATTATCAGGATTCTACGAACGGAGATACCGCTTCACCCAACTGCTTGAACGGTTTCCGGCCGTTTCAGCGCCTAATATGTATCGTTCTGAGCTGCAGGGAGAGGAATTTGTGAAGGCTGCGGCGGCTGAACTGGAAACGGCTGTTCAGCGGGTCGGTTCCTCATTTATCGCGGGATTTGTCGCAGAACCGATTGTCGGAGCAGCCGGGGCGGCCATCACTCCGCCGGCAGATTATTATGAAGCGCTTGAGGATGTCTGCCGCAGGCACGGTATTTTGTTTATCGCGGATGAAGTCATGACGGGGCTCGGGAGAACAGGGCGGATGCTTGCTTCTGAGCATTGGAGGATCGCACCTGATATCGCGGTGCTCGGAAAAGGGTTAGGCGCCGGTTACGCTCCGATAGCGGCAGCTGTTGCGTCTGATGACATCGTTGAAACGATCAAGCGGGGCTCCGGGGTCATTATGAGCGGACATACGTACAGTGCCAACCCATACTGTGCAAGAGCGGCGCTTGAAGTGCTTCGCTATGTTAAGAAACACGAGCTGCTTCGGCAGTCAGAGGAGAAAGGCGTAATGCTGAAACGGAAATTAGAAGAAATCAAAGAGCGCAGCGGGGTGATTGGGGATGTCCGCGGTAAAGGCCTCCTGATCGGGGTTGAATTCGTTAAGGATAAAACGACGAAGGACGTTTTTTCGAAAAAACAGGCCTTCACCGAAAAAATCATTAAAGCGGCAAAAAAACGGGGCCTGCTTATTTACCCTGCAAAGCCCGGTATTGACAGCGGGGAAGGAGACGCCGTCATCATCGCCCCGCCGTTCACGATTTCATATGCTGAGCTGGATGAGCTGTCAGATCTATTTTCCCAGGCCGCAGAAGAAGTTGAAAAAATGATGAAGAAGGATTGAGCTGATATGTCTATTTTTCATAAAAAAACCGATATTCATGAAGCAATTGCCGATGTCAAGGACGAATCTGTCATCATGTTCGGCGGTTTTGGGGGAGTGGGTTCACCTCCGTCATTAATCGAAGCGATTTTGGAAAGCGGCGTTAAAGAGCTGACCGTCATCTGCAATGATGCCGGATTTCCGGAAATCGGCATCGGCCCGCTTATCGTTCATAAACGGGTAAAAAGGCTGATCGCTTCCCATATCGGCTCAAATCCTGTCGCGGGCAGGCAAATGACTGACGGAGCGCTTGAGGTGGAATTTTCGCCGCAAGGGACGCTTGCTGAACGGATTCGCGCAGGCGGAGCGGGGCTAGGCGGTATTTTAACTGATATCGGCATTGATAACGCAACCGTTTGTGAAAACAAAGAAACCGTAACGATTGACGGAAAGTCCTATTTAGTTGAAAAAGCGCTGACGGCTGATTTCGCTTTTGTGTCCGCACATACTGCTGATGAATTTGGGAATCTGACGTTTGACAAAACGGCGCGCAACATGAACCCTCTGATGGCTGCGGCGGCCGAAAGAACATTTGCTGAGGCTGCAGAGATTGTGCCTGCCGGCGAACTTGACAGCGAGCATATTGTAACGCCGGGCGTTTTCGTGGAGGGTGTCGTGCAAAGTGAAGGAGTGAAGTGGAGATGGGCTTGGGAATAGCGGGAAGAGAGAGTATTGCGAGGCGGGCCGCCAGTGAAGTTACCTCAGGAATGATCGTCAACTTGGGGATCGGCATTCCTTCTTTAGTGCCGAATTTTCTGCCGGACGGCATGGAGGTAATGCTGCAGGCGGAAAACGGCGTCCTGGGGATCGGCGGAAGTCCGGAGCGCGGAGAAGAGGATGAGCTTTTATGCAATGCGGCCGGATTTCCTGTCAGTACAGTTAAGGGTGCTTCCTATTTTGATTCAGCTCTGTCTTTTGCCATGATCAGAAAAGGGCTGATAGATATTACCATTTTAGGCGCGCTCCAAGTCAGCAGGACAGGTGATCTCGCCAATTGGCTCGTGCCGGGGAAAAAAGTGCCCGGAATGGGCGGGGCGATGGAGCTTGCCCAAGGCGCGAAAAAAGTGGTTGTCGTCATGAGCCACACCGATCAGAAAGGCCGGCCGAAGCTGGTCGAAAGCTGTTCGTTGCCGCTTACAGCAGCGAGCTGTGCAGATCTCATCATTACAGAGAAAGCCGTCATCAGCATAGATGATGGGGCTTTTGTTCTTGAGGAACTGCTGAATGGCACGACCATAGACGATGTCATTCAAACAACGGATGCCGAAATCAGATTGGGAGAATGTTTTCTTAAAAGGGGGTCTGTCCATGGATCAATTAGAAAAGAAAGTCACTGAGTGGGCGGAAGAAAACACAGCAAAAGCGGTAAGCTTGCTGAAACGGCTGATCGGGGAAAAAAGCACGTTCGGCCATGAATTTAACGCACAGGCAGTCGTTTTAGAAAAACTGAGACAGTTTGACATGGATATTGATGTATGGGAGCCGAGTGTCAAACATTTGAAAGAGCATCCTTATTTTGTATCGGAACGCGAAAATTTCCATGAAAGCCCGAATATCACAGCCATAAAGAAAGGGGCCGGGGGCGGAAGATCACTGATACTGAACGGACATATTGATGTTGTCCCGGAAGGAAATCCCGCCGCATGGACGTATGAACCGTTTACCGCTGTTGAAAAGGACGGCAAAGTTTACGGCCGCGGTTCAACGGATATGAAGGGCGGCAATACAGCCCTCTTGTTTGCGTTAGAAGCGCTTGAAGCCTGCGGGATTACGTTAAAAGGAGATGTCCTGTTTCAAAGTGTCGTAGATGAAGAGTGCGGCGGCGCGGGAACGCTGTCGGCTGTTATGAGGGGCTACAAGGCTGACGGGGCGCTTATTCCGGAACCGACTAATTTAAAGCTGTTTGTTAAGCAGCAAGGATCTATGTGGTTCCGCATTACGGTAAGAGGATTGTCCGCACACGGCGGCACCCGCTATGAAGGGGTGAGCGCCATTGAAAAAAGCCTGCATGTCATCACAGCCCTTAAAGAGCTTGAACACGTCCGCAACGCCCGTATCACAGACCCGCTTTATCGGGACGTTCCGATTCCGGTTCCCATTAATATCGGCACCGTCCAAGGGGGAACGTGGCCATCATCGGTAGCTGACCGTGTGGTGATAGAAGGCAGGTGCGGAATAGCGCCGAATGAAACGCCGGAAGCAGTAAAAGAAGAACTGGCAAGCTGGCTGAAAGATTTGGAGTACCGGGATGAATGGTTTAAACACCACCCCGCGGAAATAGAATGGTTTGGGGCTCAGTGGCTTCCGAATGATCTCCCGGATGAGCATCCGCTGATTTCCGCTCTGGAATCTTCTTTTGAGAAAATGAAAGGGGCAAAACCGGTTCGTGAAGCGTCCCCGTGGGGAACGGACGGAGGGCTTTTGCAGCACGCGGGACAGACGCCGGTCATCGTCTTCGGTCCGGGAGAAGTCAAGGCGGCGCATCAGGCGAATGAATACATTGAAATCCGGGCGTTAATCGATGCCGTCAAAATCATTTCTCTTTTTATGATGGAATGGTGCGGGGTGGCAGATGGGGGTGACGGAGCTGATAAAGGAACTGAGGGCTGAAAAGGGGGCGGCTGAGATTGATGCAGACCGTTTCAATGAGCGGCTCAGAGTCATTCGTTATGACGGGCAGATTACGGCGCTTATTCCGGCCGTTTTGGCAGAAGCAAAGCAAGAAGGAGCCCAAAAGGTAATTTTCTTTGCTAAGCGCGGCGATGAGCCGGAATTTGTCAAGCATCTTTTTATTGTTGAGGGTGTCATAGACGGGTATTACAACGGGCATGAGGCTGTTATGATGGTGCGCTATTTATCAGAGGAACGGAGACGGTCAGATTCATATGTATCAGAAGATTCGACTGTTGACCGTTTATATGAGACACCGCGGCGGGGACTGACTCAGACAGAAAGCACGCTGATGTTCAGAAAAGCGGACGAAGATGATGCAGACCGTTTAACGCACTTATATAAACATGTTTTTCTTACCTATCCGACTCCTGTCTTTAATCCCCTTTATATTAAAAAAACAATGAGAGAAAACACCATCTATTATGCCGCATTCGATCAGGATCGTCTCATTGGGGCGGCAAGCGCAGATATCAATCCGGTATTGGGGCACGCTGAAATGACCGATTGCGCGGTTCTGTCAGATTACAGGGGGAACTCCGTAACGGCACACTTGTTTAAAGCGTTGGAGCAGGAACTCGCGGGCCGGGGAATCATCCATCTTTTTTCCTTGGCCCGTGCAGCGTCTTACGGGATGAATGCCGTTTTGTACCATGCGGGATACGGCTACAGAGGCAGGCTTGTGAACAACTGCCGCATTTCAGAAGGGCTCGAAAATATGAATATATGGTGCAAGACTTTACGTTTGGCCATTCATAAGGAGGAATTCGTTTGACAAACAAATGGTTTCAGCCAAAGCGTCATTGGAAGGAGATTGAATTGTGGAAAGATGTGCCGGAAGACAAGTGGAATGATTGGCTGTGGCAGCTCACCCATACTGTAAGAACCGTCGATGACCTGAAAAAAGTCATTCATTTGACCGAAGAGGAAGAAGAAGGCGTCAGGATGTCTGTAAAAACCATTCCCCTGAACATTACGCCTTATTATGCTTCTTTAATGGATCCCGATAACCCGAGATGTCCGATCCGCATGCAGTCCGTGCCGCTGTCAGAAGAAATGCACAAAACGAAATATGACCTTGAAGATCCGCTGTTTGAAGATGAAGATTCACCGGTTCCCGGTCTTACGCACCGCTATCCCGACCGCGTTCTTTTTCTGGTGACAAATCAATGCTCGATGTATTGCCGATACTGCACCAGAAGGCGTTTTTCCGGACAGATCGGAATGGGGGTGCCGAAAAAACAGCTCGATGCGGCAATCGCTTACATCCGGGAAACGCCGGAAATCCGTGACTGCCTGATTTCCGGCGGAGACGGGCTTTTAATCAACGATCAGATTCTGGAATATATTTTGAAAAACCTGCGTGACATTCCCCACCTTGAAATTATCCGGATCGGAACGAGAGCGCCCGTCGTATTTCCGCAGCGGATAACGGATAACCTTTGTCAGATTTTGAAAAAATATCATCCGGTCTGGCTGAACACTCATTTTAATACGAGCATCGAACTGACGGAAGAATCGGTTGCGGCGTGTGAAAAGCTCGTTAACGCAGGTGTTCCGGTCGGTAACCAGGCCGTTATTTTAGCGGGCATTAACGATTCGGTGCCGATTATGAAAAAACTCATGCATGATTTAGTGAAAATCCGCGTGCGTCCGTATTATATTTATCAATGTGATTTGTCAGAGGGAATCGGCCATTTCAGAGCGCCTGTGTCAAAAGGGCTGGAAATCATTGAAGGACTGAGGGGCCACACAACGGGCTTTGCCGTGCCGACCTTTGTCGTCGACGCCCCGGGCGGAGGCGGTAAAATCGCCCTGCAGCCGAACTACTTGCTCTCCCAAAGTCCGGAGAAAGTTGTGATCAGAAACTTCGAAGGGGTGATTACATCTTATCCCGAGCCGGAAAACTATATCCCGAATCAAGCCGACGACTATTTTGAATCTGTTTTTCCGGGAACGATGGCCAAACAAGAGCCGGTCGGACTGAGCGCCATTTTCGCGGACAAAGAGGTTTCGTTCACACCGGAAAATGTATCGAGGATCGACAGGAGGAAAACGTTTACATCAAACCCTGATCATGAAACGCTGAAAGACCGCAGGGAAAAGAGAGATGAATTGAAAGAAAAGAAATTTATTGCACAGCAAAAGAAAGAGCAAAAAGCAGGATCGGAAGTCGGAGGTGAATCGCCGTGAAGCCATGCGAGTGGTGCGGCAATCAGAAGGCGTCAGCTTGTCAGGCGGCTGTGTACTGGGAGCTTCCTGACGGTACGAGGGCCATAGAAATTACAGAAACACCTGCATTCGCCTGTTCCTCCTGCGGCATGACTTATCAGGAGGAAGCGGTCATAGCAGAAATCGAAAATCAGCTTTTTTTAGTCAATGCAAAAAAATTACCGGAAACACTCACATATCAAGAGCTGATGGAGACAGAACGGATCTTGAAACGGAATTATTTTGACTTCTCCTAGTCTTCTTTTGTTGTAATTTCACACTTGAATTGTATAATAGTACAACAAAAGACAGTCATCAGGAGGGGAAACCCATGAAATCCTTTTATCACTATTTGATGAAATACAGGCATCCCAAACCGCAGGACGCAATCAGCCGGTTTGCGAATCAGGCATACGAAGATCACGGCTTTCCGAAAACGTCAAGCGATTATCACGAGCTCAGTTCTTATTTAGAACTGAGCGCCGACTATTTAGAAACGATGGCGACCTTTGATGAAGCTTGGGAAAAATATGAGACCGAGGTCCATCACGCCTGACGAAAAACCGCACATTGTGCGGTTTTTTTCTGTTGAAATCACTCGCTTATGAGGTGCCGTATGATCAAATCCCGCAACGCCGTCCGTTTTGATCAGCACGTAAACAAATCTTCCTGACGGCACGTATCTTAAGGCAGTAGAATGTATAGCTGCAGAGTTCAACGGATCAGGCCTGCTGCCGGCGGGGTCCCGTGTAAGGAGCATCTTCACTGAGAAATGTTTTTAATGAAGTGAGGGGAATCGAATGATCCATTAGGTAAGGCTGATGAGGCACTGACGTTTGGACGGAAAAGGGGATTTTATGTGACAAGGTTGAAGCGGATTGAAGCTGTGGCTTCATTGAAAGTCGAAACGAGTTTGGTTCTTCATGATACACAAGCCATTGCAAATATGCAGCCGGAATTGGATCTCCATACACCTTCGATGATGTGTTTCACGGCAAATCTTGAACATCACGGCGGTGATATTGTCAACATGCCTTCGGGCCGGGTATTTTCCTTTGCGTCATAGAGAAAAAATAGAAGCTTTTTGTCTCAGTATTGTTACTGCTCATTCGATCGAGAGCGGAATGTCATCGGACGCTTCAGTTACGGTAAGTGAAAAAACGCACAAGCATGTTGCGGTTTTTGACATTTTGAACAGGTGCAGAAATAGATATTTCCTGTGGTTTTCATGCCCATGCGAAATTATGGCGGCCGGCATACGATAGCGTATGACAGTCCGCGGCAAGGGGGAGACAGCATGAAGCCAGATAAACCGAAATTTCAAGTGGGAGACATCGTGGTCGTCGTGATGTACGGAACCGTCGGCACCATTACGAAGGTTCATCAAATTGATAAACATTATCTTTACGAAGTCAATCATAATGAAGTGCTTTATTTTGAATCGTCCATCCAGCTTTATAAAGATTATGAGGGCGTGATCGTCGATATGGAGAAATTGGATATTGAATATGAATTTCTGATCGGCGACGTCGTATATGTAAAGGACTACGGAAAGGAATTATTCCGTGTCATCGGCCACAGAACTGAAATATGGAGATATTTAGAGGATGGCTGGGAGGATATTATTTATGAGCTGACTCGGCTGAAAGACGGAGAGTGGCTTGAAACGGAGGAAGAGGATCTCACGCTGGTTCTGAGAAAATATGAAATGGATCAGTTTGTGCATCAGCTGCTGTTTGTCCACTATGTTGGGGAAGCATCTCATGAGATCGGCGAGGATACCGTCGCGTCTGCTCTTCTTCAGTTTGAAGGCGATGCTGATGATCCCGATACCCTGCATGTGCTGGCGGTATCGATTGTAGATGAGCTGCTTGATATTTATAACGATTATAAGATTCTTTATCATTTGTTCGGTGACGAAGAATATAAAGATATGATGAATTTTGTGCTGGAAAGCCTGCGGGAGCATTTCAGCTAGCCGGCAAAAAAACGGACGGTGACATATAAAAACCAGGGCAGACAGCCGGCAAAGATTACAAACGACATTCCTTTCAGCACTTTTTCCAATACGATATCAAATCCATCTCCGTCCAAAAAAGCCATCATTTTCGTCATCATCTTTTCTCCCTCCGGGGCTTGTTTTTTAAAAGTATATGAGCGGACAAAACGTTTAGAACTTTCGGGTATAATTTGAACGGTTTTTTCATAAAACATAAAAAAGGAGGCGGTGTTTGCATGAAAGAAATAGATCTTGTGATTGACACAGAAGAAATAGCTGATTATTTTTACAGTCAGCTTGCTATGCGCGGGTACATACCGAGTGAAGAGGAAATCTTCGAAATAGCCGACATCACCTTTGATTATTTATTAGAAAAATGTATGATAGACGAAGAGCTTGATGAAGACTGAAACTGCGGAACCGAAGTGAAAAAGCTTCGGTTTTTTCAATCGGCTCGGGAGAATGAAACATGGGGGGAAAACGTTGTACAAGCCAGCAAGTCTTTTCGCATTGTTTATTCTGCTCGCAGCAGCGATCCGGATAGAAGCCGTCCGGGCTTTTGATGAGCGTGTGATAGAAGCGGCTGTCAGGATCAGGGCTGCCTGGCTGAATGAATTGATGTTATGGATAACGGAGCTCGGCACGACCGCGGTGCTTTTACCGCTTCTTCTTTTGACAGGCGCGGCTCTGTATATGTACAAAAAAACGCCGGATGTTGTTTTTTTGCCGCTTCTCTTTCTCATTGAACGGATTGTAAACATAAAAATAAAAGAATTGATTGAAAGAGCCAGACCCGCTTTTGAACCGCTCGTCCATGAAACCTCATACAGTTTTCCGAGCGGCCACTCCATGAATTCGGCAGTGATGTATCCCGTCATCGCTTACTTTTTGATTAAGCATGTTCCGTTTTTTACGAAAAGAAAACGGGCCGTCACCGTCTTTACCGGAGTTCTCGTCATTCTGATCGGACTCAGCAGAATTTATTTAGGCGCGCATTTTCCGACGGATGTCCTTGCCGGATTCAGTCTCGGACTTTGCCTCGTTTCGCTTTTTGCGCTCTTTGACGAAAAGTATCATCCGTTTCGACAAAAATAGAGACAGGAAAAATGAGAAAAAACGCTAATACTATTAAGAAATAAGAGGGAGGGATCTTGATGCTGTTATCGCTGCCCGTGTTTAAAAAAAAGACTTGCGCCTATGATGTGACGATTTTTCAAACACCCCGCTACGGCGAGAAAAAGGGATACAGGGTCGTCTATCGGACAGAGCTGGCCGCTGACAATCATCAAGACGCACTGGAAAGGGCATTTTCTGTTTTTAATGTGCCTGATACGGTCCCAAACGACTATCAAGCCAGATTCATAGCGACCGGAGATGTCATACTCATAGACGAAGGAAGAAAAGGAAAGACCTATTACAGGCTTAACCCTGCGGGATGGAGCAAAATTAACCGGCTGCTCGTCCAGCCGAGGTAAGACGGGGCCGGCTGAATCTTCAGCCGGCTTCCGTATTGTCTGGGAAAGACAGTGTTAAGGCTTCCGTTTAGCGGCGGAATGCTCTTTTCCATGCGCTTCATCAGCTGCAATGACGTCTGAAACGGGCACATGATTGTTCTTTTTCTGGCCGGTCACCCGGTTGCGCTGTTTTTTGCCCATTATGTTCACTCCTTTTTCTTTAGGCTTGTCATCCCGCATATTCTGCCCAAGATCGCCCTGATCATGCTGATGATTGTCTCTTACCGTTATTCAGTGTACAATGGGTGGGAGTTTGAATAGGCAGGAGGAAAAGGAAATGAGTGTACATATAAACGCAGAAAAAGGCCAAATTGCGGATACAGTGCTTTTGCCGGGAGATCCGCTCCGAGCGAAATTTATTGCGGAAACTTATCTTGAAAATGTGGAATGCTATAATGAAGTCAGAGGAATGTACGGATTTACGGGTACATATAACGGTAAAAAAGTATCAGTCCAAGGCACCGGCATGGGTGTTCCGTCTATCTCTATTTATGTGAATGAACTGATTCAAAGCTATGATGTTCAAAACTTAATCAGAGTCGGCTCATGCGGAGCCATCCGTAATGACGTGAAGGTGCGTGATGTGATTTTGGCTATGACGTCTTCAACGGATTCACAGATGAACCGTGTCGCCTTCGGCAGTGTAGATTATGCTCCTTGCGCAGACTTCGAACTGCTCCATAAAGCGTACCAGGAAGCGCAAAAAAACAATCTTCCCGTAGCGGTCGGAAGCGTATTCACCGCCGATCAGTTTTACAATGAAGACTCCCAAATCGAAAAGCTTGCCAGATACGGCGTCCTCGGCGTAGAGATGGAAACGACTGCTTTATATACGCTTGCCGCTAAATACGGCAAAAAAGCGCTGTCTATCCTGACTGTAAGCGATCACGTATTAACGGGAGAAGAAACAACGGCAGAAGAGCGTCAAACGACTTTTCATGATATGATTAAACTGGCGCTGCATACTGTATCGTAAACTTGAGATGAGGGTTATGCTGATTAAAGCAGCCCTCTTCTTTATGCATCGCCCTGATTCAAAAAAAGAAAGGTAAGTGTAAAATGAAGAAATCCACTAAATGGTTCTCGCTCGCTGCCGCCCTCAGCGTAACCGCAATCGTGGGAACCGGCTGCAGCATTTCAGGCGGCGACAGCCACAAGGACACAAAAACAGCAGCTGAAACAAAACAATCAGATGACACATCAAGCAAAAAAACAACGAAGACAGAAAACAGCGATTTTGTATTGGAGAGCAAATATTTTAATGATATTAAAGAAGTGAACGGGCTTGAGACCATTCAAAACCCGACAAATACACTTGCGCTCGTGAATAAGACATACACGCTGCCGGGAGATTATAAACCGAATGATCTCGTGATCCCGAAAGTCGAATTTTCTTTTACTGAGAAAATCGAGAAACGATATATCCGCAAACCTGCCGCCGATGCTTTGGCGGAACTATTCAGCGCCGGGAAAAAAGAAGGTTATGACCTGGTTGCCGTTTCAGGATACCGCTCTTATGACAGACAGAAAGTTATTTTCGATAATGAAGTCAGTCTGAAAGGTGAAAAAAAGGCCAAAGAAGCCGTCGCATATCCGGGGCAAAGCGAACACCAGACGGGGCTTGCCATGGACATTTCCAGCAAAAGCAACGGATATGAGCTGAATGAAGCGTTCGGAAACACGGCGGACGGCAAATGGGTGAAAGACCATGCGTATGAATACGGCTTTATCATCCGCTATCCTAAAGGCAAAGAAAATGTCACAAAGTATGAGTATGAACCATGGCATTTACGCTATGTAGGCAAAAAAGCGGCAAAAGCCATCCATGACCATCAATTAACGCTTGAAGAATATTTTAATGAAGTAAAGAAAGTGTAATGAGAAGAAGCCCGCTTGAAAAATAGAAAGCGGGCTTTCTTTATTACCAGAAGAGTAAACCTCCAAGCGCAAATCCGGTAATTAAACCAAGGCCGATACCGTAGGCTGCTCCCCAGCCTCCCCAGCCTCCCCAATAGCCGAACCCGTATCCTCTGTGACGGCCGCCGACAGGGGCGATATACACTTTGCTGTTAGTCACCCGTACGATTCTTCCGACGTGGACTCTGCCGTTTCGTTCTGTAATTCTTGCTACTTTTCCCTGGTGCTGCCGGCAAAGATGATAATAGTTTTGCATCTTTTCTCCTCCTATCCAACCTATCTTTCTATGTCAGCTTATGATAGAGTGCGGTAAAAAGGTTGGACGAAAACAGGAGGACAATCGCCGTTTTACTTGTAAGCGACAAAAGCGCAGTGTCCCATATATTCACGGTACGTCTGCATAAGCTCGTAATGAGCCGTCAGCGTATCGTAGTGAACCGGCTGAATAACGGGCGATAAATCCATTTCTGTAGTCGGCTCCTGCGCATTGTTTTCATAGACAGCGGGAATGAAATCCGCTTTCTGAAAGCCTTGCTGAAGCAATCTCTGTTTCCATGCCGTTTCATCCTGCAATACGGTAAAACCGTAGAAGTCTTTTATCTGCGTGACGGCGTTTTCCGGCATGGGCTTTTGTAAAGCAGCTTCAATGCCGATCAGCATACCCCCGGGTTTAAGGACCCGCAGGATTTCAGACAGCGATGAATCAAGATTTGAAAAGGTGAGAACTGATTCGGAAAGAACGGCGGAAAATTGATTTTCAGCAAACGGAAGCCGCTCAAGCTCCGCCAAATAGCCCGGAATGGTTAAGCCTTCAGCGGCAAATCGTTTTGCTGCTTTTTCAAGCATAAGGGGGTCCTTATCAACACAGGTGACGGGATACAGCAGGTGGCCGAGATAAGCGGCCGTCTGTCCCGTTCCGCAGCCGGCGTCAAGAATCGGTTCGCCAGGAGGAGGAGCCGCTTTTGTGAGAACGGCTTTGGAAAAAGCGAGTCCGCCGGGGTGAGCCCCTCCGACTCCGAATAAGGACAGCATATCTAAATATTTGCTCAAAGGCCGAATCCTCCTTTTTTCCTCAGCATATGTTGAGAGAAAAGCATAGGTTTGGGTAAACGGGAAAGAAGGGCGCCTCACGTTTGAAGTTGACGAATGAGCGTTCGTCTATGATAATAATGTAAGAATAAAAAGGTGGTGTTTTCTTGAAGCGGCAATTTAAACTGTTTTTTATTATATTGATCACCGCGGTCGCAGCCTCGGCGCTTACGCTGTTTATCACGGGCAATACGACCATTTTCGGACAAGGCTCGGCTGCTTTGACGAACAGCAAATTTGAGAAATTCAATAAAGCCTACGAGCAGATTAAAAGTGATTACTATCAAAAAACAGATGACAGCAAATTAGTAGACGGAGCGATAAAAGGCATGATCAGTTCCCTGGATGATCCATATTCTTCTTATATGGACCCGCAGGAAGGAAAGTCTTTTGAAGAAACAATTTCCGCTTCGTTTGAAGGCATCGGCGCACAAGTGGAAGAAAAGGACGGCAGCATCCTGATCGTATCGCCGATTAAAGGGTCACCCGCGGAAAAAGCGGGGGTTAAACCGAATGACCAGATCTTGAAGGTCAACGGCAAAAGCGTTAAAGGCCTTAATGTAAACGAAGCCGTCGCATTAATCCGCGGCAAAAAGGGAACAAACGTCAAGCTCGTGCTGCACAGAGCGGGTGTCGGCGATCTGAACCTGTCGATCAAACGTGACACCATCCCGGTTGAAACGGTGTACTCTGAAATGAAAAAAGGAGACATCGGCGAAATCCAAATCACATCCTTCTCCGAATCGACGGCAAAAGAGCTGAATTCAGCCATTGACAGCCTCGAAAAACAAGGAGCGAAAGGATACATTCTCGATTTAAGGGGCAACCCGGGCGGACTGATGGATGAAGCCATCAAAATGAGCAACATGTTTATCGATAAAGGGAAAAATATCATGCAGGTCGAATACAAAGACGGCACGAAAGAGGTCATGAAAGCGACGAAAGAGCGCAAAGTGACAAAACCGACAGTCGTCCTCGTCAATGACGGCACCGCGAGCGCCGCGGAAATCATGTCGGCTGCGCTGCATGAATCATCGGGCATTCCGCTGATCGGCGAGAAAACGTTCGGAAAAGGAACCGTGCAGACGGCAAAAGATTACAGCGACGGTTCTACCGTTAAACTGACAATCGCTAAATGGCTGACAGCGGACGGAGAGTGGATTCATAAAAAAGGCATCAAACCGCAATATCAGGTTAAGCTTCCTGAATATGCGAACCTGCCGTATTTAGATGCGAAAAAAACATACAAATACGGGGATTCCGGAGCCACCGTCACCAATGCGCAAAAAATGATGAAAGCGCTGGGGTACAGCGTGAAAGTAAACGGCACGTATGATAAAGCATTTGAACAAGCCGTTAAACAATTCCAAGCAAAAGAGAAACTGAAACAAACAGGCATTGTAACGGGAGACACAACGGCAAAATTGATGACGGATCTGCAAAAACAGCTTGCGGACAACGATACACAAATGAAAAAAGCCGTTGAAACATTAAATAAGAATATGAAATAGTAAAAAACACCCGATGCGTCGCTCGCGCATTGGGTGTTTTTTGTTTGCGAAAAGCCCGTCTTATGTCGTTTCCTGTTCAAAAAGGTGGCTGTTCGCCTGAATGAAAAACTGTGATTGCTCATAGTGATAGGTGACTTTTGAGTAGTCAAACGGCTGGCCGTTGGTTAAATGAAAAATCGTTTCAACGCAAAGCTTAGGCGCTCCTGTAAACAGACCTAAGTACTCCGCTTCTTCCTCATTTAACATCCCCGCGTACAGATATAAATCTGAAAAACCGCGCTTTAACCCGAGACCTTCTCGAATATAATCAAATATTGATTCTGCCACGATCTCTTTATTCAAATACGTAATAATCGATTTGTTGTAAAATGACTCTTCGATACACAATGTCAGCCCGTCAATATATCGGATTCGCTTGACATAATACACGTCGCCGTCAGGCGGCATATTCAGATTTTGGGCAGCCTCAGGCGTGGGTTTTCTCACTTCCAGCGCTAATAATTTGGAAGTGACATTAAAATCTTCAAGTGATTCTTTAAATCCCTGATTAGAAAGCAGACTGATATACCCTTTTCTTTTATTCCGTCTGACAAAAATGCCGCTTCCCCTCACTTGAAACACAATCCCCTTTTTTTCTAATAAATCCAAGGACTTGGTGATCGTGCTTTTGCTCACGTTAAACCGGGTCATTAAGGTTTGCAGCACAGGCAGTTTATCCCCTTGCTGCAGCTGATGTTCTTCTATGTATTTTTCAATATCTATCGCGATTTGCTGGTATTTTAACATATACATTCCTCATTCATTTATTGTCCCGCTTCTTTCAGAATTATAGCATAATCGTTTTTAAAAGCCATTTCGTAAATTAACTATAATTGTTTATGCATTGATAAATTATACCGGTACAATTATAATGTAAACGTATAATATGAAAATAAAGGCAGGAATTCTTCTACACTATCGAAGCGGATGCAGTGCATTTATTCGGCTTGCAAGCGGCAGTCAAATAAAGGAGGATATAAACGATGGGGACATTGCCAAAAGATTTTTTATGGGGAGGCGCTCTCGCCGCCCACCAATTTGAAGGGGGATGGAATAAAGGCGGCAAGGGGCCGAGTGTAGTGGACGTCATGACGGCAGGCGCGCATGGTGTGCCCCGGAAAATAACAGATACAATTGAAGAGCGGGAATTTTATCCGAATCATGAAGCGATCGATTTTTATCATCGTTATAAAGAGGACATCGCATTATTCAGCGAGCTGGGTCTGAAATGTTTAAGAACGTCCATCGGCTGGAGCAGAATTTTTCCTAAAGGTGATGAAGCGGAGCCCAATGAGGAAGGATTGGCTTTTTACGACCGGGTGTTTGATGAATTGCTGAAACATGGGATTGAACCGGTAATCACGCTGTCACATTTTGAGATGCCGCTGCATTTGGCGAGGGAATACGGCGGTTTCAGAAACAGAAAAACAGTCGGATTTTTTGTGAAATTCGCTGAAGTGTGTTTTGAACGCTATAAACATAAGGTGAAGTATTGGATGACGTTTAACGAAATCAATAATAAGATGGATGTGAATAATCCGATCTTTTTATGGACGAACTCGGGCGTCGCCGTCAAAGAAAACGAAAACGCAAAAGAAGTCATGTATCAGGCCGGCCATCACGAACTGCTGGCAAGCGCATTGGCTGTTTCGAAGGGAAGAGAAATCAATCCCGAGTTCAGGATCGGCGCGATGGTATCACATGTTCCGATTTACCCGTACTCATCTCACCCCGATGATGTGATGCTGGCTGAAGAAACGATGAGACAGCGTTTTTTCTTCCCGGACGTGCAGGTTCGCGGATATTATCCAAGCTATGCGTTAAAAGAATTTGAAAGAGAAGGCTATCAGATACACTTTGAAGACGGTGATGAAGAGATTTTGAAAAACGGCCGGGTGGACTACCTCGGATTCAGCTATTACATGTCTACAACCGTAAAAAGTGATGTATCAAACGATAATACCGGAGATGTCGTAAACGGAGGATTGCCAAACGGCGTGGAAAATCCTTATATTACAGCGAGTGATTGGGGCTGGGCGATTGACCCGACCGGTTTACGGTACACATTAAACCGCTTATACGACCGCTACCAGATTCCATTATTTATCGTGGAAAACGGATTTGGCGCCATTGACACATTAGAAGAGGACGGTTCAATTCATGACACTTCAAGAATTGAATATTTATCGTCACATATAAAAGCTTTGAAAAAAGCAATTACATATGATGGTGTGGATGTAATGGGCTATACACCATGGGGAATTATTGATATCGTGTCATTTACAACCGGAGAAATGAAAAAACGCTACGGCATGATTTATGTTGATCGGGATAATGAAGGCAACGGTTCAATGAGGCGGCTTAAGAAAGACTCATTTGAATGGTATAAAAAAGTGATTGAAACAAACGGCTCATATGTATCCTAAAGGTGTAAAAAGGGAAGGCTTCACCGTTGTGTGAAGCCGGCTTTTTATCAGTAATTTTGAAAGCGTATTCATTCAAGCGGGAAGGAGGTGACTGTCCGGCTTTTCATTTAGGATCGCTTATAAAAATAAGGAAAGGGATGGTGGCTCATGTTTTTTAAAAAAGGTCTGCACATGACGCTGGTTTTTCTTATGTTTTTCTTTTTCATATCAAGCAGCATGACCGAAGTGTATGCGGCTGATCGGAAGGCTTCAGACAAAAACAAAGTAAGGGTGTGGTTCAGTTCTGAAAAAGATCCGGCTTCCCGTACGTGGTATGACGGGCCGCAGGAAGTGAAATACGCCTTAGACGAACAAACACCGCTTACATTGACAAAAAAGAAGACTTCTGACTCCGCCGCCGTGTATATTGATCCGTCGCGCCGCTATCAAAGTGTGTTAGGCGTAGGATCGTCCCTGGAAGAATCCACAATCCATAATTTATCAAAAATGACACCCGCAAAAAGAAAAGAAGTGCTGAAAAAACTGGTTGATCCCAAAGATGGTATCGGCATGGACGTTATGCGTATAACGATCGGGACATCTGATTTTACGGCACAGGAATTTTATACGTATGATGATATGCCTGAAGGGCAAACAGATCCTAAGCTCCGTCATTTCTCGATCCAAAAGGATATTGATTTACACATTACAGCAACCATCAAGGAAGCGCTGGAGATAAATCCGGAACTGAAAATCATTGCCTCACCGTGGAGCCCGCCGGCTTGGATGAAAACGAATGAAAACCTTAAGCGGGGAAAGCTGAAAGATAAATATATCGGCGAACTGGCCGTTTACTTCCGCAAATTTATTGAGGCGTACGAAAAGCAAGGAATTCCGATTTATGCCATGACCCTTCAAAATGAACCTTTGCTGGAAATCGACTATCCGAGCATGTATATGCCGCCGTCTCAGCAGCGCAAACTGGCACTGGCCTTAAAAAAAGAAATGAAAAAACACGTAATTGACACGAAAATTTGGATTTATGATCACAATGCGAGCGGGGCGTGGAACTATATTCCGCCGATTTTAGATGATAAAAAAGGAAACCGGGCGGCAGACGGCATCGCTTTTCACGATTATGACGGTGACCTTTCCGTCATGTCGGAGATCGGAAAGAGATATCCTGATCAATCTATTCACTTAACGGAGCGGTCTGTCTGGGGGACGGCAGGGGCGGACCGGATCGCGCAGTATTTCCGCAACGGCGCGTCGAGCTACAATGCGTGGGTGACGATGCTCGACAGTCAAATCAAGACGCATCATTGGATAGGCACCCCAGACCCGACGCTGTTTATTCAGGATGCTAAAAACCCTGACCGCTATTGGAATATCCCGATCTTTCATATGACAGGCAACTTTTCAAAATTTATCGACCGGGGAGCAAAGCGGATAGAAAGTAATTACGGCTCCAAAAACACAGTCTCGAATGTATCGTTCCTTAATCCTGATCAATCCATTGTGACAGTCGTAATCAACCAGACATCCGCCGACCAAAAATTCCATGTCGTTTCAGAAAATCGGCAGTTTGAAGCCGTCATCCCGGCTAAAACCGTGGCTACCTACAAATGGAAGCAAAAAAAGTAAAAACCGGCACATTTACGTGCCGGCTTCTTTCTGTTAAGCGCCTTTTTGGTTCAGTTGATCAGAAGGCGCTTTATTAAATAAACCGTCTTTGACGGCGTTTGAAGCCGCTTTTTTTACAAAAAACGGGTTAAGAATAATAACGGCTGCCATGTTAGCGGTCAAACCCCAAAAGCCTTCATATATACCGTGGGCGGATTGGGTGATATTTACCGTGAATGTCACGATAAGACCGACGAGAAGACCGATAATTGTCGCTTCTTTCGTTTGATTCTTCCAAAACAGACTGACGGCGATAGCCGGAAAGATCTGAACCATGCCGGAAACACCGAGAAGCTGAAGGGTAACGAGCGCAGTCGGGAACAGCATGCCGAATAAAAGCGCGAGCCCGATGACGACAAATACCATTGAACGGGTGATCATCGTCAGCTTGCTTGGTGACACATTCGGGTGAATCAAATCCCGATATAAGTTATTCGCAAATAAGTTTGATGCTCCGATGGCCATGATAGAGCAGGGAATCAATGACGCAAGGGCAATCGTGGAGTAAGCAAAGCCCTGCGCGACTCCGCCGTAAGACGTTTGAATCAGCTTCAATAAAGCGAGCCGCGGATTGGTATCTTCCGGCAGGACAAGAAACGCGATAAAGCCGAGAAAAATAACAAGAATCAAAACAATATTATAAAGCGGCAGAAACATGCTGTTTTTGCGGACGGCATCTGCGCTTTTTGCCGTAAATACGCCGGTTGCCGCATGCGCCCACATAAAGAGCGCCAGCGCAGATACGATGGAAGCTGTGATAAACCAAGGAATTCCTTTCGGCCCCGAGTCCGGGATCGTCAGCATTTGCGGCGCTTTTTCAGCCAAAGTGTGAATCATCGGCGTCCAGCCGTGAAAATGGATCAGCGGGAGTGAGACGACCATAAACAGCATAATCACCCACACGAGAATGTCTTTAATAATCGCCGTAAACGTCGGCCCTTTAATTCCGCTGAAAAAAGTATACAGCGCTACAAGAATAAAAGAGATGATGACGACCATATTGACATTAATGACACCCGTTCCGGCCACCTGAAGCGTATCTTGAATTCCGCTCAGCTGGAGACAAATATAAGGAATGAGCATAAGAACGCCGACAATCGCGACAAGACTGGCCAAAAGTTTACTGTCAAAACGCTCACGGGCATAATCGGCAAGCGTCGTTAATTTGTGTATTTTTGCCACTTTCCACAGCTTCGGCAGAAAGAAATAAGCGATAAAATACGCCAAAACAGAATACGGGATTGCAAAAAAAGCAACGCTTCCCCCTGTGTAGGCTGTGCTTGTTAAGCCTAAAAACGTATAAGCCGTATAGAGATCCGCGCCGACTAAAAACCAGACGAGGAGCCCCCCGAACCGTCTGCCGCCGACAGACCATTCCTCAACAGAAGTGCGTGATGATTTGTCTCTCCCGGCTATAAAGCCGATGCAGACAACGGTTAAAACGATGACGGCTGTAATGATCAATGCTGTTATATTTGCGGGCATCAGTCCAGTCCTCCTTGTTTCTTCTGCAGCCTATAAATAAGAAACGAACATAATGGAGTGACTGCGATCCATAAAAGCAGCCAGAAATGAAAAAAAGGCAGCCCGATAATGATCGGATGAACCCGATTAGCGACTGACAGCAGGGCCAGCTGGCTGAAAGGGATTAAGATGAGAACGAAAATTAGTGCTTTTCTGACCATTTACTTTCCTCCTGAAACTTGATAATGCTCCTTATCATAGCAGGTGTCAGAAAAGATCACAAGATATTTTTCAGAAAAAAAAGAATTCTATTACTTTTTTAACTGAAACACTTTAGTTGCATCTTCATTCATATTAAATTAGAATAGTTAATATCTCGAAATCAAGATATTTAGGAGTGAATACATTGAAGACACAAGGATTGCACCATGTTACCGCATTTGCAAAAGATCCTGCTGAAAATCTTCGGTTTTATACTGAAGTGCTGGGTTTGCGGCTCGTTAAAAAAACCGTTAATTTTGACGACCCGGCCACTTACCACTTTTATTTCGGCAACCAAAACGGAGAGCCGGGCACGATCATTACATTTTTTCCTTTTCAGGGAAGCCGCCCGGGAACCGTGGGAAAAGGGCAGGCCGGAAGAATTTATTTCTCCGTGCCGAAAGGAGCACTCGCGTTTTGGAAGCGCCGGCTTGAAGAAAACGGCTTGTCTGTAAAAGAGCAGATCATACTGTCTGAACAAGTGCTTCTCTTTAATGATACAGAAGACCTGCCGCTTGCCATAATGGAAGATGAAAGAAGCGGACAGAGTGAATGGACGCCTTCGGGCATTACTGAAAAAGAAGCGATCACAGGCATGAGAGGTGTTCTTTTGTACTCGTACCGTCCTGAAGCAACCATTCAATTTCTCATAGAACGCTTCGGTTATTCAAAGACAGGAGAAGAAAATCAGATTGTCAGGCTGCAATCGGAGGTCCGGATCGGACATATTATAGATGTTGATCTCGCGCCGAAAGAAGCAGGTATCGGCGGTTACGGGACAGTCCATCATGTCGCTTTCCGCACTACCGAAAAAGAGCAGGCGGAGTGGAAGGACATTCTTGCTGCTTCTCATCTTGCTTCATCTGACATTCTTGACAGGTCTTACTTTACTTCAATCTATTTCAGAGAAAGCGGCGGCATTTTATTTGAAATGGCAACCGATGAACCGGGCTTTATGACGGATGAATCCTTTGAAAATCTCGGAACAGAGCTGAAGCTTCCGGAATGGCTGGAAGAGCATCGCAGCCAGATTACAGCTGTTCTGCCCAAAATGGAGAAAGGAGAATGATGATGAAACATGTGTTTGAACAGGGGACGTCAGAAAATGTTCTGCTGCTTTTGCACGGAACGGGGGGAAATGAACATGATCTTCTGTCGCTCGGACGTTTTATCGATCCGAAAGCAAGTTTGCTCGGGGTCAGAGGATCAGTGTCGGAAAACGGCATGCCCCGTTTTTTTAAGCGGCTGAAAGAAGGCGTATTTGACGAGAAAGATTTAATTGAACGGACGGAAGAATTAAAGAATTTTATTGATGAAGCGGCGCAAATGTACGGATTCAGCAGAGAAAACGTGATTGCTGCCGGCTATTCAAACGGCGCCAATATTGCAGCAAGTCTTTTGTTTCATTATAAAGATGTACTGAAAGGAGCGGTTCTGCATCATCCGATGGTGCCGATACGCGGAGTGAAGCTGCCTGATATGAAAGGGATGCCTGTGTTTATCGGTGCGGGAAAACGCGATCCCCTATGTACAAAAGAAGAATCGGAGGAGCTTTATCAGTATCTGACAGATGCTCATGCATCCGTTTCTCTTGTTTGGCAGGAGGGCGGTCATCAGCTCACACAGCAGGAAGCAGAGCAGGCAAGAACCTGGTACAGTGAGCGATTCCTATAAAAAACCCTTAGTCTGCTTAAGCGGACTAAGGGTTTCTTTCATCTTACAGCCAAGTTGACACTTTAGATACAGGCAGCCGGTTGCTTTTATGCGCCGGCTTAACGGCTTTGCCGATTGAAATCAGCATGACGGGCACGAAACGCTCGCTCACGTCGAATTCCTTAACGAATTGCTCTTTATTGAATCCGCCGATCGCGCAAGTGTCGTAGCCTTTTGCTTTAGCGGCAAGCATCAGCTGCATCGCTGCTAAAGAAGCGTTTAAAAATGCTGAATCACGGGCAAACTGATCATTTTGGTATGCGCCGTTAATCTGGCCTAAAAGCGTTTGTTTAATCTCTTCTGTGATATTGCCTTGCTCAGCCAGTTCAGCATAAACGTCTTCACCATTTTCATTTGCTTTTAAATCGCCTAATACGGCAATAACTGCTGATGAATCAATAATCTGTTTTTGATTAAAAGCAACCGGAAGCAGGGCAGCTTTTGCTTCATCACTGTGAAAGACTTGAAAATGCCAATGCTGAAGGTTCCAGGCGGAAGGCGCTTGCGTTGTGATTTCAAGGAGTTCTGTTAATTCCTCTTTTGTAATGACCGCGTCTTTATCGTATTCTTTAACAGATGCGCGTTCCTTTAAAACGTCTAATACGGATGTCATCATGTTTCCTCCTTCGGATAAACGTGTTATCATAATAGAAAAGTTAGAAGCTTACTAAATGTAACTCGAAAACTAATTTTAATGGATCACAAAAAACTTGTCAATTCATAGATGAAGGGATGAACTCACGTGGGATATACAATGTGTCCTAAAATGGAATCCGCTTTTTCCCTTTTGGGAAAGCGCTGGAACGGCCTCATTATCCATGTACTGATGGACGGGCCGAAACGATTTAAAGATATGACCGAAACGATACCGACAATCAGCCAAAAAATGCTCGCGGAGCGGCTCAAAGAGCTGGAACAAAATGAAATCGTCGAGCGTCAGGTGCTGCCTGAAACACCTGTCAAAGTCATTTATAAACTGACTGATAAAGGCATGGCCCTGCAAGCCGTTTTTCAGGAAATGCAAAAATGGGCAGACAGTTTTTGCGAGCCCGGGGGATCTGCCAACGACACATGTGATGAATAACAAAGGCTGCCCAAGGCAGCCTTTTCTTAATAATAATGTTTACTCGTCATAAAAACCATTAATATCAAAATTGTTCAGATTGAGGTTCAAGCCTTTTAATTGCTTTAATAAAGCATCGAATGTAAGGAAATGATCATTTTTACATTCCGCCGGAACATCATTTGGAGAAAATAGTTTCATTCCCCCCTCAATCCACTGTTTCCGGTATAACTGAAATGCCGCTTCAATTAAATGATCAGGCGTTACAATAAACCCTAAGCTTACGTCATGGTCCTCACTGTAGCCGAATTCAAACCCGCAGCAGGGGCAAATATCAAATGTTTTTTGATATTCGCCGTTATAAACGGGACTTGTCTCTAATCCTTTAAATCCGCATATCAAACAAGGGTACAACTCACTAACCAACATACATCCCTCTTTTATTCAATTTGCAATCATTCAGAACAAGCGGGGAGGCCTTTTACAGTTTGCCGGTTAAAAACTGAGCCTCACCAAGCCCGAAGCTCCAATCGGCGTTCCCGTTTTCTGTAATGGAAATCATGACGTCCTCGGGTGATATGCCGCATTCTGTTTTAAGCTGATCAGCCATCAGTTGATATAATGTTTCTTTTTGATGTTCGGTGCGCGCTTTGCTGACAATGCTGATGATGACAAGATCTTTGCTTCTTTTGAAACCGAGCCCGGTATCTTCAATGATAAGCTCATGAGGCCGATGCTGGTGAACGATCTGATAACGGTCCGTTACAGGGACGTCAAAAGCTTTAACCATGGCGTAATGGGCGGTATCCAGTAATTTTTTTAATGCTGCGTCATCCCGGCCTTCAATAACGTCAAAACGAAGTAATGGCATATTTTATTCCCCCTGATGGTTTTTTATAATGTCGCAACTTGTAAAAAAGTATAACAGTTAATCAAAATGTAATCAAATTATAACCAAAATATTTATACGTTAATGCAATATCAGAGAGAGGCACATGTTGTTACAATCGCCCAATCAATTTCCTCATTTTATGAATACGCTTAAGAATAGGCAGACATAAAGGAGGAAAAACATGTACCCTCGTCATGCATTGTATCGCGGGAATTTCGGTCCTGCCGGATTTCCGGCGAGAAGTCCTTTTTTGTTCGGCGCTCCTTTATTCGGCGGATTTTTAGGCGGTCTTCTCGGAGGCGTAATTGCCACAGGTTTTACAAGACCCCGCTATCCGTACGGGTTCGCCGGTTACGGATACGGAGGCGTCCCATACGGCGGTTTCGGTCCGGGAGCCGGCGGTTATCCGCCATTTTATTAAAGAAAAAACGGCCTGCATCGCGCGGGCCGTTTTTTTTATCTTAAAATCTCCACTTCCGATAAATTGTAGTCTTCCTGTTTTGAAAACATAACTTCAATCATCCCGTCTTTATAGACTGCTTTTGTTCCTTTCCGTTTGACGAGGCTCGGAAGGATGATTTCTTTTTTTCCTTCTCCCAGACTGCTGTTCTCTACAACGAGGCTGTGTGACGTATGCTTAATCCTGATACGGTCGAGTTCCTCTTGTTCTGCGGGAATTTTCGCAAAAACATGATCGGATGTTTCAAACAGGTCAATTTCCGGCTTGGGCGGTTCCGCTTCGACCGGATCGGCCTTTTTGGACATTGGGTCGCGAAAAGGGAACTGTCCGGCATAACCGGCGCCGAATACGCTTTCCATCACTCGGTTGACATATGTCTCGACATCTTTCGGATCAGCATTTTTAAACGTTTCTTTAGAGAACTGATTTTGGAAGGGAAAATATCTGTTCCAATCAAACACGGCATCTCACCCTTTCTTAACGGACAACATAGTATATGCCCGCCGGAAGCATCCCGTGATATAATATAATCTGTTTACAGAAAGGAAGGGGAAGGCCGTGCAAGGGAATAACGCAAGAAAAGGAATCATTTATACCGCTTGTTCTTTCGCCATGTGGGGGCTGTTTCCGGTCTATTGGAAACTTCTTGAACAAATACCCGCATTGGACATTTTAGCTCACCGGATTTTATGGTCATTTGTTTTTATGTGTGTGCTTTTAACTGTGCTTAAGAAGTGGAAAACCGGATGGCGTGAACTGCGTCTTTTGAAATCGGAAGGGGGCCTGCTGGCGCTTTTTTTCGCTTCCGTTTTAATTTCCGTTAATTGGTTTGTGTACATATGGGCCGTCAATCACGGCTTTTTGCTTGAAGCAAGTCTCGGGTACTACATTAATCCGCTCGTTTCCGTTCTTTTGGGCATCCTATTCTTAAAAGAAAAGCTTAACAAGATGCAAACAGCAGCCGTTTCTATTGCCGGGGCGGCCGTGATCATATCTGCGTTTCAATATGGCGCGGTTCCTTATATCGCATTGCTGCTTGCATTCAGCTTCGGCCTGTACGGCTTATGTAAAAAAAGAACCCGCATGTCCAGCACGATCGGACTGACGCTGGAGACGCTTTTGATTACCCCGGCTGCACTTATTTATTTAGGATATACAGCTGACGGGAGCACTTCCGGGTCCTTGGGGGCAGGAACATGGGCGCTCCTATTTTTCGCAGGCGTATTTACGGCCCTGCCGCTGTTACTGTTTGCGGAGGGGGCAAAGCGTCTGCCGCTGTATCAAGTCGGCATTTTGCAATATATAGCGCCGACCATTACCCTTATGCTCGGCGTATTTGTGTATCATGAACCGTTTTCCGGGCAAAAAGCGTTTACCTTCATTTGTATATGGGCAGCATTGCTTTTGTTTACCTTTTCACAGATCAAATGGAAGCGGCCGATAAAAAGCCGCTAAGCCTTTCGCTTTCCAGCGATAGCTTAAATTATGTATAATCATTACGAGTATGTAAAGGAGCTGTACAATGGGCACTGATAAAGACATAGCAAAAGCCTATCAGACACTGTGGAATAACCGCACTCTCCCGGCTTCAACTCTTGAAGAAGCGGAGAAGGCAATTGATCTTGAACTGCTTGATCAAAGAACACATCCGAGGCTCCGGAAGTCACCCGAGGAAAAGTTTGCTCTGGCGGTGCAGCGAATTGTAGATTCCCGGCTGCGGCCGATTGAGAAATATGAATTGGTTGAACTACATACGAAGCGTTTGCAATTTTTAAAAGAAGAAAGAGGGGAGCAGCTATGAAAGCGATCATAAAAGAAGATGTGCAAACTTCTTTAGAGCGATATGCCGATCGTCCTGTATATATCCATTTGGAAACAACGACCGGTTCTTATTCAGCGCATCTGAATGAGAAAAACATGACGGTTGTAGCCTATATACGCAATGCAAAAGTGACGTACCATCAGGCGAAAATCAAAGGAAACGGCCCGTACCGCGTCGGTTTGAAAACAGAAGAGGGCTGGATTTACGCAGAAGGTCTGACTGAGTATACAGTAGATGACGAAGACCGTCTGTTAATGGCAGGGCATCTGCCGGGCGGAAAATTGGCGATTTCGCTTCAAATCAGCGAAAAGCCGTTTACAGTTTAAAGAAAAGGGTGAAAATCATGAAAGAACATGTACTCGTCATCCTGCCTCACCCTGATGATGAATCATACGGAGTGGCAGGGCTGATTGCTTTACACAGACAAAAAGATATTCCCGTTACGTATGCATGCGCAACGCTTGGCGAAATGGGCCGAAACATGGGAGACCCTTTTTTCGCGAACCGTGAAACACTGCCGCTGTTAAGAAAGCAAGAGCTGATTGACGCATGCAAAGCAATGGACGTTACTGACCTGAGAATGCTCGGGCTTCGTGATAAAACACTTGAATTTGAAGATGACGAGTGGCTCGCGGATATGATGGAAGAGATTATCGACGATGTAAAACCGAGTCTGATTGTCACATTCTATCCGGAGCACGGCGTCCATCCGGATCATGATGCATGCGGCGAAGCGGTCATCAGAGCGCTTTACAGAAAGAAAAAAGAGGACCGCCCGCGCACGCTTTGCATGGCAATCACCCGCAACAGGGAGGAAGCCGTCGGCAAGCCTGATGTCATTCTTGATATTAAAGAGGTTGCCGATATTAAAATGAATGCCTTAAAAGCGCACCGCACCCAAACGGAAGGCATGCTGAGAGAGCTGGAAGAAAAAATAAAAAATAACGAGCCGGTTCTTCAGACATGGTTTGAAGAAGAAGTGTATTGGACATATCCGTGGAAAGACTGATAAAAAAAGGGATAAGGCTGAAATGCCTTATCCCTTTTTTTGTGTCAGATCGGAAGCGATCGCTTCCGCAAGCGAAGACCGTATTGATAAATTTGAAAAACTCAGTCCGAGCTGCACCGCGGTTTGGGCGATTTCAGGACGGATTCCGGATAATGTCGCTTTCACGCCGAGCATTCCGAGTGATTCAATTAAGGTGAAAAGCTGTTGGGCAACCATCGTATCAATCATGGCTACACCTGATAAATCAATGTACAGCTGCGTGATGCGCTTCTCTGAACACTGGTGCAGCGTATTCTCCAAAATCATTTTGGCTCTTGCCGTGTCAATATCCCCGATCAGCGGCAGCAGTCCGACATTGTCAAAAAGCACAATTACCGGCGAGCTCAGCTCGGTGATCAATTCTTTTTGCGCTTCAAGCTGAATGTTTGTGTTTTTATACATTTCCTCTATGAAAATATGAATGACCACATCAAACGATTTGATCAGCGTATGGAATATATCTTCGGCATCTTCTTCTGTCACGGTGTCCGAATGAAGTCTGGTAAACTGCTTGACATGGCCGACATACAAATCACGAACTCTGATAAACTCGCGAATAATATAATGGATGGGAGTTTTTAAATGTTCTTTATCCCGTGCGGCTTTAAACGCCCACTTTTCCAAGGCCGCTGTATATACTTCCTTCTCTTCAGAAAAAATCCGATTGAGCTGATAATTAAACGCCAGATTTTGTTTTTTCAGATTTGTGAGTACAGCCGGGTCAGTAGAAGCATAAACAGAATCAGGATCCGTTTCATGAAGCGTATCAAACCATGTCTGACTGATGTCCTCCGCCCGTTCAGTTAAATAATCGTACAGCAGTTTATGTTTTGGCATTGCTGCTCCTCCTTTATAAAATCATCATTTTTTTCACATAACGCTTTTGCAGTTTCATCAGTCTGAAGAATAAACCGACAGCTCCTGCGGCAAGTCCTGCAATTAACCCGATCCAGTAGCCGTATGCCCCGAGGCCCGTATAAGTGCCGACTGCGTAACCGAGCGGAAGCCCGATAATCCAATACGAAACAAAAGCCGCGCCGAGTGTATAGTTGACATCCTTATATCCTCTCAGAGCGCCTTGTATCGGAGCTGCTACGGCATCAGAAAGCTGGAAAAACAGCGCATAGATTAAAAAGTGCTGCGTCAACATGAGCACCGCCGGATCTGATGTATACATTCCGGCGATTTGCGGCCTGAACAGTAAAATGAAAGCCGCCGTGCATAAAGAAAAACTAAGCGCCATCACGATCCCGATATAGCTGTATGAGCGGGCATCTCTATAGCGATTTGCGCCTGCTTCAAAGCCGACTAAAATGGTCATGGCCATGGATACGCTGAGCGGCAGCATATACAAGAGGGAGGCAAAATTCATTGCCGCCTGGTGGGCTGCAATCGTCACCGTCTGAAAATGGCTCATAAGCAGTGTGACAGCCGCAAAAATGCTCGTTTCAAAAAATACCGCAAAACCGATAGGTAAACCGATTTTCAAAAGTTTTCTGCATTCAGACGGAGAAAAACGGTACAGTTTCCGAAATACAGAGTACCCGGCAAACGGCTCAAATCTGCAGACGATAAAAAAGCTGATGGCGCAAATACACCAGTAAGTCAGGGCAGAAGCGAGCCCCGCACCGACTCCGCCCAATGCCGGCATGTTGAATTTCCCGAAAATAAATACATAATTTAAAACAAAATTAATAGGCAATGAGCAAAGCGTAATAAGCATTGTGACTCGCGTTTTGCCGAGTGCATCAATAAACGAGCGCAAAACGGTGTACACAAACAAAGGAAAAATACCGAGGGATAAAAAGCCTAAAAAGTGTTTTGCGATCGTCCGGACACGAGGTTCCAGGCCCAAATGTCCCAAGATCATATCAACGGTGAAAAAGCCGATCAGGATAACCGCCGCACTGAGAACGGCCGCTACATAAACGGCCTGGATGACGGAAAACGGCACTTCCTTTTGTCTGCCGGCTCCAAACAGCTGCGAAACAACGGGCGTAACGGCCATTAATATTCCTGCAAGGCCCGTATAAACCGGCGTCCACAGGCTTGAACCGATTGCAACCCCGGCTAAATCGGCAGCGCTCACTTTCCCTGACATCACCGTATCCAAAAAGGTGATCAGGGAAAGGCCCGCCTGTGTGATTAAAATCGGAATGAAGATATGTAACAGCTGTCTGACCTTTTGGCCGATCGTGTTCGTTTCTCTCAAGTTAGGTTCCCCGTTTCTTTATTTTAACGAGAGAAATTATAACATTTTATGTATAAAAAGCAATGAAAGCCGGCCTACTCTTTTTTGTCCGGTTTCGGCTTTTTAAACATCTTGGCATAAATGAATGAAAGTGAAATGACCCCTAAAAAGGTGCAGATATATTGCATCAGCCGTGCGAATTCCATATGATGTGCGCCTCCTTTCATGATTATGGTGCACACAGCGGCGCATATCCATGCGCGCGATGCAGAAAATAGGGGAAAGGAGCTGATGTGACATGCGCCACACTCAAATGACGGAAAGCGCGTTTACCGCTGCCGTTCAAACGTATTTGAAACAAATTACAGAGGATGCCGGAATGATACTGCGGACATTGGATGAAAAAGACCAATGCCTTCTTTGCGAATTAGATGAACTGGGACATACGTTTCAGGAAATGCAGGCTGTCGCTTCGTCGTTTTACCTGCAGTCATATATCGAACATTTTACGCCTTCCTATACAGAGCTGGCGAGGGCCGTGCAGCATCTGGCGGAAGAAAAACACGGAGCGCTGATTGTGATTGAACGTGCAGATCCGCTGGACGGAATAATACAAAAAGGGACCAGCCTGCATGCCGAGATCAGTTCAGCTTTAATTGAGAGTATTTTTTATCCCGGCAATCCGCTTCACGACGGAGCCGTATTGGTCAGAGAAAACCGGGTTGTATCAGCAGCCAATGTGCTTCCGCTCACAACAAAACATGTCGATCTCAAATACGGGACGCGCCACAGGGCCGCGATGGGACTTTCGGCCGTGACTGATGCACTCGTGCTCGTTGTTTCAGAAGAAACGGGAAAAATGTCCTTTGCTAAAGACGGCGGACTGTATCCGCTTGTTTCGCCGCGGGCGCTTCATACGAAATAATAAGAAAATGGGAATATTGTACCCATTTAATATTAATAAGGTGAACATCTTTACCTTTTTCTGTATTGATGTTATCGTTTAAATATACATAAAATTTAAAAGAATAGGGAGTGGAAAGATGGCAAATGTATTGATGATCGGCTTTCCGGGAGAAGGCCATATCAATCCGTCTTTAGGAGTCGTAAAAGAACTGAAGGCAAAAGGGGAACATGTCGTATATTACGGCGTGAAGGAATATGAGAACAAAATCGCGTCAAGCGGAGCGGAATTCCGTGAATATGAAGATTTCCGAAAAGATGAATTCGGAAAAAACGCAACGGGTGATGAACAGCGGGACGCTACCGAGTTTTTACTATTAATGATTGAGACTTCCAAAAAAGCCGCTCTCCGTATTCTTGAAGAAGTAAAGGATGAATCCTACGACTACATCCTGTATGATCATCATTTTCTGGCAGGAAGGCTCGTGAGAAACCAGCTGAAACTGCCGGCATATTCACTTTGTACGACATTTGCAATGAATGAAGCATTTATTAAAGAAGTGTTTTCAAATACAAACCTTGTATCAGAGGAATCATCTCATTATCCGGCTTATACCGAAGCGGTCAGCCGGCTCAATGAAGAATTCAGCGCAGACATTAAAACGCCGTATGATATTTTCTCAAATGACGGCAGAAAAACCATCGTGTTTACTTCAAGAGCGTTTCAGCCGAAAGAAGAAGAGTTTGGCGAATCTTATCTCTTTGTCGGTCCGTCCATAACCGAAAGGGCGGCGGCTCAAGATTTCCCGTTTGAACAGCTTGAAGGAGAAAACGTCCTGTTTATTTCCATGGGCACGATTTTTAACAATCAGAAGGAATTGTTTAATAAATGCTTAAAAGCGGCCAGAAACTTTAACGGAAAAGCCGTCATGTCAATCGGCAAACATCTTGATCCGGCGGAGCTTGATGAAATTCCTGAGAATGTCATTGTAAAGCCTTATGTTCCGCAGCTTGAGATCCTGAAGAGAGCGGACTTATTTATCACTCACGGCGGAATGAACAGTACGAGCGAAGGGCTTTACTACAAAACCCCGATGATCGTCATTCCGATGGGCGCAGATCAGTTCGCCGTCGGAAGCCAAGTGGAAAACACGGGCGCGGGCAAGATGTTTAAAAAAGAAGATGTAACAGCGGAACTGCTCACTGAAGCAATAAAAGAATTGAGCGAAAATCCTGAATATCAGACAAAAGCTTCTGAAATCGGAGAATCCCTGAAAGCGGCCGGCGGAGCACAGCGTGCAGCGGAATTGATAGCAGAAGACGTGAAAACTGCCGAGACCCGGGTTCTGTAATCACAGCCGTCACCCGCTTCCTTTAAAGGAAGCGGGCTTTTTTTGATTGTTTTTCGGGAGGATTTTTCACGCCGTAAAGAGAATTGTATGAAAAACAGACAAGAAAGGTGGAATGTCGCGGAAAAAAGCCATGTTATGAAAATGATTCTAAAGTCTTTTGTTAAATGTTCTCAATTTATGTAAAATGTGTGGCATTGGTGATGATCTAAGGCCAAATGAATCGGAATTAATGTCGACTTCTGAATGAATCCTGCATAACAGGCGGCGTCCAAAGAAAAGGAACGTCCCTTTCAGCAATGATAAATAGGAGGTTTTTCGTTATATGAAGAAAAAAATCGCAGCCGGACTGGCTGTATCTGCAGTAATGACTTCAACCTTCGCCGTGCATCCCGCTGAAGCAAAAACCATTCAAGTAAAAAGCGGCGACTCTCTTTGGAAGCTTTCCCGGCAATATCATACAAGTATTTCAGCCCTGCAGGCGGAAAATAAACTGAAATCAACGATACTCCATCCCGGACAGCGGCTGCACATTCCTGACGGCAGCGGCACACATAAAACGGGTCAAAAAGGAAAACGAAGCACGGGTGCTTACACAGTTACATACGGAGACTCATTATGGGTGATCGCAAAAAAATACAAAATGAGCGTTTCTGAGCTGAGAAGCCTGAACCGTTTGAGTTCAGATGTCATCTATCCCGGCCAGAAACTGAAAATTAAAGGGTCTGCCGGCGGCACGGACGGAGGCGGCAGACAGACAAAGCCTGATAAAGGCGCATCAGGGACTTACACTGTGAAGCCGGGTGACTCGCTGTGGAAAATCGCCAATCAAACCGGCGTCACCATCGCCGAACTGAAAAAGCTGAATCAATTAACATCAGACATGCTGTATCCGAATCAAGTATTAAAGATCAAAGGTTCTTCACATAACGGAAACAGCGGCACAACACCGCCATCTCATTCAAACCCTTCTGAGAAGCCATCCACTTACAAAGTAAAAGCAGGCGATTCCCTCTGGAAAATTGCTAATCGGTTCGGCATCACCGCTCAGCTCATCAGAGAAAAAAATAAATTGACAACTGATGTGCTTCAAATCGGACAAGTTCTGGTGATTAACGGAACGGGAAAAACAGAAGATCCTGTGCGGCAGCCGGATAACAAACCGGCAAAGCCAAACAAGCCGAATACTCCCGAACCTCCGGTGACAGGGTCAAAGATTGACAGAATGATAGGCGAGGCGAAAAAACATGTCGGCGTGCCTTACCGCTGGGGAGGCAATACGCCTGCGGGCTTCGATTGCAGCGGTTACATCTATTACCTTTTAAATAAGGTAACCTCTGTTTCCCGTCTGAGCACGGCCGGATATTGGAATACGATGAAACATATCAGCCAGCCGTCAGCAGGCGACTTTGTCTTCTTTACGACATATAAAGCGGGCCCTTCTCATATGGGAATGTATTTGGGCGGAGGAGATTTTATTCACGCAAGCTCCTCCGGGGTTGAAGTTTCAAACTTAAGCAATCCGTATTGGAAAAAAGCGTATTTAGGAGCGCGCAGTTATTTTTAAAAAAAGCCTTTCGGGGCTTTTTTTGTTTACCATTTTCACGTTTTGACAAGACTGATGGGTAAAAAAATAAGGGGGAGGAAGCATGCATCGTCTCTTGCTTTTTCTCATGCTCGCATCAATTACGCTTTGCGGCTGCGGGGGGAGGCCCGCTCCTGTTCCGCCCAAAAAACATGAGGAAAGCCGCGCATTGGAAGCATCTGCATACCGTGAGCATGGCGGACTCATCAATCAAAACGGAAAAACGATCGGATATATCGAAGTGAGGGAATCTGATGATGAAGGGTCAGACATTCATATATCAGCGGGGCATCTGCCGCCCGGCGCTTCTCTCGGATTTCATATTTATGAAAAAGGGACATGTCAGGCACCTGATTTCGAATCAGCCGGGGGACCGTTCAACCCTTTGAGCAAAGAACACGGCTTCAACAATCCGATGGGTCATCACGCCGGGGATCTCCCCAATCTTGAAGTGGGGGCTGACGGTAAAGTGGATGTCATTATGAATGCGCCGCAAACTTCATTAAAAGAAGGGAGCAGACTCAGCCTGCTCGACCGGGACGGAAGCGCGTTCGTCATTCATGAACATACGGACGATTATTTAACAAACCCGAGCGGGAATTCCGGAGCCAGAATCGCCTGCGCTCCCCTGACAAAAAGCGCCCGCAGGGAATGAGCCCTTTTGTATTGAGTATACAAGGGCTTTTTTAGTATACTCGGTTATGGAATACAAATGGAAAGGAAACATCACCTATGACTTCAGAATTACAGCACCTATCACTTCCGGAAGATATACAAAACAAACTGCAGGCTTATCAAAATCATCCCGTTTCCCAAGAATTCCGGGATTTAATCGGATCATCAGGCTATGAGGCCGAAGATAAAGCGATTGTATTCGATGCCGTCATCGCTTTGACAATGGGAAAAAATATCTTATTAAAAGGACCGACGGGTTCAGGGAAAACAAAATTGGCGGAAACGCTTTCGAACTATTTTCATAAACCGATGCACAGCGTCAACTGCTCCGTAGACCTCGATGCAGAAGCGCTTGTCGGCTATAAAACGATTGAAAATGATCAGGGACAGGCGACAATTGAATTCGTTCCCGGACCTGTAACAACCGCAATGAACGAGGGACATTTTTTATACATTGACGAAATCAATATGGCAAAGCCTGAAACCCTTCCGATTCTAAACGGCGTGCTTGATTACAGAAAAATGATGACAAATCCCTTTACAGGAGAAGTGATTAAGGCAAGCGAAGGATTCGGTGTTATCGCCGCGATTAATGAAGGCTACGTCGGCACCGTTCCGCTGAACGAAGCCCTTAAGAACCGTTTTGTCATCATTGATGTTCCGTATATTAAAGGAAGCCTCCTGAAACAGGTGCTGACCTCTCAGTCTGTCTTAAAAGATGAGAAATTAATTGAACGCTTTATGACGCTGTCTTCTGATTTAATCGCACAAGCGCATAACGGACAAGTGTCAGAAGAAGCGGCGTCCATCAGGGCTCTCATTGATACGTGCGACTTGGCTGCGTACATCCCGCCGAAACGGGCGATTGAAAGAGGCATCGTGGAAAAACTTGATGACGACAGGGAAAAAGCCGCTGTCAGAAATATTGCAGAAACGCTGTTCGAATGAGGGACATACAATGAAGTTTATCAAATTTAACGACAGCACGATTGATTCGTTTTTGTTCATGATGCTGACTGACCTGGCCAAAACACTGACCAGAAGCAGTGAAGTTGAAGTGGAATACGGCGTGCAGTCTTACTACAATCCCTTTGAAAAGAAAATTTACATGAGCCACTTTTGGAAAGACCGATCAGCCGGGGATATGGAAGCCGGCCTGAAAAGCGATGTCTATTTGCGCGCTGTCGGAACACGCAGCAGCTCATTTCGGGAATTTGCGGGGTTTTTAAATGACGTTCACCGGCACTTCACCCGCCAAAGCTTTGCCAAGCAGCTGTTTATGCTGCTTGAGGATATCAGAATTGAAGAGCTGATCAAAAAAGAACGGCCGGGAACGAAACGTGTTTTTCAGAAGCGGAGGGAGATGTACAGGAAATATTTCACGACGCAGCTGACATTGAATTTAGAACGGAGCATTTTCACCGACGCTTTGTATTGCGCGATGTTTGTCAAGCTGACAGCTGAGTCTCCGCTTGAAGGCATTCCTTCCATGCATGAACATATTGATATGATGATACCGTATATTGAACGTCAGCTCATCCGGGTGTATGAGGCGGATTCTACGGAACAAATCGCAAGAATAACGGAAGACCTCATGGAAGGCCTTGATGAAGTGCTTGAGAAAGATATGCTGAACACGTACTTTTTTCTGCCGGAACTTGATTACGAAAAAGCGGCTGAAGAGCCTTTATTCGAAAGCGTAAAAAAAGCGCCTTCGTTAAGTGACGATCTCACGCTCCCTGAGTCTTCCGACGGAGATGAAGAAATCCTTGAAGAGAAAATGAATACGTGGCACCGGGAAACCGAAGCGCCGTCAAAAAGTTTCCTTCAATTTGATATTGAGCACGGCGCGAAATCAGATCTTGGGAAAGACGCGGCCAGAGAAGGCGATGACGGTGACCAGGCGCTCGGCTCCGTTCAAGGCTCCGCACGTCAGACGAAAAGAGAGGATTACTCCAAACTGGAAGCGCTTGAATCCATTCAGGATGAACATAAGGGCGCGGGGCTGGCTGACGGAAAAGAAAACAAATTTGCCTTCCCGGTTTATCAAACGCCTCATAAAGCGTCTCCTGAAGAGGAGCAGTCTTATAAAGAACAGGCAAAAACGATAGAATCATATCAAAAACGCCTGAAGCAGATGATACAAAAAACACTTGAGCACAAAAAAACGCTCCCGCGGACCGACCTTCACGCAGGCCGGCTGAATCGCAAACTGATCCGTTATTTTACGGAGCGGAACCCGCGCCTTTTCTATAAAAAGCAGGACCCATCTTCAGACATTGACGCCGTTTTTACATTGCTTGTCGATTGTTCGGCCAGCATGTTCGACAAAATGGATGAAACAAAAAGAGGGATCGTTCTTTTTCATGAAGCCTTGAAATCAGTGTCCGTACCGCACCAGATCGTCGGATTTTGGGAGGATACGAACGAAGCGACCGAAACGAGCCAGCCGAATTTCTTCAATACCGTCATTCCGTTTGAAGAGTCGCTGCTGCAGGCGGCGGGTCCGCTGATCATGCAGCTTGCGCCTGAAGAAGATAACAGAGACGGGTACGCCATCAGACAAATGACGAAACAGCTGATGCGGCGGAGTGAGGCGCAAAAATTTTTAATCGTGTTTTCAGACGGAGAGCCGGCAGCATTCGGATACGAACAAAACGGCATCGTCGATACGAGCGAGGCTGTCATCGAAGCGAGAAAAAAAGGGATAGAAGTCATAAATGTTTTTCTGTCCAATACTGCGATAGAAGAATCACAGATGAAAACCATTCAGGATATGTACGGAAAGTACAGTATTTTTGTTCCGGATGTCGATCAGCTGCCCGATGTACTGTATCCGCTCTTGAAAAAACTGCTTCATAAAAGCATAGGATAGGCTTTTTCCTATGCTTTTTCGCTTTTTATTTTAAAATGATTTAATTTTTTCGGTATTGATCTGTTTTTTTTACTATTTTGTGAACAATCAAGGTAGAATCCAAACGCAATCAGTGGTAAAATATCCTTGGAAGCGTTTTTATTACATAATTTTGGGCACAGCGTTCAAAAGTTATTTCAAGATAGTGAATTGATCACTTGATTATCTAGGTTGGGGGTAATATTCAAATGTTTCAAAATAATATGAAACAAAGAATGAATTGGGAAGATTTTTACGGACCGAACCTCGGCTACGCACTGGAGCTGTACGACCAATATGCTGAAGATCCAGACAGCATTGATCCGGATCTGAAAGACATGTTTGACGAACTCGGCGCTCCGCCAAGCCAAATAAAAGAGGCATCGGGAACAAAGGAACAGGGACGCGTCACCGCAGATCTGATTCAAAAGATCGCAGCAGCAGTTAAACTTGCAGAAGATATTCGAACCTATGGCCATCTGAACGCTTCCGTCAATCCGCTCAGAAAGGATCCGAAAAAGAGCGAGCTCTTTCCGTTATCCGAGTACGGGCTTACAGAAGAAGAAATGAAAGCAATACCCGCGTCTGTCATCTGTAAAGACGCACCTGCCAATATAACAAACGGCTTAGAAGCCATCCAGCATTTACGCAATACCTATAAAAGAACCATCTCCTTCGAGTTTGACCATGTGCATGATTTCGAAGAGCGCGCATGGATTACAAAAATGGTCGAATCCGGAGAACTGTTCCGGAAAAATTCACCGGAAAAACTGTCAGCCGTTTTAGAAAGACTGACGGAAGTAGAAGGATTTGAACAATTTTTACACCGGACATTCGTCGGTCAGAAGCGTTTCTCAATTGAGGGATTAGACGCGCTTGTGCCGGTTCTTGACGACATTATCGCCCAGTCTGTGAAAGCGGGCACAACCAATGTCAATATCGGGATGGCGCACAGAGGCCGTTTAAATGTGCTTGCGCATGTGCTCGGCAAACCGTATGAGATTATTTTCTCGGAATTCCAGCACGCGCCGAATAAAGACCTTGTGCCGTCTGAAGGATCGACCGGCATCAGCTACGGCTGGACGGGCGATGTAAAATATCACCTCGGTGCAGACAGACAGCTTCAGGATGCTGAAACCAAAAGCGCGCGGATTACGCTTGCAAATAACCCGAGCCACTTGGAATTCATCAATCCGATTGTGGAAGGAAGCACGCGGGCGGCACAGGAAACAAGAACGCAAAAGGGGTACCCGGTTCAAGACGAAACAAAATCGCTCGCCATTTTAATTCACGGTGACGCAGCGTTTCCGGGAGAAGGCATTGTCGCCGAGACGCTGAACTTAAGCTCTCTGAAAGGCTATCAGGTCGGCGGGGCCATTCATATCATCGCCAATAATATGATCGGCTTTACAACAGAAAGCGATGAATCACGGTCCACGAAATATGCCAGTGATTTGGCGAAGGGCTACGAAATCCCGATCGTTCACGTCAACGCGGATGATCCGGAAGCATGCCTGTCAGCCGTTAAATTTGCGGTTGAATACCGGAAGCGGTTCAATAAAGATTTCTTAATCGATTTAATCGGGTACAGACGGTACGGCCACAATGAAATGGATGAGCCGTCAACGACACAGCCGATGCTGTATGACGCCGTCAGAAAACACCCGACTGTCAAGCGGATCTTTGCGGAAAAACTCGTAAGTGAAGGACTGATCAGCGAGGAAAAAGCGCAAAACATCGAAACGGCAGTGACAAAACGTATTGAAGACGCCTATAAAAAGGTGCCCGCCAAAAAAGAAGACGCCGTACGGGAAATTGAATTGCCGGAACCGGTGTCCAACGGTTTTCCAGACGTTGACACAGCCATTGATTTTGATGTTCTCCGCAAGCTGAACGGCGAACTTATCAACTGGCCGGAATCTTTTAACGTGTTCGGCAAGCTGAAAAGAATCCTGGAAAGACGTGCAAAAGCGTTTGATGATGACCGTAAAGTTGAATGGTCATTGGCTGAATTGCTTGCGTTTGCTTCCATTTTGAAAGACGGCACGCCGATCCGGCTGACCGGACAGGATTCAGAGCGCGGAACGTTCGCTCAAAGAAACCTTGTGCTGCATGACAGCGAAACAGGAGAAGAATTTGTTGCCCTCCATCACTTAGACGACTGCGCTGCTTCATTTACGGTGCATAACAGCCCGCTCTCTGAAGGATCGGTTCTCGGCTTTGAATATGGATACAACGTGTATTCGCCTGAAACGCTTGTGATGTGGGAGGCGCAGTACGGGGACTTTGCCAATGCGGCTCAAGTCTATTTTGATCAATTCATATCTGCAGGACGGGCAAAATGGGGACAAAAATCAGGCCTGGTCATGCTGCTGCCTCACGGTTACGAAGGGCAGGGCCCTGAACACTCCAGCGGCCGCGTCGAGCGGTTCCTGCAGCTGGCGGCGGAAAACAACTGGACGGTGGCCAACCTGACAAGTGCGGCTCAGTATTTCCACATTTTAAGAAGACAAGCGAAAATGCTGCTTCGTGAGGAAATCCGCCCGCTTGTGATCATGACGCCGAAGAGCCTGCTGCGTAACCCGAATACGGTATCTGAAGTGCAGGAACTGAGCGAAAGCCGATTCAAGCCTGTCTATGAGCAGTCCGGACTTTCCCATGCTTACGAAAAAGTGACTCGCGTCGTATTATCAAGCGGAAAAGTGTCAATTGATATCAGCGATCACTTCAACAAAATGGAAGGCGATAAGGATTGGCTTCATATTGCCAGAATCGAACAGCTGTATCCGTTCCCGGCAAAAGATACGAAGGAGCTTTTCGCCAAACTGCCGAACCTGCAAGAGATCGTTTGGGTTCAGGAAGAGCCGCAGAACATGGGGGCATGGAGTTATATCAGCCCGTATCTGACGGAAATCGCGCCAAAAGGAGTAAATGTCCAATACATCGGCCGAAGAAGACGATCCAGTCCCGCAGAAGGAGATCCGACAGTCCACAAAAAAGAACAGGAACGCATTGTATCTGATAGCTTGACTCGCAAAAACTAAGGGGGAAATGAAAAAATGGCGGAAATTAAGGTACCTGAATTAGCAGAATCAATCTCAGAAGGAACGATAGCCCAATGGTTAAAGCAGCCCGGTGATTATGTAGAACAGGGTGAGTACTTGCTTGAACTGGAGACGGACAAAGTAAATGTTGAATTGACAGCAGAAGAATCGGGTGTTCTAAAAGAGGTATTGAAAGATTCGGGTGATACCGTCCAAGTAGGAGAAATTATCGGTACCATTACAGAAGGCGCTGGCGAAAGTTCTGCACCCGCCCCTTCAGAAAGTGCTCCAGCCAATGAACAAACGAAAGAGGAAGCAAAAGCTGAACCTGCTGCACAAGAAGTCAGCCAGGAAGCACAATCAGAAGCGAAATCCAGAACGATAGCGTCTCCGGCTGCACGCAAGCTGGCAAGGGAAAAAGGGATTGATCTATCACAAATTCCGACGGGGGACCCGCTCGGCCGCGTGCGCAAACAAGATGTGGAAGCTTATGAAAAACCGGCTTCAAAACCTGCGGCACAGCCGAAACAGCAGGCTCAAAAAACACAGCAAAGCTTTGACAAACCTGTCGAAGTGCAAAAAATGTCCCGCCGCAGACAGACGATCGCGAAACGATTGGTTGAAGTGCAGCAGACTTCTGCGATGCTGACTACATTTAACGAAGTTGACATGACGGCCGTTATGAATCTAAGAAAACGCCGTAAAGACCAATTCCTTGAGCAAAACGATGTAAAACTCGGTTTCATGTCGTTCTTTACAAAAGCCGTCGTGGCTGCATTGAAAAAATTCCCGCTCCTTAACGCTGAAATTCAAGGCGATGAGCTGATCGTGAAAAAATTCTATGACATCGGTATCGCTGTCGCGGCTGAAGAAGGGCTTGTCGTCCCAGTCGTGCGTGACGCTGACCGCCTGACGTTTGCCGGCATTGAAAGAGAGATCGGCGAACTTGCGAAAAAAGCGCGAAACAATAAATTAACATTAGGTGAGCTGCAAGGAGGCTCCTTCACGATCACAAACGGAGGTACATTCGGATCGCTTATGTCAACACCAATCCTAAACAGCCCTCAGGTTGGGATCTTAGGTATGCACAAAATTCAGCTGCGCCCAGTAGCGATTGATGCGGAGCGCTCTGAAAACCGTCCGATGATGTACATCGCTTTATCATATGATCACAGAATTGTAGATGGTAAAGAAGCGGTCGGATTCCTTGTCACCATTAAAAACCTGCTTGAAGATCCGGAACAGCTGTTGCTGGAAGGATAATTTGAGACAGACAAAAAGTACACTGCCCTTACAAGCAGTGTACTTTTTTTATTGAGAGAAGGGGAGAATTTATATGAAAAGCTGTTATCCGCTTGAGATCGAATTTGAATATAATGAAGAATTGCATTCTATCACTCCGGTTCTTCTGCAAGACGAACATGACACGATATTAATAGACTGCGGATATCCCGGTTTTACAAACCATCTTCAACATGCTGCCGTCCGGCATGGAATGTCGCTTCATTCATTGACAAAAATTATTGTAACGCATCACGACATAGACCATATCGGCTCACTCGCTGCATTACACCGTTTGCATCCGGATGTCAGCGTGACAGCACATGAGCGTGAAGCGCCGTATATTGACGGCTCTAAAAAATCTTTACGGCTTGAGCAGGCTGAATCAACGTTTTGTTCATTGCCAGAGGATGCAAAGCCTTATGCAAAACAGTTCATCCGCTCGCTTCAATCAGTCGAATCGGCTCCAGTTCACCGGACAGTTACTGACGGCGAGCTGCTGCCTTGGTGCGGAGGCATTCGCGTTGTAGCCACGCCGGGTCATACACCCGGCCATATCAGTCTTTATCTGCCTGCCGAAAAAACTATGGTCACAGGTGATGCGGTCGTCATTGAAGACGGAAAGCTGAACCTTGCTAATCCTAGCTATACGTTACATATGGATGATGCGGTCCGTTCTGTGCAGCGGCTGCTCGATTACGATATCCGCCAATTGATTTGTTATCATGGAGGTTTATTTCAGGGGGATGTAAAAAAAGCGCTTTTGCGTCTGTTTCATGATCTCCAGAATAAAAAAGGATAGGAGCGGCCAGTCTATCCTATCCTTGTTCAGTTATGAAAACGGAATCTTTGCCGTTTCTTCTACTTCGGCGCTGTTTTTCTCTTTTTTCTTAGACCAGTAGGTGGCAAGAACAGACCCCGACAGATTGTGCCATATGCTGAAAATTGCGCTCGGCACTGCTGACAAAGGGGAGAAATGCGCTGTCGCAAGCGCTGCGCCCAGTCCGGAGTTTTGCATTCCGACTTCGATCGCAATCGCTTTTTGTGAAGCATAATCCATTTTGAACAGCTTTGCAGTCAGGAATCCTAACAAATATCCGATTCCGTTATGTAAGATGACGACAGACACAATCAGCAGTCCTGATTGAAGCAGATGCTCACGATTTACGCTGACAACAGAGGATACAATCGCTACAATGCCGATTACCGACACGAGAGGAAGCGCGTGCACGGCTTGTCCGACCTGTTTTTTGAAGAACAGCTTCACAATCACCCCGAGGACGATCGGCAAAAGCACGGCTTGCATAATGGAAACAAACAGTGAACCGAAAGAAACGGGGAGCCACTCTTTCGCAAACAGCATAATAAGTGCCGGCGTTACAATAGGAGCAAGCAATGTTGAGATCGTGGTGACCGCAACAGAAAGCGCCGTATTGCCTTTCGCCAAAAATGTCATGACGTTTGATGCCGTACCGCCCGGACAGCATCCGACCAGAATGACGCCCGCGGCGATTTCTGCGGGGAGGCGGAGCCCGATTGATAAACAGAAAGCCGTAAGCGGCATAATCGTAAACTGGGCAGCGACTCCGATCACGACATGCCAAGGCTTTCTGATTAATTCTTTAAAATCGTCTGCTTGAAGAGTAAGCCCCATCCCAAACATAATAATACCAAGGAAAATCGTCATATAAGAACTGATCCAAGAAAACAAATCAGGGCAGGCGAATCCTAAACCGGCAAAGACGATAACCCACAAGCCAAAGGTTTGGCCCGCAAACCCGCTTATTTTTTTCAGCCATTCCATAAACACAGCTCCTTTTACATTCAATCAATCAGTCAGAAAATATGACTGACTTTTCTGTATTCCATTATAAATAATTTTCTGAATAATTCAATATTTAATATAAGTTTTCAATAAAATTATTATGTAAACTAACATCTTCTTGACTATTCAGACATATATTCTTACAATTGATTTTTATACTGAAATGAATTGGGAGTGCTGAAGTGAAAGAAGCTAATCAATGGTCATCTAAGCTGGGATTTATTTTAGCTACGGCCGGCTCTGCAATCGGGCTCGGCGCAATATGGAAGTTCCCTTACGTAGCGGGAACCAGCGGAGGCGGCGCTTTTCTGCTTGTTTTTATTTTATTTACTGTTTTAATCGGACTGCCGCTTTTGCTTGCTGAATTTATTATCGGCAGAAAAACACAAAAAAATGCCGTTGAATCCTATAAGGCGCTCGCGCCGGGGAAAAAGTGGCACTGGATCGGATATCTCGGAATCATTACGTGTTTTATTCTATTATCCTTCTACAGCGTAGTGGGGGGATGGATATTAATCTACATTATAAAAGGCTTTACAGGCGGCTTATCGCTTTCTTCGGGATTTGATACGTTATTTATCGATACCATTTCAAACCCTTATGCAGCCGTTTTCGGCCAGCTGCTGTTTATCGTGCTGACGATTTTAGTTGTGGCAAAAGGGGTGAGCAGCGGCATCGAAAAGGTAAGCCAGGTGCTGATGCCGGCTCTGTTTATTCTGTTTATTCTTTTAATGATCCGCTCCGTTACGCTGCATGATGCAGCGAAGGGATTAAAATTCTTCTTCATGCCTGATTTTGGCGCGATGGATGCCAATACCATTTTATATGCGATGGGACAATCATTTTTCTCGTTAAGCGTCGGAGTGTCCGTAATGGTTACATACAGCGCATATTTAGAAAAAGAAGAAAATATTGTTCAATCCGCCGTATCGGTGACGGTATTAAATGTCCTTGTTGCTGTGATGGCGGGAGTGGCGATTTTTCCGGCGGTGTTTGCATTCGGCCTCAAGCCGGATCAAGGCCCGCAGCTTTTATTTAACGTGCTGCCGACTGTCTTTAACCAAATGCCGTTGGGCATCGTGTTTTTACTCGCCTTTTTGCTGCTGTTTTTATTTGCGACGCTGACATCGGCTTTTTCAATGCTTGAAATTTTAGTTGCTGTTTTGTCAAAAGGCGATTCGGCAAAACGGAAGCGGTATGCATGGATCGGGGGACTTGCTATATTTATTGTCGGGGTCCCTTCGGCGCTGTCGTACGGAATTTTGAGTGATGTTTCTATTTTTCACCGCAGTATTTTTGACGCTGCGGATTTTCTGGTCAGCAATGTCTTAATGCCGCTGGGCGCGCTTTTAATTGCCGTTTTCGTACCGCTGAAAATTCCGAAACAGATGTTGTTTGACGAACTGAAAAGCGGTTCCGGTATAAAACGAAAATGGTTTGCAGTCTGGCTCCTATTAATCCGTTATGTGGCTCCTGTAGCCATTATTATCGTTTTTCTGCACGTGCTTGGTATTTTTTAAACCAAAAGAAGCACGCCCCCGTTCAAGACGGGGGCTTTTTTAATAAAGCGGCCATATCACGCGGTGCGCTTGCTCGAACCGTTTCTCCGCCTCCCGCCAATCAACGACATTCCACCATTGATCCACGTAAGCCGCGCGGTCGTTTTTATATTGTAAATAATAAGCGTGTTCCCACACATCCAGCGGAAGCAAAGGAATGACGTCCCACTGGCTGTAGAGCTGATGCTTCTCAGCGGCCAAAATCTCCAGCCGCCCGGCGCGCGGCGCCCAGACTAGGATAGCCCAGCCGACTCCTTCGACTTTTTTCGCCGCTTGAGAAAATTGCTCTTTAAAAGCGGAATAGCTTCCGAATGACACATCAATCATTTGAAAGAGTGCACCCGTCGGCCGTCTTTTTCCGTTTGGATTCATCGAAAACCAGAAAATACTGTGCAAATAATGGCCCGCGCCGTGAAACGCCAATTGCCGCTCCCAATGTGCCACTAAGTCGTACTGTTTCGTCTGTCTCGCTTTTTTGAGCTCCAGTTCTGCTTTATTCAGACCGTCAACATAGCTCTGATGGTGTTTGGTATGGTGGAGTTTCATAATCTCTCTTGAAATATACGGTTCCAGTGCGGAATAACTGTAAGGCAGTTTAGGGAGGACATGCTTGCCGATCGGCACATAGGCTCTGCGCTCATCCGGCTCTTCGGGTTCAGTAATGTCCCGGTAAAGTGCTGATGCCTGTTCGTACCATTCCGCCTCCGTTAATCCATCATCCTGAAGGGTGTGAAAAATCCGGTCGATTTGTGCCGCGAAGCGATCGAACCGACCTTGTTGAATGACTTGTTCCTTCAAGGTTTCACACCAATTCAGCATCTCGGTTTGATAAGCGTGCCTTTTCATTTTTCTTCCTCCTTTTCACTCATTTTCATAAAAGTGCTGAGCGCAAGCAAAGAAAACACATACGGGTAGCTGTGATATCTGATGTAAAACTGTTTCGGCAGGCCGATTCCAGTCGGATAGCTGAAAGCGGCGCCTTCGTAATGCCGGTTTTCAATAAGAAAAGATATGCCTTTTGTGACGGCTTGATGATGAGGTTTTTCGTATTGCAGCAAAGCTTCGGCCGCCCAAGCCGTCTGTATAAGCGTCCCGTAAGAAAGCGGAACATAGGTTTTCTCTTCTGCACTTTTACAGGATTCCCCCCAGCTTCCGTCCTCGTTTTGAATGGACTTCAGCCAGCGGATCGCTTTTTTTACGGCCGGGTGGTTTTGGCTCACGCCGCAAGCCTTCATCCCTGTCAGCGCCGCCCATGTGCCGTAAATATAGCAGACACCCCATCTGCCGTACCACGATCCGTCCTCTTCTTGATGGCGGATCAGCCATTGGACGGCTTTTTCAATCTGAGGGTGATCAGAAGAAAGCCCCGCTTCTCCTAAACAGTGCAGCACCCGTCCGGTTAAGTCGCTTGTTGAAGGATCGATGGCAGCTTCCTCAGCCGATTCCAGCGGCAGCAGGCGGACCAGCGGATGATTGACATTTTTCTCAAAAGCAGAGAAGCCGCCGTCACTGTTTTGCATGGACAAAAGCCAGCTCAGTCCGCGTTCCCATGAGGCGGGATAAAGTTTTCGCGGAATGGCTTTGAGCACTGCGGCTGTGTCATCACAATCAGGATTATTTGTATTAATGTTTGAAAAACCCCATCCTCCCGGTTCAGCATGCGGGTTGTGAACGGCCCAATCAGCGACTTTCGTCTGCTGCCGTTCACGCAGAAACCGGGCGGCGCTGGTTATCATCTGATCGTTATCTGGGATGCCGCTTTTCATAAGCGCATAGCTGAGAAGCGCCGTATCCCAAACGGTCGACGTTGAATTTTCCAGGTACGGTATATTGCCGCAAGACGTGAGCAGAGCTTTCGTGCCGGCAAGCGCTTTTCTGATAACGGGGGAGTGGCGCGATACACCGAGAGCGAGCAGGCCGTACACCATAAAAATAGTGGCGCTCGCATAGCTGTATAATGTGCCGTCTTCTTCAATCCGGTCAAGCATATACGTTTTGGCCGTACGCAGACCGAGCTGGTGAAAAGCGGCAGGAATCTGCAAAAGCCGCTTCCAGTGCGCGAAAAGAGAAGAGAGGTCTCTGTTCTCATCCTGATCGGAACGAAGCCATGTAAACGGATTTTTAGTCATATGCCGATCTAAATGCGCGAGAGACGGAACGTTGGGATTTTTCAGCGAAAATCTTTTGTTAAGTGTCACGGCCATCGGTACAAAATGAATACGGGCGTATGTACTGAACTGGTAAAAATGCAGCGGGAAGGATGGGGGAATGACTAAGAAAGATAATGGCAGATGCAGCGCGGGCCATGGATAAAGGCCGTTTGCCGCAAGCATCCACTTTGTCATGAAGTGTACGTTGCGCAAGCCGCCATTTGAGATGATAAAGCGTTCGGCCTGAATCATATGCGCCTCAGAACGGCTATATAAACCGGAAGCCAGCAAGCCGGCATAGCCCTGTACAGTAGCGGTCACATTTCCTTTCCGGTCATCAGGATAGTTGGCAAAAGTTCCGTCCGGTCGCTGTTTGGCGCGAATACCTTCTGCAAGCTCAGCGATCAGTTCTTTATCATTGTCTTCAAGAGAAGTGAGAAGGAGGATCAGAAAGGCGTTTGTCAAAATCGGACCTTCAAAACAAAATGACCATGAGCCGTCCGCATTTTGCGTTTCTCTTAATAGGGAGATGGTTTTCTTTTGGCGGCTTCTGACGTTTTCATGAATTGTGCTCACACTCGCTCAACTCCTTCAGAAGCATATATATTCATATGTAAAAGGCGGCATGACAAAAGAAAGAAACTGCTGACAGGCAGCAGTTTCTTGTTTGATTTAATCTTCCAGGTTGATCCAGACGCTTTTCACTTCTGTATAATTATTCAGCGCGTAAGAGCCCATTTCCCGCCCGAGGCCGGATTGCTTATAGCCGCCGAAAGGAGATGCCGCATCGAAAACATTGTAGCAGTTGACCCAAACGGTGCCGGCTTGGAGACGGTCAGCAATGTAATGGGCGTTTTTTACATTTTCAGTCCAAAGTCCGGCTGCAAGGCCGTATTCCGAGCGGTTCGCCCGCTCAATGACTTCATCAACCGTATCATACGGAATGGCGGCTAAGACCGGGCCGAAAATTTCTTCTTTTGCGATGGTCATGCTGTCATCCACATCCGCAAATACAGTCGGGGAGACAAAATACCCTTCTTCAAACGGGCAGCTGCCGCCCGCGACAGCTTTGGCTCCTTCCGCTTTTCCTTTTTCAATATATGAAAGCACGCGCTCATGCTGTTCCTGACTGACGAGCGGGCCGATTTGTGTATCCTGGTGAAGGCCGGCGCCTTGCTGAAGCGATTTCGCATATGAAACCATTTCGCTGACGACCTCATCATATTTGTCTTTGTGAATGAAGACACGGGAGCCTGCGCAGCATACCTGCCCCTGATTAAACATGACCCCGTTTAAAGCGCCGGGAATGGCTTTCTTCAAATTGGCGTCAGGCAAAATGATGTTAGGTGACTTTCCGCCAAGCTCCAGTGTCACGCGTTTAATTTTTTTTGCGGCTTTTTCCATGATTTTTTTGCCGATTTGTGTAGAACCGGTAAAAGCGAGTTTATCGACATCGTCATGGTTGGTCAGCGCTTCCCCGGCCGTTTCGCCGAACCCTGGGACAATATTGATGACGCCGTCAGGGAAGCCCGCCTGATCTATTAATTCCGCTAAATAGAGGGCGGTCAGCGGTGTCTGCTCCGCCGGTTTCAAAACGATTGTGCAGCCTGTGGCAAGGGCGGCGCCCATTTTCCACATCGCCATAAGGAGCGGGAAGTTCCAAGGGATGATCTGCCCCACGACGCCGACAGGCTCATGGCGGGTGTAATTAAAATATGAGCCGGCGACCGGAATTGTTTGTCCGGTTATCTTTGTAGACCACCCGGCATAATAACGCATATGCTCAATTGCGAGCGGGATATCCCCATTCGTCGTTTCATTAATCGGTTTTCCGTTATCAAGTGTTTCAAGCTGCGCGAGTTCCGTTTTGTGCTCTTCCATTAAATCGGCAAGCTTATACATCAGCCTGCTTCTGGAAGCGGCCGGCATAGTGCGCCATTCGCCGTGATCAAAGGCTTTGCGTGCCGCTTTCACTGCACTGTCAATGTCTTCTGACTGTGCCTCGTAAAGCGTCATCAGCGTTTCCCCGGTTGCCGGATTCGGTGTGACAAATGTTGATCCTGAAGCGCTCGGAACAAATTTTCCGTCAATATAAAGTTTCTTCGTGCCCTGTAAAAATGTTTCCAGCCTTTTTGTGATCTGCATCGTTAAAGAACTCATTCGTAACAAACCTCCCGAAATTTTTTTATGGTCTGTTTTGAGCATCTTGATGTCCGCGCAAAGTAAGCGCATACAGTCATTCTATAATAACACCTCCGGTAAAATCAATCGATAACCGTTATTGCAATTCACAAGAAAAAACGGCTACAATAAGCTTATCGATTAAGAAAAGGAGTTTTATAATGATTCATAATAATTGGCAGACAAAAGAAAGCGTCAAAAAGGTCAAATGCGTACATACAGATGCGAAAAAATACATTGTCAAAAATGTGCTGACGCCGGGTAAAGAGTATGAAGTCAAAAATGAAACAGAAGAATTCATTTTTGTTGCAGACAATACAAACAAAGTCGGAGGCTTCTACAAAGAGTATTTTGAAGAAGTTTAAGGCTGAATGAATTCATTTTGCCTGAGCCATACTAAAAAAGACTACATATAAAGGGTGGCTGCAAAATGAAAAAAACAGAGCAAGACAAACAAAATAAAACATCAGATCAGCTTCAGCAAGTGCAACCTGAAGAAGGCACCGACACGACGATGGAACAAATTTCAGATACCTATAAAGAAGGAACAATTGAAGATACGGATCGTTGATGTTTTGTTGAAACCGCGGCATTGGAGAAGCCGCGGTTTTTTATGGCGAAAATAAAAAACTGACTTTTCGAAAAAAATACCGTTTTCTTGAAACCTTTTCTTCCGCTGAACCGTATTACTTCATAACAGCGGCACCTTTCGCAAAGGGCTTTTTTGATGAACGTTCTAAAAATGTAATCTGTTCGTAATGGTTTAAATGCCGTCTATGTCGTATTCTTATATAGGGATAAAGAACTTATTTTTTTATGATTGTAATAAAACAATAGTATAGAAGCAGAAAGTGGGGTTCTTCATTGGGAATTTTTTCTGTCAGCAGATCAACCGACACAAAAAAGCTGGAGGCTTTGCTCGTTGAGGGAGAACGGATCGAAACGATTTATAAACTGCGGGTTGACCAAATATGCTTTACGAATAAACGAGTGATTTTCTTTGATAATAAAATGTTCTCCAAAAAGAAAGTGCGCGTATTTCTTCCATATAAAACAATTGAAAGCTTCGCCATTCAAGAAGCAGGGATGTTTGATCCCGATACCGGGCTTGTATTAATGACAAGGGGAAAAACTTTCGAATTGGAATTTGCAAAAGAAACGGACTTGACTGAGGTTCAAGCCATCTTAACAAAATACTTATGCAGTTAAATATCACATAAAAGCCATCCGAATGCATGCGGATGGCCTTTTTATTATATAATGCTTGTTTTTCCGGAGTTCGAATCAATGAGATCCGGATCAGCAATAGAACTGATGGGGATATAAATCGGCGCCAAATCACCATTTTCTTCACCGAATCCGTAGTTGATCTTATTGGATAAAAAATAATCGATTTGCTGATACGGGCCGATCGTAATGGAAGAACCGCGGTCGACCGCATTTACTTTAAAGCCCCCTACATTTACCAAAACTGGCGAAAACATCATAATGGGCCTCCTTTTCCGGCAGGGATTTTATCGCATGCAGACTCAAAGGCAGATGGAGAATCAATTTGATCCCGGTCATCCACTTTGCCGTTCGTGCCGATGAAGCCGCTTGCATCTCCGAAGTTCTGTCCGTATCCCTGATTCTTTTTATCAGAATTCTGCCATTCCGCCAGTAAATTTTGTCCGACATTCACCGCTGAAGCATTTTCAAAGGAATTAATTTTCAACATGAAAATATTAATATTGATATATGGAGTTGGTTGAACCACAGGCAAACCTCCTTTAATACAGGTGTATGCCGGCTGTTATGACCGTATGCTTAGACAGGGGGCGATAAAAATGGATTTCGATAAGATGAAGCAGTGGATGGAAATGGCGCAAAACATGTCCGGCGGCGACTTTTGGAAAAACGTTTTTGATGATGAACAACTGAAATCATTTCAAAACGGCCATTCTCATTTTCCCTTTCAACAGGGAGATGGGCAAATGAGAAGAAATGAGGATGCTTTTCCTCTTATAGATATTGTGGAAACCCATGATGAGCTCCAATTTTTGCTGTATCTGCCCGGCTACCGCAAACAAGATGTTCAGCTGCTGTCCTACGGAGAATATATCGTCGTAAAAGGCACGAGAAAATCCTTTTTTAATGAACAGGATTTTAAACAGAAGACCGGAAAATACGGCGATTTTGAAAAAAAACTCGACCTTCCGCATTCCGCTCAGGGAACGAAGGGAATGCAGGCGGTGTTCAAAGACGGGATTTTATATATATCGATTGCTAAACATCTGGGGGATGCAAGCCAGATCATTATCGAAGGCTGATCTTGTTTGCTGTGCCATCTATCAGATCTGAATCATCGATACTCATGATAGGGATGACGACAACGGTGCAATCCCCGTTTTGTTCACCGTACCCTTCATTTCTTTTATTGGCTGCTGTGTTTCTCACCATAACGGAAGAGCCGGTGTTAAAAGCTGCTCCGCCGCTGATTCCGTTCATTTTTATATACTCAAAGTTGATAACGGATGGAAAAAACATCATGATTCGCCTCCTTTTTGTATATCATGTTTATATATTCGCAATGCGGGACGCATAGAACTTTCCAAGAGTGACGGGGAAAGAAGTGATTTTCTTTGAAAAAAATAATGAAAGAGATTTTCAAAAAAGTGTGTGAAGAAGAATTAGACCGGCTTAAGAAAGTGGAACAACAGCTTGATGAGCTTCAGGATAAGTGTCATTTTGAGCCGCAAACGGTTGAAGGGGAAAAAACATATGTCCATATTGAGCATGTCAAAGTGGACAAGGTTGAATACAATATTGATTTTGAAAAGCTGAGTATAGAAGAGCTGAGCGGTATGCTGAATATCGGCGCCACTTACCATACACCGGTGCACAGGCTCAAACAAGCCTGCGCTGAAGAATGTCGGGACAACCCGCAAAATGATGCTGCGAAAGAAAAAAGCCAGACAAAGCAGCAGACACCCAATGTCACCATCAGGGGGAGAAAGCATTGACCCCGTTGTTTCAGCCTCCTTTTTCGAGGGTATGTATTACCAGATGCAGCGAAGAATACAGACGAAAAAGGAGATGATGAATATGTCATTATCAAAAGAACAGCAGGACAGCCTTTATCATAAATTAATCGATTTAAAGGAAAGTCTTCAGGGAGAATCAAAAGAAAATCATTCAATGAGCGAAGACACAGGAGAACTGTCGAACGGAGTAGATAATCACTTAGCTGATCACGGAAGCATTTATTTGGACAGGGTCACGAATCAGACGCTGGACGGTGTCGATCAGAATCTTTTAGATGAGGTGAACGCCGCGCTTGAACGAATGGATAAAGGAACATACGGGATTTGCGAGAAAACGGGAAAAGAAATTCCTTATGAAAGACTTGAAGCCGTGCCGTACGCCAGAATGACCGTCGAAGCGCAGCGGGAAACAGAAGGGGATGTGAAAACAGACGCTCCGTCATATGAAAGGGAATTTCACGAGCAGGTGAAAGACCTCTCAAATAAAGAAACCGTTGATCAAAAAAGCTCACAAACTTACGAAATCCTGGATCGCGAGCAGGATTCACAATAATAGCAGCAGGTACATTCATATGTACCTGTTTTTTTATTCCATAAAAAATCTCAGAATCGAAATAAAATCATTGACTTTATATAAAAAAGAAAGTAACATACTATTTGTAAGTAAATATTAAAAGATTACCGGGAGGAATTTAGAATGTCTCAAGTATTATTTGTAAAATCAAGTGACCGTACGGCTGAAGAAGGCGTATCCGTAAAATTATACGAAGCGTTTCTGGCTGCTTATAAAGAAAACAATCCGAATGATGAAGTGATCGAACTTGATCTTCATAAAGAAAACCTTCCTTACCTCGGAAGAGATATGATTAACGGAACATTCAAAGCTTCAAAAGGAATTGAAATGACAGACGAAGAGAAAAAACAAGCGTCAACTGCTGACATTTACTTAAATCAATTCGTCAAAGCTGACAAAGTCGTGTTTGCATTCCCGCTTTGGAACTTCACAGTGCCTGCTGTGCTTCATACTTATGTTGATTACCTGTCTCGCGCAGGAGTTACTTTCACATACACGCCTGAAGGACCAAAAGGTCTGATGGGAGATAAAAAAGTAGCGCTCTTAAACGCACGCGGCGGCGTATATTCTGAAGGACCGATGGCATCTCTTGAAATGTCATTAAACTTCATGAAAACCGTTCTCGGTTTCTGGGGTGTCCAAGATCTTCACACTGTTGTCGTTGAAGGCCATAATGCTGCACCGGATAACGCTCAAGCGATCATTGAAAAAGGACTGCAAGAAGCGAAAGATCTGGCTGCAAAATTCTAATTTCCATTAACTCTTGCGCCCATACAGGGTGTGAGAGTTTTTTATATTATAGAAGAAACTGGCGGCAGCTTTCGATCAGATCTTATATTGATATATTGATGTTTTGTCGAAAAAACAATTTTTATGTAGAATAAAGCAGTTCTCACAAAGAAAAAAGGTTTTCTGTAAAAGAATTAACCCTCTTGCCAAAATACGACTGATGGTGTAGGATATAAGAGAAGCTACATTGTTCGTATTGTTAATTAAGTTTTAACCTTTAAGCTGTAATAGGGAGTTTTATATCGAAGCCGGAATGTCATGCCTCCATTGCAGAGGACGACAGGAACGCTTCTGCAAACACCCACTTTGAGGAGTGGTGGTTTAAAACTTTCTTACTTGCGTACGGCATACGTAGCGAAAGCCATTTCCCTTGCGGAGATGGCTTTTTATTTTGAATTGCCCTTGAGCGGCGTACTTTATCTGTATGATAAAATGAAAGAATCAAAGACAAAGTGAGGTTTTACAACTTATGCTGGATAAAGCCCAATCCCTTCTGGCGCATTATTTTGGCTACGACAGTCTTCGCGCGGGCCAAAAGCAGGCGATACAATCAGTTACAGAGGAGAGAAAAAACACGGTCTGCATTATGCCGACGGGGGGCGGAAAATCAATCTGCTATCAGATTCCCGCACTGCTGTTTGAAGGGACCACAATCGTTATTTCCCCTCTTATTTCCTTAATGAAAGATCAAGTCGACGCGCTTGAAGAAGCGGGTATCGCGGCAGCTTATATTAACAGCACCCAGACAAGCCGTGACATTCATGAGCGCCTGACCGGTTTGAAACAAGGGGCTTACCGGCTCTTTTACATCACACCGGAGCGTTTGACTTCTTCTGAATTCATTCACATCCTGCAGAATATTACGGTTCCTCTTGTCGCCATTGACGAAGCTCACTGTATATCGCAATGGGGACATGATTTCAGGCCGAGTTACCGGAATATCGAAATCCTTTTTAATGAATTAAAAGAACCGCCCGTCATCATCGCATTAACGGCGACGGCTACACCTGAGGTTCATGATGACATCTGCAAGCAGCTTCATATTAAGAAAGAACAAACTGTATATACCGGTTTTGCCAGAGAGAATTTAACGTTTAAAGTAGTAAAGGGCGAAAACAAAGATCGGTTTATCGAGCGGTATCTGGAAAAAAATAAACACGAAGCCGGCATTATATATACAGCGACAAGAAAAGAAACCGACCGTTTATATGATAAATTAAAACGCAGCGGCATCAATGCCGGCCGTTATCACGGCGGAATGGCGGATGATGACAGAAAAGACCAGCAGGAGCGGTTTCTTAACGATCAGATACAAGTGATGGTAGCTACGTCCGCTTTCGGAATGGGAATCGATAAGAGCAACATCAGGTTCGTTTTGCACGCGCAGATTCCGAAAGATATGGAGAGCTATTACCAGGAAGCCGGACGGGCCGGGCGCGATGGTCTTAACAGCGAGTGTGTGCTCTTATTTTCGCCGCAGGATATTATGGTGCAGCGTTTTTTAATAGACCAATCGGCCGCCGGAGAAGAAAAACAAAAGCAGGATCTCAAAAAACTGAGACAGATGGTGGATTACTGTCATACGGAAGATTGCCTGCAGCGGTTTATTCTGAAGTATTTCGGCGAGAATGAGGCGGAAGCTTGCGAAGCATGCGGCAATTGCACTGATACAAGGACCGCCCATGATGTCACAAAAGAAGCGCAGATGGTATTATCATGCATCATCAGAATGAATGAGCGCTTCGGAAAAACGATGGTGGCGCAGGTGCTTAGCGGCTCAAAAAATAAAAAAGTGCTGGAAAACGGCTTCAGCAGCCTGTCCACTTACGGCATTATGAAGCATCAATCCGCAGCGGAAATCAGTGATTTTATCGAATTCCTTATTTCAGATGAATATATCAGAATGGCGGACGGCACATTTCCGACGCTTATGGTCACCCAAAAAGGCAGGGACGTTCTGCTTGGAAAAAGCGCAGTCTCGAGAAAAGAAGCCTTACAGGCCGCTGCCGTAACTGAAAATGATGAATTATTTGAGCTTCTCCGGCGTCTCCGCAAAGAGATTGCAGCTGAACAGGGTGTGCCTCCATTTGTCGTGTTCTCAGATCAGACGTTAAAAGAAATGTCAGCGAAACTTCCGAAAACAGATCAGGATCTTCTTTCCGTAAAAGGGGTCGGGGAACAAAAAAGATTGAAATACGGAGCGGTTTTTTTAGAAGAAATCCGAAATTATGTAAGAGAAACAGAGTGAAAAAAAGTTTTTTTAGAAATTTGCACATTGTGTTTTTCATTGGCGCCGGAAAAATCATAAGCTTGAAAACCCTTGCTGTATCAAGGTTTCAGCAAGACTTACCAAGCGAGAGAAATGTTTCATGTAAAGGAACTGTAATCTAATTCAAATCGTTTTGTTATTGAACTGACATTTTCATATGTTACGATATCACCTGTTAGCCGCCAATAAAAAGCTAACAAGGGAGGATTTACTTATGAAGAAGACGATTATGTCCTTTGTCGCAGTTGCAGCAATTTCAACAACTGCATTCGGAGCTCACGCTTCTGCTAAAGAAATCACGGTGCAAAAGGGTGACACGCTCTGGGGGATCTCGCAAAAAAACGGAGTGAACCTAAAGGACTTAAAAGAATGGAATCAGTTATCTTCTGATTTAATCATTGAAGGAGAGAAACTGACTATTTCTTCAGTAGAAACAACCACATCTGGGCAGTACACAGTGAAGCAGGGCGACAGCCTCTGGAAAATTGCTCAGAAATTCGGAACATCAGTCGGCAATCTGAAAAGCTTGAATAACTTGCAATCAGATATAATTTACGCAGGCACAACGTTAAATGTGAAAGGTCAGGCTCAGGCTGCACAGCCGGCTCAAGAAGCCAGCCAGCCGCAAACTGAACAAAAACCAGCTGCCGAGACAGAACAGCCGAAACAAGAAGCTGTCAAAAACGAGCAGCCTAAACAAGAACCTGTTCAAGAACAACAACCTAAACAAGAAGCGAAGGCTGTCGAAGCAAAACAGCAGCCTGTTCAATCAAATACAAACCAACAAGAGCCTAAAAAGCAGCTGACAATGACTGCAACTGCTTACTCTGCTAACGACGGCGGCATTTCCGGTGTAACGGCAACCGGTGTTGACTTAAACAAAAACCCTGATGCAAAAGTCATCGCGGTAGACCCTAGTGTCATTCCGCTTGGCTCTAAGGTTTATGTTGAAGGTTACGGAGTGGCAACAGCAGCAGATACAGGCGGCGCAATTAAAGGAAATAAAATTGACGTATTTGTTGCAAAGAAAAGTGACGCTAACAACTGGGGCGTCAGAACAGTAAATGTTAAAGTATTAGACTAGTTTCATATAGAGATGAAGAACACAAGGCGAAATGCTTTGTGTTCTTTTTTTCTTCCCTTTTTTGACTGTATATAATCGTTATATGCGGAAAAAGAAAAAGCGTTTCTCTAATATATTATATAGAAGGAATGGATGTGAAAACGGAATCTGAAGGGGTGTATGAATCTGATGGAGCCGGAATTTATATGTTTATGGAATGCCTTCACAGAATCACCGGTGTTTCAAGCATGTATCTGTACCGCTTTGGCCATTGTGATCGTTATCGGACTGTCTATGCCGGCTGTCAGGCTGTTTCAGGCGCTTGACAGAGGGAGAGGAAGGCCAGCCGTTATTGAAAAGGTGAGACGTACTGGTGTGATGAAGAATGGCAGGCACGAGCTTGTGCTTATTTTAAACGTAAAAAACCAAGACGGAACGCATGATAAACGTGAACTGACACATGCCGTATATAATGAAGAGATCAGCCGTTTTTATGAAGGAGCTTCCGTATGGGTGACGGCAGCGGCTGGCGGACGAATTATGATCGCTCCGCGCACGCCGCGGCATAAGGCATCAAAATAAAAAGACGGGGCGGTTTTCCCGTCTTTATGTATTAATGCCGATCGATCCATATCCTTACGCCTTCTGAGCCGGCTTCTATTCTGCATGTTCCTCCGATCGGGAATGTCATCAAAGGGGAGGTATGGCCGAAATCAGCATTTGCGATAACAGGCATGGATGACAGTTCTTCTTTTGTACGGATGACGGCACGCAGAGCCTCCTCAGACACATTTGAAGCATGCTGGAAACGTCCGATGACAATTCCCTTCACAGCTGAAAAAGCGGGAAGGTGGATGAGTGACTGCAAATCCCGGTCAAACATATGAATGTCCGACATATGATCATCTTCTATAAACAGAATCACTTGTTCCATCTCCGGAAAGTATTCGGTGCCCTGCAGAAGATTCAGCGTGCATAGATTTCCTCCGATCAGTGTTCCTTCCGCATATCCGGGTTGAATAACGAGCGGTCCCGGATTCCGATAAAAACGTCTGTCCTCCTGGTTCAAATACCATTTATCATCACTCCACTCGGATGAAGGCTTTATCTCATACGGGTTGTCAGAAGCACAGCAGGCCAAGAAAGAGTTAATCGTATAGTCCAGCCCTTTTTTCATGGCAAATGAAGAAAAATGGGGACCGGAATATGTAATAAGGCCGGTTTTTTGATATATGGCATGACCGAGAGCGGTAATATCTGAATAGCCGCAAAGGATTTTCGGATGCCGCTTGATGTTTTCATAATCAAGATAGCGAAGCAGCTGATTTGATTGGAACCCGCCGAGTGTCGTCAAAATCGCTTTGATGTCAGGATCAGCGAAAGCTTCGTGCAGATCCTGTACACGCGATTCAATGGATGATGAATCAAATTCATTTATTTCTTTCGCATGCTCTGAAAAAGAGACACGAAAGCCGAGCTCCTCCAATTTTGACTTTGCGGCATTTATATTTTCATCTGACATAACGGACATGCTTGTGGCCGGAGACACAATACGAATGCCGTCACCTTTTTTCAATTTTTCCGGATACAAAAAAAACCCTCCTTATATGGTTTAATCTATTACACCATATAAAAGAGGGTTTCTCTATTATTTTTTTACAAGTCGACCCATTTAATGCCGCCTGATTGCGTATCATTGTCAATCCAGACATCAAATTGATGCTTTTCATAAAAATGAACGAGTCTGTCGACATGATCCCAATCACGCTTAGCGATGTCGCCCGTCACTTTCGGGATATTCTGCTCTCTGGCGATATGTTTTAAAAATTTCATGCAGATCGAGCCGTAGCCGTGGTTCGGCGGGCCTTTAATGTCTCCGATATGAATGGCATTGTCATAATAAGAGGCGATCAGTGAAAAACAGCCTCTTCCCCGGTAGGCTGATTCACAATCAGTCAGCATAATCTTACATGTTTGGCCATCATCAATCGAGGAAACAATGATCCAATCGTCATTGTTCGATTGATCAATACCAAGCACTCGCGCGTCTTTTGATACATCTATCAGATTTTCCCGCATTCTGAAAATCTGAAATTCAAGTTTATGAAGCTCTTTTTCCAGCTCTTTCTGATCTCTTTCTTCTGCAGTAAACAAAATCATACTCCTTTCACAGCGTAAAAGTCTTAGTTAAACACAAGTATCCATTGTAGTAAATGATGTCTTGGTTTGTAAATGGGTTTTGCAAAAACTTTTTTAGAAAAGTCTGCCGTTTATATGTGGATTGACGTTTTTAAGGCGGTGCGGATAGGGAAAGGAACAGTGAGCAGCGGAAAAAGGAGGAATCTATAATGGCAATTGACTCACTCATCGGCAAATTGAAGTACGTAATGACGGAATCTCCTGATAAAATGCTTTCCTTATATGTAAATACGGATATGAGAAATCCGGATCAGCAGGGGGGAGAGTGGAAAATCGCCTTGAAAACCGGTTTTCGGAGATTAAAAGAGTATCTGTCTGCCAGTGATCCGGAAGAAGAAAAATCTCTCGTCCGCATCATGGAACGTGTCTATCAATATATCGATGGGCTTGGTAAAGAGATGCCGCGAAGTCTCGTATTTTTTGCATCGGGAGAAGGCGGTATTTGGGAGACGATTGAATTGCAGGTGCCTGTCGAAACACGATTTTATTGGGAAGAAACGGCTGTCCTTGATCAATTAGAACTTCTCCGTGAACAATTTCCGAGCACGGCTTTTATTCTCACCCAGCAGAATGAAGTGAAGATCATAGAAACCGTACTCGGAAAAATTGAAGGGGTGGAGCATTATCAATACGACGTCATCAATGAATCGTGGAAACCGCAGGATGTAAGCGGAAGCTCCGCCTCAATGGACGAAGACGCCGCCAAAGCCCACGTCGAAGAAAACCAAAACAGGCTGTATAAACGATTGGCTTCAAATCTTGATCAAAAGGCCGCTTCACACCAATGGGAGCGTCTCGTAATCGCAGGGGACAAAGAAACAGCCGATATTCTCGATCAGCATATGAATAAACCGATAGATCGGATCATTCCAAAAAATCTGTTGAATGAAAACGAGCATAAGGTGATAGAAGAACTGTTGAAGGAAGCATAATATGACGAAAGGCCGGGTCTCAAACACCCGGTCTTTTTAGGGCTTAAGTTTGTCTAATTTCTGACGAAGCGGACGAAACCGTTGACATCAAAGCTGAATTCTCATACCATTTGGATAGTCAGTAAAATTGAGAGAGGTCATAAGATGAATCAGACAGAAAACAAACCTAAAAGTTATACCGGTATCGTGCTGACATTGACCGTTCTGATCAACGGGTTAATTGCGGTGCTGTTTTTTATGCCGAAATCGGGACAGGTCAGCATTGCCAATATTCATATTCTGCCGATGTTAAATGCCATTTTTAACAGCTTCACGTTTATCTTTTTGCTGGCAGCGCTCTTTATGATTAAGCAAAAAAACATTCAAGCGCATAAACGTTTTATTTTAGCGGCGTTTACGACGACTTTGCTGTTTTTGATCTGCTATGTCGTGTACCACTCGATAGCTGAGAATACTTTATTCGGCGGCCACGGCATCATGCGCGGGATTTACTTCTTTATTTTAATTACGCATATTTGCCTTTCCTTCATCATCGTGCCGCTTGCGCTGTTTACGCTGATCAGAGGATTCAGTATGCAGGTGGAGCGCCACAAAAAAATCGCCAGATGGACGATGCCGCTCTGGCTGTATGTCAGTCTGACGGGCGTCATTGTATACTTAATGATCTCACCGTATTATTAAAAAAAGCCGTGCTCTGCGCGGCTTTTTTCTATTGATTGAAAAAGGCGCCTCATCAGGGCGCCTTTTACTCTTCAAGCGTTTCAAGTGTTGTTACATTTAAGGATTGTTCAACGGTTTTTGTTTTTGCTTTTACTTTTTCTGCGTACGTGTAATCACCATAGCAGTAGGGATAACGGAAATTGTCTTTGTTCCCTCCGCAAGTGTAAAGTTTCGGATTCTTTTTGACCTGCTGCTCGGAGTATTGTTTTGCCAGTTCCTCAGTATGCGATCCTCCATGTTCAGCCACAAAATCAATATAGCCGGCTCCCATGTTGTAGCTTTGTATAATCGTATCCAAGTCTACGCCTTTTTTCTTGCCTGTTTGGTACATGAGAGTGAATTGTTTGATTCCCTGTTTGATACTGGTTTGAGGGTTTTTAATCTCATTTCGCTTTAAACCCAGAGATTCTGAAGACTGCATGGGATCATTTCCTCTTCCTTTTGACTCCTGATATATCATGCCGAGTACAAGCGATGTATATTTGGTGAGTCCTTTTTCATCCAGCTCGTCTTCAACAAGCGGTTTGTAATCTGTCAGCCGTTCAAGGACGATCGGTTTGACATCAAACGGAAGACTTTTGAGCAATTCATTATTTGAAAATAACAGAATGAGGAAGAAGGAAACCATGACAAAAACACATATCATCATAAGACCCGCGGCAGCGAAACAGCCTTTTTTCTTTTTCTCCACTGTGTTTCACCCTCAATTTCAGGAGCATTATGACTTTTTCATTATGACACAGATGAATGCGCGAAACCAAGCGGAAACCCGTATTTGAAACATAAATTTAAAATAACGGTTCTTTTGTCAGGCGCAGGATGTATCTGCATCAATTGACATTTGGTATAATTGGGCTACTTGAGAAAAGAAGGGTGAGGTATATGACTGAATTTCACGAATCCGGAAACACGAATGACCCCGCTGTCGATTTAGATGAGGAAACTTTATTTTTGGTTGCCCAGACTTTTAAGGCGCTGTCTGATCCGACCAGAATCAGAATTCTCCATTTGCTGTCACAGGGTGAGCACGCGGTAAATGATATCGCAGAAAAGCTGAATTTGCTGCAGTCTACCGTTTCTCATCAGCTGCGTTTTCTTAAAAATCTGCGCCTCGTCAAATCACGCAGAGAAGGAACATCCATCTATTATTCTCCTGAGGATGAACATGTGTTAGATGTGCTTCAGCAAATGATTCACCATACGCGGCACGATTAAAAAACATCCCTGCTTTTTAGACAGAGATGTCAGCCGTACTGACTGTTATTGGTTTGGTCTCTGCTCGTTTTTAAAACATAAAAAGAGAAGCCGCTGTAATACACTGCGATGAAATAAAAGATACTGATGGTCAGCGGATCGGCCCCGACCGTTTGGCTGTATGCCTCCGGATGGGTAAAGTCCGCTGTGACCCGGTAAATTTCAATAACGCGATAAACAAATCTCGATAGGAATAACGTTAATAGAATAAGTTCAATCCACAGGTGAGTGCGAAAATACATTTTTCCGCGGCGTTCTTCAAAAGAAATGTTCCGTTTGGCAAACAGGACCAGAAGCCAGCCGCAAAAAGTGCCGAATATAAGATGGCCGTATAAAGCCGGGTGTGTGATGCTGAAAAACGCCAGAGCTGCGGCCAGCAATGAAAACAAAATCATTCTGGTATAAAGCCAGCGGGGTTTCAAAGGCTGAAAGCCGACGGACCGTTTCACCTTTTTATACAGGAAAAAGGCAATCATTAAGACAGGGCAGATGCTTTGAAGTGTGATATGCATGGTGTGGAACTCCCCCTCCGTTGAGTAGTGTATGCTTATCCGGCTAGTTTTAGTAGTCTGATTTATTCGCAGGCTGAAAGCATCTTTTATCACAGTATGCGCGTTTCTTTTTTTTGCATAAGAGAAGCGCCCGCGCCTTTTTCAGGATTTAAACAGAAAACTCTTGATAAACTAACAGTATTAGTTATAATAAAACTAATGATATTAGTTTTAGGGGGATGTTGATGAGAATCTTACAATACGGAAGTGTTTGGCAGCTGACTTTTTTTCCAGCGCTTTTCCCGGTGAATTGTTATTTGGTTGAAGAAGAAGAAGGAGTAACCCTGATTGACGCCGGACTGCCTAACAGTCATAAAGGAATCAAGCAAGCATTGCGGCAGCTTGGGAAGCCGCTGAATGACATATTACTCACCCACGCGCACGGGGATCACATCGGTTCGCTTGACTCATTAGCTGCGGAATTTCCGGATGCTTCCGTCTGTATTTCTGAGCGGGATTCTTTCTTGCTGAAAGGTGACACTTCTTTATTTGAGCATGAAGCACAAACGCCGATAAAGGGGGGAGTGCCGAAAAATGTTCAGATCGAACCTGATCGCCTGCTGAAAGGCGGCGAGCGGATCGGATCTTTACTTGTCATTCCCGCTCCCGGTCATACGCCGGGAAGCCTCGCTTTTAAAGATATGAGAAATGATATGCTGATCGTCGGAGATGCCTTTCAAGTACGGGGCGGCCTTGCTGTTTCTGGGAAGCTGAAATGGAAATTTCCGTTTCCGGCTTTTGCTACGTGGAATAAAGAAGAAGCTGTAAAAACAGCAAGAACGCTTATCGCTCATCAACCAAGCAGTCTGGCCGCCGGACATGGAAATGTTCTCTGCAATCCCGTTGAAATGATGGCTGAGGCTGTTGAGGAAGCCGAACGAAGCCTGCCGGGAGGCCGATCATAATGTCACCGAGAGTCGGAATGAGCCTTGACATGATATTGAGAGCCGCAGCAGGCATCGCTGACGAAAAAGGGCTGAACGAAGTGACGCTTGCGGCTGTTGCAAAGTCCTTAAACGTAAAACCGCCTTCCCTTTACAATTTTGTCAATGGCCTTCAAGGAATTAAAACAGAGCTGGCTATCTCCGGTTTAACTATGTTATATGAAAGAATGGCGGCCTCTGCAGAAGGACTGACGGGTGAAACGGCTTTGCTTGCTCTTGCCGATGCCTATATCAATTTCGCCGAAGCCAATCCCGGATTATATGACGCAACATTTCAAAAGATAAAAGACGGCCGGATTGAGAATCTGTCAAGCCTGCTTGTAGAGCTTGTTGTCAGGCAGCTGACAGCGAACGGTTATGCACAGTCTGACACTGCGATTCATGCTGCGAGAGGACTGAGGAGCCTTCTTCACGGATTTGCCGTGTTGAGAAAACAGAGTGCATTTGAATTAACCGAATCAATTAAGGAAAGCCGGAAGTTTGCAGTTGTTGCTTTCTTAAGAGGTTTGCAGTCGAGTGAACAATAATATTATTATGTAAACTAAATAAAAAGACGCATCATATAAAAAGGAGGGACAAATGGATTCATTACAACATATCATTTGTGAGCGGCGCACCTATTCACATATTTTTGATTCTCATGCACACACATACTGCCAAATGCTTTTTCCGCTCGAAGGACAGCTGGACCTGGAGACAGAAAGACGTGAAATCAGATTAAAACCTGATCAAATGCTGTATATTCCGCCCGGGTATGAACATCGGTTCCGTTCTTTGGAGCGAAATGAATGTCTCGTTCTCGACATACCGGCATTTTTTTTCAAAGGTTCCTTTGACCCCGGCGTTCTGAATAAGCTTGATCCTTTTTGGACATCGATTCGGTTTCTGCTGACAGAAGAGACAAAGCAGCAGTCGGCTCATTCATTGAGTCTGCTTGCAGAATATATTGCTGGAAAGATACAAGAAAACCGTACGAATAATTCAATTGCGTATATCCGCCGAAATCTCTCAAAGACTTTTACAATTAAAGAGCTCGCCGCAATGGAACATTACCACCCGGCGTATTATTCCGACTGGTTTAAAAAGCAGACGGGAAAAAGCCCGCAAGCTTATATTGCTGAGCTCCGTATGAAGAAAGCGGAACAAATGCTTATTGAAACAAAATGCCGGCTGACAGACATCAGTCAGGAGGTCGGCTTTCAAAATTTGTCTTCCTTCACCAGATGGTTTGTCAGACATAAGGGAATAACGCCGCGCGTCTTCCGAAACACCTTTCAATCTGATAAATAATCCTGAAAATCGGTTAAATAAACTGCTTCTTTTTTTGGTATCATGATTGTAAAAAAGGAGTTTTTGATATGGCAGTCATCGAAGATTTTATCAAGCTTGATCTTAGAATAGGAACGGTCGTAAAAGCGGAAGTATTCCCGGAAGCAAAGGTGCCGGCCATTAAGATGACAATAGATTTCGGCGAAGAGATCGGCATGAAACAATCAAGCGCCCAGATTACAAAACGGTACGAACCGGGTGATCTGACGGGCAGACAGGTTACCGCTATTGTCAACTTTCCGCCGCGGCGGATCGCCGGATTTAAGTCAGAAGTTCTCGTTCTCGGCGGCATCCCGGAAAAAGGAGATGTTGTCCTGCTTACGCCAGAGCAGACAGTACCGAACGGAACGAAAATCGGATAATAAAAAAAGACGTTTGCAGAAGCAAACGTCTTTTGCGTATTGAGGCGATACACCACACGCCACATTCGTGTGTGCCGCAAGGGCATGTGCATCGGCTTACACAATTCAGCTCATCGCTATATCAATATAGCATGGCGGGTGTGGAAATGCAAGAGATTTTTCAACATATGTTATATTTGGCTTTGTTTTGCCGATCCCAGATTCCTTCGTGTAAGGTTTTGTTTGAAATTTTATGATCTTAAATAAAGCAGTTCGACAAATGCAAGAGATTCATCTAATCTTATATCCTATGGTGAAATTTAGACAGAAAGAAGCGGAAAGGAGACGTAAATGAAAGTATTTGAAGCAGCCTCGTTCATTTCAGCCGCAGAAAAGCGGGCTAAACAATATGATCAGATTAGAGAACAATTTATCAATCTCAGGAAAGCTTTTCAGGGGATGGCTGACTTAGACGACAGTGAGTTTTCAGGCAAAGGCGCCGACAATATCAAAGCCTTTTTCCAGGACCACGCCAGCGTCACGGACAGCTGGCTTGATCTGATCGATATGAAGATTGCGTTTCTCAACAGTATTTCAGGAAAAGTAGCTGATGCCGGATTAGCCGATTCGTTTGTGGAAGAGTCATTTTTAGAACACGAGCTGATTCATGCGAAGAATAAATCAAAAGCTATCATGCAGGAGCAACGAAATGAAATGAGGGATATTCTTAACGAGATAAGCGATATTGTCCATCTTGATGTTTTCTCTACAGAAGATGTCGATCAAAAGCTGGAATCAGCAGACAAGAAACGGGACAATACCATACACACGCTCGGAAAGCTCGATCATGATCTAACGAAAGAATACGCAGAAACCGAGGCAAATGAACATTTCATTCAGGCTGACTTTCAACAGCTCCAAAATGCCACGGGTAAAGGGAAAAATGCAACACCACTTCACTATAACGCAAAGACGTACAGAGAAAGCGACATACATAAGAAAAAAGGCGAGATTGCAAGACACTCGGATGCTTATTTGACGATTAAGAAGGAAGAAGCGAAAGAACGTGAAATCAAGGATCTGAAGAAAAAGCTGGCTGACGGTGTGATCGATCCGGATGAATATTTGGAAATTGCGAAGAAGATCGGCTATGAAAACCTTGAACCTTCCCAACAGCAATATGTCATTCAGCTTGAACAAGCAAAACAGATGGAAGAAGCCGGAGAAGTGACTTGGGATATTTTAAAAGGAGCCGGCGTTGGTTTATATGATGTCGGGAAAGACACGGTGACCGGTCTATGGGACTTCATAACCGATCCGGGGGAAACGCTGTCAGCACTGGGGAATGCAGTACTTCATCCTGTTAAAACATATGATGCTGTTAAAGCGGCAATTGAAGAGTCGTATCAAAAGGATATGGTGAACGGAGATGCTTACTCCAGATCAAGATGGGTGACATATGCGGTCGGTTCAGTGGCTGTGGCTGTCGTCGGAACAAAAGGCGCAGGAGCCGTTAACAAAGCTGATGCGGCGGGGAAGGTCATAAACAAGGCAGGACAGGCAGGGAAGAAAATTAAAGACGTTAAACTTCCAGAACTGCTCCCTTATAACTCAAAATATGATCTTGCTCTGGCCGATAACGTACCATACAATGTGGTTGACAGCCAAAACCTTAAAAATGAACTTTTGACCAATGCAAAGAAAATCCCGGATGGAACGAGAAAGCCGTTTACTGGTCAAGAAATAAACCTTCCTTGGTTAAATAAAGAAAAGTATGGTGCCTTTGAGGTTAAGGGCAAGGTAAAAGCAAAGGGAAAAGTTAAAGACATAAGCCGCAGAGTGTATACTATGAAAGATATTGATATGAACCAAAAAACAGAATTTGGCGTAACAAATCTTCAGCTTATGAAAAACGGTAATGCTCCTTATGCAAAAGATGGCACACAGATTAATTTACATCACTTGATTCAAGAAGAACCTGGCCCAATGCTTGAAATCCCAAACAGTTTACATACAAAATATAGTGATGTTATTCATAAGCTTAAGACTGATGGTGAAAGTTTTAGAAATGATAAGGTTTTAAAAGCACAATATGAAAGCTTTCGAAAGAGATATTGGAAGTGGAGAGCGAAACAATTTGAGAATGAGAATTGAGGTGTTTAAATTAAATGATTTATTCAAAGGTTGAAAACTTTATTAATGAAAACAAGCAAAATGCTATATTCACAGAGGGTGCAAGCCATGAAAACATAACTCGCATTGAAGAAATCCTCCAATGCGAACTTCCTATTAGCTATAAATGGTTCTTAGAAAAATACGGTGCTGGTGGTTTATTCGGGGTTTTAGTTTTAGGCTATAACTTCGATCATGCGTCAGTTGCAGATAAAACTAAAGAATATAAACAACATTATGGACTTGCTGATGGTCTTGTTGTCATAGAAGATGTTGATTTTTTTGCTTACTGTCTAGATACGAATAAAATGAAAGACGGAGAATGCCCTGTAGTGGAATGGGATAGGATAATTGGCTATCAAGATATCGCTGCAGAAAGCTTTATCGAATTTTTTTATAATAAGATTCAGGAAGCGAAAGATGACTGGGAAGAAGATGAAGACTGGGACGATTAATAAAAGAAAGCTCTCTTTTAGAGAGCTTTTTTCAGATTTTCAATTTTTAACAGGCTTTATAATGAGCAAACAGGCATTACTCAAAATACTCGCCGCGCCTATCCAAAGCAGCCATTGTGTTGCGGTCAGCCATGAGGCAGTTAGGATAAAGAGTCCGATGGCAATTGATATATAATTGCCGGCTCGGTCCAGTTTACGTTTGCAATGAATTTTATATTTAGCATGAGAAATAAATTGATCAATTTTATCTTTCAGCTCATAGCATTTTTCCTTCATCTTATCCTCTGTTTCTTTTACTTTTCGATAAAGCATATTATTCATCGTCTGCACCCCCATATCGCCGTTTTGAAAATTCAGCCATGATTTTTTCTTCATAGTCATCTGAGATGAATTGTGCCTGATCTTCAACTTTTAAATGTGCTTTTTCTTCAAAACCATCCTGTTCTTCACCATCAAAACGATAAAGTTTTTGCAATAGCCTCCAGAATGTTTCAATTTCATCAGTTGTGAAGTCTTGAAACATATCCGCTAAAAAATAGGTGGATTTTTCTGAACAGGAAATTAACGCTTTTTTTCCTTCAGCGGTAATCTCAATATTGATTGCACGTTTATCCAGTTTGCTTGGCACAGTGTGAACATATCCTTTTTTCGCGAGGCTTGAAATTAATTTGTTAGCGGTTTGTTTTGTTGTGCCCAGCTTTTTAGCGATATTCATAAGTGTGGTATCTTCCGTCGGTAAATGGGCAATAGCAATAAGAGTCATGTGCTGTCGGGAAGTCAACAGTTCTAAGTATTCGTCCCCCCGAGCCTGCACTTTATTGACAACCGAAAATAATGATGCGTAACTTTGTTGCATAACATGCAGTTCCTTCATTAGTAAATTAATATCCATAAGGTATCTCCTATCTGAATTGTCACCATGTTGACAATTACAATATACATCGAAATGGGAAATAAGTCAACATGGTGACTAATAGTAGTGGGTGCGGATGCAAAAATGTCACAGGCAGTCGGAGTGTTTACAAAAGGGGAAATAAGTATAATAAATGCGAAAAGGGCATTAATCCAAAGTGAGAAGGTGTTTGACATGCAGAAAGTGAACTGGTCAGAACAGTATGAATGGTTCAATAAACAGGATAAAAAAGACGGGCGTTTAATGGCGCTCCTTCGTCATGAGCTTACATATGAGGAAGTCATACGGTTATATAAGAAAGGGTTTTATTTGAAATCTAAAGAAGGGGATGTTTCGTTAAGTAAGAACGATATCTGTCGTATGTTTGGGGTTGAAGAGAGGCAGGGCGGCGTATCTTGATGAACGGGAAGAGAAAAACTCTTCCCGCTTTTCATGGCAGCTGTTATTCTTTTTCCAGCATAGAAGTCAGCCATTCTCTTAATGTATTCTTCTGCACATACCGCTTTCCGTTTCTCGTGATATGCGGAATGTCAGAGGTGTCGGGCACGATTTGTTTTGCTTCTTCCTTCGTAACTCCTAAATAATAACCAATATAGAAGTGCAGATCTTTTTCTTTAATGAGAATGTGGTCAGTGTGTTCATGAGGATCAGGTGATTTAAAGTTTTTCAATCCGTCTCCGATGAAATATCCGGCTAAAGCGATTCCGATGCCGGTAATGATATCCATACAGCAAACCTCCAATAAACGTTATCACTTTTTATACGGTGAAGCCGGCTGAAAGGATTCAGCCTTCATCAAAACCGCCCGGCGTTTATTGCGGGCGGTTTTGATTGCTGAGCTTTTCCACCTGCACCTTTCCGGAGAAGAAAACAGCGCCTCCGCCCATATCCGCCAGCCGATCGGGCGTGAGCGAGTTGACAAGCTGTTTTTTATCATCCATATCGGCCCAAAGACCTTGGCTGACTGCAACGCCGGGAAGCACCTGTTCGCCGACCGAAGCTGTTAATTCACACTCGCCGCGGTGATTCCAAACTCTAACGGTTTCCCCGTCTTCTATGTTCCGGCGTACAGCATCCTCTGTATGAATAAAAAGCTTTGGCGCTTTTTCTAATTTTACGTGTTTTTCATTATTCGAAAATGTTGAATTTAAAAAATTATGATTCGGTCCCGGGACAAATAAAAGCGGAAAATCATCATCGCTCTCAAGAGGGATGTGTGTCGGCAGCGCCGGATAACCGTCCTGTTTCATCTTTTCCGAATATAATTCAATTCTTCCGCTCGGTGTCTTGAGCTTTCCCGGAAAAAGCGGTTTTTTCCGTTTGGCTTTCATGAAGGAATGGCGTGAGAGCGCTTCGTAATCAATATCCTCGATATACGGATTGTCGGGAAAGTCCAGCGCCTGTCTGATCAACTCTTCATCGGAATCCTGAAGCTCCTGCTCGGTAAATCCCATTGCTCCGGCAAGCAAACGGAACACTTCTGTATTCGATTTGCTGTCTCCGTAGGGTTCGATCACCGGTTTTTGCAGCTGAATAAAATGATGCCAGTAAGACGTGTAAAAATCTGTGTTTTCAAATGCGGATGCAGCAGGGAGCACGATATCCGCATATTTGGCGGTTTCCGTTAAAAACAGATCGTGAACGACTGTAAATAAATCCTCCCGCAGCAGGCCTTTTCTGACTTTATTCGCTTCCGGCGCAACCACTGCGGGATTCGTGCCGTAAATAAACAGGGAGCGCACGGGCGGTTTTGTTTCTAAAAGAACGCTTCCGAGCCTGTTCATATTAAATGATCGCGGCTTCCTGCCGTAAAGCAGATCAGGCCGCTGGAGCGCTTGTCTGTTATAGTTTAATACCGCGCTGTTGTGCTTGATTGCGCCTCCTCCTGTGTTGAGCCACTGTCCTGTAACAGCCGGAAGGCAGGCGACGGTGCGGACGATCATTCCGCCATTGTCATGGTGCTGAATGCCGTTTCCGATCCTGATAAGGGAAGGGGAGGTTTCCCCGTACATTCTCGCAAGACGTCTGATATCGTCGGCCTTAACGCCTGTAATAGCAGAAACTGTTTCCGGATCATAGTGTTTAACATGCGCTTTTAATTCGTCACTGCCTTCGGTGTATTCTGTGAGAAATGCTTCATCGTGAAGGTTTTCGTCGAATAAGACATGCATGATACCGAGGGCGAGTGCGGCATCTGTGCCGGGGCGAATGGGAATAAACCAATCGGCAAGCCGGCCGGTTTGGTTCTTATGTACATCGATAACGACAATTTTAGCCCCTTTTTTCCGGGCTTTTTGAGCAATCATGACTTGATGCATATTCGTACTGACGGCATTGATCCCCCAAAAAATAAAGAGCTTTGCATGTATGGTCTCCTCCGGATCAGTACCCGCTCCTTCACCCATTGTATAGTTATAGCCTTCAGATCCGGCTTTGCTGCAGATCGTCCGTTCGAGATGACTCGCTCCGAGACGATGGAAAAAACGGCGGTCCATTCCCTCTGCCGCCAGTTTTCCCATATTGCCGTAAAAGCTGTACGGAAGAATGCTTTCTGCTCCTTCTTCGGCAATAAGCTCTTTCCAGCGCGCACTGATCGTATTGATCGCTTCCTCCCAGGAAATAGGCGCAAACGCGGCTTCACCTTTTTTACCGATCCGTTTTAACGGAACGGTTACACGCTTCTCATCATAAATACGCTCAGCCATGTGTCTGACTTTGTTGCAAATATTCCCTGATGTGACCGGGTGGTCGGGGTCTCCCTGAATGTTAACGATTTTTCCGTCTTTTTTTGTCACAAGCAAGCCGCATTGATCGGGACAGTCTAGTGAGCATACCGACTTAAAGACCCCGTTCGGCTGTGTTGCAGCAGAATTCATAGCCCATTTCTCCTCTTTGTTTATATTGTAAGCATTATAACATTTCAAAATCGAACGTCAATTCAGAAAAAAGTGTTGACATCACGGAAAGACTTTTCTATGATGAGTTTATTCTTTTAAAAAGCCTGACAATTTCATCATTTTATTTTCTATCCAGAGAGGTGGAGGGACTGGCCCTATGAAACCTCGGCAACATTTATTGTGCCAATTCCAGCAAGCGTATGCTTGAAAGATAGGAAAGAATGATCTATACATATTTGTGCGCTTCAAGCGCATAAAGACGGTATATGAATCTCTTTCCTTCTTTGGGGAAAGAGATTTTTTTATGAAAAAATTTATGTGAAAAGGATGTTTTGCACCATGACGGTTTTAATTACCGCACCATATCACGACGAGGGGCTGAAGGAGCTGACTGAGCTGTTCGGCCGGACTGTGCACCGGCCGTGGAAGAAGCACGGCCGGGCCTATCGGGAAGATGAATTGATCCGAATGATTCAAGAGACAAACGCGTCGGGGCTTATTACTGAACTTGATGAGGTGTCTGAGCGTGTTATTGACATATTGCCTGATTCCGCTTTTATCGGTGTCTGCAGAGGAATGCCGTCTAATGTGAATATTACGGCGGCGACTAAAAGAAAAATCCCCGTTTTCTTTACACCGGCCCGCAATGCCCAGGCTGTTGCTGAAATGTTTATCGGAAATGTGATTTCATTTTTGCGTCATACGTATTCTTCCCATCAGTGGCTGAAGGACGGGAAGTGGAATGGTGATTATTTGCAGGCTTACGTCAAATTCAGAGGAAATGAGCTGACGGGGAAAACAGTCGGCCTTATCGGTTTCGGAGCTGTCGGACAGAGAATCGCCCGGCTATTGGCCGCTTTTGACTGCGAGGTGCTTTACTATGACCCATTTGTCCGTCATGAAAACCGGGAGTATGAAAAAACGACGATTGAACGGGTATTTTCTGAAAGTGATATTGTTTCCGTTCACTTGCCGCGCACAGAAGAAACCATCGGCCTTATCGGCGCCCGGCACTTTCAATTGATGAAACAGGAAGCTGTTTTTGTCAATACGTCAAGAGCGGCGGTTACAGACAGGGAAGAGCTGCTGCGGGTGCTGAAAGAACGGCGGATTAAGGGAGCGATCCTTGACGTGTTTTATCACGAACCGCCTGAATCTTCTGATTATGAATTGATCTCTTTGCCGAATGTGTTAGCGACTCCCCATTTAGCGGGCGCAACGTTTGAAGTGGAGGATCATCATGTGAAGATTTTAAATGAAGCGCTTTTCAAATGGAAACAAGATCAAACCTGTTCAATACGTGAACTTTATAACAAAAGAGAACTTGAAACGGAAGGAGGAGGCTGTAATGGCTGAACAAAAAGGCTACCTTGTATTTGACATCGGGACGGGGAATGCGCGAGTCGCGGTCGTGACTGCCGGCGGCGAAGTGACCGCGCTTGAAAGGGAAGACATTGAATATGTGACGGATCCGCTTTATCCGGACGGACGATATTTCTCACCGGAAGGGTTATGGACGCAAATCAGCGCTATGGCAAGGAAGGTTATTGCCAAAAGCCCTCATATTACATTAATCGGAATCACCTCAACAAGCCAGAGGCAGGGAATTGTTCTGATCAATAAAGATAAAAAGGCATTTCTCGGTCTGCCCAACATTGATAACAGAGGCCGTGAATGGGAAGACGGGATTGATGCAAAAGAAGAAGTGCATCAGCAAACCGGACGTCTTCCGAGCGCTTTATTTTCCGCCATGAAACTTGTCGGATTAAAAGCTAGACAGCCGTCTTTATGGAAAGAAGTGAAGTACATCACAAGCATCAGTGACTGGGTGACATTTGAGCTGAGCGGTATTTTAAGCTATGAACCGTCACAGGCTGCTGAAACACTGCTGTTTGACGTAAGGAAAAAGGCGTGGTCAGAGACATTATGCAACATCTTCGGTGTGCCTTCTGCCATTCTTCCTTCACTCGTCCGATCTGGGACGGTTGTCGGAATGTTAACGTTTAAGAAAACGGCGGTTCTCGGTCTTTCTGAAAGAGTGCCTGTGATTGCAGGCGGGGGAGACACACAGCTTGCCATCAAAAGTGCAGATGCAAAGCCGGGAGATATCGTCATCGTATCCGGCACGACGACGCCGATTATAAAGATAACAGCTGAGACCGGAACTGAAAGTTTAAAGAATGCATGGCTGAATTGCCATACAGAAGAAGGTCAATGGCTCCTTGAAACGAATCCGGGTGTAACAGGACTCAATTATCAAAAATTAAAATCCATTTTTTATCCGAATGAATCCTACGGCGTCATGGAACGGGAAATCGCAAGTCTGCCGAAACATGATCATGCTTGTATTTCTGCGTTAGGCTCCTATTTATCGCCAGAGAAAAACGCACTGGCAAAAGGCGGATTTATTTTTGACGCTCCGCTGTCTCAAAACTTAAGCAGAGCCCATTTTGTCAAAGCCGCACTGCTGGAAATCGCTTTTTCAATCAAATGGAACTATGAGGCGTTAACAGAGGTGGCTTCCTTTTCACAAGATTATGTGAAGGTGTGCGGCGGCGGTTTCCAAAGTGATGCTTTGACGCAGTTTCTTGCTAACCTTCTCCAAAAGAAAATCTATAAGAGAGAGGGGTTCAGCCAGGCATCCGCAATGGGAGCGGCAATGATTTGCAACGAAGCTCTCGGTGTGAAAGCAGAGCTTTCGAGCCGCACAAAGGTAATTGAGCCGGAAGCGGATCAGACGGATCTCTTCCTATATGAAGAATGGAAACATACGCAAAAATTATTTACTCATTTTCAGCCGGCGGTGAAAGCCTGACTTGGGGATGAGATGACAACATGAAAGATTGCTGAGGAGGAACAAAAATGCTTAATAAAATAGGAATTCCGAAACAGCTCGCCTGGGGATTTTTAGGGGTCGTGCTGTTTATGATGGGGGACGGCCTTGAACAAGGCTGGCTCAGCCCGTTTTTAGTTGAAAACGGCTTGACGGTACAGCAATCAGCATCCCTGTTTACGGTTTACGGTATTTCTCTCGCTGTGGCGTCTTGGTTTTCAGGGGTCTGCCTCGAAGCCTTCGGCGCAAAGCGGACGATGTTTATGGGGCTGTTGTTTTACGTGATCGGAACAGCCGCGTTTATCGCATACGGATTTGAAAATCTTAATTTGCCGGTGATGTATGTCACGTATTTTATTAAAGGGCTGGGTTATCCGCTGTTTGCCTATTCATTTTTGACATGGGTGATTTACCGGTCGCCGAAAAACAGGCTCAGTACGGCGGTCGGCTGGTTCTGGATTGCATATTGCTGCGGGATGTTTGTATTCGGTGCCTGGTATTCAAGCTGGGCCATCAAATCCTTCGGCTATTTGAACACGCTGTGGAGTTCAATTTTCTGGGTCTGCCTCGGCGCGTTTTTTGCTTTGATTTTAAATAGGGACCGCTTTGAAAAGAAAAAGGCAGATAAGCGGGAAAAGGCGCAGGAATTAATGAAGGGAATCACCATCCTTGCTGAAAATCCGCGCGTGCTCTCTGGGGGGATCATTCGGATCATTAACAGCATCGGAACATACGGATTTCCGGTATTCCTCCCGATGCATATGGCGCAGCACGGCATTTCTACAAATGTATGGCTTCAAATTTGGGGAACGATCTTTCTCGGAAATATCGTCTTTAACTTAATCTTCGGCGCAGTCGGCGATGCCTTCGGCTGGAAAAAGACTGTCATGTGGTTCGGGGGAGTGGGCTGCGGCATTTTTACTCTTTTATTATATTATGCTCCTGTTGTATCACATGGGAACTTGCTTTTCGTCAGCATTGTCGGTTTTATATGGGGAGGGCTCCTCGCCGGGTTCGTTCCGATCGGGGCTATCGTGCCGACGGCGGCCGGCAGCGATAAAGGTGCTGCCATGTCTGTGTTAAATCTGGCTGCGGGCCTGTCGGCATTTGTCGGCCCCGCGCTTGCCTGGGCGTTCATCGGACTTGTCGGCGCACAAGGCGTTGTATGGATTTTCGCAGCGCTCTATTTCGTAAGTGCAATCTTGACAAATCAAATCAAAATACCTGAAGAGAAAACGGCAAAACACAATAAAGCATTGCCTGAATACGCTTCTTAACAGCAGCGCCCCGAAAATTCGGGGCGTTTTTTACAGCTGCTGAAGAAACCCGGCAAAGCGCTGAATTTGTTCACGTAACGATTGTTTGTTTTCGTGAAATTGTTTGAAACGATGTCCGTTTGCTCCGGACGGATGCGGGAAGCCTTCCAGAATGACCGCCTGCCTCATTCTGCCGTTCTTCTTCAGCATGCGGCAGGCTGATTCTGCTGCTTTTCCGAGAGGGATAAGCAGAATGTCCTTTTCCATCATTTCTATTTCATCCGGAAAACATCTCAGCGCGTAACGGCTGAGAAGAGCTGATCTGCTGATTGCCGGCCGATGTCCCGTATAGTTTTTCTGTTTATAAAAAACAGGGTGTTTGATAACGGACGTTGTATGAAGAAGCTCCCGTTTTGAATCAAATAACCGGGATGAATCCTCAACGTGAAGCGCGGCCGGCAGACTGCATTCATTAAGCATTTCGATGATGTTCTGTCTCATTGAACCGGAAAGTCCGGCCGCTTTTTTTGTTTCATACGCTATCGTTTCAAGAGTTTCGCCATCTTTTAAAAGCTGTGCCGCTTTTTTGTAAGCCAGCTGCATTTGAAAAAAACCGGGTGTGATTCCGGAAATGGCAACGACTGCATGAGGGTTAATATATTCATTATGAGGCGAATAATACAAATCCAGATCTCCGTCCTTGGCTAAATGGAAAGCCGGAGTCAGCAAATCCGATTTTGTAAACCCTCCCGAAGAAGATGGTGATTTAAGCTGCTGCAAAAAACGCGCAAGCCGCTCACGATCGCAAATCATGTTATGCCTCCTTGAATCCGCCGGTTTCTCTTAGTGTCGTCAAAAACGTCGGATGACATGCAGGCTCATACATCACTTTTACCGGCGTTCCAGAGCATCTTCAGGACATGAGACGTTCCTTTAACTTCGGCCGCCGTCGTTTGCACGGCTGTTTTTTTAGTGAGAAAATCTTCCTTCAGCTCTTTCTGCTTTTGCGATAACAGATCGGTTTCTGTTTTGATTTCATCAACGGCCGTCTGCATGGACGCTGTCGCGGCGTTAATTTTCTTTATATCAGGCGCTGTGTTTCTTTTAAAATGCACGGCGGATACGGCTGCATAAATTAATGCGGCAGCCGCAACGGCAGCACTGATATACAAAATGATGATCATCTTCTTTTCACTCCTTTTTTTCAGTTGATACCCTTTACGGATCGTGTTGAATCATTTTATTTGCTAATTGTTTTTTTTCTGCTTATAATGTGAAATCGTACATAAGGACATTCAGAAAGGGTGAAAGACGTGGAAAGCTTACAAAACAAAACGGCTCTTATCACGGGTGCGGGCAGAGGAATCGGCCGCGCCGCCGCTATCGCTTTAGCCAAAGAAGGAGTCAATATCGGTTTAATCGGCCGCACAGAAGCAAATGTCGAAAAGGTTGCGGAAGAAGTGAAAGCCCTTGGTGTAAAGGCATCATTCGCTGCTGCCGATGTAAAAAACCAAAAAGAGGTTGAGCAAGCCGTCTCCTCTATTAAAGAAGAACTCGGTGAGATTGACATCTTGATTAACAATGCCGGAATCAGCAAATTCGGCGGATTTTTGGATCTTACGCCTGAAGAGTGGGAAGACATCATTCAAGTTAATGTAATGGGTGTATACCACGTGACACGCGCCGTTCTTCCTGAAATGATTGAGAGAAAATCAGGAGATATCATTAATATTTCTTCTACGGCGGGCCAAAGAGGCGCCGCGGCGACAAGTGCGTACAGCGCTTCTAAATTTGCCGTTCTCGGTCTGACTGAATCTCTCATGCAGGAAGTCAGAAAACACAATATCCGTGTCAGCGCAATGACGCCGAGCACGGTTGCCAGCGACATGTCTATTGAATTAAATCTGACAGACGGCAATCCGGAAAAAGTCATGCAGCCTGAGGATCTTGCAGAATATATGGTTGCTCAATTGAAATTACATCCGCGCATTTTCATCAAAACTGCCGGTTTGTGGTCTACTAATCCTTAAACAAAAGGGGACCTGTCTTCGTGACGGGTCTTTTTTTTGTTTCCGCAACCCGAATAAATAGGCATAAAGATCCGTTTTTGCATAAAAAAGAGTGAAAAAGAAACCGATATCAGTTATAATTAAACTAAATAAACTATGTACCAAATGTTCATTAATATTATTTTTCCCCGCTCTCCAAAAAACAAATCAATACAAATCAAACTGTCCGAACGATAAAAAGGAAAAACGGGATATAAAGAGAATATTTAGTACATGGAATAATTTGTTAGAAGGAAGGGTGTGCACATATTGAAAGAAGAAAAAAGAAGTTCAACCGGTTTTTTAGTGAAACAAAGAGCTTTTTTAAAGCTTTACATGATTACAATGACAGAGCAGGAACGGCTTTACGGACTGAAGCTTCTCGAGGTGCTGCGTTCGGAATTTAAACCCATCGGTTTTAAGCCGAATCATACCGAGGTGTACCGTTCACTTCACGAACTTTTGGATGACGGGATTTTAAAGCAAGTAAAAGTGAAAAAAGAGGGAGCCAAACTCCAGGAAGTCGTTCTCTATCAATTTAAAGACTATGAAGCTGCGAAGCTTTACAAAAAACAGCTGAAGACAGAGCTTGACCGCTGCAAAAAGCTGATAGAAAAAGCCATTTCAGATAATTTTTAAATCCGGCCGGAACGCACCCGGCCTCCCGGGCTCAAAAGATTTGTAAGGTTTGTTCTGTGATTCATTATACATAATAACAGGCTCGGAACAATACACATCAATAAAACCTTCAAACTTGACATCGACTCCTGAAGTGGTAACATAAAAAACGTGTGAAAAATACGAACAAAATACGAACAAGGGAGATGTTACCGATCTTAGATCAAAAGAAAATTGCTTTTATCGGAGCAGGATCAATGGCTGAAGGAATGATATCAGGCATGGTCCGCGCAAAAAAAATTCCCAATCAAAACATCTGCGTGACAAACCGCCGCAATACAGAGCGACTCGCTGAATTGGAACATCAATACGGAATTCAAGGCATTGCTTTTGACAGCATGAAAACCGAAGACATTGATGTCTTTATTTTAGCCATGAAACCGAAGGATGCTGAAATCGCTCTTGCTACGCTGAAACGGCGTATTCAACCTCATCAAATCATCCTGTCTGTTCTGGCAGGCATAACAACCTCATTTATACAACAATCATTACATGACCGTCAGCCGGTTGTAAGAGTGATGCCGAACACATCCAGCATGATCGGCGAATCGGCAACAGCTGCGGCTTTCGGAGACCATGTTTCTTACGGTTCGGCAAAAACCGCTCTATCCCTTATGGAATGCCTCGGGGAAGTATACGTGATCAAGGAAGATCAGATGGACATTTTCACCGGCATCGCAGGCAGCGGACCGGCGTACTTTTATTATTTAATGGAGTTTATTGAAAAAGCAGGTGAAGAAGCCGGCTTAGACAAACGGCTGTCCCGCAAAATCGGCGCGCAAACGTTATTGGGCGCCGCTAAAATGCTGATGGAAACGGGTGAAAAACCGGATGTGCTTCGGGAAAACATCACCTCTCCAAACGGCACGACGGAAGCCGGCCTCGATGCGCTCAGGTCAGAAGGCGGCGGAGAAGCCATTGCCAAAGCCATTAAACACGCGACCGAACGTTCTATTGAGATCAGCAAAACAATTGAAAAAACGGCAGCACTATAATCGTTAAAAAACAGGAGTGATACAGTGACGTCTCGGACGAAGATCAAAAGAGTCGCGGTGAAAATCGGCAGCAGCTCACTGACGAGCCTGCACGGGGAAATCAGCAGAAGAAAGCTGGAAGCATTGGTGGATCAAATCGCACAGCTGAAAGACAGCGGCTATGAAGTGATTTTAGTATCTTCCGGCGCAGTGGCGGCAGGTTATCGAAAGCTCGGATTTATTCAGAAACCGGAAAGCCTCCCTGAAAAACAGGCTTCCGCTTCCATCGGGCAGGGATTATTAATGGAGGCTTATTCAAAGCTGTTTTTAGCGCACGGTTATGTCGCATCACAAATATTAATTACAAGAAGCGATTTTTCCGATGAATGCCGCTACCATAATGTCCGCAATACGATGAACGTCCTTTTGGAACGGGGAATTATTCCGATTATTAATGAAAATGACACGGTCACAGTCAACCGGCTGAAATTCGGAGATAACGATACACTCGCAGCGAAGGTGGCAGGTTTAATTGATGCCGACATGCTTGTGATTTTATCAGACATTGACGGTTTATATGATGATAATCCGCGCAGCAACCCGAAGGCGAAAAGAATCAGACATGTAAGTGACATTACCCCGGAAATAGAAGCGAGCGCGGGAGATGCCGGGAGTGAGATGGGAACAGGCGGAATGCGTTCGAAACTGGATGCTTTTAAAATTGTGATGGCCTCGGGTATTAAAGGCTTTCTCGGGCAGGCTAACATTCCGGACATTCTGCTTCAAGCGGTAGATGAGGCTGCTGAAGGAACTTATTTTGAAGCGGAAGGAACCCTGCCGTTAAACCACAAAGAACAATGGCTTGCGTTTAATTCCGGTCCAGAAGGTGAAATTGTGATGGAAAAAGAAAGCAGCCGTGATGTCGCGAACGGAAATATGGAGCTGTCACCGCAGGACATCGAGCAGATTAAGGGCAGATTCAGCTGCGGAGCGGTTGTCAGGCTGCTTGATCAGCAGGGAGAAGAGCTCGGACTCGGCATCGTCAACTATTCCTCAGCCCAGCTGAAGACATTTAAAGAAACGCCGCATAAACAGGCCGATCAATCAGTCATTGATCCGGAAGCATTTGTCTGTCACGTTGAACTATCCATTCCGATCGGCTGAGAAAGATCTATAAAAATATGAAAAAGCCCGAGGCTTCGTTTTGAAGCTCGGGTTTGTTTTTTATTGATATTGTTCAAGTTTGGAGAAAAATTGAATGACAAAATGATAGAAATCATTTGCAGACGGAGCCAGTTCCCTTCCTTTTGGTTTAATAATGCCTACGGTGCGCTTCACTTGAGGAAATTCAATCGGAATTTTGACCGTAAACCGGGGTGTGGTTTCTGCAAAGGTGCTTTCAGGTAATAAAGTCACTCCCATCCCCGCGGAGACTAATCCTTTAATGGCATCTAAATCCTCGCCCTCCGTCGATACAAGCGGCGCAAAGCCGGCCTGTCTGCAAGCGTCAATCGCCATGTTTCGGAGAATAAACCCTTCAGGAAATAAAACGAATTGGTCGCCGCGCAGATCAATTAAATGAATATTTTTCTGTTTGGCAAGCGGATGATGCAGCGGAACAAGCGCGTAAATCTTTTCCGTGAATAAGATATGGCCTGTTATGTCGGGGAATTCCGTCGGAACGGGGCCGAGCAGCGCCGCATCTATATCCCTGTTTCTTACGGCTTCAATTAAAAACTTATAAGACCCCTGACGGAGCAAAAACTCAACGTTCGGGTATTCCTCTTTAAATGCCGAAATCACCGTCGGCAAAAGCTGGCTTGCAAGGCTCGTCGGAAATCCTATTTTGACGGTTCCGCGATTCGGATCAAGATATTCATCAATTTGTTCCTTCGCGTAATCAATTGCTTTCATCGCCGTTTTAACATGTTCTAAAAATTGCTTGCCGATCGGCGTTAATTTAATATTTCTGCCTTCCCGTTCAAATAAAGTGACTTTCAGCTCTTCTTCAAGATTTGCAATCTGCCTGCTGATGGCGGATTGTGCGACATGCAGATGATCAGCCGCTTCTGACACATGTTCCCGTTCTGCTACCTCCATAAAATACCGAAGCTGGCGTAATTCCATTGCGTTCACACCCATCTATCTCATTTTGAGATGTATTTGATCTAAATTATATATTGTTTATATTGTTTTGAAAACTTACAATTAATTTAAAGTTGTCAGATTTTATGACCGATAATTAACGGAAACTGATCGGGGGAGAGGAATTATGACTTACAATCAAATGCCGAAAGCACAAGGTCTCTACCGTCCGGAATTTGAGCACGATGCATGCGGAATCGGCTTGTACGCCCATTTAAAAGGGAAACCTTCACATGACATTGTCAAAAAAGGACTGAAGATGCTTTGCCAGCTGGATCACAGAGGAGGACAGGGCAGTGATCCGAATACGGGTGACGGCGCCGGCCTGATGGTTCAGATCCCTGATGCTTTTTTTAAGAAAGAGTGCGGAGAAATGAAGCTGCCGGAAAAAGGCCGTTACGGGGTAGGAATGGTCTTTTTCTCGCAAAATGAAGAGGAAAGAAAAAAGATCGAAAAACAGGTGAATGCATTCATTGAGCAGGAAGGACAGATCGTTCTCGGCTGGAGAACCGTCCCTGTAAATGTCGGAAAAATCGGAACAGTGGCACAAAGCACTTGTCCGTATGTGCGTCAAGTATTCATCGGCTCCGCAAATGATTTGAAAGACAGCCTTGCTTTTGAACGTAAACTGTATATCATCCGGAAGCAGGCGGAAAATTGGGGCATTCAAGAACAGCTTGATTTTTACTTCGCAAGCTTGTCAAGCCAGACTATTGTTTATAAAGGATTGTTAACGCCTGAGCAGGTTGACGCTTTTTATTTGGATTTGCAGGATGAAACCTTCGTATCTGCATTTTCACTCGTGCATTCAAGATTCAGCACAAATACCTTTCCTACTTGGGAACGTGCCCATCCGAACCGCTATCTGATTCATAACGGAGAAATCAATACGCTCCGGGGCAACATCAATTGGATGAGAGCGAGGGAGCAGCAGTTCGTTTCAGAAAGCTTCGGAGACGATCTTCACAAAGTACTGCCGATTTTAAATGCTGAGGGAAGTGACTCATCCATTCTTGATAATGCGTTTGAATTTTTCGTGATGGCGGGGCGGAAACCGGCACATACGGCAATGATGCTGATTCCGGAACCATGGACGGAAAACACTCACATGTCTAAAGCGAAACGGGCTTTTTATGAATATCACAGCTCTTTAATGGAGCCGTGGGACGGGCCGACCGCCATTTCGTTTACGGACGGAAAACAAATCGGCGCCATCCTTGACCGTAACGGCCTGCGTCCGGCACGTTACTATGTGACAAAAGATGACCATATTATTTTCTCATCTGAGGTCGGCGTTATTGAAGTGGAGCAGGAGAACATTCTTCATAAAAAACGTCTGGAGCCCGGAAAAATGCTGCTCATTGACTTAGAGGAAGGCCGGATTATTTCAGATGAAGAAGTGAAAACAGAAATTGCCAATGAATTCCCTTATCAAAAATGGCTTGAAGAAGAATTGGTTCAAGTGAATCCTGACCCGGAAATCCGGGAAGAGGAACAATTCGATGATCTTCTCGTCCGTCAAAAAGCGTTTGGCTATACGTATGAAGATATTCAGAAGTATTTAATTCCTGTTATTAAAGAAGGCAAGGACCCGCTCGGCTCTATGGGAAATGATTCGCCGCTCGCCGTTTTATCCGATCGCGCCCAATCACTGTTTCATTACTTTAAACAGCTGTTTGCGCAAGTCACAAACCCGCCGATTGACGCGATCCGCGAGCAGCTTGTGACCTCCACGGTGACATGGCTCGGAGCTGAAGGCGATCTGCTGCATCCGAGTGAAAGAAATGCACGCCGCATAAAATTGTATACTCCTGTATTATCAAACGAACAGTTTTATGCGCTGAAAACACTTGTGCACCCTGACATTAAGAGCCAGAACATCCGCACGCTGTTTTCCGATGACCTAGAAAAAGGCCTGAAGGATTTGTTTCAGCAGGCGGAAAAAGCGATCAAGGAAGGCGTATCTCTGTTAATTTTATCTGACAGGGCAATGAGTAAAGAGTTGACGCCGATTCCGCCGCTTTTGGCCGTCAGTGCGCTGCATCAGCATTTGATCCGCCAAGGTCTGCGAACAAAAGCAAGCATTATCGTTGAATCCGGGGAAGCGCGTGAAGTTCATCACTTTGCGGCTCTCATCGGATATGGTGCCGATGCTGTCAATCCGTATTTGACTTACGCTACGTATAAGCAGGAAATCGATGAAGGCCGGCTTGATATTCCGTATGAAGAAGCTGTCAGCAAATACGGAAAGAGCGTAACAGAAGGCGTCGTGAAAGTGATGTCAAAAATGGGAATTTCAACTGTGCAAAGTTACAGGGGCGCCCAAATTTTTGAAGCGGTCGGCATCGGTGAAGACGTTATCGCCAAATACTTTACCGGTACTGCATCTCAGCTTGGCGGAATCGATATCGAGACGATTGCGCAAGAAGCGAAGAAGCGCCACCAAGCGGCGTACAAGGATGATTACAGCCAAACTCTTGATCCGGGAAGTGAATTCCAATGGCGAAACGGGGGAGAGCACCACGCTTTCAATCCGAAAACCATCCATACGCTGCAATGGGCCTGCCGCAAAAATGATTACAGCCTGTTTAAGCAGTATTCTCATGCAGCGGATGAAGAACGAATCGGATTTTTACGCAATCTGTTCGCCTTCAAAGAAGACCGCAAGCCTTTAAAATTAGAGGAAGTTGAATCAGCTGCGTCCATCGTGAAACGTTTTAAAACAGGAGCGATGTCATTCGGTTCATTAAGCAAGGAAGCCCATGAGGCTTTAGCGATAGCGATGAACAGGCTTGGCGGAAAAAGCAACAGCGGAGAAGGCGGCGAGGACCCGAAACGTTTCGTTCCGGATGAAAATGGCGACGACAGAAGAAGTGCGATTAAACAGATCGCTTCCGGCCGTTTCGGTGTAAAGAGCCATTATCTCGTCAATGCGGATGAATTGCAGATCAAAATGGCGCAAGGGGCGAAGCCGGGAGAAGGCGGTCAGCTTCCGGGCAACAAGGTATATCCTTGGGTCGCGGATGTCCGCGGTTCTACACCAGGTGTAGGGCTGATCTCACCGCCTCCTCACCATGATATTTATTCAATTGAAGATTTGGCGCAGCTGATTCATGATTTGAAAAATGCAAATCGAAGCGCGCGAATCAGCGTCAAGCTCGTGTCAAAAGCCGGTGTCGGCACGATTGCTGCCGGTGTGGCAAAAGGCACTGCGGATGTCATCGTCATCAGCGGCTACGATGGCGGAACGGGCGCGTCGCCGAAAACAAGTATTAAACATACGGGTCTTCCGTGGGAGCTTGGTCTTGCAGAAGCTCACCAAACGCTGATGCTGAACGGTTTACGGGATCGCGTGGTATTGGAAACGGACGGTAAGCTGATGACAGGCCGAGATGTCGTGATGGCCGCCTTGCTCGGTGCGGAGGAATTCGGCTTTGCTACAGCGCCGCTTGTCGTTCTCGGCTGTGTCATGATGCGCGCCTGCCATTTAGATACATGTCCTGTAGGTGTCGCGACGCAAAATCCGGAGCTCCGCAAGAAATTCATGGGCGATCCTGACCATATCGTAAATTACATGCTGTTTGTCGCAGAAGAAGTGCGTGAATATATGGCAGAGTTAGGCTTTAAGACGCTTGATGAAATGATCGGACGGACAGACGTTCTTCATGTCAGTGAACGTGCAAAAGCGCATTGGAAAGCGGGCCAGCTTGATTTATCCACACTGCTGTACCAGCCTGAAGGCGTACGTACTTTCCGTACGGCGCAAAACCATAAAATCGACGAGTCGCTTGATATGACGGTTATTCTTCCGGCGGTTCAGGCTGCAATTGAAGCCGGTCAGGAAGCGGAAGCTGAAATCAAGATCAATAATACAAATCGCGTAGCCGGAACCGTGACGGGAAGTGAAATTTCTAAACGCTACGGAGCGGAAGGCCTGCCGGATGATACGATCAGACTTCATTTTACCGGATCAGCCGGACAGAGTTTCGGAGCATTTGTCCCTAAGGGGATGACGCTTCATTTGAACGGGGATTCAAATGACTACGTAGGCAAAGGGCTTTCAGGCGGAAAAATCATCGTGAAAGCGCCTGATGCCTTCAATTGTGAAACACACGATAACGTTATTATCGGGAACGTCGCATTTTACGGAGCAACAAGCGGGGAAGCGTACATTAACGGGCGCGCCGGTGAACGTTTTGCAGTCCGTAACAGCGGAGTCAATGTCGTTGTAGAAGGTATCGGAGACCACGGCTGTGAATACATGACAGGCGGCCGGGTTGTCGTCCTCGGCGAAGTCGGCAAAAACTTCGGGGCGGGAATGTCAGGCGGTATCGCATACGTCCTGAGTGATGATGCCAAAGCATTTAAACGCAAATGCAACATGGAAATGATTTCATTTGAAAAGCTGACGGATGAGGCTGAGATCAAAGAAGTGCAAGAAATGGTCAAACGGCACGCGGCGCTGACAAACAGCAAAAAAGCCGCAGATCTCCTGGACAATTGGGAAAAAGCCGCAGAAACCTTTATCAAAGTCATTCCGAAAAACTATAAACAAATGCTCCTCAGCATCGAAGAACAAAAAGCGGCGGGTTTATCAGAAGAAGACGCAATTATGTATGCTTTTGAAGCCAATACAAAGGTCCTCCAAACGCCTGCGAAAGATCAAAAACAAGCGGTAGTACAGTAAGAAAGGGGAGAGGAACATGGGGAAACCAACTGGATTCATGGAAGAAAAACGAGAAAAACCGGCTGAGCGGGACCCTCTCACTCGCTTAAAGGATTGGAAAGAGTATTCGGCTCCATTTTCAGATGAAGCGTCAAAGCGGCAGGGGGCGCGGTGTATGGATTGCGGCACACCGTTTTGCCAAATCGGCGCTGATATCAACGGTTTTACCTCCGGCTGCCCGATTTATAATCTGATACCGGAGTGGAATGACCTCGTCTATCGGGGGCGCTGGAAAGAAGCCTTGGAGCGCCTTCTGAAAACGAATAACTTTCCTGAATTCACAGGGCGGGTCTGTCCCGCTCCTTGTGAAGGATCTTGTACGCTGGCCATTTCAGATCCGGCTGTTTCAATTAAAAACATCGAGCGGACGATCATTGACAAAGGTTTTGAGAACGGATGGATTCAGCCGAGAATTCCCGCGAAACGCACAGGTAAAAAAGTCGCTGTCGTCGGTTCAGGCCCGGCAGGTCTGGCAAGCGCTGATCAGCTGAATCAAGCCGGTCATTCCGTAACAGTCTATGAGCGTGCCGACAGAGCCGGCGGCCTGCTGATGTACGGCATTCCGAGCATGAAGCTTGAGAAAAATGTCGTTGAACGCCGTATTAAGCTTTTGACGCAGGAAGGTATAGATTTTGTGACAAATACCGAAATCGGCGTTGACATAACGGCAGATGAGCTGAAAGATCAATTTGATGCCGTCATTTTGTGCACAGGCGCCCAAAAGCAGCGCAATCTGCTGATTGAAGGCCGGGAAGCAAAAGGCGTCCATTATGCGATGGACTATTTAACACTGGCGACGAAAAGCTATTTAGATTCCAACTTCAAAGACAAACAATTTATAGACGCTAAAGGGAAAGACGTCATCGTGATCGGCGGAGGAGACACAGGAGCTGACTGCGTGGCAACCGCGCTGCGCCAAAAAGCGCGCAGCGTGCACCAGTTCGGGAAACATCCTAAACTTCCTCAGACGCGCACGAACGACAATATGTGGCCTGAACAGCCGCACGTCTTTACCCTTGAATACGCTTATGAAGAAGCGCAGGCAAAGTTCGGCAAAGACCCGAGAGAATATTCAATTCAGACGACAAAAATGGTGGCCGATAAGCAGGGCCGCTTACAAGAGATTCACACCATTCAAATGGAAAAAGTCAGAAACGAATTCGGAAAGTATGAATTTCATGAACTGCCCGGGACAGAAAAAGTATGGCCTGCTCAGCTGGTGTTCATCGCCATCGGTTTTGAAGGGACAGAACAGCCATTATTGAAACAGTTCGGTGTCGATTCGGCAAATCATAAAATTCAGGCAGCATATGGGGATTATAAAACGAATGTTGACGGTGTTTTCGCCGCAGGGGATGCGAGAAGGGGCCAAAGCCTGATTGTATGGGCGATTAATGAAGGCCGGGAAGCAGCGCGCGAAGTCGACAGTTATTTAATGGGGAGCACTGTTTTACCGTAAATAAAGGGGTTTATTTATAAAACCGGCTGGGATCAGCCGGTTTTTCGTATTGAAATGAAACCTCCTTCTTCCTGTATTGGTCATATAAGGGTAACGTGATGGGAATGGAGGATAACAAATGGAATTTTGTTTTACAGAGTGGAGAGATTATTTTCGTAGAAATCAATCAGCAGTCAAGGAACTAACTGTAAATATGATCAGCTTTCTGAAACTGAGCGCCGCGTTATTTGTTCTTCAGTTCAGCAGTTTCAAATCGGCGAAAGTTCAGAAGGTCTGTTTTTGATAGCTGCTGCAAAACGTTTCTTAAAGGATTGTGCTGACAAAAGTTATCTGGAAGCGCTGATTTTATTTATTCAGGATGAACAAAGGCATGCGGGTGAATTGGAAATATTCATGAACCGGCACAATATCCCAAAGCTGGAAAAGCATTGGGTTGATCAAGTCTTCCGCAGACTGAGACGATTTGCAAGCCTTGAGCAGTCGATCACGGTGCTGCTGACGGCGGAAATCATCGCCGCCGTTTATTATGACGCCTTAAAAAACGTGACGGGCTCTGTGTGTCTGCGATCAATTTGCGGGCAGATTTTAATTGATGAAGAAAAACATATTGAATTTCAAGCGGAAGCACTGCACAAGTTCGGCCGGCGCCGCTTAAAGATCACCAATACGTGTGCTGTGTTTTCCCGCTTTATTTTATTGACGGGCACTTTACCCGTCGTGTGGCTCTATCATCGAAAAGTTTTAAAAGCCGGGGGTAAACACTTTTTTGTTTATTTGAAAGAAGCCTATCAAGAGTATGTCAGAGCGGAAACGCTTATAAACACATAAGGAAACGGACGGGTCCGCTCCTCTTTTTTAGACATCCAAACGAAAGCCGATATTGCCAAACTGCCGTCCTTCCCGCATTCTGTTAAAAGCGGCAGCTGCTTCTCTGAGAGAATACATACGGTCGATAATGGGACGGATGCCGCAGCGGTTTATCAATTCCAGCATATCCGCGAATTCCTTATTGCTTCCCATTGATGTACCGAGAATATGAATCTGCGGAAAAAACAGCGAGCGAATAGGAAATCCGAGCTGATCGCCTGAACTGGCGCCAAATGTTACGATCCGGCCATTCGGTTTCATAATGTCAAGATAGTGTTGAAACAAGGCGGGGCCTACACCGTCAAGTATGATATCTGCTTTTTCGCCATTCAGCGCCTCATTCCAGTCACCGTAGCTGTCAATCGCCCGGTCTGCACCGTATGACAGTGCGGTTTGTTTTTTGTTTTCGCTGCGGGAAGTGACGCTGACTGTCGCTCCGATAGCTTTTGCCATTAATAAGGCATATGTTGCCACGCCGCTTCCGATGCCCGGAAGGATAAGGTGTTCGCCTTTTTTTAATTGTCCTTTTGTAAATAAGGCGCGATAAGCGGTTAATGCTGATAACGGCAGCACGCCCGCTTCCTCCCAAGTCAGGTGTTCGGGTTTTAAAACGGCATTTTCCTCAGGAACGATGACATAAGGTGAAAATGTTCCGTCGCTCGGACCACCTAAAATATCAGGGACGGCTGGTACGTCCTCAACAGTCTTCCAATTCAGCACCGGGTTGATGATGACTTCTGCATGCAGTAAATGAGACCGGACGCCGTGTCCTATTTCGGTTACGATTCCCGCGCCGTCTGAACCGAGAGTAAATTCATGGTTTCCGGTTTTGTGGTTTTTCATTAAAAACAAATCGCGATGGTTTAATCCGGCTGTTTTCAGCTTTATTTTTACTTCGCCGTTTCCCGGCCGTTTGTCAGGTGCCTGCCTGAAATCAAAGCCATTTTCGTGTATGATAAGGGCATTCATCATTCTTCTCTCCTTTATAATTGATGAGAAAGATTTTACAGGCTGTATCAGCTGCAGTAAATAAATGAAAATTGATAGCCGGCTATCAATAAAAATCATAGCAAGAAGGTGTCCTTACATGGAAAGCGGAGACTTAAAGATTTTTCAGGCTGTCGCCCGCAAAGGAAGTATTTCAAAGGCGGCAGAAAGCCTGCATTATGTTCAATCAAATGTGACAAACCGGATTCAGCAGCTGGAACGGCTATTACAAACACAGCTTTTTTACCGCACAAATCGGGGGATGACGCTGACGCCCGCAGGTGAAAACTTATTGAAAGACGCAGACAGAATCCTTCAATTGCTGCATGAGGCGCAAAAAACGGCGCAAGAGGCAGGCGATCCGAACGGCCCGCTTCGAATCGGTTCTCTTGAAACGGCGGCAGCCGTCCATCTCCCTCAATTTTTCACAGAGTATTGCAGCCGCTACCCGAAAGTACAGCTGTCTCTGTCAACCGGTGATACACATACCTTAGTGCAGCGCGTCTTACACTATGAGCTGGACGGCGCTTTTGTTTATGGACCGGTCGAATACGAAGATCTTGAGCAAGTCGCTGTATTTCAAGAAGAATTGGTCTTGGTCTCAAATAAGCGGGAAGGCAGTTTGCAAGACTTGTTGCGAGATCCGATTCTGTATTTTGCCGCGGGCTGTTCGCACCGCCGCAAAATAAAAAACATACTGAAAGAAGAGGCAGTGCCCGCATATAAAATCATTGAATTCGGTACGTTGGAAGCCATTATTGGGGCGGTGCAGGCGGGGATGGGGGTTTCCTTTCTGCCTGCATCAGCCGTCCGTTATTTTCAAAACAGGAAAAATCTTTTTCTTCATGAGCTCCCTGAACATTTTCGGAATATGAATATATCATTCATCTACCGGAGTGATTTATTTTTGACATCGGCGTTTGAAGAACTGCTGAATGGATTAAAAGCATTACCGAACGGAAGATGAGAAAACAGGACAGCTGTGTACGCCAATTTTTTTCGTTCTGGTTTTTCTTAAAAAAACTTTCTTTTTCGGAAAATTTATGTATAATAAAAGAAAGTTTTTCGGATAAAGTATCTGCAATGATAAGGACATGAGACATTTTAACCGGCCATACAGAGAGGGAGGGCGCGGCTGAGACCTTCCCGGCACGAAGAATGAGCTTACCGCCTTTTGAGCTGTATCGGTGAACGAAAGCAGCCGATACCGTATAGCCGCGTTACGGCAAAAATGAGCCGTCACTTGAAGTGGCGGGAATTTGGGTGGAACCGCGGGTCTGACACACACTCGTCCCTTTTTTGGGATGAGTGTGTTTTTATGTTTATATAAGAAAAATGGCAATGATAAAGGACATGAGACATTTTAACCGGCCATACAGAGAGGGGAGGCGCGGCTGAGACCTTCCCGGCACGAAGAATGAGCTTACCGCCTTTTGAGCTGTATCGGTGAACGAAAGCAGCCGATACCGTATAGCTGCGTTACGGCAAAAATGAGCCGTCACTTAAAGTGGCGGGAATTTGGGTGGAACCGCGGGTCTGACACACACTCGTCCCTTTCTTTGGGATGAGTGTGTTTTTTATTTTATTAAAAATAAAGGAGAGATCAGACCGTGAAGAAGCCACACATTGTGATTACTTTTCCTGATGGAAAACAAAAAAAATACCGGAAAGGCGTTACGTTAGAAGAGATCGCTCAATCAATCAGTCCGAGTCTGAAAAAGGCGTCTGCCGCCGGAAAGGTAAACGGATCGTTATATGACTTTAGAAGAAGCATTCATAAGGATGCGGCGATTGAACTGTGCAGTTTTCAGTCTGAAGCAGGACTGGAAGTGATGAGACACACAGCAGCACACGTATTGGCGCAAGCGGTAAAACGTCTGTATCCGAAGGTTTGTTTAGGGATCGGACCCGTTATTGACAATGGCTTTTATTATGACTTTGATATGGATGAAACGATTACTGAAAAAGACCTGGCCGTCATTGAAAAAGAGATGAACCGAATCATTTCGGAAAATCCGGAAATTATCAGAGAAGAAATCCCCAGAGAAGAGGCAGAGCAGCTGTTTGCTCATGAACCGCTGAAGCTTGAGCTCTTAGCGGGTATTCCGCAGACTGATACAATCAGTATATACCGCCAGAGCGAATTCATTGATTTATGCCGGGGTCCGCACTTGGCGTCTGCCGGACAGATAAAAGCTTTTTCGCTCACTCATGTATCAGGGGCTTATTGGCGCGGCGACAGCAACCAAAAAATGCTCCAGCGCATCTATGGGAAAGCATTTTCCTCAGAAAAGGAGCTGAACAGACATTTTCAGCTGTTGAAAGAGGCGGAGATGAGAAATCATCGGAAATTGGGAGCGGAGTTACAACTTTTTATGTTTTCGGAAGAGGCGCCGGGTATGCCTTTTTATCTGCCGAACGGTCAGTTTATCCGAAACACGCTTGAATCATTTCTGCGTTCAAAGCAGGATGCCTATCATTATCAGGAAGTGCGTACCCCTATGATGATGAACCAGCGTCTTTGGGAGCAATCCGGCCACTGGGATCATTATAAAGAGAATATGTATTTCTCAGAAGCCGATCATCAGCGCTTTGCGTTAAAGCCGATGAACTGCCCCGGCCACATGCTCATATTTAAAGAAAAGCTTCGTTCTTATCGTGATCTTCCGATTCGGATGGCTGAGTTCGGTCAGGTGCACCGTCACGAATTCAGCGGGGCGCTTAATGGCCTGCTCCGCGTCAGATCTTTTTGCCAGGATGACGCACACATTTTTGTAACGCAGGATCAGATCGAGAGTGAAATCGCTTCGGCGCTGCAGCTGATTCACGAGGTGTACACCGCATTTGGTTTTTCCTATGATATTGAGCTGTCAACAAGACCGGAAGATTACATGGGAAGCGAACGCTTGTGGAACAGGGCTGAGAGCGCATTAGAAAAAGTATTAAAAGAACAGGGATATCGTTTTCGGTTTAATCGGGGAGATGGCGCATTTTACGGACCGAAAATTGATATTCATATAAAAGATGCGCTGAACCGGAGCCATCAATGTGCCACTGTCCAACTGGATTTTCAAATGCCGGAGAAATTTGATTTAACATATATTGATGAAAAAAACCAAAAAGTCCGTCCTGTTGTCATCCACCGGGCGGTATTCGGATCTCTCGACAGATTTCTCGGAATCATTACAGAACATTTCGGGGGAGCGTTCCCTTTATGGCTTGCACCGGTACAGGCAAAAATCATCCCAGTATCAAACACCGCACACCTGGACTGCGCAGAACAGGTGCACTTGCAAATGAAGAAAGCGGGTATCCGGGCTGAGCTCGATCAGCGCGATGAAAAACTCGGCTATAAAATCAGAGAAGCACAAATGAAAAAAATACCGTATATTGCGGTTGTGGGGGATCAAGAGTGCCGCCATCAATCTGTACATGTACGGCAATACGGGCGGGAAGACACATTTGAAGAGAATGTGAGTGATTTTATGTCCCGGATCATAAGAGAGGCAAAACAAAAAATAGAGATTGAAGAAAAACAACATTGACATATCGTAAAATCACGATATAATAAAGCGTATGAAACCTATTGATGTTTTTAAAGCGTTGTCTAATGAGTCACGGCTTGAGATTTTACAATGGCTGAAAGAGCCGGACCGTCACTTCGCCCCGCATGATGGCATTGATATGAATGAGATCGGAGTATGTGTCAGCCAGATCACCGATAAGCTTCAGATGACACAGTCAACGGCGTCTCAATATCTTTCCATTCTTCAGCGGGCGGGCCTTATCCAAACAAAACGGATTGGCAAATACACCTATTATAAAAGAGATGAAGAAGCGATAAAGGCGATGGCCGATTATTTTCAGCGCGAAATGTAGGGCTGAATCCTTTAGAAGAGGGATTCAGTTTCTTTTTCCGACTACACATCGACATATTGCGATTTGTTTCTGTTTGTTCAACTCTTTATATCGATATATCACAATATATCTTTATATAAATCATCAATGAAGGAGTGTGTCAGGTGCAAAATACCTGGAAGATTTACATTTTGGCAATTATCAGTTTTTTAGTGGGGACGTCTGAATATGTGATATCCGGGATGCTTGATAAAATTGCAGGTTCCTTGGGAGTTACTGTGGCAGCGGCAGGGCAGCTGATTACGATTTTTTCACTTGTTTATGCAATCGGAACGCCTGTCATGATGGCCCTTACAGCAAAACTGGACAGAAGGAAGCTCATGATCTATGCTCTGGGGCTGTTTGTTATCGGGAATATCATTTCTTTCCTTGTGCAGGGATTCGGCTTATTTGCGGGAGCACGGGTGATCATGGCGCTTGGAGCAGGAACTGTGGTGGTCACCGCGCTTACGATCGCAGCAAAAATCGCTCCCCCGGGAAAACAGGCAAGTTCTCTCGCAACCGTCATTATGGGGTTTACGGCGGCGCTCATTATCGGTGTTCCGATCGGAAGAACCGTGTCTGAAGCTTTCGGCTGGAAGGTGGTTTTCGCCGGAATTGCGGCAATCGGAATCATTGCCATGCTTATTATACGTTTCGCGCTGCCTGAGATAAAAGGAGATAAACCGGTGCCGCTCATTCAGCAATTTTCTCTTTTGAAGAAACGAAAGGTGGCTGTCGGGCTGGCCATTACGTTTTTTTGGCTCGGAGGCTATTCGGTTGCGTATACGTACCTTTCTCCGTATTTACTGAACGTCACTCATATCGGCAGCGGAATACTGAGTACATTGCTGCTTATTTTCGGTGTTGCAAGTCTTGCCGGTTCTAAAGCAGGCGGTTTCAGCGCAGACAAATGGGGGGCGCGTATGACATTAATCGGCGGAATGGCGCTTCATGCTATCATGCTCATGTTATTGCCGTTTGTCACATATTCTGCTTTCGGAGCGGCGGCAGTGCTTATATTTTGGTCCTTCGCCGCCTGGTCATCTGGGCCTGCTCAGCAGTATCATTTGGCAACGATGGAGCCTGAATCATCGGGTGTATTACTTGGCCTCAACCAGTCTGTGATGCAGCTGGCTATGGCAGCCGGGGCGGGCATCGGGGGCATTGTTGTCACTCATCTGTCTCTTGCGTCAGTGACATGGATCGGATCAGCGGGTGTTGTCATCGCGATGTGCGGCGTGCTTTCGCTTGCATCATTAACGTCTGAAAAACCCTCATCTGAATACAGTGCAGAAGAAACAAAAGCCTCATTTCTCAGCTTGAGAAACGAGGCTTTTTATCTTGTTATTTTTTATAATTTTTCAAGTTTACGCCGATTGCGGCTCCGTTTCGGCTTGAGTCGGCAACTCCGGTGAAGGTGCCGTTTTCACGGTCGATCAGGATGCTTTGCACATTACCGATATCAACCGGGCTGCTGCCGAATTTATGCCCCATTTCGTTCAGTTTTGTGCGGGCTTCTTCCGGCACTCCTTTTTCATATCGATAGGATGTCATGCTGTTTGTGTAAATTCTCGGCTCTTCGACCGCCGCTTTCAGATCCATGCCGTACTCAACTTTGTTCAGGATCGTTTGCAGGACGGAAGAAATGATCGTTGCTCCGCCGGGGGAGCCGACAGTCAGGACTGGTTCGTTATTTTTGAATAAAATAGTCGGAGTCATGCTGCTGAGCGGACGTTTATTCGGCTGCACTTCATTTGCGCCGCCAGGCACCGCATCGAAGTCTGTTAACTCATTATTCAGCACAACGCCGTATCCGGGAACCATAATGCCGGAACCGAACAGCTGTTCAATTGTTGTCGTATAAGATACGACATTGCCGAAGCGGTCGGTTACCGTGAAGTGAGTCGTTTGACCTTCCTGTTTGTCAGTCGGCTGCTCCACTTGTTTATAGTTTGCAGAACCTTCCTGATAGGACCAAGGATCGCCGGCTTTCGGTTTTTTATTGACTTTATCAATATCTATCAGCTGTCTGCGGGCATTGATATAATCTGGATTCAAGAGACCTTTGAGAGGGACGTTGACGAATTCTGGGTCCCCGGCAAATGCGGCGCGGTCAGCATAAGCCAAATGCATCGTTTCTGCGAGAAGCTGATATTTTTGCCAAGAACGGATATCATATTGAGAAAGCTTAAAATCATCCAGGAGGTTCAGCATTTGCAACAGGAAAACACCGCCCGAGCTTGGAGGAGGAGCAGTTGCGATATGATAGCCCTGGTAATCTCCCCAGATCGGTTCGTCAATCGTCACATTGAAGTTTTTAATGTCTTTTTCTGTCATTGAGCCGCCGAATTCCTGCACTGTTTCTGCAAGCTTTTTGGAGAATGCACCGTCATAGAATGCTTTTGTGCCTTTGTACTTAATAGCTGTAAATGTTTTGGCTAAGTCTTTTTGGATGAGTGTGTCTCCTTCTTTCAGAGGTTCTCCGTCCGGAAGAAACACGTCTTTTGCAGCAGTGTGTGATAATTTGTCTTTATAATCTGAGATGGCATCAGCTAAAACCGAATCGATCGGAAAGCCTTTTGAGGCAAGTTTAATGGAAGGGGTGATGAGTTGTTTCATGGAGCGTGTGCCCCATTTGTCTAGCGCTTTTTCAAGTCCTTTTAATGTTCCCGGAACACCGACTGCAGTCCCTTTCGTAACGCGTTCGGAGAAAGGAATGGCTTTGCCGTTTTCGTCAAGGAACATATCCGGTGTTGCGCCTGCCGGTGCGCGTTCCCTGCTGTCGATAATGGTGGTGTCTTTCGTCTTCGCATCATAAACCATCATAAATCCGCCGCCGCCGATTCCAGACATCATAGGTTCAGTTACGTTTAATGCGAATTGAATGGCAACCGCGGCGTCAATTGCATTGCCGCCTTTTTTCAGCACGTCGGCACCGATTTGTGAAGCGAGAGGATGGGCGGTGGCAACCATGCCGTCTTTGCCGACATCTACCTGTTTGTAGTCGTCATAGGAAAACGGGTGTTTCTTAGCCTGAGCGTGATAAGGGATGCTTCCGGCCGCGAGCAAAGTACTGAGCAGAACGATAAAACAGAGATTCATAAACTTTTTCTTTTTCATAGTCTGCCTCCTTTGTTTTCCGCTTACAATTATAGAGTAAGTAAAATGTGCTGTTTTCACAAGTGACAAACGGAATAGTCCGGTGTGCAAAAAGTTGGGGTTTCTGTGTGAATGTAATCAGTCGCAAATAGGCTAAATGGGAAACCGGACTGAAAAAGCTGTGAAACAAGCATAAAGACAAAAAATAAGCTACAATAAACAAAACAGAATTCACTCATATGACATATGAAAGGAACGTGAGCCATGTATTTAACGATCAAAGAGACAGCTGAGTTTACCAGTCTTCCTGAAGAATATGTGCACAATCTTGTTTTGACGAATAAAATAAGAGCCGTCCATGACGGGCAGCAATATTTAATCAACAAGGAACAATTTCAAACACATCTCGAGCAGCTGGAAAAATATAAGGAAATGATTCAAGAGTTTTTAAATGAGCCGCTTCCTGAGGACATTGATGTAAAAGATGAAGATTAGGACACAATTTCATATTGTGTCTTTTTTTTTTCACTTTTTTTCGGTTGCTCACAAAAAACGGATGCTCAGATTTCATTTTAAGGCCTATGTTTTCATTTTTTAATACCTTGAGTCTCTATTTGTTTAAAAGCTTGTCAACGGTCTGAAAATGATGTTTTTGAGGAATTCGTTGAAGCTGCGTATCTGATTCACCTTATGTAACACTATGTATATTATGTTACATAAGACCCTTTATCCTTTATCATTCAACGGGTTTCGGTTATAATAGTAACATAATGCTCAATATGTTACTTTACCAATTATAAGGGGTTTTTTGATGCATATCGTACAGCCGATCCGAAGTTTGGAGAAGATCCAGGAAGTCAAACAGTATTTAATGAAAAAAAGTGATCGTGATTATTTTTTATTTATTTTCGGCATGAACAGCGCACTGCGGATTTCAGATGTTCTGCCGCTTCGCGTGAGGGATGTAAGGAACAAAGACCATGTGTGGGCAACCGAAAGCAAAACGAGAAAGAAAAGAAAAATTCTGATACTGGAGTCTTTAAAGGCCGACATATACGCTTATACAAAAGACATGAAAGAGGATGACTATTTGTTTAAATCGAAACGGACGAATAAGCCCATATCCCGGATTCAGGCATACAGAATATTAAAGGAAGCGGCTGCCGCTTGCGGGTTGGAGGAAATCGGGACGCATACGCTTAGAAAGACGTTCGGGTATCATTTTTATCAGAGGACAAAAGACATTGCTGAACTGCAGAGGATTTTGAATCATTCTTCTCCGTCTATTACAATGCGTTATATCGGAATAGATGAAGATACGACGAGAGCCGCCTATAAAGTGTTCGGAGGGCTGTAGACTTGAAAAAAACGGCCGCCAGCGTTACTATAATAGAAGCAGGCTCTAGTAGCACAGCGGATAGTGCAGCAGTTTCCTAAACTGCAGGTCGGGAGTTCGAATCTCTCCTAGAGCGTTTTCCGCATAAGATAAGTGCAGATTAATAATGGCGGTAAAACAGAAAAACCCTTGTCACACAAGGGTTTTCGTCGTTTTTGCAAGCTTTTTATTTTTGTGAGAATCCGCTGAAAAACGATGCGATTTTATTTTTTTTTGCACATTTTTTGCACATTTCTATACAGATGTTTTCACGTCAGGCATTTTTTCAAATAAATCAAGGGTGTTTTGGGTGTCTTCTTCACGTAGTTCTTTAATTACATGTGAATAATAATTATGCGTGGTATCTATCTTAGCATGTCCTAAACGCTCTGAGACATAATAAATTGAAATCCTCTTGTAGAGTAACACGCTGGCATGTGTATGTCTCAACCCATGTATCGAAATTGGTTCTATTTTCAAGTCAGTCAATGTCTTTTTCAATATTTTGTTGACAAATTCGTTAGTGATGACTTTTCTAGAACTGCGAGGACTATAAAATACAAGATTATGTATGTTATCAGGCATTTCGGATAACAACTTTTTGAATAAATCCATTGTATTAGAATCCATTTTAATGGTCCTATTTGAAGACGCATTTTTTGTCGTAGCAAAACCCGTTCCTTTTTTATAATCCCAGGTTTTGTTGATTGTAATCTCATTTAATTCAAAGTTGAAATCCTCGAGTGTTAATCCCAACATTTCAGAAAAACGCATTCCTGAAGTGAGGGCCAGTATTAATAAATAATATCCGATAGACTGATCCTTGCGCACATATAATTCATTTAAAAGCTTTTGACTATCAACATAATTCAAGTGTTTTTCTTCCGGGCGTTTTGATTCCACGCTTCCAATCAATTTTGCTTTCCTGGTAAAATCAAACTGAATAATCCCTTCTTCAATTGCCTCTTGCACACAAGCTCTAATGTGCGTATTTATTTTTCTAACAGTTTCTTTTGCGTGTTGAGATCCAAACTTATTTAAAAACTCTTGATATTCTCGTTTAGTGATGTCATTGATATATCTTCCTGCAAAATTCTCTGAAATTTCTCTAAGTGTAATATAGTAACCTTCACGAGTGATGGCACCAATATCAGCTCTATAAACATTTACCCAACTTTTAAAGTATTCATCAAAGAGGACTTTTTTTGTGCCCGGCGTTTTATATTTCCTCAATTTATCTTCAACCTCTGCGGCAGCCACTTGAGCTTCCTTCTTAGTTTTAAATCCGCCTTTCCTGATGGGCTTGGGTTTAGCGCTAACGCAATACTGCCACGTTTTACCGCGTTTTAGGAAACTAGCCATTTCATTCACTCCTATAGGGGGAACTTTAATTCTCCAATAATAGGATAGCACTATCTTAATTTATTTAAAAGATTGTTTCAAATAAGGCTTTTCGCTTAGTTAACCATTGTAAAATAAGGTATAATAAGTATTGAGAGGAATAAATTATAACGTAAAAAATCAAAAAATTCTAAATCTTATCGCCATCGTTCGACAAAATTTTCTTTGTGATTATGTTAAATTTGAGGTGAAAAGGTGATCATATGGAATCAGTAGCAACTAGAGATATAAGGATTCATATAAAAGAATTGATAAAGTCATCCAATGAAAAGCAGAATATGATTGCTGCAAAAATTGGGATAAGTGAAGGTTATTTAAGTAAGTTTCTCAGTGGGAAAGAGATAAACTTTTGGATGGTTCGAGAGATCATAAGGTATCTTGACCCGGATAATGAAACTGAACTGATAAAGCAATATTGTTTAAACGGAGTTAAGAAGAAGAATTATCCTGCAGCATTAGAATATTGTTATGCCAAGAGACTCTTTTCAGTTATAGAAAACTTAATTGATAGGCAAATTAAAAAAGAGGGTAAGATCAGTTCGTGGTCTGGAATCTATAAATTCATGTTGGAATACAGATTGTCACTTGGAAGCTCGGAATATATTGAGAAACTTAACGACCTCAAATCAGATTGTCATGATACAAAAACACTACTTCTTGTCTTAGAAATGTATGCTAATTACCAAAGCAGAAAGTATGAATTAACAATTGATAAAATTGGAACGATTCAAAAGAATATCAATATGATATCTGATCCGTTTCTAAAAATGGCATTCTCTGCTCGTTTAGAAGAGGTTTCTGTGAATCTGTATTTGAAGCAGGATAATGCTGTTTTTAAGGCTAGGGAAGTTGCTCACTCTCTTCGTGAGAAAAACCTTAGTGTTAATTTAAATTTGACAGCATTGTACATATTAGCGTTGTCCTACATGAACGAATCTTATTTTCTATCTTATGAATACTATAAGAAGTGTATTCAACTGCTCAGCACTTTTCCAGACAGAAAAAAAGAATTAGTTCAGAATAAAGAAGAAATAGCCATCCTGCAAGCATTTTGGGATAAGGAGATTCCGGAAGATTATCAGGTGACTACTTTTGCTAAGTCACTAGCGAAAAAGGATTCATTGAGTTCTTTTTATCAGCATGATTTTTATAAAAGCTACGCGCTGCTTTTTGACGGAATTAGAGAAGAGTCATCAGAAAAGTTGCTGTTATCGCTTTACTTTTTTTCACAGCAAAAAGATCAATTTCGTTCTAATCTTCCAAAAATATACTTGATAAAGTTAGGATTTAATTTTAATATTTAGTAACAGGAGGTGTTTTAGATGAAAAAGATGTCAATAGTCTTGATCTTGGCGTTCGGTATACTGACTGCAGAGGCCATAAATGGTTCATTTGACCATTCAAATGCAGAAGGTGAATTCCAAACAGCCGAGATTATAGTAGGCGCATAATTTCATCAACACCCTGAAAAGTAGATACAGACTTAAAAAAAGACGATGCCTTTGTTGGCAACGTCTTTCGTGCTTTTTGGGGAAGTTTCCTGTTTTCAAAAAAAACGAAAACAGGAAATTGTTTAAAAACTATTTTTTTTAATTCTTTTTTAAAATATAATATACAGGAACAAATGTTCTTTCGGAGGTAACAAGAAAATGACAATTGTATTTGAAGAACTTTTAACTATTATCAAACCGAATAACAAAAACCAGCAAAATCAATCTTCGGCTAAGTCATCCAAGAATTTAGCCTTAGATTCACGGTAAGACTTTAGGGCGTTAAGCATAAATTCTCTTTCATCTTCTGTTATTATATTGCCTTCATTATCAATAATGTTTGCTTTCTTTATTACATCAAGAGTTAAATTCCTTGCAAATACTAATTCTTTTTCTTCATCGCTCATTTTATTTAATTCATCTTCGTCTGTTGCGAAGTATGAAACATCGACATTAAAATATTTTGCAATTGCGTTTAATTTCTCATAAGAAGGTTTTTTTATTTTATCTCCTGCTTCAAGTTTCGAGAGATACCCCTGCGTTACACCTGTTGCATCGGCGAGTTGACGGAGAGTAAGCTTTTTTTGCTTTCTTAATTTTGCTATATTCCGTCCAATAATCTTATTTTTTTCCATCAGAAAGCAATCACCTTTCCACTCAACAGATTTTGTTTTTTACTGTAGTAATATTATAACATGCATTGTTTCCGATAGGATAAAAATTCATAAATTAGGGGTTTACAAAGCTATAGGCAAGGTGATATATTGAGTTTGTAATATTCCTGTAGGAATAATAAAGGAGGGGAAACATTGGACAGCAATATGCTATTTGGTGAAAAAATCAAAAAAATTCGCAAAGAAAAAAACATGTCATTCAATGAATTTGCTAACTTTACAGGGTTTACTACCTCCTATATCTATAAGTTAGAGAATGGAAAAATAAATCCAACTTTCAAAAGCATTAACCAATTCTGTAAAAAACTAAATGTACCTGCAGGATATTTTTTTAATCAAAAAGTTTCTTGTAGGAATATTGAGGAGGGCAAATAATTTGGAACAACTTCTTGATGTTAGCCTGTCAATTCCGATCCCTGCTGACAAAATTCTCATCAGTAGGGTGGAGCTTCAGGAACTAAGAGAGCAATCACTGTCCGGCGTCTATTGGAACATGAAAGACCTTGAGAAAAAGACAGCGCGCAAAAGCGAGTGGATTAAAGAAAACATTTTATACCCAAGTCGGTTCCGCAAATTTTTAGATTCAGCAAACGGGGGTTTTGTATTTTATCCGCAAGCTAAAGGGCAAAACTGGAGCTTTCAAGCTTCTAAAATGGCTGCCTTTTTAGATAAACACTTTGCTGAGATTTTCAACAAATAATCGAAAGGAGAATACATGTGATTTTAGAAAGCCGCATCTGGCTACATAATCAAATTCACGTAGTTATAAGTGAGTCTGTTAATACTCATGAAAGGGCTATTGCCGAACTAAAAGCTCAAGGCGGCGCCTGCATGTCTGATCAATGTCAGCAAAACACCCTCGGCTCTGTAATTGTAAACGGCAAACGGTCTGTATGGCCTTTGACGAAGGCGGAAGGAGTTGATCCTATTGTCTGAGGTTAAATGGATCAAGTTAAGTACCAAGATGTTCGAGGATGAAAAAATCAAGCTCATTGAGCAAATGCCAGAGTCAGACACGATCCTAATTATTTGGGTTAAACTCCTTGCTCAAGCCGGTAAGACCAATGCATCAGGTTACATTTACCTAAATCAGAATATCCCGTATACAGATGAAATGCTGGCAACTATTTTCAACAGGCCTTTGCCAATTGTTAGAATGGCCCTCAACACCTTTCAACAATTCGGAATGATTGAAGTTGACGAAAATAAATTTATTTCCATCGCAAATTGGGAGAAACATCAGAACGTCGAAGGTATGGATAGGGTAAGGAAATTAGCTGCGGAAAGAAACAGACAATACAGGGAACGAAAGAAGCAATTGCAGCTTTCTGCACCAGAAAAAGAGAATGACGTTAGCGTGACGTCACGTGACGGTGCAGATATAGATAAAGAATTAGATAAAGAAAAAGAATTAAAAGATATATTGTCGGGTAAACCCGACGACGCATCTTCTTCCAAAAACGAAAAGGACGAGATTCCTTACAAACTGATCATTGATTTACTGAACAAAGTAGCGGGCAAACGATACCGACCTACTACACCAAAAACAAAAAAAGACATCAAGGCACGCTGGAACGAAGGTTTTCGCTTTGAAGATTTTAAACATGTCATTCTAGTAAAAACTGAGGAATGGCTCAATGATCCTGCTATGAATAGATTTTTGCGCCCTGAAACATTGTTCGGTACAAAATTTGAATCTTACCTAAATCAAAAAGGAGGATCAGCGAATGAAGGATTTTACAAAGGAACAAGCGGCCGCAGTCCAGGGCGAAATATCTCGGAGGATGACATTCCATACTGATGAGCACGGCAATCCTGTTTACTGCGATAAACACACCCGGATTATCGGTGGAGAAGAAAAGCCGTATCCAGTTCAGCTCATTAAACTTCGGGATGGCTCTGCAAAGTGTCCCATGTGCGAACGGGAACAGCGCAATAAGGAGATTGAGCATGAAACCGAGGAATGGCGCCGCCGGATGGATCAAAAGGTTTTATCTATGTATTCACTAATCGCTGATCCCACACTCAAAGAAGCGACGTTCTCGACATTCCAAAGTTATAACCATGAAGACGAGCGGAACAAGCGCCGGATGATGGAGCTTGTTAAGCAAGTGAGGGCAGGAGCCGTCATGAATATCTTCTTAACGGGTGAATCTAACGCAGGAAAAAGCCATCTCGCTATGTCAGCCATTAAAGAGCTGAACAAGAGGGACGCAGAAGGATACGCTAAATCAGCGTTGTTTGTAAACAGTGACGCCCTTATGAGGCGAATAAAGAACTCATTCAAGGACAGCTCTGAAAGGCTTACGGAAGCTTTTGCGATCGAACTGCTGACAAGGGTTGATTATCTTGTCATTGACGATCTCGGGGCCGAGGTGGGCGACACAGACAACGAAAACAGGGCGGCAAATGATTTTATTCATCGCGTATGGTACGGCGTCTCTACGGGGCGACAAGGCAAATTCACGATCGTTACAACTAATCTATCCGGCGTGGCTCTGACTAAACTTTATGACAAGAAAGTCGTAAGCCGGCTCACGGCACACTTGGAAACAGTCAAATTCGAAGAGAAGCAGAAGGAAAGAAAAGGCCGTACTGCGCCCGCCCTGTCCTTTTAAGGAGGTGAAAACAGTTGATACAGGCAATCATGCCCGGCGTGCTGCAGATCGTCCCTGAACGCAAATTAACGGATGACCAGCGCAAAAAAGAAATAGACGAGCTTATCAAGATTCTTGATCAAAAAATAGCAGACTATCAGAACTTTAGGGGGAATGCAGTGTGAAACACGGGAAGCGCCCGACGCGCGCACAGAAAAATGTCATTAAGGCAAACGGCTTAAACCCGAATAACTGGCTTGTAAGCAAAAATCTGCAGCATGAACACCGGCTTATTATCGTTCATCGGAATACAGGAACGGTCCGGAGGTGTTGGGCATGAGTCAGGCGGTCAATGCTGAACCGTTCGAACTGGCTTTGGAGGATATGAATTATGAATGGTCAATGGTCCAGCTAAAAAAGGTCGTTCAATACTGGCATGATGGGAAATCAATTCTTGATATGTCGGAATTATTAAACAGAGATTCGGATGAAATCATTTTGCTGGTCATGGACTTTGCAAGAAAAAACATCCTGCCCGCCCGTAAAAACGGCTTACGCGCTAACAAAAGAATTAGAATATCCGAGAAAACGATGAAAGATAAAATGTACCGACTACGCTATTTGTTTGAAGAAAGCCCGGTGTATATCCCTTTTCAGGACCTAAACTTCATGTTTTATGACAGTGAAATCAGGCGTTTCCGGGAGCTGTGGGCGGCAGATGAGTCTTACCTCAACATAGCAAAAGAGCTGAAACGGAATGAAGATGAAACGTTATTCCTTATCATCGACCAAGCAAAAAGAGACCTCATTGAGCCTCGGGAATCCGGCTTGCTCGGAAAGGAAGCGTCAGAAGATGAACGCAACAAGCAAAAGCTTCCATTTTGAAAAAGCAACCGTCCAGCAACTTATGGTCATCGTGCGATATGAAGACTGTACCCCAGAGGTAAGGAACGCGGCTTTACAAATGCTGATTATGAAGGGAGTGGCAGACGTTTGGGACAGGCAGAACGAAAGCATTTAATGGAATGGCTTTTGCTTATCGGCTCTTATGGCAGAGATTTTTTAAACCGCCAGACAGATGAAGAGCTTGAGCGCTTATATAATCTTCAAATCAAAGGTATGAACAAAGAATAGGAGGACAGCACCATGACAGAAAACAAAAACTTGCGTCAGCACGGCGAGGTTACAACACGGGTGATGAGCGAAGAAGAACGCGTTGAGTATATAAAAAAACACCCAATCATTTCGACGGAAAAACCAAAGGTTGGCATACAACTATTCCCGTCAAACTATTGGATGTAAGGACGGCCGCTAAAGCAACCGCCACTGTATGAATAATAAAACCTAGACACTTTTATTATACCATACGGAGGCTTTGAACATGCAGCCAAAACATATATCACTCAATCAAAATACAAGTGTTTCTCAATTTATTGAGCCGGGGAAGGTGTCTGTCATCGTGTTAGACGGCAACCAAAACGCCGCATATGTCGTTGAGGCACCGGAACACGGTAAAACAATCATTCAAACAGTAAAAGGCGGTCTGGCTCGTTGTGATTACGAGATCGGCCATAAATTCAATTAGCAGGGGTTTTCCCCTGCGGGGGAGGAACGGAAAATGTATCGAAACGAAATTGCCCGCAAGTGTGAACGCTGCGGAAAAATATATTATTCAGCTCATTGGGTTGTATGTAAAACATGTCTTTTAGACCGGGAGGCCCGGGCATGAAAGAATTCAAAATCAACTTATCAAAAGGTGAAGTTTTATATACCGGCTCTTACATTTGCACCCTTTCGAAAACGGCGGCCAGTGCACCTGAGCAAATTTCTTTAGAAGCAGCAGCCGAAAAGCTCGCGGAAGAATTAATCATGCAGCAGGCTATGAATCGGGAGCACCAGCGGCAGCAAGATATTGCGGCCAATCAATTCCGGCAGGCACAGAAAGATATTAAGTTGCTGCAGGCGGAGAACAAGCGTTATAGAAACGCATTAGAATTTTACGCTGATGACACGACATACACAAATGAATTTGAAGACTGTCCGCCCGCTATTGATATGGATTGGGGCGCCGTTGCGAAAATAGCATTGGAGGGGGCTGCGGAATGAAAATTACAGTAGACAAAAAAGTGAAGAAGTTCTATCTAGCCTTTAGTAATACACGTAAGCCAAAGGATGGCAAATGGAAGCCGGCGGTTGGCCATGAAATTCAAGTTGGAAAATACCGTTTCTGCGCGATTCCAACTTTCGATCATATTAACGTGTCAGAGGTAACAACCGGACTACAGATTCTTAAAATTCCGATGACCCCTTCAATCTATCAAAAGACACTCGACAAAGAAGACACACTGAAACTTTTTGAAAGTGTCGGTGAGGATTTAATCAAAATCATTAAAAAGCAAAGTGCGGCTGATCTTGATAAAAGTCTTATTGAGAAAAGAAGAATCATATTCAGCATGCTTGGCGAAATGCCGCCGATTGAAGTTTTTGACATGGAGGGTGCTGCAAAATGATGCCATTACAAGTAGAACTGCAACGGAATGTGAAGGCCACGAAGGACGAAGCAATGACCGTCGAGCAGGCGGCCGAGCTTTTAAAGGTTCACCCGGACTACATCCCGACGCTTGTCGCTCGGTCTGACGATCTGAAAATGATCGGCGATACCATTATCGCTAAACGGGATAAAACAAATATTTGGCTGGTCGGGGCATGCGTGGGACTCATCTTCTTCACTATCTCCGTGTTGCCGGGAATGTTGGGGTGACGGGATGAAAAGTATTGAATTGTTCGCCGGCATTGGGGGGATCGCTCTTGCCGCTGAATGGGCCGGCGTTGAGACGGTAGCATTCTGCGAGCGTGAACCCTTTTGTCAAAAGGTATTAAACAAAAATTTCCCGGGCGTACCTATCTTCGATGATGTATGCACCTTGAATAGACAGCTTTTAGAAGAAAAAGGAGTGATTGAGCCAGGTGGAACAATTGACATTATTTCAGGGGGATTCCCTTGCCAGCCTTACAGTATTGCCGGGAAGCGAAGAGGCACGGAAGATGACCGCGACCTCTGGCCGGAAATGTTTAGGATCATCAAAGAGCTTAGACCCACTTGGGTTGTTGGTGAAAACGTTGCTAACTTCGCAAACATGGAACTCGACCGCACGCTATTTGACTTGGAAAGTGCGGGTTACAAAGGGCAATCGTTTATTATACCGGCTTGTGCCGTCGACGCCAAACATCGAAGAGATCGAACTTTCGTTGTTGCCTACTCCGACAGCTTCGGACGGCACAACAGGCAAAATAATAGGGAAGAACGACAATTTCACAATCAACTCATCGGGAACGCTACGGAAGAGGACAGGCAACGGAACAGACGGATCAATAGGCCTGGGGAGGTATGTTCAGTTTTTCCCGACCCCGCAGTCAAGAGATTACAGATCGGGAGACAAGCCCAATTCGAAACGTGCACAGAGGAAGACGGAGCAGGGATGGAGTCTCAATCTAAACGATTCTGTGATGTGGCCCACTCCGAGAACAAAAGGGATGTGCGGCGGCACGGGATCTTTTCAAACGATGTGCGAACTACAGGAAAAGGGAGTTATTTCAGAGCAGGAACGGAAACAGATGACGGCGGGCAATGCTGGGCAACTGAACCCGACGTGGGTCGAGTGGCTCATGGGGTTCCCGATCGGGTGGACAGAATTAAAGGATTAGGAAACGCGGTTGTGCCGCAGCAGATTTACCCGATATTTAAGGCAATTATGGACCAGGAGACTGCATCATGATCGAATACCATTGCCCGGACTGCGATTATAAAAAACTTGATTTAGAAATCCGCGCAGATGCCCGCTGCCCGCATTGTGGGCGCTGCATGGGCGTTGAGGAGGAAATAGTGTGACTTTACTTGATGACATCGGCTTCACAGAGGAGCAATATCGAGAGCTTCATGAACGCGGTATGTCTGACACGGAAATAGCGAGAGAGGAACTGCATTGCTCTCCATCCACTCTTTCTGTCTGGAAAAAGGCTAACGGCATAGTAATCCAGAAACCGTATCGCCTGTTCACTCTGGCAGAATGGACGGAGCTTCGTAACCAGAATTGGACACACTTCCAAATTGCACAGCATTTCGGTTTCGAATGTATTGATACTTATTTCTATCATGCAAGAAAAATAGGCATTCCGCGTAAACGGAGAAGGGAGAAAGTTGAATCATGAATCTACAAAAAATGTTCGAAATGCAAAAGGTGCTTGATGATCGGATCATCAAAGAAAAGGGGCTTGAGGGGCAGGACTTGCTACCGAACCTCATTCTTGCTCTACAGGTCGAGCTTGCCGAGTGTGCGAATGAATGGCGCGGCTTTAAGCATTGGAGTAATAACCAAAAGCCAAGAACAAAAGTATCAACAAATGTTGGTGCGAATCCTGAAAACGCAGCCTTTTTCCGTTGTGAAAATCACTATTGCGGAGAAAATTTAAACAAAGATGATTTTAAACACTTATTAGATCCGGATTATGAAATATGTCCTGTTTGTAACGTGGGTGATGTAACGGCTTTTCGTGATAAAAACCCACTACTTGAGGAATACGTGGACTGCCTACATTTTGTCTTGAGTATTGGGAATCGAATTGGATATGCACACGAAAATTTAGGGAAGTGGACTGACTTCACTATTGTAAACCAGTTTAACCACTTGTTTGGATATGCATCGGACTTATATAAAGCAATACATGAAGATTGGTTTGAAGAAAAGTTATTTGATACTTACGATGAGTTTTTTGCGGGTTTTATCGGTCTAGGTAAAATGTTTGGGTTAACGCATGAACAAATTGAAGCGGCTTACATGGACAAAAACGCCGTCAATCATCAGCGGCAGCAGGAGGGCAAATGAAATGAAAAAACACACGATTAGAACAAAAGACGGATTGCGGGTCGACTTCAAAAATGCAGAAAAAATATTAAAAGAGGTTCCTGAATTTTTGGAGGTAATGGCCGCATTACCTCTATGGGATGAATTGTCTTTGAAAATAGAAGGGACAACGAACGTTACTTTCACACACATTTTATCAGCCGATGTTGAGTATTTCTTTGATGAAGAATCTTGTGAAAGCTACCTTGAAGTAACAATTACGTTAAGTCCGCTTATGGATGATCAAGAGGAAATAGCGTTTGAAGAGCCGGAGGGGGAAAAATGACAAACGATCAGATGAGAGACAAGGTCAGACATATGATAAGTGCCGGATATGAAGACGGAGGAATTGCCGAATATGATGAGTACAATAACATGCTTCAGGACTTCTTTGAGAACGAACTAATTGACTTACTTCCGAAAAAAGCGCTTCAATGCATCATAGAAAAGTTTGAGGAGATACACGAATCCGGACCATGGGATGGTTGTCTTTTGACAGGGAATTATTGAGGAGGGCGCGGAACAATGACAGAAAACGAAGAACTGCAAGCAAGGTGCATCGAACTGGAAACGCGTAACGAAGATTTAGCGCGGACGATTCAGGAGCAAAACAAAATGATCCGGGGGCAAAACTGGCGAATTCTGTCTTTCGCCCTCTCTTGGATTGTATATGGCGCTGTGAGTGCTGTGAATTATTTCTGGGGGTGATGGAATGAAATTCACATTTAGAATGTTGATGCTTCTCATGATGTCGGTCATTGCCAATTCCATAGGAGCAATCCTGGATCAGTATTTCGACAATCAGAGTTCGAGAATAAATTGTGTGGCAGTTGCCGCAGTTATCAGTGGGTACTTGGTTCGTGGATGGTGGCCGTTAAAAAAGAAGGAGGGCGCGGAATGACAAAGACAAAAATCATAATCAAAACAAGCGATAAGGTTGAGGTCACACGGGAACAGGCGCGGGCGATAGAGGAAGGCATGAAGTTTTATTTGAAAATGGCTGATGACGAACCTGAAAGAGTGAACACGTTGACCAAAGGAGACAAAAAAGAATTTGCGCGCCTTCAATTCGTCGGGAAACACTTTGTCATTAAAATAGGTGATGTCGAACCGTGGACCGGATTGTTTGATCCGCTGAACAGCATGTCTGCTTATGATCTAAATAAGGCGATTTTGAAGGGATATATCGTTAAGGGGGAAGAATGATGATCAACAAAGTCGTAATCGAAATCACAGCAGAAAAAGGCATTGTGAAATTGTTTAACGAGAATGGGGAAGAAATTAACAGGCAGGAAACTTCACCAACAGAAAGCGGATCAAGTATCCAGTATACAGGCGCCGACTTTGAAGACATGACAGCAGAAGAAGGCATGACAGACGAACTGTGGGAAGCGTTGGAGCAGAATTTTTATGTCCATGATGTATTAACAGCAATGAGGGGAGAGTAATCATGAAAAAACTATTCAAATCAATCATTCTATCAGCTGCATTACTTACGGGAGCGGTGGCGGTTGCGCCGTCTGCTTCCGCAGCATGGTCAGGCTGGCAAAATGAATCTAGGTACAGCGGCCGGGTGTTTACGGATGCCGCGACTTACACGGCCGGCGCCTCAACGGTGGACTGGAAAGCCGAGAAAAAAGGATCAAGCACACTTTATTACACGGCCGGCGTATACAAGAAGCGAAGCGGCGGCGGGCTGACTGATACGAACTTAGTACAGCGGGGCAGCTTCAAAACGGCAACGCCTCTGAAATCATTCAACGTGAAAACGATCCGGAATAAGACCGGGAAAGGAACATATGTCATCCAGCTGGACTGCTACTCTGATTCCGGCAAGCGGAACTATATTGGAACATTTGAATCAGCAAAATTTTACGTGAAGTAATCAAAAATCAATATGTCCAAGACGGAGAGCCTGCGGACACTGATCATTGCACAGAATCACTGTGCTCTGATTGGTGTCCGTTTTTTATTTGAACGGAGGGACGGCATGAAAACGAAGAAAAACGCCACGCTGAGCATTGATTTTAAAGAAAAACAGCCATCGTCACACAAAAGTATCGAAAAAAAGCCGCAGAAGCTTACTGAGAGAGAGTTGGAGAACCTCATGGGTGTAAACAGGCCTACATATAAAAGAGGCCGTGGTGGAGCTTTTAGACAGAAATAATAACGGGAGGGATTTTTGATGAATCAAATGACACTGAACATACCTCAAATTGACGAAGAAGCTACGAGAATGAAAGCTGAAAAGCTGCTCGAACAATATCGCATGTACTTACTACAAGTGCCGGAAGATTTTTTGCCGAAAGTGACCGCAACATACAGCCTTGTTCCACCCAGCTTTTCGAATGAATTTCATTCCTCCACAGAAGACGCAGCATTAAAACGCATGGATTGGGAAATTGAGAGGGAACGGTTTTTAAAGAGAATGCAAAGAGCGGTTAACCGGCTTTCCCAAAAGGAGCGGCAAATACTTGTCATGCTCTATATGCAGAATGAAGAAATGTATGATTATGAAGTCTATGCAGAGATGAGACTCAGTCAGCGGAGCTACTACCGGACGAAAGCAAAAGCATTTTACCGGCTGGCCTTTGCTCTTCGCGTGGAAGTTTATAAGGACGGGGGCGCGCCGGAATGAATTTTGTTCAGCCTATAAGGGACTTAGATCAGATATATTATATTAAAAAGTACCTGAAAGAACGGAGCGAACGGAATCACCTTCTTTTTGTGGCCGGAATTAATTCAGGTCTGCGTATATCAGACTTGCGGCTTTTAAGGGTTAGGGACGTGAAGCGCATGTATATCGACCTGCGAGAGCAAAAGACCAGTAAACAAAAGCGAATCAAAATCAATAAAGCATTAAGGAAGGCTTTTGCCGATTATATCAAGGACAAGGATGATCAAGAATTCTTATTCAAAAGCCGCGAAGGACTAAATAAACCGATAAGCCGCAGTATGGCATATAATATTTTAAGGGAAGCGGCTGATTATGTTGGTCTTGATGGTATCGGGACTCATACAATGAGAAAAACCTTCGGATACTGGCACTATAAGAAATTCAAAGACGTTGCCTTGCTGCAGGAGATATTTAATCATTCAAGCCCTGACATTACGCTCAGATACATCGGAATTACTCAAGACACCATGGATCAAACAATGGATGCATTCAGCTTATAAGCTCATCTGTTTAAAAAACAGACGGGCTTTTTTTATGCTTTTTCCTATGAATAAACCATATTGAGAAAATGTCAAACTCATTTCAGAGAAATGAATTAAACATAGTGGTGGCAAAGGATTCAGCGATTCGGGGAATTGGACACAATATAAGTTATGATTAATTGGGTTATGTGGAAAATCTTGTACACCTTTCGTGGTATCATCGTGTTACAGGAGGTGAGCGGCATGAGTAGAGGCGCAACAGGTTCAGCGTTAGAAGAGAAAGGCATGGTTTGATATAACGATACCAAGTAATGAAGGGGTGAGCGGGATGACTGCTGCAGAGCAAAAAGGAATGTACTAAAAAGATTTTGGCAGAAAGATGGCACGATAACGGCACACCATTTTGTTTTAGATAAGGTATTATGGTAATAGGTAATAAATCAAAGGAAGCGGCACTGCTGATGAGCGGGGTCGCTTTTTTATGTTCTCTGTAAACTGCGTCCGGTAAGTCTCAGGATAGACAATCGGCGGTTAACGGCTTGAGTGCGGGGGCAGTTTAGAAAGAATATGAAGGAGGATAAGCATGAGTGTTGTAAAAGGATTGACGCATTGCACCTTCAGACCATTGAAAAAGTGTACTGTGCAGCCGTTGGGTGTAATGCCCAATTGGTTGCATAATGAACGCAGAGCAGAAGATTTAAAGGCAGCTATTAATAGATACATTGACGCAAACTGCGAGATTCCCACTGAATGGATTGAGGAATACAATTTGTTGATTAGTTCGATTAGAGCTGAAGGGGTGAATGAGTAATGAAAAATATATTGAGAAACAAGGTCTATGAGCAAGCGCGTTATGCTTTAGAAGAGAAAATACCTACTCTTGAAGAATCAATTAAAGGCATAGATCAAAGAATTGAACGGCTAAAAAAGCAAAAGGAACGTCTTTGTGAAATGTTAGATGAAGACAAGGGCTTTGTAGAAGAGGCTATTGAAAAATTTGATTTTGTTAAACAATTCTTTTTAGGTGAACGGGGTCTCGATTGTGGCTATCTGCTGTTTTTGAATAAAGAATTCCTAGCCGATAAGGATGGATATTCATACCAAGATGCGATCAAAAAAAGAGATGAGGATAGACATGAAATGCCGGTTAATGATGCTGTAGCCGAAACACTTTATTGTGATGATCAAAAATTCACAACTATACATTTTCCTCATGGGGGCATTCAATCATGAAGAAAGCTTTAAAGCCCTGCAATGAACCCGGCTGTCCTAGCCTGACGCGAGAGGGCTACTGTGAACAGCATAAGCGAATCAAGTCGGCCTATGATCAATACCGGGAGTCTGCTGCCAAACGGGGGTATAACAGCAAGTGGAGGCAGGCGCGCGCTGGCTACCTGTCCAAGCATCCGTTATGTGCTGCCTGCTTGATGCAAGGCAGAAGAACCCCGGCGACAGTTGTCGATCATATCGTTCCGCATAAAGGCGACAAAAAACTATTCTGGGACTCGGGTAACTGGCAGCCTCTCTGCGGGCCGTGCCATAGCCGGAAGACGGCAAAGGAGGATGGAGGATTTGGGAACAGAACATCAAACGTGCGTGTGTGATCAATGCATGACCAGACTTCTTATCAAAGGCTGTTCAAAGATCAGGAAGCACGACAACGGAATCAAAGAGCATTACATCAAGTGTCCACGCTGCAAGGCAGAGTATACATCCTTCTATACAAACGAGGACATCAGACGAATGCAGCACAGAATAAGAAAGATGTTTGCTCTTCGTCGTAACATGAAAAAGGAATCAGCTGTTGATCTATATTCAAAGAAAATAGAAGCAGCACAAACAGAAATTCAAACAGCCATGAGCCAGCTGAAGAAGGAGATGGAGACCCCCCACCCTTAAATCCCTAGAGGACGTTTGCCGGAGACCGCGCTCCCCTCCCCATTTTGAAAAATTCCCTAAATGAAAATTCGGAAGGAGGTGAGGGAATGGCCAGACCGCGGGAACCTTTGGATTTGTTACTTTATAAAGGTAAGAAAAACTTGACAAAGCAAGAGATTGAGGAACGTCGGGAACAAGAAATAAAGGCACCAAACGACAAAGTAAAAGCTCCATCATATTTGCCAAAAGACTTAAAAAGAGAGTTTAAAAAGATAGCGGATGAGCTAAAAAACATCGGAATTATGACTAATTTAGATGTGGACGCGCTTGCCCGTTTTTTGTTTGCTCGAAAACAATACTTGGAAATGACCGAAGTCTTACTCGAAACGCCCATTACTGCATTAGTTGAGGATGATGACGGAAATAAATTTGAAGTAGCGAACAAGACATACAGTGATTTGCTTATCAATCAAGACAAGCTGTTCAAACAATGCAGGCAAGCTTCTAGTGATTTAGGGCTGACCATTTCCTCTCGCTGTAAACTTATTATCCCGAAAAAAGATGATGGGAAACCGAAGTCAAAAGAGGAAGAACGGTTTGGGGGCCGCATGTAATGGAAGAGATTACAGCCGAAATTCTCATTGAGCGGGTTTGGTCATATGCTGAGAAAATTCGCTCCGGGGAAATTAAGGCAGGCAAAAAGCAAAAATGGGCTGTAGAGCGATTTTTTAAAGATGTTGACCGGCTCGCAGAAGATGACTGCCCTTATTACTTTGATGCTGAAGCTGTTGTAGATTTTTATGAATGGTCGCGGCAATTTAATCATGTCGAAGGTATACTTGCGGGGCAGCCGATTGAACTAACAGACTTTCAGCTTTTTATTGCAGCCAATATATACGGATTCTATAAAAAAGAAAATGGCGCCCGCCGGTTCCGGAAAGCTTATATCCAGCTGGCACGTAAAAATGCGAAATCGCAATTTTTAGCTTTAATAGCGTCATATGAGATTTTCCCGACACAAGAAAAACACCGGGTATTTATCGCAGGCTGGTCCCGCGAACAATCAGATGAAGTATATCAAGCAATTCTTGAGCAGCTGCATCACGCGCCGATACTCAAAGGGAAATATACCTCTGCTAACGGCCGCGTGAAAAAATATAAAACAAACTCTATTATCCAGCCTCTTTCCCGTGAGGCCCGGAAGCTCGGGGATGGTAAAAACCCATCATTGGGAATTGTGGATGAATACCACGCACATGAAACAAGTGAGATTTATGACGTCCTGGACAGCGGGATGGTCGCCCGGCGCAGCCCGTTAATGGCTGTTATTACGACAGCGGGTTTCAACATGGAGCGGCCATGCTTTAAGGAATATCAATATACAAGCAAAATTCTTGATCCAGACATTGACACGGAGAATGATGATTATTTTGTTATGATCTGTGAACTGGACCCGGAAGATGACATAAAAGATGAATCAAACTGGATCAAGGCGAATCCGATTGTAGCAACGTACCCCGAGGGGATGGAATCATTACGTTCTGCTTTAAAAGTGGCTCTGGAGGTGCCGGAAAAGATGCGCAGTTTCCTTACCAAAAATATGAACCGATGGGTTGACAAGAAGGACAATGGTTATATGAATATGACAAAATGGCGCGCTTGCAGCGGGGGAATTCCTGATCTGCAAGGACTGCCCGTTTATTTGGGCCTAGATTTATCAATGACAACAGACTTAACCTCCGTTGGATATGTGGCCGTGCAAGACGGCTTTTTCTATGTCGGTCAACATTCCTTTATGCCTGAAGCCCGAGCCAAAGAAAAAATGGCGACGGATAAAGTGCCATATGATTTGTGGAGAGAGATGGGATTTATCACTTATACGTCTGGCGAAGCAGTTGACTATCAATTAGTCGAACAGTGGATCATTGAATTTATCCATAAAAACCGTTTTCGGCCACAAGAGACCGCGTATGACAAGTGGAATGCTCTTCATTTAGCACAACGGCTCGAATCAAAAGGGCATACAATGGTGGAACTGCCACAGAGAATCAATCATCTTTCATTACCTACAAAAAGCTTTCGTGAGAAGGTATATGAAGGAAAAATCGTACATGGTAATGATCCGGTTTTAACATGGGCGGTTAATAACGCAATTATAAAAATGGACCCGCAAGAAAATATCATGCTGGACAAAGCAAAATCACCGCAGAGAATTGACCCTATTGCGGCTGTTATAAATGCTTACGCCAGAGCGATGTATCATGACACAAACCATAGAGTAGATTTAAATAATCACTTCGGCTCTGGGAATTTCAGTTTTTAGGATGTGAGAAAATGAAAAAAGTCAGGAAAAAGATCAAAGCTTTTTTTAAGTGGTTTTTTCACCCCAAGTATATGAAAGCCCTGCTTTCTTTTTTCTGCTTGATAATAAATGATCTGCTGTTTATGGCGGGAGCCGCCTTTATCCTGACAGCTGTCTATAGATGGAGCACAAACATCGGTCTTATTCTGACGGGTGTCTTTTTAATGTTTTATGCTTACCTCATATCAAAGAAAGCGAGGTGATATAAATGCTGCTTGAACGAATGTTTGAGAAACGTTCTGGCTCGTCAGATCATGAAGATGGTTTTAACAACATTTTATTAAACATGTTCGGCGGCCGGAAAACAGCAAGCGGCGAAAGAGTGAGTGCAAGCAACTCACTTGTGCAGCCGGACATATTTGCATGTGTCAATGTATTGTCGGATGACATTGCAAAACTGCCGATTCACACATATAAAAGAACGGACGGCGGCATAGAGCGGAAACCCGAGCACCTGTCCGCGCATGCTGTTTATGCTCGGCCGAATCCTTACATGACAGCCTTCACATGGAAAAAGCTTATGATGACTCATGTTCTGACTTGGGGAAATGCATATTCCTATATTCAATTCGGACCACATGGTTACCCGGAAGCGCTCTTTCCCTTGCGCCCTGATTACACGAATGCTTACGTTCATCCGACAACAGGCATGCTGTGGTATCAAACTGTGATAAACGGGGAAGCCGTTGAATTATACGACTACGAAGTACTACATTTTAAGGGGCTTTCGACTGACGGAATACATGGTAAATCACCTATTGGCGTTGTTCGGGAGCATATCGGGGCGCAAGCGGCTGCCACAAAATATAACGCCAAACTGTACAAGAACGAGGCAACTCCTCGGGGGATATTGAAAGTCCCGGCGTTCCTGGATGAAAAACCAAAAGAGAACGTGCGCAAAGAGTGGAAACGGGTGAATCAAGGTGAAAATATCGCCATTATAGATAACGGACTGGAATATCAATCTATTTCTATGCCTCTGCAAGAAGCTCAATTCGTTGAGTCTATGAAGTTTAACAAAGCACAGATTTCCATGATTTATAAAGTACCGTTGCATAAGCTGAACGAATTGGATAAAGCGACATTTTCAAATATTGAGCATCAGTCCATTGAATATGTCAGAAACACGCTGCAGCCGTGGATTGTGAATTTTGAACAAGAACTAAACGTTAAATTGTTCTTGGATCACGATCAGAAAAGCGGCCATTACGTGAAATTCAATATAGATAGCGAGCTGCGCGGCGACAGTAAGACGCAAGCGGAGTATTTGAAAACACTTCATGAAACAGGAGTGCTGAATAAAGACGAAATCAGAGAATTACTTGAGCGCAACCCTATTGAAAACGGCGATAAATATATCTCCAGCTTAAACTATGTGTTCCTCGATTTTGTGGAAGAATATCAGCGGCTTAAAGCTGGCGGCGCCATGAAGGGGGGTGACAACAAGAATGAAGGATAAAGAGGTGCGGCATCTGACGACGCCGATTGAACTGCGTTCCGAAGGTGAAGGGCAGAGTGAATATATCGAAGGGTACGCTCTCAAATTCGAAAAATGGTCAGAACGTTTGGGCTGGTTTAAAGAGATAATCAGCAGAACAGCTCTTGACTCAGCTGACATGTCTAACGTCATCGCCCTTTTCAACCATCAGCAAGATTTCCCCTTAGCGAGAAATACTGTTTCCGGGGATACTGGCCGCCTTGAATTAGAAACAGATGGGATAGGCCTCAAATTCCGATTCAAGCCCTCAGACACGTCATATGCGCGTGATTTAATGGAGAATGTCAGGAGCGGTGTGATCAATCAGTGCTCCTTTGCTTTTTCACTTGATTATGGGGATGCTGAGGCAGATGAATGGCGTATCAATGAAGATGAGGACATTTACGAGCGACGAATTAATAAAATCAATCGTATTTTTGATATTTCGCTCGTCACTACGCCTGCTTACAGCGATACTGAGGCGGTTGTAGGTGCCCGCAGTTTAGAAAAGGTAGAGCAGCTGAAAGAAAGACGTAATTCATCAGATGAAGCGTTAAAAATGGAATTGGAACTATTAGGCCTTGTACTCCCGGAGTAAGGTCTTTTTTAGTTCAGAAAACAAGGAGGAAATGATTTTATGCCAATGCAAATGAGCAAAAAAGAAATCGCATTAAGACAACAGTTTACTGAAAAGAAGCAGCAAGCAGACAAGGCACTGCAGGAGGGCAATACCGATGAAGCGCGTGCATTGCTTGATGAAGTGAAACAGCTTAAAAATCAAATCGAATTGATGACCGAAGGACGTTCACTTGATGTCCCGGATTTACCGGGCGGTGTAAACTTTGTGCCCGAGCAAGAGCGCAACCCAGAGGGGCAGCGTTCACAAGGTCAAGGAAATGAGGAAAGGCAACAGCAATACAGCAAAGCTTTCCTTAAAGGATTGAGAGGCAAAAGACTTACCGACGAAGAGCGTGACCTTCTGGATAGTCCAGAATTTAGAGCGATGTCCGGTATAAATGATGAAGATGGCGGAATTTTGATCCCAGAGGATATTGGAAGGCAAATCCATGAATTTAAACGTCAGTTTGAGCCGTTGGAACAATATGTAACCGTTGAACCTGTCACAACTCGATCTGGAACTCGTTTACTTGAGAAAAATGCTGATATGGTGCCGTTTTCACCTGTAGAGGAATTGGGGAATTTACCTGAGATTGATCAGCCTAGATTCACAAAAGTATCCTACTCAATCATAGATTATGGTGGCATCATGACTCTATCTAATTCAATGTTGAATGACTCTGACCAAGCGATCATGACATATGTAGCAAAATGGTTCGCAAAGAAATCAGTTGTTACCCGTAACAATTTGATTTTGGCTGCAATTGCATCATTGAAAAAAGTAGATATTGATGGTTTGGATGGTATTAAAAAAGCATTAAATGTCACGCTTGATCCGATGGTGGCGCCGGGTTCTATCGTGCTGACAAACCAAGACGGATATGACTGGTTAGACACGCTTAAAGATGGAACAGGAAGATACCTATTACAGCCGGACCCAACCAATCCTACAAAGAAGTTGCTTGATGGACGACCTGTCGTGCCTTTTACTAACAGAGTATTAAAAACTCTAAAAGGTAAAGCTCCTCTCATCATCGGGAATTTAAAAGAAGCGATTGTTCTGTTTGATCGTGAACAACAGTCAATTGCATCCACAGACACAGGGGCAGGAGCATTTGAAACAAATTCAACAAAAGTCAGAGGGATTGAACGAGAAGATGTCCGTAAATGGGATGAGGATGCTGTAGTATTCGGACAAATCACGGTTGAATAAGGAGAGATAATATGAGCTATTCAACAAAAAACTACACCGCCGACGGGGGAAATCGTACCGTCATCGGCGGTGTTTTAGAAATTGCCGGGGGCAAGGTCATTAAAGATGGACAAGAGGTCAGTTTAGGCGGTAACCAATCTGAACCAGGACCCGGAAGCGTAACCAATGAAATGTTGGCGGATAAGTCGGTCCGCAGCAGGAATATCGGCACCGGCAGTGTAATGGAAGAACACTTAAATTCATCTGTTTTAGATCGTCTCAAGGCTATAGAAGATAAATTGAAAGAGCTTGCCGGTTCTCAGTCTGACGGAAAAACGGAATAAAAAATAAAAGGAAAAGGATGATTACAGATGGCTGAAGATTATTTATATGAAAGTAATGGAGTCAAAACTTCATCTGAAAAAGGAAAAGACGGCAAAGCGATAACGCCAGTCTATCTCAAAGAAAATAGCGAAGAAAATCCTCTTTTTGTAAAAGGGTTGCAGGGTGAAAAAGGTGAGCCGGGTCCTCAAGGTGAACCAGGCCCTCCAGGTGAGCCAGGTCAAAAGGGCGATCCGGCTGTTATTGAAGAGGGAAGCATTGTGCATGAAATGCTTGGGGAAAAATCCGTTCGGAGTAAAAACATTGGAACTGGCAGCGTGATGCCGGAGCATCTAAACAGCGAAATTACAAAAGTGCTTGATGAATTGAAACAAAAAATGAATAACCTTGAAAGTGACCTGGCTGCTTTGAAAGGAACCGAAGAAGAACCGACAGAATAGGCGGTGTGTCCTGAATGGATTTAGAGGCTATTAAAAATTATTTAAAAGTCGAGCATGAAGAAGATGATCGTCAGCTTTTGAATCAAATGGCGGCGGCCAAAAGCTATATTATCAACGGGATAGGCCGGTATATTGAAGGGCACCCGCAATTTGAGCTGGTGCTTCAAATGCTTGTCCAACATTGGTATGAAAACAAAGGGATATATGAGTCCGGGGGAACCGGCTTATCTATCCCTTTTACTGCTGAAAATATATTGACGCAGCTGCGTTATGTATCTGTGGAGGAACAAGAAAATGAGAAAAAAGATCAGTCAACTCCGGCACCGTCTGACCTTTCAAAAGAAAACCGAGACACAGGATGAAGAAGGTAATTGGAATGCAACCTATGTGGACTTATTCACGGTCTGGGGAGCTGTAGAGGGGGCTGGCTCTCTCGGAAATAGCGAAACTATGATTGCCGGGGCATTGGGAGTCAAGACCCCCAAAAAAATCACGGTGCGTTACCGGAAGGATATAAAACCGAATATGCGGATTGTTAAGCGCGTTCCTAAAGAAAAGACGGAACGCGTTTTTGATATTTTGGACACTAACGATCCGGATGATCAAGGGGAAGAGCTTGAGATTCTTTGTCAGGAGGTGGGAATCAATGGCTGATATGAGCTTTGACGGCATAGATGATCTAACGCAGTATTTTGAAAAAATCGGCGGAGACGTCGAAAAGGTGGAACCCGTAGCGCTAAAGGTCGGCGGTGAAATTATCGCTGAACAGCAACGCTCCCACGTTAACCGGAGTGATAAAAAACAACCTCATATGCAGGACAACATCACAGTCTCCAATGTCAGAGAATCCAAGGACGGAGTGAGGTTTGTGGCCGTTGGTCCGAATAAAAAGGTAGCGTATCGCGGGAGTTTCTTGGAGTGGGGAACTTCAAAAATGCCGCCGCAACCGTTCATAGAAAAAGGCGGGAAAGAAGGGGAGGGGCCTGCTGTGGAATTAATGGAGCGAATACTTACAGCGCCGATCAAATGACCTACTCTCCTAAAATTGAATTGGTGAGTACACTTAATTCCAGTGCCTTAATAAAAAGCCTTGCATCTGGCGGAATTCATAACCTCGTTGCGAATGATGTCAGCGCATTTCCAAGAGTAGTTTTTTCGGAGATTCAAGATGCTGATGCGGATTTTGCAGACAACAAGGTCTATTCGTTTGAGGTGCGTTATCAGATCAGCATTTTCACTCAAGCGAGTACCCGCGGCAAAGAAACAGCGATTGCTGCCGAAATAGACAGGCTTATGCGGGAAATCGGATACAGCAGATATGATTCTCAAGATTTATACGAAACAGATACAAAGGTCTTTCATAAGGCCAGACGTTATAAAAAAACCTATTATCAGGAGGGAAAGTAGATGGGGAAAGTATTATCCGGCTTGGATATGTTTCATATCGCCGAAGTATTGAAAGACACGAAAGATGAATTGAAATTCTCTGATCCGCAAGAATTACCGGGTGCCGTTAACTTGAAAATTGATCCTAAATCCGAACAAGAGGTTTTTTATGCTGACAACGTGGCATATGCCACTGTTAATAGTTTAGGTGATATTGATGGTGAAATGGAAGTTGCCGACCTCCCTCTTGACATGCAGTCAAGGATTTTCGGTAAGCAAGTGGAGAATGGCATCCATTTTTCTAGTGCTGATGATAAGACATTGGAGATTGCTCTTGGTTTCCGGGCCAAGCTCTCTACCGGCGGGTACAGATACTATTGGGTGCTTAAAGGAACCCCAGAATTAGTACCGGTTGAACACAAAACGGACGAGGGGAAAGCTACGCCCCAAACAGCGCAGGTCAAAATTAAATTCATGCCTCTTACTAATGTAAAAGAGGGTAAGCGCAGATGGGATGCAAAAGCAGAAGAAGATAAGGCCAATGGGATTAACGCTGAAACATGGTTCAAACAAGTTGTCTATAAGGACATCACGAAAGAGGGAACGCCTGTCGTTGATGTCGGTAAATAATTAATTGAGCGCCTGAGAGCGCTCTTTTTATATGAAAAAGGAGGAACCTACATGGAAGCTTTGTCTATTACACTTCGGCTTGATGGTAAAGATAAAAAATTTGTTACACCTGACCACATTACAGGTTTATTGTTCCGGAAGGCTGCAAAAATCACTGATGATTTTGAATCCCAAGATTCAGAACGCCTTTTTACTGATGAACAAATTGAATTTGTCTGTAATACATTTGGCCAGAAATTCACGCCTGATGAGTTTGAAGAAGGGATTGACTCCCGGTTAGCAGGAAGGACAATTTTTGCTGCTGCACAGTATGTGTTGGGGAACATTGCAGATGCAACGGCTCTTTTAAATGGCGAAGAAATTCCCAGTGGTGAAGAGCCGGGGGAGTAAGTCTGTCTGAGTCAGTCCTTGATATGTATAACGCCCTTGAGGAAATAGGATATACGCAGAATCAAATTGACGAAATGGACATTGTCTATCATCTGAAAAGACTGGCTCGGAGAAAATCGCAAGAGAAGGCCCAAACGAAGGCAAAAAACAATGATGAACCTGTATATATTGATCAATTTCTCGGATAAGGAGGTGCCCGGTTGAGCAAAGACATAAAGGTCAGGCTGTATTCGAATTCATCTGAGTTTAAAAAAGAAATGAGCGCCTGTGCTGTTCAAATGAAAAATTTGAAGTCGGAATTTGAAAAAAACCGTACGGCAGTGGGTGTGTGGGGAAACGAATTAAAAACTGCTCAAGTAACCGAAAAAACATTAACACAACAATTGGAAACACATAAACGCAGAGTAAAGGCTCTTGAGAGAGCTTACGCAGACGCGGCTATAAAAAAAGGGAAAGACATAAAAGAAACGCAAACCCTCGCCCGCCGTTTAAATAATGCTACTGCCGCAATGAATAAGACGCAAAACGCGCTAAATAGTACGACTCAGAGGATAAAAACGTTAGAGGAGGCAGCGAAAAGAGCTTCCTCCCGTGTTCGGATCATGGGCGAACGAATGGATTCAATTGGTGGAAAAATGCGTTCCGTTGGTTCGTCAGTAGCTATGACATCGGGCATCGCCTTTGGTGCGCTGGCTCTGTCTCTACGTGATGCTGTTCAGGTCGGTATGGACTTTGAAAAGCAAATGAGTAAAGTCCAGGCCATTTCCGGCGGATCGGCGGCAGAGATCGCAAAATTGAGAGAGCAAGCAAAAGAACTCGGTGCAACCACTGTCTTTACAGCAAGTCAGGCAGCGGATGCACAGGGTTTTTTGGCAATGGCTGGATTTAAGGTTAATGACATTTATGACGCAATGCCCGGGATGCTCAGTCTGGCGGCAGCTGGCCAACTGGAATTAGGCGCAGCCGCGGATATTACATCAAATATCATGTCTGCCTTTGCTCTAAAAGCAAAAGAGTCAGGGCACGCCTCGGATGTCATTGCTTACGCCGCAGCCAACGCAAACACCAACGTTGAACAGATGGGCGAAGCCATGAAGTTTTTGGCGCCGAACGCCAATTCTCTTGGTTGGGGTATGGAAGAATCAGCAGCCGCCATTATGGCTTTTGGTGACGCAGGTCTTCAAGGTTCAATTGCTGGGCAGGCTTTTGGTACATCCTTGATCCGTCTCGCTTCACCAACCGGTAAGGCTTCGAAACTTGTCAAAAAATTAGGTTTTGATTTCTTCGATGCGGCCGGAAACATGAAAAGTATGCCGGAAGTCGTTGAGGAAATGGAAAAAGGTCTGAAAGGCATGACCAAAGAGCAACAGGCGGCCGCATTAAAAACGATCGTGGGCGCTGAAGCATATAAACATTGGGCTGTCCTTCTTCAAAAAGGTTCAAAGGCTCTGGGGGATAATACTAAGGCGCTTGAAAAATCAGATGGAGCCGCCAAAAAGATGGCGGATACGATGCTGGACAATGCACACGGAAGCATAGTAGCTTTTCAGTCAGCACTTGAAGGGGCAAAAATCAAGCTGACGGAAAGCCTTTTGCCTGCCCTGGGCGATTTAGCAAACAAAGGCAGCGACTTGATTATGATGTTTAATAATCTGGATTCCGGCACCGTGCAAACCATAGCGAAAACAGCCGTTCTGGCGACAGGTGTATTAGGGGTTACGACAGCCGTCGCCACGCTTACAGCTGGAATAGGGGCGCTTTTAGCGTTTACCGGCCCTGTTGGCCTTGCGATTGTCGGAGGCACAGCGTTGCTTGGCGGCATTTCAGTTGCTACATACGCTTACACTGAGCAATTGAAGAACCAGAAAAAGCAGCAAGAAGAGGCGCGAGAATCCGCCTTGCTTTACGGGGAGGGCGTTTCTAAAGCAACACAAAAATCTGCTTCCGCCTATGTGGATTTAAGAGAAAAGGCAGAACTGCAGCTGTTTGAATTGACCCGGGTATCTGGTTCAGAAGCTCAGAAGATGTCAGCTAAATTAGTTGAAACTTATGCCAGTATGCGCGACCAGCTAATACAAGAACTTGAAGGGCTTAAAAAGGATGCTCTGGTTGTCTTAAAAGGGCTATACGCAGACACCGATGAGAAAACAAAAAAAGCCGGCGAAAAGATGACTGACAAGATGGTTGGCGCAATTGATAAAGATATGCAAGAGGCTAGAAATAAGCTGAAACAGTTAAATGCTCTACAAAAAGAGACGGGCCTCGTCACTTCCAACATGAATGCCTCACAAAAGAAGCAATTCAATGACATTGTTTCCTATTTTGAATTGTCTACAAGTAAATTTGCGGCCAATCAAAAAGAAGCTTTAGCAATGCAAAAAGTGGTAACGGATCAGCAAGGACAGCTTTCATTTAAACAAGCTCAGAAGTACAACAACGACATTAAAAAAGTCTATGACGATGGTAAACAGGCCGCCAAGAAAGACATGGAATACAGAAATGATGTTATTGAGAAGTTGTTTGCACAGGGATATATAGAGGCTGAACAAAGAAGATCATTACTGAGCAAAAGCACGGCTGACTATAATACCGCATTAGCAAAAAACACGGATGCCTATGAAAAAAATTCAAGAGCCTTATTTTCCAAAATGTCACGAGACGGCAAGTTGCTTGATTTAGAGACCGGAAAGGCATTGGATAGACAAGATGAATTTATATCTAATTCAATGGGGATTATGGTCAAAACTGAAGAGTCTGAAGCTCAATATCAAGAACGATGGGCAGCCCGGCAAATAGATTTTCTTCAAAAATTAGGACAATCCAAAGAAGAAGCAATTGAGACTACCCAACAGGCTTTAGAAGAGTTTTACCAAGGCATGGGGATGACCCAAGAACAAGCCCGTGAAGAAGCAAGTCAGATGGTTGCCAATGTTGAAGGGGAATTAGATAAGCCGACAAGCGCCGAGCAATCAGGGAAAAAGGTTGCCGAGGACTTTTCCGCTGGCTTGAAGCAGTCCACACCAGCAGTTATTGGCGGGGGAACGGTCTTACAGCAGGCCCTTAACAATTCGCTTTCCGCAGATAATACCACGCCCGCACAGGCCGGACAAAATAAAGGTAATGCCTTTCGTACCGGTATCAATTCTACGAGGCCCGGTAATGCACAAGCAGGATCATCTATACTTCAATCTGCTTTAAATGAGATGAGGAAAGGCGGCGGGCAAGCAAATGCAGCAGGACAAAACAAAGGAAATAAGCATAAAGCTGGTTTAACGTCTACCAAAGGCGCTAATACATCTGCGGCCGGGTCTCTCAGCTTATCTGTAACGAATAATTTAGCCAAAACCTCAGACGGCGGAGGCGGTAAAAAGGCCGGAACTGAATTGGCCAGCGGCGTTCTCAGTAAAAAAGGCACAGCAAACAGCGCCGGAAAAAGTGTTGCAAACAGCGCAAAAACAGGGCTGAAAAGCGTTAAGACACAAAGTGTCGGTTCTGACTTTGTAACCGGCTTTATAAATGGAATGGGATCGCAAAACGGCTCTCTCTTCAGCGCGGCATGGAACTTGGGGAAATCCGCCTTGCGGACTTTAAAGAAGTCAATTGACTCTCATTCTCCCTCCAAACTAACAAAAGCGGAAGGAAACAACTTTTCTGATGGGTTTGCGTTAGGGATAGAGGACAAAGCCAAAAACGTAAAACAAAGCGCTGCTTTTATGGCGCAGAACGCGATGACCTCGTTTAAGCAGGAATTAAATCAGATGGCTTTCAACATAAAGGGGGCTGCTGATCAGCTCATTTCAATGAAGTCGGAGCTTACCATTCGGAATGAAGTTGACACGCCTGCCTTAAATCAAAAGCTCGATGCTCTAATCACACTCCTGTCTCAGCAACAGTCTGGCGGGGCAGGCCAGGCCGCATTACCTCAGCAGCCTATTATCATCCATCCGGCTGCGGTGCATATGGACGGCCAACAAATTGCGACGATCGCTTTTGAAAAAGGAGATGGCAGGATACTTGATCAGAAAGCTGCAGACCGATACAACCAGAATGCCTATAAAGGCGGTGTCAGATCATAATGCTAGATTTATATATTGATTTTAATAACGGTATGGGGGAACAAAGTTTAACAGGCATTCTCCCCCGTTTTAAGGTGCGCAGCTTCACGCCTGACTCACCGAATATTGAACGAGAAACAACGACCCTCCCAAGGATAAACGGTTTAGTGCTGCCGCAGCACCCCCGGGACGTTGTCTACAAAGAGAGAGACATCAAGGTTGATTTTTTATTAGATTCCATCATTCCCGAAACCTTTTATCAGAACAGGCATGAACTTTATTCATTGTTAGTGCAGCCGTTTCCTTATTATATTTCGACGGACCTTCTGCCTAACCGTCGGTTCCTTGTTACGTGTGACGGGAATTTTACTATCACTAAGGACAAACAGAAAAATCATGCCACATTTACAGTAGGGTTCACGGACATTCTGGGGCTTGCCGAGTCGAAATATACCTCTTCTACCATCCAGAATTTCAATGGGGAGCATTGGAGTCCCGGCATGGGAATCCTTCGGAGAGATGATCTTGAATATCATTTCAAGAACCAAAAACGATTCAGCGTTTACAACCCCGGCGGCGGCGCGGTCAACACTCTGCAGCATGATTATAAGGTCTTTCTCTGGGCCAAAGGGACAAACGTAACCATTGCGAACCGAACGAACGGGGAAAAATTAAAAATTGAGCAGGAGCTAAAACGCTCGCAAAAAGTCACATTCATCAGGCAGTACACTGTAATCGGGGATAAGCGTCTGAAAACATCCGGCCGTCTGCCGACACTGGATGTAGGATGGAACGATTTTGAAATTATAAACTCAAATGACTTTGAAATTTTATTTGATACTCGTTTTTATTATAAGTAAGGAGGGGTGACATGGCTGCGGCTGACTTTATTAAAAGTCTGGTACCAGGAGCGCAGAAGGTACGGAAAAAATATAACGTCCTTGCCAGTCTTGTCATTGCTCAAGGCTGTCTGGAAAGTGGGTTCGGCACGAGCGGCCTTTCCAAACAAGCTTACAATTTGTTTGGGATAAAGGGAACCTATAACGGAAAATACGTTTTGATGTGGACCAGCGAGCAGGACAAATACGGAAATGTTGAGAGGGTACAAGCTAAATTCAGAAAGTACCCTTCATACGCTGAGAGTTTGGCCGATCTGGGAAGCTTATATAATCGTCTTGATCGGTATAAAGCAGTGGTAGGGGAAACGGATTATAAAAAAGCATGCCGGGCCGTTCAAAAAGCTGGCTACGCAACAGACATCAACTATGCTAATAAATTAATTATCATGATCGAACAGTATAAGTTGATGCAATATGACGATACGTCAGAATTGCCGAACGAGCCTGATGATCCAGAATCCCCGGAGACCCCAGAAGAGGAACCGAGCTTTCCGAGTAAAGAATATGCGGGTAACGACATCCCTCTTAATAAAAAACTGCCGTCAGATGTGGACTTTCCTCAGCTGCATGTTTCCACGAAAGACGGAAATGACGTTGTGGAAGTAACAGGCGTGATCGTTGATCTTACAGACGATACTACCGGGAAAAAGAGCTTTACCTTTACGATTACCAAAACAGAGAGCAATGCGACTGAATTCGATTTACTGATCAACGACAATATTCTTTACATTGACGAAAGGAGATTCAAACAACAAAAATACTATATTACAGATGTAGACTTGAAGCAGGCTAAAAACGTCCTGACAAAAACAATCACGGCCAATCATATATTTACCGTTTTGCTTGCTGAGAATCGAGTGGATGATACAGTAACGAAGAAACTGACTGTAAAAGGGGCCTTTGACATTGCGTTAAAAGGTACTGATTTTTCATATGTGCTGGAAGAGCCTGAAAGCAAATTCGCCACTTCCGAAGAAGAGAATTTTGGTGATAAAAACTCTACCGAATTAATAGATCAGCTCATAAATGATTATGAGTTAGAGCTTGACGTGGATAATTATAAAATTCATGTCTATAAGAAAATGGGGAAAGAGATCCCTTTCACATTTGACTCCCGTTATAATATGCCGGGCATCAGTATCAAAACCAACTCGCAAAACTGTTCTACTCGTGCATGGGGATATGGTGCGATGTCTAAAGACAGTAAGAGCACAGACAAAAAACCGAAATACGTATTTGAGCCGATCTTGTACATCCATCCAGAGGAAAAGAAATTCCTGCGGGAAGGTAAACCGAAGTGGGCCGATCCGATCAGAGACGAAACTATAAAAAAGTCGGGCAGCATGGTTTCTGCGCTGAAAAAACATGTGAATCCATATCCGGAAACAGTCGTCAGTGTGGATTATCAATATGTATACGAACCAAAATTGCTCAAAATTGAAAAACCGTTCTGGAAGGGTGATACAGTCCACATTTTAGCCGACACAGCAGACGGAACTACTTATGAGGATGATGTGCGGCTCTTAACGATTCAATACAATCCGTTAAATCCATACAGCAGCCCGAAGCTGACTTTTGCCAATTTCAGAAAAGACATACAAGATATTGCGGTGAATCAGGCCAAGAAGCTGAGAGAACAAAAACGATATATTGATCAAATACTGACAGCGCTTTGATAGGCGTTTTTTATTTTGTCGAAAAGGAGAGTGAATACAGTGTTGAGGTTGAAAAAAAATTACGATACCACTAGAAACTCTCGTTATGAGGATGAGCTATCTGGTGATATGGAAGCGATCGAGAGTAGCATAAACGGACTTGAAAGTGAAATTACCCGTCATAAGAAAGCTGCTACAGCGCATACTTCTGAGCAAATTGATCACGGGGGCTTTTCTTTACGAACCTATATTGACGGCCTCTATAATCGGGTGCGCAATCTCATTCTTAATGCCGACGGGACAAATGTAAAAGAAGTAGTGGATGCCCGTGTTACTGCTGATGGGGAAATTGCCCCATTGTTGAAAGAGCGTCTTGATAAGGAATATAACAAACTTCTGCGCAAGATCACCAGAAACGTTAACGTAGACGACTACGGGGCCGACCCGACCGGAGAGACAGACAGCACAGAAGCATTTAAAAGAGCGATTGGAAACGGAAAGGTGCGGCTCAATCTGTCAGCCGGCGAATATGTCATAAGAGGCGCCAAACTGCCGTCATGGACATATTTGATCGGCCAGGGCATGGGCGTCACCACGCTAAAACTGCACGAAGACACCCCGGCCAGTGAGTGGGTTGTCACAAATGCTGATCATGCGAAAGGCAACCGGAATATCGTTGTGGAAGGTATGTCGCTTGACTGGAATCCTGATCGTCAGGGCGGAGTAGGCGCAACGGGAGGTGTACATTCAAGCTGTCTTCTTTTCGCACAAGTAAAGTTTGGTATTGCGCGCGGCGTTGAAGGCATTAATCCCGGCTTACATTGTTTCGATGTATCAGCGCCTTCTTATGACATCACAGCAAAAGATTACACGGCAACGGGGAGCAAATATATTTGGATCGACAAGTGTGTCGGTTCGGGGTATGGTGACGACGGCATTACGACCCATTACAGCGAGTATATTTTCATCACAAATAATGTGATGACGAACCCCCGCGGCACTGCACACCGTAAAGGGGGAGCCAATTCAAACGGAATTGAAGTGGACGACGGCTCTAAGCATGTCTGGGTTATAGATAATTATACAGAGGGGAATGTGCGGGGCGTAGAAGTAAAAGCCCACAAGAAATGGCCGGCACCTTGTGACGTTCATATCCGCGGCCACGAATCTTTTCGTGACGTTCGCTCATTTGATTTACGGCATATTGATCACCATCTTGTAAAAGACCCTTGGAGCGAGACGGCTCGTGATGTGACGTTAGTAGATTGCACATCCCGGGAACCCGTCTATAATTCGCTTTATGAAGGATTAGCTCCGAAAGCCCTTGTCGTTTCGGCGTACCAGCGTGTTCAGATTATCGGATTCAAAGCCATAGGTGATCCAACATATGATTACAAAGACGGCTCGATCGTTGCTTTCCAGTATAAGAGTAGGAAGATAACAGTAAACAACTTGCATATAACCGGATTTAAAAAGGCTGATTGTGACATCTATATTACCGGCGGCGATCAGATGACTGACGACGTGTTTATTTCTGATTTTGTTATCCATGATTCCGCAAGAACCGGCATCGCGATAGGGGGTGGCGTATATAATGTCAACTTGTTAAATGGCCTTATGCATGTGGCAAGCGGAACGGCCGGCATTACATCCCCGAACACCCAGACCAATATTTTTCTTGTCAGAGCTTACGGCTATAAAGATGCGGCTGTCCTTGCCGGAGAAAAACATTCAGTCGTTCCGAATAACGTCAAGGGAGGCTTTCGAGCAGCTTCCAGCTCAGGACATGCACTTACGAAATACAGTGCGATTATTGCGTGTACAGGGCCGACGTACGCGAAAGGTGAGCGCAACCTGCTTGCAGGAAACGCCGGCGGCTCTTCCTCAGAAGGCTCACGTAACAGTGTCATGTTTTCATACGATTCTCATACAACAGGAGACGGGCCGTCCTCGGGTGTCATGTTCTCCAAGGCCACTAAGAACAGCAAATCTTACACAATGGTTTTAGGACATGGAAACGGCAAAGCCTCCGAAGCCAACAAAAAAATTGAATTTAACGCAAAGGGCGGAACAGTCAAGGCCACTGGCGCTATCGAGAGCGTGTCGAATTTAAAAGACTTGGCGGAGTATTTTGAATCGGCTGACGGAGCAAAGATAGGGGCGTCTTATCTTGTAGCATTAGAGGGCGACAAAATCCGAAAAGCGCGAGAAGGAGATAAGATACTCGGCGTCGTTTCCAAGACTGCCGGTGTTGTGCTTGGCGGAGCTGCCTTCTATTGGAATGATCGTTTTCTTCGTGATGAATTTGGCGGCATTATCTACCGTGAAGTATTTGACGGCGACGACATCATTACGATTCCAGCTGAGAACCCGAACTATGATCCGGAAGCTGAGTACAAGCCACGAGAGGAACGAGACGAGTGGCATATTATTGGTTTGATTGGTCAAGTCTACGTGCGCGTTGATGATACCGTTAACGTCGGTGACAGTGTTTCGGCAGTTGACGGCATCGCGACAAAGGCGGAAAGCGGCGGATACGGAACCGTGATGAGATTTGAATCCCCGTATGATGCAGAAAAAGGATACGGCGTGGCGCAAATGATGGTTACGCCGCAGCACTAAGGAGGGATAAGCGACGATGTATAAAACGGGCAGCGTGCCGATCAACATTAATACAAATCCAATCAATGGCCGGAGTACAAATATACAATTTATGACGCAGGACACGGGCAGCGCAAAGCTGTTTTTTTCTTTTACAAAGGACGGTGTACCGTTGCCACTGTCAGCCGTAGACGCAAAAATTGTCCTCCTGTATGATGATGGATCGTTTTATAAAAAGAGCCTCACTATCACTGATAAGGTAAATGGCACAGCGGAATATGTGTTGTCGAATGAAGAACTCAAGCATTATGGGACGGTTAAGGCTGAAATCAAACTATATTACACAAACGGCCAAGCGCTGGCGACTTCATTTTTTACTTTCTCTATCGCCAAAACGTTAGAGGATCAGAACATCGTTCCGACAGCTGACTATTACATTGATGATTTTGAAACGCTGAGAGACGGGATAAACCGCATCGTCGAAGAAATCAGTCAGACTATCGAGGAATTACAGAAGAAATTTGCCGATCTGGAAGCTATTGAAACGAAAGAGGGCGCGCAGCAGAAGGCGGATGATGCAGAGGAAAAGGCCAGAGCTTATACGGATGAACATGCGAATGACGAAGAAAAGCACATTACAGCTGCCGAAAGAAAGGCGTGGAATGCCAAGGAAACTCCCTCCGGCGCGCAAAAGAAAGTAGACGCCCATGCGAACGATCAAGAAAAGCATGTTTCTTCAGCAGATCGGAAGGCTTGGGACAGTAAAGAAACAGAAAGCGGGGCGCAAGAGAAGGTAAATACTCACGCCAATAATACGGACATTCATGTTACCAAACCTTTCAAAGATACATTAGAAGAATTATCAAAGCTGTTCACAGCGGGTTTTAAAGATGAACTGGAAGAATTATTACGTCAGTTCACGGCCCATAATTACAACCAAGAACGACATATTTCTAAAGCTGAACGGAAGACATGGAACGGAGCTGCCACCTATGCCAACATCATGCTGAAGAATGGAGCCGCCGCAGGGACGCGGACACCGATGTACGCAAAGTGGGGGGCGTTTTTAATCTTACGGGGGCATGTGAAAACAGACGCCGAAATTATATTCGGCTCCATCCCCGCGGAATACGCACCTGCTGGCGGTTCCGTTATAACAGTGCCGTTAAGTGGTACAGGCGGCACAGCCGATTTGATCATTTATGATAATGGGGATTTAAAAATAAAATACCCGGACCCGGCGGACTCAAGTAAGATGGGCGGAGGCTACTATCTGGATGTGGTCGTCGGCTTTCAGGAAGGAGGGACAGCATGATTCAGGTTTATGAATACGATGAAAATTTCATTTTGACTAAACCCGTTCCGGTTGAGCCTGATGAAGAAGGGAACTACACAATCCCTGAGAATTGTACAACCGTCCAGCCTCCGTCTTTCATAAAGGCGATGTATCATCCCGCTGAGAAGACATGGACGGAGGCGGCCACCCAGGAAGAAAAAAAAGCCCTGGAAAAGCAAATTGAAAGCGGGCGGGCACCTTCTCCCGTCGATGAATTGAAAGCTCAAAATGCGGCCATTACAACGCAGCTTGCGGAAGCGCAGAGCTTGGCCGAATCACAAGTGCAAATGATTGCCAATCTGTATCTAATGCTGGCGGAGGGAGGGAAAGGGGTATGATGGATTGGTTTACAAGCGTTAAAACTATCTACGGATGGGGGCCGCAGTATTACAGTAATGCAGACGTGGCCCGTTTTGTTGAATGGGGGAGAATTACAGAAGATCAATACAAACAAATAACCGGCTTAACCTATCCGATGACAAAACAACCTGTCAGTGTGGATTTAGGCGGCGCCGCAAACTGATCAACACCCGGAGAGGTGTTTTTTATTTTGCCTCGAAGGAGGTGATAACAATTGGAGGGAATATACGTGTGGATGAATTTTGAGAGCTTACAGATCGCAAGAGCATATCTTTTTGGGGAGGTGAAATATCTTGATTTAATGCTGGTGCTGAACATCATTGACATCATTACCGGTGTGATAAAGGCATGGAAATTCAAGGAGCTTCGGAGCCGTAGCGCATGGTTCGGCTATGTGCGTAAGATGCTCAGTTTCCTTGTGGTTATTGTGGCGAATGCTATTGATACGATTATGGATCTGAACGGTGTCCTTACCTTTGGAACCGTTCTTTTTTATATTGCAAATGAGGGCCTTTCCATCACAGAGAATTTAGCGCAGATCGGCGTTAAAATTCCGGCCGCCATTACTGACCGGCTTCATGTAATTGAAAGTGACAACGATCAGAAAACAGAAAAAGAGGACAAAGCTGCTGAGTAAATCCAGCGGCTTTTTAAATTCCAAAAATAGAATAGGAGACGATGAAACATGGTGAAAATCACAAAGGACTTTATTCCAGTAGGACACAATAACAGACCGGGATACGCAATGGACCCGGCATACATCACCGTTCACAACACGGCGAACACGGCAAAAGGGGCAAACGCAGCCATGCACGCCCGTTATGTAAAGAATCCGGAAACGGCCACAAGTTGGCATTTTACAGTAGACGACAAAGAGATTTATCAGCATCTGCCATTGAATGAAAACGGATGGCACGCGGGAGACGGAAACCACGGAACTGGCAACCGGAAATCTATCGGCATTGAAATTTGCGAGAATAGCGATGGGGATTTTGAGAAAGCCGTGGCGAATGCTCAATGGCTGATCAAAAAGCTCATGAAGGAGCAGGGCATTTCCCTTGCAAACGTGGTCCCTCACCAACATTGGTCCGGCAAGTATTGTCCACGCAAGCTCCTTGATAGATGGGACTCCTTTAAAGCCGGGATCAGCGGCGCCCCGTCTAAAACGAAAAATTCTCCTGTTGATAAAACAAAAGAATCTTATATTAAAAATACAGTTGTTGCTGACAGCCTTAATGTGAGAACTCAACGCAATGCCAACTCGTCTATTGTGCTTGCTCTTCCTAAAGGTTCGACTGTCCAATATAAAAAAGGATCGACTCAAAATGGTTGGGGTTACATTAAATATACCAATTCTAAAGGAGCCACATACAGCGGTTACGTTAACGTAAGATATATCAAGAGCGATGCAGAGTTAGGGAAAACCCCTTCAAAATCTGCTCCTGCTAAACCTTCAAACAAGACTAGCGGGGGTATTAAGTCTGTAGGCAAAATTAAAATTGTTGGTGTTAAAAGTGCAGCCATTATTATGGACAAACCAGACCGTAAAAACGCCAAGAATGTGGATACAATTGGTCTCGGCAAGACAATTAACATCTCAGGTTCTGTTAAAGGTTCAAACAACTCTAAAGGCTATTGGGAAGTCATCCACGGCGGCAAACGGCGGTATGTGTCTGGACAATATGGAAAAATGGTTTAAGTAAAGCAATAACGAAAAAGCCCCCTTTTGAGGGGGTTTTTATTTTGGTTCAATATTTATTATTAGCGATATTGATGGAATTTTAGCCATAGTAACAGAGTAGTCTCCATCAATTGCATTAAGAATTTCTTCGTCACTTTTTAAAAGGTCATATAAATGATCTTCATCAATTCCTAAAGTTTGAAAAACAGCAAATATATTAGCCAGACCTATTGGAGAAGCCATATTATCTGAACCAGAGGTGCTTAACTGTAAACGGTAGAATTTATGATTGTTGTCATACCATGCTGCCAAAGTGAAATTTCCACCGGAGCCATCAGTATCTGTTTTTAGCTCTCTTGTGTAAACTGTAACATCTTTGACTTCGGTAAGTTTAAAATCTCCGATATCATCTTTATTAATTAGGCTAAGGTCATTGTTTTCAATATCTTGGGCAGTTTCATTGAAAGTTTGTACAAATTCATCAAGACTAAAGTTAAATTCTTTTTGGCTATCCTCAACGCTCTGAACGTAAGAGTCCCCCTCGTCTTCAGAATTCATTGGCTCCTCTGTAGTGCTTTCTGTGGCAGCAGTGACATCCTCGGTTTTGGATTTGTGAGAATCTCGATTTAACGTAACCATAATAAAAAAAAGAGATAAAGCCAAAACAAGGCTTATTGGAGCTATTTGTTTACCTATTTTCTTAGTTTTTTCAAAGAAGATAAAAATCAATGCTGTAATAAAGACAAAGGTTGCTAATGTTGCAACAATACCAAGAATAATCATATGATCCCCCTCTTATTTTAAAACGAACGTTTACATTTTAAAGCAAAGGAGGATTCATTTCTATGCTTTGTAAAGGATTTGATAATGAATGGAATTGCGAACCGAAGACAAAAGCAATACTGGAAATATTATCAAAATAACAAAAAACCCTTCTCAAAAGGGAAGGGCTTTGTTTATATGGACTTTTTGTTTCTATTCTTCGTAGAGCTTATCTACCAATTCCGTAAACGAATTACATATATGACTCAGAGCCCCCTCTGGATTTTCAAATGCAATTTCATGATCCCAAAAAACAAGAGGGGGATTACTATGATTCTTTCTAAAATCGAAACAGATCTCATTACCAAACACATCATCAGCAATAGGAATTACTTTATCAGGCATTCTGCCGTCTCGATAACGATTAGAAACGTTTATTATGTATGACTCACTATCCTCATGAAAACTATGTAAGTATCCGAAAGCAATCCCTTTTCTTCCTTCAAAATCAAAAGTCTCAGGAGTTGGTGTTGCGCCAGAATAACTTTTGACATATTCTAAGTAATCTTTTGGGAACTTTACTTGTAGCGTATTTTCTACTTCTTGAATTTCTTCGTTACTGATAGGATGTTCTCCGAAATCCCATTCAACCATGTTATTACTCTCCTTTTATCTGTATTCGGAACCTCCGCCCCAGATGTTTCTTCCACCAGTGTGACCTGTTTTACCATGTATATCTGAATCAACTAGCTGCATTATACCTTCATTTTGATGATGATGCCACGTAAACCCTTTTGGTTTTTTCCCTTTTAAAATTTGCTTCAACTGCATTTCTGTAAAGTGATTTTTCAACTCGGGATTTTTGTTGATTTCTTGCAACAGGAGTTCGGTTGCTTTTTTAAACTGTACAGTATCTTTTTCAAGATATAATGACTTATCAATTTTCACTTCTGCAACGGGCTCAAATATTGGAAAACCATCTTTATCATAGGGTATACCTGTTATAGGATGCACATCATTTTTTAAATGACCATTTTTTAAGTTAGTTGTTACTGTATTTCCAAAGGCATCTTTATGTGTGAACGGCGCGGCCTGTGTCAGCATATCTTGCTTTTTTTGAATTTCTTTCTTTAAAAGCGGGGTGTTTTTTACATTATGGGTGTTTTCAATATCTTTTGCTATTCCAACAAGGGCAGGTTCGTTTTTATTTTTCAATAAAGAGTTGATATAGTCTGTTCCGTTTTTTATTCCTGTGTGTACATGGCTTGCAGCGCCAGGCTCCAATAATTTTCCCACCTTGGAGAAGCCTGTTTTTGCGAGTTTGTTTGATACTTTAACCGTCGAGCCCACACCTTTCAGGCCGACAAGGCTGCCCACCGCATAGGAGACATAGTGCGCTCGAGAGTACGTATCACCATTCACCATTTGATCATTCCACGAATCGGCTAGGTTTGTCCATATGATTTTTGCGTAAGACGGAGTATTCAATACGGTAGAAATCGTTTTAACAACCTTTTGTTCATCAGAGAGCTGATAAAAGTCCCAGGCGCCGACAGCGAGGTCTTTCAGACCTAACACAGTATCTTTCCCAACATCATAAAGGCCGACTGCAACCCCTTTGAAACCGTCTGTGAGTTCTTGCGTGTTTTCAATTTGAGTGAAATAACGCTGCTGTTCTTTTGTCAGGTTTTCATAGCCGATTGTTTTAGCCATTGAGTAGAACTCATCGGCATTCGCATAGTCGAAATTGTTTAGCCTTTCTTTTAGTTTTTCAACCTCACGTTCTCTTGCTTCTTCTTTCTTAATCGTAAGGTAAGCATCCGAATGCCTAGCAATCTCGCCTTTTTTCTTATGGATGTCGCTTTCACGGTACGCCTTGGCATTGTAATGAAGCGGAGTTGCGCTTTTTCCTTTGCCCGTGGCGTTTTGAAGCTGCTGGAAGTCAGCTTGGATGAACTGTTCGTTCGCTTCGGTTTCTGCGTATTCTTTCGTTAAATCGTGATCAAGCTTGCCGAGCTTATGTATGGTTTCGCTTCTTTTTTTGTCAGCTGAAGAGAGCTTCTGATCCGTGTTTTCGGTTGAAAACAGATCAAGCGAGATGATGTCTTCGATCTCTCCGAGGATGGAGCGCATGTCCTTTTTCTGCTCTTCCATAATCGCCTTTGATTTACTGAGGGCATGGGTGAGTTCGTGCTCCAGAAAAGATTCTTCTACATGAGATTCGGAAAGGCCTGCGTCTTCGACTTTGCCGGGAAGGCTTGTGAGAAATGCGATTTTCATATCGATCAGATCAAGCCAGCTGTCTGTGACGCCGGCGTGGTCCTGGAAAAAGGCTTTGATGTTATCTGCGCCCCGGCCAGAGAAATCGCCGTCACCGAGATCAGCCATGCCTTGAAATGCTTTTTTCAGGTTAACCATCTGGCCGCGGAGTTCTTTATATTCGTTTGCGCGTTGTTTAGCGGCAGAAAGCAGGGTGGTTGCTTCAAAGATTTTCATGCTCATATCCTTTCGCGATAAAATGTTATTCAAAATTTTACCACGTTGAAACTCGGAGTAAAATAAATATCTTTAAGAATTCGAAATTCACACAGATAAAAACACTTAAAATATTTTTCGCAAATTTAGCACAAGCATTGTTAAAAAAGCTTATATATCAACGTATATAGAGGTATATTGTACGTTCTCCTAGAGCGTTTTTTGTATAAGATAGGCGCAGATTAATAATGTCGGCAAAACAGAAAACCCCTTTTTATACAAGGGGTTTTTGAGTTGAATATTTTGTGAGAACCTGGTGGAAATGATGTGAAAAAAGCCCGCTGTAAGCAAGCGGGCTTTTTCTTATATGACAGCATCAAATTGATTGACTTTCCAAACGTTGTTTTCTTTTACGAATGTTACATCGCGTTTTGCTGACGGAGAACCGTCAAGAGTCGGTACAGTGAAGCGGTATGTTTGAGCGCTTCCTTTTTTAGAAAGAAGAGTCATTTTTGCTTTTTTCCAATTCAGGAGGTTATCTCCGTCGCCGACCGGAACAGCCAATTTGCCGTCTTTTACAGTGAAGTGGTAATCTTTGAGCCCTTTGTCAATCGCTTGCTTTGTAAAAGCGGGTGTCAGATATTTTACGGCTTTCGCTTTTGTTCCGAGGTCTTTGCACATAAATACATATTGCAGATTTTGATATTCAAACGGTTCAGAAGTGCAATTTGCGTTTGATTTAAGCGAACCGCCGCTCATTGTGTTCCAGAAATGTTCTCTCGCTGACAGGGCCAGCTGAAGCGCTTGTTTTTGTGTAAGGTCATTAGGTGCATTTTTTGCGGTCGCCGCAGTGCCCAGTGACAGAATCAATGTAATAGTAGTGAGGAATAATAGCCATTTTTTCATGATATAATCTCTCCTTCAATCAATCTCTTTCTCTTATGTTACAAATGTTACAATAATTACGGTAAGATTACAATACCTTTTCAGAAATATTTTCCGGACTTTTTATTTTTATGGTTTATTTCCATGTAAGACGTGAGAAAAAGATAAAGAGTTTCATTGAACAAAAGGTTTTTACAAGCTGTCTGCTGAATAATAAAATGGAAGAAAATCAAAAAAGGAGTCCTACATATGGAAGTACAAGATCATTTAGAAACAGCGGAAGGCCGCGGCCAGTCTGTCTGGCGATCGATGTCACTGTTTTTAGTGCCGCTGCTTTTAAGCAATGTATTGCAATCTGTCGGCCAATTGGTCGGAATGGTATTTGTCGGAAGGTGGCTCGGAGTTGATGCGCTTGCCGCCGTATCGTCTTTTTTTCCGCTGTTTTTTCTGCTGATCTCCTTTACGATCGGAATCGGTTCGGGAAGTTCCATTTTGATCGGGCAGGCTTACGGCGCGAAAAACGAAGAGAGGATGAAGGCGATTGTCGGCACTACACTGACTTTTACCTTTATGCTCGGTGTTGTTCTGGCAGTTGTCGGCAGTGTGTTTACGCTTGATATTCTGCGGCTGATGGGAACGCCGGAAAACGTAATAGATGTCAGTGTCCGATATGCGCGCATTTTGTTTTGCGCAATGCCGCTGATGTTTTTATATTTTGCGTATACGACATTTTTACGCGGAACGGGAGATTCAAAGACTCCGTTTTATACGTTAATCGTCAGTACAGTCATAAACATCGGGCTTTTGCCCTTATTGATTCTCGGGCTTTTCGGACTTCCGAAGTTCGGCATTTACGGTTCGGCGTATGCAACCGTGATTTCAAACATCGTGACATTTATCGTACTCATGGTTTATTTACGGAAAAGAAAACATCCATTGGCATTTGACCGGACTGCGCTCCGTTCTCTTAAAATGGACAAAAAGCTGCTCGCGCTTTTACTCCGTCTCGGTATTCCGTCGAGCATCAATATGATTCTCGTGTCACTTTCTGAAATTGCGGTCATTTCATTTGTCAATCATTACGGATCAAACGCGACGGCTGCTTACGGGGTCGTCAACCAAGTGGCGAGTTATGTGCAGATGCCGGCGGTAAGCCTCGGTATCGCCGTTTCAATTTTTGCCGCCCAATCCATTGGCGCCAATCAATTCGGCCGGCTGAAACAGGTCATCAAAGTCGGCATCGGCCTGAATTATTTGATCGGCGGGGTGTTGATCCTGCTGATTTACACCTTCTCCCGGCAGATACTGGCTTTGTTTTTAACAGATCAGGATACACTCCACATTGCCCGCAATCTGATTATGATTACCCTTTGGAGCTATTTGATTTTCGGTCACGCTCAGATCGTTTCAGCAACAATGCGGGCGAGCGGTACGGTGTTATGGCCGACGATTATCAGCATTTTTGCGATTTGGGGAATTGAAGTGCCTGTGGCCTTTATTCTTTCTCATTATACGAATCTCGGCATTCTCGGCATTTGGGTCGGTTATCCGGCGGCTTTTGTCATCAGCCTGCTGCTGCAATACGGATATTACCGGTTTGTATGGAAGAAAAAACAGATTACCCGGCTGATTCAATAAGGTTTTACCGCACATCGCTCAGTTCATACGGGCGATGTTTTTTTAGAGCAGGAAAATGAGTTTAGAAAATGGAATTCCTATACATGCTAGAAAACAAGGAAAGGGCAGGTGCTTATGACGATTGAACATACGACTTATTTAGGGGTTTCAGCCATAAAAGCGGAGACTGATCAGGCTGAATGCATCATTGTGCCGGAGTGGGGATCAAATGTCATATCGCTTCGGGATAAAAGAACCGGTATGCGGCTTCTCAGAGAACCGGAAACTGCGGAGCAATTCCGCGCAAAACCGATGCTGTACGGCATTCCCGTTTTATTCCCGCCGAACCGGATTACGGACGGGACGTTTCGTTTTGACGGCCGCGCGTATCAATTCGAGATAAACGAAGAGGATAAACATAATCATATTCACGGCTTTCTTCACAATCAGCATTGGAAAGCGGCGGCAGCGAAAGAAGAGGGGGATGGAATGACAGTCGAAACAGAAATTGATCTTTCAAAGATTCCCCGTGTTCATAAACAATTTCCGCACGATGTCATTGTCCGGATGACCTATACATTAAAAGACAATGTGTTTACGCAGCGGGCGCTGATTACCAACAATGGAACGGAGGCTTTTCCTTGGGGGCTCGGCTATCATTCCACATTTGTTTTCAATGAAGAGCGATCCCGTCTTTTTCTGACGGCTGACCGCATGTGGGAATTAAATGAACGTTTCGTGCCGACGGGCCGTTTATTGGATGTGCCTGATAAAGAAGCGTTCCGTCATGGGATGTCTTTGAAAAATAAACAGTTTGACGATGTTTTTCTTTCTTCCGGACGGAACGGCGGCAATAACGAAGCTGTTATTTCTCATCCGGATGAGAAATTATCCGTTTTGTATCAGGCAGACACGTCTTTCAAGCATTGGGTAGTATATAACGGTGACGGAAAGCAGGGGTTTGTCAGTCTTGAGCCTTATACTTCCGTTACAGATGCATTTAATCTGAATCAGCCTGCATCACTGACAGGGCTTCAGATTCTGAAACCGGGCGAAGAAGCGGCTGCGTCATCCAGGATCACCATTTTGCATGACGAAGAATAGGAAAGAGGCGGGATAACATTGAAAATATATGTGAAACGCTTGAGCGCGGTGATTCTGCTTTTGATCATTGCCGCAGTTCCTTATATTGATGATGCGGCTAAGGCGGCTGAACAAAAAAATACTTTGCAAAAAGAGCTGGAACACATTCTGGATGAAGAACCTGCTTTAAAGGGGGCTTCAGCGGGCGTCAGTGTCCGGTCAGCAAAAACAGGGGAGGTGCTGTTCGGCAGCCGGGAAGATATGCGGCTGAGGCCTGCATCACTGATGAAGCTGCTGACGGCATCTGCGGCGCTTTCCGTTCTCGGAGAAGATTACACCTTTAAGACAGAAGTACGGGCAGACGGCGCCGTGAAAGGAAAACAGCTGCGCGGAAACCTTTATCTCAGGGGAAAAGGCGATCCGACCCTATTGGTTTCTGATTTTGAGAAGATGGCTAAACAGGTCAAAGCCAGAGGCATCCATGTCATTAAAGGAGATCTGGTCGGGGATGACTCGTGGTATGACGAGACCAGGTATTCAGTTGATCTTCCGTGGAGCGATGAAGGCCAATATTATGGTGCGCAAGTATCAGCTCTTACCGCTTCCCCAAATGAGGATTATGATACCGGAACGGTGATTGCGGAAATCAGCCCGGCAAAACAGCCCGGTAAAAAGCCGCGCATTTCGATTTCTCCCCATACGGACGTCGTTCGTGTGAAAAATGAAGTGAAAACCGTCGCTTCTGATGAAAAGAAAGAATTGACGGTTGAACGGGAGCACGGTGGCAATGTGATTACGATAAAGGGAACCATACCTGTCGGCTCGGCACAGGCAAGAGAATGGGCGGCGGTGTGGGATCCGTCGTCCTATGCTTTAGATTTATGGAAACAAGCGCTTACTAAACAGGGTATAACTGTAAAAGGGAAAATCAGAACAGGGAGAATGCCGCACCGCACCCAACTTGTCACATCACGGACATCCATGCCTCTTTCAGAATTATTGATTCCGTTTATGAAACTGAGCAACAACGGGCACGCCGAAATTCTGATCAAGGAAATGGGAAAAGTGAAAAAAGGGGAGGGCAGCTGGGAAAAGGGCTTGGACGTGATGAAATCGGAGCTCAAATCGTTCGGGCTGAATCCGGATGAATTGATTGCAAGAGACGGATCCGGCGTTTCTCATATTAACGGCGTATCCGCCGGCCAAATCGGAGAGCTTTTGTATGCGGTTCAGAAAGAAAAGTGGTACCCGGCTTTCCTTCGTTCGCTCCCTGTCGCCGGTGCAAGCGACAGAATGACGGGAGGCACTCTTCGGAACCGGCTGAAGAATACTCCGGCAGAGGGCAAAATTAAAGCGAAAACCGGGTCACTAACATCAGTCAGTTCGATTGCCGGCTATGCAGACACAAAAACAGGAGATACGCTTATTTTTTCCGTGCTTCAAAACGGGCTGATTGACGAAGATGACGGAAAAGACATTGAAGACAAAATCGCAGTCGTGCTGGCAAATCAATAAGAAGGGCCGGATCCTTAGAGGGTTCGGCTTTTTTTTGATGTCTGTAAAACATTATATTGCGATTATGAATCAATCTTTTCAAAAAGTAATATCGCAATACACTTCCTTTTTTTTACATGCTACTTTCTTACTTGTTCACCGATTTTTCATTTTCTAACATGAAACTTCTTTTCAGGAGGAAAAACCTTTTTAAAAGCGCAATTAATTATACATTTTATTCCTTATTATAGTGTTTAAGAACCAGTTTGCAGTGTGCATACATACCGTTTTACATGGTATAAAGATATAGAAATGAAGAAATGAAGTGAGGAATATATACTATATTCTAAAAAATGTTAGAGAAAATTTAATTTTTTATTGTGATTTCTAAAATATGTTTTAAAATAATGCTTATATGGATGATTTAGTCATATGCTGTCGAAATTTAATTGTAATTATTTCACTTTCTTATCCTCTTAAATTGAAGCGGAGGGATTCCATTGAAGAACACTGTTTATTCTTTAACTCACGCACAAAGAAGAGTGTGGTTTACCGAGCTGCTCGAACCGGGCACAAGTATCTGCAATCTCGCGGCATGCGTCAAATTCAGGGGGGGACATTGATTTTGACGTACTGCGCCATGCTTTAGATTTTTCTATCTCGCAAAATGATTCGCTCAGGTTTCAACTGACAGAAGGGGACGGATCAGAACCCCAGCTGTATCTGGCGGGACATCGGCCGATTTCTTTAGAGACTGTTGATTTTACTCATACTGATAACTCAGAGCGGGACGCATGGATTGACACGCAGACCCGTGTTCCGTTCAAGCTGTTTCATTCACCTCTGTATCAATTTACTCTGCTTGTCATGTCAGACGAAGAAGTTTGGCTTTATTCAAAATTTCACCATATTATCATGGACGGCATCTCGCTCAACCTGCTCGGCAACCAGCTCATTGATATCTACCAAAAGATCATGCGGGGCGAGGATTTAGCTGAACATCACAGGCCTTCCTATCTCAGCTACATGGAAAAAGAACAGCAATACTTACAGTCTTCCCGTTTTCAAAAGGACCGTTCATTTTGGACTGAAACATACCGAACCGTTCCGGAACACCTTTCACTGGCGGAACGAACCTCTCATCTTAGACAAAGCACTGCGGCTTCCAGAGATACAATCACTCTTTCTCACTCCTTAGAACAATCAATCCGGCTTTTTTGCAAAGAAAATAATATCAGCATCATCTCTCTGTTTATGGCTTCGTTATACATATGCATCAGCCGTCTGACGGCTAAAAAGGATATTGCCATCGGCACTTATTACGGAAACCGGGGCTCCAGGCTCGAAAAGGATATGCTCGGCATGTTCGTCAGCACACTGCCGATCAGAATGACGGCAGATCCTGATGCAGAGTTCCTGTCCTTTGTCCGCAGCGTAGGAAAAGAGCAGCTGTCTGTTATGCGGCACCAGAAATATCCTTACAATCTAATCTTTTTGTGAATGAATTAAGGCAGACTCATCATGACCTGCAAAATATCATCGGGATTTCGATGCAATACCAGCCTCTCGCGTGGCGTCAGGCAGAAGGTTTCGATTATGAAACGGCCATGTTTTTCAGCGGACATACCGCAAACGAGCTCTCCATTTTAATTAAGGAGCGGACAGATACGGGATTGATTGAGCTGAATTTTGATTACCAATCCGCTTTATTTACTGAAACATCAATTAAACGCATTCAAACTCATTTGCTGACGATCGTTGAAAATGCCGTTAGAAATCCAGACCGGCTGATTCGGCATATTGATATGGCGGATGAAAAAGAAAAGAAACGGGTGTTATCTTCGTTTAACCGTACAGAAGCGGTTGAACCGCCGGCTCCGACGCTTCACGGGCTGTTCACCCGCCGTGCCGCGCTTTCGCCGCATCGTCCGGCGCTTTGTTTTCCGGGCGGTATGCTGACGTACGCCGAGCTTGACCAGTACACAGACAGACTCGCTGTTTGGCTCCGACAAAAAGGCGTCCGCAAAGAAAGCATGGTCGGCGTGCTCGCTGAACGCTCGCCGGAGATGGTGGTTTCAGTGCTTGCCGTGTTAAAAGCGGGCGGCGCCTACGTGCCGCTTGACCCGGAGTATCCTGAGGACAGGCTGCGTTATATGCTCGATGACTGCGGCGCTTGTCTCCTGCTTGCACAGCCGGGGTTATCCGTTTCCGGTTTTTCCGGCGAGACGCTTGAAGTGTCTCTTTCTGCTCTGACAGGCGAGACGGAGACAGGGGCTGTTTCTGAAGAAGCGGATAGCGATTCGCTCGCTTATATCATTTATACGTCCGGTTCGACGGGAACACCGAAGGGAGTGGCTGTTGAACACCGTCAGGCCGCCGCCTTTTTATCAGGGATGCAAGGGCAGTTCCCGTTGACGGAAGAGGATATTATCGTGATGAAATCATCCTTTTCTTTCGATGCTTCCATCTGGCAATTGTTTTGGTGGACGATGTCCGGCGCTTCCGTGTATCTGCTTCCTGCCGGATGGGAGAAAGATCCTGTGCGGATGATTGAAGCGTTTGCCTCAGAAAAGGTGACGACCGCGCATTTTATTCCGGCGATGGTCAACAGCTTTTTAGACGCGCTGGAAACAGAGCCTGCAGAAACAAGAACACGCCTCGGCAGAACACTGACACGCGTGTTTGCCGGAGGGGAAGCTCTTTCCCCGCTTACGGCTTCCCGGTTTGCCGATCTTCTGCCTGAGACCATGCTTATTCACGGCTATGGACCGACAGAAGCGACGGTCGATGCGGCCTTTTACGTCTGTGACCGAAAACGGGACAGCGGACGGACGCGGCTTCCGATCGGAAAACCCGTTCCTGGTGCCCGTCTGTATGTATTAGATAGCGGGGGAACCATCCAGCCTGCGGGCGTGGCAGGAGAGCTGTACATCGCAGGGACAGGAGTGGCCCGCGGCTATCTGAACCGGCCTGAGCTGACGGAGGAGCGTTTTCTCGATGATCCGTTTTATCCGGGAGAACGCATGTATCAGACGGGTGATATCGCACGATGGACAGAAGACGGCCTTGTCGAATGGCTCGGCCGTTCAGACGGACAAGTGAAAGTCCGCGGCTACCGGATTGAACCGGGGGAGATCGAAGCGGCGATCCGGCGCATCGACGGCATTCGTGAGGCGGCGGTCACCGCCCGGACCGAACACGGCGAAACCGCGCTTTACGCCTATATTGAAGGACGAAAAAGCGATGACGTGCGGGCGGAGCTTGCGGCACGCCTTCCGGCCTACATGATGCCGGCTCAGTTTATAGAGATGAGCGAATGGCCGGTCACGCCGAGCGGAAAGCTTGACCGCCGCGCGCTGCCGGCTCCCGGCAGATCGGCAGACAGACGGGCGTACACAGCCCCGCGGAACGTCACGGAAATGAAGCTTTGCGCCCTTTGGGAAGAGGTGCTGAAAAACGGACCCGTCGGCATCCGGGATCACTTTTTTGAGCGGGGCGGCCATTCGTTAAAAGCGACGGCTCTCGTCTCCCGCATCGCCAAGGAGTTCGGTGTTCAGGTGCCGTTACAGGACATCTTCGCCCGGCCGACGGTGGAAGAGCTCGCTTCGGTTATTCAGGACTTGGAAGAGAGCCCGTATGAAGCGATTCAGCCTGCGCAAACACAAGATACCTACCCGGTGTCTTCGGCGCAGAAACGGATGTATGTGCTCCAGCAGCTTGAAGACGGCGGTGTCGGCTACAATATGCCGGCTGTGCTGGAACTGACGGGCCCGCTTGACCGCAGCCGGCTGGAGGAGACGTTCCGGCAGCTTGTGGAGCGGCACGAGTCGCTCAGAACGTCCTTTGAAACGGGGCCTGACGGCGAACCGGTGCAGCGCATTCATGACAGCGTGCCGTTTCAGCTCGATGAGGCCGAGTCAGCAGACGCATTCGTCCGGCCGTTTTGTCTGGAGGAAGCGCCGCTCTTCCGTGCGGCCCTCGTGAAAGAATCGGAAGAACACCATCTTTTATTAACGGATATGCATCATATTATTTCTGACGGTGTGTCCGTCAACACCTTGATAAAAGAATTCGGCGAGCTGTACGCAGGCCGTTCGCTTGCGCCGATGCGCCTTCAATATAAAGACTATGCCGTCTGGCAGCGGTCGTTTCAGGAGAAAGAAGGGTATCAGAAGCAGGAAGCGTATTGGCTGAAGCGGCTAGAAGGAGAGCTTCCGGTGCTGGAGCTTCCGGCTGACAAGCCCCGTCCGGCTGTCAGAAGCTTTGCGGGCGGCAGCGTATCGTGCACGCTTGACGCTGAAACGGCATCCGGCCTTCACCGCATCGCCCGGGATCACGGCTCCACTTTGTATATGGTTCTTCTCGCCGCGTACAATACGCTGCTCGCGAGATTGAGCGGACAGGAAGACATCATCGTCGGCTCGCCGATTGCCGGGCGTCCGCACAAAGACCTTGAACCGATTCTCGGCATGTTCGTCAACACGCTCGCCATCAGAACGGAGCCGAAAGGAGGCAAACGGTTTACTGATTATTTGGCGGAAGTCCGCCAGGCCGCGCTTGAGGCGTATGAACATCAGGACTATCCGTTTGAAGAGCTAGTGGAACGGCTTGGCGTGCAGCGGGACACAAGCCGCAATCCGCTGTTTGATGTGATGTTTGTGCTCCAAAATATGGAGCATGAATCCCTGGTGTTAAATAAGCTGCATTTGGCTCAAGCTGCGGATACAAGTCATAAAACCGCAAAGTTTGATGCCACGCTTTACGCGTCAGAAGGGTCTGACGGTTCCATCAGCTTTGATTTTGAATTCAATACAGATATCTATCAAAAACAGACAATTGAAAAATGGCTTTCTTATTTTACCCGTATTCTTACAAAAGTAATTGAAAACCAAGCGATACCGCTTGGTGACATTCACGTACTGGATGATGCTGAAACAAATCGCGTCATTTATCAGTTTAATCAGACGAAAAGCGATTACCCAAGACACGAAACCATCAGCCGTTTATTTGAGCGGCAGGCAAAAGAAACCCCCGATGCCCGGGCAGTTGTATATGATGGACAAATCTTGACATACCGTGAGCTGAACGAACGGGCTAACAGAATAGCGGCGGCTCTCCGATCAAATGGCGTCGGTCCGGAAAGCGTTGTCGCCTTACTAACCGGCCGCACAACAGAGCTTGCCTCCGGAATCCTCGGAATATTAAAAGCGGGAGGCGCCTACTTGCCTATCGGTGACGATGTGCCGCGGGAACGGGCTGAATGGATGCTTAAAGACTGTAAAGCTGATATTCTTCTCCAATCTGATAAACTTGACGGTCTGCCGCTTTCAGGAAAACGTTTATTCATAGAGGATATTCAAACAAAGGCCGGCTTGAGTTCGGAAAATCCCGAACCGCTCGGCGGACCTGAATCATTGGCCTACATGATTTATACGTCCGGATCAACAGGTGCGCCAAAAGGCGTCATGATTGAACAGCGAAGCGTGATCCGCCTTGTGAAAAACAGCAATTATATTGATTTTACGCCGGAAGATAGACTGTTGTTTACTTCATCATGGGGTACAGTCAGGAAAATGCGGATTTACAACGCTAAGCCCATTTCCCCGACTATTCCCCCAGTTTTAACAACGTTAAGAAAGTTTCAAGGGTCTTAAAGAATCTAACGAGACCATTTTCTCCGAATTAAAATGGTATTCTCCAAGTAAATTAATATGTTCCCAACCTAGAGGTGACATATGGTGCAATAATTCTTCATTAAAACTACCTGACCGTTTTTGATATTCAACTGCCTTTGTTAGATGTAAAGTATTCCAGATACTGATGGCATTGATAATGATGTTTAAGGCACTGGCTCTTTGCAATTGATGCTGTATGGTTCGTTCCCTAAGCTCTCCTTGTTTTCCGAAGAAAATAGCTCTTGCCAGTCCATTCATGGCTTCTCCTTTATTCAATCCTTTTTGTATTTTTCTTCTTAATGATTCATCCGAAATATAATTCAAAATAAAGATCGTTTTTTCTATTCGGCCCATCTCACGTAAGGCTGTAGCCAAGCTGTTTTGTCTTGAATAAGAACCTAATTTCCCCATAATAAGGGATGCTGAAACTGTTCCTTCCCTTATAGAATGAGCTAATCGCAAAACATCCTCATAATTCTCTTTAATGACCTTTGTATTTATTTGTCCACGTAAAATGACTTCTAATTTTGGATACTCACTTGCCTTATCTATTGTAAATAATTTCGAGTCTGATAAATCTCGTATTCTTGGAGCAAATTTAAATCCTAATAAATGGGTCAGTCCGAATATTTGGTCTGTGTAACCAGCCGTGTCTGTATAATGCTCTACTATATTTAGATCCGTCTCATGGTGTAACAAACCATCCAAAACATGAATCGCATCCCTTGAATTAGTATGAATAATCTTTGTGTAATAAGAAGAAAATTGATCACTTGTAAAACGATAGATGGTGGCTCCTTTTCCAGTTCCATAATGTGGGTTTGCATCTGCATGTAGCGATGAAACGCCTATCTGCATTCTCATACCATCGGACGAGGATGTTGTACCGTCTCCCCAATAGGAGGACAATTGCAATTTGTGATGAAAATTTACTAATACGGCTTGGGCTTTATTCATTGCATCTTCATACATGCGCCATTGTGATACATTGGCCAATTGCTTATATGTAAGTCCGGGTGTTGCTTCAGCCATTTTGCTTAAACCAATATTCATTCCCATTCCTAAAAGAGCAGCCATAATAATAATTGTTTCTTCTTTATCCGGTTTTCGATTATTGGAAGCATGAATAAATTGCTCATGAAATCCTGTTATATAAGCAATATCCATCAGTAAATCGGTTAATTTTATTCTTGGTAGCATCTGATACAGGCTTGCGCTAAATTTTTTTGCTTCTTCTGGAACATCTTTTTCTAAGCGTTCAATTGACAGCTTTCCTTTTTCAAGAGAAACCCCGTCTAACTTGTTGGAATTGGTAGCTAACCACTTTAACCTTTTGTTAAGGCTGCTGGTTCTCTCCGTCATATAATCCTCGAATGATAAACTAACTGATAATCTTGTATTCTCCTTCGTTTGATTCCATGTATCTTCTGAAAACAAATATTCTTCAAAGTCTCTATATTGTCTGCTGCCAACAATGGAAACATCTCCTGCCCTAACATGCTCCATAAGTTCTGTTAAAACAGCCATTTCATAGTAATGACGATTGATTGTTGTACCATCATCCTCGTATAAATGCTTTTTCCAACGTTTTGAAATAAAATCCACAGGTGAGTTATCAGGCACTTTTCGCTTTCCGGATTCGTTCATTCCACGGATAATCTCAACAGCTTGTAAAAGTGGCTCATTTGCTTTTGTAGAATGAAATTCCAATACCCTTAATAGCGTTGGCGTATATTTTCTAAGTGAATAAAATCGTTTTTGCAGTAAGTCTAAATAATCATAGTCGTCAGGGCGTGCAAGCTCCTGAGCTTCTTCGACCGAAGAGACAAAAGAATTCCATTCGATAACGGATTCTAAAACCTCAAAAACGTCTAATTTTTCCTTTTTTGCTTTGATTAAAGCTTGTCCGATGTTCGTAAAGTGTATAACTTTCTCATTCAGCTTTTTACCGTTTTGTTTCTGAATTTCCTCTTGAGCCTTACGGCCTTTTGATAACAGACTAAGTATTTGTCTATCATGAATTTCAAAAGCTTTATCCGTTAACTCTTGAGTAAGATGTAATAAATAGACGGTTAATATCGAATATCGCTTATTTTCTTGAAAGTCACGGAATGCATATGGCTCATATCTTGAGCCTAAGCGAGATAGTTGAAACAGGCGATTGCGATGCAAATGACTAATTTGTACCGTTTCTAATTCCATTCCTCGTATGTATTCGAGTCGTTCTATTACTTTTAGAAATGTTTCGGGTGAAGGATGACCCGGCGGTTCCTTTAACCAACCCAATATCGTTTTATTGGATTCGGATGGATGCTGCGAAGTAATGATCTCTTCAAGCTTTCCTTTTTGTTCATTTGTAAGAGATTGACTAACAGTATTAAACAGTTTCTTTTCAGCCATTGCCCTTGCCTCCCACACCATTCTTTCAAGTGTAGTAATAGCAGGCAGTATGATTTTGTTTTTTCTTAGAAAATCTATACATTCATGTAGTAGATGTATGGCATCGCCATTTTCAAAAGCTAATTGATGAAGATGCTTAAATGCTATTCGATATTCTCTTAGAGTAAAAGTTACAAAGTCGTATTCACTTCGAAGTTCTTTCAAATGATCCCAAAGTGTATTTTCTCTTTGAGGATAAAGACTAATCGAAGATGGAGTGGCACCGATTTGTTTCGATATATAATGTATGACTGATTCCGGGATGCTTTTGATATGAGTGTATGGCCAACCGGGATACCGAAGAACAGCTAATTGAACAGCAAACCCTAAACGGTTTTCTTCTCTCCTTCGCTTATTAACTATTTCTAAATCCCGTTTGGAAAAAGTGAAGTAGGTCCCCAATATCCATTCATCTTCAGGGATTTGCATAAAATCCTGCCTCTGTTCCAGTGTAAGCAATTCTCTACCTCTCGCAATTTTCATTCAGTATCATCCCATTTCCATAATTATTCAGTTAATTAGTTCAATTATATATCAATAGAGTGTACTCTATTGATACAAGTATAGTAGACTGATAAAATCATAGTTAAGAGTGTCTCATAAGACTTGTCTCAAAAACGAGGTGAAATTTTGCAGAAAATCGGTTATGTACGCGTCAGTTCGACTAGCCAAAATCCTTCAAGGCAATTTCGGCAATTGAACGAAATTGGAATGGATATTATTTATGAAGAAAAAATTTCAGGAGCCACAAAAGATCGTGAACAACTTCAAAAAATGTTAGAGGATTTACAGGAAGGTGACATTATTTATGTTACAGATTTAACTCGGATCACTCGAAGTACGCAAGATTTATTTGAATTGATTGATTTAATACGAAATAAAAAGGCAAGCTTAAAATCACTTAAGGATACATGGCTAGATTTATCAGAAGATAATCCATATAGCCAATTCTTAATTACGGTAATGGCTGGTGTTAACCAATTAGAGCGAGACCTTATTCGTATGCGTCAGCGTGAAGGAATTGAGCTCGCAAAGAAAGAAGGGAAGTTTAAAGGACGGTTAAAGAAATATCATAAAAATCACGCAGGAATGAATTATGCAGTAAAGCTATATAAAGAAGGAAATATGACTGTAAATCAAATTTGTGAAATTACAAATGTATCTAGAGCTTCTTTATATAGAAAGCTATCGGAAGGAAAAAAATAAGCATTCATTACTTATATTAAAAATTTCCGGGGATTGTGAAACAACGTACCTAACCAAGCAGGCTATTTCTATAAGGAAGTATCAATATTTGTTTATCTAACTAGGCACGATCATCAAAGGGTTCCGAGTACATTTTAACGGAGATATACGCTAAACTCAGATTTAAAGCAAGGCTGTATTTTTCGAGAACACTTTTAAAAAACAACCTTAGTCACAAAGGAAGGTTGTTTTTATAAAGTCATGGTCTAATTAAAACAATTGCTGTCCCAAGAGCATACTTGAGACTGAAAAGGCACCAGCAGGTGGTAAAACATTAGTATATATGGGAGGTCCCAAACGGGTTGTAAAGGTTGTAGCAATCCAATTTCCGTATTCACCAGCCAGCAAAGAGGGAGGTTTCATTATAAACCGTCCACTTAAAATGAAATGCCGAATGCTTATAGCGGTCTCATCAATTATTGTCAAGTTGCCAAAAAAGGAGGCATATGGTGAATCGAAACTTATTTGTTTAGCGCTTTCGTCCCAATACCCATTAATCGGAATAGGTATACCACGAAAATTAACTGTACCTACTACTTTGTTGTCTACAATGGAATCAATGGTAAGTATACCTCTAATAATGGATCTCCCCGCAATAGAAGCATCAATCCCCCATACGGATGGAAAGGGGATACTAACTTTGGCTGTCTTTGGAATTTTCAAAATTAACCTCTCCTTGATTATTTTATGTATGGATTGAGTTGTATTTAATCATAATCCTGTAGTAATGATACAGTATATGCACAGAGAATCACTTAGGTGTTTTGTTAAGAAAGAAGCATCAATAATCAATCAGCCTACTGTCTAGATGAACAAGAGTTTGCCTGACCCACGAAAAATATGGAACATTAATTGCTGCTCATACATATGGTCTCTACCAGTTTGAAACAATTATGTATCCAATTTTTTTATCAATTCTATTAGATAGCATACTAATATTTACTTTCTGTTTTTTGTTGTCTTGCCTTCCAGAATATAAAAGAATTTTTCCCTTTCACATCTTCAACTTTTAATTTGACAATGTCACCTACCTGTAATTCTGTATTAATCCCCATCAAATATAGCTATACATCTCTTTCGCCCAATCTCGGATTTTTGGTTTCCTTTTTTTCTCCCAGTTTAATCCCAAGTTTTATTTCTTCAATGTCCTTTTTTGGTTTTAACGTTAAACGTTGAAAGGATTTCCTTTTTTGTTTTGTTGTCATTTTTTCACCTTCTAAAATGTATGAAAAATTTGATGTTTAATAACAAAACAGTTCCTTTTTATGTATTAGACAAACCTTAATACGGCGACAAATGCATGCGTTTATCTTTGTTATTACATTTTCAATGTTAAATACCCATAAATAGGATGATTAAGAGGGAGAAACTCTTAAAACTTTGGGACAATATCCGAAAAATGGGAAAAATATTAGTCCTTTCAGGAAATACAATCATCTTATTTTATAAAGGTAGGGGTGTAAAAGAAATTGAAGTTGAGAAAAGAAAAAATGAAAAGTTATAAGAGCTATTGCTGTCAACGAGAAATAGAAGAAATGATGGGGATATGGAAAAGGGGTTATTATCGAAAAAATGGAGCTATACGTCAAAAATAATTTAGATTTAAATTTCCCAAAAATCATTGAATAAAAAATTCTCCATAAAGCAAAATAAAAGAGTAAAAAAAAATTCAAGAAGGAGGAAATTATCATGACAGTAATAAATGACGTTAAAACAGCTCTAGCAGGATTGAAAAGTGCTCAAGCAAGTTTTGAAACATTTGCTCTTAGTACAGATAATCAACAAGCTAAGCAACTTTACCAAGATGCAGCTAAGCAAACCCAATCCGTTGTAGACAGCATTGAACCACGTGTTCAACAAATCGAACAAGAAGAACCTCAATACAAACAACAGTAATTAGTAAGGCGAAAAAAGGTTGGCCTCTTAACCAACCTTTTTCAGCTGTTCAAATAATGGAAAAACATGGAGGTGATTTTTTTGAAAGATAAAATAACCACATTGAAAAACCTACTTTTTATTATAATGGTCATTGGTTTCGCATCAGGATGTAATGGTAATCAAAATGAATTTATTCAAGGTAATAGTACTTTTGGTATTTCGCAAGTACATACAAGTAAGCCAATTGATCAATCCGTTGCCAATCATGCGAAAGAAAAGATAATTGCCAAGGAAGATATTACAGACGTAAAAGCTGTGAATACTGATAAAGAGCTTATGGCAGCGATTAAAGTTGAGAATTTTGATCGATTTCGATTAAAGAGTATCGAGAAGTCAGTAAAATCCGACTTAGAAAAAAAATATCCCGACTATAAAGTTTTTGTTTCGACTGATAAAAAAATATTCTGGGAACTTGAAAAGGTCGAGCAAAGACTGAAAAAAAACGATATGAATAAGAAGAACTTAAAAAATGATTTGAACAAACTGAAAAGTCTTATGAAGGAACAAACCTAAAGAGGAAGGATCGAGTTATGTCTAACAATCAAAAGAAACAACTTACTCCTGTGCAACAGGAATATCAAAAATTGCAAAAACAACGAGAGATCAAAAGACCGGTTGTTAAAAATTGTATTAAGGCCTTTTTAATCGGTGGACTTATTTGTTTGATTGGTCAGCTTATTTCAGACTTTTACATTTATTATTTCGATTTTACTGAGCAAACGGCCGGAAATCCGACGGTGGGTACGTTAATTTTTATTACAATGCTTCTTACTGGTTTTGGCGTATATGATCGAATGGCCCAATTTGGTGGGGCTGGAACAGCTGTACCTGTAACAGGTTTTGGCAATGCGGTTATATCGCCTGCCATTGAGCATCGAAGCGAAGGATTTGTACTGGGCGTAGGTGGCAACATATTTAAATTAGCGGGGGCGGTTATTTTATTTGGTGTTTTTTCTGCTTTTGTCATTGCCTTAATTAAAACCACTTTAATCCAGTGGGGTGGTTTATAATGCTAGCAGGTCATCGTACATGGATCTTCGAACAAAAGCCTGTCATTATCTCCACTGGAACCGTTGGTGGACCATTTGAAGCCAATGGTGCTATCCCAGATGATTTCGATACTCTTCATGCTGATTTATGGCTTGGGCAGGATTCCTATGAGAAAGCACATAAAATCCTTTTTGAAGAGGCTTGCCAAAAAGCCATGGAAAAAGGGGGCATACAAAAGGATCAAGTTCAATTTATCCTAGCTGGGGACTTAATCAATCAAATCACCCCAACAAGTTTCGCTAGCAGAACGATTGGAGCGCCTTATTTTGGCTTATTCGGTGCTTGCTCTACCTCGATGGAAGGACTGGCTCTAGGTGCTTATATTGTAAATACAAAAGGAGCGAAATATTTGTTAACAGGAGCTTCCAGTCATGATACAGCTGTTGAAAAACAATTTCGGTATCCAACTGAGTATGGTGGACAAAAGCCACCTACGGCACAATGGACGGTTACTGGTGCAGGTGCAGCCCTATTAAGTGATTCTGGGGAAGGACCTCATGTCACATCTGCCACAATTGGTCGTGTAATCGATATGGGATTGACAGATCCATTTAACATGGGAGGAGCTATGGCGCCAGCTGCGGTTGATACCATTGAAGCCCATTTAAAGGAACGAAATGTTGAGCCATCTTATTACGATTTAATTGTAACCGGTGACCTTGGCCAAATCGGACAGGAAGTGTCCATGGATCTATTTAAAAAGCATGGAACTCCTATTAGTGAAGAACAATACCAAGATTGTGGCCTTATGATTTATCGGGAAGGACAACCCGTTCTTGCAGGGGCAAGCGGTGCAGGCTGTTCAGCAACGGTAGTTTATGGGCATTTATTAAACCGCATGAAAAATGGTGAATTTAAACGCATGTTAGTTGTGGCTACAGGTGCTTTGCTTTCACCGTTGTCCTTTCAGCAAAATGAAACAATTCCTTGTATCGCCCATGCAGTGTCAATTGAATACGGAGGTGAACAATTAACATGATCTATTTTTGGGCTTTTGTCGTAGGCGGTTTAATTTGTATCATTGGGCAAATTATGTTTGATGTATTTAAATTGACACCAGGTCATACCTTAAGTGCTCTTGTAGTGATTGGGGCGCTTTTAGATGGATTTGGACTATACGAGCCTTTGATTGATTTTGCTGGGGCAGGGGCTACCGTTCCGATTACAAATTTTGGGAATTCGCTTGTTCATGGTGCGATGCAGGAAGCAGAAAAACATGGGTTAGTTGGTATACTGACAGGAATGTTTGAAGTAACTAGTTCTGGTATTTCAGCTGCCATTGTTTTCGGCATGATAGGAGCTTTAATTTTTAAGCCAAAAGGATAAGGAGAATTAGGATGACAGTAGGATCAGATGTTAAACAGTGTTTTGCCAGTCTAAAAGGGGTAGAAGCAAGTCTCTCAAGTTTAGCATTACGGACTCTTGATGATGAATCGAAGCGAACTTTGCATGAGGCTATGATGGTAGTACACGAAGTAACAAAAGATTTAAAAAAAAGAGTAGGAGAACTAGAAGGAGAGGAACTTCAGTACAAAGGTTTCTAGAAAAACTATATTTACAGGAGGTGTAAGCAGTGCCTGAATGGTTAGATGTAGCTGTACGCTCAGCATTATTTGTTGCTCTTTTATTTTTCGTTACAAAATGGTTAAGGAAAAAGCAAATTTCCGAACTAACTTTCTTTGAATATGTCACCGGTATTTCTATTGGGAATATTGGTGCAGAAGTAACTATAGGACTTGAACGGAACATTTTTCACGGAATTATTGGAATTGTCATTTTTGCGGCTATTCCCTTTTTCGCTGGTTTAATTTCATTAAAAAGTAAACGTTTTCGCAATTTTATAGAAGGAAAAGCAACTGTATTTATCAAAGATGGGAAGATTATGGAAGATAATTTAAAAAAGGAAAGATATACGACAGATGAACTGTTAGATCTCCTTCGCAAGAAGGATGTCTTTCAAGTCTCTGATGTAGAATTTGCTGTTTTAGAGGCAACAGGTGATTTATCTGTGATGCTAAAGAAAGAAAATCAACCTTTAACAGCAAAGGATATAAACTTGAAGGTTGCTTCAATCAAGGAGCCTCAGACCATTATTATGGATGGTACAATAATGGATGAACCACTAGCCACGATTGGACGAAGTCGGGCTTGGTTACAAACTGAATTAGAAAAACTAGGGGTAACGATTGAAAATGTATTTCTGGGACAGGTTAATTCTTACGGAGAGTTAACGATTGATCTGTTTGACGATAAATTACAAGTCGCACCCCCACAAGAAAGACCCTTAATTCTTTCAACCTTGAAAAAATGTCAAGCAGACTTAGAACTATTTGCTCTTGGAACGGAATCAAAAGACGCCAAACAAATGTATAGGTTAAACAGTGAAAAATTACAAGAAGCCATTGATAAAGTGACCCCTATTTTAAAAGGATAAGGATTTAGCTTAGATTCATACATGACGAAAAAAAGATACCATTTTTAATTGAAATAAGTTTAAAAACCTTAGTCCAATTTCGGACTAAGGTGAATTTTTTTTACGAGGTGTTAGAAGTGTCTATTTTTTTAGTTAAAGTTATTTTTATCTATATTGTGTTTATTGTAGCAGTAAATATTTTAGGGAAATCAGCTCTAGCCCAACTTACCCCTCATGATTTTGGAGCGATTCTTTTTTTATCTTAATCGAAAGTTAAAGGAAAGTAGATATCCTTTACCTGAGCTGTTGTCTAATTTAAGAACAACAGGATATCCGGATATTCACGATAATGAATATGCGATTTTGGAAGCAACAGGTGAAATTAGCATTTTTCCAAGAAAAGAATTAGTTCCTATTACTCCAAAAGATTTACATATGAAAGTGGAATACCGCGGATTACCCATAGCCGTTGTCATTGAAGGGAAAGTGCAAAAGCGTAAATTAAAATTTATCAACAAAAATGAAAAGTGGTTAAAGGAAGAACTAAAGGCAAAGGGATATCTTCAAATCAAAGATTTTTTTTATGCTGCTGTTAGAGATACCGATCATTCATTAACCATTAACAAAAAAGATGTTAACGACTAATTTTAAGACGATTTCCTCCCAATATAAATTAATGTTTTCTCTTATTTACTTCTTATTGCATTTACCACTTTCATTTTCCAAATTTATAAAAAATTATACCTATATTTAGGAATTTACCAGATGGTAATTTTCAAAATCACTAAGTCTCTAGTTAGGACAGTGCCCAGATCATTACGCCTTTCTTGATGTCAGAACTTTCCCAACCTTAATTCTCTTTTTTTCGTTCTTAATATCTTATACAAGTTCTTATAAAGGTAGTCCATAATATATAACAGACAATCCCTTCATATCCATACGTATACTGGTTACATAGTTTGTACATGTTAAGAGTAACAGAAGGAGGGATTCCAGTTGGAGTGGATTTTTTATCTATACCTGTTAAATACGTTCTTTATCTTATTCATAGCAATTTGGGAAGTTCGTCGGCCTGCCAAGGCTTTGAATTGGATAATAATCGTCCTTTTTTTACCTGTCATTGGTTTCTGGCTATATCTTAGCATATCAAACCCTAAGTTTATTCATCGAAAAAGATTGACCTGTTCTAAAAATGAATCTAACAAATTACCTGAGACATTCGGTGCTTCAGCATCGGTAATTGCCAATGCTTTACGGCATTTCACTGTGAATGGGCTTCGAATGGGCCAAGTCCAAGTGTTTAACAATGGGATAGCAAAATATGATCAACTCCTTGTATCCCTGCAAAAAGCCCAAGAAACCATTGATCTGGAATATTTCATCTATCGGAACGACCAAATTGGTAATCGAATCACAGAACTGCTAATCGAAAAAGCATTAAATGGAGTGCAGGTTCGTTTTATGAGAGATAGCTTGGGGAGTTATAAATTCCCGCGTGAAAAAATCCGGCAGATGGTTGAAGCAGGGATAGAATGCAGGACAATATTTCCTCTGCGATTTCCCTGGATTTTGTCCAATTGGAATTATCGGGATCATTGTAAGATTGTGACGATTGACAGAAAGGAATCCTTTACTGGCGGTATGAACGTTGGGTATGAATATACAGGATTAAAGCCAGACGTAGGATTTTGGAGGGACACTCATTTGCAAATTATAGGGGAAGCAACAGGCGACTTGCAGACTGTTTTTGATGTTCATTGGGAAATCGCTGTGCCGGAAAGGATAAAATCAAAAACAAATTTGAAAACAAAATCAGAGGTAACGAAAATCAATTCAATCGGCAGAGCAGATCATTCCAAATGGTCAGCCGAATTGGGATCAGAGTTGAGCACCCTTGATGATAAAGAAATGGACATATCCGGAAAAACTAGGACATTGCATAAAGCGTATATCCATACGTTGGAAGGAAACCCTGGAATTCCTACCCCAGTCATTCGGCAAGCTTACTTTATATGTATAACACAGGCGACCAAGACTATTGATTTAACAACACCCTATTTTGTACCAGAAACGGATATTATCATGGCATTAAAGACAGCAGTAACTCGTGGTGTCCGTGTAAGATTGCTGGTTCCTCGCCACAATAATCAAAAAATCGTGGGTCTTGCAAGCCGTACTTATTACGGAGAACTTATAGAAGCTGGAGTTCAAATCTACCAGTACGACAAAGGAATGATACATGCGAAGGTGTTGACCATCGATGAGGAGATTGCTGCCGTAGGCTCAGCAAACTATGATATGAGAAGTTTTCGCCTGAATTATGAGGTGTGTCAAGTCGTGTACAGTGCTGATGTGGCAAGGGAACTCACAGAGCAGTTCGAGAGGGATCTTACTGATTCTGTACCATTAAGAATTGAAGACTTGTTGCAACGATCCCTGACCGAGCGCATTGTTGAACAGGGTGCTCGCGTGCTTTCTCCATTATTATAAGTTGAAAAAACCGGTATTATTTATCTTTCTGATTTTAATTAGCTTACATGTTGTAATATAAATATTTTAAAACATGAGGATTTTTGAAATCGAGTGAAATATAAAATGGAGGAATAAATTTTGGGTGAAGTTTTTTTGGGTTTACTGACAATCAAAGTCATAGTAGGTTTTGCAACTTTATTTTTTATCATTATCATAACAGGCAGAACATCCATCTATCAGTTAAACCCCGTTTCACTTAGTTTTTGTGTTAGTACTTGGAGATTTTTTAGGAAATAACATTTATGAAGATAAGGTAGGGATTTTTCATTTTTTATATGCCATCGGATTGTGGACGTTTCTTATGTTGGGAATAGAGTTTATGACTCTAAAAAATAAATCGACACGTTCTCTCTTATTAGGCAATCCTAACATCATCATTCGAGATGGTGTTATGGACAGAGATGTAAATCAAGTATTGAGTATACTCCGTCAAAATAATGTCTTTTCAGTTCGCGAAGTCAAATACGGTATATTGGAAGCTAATGGGCAAATAAGTTTATTATTAAAATCCAAGTATCAAAAACCAGATCTCAATCTTCCAGAAAGTCCAGTAGACCTCCCAACATCGTTAATTATAGATGGGGAAATTTTATGGGATAATTTACATGAACTCGGATTTGATCAACAGTGGTTAGATAACCAATTAACTACCAATGGATATGATAATGTAAAGCGTATACTTTACGCAGATTGGCGAGAGAGTGAAGGCATACATGTAAGTCCTAAATAAAATTTGTTAGGATAAGAGCACATCAATTTTCTTGGTGAATATAAACTTTAGTCTTCAACAATCAGGCGCTTTAATGAAGTAACTAAAGCCTAATTTTTCACTTATAACACCGAGAAATTAGACTTTTTATATTTTGGTTTCCTTAACGTTGTAAATCCGCATTTTCCTGACGCTACCCCATCATTAGGATTTGACGTTACGACATTTGAAATATTCGGTCCGCTTTTAAACGGCGCTTCTTTATATGTAAGTGACCAGGAAACCTATCTCGACTCTGATGTTCTGGAAACATTTATACAGCAAAACGGCATTACGACACTGTGGCTGACATCGTCTCTGTTCAACCATTTATCAGAACAAAATGAACACGTGTTTTCCGGATTATCCCGATTGATTATCGGCGGGGAAGCACTGTCCCCGAGCCATGTAAACCGGGTTCGGAATGCGCTGCCGCATCTCTCAGTATGGAATGGATACGGACCGACTGAAAACACGACGTTCTCGACTTGCTTTTTGATTGAACAATCATACGATCATTCAATCCCGATCGGCCGCCCTGTCGGAAATTCAACCGCATATATCATAAACAGCAGGGGAACACCGCAGCCGATCGGCGTCATCGGCGAATTATGCACTGGAGGAGACGGTGTGGCAAGAGGATACTTCGGCCGCCCTGAGCTGACGGAAGAAAAATTCGTCCCAAATCCTTTTGTTCCAGGAGAACGGATGTACCGCACCGGAGATTTAGCCCGCTGGCTGCCGGACGGAACGATCGAATATGCCGGGCGGATGGATGATCAAGTGAAAATCCGCGGTTATCGGGTCGAGCTGGGAGAGATTGAAGCCGCACTGAGGAGCCTGGACGGCGTGAAAGAAGCTGCCGTGTCAGTCAGAACCGGGCAGTCCGGCAATAAAGAACTGATCGCATATATGAGTCTGCAGGCGGACATGGATACAGAAAAAGTGCGTTCTTCACTGTCTAAGCAACTGCCGAATTACATGGTTCCGGCCTATATGATGGAACTTGAGAAGCTGCCGCTTACGCCGAACGGTAAATTGGATCGGAAAAATCTGCCCGAACCGCAGCTCGCGCTTCAAACCGCGTACACAGCTCCCCGCAATGAGCTTGAAGAACAGCTTTCCGTGATCTGGCAGGAAGTGCTCGGCACAAAACAAGTCGGGATTGAGGACTCATTTTTTGAGTTGGGCGGCGATTCAATCAAAGCGCTGCAAGTTGCCGCACGGCTCGGACGCTATGGGCGGAAAATGACGGCAAGTGACTTATTCCGGCATCCGTCCATTAAGGAACTCGCGCCTCTTATCCGGAAAGCGGAAAGAGTCATCGATCAGCGGCCGGTGGAAGGAGACATACCTTGGACACCCATTCAGCACTGGTTTTTATCACAGCGGATGGAAAACAGAAATCATTTCAATCAGTCCGTCATGATGTTCAGCTCTGACGCATTGCATAAACAGCCGCTCAAACAAGCTTTGGAGCATCTTGTCATTCATCATGATGCACTCCGGATCACCGTCAGTTCAGAAAACGAAAGTATCAGACAAATCAATCACGGTATTCAAAAAGATGAACTGTACAGCTTGGACATTTGGGATCTGTCTGAGACAGATACTTGGGAAAGAGAAATAGAAGATGAAGTTACTGCGCTCCAACAGCGGATGGATATTGAAAAAGGGCCGTTATTAACAGCCGGCTGGTTCAAAACCCGGTCAGGGGATTATTTATTCATCACCGTACATCACCTGGCGGTTGACGGAGTGTCATGGCGTATTCTGCTGGAGGATTTATCTGCCGCTTACACACAAGCCGTAAAAGGTCAGCCGGTCCAGCTTCCGCCAAAGACCGATTCGTTTAAGCAATACGCCGTAAGGCTTTCAGAATACGCAAAAAGCAGCAAGCTGATGCGTGAAGAAGAATATTGGCGTTTTATTGAAGAGGAAACAGCCGCCGAACTTCCTTATGAAAAACCGCAGTATCAGACGGGAGCCGACAGCATTCGGCAAACGGTAAGCTTTACGCTTACAGAAGAAGAAACGTACGTTTTGCTTCAGCAGGTCAACCGGGCCTACCATACCGATACGCAAGATATTCTTCTGACTGCCGCAGCTTTGGCTTTACGGGACTGGACAGGGGGCGGCAGACTGCGCATCGCGATGGAAGGGCACGGGAGAGAGCACATCATGCCGGAGCTCGACATCAGCCGCACCGTAGGCTGGTTTACCTCCATGTACCCGGTGCTCATTGACTTGAACACAGCAGGCGCTGAGCTTGGAACGGCTGTAAAAACGGTCAAAGACACACTCGGAAGAATACCGGATAAAGGAATAGGCTACGGCATTTTAAAATACATGACACCATCTGAACAAAAAACAATCCGCTTCAGACAAGCGCCTGAAATCAGCTTTAACTATTTAGGGCAATTCAATGATACAGAAGATCAGCACACATTCAGTTTATCCGGTCTTGCGAGCGGGCACGACATCACGCCGACATGGCAGCGGGAACAAGCGGTGGAAATGAGCGCGATGGCTGCACAACATAAACTGCACTTCAGTTTGAGCTATCCGCCGAGCCGCTTCCGCAAAGAAACGATGGAACATCTGCTGCAAACTTTACAGCAATATTTGCGTGATATTATGGCGCACTGCACAGGCAAAGAGGAAGCAGAAAAAACCGTTAGTGATTTTAGCAGCAAAACGTTAACATCTGATGATTTGGACAGCATAGCGAGTTTTGTCGAGGAACTGTAGAAAAAGGCGACGGGGAGATTATAACATGACAAAAAAGAATGCAATTCAGGATATTTATCCGCTGTCTTATATGCAGGAAGGAATGCTTTTTCATTCCCTCCTGCAAAAGGAATCACAGGCTTACGCCGAGCAGGCCTCCTTTTCAATAACGGGGAAGGTTGACACCCGCGTGTTTGAAGAGAGCGTTCATGCCCTTTTCGAAAGACATGATATTTTCAGAACGATCTTTATCAGCCAGAACGTGTCAGTGCCGCAGCAGGTCGTATTAAAAGAGCGGAACGTCAGCATTATTGAGGAAAATCTCACTAATTTAAATAAGGCTGATCAAATCAAGTATATCGAAGAAGCCAAACGAAGAGACCGTGAGAAAGGGTTTCATCTGCAAAAAGACATGCTGATGCGGGTGACGCTGCTTCAAACCGGAGAATGTGAATATACGTGCATATGGAGTTTCCATCACATCATTATGGATGGCTGGTGTCTCGGAATCGTGCTGAAAGAGTTCTTCCAGATATACGCCTCGCGGCTCCGCCGGACACCGTTAACGCTTGAGCCCGCTGTGCCGTACGGGACCTACATCAAGTGGCTGATGGAGCAAGATAAAGAAAAAGCCGCTTCGTACTGGGAGCGGTATCTTGAAGGCTTTGAGCAGCAGACTGTACTGCCGAAGCAGAAAAAAGCCGGTAAAAGCAGACAAGAGGAAGTGACGTTTTCCTTTTCAAAAGAGGACACGGCTAAGCTGAAAGAGCTGGCCGTAAAAGAAGAGGTCACGCTGAGCACCATTTTCCACACGCTCTGGGGCATTTTGCTTCAGGCGTATAACCAGACAGAAGATGCGGTTTTTGGTTCTGTCATTTCCGGAAGGCCGTCTGAAATCGAAGGCATCGAGCGAATGATCGGCCTGTTCATTAATACCGTGCCTGTCCGGATCAGCGGGGCGGACATCCCGTTTCAAAAGCTGATCAAAAACGTGCAAAAGGACGCTTTGAAAGGACAGGCTTACAGCTATCATCCGCTTTATGACATACAGGCGAATTCACAGGTAAAACAAGGCTTAATTGACCACATTCTTGTCTTTGAGAATTATCCGGTTGAACAGGAGCTTGATGTGCTGAACAGCAAGGGGGACACGAAAGACCTTTTTCACATCCATGATTTCAGCATGGAAGACGAAACCAATTACAGTTTTTACCTGATGGTGGCGCCGGGTGACGAGATTCACTTGAAAATGAGATTCGATTCAAGCGTGTATGACCGCCAATTTATCGAAAATATCAAAGGCCATTTGGCACACATCGTCTCCCAAGTTCTCGACAAACCGGACATCACGCCGGACAAGCTTGAAATCATCACTCCTGAGGAAAAAGAGCAGCTGCTTGCTCCGATTTCTGAAGAAACTGAAATGCCTGAGTATGACACGATTCATGCGATGTTTGAACGGCAGGCCGCACAAACGCCGGATCAAATCGCGATCCGGTATGAAGGCGGGTCAGTGACGTACAAAGAGCTGAATGAATCGGCTAATAAGCTGGCCCGTCTGCTGCAAAAACGCGGATTAAAGCGGGAGGAGCCGGTAGGCGTCATGCTCGGCCGTTCCCCTTCTTTAGCGGCGGCTGTTCTCGGTATTTTAAAAGCGGGCGGCGCCTTTGTCCCGATAGATCCGGGCAGTCCAAAGGAGCGTATCCGATATGTCATTGAAAACAGCGGCTGCGTCCATGTTGTAACAGAGCGGCATCAGTCAGTCCCCGCGGAACAAACGCTGCAAGTTACATACATAGAAGAGGCCGGGACGGAAGCGGACGGAAGCGGACGGAAGCAATGTGCAATCCATTAATACGGCGGACGACCTCCTTTATATGATTTATACATCCGGTACGACAGGGAAACCGAAGGGCGTGCTGCTCGAACATAAAAATATGGCCAACCTGCTTTCTCACCAATTGACGAACACAGACATTGATTTTTGCACAAATGTGCTGCAGTACGCATCTTTGGCGTTTGACGTCTGCTATCAGGAGTTATTTTCAGTACTCTTGAGCGGCGGCACCCTCTGTATCGTGCCGGAATCAATCAAACGGGATGTTTCTCAGCTGTTTTCGTTTATTGATCAGCACAACACGGAAGTGGTGTTTTTCCCGACTGCGTTTGTCAAGATGCTTTTCAATGAAGAAGGTTATGCACAGTCTTTTCCCCGCTGTGTGAAGCATGTCATTACGGCCGGGGAGCAGCTGACCGTTTCGCGTTTGTTCAGGCAGACGCTCCGTTTACACGGTATGCATCTGCATAATCATTACGGCCCGTCAGAAACTCATGTGGTTTCAACGTATACGATTTCTGCGGGAGATGACATACCTGAACATCCGCCGATCGGGAAACCGATCCATCATAACAAGATGTATATTCTCAGCAAAAACAGGCAGCTTCAGCCTCACGGAATTGCGGGAGAATTGTATATTTCCGGGGCGAATACAGGAAGAGGCTATGTGAACAATCCGGCGCTGACCGAAGAGAAATTTTTGCCCGATCCGTTCAGAACGGACGCCGTCATGTACCGGACCGGAGATTTGGCAAGACTGCGTGCGGACGGCCAAATTGAATACATCGGCCGGACAGATGATCAAGTGAAGATCAGAGGGTACCGGATTGAACCGAAGGAAATTGAAACCGTCCTGGCAAATCATCATGCCGTGAAAGAAGCTGCCGTTCTGATTCAAACGAATGAGTCGGGCGAAAATGAATTATGCGCTTACTGCAGCGTCTCACAAGCGACTGATCCTTCTCAGCTGCGAAGAGATTTGGCTAAAGAGCTGCCTGATTATATGATTCCGGTCAAATGGGCTTTCGTTGACGCGATTCCGCTCACTGGAAACGGCAAAGTCGATCAGCGGGCCCTTCCGGAAGCTTCAGCGTACGCAGCGGGCCGTCGATATACAGCTCCCCGGAATGTGACCGAACTGAAGCTTACCCGCATATGGGAAGAAGTGCTTCAAACCGGCCCGATCGGCGTTCACGATCACTTTTTCGAGCTTGGCGGCCATTCATTAAAGGCGACGGCACTCGTTGCAAAAATAGCTAAAGAGTGCAGCGTGCAAATCCCGCTGAGTGATGTCTTCAGCTATCCGACTGTAGAAGAACTCGCCAAAATCATCGGTGAAGCAGAAGAGAATCCGTTCGCATCCATAGAAAAGACAGAAACAAAAGAAACTTATCCTGTCTCATCCGCCCAAAAACGGATGTATGTCCTTCACCAGCTTGAAAATGGCGGTGTCAGCTATAACATTCCAGCCGTTTTAGAGGTGAAGGGGCCGTTTGACCGAGACAGGATGGAAGCCGTGTTCAAGGAGCTGATCCGGCGGCATGAACCGCTCAGAACGTCCTTTGAAGAAAAAAACGGCCGGCCTGTGCAGAGGATTCATGACGAAGTGCCGTTTGCATTTACAAAAGAACAATCAGCCGAAGCGTTTATCCGGCCGTTCGATCTCGGCAAAGCGCCTCTTTTCCGGGCGGGATTTGTCCAAATAGAAAAAGACCGGCATCTGCTTTTAGCTGACATGCATCATATTATTTCAGACGGCGTATCCGTCAATCTTTTGATACGTGAATTCAGTGAGCTGTATGCTGAGAGAAGTCTGCCGCCGTTACGGATTCAATACAAAGATTATGCCGTCTGGCAGCAATCATTTAAGGCGGGCGCCGCATATCGGAAACAAGAGGAATACTGGCTGAACCGGCTTGCCGGGGAGATTCCCGTGCTTGAATTGCCGGCTGATAAGCCGCGTCCCCCGGTGCGGAGCTTTTCCGGTGACCGGGTGTCATTTGTCATCAGCGAAAAACATACAGCACAGTTGAAAAAGCTGGCGAAAGAAAACAAATGCACACTTTATATGACGCTGCTCGGTGTGTACACGGTTCTGTTAGCCCGTTTAAGCGGACAGGAAGATATGATTGTCGGGTCTCCGATTGCAGGAAGGCCTCATGCCGACCTTGACGCCGTTCTGGGCATGTTTGTCAATACGCTCGCTTTCAGGACGCGTCCCGACGGAAGCATGACGTTCAAAGAATATTTAAAGGAAATTCGCCAAACAGCGCTTGAGGCTTACGAACATCAGGATTACCCGTTAGAAGAGCTCGTCGATAAGCTCGGTGTGCCGCGGGACATGTCCAGAAATCCGCTGTTTGACACAACATTTGCGCTGCAAAATATGGAACAGCAGAAGCTTAGGGCAGCCGGACTTGAACTGCAGCCGGCAGACGTCAGCCTGCCGATTTCTAAATTTGACTTATCGCTGTACATCTCCGAAAACGCCGGTGAATTGTACTGCCAGTTTGAATACAGCACCGATTTGTTTAAGAGAAAAACGATTCAAAAATGGGCGGGATTTTTCACGACACTTGCCGAAAACGCCGCAGCTGATCCGAGTTTGGAATTAGACGATATTTCTGTTTTGTCAGAAAAAGAAGAAGTGTCTCTGCTTCAAGAATTCAGCCCCTTGCAGAAAACGGCGTTTCCGCTTCATCAGCCTCTTCATGATCTGCTGGAACAACAGGCGGAAAAAACGCCGGACCGTCCGGCGATTTTAACTGATGACATTTCGATTACGTATCAGGAGCTGAACGAAAGAGCGAATGAGCTTGCGCACCGGCTGATCAAGCGGGGAATAAGGCTGGAGGATAAAACTGCCATTATGGGCCGGCGTTCTCCTGACATGCTGATCGGCATTTACGCTGTCTTAAAAGCAGGCGGTGCATATCTGCCGATTGATCCGGATTATCCGGAAGAGCGGATTCGCTTTTTACTGAAAGACAGCGGCGTGAAATTCTTACTGGCAGAACCAGAACTTTTCGCACCAGATCTTTTTGAGGGAGAAACGATCTCTCTGAAAAGCGGGCAAACAGGAAACCCGGAAGCTGCGGCCAACCCCAATGTTCCGGTAAAACCTGATTCATTGGCTTATATCATCTATACATCCGGTTCTACGGGACGCCCAAAAGGCGTGCAGGTTGAACATCAGTCAGCCGTAAACTTTTTATACTCGCTGCAAACGCGTTATGGATTAAAGGATTCCGACACCATTTTGCATAAAACATCATACTCTTTCGATGCTTCGATTTGGGAGCTGTTTTGGTGGCCGATCGCGGGAGCTTCTGTTTTTCTCCTTCCGCAAGGCGGCGAGAAAGACCCTGAAATGATACTGAACGCATTGGAGAAAAACCGCATAACGGCAGCTCATTTTGTGCCATCCATGCTTCATGCTTTCTTGGAATATATAAATTCCAGAAAACAGCCGATCAAAAAGACCTGCTTAAAAAGGGTTTTTGCCGGGGGCGAACAATTGGGCCCGCACTTGGTTTCCCGTTTTTATGACCTTCTGCCGGGAACGGAATTGACAAATTCCTACGGTCCGACGGAAGCGACGGTAGAAGCGGCGTACTTCGATTTGCCGCAAGGAAAGGAATTTCACAATGTTCCGATCGGCAGTTCCGGACATAACATGCGGCTGTATATTTTAAATCAAAAGAAACAGCTTCTGCCGCCGGGCTGTATCGGAGAGCTGTATATCGCAGGGACAGGCGTGGCCCGCGGCTATCTGAACCGGCCTGAGCTGACGGAGGAGCGTTTTGTCGATGATCCGTTTTATCCGGGAGAACGCATGTATCAGACGGGTGATATCGCACGCTGGACAGAAGACGGCCTTGTCGAATGGCTCGGTCGTTCAGACGGACAGGTGAAAGTCCGCGGCTACCGGATTGAACCGGGAGAAATCGAAGCGGCGATCCGGCGCATCGACGGCATTCGTGAGGCGGCGGTCACCGCCCGGACCGAACACGGCGAAACCGCGCTTTACGCCTATATTGAAGGACGAAAAAGCGATGACGTGCGGGCGGAGCTTGCAACACGCCTTCCGGCCTACATGATGCCGGCTCAGTTTATAGAGATGAGCGAATGGCCGGTCACGCCGAGCGGAAAGCTTGACCGCCGCGCGCTGCCGGCTCCCGGCGGAGCGGCAGACAGACAGGTGTACACCGCCCCGCGGAACGTCACGGAAATGAAGCTTTGCGCCCTTTGGGAAGAGGTGCTGAAAAACGGACCCGTCGGCATCCGGGATCACTTTTTTGAGCGGGGCGGCCATTCGTTAAAAGCGACGGCTCTCGTCTCCCGCATCGCCAAAGAGTTCGGTGTTCAGGTGCCGTTACAGGACATCTTCGCCCGGCCGACGGTGGAAGAGCTCGCTTCGGTTATTCAGGACTTGGAAGAGAGCCCGTATGAAGCGATTCAGCCTGCGCAAACACAAGATACCTACCCGGTGTCTTCGGCGCAGAAACGGATGTATGTGCTCCAGCAGCTTGAAGACGGCGGTGTCGGCTACAATATGCCGGCTGTGCTGGAACTGACGGGCCCGCTTGACCGCAGCCGGCTGGAGGAGACGTTCCGGCAGCTTGTGGAGCGGCACGAATCGCTTAGAACGTCCTTTGAAACAGGGCCTGACGGCGAACCGGTGCAGCGCATCCATGACAGCGTACCCTTTCAGCTCGATGAGGCCGAGTCAGCTGACGCATTCGTCCGGCCGTTTTGTCTGGAGGAAGCGCCGCTCTTCCGTGCGGCTCTCGTGAAAGAATCGGACGAACGCCATCTTTTATTAACGGATATGCATCATATTATTTCTGACGGTGTGTCCGTCAACACCTTGATAAAAGAATTCGGCGAGCTGTACGCAGGCCGTTCGCTTGCGCCGATGCGCCTTCAATATAAAGACTATGCCGTCTGGCAGCGGTCGTTTCAGCAGAAAGAAGGGTATCAGAAGCAGGAAGCCTATTGGCTGAAGCGGTTAGAAGGAGAGCTTCCGGTGCTGGAGCTTCCGGCTGACAAGCCCCGTCCGGCTGTCAGAAGCTTTGCGGGCGGCAGCGTATCGTGCACGCTTGACGCTGAAACGGCATCCGGCCTTCACCGCATCGCACGCGATCACGGCTCCACTTTGTATATGGTTCTTCTCGCCGCGTACAATACGTTACTCGCGAGATTGAGCGGGCAGGAAGACATCATTGTCGGCTCGCCGATTGCCGGGCGTCCGCACAAAGACCTTGAACCGATTCTCGGCATGTTCGTCAACACGCTGGCCATCAGAACGGAGCCGAAAGGAGACAAACGGTTTACCGATTACTTGGCGGAAGTCCGCCAGGCGGCGCTTGAAGCGTATGAGCATCAGGACTACCCGTTTGAAGAGCTTGTGGAACGGCTCGGCGTGCAGCGGGACATGAGCCGCAATCCGCTGTTTGACGCCATGCTTGTCGTTCAGAATATGGAGCATGAGGAACTGCTGTTGGACGGTTTGCATATTCAGAATGCGGACGTGTCCCGTCCGGTTTCCAAATTTGATGTCACTTTGCAGGCTTCTGAAGGCGGGGGACAGATTCATTTTCTGTTTGAATATGCGGCGTCATTATTCCGGAAAGAAACGATGCAGCGCTGGGCTTCCCACTTTATGACGATGCTTGAACACATTGTCCGTGAACCGGAAACTTCTATACAAGCGATCAGCATGCTGACTGCTCCGGAACGGAACCGGATTCTTTCGGACTTTAACGGCATGGCGGATCAACAGCTGCCTGAAAAAACAGTTCATGAACTGTTCATCACCCAGGCGCGAAAAACACCGGATGCGGCAGCCCTTATCAGCGGGGAAACTTTAATCACATATAAAGAATTAGATGAATGGTCGAATAAAATCGCCAGAGCTCTGCAAAAACGGCAGATCGGACCGGATGCCGCCGTCGGCATTGTGATACCAAGATCACCGGAACAAGTCGCGGCAGTCTTCGGGGTTTGGAAAGCCGGGGGCGCCTACGTCCCGATAGATCCTGAATATCCGGAGGAACGCAAGCAATATATCATCTCAGACAGCGGCACAGCGCTTCTCCTTACCGTACACGGCGCAATAGATCAAGTGCCTGATCATTTTAAAGGTGAAGTGCTCGCACTGGAGGATATCCAAGAACAAGACGCATCACCGGTTCAGTCATTATCAGCACCGGAAGATTTGGCTTACATCATTTACACGTCCGGGACGACAGGCAGGCCGAAAGGGGTTATGGTCGAACATCGTTCCGTCAGCCAAACCCTTCAATGGCGGAGCGGATTTTATGATCTGAATGAGAAAGATACGATTCTTCAGCTCTTTTCATTTTCATTTGACGGGTTTGTAACAAGCATGTTCACACCGCTGATTTCCGGTGCGAAAGCGGCCGTTTTAGCTGAAGATGAAGCGAAAGATATTCTTGCTATTAAACACTATCTTGCATCTTACCGCATCACTCACATGATCATTGTTCCCGTGCTGTATCGCACACTGCTTGACGTACTGGAGCCGGGTGATGCCGAGTCTCTCCGGATTGTCACATTAGCGGGAGAAGCCGTCGACCAAAACGTTATCAGCCGCAGTTTATCAGTTTGTCCACACACTGAGCTTGCCAATGAGTACGGACCGACGGAAAACAGCGTCGCCACTACAGCGGCAAGACATATAGAACAAAGTGAGAACATCACGATCGGCCGTCCGATTGAGCATTCACACGTTTATATTTTAAACGGAGATCACCCGCAGCCGATCGGTGTAACGGGAGAACTTTGCATTTCGGGTTCCGGCCTTGCAAGAGGGTACCGCAATCTTCCTAAGCAAACGGCTCAAGCCTTTGTCCAAGACCCGTTCCGGAAGAACCGGCGCATGTACCGCACGGGCGACTTGGCAAAATGGCTGCCGGACGGCACGCTGCAATATATCGGCCGAATGGACGAGCAAGTCAAAATCAGAGGCTACCGGGTGGAACTGAAAGAAATTGAATCCGCCTTAACAGGCATAAAAGGTGTCAAAGAAGCAGCCGTCACCGCTCTGCCCGCATCAGCAGGCCAAACGGAACTATGCGCTTATATCGTGACAGAAGAAGGAACAGAAAGTGAAACCGTGCAGCAGGCGCTCAGAAATGAAATGCCCGCTTATATGGTGCCGGCGTTCTTTGAAACACTTGAAGCCCTGCCTGTCACACCGAACGGGAAGCTTGACCGCCGCGCGCTTCCTGAGCCGCAGAAAAAAGCGCACACCGGACGGGCATTTACCGAGCCTGAAAGCGACATGGAAAAAGAGCTTTCCGCGATTTGGAGCGAAGTGCTCGGGACTGAAAATATTGCCGCGGATCAATCATTTTTTGAACTGGGCGGCGATTCCATCAAAGCCCTGCAAGTATCAGCCCGATTACATCAGGCAGGAAAACAAATCGCCGTAAAAGATATTTTCAGCCGGCCGACAATTAGAGAGCTGGCGCCTTATGTCCGTACAGAGCGGCAGCCGGTCAGCCAAGCTCCTGCAGAAGGAGAAGTGAAGTGGTCGCCGGTCCACAAATGGTTCTTCACACAAGACATGAAGGAAGCAAACCATTTTAACCAGTCCGTCATGCTGACGAGAACAAATTCAATAGATGAAGAGGCCCTGAGGAAAACGTTAAAAGCCATTACCGTTCATCATGATTCCTTGCGCCTTGTCTGCAAAAAAGACGAAGAGAAAGGTCTTCTCCTCTTCAACAGACCGGCTGACCTCGCAGATGAACAGCTTTACAGCCTGACCATTTTAGAAACGGAAGGCGATGAGCATGAGAAGGAACGTTTTGTAAAACGCCGCGTCGCAGAGCTTCAGAGAAACATGGATTTAGAGAACGGGCCGCTGGTACAGGCGGGGCTGTTCCGCTCTGAAGCAGAAGATTACTTGTTTCTGACGGTCCATCATCTCGCTGTCGACGGGATATCATGGCGGATTTTATTGGAAGACTTGGCTTCTGCTTATGAACAGGCCATCTCTGGACAGGAAATCAAACTCCCTCCGAAAACCATGTCATTCAAAACATATACGGAGCAGCTGGCCGATTATGCCGAAAGTAAACAGCTTCTTCAGCAGGCGGAGTATTGGCGGGAGATTGAACACTATGAAACAGAAAGTCTTCCTTACGAACAGGCAGATTTATCTCAAACTCCTGCAAAAAAACGGAACACGGTATCCTTCACTCTGACAGAAAGTGAAACGGACGCCCTGTTGAAAGATGTACACAGCGCCTACAATACGGATACGCAAGATGTGCTTTTGGCTTCCGCCGTGCTTGCCATTCAAAAGTGGTCGCCGCGGCACGCTTTGAAAATCGCCCTTGAAGGACACGGACGCCAATCGGAGCAGGCAGGTGCGGACATCAGCAGGACAGTGGGGTGGTTCACTTCCATTTACCCGGTGCTTTTCCGGAGCGGAGCTTATGAACCTCTTGAAGAATATGAAATTCGCACATTGAAAACCGTCAAAGACACATTGCGGCGCATTCCGGATAAAGGGAACGGATACGGCGTCCTCAAATATTTAACACCGCCGAAGCTTGCCGGGATGACTTTCGGGAAAGCACCGGAGATCAGCTTTAATTATCTCGGACAATTCGATGCGCCCGGCGGGAACCCGGCAGAAACGGAACAGCCTGACGCGTTTCAGTTTTCTCCTTTGGGAGGCGGAGATGATGTGACAGATACATGGAAACGGGAGCAGTCACTTGAAATCAGCGCGATTGCGGCAAAAGGCCGGATGACCGTCAGCATTTCCTATGAAACGGAGCGCTTCCGGCAAGATACGATCGAACGGCTGTCCGAAAGCTGCCGATATTATCTCCTGAAACTGTCGGAACACTGCCTCGGCAAAACCGATACGGAGAAGACCGTCAGTGACTTTGATGATCGGGAGCTGACTGAGGAAGCATTGCAGGATATTGCCGACTTACTCAGCTTCCACTAAACCGAGCGGGAGGAACACATGGACAAAACAAAAAATATCCAAAATATTTATCCCCTCAGCCGAATGCAGGAAGGAATGCTTTTTCATTCCTTTCTGCAAAAGGAGGGGGCTGCATATATCGAGCAATCCGTCTTCACCATAAAAGGCCGGCTTCGTCCGGAATTGTTTGAGCAAAGCGTACAGTCTGTCATCAGCCGCCACGATATTTTCAGAACGGTTTTTTTACCTCATGTCGCTCAGCTGAACGGCCCCCGCCAAGTTGTGCTGCGTGAGCGGGAATTCCGGCTGCACCGCGAAGATCTTACACATTTGGACGAAGCGGAACAGAGCATCTATTTACAGCGATTTAAGGAACGTGACCGCTTAAAAGGCTTTGACTTGCAAAAGGATATGCTGATGCGTGTTTCTTTGTTTAAAACGGCTGACGAAAAATATGTATGCGTCTGGAGCCACCATCACATCCTTATGGACGGCTGGTGCCTCGGCATCGTCCTTCAGGAATTCATGCATATGTACCGGGCGATTGAATCAGGCTCACCCGTCACACTGGCACCCGCAAAGCCTTACAGCACTTATATTACATGGCTGACTGATCAGGACAAAGACGCGGCTTCTGAGTATTGGAAAGGATATTTAGCAGGCTGCGAGACACCCTCAGGACTCCCGAAAATATCGGCCCGTCCCCAGGAAAAAGGCTACCGCAAGGAAGAGCTGCTGTTTTCTATAGATCAAAACCTGACGGACAAGCTGAAAACCATCGCCAAAGAAGAGGGCGCTACGCTCGCGGTTCTTATGCAGACTGTATGGGGCCTGATGCTGCAGCGCTACAACCGGACGGACGATGCCGTATTCGGCGCCGTCGTATCAGGGCGGCCTTCCGTCATTGACGGCGTGGAAAGCATGATCGGGCTGTTTATCAATACCGTTCCGGTACGCATTAAAACGGGTGACGAAAGCTTTAGAGAACTGCTGGGCCGCTTGCAGAAAGAAATGCTTGACTCAGAGGCGTTCAGCTATCATCCGCTTGCTGACATCCAATCGCAGACTGAGCTGAAACAGGATTTAATTGACCATATTATCGTGTTTGAAAATTATCCGATTCAGCAGCAGATGAAAGACGCGGAAAAGGAATCGGATGCACCGTTCCGGATCGGGAATGTCAACGTTTCGGAACAATCGGGCTACGATTTTAACCTCATCATAGCGCCTGGCGATGAGCTGCTCATCAAATTCAGCTACAATGCGAACGTTTATGACGAAGTATGGATAGAGAGCGTAAAAGGACACTTGGAAGAAGCTCTGCGCGGCGCCGCCTTCAATCCCGATGTTCCGGCTGATCGGCTTCCGATGCTCGGACAAAAGGAAAAATCAAGAATAATCGGCGAATTTAATGACACGAAAACAACTTATGAAAGAGATGAAAGCATCATCAGCCTGTTCAGCCGACAGGTGAAGAAAACCCCGGACCATCAGGCGCTTCACGCCGGCGGGCTGACGATGACGTACAGGGAGCTCGATGAACGGTCAACTGCATTCGCCCGCACCCTGCTGGAAAACGGTTTGGCGCCAAAGGGAATTGCCGGGATTCTGGCCGAACGCTCACCGGAATTTATCATCGCTGTTCTCGCTGTATTGAAAGCGGGAGGGACGTACCTTCCTCTTGATGCAGAACTGCCAACCGACAGGATCGCCGATATGCTCACTGAGAGCGGAGCACAGCTGTTAACGGTACAAAAAGGAATTGAGACTGACATTGACTTTTCTCACATCATCTCTATCCCGGCTGCAGCTGAAAAACAAACACCTGATGCGGGAAAACTGAATACCGATACAGCACCTGATGACCTTGCCTATATTATGTATACATCCGGTTCAACAGGAAAACCGAAGGGCGTGATGATTTCCAACCGAAACGTCGTATCGCTCGTGTCAAACAGCAATTACACGTCGGCTGGCATGTCGGACCGTCTCATTCTGACAGGGTCCATCGGTTTTGATGCAGTGACGTTTGAAATCTTCGGAGCGCTTTTGAACGGAGCATGTCTTCATGTGGTTGACCGCTCGACAATGCTTGCCCCTGAGAGGTTCGGCAATTATCTTTCTTCCAACCGTATTACGATTCTGTTTTTGACGACGGCGCTCTTTAACCAGTTCGCCCAGGCAGATCCGGAGATGTTTTCTGGGTTGCACACCTTATATGTCGGCGGAGAAGCATTGTCCCCGGCGCTCATCAATAAGGTCAGACACCGCTGTCCAAATCTCAGCCTTTATAACATATACGGACCGACGGAAAATACGACGTTTTCCACCTTTTACGAAATCAGGCACGATTTTTCTCAGCCGATCCCAATCGGAAAACCGATCAGCAATTCAACCGCGTATATCATTGATAAAAATGGCGGACTTGCGCCGATCGGCGTGCCCGGTGAGCTTTGTGTCGGCGGTGACGGGGTTGCCAAAGGCTATTTAAACAGGCCTGACTTAACAAGTGAAGCGTTTGTCAGCCACCCGGTTCATCCTGAAGAAAAGATCTACAAAACAGGCGACTTGGCACACTGGCTGCCTGATGGAAGCATCGGATACATCAGCCGTATCGACCGCCAATTCAAGATTCGCGGGAAGCGGATTGAGCCGGCCGAAATCGAAGCGCGCTTGACTGAAATTGATGGAATCAGGGAAGCGGCAGTCATCGTGTCAGACGAAGGACAAGAAGCAATCCTTTGTGCGTATTATACAGGCGCACATGTTGAAGAAAGAGCCATTCGATCCCTGTTGGCCAGGTCGCTTCCCGACTATATGATTCCTCAGTATGTGATGAAGCTTGACCGTATGCCGCTTACCGCAAACGGCAAAGTGGACCGCCGCGGGCTGCCTGCGCCAGAACGGAAAAAAACGTCATCAAAAGCCGTTCCGCCACGAAACTGGGTAGAGCGTGAGCTGATCGACATTTGGACGCCGATCCTCGGCTGCAGGGAGCTGGGCATACAGGATGACTTCTTTGAGCTGGGCGGCCATTCTTTGAAAGCATTGCAAGTGATTCATCAGCTGAAGACCAGGCAGCAAATGGATGTGCCGATTGAAATGATATTTGAATATCCGACAATTGAACAATTGGCTGAAAAGCTGTATTCAAACACACTGACAGAAGCTGCAGAGCAGCATATCAGCAGACTGAACCAGTCGAAAGGCCGCAATCTTTTCTGTTTTCCGCCTATCTCAGGTTTCGGCATTTTCTTTAAAGATCTTGCGGCGGCATTAAATGGACGGGCTGCTGTGTACGGTTTTAACTTTATTGAAGAAGACAGCAGAATGGAACAATACATTGATAAAATGCTGGAAATCCAGCCGGAAGGCCCTTATATCCTCTTCGGATATTCGGCAGGCGGCAATACGGCATTCGAGGCGGCAAAAGCGATGGAAAAGCGCGGCTTAGAAATCAGCGACGTCATTATCGCAGACGCGTACAGAAAGCTTGACACATTGCCGCCGCAGCCAACAAACGCAACAGCCGAAAATGTCCCGGAAGCCGTCAGGGAAGCGGTCATCCGAAAAACAGAGCGCTATCAAACGTACTGGGCGGAACTGATAAATGACGGCCAAATCGCGGCAAACCTCCATTTTATCGAGGCCGGCATAAAGGAAGAGCACAGTGATAAGACCGAGCCGATGAAATGGGAAGGCGCCACAACGGGACTCTATCAGGAATATCAAGGCGGGGGCGCCCATAAAGATATGTTTGAACCCGCCTTTGCACAGCAGAATGCTGAGGTCATACTGGACATCATTGCAAACAGCGGAAGACGCTTGGCGCGGAATCTGTAACATCCGGCAGAATGGCTGAAGAAGACAAAGGGCAAGATAGGGGAATCAAACTCAGTTTTTTGGAGGCTTTGACATGACGAACCTATCTTGGCTTACGTATGTAATGATTATTCTTGCCAGCTACCGGATGACCCATTTGATCGTATTTGATAAGATTACGGAATTCATAAGAAAACCCTTTATAAAGCAAGAAAAAACCGTCGATCAAAACGGGCGCGCCGTCCAAAAAAAAGTCCCTTCCTCCGCATTCGGTTATATGCTGCAATGTTATTGGTGTGCGGGTGTCTGGTGCGCCATATTGATCGGCATCTGCTACTTGGTCTGGCCCCGCTATGCACATCCGGTTATTTTCATTTTATCCATCGCCGGAGCGCAGGCCATTCTTGAAACTTGTGTCGGCGTCGGAACGAAGATCATTGACGTGCTCGCCGCCATGAAACATAAAAAGTCCTGAAGCGTTTTATTCGCTTTAGGACTTTTTTCTTTCCCTTTTAGGCTGAGAGGAGCAAAGCAGGCTTTCTGATTCACCGCCCGGAATGCTTCGGAATACCGTAAAGCAGAGAGGGGGAAAAACATGAAAAGCTGCCGTTTTAGCATGATATGGTTTTTGGCCGTTGTACTGACAGCCGGCATCTTTACATTCTCAGCATCCGCACAAGCAAGCGGCACTCAGCCGGAGAGAGAAATGAGAGCCGTCTGGATCGCGTCTGTCACCAATATCGACTGGCCCTCTAAAAAAGGGCTGTCACCGGAAGAGCAAAAAAGAGAATACAGCAAGCTGCTGGATGACGTTCAGGAGATGGGGATGAACGCCGTTATCGTCCAAATTAAGCCTGCGGCTGATGCTTTTTATCCATCAGATTACGGGCCTTGGTCAGAGTATCTGACAGGAACACAAGGCAAAAATCCCGGCTACGATCCGCTTGCTTTTTTAGTTGAAGAGACACATAAACGGAATCTTGAATTTCACGCTTGGTTCAATCCTTACCGGATCACGATGAACCACACAAATTTGAATGCGCTTTCAGACGATCATCCCGCGCGTTCCCATCCGGACTGGGTCGCTGCATACGGAAAACAGCTGTACTATAATCCGGGCATTCCGGAAGTAAGACAATTTATAACGGATGGAATCAAAGAGGTGGTCAGCCGTTATGACATTGATGCGGTTCATATGGATGATTATTTTTATCCTTATAAAATTGCCGGACAGGAATTCCCCGATCAGGCGGAATACGAACGGTACGGAAAAGCTCACTTTGCATCAGTTGATGACTGGCGCAGGGATAACGTCAACCGGCTTGTAAAAGAAATCAACCAAACCATCAAACGAGAAAAACCTTATGTCAAATTCGGAATCAGCCCGTTCGGCGTATGGAGAAATGCCGCAGATGACCCGACAGGCTCCGAAACGGCCGCCGGGGTGCGGAACTACGATGATTTATATGCTGATACGAGAGAATGGATCCAAAAAGGATACATTGATTACATCGCACCGCAAATTTACTGGAGCATCGGATTTAAAGCGGCGGCATATGACGTCTTAGCGGATTGGTGGGGAAAAGAAGTGAACAATCGGCCGGTGCATTTATATATCGGGCAGGCAGCTTATAAAATCAACAACAATGCTGATCCGGCCTGGGCCGACCCGGGGGAATACGGAAGACAGATTGCTCTTAACAGGGGATCAGCATGGATAAAAGGCAGCATGCATTTCAGTTTAAAGGATTTAAACCGTAATCCGCTCGATGTGAAAAACCGTTTGATCAAAGACATGTACAGCCGGCCCGCATTAATTCCCGAGATGCCTTGGCTCGGACATTCCGCTTTAAAAAAACCGGCTGTCAAACGGGCGGAGAAGAACGATTCAGGCCATACACTCTATATTGAAGATGCGAAATCCAACGGTAAAAAAACGGCTTATTACGCCATTTACCGCGCAGAAAAGGGAAAGCAGCCTTATTTAGTGGATACAGTCAGAAAAACATCGTCACGGACGCAGACATTTTCAGATACTGATATTCGGGCGGAAGAAGCCTGCACCTATATCGTTACTTCCGTTGACAGGCTACACCATGAGAGCCGTCCCTCCGCAAAACGGACGATTAAATAGCCATTATTAATAAAACTGACAGTTGCGGCGCTGTCAGTTTTTTTGCGGCGGATGAGTCCGAATGTTCAGACTTCATTTGGATGGAATGAATAAAGACCCCCATTAATAAAATGTAGAAAGCAGCAGAAGGAGGAAGGTTAATGAATTTTCAACTGACAAAAGAACAGCAGATGGTGCGCGAAATGGTCAGAGATTTCGCCAAAAATGAAATTGCCCCGAAAGCCCATGAGGTTGATCAATCAGCCGTCTTCCCGATAGACACATTTAAAAAAATAGGCGAACTCGGGCTGCTCGGAATTCCGTTTCCGGAAGAATACGGCGGGGCGGGCGGTGATACCATTTCATATGCAGCAGCGGTCGAAGAAATCGGAAAAGCCTGCGGCAGCACGGGGCTGAGCTACGCGGCAGCCGTGTCACTCGGCGCAAGCCCATTATACTATTTCGGTACTGAACAGCAAAAGCAAGAACATCTTATTCCGCTTGCTTCGGGAAAAGCGCTCGGATCATTCGGGCTGACAGAGCCGAATGCCGGTTCAGATGCCGGCGGCACCCAGACAAGAGCCGAGAAAAAGGGCGATGACTATGTGATAAACGGAGAGAAATGCTGGATCACAAACGCAAATTACGCCCGCACGGTCATTGTCACCGCCGTTACGGGAAAAAACTCCGCCGGAAAACCGATCATTTCAGCTCTCATCGTCCCCACAGACACACCGGGATTTACGATCACAAATCCGTACGACAAGATGGGTGTGAGAGGGTCGGATACGGCCGAGCTTGTGCTTGAGGATGTCAGGGTGCCTGCCGATAACCTGCTCGGTGATCCTGAAAAAGGTTTTAAACAATTTTTATATACATTAGACGGCGGGCGGATCTCGATTGCGGCACTGGCTGTCGGTATCGCTCAAGGCGCGCTGGAGGCGTCGCTGTCATATGCGAAGGAACGCAAGCAGTTCGGCAGTCCGATATCGTCATTTCAAGCCATTCAATTTAAGCTGGCCGATATGGCGATGGAAATTGACCTTGCCAGACAGATGGTGCTTAAAGCGGCATGGCTGAAGGATCAAAACCTGCCATTTACGAAAGAAGCGGCATTCGCCAAGCTTTATGCTTCAGAAATGGCCGTCAGAACGTGCCTTCAGGCCATCCAAATTCATGGCGGTTCCGGTTATATGAAGGAATGCGGTGTCGAACGTATGCTTCGTGACGCAAAGCTGATGGAGATTGGCGAAGGAACGTCAGAAATTCAAAGAATGGTCATCGCAAGACAGCTTTTGAAGTGAAATGAAAACGTTTACCAAGACAGGGATGGAAGGGGGCAGGTCATATGGCTGAACTTATCCATTTAACAGCCGGAAAGCTGCTTGAGCGGACCGCGAAGCTTTTTCCGGATCATGAAGCGGTTGTTTACCCTGAGCGCAGCCTTCGTTATACGTATGCCGAGTTTGACCGGTTATGCCGGCAAACCGCAAAAGGGCTGATGAAGCTGGGAGTTGAAAAAGGAGATCATGTGGCCATATGGGCATCCAACATTCCGGAATGGCTCGCGGCGCAATTTGCAACGGCGAAAATCGGCGCCGTTCTGGTCACCATTAATACCAATTTTCAAATCGCAGAGCTCGATTACCTGCTGGCACATTCAGATGTCTCGTCCCTGATAATCATGGATTCCTACCGGCAGACATCTTATGTTGAGATGGTGAATAAGCTGATTCCGGAGCTGAAAACTTGTGAGCGCGGCAGGCTGCGTTCGAAACGTTATCCATTTTTACGGACGGTGTTATATATCGGTGATAAAAGCCCGACCGGGATGCACCGTTGGGATTCTTTGCTGAAGGATGCCGAGTCTGTAACGGATGCAGAGCTTGACGGAAGGATGGACAGCCTGGAAAAGGGTGATTGCATTCATATGCAATATACATCAGGTACGACCGGATTTCCGAAAGGCGTCATGCTCTCACATTTTAATATCGTAAATAACGCGGCCAATATCGCAGAATGCATGAAGCTTACTTCATGTGACCGTTTATGTATTCCCGTGCCGTTTTTCCACTGCTTTGGGTGTGTGCTCGGCGTGCTGGCATGTGTTTCCGCGGGTGCGGCGATGATTCCGATCGAACAGTTTTCTCCGCCGGCCGTTCTGAAAACGGTGGAGAAAGAAGCCTGCACGGCTCTGCACGGTGTACCGACGATGTTTATCGCCCTCCTAAATGACAGCCATTTTTCTGAATATGATCTTTCCCACGTCCGAACCGGGATTATGGCAGGCTCGCCATGCCCGGCGGAAGGCATGAGAGAAGTGATCGGCAAAATGGGGATGACCGACATTACCATTGCCTACGGACAGACCGAAGCATCACCTGTTATTACGCAGACAAGAACGGATGATTCATTTGAAAGAAGAGTGGAAACAGCGGGGCGCGCGCTTCCCCATATCGAAGTCAGAATCGTTCGTCCCGGAACATCCCAAGAAGCCGCCCGGGGCGAACAAGGAGAGCTCTGCACCCGCGGATATCATGTCATGAAAGGCTATTATAAAAATCAAGAAGCGACCGAAGAAGCGATAGACAAAGACGGCTGGCTGCATACCGGTGATTTGGCGGTCATGGACGAGGACGGGTACTGCAAAATCACGGGCCGTCTGAAAGACATGCTGATCAGGGGCGGCGAAAATATCTATCCGCGCGAGATTGAGGAAATGTTATATCGGCATCCCGCGGTAGCAGACGTTCAGGTCGTCGGCGTGCCTGATCCGAAATACGGAGAAGAGGCCGCGGCGTGGATCAGGCTCAAAGACGGACAAACCGCTTCCGCAGAAGACATCAGAGCCTTTTGCAAAGAACATATCGCCCGCTATAAAGTCCCCAGGTATGTTTTGTTTACAGATGAATATCCAATGACAGCCTCCGGAAAAATTCAGAAATTCAAGCTGCGGGAAAAAACGATTGAAGAGCTCAAGTTAACTTAATGAAAAAGGAGTGCTTCACATTTGTTTAAAAAAGTCCTGATTGCCAACAGAGGAGAAATCGCCTTAAGAATTATCCGCACCTGCAAACGTCTCGGCATCCCCTCGGCAGCTGTCTATTCAGAAGCCGACCGGGACGCGCTGCACGTAAAAGCGGCTGATGAGGCCTATCCGATCGGAAAATCGAGAGTAAATGAAAGCTATTTACATATCGACAGAATCATAGAAGCCGCTAAATCCGCCGGAGCGGACGCCATTCATCCGGGCTACGGGCTGCTGTCAGAAAACAGCCTGTTCGCCGAACGCTGCCGGAAGGAACAAATCACATTTATCGGTCCGCCCGGTGATATCATCGCCAAGATGGGCAGCAAGATAGAAGCCCGAAAAACGATGCAAAAAGCAAAGGTCCCGATCGTTCCCGGTGTTCCAGAGCCATTGCCCGATGTTCACTCCGCCTTAGCCGAAGCCCGTGCCATCGGTTTTCCGGTCATGCTGAAAGCGTCCGCAGGTGGCGGCGGAATCGGCATGCAGATCGTACATTCAGAAGAAGAGCTGGCCAAAGCGTTCGAAGGCAATCAAAAGCGGGCCGCCTCCTTTTTTGGAGACGGCGCAATGTACATGGAAAAGGTCATTGAAAATGCCCGTCATATTGAAATTCAGATACTCGCAGATTCTTTCGGCAACACCGTTCATCTGTTTGAACGTGACTGTTCAGTCCAAAGGCGCCACCAAAAAGTGATAGAAGAAGCGCCGTCACCGTTTGTTGACGATGAATTAAGACAAAGACTCGGTGAAACCGCCGTTAAAGCCGCAAAATCGATCGGCTACCAAAATGCAGGCACAATAGAATTTCTCGTCGATCAAAAGAAACAAATCTATTTTTTAGAGATGAACACAAGACTGCAGGTGGAGCATCCGGTGACAGAAGAAATTACAGGACTGGATCTTGTGGAAGAACAGCTGAAAATTGCCGCTGGGCAGGCGCTGACTTTCTCGCAGAAAGATATCAACCACCGCGGTCATGCGATAGAAGTGCGGATTTATGCGGAAGATCCGGTCACCTTTTACCCGTCACCCGGTGCCATCTCGTCTTTTTCCGTTTTAAGACACCCGTCAGTGCGACACGAATGCGCCGTCGAAAAGGGAAGCGTCATTTCTCCGTTTTACGATCCGATGATTGCCAAAATGATCGTCACGGCGAATACGAGAAAACAAGCCATTGAACAACTGAAAACCGCCCTTGGCGAATATCATGTAGAAGGGATTAAAACCAACATTCCGCTGCTGACAAAAATTGCCCATTCAGAAGTGTTTGAAAAGGGTGAGGCGACAACCGGTTTTTTACAAACAATGAACGAGGGGGCGTCAAAATGAGCGTCATAAAAATTCAGATGGCGGGAAACCTGTGGAAAATTCATGTGAAGCCGGGTGATGTCATTGAAGAAGGACAGGAAGTGGCCATCTTGGAATCTATGAAAATGGAAATTCCGATTATCGCTGATGCAGCGGGTACGGTGAAAGAAGTGAAAAAATCAGAAGGTGATTTCACTGATGAAGGAGAGGTCCTGATTGAACTTCAATAAAACGGGAGGTGCAGCATGAACTGTCCGAAACATGTCCGCATCAATGAAGTAGGACCGCGTGACGGCTTGCAGAATGAATCGGCGTGGGTGGATACAGAAGATAAGATTGAGTGGATCAATATGCTTTCAAAAACAGGCCTTCCCTATATCGAAGTGACATCATTCGTGCATCCGAGATGGATTCCGGCTCTTCGTGACAGCCTGGACGTCGCAAAAGGCATTGCCAGATCTGAACATACGGTCTACGCGGCTCTCGTTCCGAACCTCATCGGGCTGGAGCATGCGGCAGAAGGCGGAATCGATCAGGCATGTGTATTTTTATCTGCAAGCGAAACCCATAACCAAAAAAACGTAAACAAACCGATTGACCGGACCGTTCAAGAGCTCAGGCGGGTTATTACTGAAGCAAAAGCTGAAAAAATGGCGACGAGAGCTTATCTGTCCACTGTGTTCGGCTGTCCGTACGAACAGAACGTGCCGGTCGAACAAGTCATCCGCCTGTCAGACACCCTGCTCGAAATGGGTGTTGATGAAATATCGCTCGGCGACACGATCGGCGCGGCAAACCCCTTGCAGGTCATAGCCGTGCTTGAAGCCCTTTTGCCGAGAATTCCCGCCTCAAAAATCGCACTCCATTTCCATGATACAAGAGGAACGGCTCTAGCGAATATCATTCCCGCTCTTGATATGGGCATCACATCCTTTGATACTTCCTCAGGCGGGCTTGGCGGCTGCCCGTACGCCCCTGGATCAGCAGGCAACGCTGCCACAGAAGATGTCATTTATATGCTCGAACAAATGGGGATTGATACCGGGACGGACATGAATAAACTTCTTTATGCCGCCGGCTGGATCGCGGATAAAATAGGCAAAGACCTGCCAAGCAGAAACCTGCAGGCATTCAGAACGAAATGAGAAAGGAGAAGCCATGGGAGATTGCGTCTTGTATTCCGTCTGTCAAGAAACGATCGGTCTGATCACGCTGAACCGCCCGCATGCGGCCAACTCGCTGTCTTCAGAAATGATTGATCATTTACAGCGTGTGATTGAAGACATCAAAAACTCGCCGTCCATTCGTTGTGTCATTCTCACCGGCACCGGGAACACATTTTGTGCCGGTGCTGATTTAAAAGAAAGAGCGGGGATGAATCATGAACAAGTCAAACAAAGCGTCAGGCGTATCGGTGAAACGGCCGCATCCATTGAAGCTCTCCCGCAGCCGGTCATTGCAGCGCTGAACGGAACCGCTGTCGGAGGAGGCCTTGAACTCGCTCTCGCCTGCGATATCAGAATCGCCGTCAGCCGGGCGGGCCTCGGCCTTCCTGAAACAGGGCTTGCGATCATTCCCGGAGCGGGCGGAACGCAGAGACTGCCCCGGCTTATCGGCCCCGGCGCGGCAAAAGAATTGATCTATACCGGCCGAAGGCTTTCTGCCGAAGAGGGAAAAGACATGAAGCTGATCGAGCATGTTTGTGAAGCCGATGAACTTATGGAAAAAGCAAAAGCACTGGCCGGCCGCATCGCCGCTAATGGGCCGATCGCCGTCAGACAAGCAAAATCCGCGATAAACAAGGGTCTGGAGACAGATCTCAATACAGGGCTCGAAATCGAACGAAAAGCATATGAACAAGTCATCCCCACACTTGACAGAGAAGAGGGCCTGCGCGCTTTTAAAGAAAAAAGACCCCCTGAATACAAAGGAAAATAAAACATGGAGGGACTCGGATGGATTACGAAAAAGAACGGCAGACACGCAGCAAAACGATTGAAAAGGGAGGAGCCGCGAAATATCACGCAAGCAACGAAAAGAAGGGAAAACTTTTTGTAAGAGACAGGCTGAAGCTTTTATTCGATGACGGCATATCCGTTGAAGACGCTTTTTTCGCCGAGTGCATGTCAGACGGACTGCCGGCTGACGGGGTCGTTACCGGGATCGGAACCATCGGCGGCAGAACCGTTTGTGTGATGGCAAACGACTCAACCGTAAAGGCGGGCTCGTGGGGCGCGAAAACGGTGGAAAAAATCATCCGCATTCAGGAGACGGCGGAAAAGCTTCAGTGTCCGCTCTTGTACTTAGTCGATTCCGCAGGTGCGAGAATTACGGATCAGGTCGACATGTTCCCGGGCAGAAGGGGAGCCGGCCGCATCTTTTATAATCAAGTAAAGCTGTCGGGCCGCATTCCGCAAATCTGTTTATTGTTCGGCCCTTCCGCTGCGGGCGGCGCTTACATTCCGGCCTTTTGCGACATTGTCATTATGGTCGAAGGCAATGCATCCATGTACTTAGGCTCCCCGCGTATGGCGGAAATGGTGATTGGCGAGAAAGTATCGCTTGAAGAAATGGGCGGCGCCCGTATGCATTGTTCCGTATCAGGCTGCGGTGATCTCCTCGCCCCGACGGAACAGGAAGCAATCATGATGGCGCAGACATATCTCAGCTACTTTCCGGCAAATTATACTGAAAAAGCGCCCGTCAACAAATCTAAGAACCCGAAAGCTTTTGAAAAACCGCTCTCAGATGTCATCCCGGCATATCAAAACGCACCGTTCAACATGATGGATTTAATTGAACGTGTCATTGATGAAGACTCATTTTTTGAGATTAAACCGTTATTTGCGCAGGAATTAATAACGGGGCTTGCGCGGATTCACGGACAGCCGGTCGGCATTATCGCCAATCAGCCGCGTGTCAAAGGCGGGGTTTTATTTCTCGATTCGGCGGATAAAGCCGCAAAATTTATCGCTTTGTGCGACGCATTCCATATTCCGCTTCTGTTTTTAGCAGACATTCCCGGATTCATGATCGGAACGAAGGTTGAGCAGGCGGGCATCATCAGGCATGGCGCAAAAATGATCTCCGCAATGGCGGAAGCGACTGTTCCGAAGCTTTCCGTTATCGTCAGAAAAGCCTACGGTGCCGGATTATACGCGATGGCGGGGCCTGCTTTTGAACCGGACTGCTGTTTAGCGCTTCCGACTGCGCAAATTGCCGTAATGGGTCCTGAAGCAGCGGTGAATGCGGTCTACGCAAAGAAAATCAGCGAGCTGGCCCCTGAAGAAAGGCCGGCTTTTATTCAAGAAAAGCGTGATGAATATAAGGAAGACATTAACCTTTACCGGCTTGCCTCTGAAATGGTGATTGACGGCATTGTTCCTGCTGATTCCTTGCGGGAAGAACTCAATAAACGCCTCACTGCTTACATGTCCAAACAACTGACATTCACACACCGGAAACACCCCGTATACCCGGTATAAATAAAAAAAAAGACTGCATAGATCCGGCTCACAGCCGTTCTTATGCAGTCTTTTTTCACAGTCTTGATCTCATTTTCTTCACAACAAAATAAACAACAATAAATACGAGCGCCAAGATAATGATCGGAGTTGTATACATTCCGGCATAGCTGTCTACGTCTTTCCACTGTCCCCCGAGCTGATACCCGAGATAAACGAAAATGACAGACCACGGAATAATGGCAAGCGTCGTCAATATGACAAACTTGGAAAGAGGCATTTTCGCAAGGCCGGCCGGGATGGAAATCGCATGTCTGACGACCGGGATAAACCGCGCCGAGAACACAACGCCGGCGCCGTAACGGCGAAACCAGTTTTCCGCAACATCAACATGATGCTTTTTCAGAAGTAAGTACTTGCCGTACTTGTCCAAAAACGGCCGTCCCCCATAACGGGCGATCCAGTATATAAAGCACTGCGCGATCGTTCCCCCGATCACACCGGCGACAATGGCGCCGATAAAGCTGATCGTGCCTTCTGACACCATATAGCCTCCGTAAGCCAGAACGATTTCACTCGGAATGATTTCGATCATTAATCCGAGCGCAATCCCTAAATAGCCCATACTTGTCAGCCAGGATAATATTTCACTAATAAAATTGCCCACACTGTTCACAACCTCTTTATCTTTTTACCCAATTATATGACTGATTGACAAGCAAAATGGTTACAAATTATTTTTTAACGCACGATTTCTTCAGATTCTCTTTTTAACACCTCTTCTAAATAAGCTAAAAGTTTCGGTCTCATTTCTTCCCGCAGAAGCCCGATCTCCGTGCCGGCCTTAAAACAGCCGAACTTATCTCCTATATCAAACCGGCTTCCTTCAAGCTCCCGCGCATAAATGTTTCGGGTGCGGCACACTTCGCGCAGCGCGTCTGTCAATTGGATTTCGTTGCCCGCGCCTCTTCCGATCGTCTTCAGCGTTTTAAAAATGGCAGGGGTTAATATGTAGCGGCCCATCACGGCAATATGAGAGGGCGCCTTTTCAACAGCCGGTTTCTCAATCAGATCCTCAACCCGGTATACATGACCGCTCTGCCGCCCCGTCTGTATAATACCATATTTGCTGACATCAGCAGGATCGACGGGCTGTACGCCGATCGTTTCTGTGCCGTGTTGGTTATAGACGTCTATGAGCTGTGAAAGAGCGGGAGTGTCAGATACCATAATATCATCACCTAATAGAACGGCAAAAGGCTCATCTCCGATAAAATGCTCCGCACACAGCACGGCATGGCCTAGTCCGAGCGGTTCTTTCTGACGGATGTAATGAATATTGGCCAAATCGGCAATCCGCTGCATTTCCTTCAGCGTCTCTGACTTGCCTTTTTCCTCAAGATTGAATTCCAACTCCGCCGACCGGTCAAAATGATCTTCAATCGAGCGTTTGTTTCTCCCTGTAATAATCAGTATATCTTCAATTCCTGACGCTGCTGCCTCTTCGACAATATATTGGATTGCCGGTTTGTCGACGATCGGCAGCATTTCTTTCGGCTGCGCCTTTGTCGCCGGCAGAAATCTCGTTCCTAAACCCGCTGCGGGGATGACCGCTTTTCTCACTTTTTTTCTCATTCATCTTCACTCCTGATCCTGTATGTTTTTCAGCGAATCTCCAAATACCCAGATTCGGTTTCCGATAAAATTCATCATCATTCCGCCGATAGTGGCGGCGAGCTTACTCACCAAAAGCGAACAGCCGCCTTTTTGAAACGCGTACAGCAGCAAAAAGGTGATTCCCGACGCGGCAAGATTAATGATGAGAAAGCGCACGATCTCTTTCCCGTCAGCCTTGCGCTTTACACGAAACGTCCACTTACGGTTCCATACATAGCTGTTGATGATCCCTGCCGAATAGGAGCAGATCTGCGCCGGAAGATAGGGGACATGACAAGCGGCGAGAAGAAAGAAGACACCAAAATCAATCAGCGTATTTCCGACGCCTACAGTGCAAAAACGGCCTGCTGTCTTTACTTTTTCTTTCAGCATAACGGCATCCGGCTTTGACCTCCCTTCATAAGTAAGATGCGGATCGCTGTCCTATTTGTTGATATGGATTACTTTAACGGACAGTGTTGAATAAACAATTACTAAAATATGAACAAAACATGAAAACGTAATGAGGCTTTGCAAAACTCATTAAGTTAACAGTTTGATAGTTTAGGTTGACATATTCCGTGAGGGGCACTAATATTCTGTATAAGTGTTAACCTTTAATTATTTTGGTTAACATTAATTTTCAAAGTAAGAGAAAGGAGGGGAATATATGCGGGAAGAAACCTATTACAGCGTCAGAATGAGAGCTTCCCGAAACGCCCCCCATGAGCAGGGCGGAAAACACATTTCCGGCGGAGAACGGCTCATCACTTACGGCGGTTTACAGGAAGCGGTAGATGGCTTATTACATAAAGGCTTCTCGCACTCAAGAGGGATACCTGATTTTATGCAGATTCAGCTTGAAAGCGTTAATGAACCGATCGAAACGATCCGCCCTTTGCCGGTTGCTTTCCATCAAACAGACACGCCGGAAAAAGGACAAGCGATCGCCCGCAAGCTTCTGCAAAAGGCGGGAATTCCCCCGCACATGATAGAGAAAGCGTACGAAAACATTGCGGAATATGCAGACGCAAGAGGAGCGGTCCTGTTTGATATCCGGGCAGGAAAACGCATTGACGGCAGAGGAAATAGAGGTGTGCGGGTATCTCGAGTGGATTGGCCGTCACATGATTTTCAAAAATGGGCTTTTACTCACAACATGCCGGAAAATTCACGAATAAAAGAAGCACATGCCATCGCGGCAAAAGTTTGCGCATATCCGGGGATTATTGCTGAATTGTGCTGGTCGGATGATCCTGATTACATAACAGGCTACGTTGCCGCAAAGAAGCTGGGATATCAGCGGATTGCCAAGATGAAAAATGCCGGAGATGAAAGCGGCTGCCGGATTTTCTTTACAGATGGCTCCATAGATACAGAGAGCTGTATCCATTTTTTGGAGAAGCAGCCTGTATTCATTCAGCGGGAGGAGAAATGATGAAACAATCAATGATTGAAAAAAGCAAACAGCATCTTTGGCTGCCTTTCACACAAATGAAAGATTACGATGAAGATCCGTTAATCATTGAAAGCGGAAACGGGATCATGCTGAAAGACATCAGCGGCAAAGAATATTATGACGGCTTTTCTTCAGTATGGCTCAATGTACACGGCCACCGCAAAAAAGAAATGGATGAAGCGATTCAAAAACAGCTTGAAAAAATCGCTCATTCGACTTTGCTGGGTATGACGAACGTTCCCGCAACAGAACTTGCCGAGATGCTGACAGGCATCACACCGGAAAAGCTGACACGCGTTTTTTACTCCGACAGCGGAGCGGAAGCAATGGAAATCGCTCTGAAAATGGCCTTTCAATACTGGAAAAACATAGGGAGACCCGAGAAACAGACGTTTATTTCTATGCAGAACGGCTATCACGGCGATACGATCGGAGCCGTCAGCGTCGGCTCCATTGAACTCTTCCACCATGTGTACGGCCCGCTGATGTTTGAAAGCTACAAAGCCCCGATTCCGTATGTATACAGATCTGAAAGCGGCGCCCCCGTACAGTGCCGGGATGAATGCCTTCACGCGCTCGAACAGCTGCTTGCAAAGCACCACGAAGAGATTGCCGCACTTACGATTGAATCGATGGTGCAAGGCGCATCCGGGATGATCGTCATGCCTGAAGGCTTTCTGGCAGGCGTACGAAAGCTGTGTACGGCATATGATGTGTTAATGATCGTTGACGAAGTGGCGACGGGGTTCGGCCGCACCGGAAAAATGTTTGCCTGTGAGCATGAAAATGTCCAGCCGGACTTGATGGCGGCAGGGAAAGGCATTACGGGAGGCTATTTGCCGATCGCTGTGACGTTTGCCACAGAAGCCATTTATGAAGCCTTCTACGATGACTACGACAAAATGAAAACATTTTTCCACGGCCATTCCTATACAGGAAATCAGCTTGGCTGTGCCGCGGCAATTGAAAATCTGCGATTATTCGAATCAGAACGCATCGTTGAACGAGTCGCCGAAAAATCAAAAACGGCAGCGGAATTTCTTCATGATCTGAAGCAGCTTCCCCATGTCGGCGATGTCCGCCAGCTCGGTTTCATGTGCGGCATAGAGCTTGTGCAGGATAAGGGGACAAAACAGCCTTATCCGCCTGAAAAGCGGATGGGATACAAGGTGTCCTTGAAAATGAGAGAGCTTGGTATGCTGACACGGCCGCTCGGAGACGTCATCGCCTTTCTGCCGCCGCTTGCCAGCACAACCGATCAGTTACAAGCCATGATCTCCATTATGAAAGAAGCGATAGCCGAGGTGACCGGCCGTGGATTTTGACGGATGGCTCCTCAAAAGGCTCGATGCGGTGAAAAGAGACGGGCTGTATCGGACGCTGCGAACACAGGAAACCGCTCTCAAAACCAAGGGGCAAAAGCGGCAGACCTGGGCATCCAATGACTATTTAGGCCTGTCAAAAGATGAGCGGCTGATCACAGCTGCGCAAACGGCGCTGAGCCGGTTCGGAGCGGGAAGCGGCGGCTCACGGTTAACGACAGGAAATACTGTGTGGCACGAAAAACTTGAACAAACAATCGCGGACTTTAAACAGACGGAAGCGGCTTTATTGTTTTCAAGCGGTTACTTGGCGAATATCGGCGTGCTTGCCTCACTGCCTCAAAAAGGCGATGTCATTTTAAGCGATCAACTGAACCATGCGAGCATTGTTGACGGCTGCCGTTTATCAAAAGCGGAAACCATCGTGTACCGCCATATTGATATGGCTGATCTTGAGAAAAAACTTGCCTCCGTCCAGGCTCGGAACCGCCGCTTTATCGTCACAGACGGCGTCTTCAGCATGGACGGCACCATCGCGCCTCTTGACCGCATAATGGCGCTTGCAAAGCAGTACCAGGCATTTGTGATAGCAGATGACGCGCATGCAACCGGTGTACTCGGGGAAAACGGCGGAGGAACCAGTGACTATTTCGGTGTTTGTCCTGATGTTGTCATCGGCACATTAAGCAAAGCTGTAGGAACGGAAGGCGGTTTTGCCGCGGGATCAAACATTTTCATTGATTTTTTGCTGAATCAGGCGCGGACGTTTATTTTTCAGACGGCCCTCCCGCCGTCAATTTGTGCAGCTTCGCATACGGCACTTGACATCATATCAGATATGCACGATACGCGCCGTGAGCTGCAGTCGTCTGTCAAAACGATAAAAACGCGTCTGGCCGATATGGGCTTTACCGTAAGAGGCGGAGATACACCGATTATCCCCGTTATCATCGGTGATGCAAAAACAGCGGTTTCAGCCGCTGCGCTGCTGGAGAAAAAGGGAATCTGCGCCCCGGCCATCCGCCCGCCCGCCGTTCCGGAAGGCGAAAGCAGAATCAGGCTGACCGTTACGGCGGATCGCAGCTTACAGGACATAGACGAGCTGACAGAAGCATTTGATTCCATTAGAAAAGAGCTGAATATAAACAAATGAGAAGTTTTTTTGTCACAGGAACAGATACCGGCGTCGGAAAAACCATCGTTTCTTGCGGACTTGCCGCGGCATTCCGGCAGAAACAGGCGGATATCGGAGTGTTTAAGCCGTTTTTAAGCGGCGTGCCGCGGACTCATCCGGAAAGTGACACCTCGCTGTTGAAAGACATGTCACAAACCGCACTGTCTCATGAAGAAATTACGCCATTTGAATGGAAAGAGCCGCTTGCGCCGTACACGGCCGCCATGCTTGAGGGGAAATCCGTGAGCATGGATGAAGTCATGGCCCACTGGAGTAAGATCAAAAATCGTCATGAGTGTTTCATCGTCGAGGGGGCAGGCGGCATTTCCGTCCCGCTTGGTGAAAATTACTTAGTCAGTGATCTGATAAAAGCCTTGGAATTGCCGGCAGTGATTGTCGCCAGGCCTGATCTCGGAACCATCAACCACACATATTTAACCGTTGAATATGCGAAAAACATGGGGATAGAGGTTCTCGGCATTATTATCAACGGCGTAAGGAGCAGGCCGGGGCTGGACGAAAAGACAAATCCGAGCATGATTGAAACATTATGCAAAGTTCCGATTTTGGGAATCACACCGAAGCTGGAACACGTTTCACCGGAAAACATTCAACACATGATTGAGAAACATATAGATGTTTCCTCTTTCATGAATCTGACACAAATGGGGAGATAAACATGAATCAATGGATGGATCTTGCAGAGAGAGTGCTGGACGGGGCGGAAGTAACGGATCAAGAAGCGCTGGCCATTTTAAATTGTCCTGATGAGGATCTTTTATTGCTGATGCATGCCGCTTTTCATATCAGAAAACGATTTTACGGAAAAAAAGTAAAGCTGAATATGATTATGAATGCAAAATCAGGCCTGTGTCCGGAAAATTGCGGGTACTGTTCACAATCTTCAATATCAAAAGCGCCGATCGAGTCTTATCGGATGGTGGATAAGCATATATTGCTGAAGGGGGCAAAACGCGCCCACGACCTGAATATAGGGACATACTGTATCGTCGCCAGCGGGCGGGGACCGTCGAACAGAGAAGTAGATCAAGTTGTTGATGCTGTCAAAGAAATTAAAGAAACGTACGGTTTGAAAATCTGCGCATGCCTTGGTCTGCTGAAGCCCGAACAGGCAGAGCGGCTGAAACAAGCAGGAGTAGACCGGTACAATCATAACATCAATACATCACAAAGGAATCACTCAAACATTACGACCTCCCACACGTATGACGACAGGGTCAACACAGTGGAAACGGCGAAACAATCAGGGATGTCACCTTGTTCTGGTGTCATCGTCGGCATGAAAGAGACGAAACAGGACGTCATTGATATGGCGAACAGCTTAAAAGCGCTTGACGCCGACAGCATCCCGGTTAATTTTCTGCATGCGATTGACGGAACTCCGTTAGAAGGGGTAAGCGAATTACATCCGGTGTATTGCCTGAAAGTGCTCGCCTTATTCCGTTTTATCAATCCGTCAAAAGAAATCCGTATCTCAGGAGGCCGGGAAGTCAACCTTCGTTCGCTGCAGCCGCTGGGACTTTATGCCGCAAATTCGATTTTCGTCGGAGATTACTTAACGACAGCAGGGCAGCAAGAAACAGAGGATCATCAAATGCTCCATGATTTAGGTTTTGAAGTCGAATCCGTTGAAGAAATGAAAGCCGGCCTGCAATCCGCCTGCAATACGGAGGTATAAGATGACGGCGGGCCTATCGATTGCACATCCGTCTCTTCATGCGGATTCGGATTTTTGGAATGACCCTTACCCGTTTTATGACAAACTGCGATCCATTGATCCTGTTTATAAAGGAACCGTATTAAAATATCCGGGCTGGTATGTCACCGGGTACAAAGAAGCGGCAGCGATTCTGAAAGACATTCGGTTTAAAAACCGCATTCCTCTTCCGGAAGCTTCAACGAAATATCAAAATCTATCGCATATCCAGCACGATATGCTGTTATTTAAAAATCAATCAGACCATAAGCGGATGCGGATGCTTATCGGTAAAGAATTTACCGCAAAGACGGCGGAATCACTTCGCCCTTGTATAAAAGAAACGGTTCATGACTTGTTGGATCAAGTCCAAATCAAAAAAACCGCGGACCTTGTTTCAGAGTTTGCCTTTCCATTGGCAAGCCTTATCATTGCGGAGATACTCGGAGTGCCGAAAGAGGAGAGATATCAATTCAGACAATGGACGGCAGACGTCATTCAGGCCATTGATCTTACCCGATCAAGAAAGACGTTAGTCAGAGCAAGCGACACCGCAGGCAGGCTGACGTCATATTTCAGAGATTTGATTCACAAGCGGGAAGCGCACCCTCAACAAGACTTGATCAGCAGGTTTATTATGGAGGAACAGCTTTCAAAAGAGGAAGTGCTCGCGACATGTATCTTACTTGTCATAGCCGGACACGAGACGACGGTAAACCTCATAAGCAACGGTGTGTTTACTTTATTGAAACACCCTGAACAGCTTAGCGCACTGAGAGAAAACCCCTCGCTTATTGAAACTGCAGTTGAGGAATGTCTGCGCTACGACAGCCCCGCGCAGCTGACGGCACGCACCGCCTCAGAAGACTGCGAAATAAATGGGAAGACCATAAAAAAAGGAGAGCAGGTATATATCCTTTTAGGGGCAGCCAATCGCGATCCAAGCATATTCGATCAACCTCACAAAATGGATATCCAAAGAAAACCGAATCCGCATCTTGCATTCGGAAGGAACGCCCATTTTTGCATAGGCTCCTCATTAGCGCGCATCGAAGCACAAATTGCAATTCTCACACTGTTTGAGCGGATGCCTAAGCTTCGGCTGGCTGCACACCGCCTTGAATACCGCAAGCTCATTGGTTTTAGGTCGCTCAAAGAGCTCCCGGTTGTCATTGGCTGAATGACCATGCAGGAGGGCCGGATTTTATCGGTTCCTCTTGCAGGAAATAAATGAAAGAAAAAAGAATACATATTTATAAAGCAAAAATCCTCTCTGATCCATCTCACTATCCCTAAAAAAACTCACTGCTCAGCCAATCAATCTAATACAGCAAGAGTCTCCCTTTCTTTCGCCAAAACGGAACATTCATCATGATGCACATTTTTTCAGCCTTAGAAACTGTGCAAAACCGGCATGTTTTTTGCTTTATTTTCTCGATTTTTTGTAAGCGCTTACTAATATTAAGCAGAAAAGAGGGGGATTTGTGGACATTGTTATTATTTTATTGGCATTAGGCATGCTGATGTTTGCGGCTTACCGGGGCTTTTCAGTCATTTTATTCGCCCCGATTTGTGCGCTGTTTGCCGTGCTCCTGACAGATCCAAGCTTCGTACTTCCTTTCTTCTCGAATATATTTATGGAGAAGATGGTAGGATTTATTAAGCTGTATTTTCCCGTATTTCTTTTAGGGGCCGTTTTTGGCAAGGTTGTTGAAATATCCGGGCTCGCCGAGTCGATTGCAAAAACAATCGTCAAGCTTGTGGGAGCAAAAAGAGCCATTCTCGCCATCGTCTTAATGGGTGCGATTTTAACGTACAGCGGCGTCAGTCTCTTCGTAGCGGTGTTTGCCATTTATCCGTTTGCTAAAAACCTATTTATTAAAGCTGATATTCCCAAGCGTCTGATACCCGGTACGATTGCATTGGGCGCCTTTACATTTACAATGGATGCGCTTCCCGGCACACCGCAAATTCAAAATGTCATTCCGACCGCTTTTTTTAAAACAAACATTTATGCCGCTCCCTGGCTCGGACTGATTGGTGCAGCATTTGTGCTTACGGCCGGAATGATTTATTTAGAATCCCGGCGCAAAAAAGCGGCTAATGCCGGAGAAGGCTATGCTGGATTTCAATCTGAAGTTTCCGCTGCAGAGGAATCCTCAGGTCTGGCTAATGAAACACATACGCCTGTTTTACCGCAGGAGGCAGAACCCAGCCCCGCGCGGCAAGTTCTCGCCTTTGTTCCGCTTATCCTTGTGGGGGTCATGAACAAATGCTTCACGATGTGGCTCCCTCATTGGTACCCTAGCGGATTTGATTTTGCGCCGCTCGGGCTAGAAGCGTTCGGGAAGATTGACCTTTCCTCCGTCACTGCGATCTGGTCAGTAGAACTCGCACTGTTCATCGGAATCATGACAACGATTTTGTTCGATTGGAAAAAAGTCCTCTTCAATTTGAAAGAAGGACTGAATGAGGGCATCGGGGGCGCCTTGCTGGCGTCGATGAATACAGGAGCCGAATACGGATTTGGCGGCATCATTGCGGCGCTTCCCGGCTTTAAAATGGTCAGCAGCGGCATATCGCAGACGTTTACAGATCCGCTCGTCAACGGAGCGGTGACGACCACTGCGCTTGCCGGGATTACAGGATCGGCATCAGGAGGAATGGGCATCGCTTTAAGCACGATGTCAGCAGCGTATACAGAAGCAATCAATACATTCCACATCCCGCCGGAGGTCATGCACCGGGTGATATCGATGGCCTCCGGCGGGATGGACACTCTTCCGCATAATGGCGCCGTCATTACGCTGCTCGCGGTCACCGGGTTGACCCACCGCCAATCCTATAGGGATATCTTTGCCATAACCGTCATTAAAACAGCCGCTGTGTTTGTCATCATCGCCATTTACAGTCTGACGGGCCTTGTGTAGCCAAAACAGAAAGGGGAAACGAATATGGGAAAAGGAAAAGTGATGGACTCTTATCAAGATGCTGCTGCACTGATCAAGGACGGAGACACCCTCATCGCAGGAGGCTTCGGCCTGTGCGGCATTCCGGAACAATTAATTCTCGCGATCAGGGACAGCGGCGTAAAAAACTTGACCGTTGTCAGTAATAACTGCGGTGTTGATGATTGGGGGTTAGGCCTCTTGCTTGCAAACCGGCAGATCAAAAAAATGGTCGCATCCTATGTGGGAGAAAACAAAACCTTTGAACGGCAGTTTTTAAGCGGGGAGCTGGAAGTCGAATTGGTGCCCCAAGGAACGCTCGCAGAAAGAATTCGCGCGGGAGGGGCGGGCATTCCGGCGTTTTACACACCTGCGGGCGTCGGAACATCAGTAGCCGAGGGAAAAGAACATAAGACATTTGACGGGCGCACCTATCTTCTGGAGAAAGGGATTACAGGGAACGCCGCCATCGTAAAGGCCTGGAAAGCCGATCCTCTGGGCAACCTGATGTTCAGAAAGACGGCGAGAAATTTCAATCCGCTCGCTGCAATGGCAGGCAAAGTGACGATTGCAGAGGCTGAAGAAATCGTCGATGCCGGAGAGCTTGATCCGGATCAAATTCATACGCCGGGTATTTTTGTGCAGCACGTGCTGCACGGCGGGATTCATGAAAAACGGATTGAACGCCGCACCGTCCGGCAAGCATGATAAAGGAGGCTGACAGAATGAGAGATAGCAGAAAACGAATGATCAAACGGGCTGTAAAGGAAATTAAGGACGGAATGAATGTGAACTTGGGGATAGGGATGCCGACGCTTGTAGCCAATGAGATACCGAATGATTATAACGTCCTGCTTCAGTCTGAAAACGGCTTGCTCGGGATCGGGCCTTATCCGGCGGAAGGAACGGAGGACCCCGATCTGATCAATGCGGGAAAAGAAACCATTACCGAGGTAAAGGGAGCCTCGTATTTTGACAGTGCCGAATCCTTTGCCATGATTCGCGGCGGCCACATTGATGTAGCGATCCTCGGCGGGATGGAAGTGTCCGAACGGGGAGATTTGGCGAACTGGATGATCCCAGGAAAAATGATCAAAGGAATGGGCGGCGCCATGGACTTGGTCCACGGAGCAAAACGGATTATTGTCATTATGGAGCACGTGAATAAATATGGGGAATCTAAAGTGAGAACGGAATGTACGCTGCCTTTAACCGGCAGGCAGGTGGTCGATCGGCTGATCACAGATTTGGCTGTATTCGATTTTCATGATGGCCGTATGACGCTCACCGAACTGCAGGAAGGTGTAACAATGGAGGAGGTCTTTGAGAAAACAGAAGGTCATTTTACTGTCAGCCAGTCGTTAAAAAACGGGGTCAGACCAAAATGAGGAGGTGCCGTCATGCATTCATTGCTTATTGAAAAAACAGCCGTTGTAACAGGAGCAGCCGGAGGAATCGGGCTTGAAATCGCAAAAGAATTCGCCCGTGAAGGAGCAGCCGTCATCATCTCTGATGTAAACGAACAAGCGGGGAAAGAAGCGGCGGCAAGACTGAAAGATGAAGGCTGTGAAGCAGTCAGCATCACATGCGATGTAACAAATGAAAAACAAGTGGCTGACATGCTGCAGACGGTCGAGAAACAATTCGGACGTCTCGATATCCTTGTGAATAATGCGGGCATTCAGCATGTCGCGCCCATCGAGGAATTTCCCACCGAACAGTTTGAACGGCTCATTCGTCTCATGCTGACTGCGCCATTTATCGCAATGAAGCATGCATTCCCCATTATGAAAAAACAGCAATTCGGTCGAATCATTAATATGGCGTCTGTCAACGGATTGATCGGTTTTCACGGGAAAGCGGCATATAACAGCGCCAAGCACGGCGTCATCGGTTTAACGAAAGTCGGCGCACTTGAAGGCGCGGCTGACGGCATTACCGTCAATGCGCTTTGTCCGGGATATGTGGACACTCAGCTTGTCCGCAATCAGTTAAAGGACATTTCCGCAACAAGGAATGTACCGTACGAACGGGTGCTTGAGGACGTCATCTTTCCGCTCGTTCCCCAAAAACGGCTGCTGTCAGTGAAGGAAATCGCTGATTACGCCGTATTTTTGGCCAGCGACAAAGCAAAAGGGGTCACAGGTCAGGCCGTAGTCATGGACGGCGGGTATACCGCTCAATAGTTCTTATACTTTTTAAAAAAACAGCCGCTCTGAACGGCTGTTTTTTTATGCCTGAAAACCTTGTTCACTCAATAGGCCGATTTACTGCGTCAATCGGTATCCGGGCAGGGTCATTCGCATGTTCTGCGGCGTATTTCGTCCTTGCGGATTTTCCCCATCCAGATCCATCTCTTGCACCACATTTATAATTAAGCGCAATCAGTTTACAATCCTTCACAGATATACAAATGAATTTTTACAATAAACAGAAAATATGTAATTTCTGACACAATTATGCCGATAGCCCTAAAACATATGAAACATAAAGAGCGCGTTCTAAGTGAAGAAGAGCCGGTAACAGGCTCCACCCCGGCTTTCATCATCTCTCTTTAAGACTGATTTTCGGCGAAACCCCCATGTTTTATTTTATGAATAAATATATCTAATTCGTTTGTGAAAACGAACAATAACTCCTCCGAAAGTATTCTATACACATTTGTTATAATCATGCTAGGATGTTAGATAAAGGGATATTTTGTAGGATATTGTATCCCCTGTTCAATATGATCGGAGGAATCTCATGAACAATCTTGCCTTTTTATTTCCTGGACAAGGGTCTCAATTTGTAGGAATGGGCAAACAATTTTGGAATGATTTTGTGCTCGCAAAGAGATTGTTTGAAGAAGCGAGCGATGCGATCTCCTTGGATGTAAAAAAACTGTGTTTTAACGGAGATATGAATGAATTGACAAAGACAATGAACGCGCAGCCCGCTATTTTAACGGTCAGTGTGATTGCTTTTCAAGTGTATATGCAGGAAATAGGGGTGGAGCCCCGCTTCCTGGCAGGCCATAGCTTAGGCGAATATTCAGCGCTTGTCTGTGCCGGCGCCCTTTCTTTTCAGGATGCCGTTACACTTGTAAGGGAGCGGGGAATTCTTATGCAAAATGCGGATCCCCAGCAGCAGGGGACGATGGCCGCCGTGACACAGCTCTCTCTCCAAACGTTGCAGGAAATATGTTCGAAAGTATCGACGGAAGACTTTCCGGCAGGTGTAGCCTGCATGAATTCAGAACAGCAGCATGTGATTTCCGGACACCGGCAAGCTGTGGAACGTGTCATCAAGATGGCGGAGGAAAAGGGTGCGGCATACACTTATTTGAATGTCAGTGCGCCTTTTCACAGTTCGATGATACGATCAGCCTCCGAACAATTCCAGACTGTTTTACACCGCTATTCCTTCCGAGATGCCGCATGGCCGATCATTTCAAATGTCACCGCGCGCCCTTACAGCAGCGGAAATTCGATCAGCGAACATCTCAAGCAGCACATGACGATGCCGGTTAGATGGACAGAATCGATGCATTACTTGCTTTTACATAGAATCACAGAAGTCATCGAAATGGGTCCGAACAATGTCTTATCCGGTCTGCTGAGAAAAACAACGAATCACATTGTACCTTATCCCTTAGGACAGACATCTGATGTTCCCCCGCTTTCCAATCCAGCGGAAAGAAAGAAACATATTGTCCATTTACGCAAAAAACAACTGAATAAATTGATGATTCAATCCGTCATTGCGCGAAATTACAACAAGGATTCAGCGGCTTATTCCAATATGACGACGCCATTATTTACGCAAATCCAAGAGCTGAAAGAGAGAATGAAAAGGCATGAAGACGTGCTTTCAGAACAAGAACTCGAACATTCGATCCATTTATGCAAATTAATTTGTGAAGCTAAACAGCTTCCGGCTTGGGAAGAATTGCGGATTTTAAAATAAAGCGCCCAGGAGGGGACCTATGTATACCAGTCAATTCCAAACCTTAGTAGATGTCATTCGGGAAAGAAGCAGTATCTCTGATCGCGGGATCCGTTTTATCGAATCCGATAAAAACGAGACGGTTGTCTCTTACCGCCAATTGTTTGAAGAGGCGCAAGGGTATCTTGGCTATTTACAGCATCTCGGCATTAAGCCGAAGCAGGAAATTGTATTTCAAATCCAAGAAAACAAATCATTTGTCGTTGCTTTTTGGGCCTGTATATTAGGAGGAATGATCCCGGTGCCGGTCAGTATCGGAGAAGATGATGACCATAAGCTGAAGGTCTGGCGCATTTGGAATATATTAAATCATCCGTTTCTGATTGCCTCTGAAAAAGTATTGGACAAAATAAAGAAATACGCTGCAGAACACGATTTACAGGATTTCCATCATCAATTAAACGAAAAATCTGACGTCATTCAAGATCAAACCTACGATTACCCCGCTTCGTTTTATGAACCTGATGCGGATGAACTCGCCTTTATCCAATTTTCTTCCGGATCGACAGGAGATCCAAAAGGAGTCATGTTAACGCATCACAACTTAATACATAACACGTGCGCCATTGGGAATGCCCTACACGTTCATTCGAAAGACTCTTTCTTATCATGGATGCCTTTAACGCATGATATGGGGCTCATCGCCTGCCACCTTGTTCCCTTCATAACCGGAATCAATCAAAATCTAATGCCTACAGAGTTATTTATTCGCAGACCTATTCTTTGGATGAAAAAAGCTCATGAACATAAAGCCAGTATTCTATCATCTCCTAATTTCGGGTACAACTACTTCCTTAAATTTCTGAAAAACGAACCAGACTGGGATTTATCCCACATCAAGGTCATCGCAAACGGTGCAGAACCGATATTGCCGGAGCTGTGTGACGAATTTTTAAAAAGATGCGCAGCATTCAATCTGAAAAGATCCGCCATTTTGAATGTTTACGGTTTAGCGGAAGCTTCGGTTGGCGCAGCGTTCTCTAAAATAGGTAAAGAATTCGTTCCCGTTTATTTGCATCGTGACTATTTAAATCTTGGTGAAAGAGCTGTAAAAGTCAGCAAAGAGGACCAACATTGCGCTTCATTCGTCGAGGTGGGACAACCTATTGACTATTGTCAGCTTCGGATCTCCGATGAAACAAATGAAAGAGTAGAAGACGGAATCATCGGCCATATCCAGATCAAAGGAGACAATGTGACGCAAGGGTATTACAACAACCCCGAGAGTACGGAAAAAGCGCTGACTTCTGACGGCTGGGTAAAAACGGGAGACCTCGGATTTATTAGTGAAAGTGGTAACTTAGTCGTAACCGGAAGAGAAAAGGACATTATTTTCGTGAACGGAAAAAATATCTACCCGCACGATATTGAACGGGTCGCGATTGAAATGGAAGAGGTTGACTTAGGAAGGGTTGCCGCCTGCGGTGTATATGATCAAAAGACACAAAGCGGAGAAATCGTGCTCTTTGTTGTTTACAAAAAATCACCTGAAAAATTCGCACCGCTTGTCAAAGAGATAAAAAAACATTTGTACAAGCGGGGCGGCTGGAGCATAAAAGAAGTCCTTCCGATCCGAAAACTCCCTAAAACAACCAGCGGAAAGGTTAAACGCTACGAACTTGCCAGACAGTATGAGGCAGGGAATTTTTCAACAGAGTCTGCCGCCATCAATGAATGTTTGGGGAGCAGCACGGAAACATCCGGACAGACACCCATTCATGAGATAGAAACGGAATTGCTGTCTATCTTTTCCGAAGTGCTCGATGGAAAAAAGGTTCACCTCGCTGACAGTTATTTTGATATGGGAGCAAATTCATTACAGTTATCGCAGATTGCCGAGCGCATAGAACAGAAATTCGGACGCGAGCTTTCCGTTTCAGATCTCTTTACGTATCCTTCTATCACTGATTTAGCGGTATATCTGTCTGAAAGCCGGGCTGAAATCAAGCAGGACGCGGCAGCGAAACCAAGCCATGTGACACCGAAAGATATCGCCATTATCGGGATGTCGCTCAATGTCCCGGGAGCGTCAACGAAAAGTGATTTTTGGAATCTGCTTGAAAAAGGTGAGCACAGCATTCGAGAATACCCCGAATCCCGGCTGAAAGATGCGGCGGATTATTTAAAGTCCATCCAAAGCGAATTCAATGAGAATCAGTTTGTGAAGGGCGGCTATTTAGATGAAATCGACCGCTTTGATTATTCGTTCTTCGGTTTAGCTCCTAAAACGGCTCAGTTTATGGACCCTAACCAAAGACTGTTTTTGCAGTCTGCATGGCATGCGATTGAAGATGCGGGCTATGCCGGCGGCAGCATGAACGGGAGCCGTGTCGGGGTATATGCAGGGTACTCGAAGGTGGGCTACGATTATGAACGTCTCCTTTCTGCGAATTATCCGGAGGAACTTCATCAATATATCGTGGGCAATCTCCCTTCCGTGCTAGCCAGCCGAATCGCTTATTTCTTAAATTTAAAAGGGCCGGCGGTCACAGTGGATACGGCATGCTCCTCATCGCTTGCCGCCGTTCATATGGCATGTAAATCTTTAATGTCCGGCGATTGTGAAATGGCTCTTGCCGGCGGTATCCGGACATCGCTCTTGCCGATCTGTATCGGGCTTGATATGGAATCTTCGGACGGGTACACGAAAACGTTCAGCAAAGATTCAGACGGAACGGGCACAGGTGAAGGCGCGGCCGCAGTCCTGCTAAAACCTTTGCAGGATGCTGTTCGCGACGGAGACCATATTTACGGCGTAATCAAGGGAAGCGCGATGAATCAAGACGGAACAACCGCCGGGATTACAGCACCGAATCCGGCAGCTCAGACTGAGGTCATTGAGACGGCTTGGAAAGACGCGGGCATTGCTCCTGAAACACTATCTTTCATCGAAGCGCATGGCACCGGAACGAAGCTCGGCGATCCGGTTGAATTTAACGGGCTTTGTAAAGCGTTTGAAAAGTATACGGCAAAAAAACAATTTTGTGCGATTGGTTCTGTTAAATCGAACATCGGTCATTTGTTTGAAGCGGCAGGCATCGTCGGATTGATCAAATCTGTCCTCATGCTGAATCACAAGAAAAATCCGCCGTTAGCGCACTTTAATGAACCTAATCCGCTCATTCATTTTCACTCATCACCATTTTATGTGAATCAGGAAGTTTCGGAGTTCACATCGGGTGATGAGCCGCTGCGAGGCGGAGTCAGCTCATTTGGCTTTAGCGGAACGAACGCTCATGTGGTACTGGAAGAATATATTTCTCAAAGTGAGTATGCGCCCGAGGATGAACATGGGCCGCACCTATTTGTTTTATCCGCTCATACTGAAAAATCACTCTATGAACTCGCACAGCAGTACCGGCAATATGTATCGGATGACAGCCAAGCTTCATTAAAGTCCATTTGTTATACAGCCAGTACGGGCAGGGCTCATTTGGATCATGGCATTGCCATGATTGTATCCGGTAAACAAGAACTATCGGATAAGCTGACCCGCCTGATTCAGGGAGACAGAAACCTTCCCGGTGTATACATCGGTTACAAGAATATGAAGGAAATGCTGCCTGCTCATAAAGAAGAGCTGAATCAACAAGCAGCCGCTCTGATTAAGCAGCGTTTACGTACGCAAGATGAACGGATCACATGGCTGCATCGCGCAGCCGAATTATTTGTGCAAGGAGCCGTTATCGATTGGCGCGCGCTTTATTCCGGTGAAACTGTACAAAAGACGCCATTGCCCCTGTATCCGTTTGAACGGAGCCGATGCTGGGCTGAAGCTGACCAATTGCGCTTAAACGAGGGCGAAAAGAAAGGAGGAGCAGCATTGAATATCAATCAATCGAAAGCGCACATTGAATCCTTCTTGAAAACTGTAATCAGCAATGCTTCGGGGATCAGAGCGGAGGAACTCGATCTGAATGCTCATTTTATCGGGCTCGGAATGGATTCTATCATGCTGTCACAGGTCAAAAAAGCCATCGCGGACGAATTTGGGGTAGACATCCCGATGGATCGTTTTTTTGATACGTTGACCAACCTTCAAAGTGTCATAGATTACTTGGCTGATACCGTTCCATCGTCCTTTGCATCCGCTCCGCCTCAAGAGAATGTTCCGGCGCAGGAAAAACAGGTCATTTCAGAAGCGCAGCCTGAATCGGATCGCAGAGATGGTCATCAAGAGTATACGCTCGAAAAAATAATCGCATCTCAGAATCAATTAATTCAGGATGCCTTGCAAGCTCAATTAAATAGCTTTAATTTGCTGAGAAACAGCGGACATCATTCCGGTGAGAAAGAATACGCTAAAGCGCAAGAGAAATCAATTCCTTCTGTCAAGCAGGGGCCTCCGACCGTCAATGCAGAACAGAAAGCGGCTCAAGAAGCGAAACCCTATGTTCCTTTCCAGCCTCAGAACCTGAATGATCAGGGACACTATACCGCACGGCAAAAACAATACTTAGAAGATTTCATCAAGAAATACGCAGATAAAACGAAAGGTTCCAAACAATATACGGACAACACCCGATTTGCTCATGCAAACAACCGCAATTTGTCCAGCTTCCGTTCGTATTGGAAAGAAATCGTATACCCGATTATCGCCGAACGTTCTGACGGTTCTAAAATGTGGGATATTGACGGAAATGAATATATCGATATCACCATGGGATTCGGGGTTAACCTTTTCGGGCATCATCCTTCCTTTATTACACAGGTTATCGATGATTCAACCCGTTCATCATTGCCTCCGCTGGGCCCGATGTCAGATGTCGCCGGTGAAGTTGCCGACCGGATCCGCACATGTACCGGAGTGGAAAGGGTCGCTTTCTATAATTCCGGAACAGAGGCCGTCATGGTTGCCCTGCGTTTGGCGCGGGCGGCAACAGGAAGAAAGAAAGTCGTGGCGTTCTCAGGATCTTATCACGGCACGTTTGACGGCGTATTAGGGGTTGCCGGCACAAAAGGCGGGGCTGCGTCTGCGAATCCGCTGGCTCCGGGCATATTGCAGAGCTTTATGGATGATTTGATTATTTTACATTACAACAATCCCGATTCGCTGGATGTGATCCGCAGTCTTGGTGATGAATTGGCAGCCGTACTGGTGGAACCGGTACAAAGCCGCAGACCGGATTTGCAGCCGCAGGCATTTTTGAAAGAATTGCGGGCGATCACGCGGCAATCCGGAACAGCTCTGATTATGGATGAAATTATTACCGGATTTCGGATCGGTCTCGGCGGCGCACAGGAATGGTTCGGCATTCAGGCTGATTTAGTGACCTACGGAAAAATCATCGGCGGCGGACAGCCGTTAGGGGTAGTTGCCGGAAAAGCTGAGTTCATGAATGCGATCGACGGGGGTACCTGGCAGTATGGGGACGATTCCTACCCGCAAGACGAGGCGAAGCGCACGTTTGTGGCCGGCACCTTCAATACTCACCCGCTTACCATGAGGATGTCATTAGCCGTCCTTCGCCATTTGCAAACCGAGGGAGAACATCTGTATGAGCAGCTTAATCAAAAAACAGCCTACCTGGTCGATGAGCTGAATCGCTGCTTCGAACAAGCGCAAGTGCCTATCCGCATGGTTCGATTCGGTTCTTTATTCCGGTTTGTCTCATCGCTTGATAATGACTTGTTCTTTTACCACCTCAACTATAAAGGGGTCTATGTGTGGGAAGGACGCAACTGCTTCTTGTCTGCCGCGCATACCGCGGATGATATCGAAAATATTATTCAAGCGGTGAAAGACACGGTGGAGGATCTTCGCCGAGGCGGATTTATCCCGGAAGGTCCGGATTCCCCTGATGGCGGAGGCCGTAAAAAGTCCGGGACGCGCGAGCTTTCACCTGAACAAAAGCAGTTGGTTATGGCATCCCATTACGGGAATGAAGCTTCCGCCGCTTTAAACCAGTCCATTATGCTGAAAGTGAAGGGCGAACTGCAGTATACATCATTAAAACAAGCCGTCCGGCATATCGTTGACCGTCATGAAGCTTTACGTACGGTGATTCATCCCGATGACGAGGTACAGCAAGTGCAGGAACGGATGAATATAGAAATACCTGTCATTGATTTTACCGGTCACCCGCATGAACATCGGGAGCCGGAAATCCAAAAATGGCTGACAGAAGATGCCAAGCGGCCGTTTCATTTCCATGAACAAAAGCCTTTGTTTAGAATCCATGTGCTTACATCGGCTCACAATGAACATCTGATTGTGCTCACGTTCCATCATATCATTGCCGATGGATGGTCAATCGCCGTTTTTGTTCAAGAACTGGAGAGCAACTACGCGGCAATAGTACAAGGAAAACCGATTTCACCGAAAGAGGCAGATGTTTCGTTTCGCCAATACTTAGACTGGCAGCAGGCACAGATTGACAGCGGCCATTATGAAGAAGGGGTCCGTTATTGGCGGCGTCATTTCTCTGAACCGATACAGCAGCCAATTCTGCCAAGCACAGCTTCTGTCCGTTATCCGAACGGGTATGAGGGAGACCGGTGTACCGTCAGGCTTGGACGGCCATTGAGCGAGGCTTTAAGGTCATTAAGCATTCAGATGAAAAATAGCGTATTTGTGACGATGCTGGGTGCATTTCATCTTTTTCTGCACCGGCTTACCAAACAGTCAGGCCTTGTGATCGGGATCCCCGCAGCAGGTCAATCGCATATGAAACAGCATGCTCTGATTGGAAATTGCGTCAATATGATTCCGGTGAAGAACACGTCTTCTTCAGAAAGCACTTTATCCGGTTATCTTGGCAATATGAAAGAAAGCGTGAATCTTGCAATGCGGCACCAAGCCGTCCCGATGACATTGGTGGCCAGAGAGCTTCCGCACGATCAAGTGCCGGATATGCGTATTATCTTTAATTTAGACAGGCCTTTTCGAAAGCTGCATTTCGGAAAGGCGGAGGCGGAGCCCGTTGCATACCCGGTAAAATGCACCCTGTACGATTTATTTCTTAACATAACTGACGCGCATCAAGAATATGTTCTTGATTTCGATTTTAATACGAACGTCATCAGTCCGGAAATCATGAAAAAGTGGGGAGCGGGTTTTGCAAAATTGCTGCAAAAAATGGTTGAGGGAGATTCAATCCCTCTTGACGCCATGATGATGTTTTCCGATGAAGAACAGCATGATTTACAAGCACTTTACGCCGAACACCAGAAGCGGGTCTCTTCAATAGGAAGCAATACGGCAAATTTTACTGAAGTCTATGAGGCGCCGGTAAATGAAACGGAGCGGCAGCTGGCGCGGATTTGGGAGGAACTTTTCGGCCTTGAACGGGTCGGCAGATCAGATCGCTTCCTGGCTCTGGGAGGAAACTCACTCCAGGCGACGCTTATGCTTTCCAAAGTTCAGAAGACATTTCATCAAAAGGTTTCCATCGGACAATTTTTTAATCACCAGACTGTTAAGGAATTAGCACGTTTCATTCAGAACGAAACGAAAGTCGTGCACCTCCCGATGAAGGCTGCCGAGAAAAAAGCGTATTACCCGACATCGCCGGCGCAGCAAAGAGTATATTTCCTGCACCAACTGGAACCGGATCAGCTGGCGCAAAATATGTTCGGCCACATATCAATAACAGGGAAGTACGATGAGCAAGCCCTGATCTCATCTCTTCAACAAGTGATGCAGCGGCACGAAGCGTTTCGCACGTATTTCGACATTATAGATGGCGATATCGTTCAGAAACTTGAAAACGAAGTTGATTTTAACGTTCATGTCCGGACAATGAGCCGGGACGAATTTGATGCCTATTCAGAAGGGTTTGTAAAACCGTTCCGCCTGGACCAAGCTCCGTTAGTTCGTGCGGAGCTGATCAAGATTGAAAACGAGCAGGCCGAACTGCTCATCGATATGCATCATATCATTTCGGACGGTTATTCCGTCAACATCCTGACAAATGAATTGCTGGCTTTATATCATCAGAAACCATTACCGGACATTGAATTTGAATATAAAGATTTCGCAGAATGGCAAAACCAACGGCTGAATGACGATGCCATGAAGCGGCAGGAGACATATTGGCTGGAACAATTTCAAGACGAAATTCCCATCCTTGACCTGCCGACAGACGGTTCAAAAGCGGCAGAACGGTCTTCTGAGGGACAGCGTGTGACATGCTCCTTACAGCAGGATGTCATCCGTTCGCTTCAAGACTTGGCACAAAAGGCGGAAACGACTCTCTATACGGTGCTTCTGGCCGCCTATAATGTGCTGCTTCATAAATATACGGGACAAGAAGACATTGTCGTAGGCACGCCTGCTTCAGGAAGAAATCATCCCGATATCGAAAAGATCATCGGTATTTTCATACAAACCATCGGAATCCGGACGAAGCCGCACGCCAATAGAACGTTTACGGATTATCTGGAAGAAGTAAAGCGGCAGACGCTTGACGCTTTCGAAAACCAAGACTATCCATTCGACCGGCTTGTGGAAAAATTAAATGTGCAGCGGGAAACAACCGGAAAGTCTCTGTTTAACACGATGTTTGTGTTTCAAAACATTGAATTTCATGAAATCCGGCACAATGAATGTACATTTAAAGTGAAAGAACGAAATCCAGGGGTCTCTTTATATGATTTGATGCTCACGATCGAAGATGCCGGTCAACAGATAGAGATGCATTTTGATTATAAACCGGGACGATTCACAAAAGACACCATTGAACAGATCACCAGACACTATACCGCCATTTTAAACAGCCTTGTTGAGCAGCCGGAGATGACATTGTCTTCCGTTCCTATGCTGTCTGAAACCGAACGGCATCAACTGCTGACGGAGTGTAATGGCACAAAGACGCCGTATCCGCATAAGGAAACGGTATATCGGTGGTTTGAAATGCAGGCGGAACAGAGTCCCGATCATGAAGCCGTTATTTTTGGCAATGAGCGGTATACGTACAGACAGCTCAATGAACGGGCGAACCGATTGGCGCGGACGTTACGGACAAAAGGCGTACAAGCGGATCAATTCGTTGCCATCATCTGCCCGCATCGGATCGAGCTGATTGTCGGAATTTTGGCTGTTCTGAAAGCCGGCGGCGCATACGTGCCCATTGATCCTGAATATCCGGAAGATCGGATCCAATATATGCTGAGAGATTCAAGGGCGGAGGTTGTGTTGACACAGCGCAGCCTGCTGGATCAATTACCGTATGATGGTGACGTTGTGCTTTTGGATGAGGAAAACTCATACCATGAGGATCACTCGAATCTTGAATCGGACAGCGATGTGCATGATTTGGCCTATATGATCTATACGTCAGGTTCGACGGGAAACCCAAAAGGTGTACTCATTGAGCATCAGGGACTGGCTGATTATATTTGGTGGGCGAAAGAGGTTTATGTAAGAGGTGAGAAAACCAACTTCCCATTATACTCTTCCATCTCTTTCGATCTGACTGTGACCTCGATATTTACACCGCTGGTTACGGGAAATACCATCATTGTCTTTGACGGCGAAGATAAAAGCGCTGTGCTTTCTGAGATTATGCGGGACTCAAGAATAGACATGATCAAATTGACCCCGGCACATCTGCACGTCATCAAGGAGATGAATATCGCTGGCGGCACCGCAATACGGAAAATGATTGTCGGCGGAGAAAATTTAAGCACCCGTCTGGCCAAAAGTGTCAGCGAGCAGTTTAAAGGCCGGCTGGACATTTTCAATGAATACGGACCGACGGAAGCTGTCGTCGGATGTATGATTTATCAGTTCGACGCAGAACGGGACAAGCGGGAATTTGTACCGATCGGCACTCCGGCTGCCAACACGGATATTTATGTGGCCGATGCAAGCAGAAACCTGGTTCCCATCGGGGTAATCGGCGAAATATATATCAGCGGACCGGGTGTTGCCAGAGGGTATTGGAACCGCCCGGATTTAACGGCAGAGAAATTTGTTGAAAACCCGTATGTCCCGGGAGCGAAGATGTACAAATCAGGGGATTTGGCTAAGCGATTGAAGGACGGAAATCTTGTATATATTGGGCGCGTTGATGAACAAGTCAAAATCAGGGGACACCGAATCGAGCTTGGTGAAATTGAAGCAGCAATGCATAACGCGGAAGCGGTGCAAAAAGCCGCGGTTACAGTGAAAGAAGAAGAAGACGGCTTAAAACAATTATGCGCGTATTACGTAAGCGACAAGCCTATAGCGGCTGCGCAGCTTAGGGAACAATTGTCATCGCAGCTTCCGGACTACATGGTTCCGTCCTATTTTGTCCATCTGGAGCATATGCCGTTAACATCCAACGGGAAAATAAACCGTAAGGCACTGCCTGCACCAGAAGCGAGTCTGCAGCAGACAGCTGAATATGTTCCGCCGGGTAATGAGACGGAGTCCAAACTGACAGATTTATGGAAGGAAGTGCTCGGAATAAGCCATGCGGGGATCAAACATAATTTCTTTGATCTCGGAGGCAACTCCATCCGAGCGGCTGCCTTAGCCGCCAGAATTCACAAAGAGCTGGATGTGAATCTGTCTCTCAAAGACATATTCAAGTTTCCTACCATTGAACAATTGGCTGACAAGGCGTTACACATGGACAAAAATCGATATGTACCGATTCCGGCAGCAAAGGAAATGCCATATTATCCGGTTTCTTCAGCTCAGAGGCGGATGTATTTGTTAAGTCACACAGAAGGCGGCGAGCTGACTTACAATATGACGGGTGCCATGAATGTAGAAGGGACGATCGATCCCGAACGGTTAAACGCCGCTTTCCGAAAATTAATCGCGCGTCATGAAGCGTTGCGGACCAGCTTTGATTTATATGAAGGCGAGCCGGCACAGCGTATTCATCAGAACGTCAACTTTACGATAGAACGAATTCAAGCAAGCGAAGAAGAAGCGGAAGACCGTGTGTTTGATTTCATCAAAGCGTTTGACTTAGCCAAACCGCCGCTGATGCGGGCCGGACTGATTGAAATTGAACCTGCGCGGCACGTGCTTGTGGTTGATATGCATCATATCATTTCTGACGGCGTGTCCGTCAATATTCTGATGAAAGATTTAAGCCGAATCTACGAGGGGAACGAACCGGACCCGCTCTCTATTCAATATAAAGACTTTGCAGTTTGGCAGCAATCGGACATTCAGAAACGGAACATCAAGAGCCAGGAAGCGTATTGGCTGGATCAGTTTCACGGTGATATTCCTGTACTGGATATGCCTGCGGATTATGAGCGGCCTGCCATACGCGATTACGAAGGCGAATCATTTGAATTTCTTATACCCGAACACTTGAAACAGCGTTTAAGCCAAATGGAAGAAGACACAGGAGCAACACTGTATATGATTTTATTGGCAGCCTATACGATTCTTTTATCCAAATACAGCGGACAAGAAGATATTATCGTAGGAACGCCATCTGCCGGGCGGACTCATTTGGATGTAGAGCCGGTCGTGGGAATGTTCGTCAATACGTTAGTCATTCGCAATCACCCGGCGGGCCGTAAAACATTTGATGCCTACTTAAACGAAGTAAAAGAAAACATGCTGAACGCCTATAAAAATCAAGACTATCCATTGGAAGAATTAATTCAGCATCTGCATCTTCCAAAAGATTCAAGCCGTAATCCTTTATTCGATACGATGTTTGTGCTGCAAAATCTTGATCATGCTGAATTGACTTTCGATTCCCTTCAACTCAAGCCGTATCCATTTCATCATCCGGTTGCCAAATTCGATTTGACCTTGTCGATTCAGGCGGACCGCGACAACTATCACGGACTGTTTGAATATTCGAAAAAACTGTTTAAGAAAAGCAGAATCGAGGTTTTATCAAACGACTACTTACACATCCTATCGGCGATTTTGGAACAGCCTAGCATTCTAATCGAACATATCGGATTGAGCGGCAGCAATGAGGAAGAAGAGAACGCGCTTGATTCTATTCAATTGAACTTTTAGGGAAAAGCATTATTTCTTTAAATTATATAAAATGAGGTGCTCCAATGTCGGTATTTAAAACTCAAGAAACGTACTGGGAAAACCTGTTTGATGAAGAAGACGGCCTAAGCGCATTCCCTTACTTTAAAGCAGCGGATAAAGCATCGTTGGCCCGTACCGGCTACCAGGAAAAATGCATCTGCCGTTCCTTATCTCCGGAAGTATCTCAAAGAATCATCACAATGGCGAATCATTCCGATATGGCGGCCTATCTGATTTTATTGGCGGGTATTGAATGCTTGTTATATAAATATACGGATCAAACGAGCCTGATTCTTGGCATTCCGACGGTATCGAAGCAAAAAGCCGGCCAGTCAGCCGTTAACAACATTGTTCTCTTAAAAAATACGCTTTCAAATGAGAGCACATTTAAAACCGTATTCGGGCAGCTGAAAGAAGCCGTTAATGATTCTCTGAAAAATCAAAACCTGCCGTTTAGAAAAATGGTCCGGCATCTGAGCGTGCAATACAATGACGAGCATATGCCTCTGATTCATACCGTCGTTTCGCTTAACGAAATTCATTCCTTGCAATTTAAAGAAGATACTGCAGCCGATACGCTGTTTCACTTTGATTTGGAGAACAACGGGATTCATTTGAAACTTTTTTATAACGGCAATCTGTACGATGAGCGCTATATCAATCAAATTGTATCCCATTTGGATCAGCTGCTGTCTGTGATCCTGTTTCAGCCTCAAGCCGCGATCCATACGGCAGAGATCTTACCGGAAGCGGAAAAACAGAAGCTATTGTTTGATTTTAACGACACCGGCGCAGATTTCTCCGGGAGCAGAACAGTCTATCAATTATTTGAAGAGCAGGCAGAAAGAACGCCTGAGCATGCGGCCGTCAAGTTTAAAAACGACCATTTGACGTACAGGGAACTGAATGAGAAGGCGAGCCGTTTGGCAAGAACATTGCGTAATTGCGGGGTTCAACCCGATACGTTAGTCGCCATTCTCGCTGATCGTTCTTTAGAGATGATCGTATCCATTATAGCCGTTTGGAAGGCAGGGGGCGCTTATGTGCCCCTGGATCCTGAATATCCAAAAGAGCGGCTTCAATATTTGCTTCATGATGCGGATGCAGACGTTCTCCTTGTTCAGCATCATTTAAAAAACAGTCTCGCCTTTGACGGCCCGGTGATCGATTTGAATGATGAAACATCATACCATGCCGATTGCTCATTGTTATCACCAGTAGCGGAACACAGCCATTTAGCCTATGTCATTTATACGTCGGGTACTACAGGAAAGCCGAAAGGGGTCATGGTTGAACACGGCGGCATTGTAAACTCGCTCCAATGGAAGAAGGCGTTTTTTAAGCATTCTCCGGCGGATCGCGTGCTTGTCTTGTACCCGTATGTTTTTGATGCGTTCATTTTAAATTTCTTCGGCCCGCTCATCTCGGGAGCAACTTTGCACCTTTTGCCTAATGAAGAGAATAAAGAAACTTTCGCCATTCAAAATGCCATAAAACAAGAGAGAATTACTCATTTCTCAACTTCTCCCCGTCTTCTGAAAACGATGATCGAACAGATGAACAGAGAGGATTTCATCCATGTTCAGCATGTTGTTGTAGGCGGTGAGCAGCTGGAAACAGATACAGTTGAGAAGCTGCATTCTCTGCAGCCTCGCATTCGGATCAATAATGAATACGGACCGACAGAAAACAGCGTGGTATCTACATTTCACCCTGTTCAGTCCGCTGATGAACAGATCACAATCGGCAGCCCGGTGGCCAACCATCAAGCTTATATTTTAGGAGCGCACCATCAAATCCAGCCGATCGGCGTACCGGGAGAGCTGTATGTCGGAGGAGCGGGAGTGGCCCGCGGCTACCTCAATCGGCCTGAATTGACGGAGGAAAAATTTGTGGAGCATCTGCATGTCCCTGGTCAAAAGATGTATAAAACGGGGGATCTCGCCAGATGGATGCCAGATGGACGGATTGAATATTTAGGGCGGATTGATCATCAAGTGAAAATTCGCGGCTACCGGATTGAGACCGGCGAGGTAGAGGCAGCTATGTTCAACCTGGAAAACGTTCGTGAAGCCGCAGTCGTCGCGCGGGAAGGCGCAGACGGGGCCAAACAATTGTATGCCTATTATGTCGGCGAGGCTTCTTTGACCGCTGCGCAGTTCAGAGAAGACTTATCCCGGGAACTGCCGAATTATATGATTCCCTCCCGTTTTATCCCTTTGGAACGCATTCCGCTCACTTCCAATGGAAAGATTGATCTGAAAGCTTTGCCTGCTGCTGACGAAAATACGCGGACGGAAAACGAATACATACCCCCGCGGAACACAATAGAAGAACTGCTGGCGTCCATCTGGCAAGAAGTATTAGGGGCAGAACGTATAGGAATTCTGGATAATTTCTTTGATTTTGGCGGAGATTCGATTAAATCAATTCAGGTGTCATCCAGATTGTATCAAGCCGGATACAAGGTTGATATGAAGCATTTGTTTAAACACCCCTCGATTGCTGAACTTAGTCAGTTTGTAGCGCCGGTCAGCAGGGTGGCTGATCAAGGAGAAGTGAATGGCGGAACCAAGCTGACCCCGATACAGCATTGGTTTTTTGAGCAAAAAATGCCGCATGCACACCATTACAATCAGGCCGTCATGTTATATTCGGCGGAAGGCTTTCAAGAGGCTCCGCTTCGCCGGACGATGGAACGGATCGCGTCGCATCACGATGCCTTGAGGATGATTTTTGAAAAAACGCCGGATGGATACGCTCCGCGAATTACAGGAACAGATGAAAGTGAACTATACCATCTGGAAGTGATGAATTATAAAGGGGAAACCGAACCGGCTCAAGCGATTGCCGATAAAGCGAATGAGATTCAAAGCAGCATGGTATTAGACAAAGGGCCATTGATGAAGCTCGGTTTGTTCCAATGTCCGGACGGAGATCATTTGCTGATTGCAATTCATCATTTGCTGATTGACGGAGTATCCTGGCGTATTTTACTCGAAGATTTTGCAAGCGGTTATGAACAGGCAGAACGCGGACAAACGATCCAGCTCCCGCAAAAAACAGATTCGTTTCCATTCTGGGCCGATCAATTGTCCAAATATGCGGCGGAAACCGATATGGAAGAGGAGATTGCGTATTGGACTGAGCTTTCAAGTATAAAGCCTCAGCCATTGCCTAAGGACACTATCAGCGAAAGATCGTTATTAAGAGACAGCGAAGAAGTGACGATTCAATGGACAAAAGAGGAAACGGAGCAATTATTAAAACATGCGAACCGCGCCTACAACACGGATATCAACGATCTGCTGCTGACTTCGTTAGGGCTGGCTGTTCACAAGTGGACAGGCACGGAAGACATTGTCGTGAATTTGGAAGGCCACGGGAGAGAACCGATTATTCCGGATGCTGACATTTCCCGCACGATAGGATGGTTCACAAGCCAGTACCCTGTCGTCCTGAGGATGGAAGCCGGAAAAAACCTGTCGCAGCGGATCAAGATCGTAAAAGAAGGGCTGCGCCGTATCCCTGACAAAGGAATGAATTACAGCATCATCAAATATATATCCGGGCATCCGGAAGCCGACAGCCTGCGGCTGAATCCGGAGATATCGTTTAACTATTTGGGACAATTTGACCAAGACCTGAAGCATCAGGCTTTGCGCATCTCGCCTTTTTCCACAGGGTTATCAATGAACGAAAACCAAGAGAGAACGGCCGTGCTTGATTTGAACGGCATGATTGCCGAAGGGACATTATCACTGACACTGAGCTACAGCAGCAAACAATACGAAAGATCTACTATGGCGCAATTTGCCCGGGGGTTGAAAGAAAGTCTGCAAGAAGTCATTGCGCATTGCGTAAGCCGGCAGCAGACTTCTCTCACACCAAGTGACATCCTGTTAAAAGATATCTCAATCGACGAACTGGAACAGCTTTTGGAGCAGACGCGTGAATTAGGCGAAGCGGAAAATATTTATCCATTAACGCCGATGCAGAAGGGCATGCTGTTTCACAGCTTATTTGATCCGAATTCAGGTGCTTATTTTCAGCAAACGATGTTTGATCTGCATGGAGATCTGGAGATTGATTCATTTTCAAAAAGCTTGGACGGCTTATCGCAAAAATATGACATTTTCCGCACGAATTTTTACAGAGGCTGGAAGGATCAGCCGCTCCAAATCATATTCAAAACGAAAAAAATCGGTTTTCAATTCAATGACTTACGAGAGATGAAGGAATCACAAAAAGAAGCGATGATTCAGCAGTATGCCAGAGAAGATAAGATGCGGGGGTTCGACTTAGAAAAAGGCGCGTTAATGCGGTTATTCATCCTTCGTACGGATGAAAAAACATACCGTTTTATCTGGAGTTTCCACCATATTTTGATGGACGGCTGGTGCCTGCCGCTGATTACAAAAGAAATATTCGAGAATTACTTTGCCTTGCTTCAGCAAAAGCAGCCTGAACAATCATCAATTACTCCGTACAGTCAATATATTGAATGGCTCGGCCGGCAAGATGCGAAAGAGGCCGCGGCTTATTGGGATCAGTACTTGGAGGGATATGAGGAGCAAACCGGCCTTCCTAAGGATCACCATGCAGCGGAAGACGGACGATACGTTCCTGAAAAAGTGGCGTGTGACATAAGCTCCGATCTCACTTCGAAAATGAAGCGGACGGCAGGCAAGCATCATGTCACGCTGAACACGCTGCTGCAGACAGCATGGGCGGTTTTGCTGCAAAAATATAACCGAAGCCGGGACGTTGTGTTTGGAAGTGTTGTATCCGGAAGACCTGCTGGAATTCCAAACGTGGAAACCATGATCGGTTTATTCATTAACACCATTCCCGTCCGGTTCCGGTGTGAAGCCGGGACAACGTTTGCCGGGCTTATGAAAGAGGCGCAGGAAAGGGCTGTAGCGTCTCAACAATTTGAGACGCACCCGCTGTACGATATTCAAGCGCGTACAACGCAAAAGCAAGATTTAATTACACATTTAATGATATTCGAAAATTATCCGGTTGATCAGTATATGGAAAGTATAGGCCGCCAGAACGGAACATCCATCAAAATTTCCAACGTACAAATGGAAGAACAGACCAACTACGATTTTAATTTGACCGTTATACCGGGCGACGAGATGAACATCTCTTTTGAATACAATGCAAATGTGTATGAGTGGGCAAGCATAGAGCGGGTTCGGGAACATTTCATGCAAATCCTGCATCAAGTCGTGACAGATGCGGATATCCGGGTGGATCAAGCGGAATTGTTAACGGAAGGCGAAAGAAAAACCCTTCTGCAGACGCTTAACGACACGGCCGCGCCGTTTCCGCAGACGCCGGTTCATCAATTATTTGAAGAGCAATCGCAGCGTACGCCCGATCAAGCAGCCGTCATTGATAAGGATAGGCAGCTCACGTACGGAGAGCTCAATAAGCGGGCCAACCGCCTGGCGCGAACGTTAAGAGCGAAAGGAGTGCAGACGGATCAGCCTGTAGCCATCATCACAAGAAACAGCATCGAATCGGTGGTCGGAATCCTTGCCGTTTTAAAATCAGGCGGAGCCTATGTCCCTATAGATCCGGAATATCCGCAAGACCGCATCCGGTATATGCTGGATGACTCCCAAGCCGGAATCGTTTTAATGCAGCGGGATGTCAGGAAACAGCTTGCCTATGAAGGCGCCACGGTTTTACTTGATGATGAAAGTTCTTATCACCAAGATGACTCTGACCTTGCTCCGATAAATAATGCGAGCCATTTGGCATATGTCATTTATACGTCAGGTTCCACAGGCCGGCCAAAAGGCGTACTAATCGAGCACCGAGGCTTGACCAATTATATTTGGTGGGCGAAAGAGGTTTATGTAAAAGGCGAGAAAGCCAACTTCCCATTGTATTCGTCAATTTCTTTTGATCTGACGGTGACTTCTATTTTCACGCCGCTTGTCACAGGCAATGCAATCATCGTCTATGACGGAGAGGATAAAACAGCTCTGCTTGAATCGATTGTGCGGGACCCGAGGGTGGATATCATTAAATTGACCCCGGCCCATTTGCAGGTTTTGAAAGAAATGAACATTGCCGATCAAACGGCTGTCCGAAGAATGATTGTGGGCGGGGAAAACTTAAGCACCCGGTTAGCCCGCAGCATTCATGAACAGTTCGAAGGCCGGATTGAAATATGCAATGAGTACGGACCGACGGAAACCGTTGTCGGCTGCATGATTTACCGTTATGATGCCGCAAAGGACAGACGGGAATCGGTACCGATCGGAACCGCTGCGGCAAACACGAGCATTTACGTTCTTGATGAAAATATGAAACCCGCACCGATCGGTGTCCCGGGAGAAATCTATATCAGCGGCGCCGGTGTGGCAAGAGGATATTTGAACCGTCCCGAATTAACGGCAGAGAAATTTGTCGATGACCCGTTTGAGCCCGGAGCGAAGATGTATAAGACCGGAGATTTGGCGAAGTGGCTGGCGGACGGAAACATTGAATATGCGGGCAGAATAGATGAACAAGTGAAAATCAGAGGCTATCGTATCGAATTAGGCGAGATCGAGGCGGCACTGCTTCAAGAAGAAGCGATCAAGGAAGCTGTCGTTACAGCCAGAGAGGACGTCCACGGATTTAAACAATTGTGTGCATATTACGTGAGCGGCGGGCAAACAACGGCAGCCCGGCTCCGGAAACAATTGTCTCAAACCCTTGCAAGTTATATGGTTCCGGCTTATTTTATCGAGCTTGATGAAATGCCTTTAACTTCTAACGGAAAAATAAACAAAAAAGGGCTGCCTGCTCCGGATTTCGAGCTGCAGGACAGAGCAGAGTATAAAGCTCCCCGAACAAAAGCGGAAGAAATATTAGTTTCTGCCTGGGAATCGGTATTAGGCGCTGAAAACGTCAGTATTCTTGATAATTTCTTTGATCTTGGCGGAGATTCCATTAAATCCATTCAAGTATCCTCCAGATTAAATCAGCAAGGATACAAAATGGAAATCAAAGACTTGTTTCAATATGCAACAATTGCAGAATTGAGTCCGCATATCAAGCAGAATCTGCGTATAGCCGATCAAGGTGAGGTCAAAGGAAAAGTCAGCCTGACTCCTATTCAGCATTGGTTCTTTGATCACATAACGACAGATCAGCATTATTACAATCAAGCCGTCATGCTGCATGCGCCGGAAGGTTTTCAGGAAACGCAGCTTCGTCAAACCCTTCAAAAGCTTGCTGAACATCACGATGCGCTCCGCATGACGTTCCGGACTACGGAAAATGGCTGTGAGGCACAGAATGAAGAAATCGCCCAAAGCGGACTGTACCGCTTAGACGTCCTGAATCTGAAAGAAGATTCCGATCCGGGGCGTACAATTGAAGTCAAGGCTGATGAGATACAAAGCAGTATGCGTTTAAGTGATGGGCCGTTAATGAAAGCCGGGTTGTTTCAATGCGCAAATGGAGATCATCTGCTCATTGCCATCCATCATTTGATTATAGACGGGATTTCATGGCGCATTTTACTGGAAGATATCGTTAGCGGCTACAAGCAAGCCGAGAACGGGCGAGTGATTCAACTGCCGCAAAAAACAGACTCTTTCCAATTATGGGCTAAGAGACTGTCAGAATACGCGCAAAGTGAAACCATAAAACAAGAACAGGAATATTGGACAAAGATCGAACAAACCGAAGTCAAACCGCTGCCTAAAGATTTTCATGAAACCCATACAACTGCAAAAGACAGTGAAACAGCAGCTGTGGAATGGACGAAAGAGGAAACGGAGCTCTTATTAAAACAAGCGAATCGCGCTTATAACACGGAAATAAACGATTTGCTCTTAACTTCTCTGGGTCTTTCCATATCGCATTGGTCAGGACTGGAACAAATTCCGATTCATTTAGAGGGACACGGCCGAGAACAGATTATACAGGATATAGATATCTCCCGCACGGTCGGGTGGTTTACAAGTCTGTATCCGGTTGTGCTGCACGCGCAGCCGGGCAAAGAAATCTCTGATTATATCAAGACGACCAAAGAAGGATTGCGTCAAATTCCGCATAAAGGGATCGGATATGGAATAGCAAGGTACTTAAGCGGCGGAATGCCATCGAAACTCAATCCTGAGATCAGCTTTAACTACCTGGGACAGTTTGACCAAGATTTACAGCAGCATGGGGTTCAATTATCTTCTTATTCTTGCGGTTCAGACTCAAGCGGAAATCAAGAAAGACCGTATGTATTGAATATAAACGGAATGATCACCGAGGGCCGGCTGAAGCTTACGATCAGCTACAGCAGCAAACAGTACGCAAAAGAAACGATCATGCGGTTATCGGAAACGATTCAAAGCCGCCTGCGGACCATCATTACGCATTGCGTTCATAAAGAACAATCGGAACTGACGCCAAGCGATATTTTGTTAAAAGGCATGTCCATTGACGAATTGGATCAGCTCCTCATTCAACTGCCGCATGCAGGTGAGGTTGAAAACGTGTATCCGCTCACTCCGATGCAGAAAGGAATGCTCTTCCACAGCCTGCTGGACGAGGCCTCAAGTTCTTATTTTGAACAAGCATCGTTCGATTTGCAGGGAGAGTTAAAGATTGATTGGTTTAAAGCAAGCCTTGAACGATTATTTGAAACATACGCCGTGCTCAGAACCCGTTTTTACAGCGGCTGGAACGATACTCCTTTACAAATTGTCTATAAAACGCAAACACCGCAAATTCATTTTGCAGATTTGCGTGATAGAGAGGAGCACCTGCGCGAGGATGCAATCGCAGCCTATCAAAGAGAAGATAAGGCAAAAGGATTTGACTTGGCTCGGGATCGGCTGATGCGCATAGCGATTTTCCGTATGGAAGACCGCAAATATCATTTGATTTGGAGCTTCCATCATATTGTGATGGATGGCTGGTGCCTGTCTCTTATCACGAAGGAAGTGTTTGATCATTATAGCGCCTTACAGGAAGGCAGGGAACCAGAACCGTCATCGGCAGCTCCTTACAGCGACTATATCGAGTGGCTTGACCGCCAAGATCAGGGAGCGGCAAAGCGGTACTGGAGCGGGTATCTTGAAGGATATAAAGGTGAAACCACGCTTCTTCATAAAATAGAGCAGCATGAACAAAAAGAATACGCCTATGCCAATGTGATCTGCCGATTTAATCACGAACAGACAAAACAATTACAGCAGATCGCAAATCAGCATCAGGTTACATTAAATACGTTGATCCAAACGTTATGGGGAGTTTTATTACAGAAATACAGCGGGTCCGCAGACGTTGTCTTCGGCAGTGTTGTGTCGGGAAGGCCGGCGGAAATTCCTGATGTGGAACAGATGATCGGCCTGTTCATCAATACCATTCCGGTTCGCATCCGCTGCGATGAAGACAGCACTTTTGCTGATACGATGCAAATGGTTCAACAAAACGCGCTGGGTTCCCAATCGTACGATACCTATCCTTTATACGAAATTCAGGCCCAAACGGAACAAAAGCAAAACTTAATTGATCATATCATGATCTTTGAAAATTATCCGATAGGGCAGCAAGTCGAAGAGGGTCATGATGCTGCGGATTTAAATATCGTGAATTTCCATATAGAAGAACATACTCATTACGATTTTAATGTAGTTGTCATTCCTGGCGAACAACTCACCATTCATTTTGATTTCAACCAAAATGAATATGGACTATCAGAGGCAGAGCGGATTCGCGGACATTTTGAACAGCTCATTCACCAAATTTTGCAGCAGCCGTCTGTCAAAATAGAAGAAATGGAACTTCTGACGCAGCAAGAAAAAGAACAGCTGCTCACTCCGCTTTCCGGGGGAATAGAGAAGCCTGAATACGAAACGATTCATACTATGTTTGAACGCCAGGCGGCACAAACGCCGCAAGAAATCGCAATTCAATACGAAGGGGCGGAGATTTCTTACAAAGAGCTGAACGAAACGGCCAATAAACTGGCGCGGATTCTCCGTAAGCGAGGTGTGAAGCATCAGGAGCCGGTGGCTGTGATCGCCGGGCGTTCACCATCATTAGCGATTGCTGTTTTAGGCATTTTAAAAGCGGGCGGTGCCATTGTTCCGATTGATCCGAGCCATCCTGCCGAACGAATCCGCTATATCATTGAAAACAGCAGCTGCACTCATGTTGTGACAGAGAAAGACCGGTCAGTCCCCGAGGCAGCAACGCAGATTGTCACATTCATAGAAGAAGCGGAGACAGAACCGGACGGGAGCAATGTGCAGACGATAAACACGGCGGAGGATCTGCTTTACGTTATTTATACATCAGGAACGACGGGGAAACCGAAGGGTGTGCTGCTTGAACATAGAAATATGGCCAATTTGCTGTATGACCAATTTACAAACTCAGGCATCGATTTCAAAACCAATGTGCTTCAATACGCATCTCCGGCATTTGACGTCTGCTATCAAGAGCTGTTTTCAGCCCTGCTCAGCGGCGGCACACTCCACATCGTGCCTGAATCAATAAAGCGGGACGCGGCTCAGCTGTTTTCGTTTATTAATAAACATCAGACGGACATCGTCTTTTTCCCGACTGCTTTTGCCAAAATGCTTTTTAACGAAGAGAGCTATGCATATTCATTTCCACGCTGTGTGAAGCATTTGATTACAGCAGGAGAACAATTAACAGTATCCCGTTTATTTCAGAAAGTGCTCCGCACACACGGCTTGCATTTGCACAATCATTACGGTCCGTCAGAAACTCATGTAGTGTCGACGTATACCATTCAACCGGGAGATGATATTCCTGAATATCCGCCGATCGGCAAACCGATATGCCATAACAATATGTATGTCATCAGCAAGAACAAACAGCTTCAGCCCTTGGGCATTGCGGGAGAACTGTATATTTCCGGAGCAAATACCGGGAGAGGCTATGTGAATAACCCGGCTTTAACGGGAGAGAAATTTTTGCCTGATCCGTTCAGAGAGGGAGCCGTTATGTACCGCACCGGAGATTTGGCAAGGCTGCGTGAGGACGGGCAAATCGAATACCTCGGCCGCATTGATGATCAGGCGAAAATAAGGGGCTACCGGATCGAACCGAAAGAAGTTGAGGTCATATTGGCCAATCACCCGGCGGTGAGAGAAGCAGCCGTCCTTATTCAAAAAAACGCTTTGGGTGAAAATGAATTGTGCGCGTACTGCAGCGTCTCAAAAGCGACTGATCCTTCAGCATTACGGAAAGATCTGGCCAAAAACCTTCCTGACTATATGATTCCCGTGAAATGGGCTTTTGTTGAATCGATTCCGCTCACGGCAAACGGAAAAGTCGACCGCAAAGCATTGCCGGCACCAGAAGGAGGCGTGCAAACGGGGGGCGAATACGTTGCTCCCCGTACAGCGGCGGAAGCGCAGCTGGCGCATATCTGGAAAGAGGTGCTTGGACTTCCGCGTATCGGCGTGAAAGACAATTTCTTCGACATCGGCGGTCACTCGCTGCGGGCAACGACGCTGACAGCGAAGCTGCACAAAGAGATGGGGGTCAGCCTGCCGCTGCGGGAAGTGTTCCGATCGCCAACAATTGATGAAATGGCAGAAACGATTACCGGAATGAAACACACAGCATATACATCTATCCCGACCGTTGAAGCAAAAGAATACTATGCCGTCTCCTCGGCGCAGAAACGGCTGTACATTTTGAATCAGCTGAAAGGCGGAGAGCTGAGCTACAACATGCCGAGTGTCATGAGAGCCGATGGAGCTCTGGATCGGGAACTTGTCGAGAAGGCGATCCGCAAGCTGATTCAGCGCCATGAAACGCTGCGTACCGGCTTTGAACTGATAGATGGAGAACCGGTGCAGCGGATTTATGACGACGTCCCATTTGCAGTGGAATTCACTCAGGCGAAAGAAGAACAGGCGGAAGCCCTCGTTCATGGGTTTGTGCGGGCATTTGACTTGGAGAAAGCGCCGCTGCTGCGGGTAGGACTGATCGAGCTTGCAAAAGACCGCCATTTGCTGCTGTTTGACATGCATCATATCATTTCCGATGGCGTATCTATCAAGAATTTGATTGAAGAGTTCGTTTCATTATATGAAGGAAAAGAATTGCCGCCATTAAGGGTTCAGTATAAAGATTATGCGGCGTGGCAGCTGTCGGATATGCAAAGCGAACGGATGAAGAAACAGGAAGCGTACTGGCTGGATGTGTTCAGCGGAGAGGTTCCGGTGCTGGATATGCCAACCGACTACGGAAGACCGGCTGCGCGGAGCTTTGAAGGAGGACAAATCGAGTTTGTCATCGGACCGGAGTTGACGGAACAGCTGAAAGGCTTGGCGGTGAAGAGCGAAAGCACGCTGTACATGGTGCTGCTGGCTGCTTATACGACCATGCTTGCCAAATACAGCGGGCAAGAAGACATCGTAGTAGGCAGCCCGATTGCCGGAAGAACCCATTCGGATTTGGAAAGCTTAATCGGCATGTTCGTGGGCACACTGGCGATACGAACGAATCCGGTCGGGGAAAAAACATTCCGGGAGTACGTGCAGGAAGTCAAAGAGCATACATTAAAAGCGTACGAAAACCAGGAGTATCCATTCGACGAACTGGTGGACAAGCTGAATGTGTCCCGGGATTTCAGCCGCCATCCGCTGTTTGACACGATGTTCATATGGCAAAACACAGAACGGGGAGAATTGAGCCTCGATGATGTGCGTTTTACCCCTTATCCGGACAACCATGCGATGGCGAAGTTCGACCTGACGTTCCAAGCGGCAGAAAATGAAGACGGAATTACAGGTATGATCAGTTACGCGGCAGCGCTGTACAAGCAGGAAACTGCGGAACGCATGGCAAAGCACTTTATCCAATTGATCGAGGCGATTGCGAATGATCCGCAGGCGCCGCTTTCATCGCTGGAGATGATCACCGCGAAGGAGAAAGAGCAGATTGTGGAGAGATGGGGTCAACCGGCGATAGACTGCCCAAGGGACAAAACAATTCACCAATTGTTCGAGGAGCAGGCGGAGCGCACGCCGGAACATACGGCCGCAGTTTACGAGAAAAGCCGATTCACATACCGTGAGCTGAATGAGCGGGCCAACCGCCTGGCGCGGATTTTAAGAAGCGAAGGCGTGCAGCCTGACCAGCCTGTGGGTATTCTGGCAGAACGTTCTCTGGAAATGATCGTGGGGATTATGGCGATCCTGAAAGCCGGGGGCGCGTATGTGCCGATGGATCCGGACAGCCCGCAGGAACGCATCCGCTATATTCTGGAGGATTCAGGAGCAAAGGTTCTGCTGGCACAGCCCCATTTACAAGATCGTGTATCCTTTGCCGGAGAGATTTTACTGCTGAATGACGAACGAATGAACAGCGGGGACGGCTCGAATCTGGTGACGGCAGCCGGACCGGATCACTTGGCGTATGTGATCTACACATCAGGCACAACCGGCAAGCCAAAAGGCACGCTGATTGAGCATCGCCAGGTCCTTCATTTGATGGAGGGGCTCCGCGGACAAGTGTACGGTGCTTATGATTCGGGATTGCGTGTGTCTCTGTTGGCACCGTACTATTTCGACGCATCGGTCAAGCAAATTTTCGCGGCACTGTTAGGGGGACATGCACTGTATATCGTCCCTAAAGCATCAGTATCAGACGGTTATGCCTTGTCAAACTATTATCGCACCCACCGCATTGACGTAACAGACGGAACACCGTCACATTTGCAATTGCTTATCGCTGCAGACAGCCTTCATGGGGTAACGATCCGCCACATGCTTATTGGAGGAGAGGCGCTCCCGCAGGCGACGGCGGCGCAATTGCTTGAATTGTTTGCTTCGAACGGGTCATCAATGCCGCTCATAACCAATGTATACGGTCCGACGGAAACCTGTGTGGATGCATCGGTCTTTCATATCGTACCGGGGACATTGGCATCCGCTGACGACGGCGGTTACGTGCCGATCGGCAAACCGCTGGGCAACAACCGTGTGTATATTGTTGATTCCCATGATCGGATGCTGCCTATAGGTGTAAAGGGTGAGCTGTGCATCGCCGGAGACGGAGTAGGACGAGGGTATCTGAACTTGCCTGAATTAACGGGTGAAAAGTTTGTGGCCGATCCGTTTGTAATCGGAGAGCGGATGTATAAAACAGGCGATCTTGCCCGTTACCTGCCGGATGGAAACATTGAATATGCCGGAAGAAAGGATCATCAGGTTAAAATTCGCGGTTACCGGATCGAACTTGGCGAGGTGGAAGCCGCTCTTCTCAACATCGAGCATGTACAAGAAGCGGTGATCCTGGCCAGAGAAAATGCAGAGGGGCAAAGCGATTTGTATGCCTATTTTACAGGGGAGAAGTCACTGCCGATCAATCAGCTTAAAGAAAAACTCTCCGATCAAATACCAGGCTACATGGTTCCTTCATACTTGATGCAGCTGGAGCAAATGCCGTTAACCTCCAATGGAAAAGTGAATCGCAGCGCGTTACCGCTGCCTGAAGCAGGCTTGCAGACCGGGATTGACTATGTTGCTCCAAGGACAAAGCCGGAAGAGCAGCTGGTTCACATCTGGAAAGAAGTATTGAAGGTAGAACAAGTCGGCGTCAAAGATAACTTTTTCGATCTCGGCGGGCATTCGTTACGGGGGATGACGCTCGTTACCAAGATCCATAAGCAATTCGACAAAAGCATTTCATTGAGAGAAGTGTTTCAATACCCGACGATTGAAGAAATAGCGAGGGTCATTGCAGGCGCGGAAACCAGCGGACCGGATGAAATCCCTGTTGCAGAAGCCAAAGATGTTTATCCTGTATCTTCTGTGCAAAAGATGGTTTACCTGTCTACACAAATTGAAGGCGGAGAACTAAGTTACAACATGCCGGGGATTTTGACATTGGAAGGCAGGATGGACATGAATCGTTTACAATCTGCGTTCCAAAGTCTGATCCAGCGCCATGAATCGCTACGAACCGGATTTGAAATGGTCCGCGGAGAGCTGGTGCAGGTGATCAAGCCGCAGGCGGATTTCTCTATAGAAAGGTACAAAGCAGCTGATGAGCAGGTCGAGGAGCTGTTCCGCAATTTCGTGCGGCCTTTCGATCTCAGTCAGGCTCCGTTGCTTCGGGCCGGACTCATCGAATTAGAACAGGACAGACATGTTTTCATGTTTGACATGCATCATATCATTTCAGACGGCGCTTCTATGAATATTTTTGTTGAAGAACTGATTCAATTGTATGACGGCAAAGAATTAACCCCGCTCCGGATTCAATACAAAGATTACACTGTATGGCAGCAGCAGGCGGAGCAGAGGGAACGCATCAAGAGGCAGGAGAACTATTGGCTGAACGTATTTCATGAGGAACTCCCGCCATTTGAGCTGCCGAAAGATTTTGCCAGACCGCGAATTCGAAGCTTTGAAGGCAAGCGATACAATTTCGCTCTCGATGAGACCGTGGTCCAGGGGATAAAACAGATGGAAGAATTGACCGGATCGACCGCTTACATGATCTTGCTGTCAGCCTATAACATACTGCTGGCCAAATACAGCGGTCAGGAAGATATCGTCGTCGGTACGCCTATTGCGGGAAGAATGCATGAAGATTTACAGCATATTATCGGGATGTTTGTGAATACGCTGGCCATCCGTACGGCCCCGGCTGGAGAAAAGACCTTTATGGACTATGTAACGGAAACAAAAGAAACGATGCTGAAAGCTTATGAAAATCAAGAATATCCTTTTGAAGAATTAGTTGAGAAATTGGGAGTGAAACGGGACTTAAGCCGTAATCCGTTATTCGATACGATGTTTGTTCTGCAAAATACGGAACAAACGGATATCGAATTGGACTCTCTCGCGGTCAGACCATATGAACAAACAAATACGGCGGCCAAATTTGATTTGCAGCTGACCTTCGTGATGAATCCGCACGAGATACAAGGAAGCTTTGAGTACTGCACGAAGCTGTTCAAACAGAAAACCATCGCTACGCTGAGCAAGGATTACGCCATGATTCTGTCGGCAATCATAAAAGACCCATCGATTCCTTTAAAAGAAATTCAATTAAGTGAGAAAGTAAACAAAAGTGAACACTTTGCAAGCGAAATCGAATTGAATTTCTAAAAACGGCCGGTACCGGCTGTCCCCGGCATGGTGTTTTTACGGGGACAGCCATCAGCCGGCTAAAACTTACTGGAGGGATATTAATGTCAGAATTTAAGCAACAGGAGTTGTTCTGGAGCAGCATGTTCAATGCGGAAGATCGTCCCAGTGCAATCCCTTCGTTTCAAATGTCGGACTCAACAATAGAGCACGATGCGCCGAGTGCACCCAACCGTATTCACAGTTCATTGAGCTCCGATGTATCCCTGCGCATCATGAAGATGACGAATAAATCGCCAATGGCCGTTTATATGGTTCTCCTGGTCGGAATCGAGTGTCTTTTATACAAATATACGGGGGAAGAGGGCGTTATTGTAGGTGTTCCGACCTTTGAAGACGAAACCGATGAAGACCTTCGTTTAGATCAAGTCATGTTAATCAAACAAAACATAAATGCGGACGGCACATTTAAATCCATATTTAATGAATTCAAGCATACGCTGAACGGAGCCATCTTACATCAGCACGTTCCTTTCGATAAAATGGCCGGTCCATTAAATCTGAACTACGATTCAAATCATTTGCCAATGATCCACACGATCGTATCACTAGATCAGCTTCACCCCATTCGTTTTATAGAAACGGCCGCTGCTGATACGTTATTTCAGTTTTCCATAGAAAATGATTCGATTCATTTAAAGTTAACTTATAATGAACAAGCTTATGATCGCCAGTATATGATGCAAGTGATCGAACATGTAAACCGGATTTTTTCGATTTTGTTATTCCAACCCGACCTTATGATCCGCCAGCTTAATATTCTGTCAGACTCAGAGACAAATCAACTCATCGCCTATAATCAAACGGCTGCAGAGTATCCAAGAGAAAAAACGATTCATCAATTTTTGGAGGAACAAGCGGGACGTACCCCTGATCAAACGGCTGTTGTCTACGAGGATAGCCGTCTGACGTACCGTGAATTGAATGAAAGGGCGAATCAACTCGCTCGGACACTGCAATCTGAAGGCGTGCAGCCGGATCAGCCGGTCGGGATTATGGCCGAACGCTCCCTGGATATGATTGTAGGGATCTTCGGGATCTTGAAAGCCGGCGGGGCGTATGTACCGATTGACCCGGGCTATCCCGAGGAACGGGTTCGATACATATTGGAGGATTCGGATACGAAGTTGTTACTCGTGCAGAATCAATCGCAAGAGAGAGTACCTTTTACGGGAAAAGTGCTGGATATGAAAGATCCGCAAAACTTTTGTGAAGACGGGTCGAATGTAGAGCCGGCTGCTGGTCCGGATCATCTGGCCTATGTTATTTATACATCGGGTTCAACGGGCAAGCCGAAAGGGGTTATGGTTGAGCACCGGTCGGTCATCAATCGGCTGGTGTGGATGCAGGAAAAATACCCTCTCGATGAGCGGGATGCGATTCTGCAAAAAACTGCGATCACCTTTGATGTATCAGTGTGGGAACTGTTCTGGTGGACGATGTCAGGTTCTAAACTGGTGCTGCTGCCAAGCGGAGGAGAAAAGAATCCCGAGCTGATTTTAGATACAATTGCACAAAAAGGTGTCAGCACAATGCATTTTGTACCGGCGATGCTGCATGCCTTCCTGGAATCCATGGATCAGAAGCCAAGCGGGATGTTGAAACAAAAATTAGCGTCATTAAGACATGTGTTTGCAAGCGGGGAGGCTTTGAAGCCTGTACATGTCGCAGGCTTCAAACGCATCATCACGTCGGTGAGCCAGGCTCAAATCATCAACTTGTACGGACCGACTGAGGCAACAATTGATGTATCATACTTTGATTGCCAGACGGAAGAAACGTATGCATCGATTCCGATAGGCAAACCGATTTCCAACATTCAATTGTATATATTACATGCTGATTTGGAACATATGCAGCCGACCGGTGTAGCGGGAGAACTGTGCATAGCGGGCGATGGGCTTGCAAGGGGCTACTTGAATCGTCCCGAACTGACGGCCGAGAAGTTTGTAAACCATCCGATTGCAGCAGGAGAACGGATATACCGGACGGGAGACTTGGCAAGATGGCTGCCGGACGGCAATATCGAGTATTTGGGCCGGATTGATCACCAGGTGAAAATCCGCGGTTACCGCATTGAAATCGGCGAAGTCGAAGGCGCTTTTTTTCAGCTGCCGGCGATCAAAGAAGCCATCGTTATCGCCCGGGAAATCGATGGGGAAACATCCTTGTGCGCCTATTATACCGCACAACATGCTTTAACTGCAGGCGAGCTCCGTGAAGAGCTGTCCCGGCAGCTTCCATCCTATATGATACCTGCTTATTTCGTTCAGCTGGAAGAGATGCCGCTTACTTTCAACGGAAAAATAGACCGTAAATCCCTTCCTTCTCCAAGAGAGAATCTTACAGGCATGAACTATGAAGCTCCTCGAACAGAACTGGAAAACATACTGGCCGCGGTGTGGGAGTCGGTCTTAGGCTTAGAACGGGTCGGAATCTCAGATCATTTCTTCGAATTGGGGGGCGATTCCATTAAGTCGATTCAAGTGTCCTCAAGATTATACCAAGCCGGGTATAAGTTTGAAATCAAACACTTGTTTAAATACCCAACGATCTCCGAGCTTGTTCCATACGTAGAGCCGGTAACCCGAATCGCAGAACAAGGAGAAATTAAAGGCCGGGCGCTGCTGACACCGATTCAGCATTGGTTTTTTGACCAGAAATACCCGGAATTACACCATTATAATCAAGCGGTTATGCTTTATTGGAAAGAGGGACTGAATGAATCAAAGCTTCGGGACGTCATGAAGAAGATCACAGAGCATCACGATGCTTTGCGCATGGTCTATGTTCCGACAGAAGATGGATATGAAGCCCGAAATCGGGGGATCGAAGAAGGTGATCTGTTCAGCCTTGAAGTGATCTCATTACGCGAAGAAAAAAATGTGTCCCAGACGATAGAAACCATTTCCAATGAGATTCAGCAATCCATTCAATTAGCCGAAGGACCGCTCATGAAACTAGGATTGTTCCGGTGTCAAGAGGGAGATCATTTGCTGATTGCGGTTCATCATCTGGTCATCGACGGCGTATCGTGGAGGATTTTACTTGAGGATATAGCGGCAGCTTATGAGCAGCTCCAAAACGGCGAAGCGATCCGGCTTCCGAAGAAAACGGACTCTTACCTGTTATGGGCTGAACAGTTGAATCGTTATGCAGAAAGTCAGGAATTCGAAGCGGAAAATCAATACTGGTTCAGACAGAAACATAATCCGCAGCATACATTGCCAAAGGACAATGAACAGGAGACCGGTCTGGCCAAAGACCGGGAAACGGTCATCGTTCAATGGACCGTTGAGGAAACCGAACGTTTATTAAAAAACGCTCACCGGGCTTATTCGACCGATATGAATGATTTATTACTGACCGGTCTGGGAATTGCTATTCATCGTTGGACCGGACATGAAGACATTCTCATTGATCTTGAAGGACACGGCAGAGAGTCTATCATCCCGGATCTCGATATTTCGCGTACGGTGGGATGGTTCACAAGCCTATATCCGGTTTCGCTTCAAATCAAAGCTGATCAGGATATCCCCGGGCGGATTAAAACAGTGAAAGAAAATTTGCGTCAGATCCCCCAAAAAGGAATAGGTTACGGCCTGATCAAATATTTATCCGATCACCCGAAGGCACATGAATGGACCGGACATCCGGAAATACGTTTCAATTATTTGGGTCAATTTGATCAAGATGTCCGGAACGGCAAGATGGAGGTATCCCCTTACTCAAGCGGGAAAACAGCCAGTGACAACCGTCCCTTGACCTATACACTTGATATCAACGGCATGATTTCAGACGGCCGATTGTCGCTGGCCATCAGCTATTGCGGTAAACAATATCAGAGAGAAACAATGGAAGCCTGTGCCGATCTCTTAAAAAACAGCCTGCAGCAAGTCATCGCACATTGTGATGCTCAAGATCAAATTCACCTGACGCCAAGCGATATTTCGTTAAAAGGTATAACGATCGGTGAATTGGATCAATTTGTGCAGCAAACGAGTCATCTCGGTGACATTGAAAATATATACCCATTAACCCCGATGCAGAAAGGAATGTTGTTCCACAGCTTGATCGATTCGGCTTCCGAAGCTTACTTTGAACAAGCCGCTTTTGATCTGAAAGGATTCTTGGATATCGATGCATTCAGGATGAGTTTGGCGCATCTTGCCGAAAAATATGACATTCTTCGGACTCTTTTTTATACAGAATGGAAAGATCAGCCTTTACAGATTGTATTCCGGCAAAAGCCGATTGAAACGGCCGTTGAAGATATTCGCAGCATGAACAGTCACCAGCGCAGCGAGTTTATTGCCGATTTTGCAAGAAGAGATAAGGCGCGGGGATTCAATCTCACCCGGGATGCTTTAATGCGCGTATCGATCCTGCGGACAGAGGAAGACCAAGCGCGATTGATATGGAGCTTTCATCATATTTTAATGGACGGCTGGTGTTTGCCTCTTGTTACGAAAGAAGTGTTTGAAACCTATTATGCGATACTCGAGCAAAGGCAGCCGAAGCGGGGAACCGTCACTCCATACAGCCGATATATCGAATGGCTGGATCAACAAGACCACAAGCAGGCGTCAGCCTATTGGCGTAACTATTTAGAAGGTTATGAAGGGCAAACTGTTTTGTTACAAGAACAATCTTCCGGCCAAGCGAAAGGATACGAAAAAGGTGAGCATGAGTTTCGTTTAGGAAAGCGGCTCACAGACGAAATCAAACAGGCCGCAAGCCGCCAGCAAGTCACCGTCAATACATGGATACAAACCGCATGGGGCTTATTGCTGCAAAGATACAACGGGAGTCAGGATGTCGTCTTCGGCACGGTCGTATCCGGCAGACCGGCAGAAATTCCGGGAATTGAAACCATGGTCGGTTTATTTATCAATACTATTCCCGTACGTATTCATACGCAGCCTGAAATGACAGCTGCACAAGTATTGAAAATGAATCAGGAGCGGGCACTGGCTTCTCAAAAATATGATACATTTCCGCTGTATGACATTCAGGCTCAAACTGAGCAAAAGCAGCAGTTGATCAATCATATTATGGTATTTGAGAATTACCCGGTTGAGAAACAAATAGAACATATGAAGCAGGATGACAACGCATTAGACATTCTCGATTTTCATATGGAAGAACATACACATTACGATTTTACTTTTATCGTGATGCCGGATGGAGAAATTGACATTCGTTTTGTATACAATCGCGATGTTTATGATCAAGCAAGTGTCGAACGGATGCAGACGCATTTCATGCAAATTATGAAGCAAATGGCGGACGATCAGGAAATTCGCGTACAAGACCTTGATATCGTAACAGCGGATGAACGTTCGCTCCTGATAGACAAGTTCAACGATACGGCGGCGGAGTATCCAAAGGAAAAGACGATTCATCAATTGTTTGAAGAACAAGCGGAGCGAACGCCGGAGCATGTGGCGATTGTTTTTGAAGATAAGAAGCTGACGTATCGGGTAGTAAATGAACGCGCCAATCAGCTGGCCCGAACCTTGGTTGCCAAAGGACTTCAGGCCGAGGAGCTTGTCGGCATTATGGCGGAACGTTCACCGGAGATGGTGATAGGCATCCTTGCTATTTTGAAAGCCGGGGGCGTTTACGTACCGATCGATCCGGATTATCCGAAAGAACGCATCCATTATATGCTCGAGGATTCTAACGTCTCTATCTTATTATTGCAGCATCATCTTCTGGAAGATACCGATTATCAAAGTCATACTGTCTTCCTTGACGATCCGTCATCATACGGCGCCGAAGCATCTAATCTCAATCTGAACGTGATGCCAAATCAATTAGCCTACGTTATTTATACATCAGGAACAACGGGGAATCCGAAAGGCACGCTCATTGAACATAAAAACGTGGTTCGTCTGTTATTTAACAACAAAAATGTTTTTGATTTTAACGCATCGGACACTTGGACTTTGTTTCATTCCTTCTGCTTTGATTTTTCAGTATGGGAAATGTACGGAGCGCTGCTGTATGGGGGCAAATTAGTGATTGTTCCGAAACAAACAGCTAAAAACCCGGAAAGGTATTTGCAATTGTTAAAATCGGAAGCTGTGACCATTTTAAATCAAACGCCGAGTTATTTCTATCAACTGATGCAGGAGGAGAGAGAAGATCCCGAATCCAATTTAAACATCCGAAAAATCATATTTGGCGGAGAGGCGTTAAATCCATCCTTCTTGAAAGACTGGAAGCTTAAATATCCTTTAACCCAATTAATCAATATGTACGGCATTACCGAAACCACCGTTCATGTCACATATAAAGAAATCACGGAACGAGAAATCGACGAGGGCAGAAGCAACATCGGACAACCTATTCCTACTCTGCAAGCGTATATTTTGGACGAATATCAGCGCATTCAGGTAATGGGCATACCGGGCGAGCTCTATGTGGCAGGAGAGGGACTGGCCAGAGGATATTTGAACCGCCCGGAATTAACGGCTGAGAAATTTGTTGAACACCCGTGCGAGCTCTATGTGGCAGGAGAGGGACTGGCCAGAGGATATTTGAACCGCCCGGAATTAACGGCTGAGAAATTTGTTGAACACCCGTTTGCCGCAGGCGAAAAAATGTACAAAACGGGAGATGTCGCCCGGTGGCTGCCTGACGGCAATATCGAGTATTTGGGAAGAATTGATCATCAGGTGAAAATCCGGGGCTACCGGATTGAAATTGGCGAGGTCGAAGCGGCTCTATTGCAACTGGAATCTGTCAAAGAAACGGTCGTCATCGCAATTGAAGAAGAGGGCTCAAAGCAGCTGTGCGCCTACTTGTCAGGAGACGATTCATTAAATACGGCGCAGCTGAAGCGTCATTTACTGAACAAACTGCCCGCTTATATGATACCGGCTTACTTTGTCCAAATGGAGAAGATGCCGATAACCGCAAATGGAAAAATCGATCGAAAAGCTTTGCCGGCTCCTGAGGGAAATAGACTCACCGGAACCGAATACGAAGCGCCCGGAACGTTAATTGAAAAGCAGCTGGCCGAGATATGGAAGAACATTTTAGCACTCAGTGACCCGGGAATTAAAGATAACTTCTTTGACGTTGGCGGCCATTCGCTCAAAGTATTGCAAGTTATTCATCAAATCAACGACCGTATGGGAATCAAAATGCATTATCAAGCCGTATACGATTTTCCTACCATCGAAACAATGGCACGCGCCATTCAAGCGGCAGTTTTCGAGTCCAAGACGGATAACGTATTCGTCAAGATGAATCAGAACGGTTCAATCCCTGTGTTCTGTTTCCCGCCTTTAATCGGGTACGGGCTGGTCTATAATGAAATGGCGAAAAGACTTGACGGCCGCTGCACCGTCTATGCCGCTGATTTCCTAGAAGAGCCGTCTTACGAGCAAGAGATCGTTGACCGGTATGCAGAAAGCATGATAGGCATTCAGGAACAAGGGCCCTTTCTTTTACTTGGTTACTCCTCGGGGTCGAATTTGGCTTTTGAGGTCGCCAAAGCCTTGGAGAAGCGCGGACGCATCGTATCGGACATTATGATGCTTGATTCTAAAAGAGCCGTTTCGGTGAATTATTTTTCGGAAGAGGAAACCGAAGAGATCATTCATCGGAATCTGGATATCATTCCGGATTATTATAGAGAATTATTAACCATTCCTTCCATTAAGGATAAAATCAGAAGCTATCTCACATATCACAATAAACTGATCAATTCCGGCGCGGTGAACGCCAACATTCATCATTTTCAATGCGGCGAGTTGACCGATAGAGGATGGACGCAATCAACCGCACAGCATTACCTTGAGTACAAATTAAAAGGAGACCATGTGACGATCTTTGACCCTCACAATATCGAAGAAAATACGGATGCAATTCGATCTATTATCAAAAGGATTGAAGAACGGCATCATCACGGACTTGTTCTTGAAGAACAACTGTCAATAGGATCGTTTGCCGGCGACACGAAGTTTGACAAAATGTAAATGATCCAGGGAAAAATGCCGCTGACTGCAATCGGCGGCATTTTTCATAAAAGAGGGTCAGATATTTGCAGCGTTTTCACTCTAAAAATCATTCATTTTACGCATTCTTCATGACCTGTTGTTATCATATTTTTTAAAAACCTAATATGCGGAAACAGGAGGATGTTAAGCAGATGAAAAAGTGCAGCGTATGTTTATTGATTCTTGCTTTATTATTGAGCTGTTTACCTGGGGAATATGCGAATGCGGTAAGCACTCCAATTGCAAAACATGCCGGGAATTCAAATCCGCTTATCGACCATCATCTGGGCGCAGATCCGTTTGCGCTGACCTATAACGGAAGAGTCTACATCTATATGTCAAGCGATGACTATGAATATAATAGCGACGGCACGATTAAGGATAATTCATTTGCCAATTTGAATAAAATATCCGTCATATCTTCAGCGGATATGGTGAACTGGACAGATCACGGAGCGATTCCCGCAGCGGGTGCCAATGGGGCGAATGGCGGCCGGGGGATTGCCAAATGGGCAGGAGCATCATGGGCCCCGTCAGCCGCGGTGAAAAAGATCAATGGTAAGGATAAATTTTTCCTTTATTTCGCAAACGGCGGCGGAGGTATCGGGGTTCTCACCGCAGACAGCCCGACCGGCCCATGGACAGATCCGATCGGAAAAGCGCTGGTAACGCCAAATACGCCAGGAATGTCCGGTGTTGTATGGCTTTTTGATCCGGCAGTATTCGTAGATGATGACGGTACCGGTTACCTATATGCCGGCGGAGGCGTTCCGGGCGGTTCAAATCCAACGCAGGGGCAATGGGCCAATCCTAAAACAGCAAGAGTCATGAAATTAGGGCCTGATATGACGAGTGTCGCCGGAAGTGCATCGACCATTGATGCGCCTTTTATGTTTGAAGATTCGGGAATGCATAAGTATAACGGAAAATATTACTATTCCTATTGTATCAATTTCGGGGGCGCTCACCCGGCCGATAAACCTCCAGGTGAGATCGGCTATATGACCAGCTCAAGTCCTATGGATTCTTTTTCGTATAGAGGGCACTTTCTGAAAAATCCGGGAGCATTTTTCGGAGGCGGCGGGAACAATCACCATGCTGTTTTCAATTTTAAAAACGAGTGGTATGTGGTGTATCATACTCAAACTGTCAGCTCCGCTCTTTACGGGGCCGGCAAAGGATACCGTTCTCCCCATATTAATAAGCTTGTGCATAATCCAGATGGCTCCCTGCAAGAGGTAGCGGCAAATTTTGCAGGTGTCAAACAGCTGTCCAACTTGAATCCGTATCACCGGGTAGAAGCGGAAACGTTTGCCTGGAACGGACGGATTTTGACAGAGGCATCCTCAGCACCCGGCGGGCCGGTCAATAATCAACATGTCACAAACATTCATAACGGAGACTGGATTGCTGTTGGAAATGCAGACTTCGAGTCAGGCGGCGCTAGGACGTTTAAAGCAAATGTAGCGTCCGCTAGAGGCGGAAAAATAGAAGTACGGCTAGACAGTGCAAACGGTAAGCTTGTCGGAACCTTGAATGTCCCTTCGACAGGCGGAACGCAATCCTGGAGAGAAATAGAAACTGCGGTAAGCGGCGCATCCGGTGTTCACAACGTATTCTTTGTATTTACGGGAACTGGTACAGGAAACTTGTTTAACGTTGATTACTGGCAGTTTACACAAAGATAAGCAAAGGGAGACAAAGGTACGTTTTCTATGTCCATAAACGACATATGAAAGAGAGGGAAAAATGATGTCGAGCGTAAAAAAAACAATTTGTGCATTATTGGTATGTTTCACAATGCTGTCCGTCATGCTCTTAGGACCGGGAGTTACTGAAGTTTCAGCAGCAAGTGATGCAACAGTTAATATATCTGCAGAAAGACAAGTGATTCGCGGTTTTGGAGGAATGAACCACCCGGCTTGGATTGGAGACTTGACTGCAGCCCAACGGGAGACCGCTTTTGGCAATGGACAGAATCAGTTAGGTTTTTCGATCTTAAGAATTCATGTAGATGAAAATAGAAACAATTGGTACAAGGAAGTGGAGACTGCAAAGAGTGCGATCAAACATGGAGCAATCGTTTTTGCTTCCCCTTGGAATCCGCCAAACGATATGGTTGAGACTTTCAATCATAATGGTGACACATCAGCTAAGCGGCTGAGATACGATAAGTACGCCGCATACGCGCAGCATCTTAACGATTTCGTTAATTTCATGAAGAGTAATGGTGTGAATCTGTATGCGATTTCTATGCAAAACGAACCTGATTACGCTCACGAATGGACATGGTGGACGCCCCAAGAAATCCTGCGTTTCATGAGAGAGAATGCCGGTTCGATTAATGCCCGTGTGATTGCGCCAGAATCATTTCAATACCTGAAAAATATATCGGACCCCATTTTGAACGATCCGCAGGCGCTTAGGAATATGGATATCCTCGGAACCCACCTGTACGGCACTCAGGTCAGCCAATTCCCTTATCCTCTTTTCAAACAAAAAGGAGGAGGGAAAGAGCTATGGATGACGGAGGTATACTATCCGAATAGTGACAACAATTCAGCGGATCGCTGGCCTGAAGCTTTAGGTGTTTCAGAGCATATTCATCATTCAATGGTAGAGGGAGATTTTCAAGCTTATGTGTGGTGGTACATCCGCAGATCATACGGCCCTATGAAAGAAGATGGGATGATCAGCAAACGCGGATACAATATGGCTCATTTCTCAAAATTTGTGCGCCCTGGCTATGTAAGGATTGATGCAACGAAAAATCCTGAACCGAATGTTTACGTGTCAGCCTATAAAGGAGACAATAAAGTCGTGATTGTTGCCATTAATAAAAATAACACAGGGGTCAACCAAAACTTTGTACTGCAGAATGGAACTGCTTCGCAAGTATCCAGATGGATCACGAGCAGCAGCAGCAATCTTCAACCTGGAACGGATCTCAAAGTAACGGACAATCATTTTTGGGCCCATCTTCCGGCTCAAAGCGTGACAACATTTGTTGTAAAGCGTTAAAGGCATCAGCATCGCAATAAGCCAATTTTCTTACTCGAAAAAGAAAATTGGCTTATTTTCTGTGGGAGAGAAGTGTTGATTTTTTTAACGATACACGGACATTGGGTATAATAATGACAATGACTTCAAGGAGTGATCAATATATGTCACGGCTTCACAGCAAAGTATTAATCATAGACGATGAAAAAGAAATTTTGGAACTGATCAAAACCGTATTAATAAGAGAAGGCATTGATCGCGTAGTGACCGCTTCGACTGCCCGTGACGGATTGGCTCAATTTCATCAAGAAAATCCCGATCTGGTGATATTGGATATCATGCTGCCAGACGGTGAAGGCTATGATATCTGCAAGCAAATAAGAGACATTTCACACGTTCCTATTATCTTTTTGTCTGCAAAGGGGGAGGAAACGGATAAAATTGTAGGACTTGCCATCGGCGGGGACGACTACATTACAAAACCCTTCAGCCCTAAGGAAGTTGCATACCGGGTCAAAGCGCAGCTGAGACGGGTCTCTTACTTACAGCCTTCTCAAACCGGAACCGTGATAAAAAAAGGGCCATTTGAATTAAACCAACAACAAGCCGAGCTCACCAAAAATGGAGCGGCTATTGAGTTAACACCTAAAGAACTTATGCTTATGACCTATTTTCTGCAGCATCCCAATCGGGTGATCAGTAAAGAAACACTCTATCAAGCTGTATGGGGAGAAGATTTCTTCGGTTCTGACAACACGGTGATGGTTCATATACGCAGGCTCCGTGAGAAAATAGAAAACACCCCATCAAAACCAGACTTTCTCGTCACTGTGAAAGGGTTAGGCTACAAATTTGTTGTAAAGGATGCGTAAGGATGAATTGGCGATTAACAGGCAGATATATGGTCTCTGTCATTATCGTGACCATCATTACAGTTTTCATTAATTTATTTATTTTTATGTTTTGGCTCGTTTTCCAGGCGAACAGCCAACATGACGAAGAAAGTACACCGGAAACTTTCACAAGATCATTCCGGCAATATGTCACGTTATCGAACAATGGTATCACAGTAAACAAAGAGGGCCAAAAAGCTTTAAAAGAGCAGAATGCATGGATTCAAATATTAGATGAAAACGGACAGGATGTTTATCATGATAGAGAACCTAAAGGACTGAAGAAAAAATATACGCCTATTGAAATTGTAAATTTACATAAATATAAGGATGAACAATTATTATCAACCATTTACGCCGGCGGAAAAAAAGTAAACGGCAAGGAGTACAGTTACTTCATAGGGTTTAAAAATCCCTCTCTCGGAAAGTATGTCCTCTCATATGATACCAAGGAATTTGTGACGAAGTTCAATGCAGGGACCATCATATTATTATCAATAGACGCATTGATCGCGTTACTCATCGGCTATCTATTCAGCCGGCAGCTCACAAAACCGCTCGGCCGTGTCATTCAAGGAATCCAGCGGTTAGCTAATGGAGATTATACGATCAAAATGAAATCCAAAGGCATTTATAAAGATGTCTTCTATAATGTCAATCATTTATCGGAACAACTATCTTCAAGCAAAAAAGAAAAAGATAAATTAGAGCAAATGCGTGAAGAGTGGATCAGTCATATTTCTCATGACATTAAAACACCATTAGCATCTATTCAAGGCTATGCAGAAATCATCCAAGATCCAAATTATCATCTAACAGTCGAACAGATCAGAGAGTACGCCCAGATCATTGAGAGTAAATCCCTCTATATGAAAGATGTAATGGAAGATTTAAATTTAACGACAAGGCTGAAAAACAACGATGTGATGTTACATACAGAGCGGGTAAACCTTGTATCGCTGCTGCGGGAAACGTTAATTGATATGTTAAACGATTCTAGATATGCGGATAAGTCCATTGAGCTTCAAACGAACCTGGAAAAGCTGATGCTGAACCTTGATGCGATATTGATTCGGAGAGCGGTCACGAATCTCATTTTAAATGCCCTCGTTCACAATGATCCTGATGTGAAGATCGTTGTACGGCTTCAACAAAAAGAACGGACTCATGTGATAATTAAGGACAATGGCAAAGGGATAGAAGAAGAGGAGCTGGAAAAAGTGTTTGATCGCTATTACAGGGGGACAAATACAGGAACGACGCATGCAGGCTCTGGTCTTGGAATGGCCATAGCAAAGGATATTATCCAAAAGCACGGAGGGGACATCACCATTCACAGCACCGCGGGAGAAGGGACAACGATAGATATACAATTATCATAATGGCTATACAAAAAAAACGGTTCTGCTGATTAATGACAGAACCGTTTTTTCCTATTGTTCCGAAAATACTTTGATTCCTTTGACAATGTTCCAAATGAAAAAATAGATCGCCACAAGGAATGTAACAGCATACGTCGCAAGCAGGAAAGGCCCGGCGTGCCTGATGTCATTCATACCAAGTAAACCTGAAGCGATGATGCCAATTCCAAAAATCAAATAAGGAATCAGATGCGTCCACAAAGATTTTTTCGCATGATATTTCACATCGTCCTGTCCTAAGAAATAGACGATAATCGGAAACAGAAACGGCGCAAAAAATATACTGAAGTAACATAATGAAGACAAAATTTTATTTTCTCTCAAACCTTTTCACCTCTATGATTTATTAAAGGGGGAATTCTTCTGGCTGAATCCCTCACTGAAGTACAATCTTATTGTACAACTCCAACCTTAACCCGTATTAATCCAAACCTTACATCAACCTTACATTAACAAGGACGGGCAAGGGCTCGTCTTCTTACAGCAATCATAAGATTCAATGCCATATTGAGACTCATCACATTCAGCATGTCTGCGTTGGAAATACATTTAATTTTTCGATTCGATTGAAAAATGACGTGTAAAGTCCCGATTCAGTCCGGTTTTCTTTGTTCTATACGTGTCAGGTATGTCTTATTCAAGAGAGATAGAGCAAATTGACAGGCTTTTACACCTCTCAAAAACAAGAAATTAGGTTGATAGACAATCATGAGAAAGATTTTTACAATGAGTTCGAGCTCATAAGAAGTGAAGAGCATAAATGATGCGAAGGAGGAAAAGATCAGATATGAAACGGTCAATTTCTATTTTTATTATGTGTTTATTAATTGCGGTATTGACAATGGGCGGCTTGCTGCCTTCGCCGGCATCTGCAGCAGGGACAAAAACGCCAGTAGCCAAGAATGGTCAGCTTAGCATAAAAGGTACACAGCTCGTAAACCGAGACGGCAAAGCGGTACAACTGAAAGGGATCAGTTCACATGGATTGCAATGGTATGGCGATTTCGTCAATAAAGACAGCTTAAAATGGCTGAGAGACGATTGGGGCATCACCGTTTTCCGCACGGCAATGTATACGGCAGATGGCGGTTATATTGACAACCCGTCCGTGAAAAATAAAGTAAAAGAAGCGGTTGAAGCGGCAAAAGAACTTGGGATATATGTCATCATTGACTGGCATATCTTAAATGACGGCAACCCAAACCAAAATAAAGAGAAGGCAAAAGAATTTTTCAAGGAGATGTCAAGTCTTTACGGAAACACGCCAAACGTCATTTATGAAATTGCAAACGAACCAAACGGTGACGTGAACTGGAAGCGTGATATTAAACGGTATGCAGAAGAAGTGATTTCCGTTATCCGCAAAAATGATCCAGACAACATCATCATTGTCGGAACCGGTACATGGAGCCAGGATGTGAATGATGCTGCAGATGATCAGCTAAAAGATGCAAACGTCATGTACGCGCTTCATTTTTATGCCGGCACACACGGCCAATCTTTACGGGATAAAGCAAACTATGCACTCAGTAAAGGAGCGCCTATTTTCGTGACGGAATGGGGAACAAGCGATGCGTCTGGAAATGGCGGTGTATTCCTTGACCAATCGCGGGAATGGCTGAATTATCTCGACAGCAAGAACATCAGCTGGGTGAACTGGAATCTTTCTGATAAGCAGGAATCATCCTCAGCGTTAAAGCCGGGAGCATCTAAAACAGGCGGCTGGCCGCTGTCAGATTTAACTGCTTCAGGAACATTCGTAAGAGAAAACATTCGCGGTACCAAAGATTCGACGAAGGACGGCCCTGAAACGCCAGCACAAGATAACCCCACACAGGAAAAAGGCGTTTCTGTACAATACAAAGCAGGGGATGGGCGTGTGAACAGCAATCAAATCCGCCCGCAGCTTCACATAAAAAATAACGGGAATACCAAGGTTGATTTAAAAGGTGTCACTGCCCGTTACTGGTATAACACGAAAAACAAAGGCCAAAACTTTGACTGTGACTACGCGCAGATTGGATGCGGCAATCTGACCCACAAATTTGTGACGCTGCATAAACCTAAGCAAGATGCAGATACCTATCTGGAACTGGGGTTTAAAACAGGAACACTGTCACCGGGAGCAAGCACAGGGAATATTCAGCTTCGTCTTCACAACGATGACTGGAGCAATTATGCACAAAGCGGCGATTATTCCTTTTTCCAATCAAATACGTTTAAAACAACGAAAAAAATCACATTATATCATCAAGGAAAACTGATTTGGGGAACAGAACCCAATTAGTAAGCTTTAGGCGGACATCAGCAACGATGTCCGCTTTTATCATCTTAAACAGCAATACAAGGAGGTTTACGTGGCGGATGAAACTCTGAAACAGCATATGGGCCTGTACAAATGTTGTTAGCAATCTCAAGAAAGCCAAGGAGTAGATGTGATTCACTGAACATATGATGTAATGAAAAGCGTTTGTAGCGCAATGTATGTATTTCACATCCGCCACTTTTATTACGTAAGGGGGAACAAGAGAATGAAAAAGTATGACGCATTTCCAGAGCCAATTGGCGGCTATACTGTCGGCCGAACCCAGATGGATTTTGAGTACACGGCATCAGATCATATAAAAAGAGAACTGACGGCGTTTGTGTACTATCCGTCCGACAGCAGCGAAGGGAAGACTACATCAGCGTACATGTTTCCTGAAGTCTGCGAAATGCTTGATGAGCAGCCGCTTCTCACTGCGTTGAAGGATGCTTACTCTATAGATATCAAGACCCAATGTTACGACGACCTTGCTCTCTCCGGGAAGGAAAAACGCTATCCGGTGTTATTCTATGTTTGCGGCGGGGGCGGTTCTCCAGAATGGGGTACAGTGATCTGTACAGACTTGGCAAGCATGGGATATGTTGTGGTAAGCATCGGCCATCAGAATAGCACGATGTATAAGCGTAAAGATGGGCGAATGTTTAATGTATCAAAGGATTTTTCGGATGTCATTATGGCGTTTTCTGAAGATCCGGAGATGATGGCTTTGTCTGGTAAGATGGAGATGCGGCCCGACGATGAAACTGCCATTGAGATGTGCCGAAACGTGCTTACACTGCCGATACTTACCAAGTTAACAAAGCATAGTGAATTACAGGCAGAAGATGTAAGGTATGTAGCCGATTATCTTGTCAAACTGGACTCTGGAGAGCTGAATTCCATCTTTAAGGGCAGATTGTTGCTTGACATCGGCATGGGCATAGTCGGACATTCTTATGGAGGGCCTACGACGGCGATTGTTTGCCGGGACGACGAACGGTTCACCTGCGGGATTGGCTTGGATAGCGGTGCGTTCGGCCTTCAGGGCAGCGACCTTAAGAAACCCTTTTTGCTGCTGTTTTCTGAACCTAACTACAACATGAATGCGATCATTGGCGCTAACAATAGCATGGATACCTATTATTTCTCTGTTGATCGTGCTGCGCATTTAGATTACTGCGACATCGTGTTTACCAGTGTGAATGAGGAACTTAGAGGCGAACGGGATGCCATGGAGATGCGAAATCTTGTTACAGACTATACGAAGAACTTTTTTGATCATTACATTCTGCAGAAGGCTGCAAGTGTGGAAAGTCCGGCATACGATGGCGTGGCCTTGATCAAGAAGACCAGCAACAAGTGACATAACCGATTAAAATACTCAAACTGAAAAACCTTTATGACCAATTTTAATTTATTAAGGACGTAGAGGTTTTTTAATATTACACTACAAAAAGGGGATGCTGTTAGAATAGATCTACTTTTATATTCTCTTCACAATTCCTAGTTTACATAATATATATTCTAGGAAGTTAAATCTTTAATGAAAATTCTGTCTCGTTATCTTAAGTATACTTAGTTGATGAGACAGAATTAAAAAAATAGGATGTATTACGATTTACAATTAATCTTGAACATAACACCGATCTTTAATAATCGCCTCGCACTTTACTTCGTCTACATCAGTTTTGCCATTGGATAATCTTGTGTACACATAAACCCATTTTTCATTTCCGTTTTTAATAAACATGTCGAATTTAAAAGCGTCAGTATATTTGTCCATGACCCAGATCAATCCCGGAAGAGTTTCTGCTTTTGCTGGCGACACAGAAACCAATAATGCTCCAGCAATTACAGCCGCACCGGCTATTTTTTTAATTTTACTTTTTAACATTAATATTGCCCCCTTGTGATTTATTGCCTGCTGCTTTCTCACTTAGCAGGTAATCTGATTTTACCATCTTGTACAAAGGGGATTTGTCATATTTTGTAGATAAGATACTTATTTTCACTAAAAATACATATATTGTCATGAATTTTATCCGAATAAGATCTCTTCTTTTTTGAAAGCGTACACAAAATTAAAACCATGTCTGGTAATACTTTGCCGCATCTTCCCTGCACTTTTCCGACGATTCTTTCGCATCGGCTCCCCACATATGAGCTGAGCAAGTATGACAGCCGCCAGCCCGAGCACCTGCCGCGAAATAAAATCCGGCTCTGAGCCCCAGCCAATCATTAAAAAATCCCTCGGCCAAAGGTCCTCCGAAAATACCGAGTGCATAAAGCGCCTGGTATGCCCCCATCGATGTTGCTCTCATGTCTGCCGGAACAGACTCAATCGACATTCCAAGCAGCAAAGGAAAGATAATGCCGAGTGAAAAACCTATTAAAATCTGAACCACATAAAGCGCCATCGGGCTGATGGTAAAAGGAATGATAAAAATAAAAACGGCTGCGAGTAAATAAAACAGCTTTAATGTTACCCGTTTCCGCACCTGCGAACTAATGTTCCTATCACTAGCGGAGCCAGTGCGTGGGGAGTCATAAACGAAAAGACAACAAGCTGAGCTAACACGAGAATAAATGAGATCCAGCGGATGACTCCTTTCGTGTCATCCGCCGCAAAATAGCTCGCAAATAAAATGGTGAATATAACCCATGTAGATGAGAAAAAGCCGCCTGATGAACAGACGGCTCTGCAGCTTGTTATTTGCTTCGGTTACCTGCGGAAGCATGAGTGATCCGATAATGCACAGTTAAAAATTTCAGTCCGAACAGCCACATATGATGAACGGCCTTCAGGCTTGTTTCGCTCTGGGCTGAAATAAGAAATGTCTCTGCCAGCGGAAGATGACACGCCCCCCATTTCGTCTGCAGGTAAATCCCTTCATCACCCGCTCCGCTTTTTCGCCGTCTGCTTGTCAAAACAAGATTCTGCTTACGCGCATAAGGTTTTAAAATGCCCGTCATTTGGCCGTACGGCAGCGGGAGAGAGATATTCATGTATCCTTCCCCTTTTGCCCTGTACGCTGAATACAGCGCAGTAAAAACGGTTTCCTGCTTTTCATTTGTTCTGATCCACGCACGGACATTTTTTCTGCCGTCTTTGTCAGAGTCAACGCCTATAATATCACTGTGCATAATATACCAATCTGGATTCATGGACAGGTGAATCTGCCCCGCTCTTCTGCTGAACGGCTCGTACACGCGCGCGAACGGACGAAACCATCTGCTCCACGTCACTTTTGCCATGATGTCATAATCAATTGTCTCTTCATAAAAGGAAATAACGGCCGGCGCCAGTTTTTCAATTGAAAAGTCTTCAGAATGCAGTTCTCTCATCTGATTCAGAAGGCCGGTATAATGGATGTCATTTGCTGCATGAATATCAGTCAAAAATTCTTTGCCTATCGTTCTCTTCCCGTAAATACGGCTGAACGTTCTATCACTGCCCTCATCAAACGGTCTCGGATTTTCCAACCTCCACCCCGCCAAAGCCGGCAGGATAACGCCGAATGCATTGACGGCCCCGTGAATCCAAATCATCTGGCTGATCGTGAGCGTTGCCTCCTCGCGGTAAACACCGTACGAATATATCAAAGAAAAAGCAATTGTGATCATTAACACAGCCGAAGAACTCCTGATCAAGATCCTGCCTGTTTTCGTAACAAACGGCGCCTTAAAGACGAGATATGCATTTACATACAGACCCGCCAGATACAGAGCGACAGCAATCACATCAAGTGTCTTTGAAAATGTAATCCCCAAGGCAATAAGGATCGGCGAAATCAAAATAATGACCGTGCTCCACTGGTAAAGTTCGCGTTTCTCCCGTATGATCCTGCCGAGCAATCCGTTAAAGATCGGAATGAGAAAAGCGGAATAGTGAAAGTGCACCGCCGTCAGCAGAACGATAAGCGGGCCGAAATTCATGACGGGAATCTCAAGGACATATGCGAAGAACCAGAATCCGCCCCCGGCCAAATAAATGAAACCCGCCATAACAGACATCTCTTCTGTTCTGTGAATATTTGTTTTCATCAGCCGCCGGACAGCATACAGTGCCAGCCCAAACGTATAAATGAGCCACACAACGGCAAAAAAACTGAAGTCTGTGACAAGCGCAAGCACCGCACATAAAGCGGCAACAGGATAACTCCGTAACAACACATTCTCTAAGGTCTTTGACGGCCGAAAAGCAAAATCGAATACAGCAGGAACGAAAAAAAGTACAGAAAATAAAACAAACGTCTCAGCAGCTGATATATGCGGAGCTTCAGCCGCCGCAAATCCCAAAAAGCAAATCACGCTTACCATGAGATGACGCTTCAGCATGTTTCTCCCTCTGTTTCCCGGAAAGTCCCCCGGTAAGAGAAAAGCGTGCCGAGTATCCGATTTTTTACATGAACCTTTATGCTGAAGCAATTCATTTCCTCATCATAAGCCTCATAAACGGTTGAACTGCCGCACAGCCATGCCGGAAGCGGGATTTTCTTTCCGCCTATCAGGAGCCACTGCCTTCCGGATGTAATAACAAGCCCTCCTTCTGAAGACGCTTCTAAATGCAGTTCAGACAGTAGGATGTGAGGTTTGCCGAAGTAATCAAGAATTCTGTTTTCCCGCTCATCATATTCCATGACCGCATCAAAAAAACGCGTTTTGCCTTTAAAGAAAAAGGTACGATTCCATTCCACGCCATTTTGCCTGTTTTTGTTTTCGATAGTGAAAGGGATATCGTTTCCCCTCTCTGAGAAAAAACATCTGAAAAAAACACCTGTCTTTAAAAGCATTCTGACAAGAAAAGAACCTCCCTTTATTTCTGACATAACGCCTTCTCCGCAAAACGTGCGTGATCCGTCAAATCTGTACCGTTTCTGCAGCATCGGGTGCAGTGATTGATAATGAGTAATCGCTTTTTCATACATTGAATCCGTCATTTCACTTCTCTCTTTCGTTTTGTATGCCAGGCGCTCGGCAGCTTGAGCTTAAGAATCATGCCGGCTATCGTAAGCACTCCTAATGAGATCAAGAATCCGCCGCCGGAATATAGCAGTGCCGTTACACAAAAGAAGACTGACTGCCCGGTGTGAATCAGCCACTTTCTCCGCATGGGAAGCAGCCATAATACCCCTAACCCTGTCTCCAGCGCTCCCCTCACGATCTCTGCATCGGCACAGCCATCATGAAAGCCTTGAAAAAACCAATACAGACTGAAAACGAGACACATACAGACATAGACAAATCCGAAACGGACTGATATCTTCGGATGTCTGTTTTGTTCTATCCAAAGCCGCAACGCATCAAAGCTCCATGCGGTAGCCCAGCTTAGCAGCGGACGAAATAAAAACCGGTCTATCCAACTTCCCGGCAGACCGCGGGCCGTTTCATATTGATATTGAGTCAAAAATGCGGTTTGTCCGTTATCCCGCTCTATATACTTCCAGTAGCCCCTGCCTTCTTTTATAAGTGACAGCGGATGATCAGAGGCAAAAGCGAGCGAAGACACTCTTTCTGACGAGCGAGGCCTTATGTCACCTATTGATTCGCCCGTGCCGCATACCTTCAGCCCAAAACCGATTCGTGTTTCATATAGAAATCTCTGCGGTTCATCTGGCAGCCTATGAAGATATGTAATGTCAGAAAAACGCAGATCCCATTCCTTATGAAGATGCGGGGTTTGCGTATATTCCCAAAGTGTTTCTTTATCAGATGCAATATTGATTTCGACATATATCGGCTTCTGTTTCATGCCCCTCCTCTTCCCTTCTTTTGTAAACAATTCCTATATTATCATAGGAACAGATCAAGCGGCAGAACGAAAAGGCCATCCCGTTATCGGCAGGACAGCCTCAGTGGCTTTGATGACTTACGAATAAGGTATCGTGTCTTTTTTATCTTCAGAAGCGGTTTGAATGATAATCGGGCGCACGAAACGGATTACCGCAGCCGAGGCCAAAACGGCTAATCCGCCTGCAAGCAAAAACGCCCCCGAGAATGATCCGCTTTTGTCCGCGATAAAGCCGGTTAAAGCAGGCCCGATAATACCGGCCGTGTTTGCAAGAAAATGCATAAAGCCGCCGACTGACCCGACATTCCTTTGATCAACCACATCATGAATGACCGCCCAATAGATAGAGCCCGTTATATATAAAAAGAAGACTGATAAAGCAACGAGAATAACGGCACTTACGGTAGTGGTAACAAGTCCGGCAAATCCGATCAGTATAGCGGAAGCGAACAGACAAGTGACAAGAATGACTTTCCGTGAGAACAAAACGCCTTTTCCGGCGGTTTTTTTGAATACATAATCAGAAATCATTCCGCCTGCCGCCAAACCGATAAATCCAAGAATCCAGGGAATAACAGTCACCACGCTCATAAATTCAACACTTAAACCGCGTTCTTTCACCAGATAGCTCGGAAACCATGTTAAGAAGAAAAATAAAATGTAGTTGTAGGCGAAAAAGGCAAAAGCCGTGAAGAGAACCGTTTTTTGTTTCAAATAAAAGGTCATCGGGATATGCTGCTCATGCGATTGAATCGCTGCTTTCATTGCCGGGGCGTCTTCCGTCGGCGCCGGCCGTTCTTTGACAAATTTAAACCAGAAGAGCGCCCAGACTAAACCGATGATCATGATCAGGACAAAGGAAACTTTCCAGCTGAACGCCACAGCAATCATCCCGACAATCGGGCCGGAGATCGCTCCGCCGAGCGGCGTTCCGCTGTTTGTCAGGCCGATGACCGTGGCGCGCTGAGACGGAGGAAACCAATTGTTGACCATTTTACTTATGGCAGCCGACAGCGGCCCCTCCCCCATACCGAATAAAACACGGATAACCAAAAGACTTACAAATCCGAAAGCAAGCGCAACCGCTCCGCTGAAAAGAGACCAAACGATCATCGCCGTACACAATGTCAATTTAGCCCCGTACCGGTCAGATGCAACACCGCCGAGAAAGTTAAACACAGCGTATCCGACAGAGAAACTGCTGAAAATCAGCCCCATTTGGGTTGCCGACAATGTGAGATCCTGCTGTATGAACGGCGCTGCAATAGACAGCGCTGAGCGGTCTAAATAGTTAATCACCCCGGCTGAAAATAAAAGAAGAATAATAGGGAATCTATCCTTTGAGAACATAAAATCCCTCCCTCTTATTTCTTAATATTCAGATATTAAAATTGCCGGAGTAAACCGGTTTATGCAATGAAACCGGTTATCCGGATTGCCTTGCGAGCAGCGCCGGTTTATAGCGGTGAATCCGTTTTTCACCGCCATCTTTTTCTTGTATCTGGCGAAGAAGAAGGCTTCCTGCTTTTCGCGCCATTTCTGCCGCAGGCTGAACGATCGTCGTAATCGGAGGAGTAAAAAAACCCGCAAAAGGAACTTCATCAATTCCGATGACGGCTGCCTTATCCGGAATTGTCATATCATGCTCCTTCATATACTTCAGCACCTCAACAAGAACGATATCGTTTGCCGCCAATATCGCTTTCGGAGGCTCTTCAAGTGAGAACAGCTCTGACAAAACATTGGAAATATCAGCCGCATCGGCTGTTTTGATATATTCGTTCCGCACTATCATTCCGTGGCGGTCAAGCGCCTTCTTATACCCTTCAATCCTTTCTACCCTCGGACTGATTTCCCGAATAATGGACGTCGTAATAATCGCGATTCTCTTTATGCCGCTTTCGATAAACCGGTCAACGGCAAGACCGGCTGCATGATGATTATCAAGCATCACTGTCGGAATCCCGAGTTCTTCAATGGTTCTGTCCATAAACACGACCGGAAACGTATCGCGTTTCATCTTTTCATATAAAGAGAGATTTTCGCCCGTCGGAAAAATAATAATTCCGTCCACCTGCTTGGCCCGCAGCATTTCAATATATTTCTTTTCTTTTTCCGGTTCATCATCCGCATTGCAGACAATAATATGAAATCCTTGTTCATGAAAATAGTCTTCCACCGCCCTGATGACCTGAGTGGAAAAGGTGTGAAGAATATTAGCCACCACCACACCTACTGTAAATGTTGATTTCTGTTTTAAGCTGCGGGCGACGAAATTCGGCTGATAGTTCAGCTCTTGAATGGCCGCTTCTATTTTTTGTTTCGTTTTCTCGCTCATATAGTCATAGCGCTGATTTAAAAATTGAGATACGGTGCTTTTAGATACGTTTGCATATTTCGCCACATCAGAAATTGTAATGGTTTTCATAGACTCATCCCCGTCTGTCTTCATTTTTCACTAGTATAAGTCAGAAGTAAATGGTTTACAATCTGACAGGGACATGGATTCTGTCACACTCCGGAATAAGCCATAAAACCTCCGTCGACGGGAACGGTGACCCCGGTGACAAAGCCTGAGCATGAATCATCCGAAAGCCACAGGAGCGTTCCCAGAAGGTCTTCCGGTTTCCCGAAACGTTTCATCGGTGTATGTGCCATAATCTTATTGGATCGGTCTGTCAGACTTCCATCTTCCTGTAATAACAACTCACGGTTTTGCGCTGTCAAAAAGAAACCCGGAGCGATGGCATTCACCCGCAGCCCTTTTTTTGCGAAATGAACAGCCATCCACATCGTAAAATTCTGAATCGCCGCCTTGGCCGCGCTGTAGGCAGGCACCTTTGTCATCGGTGTATACGCACTCATAGAAGAAATATTAATAATCGCGGGACATTCCGCCTTCAAAAGGTCTTTTCCAAACACTTGCGATGCCAGAAATGCACCGGTAAAGTTGGTTGAAAATACGCTGGAAAACCCCGTTTCGTCCATATCAAAAAATGATGTGCCCTGCTCATCCTCTTCATACGTCTCACTGGCAGTGATCGCATCAGGGTGATTTCCCCCGGCTCCGTTAATTAAAAGATTGACAGAACCGAACCGGCTGATAATCTCGTCTTTTGCCTTTTCGAGCGAATCACGGGCTGAAACATCAGCCGGTACAGAAACCGCGGTTCCTCCAGCGTCAGCAATCTCGCCCGCCGCACGCTCTGCTTTATCAGCATTCCGGCTGACGATCGCAATTTTCATCCCCTGCCGTGAAAGCACCTTTGCCATTGCTGAACAGAGAACACCGCTCCCGCCTGTTATGACAGCGGTTCTTCCTGATAAACGTTCATGAATCGGTCTCATCTCTTCACCCCTTTCTCATGAGACGAGAACGCATCCCACAGTCCGTTCAAGTACATAATTCCTAAGGCACGATCATATAAACCATAACCCGGCCGGCATTGTTCGCCCCAGATATGACGGCCGTGATCAGGCCGTACATATCCTTTATAGTCTTGGCCGTGCAATTCTTTTACCACACCGGTAATATCAATGGACCCATCACTGGTAAGATGCGAAGTTTCCGTAAAATCACCGTTATCGCAGATTTTCACATTTCGTATATGGGCAAACGGCGCAGCTCCCGCATAGTGTTTGGCGATCTTCACCATATCATTGGCGGGATCCGCTCCCATCGAACCCGTGCATAACGTAATACAGTTGGCGGGTGAATCTGAAATCTCTCGCAGCTTTTCATAACTTTTCTCACCGGTGATAATACGGGGCAGGCCAAAAATTGACCAGGGCGGATCATCCGGATGAATGGCCATTTGAATGCCGCGTTCCTCCGCTACAGGAAGGATTTCATGTAAAAAGAACTCAAGATTGGCCCAAAGCTGTTTTTCATCAACCGTTTGATAGGCCTCAAACAGTTCCTTGATCCGGGCCATTTTCTCCGGCTCCCACCCGGGAAGCGTCAATTCAGAAGATTCTTCAACCGTGCGGATCAGTTCCTCCGGAGGGAGACTTTCCACTTTCGCTTTTTCAAAAAACAAAGCGGTTGACCCATCCTCCAGCGCGCGGAACATATCGGTACGCGTCCAGTCAAATATCGGCATGAAATTGTAACAGATGACTTTCACGCCGAATTCGGACAGATTGCGAATGGTCTGTTTATAATGTTCAATATATTGTCCGCGTTCTTCATGACCGAGTTTAATGGCTTCATGAACATTCACGCTTTCCACGACCTCTGCATGAAACCCATAGGATTGAATGACTCTGACTTCCGCTTCAATGTCCTCCTTTTCCCATACTTCGCCCGCGGGCTTCTGGTGAAGAGCCCAGACGATGCCTTTGACCCCGGGAATTTGTCTGACATGTTCAAGAGTCACCGTATCATTACCTTGGCCATACCAGCGAAACGTGATATTCATGTTACACCCCCGTATATTCGTTTTTTCGGCAGACGTATTCTTTGCTGAGGGATACGGCAGCTTCATAGCCGCCCTTTTGATATGCTTTTGTCAAGTCGCTTCCCACACCCACCGCGACCGCTCCGGCAGAGAGCCAGTCATTCATGCTGTTTAATGAGATACCCCCGGTCGGCATAATGCGGACATTCGGCAGAGGACCGTTGACCGACTTGATAAATGAAGGGTCAAACGAATTAGCGGGGAACAGCTTTACCACATCACATCCGGCTTCGAGCGCCAAAGCCATATCAGACACGCTCATGCATCCCGGAAGATACGGTACGCTGTACTGGTTGCATAGAGATGCTATCTCTTTTACAAAATGAGAGCTGACGATAAATGAGGCGCCTGATAAAATGGCGTGTCTCGCCGTTTCTGTATCCATTACAGAGCCGGCTCCAAGAAGAATATCTTGATGCCGGAGTTCCTTAAAGACATCTTCCACTTCAGGAGTTGTGTATGTAAGCTCAATGGCGCTGATACCTCCTGAAATGGCCGCTCTTGAAACTTCAAGCGCCTCTTGGCTGTTTTGTCCCCTTATGACAGCCACCACTTGTGCATGCAGAAGTTTTTCGTAAATAGCGTACTTAGGCAGCATTCTCGCTCCTCCTTTAATCAAACGTAATGATTGCTTTTCCCACCTTGCCCGGGTGCTGTTCGATCAACTGAAATGCTTGATGGACGTCATCTGCTGAAAATGTATGTGTAATAAGACCGCCGTGCGTTAACAGGCCTTTATTCAGTAAGTCTGTAATGTACGGAAACTGATTCGTCTGCAATCTTGAACCGGTTATCGTGACTTCCTTTTTTGTGATCGGAAGCTGAGAAATGCCGGCAGTCCTCTCATCAAAACCAAGCACAACCACATGACCGGCCGGAGAAACCGCGTCAATGGACGTTTCAAACGTTGAGGGGAGACAGACGGCATCAATGACGGCATTGGCGCCTTCATTTTTGGTCCATTCGTTCACCCGCAAAACGGGATCTTCTTTTTGCGCGTTGACGGTAACGTCCGCACCGTTTTTTTCAGCGAATGCCAAGCGTTCATCATTCAAGTCGGTTATCATGACGGAAGCGCCTTTGAGCTTTGCCATTTTTAATATGCAGATTCCGATCGGCCCCGCCCCCTGAATCAAAACGGTATCTTCCTTCTCGACTCTGCCTCTCCAAACGGCCTGGGCGCCAATCGTATATGGTTCTGCCATGACCGCTTCCTCCCAGGGCAGATCGGGCGAAACGGCATGCAGCTGCTTTTCCGGAAGCACGATATATTCCCGCATCCCGCCATCTTCATGAACGCCGAACACCGAAAGCGCTTTGCAGACGTTCGGACGTCCTTTCCGGCAGGCATAGCATGTTCCGCAATAAGATATCGGTTCAATCACTACCCGGTCACCCGGCTTGAAACGCCGGACAAGAGAACCGGTCTTTGCGACTTCCCCTGTGACTTCATGACCGATTACTCTCGGCAGGGACGCTAACGGATTTGTCCCATGATAAATATGCAAATCTGATCCGCAAATTCCGACCCGCTTCACCTTGACAAGAACATCATCCGCGTGGACAACAGACGGTTTCTCACATTCCGTCACCACCAGATCAAAAGCTTTCCGTACTAGAACCGCTTTCATTTTCTCACCCGCTTTTTAAGTTGTGCTTGCTAACGTTCAATCACAGTCTCTTTGTTTACAAATGACAGAACCTCTTCTAGATAGGGAAGCCCTTCATTGTCACCGGAAACTGTGGTGACGAGCGCACCGACCGCATTGGCAAGCTCCAGACGTTTTTCCGGTTCAAAACCATGCAGATAACCGTACAGGTAACCGGCATTAAAGCCGTCACCCGCTCCTACCGTGTCAACAGGCGCAACCGGGAAAGCCTCTTTGTGAACCCACTTATGATCATGATACAGCGCAGAACCTGCTTCACCGTCTTTTATGACAAGCTGACTGATTGAATAGGTCTCTGCAAACCGGGCTAATGCTTCATTTTCCCCTAGACCTGTCAGCTGTTTCATTTCGTCCCGGCCCGCCAGAAGAATATCAGTATGCGGAAAGATTTGATGAAATGCCGCACGCGCCTCCTCAATCGTCCACAGCTTCAGCCTGATATTCGGATCAAAAGATACGGGAATCCCCCTTGCTTTGGCGATGGAAAGCACCCTTTCAGCAATTTCAAGGTTTTTCTTATCAAGCGCGAGGAACACGCCGGTAAGATGAACGATGTGAATGCCGGCAAACATATTCTCTGTTATATCTTCCGGTGCAAGAGTCAGAATTGGTGAATTGAAACGGTAATAAAACGTCTTGCCTGAACCGTCATTTCTGATCTCTTTGACATTTAAAGATGTAGGAAAGCCTTCAACATAGGAGACGTCAGTCACATCAATTCCTTCTCCTTTGGCAAACTGATAAATCACTCTGCCGAACTCATCCTTCCCCAGCCTGCTGACCCACTTTGAGTGCAGATTCAATCTGGCGCATGCAATCGCAAAATTCAGTTCAGCTCCTCCTGCTTTTCGTTCAAAATGGGTAACAAAACGCAAAGGCCCTGTGCTTGCGGGATTTAAGGTGATCATCGCATCACCGATCGTAAAAATGCCATAATCAGAAGCCACATTAATACTCCTTTCCTTTAAGACTAAATCGGTTTGGTAAACCGGTTTAGTTAAACTTTATATGAAAGCCCTTACACACACAAGAGAAAAATACAACAAATTCAAAAAAATCTGTTTTCGGCAAAAATAACCCGGTTTTTCACATAAAAAAACCCCTCACAAGGGACTGACCCCATAAGATGAGACAAACAAAAAACACCTTCAAGTTTGAAAACGGATGATTGTTAGCCGAAATTAGACTTGGAGGTGTTTTTTCTATGGGGACAAGAGTGAGTTATCCGGTTGAAGTGAAACAGAAGGCTGTAGAAATGAGATTGGCAGGCGTGCCTATGAAAGAGATCATGCAGGAATTGAATATTAAGAATAAGACACAGGTTCAGACATGGGTTAGATGGCATAAGACTGGGGATACACATCGATTCGAACAGCCTGTCGGAAAGCAATACACTTACGGAAAAGGCCCGGAGTATTCTTCCGAATTAGAGAAACTGCAGGCAGAAAATCGTTATCTGAGACAACAGAATGAAGTTTTAAAAAAGTGCAACGAATTGGAAAGGAAGCTGATAGCGAAACGCCAGTCGAGCTTGTAGAAGCATTGCGCGGCACAATGACCATACAGGATATCTGTATTCATTTAGGTATCTCACGAGCATCTTATTATCGTTGGAAGAAGAATCTGATGAAAGATAACCCTAAATACCATTTAGAAAAACAAATCGGCACGTTGTGCCGAGAACACAAGTTTCGATATGGCTATCGGAAAATCACAGCCATATTAAAAAAGGGAATGCGTGTGAATCATAAAACGGTTCAGCGCATTATGCAGAAGAATCAGTGGCAATGCCGGGTTAAGGTGAAAAAGCGCAAGAAAGATGGGCAGCCATATGCCGTGGCCGAGAATATATTGGATCGAAACTTTCAGTCTGAACGCCCTCTGGAAAAGCTAGTAACGGATATCACATATTTGCCTTATGGGCAGAAACAATTGTATCTTTCCAGTATATTGGATTTATACAATGGAGAAGTGATTGCTTTTACAATTGGCGATAGACAGGACACAGACTTTGTCTTACACACACTTGATCAGCTGCCCGCACTGCCAGAGAACTGCGTGTTACATAGTGACCAAGGTTCTGTTTATACATCTTATGAGTATCAGAAAGCTGTTAAAACAAAAGGCATTACCATGAGCATGTCCCGCAAAGGGACGCCCGCTGATAATGCCTCCATCGAATCGTTTCATTCCTCACTAAAGTCTGAAACGTTCTATCTTAACAGCATTGATCGAACTACGACGACCATCGTAGAACGCACTGCCATAGAATACATTCATTATTATAACAATATTCGTATTCAAACGAAACTAAACAGCCAATCGCCGATACAATATCGGCAATTGGCTGTATGAAGGTGTTTTGATCCCTGTCTCAAAAACAGGGGTCAGTCCCCAACAAAATGTAAGGGGTTTTTTGAAAATTGTATGCATGTTTCCTTAGTTAGCAGTCTTACGTTCGGGGCTTGTACCTTCTTCTTTCGCCCATGTTTCAATATGCTTGAGCTCCGGCGTATTCTCGGCCTTGAATACAGGATCAAGACCTTTTTTGCGCTGAGCGGCATAATCCTTATAGATCTTGTAGGCTACATTACTCAGCAATAAGATTGCCACTAAGTTAATGAGAGCCAAGAGTCCCATAAACAAGTTTGCCATGTCCCAGACGATCTGGAAGTCAGCCAAACATCCGTATACCACCATCACTACGACGAATACGCGGTAAATATTAAGCCATGTTTTGCTTGTTTTAATAAATTCAATATTCGTTTCACCATAGTAATAGTTGCCGACGACTGAGCTGAATGCGAATAAAAACATCGCAATCGCAATAAATGTCGGCGCCCATCCGCCGAGGTGGTGCTGCAGTGCGGCTTGTGTCACTTGGATGCCGTCGCCTTTAGGCGTAAAGCTGTACAATAAAATGATAAAGGCAGTCGATGTACAAACGATAAATGTATCAAAAAACACACCGAGGGTCTGAATTAATCCCTGCTTAGCCGGATGCGACACATGTGCAGCCGCTGCGGCATTCGGCGCGCTTCCCATACCCGCTTCGTTTGAAAACAGGCCGCGCTGCGCACCGATAATAATGATGCTTCCTAAGCTTCCGCCGACGATCTGTTCAAGACCGAACGCATTTTTCACAATCGTAACAAACAGCTCAGGTACCGCTGTAATATTTACAATCACGACATACAGCGCGATCAGAATATACATACCCGCCATGACCGGAACGATTAATTGCGAGACGGAAACAACACGTTTCAGACCGCCGAATATAATGAAAGCCGTTAATACAGCTAAAATGATTGCGATAACTGTTTTATTCACATGGAATGCTTCGTCAAACGCGACAGAAATCGTATTTGACTGCACGGCGTTAAAGATAAGTCCGAAAGAAACGGTAATCAATACGGCGAATAAAATACCGAGCCAGCGGGCGCCCAGTCCCTTTGCCATGTAATATGCCGGACCGCCGCGGAATTCGTCACCGGAACGCACTTTATACAGCTGCGCCAAGGTGCTTTCCACAAAGCTGGAAGCCATACCGACAATCGCTACGATCCACATCCAAAATACTGCGCCGGGACCGCCTGTTGCAATCGCCAGCGCGACGCCGGTCAAGTTTCCGGTTCCGACACGAGAAGCGGCTGAGATAAAGAATGCCTGCATTGAAGACACTCCTTTATTTCCTTGCGGCTTCTCCCCGACGATTCTGAACATTTCAATAAAGTATTGGAATTGAATAAAGCGAAAACGGAACGTAAAGTACAATCCGATCCCGACTAAAATATAAACAAGATACTTCCAAATAAAATCATTTGGAACATTTATGATTTCACTGATGAAAGCCTCCATGTTTAACCTCCCTTTTACGTATCTTTTACTGTCATTTTTGCTGCATATGTTAGATCTTTTAACACAACGAGTATTATTATATCACAACGACCGTGGTTGAGAAGTTTTTTTAAGAAAATGTTTCGGTTTCTTCATCACGTCTTTTGCTGTCATGCCCCGTTTTTTATCTTACAGCCCGAAAAATGTTGTCACGTCATAAGGAATGCGTGCATATCATAACAAATAGGTCTTTAAGATAAAAGAGATGAAAAGATGGATGGAATGGTATATACTTAACCAGGATAATAATTTTTTAAATTTAATAAATATGTTTACTTTACATTTAAATTAGGGTATTATAATAAAAATATTCAGACTTATGAAGGGGGGGAGAACATTTGAAAAAAATCTTGTTTTTAAAAGCTTCTATTTTATTTTTAGCGATTGCAAGCTTTCATTTGCTCTCCATTCCCCATGCGTTTGATACTTCTCATCATTTTAAAGCGGTAGCCGACCAGCAGGAAATGCACGAAATGAAGGCCGGCCAAAATGCTGATGATGAGAAAAAATCGCTGACGGGCTCATATATCTTGACGGCGCTTTTTGCCGCTTCTGTCTCACTGATCGTGATATCAGACAGGAGACGCCCCGCTTCCCGGAGAAGACAGCGAAAGAAAAGCTTTTTAATCGCTAAATTTTATCAGTCCTCGTATTTCGATGAGCTTCATGTTCAACATCGCCTATCTATGTAACATAAAATGAGGAGGTTGTTAAACATGTTGTTTATCTTACGAATGGTGATTTTAGGGTTGTTTTCATTCACTGCATTGAATTTATTTGTATGGCAGGGAATCGAAGTCATTCACGCTATCACTGACTTATTCGGCAGCCACGAAAGCTAAATAGTAAAACCTCCGCTCAATGAGCGGAGGTTTTTTTTATTTTATTTTTACTCTTAAACTTAAACATCAGACGCGGGGATACGCCATACATCTGTTACCGGCCCTGTCTCAGCTTCATCGGTAAAGAAGGAACCGTTGCTGTATCGGTCATTCGCCCGCAAGGACTTCACGGCGATTTCGATTCTCTCGCCTTTTTCTGTTTCCGCAGCGATCATGTCGGCCAAAGCGCATGCGAATACGCCGACTGTGCGATGCGGGTTCTTTTTAAGCTCACGCAGCATGATGACGCCGCGCTTCGCTCTGGATGTTTTTTCGAATTCAGATAGGTTCATCCGCTTGATTGCTCCCCGCTGTGTGACAAGGATAAGCGAATCTGTCTCATGCAGGATTTGTCCTGATACGACGGTATCACCGTCTTTTAAATTTATACCCTTTACGCCGGCCGCACGGGCACCGACTACATTTACTTCATCTTCACCGAACCATAAACCGTACCCGAGGCGGGTGGCGATAAACAGCTGGCTGCCGCCGTCTGTGACATGAACATCAATCAGCTCGTCGTCCCCTTTAAGGTTAAGGGCAACAAGCGCTTTCGAGTAACGCTGCGCTTTGTAATGCGTCATTTCAGTTCTCTTCACCATGCCGTTTTTCGTCATAAACAATAAATATGAAGATGGATCAAATTCTTTTACCGGTATAGCTTTCACGATGGTTTCATCACGGTCAATCGTGATGATGTTCGTTACGTGCTGCCCCATGTCTTTCCACCTGATATCGGGAAGCTGGTGAACCGGACAATAAACATAGCTTCCCTTATTGGTAAAGAGCAGGAGAACATCCGTTGTATTCATTTCAAATTGGTGAATCAGCCTGTCAGTATCCTTCATACCGAAATCCTGGCCGTTAGAAGCGGCAAATGACCGCTGGCTTGTTCGTTTTACATAGCCGTCTTTTGTGACTGTCACATATACGTCCTCAGAGGCAACCATGACTTCAAGATTGATTTTAATTTCCTCAATCTTTTCTTCAATGACAGACCGTCTGCTGTCAGCATAGGTCTTTTTCAATTTTTTCAGGCTGCTTGTAATGACTTTTAACAGCTTTTTATCATGACTTAAAATGGCTTCGAGCTCCTGAATTTTCTTGCTGAGCTCTTCCGCTTCCTCTTTTAGCGCCGTAATATCCGTGTTTGTCAGACGATACAGCTGCAAGGATACGATTGCTTCGGCCTGAGGCTCCGTAAATGCGAATTTAGAAATTAAGTTTTGTTTCGCATCTTTCTTGTCGCTGCTTGCCCGGATGACCGCTATGACCTCATCTAACACAGACAGCGCCTTCATCAGTCCTTCAACGATGTGATGCCGCTCTTTTGCTTTTTGCAATTCAAAGACGGAGCGGTTTGTCACCACTTCCTTCTGATGGGAAATATACGCATCCAGGATGGCCGTAAGACTCATCAGCATCGGCCGGCGGTTATGTATGGCGACCATATTAAAGTTATATGTTGTCTGCAGATCAGTGTTTTTATATAAGAAATTCAGGATGCCTTTTGCATCGGCTTCTTTCTTTAACTCAACGACCACCCGAAGCCCCGTGCGGTCAGTTTCATCCCTGACTTCAGAAATGCCTTCGACTTTTTTGTCTATGCGGTATTCGTCCATTTTCTTAACGAGATTGGCTTTGTTTACTTCAAACGGAATTTCTGTAATGACGATCTGCTCCCGTCCGCCTCTTACGGATTCCACTTCAGCCTTGCCGCGGATAATAATTTTGCCTTTACCGGTTTCATAAGCCTTCCGAATGCCGTCGACTCCTTGAATAATGCCTCCTGTCGGAAAGTCAGGCCCTTTAATCACCTGCATCAAGTCATCGACGGTGCAATCCGGAGATTCAATCCGTTTAATGACGGCATCAATGACCTCACCCAGATGATGAGGGGGAATATCAGTCGCATAGCCCGCTGAAATCCCGGTTGATCCGTTAACAAGCAAGTTAGGGAACATGGCGGGCAAAACAACCGGCTCTTTACTGGTGTCATCAAAGTTCGGAACGAATTCAACCGTATTTTTATCAATATCACGCAAAAGCTCTGACGCGATAGAAGATAATCTCGCTTCCGTATAACGCATGGCAGCCGGCGGATCACCGTCAATGCTTCCGTTGTTGCCGTGCATCTCAATCAGCACATTCCGCACTTTCCAATCCTGGCTCATCCGCACCATCGCTTCATAAACGGAGCTGTCACCGTGCGGATGATAATTACCGATAACGTTTCCGACCGTTTTCGCCGCTTTACGGAAATTTTTATCGAATGTATTTCCGTCTGCGTGCATGGCGTATAAAATTCTCCGCTGCACCGGCTTTAAACCGTCACGAGCGTCGGGCAGCGCCCTGTCTTGAATAATGTATTTACTGTAGCGTCCGAAACGGTCGCCGATTACTTCTTCTAACGGTAAATCATGAAATAATTCTGGCTGTGCCACTATTAAACCTCCTCAGCGACCGACAAGTTTTCATTTTCCAAAATATTGCTTTCCTCATCTAATCCGAAGGCAACATTCTTTTCAATCCATTTTCTTCTCGGTTCTACTTTGTCTCCCATTAATGTCGTTACGCGGCGCTCTACCCGTGCCGCATCGTCGATCTTGACTCTGACGAGCGTTCGCGATTCGGGATTCATCGTCGTTTCCCAGAGCTGGTCTGCGTTCATTTCTCCCAGACCTTTATAGCGCTGGATGGTATACCCTTTGCCGACTTTCTTTAAAACGCCGTCCATTTCTTCGTCGGACCAGGCATATTCAATAATCTCTTTCTTACCGCTCCCTTTGCTCACTTTGTAAAGAGGCGGAAGGGCGATGAAGACTTTTCCGTGCTCGATTAAAGGTTTCATATAGCGGTAGAAAAACGTTAACAGCAAGACTTGAATGTGCGCGCCGTCGGTATCCGCGTCCGTCATGATGATGATCTTGTCATAGTTGATGTCGTCTATATCAAAATCTGCGCCGACACCGCCGCCGATCGCATGAATAATCGTATTGATTTCTTCATTTTTGAAGATGTCTGCAAGCTTTGCTTTCTCTGTGTTGATGACCTTTCCGCGAAGGGGCAGCACGGCTTGAAATTTCCGGTCTCTTCCCTGTTTTGCAGAACCTCCCGCAGAGTCTCCCTCCACCAGATACAATTCATTCTTCGCCGGATTTCTGGAACCGGCCGGTGTGAGTTTTCCGCTCAGCGTCGCTTCTGATTTTTTTCGCTTTTTGCCGCTTCTCGCTTCTTCTCTCGCTTTACGGGCCGCTTCACGGGCCTGGCTTGCTTTAATCACTTTTTTGACAAGCAGGGTCGCCGTATCGCGGTTTTCTTCCAGGAAATAAGCAAGATTCTCGGAAATGACGGCATCCGCGGCTGATCTCGCCTCACTTGTGCCAAGCTTCCCTTTCGTCTGGCCTTCAAATTGCAGCAGTTCCTCCGGGATACGCACGGAAATGATTGCGGACAAACCTTCCCTGATATCGGCGCCTTCAAGGTTCTTGTCTTTCTCTTTTAAAAGGGCAACCTTTCGCGCATACTCGTTAAACGCTCTTGTCATTGCCGTTTTGGCTCCTGATTCGTGGGTGCCGCCGTCCTTTGTTCTGACGTTATTAACGAATGACAGCATATTTTCTGAATACCCGTCATTAAACTGAAACGCGAAATCGACTTCAATGTCATGATGCTCGCCTTCAAAGGAAACCACTTCGCATAAAGCGTCTTTTTCCTCGTTTAAATAAGCGACAAATGCTTCAATTCCGTTCTCATAATAAAATACTTCTTTTACGCCGTTCCGTTCATCAATTAATTCTATTTTCAAACCTTTTAACAAGAAAGCTGATTCGCGCAGACGTTCTGACAGCGTGTCAAAATTATAAACCGTTGCGCTGAACATTGACGGATCAGGTTTAAAATGGGTAAGCGTTCCCGTTTTTTTGGTCGTTCCGATTTTTTCAAGTGAAGTCACGGGCTTGCCGCCGTTTTCAAATCGCTGTTTATAAACATATCCGTCACGCTCAATAGTAACTGTCAGCCACTCCGATAACGCGTTTACGACAGATGCGCCGACACCATGCAGACCGCCGCTTGTTTTATAGCCGCCCTGTCCGAATTTCCCCCCGGCATGCAGCACGGTGAAAATAACTTCCGGCGTCGGCTTTCCGAGCTTATGCATCCCGGTCGGCATTCCGCGTCCTCTGTCCTGTACGGAGATGCTGTTGTCCTTATGTATCGTTACGATAATATGATCTCCGTAGCCGGCAAGAACTTCATCGACGGAATTGTCGACGATCTCATATACCAGATGGTGCAGGCCGCGTGCGTCCGTCGAACCGATGTACATTCCCGGTCGTTTTCTGACGGCTTCCAGGCCTTCAAGCACCTGTATGGCATCTTCGTTGTAATCAAATTGCTGTTTTCTAGCCAAACGTACAAACCCCTTTCAAAAAACCTGCTCTTAATCATTCTCTTTTTTAAATGTTTTCATGTCTTTGTTTTTCAGTATGCGCAAGCTTCGGTCCAATTCTCCTCGGACTCACAATTATAACCAATATGCTTGATTTCGCAACATATTTAAGCGAATGGCTCGTTTTTTAGGCCGCAAGACATACATTCGAACGGCTTTTCATCTTTTTGGTGCCCTTTTCGGCAGATAAGAACATGAGTTCGCTTTCTATTATATAGCTTTATGCCGGCCATCGCAAACAGACTGCAAACCCCTGTATAAAGGGGTTTCTAAAAAAGCTGTTCATGCTTTATTGTATCTGTTTCATCATCATACGCAAAGAGTATTCTTTCAATAAAAAAGCAAAAACCCCTGATTTGCCAAGGATTTTTGCCTTTTTTGTTCCTATTTTATAACAGCGCGGGCGACTTTTATACATAAATCCATAACAGCCGTCCGTCCTTTGTCTGTAATCATGCGATACGCTTCTTCATTTGCAAGGCCCTGCTGCGCCCAAAAAACGGGAGCGTCCGTCTGTAAAAATTCTTCAGCAACGCCGGGAAGCTGCTCAGAGCGTCTGAACACATTCACGATATCAATCGGCCCCTCCACGTCTTTTAACGAAGCAACGGCTTTAACGCCAAGCGCCTCATCAATCGTTGGGTTGACGGGAATAATTTCATACCCTTCATCCTGCATCGCTTTGGAAACCATGTAAGAAGTCCGGTCGGGACGGTCTGACAGCCCGACGACTGCGATCCGTTTGCTCCGGTCCAGAATTTCTTTAATCTCTGATTTTGAAGGATTTTGCATCTTTACCATCTCCTTTTGATATATTGTACATGACCGCTTCGCCGGAATCAAAAAAAGCGCTTTGTCAGCTTAATTCTCAAAAAACTTGTCATCAGACGGTAACAACTCGTGTTAAAATAGAGTGAAGGGACATTGAAAAGGAGAAATGTAGATGTTGATTGCTTTATTGATTATTTTGGCCTATGTAATAGGCAGCATCCCGTCAGGTTTAGTCGTAGGCAAACTTGCGAAAGGGATCGATATTAGAGAACACGGAAGCGGCAATTTGGGCGCTACAAATGCTTTTCGCACGCTTGGCGTTAAAGCGGGATCTGTCGTCGTCGCAGCCGATATTTTAAAAGGCACCCTGGCCGCGGCGCTCCCATATTTACTGCACGTCCCCATTCATCCTCTTCTCGCAGGGGTGGCAGCAGTGATCGGCCATGTATTCCCGGTGTTCGCAAAGTTTAAAGGAGGCAAAGCCGTAGCCACATCAGGGGGCGTCCTGCTGTTTTATGCTCCGCTGTTATTCGTTACGATGGTTGCAGTATTTTTCGTATTTTTATTCCTTACGAAATTTGTTTCTCTGTCTTCAATGTTAACAGGGATTTATACGATTATTTACTGTCTGTTTGTAAAAGACCCTTATTTATTAATCGTAGTGACGCTCTTGACCGCGTTTGTTATCTACAGACACAGGGCAAACATCAAACGGATTATAAACAAAACAGAACCGAAGATCAAATGGTTTTGATGAAACTTCAATTTTGACATCAAAATGCCATATGCGTTTATAATAGAGATAATTTCTTTATATGAGAAACAAAAAGGGAGTGTTCCGGATGAACATGAAAGTAACGAAAGGCGCGCTGGATTGGTACAAAGAAGAGCTCGATCTGGAAACAGGCGACCATGTCCGTTTCTTTGTCCGTTACGGGGGATGCAGCAACGTTCAGAAAGGCTTTTCTCTCGGCATTTTAAAAGACCGGCCGATGAACATCGGCACCAGCACGGAAGTTGAAGGCATTACCTTTTTTATTGAAGAAAGCGACTTATGGTACTTTGATAATCACGATTTGTCAGTCACATATTCAGATCAGGCAGAAGAGCCGGTATTTGATTACGTGTAAAAAAAAGAACGCAGCGGATGCGTTCTTTTTTTTACAGCCTGAACCTTTTGAGATGATCAGTCAGACGTTCTTTTTCTAATATGCTTCTTTGCGTTTCTCCGAGCAGGTCAAAGTGGGGAAATTCATTTTTATGGTGAATCCACTCCGGCTTCAGCCCGTACTCCGCTCCCCATCTGATCAGTTTATTGAGATCGCTTGAACCGGCCTTCGTCACGGTCTTAGCCTCCGGAAAGCGGTCGTCCAGCCAGTAATGCGTTAAAAAAGCGATTTTCCCTTCCGATACATCCCGCTTCCATCTTTCCAGTTCCTTACGCGTAATTCCAAATGCCATAACTGCAGCCGCTCCTTATTTTTTTGCCTTTTCGTAAGCGGCATGCCAATCAGGAAAAGCCTTGCGAAACTGAATCGGTTTGAAGCTCTCTTTATCAACGCATATATGAGAGGATGTCGCTTTGATGGCAAGTTCTTGATCCGGATTATAGATGTGGTAGCCGTAAACGGTTTTAAATCCGTTATATTCTTCAATCCAAGTATGTACGACAGCCGTTTCTCCGTAGCGGAGCGGCTTTTTATAAGAAATGCTGATATCCAATACAGGGGACAGCACTCCTCTATCTTCCATATCTTTGTAAAGGAATCCGAGTTCCTTAATCAGCGCCGTTCTGCCGACCTCCATCCAGACTAAGTAATTGGCATGATAGACGATGCCCATTTGATCTGTTTCCGCATAACGCACTTCTATTTCTTTTTTTGACACATGCAACGTTCTCTGCTCCCTTTTTATCAGATTAGCCCCATTTTATCACAACGAGCCGGAAAGAGAAAAAAACCAGGTTTCCCTGGTTTTTATTATGATTGATAGCCGTTTTCTCTTGCAGCCGATTCATCCTGAATTTCACTGCGGAACGATTCAATGCTTTCATTGCGTCTGGCATTCTTCTCTTGAATGCGCTGTTTTTCCTCATCTGTCGCAAATTCCATTGATTCTTTCGCTTCTTCTATATTTTCAATTGTATTCTGCACCATATCCTGCAGCTTTTCAACGTTATCGGAACGGTCATCCGGATTCGGTTTTTGATCATTGTTTGTCATAATATCTGCTCTCCTTTGATGATGTTATTCGCCTTTCGTCTGCATGACAATCGGATGTCCGTTTGACTTGTCATGAAACTTTTCCCCTTTATTGCGTTTATATTTAACGGGTTTTGTCCCTAAGTGGCTCGGAGCGTATTGCGGCTGGCCGTCTTTCTTGTTTATGCCCATGTTCATCCCTCCTTAAGAGTATATTTTGCAAAAGGAGGTGTAAACATGACTGCAAATTAAAGGTTATTTTTGTTTGAACCGCTGCTCCAGCTTTTCTTCAAGCTGATTCAAATATTCCGTATTGGTCATCAGCTCACGTTTATTTTCCATAACCAATTCATGAAAAGAACGTTTTCGCATTTTTTTCAATCTTCTCACCTCCGTGTTTTCATTCATTTTTTCCAATTTTTCAAAACCTAAGCCCTTTACAATAAAAAAACTGAACCTCTATTTGAGATCCAGTTTTTCTTTCATTTCTTTTTTTGTCATCGTGCCTACGCGAATGTGCTGAATGGTTCCTTTTTCGTCTAATATGTATGTTGTCGGATAAGAAAGCACGTTGAAATCCCCGTTAATTCCGCTTTTGTCAATCAGAATAGGAAAGGTCAGCTGATAATGATCAGCAAATGATTTCACAGCCTGTATATTTTTTTCAGAGGATGTAAAATTAACGGCTGCTACCGCAATATCAGGATATTCTTTCTGCAGCTCCTGCATATCGGGCATTTCCATTCTGCACGGCTTGCACCACGTCGCCCAGAAATTGAGGAGCACTTTTTTTCCTTTATAATCAGAAAGGGAGATGCTTTTTCCTGACAATGTATCAAGTGTAAAGTCAGGGGCTTTCATCCCTTCTTCTGTCCCTTCTTTCGGACTTTTTTGCACAGAATAAATATTCCAGCCCGCATACACTAACAACCCGATAAGTAACATTCCGCCCAGCCATTTCGCAAGCATCTTAAGGCCTCCCGCATAAAAAGAGAGAAAGCAGACTGCTTTCTCTCCTTTGTTCATTCTGCTACTGTTTCATTTTATCGCGAAGCACCATTTGTAAAATGCCGCCGTGGCGATAGTAATCAATTTCCACTTCACTGTCGAAACGGACAACGACTTCAAACGTTTTTACCGTACCGTCTTCACTGATTGCTCTGACAGTCAGCAAGTCGCGCGGACGTACAGATTCATCAACATCCACCTCAATGACTTCCTTACCTGTTAAGCCGAGTGTATCCGCGTTTTCACCCTGTTTGAACTGGAGCGGCAGCACACCCATGAAGACGAGGTTGCTTCTGTGAATTCTTTCAAAGCTTTCGGCAATGACTGTTCTGATGCCGAGCAGGTTTGTTCCTTTTGCAGCCCAGTCACGTGAAGAGCCCATTCCGTAATCTTTTCCGGCCAGGACGACAAGACCCGTTTTATCTTCTTTATACCGCATGCAGGCATCATAAATAGATGTCACTTTCCCGGTAGGCCAATGTGTTGTGTATCCGCCTTCTGTACCCGGTGCGATTTGGTTTTTAATGCGGATATTGGCGAATGTTCCTCTCATCATGACTTCATGGTTTCCGCGGCGTGAGCCGTAAGAGTTAAAGTCACGAGGAGAAACGCCTTTTTCCTGCAGGTATTTGCCCGCCGGTGTGTCTTTTCCGATCGCTCCGGCCGGAGAAATGTGGTCAGTCGTCACGGAATCGCCGAATTTGCCGACAACGCGAAGTCCTCTTAAAGGCTCAACTTTTCCAGGCTCTACAGACATTTCCTCAAAGAACGGCGGGTTTTGAATGTAAGTGGAATCCTGATCCCACTTGTACAGCGCTTCATCCGTCGTTTCGATTTCGTTCCAGCGCTGGTTGTCGTCAAATACCGTTTCATACTCTTTGCGGAATAATTCCGGCGTAACAGTCTGTTTGACGAGAGAATTGATTTCATCCATGGACGGCCAGATGTCATCGAAATAAACATTTTGTCCGTCATTTCCGACACCGATCGGATCCGTTTTCAGGTTGATATTCACAGTGCCTGCTAATGCGTATGCGACAACAAGCGGAGGTGACGCAAGGTAGTTTCCTTTGACAAGCGGATGGATCCGGCCTTCAAAGTTTCTGTTACCCGACAAGACAGAAGTGATCAAGAGATCATTTTTAGCAACCGCTTCTTCAATCTCTGGAGAAAGCGGGCCGGAGTTCCCGATACATGTCGTACAGCCATACCCTACGAGGTTAAAGCCGAGCTCCTTCATGTAAGGAAGCAGGCCTGAGTTGACTAAGTATCCAGTAACAACCTTAGACCCCGGTGCAAGTGACGTTTTAACATAATTCGGCACTTTCAAGCCTAATTCTACCGCTTTTTTGGCTACCAATCCGGCACCGATTAATACATAAGGGTTTGATGTATTCGTACAGCTTGTAATAGCGGCGATTGCAATCGCCCCTGTTTTCATAACCGCATCTTCACCGCTGTTAAGTTTAAATGAAATTTCTTTGTTCTCTTCAGCAGCATCCGCTCCGAATCCTTGGTTGCCGGCCGGGCTGACAAGATGTTTTTTAAACGTTTCCTGCATAACGGAAAGCGGGATTAAATCCTGCGGACGTTTCGGGCCTGAAAGGTTCGCTTCGATTTTTGACAGATCAATTTCCACAACGTCTGTAAAAATCGGCTCTTCCGCGTCAGGCGTATAGAATAAACCGTTGTTGCGGCAGTATGCTTCCACAATATCGATCTGCTCTTCTTCACGGCCGGTCAGACGCAGGTAAGAAAGTGCTTCCTCGTCAACAGGGAAGAATCCGCAAGTCGCTCCGTATTCCGGCGCCATATTGGCAATAGTCGCACGATCCGCAAGCGGAAGCTCAGCAACACCAGGACCGAAGAATTCAACAAATTTATTGACTACGCCTTTTTCGCGCAGCACTTGAGTGACTTTCAGCGCCAAGTCAGTCGCCGTCGTTCCGTTAGGCAATTTTCCGACAAGTTTCGCGCCGATGACCTCAGGAACAGGGAAATATGAAGGCTGGCCGAGCATTCCCGCTTCCGCCTCGATACCGCCGACACCCCAGCCGAGGACGCCGATTCCGTTAATCATTGTTGTATGGGAATCTGTTCCCACCAATGTATCAGGATATGTCACAAGTTCTCCGTCTTCCTCTTTCGTATGAACGACACTTGCCAAAAACTCAAGGTTTACCTGATGAACGATACCTGTTGCAGGCGGAACAGCCTGATAATTGTTAAACGCTTTCTTTGCCCAGCTTAAAAATTTATAACGTTCTGCATTTCTTTCGAATTCTAAGTCCATATTAATGGCTAACGCGTCTTCCGTACCGGCTTTGTCGACTTGTACGGAGTGGTCAATGACCAGGTCAACCGGAATTTCAGGATTGATTTTATCAGGGTCTCCGCCGACAGAAGCCATGGCTTTTCTTAAAGATGCCAGGTCAACTACGGCCGGAACGCCGGTAAAGTCCTGTAGAATAACCCGTGACGGTTTAAACGGCACATCGATATCTTTTAATTCAGCAGTACCCCATCTTGCTAAATTTTCAACATGTTCTTTTGTAATGACGCGTCCGTCTACCTGACGCAAAACGGATTCCAAAAGAACCTTAATAGAATAAGGAAGTTTTGAAACATTGCCGACCCCTGCGTCTTCCAATGCTTTTAATGAATAATAGTTGTATGTTTTCCCATTTGAAGAAAATGTTTTTCTTGCTTGGAAAACGTCTTGTGTTGCGACTTTTTGCTGATTTGTCATTCTCCAAAATCCCCCTTCAATGATCAAGATCGTTCTTTAGATGAATGTTCACATTCCATCACAATTTTCTCACAATTTCATCTTAGTATAAAATCATACATAAGTAAATATCAATGTTTTTATTAAATACAATAAGATCGTCTTATCAGCATGATTTTCGGTAAATTTTGTCCGATTTTCCGCCTCATACAACGGGCTGTAAAGAGCCATATTAATGTTGAGGTGATGATCATGGTAAAACGGAAAGCCAATCATGTGATTAACGGCATGAATGATGCGAAAAGCCAAGGAAAAGGCGCGGGTTATATAGAAAATGACCAGCTCGTCCTGACGGAAGAAGAACGGCAGAACAATAAAAAAAGAAAAACAAACCAATAGCCGGAACACCTTAAAAAGGAGGCTTTAACATGACAAATAAAAATACGAGTAAAGATATGCATAAAAATGCTCCGAAGGGCCATAACCCCGGCCAGCCGGAACCGCTGAGCGGAAGCAAAAAAGTGAAAAACCGCAACCATACAAGACAAAAACATAATACAAGCCACGATATGTAAAACAGACCCCGGTGTCTGTTTTTTTGTGCCATTCACCCATTCAAAGCTTCTGCATACGTTATAGCAAGGCTTTTTAATATGGAGGAATGCTTCCATGAATCACTCAAAAAACGCTGAAGAATTTGATGATACGGAAGAATGGCTGCGGCAGTTTTACGAGGACCCGTATGCTTGGTATGACGAGACGCTGCCGATCGATCTATATGAAACAAGCCGTCAATATATCATTGAAGCCGACCTGACGGCGCTGAAGCAGGTGCAGGCGATCACCGTCACTCTTTCGGGAAATGAGTTTATGCTCTCTGTTAAAACGCTTGAACGGACGTTAAACAAACAAATGGTGCTTCCTTTTTATCTGAATGACAAACATATTTTCACTGATTTCACCAACCATATTCTGACCGTCTCCATGAACAAGGAGCCAAATGAGACTCCTGCCTCTTTTTCCTTTCAATTTCCTCTATAACATAAAAAAGCCGCTTTCATCCCCTCAATGGAAGCGGCTTTTTTGTCCGGTCATATCAGTCATATACCCTCAAAGTGAATCTCCCATGGCCAAATAGCAGAATCACTATACGATAGAATATGTTCTAGCAACCGGAATGACTGGACATCTATCATTTTTTCTATTCTTTTTTTCATGTGTTCTTCTATTCTGTCTTCGTTTACAATATGGTTAAAGTAAGGAGGAGATAGAACAATGCTGGAAGGCTGGTTTATGTGGTTTATTTTATTTTGGGTCATCGTGATGATCGGATTGCTGTCTATCGGCGGGTTTTTTATGTTTCGAAAATTTTTAAAACGCTTGCCGAAAGAAGACGGCCGGTCAGAACTGGATTGGCAGGACTATTATATTGAAAAAAGCAGGCACTTATGGAATGAGGGTGACAAGGCGTTTTTGGATGAACTGGTCGCCCCCGTGCCGGAGCTCTTTCGGGATGTAGCCAAAGCGAAAATCGCCGGAAAAATCGGTGAACTTTCCTTAGCGGAGGAAGCTGAACAAATAAACCGTGATTTAATCATCAGGGGTTACATACTGGCCACTCCTAAGCGTGATCATCAATTTTTAAAAAAGCATCTCCGTGAAAAACAGATTGATCTTACTCCTTATCAAGACCTGCTCAAATAAAAAACCTTTCCGGCGGACGGAAAGGTTTTAATTCATCTGAATATCAGCGGTCTTCAGTTCATTCGAAAGTTTGCGGTAAGACAAAAACATCGCGATGCGCCACGGGACAATCATTCCGAAAGCAAGAATCCAAAACATCCCGCTTAAAGCTCCGTAATCAATCGTCGTGCTCAAAATGGATTTCATAGCGATTCTGATAACCAGCAAACCAATCAGGATAAACACAAACGCTTTTGACCGTTTTAAATAGATTTCATTATTTTTAATCTCAAATTTAGATGTTTTAATCAGAAAAATAGAGAAGATTACGCCCAGCGTAATGGCCTCCAAAAATTCTTCGCCCGACACTTTGAAAATCGGAAAAAGGAACATAAGCGCTCCCGTACTCATGAAAATCGGCGGGAGAATTATTTTTTTAGGTGAAGCGGGCTTGTCGGAGGATTTAATCCTGACGATCATCACGGAAATTGCCATGGCCGCTGCAATAACGGATGAAATTATAATCATCATCTTTATCATTCCTTTGCTTGCACGGAGTTTGATACTATATACTATACTCCAAAAACATAAAAAAAACCAATTTGAAAAGAGAACATGTTTACGTTCCCGTTACCCGGCCTACGGCCTCCAGCACTTTAGATGCTTCAAACGGTTTAACGATAAAGTCTTTAGCGCCTAATTCAATCGCTTCCAGAACGATCCGCTGCTGCCGCATGGCGGTGCACATGATGATCCGGGCTTTCGGGTCAAAAGCTAAAATATCCTGCAGCGCCTGTATACCGTTTTTGACCGGCATGGTAATATCCATTGTCACCAGGTCGGGACGGATTTTTTGATATACTGCCAGGGCTTCCTCCCCGTCAGCCGCTTCCCCGGCCACTGTGTAATTCGCCGATTCCAGAATCTCTCTGATTTTCACCCTCATGAACTTGGCGTCATCTACAACTAAAACTCGTGTCATATTCCCCTCCACATATTTAACATTAACTAGTCTTATTGTACCAAAAACGAAAGGGTATATAATAGTTCAAAAGTTATTAATCCGTTACAGACCCGTAAATCCTCCGAAAAGATTTGACAGAACGATCAGAATGTAGCTCATCCAGTTAAAAAACAGCATAACTCCGATCAGAATCATAAGAATGCCGCCGATTTTCATGATAAGCAGCTGATGCTTGCGAATCCAATTCATTCTGGTAATAAAAAATGAAAGAACAAGAAAAGGAATCGCAAAACCGAGAACATATAAAAACATATACGGCACTGCTGAAGAAGGATTTGTATTTGCCAGCGAAAACACGGCTCCTAAAATAGGCCCGCTGCACGGCGACCAGCCGGCTGCAAACGCAAGACCGATCAGAACCGAACCGATAAACCCCTCCGGACGGCGCTTAAAGTGAATGCGCCGCTCTTTCATCATGAATTTCGGCTGAAACACACCGGCAGTAATCAGCCCGAAAAGGATCAGCATGATAGCGCCAAACTGGCGGATCGCTTCATGATATTGGGTGAAAAAACTGCCGATAAATGAAGTTCCATATCCCAATGCGATAAAAATCACGGAGAAACCAAGCAAAAAACAAAGTGTATGCACGAGGCCGCGCTTTTGCAGCATCACCTTTTCTGTTTTCACCTCGTCCATACTGACACCAGTTATGTAAGATAAAAAGGCGGGGTACAACGGCAGACAGCATGGAGAAATGAAAGACAGAAATCCGGCCCCAAACGTCAGAAAGTAATTAAAACTCACGATGACACACTCCCTTCGAGTTATGACAAAATCATTTCATTTTTTTAACACTTTCCCGAGAAGGATTACTTTTTATAGAAAAAGCTTATATAATTTAATTTGACATCGAGATATTATACTCCTTCTTATTTGAAAAACAGTATAAATGTGGATATAATAATAGCGACTCAGGTGAAAGATTTATGTATGAAAGGATATATCCCTGTGATTAGAGAGCATCTATTAAATGAAATTGAAAAAAAACGGGCAGAGCTGCTTAAAATCGTCATGACAAACGGAATGACATCAAACATTACGATAGAACTCAGCCAGGAGCTTGACCACCTTCTCATACAATATCAAAAAGAACTGCACACCGGCAGTTGGGGTGAAACATGACGCCAAAATAAAAAACCCTCTCCGGGTTTTTTATTTTTATAACCATGTATCTCTATATCATAATCTGTACGTATTATTTCGCTTGATTATTCATGGCTTTCATCATTTGATTAATTTTCTTTTGAGAAGGTTTCATTCCCATTTGCATCATCATCATGCGTAACATTTGTTCATTAATAGGCGGATTCTTTTTCAAATAGCTCATCATATATTTACGAGCAATAAAAAACCCGAGTGCAACACCTATGAGCAATGCGACAACGCCCACTAGGATGCCAACCCATAAAGTCATTTTATTTCCTCCTTCATGTTGTCTAGTTTAAAGTGTACTAAACCAAAGGCTATTATACAACATTTACATCTCTTTTTCCTCGTTTTTAGACAAAATTTCTTTCTCTGACCGGATTTAACCACCCGTAGCGCCGTGTCTTGAAATCCATTGCAAGAAAACAGGGGCTGATTTTACGCAGAATCTCAAAGAAAATCGTTTCCGCCTCATAATCTCCCGAAGCTGCAATCTCAATTAAACTGTCTTTCATCATGAAGGTGGCGCAACCCTTTTCTCCGGGCAGTGTAAGCCGGTAAATGGAATCCAAACGGCTGTAACTCATTCGGTTTAAATGCAGCTGGAGACGCTGATGCATATGTATCACCGGAATCGGTTCCGTTATATATTGAACTTGCTTTTCTGTCATTTGATATTCCTGGGGTGTCAGATCTGTCCAATGATAGTCTCGAAACAACTCAAACATAGCCGTTTCCCGCCCGAAGTAGTGGTTCGCAAACTCATCCTTTATCAGGTGCGTATAGTAATGACGTTCCATTTCCTCATCCCCTTTTACAGCGCTTCGTTATTGCTTTCTATTATACAAAAGGAGAAAAGAAAGAATTGTCTATTACTGTTGCGCCGCCCCTTCTATTTTTGTCGCATAAACAGGAAAAAGAGGATGATTTGACTCATCCTCTTTTGTCTCGTTATTTGTTTAAAAGTTTTTTCACGCGGTCAACCACGTTTTCTGCAGTAAACCCGTATTCTTTCATAATTGTTTCTCCCGGAGCTGAAGCACCGAAACGGTCAATTGCGAGAACGTCTCCTTCAAGACCGGTAAATTTGCCCCATCCGAAGCTTGAACCCATTTCGATCGCAAGACGTTTCGTCACATTCGGAGGAAGCACGCTGTTTTTGTACTCGGCCGATTGTTTTTCAAAGCGGTCCCAGCTCGGCATGCTGACTACAGATACGTGAATGTTTTCTTCAGCCAGTTTCGCTTGAGCTTCGATCGCAAGTCCGACTTCAGAACCTGTCGCTAAAAGAAGAGCGGCCGGTGATTCTGTTTGGGCTTTGGAAACGATATAAGCCCCTTTATCCACGCCCGCATACGCTTCTTCAGCCTGCTGATCAATCGTCGGCAGGTTTTGGCGTGTCAATACAAGAGCTGTCGGATGATCTTGGCTTTGAACGGCAACCTTCCATGCAGCTGCGGTTTCATTTCCGTCAGCAGGTCTGATCACAGAAAGGTTAGGAAGTGCGCGTAAAGAAGCAAGCTGCTCAATCGGTTCGTGAGTCGGCCCGTCCTCTCCTACGGCAATACTGTCATGTGTGAATACATAAGTGACGGGAAGACCCATCAATGACGCCAGACGAATGGCAGGTCTTAAATAATCAGAGAACACAAAGAATGTGCCGCCGAATACGCGGAGGCCGCCGTGAAGCGCCATTCCGTTTAATGCAGCGCCCATCGCAAATTCACGGACACCGAACCAGAAGTTTTTCCCGGCGTAGTCTTTTGCCGTGAAGTCTCCTCCATTTTTGATTGTCGTTTTATTTGAACCCGCAAGGTCAGCAGATCCCCCGACAAAGAAAGGAATTTTCTTGGCGATCCCGTTCAGCACCTCACCTGAAGATGCACGGGAAGCAAGGCTGCTGCCTTTTTCATAAACGGGAACTTCCTGATCCCAGTCTTTAGGAAGCTCGCCTTTCATGCCGAGTGACAGCTGTTCAGCAAGCTCAGGATATTTTTCTTTATAAGCCGCGAACAGTTCATTCCATTCCTGTTCTTTTTTCGAGCCGGCTTCTTTTACAGCTTGATTGAAATGCCCGTATACTTCTTCCGGAACATAAAAATCTTCTTCAAACGTCCAAGCATACGCTTCTTTTGTCAGCTTGCTCTCTTCTTGTCCTAACGGAGCGCCGTGAACGCCGGATGTGCCCGCGCGGTTTGGAGAACCGAAACCGATTGTCGTTTTCACTTCGATCAATGTCGGTTTTTTATCATTCTGGCGCGCTTTTTCAATTGCAGCCGTCAATTCAGCGATGTTGTTTCCGTCCTCAACATAAAGAACTTCCCAGTTCATTGCTTCAAAACGCTGCTTTACATTTTCAGAGAAAGAACGGTCTAAATCGCCGTCTAAGGAAATGTCATTAGAATCGTATAATACGATCAGACGGCCTAATTCAAGATGGCCTGCAAGAGAAGCTGCTTCGGAAGAAATGCCTTCCATTAAATCGCCGTCTCCGCAAATACTGTATGTATAATGATCAACTACGTTGAATGAATCACGGTTATATGTCTCAGCCAGATGGCGTTCTGCAATTGCCATTCCCACTGCCATTGCAATACCCTGTCCAAGCGGTCCGGTCGTAGCGTCTACTCCGGCTGTGTGCCCGAACTCCGGATGTCCCGGTGTTTTGCTTCCCCATTGACGGAACTGTTTCAAGTCTTCAATGCTGAGGTCATATCCGCTTAAATGCAGCATGCTGTATAAAAGCATTGAACCGTGGCCTGCTGATAAAACAAAGCGGTCGCGGTTAAACCAGCCCGGATTCTGCGGATTTACATTCATAAATTTCGTCCACAATGTATATGCCATCGGAGCGGCTCCCATCGGCATGCCCGGATGTCCGGAATTCGCTTTTTCAATTGCGTCTATAGATAGTGTACGAATGGTGGCAACTGATTTCTTTTCAATTGTATCCATTATAATCCCCTTCCTTATTGTTGTACCTTTTCATCATAAAGCGATGCTGACTTTTTCTCAACTCTTTCAGCTTAAATTTGAGATAAACTTGTTGAAAATTGTCGTAAAGCACATCCTGATATTAGTATATACGAAAAAAGAATACGTATTGCCGTATTCTTTCTGTTTAATGAAGATTATTTTTCTGTTGTTCTCTTTTTAATTTTTCAGGGGTGACATCGTTGCCTTCCGGATCAATCACTTTTACGCTCTTTAACGTATTTTTCATTGAGGAGCGGAATCCTTTCAAATATTCCTGGCGAAGCTTTTGCTGTTCAGCTTTTTCCTCATCCGTTATTGTGTTTGATTTAGCTTTTTGAGCCAATTCGTTAATTCTTGCGATTTTTTCTTTAGAAATCATAATAAGCTCCTTTGGTGCGTGTTGATTATATACTACTAAAACGCAGTCTTTTTTACAACTGATGCGCGTCAGCTGCCTTCTGTATCTGCGGTATATTCCTGAAACCGCCGGTGAACCGTGGCTTTGGACACATCATAGCCGAATCCTCTTAAGGTCGCTGCGATTTCTGCAAAGGTAAGCTTGTTGGCTCTCAGCCTGATAATTTCCGAAACCGGAACCTCTTTTTTTTCTTTTCCGCTGTTTTCATGCCTGTTTTTCAGATTCCGTTCAGGTTTGTAGCCGTTTTTCATGGCTCTTTTCATTCCCCGCCGGATTTTCATATTGTGAATTTTCCTTTGATATTCCTCAACAATACTGACGATTTCAAGTACCATCGTATCAGCTTCGGAAAGCTCCAGTTCACCTTTATGAGCCGTCGTATATATCTTTACGTTCTCCCTGTAAATGCAATGCAAAAGCGCAATCTTGGCGTTTCCTCTTCCCAATCTCGTTTCGTCCTGCACCAATATCGCGTCAATATGTGATTTTTTAATTTCATCAAGCATTTCAAATACTCCGTCGCGGTCCATTTCGTAACCGCTGGCTTTCTCAGAAATGACTTTCACGACTTCCATGCCGTTTGCAGCAGCGATCTCACTGAGCTCCTCTTCCTGTCTTTTTAATGACGTTTGCTGCTGTTCTTTGTTTGTGCTTACGCGGGCATAAATGAGCGCCTTCATTTCTCTCTTTCCTCTCTAATTGACAATGGCCAGCTGATATACGGCCGGATGCTTCTTCTTAACCGGAAGAATAAGTTCGTCTCCGGGCTTTATATCAGCAGTTTGGAGATGGTTATTCTCCGTCACCCACTCAATGAAATCTTCTTTATTAATGTGTTTCTTTTCTGCTACATGATCCGCAAGTGACCAGAGTGTATCACCGTCCTGAACCTTTATTTTAACATATTGGCTGAGGGACTGATCATTTCCCGCACATGAGACAAGTAAAATAGCGGCACTTAAAATCGCAGTAAACAGTCCGACAAATATAATAGATTCTTTCGCCATGTAAACAACCTCCAATAAGAATGTTTGTTCGCTTTTTATACCTTTCAGTATATACGAACAAACGTTTCTGTCAATCGTTTTTTCGAACCTATGTTTGTACTGTCAGGAAAATCATGCTATAATCTACTTAAAATCGACGTTTTGAGGTGCGAAATATGACGAAGCTATCAAAAAGGCAGCTTGATATCCTGCGTTTTATTAAAGAAGAGGTAAAAACGAAAGGATATCCGCCTTCTGTAAGAGAGATAGGAGAAGCAGTAGGACTGGCTTCCAGTTCAACCGTGCACGGCCATTTGGCGCGGCTGGAGACAAAAGGCCTGATCAGACGGGACCCTACTAAACCGAGAGCGATTGAGGTATTGGATGAAGAAGAAGTCCAAATTCCGAAAAGCCAGGTCGTAAACGTTCCGGTCATCGGGAAAGTGACGGCGGGTATTCCGATTACGGCTGTTGAAAATATCGACGAGTATTTTCCGCTTCCTGACCGGATGGTTCCTCCGGGCGAACATGTCTTTATGTTAGAAATCATGGGAGAAAGTATGATTGACGCCGGCATTTTTGACAAAGATTACGTCATCGTCAAACAGCAGAACACGGCCAATAACGGAGAAATCGTCGTAGCTATGACCGAAGATGATGAAGCGACGGTTAAGCGCTTCTATAAAGAAGACAATTATGTGCGGCTGCAGCCGGAAAATCCGACGATGGAGCCGATTATCCTGCAAAACGTAAGCATTTTGGGGAAAGTTATCGGCGTATTCAGAGCCGTACATTAATTCTATTAAACTTCATTTATCGTAAAAAACCCCTTACAGAGGGGTTTTTTTGCATAAAAAAAGCAGATTCGCCCTGGCTTAAGAAACGAATCTGCTAAGGAGGAAAAACTTACATTCTTATTATCCGACATCACACTTTTGAAGTCAACTAATAATGTTTCCCTAGAGAAACTTTTCATCCATTTTTCAACTTTGTATATTTGTGCGTGATGAATTTGTTTTTGTTTATCTTTTCTTTTGGGAGGGCGATCAAAAATTTATATATGAATATTTAGTACATAGTACAATAGGTTATATTTAAATATAAAAAAACCCGCTGCCTTTAGCGAGTACCTATTTTCAATCAAAATGATAATATTCTACACCGTATAACCCTTTAATATAGGCGGGGCCACAGACGTTTGAAGAACTTTCAACCAGAATTCTGTATTTGTGATACGGATCAATTGATTTTTTATCCTGGGCACTAAGGTTTAACCAGCTGCCGCTGTAGTTTTTAGAGCTTAATGTATAAAAATTTCCGTTCAGCGCCATCCGCTGGAGTTTCATGCTCAAACCGCACGAAGAGTTGTTCATTATGGTGAACTTATATCCTAAAAAGTAATCGTCGGCAGCTACAGCCCCAGGATTTTCAATATGAAACTCTTTTGCATTTCCCTCCAAAGTGAAGCTTGTTTTTGATCCGAATTCAGTGGTAGCCGCTTTAGCTGAGTGTATTCCGCTAAAACATAATAAAAAAACAGCAATACAAATCCAGTATTTTTTCATTTGCATCCCCCTTTTTACATATTTTAACTTGTGAATCCTGTGATGTCTATTCACATTTTATTAAAACGTATACTTTATAACCACTATATACCAGTTTAAAAATTTGCGGATTGCTTACAATGAAGACTAAACGAAATAACGAAGGTGGTTCAAATGAAACACGTAATTGCTTTCGCTTCTAAAACGGCGCTCACACTTGCTTTACTGTACATTGTTCTGGATCTTATGTACCAAGTAACCTTTTTAAACGTTCTGTTTATTACAGTGATCTTAAGTTTAATTACTTATTTTGCGGGTGATTGCATGATTCTGCCGAGAACAAGCAATTTCACAGCCGTTGCAGCTGATTTCGGAATTTCATTCATTGTATTATGGATATTCCTTATGAACATTGGCGGATTTAATGTCTCGCCTGCCGCGGCATCGGTTATCTCTGCACTTTGCATTTCTGTTTTCGAGGCATTTTTTCACCGGTATTTGCAGCAATATGTACTTCCCGAAGATTATCAGGACACAACAGAGACGGATAGCACGCTATGGAGCTATCAAACCGAGGCGTCTGAAGAATTAGTGCCGGAAAAAGACCCTCAGGAAAAAACATAAAAAGGAGGCAATCGCCTCCTTCTCTTTTTATTTTTGCTTCTGATCGTCCAGCGGCAGCTGCAGCAGCGAGTCTGTGCCTGTCGCTTTCGGCGTTTTTCCGTCCCATTTTTCAATCCATTTATATTTGATCATTTCATCGGACATTGATTTCTTTATGATTTGGTTGTAATCAGCGATCCCTTCCGCTTCAATTTTTTTCTTTTTCGCTTCGGCTTCGGCTATTTTAATTTCAGTTTGTGTCCGTTCAAGTTCCTGTGAAGACTTCACCCTTGCATCGATAGCTTCCTGTGTGGCTTTATCCGGCTTCGGTACGCCAAGCGTGAGATCATCAATTAAAAATCCAAGACTCTTCATATCATCAGCAAATCTCTTTTGAACATCGGCAGCGGCTTCTGCAGATTTTTGCCCGTATGTGTCAATAACCGAGTATTTGCTGATTGATTTTCGCGCCGCATCCCACAGCCTTGTTTTTAAATATGTATTTTCAATCGTTTCAACGTTTACCGCGCCGAATTTGTTAAACAGATCGACTACTTTATCAGGCTGCACGACATAGTTGTAAGCGATATCCATTTCTATATTTTTACCGTCTGAGGTTGCCACTTTTATATTTTCATTATTCACTGTCTGCATACGCACCGGATATTCCGTTACTTTATTAAATAAACCGACTAAGTGCCAGCCTTGGTCCAATGTGTCGGATTTTACCCCGCCATTCGGTGAGTATACAACCCCGACATAACCGTTCGGTATTTTTTCAATGAATAGTGACGCTGTAACGCCCGCAATTAAAAGGGCTGCACCTATAATCACACCGCCGAGAATTTTTTTTGTGTTTCCGCGCTTATTTTCGCTCATGCTGATCTTCTTCCTCCCATGACTTTTTGAATTTTTTGGCTCTGCTTCCCACTTGTTTAAAGATTGGACTAAGCATCAGCCATAAACCGAATCCGATGATGACAAGAAGAATGATAGACCCGATCATCACTTTCATTTGCCCACCTCTTTTCTTTCATCCTGTCAATTATGTATACGATCTTAAGAACTTAAAGTTTCATAAATTTCAAAAGAAAAAGCCCCGCCGACAAAATAGGCGTGCTTATTCATAATTGTCACTGATAAAATCAGAAATCGTTTTTGTGAATTGATAAAAGGTCCCGTTTTGTGTGGATGCTCTGCTTTTCAGCGTAAAAGTGTCAAATAGTGATTTTCTGAAGCCGGTGCTCATTTCGATTTGAATACTCAATCCGGATGAAGATTGATTGGCAAGGTTGTTCGGACTGACGCCTGCATATTTATCATTTATGCCAAGAAGAACGGCAGGATACCCGTGCCGTTTCAGCACATCGGTCAAAAGTTCGGCCCGTTCTCTGTCTGTACCGCCGATTTTTATCTTTTTATCATCACTGCCGTAACCGTGCAATGAAATGACATTAGAGTGCTCTTTCACCATTTGCACGGCCTTAGGTTCATCGAAATGCGAACTTGTCAAATGCAGAGCCGCATTACCGGCTGATTTTAACCCTTCAAATAAATACAAACTCCGGTTTTCGGCAATTTCTCTGGCTAACTCACTGGACCCCGGCTCTATGCCTCCGCCGTGTATAGCTAATATGAGGACAGAAGGGTTATGCTCTCGCGTTGAAATGGAAAAATCGGAAGGATTTTCATTCAACTTTAATTCCTCGAAACTGCCGTAAATATCTGAAGCGGCATTAGCCCGAAAGAACGGCAGAAGCAAAAACGGTAAAATCAAAACTAAAATTCCTTTTTTGGTTATTGATGGCATTTGTATGTTTATGTTACAATACAAATGCTTCAGCCTTTGAAGCGAACGGCAGAACAGGGTGACTTTGGACGGTTTCTTCTGCTCTGCCTCTTTGCCAGCTGCTTTATGGTCTACTCTTCTAACCCTTTTTGCCATAACATCATCCTTTCTTTTGTTTACACTTTTGTCACAATATTATATACGTTGGACAAAACCTCCGTTCATCTTGAAGAATAAAAACATCAAAACAACTTCTATCCTTTAACCTAAAAAAGTCTTTCTGTTCAAAGAGACGGAAGGCTTAAATATTTGCTCTTGGCATAGACGGTTACGGAGCGGCCGCTTATTTCGAAGTCAAATTCGAACGTGACGTATGATTTCCCAATTCAAGAATCCCCGAAACAAATTGAATGTAACTGCTGTTTCCATAAAAAAAGACTGCTGTTAAGCAGTCTTTTTTCGTTTTATTTCGTGCCTGTTGATCCCAGTCCACCGCGGTCATTGTTCCCGAGCTTGTCTACTTCGATCAGCTCCACTTCAGGCATTTTCTTCATGATTCTGAATTGGCAGATCCGCTCCCCCTTGGAAATGTCGGTATCCCGAAGCGCGAATGCAGGAAAAAACCAGAAGTCATTGTCGCCTTTATATGATTCATCAATGACTCCCATTGAATTTGTCTGAATGATACCGAAATGCTTATATGTACTTGAACGCGGAACGACATGGGCCTCATATCCTTCCGGCAGTTCCATCGCAACTCCAAGCGGGATAAGTTTGAATTCACCTTTTTTGATTGTGATATCTTCAGCTGCCCGCAGATCAATCCAATCGCCCTGTTCAATTTTACTGATTCTCGTTTGCGTATCATCTGAATATTTAATTTTGATTTTTAAAGTCATGTTCGCTGCTCCTTTTGCTTCCCTATTTCAGTCGTATTGATGACCAATCCGTGCCCCATTATACCATTTAACTGATAAGAATGTTGATTTTGGTGTATATGCAGCCGAAGAGGAAGCACGGCGAAGTCAATGAGAATAAACCTAAAATGAGGGCCCTTCCTATCAGTTTTTTCCTCCATTTTCACATGACAGCTTCAATTACAATAATGCAAAGCTTTATATCCGTTCTTTCAACAGAGCTTTTTTTAAATTTCACCTTGGTTTCAAAAGGAATTTCGTTCTGAATAAAGAATTTGAAGAATAAGCGCTTTAAAGGGCGCGCGACTCTTTTCTGTCCCCTGCCTCAGGCGCTTATATCAAAAGAAAGAGGTGTCTTTAGAATGGTTCAATTTAAAAACTTTCCTGATCCGTCTTTAAACGCCCCATTGCAGTCTCGCCCTGCACATCCCTCTGAATTGGAGCATCTCAAAGCAAGGATGCAGAATTTTATTAAGCATTCCGCAACGGATGATAATCTTGAGATCGCAGATGCCCGGGTGACGGCGGAAGGAATGGTCACCTCACTTTTAAAAGAACGGCTTGATACAGAATACGAAATGCTTATGAATAAAATCACCCGGGAAGTGAATGTGGAGGACTACGGAGCGGTCCCTGACGGCCGGGACAATACGGAAGCCTTTCGGAGAGCGATCGGGAACGGCCGGGTCAAAGTAAATGTCCCCGCAGGAGAATTTTTGGTTCAAGGGATAAAACTCCCCTCATGGACTACCATTTCCGGTGAGGGACAAGGGATTACCGTGCTTAAGCTTCATGAGGACACTCCCGCATACGAATGGGTCATTACTAACGATGATTACGATAATGGAAACCGTAATATTTTTGTCCAGAACATGACTTTAGACTGGAATCCTGATCGTCAATGCGGGGTCAGGAACCCCGGAGGACAGTTTTCCAGCTGTTTAACGTTTGCTAATGTGCAATACGGCTGGATTAAGAATGTTGAAACGGTTAACGCGGGTCTCCATGGTATTGATATTACATCTCCGACTTACGATCATTTGCCTGAAACAGAATGGACGAAAGACGGCTGCCGATATATATGGATTGATAACTGTGTGGCATACGGCGCCGGAGACGACGGCATTACCACCCATTACAGCGAGTATATTTTCATTTCCAACTGCCATTCCGGAAACCCCCGCGGCACAGAGCATGCTGAGGGCAGCGCAAACTCGAACGGCATTGAAATTGACGACGGCTCTAAACATGTATGGCTTTTAAATAACTATACGAGCGGAAATATCCGCGGGATTGAGGTAAAGGCGCACAGCCTGTGGCCGGCTTCTCAAAATGTTCATATTATCGGTCATGTTTCGTATCGTGATGTACGTTCATTTGATATTCGTCATATCGGCCATCATCAGGCCTCAGACCCCGAAAGCACGACGGCTTATGATGTTACTTTAACCGATTGCACCGCGATTGAACCGGTATTCAATGCTCTCTATGACGGTGTGACCCCGAGGGCGCTGGTCATCTCTGCCTATAAAAACGTTAATGTAAACGGATTCACATCTATTGGTGATCCCTCATACGACTATGGCGGGAATCCAGTCGTGGCTCTTCAATACCGCAGTCAAAATATTACGATTAACGGCATTAAAATACGCGGCTTTACACAAGCCGGTGTTGACATCAATATATCCGGCGGATCAAATAAAACCGATTATGTTAAAATTTCAAATTTTGATATATACAAGTCTTCTCCTAAAGGCATCTCAATCGGCGGAGGCCAATATAACGTAAATATTATGAACGGTACGATGATCGGAGACGGCGGTTCGGTCGGAATTACGTCCCCTAACAGTCAGGCCGTCATTCTCGGGGTGCAAGCGGAAGGTTACAGCGCGGCCGCATCTATAAAAGGACAGACTTATGAGCAGATCCCCGTCAATTTAAAGGGAGGCGCACAGCTCGCGACCAGCTCCGGTTTTGCATTCAACCCGACAAGCGCCGTTATTGCGGGAACAGGCGATATTACGGCCAGAGGTGACAGAAATGCGATCATCAGCTCTTCCGGAGGTTCAAGTTCTGAAGGTTCAAGGGCATTTATCGCCGCTTCAAACAATGTCCATATAACGGGCAGCAAAGTCTCCAGAACGATTCTGTCATCAGAAAGCATTACATTGGAAGAACCATACACGGTTGCCGGAGGGCATCAGTCCATCAAATGGAAACTGGATTCAGCGGGCGGCCACGGTACGTTCGCCGGAGCTGTCACCTCTTCCCTGTCAGGGTATGGAGAATATTTTGAAAGTGTAACCGGCCAGACAATTCCCGCCGGGACGATCGTCACAGTGAAAGGCGAAAAAATTGAATTGGCTCACGTCGGAGATTACATGCTCGGCGTCATTTCAGAAACAGCCGCTTTTATCTCAGGAGCCGCAAGCTTCGGATGGCAAAGCCGCTTTTTGACAAACGAGTTCGGCGGTTTCATATACGAAAATGTGACTGACGAAGAAACAGGAGAAACGGTACGCGTGCCGAAACAAAACCCAGACTGCAGTCCGGCTCTTGAAGCTGACTATGAAGCACGCGCGGCCAGAGACGAATGGCACATTGTCGGACTCAACGGCCGGCATTACGTACGGGTCGACGGTACGGTCAGCCCGGGAGATTATATCACGGCTCATAACGGAATCGGGACTAAAGCCGCAGAAGGCTGGAAGGTATTGAAACTGACAGCCTTATACAGTTCTGAAAAAGGGTACGGCATTGCAATTGCGGTTATCAAATAGGGACTCAATATCAGGATCATCTCCTCTCTTTTCTATCGGGCGGGTATGATCCTGTTTTTTATACCGAATGAGATGCCTCTTTTTCAGCATACCGTTTCATTTGTCCAAGCCATCCATGCTTTCTGTCATAGAATACTACCGTCAGATGAAAAAAGGAGGAATATGAGTATGGATATGGGTATGGATATGGACATGAACGGACATTATGATCACCACCCAAAGCAGCCTAAACAAAAAAAGAAGAAACAAGATAAAAAGCATCTTGATTATGATTACATCGTTGTTTATAAAAGAAAATGCAAAAAATGCAAAAAATGCTACTAACTTGACATATCAACACTTTTTACACCCGGTAAACTCCGGGTGTTTTTCTTATTATGGCGTTTCTCCGGGCTATTTTCACCCAAAATCCGGTCATCCTGTCACAATACATAAAAAGACTCTATTATTTTCTTCCCTTTTCGCCTAATTAAAAGGTTTTCATTTACAGAAAACAACACAAATAGAATGACATGACTTTTGAGAAAATCTACTCTTTGCTTGGTCAATTTTTCTGCGATACCATGAATTTGCAACAATTTTAAAAAATTTCCTCAGGAGGTCATAGCCATGAAAATCGCCAGAACGGTAGTCGGATCATGCTTAGCTTTATCTCTAACAATTCCTTTCACAGCCAGTGCCTCAGCAGCCAGTCAGTCTGAACACGCAAACGCGCCTCACGTTTCACCCGTTGCAAATCCGTTAGAAAGTAAATTATCCCAAACAGCAGACCAAAACGTAAAAGCAGCGGGTGTTGATGCCGGGCTGAACGTAAACGTAGATGTTCTCGGAATCTCAGATCGCATTGCTGAAGCAGTTAAGTCAGATCAAAACCGAACCGGCTGGGTAAAAAATGTCATGGAAACAACATTTTACGCATCAGGACAGAAGTACAACGTCATGGTGTTCAATTTAAATCAAGAATATGAAGACCGCTTTAACGGCGTTCAGTTTTACGGATCAGCCGTTTATGACGGCATTACTTACGGAATCTGGGTCTTCGAAGACGGGTCCTTCGATAACAAAGGGGACGGGGGCTGGATCAATTGGGCATTCAGAGGGTGGTTCGATCGTGATAATCAGCATATTGAATTCCACAGACCTTAATACGGAGAAAACTTGCGGCAGCGCCCGCAAGTTTTTATTTTGATAACGGGATACTGCACATTTTTCACCGTTATAACGACTATACTTGAAGTGCGGGCTCCGATCGCAGCCCCGGTAAAGTCTTTCAAAGTGAGGGTATGCCATGTCAAAGTCTTTAAAAATAATGTTGTGGAGCATATTGGTGTTCATCATCTTGTTAGTGATGATCGGAATCGTTTCTTACAATCAAACACCGTCTGCAGAAAGCGCAGCGGAAAGAATGCTTTACAGCGTCTAATCAATGTTAAGCCTTCATCGGCTTTTTTTATTTACCGCAGAACACTTGAAGCTCTTCTATTAGATCGTTAACGTTCCCATTCGGAATGGAGTATACGCGTGTATCATCAGGCAATCCGTTTTGATACATGGTTCCGATTATGCCCTTCGCATCTTTTTTCTCGATTCCTCATCACATTCCCTTTTTTCTTGCTGCTGCTCTTGAAACCAACCAAAAGGTTCCAATCCTAATAGCTTGTTACTTTTTCATTTTAAAAAAAACGAGCAAACTGCGCATCCTCTTCGCAACTTCTCAATGTATGAGCATATCCGTTTCTATTACAGGAAGCAGTACGATTCCTCCTTTTACTCATTTTAACGGATGGTCATGTAAAGGAAATATAGACTAAAACCCTTTTTTCAAAAAGTAAACTAGCATCCCTATCAAACTTTTCATTTCGGCATAATATGTATTAATCCTCTTTAGGAGGTGAGATTATATGGGATTCTCAGGTGGTTATGGTAGCTCCTTTGCGTTAATCGTGGTGCTATTCATTTTATTAATCATCGTTGGGGCTTCTTTCCTCGGCGGTTATTAAGAATCCTCTTACCTCCGCATCCATGTCAGCAGCACCTCCATGATCGTACGGCGCCATAAATGAAATGTTTATGGCGCTCTGCTGTTTTTCCCCTTTTCATTCACACATTAAAACTAAAAAGATCGGCCGATGTATCAACATGCAGCCGATCAGTAATTCACAAATTATTGTGTAAGGTTTACATCGATGACGTTATAGAAGGCATTGGAAGTATCCGCAACGTCCCATACCCCTAAAATGACATGATACCCGCTTCGATCAGTCGGCACAAAAATCTTATGAGTCAAATTCGTATCTGCCTTGGAACCGTCGTGGTTTACCGTTCCGATTAATTCGAATTCATCTCTTGACAAAGGTTTATTCGGATTCCAGTTTTTCTTGGTGATATAATAGTGCCACTTTGATGTCGCATGAGGGGCCGTGTAGTACCAAGTAAAGGTGTTAAAACCGCCGCGGATGTTTTGTTTTACCCAATAATCTGCAGTCTGCTTGTCTAAACCGAAGTCAATTTGTCCCGATCCCCCATTTGCAGATGCAATTCTTCCATCCGGCGGACCTGCAGCCGGAAATCCTTTCGGCCCTTCTACAGACTGAGGATTATCAATGACGGAGCCATATTTCTGGGCAGCGGCCGTCCAGCCCAATGTTTGTTTCTCTAATGCTCCCATGTACGCTCTGCTGACGGGCTCTTTTATATACCCGTGCGCAGATGCATCACTTGAATAGAAAGCGCCTCCAATACCAAGAGTAACAGTTAAAACTGCAGCTTTGACTAAACCCTTCATCACTTCATCATCCTCCCTCTTTTGTTAATAAAAACCTTTCGGTATATACACTTCACGATGGAGGATGAAATGACCTTCCTTTTCTTGATAGGAAAAAGCAATGAGGTTCGCGCTTTCCCCTTTGTTTTTTATAATCATAAAGAAAAAGCCGGGCCGATTCTGTTGTCGAATCCGCGATTGCCAAAAACCGGCCCGCCCCTTTTGCTCAGAACTTCATTCGCTGGATTTGCCGGTTTCTTTTCGGATAACCGGTGCTACTTCCGCTGCTAATCGTTCGATGTTTTCCGCGGCTTTTTTAAACGGCATACCTCCTATATCGATTTGCGCGAGAAATCGCTGATGTCCGAATAACTCGTATTGATGCATGATTTTTTCAATGATCTGCTGTGAGCTTCCCACAAATAAAGCTGTTTCTTTTCCGGACGCCCGTTCAAAATCTTCCTTCGTTAAAGGCTCATCGATCCCGTGATATGAATGAACATGAGACCAGTAATTTGAATGATACGGGTAAAATTCTTGTATTGCCTGTTCATTCGTTTTTGAAATGAACATATGTCCGGTTACGGCAACCTTCACATTTTCCGGAGGATGACCGGCTTTAGAAGCCGCTTCCCGGTATTTGTCAACAAGCGGCTTAGATGACACCGGATCACCGCTCAGTACAGCTAATGCTAAACCCGCACCTGCACGCCCGGCCCGTTCTGCGCTTTCCGGAGTCCCCGAAACACCTAACCATAGCGGAATGCTTCCGCGAAAAGGCCGAGGAGAAATTTCTGCCTCGCGCAGCGGCGGCCGGTAACGTCCTTTCCAGGTAACCGATTCTTCCCCGGAATTTAATTTTAAAAAAAGGTCAATGTGTTCTTCAAACAGTTCTTTATAATGGCCTACGTCATAACCGAAAAGAGGAAACGAGTCTAAAAATGCGCCCCGTCCCGCAATGATTTCCGCCCGGCCGTCTGAAATCAGATCAAGCGTTGCAAAATCCTCAAATAAACGGACGGGATCTGCGGTGGATAATACAGTCGTGGCACTGGTCAGCTTAATATTTTCAGTGATCTGTGAAATCGCTGATAAGATGGCCGGCGGCGAAGATACCGCATAATCAAGACGATGATGCTCGCCTACACCGAATACATCAAGCCCTGCGTCGTCAGCCAATTTCGCCAGCTTCATCAATTCATCTATCCGCTGCTTTGCGCTGACTGTTTTCCCTGTCAGAGGATCGGGATATAATTCTGCAAATGAATAAATTCCAATTTCCATACAATCACGGTGTTCAGCCCTCACATTTCTCTCCTCCTGCACTGTGTAAAATAGCTTTTATGTTATTCTATTCAGCCGTTTTACAAATAGGAATTCGTTCAAAATAAATACAGTAGCTTAACATGCAGAAGGTCGGTATGAGAGGAAAAAAAGTTTCCGGCGCCCTTCAATTCTGCCCATTACACTCATGCAGCCCGACTAGGCAAGAACAAAGCCGGCACAAGCGGATTCGAATTCATGTGTTCATTTTCAGTCCAATTCAATCCAATCGTGATATTGATCATAAAGCTTTCGTATTCTTCCGGCATCAAGAGCAATGACTTCACACCCTCTGTCATCATACAGGAAGAAAATAATATCTTTTGTCATATTCACAAAGAAAACATCAGGATACCCAACGGAACAGCCCCCGAACCTTGGCTTCAGCGGAAAATCTTCGTGGACGGCTGCCTTAAGTAATTGGGGGATACGCAGATCTTTCCGTTTACATAATAAAGAAAACTGCTGCATTTCATATTCTTCTTCGACCGGGCATTGACAGGTCTTCACTTGAATCCGATATAAATCATCCTTACACTTCAGAAACGGCTGATAAACCTTTAATTTTCTCGCGTGATTACCTTGAGATTTGTGCTTATACACGTTGGCAACAAGGAACATGTCATCGCTATGTTCAAACAGCTCATTGAAAAGTGCGGCGGTTTGATGATGAACAAGCTGAAAATACTCAAGATTCAAAGCACCGCTTTCATTAAATTGATACATATTGCCGCCGAGAGAAAAATGAATTCCAACGTCCCATTGATGATAAATGCCGGGCACTAATTTTAAAGTCGGAAACCTTTCCTTCAGATAATCATTTATTTTCATACAAACATCTCACTTTCCGTTTCCCGCTCCAGAAGCAGAAGGAGCCGAGAACATTCCGCTTTTTTCTTTTTCACCCTTGTAATATTATTCCGATTGGAATACAATGAAATAGAACACTGTGAACCCCATTGATCAGGGTGGATGCTGGTCACATTCATCCTGATCCTTTCTTTTACACAAGATCGCCCCAACTTTGAACCCCTCCGTTTCCAACCTTATTCATTGATATTACATATATTTCAATGGTATTATTTTCTTATACATAAGCATCAAGAGGTGTCCGCTTTGAACAACATCAGAAGATTAAGAGAATATTTCCGGTCTCACCGTAAAATAAGTCTGGCTGCAGACTTGCTTACGGCTGTATTGCTTATCTCATTATCCATTCTTTTTAACGGACGCCGGCAGGGAGCTTTTAATGGTTTCTTTATGTATGTCTTAGTAAGTAATTTTATCGGCTCCAATGCCTCTTTTATCGACTTCAGCAAATCGAGGAAAAACAGACAAAAATAAAGGCTCCGCGTCAAAAAGAGGGTTATACCGCCCTCTTTTTATTCTTTCAGTCATACCAATGCGTTCTTTTCAGGTTGAATTTTTCTGAATAGGACTCATGATCGGTTTTCCATACTGCTTCAACAGTGATTTCATGACCGATCACTTCATTTTCCGGCATATATTCAAACGTCTGAATATGGTCTTCTCCCGTTCCGCCGCCTTCTAATTTCTCTCCGGTGTATTCTGAAAGATGATAGTCTTTATCTTCACCATATTTCCGGCCGTCAACAAATAATGTTAATCTCTTAATCACCGTGTTCTTTTCATTCACTTTATTACCTCTGTAATACAAATTCAAGAAATAGTTAGGGCCGATAGAGGTCTTGCCTGATTTTTCGATTGACGCTTCCCACGTCTTGCTTTGGCTATAGCCGATATATTTGACTTTTTCTCCTGAAATTAAAGAAAACAGTGCACATCCGGCTGCTATTATGAGAACAGTGATAATAACCAGCAATGTTTTAATGACTTTACGTTTTTTCATGACATCCCGCCTTTATCATTTAGAACGTATGAATATTAGAATTGTTACATTTAATTTGAAAGAATAATAAAAAGGGATTCTAATCCCAGGAATAAAAAAATACTAAGAAGATCATATTCCCCTTAGCCTCACATCCCAGATTGCCATGCAATAATGATAAAAGTCGTCCAAAAAGTTGTGACTAAAATAAGCATAACGGTTACAATCATTAAAATGAGACAACTTATTGTTAGAATTGAGTCTTTGTTTTTGTTAAGAATCAGAGTAACCACTGATCCTGCAGCAAATAGATACGACAAAACCGCACCGACCCAATACCACAACATAGAGTCATTGCTCCAGTAAGCCATTGACTGCATATAAATACTGAATATAAATCCTGACAATGCTAATAGAAACGAAACTAAATTTGATTTCAAGTTAGAGTTCCTTTCTTCATAAGTTTTATTATTAGGAACGGTCATACATCTGATAACACCTTTTATGCGATATGCTTCGCCGCTTTGTCTGCATATTTTAATTCCTATTTCGTTTTTAAATATGTTTACTAAAACAGAAATGATATAAAGTTCACCTGAAACGCCGATTTAAAATTAAATAGATGTTTTATACGCGTGAATTGCTTGATTTCTCAATTGTAAGAGTTATTTAGACCTTCCATAGCATTCACCCTCTCTCAAATTTTACAACGTTACTATAAATGATTTTCATTTTTTCCAAGCCCTTCAACTTGAATCTCATTTGAAGGAAGTTCGTTCATTGTAATTTCAATGTCTATCACTACCCTGTTTTGCCCAAGTATAGCATCATATTTGTATATGTTTGCTTCACCTTTGTATAACAAATTCCTTCCGCCTTTGGCTTTAATGACGGTTGAATTTGAGCCCATAAAGGGGCCTTTAAAATGTAACGGAAGAATCTGAAGACTGAAGCTTCAGCAGCTTCTGTATCAAAGTGACAGCTAGTGCAAGTATTACACACCTAAGCATTTTTCAATTCTGTAACTACCTGGTATTATTTCTCACGTTATTTATCGGTAATTCTATTGATAAATTCAACTCAAATACAAAAAGAACCTGTCTCTAACAAGGTTCTTTTCGTTTTGGTAACTGTATATTGTTTTTAACGACATATAAATGGAACTAGTGTATAATGTTTTCTGAATATTAGGCGTTTACGCTCAAGGGAGTCTTGCTCATCCCCTATGGAAAGGAGGTGATGCTTATGTCAACATTTCAGGCATTAATGTGAATGCTTGCATTCGGGTCGATTATAATCGCCCTGTTGACGTATATAAATAAAAAATAGACCTCCCTTGAGCCTGGAAACTTAAAGGGTTGGGCAACTTTTTGTACAGAGCCGGGGTGCTGCCAACACCCTGGTCTTTTTATTATGCATTTCTTATTAAAGAAATACACTGTACCATGGAACCATTGAAATGATTTGCAATACTTTTGTTTATTGGATATCACCGTTATTTTATTTAGAGCCGAGAAGAAGCTTTAATGTATCAATGTGCTTCAACACTTTCCAAATACTTTTCATGTTGTCTTTCTAAAACATTAATATCCTTTTTAATGATCTCAACTTTATATTCTTCTTTAACTTCCTCAGATAAGTTATCGTTTAAATAGCGCCGTAATTCTTCTTCACTTTTTGTTTTATCCATACCAATTGATATGACTGGGTCTGTTTCTCCAATCCCAAAGCTAAATAAGTCAAATTCATCCCATGCGCTTTCTAATACTTCCTCAGTGGATTTTTGATGTTTAAAAGAATGTGTAACTGCGCCATACATGAACACAGAAAAACAAACAATGATCAAGACCCCAATTAATTTCTTTTTCATTGTCTCCTCCTTTCATTTCAAGAATACCACAAAATACAATACATGGAAAAAACAATTCCTCAACCAACAGTATCCTATTTCATTACGGGTTGGTTTTGAGAGAATAAATGCTAATCCGCATCTTAAATAACGATCCAATTAGATTAGTTTAAGTTACCGTCTATCACCGTTTGTGAAACTAACCTCCCACACATTCACCATAATTCTCGGGAATTTTATTTTAATACTTTAAGGAGTTTTACATATTCACCATATTCATCTTCACCAAGAAATAATACGGTTGTAAAGCCCTTCTTTTCATATAGATGTCTTGCGTTTAAGTTATCTGTATCTACACCAAGTGTTATTTCCTCAAATCCAAGTTGTTTAGCATAATCAATCAAATAATCAACAATAATACCGCCTATCCCGCAATTTCGATATCCTTCTTTAACAATCATACGAGATAGATAAATGCGTTTATCCGGAATGGTATAATCTGGGTCATCATTTTGAAAAACTAACGATCCTTCTCCTATAAACTCGTCATTCACTGAGTAAATAAAAGTAATTCTGTTTCCGCTTACTAATTCGTCATAAAACACCTTAGCCATTTTCTTTTTCTTTTCCATGTCCCAAATATTATTACACTTATGGTATTCTTCGGGTTTTAATTTCTTTATTTGGTACGAATCCATAACCTCTCTCCCTTTTTATAATTAGTTTCTATCGAAAATAAAAAAGCTCTTTTTCTGAGAGCTTAACTTTGCAATACTTTTCCTAAAAATAAAAGCTAATTGTCCTTACCAAAGAGCAATTTTCCAAAATCATTGTCTAAAATCTCAATTTCCACATCACTCCCATGTTCATTAGTTTCAATTGGTTCATCTACTAAACTTAGAATAAACTCTTCAAAAGAGTTGGCAATAAGGAAAAAGTCTTTATCGGGGTGACTTAATTCATGATCCCAAAACAATATCTTTTCATTATCGATATCCATGCATATTTCATTCCCACCTGCCGAGCTTGCTATAGGAATAATATTTCTAGGAAAGCGATCAGAATATGTATCGATTGCTTTCTGAAGACTGCTATGATCGTTCGCTAAACCATAAAAACCCTCTAACAATTGTGTATCATCTCCCTTACCCATCCAAGGATCTTTCTCTATAGGTTTGTAGCAAACGTCATACTCAATCTCATCTGTTGTTTTTTTACTTTCTAAATAACAGCCTCCATATCCCTTCAAAAAATCCTTATAGTCGGAAGGCAATTGATTACCTAAATTTCTTTCAATTTCTTTGAGCTGCTCGTTTGTATTAATGCTAGGATCTGTGCCAGCATTAATCGTAAACTCTTTCAACTTTTGTTTGATCTTAGTGAAGCTCATTTTAATACTCCTTCATATGCTATGGAAAAACAGATATAGACCTTCTTTTTAGTTTTAATCGTCCCAGTCCTCATCATCGATCCAGTCGTCTTTCGATTCTTCAAGCTCTTCTATTAAAAACTCTTGGAATGTCCTAGCAACTTGTTTACCATATCCCTCTTGGTTATCCCAAAGAATGACTGGGCATTCTCCATCTATCATCTTGTTAGTGTCAAGACAATAAGAAAATTCATCTACATATTCGATCACTACAAGACCATCGGAAAGGTTATAATATTTTTTATATTCATTGGTCTGCTCGACAACTTCAGCGCCGTGAGAGTCATATCCGAGAATCATTGTTCCGTATGCTCCCCCTGAACCATACTCAGTTAAAAACCATTTATAGCTGTCTGGAAGAGTTACATTGAGATCCTCTTCTATTTCTCTAATCTGATCTTCAGTGACTCCCCCCGTGAGAATTGAATTTTCTTTATTTTCATCAAAGAAAGTTTTTATTTTCGAATAATCCATTAAACTTTCACCTCTTATTCTTGATTCTCAAATTGCTGAGCTCTCCATCTCCAATACCTTCTTCTGAAACTTTTATATTGTTTATCAAGCACAGGAGCATTTCTAAAACTCTGTCCATTCCCTTTTAATCCATGCAAAACATCACTGTACTTATTATGCCAGCTTTCAGGTATCTCCAGCATAGTACCAGGCTCTTCTTGAATTAAGTGATGTAAATTTATTTGCGTGCCATCTTTAGCAAAAGGAGCATTACCATTTTTCATCAGTTGAAGATTCGTAAAGCCTTTACGATTTTTTTGATTAAGGTCAATATCTTTCATTGTGTATACTCTACGGCTTACATCTCTAGGCTCTCCTTTAACTTTTACCTTGCCGTCTATTTCATAGGCCTCATACTTCTCTTTATTTAACCAAGGGACATTTACTTTCTGACCAGTAAATGGCTTTCTGCTTTCATCCAATTTCTTTGCATTGGACAAAAGTCCATTTTTAAGGTTTTGGCTGTTAACCACATTGTATGGTACGTTATCAGCCAGAGCAAGATCATACTTAGAGTTATAAGGAAGCAAATCTGAAATCTTAATGTCCTTAATTTTCTGACCTGCCTGTCCTGCCTTGTTTATGACCTTCCCCGCCGCATCAGCTTTGTTAACGGCTCCTGCGCCTTTTGTTCCGACGACAGCCACAGCCACTGAACCGACCGCATATGTCACCCATCTTGATCTGGAATACGCATCTCCATTTACCATATCCTTTTGATATGATTCCTCAATAGCTGTTGAAATGGAATTATACGTGTTAATCGGATGAGCAACTGCCCCTATGATACCTTCAACAACTTCATCAGGCTTGCTGATCAGCTGCCATAAACCTGTTACCGTGTCTTTCCCGACATCATAAAGGCCGACACCAGCTCCTTTTAAAATATCCCAAGTCACTTCTCCGGCTTCTTCCATCTGTTTTGCTTGTTCAAGCTGAATGACATATTGCTGTTGGGAAGGTTCAAGGTTTTCATAGCCGATCTTCTTCGCCATTTCCAAATATTCATCCGGATCGGTGACACCAGCGGCCAGCTTTTTCTTCAGATCCTTGATTTCCCGCTCCTTCGCTTCTTCCTTTTTAATCGTCAAATAATCATCCGAATGTCTTGCAATCTCGCCTTTTTTCTTATGTATGTCACTTTCCCTGTATGCCTTGGCGTTATAGTGAAGCGGAGTGGCGTTTTTTCCTTGGCCTGTTGCGTTTTGGAGCTGCTGAAAATCTGCCTGAATGAAATGTTCGTTTGCCTCGGTTTCTGCGTATTCTTTCGTTAGATCGTGATCAAGCTTGCCGAGCTTATGTACAGTATCGTCCCGTTTTTTGTCTGCTGATTCCAGCTTTTGATCGACATCTTCTGTCGAGAAAACTTCTAGATGAATGATATCGCTGATTTCATCAAGGATACCTTTCATTTCATTGCGCTGCTCCTGCATGATGGCTTGTGATGTATTCTTCGCATGAATCAGCTCATGTTCTAAAAATGACTCTTCCACAAACGAATCAGCTAATCCGGCATCAGCCACTTTTCCTGAAATACTGTTAAGAAACGCAATCTTCATATCGATCAGATTAAGCCAGCTGTCTGTGACACCGGCGTGGTCTTGAAAAAAGGCTTTGATGTTATCAGCACCTTTACCTGAAAACTCACTGTCGTCTAGATCAGCCATTCCCTGAAACGCTTTTCTGAGATTGATAAATTGTTCTCTAATCTGATCGTATTCTTTTGCTCGTTTCTCCGCTGCTGAAATGAACGAGGATGCTTCAAATACCTTCATTTACGTCTCCTTTCCGCTTCTTTCTGTCTAAATTTTACCATAGGATATAATGCCTGAAGAACTTCTTTTTTGTTGCGTTGAACTTTCTCCGTTCATAAAAATAACCATCAAACTGATGTTTTCTCCCGCAAGTCAAATCGGGGAAAATGCATCGGCTGATGGTTATAAAGAATATGGATCCCAGTCTTAAATGCAGGGAAGTGAGATAACGAATACACCTAGATGCCTTCATATGTGACAACCCAATATTATTCATGCCAAAAACAGCTAACAGCGCAGTAAAGGCATTACAGAATTCATTTCCCTCGAAGTTATTCTTAAGATAGTTTAAATTAAGCTATTGAGTATTTTTTCAAACTTATTCACGCTCATCATCTCATGAGTGAGAAATGTCCCATTATAAAACACGCTGAAAGTCGTCCAAACTGCCGGGGATTTTTGCGCCATATCTTTTGACGTTATTCTCAGGGCCTGAAAATGAAGCCCTTTCTTTTCAGTCAGTTCCTTTAAATCCTTTAACACTCCGACTGCAAATGGGCATTGAGCTGTATAAAATATTATGATTCCCTCATCATTAACGGAATTACTTTTCACCTGTTTTTTTAAATACAGGAGGATGTGCATGTTCCTTCCACGTCAGTGACACCAACTGAAAATAGGGTTCTGCTTCATCTTGCACAGCAAATCCCATATGCTCGAAGAAATGCTTATCACTTAAATAAGGGAGTTTTTTCTTCCCCACTATATGAACTATCCCATCCATACCGCGGGATTTTGCATCTGACACACATTTTTCTAACAAGTGTTTCGCATGTCCGTTATTCTTATATTTACCTGAGACCCAAAGGCAATTAATAAACATAAAATTAGGTGCGCTTACCGGGACCCACGCTTCTTCTGCAGGTAAATATTCAATAAAAACTTTGGCCCGTTCGTTTAGGCGGTAGAACACCAAGCCATCACTCATCCGATCTTTGAGCCAGCTCTTCTTTTCATTTACCGCATCCTCATATTGTTTCGTACCTAATGCACAGCAAATATGATTGTCATCAATATTGTCCCTAGTCAACTCAATGTATTCCATTTTTCCTCACCCGCTTTCTGGGTTCATCACATGAATTTCAATTTGAACAATGCAGACTGGGCATGGCGCTAGTCGGTCTTTTTTAGAACATCAGCTTTACTTCTGGGGAGTATTGTAATTTCTCAGAAATATAGAGTCCCAGAACCAATATATGAACGCAGCAACAATGCTCATTATGTAATAAATGAAAGTGCTGAAAACTGAGAAATCAATTGGCGGATTATCTATGTACCAGAACAAGAACACAGCTAAAAAAGCGACTGCTGTATAAATGAAAAGATGAACCACACTAAACTTTTTAGGCTTCTTTCTTAGCCATAGTTGCACAGGAACAGCAAACAAAAGGTAAGTAATGAATGCGTAAAAAGCAATGATAACCACAGTAACCAATGCAAATGGCACAAAACCCGAGTATACAAACATATATAGTCCGAATATCAAACCATACGACAAACTTGAAAAAACCAATGTGTAGGTACAGCTTTGACTTTTGCTCCAAGACGCTGCTTCCATATAGTTCACCTGCTTTTTATCAAAATACATTTCTCATTTTTTCCTACTGTTTAAAATCAATATATATCCATCACTTTAAAAGATCTATGTTTTTTGGCAGATCATCAATTCACTATCTTAATATCCAGAAATTTTATTGCCATTAAAAAAGGTCAAGGAAATACCTTGACTGTGTATCTCTCACCAATCTGCATCCGGCTCATCGTGTTCGAATCCGTAAAAGCCTTTAATCCACACATCTCCGCAGCCGGCTCCTTTTGTGATCAATAAGTAATGATTTCTGTTTGCATCACCATTCACCTTATCAGCCGCGCTCAAGTTCAAATGATTACCCGTGAAATTCTTTTCACTAAGGGTAAAATCATATCCTGCCAGTGTAATTCTCTGCAGTTTAAGCTCAAATATCGGCAGAAAGATTATGACCACAAATTCAAAGCAAGAAACGACAGCCCCCATGCAGATAGACCAAACATTACAAAGAACCTAAGCAAAGCTTCGAATTTTGTAAGTCTTCGCTCCCTTTTCGTTTTACCCAATTTCCAATAAACGGCGTAGCAGGAAAACACCAAAATGAGTTGTCCAAGTCGCGACACAGATTCTAAGAATTCTATACCATTCATTGATTTTCACCTCGTTTATTTAAACAGAAAGTCTTTCTTACAGCGTTTATCCAAAGCACTAATTTCTTCGGTTATAAAAACAGCTTGAGGAATTTGTTTGTAAAATGGTTTGCCTGCTGCTTGATAAAAACGGCCCATCCTCACTCCCCCATGTATCAATCAATATGATTTTTATTATCTCAGATAGAAAGACGATTTCCAACAGTTATGTAAAAATAAGTAACTTGCAAGATGTCTAATTGTATAAGAAAAGTTGTCTTATCCAGCAGAACCATAAGTGCTGCATTTCTCCATTAAAGCGTTAAAGGCGAATTATAAAAGAGCCGCTTTTAGGCTCATTCGCGAAGCTTTATCATTTTATTTTTATGCCTGTCAGTCCTATTGGAATAAATTTGCGGGAAGATCAGTTTTAATCCGCCGCCCTGCTCACCTTCAACCCTTCTTGTAATAACGCTTTATAAGAAGCGGGAAATTCTTGATTTACGCGCTGCACTTCCAATGTAAATTCACGTTCCTCTTTTGTCACTCGTCTGAGTCTGTCAGCTTTTTTTGTGTATCTATGTCGGCACCTGGAGGAACGAACCGATTCGGTGCAATTCGTACACCATTTGTGATAACAGCATTATTTTAGGGTATCTTTGAACCGGATTAAATGATGTAACAGGGTTAGGGCTGATAAGGGCAAAAACTTAGTGAGCCGGTGATTGTCAAATTTATCTTCCGTCAGCTTTTTATCGCTCAAAAAAAGGCCTCCTTTGAAAACGTATCCATTCATGTATATATGTAAATTCTATGCATTTGGAGATGACAAATCATCCATAGAATCCTCCCTGCACAGCTCCCTCAATTTTTATAGAGACACTTGTCCGCAAAAAATGTAAGGGTTTTCAAAAGAAGGGCAGTGTGCTAAATTGTAAGATAAGTAAAAATTTTCTGCTAATATTTGAAAGGGGTGTATGATTTGAAAGCAGTAGTAGCAACAAAAGACAAAAGTATAGCGATCGTACAAAAAGAATTACGTCCTTTGCGACATGGTGAAGCCAAAGTTAAGATGGAATACTGCGGTGTATGTCATACTGACTTACATGTTAAAAATGCTGATTTCGGGGATGTTACAGGCGTCACTTTAGGTCATGAGGGAATCGGCATTGTAACTGAGATTGGTGAAGGTGTAACAAGCCTGAAAAAGGGCGACCGCGTCTCTATTGCCTGGATGTTTGAAAGCTGCAGCTGCTGTGAATATTGCCTAACTGGCCGTGAAACCTTGTGCCGCGATGTAAAAAATGCCGGCTATACAGTTGACGGCGCAATGGCAGAAGAAGCAATCGTAGCGGTTGATTATGCAATAAAGGTGCCGGAAAATTTAGACCCTGCAGCAGCAAGCAGCATTACTTGTGCAGGTGTAACAACTTATAAAGCCGTTAAAGTCAGTGAAATTAAGCCAGGTCAATGGATTGGTGTATTTGGAGTCGGCGGTTTAGGCAACTTGGCTGTTCAATATGCAAAAAACGTCTTTAACGCTAAAGTGATCGCTTTCGACATTAGCGATGAAAAATTGAATTTTGCTAAGAGCTTAGGCGCTGATGCGGTTGTAAACAGTTTAAACGAAGACCCCGTCGCTAAAGCAAAAGAAGTGACTAACGATTCAGGGCTTGATGCTGTGGTCATCACGGCTGTCTCTAAAACCCCTTTCAATCAAGCGATTGATGTTGTAAAAGCAGGAGCCCGTGTAGTCGCTGTCGGTTTACCGGTGGACAAAATGGATTTAGATATTCCCCGTCTCGTGTTAGATGGGATTCAGGTAGTAGGTTCATTAGTAGGTACCAGAGAAGATTTGAAGGAAGCTTTTCAATTTGCCGCAGACGGTAAAGTTGTACCTAAAGTGACAAAGCGCCCGATCGAAGATGTGAATGATATTTTTGAAGAAATGGAGCAAGGTAAAGTGACCGGCCGCATGGTTATCGATTTTACTTCCTAATCATTAAGGCTGCCGGGAATGATACGGCAGCCTTTGATCTCGATTCTTGCTCAGCGCCCCACCCAGACTGAATGAGACTTTGTCATTTAGTTCAGATAAGAAGCTCTACAGACCATTCAGCGGACATTCATTTTGCGAGTACTGCCTGAACTAACCCTGATACCAATATAATGCAAGGTCATTCATTGCCGAAGCGTAGCCCTGCTGTCTTAACATAGTTGTTATGCTGCCCCGATGATAAGTTCCGTGATTGGCAACATGGAATAAAATTTCTGAGTAAGCAGTTTCTCTGTAACCTAACCAAGGATTATTTAAGTTCATTTTTTGTTCTAAATCTGTTTGGCTATTCATCCATTCTTCAAACTGTGAAGCCAGTTCTTCATAAGACGCCGCAAATTCATCTGCAGAATATAAATGAGCCCTTTCTGCATAAGCCATAGAACCTTCCAATGCTTCCTGCATGTCTATTCCTTTAAGTACTTGCAGCCACATAACATCCACCGCGCAAATGTGACTGAACGTTTGAACAATTGTAGGATATGAACTGTGAACCTCTTTATGCATGACGTCATTTGGTAATTCCTTTATTCTTTCTAATAACGCTTTATTCGCCCAAACATGGTACTGATACATATTTTTCGCATGGTTCATTTAACATCTCTCCTTTAAAGTTGATACTTGTGATTATAAAAAAAGATATATGACAGCAGATTGTCATACATCTTTATAAATTTTCATTATTTTTTCAGCTTCATCCATTAAAATTGATTGAAGTTCCACCGGTTTTATAATTTTAGCGCCACTGCCAAAGCTCAAAAGAATTGATTTAAGCCATCCGGCATGCTGAGGCCGATACACAGAGATTGTAAACGTCATACTTCCATCTCTGTTCATGACTTTTGAAGCGTTCTGAAATTGATCTAATACTTTAGCTATGGAATTAGGATTAACCCAAATGACTACATCCGCAAACCCTCCCAGGTCGGATTCTGAATAAGATGGTTCATCTTTCACTTTGTGACTGCGCAAAAACTCTTCTTGAGTAAGCGTTATATTCATCATACGTGATACTCTAAATTCTCTATCATCTTGACGTTCTCTGCAGAAGCCATATACATACCAACTACGAAACTTATACTGAAGGTGGATAGGTTCTACTTCACGTGATGTAAATTCATTTTTATTACTGACATAATCAAAGCGTACTGCCTTTTTTTCCTGTATAGCTTTTCGCAGCCGGATTAATGAATTCGGTTCTGTTCTAAGGCTTTCCAAGTTAACATACAAAGTCCTGCTGCTTTCGCTTGTATCCAGAGATTTTAATCTATCTATCGTGTGTTCAACTTCCTTATCTTCAAAAACACTCGACAAACTGCTTAATACTGTAATTAAATTCAATACATCATGAGAACCGATTAAACTTTTATCAAATTTGTATCCTCTCATTATCCCAAAACCGCCGTTAGCCCCTTGGTATGAAACGACTGGTATTCCAGCTGCACAAATCGCTTCGATGTCTCTATAAACTGTCCGCGTTGATACTTGAAATTCATCAGCTAAACTGGAAGCAGATAAAATTTCATTATGTAAGAGCTTGAATATGATTGATAACAAACGTTCTAATTTCAATTCTCAATTCCTTTCCTTATTAGAATTGGAAGTGCTCTTTTTGCTCTGACACATTTATGCCGCTCACCTCCTGTCACTTCAAGATACCACGCAGAAAGCTTAATTTTTTCACCTAACCGCATAATACGCGAATTACCATATGCTTTATACTTTGCGACACCGATAAACCCTTCTATTGCTTCATCTGATATTCAATAAAACGCCTGTTGAACCTTTGCTTATGTATACAGCTTCATCTTCACTGAGTAATTTGACGCCCAATTTAATCTACATAATAGTTCACTGAATCTCTCAACAATTTTAGATAAACATCTTCTTTTTATAGAGATGTTCGGTCAATCGACATCCTTGTGTTATATATGGTAAAATTTATAAAAACAAAGGAGCGTTGTTACATATGAGTCTTATCATTTTAGCATCCATGCTTTTATGGGGTGCAGTGATCCACGAGCTAAACAAACCTTCAAAAAAGCAAAGTAAACGAAAAATGATCCCTTTGGTATCCCTCAGTTCTTTATCTACTTTAATCATCACAATTTCGCTTTTTTCTAATTTAATTGGTTGATATTTGTTATGAGGAAACCCGCCAGAGGTTCCTCATAACACTAAAAACCTACTCACTGCACTTTTTACAGCAGACCTTATCAGAGTGTTTGCTTAACACTTTGTCCATTCTCCCCACAGGCATCTTCTTCTCACTCGGAAGTGTAAGATAAGCTGTTATCTCATCCCCTGATTTTAATGTTTTTCCGCAGATAGAGCATTTTAACTCAGTATTAAAGAAATTTTTTAATCCCATTCAGAAGCCTCCTTATTTACCTTTATAAAGTAATACGTTAATGCTTTATAAAAGTTTCACGTTAAAGAAATACTCCTTGCCCCAGAAAATTATTGCCGGCGCTCTTGCTTTTGGGTTAATTCCATTAATGGGGACTGCAGATGTTTCTGCAAAACCTTCGCCAAATCAAGATAAAATCATGAAACCTGCTGGTTGGTCATGTGACGCTCCGTATATTGCGTGTCAGCCTTTTTCTGGCGGTACCGGTAAGGTTTCATTCAACTATCAAGGCAGCTCTCCAGGAAAAATCAGAGTTTTTGTTGCGAATGACGGCAGCAAATCTTTCAAATTCACCATTAATTATCCTAATGGGAATACACTCTTATCCTCTACGACATTAAATGCGGGGAAAACGTTCATTCAAGAATTCAGCGTTAACCAAAAAGGAGAATACATCCTGAAATATGATAGCGGCACCGGTGATAGTGTCGATGGTTTCTTTAGATCTGTTGAGATCTAAATTCCGTTAGGAAAGTTGGCAGTTTTGCCGACTTTCTTTTACAAGCATTCTGCAGGAATAAACGTAAAGTGTCGAATAAACATATGACCTTTTTGAAATGGAAACTTTATCGGCACCACAAACCCGCAAGCAGGCTCCTTGTATCGTACCTTCCGTCCCTTTGTGATTTGTTTTGATTTGTCGTATACTGCGCTTGCCCGGGAAATGATGAATATTTTCGTTAACTATAATTTCCCTGAATCTCTTCGTATGTGGCTCTGCATGATGAAGTAACTTCATGCAGAGCCACTTTCATACACAGTTTTATTGCATGTTTAGCCATATCCCTCCTCTTTAAACAGCAAACCGTCCCATCCATTTCTCTCTTTCAGTTAACCTCCCATTATTTTATTGTCTTAGAAGCTCTTCATTTTAGACATAACATCCATTTTTTCTTATTTAGACTTAAATCTATGTCGAAATTTACCGTCCGGCATATTATGTATATCCTAACAACAGGAGGTGGCAATATGGGATACTACGGTGGGAATTACGGTGGAAATTATGGCGGAAACTCTTTCGTATTGATCGTTGTACTATTCATTTTGTTAATCATTGTAGGTGCTGCATTCCTTTTTTAGCACATTGACGATTCATATTCGTCTCCCAAACATTGCATCCCTTAGTTCGGACAGACGCCATAAGAAGTTTTATGGCGTTTTTACTTTTGAAAACAAATCCATTTAAAATAAACATTTTATTTTTACTCTGAAGTTTTTTCATAAGCAGGAGAGTTTCTTCCCCTGCCTACGGCTGCTAATCCTTTTCAGATCTTTTATGAAATACTCGGACTAATATTGCCGCTATGAATATTAAGGCGAACAATCCAAAAGCCATTGATCCATTCTTTAAAATGATCCCAAAGATCAACAATGCGCAACCAGACAAAATAAATAGTATCTTACTTAAAATATTAATCATTTACATTTCTCCCAATCAAAGCTTGCATTGACACCAATAATACCTGCAGTATTTATACAAGCATAGCAAGCAGTTCCACATAAAATAGTTAAACCAGTGATTGCCCATTGGCTAATATTCTTATCGCATAAACAATCTGATACACATCCAGTCCAACCCTTAGCACTCATCATGTTTGATGATGAGCCCGTTTTATCTTCTGCAGACTTTTCTGTCTCAAAGACACCAGACTTGTCTCATCTTTAACACAAGACTTGTTCATGAAAATAACCCCTTTGTAAAAAAATAATTGTCATCCGGCACCAATACTACATATCAAACAGACCATCTCATAAATCACCTTCTCTCTTTAATAAAACGCTACCATTCATATAAATAATTGTTAAGCAAAATGGCTTTCACATAAAAAAAGCCGGATTCCTCCTCTAAGAGGTTCCGGCTTTTCTTAGTAAAATGCAGGAAATATCTGGTGACGTGCTGCACACCCCCGCTATTATAATATTTCAATAGAGCCTTCTGTTCCATGAACGCGGATTCGCTGCCCATCTTTTATCAATTGGGTTGCATTTTCAACACCAACAACTGCAGGTAAGCCGTATTCACGCGCGATAACCGCTCCATGGGTCATCAGTCCGCCAACTTCAGTGACCAGGCCTTTTATGGATACAAACAATGGCGTCCAGCTGGGATCAGTATAGGAGGTAACTAATATATCTCCATCTTCCAAATCGGCATCTTCCATGTTTAAAATAACCCGTGCCCGCCCCTCTATGACTCCCGAGGAAACGGGCAGCCCTGCAATCGCTCCGGAGGGGAGATTTTCTCGTTTGTACTCGCCTGTAACGATTTCACCGTCAGACGTGATAACACGCGGCGGAGCTAGTTTTTCATATACTTGGTACTCGCCTTTTCGTGTGCTGATGATTTGGTAATCCAATTTATTTGAGCGTACGACTTCCTGAAGTTCTTCAAAAGTGAGATAGTATATGTCTTCTTTTTCATGAATAACGCCCGCTTCTGCGAGTTGTTCGGCTTCTTTCAATAAAGCCTGCTTATAAACGAAGTAGCGGCTGATCATGCCGTATTTTGGATATTCTCTGAACCCGCTGAAGTTCCGGATGATGCGGATCATTCGTTTGGTTTCTTTGGCTTTTTGTTCACCACCCGGTAATTGCTTCAATCGGTCTAATAACTCTTGTTCTTTCTTCAACGCCTCCTGCCGCCCTTGCTCAAATTTCCGCTGGCTGGCATTTGGCTCAAAGTTTTTGAGATTATTAAGAATCATAGGGACAAGTGCAGTTGGTTTTTCGCTCCATCGAGTTCTTGTCATATCAATTTCTCCGGCACATCGCATTCCGTACTTGCTGAGATAAGCATAGATAGCGTCACGGGTTTCCCGCCCGCCTTCAAACGTCACCAGCCCATCCAAAAAGTGATCATCTTTTACATTCTCTAAATAGGCAATTACTTCTGGATAAGGGCGGATCACATCGGCGACGTCCAATAGCGCAAGCCCCATTTCTGAGGTAATATTATGGGGTACAGATTGAGAAAGCGTATCTGCTGCGTTTTTTTCACCTAACCACTCGTTCATTTTTTCGTTAATCCATGATGAAGCATCCATTGCAGTTCGAATCAACACCGAACTTTTCGGGTTAAATAGAATCTTCTTTAATTCCTGGATATCTTCCAAAATAAAACGAAATAAATCAGATCCTGATTTCGTCTGGATGTTTTGTTTTAACTCTTCTATCGATGCCTGACTGCTCTTAATCAAATCAGAAACAATTGCCGGATCGTTTTCAGCTTGTTCCGGCATATCTGCATTGCCTTTGCCGGGAATCGGTGCCGTTTTATCAGGTATCGGCTTAATGAAATCATCTCGCTCTATTATGGTCATAAGTGCGTCTTTTAAGAGCGGATCGTGCTGCCCCATGCCTTTTAAGAAAACTTCTCTGACATTAGGAGATGCCAGTTGATGTGTGACATCAACGAATAGCCTTCCGCCGGCTTTACGCATGGGTGCAGCAGTCGTCAACAGAAAAAAAGACAATCCAAGGGGTTTTATGGGATCCGTCATCATTTGCTGATGACCAACAGAGATATAGACGTGATTTTCTTGATCGTTCGCTTCAGGAACGGGGTATAACGTTGTGATCGGACGACTTTGAACAATATAAAAAGTATCGCGGTCCAAACACCATTCGATATCTTGCGGCTGGCCGAAATGAGCTTCGATCTGTCTCCCGATACGTGCCAGCTGTAAAATTTGTTCATCAGTCAGTGTTTGAATCTTTTGCTGATCAAGAGCGATCTCCTGTGTTTCTGTTCCGCCTTCTTTTCGTCCATAGATAGCCAATTTTTTAGTTTCTATTCTCTTATCGACGATTTGCCCGTCCTGTACTTTATAACAATCGGCAGAGACTAAGCCGGAGACAAGTGCTTCACCAAGTCCAAAACCGGCATCGATGGATAGCAGCTTTCGGTTTCCGGTTATCGGATCAGCGGTAAATAAAATTCCCGAAGCCTGAGGGAACACCATCCTTTGGATGATAACGGATAAATAAACTTGGCTGTGATCAAATCCATTTTGCATACGGTAAATGACCGCGCGATCCGTAAATAGAGACGCCCAACATTTACTGATATGCTTCAAGATCGCATCGACGCCGGTAATATTTAAATAGGTGTCTTGTTGACCGGCAAAAGAGGCATGCGGTAAATCCTCAGCTGTCGCACTGGAACGTACGGCATAGGCATGTTCTTCGCCGAACCGGGAGAGATGGCAAGCAACTGCTTTGACTACATCTGAAGGAATTTCTGTTTCCATAATGGTTTGCCGGATTTTTTTGCTGACTTCACCAATTTGATCCCGATTCTCCACTTTCAGCATGGTCAGTTGATCCAACAGCGCTTGTAATGTTTCATTTTGTTCAATGGCTTTTTGATATCCTGCGGTTGTGACACAAAATCCTTCCGGTACTTGTATTCCTTGAATTTTTGATAATTCCCCTAAATGTAACCCTTTTCCTCCAACGAGCAAAGGCTGTGTTTTTTCAATTTCGTGAATGCCGAGAACCAAAGAACTCATTCTATATCTCCCCTTCAAAAAAATTTGACAAGAGCTTTTCAGCATGATATAATCATAATATAAGATGGATAACTATGACTTTTCACACAAAAAGCACGCGTGTTCTGATTATATCACCGTGTCTGTTTTTGTGCAATATAAAAAGAACCTGGCCAATTTGGCGAGGTTCTTTCTTCATTTTTGTCTAAAGCTCTTTAAAGCTGTATTGAGATCTTTTGTGTGAACGTAAATGTTCTTATACAACTCGAATAGTGTTTTATATTTTTGAACATTTTGTTCTTTTGGATAAAATGCAGCTGCTTCATGAATGAACTGCTCTGCACATTCTTCAAGAGAGTCAAACCACCCGCTTCCGAAGGCAGCTAACATCGCAGCCCCCATGGCGGGACCTTGTTCATTCTCTAACTTAACCACCCTCGTATTGAAAATATCAGCTTGCATTTGAAGCCACGTTTCATTTTTAGCCCCCCCGCCAATAGAGACAACCGTATCAACTGATTTTCCCGCTTCGCGGAATAGCTCAATTGATTCATATAAAGAGAATGTGATGCCTTCCATTATCGCCCTCAAAAAGTGCTCTCTTTTGTGGGCTCCGTCCATTCCGATCAAGCTTCCCCGAATAGAAGAATCAGCATGCGGCGTTCTTTCACCGACTAAGTAAGGAGTGTACAGCAGTCCATTTGCTCCTATCGGAACAGATTCCACTCCCCGCAATAATTGTTCAAACGATTCGTTTGGCGCAAACGTTTTTTTAAACCAGTCCAAGCTGTACCCTGCAGCGAGCGTGACCCCCATCGTATAAAAAGAATCCTTTTTTCCATGATTAAAAAAGTGCACTTTCCCTTTAAAATCTCTTTCTTTGTCTTCCTCACAGGAAAGTATGACTCCTGACGTCCCAATGCTGCATAACGTTTTTCCGGAAGAAAGAATACCGGCTCCGACAGCACCGCAAGCATTATCTGCTCCCCCGGCGTACACTTTTGTTTTTTCCAACAGCCCTGTCTTCGCCGCAACGCTCGGAAGCAGCGATCCTACACAGTCATGGGATTCAACAAGCGGAGGACAAATTTCCGCCGAAATACCAAATTGATTGCAAATCTCATCGCTCCACTCTTTGCGGGTCATATGTAAAAGTAACGTTCCCGCCGCATCGGAGTATTCGGTGTGAATGGCGCCAGTCATGCGGAATCTCACATAGTCTTTCGGAAGCAAAAAAACAGCGGTTTTGTGAAAAAGTTCTGGCTCATGTTCCTTCACCCATAACATTTTAGGTAATGTAAACCCTTCAAGGACACGGTTTTTTGTGATATCAAGCAGATGATCGCCAAATGTCTCGGTTATCCTGCTACATTGAGGCGTCGTTCTGGTATCATTCCAAAGAATCGCATGACGCAGCACCCGCCGATCTTGGTCAAGCAGTACTAACCCATGCATTTGTCCCGAATAGCTTATCCCGTCAATATCCCCGGCTTGAACGTTGGATATCGAAATCAATTCAGCCAATGCTTCAATTGTTTGCTGCACCCAGTCTTCAGGATTTTGCTCACTATATCCCGCCTTCTCTTGGATGAGCGGGTAACTTTTGGACGTTTCTGCACAAACCTTGCCGTTTTGATTGACTAAAATGGTTTTAACGGCACTCGTTCCAAGATCTATTCCAATGACATACTTCATTTTTTCACTCCTTCCTCTCTAAATAGATCCCCATTGAAATGACCCGCCATAACAGTAACTTCATGACGGGCAATTCCGGGAACTTGGCTGCCTGCATCTTTTTACAGCGGGATCTGGAGCTTCTTTTTTCATTATACCTGTAAAATGTATTGGTTTAATATCGCTTTTAACCGCTCCTGTCTCCCTGATTCGTTTTTAATTGGCTGATTGTTCAGCGCATATTGCTCAAGTGTCTTAAAATCAGCTCTTCCTTCTGCAATTTCAAGACCAATCCCTTCAGTAAAACTGCGGTAACGGTGTTGAATCACATCTTCAAACACACGATCTTCGATTAATTTGTGGGCGGCTTTCAACCCTCTTGCAAATGTATCCATCCCTGCAACATGGGCATATAGTAAATCATCAGGCTCAAAAGAAGATCTTCTGACCTTTGCGTCAAAGTTTAATCCGCCGCTTCCAAGACCGCCATTTTGCAGGATTTCGTACATTGCTAATGTCGCAGAATATAAATCTGTCGGAAATTCATCTGTGTCCCAGCCTAAAAGGGGATCACCCTGATTCGCGTCAACAGAGCCAAGCAGACCATGCACTCTCGCCATGCGTAATTCATGTTCGAATGTATGCCCGGCTAATGTGGCATGGTTGGCTTCGAGATTTAATTTAAAATGATTGTCTAAGCCATATTGCTTTAAAAAGGCAATGGTTGTTGCTGCGTCCGTATCATATTGATGGGTGGTCGGCTCTTTTGGTTTTGGTTCAATCAAAAACTGCCCTGTATACCCGATTTCCTTCGCATAATCCACTGCCATATGCATAAATCTGGCCATATTATCAAGCTCAAATTTTAAATCGGTATTTAACAAAGTTTCGTACCCTTCACGTCCGCCCCAAAATACATAGTTCTCCGCGCCAAGCTCTTTTGCTGTTTCTAATCCTTTTTTTACTTGGGCTGCGGCATACGCAAATACATCTGCATTACAAGAAGTCGCCGCACCATGGACGAAACGGGGATTCGTAAACATGTTTGCAGTATTCCATAATAACTTAACGCCGCTGGTTCTCATGTAGTCTTTTATCATGTCCACGATTATATCCAGATTTTGATTTGTCTCTTTTAACGTACTTCCTTCAGGTGCGATATCCCGGTCATGAAAAGCAAAAAATGGCGCATCCAGTTTTTCAAACAGCTCAAACGCTGCATCTACCCTCGCTCTCGCCAGATCCATGCCTTTATAGTGATCCCACGGTCTCTGCATCGTAGCTGCGCCAAAAATGTCTGTTCCGTCAGCGGTAAATGTATGCCAATAGGCAATAGAAAATCGCAAATGCTCTTTCATCGTTTTTCCGCCAATTACTTCTTGAGAATTATAGTATTTAAATGCTAAAGGATTCGTGGATTCTTTCCCTTCGTAAATCACTTTGTTTACGCTTTCAAAATAGTTGACTGAACCGGAATGAGAGTGAGCCATGTGTGATTTCCCCCTTAAAAATAAATTCTAAACATGATCATTCAAATACAAATGCTTTTATGTCATGTTATACTTTAGTTTGTTGCCTAAACAAACTAACTTATTTTCATCTTATATAACCTCATCAGTATTTTCAATATTTTTTTTAGTTTTTTACGAACACATTAGATATAATAAAGGTTGGATTCGCTATGTACTGCGTTTCGCACGATAACACAGAACGTTCAACTTAATTTAAAGATTATACAAATGGAGTGGATGAAGTGGATATCGCTGATCAAGCCTTTGTCAAAAAAGTTAACCAAAAGTTATTACTAAACGAAATACTTAAGAATTCTCCTATTTCAAGAGCAAAATTATCTGAAATGACCGGATTAAATAAATCAACTGTTTCGTCACAGGTAAACACATTAATGAAAGAAAACCTCGTATTTGAAATAGGTCAGGGACAATCCAGCGGCGGCAGAAGACCTGTCATGCTTGTTTTTAATAAAAAAGCAGGATACTCCGTAGGAATAGATGTTGGCGTGGATTATGTTAATGGCATTTTAACAGATCTTGAAGGGACGATCGTCCTTGATCAACACCATCGTTTGGAATGCAATTCTCCAGAAATCACTAAAGATATTTTAATTGAGATGATTCATCACTTTATTACGCATATGTCCCAATCTCCGTACGGGCTTATTGGTATAGGTATTTGCGTGCCCGGGCTGATTGACAAAAATCAAAAAATTGTTTTCACTCCGAACTCCAACTGGAGAGATATTGACTTAAAATCTTTCATCCGAGAGAAGTTCAATGTGCCCGTTTTTATTGAAAATGAGGCAAATGCCGGCGCATATGGAGAGAAAGTATTTGGAGCTGCAAAAAATCACGATAACATGATTTATGCAAGTATCGGTACAGGAATAGGGATCGGCGTTATAATCAACAATCATTTATATAGAGGGGTTGGCGGATTCTCTGGAGAAATGGGACATATGACAATAGACTTTAAGGGTCCTAAATGCAGCTGCGGAAACCGAGGCTGCTGGGAATTGTATGCTTCAGAGAAGGCTTTATTAACATCTCTTCAGACGAAAGAGAAAAAAGTGTCCAGCCAAGATATCATAGACCTCGCCCATCTGAATGATGTTGGAACTTTACAGGCATTACAAAATTTTGGTTTCTATTTAGGAATAGGCCTGACCAATATTCTAAATACATTTAATCCGCAAGCCATCATTTTAAGAAACAGCATCATTGAATCGCATCCTATGGTTTTACATTCAATTAAAAGTGAAGTGTCATCCAGGGTTTATTCCCATTTAGACAATAGCTATGAATTATTACCATCTATCCTAGGAAAAAATGCACCCGCTTTAGGAATGTCCTCTATTGTGATTGATCATTTTCTCGACATGGTTCATAACTGAAATGTACATACTTCTACGTTTACGCTCATCTTTAAAGATGGGTTTTTTTATTCTATGAGTATTTCTGAATCAATACTGACATAGGCACCTTCTAATATGAAAAAGGAGTTCTAAAATAGAAATCTCCTTTTTCATGTGCTAATTATTTTTCTTTAGCCCTTACTATTTATCCTCCTGCAGAAGGCACGATTTACATTGGAAACTCTACTGTGACTGCTGATACAGGTATCCCATTGACCGCCGGCGACAAACCTTTTTCGGTGCCTGTTGCTGCTGGCAAAACACTTTATGTCTATGTGATTAATGACGGTACTGACAGAGATGTAAGAGTGTTTGAAGCTAAATAATTTGAGGGGATTCTTCCCCTCTCCTTTTTAAATAAAAGTCAGTTTTTAAACAGATTTAGGAGGTGGAGTTGTTGACAGAAACCGATGAAAATATTTTAAAAACCATTCCAGATAAAGCAACCTTTACATTCCACGAAGCAACAACTGCCCCGTCTGAAGGTGAAGAATTTGTAGTATCACATTATCGGGATATTACTGTTAAGATCTCTGGTTCCTCAACTTCAAGAGAAATAAAATTCTTTGCCGTAGATGAAAATGGTGAAAAGACAGAAATTGCTGGAACAAACAAAACTGATTTTCAATTAGGTACGGGCACATTGAATACAAATGAAAACTGGGATTTCGATATTGCGGGGCTTTTCAAATTCATGGTTGAGGTCATTTCCGTAAATGGAGATGTTACGGTTAAAGGAATCGCGGTGAGTTAATGAGTAGCAGTAAATTTGTAGGTCAGCTCAAACAAAACAATGTACAAATCAATAACCTTAAAGATCAATTTTTCAGAACTGAATCTCACATGTCTGATCATGAAAAACGTTTATCCGATAAGGTCGATGAGTTCATGGAAAAGCAAAATTCAGAATTAAAGTCGCACACTCTGAACATTGAAAACCCTCACCATGTAACTAAAGAGCAAGTCGGATTATCAAATGTACTTAATGAAGAGCAAGCCACAAAGGTGGATTTTGATGGACATCTTGACGACAAGAAAAACCCTCATGCAGTTACTAAAAGCCAAGTTGGTTTGTCTAAGGTTGATAATATCCAACAGGCATCGAAGGTGGATTTTGACGCTCATGATGCAGACCTGGATCGACATATCACAAAGGATGAGCGCAGTTATTGGAACAGCTCCGATGAAAGGTCAAAGTCTTTTTTAGCTGAACATACTAACGATCAATCAAACCCACACAAGGTTACTGCTGAACAGGTTGGGCTCGGGAATGTAGACAATGTAAAACAAGCTACTAAAAATGACTTTGACAATCATCTAAATGACACTAATGTCCATATCAACAAATCTGATCGGGATAAATGGAACGCTGCTCAACTTTTCAAACTCACTGCCGATGATGGAAAAGTAATCTACAAAGACAGTTCTGAAAAAACGGAATACAACGATTTGATTACCACCGGGTTCTATTTAATCGCCAACCAGGGGCTACACTCCCCTGCTAACTTGCCCAATGTATATTTGGTTGTCATGAATTATGGTGATACAATAGCCCAATTTGCTTTAGAAGCATATTACGGAACTCATACTTATTTCCGATTTAGAAAGAGTGATTCAACTTGGACTTCATGGCAAACACATGAAACAACCGACGGAGCACAAACAAGAGCTACTGCTGCACTCAACTCAGCTAAAACTTATACTGATACCAAGGTTTCTTCAATGACATGGTACACTCCTACTTTACAGAATGGATGGGTTAATTACACAGATGTTAACTCAACAGACCAAACAGTGTTTAAAACTCGGTATACAAAGGATGCAACGGGGACTGTTTTTGTAGAGGGAGCTATAGCAAAAGGAACGATTGGTTTTGGAGTGGCAGCATTCACTTTGCCTGAAGGATACAGACCCGGAAGAGCGTTTCAATGGGTGGGTGTAGCTTCCCAAGCAGGAATGTCAGGAATACCCCAGACTCACAGAACGCTTGTTGATACTGAAGGAAGAGTTATTATAGAAAGTTGTACAAATACCTCCAAACCCAATGATTACATTAGTTTCGGCTTTAGTTTTAAGGCCGTGTAGGGAGAATATTATGATGCAAGTATACAAATATGACGAAAATTATATTTATGAATCCCCTGTTGTGCTTGAAGACGATAGTCCAATTCCTGATAATTGCACTATAATAGCTCCATCCGATGGTCTTTATATTCCCAAATTCAATCCTAAAACAAAAAAATGGATTGAGTCAGCATCGAAAGAATACATTGACAGCTTAAAACCACTTGTCCCCGAGCCATCGGAAGCTGAAAAGGTTAAAAAACAATTAAGTGACTTAACATATCAACTAATGATGGATGGTGTACTTTAAATGAATTGGTATGAACTTATAAAAGATTATTACAACGACGGCAATGGTGTGTGGGATGAATATCGAGTAGCGCAAGCTGTAGTAAAAGGAAAAATTACACCAGAACAGTACGAAGAAATTGTTGGAAAGAAATATATTGAACCAACTACCTAATTATGATAATTTTAGGTCATGAAAAAAATAAAATTGATAACATTAACTATTGCTTTAGCCATACTAGGAGGATGTTCATTTAACGAAGTTGATTCATCAGCTTTAGGTTATGGGAAAGGAAGCAGTAAAAAATACGAGCCGCTAATGATTGCACACAGAGGCGCCTCGGAAATTGAGCCAGAACATACCCTACTCTCCTATGAACGAGCAATAAAAGACAAAGCAGACTACATTGAAATTGATTTACGACAAACCAAAGACGGTCACCTAGTCGCAAACCATGACAAGACTGTTGATCGAACCACAAACGGTAAAGGAGAAGTTGAAGATCTTACATTAGACCAGATTAAAAAGCTACATACTAGAAAAGGACAAAAGATCTTAACGATTGAAGAAATCATTAAGAAGTTTGGACAAACAACAAAGTATTATATCGAGACTAGAACAAACAACAAAGGCAAATTGGTAATGGAGAAAAAGTTAATTGACATACTCTCTAAAAATAAACTAATCGCTAATAACAAAGTTGTTTTAGAGTCATTTAGTGACAAAAGTCTAAAGAAGTTACATAAGCTAAACAATGATGTTCCTCTTGTTCAACTTTTGAAAGATGAAGACATTAAGCCGATGAGCAAATCAAAGCTAAACGAAATAAAAAATTATTCTAATGTTGTTGGCCCTAATGCAAAATTTGTTGATAAAGGTTTTGTTGATTTAGTCCACAAAAACAATATGAAAGTACATGTGTTTTTTAACGCTGATAAAGAAAGAGCACTCACATCCAAAATGCTTAAGTTGAAAGTGGATGGACTATTTACAAATAACCCAGCTTATACAGAGAAAGTTCTAAAAGAAGATTATAAATAAAATACAAGTTTTATTTAGACACCTCTCCCCTTTTGAGGTGTCTTTTTTAATGTGTGCAGAGGATATATGAGGAGGAATTGAAATGGCATCGAAAAAATTAAATCTTGGGTTAATCGAAGAAAGTGTAAGTAAATATGACAAGAAAGAACGAGTTCAACTAACTGATGACGTTCATGTTTTTATTTACCCGTACTTCTCCCCTACCCGCTTAACCAAAATGCTTACTGAATTAATTACGGATCCACAAAATGCTCAAGAAAAAAACATTGACTTTAAAAGCATAAATCCTGTTCAATGGGGATTCTTTTCACTAATTAAAGAATTTACAGACTTGGGTATTCCAAGTGATATCAAAAACAAAGTTAAGTGGTTTGTTAAGCTTGTGGACTCTGAATTTTTCCCATTGATTATTAGTAGCTTCCCTGAAGAAAGCATGAAGAAATTTGGAGAAGCAACAAAGATGATGCAAGAGAATTTAGACAAGCTTTCAAACATATCTCCTGAAGAAATAAATGATCTCATCCTTAATAAGGTCGAAGAGGTTGAAAATGAACAAGAGGCTGAATAATGGCCAAGAACATAAAAGAAATAGCAGCACTAATTGAATTTGCCGCAAAGCAAGCCGTTCAAAAACAATCCAGCACAAAAAATACGATGATTAAAACGGGTCAAGAGCATGTACAATCTGATGTATATGACGCCTACGATCCCCTTGAATATGAACGTACAACTCTTTTGAAGGACTCCTTTGTCATTCAAAACGAATCTAACGGAATTTCATTAGACAATACCCGTGAAGACAACAGTAAGGATGTTGCCACGGTTGTTGAGACTGGTCAAGGGTACACGTATCCAGATAAATACGGTTATGGTTATGGAAAACCTCGCCCATTTATGAAGAATACCGCTGAATCGTTAAAAGATGGACGATTAGCTGCTGCTATGAAAAAAGATTTAAATGCAAGTGGTATTAAAACAGAATAACGGTGGTGTATTAATGGCCAGAGAAATAAAACAAAACATGATGCGCTCTAGAGCCGAAAAGTTGCCCGAAGTCACGGATGAAATGTGGGGTCAGGTTGATGACGAGCATAGAAGCTTAACTCAAGAGTTTCTTGACGCCCACTCATTCCGAGATAAAACAAGGAAGCAATACAACTCCTCTCTTCGTCAGTTCTTCTGGTGGGTACATAATTCCTTGAATGGGAAGAAGCTTTACAAAATATCCAAAAGGGATTTCATCAGATATCAAAGCTTCCTGAAAAATAGAGGGATGTCTTCAAGTGGAATAGCTTTAAAAAAGGCTGGAGTATCTTCTTTAAATAACTACATTGAAAATGTTGTTGCTGAAGATGACGATAATTACAAATCATTCAGGAACTTCACAAGAGGTCTCCCTGCCATCCCTAAAACAACCACGTATGAAAAAGTAAAGGTTACTTACGATGAATACAGAACAATGATGAAAGTGCTTGAAGAAGACAAAAACTATTTGGGGATGGCTTGGTTAGCTACTGCCTTTAATGTAGGTGCCAGAAGAGCTGAAATAATTCAGTTTAAAACCGAAATCCTGAATTATGAGATACCTGAAGGTCAATCTTATGTCATGGCTCACAAAGTTCTTGGAAAAGGAAAGGGCGAAGGAAAACCTCTCGACTACATGATTAACACAGAAGCTCTGGAATATTTGAAGCTTTGGCATGAACAGCGGGGATATGACCATGAATATCTATTTACCACACAGTACGGTGGTCAACCAAGACAAATGTCAGAGGGTTGGGCTGACTATTTTTGTTCTGATGTTCTTTCTGATATCCTTGGCCGCCGCATTAACCCTCACCTCTTTAAAGCCTCCTGTATTACTTACCTTCTTGAAGTCAAGAAAATTAAGATTGAGCTCGTGAGTAAATATGTTGCACAGCATAATGATGTGTCTACAACAATTAAGCATTACGACCTTCGTGATTTTAAAGAAGAAAAGAATCAAATCTTCTCGTAAACATTATGAGCCTCTTCAATCCTCACCAAAGTTCAATTGAGAATATGCAACAGCAAATTAATAAATTGAACGAAGCTGTTGCTGAATTAACTAGGCAGCTTGATGCTAAAGCTGATAAGAACCAATTCGGATCTAAACAGATTGATGAATCCAAGATCAGTGATGGTAAAGTTGAATACGGAAAGATTAAGAAAAGCCTGTTGGGAGACATATCAATTGATTTGCTTTAGGTAGCACTCTTTATGAAATCACTCTTTTATGCAGAATCAAAATCCTTCAATTGAGGGATTTTGCTTATGGATAAAACCTTAAACATATTTCCATATTTGACGATAATATGGAGAGGTGAAAAATATGAATAAGACAATACTTAAGCATAATTTAGTACAGATGGACAGTCGCGACCTGATCAAATACATACAAAAAGAATTCCCGCACTCTGGTGAGCCGTACACAGAACAAAAGCGCAAATTTCAAATCCTAAAATCGCTTAATTCATCAGATTTAATCTTAGCTATTTCCCGTATGACTCGAATTGAAGCGTCCTTCGATCATACAAAAATGTGGACAGTTGGAAGTGTGCTCATAGGAACATGCTTACTATCTCTCAGAATTTTGTTTAGGTTTAATTTGCTTTGGTATATTCTAATCGCAACATCCCTTTGCCTTCTCCTACTTTTCGTTGTACGAAAGGATAGGGACATTGTTATTACTGCTACATACTTTAAAGAATTACTTGAGCAGATTAAGTCTGAAAAAGGAAAGTGACCCTCCCCTTAGTTGGTTCTAACCTTTTGGAAATCATGATATAATGTAGGAAAATAATACTGGTGGTGGTTGGATGATCTGGGCAATAATTGTTTTGTTGATCATTGCTGCTTTTTTTATAATTGGAGACTTTGGAACAGATAAACAGAAAGAAATTGAGAAAAAAAAGTTATTTGAAATTGAAACTGCCGGGAATTTCCCTGCTCAGTACAAGGCTATTTTAAATCCAGATAAAACAACAAAACTTACATTGGTTGAGCCAGAAGATAAGTTTGTAATCCATATGTTCAATCAAAGTGGAACACTGGAAGAAAAAATTATACCCTTTGAAAAAATTATTGAAGCCGAGGTTTCAATTGATGATAGTACAGTTACTAAAGTGTCCAAAGGAAGCCAAATAACAGGTGCTGTTGTTGGTGGACTAGCTGCAGGAAGTGTTGGAGCTTTAGTTGGCGGGCTATCCTCTAATAAGACAGAAACTAAATTCTTCAAGAAAATTGATTTGAAATTAAAGCTCGATGATTTCTCCTCCCCTATTTACAGATTTGATTTCCTACCGAGTAAGGATGATTTTGGCCTAGAGAATCTTAAAGGGTTTACACAGAATGATCCAAAAGTTAAAGATGCTTTATCAAATGCTGAAGTATGGCAAGGGATTATGGAGATAGCAATTCGGAAAGCAAACAAAGTCGCTCAATAATGAGTGGCTTTTTTATATGCCCTAAAAATCACTCTCCCCTACTCGAAAGGATGTGAACTATATTTGAGTCAAGATTTAAAGATCATACTCACACCCAAAGCTGATACTTCTTCAAAAACTGTCGAACAGTTAAATCAGCAAATTAAATCTTTAGAGAAAAAGCTTAATTCCCTTAATTTAAAGACCAATATTGATGCCTCTGCTTTAAAGACTCTCAACGACTTCTCCTCTGCAGTTGAAACTTATCAAAAACACCTCAAATCCTTCAATCAAACAGTTAAAGAAACCACAACGATTACAAGAAATGCTGATGGTACTGTTGAAAAGCTTACTCAGCAGTATAAGAAAAATGGCGAAATCATTCAGCGTGAAACAAAGACCATAGACAATCGTAATCAATCACTACGTGAACAAACACAAGAAGTTAACAGACTTGCTCAAGCGACTGAAAAACTTGGTCAGGTACAGAAGAAAACAGAACAAAAGAATGCTCAAGGACAAACGACGAGGGTTACTCAAAAGAACCGCAATGGCTTTGACGATATTACCTATACAACTGATCCAAAAACAAACGCTACTACATCTAAAGTAACAACGAACTATGATCAGCAACGAAAAGCTATTGAACAATTAAAACTGGATTTAGAAAAACTTAGACAGCAAGGAATTGTAACTGACACCACCCTCTCTTCCCTTGGACGGAAATTAAATACTGTTCAAACAGCACAACAAATTGAAGCATTACAAAACAGAATTAAGATGCTCGATGATAAGTCTGCTGCGGTGGCGAAAAATAATGAACTCAGAAAAACTATTGAGTTGTATCAACGCCAAGCACAAGTAAACGTACAAAACCTTAATACTCGCTACGGAGATACGATAGGCTCCGGAAATAGACAAGCTATTCAAGAATATCTGAATGCGGTTAATAGTCTTAACGTAAGTGCCGGCGGAAACAATGTCAGATCTCAAATGCAAAGCTTGAACATGCAATTCAGGGAATTAGCTTCAAATGCTCAAACAGCGTCTAGTCAAGCCTCGTCTTTTGGTGCGGAGCTAACGCAAGCTTTCAAAAGTATGTCTACATATTTAATCTCCGGTTCTTTGTTCTATGGTGCTATATCTGGGCTCAAAGAAATGGTATCTCAAGCTGTTGAAATTGACACTTTGATGACCAACATCAGACGTGTAATGAATGAGCCTGATTATAAGTACAATGAGCTACTTCAGGAATCAATAGATTTAGGTGACACCCTTTCAAACAAAATCACTGACATTCTTCAAATGACCGGTGATTTCGGGCGTATGGGCTTCGATGAAAGTGAATTGTCCACTCTAACAAAAACCGCTCAGGTTTTACAAAACGTCTCTGATTTAACTCCTGATGACACAGTTAACACTTTAACTGCCGCAATGTTGAACTTCAATATTGCAGCTAATGATTCTATTTCAGTCGCAGATAAGCTAAATGAAGTAGATAACAACTACGCTGTAACCACTCTTGATCTAGCCAACTCAATTCGAAAAGCAGGAAGTACTGCTTCTACTTTTGGTGTTGAATTAAATGATTTAATTGGATACACTACAGCAATTGGAAGTACCACTCGTGAATCAGGAAACATTGTTGGTAACTCATTAAAGACGATTTTCGCACGAATTGGAAACAATGATAGCTCAATTAAAGCCTTAGAACAGATCGGAATTTCTGTAAAGACTGCGGGTGGAGAAGCTAAGTCAGCAAGTGACCTTATCGGCGAAGTTGCAGAAAAATGGGACACTCTGAGTGATGCTCAAAAGCAAAATACCTCAATAGGCGTAGCCGGTATTTATCAGCTTTCAAGATTTAATGCAATGATGAATAATTTCTCTATTGCCCAGAATGCCGCAACGACTGCCGCTAATTCCGCTGGGAGTGCATGGAGCGAGCAACAGAAATATGCAGACAGCTTACAGGCAAGATTAAACAGGTTGTCAAATGCATTTACAGAAATGTCGGTTGCCTCAAGTGAAGCTTTCATATCAGATAGCATTGTTGTTTTTGCAGATGCGCTTAAAGGTTTAATGCAAATAAGTGCCCAAATAACTAAATCAGTTGGACTTCTTCCTCAAGTTGTAGGAGCCGCTACAGCTGCAGTTATGCTTTTCAACACTTCCCTTCGTACAAGTGCACTTACTTCAGGAATGGCAATGGGAGCCACTCTTAAGAATTTAGCGCTCAACTTTAATGCTGTAACTGTAGGTGTGACTACTGCGTCTGCCAAAACAGTTATTTGGAATAGAATTGTAACTGCGTTTAGTACGTCTCTAGCCGGGCTTAAAAAAGTAGCAATGACTACTGGAGCATTCTTAGCGGGCAGTTTTCTTCCAATGGCTGCAATGGTTGGTCTTGGGGTAGTAATTGAAAAACTTATATCATCTTATTCAAAACTAAAACAAGCTAAAGAGGATTTTGAGCAATCAAAGTCTACAAGTATTGAAGCAATTACAACGAATAAAGATGAAACTGACAAACTAATAAGTCAATATCAAGACCTTCAAAAAGCTAAGGAAGCAGGTTCTTTATCACCTGAAAAAGAACAAGAATATCTACAAGTAACACAACAATTAGCACAAACATTTCCTATGTTGGTTTCTGGTTATGATTCTCAGGGCAATGCTATTATTAAAAACAATGAGGCATTAAAGGATGCCATTAAGTACACCGAAGACTTAGCCAAATTAAACAAAGAAGATATCAAAACAAGTACTAAAAGTGATTTCAAAGACCAGCTCAAAGAATTTGACAAATTAAGAGAACAGATCAATCAGTACGAGAAAATGGCAAATACGTACTCAAAAGGTAAATCTGTTTGGTCTTTCCTGGAGAATCCTTTCTCTAGTGATGATGATTACAAAAATGCAGGTGTTAAGGCAGAACAAGAAGCCAAAAGGCTGGGTCAAAGTCTATCTGGTGTTCAAATTGAAATAAGGGAACAAGTTCAGAAAACAGTTGACGCTTATAACTCAATAAAAATTGACCCAAATATAAAGAAAGATATTAACGATGCATTTAGCAAAATTGATTTTACTAAGCTTAGTGCTGATGAACTAACCTCCTTTTCTAAAACAGTTTCTGACGACTTGGTAAGAATACAAAAAGCACTGAACTCTGGTGATAAAGACGGATTTGCTTCCGCTTCTAAGAGCCTGGAAGAACTCGTCAATCAATACATGACTGGTGAAAACAAGAATAATGGCTTGGTTCTCTCTTATGACAATTTAAAAGAAGCCATAGACTCTACAAATGATTCAGCAAAAACTGCAAAAGTAACTTGGGATGAAAATGGTGAAGGTGTAGATGCATTAGGTGAGCAAGTCGGGAATTTATCTGACAAGCTCAAAGAAGCTAAAGGTGATTTTGAAGCAATTAAAGGAATCATCGATGACTTAGTTGAATCAAAGCAAAATGATGCTGCTATATCTGCCATTCAAAATGAAGCTTATGACACTATGTCTGACAGCATCTCCCCTTTAAATAACCTCCTTGAAAAAATGTCTGAAGGTAAAAGCATATCTGCTACAGAAGCCATGAAGCTTATTCAGAAAGAACATGATCTTGCTGATGCAATTTCAGTTGAAAATGGTGTTGTAAAAATCAACAGAAATGCAGTTGTTAAGCTTCGGGACACAAAACTCAAAGCTTACAATGATATGCAACAATCTGTTAGACAAGATCTAATTAATCAGGCTAATGCATTAAATAAAAAGATTAATATGTATAAGTCTGAAGTCAAGGCTATTAAGACTGTTCAAGACGCTTATAAAATGAAGTCTGAGCTTGAAGACAACAAGAAAAAGATATACGACGAACTAAAAAAAGGGAACAGTGGTGCGCTCCAGTTCCTACCGAAAACACAGGGTGATTTAAACCAGGTCACTGATATCACCGATCAGCTTAAAGAGCTTGATAAACTAGCAGATTTGGCTTCAACTTCCCTATCTGAAACAGGAACATCTCTTGATGACCTGTCTTCTTCAAGTGATAAAGCCTCTGAGGAAATTAAAACATCTATGTATGTGGCTGATAAATACAAGGAAGCTCTGGAGAAAGTCAACGCTGAAGTTGAAAAGTACAATAAGCAGGTAAATGACTATCCAAAGTATTCTCAAAGTTATCGAAATGCCCTGCAGAAAGAAATTAAAGCTCTTCAACAAAAGAAAAAGCTTATGCAGGAGCAAGCCAAACTCCTCAAGGATCAAATCAAGTCAGGGAACATTGCACAGTACGGTATTGTTACCTCTTCCCTCTCCTCTGGTTCATCTTCTGGTGGTTCTTATTCTTCCGGTGGCGGGTCTTACTCCGGTAAATACTCCAGCTACATAAATTCTGCCGCTAGCAAATATGGTGTTGATCCAGCTCTAATTGCAGCTGTAATCCAGCAAGAATCAGGATTCAATGCAAGAGCTCGTTCTGGAGCAGGAGCTGCTGGTTTGATGCAGTTGATGCCATCCACTGCTAAAAGCTTAGGCGTAAACAATGTTTATGATCCTTATCAGAGCATTATGGGTGGCACGAAATATTTAGCCCAACAACTAAGCAAATTTGGTGGTAATGTTGAGAAAGCACTTGCTGCTTATAATGCAGGGCCTGGTAATGTAATTAAATACGGCGGCGTCCCTCCCTTCAAAGAAACACAGAATTATGTTCAGAAGATCATGTCGAATTACACGAAGTCAATGACTTCTGCTAATTCCTCCATTGCAAGCTACTACACGAAGAACAGTGCGTTTAGAATAAGTTCTAAATATGGCGCACAAGATGGCGCTTACCGTTCAACTCCGCATAAAGGTATCGACTTCGCAGCAAAAGCTGGAACCGCAATTAAATCGGTTCAGAGTGGAAAAGTTCAAATTGCTGGCTATAGTAAAACTGCCGGTAACTGGGTTGTCATTCAACAGGATGATGGAAAAGTTGCTAAGTATATGCATATGCTTGATACCCCTTCTGTTAAAGCCGGTCAAACTGTTAAAGCTGGCCAGACCATTGGTAAAGTTGGCAGTACGGGTAATTCAACTGGAAATCACCTTCATCTTCAAATTGAGGAAAACGGAAAGACAATTGACCCTGAGAAGTATTTAAAAGGTGTCGGTACATCTATTTCAGATGCATCCCAAGCCGAAGCAGAACGACAACAAGCAATCGCACAAGCTAAATCAGACCTCCTCTCTCTCCAAGGTGACATTGATTCAGTAAACGATCAGATACAAGAGCTCAGATATGAGATCGTTCAATCGAAACTCGATGAATATGACAAGCGTATTGGCGATTTTGACGTAAGAATCGCTAAAGACAAAGCGCTCGCTAGTCATTACCTGAGCGACAGTAAAGAATTCCGCAAGTATACAAACGATCAGAAAAAAGCTTTAACTGAACAGCAAAAGATTCAGAGTCAGAAGGTTTCTTTTATTGAAAAAGAAATCAAAACAAACAAAACTCTGAATGCCGCTCAAAGAGCACAGCTTGCTGAGGAATTAAAACAAGCTAAGATTGATCTCATCAATTTCCAAGAAGAAGTAAGAGAACTTCAGGGACAGCTCATCCAATCCAAAGTTGATGAAACCCTTAACGGTATAGAGAAATCAACCAAGAAAACTGAATCCAAGCTTAAAGATGTTAGCAACAAAATATCCATGACCGAGGAAGATAAAGACAAGGTTAAATTTTATAGCCAACAGATTAAGCTTATTCAGCAGCAACAGAATGAAGCGAAGAAGTATATCAAACAGTTGGAAGCACAAAAGAAAGCTGCTAAAGGGTTCCCGGATATTCAGAAACAAATTACTGAAGAAATCGAGAACTGGAAAGACAAGCAGAAGGATTACAATCTGGAGCTTTACAACACAAAGAAATCAATCAAAGATGTGTACAAATCCCTTGCTGATGAAGTTGTCTCCATCTACAAAGAGATGTACGAAAAGATGCGTGATATTGAATTAAAAGCGCATCAAAAAGCTACGCAAGACTTGATTGATGAGATTGATAAAACTGATGATGAAGCTAAATTTCAAAAACAGTTAAAAGAGAAGCAAGACAGTATCCAAAAACTCACTGACCAAATTAATCAGTATTCTCTTGATGACTCAGAATTTGGCAAGTCAAAGGTTAAGGAATTGACTGAGCAGCTACAAAAGGAACAGTTAGATTTAGATGAGTTTCTTAAAGATCGTGAAAGTAGCAAACGAAAAGAAGCGTTGCAAGATCAGCTTCAAAAAGACGAAGATTCAATTAACAAGAAATATGATGATCTCGTCAATGATGAGCGTGGATTTAAGGAACTTGAGAAAAAGCTAATGGATGGGAAGATTACTGATATTGCTAAGCAACTGAATGAATTCTCTAAATTCATTAACAGCAATATGGAGTCCATTGGTAAAAGTATCTCTAATAACCTTATCGATAAGCTTAAAGAAGCTTCTAATGCCCTTAATACTGTGACCAAAGGCAATACAACAGGCAAAAAAATATCTTCATTTGAAACAGGAGGATACACAGGAACAGGTTTAGGTGCTGGCAAGCTTGCTATTCTTCATGATAAAGAACTTATCCTTAATAAAACTGATACTGCAAACATCTTAGATACAGTAAAAGCTGTACGTGAGAACAATACTCCAAGTGAAGAGACACCTAAATGGGGGCAAAGTGGAAAATTAGATGCCTTGATTAACAAAGGGATTACTTCTATTCCATCAATAATTCCGAATATTAATCAATCCAGTCTTTCTAATAGTTTGATACCGAGTATTCAAAGCCTCTCTTCCCCACCAGATGCTACTAAGTCAGTAAACGGCACTGTAAACAACAATAATTTTAAAGCTACATTTAACATTAATGAATCAGAAAATCCTCAGAAAACAGCTGATTTTGTATTCAATAAATTTGCAAATGGTCTTAAAAACAAGGGCATAAATTTCAATAACTCATGAGCCAGTGTATATGCTGGCTCTTCTTATTTTTGAGGTGATAAAAATTGATTAGAGAAAGCCTCTATTTTTTATTTAATAACGAAAAATCAAGTGACTATGGTGTCACAAATGTTAATACTGATTCAGGCTTAGTTGAGGAACCGTTCTTAGGCTCAAGAACAGTCAATGAGACTTATGTAAAGATGCGGCCTGAGCCCTACACTGAAGGTGTTAAACAGGAACCTAAGCAATTCCCATTGAATTTTTATCTCGGTGATCACTTTGATGAAAAGAATGTACGAGCAATTAAACGTTGGTTAAGTGTAGATGATTACAAGCCTTTTGCGTTTAGCCAAAACCTTGATATCGTTTATTATGCAATGCCAGTAGATACAGCTGATTTAGTTCATAATGCCGCTCGTAATGGCTACGTCCGGTTAACTATGAAATGCAACTCCCCTTACGCTTACAGTCGAAATGCAATCACTCATGCATTTGATATATCCTCTGGTACTGAAATTGTTGAGTTGCAAAATAAAGGCGATGTAAACATCTTCCCCTCTTTAGAAATATTGAAAATTGGTGATGGTGACATAAAAATCGAAAATCTCAGTGATTTCAGCGAACCGTTTTTATTCAGCAACTTGAAAGATAAAGAGCTCTTAAAAATAAACGGCGAAAAAGAAATTATTGAGTCTAATCTTTATGGCAATGAGCGCTATGACGATTTTAATGACCAGTACTTGAGATTGGGCTTTGGAAGGAACAGATTAAAGGTTACAGGCAATTGTAAATTAAGATTTTCATTTAGATACAAGTATTTGTAGGAGGGGTTAGACATTTGATTACAATTCGTAAAGACACGGAAATTAAAGATATTCGTCTTTCCCTAGCTAAACCAAATAAAACAAAGATCGCAAATATTGATGAAGTAATCAATCCTATGGTAACGCTCAATCACGGCAGCAATGTACACGAATTAACATTCTCAATCCCTTTAACTGCCACTTACGATGGTGTAAATAAACGGAATCATGTTGTTGATCTATTGAGGCCCTGGTACTTAATAAAATCAGAATTTTATGGACTTATAATCTGGTTTACAGTAGTCAAGAAAACCAAATCATACAGCAATGATATGGACACTATCCAGGTTGAATGCAAATCACTTCAATATGTACTTTCTAAGCAAGGTGTCATTAAGTATGAAGAAACTTCGAAAAATCTTAAAGAGGCCGCTACCGACTGCCTAAAAAATACTGAATGGTCTATCGGTTTCATTGATCCCCTCTTCAATTTAAAATACAGACAGTTTGATATTTCTTCTTCAAACAAGCTTGATTTTATGTATTCGATTTGCGAGAAATTCGAAGCGATTCCTGTTTTTAATACAATTGACTGTACAGTTGATTTTTACAAAGAATCTGATGTGTCTAAATATAAGGGACTCAAAATAACCCCTGCCCAATATATGATTTCTCTGGATGATATTGAGGATATGGATGATGTCGTTACAAGGATTTATGCTACAGGCAAAGATGGATTAAGCATCAACTCCGTAAATCCAACCGGACAATCATACATAGACGATTTTTCGTACTTCCTCTACCCTTTTCAGCGTGACCAGAAACGAAATGTAATCGAAAGAAGCAACTACATGTCTGATGCACTTTGTCATGCAATTTTAGATTACAACGACCTGGTTAATAATGAAGGCAGTTCTTTCTACAAACTTTTAGATGAGAAAAAGAAAGCCGAGGAAAAAGAAACAGCATCGAATAATGACCTATATACGTTGCAGCTTGATTTCCAAAAGATATTGGACAGGATTACAGTTGCAAGTAAAGCCGGCGATGATACTACTGATCTAATAAAGCAAAGAGATGCTAAATCAAAAGAAGTTGAATCAAAAAAAGAAGAAATTAAAGCAATACAAGCTTCTATTACACAAATTTCAACACAGATTACCGACCTTAAAGATAAACTGTCTTTTGAAAAGAACTTCAGCACTGAACTCCAAAAAGAACTTTCAAAATACATTATTACAGCCGAATGGTCTAATGACAGTATCTTTGATGAGAATGAATTATATGACGCTACAAACGAAGAACTTGAAAACCGAAATGCACCAGCTGTTAATCTGGCATTAGGTTTAGTGAACTTTTTCAATTGCATTAGTGAAAAACATAACTGGGACAGGTTTTCTCTTGGCGACATCGTAAGGGTGCAACAGAAAAGCTTCTATACCGATGTAAAAGCAACAATAACAGCTATTTCGATTGATTTTGAACAGTCTAACTTGAGCGTTACAGTTTCAAATGGTAAACGCGCTTCATCGGATTTTGAGAACATGCTGAAAACAGTTTATCGAACAAATAAAATCAGCACTGAGACAAACAAAAGGAAAATCAAGTACGATGAGGTTACTGAAAACTTCAACCGACGTAATGACAGGATTGCTGTTAAACCCGCCTCCCCTGTTATTGCAAAGGACGGCACTGCTATTTCTCATACGACCAATGATGATGGTTCTGTTGATGTAACTTTCCAATGGGACTATGTTGAATCAGACGAAGATCAATACAATATTGATGGTTTTGAAATTTATCTGCATGGAAGCAACAAAAATGAAGAGTACGTTTTTGGCTCAAAAATGGCAAGTGAAGACTTGAAGAATGTAAAGTATGACAAACGAGCTACTACATTTACAGGGCTCCCCTCCAATATGTACTACACAATTGGTATTCAAGCCTATCGAAGAGTTGATGCAGATATAGAGATAACTCAATTCATTGGATCTGACATCGTAAAATCCCTTCACCCAAACGAAAACCCCTACCTCCCTTCTTCTACTGTAGAAGTTAAAGGAAAGCTAAATGGCTCGAAATACACGGTCTCCTCAACCGAGCCTGAGGAACCAGAAGCAAACGATTTATGGACTAATACGGTTACAGGTGTTGTTTCATCTTACGACGGCGAAAAATGGGTTTCCAGTGATCAAAAAACTGCTGAATTAGTTGAAACCACAGCAGCACAAGTTGACACTAAGCTGTCCGACTACGATAGTCGCGTTCAAAACATTGAACTCAATAACCTTTTGGTCAACCCCTTGAAATGGAAAGGCGGAAATGTTTCAGCATTTGGCCGTAAATACTATGCCGATGTCAGTTATGATTCAACTGTTTTAAACTTAAATACAATCACTATTCCTATCCTTATTAATGCAGTGGATGCTTCAGACTCAAATCCAACTGTTGTGGATTACACTTATAACGAAGCGTGGGATATGATCCCTAAACTCAAAAATGACGGGTACAACATTATTTTAGAACCCTACCCCTTCATCGCAAATGGAACGATAGCTGAAACCGATTGGGCACCTTCTGATCTAGACCAATGGTTCGCAGCATGGAACAGCATCCTGCAAGACTTCGCTAAAAAATGCGAACAATTTAAATTAGACGGCTTATACATTGCTTCAAACTTAGTTCATATGGAAGACTCAACAGAAAAGTGGAAATCAGTTATTACAGGCCTAAGGAGTTTATTTTCTGGCAAGATACTCTACCGGACAAATTATTGGGTAACCGCTGAGTGGTCTCCTGAAACGATTGCCGCGTATAACAAAAAGCTGAACAATCCTATATTTGGACTAGTCGATATTATTGCAATAGCAACTTACTTTGAATTAACTGATAATCGAAATCCATCTGTCGATCAGTTAATTGATGCTATTTATAGCGTACCGTTATACGGGCGAGGACAGAATATATTCAAGGAAATCAAAGCATTTTATGATAAATGGAATAAGCCGATCTTCTTTGGTGAACTTGGCATCCCACCTTACAGTAACTCTCCTGAACAGCCCCATAACGCATTCGGTGACCTAGGGGAATACAATGAATCAATTCAGGCGAATTGGTTTGAAGCATGGGTTAGAGTTTTTCAAGCTCAAGATTGGTGGCAAGGATATTCTGTATATGCAATTTCAGATGAGAAGTCTGTGTACAATGTAATTGGCAAGAAAGCCGAATCCATTATCAGAGGACAAACATTAGGCGGTACAAAAGGCAAACTACAGAGCTTAGAAGAAAGAGTCGCGCACTTAGAAGAATTGCTCAAATCAATTACACAATAAGAAAGGACGGTGAATTTAGTTTGGATTTTCCTCAGCTCTATAACGATCCCACCCTTTCTCAAAAAAGGAAGGGCTCAATCAATGACCCTTATTTAAGCTATAGTGAAACTTTAACTGTTTACAATGGTCGAGTCTTACTTACAGAAGTGCCTAACCGTGAGTACAGAGTCGAGGTTAGTGGTGACAGTAAAGAATGGCGAGAAATTGAAGATGGTGAATTAGAAGACAACTACTTTAAGGTTGATTACCTTATGGGAGTTGTCTTTTTCAATGGTTCAAACGAAGGCAAATCACTTACTTTTACATATCAAGGAGAAGGCGCATCCTTCTTCCCTGCCTCAAGAATTTGGATTAAACGACAAGGAAATATGGTCATTGAAACGCTTCAAGGCTTAATTGATGATGCTGAAGATGCCATTATTCGTATCAATGAACGTATTGCTGAATGTGAACGTGTCACCAAGCGATGTATTGAAATAACAAATTGGTGTAGACAAGCAACATCAGACTATGAATATGTAGTTGAAAACACTAGGAAGATTTACTTGCCGTTTGTGTACACCTATCAGGATTTATTAAACACTTATCCTTCCCCTCAAATTGGTTGGACTGTCACTGTAAAAGAAACAGGAATTGAATATCGATGGGATGGTTTTGACTGGATAAATATTAGCGTCTCAGATAAGTATGACGGTTTCAACATTGTTTCTAGCTATGTAGAGCCTTACAACATCAGATCAGTATGGTTGAGAACGAACAATGCTCCCAAAAAGATGAGGATAAAACCATCTGTAGAACCCCCTGACGGAAGCATGGTTTGGATTAGAAAAGGATAAGGAGGAGTATATATTGAACGACAATTTAATTCCCGTAAACACAATGGGTTATATGGACGAAGAAACAGAGCAATGGATACCCATTGATACTATAGGGTTAAAATCAAATAATATCAGATATACTGCAGACGATATTCAAGAGGCTTTTGATAAAGCTTCTAAGGATATTAAAAACGTAATAAGCACAGTCGATTCTGGTTTAACAGATATCACAAACACTATTGGAGACATTTCAAAAATCCCAGCATCCGGTGCAACAATTGTTGATAAAGTCTTAAATGAATTTATCAGACGAAGTGTCAATGTTCAGGATTTTGGAGCTAAGGGTGACGGGGTTACTGATGACTCTGAAGCTTTTAAAGCTGCTTTTTCCAGCGGGAAGCGAGAAGTTTTTGTACCCGCAGGTATTTATATGGTTCAAGGATTACATGTCCCTTCTTATGTCAGACTTTACGGTGTTGGATCAGGATCTATTATCAAGCTTCACCCAACTGCTACCGGAACATCTTGTGTGTTAACCAATAGCGACTACACAAACGGAAATGAATATATCTTAATTGAAGACTTAGACCTCGATTGGAATTTAGACAAAAAGGACAACACCATTACAAATGGAACAAATGCAAACTGTGTGGGTATTGTTAACTCTAAATTTGTTCGGGTTAGAAACGTCAATGCTCGAAATCCCGGTCTTCATGGTTTTGATGTAAGCTCTCCTATTTGGAACACTTCTTCAGATGGTGCTGATTATTATCAACCGAAGGGCAGTAGATATGTTTGGATTGAAAACTGTACTGCAACTAATTTCGGTGACGATGGCTTCACAACTCACTATTCTGAATACATCTACTTCACTAACTGTCACGCATACAATGCCAATGGGTCTGCTCATGACAAAGGCTCATCAAATTCAAATGGTTTTGAAATTGATGACGGTTCTAGAAACGTATGGCTGGTGAACTGCAACAGTCAGAAAAACTGCAGAGGTTTTGAAGTTAAAGCCCACAATAGAGCGCCTGCAGCAAGAAACGTAAATTTAATCAACTGCTACTCAGAGAATGACATTCGTGCATTTGATTTTAGACACATCGGCTTTCATCGTGCTTCTGATAAAATCTCCACTAGTGCATTCGACATTAATGTTGTTAACTGTACTGCGAAGTCTCCAATCTTTAGTGACCTTTATAAAGAGTTGAGCCCACGGGCACTAGTAATCTCAGCTTACAGAAATGTCAACATTTCAAACTTTAACGCAATTGGAGACCCTTCTTATGATTACAAAGGAAATCCCGCAATCGCTACGCAATTTAAATCAAGAAACATCAATTTAAACAGTCTCTCTATTTCTAACTTCAAAACAGCTGGAGCTGATATTTATGTATACGGTGGGGATCAAAAATCAGATAATGTAAATATTTCAAATGTAAATTGTTTTGAATCGGCGAGAATCGGTGTGCGTATTGGCAGTGGCACAGAAAATGTAAAGCTTATTAATGCAAGTTTGATAGGCGACGGGAAAGCTGACAGTATTGGTGTATATTGTTCTAATTCTCAGGTAAGCCTAATGGGAATTTCAGTGGAAAAATACAAAAAGGCTGCCAGAATTGCAGGAGTTGATTACACTTTTGTACCAAATAATATAAAAGGCGGGACAAAGGTTGCAACCTCTTCTGGAGTACCCAAATCTAGCACAGGCTTAATAGCAGCATCTACTGGACAGCCTGAAGTATCAGGTGAAGCTTCTGCTGTTATAGGCACCACAGGTGGAGCAAAAGCAACTGGGGTCAGAACAGGAGTATTTTCCTCTTCCGGAGCAAGTTCCGTTAGCGGTTCGCGTAGCACAGTCATGTCTTCAAACGAATCCCACATTGAAGGCGATAATGTCTCACGAACTATCTTATCTTCGGGAGGAGTCAAACTCGGTACAAATGATCGCTATATGGTGGTTGGTGGATATGGTTCTACCCCATCAAGAGCGAATATCAAATGGATGCTAAACTCCATGAACGGAGATATAACATCTACCGGCAAGATGAATGGCGGAGCCACTTTCAGTGATTACGCTGAATATTTTGAAAGCCTTGACGGAAAAGCAATTCCGACAGGAACAATTGTCACTCTTGAAGGAGCTAAAATTCGCCCAGCGAGAAAAGGTGAAGATGTACACGGAGTAATCTCCGAAACTGCAGGAACTATTTTAGGCGGAGCTGATATTCACTGGCAAGGTAGATATTTAAAGAATGAATTTGGTGGATACATATATGAAGATGTAGTCAACCCAGAAACCGGTGATGTTAAGAAACTGCCTAAAGTAAACCCTGAATGGATTGAAAAAATAGATTACGTCCCCCGTGAAGAACGCCCTGAATGGAACATAGTCGGCTTACTTGGACAGGTTTATGTGAAAGTGGACAGCACTGTTTCTGTGGGAGATCGTATTGAAGGTAATTATGGCATCGGCACAAAAACAGAAGACAGGTTTTACTCTTGGAAGGCTATGGAGATTGTAACCCCATATTCAGACAAGCTTGGCTATGGCATTGCCATCTGCTTAATTAAGTAATCCCTCAAAATTAAAGGAGGTGGTTATGTTCTAGTTAAAATATAAATTTTATTCAATTTACAGCATTCAAAAACAGAGATAACAAGAGCATACGTGAGATAAAGAGAGATTGGAATTTACCCCCTTCTCTCTTTTTTGTGCTCAAATTTAATTTTTAGGAGAGATGCTCAATATGACAATTGCAGTGAAAAAGAGATTAGTTCTAAGTGAAAAATACGCCCTGAAATGTCCGAACCCAATGACACCGGAGTATATCACTATTCATAACACAGCAAACGACGCATCAGCCGCCAATGAAATCAGTTATATGACGGGAAACAGCGAATCGACAAGCTATCACTTTGCCATCGATGATAAAGAAGTCATTCAGGGGATTCCGCTGGATCGGAACGCTTGGCACTCTGGCGATGGAAGGAATGGAACCGGTAACCGTAAGTCTATCGCAGTAGAAATCTGCTACAGTAAGTCAGGTGGCGCGCGGTACCGCGCAGCAGAAGCGCTGGCTATCAAGTTTGTGGCGCAGCTTCTCAAAGAGCGCGGATGGGGCGTTGACAAAATCAGAAAGCATCAGGACTGGAACGGAAAATACTGTCCGCATCGTATTCTGTCTGAGGGACGTTGGGATCAAGTGAAAGCGGCCATTGCTGCAGAATTAAAAGTACTCGGCGGAAAAACTTCTTCCTCATCTTCAAAGCCAACAAAAGTCGTTAAAACAAATGGCTCTTATGTTAAGAACACAGTTATCGCAGACAGTCTTAATGTGAGAACTCAGCGCAATGCGAACTCCTCTATTGTACTTGCCCTTCCTAAAGGCTCCACTGTCCAATACCAAAAAGGATCAACTCAAAATGGTTGGGGTTATATCAAATATACAAACTCCAAAGGTGCTACATACAGCGGATATGTAAATGTGAAATACATTAAAAGTGATGCTGAGCTTGGAAAATCAACCCCAAAGCCTAAACCCACTTCTAAGCCTGATAACAGTGGAATCAAATCTGTAGGCAAGATTAAAGTTGTCGGAGTAAAAAGCGCTGCTATCGTAATGGACAGACCTGATAAAAACAAAGCGAAGAATCTCGGCACTGTGGAGCTAGGTGATACCGTCAGCATTTCTGGCTCAGTGAAAGGGTCAAACAATGCTAAGGGTTACTGGGAAGTTATCTACAAAGGTAAACGCGGCTACATTTCAGGACAATTTGGCTCAAAAATCTAAATATATTTAAATATCTTTGAGGATGATTGTAGCTCAAAGTGTATCAATGATTATTTAGGAGGTGATGTGACATTACCTCCTATTTTTTATGGAGGATGATTGCATTGTGGCTGAAAAAGAAAACTATGAAGTTTTAAAGACTGAGGTTGCTCATATAAAAGAACGTCTTAAAGAACAAGCAGAAGATAGAAAAATCATGTTGGAAACACAAAAAACAACAAGTGAATCACTTATTAGACTTACCACTGTTGTTGAGAACCAAGAAAAAAACCTTGTTGAAACAAAAAATTTGTTCACCACTGAGATAGCTGGACTAAGAAATGAATTTCAGCAAGTTAATCAGTCGCAAACAAAGTGGCTTCAAAACTTATTAGAAGGAACATTTGGCAAGACATTAAAGATTTTAGTTTTAATTATCCTCATACTACTTGGTGCAGAGATCGCTGGTGTTGATATCACCAAATTAGCTAATTTATAAGGAGACGATTTAATGACTAAAATTAACTGGAAAGTAAGACTAAAAAAGAAAACATTCCTGGTTGCAATCTTCTCTGCAACTCTTTTGTTTGCACAAGCAATTGCATCAGCTTTTGGATACGATATTTCTGTGTTTAGTGATGATCTCACTGAGAAATTTAATGCACTGCTGACATTTTTAACTGCCATGGGAATTGTAGTGGATCCAACCACTACAGGTATCTCAGATAGTGATCAAGCAATGGAATACACAGAACCAAAATAACTCGGGGGAGTTCATCCCCCCTTTTTTCATTTTTAATTAAGAAAGGAATGATTGTTGGTCATGCAAATAGGATCTGGATATATCGGGAGTCCAATGCTTGAGAAGTCAGAATCTAACCATGAAGTGATCCCTTCCCCACCTGCAACCTGGACGATTAAATATTCTTTCTATAAATTCAGCTTTTCGAATGATCAGGAATGCCACGTATCAATCAATGGTGGTGATCCTATCTATTTAAGAGCTGGACAAGGCTTTCAAATGGACGCTCATGATTCACCTATCACAAGCTTCAAAATTTCTGAGTCAGGAATAACATATAATTTTTTGGGGGCGCATAAATGAGTTTCTTCAATCCAATGGTTAATGTCTCAATTGTCACTGGGAAGTCTGCTTATGATATTGCAGTAGACAATGGTTTTTCAGGAACTGTAGAGGAATGGTTAGCTTCATTAAAAGGTGAAAAAGGCGATACTGGAGCTACTGGTGCAACCGGGGTTAAAGGTGCTACTGGTGCTGCCGGTAAAGATGGAAAATCAGCATATGAATTAGCCGTTCAACAAGGTTTCTCAGGAACATTGGATGAGTGGCTTGCCTCACTGAAAGCAACAGCAAACTGATAACGTACCCTTCTCTAACGAGGAGGGTATTTTTTTCGTTTCGGTCATAAACAAATTATTGATTTGTTTTTAATTTTCACTCAAATCCCCTTTACATTTCTTTCCTCTAATGCAACTATATAATAAAATGGATATGAAAGGGGTTTAGGACTTGAAGAGTGAAAAAGTCATTCCTTATGATTTAGTAGCAACAAAGATGAATCATTGGTATGTGGCTATTAAAAAGAATTGGGTCGGTAGAGCAGAAGAAATGCGTAAAGAAGTTATGCAGGAAATAAAAGTTATGGAAGAAAATCAAGATGTTTTACTATACTACTCCCTACTTGAGTTTAGACATAAGCTAATGTTGGCATATATGTATCCTAACGCTATAAAAGATATTGAGAAAAATTATGGCGAGCTAAAAGAATATGAAGGTCATGGAAATTTAACAGGAATGCTGGAATATTACTATTACTTTTTCATGGGCATGTTCTATTTCAGACAAAAAGAGTTAACATTCTCCCTTAATTACTATAGACAAGCTGAGAGGTATTTGGATTCAATCGAGAGTGGAGATATTGAAGTTGAAAAAGCTGAATTTTATTTTAAATTGTCAGAAGTGTATTACCACATGAAACAGACTTATTTTTCAATGAATTATGCCATGAGGGCTTACGATATATTTAAAAAACAACCTGCTATTGACGGGAACCCTACATACGGGGTACAAAAGGTGCGCTGTCAATTCGTCATATTTGGTAATTTGCTGGACAGTATGAAGTTTGATGAAGCTTTAAAGCAAGCATACAAAGCGTATCAGGAGGCAGTAGAGCTAAACAAAAGTGAAAAGAATCGTGGGCATTTGATGCGTTCAGCACTGTTTAATATTGGATTGTGTTATAATCAAATGGAAGAACTTGATAAAGCATTTTTTCACTTTAATAAGTCACTTCAAATCATTGAGCCGGAAAATCATGATTACGCTGCTAAGACATTATTTGTTATCTCCTTCTTAAAGGGAAGGCAAAATGACGTTGAAAACGCAAAAAAATTTTATGAACAGGCCAAACAGCTGGCTGAACGGCATAACAATGAAATGGTACTTGAAAAGTTAAAAATGGTTAAAGGACTTTTCTTGGACTATGATTTAGACTTAGTTAGGAAAACATTCGAGTTCTTCAAAGAAAGAGGTATATACCCTGACATGGAAAGTTATGGTGTCTCTGTAGCAGATTTTCTCACTGGAAAACAGGATGCTTGGGGTGCAGTTGAATTTTATCGTTTGGCAAATGAAGCAAGAAGACAAATCAAAAGGGGAGAAGCAATATGAAAACTAAACTATTTATCTGTGCAGTTCTATTATTCGGCGTTGCCGGAACATTGGGTGCTTCCTATCTCCAACAACAAAATGATACGTTCAAGGTTGCTGAAAGAGCCGAAACGTAAAAAACTAATAACTTTGTAAGGAGAACAGAGGGAGCTGCTCTCTGTTCTCATGACTTATGTCCACCAGTCAAACCTGCTCTATGCAATGCTGTTCCACCAGGTGTATATGAAACAGCTCGTAAGATCGCTTTAGATCCGTATTTATTTCTTATCCCGTCCATCACAAATCCAAGCTTCCTTCTCTTCTCATTATCCTTTTCAAACAGACTTAATTGCTGATTCACATCGTCTTCAATATTGGATAAAGTAACTGAAATACTTCTTACTGTTTTTCCTGTATAGAACTTATCAAACAAAATCAAGCAGTATCGATAAATATCCATTGTGATATTCGTAGGCAAATCAATTGTTTTAGATCTGTGAAAGCCACCGCCGAACTCATCTTTACTGTAACCAATTCCTAAGCTGATCGTACGCCCTACTTTGTTATGTGTTCGTGCTCTTCGTGCAACCTCTTCACAAATCTCCAAGAGGACTACTTTGATATCCTCTTTCTTCGTATAATCTCTAAGTAATATCTGGCTTTTCCCGTAGCTTATTTGCCCCTGCATTAAAGGAGCTCCAATTTCAGAAAGGTCAATTCCATGGGCATGATAATAAAGCTGATTCCCCATAATGCCGAAACGTTTTTCAAGCAGCTCTAATGGATAATTGGCTAATTGGCCAACAGTCGCAATCCCCATTCGGTTTAAATTCCTTTCCATCCTCCCTCCTATTCCCCACATTTCAGATAACGGATGAACACGCCAAAGTTTTTTCGGAACATCTTCATACCCCCACCGTGCAATCCCAGTCTTTGTTTTCTTGCTCTCTAAATCAAGAGCTAACTTACTCAGCAGCATATTGTCGCCAATGCCAACAGTACAAACTAAGCCGAACTCTCTCTTCATACTGCTCTGAATTGCTTCTGCCATGACTTCAGGATTTTCTTTTCCTGCATCTAAAAAAGATTCATCAATTGAGTACGTGTGTACACATGTTTCAGGAACGAACCTGTAAAACAATTTAGTTATTTCAGTTGAAACTCTGATGAAAAGTTTCATTTGCGGGTTTACTATGTGAATTCTTGGATCATCTGGAATCTCAAATAGCCGGGAGCCAGTCTTGATTCCATAATCTTTTTTAAGTGCAGGAGACGCTGCTAAGACAACACTCCCCTGTCTATCCGTGTTTCCGACTACAGCGAGATAACATGTCATTGGATTCAATCCCATTGTTACAGCTGAAACCGAAGCATAAAAGGATTTCATATCTACACAAAGTATATTTTTACGTGGAAACTGTGAGTAATCAATCATTGTAAGCAACTCCTATGATGTCATTCATGGTGATGTATACGGTTTGATCGTGATGATCTTTTACATGTAATTTGTGTTGTTCGTAATTGAGATATTGGACTGTACCGATTAAATCCTCAGCAACCCCTTCTTTAAAGAGCTTAAACTTCAGTTCTTTATTCAATGCCATTGCTTCAGAAACCAAGATGTCAATCTCCTCAATTTGTTGTTCATCTAAAGATGGCTTCTCCATTTTCAAAACATCTAACAAGTCCTTTTTTAGTTGTGTTAAATGTTCTGGAAGCATCATGGAAGTCCATTTGATTGTTCCTCGATCTCTAAGCATTTTGAATCACTCCTTTATTGATCTAATATTAACAGAACAAACGTTCTTTATTCAATATAAATAAGAACGATAGTTCGATGTAATTGTTGGAAATGACTAATCATTAAATATCCACTAGCCTTTATGAGCTGCTCTAGTCGAAGCATTGAATTATCTCCAAGAGCGAAAAGAAATCCGCAGGAAAAAGTAAACACACAGCCGCATTCTTTTCTGGCAGCTGTGTGTCTTTATTTGTCTTTATTGGCTCCGGATTTCTCCTTTTTTTCATTCGGTAGCTGAATGGAAGGCGTGACACCTGATCCGCCGCTTCCGTTATAAAACTGCGGCACCTCTCCTTGAATCGCTTTAATGGAGACCGGAATATTATTTGTCACGACTGATGTCTTACTGGCAAACGGAATAATGACCTTCACTTTAATTTCCACAAAAATACTGATATCAATCAGGGCATTGTTGATGCCGTACGGTTTTATTTTTGTTTTCACATCAGTTAACGCATCACCGATCAGGTTAAAGCGCACGGGGATTTTCGGCCCGAGATTTCCGAGAATGCTGTTTCCCGTGACCTGCCCTAAAGGGATGTTAATCATAATTTCATCGGCCGTTTTTGCGCCTTTTTCTGTTTCATGTTGCTTATTGTTCGACTCCACTTCCTTCAGATGAGCCTGGAGCTGCTTTGTCACTTTCGCCTTCATACTGTTGACCATTTGTGTATTAAAATCCATCGTTGTGACTTTTCCGTTTTCATCCGTTTTCATATCGACCATATCTTTCACATTGTCGCTGTGAGACATGTATTCTTCAATGGATTCCGTAATGACCTCTGTCGCCACCCGTTTGGTTTCCATTTCTCCTATGTTCATCAGCATCGGTTTGATTGAGGAGTTGATCATCCAAAGGCTGATGACCGTCGATATGGTAAAAAAAGCAAACGACAGAAGAAGCACATACCGAAAAGGCAAAGGCCCTCTCTTGCGAAGAGCTCTTCGGTATCTAGGCAAGAAAAATCCCCCCTTACATATCACAATGTATGCTTGTAAGGGGGGACATAGTAATTTATTTTCACACTTAAAAACTCCAGCACAAAGCATTGCTTTTCGATGAGTGAAAAGTGTCAAGGGATCAGACATTCTTTAATTCAGGAGAATGGAAAAGCTTACAGTTTCAAAAAACTCTCCCTTCCCCTTTATTTGTATTATCGGTAACATCAATACAAAATTAAGACAGTTGGAATTAGAGTGTTTCAGTCAAAGTCTGTGGTAGTTTTCTTGATGAGATATGTGAAGAAAACCGCCCTTAAATAAAATAACCCTATCCAACCTTCGATGTAATTGTTGGTAAAAAACTTAAAACCTTAAATCAAGCTTAACAATTTATTTAATTATTGTTAATAAATGTAATACATGATATAAATTAACTGTACCTAGTCTAGGTAATAGAGAGGAGGTTTCGTGCAACACATTGGGTACATAACCATATTTTCTTGAAAGGACATGATTTTAAAAATGAAGATGAAGATTACTATTTTTCTAATGACCACTTTGTTAACAATCGGTACCTCTTACTCTATTAATGCTACTTCTGATGATAGCGAAGACACCCTCGATCTCTCCTCGCCTGAAATTCAACAAGAACTTGCACAAGCAGACATCGATACGGAAAAAGCTAAGAATAGTCCAGAAGTTGATCCAAATATCGAAGAAGAACTTGAACTTTTGAAAAAAGAAAACCCTGATGAATATAAACAAATTGTAGGCGAAAGAAATAAGACATATGCCTCTGGGAAAATGGGTAAAGTTGGAGATATACTTACAACATATGATAATAGCACTTCCAGCTGGAGGCACGGTCACGATGCTATTGTGCAAAGCGATAATTCAAGGATTATGGAAGCATGGGCCGGAAAGGGTGTAAGGAATTATCAGAACAATTGGAGTAAGCGATTCAAAAGCAAAAAGAAACAGTATGTTAAGGGCGCAGATATCTATGATAAGGTAAAGGCTCAGAGATATGCTAGTAGTAAAACAGGTAAGCCTTATTCAGTAGCTACAACCAAGAAAAATACAAATAAATATTATTGCTCTAAACTTGTGTGGCAATCATACAAAAACACAAAAGGGACAGACCTAGACAGTAATGGAGGCGCACTTGTTACACCTGCAGATATTGATCGTTCATCAAAAACTGTTAGCTACTAATCATTTTACTTGCAGATTTATTCTGCAAGTGTCTTTTTATTTTATATAAAAGATAAGGAGCGTTATATGAAAAAGTCTTATGTTTTATATGGGATTTCAGGAGTTCTAATTGGTGCAATAGTTATATTGTTGATCAATGCATTCTTTATAAATAAAGGTGAATACTCTGTAAGTACTTCTAAAATTAATCCAACCGAGGATAAAATCTTTTTTATCTATTCAAATCCACTCATCAAGAAAAGCGTACTCATATCCACATCACAAGGAGAAGAATTTAATAAACGATACTTTAAGGTACCGGATATACCATATATCCAGAAAAAAACCCTCTCTTCAAACGATATCGTCTTGTTAGCTGAACATGAACCATATTATTACACATTAAAAAACAACACCATTAAGGAACATAAATTGTCCAATCCATTTGCTTTTTGGTATCAAGGAGAGGATATTTCCGTAAAAGCCTATAATGTCGACACCAATGGAAATGAACTGAAAGTAAATGATAAAAAGTTCAATAAAAAATATAGCCTAACTTTGCCTTCCCTAGTAACCATGGGAGAAAGCGATAATAGGTATATTTACGTCATTCAAGGAATGTCTATGTACGTCATTGATAGAAACACAGAAGAGATTATTAAAACGATTGGATTAGCTTCCTATGGAGATTTGTTTGATCACTCTGAAAAATACGTTGTAGCTAGCTCAGAGCATGAGCTAACTGTAATCGAAAAAGGATCATGGAAATCAAAATTCATAAAATATCCTGATGATCTCGAACAAGCGGACACAGTGTATTACGACAAAAAAAGTGGCAAATTTTACGTTACATATATTAATAAATCCGGATACGCCGGCTTACTTGAGTACAGTAAGGATTTTTCTTTTAAAAAATTCGATTTAAAATTTCCATATATGAATGCAAAGTTTAAAGATCAAAAACTTTATGTGATTTCACAAGAGGAAAACAAAAAAGGGGTTGGTGGCTATATGGGGATTTTTGATATCCGTACTAAAAAGAAACTTGATGAATTTGATTTACCTGAAGAAGAAACAAAAGTGCAAGACTTTATGGTTTTAGATTAAACTTAAAGAATAAGTTGCAAAGCAAAAGCCTCTTCCTGTAGGAAGGGGCTTTAATTTTAAATTAAATAGATGTTTTATAAGCGTTAATTGCTTGATTTCTCAAAAGCATATTATCTTTCGTAACCATTCCAAGATTGTATGCTTGTTTGATGATATCCAGCACTTGATTATCAGTTTCAGTTACAACTCGTCCCCCAGTTATTCTGGACTTCCAGTAATCAAACTGGTGATTTAACTCTGAACTGCTTTTAAGGTTTTTATTATCAACTACTTTGCCATTCTCCAGCGCTTCTTTGAATTCATTAAAACCAATTGAACATTGCTGATTCGAACTAATTCCTGCACCTTCTGTCGCTAAACTGCAAAACGCTAAAAATTTCGGATCTTTCGTAATATTGTAAGAGTTATTTAGACCTTCCATAACATTCACCCTCTCTCGAATTTTACAACGTTGCTATAAATGATTTTCATGTTTTTCCCAAGACCTTCAACTTGAATCTCATTTGAAGGAAGTTCGTTCATTGGAATTTCAATGTATTTGTCCCATCCTATCACAACTTTGTTTTGTCCAAGTATAGGGTCATATTTGTATATGTTCGCTTCACCTTTGTATAACAAATTTCTCCCATCCTTTGCTTTAATAACGGTCGAATTTGTATAGCCCATAAAGCGAACTTTAATATGCAGCTTGTCACCTTTCAAAACATTTGTTGCATTTGGCTTGCTGCTTGTAATAGGCTCCCATACAAAGTCGTTTCCATCCGATGTGACAGAAAGAATCTGAAGACTGTAAAGCGGTGTTGCTTCAACTGCTTCTGCTTTTGATGTGTTAATAGAAAACATCGTTGCAACAGCAAGAAGTACAATTGTTACTAAACTAAATACTTTTTTCAATTTCACAACCTCCTTGGTATTATTTCACATGTTATTTATCGGTAATTCCAGCGAGATATTTAACTTAAATACAAAAAAAGAACCTATTTCTAACATGGTTCTTTTCGTTTAGGTAACTGTATGAGGTTTTTAACGACATATAAATGGAACTAGTGTATAATGATTCCTGTACATTAAGTTTGCTCACTCAAGGGAGTCTTGCTCATCCCCTACGAAAGGGGGTGATGCTTATGTCAACATTTCAGGCATTAATGTTAATGCTTGCATTTGGGTCGTTTATAATCGCCCTGTTGACGTATATAAATAAAAAATAGACCTCCCTTGAGACTGGAATCCTGAAGGGACAGGTCTATCACGAATAACTGCTGAGCAAGCCCTTTGATGGGTAGCTTTTTGTACAGAGCCGGGGTGCTACCAACACCCTGGTCTTTTTATTTTATGCATTTCTTATTAAAGAAATACACTGTAACCAGTCTGTATTTTACAGTTTGATTATAACACATTAAATGAAACCATTGAAATGATTTGCAAAACTTTTGTTTTATGGATAAAACCATTATTTTATTGGAACCCAGTACTTTATCGATGCACAAGTGATATTATCCATGATTCAGTTCAAATTCTTCTCTTGTCATTCCAAAGCAAATACCATCATAATAGGCACCTTTAGTGAAAATGATCTTTCTTAGTTGTCCCTCTTTCATGAAACCTAATTTTTCATGTAATCGTATGGATGGATTATTAAAAGAATAAACAGTTGTATTTACTTTTTGATAAGCAAGTTCCAAAAAGAAAAAGCGAAGAACCATCAAGATCATTTCTTTGGCAAATCCTTTTCCCCTATATGGCTCGAATACAGCCAAATAATAACCGAAGGTACCATTTTTCCTATCACAGTCAAAGGTTTCAATTATACCTACTATATTATTATCACTATCAACTGCAATAAAACGGAATTCATCTTTTTCTAATTGTTCTTCTACCCATTCTCTCATGTTATTAGCTGAACGAGGAAAATGTAGCGAGTCCATATTTCGCAGAATTTCATCATCTAACGAATCAAATATAACGATATCTTCAGGTTGAATTGCTCGCAGTGTAAGATTCTCCCCTGTCCAATAAGTAACTGCCATTTTAACTTTTCCTCCAGTTATTTCCATACGTTTTCTTAACTGCTTAGTAAGTCATCATCTAATTCAATATACAGAATTCCATCATCTTCTTTATCAGCTTCAATTGGTTCATCAACTAAACTGAAGACAAACTCCTCAAACGAATTGGCAATTAAGAAAAAGTCTTTGTCGGGATGACTTAATTCATGATCCCAAAACAATATCTTTCCATTATCGATATCCATGCATATTTCATTCCCGCCTGCAGAGCTTGCGATAGGAATAATATTTCTAGGAAAGCGATCAGAATATGTATCGATTGCTTTCTGAAGACTGTTATGATCGTTCGCTAAACCATAAAAACCTTCTAACAATTGTGTATCATCGCCCTTGCCCATCCAAGGATCTTTCTCTAAAGGTTTATAGCAAACGTCATACTCAATTTCATCTGTTGTTTTTGTACTTTCTAGATAACAGCCGCCATATTTCTTCAAAAAGTCCTTATAATCAGAAGGTAATTGTTTTCCTATGTTCATTTCAATTTCTTTGAGTTGTTCATTTTTATTGATTCTGGGATCTGTTTTTGCAACAATTGAAAACTCTTTCAACTTTTGTTTGATATTATTGAAGCTCATATTAATCCCCTCCGCATTGCACATCTTTAGCAATGAACAATTGCAATACTTTTGTTTAATAGATTATTCAATTTCTATGCCATCATATGCATCGCCTAGTGATACATAATCATCCCTTAACCAATACCAATGTTTACCCTTATTCTCAAGCAGTCGCTGTATTAAATCTGTAAATGAACTTGCTATCACCTGTGTTTCGCCGACTATTCCATGTCGATCAAAAAAGCTGTCATAGCATTTCCCTTTTCGCTCTTCGTTTAAGTCAATTGTTAGGTATTCACCTTTTCCATCAGTGCAAACAATATACCACTCGGATGAAATGTCTTCTTCACAGAGCTCCCCAACAATAATGGGATTAGCCAATTCAAACTCAGCTGGTCGTACTATGTATATTGGATAATCCGCATTTTCATATAAAACTGCTCCACCACATTGTTCATAAAATTCACTAATATCTTTTGGTAGTTGATGCTTCTCGTCTATTACTGGGAGACCATCAGCTTCAAACAGCCGACAGCCTGATGTGGAAGCAATCTTCTTGATTAACATATCAATGCTCAAGTCCGCACCTACTTTCTAAAGTTGTATTGATTAAATGCGTTATAATATTGCTGTCTAGCTTCTTTAGGAACATTAGCAGCATCAAACATCTTCTCAGTAAGTTCTTGTATTTCTCTAGGGGATACTTCTTTCCAGTTTACTTTGCCGCCAACTTTCTTCCCTGTTTTTTCGAACAACCATTCTCTATATACTTTCTTGGTAGCGTTGTGTTGTTCCTTAGTTAAAGCTACTGTTGGCGTATTACTACCTCTACTCACATAATTCGGAACATTATGTTTAGCCCATACATCCATTACACCGTGATGATTCTCTAAAGGACTGTTACTTGGTCTATAATCTACGACATCGAAAGGTTTTACTTCTTTATCTGACCTTTTAGCAAAACTCATTAGTTGATTTTTTAAGTTTGCTCCGTCCACTACATTGTATGGCACGTCACCTGTCAGAGCAAGGTTATACTTTGGATTATATGGCAGTAAATCCGGAATTTTAACATCCTTCAATTTCGTACCTGTCTGCCCTACCTTGTTTATGACCTTGCCTGCTGCATCTGCTTTGTTAACGGCTCCTGCGCCTTTCGTTCCGACGACAGCAACAGCCACTGAACTGACCGCATATGTCACCCATCTTGATCTGGAGTAAGCATCTCCATTTACCATATCCTTTTGATATGATTCCTCAATAGCTGTTGAAATGGAATTATACGTGTTAATCGGATGAGCAACTGCCCCTATGATACCTTCAACAACTTCATCAGGCTTGCTGATCAGCTGCCATAAACCGGTTACCGTGTCTTTCCCGACATCATATAAACCAACGCCGGCCCCTTTTAAAATATCCCAAGTCACTTCTCCGGCTTCTTCCATCTGTTTTGCTTGTTCAAGCTGGATCACATATTGCTGTTGGGAAGGTTCAAGGTTCTCGTAACCGATCTTCTTCGCAATCTCTAAGTATTCATCCGAATCAGTTACTCCATCGGCGAGCTTTTTCTCCAAATCCTTGATTTCCCGCTCTTTCGCTTCTTCCTTCTTAATCGTTAAATATGTGTCTGAGTGTCTTGCAATCTCGCCTTTTTTCTTATGTATGTCACTTTCTCTGTACGCCTCGGCATTATAGTGAAGTGGTGTTGCGTTTTTCCCTTTTCCCGTAGCGTTTTGGAGCTGCTGAAAGTCGGCTTGGATGAACTGTTCGTTTGCTTCGGTTTCTGCGTATTCTTTCGTTAGATCATGATCAAGCTTGCCGAGCTTATGTACAGTATCGTCCCGTTTTTTGTCTGCTGAATCCAGCTTTTGATCGACATCCTCTGTAGAGAAAACATCAAGATGAACAATATCACTTATCTCATTAAGAATATCCCTCATTTCATTCCGCTGCTCTTGCATGATGGCTTTTGATTTATTCTTCGCATAAATCAACTCATGTTCTAAAAATGACTCTTCCACAAACGAATCGGCTAATCCGGCATCAGCTACTTTTCCTGAAATACTGTTAAGAAAAGCAATCTTCATATCGATCAGATCAAGCCAGCTGTCTGTAACACCAGCGTGATCTTGGAAGAATGCTTTAATGTTATCAGCACCTTTACCTGAAAACTCACTATCGTCTAAGTCAGCCATTCCCTGAAACGCTTTTCTGAGATTGATAAATTGTTCTCTAATCTGATCGTATTCTTTTGCTCGTTTCTCCGCTGCTGAGATTAACGAGGATGCTTCAAATACTTTCATATCTGTCTCCTTTCCACTTAATCTTTTCTAAATTTTACCATAGTTTTAGGCTCTTCGATTTTCAAAATCAGATGTTTACCTAAAATTAATTTTACAATCTTTGGTTCTATAATTATAATTAGGAAGGTTTGTCCGATATAAAGACAGAATAAACAAATTTGGGGGAATTACATTGAAGAAATGGTTATTAGGTATTGGCGCATTATCTCTAAGCTTTTCTTTGGCTGCATGTGGGTCTGATTCTGCTTCTACAGATAAAACAGATTCAGATAAGGCTAAAACAACGCAGCAAGAAGAAAAGGATACAAAAGAGACAAAGACAGACTCTCAATCAAACGACAAAAGCAATAATGACAAAAATGAAAAAGCCGAAAATGCTTCAAAGAAGGATTCGTCGGATAACAAGGCATCTGACAATAAGAAAAAGTTGGTCGATGTAACACTAAACAGAACGGTTGATGGAGACACGATTAAAGTTAACTATAAAGGCGAAGTCAAAACAGTTCGTTATTTACTTGTTGACACTCCTGAGACTAAAAAGCCAAACTCTTGTGTACAACCATATGGTGAGGATGCTTCAACAAGAAACAAACAGCTAGTTAACAATGGCAAGCTTCAACTAGAGTTTGATAAAGGAGATCGTACAGACAAGTACGGCAGACTGCTGGTTTACGTTTATGTAGATGGCAAATCTGTTCAAGAAACACTGCTTAAAGAAGGATTAGCACGAGTAGCTTATGTATATGAACCAAACACGAAGTATTTAGACACGTATAAGAAAGATGAGCAAGCTGCTAAAGATAAGGACTTGAAGATTTGGAGTAAGAATGGATATGCGACTGATAAAGGATTTAATGGCTGCGTAACGAAACCGAAGAAATCAGTAAGTGTATCTAAGCCGGCTCAAAAGTCAGTTACAACACACCAATCAGAGACGCATAAATCGTCTAATCCAAGCAGTTCACATTCAAATAGATCGGCATCAAACAGCTCTTCTAACTCTACACAAGCCTCCCCTTCTACTGGAGGAACAGAACACTTTGCAAACTGCACAGAGCTGAGAAAGAAATATCCGCATGGAGTACCAAGCACTCACCCTGCTTATACATCTAAGATGGATCGGGATAATGACAACTTTGCATGTGAGAAGAATTAATCAATTTGAAGCCCTCTGAGGCTTCTTTTTTTATTTGGATATATTCTGTCTAAACAAAAAACCACAGAGCGTGTGAGGGACTCTGTGGTCTATAGTGGCTGTTAAACCCCTATGATACATCAATTAGGATACTTTAAATTAGATTAATAAGCAAGATGATCTAAAATGTTTCGTTAAAATGAGGATTTTTTTATTTAATGTTTGGATTGAAGGGCTAATAATTTTATTCTTGTATTGTTGTTAATACTCCATTATCGAAATATAGATATCTGCTAATACCGTAAACCCATTGTTCATTTATCCCTGATGCTGTCGTTGTCTTATGAATAGACTTAGGCCTGCCCCAGTCTTTAAGTTGGACAACTTCCTGCTTGGTCATGCCAATAGCAATTGTCTTCTCCTGATAATCTTCATCTAGGGTGTCTACGCCTTCGTACCCGTCTTCTTGGTACTTCACTTCTCTTGTTTCAAGTATATGAGAATTAGGGTCATCATTTTGGTATTCACTTACGATTAAAACGTTCTCTTCTGGATGATTTAATGGACTATATTTAACTTCATAACTGGATGTTTTATCGTCTTCATCGCTCGGCAAAATAAAAATCTCATTAATAGAACATGTTTTATTCCTTCCACATTTAATTTCGTTTAAATGCGAATTCTTTTGGACAACTTCCATCACCTTTCCAGCCAAAAGCAATTTTTCTTTGTCAGATAAAGTAGTAAACGCTGGCTTAGCTTTTAAAGATAAATCAAATTGATTTTTAGTATCCTGAACTTTACGCAACCATACTGAATCAAAGTGTTTGTTTAATTTTTTGTTTTCTTTTACTTTAGTAGCTATAGCATCTAAATTGGTTGTATCTAACCTGTTTATGTACATTGGAATTGTTATAGACAATGCTATTATTGCTATAGCCACAATTCCGAAAAAAATAATCATTTTCTTCTTTTTCATCACTGTTACAGCCCCTTATGACTACACTATACTTTATACGAGAATGTTTAAATCCATTTGACCATAAAACTTCAAGTTTGCCCTCACTCCATAATTCACCACAATTTCAATTATCTTATATCAAGAGCAGAAAATAAACACAAACTTATAGTATTTTTTGATAACGTTAACTTTCAATTGTCTGAAATTTTTGATTGTCCCCCGAAAAACTAAGTGCTAAAATGGGATATGTTAATTTATGAAAGGTGGAGTAAAGATGGCCAGTTTCAGAAAAAGAGGTAGTACCTGGCAATACAGAATAAAGCATAAAGACCCTTTGACTCATGAACAAATTGAGGTCTCTAAAGGTGGATTTAAAACAAAAAAAGAAGCACAACTAGCAGCCAGACAAGAAGAACTGAGGCTGAATAGCGACTTAGAAATCAATGGAGGTGACGTTCTTTTAAAACACTATCTTAAAGATTGGCTCACTGAATATAAACAAGGAACTGTTAGGAAAAACACATATATCCTTCATGAACGTAATGTTAAAACAAAGATCTTGCCCTATTTTAAGGATATTAAGCTTAAGGATATCAAGCCTTTGAGATACCAAAAATTCATCAATCATTTAGCAGAACAAGGGTACAGTAAGAGAACGATCGAGATCATTCACGGGACAATGTTTAATGCTTTATCTACTGCTGTAAAACCATTAAAGAAACTCGAGGAGAATCCTTGTGAAGGAGTAACTATCCCGAAGATACCTAAGAAAAAAGAAAAACTGGCGTACATTAACTCAGACGACATCTCCTTCTTCCTCAAAATTGCAAGACAGGATAACTATCTTTACTACATTTTCTTTAAAACTCTACTTGAAACTGGAATGCGTAAGGGGGAAGCTGCTGCATTACAAAGAAAGGATATTGATTTAAAGAATAATTACATCCATATTAACAAATCTTTAGACTTTCAAGTTAAAGAAGGCGAAGAAAGATTCGGAGAAACAAAAACTTATGAATCCGAGAGACGTATTAAAATAAGCAATTCTTTGGCTAAGGAATTAACAGCTCATATGAAATATTTAAATGATAATAGAATAGTTTTTAATGAAGTATATGAGCATGAATTAGACCTTGTTTTTTGCAGAGAGGACGGCAAACCATTACCGAAATCCACCCTCTTCAATGCACTTAATCGAATTCTTAAAAAGTCTGGGCTTAATAAAATGCCTATACATGGTTTAAGACATACTCACGCCGTTCTTCTTCTTGAATCTGGTGCAACGATGAAGTTTGTACAAGAAAGACTTGGGCATAAAAATATAACCATCACTTCTGACGTGTACTCTCATATCTCAGAGAAACTTGAAAATTCGTCAGTTGACGGTTATGAAGAATATATGAACTCTCTTTTGTCTTAATTTTTTTTAGTATTTTTGGTGGTCAAATAGTGGTCAACCTGACCACCAATCCTTCAAATACCCCTTGTGAAATAAACCAAAAAATCCCCTGACACCAATAGTGCCAAGGGATTGAGAGATTAATACTGAGACATGTATTGTTCGCGCTCCCACGGATGAACCTGTGTGCGGAACATATCCCATTCGATTTCTTTTGCTTCGATGAAGTGTTCGAACAGGTGCTCGCCGAGCGCTGCAACCATGACTTCGTTTGATTTGAATTCGTCGAGAGCTTCCGCCAGTGTCGCCGGAAGATCTACGATGCCGTTTTCCATGCGCTCTTCTTTGCTCATGACGTAGATGTTACGGTCAATCGGAGCCGGTGCTTCAAGTTTATTTTTGATTCCGTCAAGGCCTGCTGCAAGCAATACGCTTAACGCCAGGTACGGGTTTGCCGCCGGGTCTACGCTGCGGACTTCAACACGCGTGCTGATGCCGCGGGAAGCCGGGATACGGATCAGCGGGCTTCTGTTTTGCGCGCTCCATGCCACGTAGCAAGGTGCTTCATAGCCCGGAACAAGGCGTTTGTAAGAGTTCACCGTCGGGTTTGTGACAGCCGTAAAGCTTGTCGCGTGTTTTACGATACCGGCAATGAAATGTTTTGCTGTTTCACTCAGCTGAAGATCAGCGTCTTTATCAAAGAATGCGTTAACGCTATCTTTAAAGAGTGATAGGTTGCAGTGCATACCGGAACCGTTTACGCCGAACAGCGGTTTTGGCATGAATGTCGCATGCAGACCGTGTTTGCGGGCGATCGTTTTGACAACCAGTTTGAAAGTTTGGATGTCGTCACAAGAACGGATGGCACCGGCATATTTAAAATCGATTTCGTGCTGACCCGGAGCAACTTCATGGTGAGATGCTTCGATTTCAAAGCCCATTTCTTCAAGCTCAAGCACGATATCGCGGCGGCAGTTTTCTCCCAAGTCAGTCGGAGCCAGGTCGAAGTATCCGCCTTTATCGTTCAATTCAAGCGTCGGTTCGCCTTTTTCATCTAATTTAAACAGGAAGAATTCAGGCTCAGGTCCAAGATTGAAATCGCTGAAACCGAGTTCTTTCATTTCTTTCAGAATCCGTTTGAGGTTGTTACGCGGGTCACCTTCGAACGGCGTGCCGTCCGGATTGTAAATGTCACAGATGAAGCGTGCTACTTTACCTTTTTCAGCCGTCCATGGGAAGACTACAAATGTGTTCAGATCAGGATATAAGTACATATCAGACTCTTCGATACGGACAAAACCTTCGATGGAAGAACCATCGAACATGCATTTATTATCAAGTGCTTTTTCAAGCTGGCTCACAGGAATTTCCACGTTTTTAATCGTTCCGAGAATGTCTGTGAACTGAAGGCGGATATACTTTACGTTTTCCTCATTTACTAATTTTACGATGTCTTCTCTTGTGTACTTTGCCATTTTGTAAAACTCCTCCTCTAAAAGGTAAATGTATATAGCAAAACAGTTGCTAACGGATTAATGAAAGAATCGGGACATGTCACCTTGGCGGAAAGTATTTCCCCGCTGGAAACGGCCTGCCTGCATCAGTTCGTTTTTCAGAAGCTTTCTGAGTTCGTCATCAGACAGATCGTGCTTCATCGGTTTGGCGGTTTTTTCGGATTTTTCTTCCGGTTCGGCAGATGCCTTATCCAGAATTTGTTTGATCCCCGCCATATTGACGCCTTGTTCAATCAGATTTTTGATTTCTAACAGTTTATCTACATCATGGAATGAAAATAATCGTCTATTTCCTTCGCTTCTCGCTGGAAATATCAATCCATTTTCCTCATAATATCGAATTTGCCGGGCAGAAAGTTCTGTTAACTGCATGACAATCCCAATTGGAAATAAAGGCATTGAGCGGCGAATGTTATCACTCATCTCAATTTCCTCCTTTTCTTATCTTAGTCTCATTATAGGTGATGTTATATTTTGTGTCAACACAATGTAAGGAACCTTAACATCAAATTCTTTGAAAATTGCAAACGGCCTAGATCAGCTCTTTTTCCATTAAAGCATTTACGGCGCTGCAAATCGCATTTTTCACGTGCGCGTAGGTTAATCCTCCTTGGACATACGCCACATAAGGCGGTCTGATAGGTCCATCTGCTGATAATTCAATGCTTGCTCCCTGTACGAAAGTGCCCGCTGCCATAATGACATCGTCTTCATATCCCGGCATATAGCTCGGATAAGGCGTCACATGCGCATTAATCGGTGAAGCATATTGTATCGCCTGGCAAAAAGCAATCATCTTATCAGGGTCCTGAAACTCAACTGATTGAATCAGATCCGTTCTCGGCGCATTCCATGCAGGGTTTGACGTAAAGCCGAGCTTTTCAAGAAAACGGGCGGAAAATACCGCTCCCTTCAAGCTTTGTGCCACTACATGCGGAGCGAGAAAGAAACCTTGATACATTTCCTGCAGTGAATAAAGCGAAGCCCCGGCTTCACTTCCGATTCCCGGGGAGGTCATCCGGTAAGAGCAGGCCTCAATCCACTTGGCTTTCCCTACAAGATAGCCGCCCGTTTTAGCAAGGCCGCCGCCCGGGTTTTTAATCAGGGAGCCGGCCATAAGATCCGCTCCGACGTGGCAGGGTTCCCGCTCTTCTGCAAATTCTCCGTAGCAATTGTCCACAAAAACAATGACATCTTCTTTGATTTCCTTTACGAAACGAATCATCTCTTCAATTTCATTTATTCTGAAAGACGGACGATTCGCATATCCTTTTGAACGCTGGATGCCGATCACTTTTGTATTCGGCCGGATTGCAGCCCGGACCGCTTCAAAGTCCACTCTGCCTTCTGATGTTAAATCGACTGCATTGTATCCGATTTGAAATTCCTTAAGCGAGCCTGAATACTCCCCGCCTCTTACTCCGACGATTTCCTCGAGTGTATCGTAAGGCTTGCCTGTAATATAAAGCAATTCGTCCCCGGGTCTCAGCACACCGAAGAGCGCGATTGAAATCGCATGCGTTCCGGAAATGATTTGCGGCCGCACGAGTCCCGCCTCTCCTCCGAACACATCAGCATAGATCTTCTCCAGTGTATCTCGTCCGATATCGTCATAACCGTATCCCGTTGAAGGCGTAAAATGCGTATCGCTTACTTTATGTTTTCTGTAGCTTTGCAGGACTCTCCATTCATTCCGTTCACTGATTTCTTCTATTCCTTTATGAACGGCGGAGATTTCCGCTTCTGTTTCTTCGGCGGCCTTTTGTAAAAGAGCGCCGTGGGTCAGTGTGTCAAACATGTTGTGTATACCTTCCTTACATGAATTTCTTCAGTTCTCCGAGTATGCTTTGTTCTTCCTGTACATAACCTGAGACTTCGTAGCGTTCATTTTCTTCATTAAAATAAAGGCTGTCGATCATGGTCTCTGATTTGATGCGTGACATCAATTTGCCTTCGGCGGCAGGCACATGAACTTCATACGGCGTCATCAGCTCCTGGCGCAAATAAGCTTCGATTTCCGCTTTTAGTTTTGCTTCATCCCCGGCGATTCTGGCGCTGATCATGATGTGGCCTTCTCCCGCTGTCGGGATGAAGTCAGGAAGTGTCTCATCACGTTTGTTATAAGCGGTCAGCACCGGAATATCATCTGCCTCAAGCTCTTTTAACAGACCGAGGACAGTCTGTTCATGCCCGGCATAATCTTCATTGGATGAATCAATGACATGAATGATCAAGTCTGCTTCCTTCACTTCCTCAAGTGTTGAGCGGAAAGCGGCAATCAGCGTCGTCGGCAGATCCTGAATGAAGCCGACCGTATCAGACAAAAGGACGCTGTAGCCGCTTGGGAGCGCCATCTTTCTCGTCATCGGATCAAGTGTTGCAAACAGCAGATCTTCTTCATAGCTGTCTGAGCTCGTTAATTGATTGAACCATGTTGATTTTCCGGCATTGGTATACCCGACGAGTGCAGCCTGAAGCACGCCGTTCTTTTTTCGTCTCTCCCGATAACGGCTTCTGTGGCGGATAACCGTTGAAAGCTGCACGTTAATTTCGTGTATGCGGTTTCTAATGTGGCGCCGGTCTGTTTCAAGCTTTGTCTCACCGGGCCCTCTCGTCCCGATTCCGCCGCCTTGTCTTGAGAGATTGATTCCTTGTCCGCTCAGACGCGGCAGCGCGTATTGAAGCTGGGCCAATTCGATCTGAAGCTTTCCTTCTCTCGTCTTCGCCCTTTTTGCGAAAATATCCAAAATAAGCTGCGTGCGGTCGATGATCTTCGCTTCAATTGCAGTGGCAAGTGATTTAAGCTGGCTCGGTGACAGTTCATCATTAAAAATGACCAGATCCGCTTCAAGCTCTTCACACAGCGCCTTCAGCTCGTCTACTTTCCCCTTGCCTATATATGTAGCGGCATCCGCTCTGTTCCGTTTTTGCGTAATCCGGGTCAGCACCGTTCCGTCAGCCGTTTTTGTCAATGAAGCAAGCTCTTCCATGGAATGTTCAAAGTGTTCATCTGTCATGTGCGGAAGCTGGCAGCCGACCAAAATGACCGTTTCTTTTTTTCCTTCCTGTTCGTTCAAATGGATGTTCCTTTCTGTGTCGTATTGGGCAGTAGTACTATCATACCAAACCCGCAGGGCGTATACCACACATCCGGCGGGTTTTAAAGAGAGAAATAAAAAAGAGACCCCTCAGACCGGCTGAGAGGTCTATTCGTGAGCTGCCGCCTCATCTTTTATAAGTAAATCCTGGCTCTTGATCGTCATTAAATCGTTTTTTAAATATTGGTCTCCCATTAAAAGCCTCATGGCCTGAGCGCGGATTGATTTTTCAATCACGTTTCTGACAAAGCGCCCGTTGCTGAATTTAATGGGGCTTGTCGTGCTTTTCACTGTCATTAAGTAATCTTTTAACTTCCACTCGGCTTCCTGGCTTAATTGATACTCCCGCTCTGCTATCATGCGCTTTGCGATGTCCATCAGCTGAGTGACAGAGTAATCCGGAAAATCGATGCTGATAGGGAAACGCGATTGCAGGCCGGGATTTAATGACAGGAAATGTGTCATTTCTCTCGAGTACCCTGCCAGGATCAGAATAAATTCATGCTGTTTGTCTTCCATATGTTTGACAAGCGTATCAATCGCCTCTTTACCGAAATCCTTTTCTCCGCCTCTTGCAAGTGAGTATGCTTCATCAATGAATAAAATACCCCCAAGCGATTTTTTAATCAGATCTCTCGTTTTTTGCGCCGTGTGTCCGATGTATTCACCGACGAGATCGGCACGTTCCGCTTCGATCAGATGTCCTTTGGAAAGAACGTTCATTTCGAAGAAAAGCTTGCCGATCAGTCTCGCGACGGTGGTTTTCCCGGTGCCGGGGTTCCCTTTGAACATCATATGAAGAGCTTGTTTTCCGACTTTCAGCCCTTGTTCGGCCCGTTTTTGGTTGACGAATATCCACGCGTAAATTTCTTTAATGTTGCGTTTCATTTCTTCCATACCCACTAATGTGTTCATTTCGTTTTCAATTTCTTTCAGAATGCTGTGCTTGGCTTCATTTTTTTGCAGGGCGGCCTGATATTCCGCCTCAGCTTCCGCATTTGTCAGCACTTGCTTTTGGCCATTAAGAATGATGTTAATTTGTCCGTTATTTTTATAGGTTACAGCGCGCTCCAACATGCTCACCTCTCTGTTCTCTCTTTATCTTACTCATGATGAAGCGGTTCCGTGACATCCGCCTATCATCATGAGACCTGTTTTCCTCTTTATCTGTCACTTTTTCCGTTCTCTTCGGGAATGATGTTGAATCCTGCGCTTTCCCGAGAAATATTTTTCATTTCTTATTGTATTCAGCAGAAACGGGAGGACAAACCATTTATTTTTATTTTCCGGGAAATGTTGGGTATATTTCTCATTTTTTTCATGAATGACAGCCGTACAAGCACCTTTTGAATATCATCATATGCTGTAATGAGGTGATGGAGAATGGTTAAAATTTTTATAGACCCCGGTCATGGCGGAACTGATTCAGGTGCAACCGGAAACGGACTTCAGGAAAAAGCGGTCACGCTGGAGATCGCGCTGGCTTTGCGCACGATTCTGACGAATGAGTATGAAGGAGTTTCTGTCACGATGAGCAGGACAAGCGATAAGACGGTCAGCCTGACGGAAAGAACGGATGCCGCCAACAGCTGGGGCGCAGATTATTTTTTATCCATTCATATTAACTCAGGAGGCGGAACCGGATTCGAAAGCTATATTTACCCCGGTGTCGGAGCGCCGACCTCGACTTACCAATCAGCCGTCCACACGCAAGTGATTCAAGCATCAGGTTTTAATGACCGAGGAAAAAAAACAGCCAACTTCCATGTGCTGCGAGAGACAAGTATGCCGGCGATTTTGACGGAGAATGGTTTTGTTGATACGTCAGCTGATGCAAACAAACTGAAAACAGCCAGTTTTATTGAAAGCCTTGCAAGAGGACATGCCAAGGGCTTGGAGCAAGCTTTCGGTCTAAAAAAAAAGGCTGACTTTTATAAAGTGCAAATCGGCGCATTCAAAGTGAAAGCAAATGCTGATGCGCTTGCCGCCGATGCGGTGTCTAAAGGTTTTGACGCGATTGTGCTTCCAAAAGGCGGCTTATTTAAAGTGCAGATCGGCGCATTCTCTTCCAGAGATAATGCTGAAGCGTTGGCAGCACGGGCCGAAAAAGCCGGATTTGATGCCTTCATTGTGCAAGACTAAATGAAAAAACCCCTGCTCTCCCTTTTTTGGGACGAACGGGGGTTTTTTGTTATTAAAGTATATCGGCGACAAACTGAGACCAAGCTTCAAGACGCTGATACACATTTTCCTCTTTCAGTTCGCTCAGTTTCATCCAGCGCCCGGCGATTTGATCTTTTTCTTTCACTTCGACTTGTGCCGCAGACGCTAACTGGAGCGCAGAAAGGATGCCGATATGCACCTTCCCTACATCGTTTTCATCATCATTGATCAGGCCGAGTGTGACAATGTTTTGTTTGTCCTCCTCGCGAATGTACAGTTCTTCCGCCAGCTCCCGGTCGGTATTCTGTTTCAGCACTTCCGAAAATGAAGCCGCCCCTTCCATAGGGTTCATGTGTCCGCCGAAACCGAGAGAAAGCTTATTATGGAGGCGCGATTCCCCTCCGCCCGCAAGCCGTTCATACACAAACACCTCATCATCGCGGCGGATGACGACATACGGAATCGGCTGTTTAAATCGCGGGTCCTCTTCCGCGTCGCCTCTTCTGATTTCAAAAAAATGCGCCTCAATTTGAGCCATAATGTTTACGATACGTTCATCCTCGCTGTTGACTCCCTGAAATGTCAGCATTTCGTTTTGAAAGACGTCACTCCGCGGTGCAGCCAAGATGATTTCATCCATTTTATTCATGCCCGTTCCTCCTGTCTTACCTCTCCATTCAAGCCAAAAGAGCAGATATTATATCTGCTCTTCATCTTGGCCAAAATAAAAATCTTCGTCCTTAATCGGTTCTACCGTCGCTTTTTTGTAGCCGTTCCCTTTCATGGAGAAGAAATCATGTGATTTTGTTTTGGTGTTTAATCCGTTTAATACGATCGGATTAATATCCTCTTCTTCAAAGTAAGGATCGAACCCTAAGTTCATCAAAGCTTTATTGGCGTTATAGCGGATGAATTTCTTTACATCGTGTGAGAGTCCGACTTGATCGTACAAGTCCTCTGTATATTCAAGCTCATTTTCATATAACTGATTCAGAAGGTCAATCGCAAATTCACGAAGCTCTGCTTTTTTCTCTTCTGTCTGTTTATTATAAATTTCCTGAGCAAGGAGACCGACATACACGCCGTGAATCGCTTCGTCACGAAGGATCAGGTTAATGATCTCACCGCTTTGCATCAGTTTTCCTTGTCCGTAGAAATATAACGGATAATAGAAACCGCTGTAGAAAAGGAAGCTTTCCAGATAGACGGAAGCAACCATCGCTTTGAACAGTGAAATTTCATCATCTTTTTGAATGGCTTTGTAAAGCCCGACAATCATTTGCGCTTTTTTCTGCAAATATTTATTTTGTTTAACCCATTCAAATACTTCATTAATCGTTTCAGTCGGTGCAAGGGTCATGAAAATATTAGAGTACGACTTCGCATGGACAGCGTTCTCCATCATCGCCATAAAGTTCAGCACCGCTTTCCGCTGATGGCCTTCGACGTGCTCGGCCACAATCGGCATGCCCGTGTTCCCCTGCTCTGTATCAAGCAGTGTCAGGCCGGCGAGCACCTTCATGTACGTATCCTGCTCATTTTTTCCCAAATACTTCCAAGTGAGAAGATCGCCGTTTAATGCGATCTCTTCCGGAAGCCAAAACTGCTTTACGTTTTGGTTGTAAAACATTTGGGTGAAATCATCTTCATGCTTTGACCAGTTTGCTGCGTCATAAATTTTTGTCACTGTAAACTCTCCTTTAATCAAACGACACAAGAAAGACAGCTGTCCTGCCCGGTATCTTTCGTTCTTGCATAGTAAATGGTTTTGATGCCTCTATGGTGGGCATACAGATCAATACGGTTCAGATCACGAGTTGTCATCGTATCTTTCAAAAACAGGGTAAAGCTGATTCCCTGATCGATATGCTGCTGGATTGTCGCGATCATATCCACCACTTTGAACATGTCCATATCATAAGCTTCTTTGTAGAAGAACCAGTTATTAGACGCTAACCCCGGCATCGGGTAATACGTTTTTGAATTTCCGTATGTTCTTTCTTCGATCCGTTCCATGATCGGCATAACGGACGCCGTGCTGGATTGGACGTAGGAAATGGAGCCTGTCGGCGCGATGCACAGTCTGTAGCTGTGGTACATGCCGTTTTCAGCGACAAACGCCTTCAGCTCTTTCCAGTCTTCGATTGTCGGAATGTGCATGCCTTCAAAGAGCGCAGCGATTTTTTCGTATGCCGGTGAGAACTCTTTTTCGATGTATTTATTGAAATATTCTCCCGTTGCATAAGTGGAGCCTTCATAATGCTCAAACGTTTCGCCTTTTTCTTTCGCAAGCTCAGCTGAACGCTGGATGGAATAAAAGTTCACCATCATAAAGAACGTATTCGCGAAATCTCTTGCTTCCGGGCTTTCATAAGCGATGCCGTTTTGGGCCAGGTAGCCGTGAAGGTTCATGGCGCCTAAACCGATCGACTTCATCGCTTTGTTCGCGCGTCTGACTGCCGGCGCGTTGCGGATATCCGTCGTCTCAGATACATGAGTCAGGGAATCCGTCGCGAGTTTCACCGTGCGCTCAATCGATTTATGTTTCATGACATTCAGAATATTTAATGAACCAAGGTTGCAGGAAATGTCCAGGCCGATTTCGTCTTCCTCGTCATAATCTGTGTAAGCCGAAACCTGTGACGCCTGAAGCACTTCAGAGCAAAGGTTCGAGAATTTCACTTTTGATACGTGGTTATTCGCATGCTCTTTGTTTACGTTATCCTGGAACATAATGTACGGATAACCTGACTCAGAACGGAGAACGGCAAGCTTTTCAAGCAATTTGCGCGCATTCACTTTTTCTTTTTTGACACGCGGGTTGTCGACAAGCTCCTCATACATCGCCGTCATGTCCATCTCATCCATATGCTGGCCGTATTCTTTATAAATCGTGTGCGGATAGAATACATAAGCCGCTTTGTCCTCACGTGCAAGCTCAACGAACTTATCCGGAATGACGACACCGATAGAAAGCGTTTTGACACGCACATCTTCATCCGCAGAAATCTTTTTCGTATCAAGAAAGTCATTGATATCGCGGTGGAAAATGTTTAAGTACGCCGCGCCAGAGCCTTGTCTTTGCCCCATTTGGTCAGCATAACGGAACGCGTTATCAAGAAGCTTCATGACGCCTACAACACCTTTTGTGGCGTTTTCAACATCTTTAATCGCTTCACCTTTCGCGCGAAGCTTGGACAGATTAAGAGAAACCCCGCCGCCCAATTTAGACAGCTGCATGGAAATATCGATCGCCCGTGAAATGTCGTTTAAGGAATCATTGACTTCGAGCAAGAAACAGCTCACAAGTTCTCCGCGGCGTTTTCTGCCGGCATTCAAAAATGTCGGTGTGCTCGGCTGATATTCCTGATTGATCATCAAGTTCACATATTCTTTTGCTTTCTCAGTGTCGCCGTTTGCGAAGAACAGCGCAACAATTGAGATCCGGTCCTCATAACGCTCGAGGATTTTTTTCTTGTCATTCGTTTTCAAAGCATAGTCATTATAGAATTTAAACGCACTCATGAAGGAAGGAAAACGAAACTTCTTAGCGTAAGCTGTCTTAAACACTTCTTTAATGTCTTCAAAAGAATAAAGGCTTAAGAATTCCTCTTCGTAGTATTGGTTTTCAATCAAATAATCCAGCTTCTCTTTTAAATCGTGAAAGAAAACTGTGTTTTGATTGATATAGTCTACAAAATAGCTATGTACAGCCTCTTTATCTTTATCAAACTGGAATTTTCCATCTTGTTGGATCATGATTTCGTTATTTAACTGGATCCATTTTGGCACTTGATTTTGTGACAACTCTTTCTACCTCCTGAGTAAACAATTCAACGTCTTTAGATGTGCCGCTGAGTTCAAATTTGTGCAAGATCGGCACCTGATATTGTCTAGAGATGGTATCGGCGCTTTTTGCAAAGTTATCGCCCCATACTTTGTTGCCGCTCGCAGCGACTCCTAATAAGAGATGGGCGTATTTTTCGAGAAATGATTGTGTTGATGCCGGTACCTGACCGAAGTTTGTCGTGTAGGTGACCAAAACAAACGGAGTGTCCACGTGGTCCGTTTCGTCCACCTTGCGGATCAGCTGAAAGTCTGTTTTATTCACAAAACGCTGAACATTCCCTGTCTTTGAATCAAATATGATTTGAACCATCCTTATCACGACCTATCAAAAATAATGAATCTCTTAACACTATATATAGTATACTAACCTCCCAGAAAAACACAACATATTGAGATCGATTTATAAAAAATTCATATTTTTGAAAGAGCGGACTTTGGCTCCGGCCCGATTAACGCCCAAAAAAGAGAGCAGAACGAGAATCATCTCTCATCCTACTCAAGGTGTCATGTGTAAGCCGATGTCTATCATAACATGAAAAAAAACTGCTTAGTAGTCTAGACTTTTATTCTTATTTTTTGTAAGAATCACATTTTTTTTCGCTTTCAACGGTTTCTTCAATCTCCACATCAGCACCGATTTCTTTCAGTACGGCTTTCAGAGCGCTTGTGATGGAAGCCTCTCTGATCAGTTCTTTGCCGTCAACGATGATGCTGGTTCCATATTCATAGCAGGAATCATCTTCACAAGTTTCTTCCCAATGGTTGATTATCACCTTGTGTTTCAATCGTCTCACCCTCTGCATGATCAATGTCAGTACTTAGTGTAGCTTGTGCGGCCCGCTTTGTAAATTCGAACGCTTGTGAAATTTATTCAAGCTCATCCAGCGCCGTTTCTTTTTTCAGTTCGATTTTATTCGTTTTTTCATCATAGCGGTATATTTTTAAGTAACCGTCCTCGACAATGCCGAAACGATTATGTTCCAGCTGCACCATGCCTTCTGTCTGCGGTTCGGCATCCGCCAAGCCGCCGTCATCATCCGTCACCACCGTCTCGTGATTGCTGCAAGCTCCAAACAGCAAAAAAACAGCGATCCAAACGAGCGTAATCCTGATTCTTCTCAGTTCATTTTCACTTTCGAACACGATTTTCCGTACCCCCTTTTATGTTTCCGATATACGGCCTGCAATATACAGACGCGCATAGAAAAAGACCATTGTTCATGGTCTTTGTCAAAAAGTCTATTCAAGCTCAAGCTGGACGTTTTTTTGCGGGGCGAACGTGGAGATGGCATGTTTATAAATAAGCTGCTGCTTCCCCTCCGTTTCGAGCAAAACGGTAAAGTTGTCAAAGCCTTTTACCTGGCCGCGAAGCTGAAAGCCGTTGAGTAAAAACACCGTGACGAACGTATTGTCTTTTCGGATTTGATTCAAAAACTGATCTTGAATATTAATCGGTTTCATGTTTCGTCCTCCTTGGTTCTCAATACAATACTGTTTCGATTAAATTTCCAGTTTTCCTGCTATGCACTCGAAAATTTCCTTTTTTTTCTGCTCAATATCAACAGGCGGCGTCATATCTGTCCATGAAACGGGCATTTTATTGCGAAACCAGGTCAGCTGGCGTTTCGCATATCGCCTTGAATTTTGTTTTAATTGCTCCACAGCCTGAGGGAGCGGCACTTTTCCATCAAGATATTCATACAGCTCTTTATAGCCGATTGCCTGAATCGATTGGCTGTCCCGGATATTCATATCATACAGCCGCTTTACTTCGTCAAGAAGGCCGGTTTCCAGCATCAGGTCAACGCGCTCGTTAATCCGGCCGTACAGCACTTCTCTGTCCATTGTAAGACCGATAAGAACCGCATTGTAAAGCAGCTCCCGTTTTTGGGTTTTAAGATGCTCTGACATTGTTTTTCCCGATACATGCAGGATTTCGAGCGCGCGGATGACTCTTCGCGTATTGTTTTGATGAATGGCTGCCGCCGCTTCCGGGTCGGCTGCCGCAAGCTTGGCATGAAGCGCTTCCGCCCCTTCTTCAGCCGCCAGTTTCTCCATGCGCTCCCGGAATACAGGGTCGCCGGAGTTTTCCGTGAACGTATAGTCATACAGCACGGACTGAATGTACAGACCCGTCCCCCCGACAATCATCGGCAGCTTTCCTCTACCGGCAATCTCGGTGATTTTTCCCCTTACCATTTTCTGATAATCCGCCGTTGAAAAAGTGTCGGACGGCTCCAAAATATCAATCAGGTGATGCGGCACGCCTTCTGTCTCTTCTTCGGTGACTTTGGCCGTTCCGATGTCCATCCCTTTATATACCTGCATGGAATCTCCGCTGATGATTTCCGCATTCAGCATTTTCGCGAGTCCGATGCTTAGTTTTGTTTTTCCGACTGCCGTCGGTCCGACGAGTATGACGACAGGCTGTTTTTTATTTTTCAATATGTATCACTCTCTTTTATAAATCTCCCCCTAATTATAGCATTCATTTCTTCAGGCACCTATCCATTTTGCCCTTTTTCCTGAGCGCTAAACGTCCACTACCACCCGATCGGCTCGTTTCCGACAACTTCTCTCGTTTTTCCTTTGAGTGTATGGCGGTGCGTTTTCCGTCCTTCCTCCCGCGGATCGTAAACGACGCCGCCGTGCTGGATCTGAATCGGCTCATTGTAGGCGGCAAAGGTGGTCTCTGAAAGCTCATGGTAATGTGTTCCGTCAACCCTCGGGATGGCAGGGCCGGAAATGCCGTAATACCTATGAAAATGGCCGTTTTCAAACGAGGTGATGCCCGTATAGAAATGTGTATGCTCATCTGTATTGCTGCCGTTCTCCGGCTGCGAAAAGCCTTCGATCAAATGGTAATGCCCCTGCACAACATCCGTAACCGCCCGGTATGCGTGTGTGTGCGGAGGTTTTTTTGACCAATCGGACTGATACAGACCCACAAAAGCTCACTCCTTTATTTTTTTGATAAACGCCCAATCAAAAATTGGTGGGCTGAATACTCTGTTATCATCTCAAATTTATTCTTGGAGGTACCTTAATTATGAATGAAGAATACACATACGCAGCAGATAGTGATATGAGACCGTTTGGGCGGCCTGGATTTGGGTTCGGACGGCCGGGCTTCGGATTCGGACGGCCCGGATTCGGATTTGGATTCGGACGGCCGGGTTTTGGATTTGGCCGGCCTTGGTTTGGTTATGGATTCGGACGGCCGTTTGGTTTTTACGGCGGACCGTTTTTCGGAGGGCTTGTCGGGGGGCTTGTCGGAAGCGCTTTATTCAATCCGTACTTGTACGGGGGTTACGGCTACGGCTATCCGTATTTCTATTGACGAATCAAAAAGGCTCCTCCCCGGGGGCCTTTTTGTATAGGCCTAATGTCTTGACTTGGCGGGCAAAGTTCGGATATTATTTTATTTTACTGCCTTAAACAAAAGGCATAAGGATTATGATGAGAGGGGGATTTGATATGATTCTGGGTTATATCTTCCTCACAATTGCTATTTTATCAGAGTCAATCGGCGCGGCCATGCTGAAAGTCTCCCGCGGATTTACGCGGTTTTTGCCGAGCGCGCTTGTAGTGGCAGGCTATTCATTGGCCTTTTATATGCTTTCACTGACACTGAATCTCATTCCGCTCAGCTTATCCTATGCAACATGGAGCGGAGCCGGAACGGTGCTCGCATCCATTATCGGAGCGAAATGGTTTCATGAAAAACTGGACAAGCAGGCCGTCATCGGACTCTTTTTCTTATTGGCCGGTGTCATTTTGATGAATTGGTAGAAAGGAGAGGCATGCTGATGAAAGGATTACTCTGCCTGGCATTAGCCATTGTATCAGAAGTGTTCGGGAGCACGATGCTGAAGCTGTCGGACGGTTTTACGCACCTGTGGCCCGCTCTCGGCGTCATTGCCGGAATCGGAGCCTCTTTTATGTTTTTGAGCTTCTCATTGAAAAGCCTTGATTTATCCGCCGCATACGCGACATGGTCAGGTGTCGGCACAGCTTTAACGGCAATTGTCGGCTTTTTTGTTTTTAAGGAGGCCATGACAGTCAAAATGATGATCGGGCTTGTTTTGGTCATCACGGGCGTCATCCTGCTGAACCGTTCCAAGTCTCAAAAAGCTTAAAAAAATCAAACGGCCCGGAGCTGACCGTTTGAACTCGTCAAGCGCGGGCAGCTTTTACTTCAACCTCAAGCTCCATCTCCACGTTTCCTTGGACCGCTCGTGAAATCATACATGAGGACTCCGCTTTTTGCGCTAACTTCCTGGCGAGCGTAAAATCCGTTTCGGCTGCATCCGGCTTTAATAATATAAACGGGCGGTGAATGATTTTCTGGTACGTGAACACACCGTTCGTGACGTCTACAATTCCTTCAGATTCCATATGTAGATCTTCTTTATCCAGGCCGCTTCTTTCCATCATCGCCGCAAGCGTTATAATATAACAGGTCGCGGCCGCTCCAAGCAGCATTTCATCAGGATTTGTGCCTTCTCCGGGTCCGTCCATTTCCTTAGGAATGGACACAGCCGTCTCCAGCCGGCCGCTTTTAATATCGCCGACGTCGTTGCGATTTCCGGGCCAATTTGCTTTTAAATAAAAGTGATGTTTTGCCAAGGGACAAACCTCCTTTTTTTCAGTTTACTCATCTTTCACTGGTTTGTCTTTTTTTAAGCTCACGAATACTCTTGATTGATCACTCTTTTTATCGTACGGACAAACCGGTAAAATTCCTCCGTTTTTGTGAATTCCCTTTCGCGGTAATCAAAATTATCAAAAAACGCTTCCCGCTGTTTTCTGCTGATCTCAAGCTGTATGCTCAGCCCGGTTTGCGCCTGGTTATTGATATTTTCGGTGTCAACCCCGGCCAGACCGGTTTTTGAGGTTGCCAATTCTGCAGAAAATCCGTTTCGTTCGAGAGCTCTCACCAATTTTTTCGCCCGCTTCCGGTCGCTTCCTCCGACAAGAGTATTTTTCTCGTCGCCTTTATAACCGTGAACTGCGATAACATAATGGTGCTGCTTAATGCTTTCGACTGCTGAAGGCTCATCGAACTTGGTGCTCGTAATATGAAGAGTCTGGTTATCATGCGCTTTTAATCCCTCAAACAGGTAGGTTGAATAATCATCCCTGAAAGAGCGGACGATCTCGCTCACCCCGCCCTCAATTCTCCCTCCGTGCGGCGACATGATCAATACGGGGCTCCCCTTTCGCTTATTGTACGATATATGATAATCATCGGGGTCTTCATGTTCAGCCAGATCTTTAAAATCTGTGTATGTATCAGAAGAATTCGAGGGATCAGGGTCTGACGCATAATGAGCACATCTTATTAGTAAGACCATTGCTACGATAATGATGACATTAAGTAAAATTCTTTTCATCAGCTCTCCTTCTTTGCTCCTTTCTGAAAAATGACATGTTCATTATATGGATTTTTGTCAATAGGTCTTATCTTAACATTCTATTAACATTATCATCAGTGAAAAACTTCCCGGTTTCGAAAAATCAATGGATTGTCACGGTTCAAGCGCTCAAATGCCGGGCATCAGTGAAAAAAGGTTGAGAGAGGGCAAAAAAAAAGGGAGGAACGCCCGAATTTTCAGGGGCGGGAGATTCACGGCCGGAAACGGACGGCATCAAGAATACGCTTTTAAAAATGAATATCCGCCTCCCGAAGCAAATGCGCAGGACAGAATGGAGCCCGTCAAAAAAGTTCTCATCTGCCTTTTTGTACAGCAAAATGCCGTTACAGCCCGCTCATCCCCTTTTTTTATCATAATGGTCCGTTTTGAAATGGAGCCGTCTTTTTTCATATATATAATATCAATCGGAAGCTGTTTTTCCAAGGAATGTCTCAATATTATGTTCATGTATATACCTCCTTCCGCCGGCTTCATTATAACCAAACAAACGTTCCGTTTCAACTCGATTTCTTCTCCTGAAAAAGCCGCAAGTAACCAGCTCTCCTGAAGGACAAACAAACTGACCGAACATACTGCCTGTTCATATGGTATAGAGAGAATCGCCAGAATGGGAGGAAAAGTATATATGTTTGGTTACTCAATGGTACAAATGGTGCGGTCAAATGCTCATAAGCTGGACTGGCCGCTCAGAGAAAACGTATTACAGTTATATAAACCTTTCAAATGGACACCTTGCTTTTTGCACAAGTTTTTCGAAAAAAAGGTAAAAAACAGAAAGAAAATGTCAGTCATCATTGAATTTGAAGAGGGCTGTCATGAATCCGGTTTTCACAGCACAGGACAGGTCTTATCAAAAGAAAAACGCTGCACCATAAAAAAGCAGTTTCAAACAATCAATTGCTGCAGCGCCGAAGTCACTCCGTCCGCCCTTCACATGCTTCTTTCGCAATGCCGGGATATCCGTAAAATCTATTTAAACCGTGAAGTAAAAGCGCTCCTTGATACGGCAGCTGAATCGTCTCATGCAAAAGAAGTGACCCGTAACGGCACCGTATTAACAGGAAAAGGCGTAACCGTCGCCGTTATTGATACCGGAATCTATCAGCATCCCGATTTAGAAGGCAGAGTTATCGGATTTGCGGACTTCGTCAACCAAAAGACAGAACCGTATGACGACAACGGGCACGGCACCCATTGCGCCGGTGATATTGCAAGCAGCGGCGCTTCATCTTCCAGTAAATATCAGGGGCCGGCGCCGGAAGCCGATCTGATCGGAGTCAAAGTTTTAAACAAATCAGGATCAGGAACCTTGGCTGATATCATTGAAGGTGTGGAATGGTGCATACAATATAATAAAGAACACACAAAGAATCCGATCAGAATCATCAGCATGTCACTGGGCGGAGATGCGCTCAGATATGATAAAGAAACGGACGATCCGCTCGTCAAGGCCGTTGAAGAGGCATGGAATGAAGGAATCGTCGTCTGCGTCGCCGCGGGCAACTCCGGTCCGGAAGCTCAAACGATTTCAAGCCCCGGTGTCAGCGAGAAGGTCATCACGGTAGGCGCCTATGATGACAATAATACGGCCGGCAATGAGGACGATACGGTCGCTTCATTCTCAAGCCGCGGCCCGACGGTGTACGGAAAAGAGAAGCCTGACATTCTTGCGCCCGGGGTCGATATCGTATCTCTCCGTTCTCCGCGTTCATATCTTGACAAATTACAGAAATCAAACCGTGTAGGCTCCTTGTATTTCAGTCTGTCGGGCACGTCCATGGCCACTCCGATTTGTGCTGGCATTGCCGCCTTAATCCTTCAGCAGAACCCGCAGCTTTCGCCTGACGAAGTGAAAACACTGATCAAACAAAGTCCGGATCAATGGACAAATGAAGATCCGAACATTTACGGAGCGGGCGCAGTAAACGCTGAAAACGCCGTGCCGAAAGAGTAACCTTTTTATCATGAGAACGGGGTCGTCTAAACCTGCAGATGACTCCGTTTTTCAGGTGAACAGATGAAACATTTATAATGAAGGAACTCGGAATGCTTCAGAACCGGCTGTCAGAAAAAAAGATCAATCAAGGCAGTGTATTTCTATAAAAATAGGGAATAAGTATGGTGTAGATAAAAGGAGGAATCACAATGGCACTTACAAACACCGAATTGTCTGAATGGCTGCAAAAACAGATCGGACAAACGCTTGATATCAGAAAAGGAGAGCTGACAGACAGCCGAAACGAGATTTCTGATATGGACCAGATCATGCTTCACCTTGATGATGTTCTCGTCCGCCGGACAAACCATCCCGATGACTATGTAGCGGACGAAGAGCTCGTCTTAAAAGGGCACGGCACAACCTATACGGAGGAAGGAAATGTCCCGCTTCCTCAAGATGCGTATGAAATCCCTCTGCTCGGCGATATTACCATCCAAAAGGAGCAAGACGGATTAAAGGTACATACAGATCGGGCCGTGTATACAATCGGGACCCGGAAAGAGCAATAAAAAGAAAAAACGCCCTGAACCAGCGGCGTTTTTTTATTGGTTTTTTTCTTCAGAATATCCGTGGAACATCGTGAATGCGCAAAGCATAATGCCTAAAATAATGATAATCGGAAGCCAGATCACGGCAAACTTATAATCCGGTTCGGCAAAAGCGCCGATGACCGCCCCAAAGCAATACAGAACCAAGGCAAGCGCGCGCAAAACAGCATCTCTCGTAAACTGCTTCCGCTTGTCCGCTTTGTAAAACCTTGCGGTGAGATCTTCAAAAAAATTAGCGAGCGTTCCCGTTAATACGGTCGTGGAAATCCCCGCTACACCAAGTTTTCTCGCGGCTGTCGTCTGCATTCCCATTGCGAAGCTGAGCAGCATAATCAGCACATAAACAGAAATGGCGTCTGCAAAAAAGCAAGAGAACAAAGCAAACAGCAGCAAAACAGCTCCTTCAATAGCTAAAGCTGCAGTTACCGCAGGGGGCCAGAATGATTTCTTTTTATTGCCCACAAGCAGGGCCGCGGCAATAACGCCGGCAATAAATCCGATTAACGAGGTTAACGATTTGAGTACGGCAAGGTGCCATGAGTTGCCGATCGCCAGGCCGAACAGAACGATGTTCCCCGTCATATTGGCGGTAAAGATATGTCCCAGGCTTAAATAACCGATCACATCCACAATTCCCGCTGTTAAACAAAGAAGTAAAAGTGCAATATTTCGGTATGTAGTCACTGTCAATGTGATCCAATCCTTTCTCATGCTGATTCCAACATATAAGTTTACTCTTTGCCATTTCATATGTCCAGCCGGCGTGCCGCTTTTTCAGAGCATAAAAAAACTCCGGCGAACCGGAGAAGCTACTGAACGATAAATAGTACTCTCGTGCCGTCGGAGTATCCGCTCATTTGATTTCCAACCCATGAACCGGCCCCGCGGTTATCCGACGGGGTTACATATCTGATATCAGCCCCCGCCCCGCCTTCTGTGCAGACTGCCATGGGCCATTCATCACGGTCAAACCCGGGCTTTGTCGGAATTCCTTTCAATGATTCTTTCCTTCTATTCTCCGCTCCGCCCCGATCAATTGTACAAATCTCAGAATGACCTGCCGAAATGGCGTCTTTTATATGATTTCCCGTCTCCGGATATTTTGACAGCGGGAAATACAGCACCTGATCGTATCGGGATGCGGCACGAGCAGCACTGTCCGAATGGATGCCGGCGCCCGTAAGGCCGAACTGAAGAGAGATCACCAAAAGCAGACTTGCCGCCCATTTCATAAACGCATTCATTCACATCCTCCTTAAGAAGTTGATATGAAGCGTAAATATGTATATTAGCCGGATTTAACACACATGATGAAATGGCAAAAAAAGTTTGCTGTTTTGTTGATAATCAACGAAAATGGCGGCTTTGCGATTTGTCTATTGAACCGGCTTCTGTTTCCTTATATATTTTAGACATACTTATGAGCCGTTGTGATCAGTGTCTTCGGCAGATAAAAGGAGGAATGCCGTCCGGTCGGCAGGCACCGGCTGTTTGTTATGTCTTTTCAAAAACATGAAGGCGGGGAAATCCAGATGGAAAAAACAATGTTTCACCCACACTCACCCGAGTTTCACGAAAACCCTTTTGCGGTTTTAAGCAGATTCAGAGAGCAGGACCCCATACATAAATTCGAACTGCAGCGTTTCGGAGGCACCTTTCCGGCTTGGCTCATCACGCGTTATGATGATTGTATGGCGTTTTTAAAAGACGGCAGAATTACGAGAGATGTAAAACGGGTCATGCCGAAGGAGCTGATCGCGAAGCTGAATGTCAGTGAAGATATCGATTTTGTCTCAGAGCATATGCTGGCAAAAGACCCTCCGGATCATTCACGTCTTCGATCTTTGGTGCATCAGGGGTTCACTCCCCGGATGATTGAGCAGCTTCGCACCGGGATAGAGCAGATCACAGAAGAGCTGCTGGATGAAATGGAAACAAAAGCAGACCCTGATATCATGAGAGATTTCGCCGCACCGCTTCCGTTTATCGTCATTTCCGAACTGCTCGGAATTCCGAAAGAGGACCGCGCCAAATTTCAAGTGTGGACAAACGCAATGGTCGACACGTCAGAAAGCGGACAAGATGCGACCAACCAGGCTCTCAAAGAATTTAAACAATATATGAAAACACTGATCGAAGAAAAAAGAAAACATCCGGCTGAAGATCTGACAAGCAAGCTTATTTACGCTGAAGAGGACGGCCAAAAGCTGAGTGAATCAGAGCTGTATTCCATGCTGTTTTTGTTAGTCGTTGCCGGGCTTGAAACAACGGTTAACCTTCTCGGCTCCGGCACCCTGGCGCTTCTTCTGCACAAAGACCAGATGGAGAAGATAAAGCGGCAGCCCGAAGATATCCAGACGGCGGTCGAAGAGCTTTTGCGTTATACCTCTCCCGTCATCATGATGGCAAATCGATGGGCGATTGAAGATTTCACCTATAAAGATGTTTCTATTAAAAAAGGTGATATGATATTTATCGGCATCGGTTCAGCCAATCGGGACCCGGAATATTTCGATGATCCTGATACATTAAATATAGCGAGAACACCGAACCGTCATATCTCTTTTGGATTCGGCATTCATTTTTGTCTCGGGGCTCCGCTCGCCCGGATGGAAGCATCCATTGCCTTTACCGCGCTTTTAAAACGGTTTCCGAATATAGAGCTGAAAGGCGCGCCCGAGAATGTAACATGGAGAAAAAATGTGTTTTTGAGAGGGCTTGAAACATTGCCTGTCAGATTTTAATATCGCCCCCTGTTATTGGGGGTTTTTTTAATGTCTTATAAACGGAAATCAATACATTAGTGAATATTTAGTACATAGTGAATTTAGTTCTATATAGATAAAAAAGCGGCCGGATTGCTCCGGCCGTTCTCTATTACCGTTTTACCAGCTCATTTGTTTCGTCCAGCTTTTTTCTGAAAGATTTAAGGAAATTTGCGCTGATCGTTCCTTTGTTTGCGTACAGTTTTTCGCAGAATGCCTTAATGGCGTTTTGCGGCTTTGGTTCCGACAGCATTGTGACATGATTGGAAGAGTGAACGTCCAGCAGGTGAAACTGTTTCATCTGGCGTTCCCATTCTTTCCAATACGCATCATGGTCTAACGGGATTTGTTCTTCCTCTGCTGTCAGATAACGTTCAAGATCTCCGAGGAACAAACCGCTTTTATTACGGAAGTAGTAGCATTGCAGCGCTTCCGGATGAGGCAGCGGCTTCATGTCATACTCTTCCATTCCGTAAGCGAGCTGCGTCTTCATCATTTGCTCCAGCTGCATCCGGATCGCTTCTTCGGATTTTGGCAGACCGCGCTTTTTGGCAAGGCCGGTCAATTCTTTCAATACTTCTTCTTCCTCAGCCTGGACGGTAATGTCTTCTCTGCTGATTAATGCCTCTTCAAGGTTTTCAGGCTTAAGATATGCTGTAAGCATCGTATTGATCGTTTGCAGCATGACCGACTTAACAGATGGTTTTCTTTCTTTCCATTTTTCACTGTACGGGGTGTCGATCATGACGGCGCTTTTTACCGTATGACCTTCCTCCTGCAAGAGGCGCGCGGTTTCATATGCAAGCATTCCGCCCAAGGAATATCCGCCGAGGTCATAAGGCCCTTTCGGCTGTACCGCTTGGATGATTCTCATATAAGAAGCGGCCGTCTCTTCGATTCCTTGCAGCGGCTCTTTCCCTGTCAAACCTCTTGCCTGTATGCCGTAAAAAGGTCGCTGACTCTTTTTGGCGAATGGCTGGTATGCTTCAACGCCTCCCGTTCCGCCGTGAAACCAAAAAACAGGACGGCCTTTTTCTCTATCATTCAGCTTGACGAGTTCTGGAAAATTTCGGCCCGCCTCCTGCGATTGGTTCGTTTTTAACAGCATGCTAATCTCCTGAACAGTGCTGCATTTCTGAAGAGCCTCCAGACTGATGCGGCTGTCTCCGTCCTCAAGTTTCTTCAACAGCTGAATAGAGGAGATTGAATCGAAGCCGTATTCAGTCAGCGGCTTATTTTGATCCATTTCCGCTGGCTCCATCCCCAAAATGTCTGCCACAATGTCAGCCGCGCTCTCGCAGCGGATCTGAGGATTCTGTGATACCGGTGCAAGGCTGATGTCTTCTGACTGACCGCCGTTCCAATACTTATGGTTTTCAAAAGGATATGTCGGAAGCGGCACTCTTTGAACAGATTTGCCTTGGTGGAGTCTGTCCCACGGTATATCCGCACCTTTCACCCAGCAAAATGCAAGTTTTTCCAGATTGTTTTCAGCCAACAGCGTCTCCGTGACGACTGTACCGAGAGTCCCTTCCAGTAAAACGCCGATATCTCCTGATCCAGTCTGCTGACTGCCTGTAAAGAAGCTTTTCATTCCATTGCTTTCTTCGGAAAATGCTCTGTACTCTTTCAGTTTTTCCAGCAATTCATCTTGATTGCGGGCAACGAGTGCCAGGCGGCAGTTCATCGCCTCACGGCCGGTCTGAAGCGTATAAGCAATATCCCGCAATGACGGAGTATCTCCAGTTTGCACAAAATCAGCCAGCTGACCTGCGGCCGCCTTAAGACGTCCTTCGCTCTTAGCAGAAAGCACGATAAGCTGCGGTTCACACGCAGATTCTTTGTCTTTATGGCTCGGGCTGTACTGTTCCAAGACGACATGCGCATTCATGCCGCCGAAGCCATAGCTGTTAATTGCGGCCCGGCGCGGAATCGGTCTGCCCATATGGTCGGTGAGCTGTGTCCATTCCTGATTGTCTTCGGTGAAACGGAAGCGGCTTTTCTGAATGGCCATTTGCTCATTTGCAGCTGTAAATCCGGGAATGCCCGGGATGGTATGATGCTTCATGGCCATCGCCGCTTTTATAAGGGCGGCCAGTCCGGAAGCGAGTTCGCCGTGCCCGATGCAAGGTTTCACGGTGCTGATATAACAAGGCGCGCTTTCCCCTTGATTTGCAGACTCGCCGTAACCCGCTTTGATTGCATTAAACTCCAGCGCATCTGCCATTTCGGAGGCAATGCCGTGCGCTTCAATATAAGTGACGGTTTGCGGATCAACATCGGTGTCTTCGTACGCTTTTTTCATCGCGGCCTTCATTCCCGCCGGATTCGGTGCGTGAAGCGACATGCCTTTACCGCCGTGAGACACTCCTGTTCCTTTAATGACCATGTGAATATGATCGCCGTCTTCAATTGCCGCCTCAAGCGGTTTGATGATGATCACGCCCGCCCCTTCGCTTCTGACAAAGCCATCGGCATCTTTTTGGAACGATTTCGCCCGGCCGTTTTTGCTTAAATATCCCATTGAGTCAAAACCGATAAAGCCCTTCGGCGATTGCAGAATATTGGCGGCCCCCACGACAGCCTGCTCACATTCGTTATGACGGATTGATTGAACCGCCCTGTGCAATGCCACCAGCGTTGACGTGCAGGCAGCCTCGTAATATTCACTCGGTCCTTGTAAATTCAAGGCATATGATATTCTGTTCGGAATGATGGACGGGATGGCTGTTCCATTGTTCGGATCGCTGTTGCCCGCGGCAACGAAAACGCCTGTCGGTCTGCTTGATAACGCCTTATTTGTCAGGCCCGCATCCTCCATTGCCTTCCATGTATGCATCAAAAGCAGAAATTGCTCCGGCCCCATTTGTGATGCCTCTTTAGGGGAAATTCCGAAAAAGAGCGGGTCAAATTCGCCGACACCGTCAATAAAACCGCCCCATCTGAGACTCGTGTCATTCTCATCACCGGCGTAACGGCGCCAGTCCCAGCGGTCCGCCGGAATTTCGGTAATACAGTGATCCCCGTTTACGATGTGCTCCCAAAAAGACTGGATATCCGGGGATTGCGGAAACTGAGCTGACATACCGATAATCGCGATTCCTTGCTTGATATCGGCGTTATCACAAGGCGTATGCTGTTTCTTCGGTAAAGTGCGCTCTTCTGTTTCCGTGACCCTGGCCTCTTCTGAATGCTTATGATCGGCAAGCAATTGAGAAAACTTGCTCTCATATGCTGACGCGAAGTGGCGGGTCAGCTCCTCCGCGGTCGGATACTCGAAAAACAATGTTGGATTCACATCGATGTCCGCCTCTTGGCCGATCTCTTTTGTCAGCCCGATCAGGCTCGCTGAATCAAGTCCCAATTCCATGATATTCGCGTCAGAACGAAGAGATGGCGCGGGTTCATCCATCATCTTAGCGAGCTTGCCAAGGACGTAGCTGCGGATATCATCTGTCAGACTGCCGGCAGAAATCGGTGCTCCCGCATTCTTCACAGCCGTTCGGGCCGGCTGATTCATCTGTTCGGTTTTCGGGCGGAACCGTTTCAGGGCATAGCCTTCAAAACGCATCACCACTTCCGATCGGCTGCTGATGACATCTGCGTTAATCAGAATCATTTCCCCCGTTTGTTTGGCCAGCTTGATGTGCAGCCAGCAATCGGTAAGATTTTCCGGGCTGCTGAAGGTGACGGAATTAATGCCGAACGGCAGATAGCTTTCCGCCTCTGTTTGGTCCAATAAAGAAAGCGAGGCCAAGTAAGCACTGTTGGCGATTAACGGATTTATGGCATAATGATGCGCTTGTTGTGAGTCGCTATTGTTCAGGTTCACTTTCGCTAAAACGGCATCAGTGCCTTTGTACAGGCGGGTGATCGTTTTAAATTCTTCTCCCCACACGACGGTTCCCGTTCCGTCTCCGTATAACTCATCTATCCGGCCCACTTCCCGGTATGAGCGCTGAATGGCCGCCAGATCCGCGTGCTGCTTTTGAAACGGATACGGGCTGCACTCGGCATACGCCGCTATGCTCCAATCAGGAGACGTGCGGCTGCGGTGCATTATGCTCAGTTCAAATCCATCCCCGTTTTGTTTCGATTCTGTTTTCAGCTCGATGCGATCGCCTTTTTTTACGGTAATGGGGCTGACGTAATTCAGTTTTTTAATATGTCCTCCCTCTGCTTCAGGAAAAAGATCACAAAAATGATCGACTGCCAGACTGTTATATGTAGCGCCGACGAGTACCGGTTCTCCGCTGAATTGATGCCCTTTCACGTATGGGTCGTCATCACTGTATACCGCCTGAACGCCGGCAGCGTTTTCTGATTCACCGAAATGAAAAGAAGTCCCGTGGTCAAAAGCGTAGGCCGGCAGATGAACGGCGTGCTCTTGCTGCAACTGATCAAACGTGATATTCTCTCCTTTTTCCCATTGCCGCGCACGCCGGCCGATATCAGAATCGGAGAAATTGAGATTCCGCTGATCCATGCGGTAAGCGGCCAGTTTTTCCGACAGTTCCTGAACGGAAGCAGCCGTAAATGCCGCCCGATACTCCGGATGATGCGTTCTTTTTTGCAGCGCGGATGCGATGGCGGCCGGATGAAGAGATGGCGTCTTTTCTAAAAAGGCCGCCAGTCTCTCAAGATAGGCTTCAAAACTCCATTTTGTTTTCGCTGACACAGGGAAAATATATTCCTCATTGCCGTGACGGGCATGATTAGAATTCGGATTGATATATTCTTCTACGATGAGATTTGCATATGCCCCGCCTGCCCCGAAGGAATTGATCATGCTTCTCCGCGGTATGATGTCTCCCGTCTCGGCATCCTTCAGACGCTCCCAATACTCGGTTTTCTCCTGCAGGTAAAAGGCCGTTTGTTCAAGCACGATATTCGGATTTTGCGGTTTTGCATTAATGGTTGGAACTAATGTTTCCCGCTCCATTTGCAGCAGCACTTTCGCGAGCTGGGACATCCCGGAGGCCGCCTCTAAATGGCCGAGATTTGACTTGACGGATCCAAGCGCGCAAAATCGTTTTTTATCGGTATATTGCGAGAACGCGTTTGTCAGGGCAATGACCTCAATCGGATCTCCCAATACAGAGCCGTTTGCCGCTGATTCAACATAACTGATTGTTTCCGGATTGATTCCGGCCTTGTCAATGGAAGCCGCCATGAGCTTCGCCTGCTGTTTCGGATCCGGAGCCGTGTACATCTGCCTTCCGCCGCTATGGCACAACGCGCTGCTTTTAATGATCCCGTAAATATGGTCTTTGTCGGCAACCGCTTTGGAGAGCGGCTTCAAGAGCACTGCTCCGACTCCTTCTCCCGGCATCAGGCCCGTGCCGGTTCCGAAGCTTTTGCTTTCACTTCCCTGCTCAAGCAAATTCGCCCGTTCGAGCGCATCATATTTAGACGGTTCAAGCGTGAGATTGACCCCTCCGGCAATCGCCATGGAACAGCTGTTAAGCTTCAGGCTTTCACAGGCGAGATGAATGGCGCTCAGTGAGCTGGAGCATGCGGTCGTAACGCCCATGCTCGGACCCGTTAAATTGAAAAAGTGGGAAATGCGGTTGGCGATATGCCAATCCCCTCCGTTAGAGCTGAGTGCAGCTTTTTCCAATGACGGGATATTCCAGAAATATTGATTGTACATACTGCCCATAAATACACCGATCCCGCTGTCTGATTCCTGCCATTCGTTTACTCTTTCTAACGAGTAGCCGCCGTTTTCAAATGTTTCCCATACGGTTTCAAGGCTTAGACGGAGCTCAGGCGTCATCTCCATCACATGGTCTTCCCGGATGTCAAACAAGTGATGGTCAAAAGCGTCAATATGCTTCAGAAATCCGCCGTACCGTGTTTTGCGTTCTTCTTTTCGTGTTTCTTTTGCCATTGTTTTCAGAAGACCGGACTTCCATCTGTTTTCCGGAGCTTCCGTAATACAGCTGTCTCCGGCTTTTAAATGCTCCCACAGCTCATCGAGGGTTTCAGACTCGGGATAGCGGCCGCTGATGCCGATAATGGCAATGTCGTCACGATCTGAGCGATTATCGGTGACGGTTTCTGTTTCCGGCTTTAGCGCTTTTGGCTCTTTTTGTTCAGTGATAAATCGCCGTGTTTCCGTGACAAGCGGCACCGGTTCATTCATTGCAGGTTCCGGATGCTCCGTTTCAGGAGGCGCTTGATCGGCTCCGAATGCCTGTTGCAGCTTATCCGGGTAAGTTTCCAGCAAATACTCGGCAAGTTCTTTCGTATTCGTGTGTTCAAATAAGACCGTTTTCGGCAGCTCGCCCGTCAATGTTTCCAGTTCACGGATAAAATTCACCTGCAAAATGGAGTCGATGCCGTATTTTTCAAAGCTGGTTTCCGGCTGAATGCGCTCGGGAGCAAGCTTTATGGACTTGGCTAACGTTTCTTTTATGAATTGCACCGTCCGGTCTGTGACTGAGAAAGACGGTTCTGTGAAATCAGCCGGCTCTTTGGAAGCCGCAATTTCTTCAACCGCCGGCGCGTCCGGCTGCTTTTGCCTGATGACGCCGTCGCTTTCTGCCGCCACGATCTGCTGGCCGAGGTGATGTGACGATTCCGCCATAAATGTAACGTACCGATATCCCTCGCTTTCCAGCGCAGACTGCCATGCTTCAGGATACAGCCCAGGGCATCCGGGAATACGCAGTTTGGCGTCTTCATACAGCCACCAGCCTTCCAAAAGACCGAATGTCAGATGAGAATAAACCGAATGGCTGCTGATCTCATTTAATAGCAAAATCCCATTCTTTTTAAGCACCGCTTTGGCATTGCGAAGTGTCCGCCGAATATTTTTTGTCGCGTGAAGCACATTTGCCGCAATTACCGCGTCATATGCACCCGCCTCTATACCCTGCAAAGCCGGGGGCTCTTCCACATTAAACCGCTTATAAGTCAAATACGGATTGTCGGGACCGTATTCTTTTTCAGCATGCATGAAAAAGGCCTTTGACAGATCGGTGTAGCAATATTCTTTCACATGAGGTTTGACCTCTTTTAATCTTTTGAAAACGGCCGCGCTCGTCCCGCCCGTCCCCGCTCCGATCTCTAATATCCGGATTTCCGCGTTCGGGTCTTCTTTCAGGCGTTCTTCAATGAAAGCCGTCAATGTGTCAGCGAGCACCTCATTAAAGTAGTCTGCCGTTTCATTGTTTTTATAGATTCCTTCAACCAATTCCATTGAGGAATCAGGAAACAGAACATCAGTGGCAGAAACTCTGCCGGATAAAATATCCGGCAAAGCTCTGAGAGCGGTCTCCACTAAGGTGATCATCGCCCGTTTGCTGCTGTCCTTGAGTAAAGGAGCTTTCTTTTCATCCCATTCTTGCCACAGAACGTCCGCACGCTCTATCGGACCCGTTAACACATACGTACTGCCAGACTGTTTCAAAAAGCCTTTTTGCACCAAGATGGAGATGCTTTCTTCCAGCCACCTGCCGTAAAACCCCTGCATGACAGGCTGCGTTTCGTTTTCCGTAAAAAATCCGACAGATTTCAGCTGGCCTGCCAATAGTTTGTAAAGAAGATCTTCAGTGTTTTGCAAAGCCGTCCCCTCCTTAACTCAATTGTTGTACATGTCTTGTTACTTTAGGCTGATAGCTTCGCAGTTTTTGCATCGCCGAGCCGTGATGTTCAGGGTATACTTCTATCATTTCTTCCGGTTTTTCCTCCGGCTCTTCCGCCTGTTTCATCATGACGAACTGATTCAATGGGCCGCCGAGCAATCGTTCAAGCGCCGCCATTGCTTCGGGCGCTTCAATTGATCCGACTCCCGCCTGTTTCATCCGTTCTTGATAATCGGCAGATGATACGATTCCGACACTGCCCCAGTAGCTCCAATTCATCACTGCCGCCGAATACGGCCGGACTTGAGCCAAATGAGCGGCAAAGGCATCTTTGAAACTGCACCCGGCAGCATAATTGCTTTGTCCGGCCGCTCGTGCAAATGATTGAACAGATGAGAAGAACAAAGCAAAGTCCAGCGGCTCATTTTGGAACACGCGGGCCATATTCACGCTGACATTGACTTTTGCAGCGAGCACGCTTTTAAAACGGCTTTCCGGCATATTTTTCAGGCTCTGATCCTCTAAAACAATTGCGGAATGGATGATTCCGTTAATTTGCGGGTGCGTGCGTTTGATCGTTTCATACGCCCGTGTGAGCTCATTCGGATTTGCCGCGTCAGCTTCAATATAAATCGGCGCCGGGCCGAATTGGCTGAGTCTGTCGATTTTTTCCTGGATGGCGCTGTTATGTTTTCGTCTGCCGATCCAAACGACTCGCGCCTGATATGTTTTCACGGCATATTCGCTCCATGCCTCGCCGATGCCCCCCGCGCCGCCGATGACGACATAAACGCCGCCTTGTTGGTAAGCGGGCCGGCTTGACACCGGCTGCTGTACAGGAATAAGGCGCTGTTTGTACCAGTGATTGTTCCGGTACGCCCATGTATTGCCTTGCTCATCAAACGGCGCTGAGAACAGCTCCGCCTTTGAAACATCTTCCGGACATCCGGCATCAATCAGCCTTGTTTGCCAGTTCGGATACTCTTTTGCGAGCGAGCCGACCAAACCGTGAATGCCTGCATGAGCCGGATCAATAATGTCCGCCGGCTGTACGGACTGTGTTTTTATTGTGACTGCAGTCAAGCTGATTCGCTTGCCTCCGTATCCTAAAGCAAGCATTGCCTTAATCACTCTGTACATCTGGATGACGCCCGCATCCTGAGCTTTTACCATGTCGTCAGCGCTGTGAAAAGGAGCGATCCATACGATATGCCCGAAAGACCCTGTTGCTTTCAGTTCAGCCGCAACAGCCTCTATTTCATCCTCCGGGTTGATATTAAGCCGTTTCGCAGAAGGATGATGCAATTGAAAAACCGCGCTTTCCTCATCCCCCGCGATAAAGACAACCTCTTCCGTCTTATATGCCGGGCTTTGATCACGGAATTCCGCGAGATCCCACACCGGAGCCAGAAGGTTTGCTCCATTTAATGATGTTTCCGGCGCGGGGCCTTCCATCATTCTGGAAGAAATCCCTTTAATTCTGACACAGACCCGGCCTGTCTCATCGCATAAGTCAATGTCCATACGCTGTATTTTTTCATCCGTTCCCCGGGAGCTGACATACGCCCACATGCTTGTCGTGCACGGGCTGAAAATGTCCAGTTCTTCAAGGGCGAACGGCAGTGACAGCTGGTTATCATCTGCGTGCAGCTTCAGACCGATTGTCGCTTGTAAAGCTGAATCAAGCATACACGGGTGAAGAACGTATTGATCTGCCGTTTCTTCGAGGAAGGAAGGCAGCCGGAGCTCAGCCAATGCTTGATTGCTTCCGATATGAATCTGCTGAATTCCTTGTTGTCCGGGACCGTAGTCAATGCCGATTTTGCTGAATAAGCCGTAACACTGTTCAGAAGTCAGTATACTGAGGCCGCATTGAGCTTTCAGTGCGCCTATATCACGGTGCGGAGCCTCCCCGGCGCTGAGAATGCCGGCAGCCCCCTGACAGTGTATCTGCCTGCCGCTTGCTTCTGTTTGTGAATCCGTGTAAACGTCATACACGATTTCACCGTTTTCCCTCGGGTTCAGGCTGATCTGCGCTTCAATCGGGCGGTTTCCCGCTTCGATCGGCCGAACCCAAACGATGTTTTTCAGGCGGGTGACAGAAGGACGTTCCTTTTGACCTTTGACTGCCTGAGCAACCGCCGCCCTAGCCATTTCCAAGTAGGCAACGCCCGGCATAACCGGCTTGCCCTTAATAAGATGATCGGTGAAAATCGTCTCTTGTCCCGTAAATTCGGATCGGTACCGCTGCTCTGTTAAATCTGATACATTTTCGTGAAGCAGCGGGTGCAGCACCCGCGACGTCGGCACAGCTTGCGGTTTCTCTGCTTTCGGCCGGTTGTCCGTGATCCAGTACCGCTCTTTCGCAAACGGGTAAGCAGGAAGACTCAGCCGTTGAGGCTTGATATCAGAATATAAGCCGTCCCATTTGATATCCGCGCCCTGCACCCATAATTCCGCAAGCTTGTCATTCTCTCGGCGGCTTATCAGCTCTTCGATATCCGCCTCGCCGTTTGCACCTGCCAGAATGGATTTCAGGGAGGTTTTACCCGCTTTTCCTTTATAAATGCCCGCTATATCATAACGTCCTTTCGCACAGCTCTTTAGCTTGTCCCGCAGTTCTTCGGCCGAGGAAGCGATAATGGCCGCTCTTTCTTCCATGGCATCACGCCCCTGCTGAAGCGTGTAAGCAACATCGGCAAGATCCGCATCCGTAAAAGAAGCTTGCGCCAGCTGCTGCGCCTGTTCCTGCAGACGTTCTTCTTCTTTGGCCGACAGCACAAAGATTTGAGGGTGTGTGAAAACAGCTGTTTTTCTTTCTTCCTTCGGGATATATTCTTCAATGACGACATGGGCGTTTACGCCGCCGATGCCGAAAGAACTGATTCCCGCACGGCGCGGCAGAAGATTGCCGTTTTCGTCTTTCAATGCCGTCCATTCTCTTTTTTCCTGTACGATGTAAAACGGACTGTCTTTCAGCTTGATATACGGGTTGATGACCTCGCTGTGGAGGCTTTTTGCAAGTGTTTTATGCTTCATCTGCATCAGCACTTTGATCACACCCGCGACACCGGCTGCCAGTGACAGGTGGCCGATATTGGTTTTGGCCGAACCCAGACCGCAGTGACTCGCGTAAACGGCGGAATCGCCTGTTTTTTCGTACAGCTTTTGAAAGGCGGATTTCAGGCCGTTGATTTCGACCGGATCGCCAAGCTCCGTTCCGGTTCCGTGCGCTTCTATATAAGTGACTGTTCTCGGATCAATGCCTGCTTTGTCATAAGCCGTTCTGACGACTTCCGCCTGGGCTTTCGGGTTCGGTGTCGTCAAGGAGTTCGCGCGTCCGCCGTGGTTGACCGCGCTGCCTTTAATGACACCGTAGATATGATCTCCCGCTTTTTCCGCTTCTGACAGCTTTTTCAAAAACAGAATTCCGGCACCTTCACTGACGGCAAATCCGTCCGCCCTGTCGGAGAACGTTTTACATTTCCCTTCTTTGCTCAGAGCGCCGGCTTTGTCATAAGCGATGTGGCCTTGCGGTGTGACGACAGTATTCACGCCGCCGGCGATCGCCATATCGCAGTTCCCGTTTTCAATGGCGCATACGGCGTGATGAATCGCGACCAGCGAGCTGGAACAAGCCGTGTCGATCGGTTCACTCGGCCCGTGCAGATTAAGCATATAGCTGACGCGGTTCGGTCCCGCTGACGGACTCATATTTGCGGCTGACGCACCGCCGATATCCAGGTCGGAAAACAGTGAGCCGTATCCGGTATTCCCCGTGCCGATATACAGGCCTGTTTTCGTGCCGGAAAGGCTTTTAGCGGAATATCCCGCATCTTCTATCGCCTTCCACGCATACATCATTAACAAGCGCTGCTGGGGATCCATCTGTTCGGCTTCCAGCGGTGAAATTCCGAAGAACAGCGGATCAAAATCCGCAACTCCGTCAATAAATCCGCCCCACTTTACATTTGTTTTATTGGCTTCATTAAGCGGGTCACCGTAATACTCACGCCAGTCCCAGCGATCCGCCGGCACCTCTGTTATACAATCTTTTCCCTCTTCTAAGTTGCGCCAATACTCATCAATATTTGCGGCCTTCGGAAACACTCCGCTCATGCCGACAATGGCGATCGGTTCCGGTTTATGTTCAGCCGCCGTCTGAACAGGCTGTACGGCAGTTTTTGCAAATCGTTTGTTCCCTGCCAGTCTGATACCGCCATCATCAGTTACGCTGCTTTGTTTTTCTTCTTTCGGCTGTGTGCTGCCGGCAAATTGTGTTTGATAGTCTTCTGCTAAATGATGCGCCAAGGCTTGAATCGTCGCATATTCAAAAAATACGGTCGGTGTCAGATCAAGCTGATAAGTGTCATTCAGCTTGTTGGCGAATTCCGTCAGCGTAATGGAATCAAATCCGTATTGATTAAACTCCAATTCGATATCGATTTCTTCAATGTTTATTTTCAGAAGCCCGGAAACCTCTTTTGCCAGCAATTCCTGAAGTTTTGCCGTCAGGTCTTTCGGCGCAGACGTTTCATCCGTTTTCTTAACCGGTGCAAAAGCGGCGTCAGGAGTCTTTTGAAGCAGCTTTTCCCGCATTACGGCGCGGTTTCCTTCCATGACGAGCACGCTTGTTTTCCCCATGCTCCATGCTTTGTAAAGAGCTTCTATTCCGGCCTCAGTGCGCATCGGCGTTACGCCGGTTCTTTTTTCGGTGAGCTTCGCCATTTCTTCATTGACTTGCATTCCGCCGTTTTTCCAAAGCGGCCAATTGACCGACAATGTGTGACCGTGGCGGTACATTGCGGTAACCAGCGCGTTGCGGTATGCCGCATAGCTGTCCATAAATGCGTTTGCCGCCGCATAATCCGCCTGTCCCGCATTCCCGGTGACGCCGGAAATGGATGAGAAAACGATGAAAAAGTCCAGCGCTAAATGCTCGGTTGCTTCATCAAGGTTGACAAATCCGTCCGTTTTAGGAGCCAATACACTGTAAAACTCTTCGGTTGTTTTCTTTGCGATATATTGATCTTTCATCACACCCGCGCTATGAATGATGCCGTGAAGGCCGCCATATTCCGTCTCAATTGTTTTGACCAGGTCTGCCGCAGTTTGAGCGTTTGTTACGTCAGCCTGCCTGTATTCCGCTTTTGCTCCGAGTGATTCAAGCGATTGCAGCTGCATCCGCTGATTCTCGCTTAATGCGGAACGGCCTGTCAAAACCAGTATCGGCTCTTTGACTTTGCGGGCGATTTCTTTCGCGAAAATAAAGCCTAAGCCCCCGGCTCCTCCGGTAATGAGATAAATGCCTCCGTCGTTCCACGGAATGCGTATTTTGCCGCCGGACACGGCCGTTTCTTTGACATCTGCGCTGTATCGGATGCCGTTTTCATATTTGATATGGCTGTCATCAGCCCGTGTTTTATTTTCTCTGATGATGTCTGTGATTCTGCCGTTTTCCGCCGGTTCTATTTCAATCAGCTGGGTTTTCAGTTTTTTATGTTCCAGGCCGGCTGTTTTTAACAAAGCTGAAATGCCTGAGAGCAGCTGATGCTTATCTGTTTTAGAGAGAACCGTCTGGATGAAGACGTCTCCATCCGTCTCTTCCTTCAGCAGTTTTTGCAGCGTCTCCAATATCCGTCCTGTATAATCACGGAAGCGCGCCGCCGCTTTCCCGTGCTGGGAGGTCATTTCAATACATGCAGCTCCCGCGGCTTCAACGGCTTGTTTCAATCCGGCCTCTGTGTCACAAAGCAACACGATATGCCGGGCAAAAACCGGTTCCGTTTGAACGGCGGTTTCATCACTTCGGGTCCATACCGGCTCAAGCATGAGCGTTCCCGGAGCTTTTTCTTTTTTCTCAGGTTCTTTTTCAGCCATTCTGAATGACAAACCTTTCAGCCTTACGCAAACCTTGCCGTTTTCATCACAAATATCAAGATCGCGTTTTTCAATCTGGCCGGCTTTGTGGTCTTCAGAAAGTCTGGCGTAAACCCACATCTCGGCAGCGCATGCGCTGAATACTTCAAGCTCCTGAACCGCAAACGGAAGCATCAGTTTTTCATCATTTGTTCCGGTTAATATGCTTGATGCCTGCAATGCAGAGTCCATTAAGCCCGGATGCATGACATACTCCTGTACCGTGTCCGCACAAGCCGCATCAAGTGACAGTCTGCCCAATACGAAATCATCACCTGTATAAATCGCTTTGACACCCCGGAAAGCCGGGCCGTAATCAAAACCGATTTTGCGGTACATATCGTACACTTCATCTGCAGAAAACGGTGTCTCGGCGGATTGTGATCTCAGCTTTTGGAGATCAATGACCGGAGCCTCGGCGTCAGGGCGGACTGATACTGCCCCTTGGCTGTAAACGGACGGCTGATCTGTGTCCCGGCCGCTGTAAATGTCGAATTGAACGTCATTTGCCGTTTCAGGAATGAGACGGATGTTGACATGAACCGGCTCGTCTTCAATGGTGATCGGCCGCACCCAAACCGTATTCTTAAGCTTGACGCTTCCTTGTCCGGCCGGAACTTCAGATGCCTGTTCCATTGCTGCGCGCGCCATTTCAAGATGTGCCACTCCCGGTAAAATCGGCACGCCTTTTACAACATGGTCCGCAAGGTAAAATTCTTCTCCTGTATAGATTGAACTGAACCGCTGTTCTGCAAGGTTTGAAGTATTTCTGTGCAGAAGCGGATGAAGCGCGTCTTGTTTTCCGGCAGATACAGTTTTTGTTTTTTCGTGTTTTCCGGTATGTTTCGCCGCCCAATAACGGTCTTTTGCAAAAGGATACGACGGCAGGCTCATACGTTTAGGCGGCCGGTCTCCATACAGCTTCGCCCAATCGACGTTCAGCCCTTTGACCCACAATTCAAGCAGCTTCGCGTATTTGCCGCGGGCCATCCATTTTTCAACGGCTTCTTGAATTTCTTCATCTTCCGTCAGCATTTGCAGCGTGCCTTTGTCTATTCTTCCTCTGTACAAGTCCGCGTGCTTATCTCCAGTGATAAACTGTGACAGTTTTTCCTGCAGTTCTTCTGCGGATCCGGCAATAACCGCCAGGCGTTCTTCCATGGCGTCCCTTCCGATTTGGAGGGTATATGCCATAGAAACGAGGGAGGATTGATCGTACCGTTTTTCAGTAAGCGCACGTTTCAGCTGTTTTGCCTGCTCTTTCAGGCGTTTTTCATTTTTGGCGGACAGAACGAAAAGACATGGATCGATATGAGAATCATCTGCTTCCTCTCTGTCTTCTGGGATGTATTCTTCGATGACGACGTGGGCATTTACGCCTCCGATGCCGAATGAGCTGATGCCCGCGCGGCGCGGCTGTTCGTTACCGCGTTCGTCCGTCTGCGTCTTCCATTCCATCGTCTCCCGCACCAGATAAAACGGGCTGTCTTCAAGCTGAATGTACGGATTTACCGTCTCACAGTGGAGACTTTTTACTAGTGTCCGATGCTTCATCTGCAGCAAAATTTTAATAATGCCCGCTGCCCCCGCGGCAAGGGATAAATGGCCGATATTCGTTTTGACCGACCCTAAGCCGCAATAGCCGGCCGCTTTCTCTTTTCCGTCTGTAAACGAGCTGAACGCTTGTTTCAGGCCGTTAATTTCAACGGGATCTCCCAGTTCTGTTCCGGTGCCGTGCGCTTCGATATAAGAGACTGTTTTCGGATCAATGCCCGCTTTTTTGTATGCGGCTTTAATGACTTCCGCCTGTTGTTTCGGGTTAGGCGTTGTTAAAGATGCCGCGCGGCCGCCGTGATTCACCGCGCTTCCTTTAATGACGCCGTAAATGTGGTCCCCATCCGCCTCAGCGGCTTTCAGCTTTTTGAGGAAAAAGAGACCGGCTCCTTCACCATGGGCAAAACCGTCAGCCTGATCAGAGAACGTTTTGCATCTTCCTTCTTTACTCAGCGCGCCCGCTTTATCAAAACTGATATACACATCCGGAAGAACAATCGTATTGATTCCTCCCGCCAAAGCCATGTCGCACGTCCCTTCTTCAATTGAAGAAACGGCATGGTGTATGGCAACGAGCGAGCTTGAGCAGGCGGTATCAATCGGTTCGCTCGGCCCGTGCAGATTGAGCGTATAGCTGACACGGTTCGGTCCGACAGACGGACTTGTATTCGCCGCGGATGACCCTTCAATCTCCGCATCGGCATTGGCTAAAAGAGAACCGTAGCCGGTATTTCCGGTCCCGATAAACACACCTGTTTTTGTGCCTGAGAGACTCTTTGACGCATATCCGGCATCTTCAATCGCTTTCCACGCGTGCGTCAGCAAGAGTCGCTGCTGAGGGTCCATTTGCTCCGCTTCCCGCGGTGAAATCCCGAAAAACAATGGATCAAATTCAGCAATTCCGTCAATAAACCCGCCTTGGTTGACGTTTGTTTTATTGGCTTCTTTTGCGGGATCCCCGTAATAGTCCCGCCAGTCCCAGCGGTCTTTCGGAATCTCGGTCATGCAGTCTTTGCCTTCTTTCAGGTTCTGCCAGTAAGCTTCAATGTCTTCTGCCATCGGGAAAATCCCGCTGATGCCTACGATTGCGATCGGTTCCGGCCCTTGGTCCCGCTGCACTGTCTGCGGAAGTGTCTCAGGCAGAGTGCGGCGTCGCTTAACGGCCGGGCGCGTGATTTGAGTCTCTTTTACCGGTCTTGCCGATTGAACCGTTTTTGTATTTACCGCAAACCGTCCGGCAAATTCCTCTTCGTATTCACTGATTAAATGAACGGCAAATTCATGGATTGTCGGATGATCAAAGAAAATCGTCGGCGTTAATGTAAGCCGGTACGTTTTGTTTAACTGGTTCGTAAACTCAGTCATCGAGATAGAATCCAGCCCGTATTTTGTCATTTCTTCATGAGGATCAATTTTGTCAATGTTTACTTTTAACAGTGAGGCCGTCTGCTGTTTTAACAGATGCTTCACTTTTTCAAGCAGGCTGTCAGCATCAATGTCATGACGTACGCCGGTCTCTGCTTCCGGATGATCATTCTCTTTGCGGAACAGTTTTGCTTTCATGTGTTTCACATCTCCTTCAACAACCGTCATCCGGGCTGTCCCGCTCATCAAGCCTTGATATAAAGCCTTGATGCCGGCATCTGTGCCGAGCGGTGCGATTCCCGCCTCCTGCATCAGCATATCTTCCGTCTGCTTTCCTGCCTGCATTCCGCCTTCTTTCCATAACGGCCAGCTGACAGAAAGCGTCTTTCCGTATCTTTGTCCTGCGGCTTGTAAAGAACGGCGGTACTCGGCATACATCTCCATAAAGACATTTGCAGACGCATAATCAGCCTGGCCGACGCTTCCAAGCACACCTGATAAGGATGAGAAGACAATAAAGACATCTAATTTCTCATGTTGTGACGCTTCATCAAGATACACAAGGCCCTTCACTTTCGGAGCGAGAACGTGTTGGTATTCCTCTGCCGTCTTCTTCACCATGTAGTTGTCTTTTATAATGCCGGCACTGTGAACAATCCCGTCCAGCCTGCCGTGCCGTTTGCGGATATTGCGGATCAATCGGTATACTTCTGCTTCGTCCGTGACATCGGTCTGCTCGTAGAAAACAGAAGCGCCGGCAGCACGTACTGTTTCCAGCATGTCTTTCTGCTTTTCTCTGAGAGCGGACCGGCCGGTTAGTATGATGACGGTGTCTTTTGTACGGTTTGCGATCTCTTTTGCAAAAATCAGACCTAAACCTCCCGCACCTCCTGTAATGAGATAAACGCCTTCGTCTTTCCACGGAATGTCCGGCTCCGCTTGAGGTATATCCATTTCTCCCCAATCAGCGGCAAAGCGCTTGCCGTTTTCATATTTCACATGGACGCTTTCGGCATGCATACGGTTTTCGGACGCTTTTTCCGCTATGCCTTCAGCACTTTCTTCCTCCTCGGCTTCGATCATTTGACAGATCAGCTTGGAATGTTCAAGGCATGCGGTTTTGAAGAGTCCGGTAATGCCTGAGAACACCTGCTGTAAGCCTGCTGACCGCGTAACAGCCTGAAGAAGAACGCGGCCCATCGGCTTGCTTTTCATTATGGTTTTGATATGGTCAAACATCTGACCCGCATAAGAATGATACCGCTCTGCAATAGATGCGGGACGATCGTCCAAGATAATGACGCTTGCATGTTCAAGCTTTGCTTCCACGGCCTGTTTTACAGCTTCATCGTACTCACAAAGGAAAATGATATGCTCTTCATACGAAGGCTCGTGGTCCGCCGGTTCCGGCTGCTCTTTCCAGACCGGTTCAGCGAGCAATGTGTCCGTACGGCTGACCGAAATGCCGGCACCCGCGTTTTCTTCCATGATCCGCGTTGAGAAACCTCTCATCCGCACACAAAGCCCGCCGTTATTGTCATATAGATCAATATCGGCTTTTTGGATAGGATCGCCGGCTTTATTGTTCGCACTGAATGTGACGAGCACCCACATATCATCAGCGCACGGCTTCAGAACGTCCAGCTCCTCTAAAGCAAACGGCAATGCGGCTTTGAATGGTTCCCCGCTTTCTGCAAGCAGCGCTCTCGTCACGTTTTGTAAATATTCGGCGGCCTGAAGCGCACCGTCCATTATACTCGGATGAAGGATATAATCAGCTTTTGTATGAGAGACGGATTCAGGAAGCTTCAATTTAGCAAGCAGCCGGTCTTCTCCTTTGTATACAAGCTGCACCCCTTTGTATCCGGGCCCGTAATCAGCACCGATCATTCCTTTGTAAAACGCTTGAGATTCGATTATTCCCTGTGTGCACCGGCGCTTCAGCTGCTCAATATCCGCCGCTTCCTCCGGTTCCTTCCGGATGATTTCAGCGATGCCCTGATTATAAAGAGGAGCTTCTTCACCGATAGAATCGTTACCCCCGTACATTCTGTAATGAATCTGTCCGTCCTCTTCTTCATAAAGTCCGATATGGACACGGACAGCGTCCTGATCGGCTATCACCGGGCGGACCCAAACAATATTCTTTAAGCGCAGGCCCAGAGATTCCTCTGTTGCCCCGCCGATGCTTTTCTCCGCCGCGGCCCGTGCCATCTCAAGAGTAACGGCAGCCGGCACGATCGCCATTCCTTTAATGATATGCTCGGCAATAAAATACTCTTTTCCCGTGAATTCCGAACTGAACCGCTGCTCCTGCAAGACAGATGTATTCTGATGTACCAACGGATGCAAAAGTTTGGTATCCGTTTGCTTCACAGTTTCCTCCGGCCAGAAGCGCTCCTCTGCGAACGGGTAGGTCGGCGCACTGATTCTTTGCGGCGCGGAATCCTGATACAATAAGCCCCAATCGACACGCGCTCCTTCAACCCAGAGCGCCGCGAGTGCTTTCAGCTTTTCATCCCGTGTCTGACATGACGCAAGCTCTTCCATCTCCTGAGCTGACACTTCTCTGCTTCTCACTTTTTCGCCCCGTAAGATGTTTTGGTCATTGCCGTTGATAAAATCCTGCAGCTGACGCTTCAAATCGTGACGATCATGACTGATAAAAACGGCTCTCTCTTCCATCGCTTCACGTCCGGTCTGATACGTAAATGCCAGATCATGCAAGGAAACATCGTTTTCGGCTTCATCCAGAAAGCCGGATAAACAAGATGCATAGGCAGTAAGACGCTGCTTATTTCTCGCTGACAGCGGAACGATAAAAGGCGGCTGTCCGTCCTTTGATCCGCTGATCGCTTTGTTTTCGTACTGTTCAAAAATGGCGTGTGCGTTTGTTCCTCCGAGTCCGAATGAGCTTAACGCTGCGCGGTGCGGCGTCTCTCTCTCCGGAAGCGGTTTTCGCTTATCCGCCACATAAAACGGCGAACCGCTGAATTTGATATTCGGATTCGGTGACGTGTAATTAATGGTAGGCGCCAACTCCCGGTGATATAAACTCATGGCGACTTTGATGCACCCGGCCAGACCTGCTGCTGTATCCAAATGTCCGATATTCGTTTTTACGGAGCCGATCCCGCAATACTGCTCCCGGTCCGTGTAACGTTTATACACTTGCTGCAGCGCGGACATCTCAATCGGATCACCCAATGTCGTTCCTGTGCCGTGCGCTTCGATATAGGAAATCGTCTCCGGGTGAATATTCGTGCTGTCTAAAACATGCTGGATGACGTCAGTCTGGCCTTTTACACTCGGTGCGTAAAAACCGACTTTATCCGCTCCGTCATTGTTCAGACCGATGCCTCTGAGCATGGCGTATATGTGATCTCCGTCCTGAACGGCTTGTGACGCCTTTTTCAGCAGAATGACGGCCGCTCCTTCTCCGCCCGCCATACCGTCGGCTGAAGCGTCAAATGCCTTGACATGCCCGTCGCTTGAAAAATTCAATCCGTTTTGGTGCACATAGCCGATGCCGGCCGCTGCATGCAGAGTTGCTCCGCCGACGAGCGCGTATTCCGATTCTCCGCTCGTTATGCTTTTGTAGGCTGAATAAAGACCGACTAATGATGATGAGCAATTGGAATGAACGAAATAGCTTGGCCCTTTTAATCCGAGCTTATGGGAAACCATCGTCGGAATCGTGCCGCTCTGCGCTAACACCCATGACACATAGCCGTCGGGAGATTCATGGCCTTCTGTCGTTTTTTCCGGCAAAAGCGACCGATACGAATTATTGCTTGCCGACATATATACGCTTGTCTTCGGAATCTCTTTCGATACATATCCCGCGTCCTCGACGGCTTTCCAAGAATGAAGCAGCAGAAGCCGCAGCTGAGGATCCATAAATTCTGCGTCTTTCGGAGAAATGTGAAAGAACTCAGGGTCAAAGAGATCTTTTCCTTCTATCGTCGATAATGCCGGCACATAGTCGGGATTTTCGATCAAATCCTCAGGCACACCGGCTTCCCGAAGTTCTTCTTCCGAGTAGAAACGGACGCTTTCTTTTCCTTCTCTTAACTGCTTCCAAAACTCATGATGATTTTTCGCGCCGGGGAACTGGCAGGAAATCCCCACTATCGCCACACTGTCTTCAAAGTAAGACGGCATCCCGTTTTGCGGTGTATGTTCTTTTTCTCTTTCATCTTGGCCGGGCACCTCTGATTCAGCTGCCTGTTTTGTTTCAACAATAAATCGGCTGATCGCCTGAATGGTAGAGTGTTCGAATAAATCCGTGACGGTAAAATCGCATTCCAGCTCCTGTTTAATGCGTTCTGCCGCTGCAACAGCCAGAAGCGAGTCGCCTCCCACATCGAAAAAGCCGTCTTCGGTTTTGATGCCCGCCGTATTCAGCAGGTCTTCCCATATTGCGGTCACTTTCGCTTCCGCTTCTGATAACGGCAGTCTGCCCGTCTTTTCAGACCGGTGAACGATTACCTTGCGCTGTTTTAGGTCTTTGCGGTTCACTTTTCCGCTCGGTGTTAACGGCAGCGCATCCAGACGGATAAAATGGGCAGGCGCCATATAATCCGGCAGACTCGATAAAAGATGGTTGCGGAGCGCTTTTTCATCTGCCGTATGACCGGAGCGGGCCGTATAATAAGCAATCAGCTTTTTATGTCCGTTCTTTTCCTGAACAACTACCGCCTGATCAAGGATATCCGGATGTTCGCTCAATTTCGTTTCAATCGCTCCCAATTCGATGCGGAAGCCGCGGATTTTCACCTGACTGTCAATCCGGCCGGCATATTCTATATTTCCGTCAGGCAGCCATCTGGCCAAATCACCTGTCTTGTAAAGTTTTTCTCCTTCACTAAACGGATTATCAATAAATGATGCCGCCGTCAGCTCAGGCTGATTGTAATAGCCTCTGGCCAGACCGGCGCCGGCCACGCAAAGCTCCCCGGCCACACCGTCAGGAACGGGGCTGAGCTTTTCATCGACGATATAAAGCCGCGTGTTGTGAATCGGTTTCCCGATCGGCGTATTCCTGCTTGTGATTTCCTTTTGGCCGCAGCTGTAGTAAGCGGCATAAATGGATGTTTCCGTCGGGCCGTATATATTTTCAATTCTGGCATGTTTGAAGATGGAAACTGACTTTTTGACTAAATCTTTCGGAAACGCCTCACCTGCCACCATCACATACTTCACAGGGCCGTCTTCTGTAAATGCCGTATGCCGCTTTACCGTTTCCAGAAATACATTAAACACGGCGGGCGCAAAATTCAGATGCGTGACCTGGTGGGTTTGGATGTATTCCATGCAAAGCTGCGGATTTTTTTCTGCACCAGGCGGCAAAATGACAAGCCGTCCGTTTCCGATAAACCAGCCGAATAATTCAGAAATCGAAACGTCAAATACGTAATTCGTTTTTAACAAATAGGCATCCTCTTGAGCGACCGGGTACTCAGCTTCTAAAAACTGCAGCGTATTCATGATGGCTCTGTGCTCAACCATGACGCCTTTCGGTTTTCCCGTGCTTCCGGATGTATATAGAATATAAGCGAGATGATGCGGTTTTGAACGCGGCGTCAGTTGTGCCCCTCTGACAGAACGTCCGCGGTTTTCAATTTCCACCGTGCTCACACCGCCGATGGCCAACTGTTCAATCATGCCGCGCGTCTTTTCCTGCGTTAATACGATTGAAACGCCGCTGTCAGTCAACACGTGCGCCATCCGTTCGTTTGGAAAAGCCGGGTCCAGCGGCACATACGCGCCTCCCGCTTTTAAAATGGCGAGGATGCCGATGACCATCTCAAAAGAACGCTCCGTACAAATGCCGACCGGGCATTCCGGTGTGACGCCCTTTTCTTGCAGGTACACAGCGAGCGCCGTGCTTCGTTCATCTAATTCGCGATATGTAAGACTGTTTTCACCGAATGTGACGGCTTCTCTGTCAGGGTGGCGTCCGGCTTTTTCCGCAAACACTTCATGAATGCAGCGCTCATTCGGCTGATGGGATGAACGGCTTGCTTCACGTTTTTGATTAAGCAGGCCGGAACATGCTTCAAAAGCGATCTCCGGATCAGAAAGCACCTTTTCTGCCAGTTTCATATAATGCTCCGCCATTCGTTCGATGAAAGAAGGGCTGTAGACATCCGGGTTGTACAGAAATTGCAGGACGGTTCCCGTTTCTTTTTTATAGACTTCAAGCGCAAGCTCAAATTCGCCTTCCTGATGAATGTCTTCTATCATTTCAATGCCGAGTGATTGATATAGTTCCGCCAGCTTTTCCGCTCCTTCTGTCCGGAAGAAGTTTTGATAGAAAAACGCGGTTTGAAAAACAGGCGACACCGCAGGCGAGCGTTCCGTCTTCAATTCTTTTACAAGCGCGGGAAACGGATACGCGGCATGGTCCAGCCCTTCTGCCAGTGTCAGCTGCAGCTCCTTCAAAAACGACGTAAAAGATTTGGCGCCCGTCTCCCTGCTTCTGACCGCGATCATATTAATAAAGTATCCGATGACAGACTCAAATTGAGCCTCAGAACGCCCCATCGTCGGCATGCCGACGATGACATCTTCCTGATTCGTATATTGATAGAGCAGTCCTTTAAAAATAGCGAGATACACAACGGATTCATTGACATTATTTTTTTGGGCACAAACTTTAATCTGCCGGTTCAGTTCATCAGGAAGCAAGCGCTGATACGCCTGCCCCCTGCAAGTTTGAACCGATGATCTCGGATAATCCGACGGAAGCTCAAGCACCGGCAGCGGTCCTTTCAGCTGCTTTTTCCAATAAGACAGATGCGTTTTTCCCGCTTCGCTTTCCAGCAGCTCTTTTTCCCATTTCACAAAGTCATGATAATCTGCGGCCTGCTGAAGCATGACAGGTTCTTTGCCTTCACTTGCTTTTACATAAGCGTCCAGCAGCGCCGACATAAACGTCATAAGAGAGACGCCGTCAAAAATGATATGGTGAATGGTAATTAACACAATCGGCTCCCGCTTCGCCCGCCGGAATACTTGAACACGCAGGAGCGGCCCGGTTTCAAGCGAGAACGGTTCTTTTGCTTTTTCTTTAATAAACGTAAGCGCATCACGCCCGCTTAATTCGGAAAGATCCATTTCTTCAATCGGAAAATGCCGATCCGTATCTTCTATCTGATACGGAAGGCCGTTTTCCTCTTTTATCACACTGGTCAAAATAGGGTGCTGGCGCTGCACGGACAAAAGGGCGTTTTTGAATGTCTCGACATCCAGCTTTTGAAAACGAAAGCATAACGGAATGTTATATGCGCTCATCTCCGGAAACATTTTCTGAAGCATCCACAAACCTTTCTGGCCTTCAGAAAGCGGACGTTTTGCAGTTGTCCGCTTGAAAGCCTGAAGCTTTTGTTCTACTTCAGCGATGGTGAGCGTTCCTGATCTGTAGGCATCGAGAAGTTCTTTATGATTCATAGGTCTTACTCCCTTCTATGATGTCTTGCACTCTTTTAAAATCTAATGTCCCCTCAGAGACCTGTTTCATCATGGCGATGATCTCCTGATCCGTATACTCCTTGTTATCCGGAGCGGCGGCTTCTGTTTCGGTTTCTTCCGTTCGGTAAAACGTTTCGATCGTTTCTTTATGTTCTGTCAGGTAATAGCTGATGACGTCTCCGAGCGTGGCATAGCTGTAAAATAACGCCGGAGTGACTTCAATGCCGTAATGACTCGACAAAAGAGCGGCAAATTTGGCTAAATAGATGGAATCAAATCCGAATTCCGCCCAGTTTTTATGCAGGACGAGTTTATCTTTGGATATTTTCAGCAGACTGTGTATCAGCTCTTTCAAATCCGCTTCGAGCCGTTTTTCCGCGCTTTCTTCCGGGATGCGGCGGCTCACGGTTTCCAAAAGCGCATCCGTTTTTAATGAATCGTCCCGCCGTATGCCTAAAAATCGTTCGGCACGGCTTCTTTCGCCGGCAATGACAAGGCACTGGGTGTTGTCTTGAGAAATGATGCGCTCAAAAAGCTCAATGCCTTCATCTGTTTCTAACAGGCGCTGACCGCTTGATTTCAGGTACATGCCCGTCGTCTCTTCACCGCCGACGGCCATTCCGCCGTTTTTCCAGAGCGGCCAGTTTATGACAAAAGCGTTTCCGCTTTCGGATTGTTCGTTTTTATAGCGGGCATACGCCATTTGGAACCTGTTCGCGACCGCATAATCACAGCAGCCGAAATCCCCTAAAACAGCCGATGTGGATGAAAAGTAGCAGATGAAATCAGGCGTTTCGTTTTTCAGCCACTCGTCAAGAAGCAGGCTTCCGTTTATTTTCGGTTCAAGCGTACTGCGGAAATTCCCGATTTCATTTTCAAAGACGGATGTTCTGCTTTCGATGCCCGCCGCATGAATGACGCCGTGAATGGCTCCGAATCGTTCTTTCGCGCGCTTGATGCAGTCGCCCATTCCGATCGGATCACAAACATCGGCTTCGGCGTAAAGAACACCCGCGCCGAGATTTTCCAGATCTTTCATTTTTTCTTTCTTTTCTTCATTGATCGGCGACCGCCCCGTGAGAATGACATTTGCCTGGTAGTTCCGGGCGAGATGGCGGGCAAATAAGTAGCCGAGCCCTCCTAATCCGCCTGTAATGAGATATGTTCCGCCGGTTCTGATCCTGCTGTTTTCTTTCGTTAGTCCGGTTGGTTCGGTGTGATAGACATATCGTTTTCCCTCTTCCAAGAAAACAGTATGGTCTGTTTCAGCTTTCAGCTCGTCCCAAATGGTTCTCATCCAGTCCGTTATGGCCGCACCGGCTTTTCTGAAGTGGCCGGTAACACTTGTTTTCGGGAGAACAATGCCGAGCGAACGCTCAAAGCCGATCCATGATTCCAAGTAGCACCTTTCCAGACCGGATGCATATTCCCCCGCCAATAACAGCCTTTCCGGCTGCAGACCGGTCTCAGCCATTGCTTTAAGAATATGAACGATACATGAATAATCTTCGATGCAGCTTTTATCTTCAAGCGCCCATAAATACAAAATGGCAGAAGCCTCACCGTACTCTTTTTGAATATCCGCAAAAGCGTTCACATATGATTGCGGATCTTCCCGCACCACTTGGCAGCGGCCGGCGGACAGAGCCTCATGCCGGTCTCCCTGAGCGATAAAAATAACGTCAATGTCACTGTCATACGATTTGACCACAGAGACGGCTTCCTGCTGCTTCTTCTGATCAGATAAGAAAGAAATCACCGTTTTGACTTGCTTTTCTCCGGCTGCCGGCAGAGCCTGTTCTTTAAGAACTTCTCTAAAAGTCATTACTTCAAACTGCTCCGCCGGATCATTTTCGTCAGCCGGCGCGTTAACGGGCGCGGCCTTGCTTTGTACAGGCTGCTGATGCCAGAAGCGTTCTTTCGCAAACGGATAAGCAGGCAGGCTGATGCGGGCCGGAGGACGGTCTCCGTATAATTTCGCCCAATCGATGTCCAATCCTTTTACCCAAAGCTCAGCAGCTTAGAATATTTCCGTTTGCTGATCCAAGCGTCTATGATTGTTTCCATATCATCATCCGCCGAAAATACGGCAAGCATCCGTTTGTTTTCTTCCGTGCCGTCACGGTGCAGTCCGGCGCTGTTTTGTCCGGCGATAAATCCATTCAGTTTTTCCTCAAGTTCATGAAGTGAATGAACGATAAAGCCGAGACGCTCTTCCATCGGCACCCGGCCCGTCTGGAGAGTAAAAGCTATGCTCATAAGGTCGCTGCCGCTGTATCTTTTTTCACGGATGGCGTCTCTGAGCTGTTTTGCTTTTTCAGTGAGCCGTTCGCTGTTTTTCGCGGACAGGACGATGATGGCGGGCTGATCTGCCAGCGTTTCATCAGGCTCTTTGTCTGCCGTATATTCTTCTATGACGAGGTGGGCGTTTGCTCCTCCCGCGCCGAAGCTGCTTAACCCCGCCCTTCTCGGAAGCTCTCTGCCGCCGATGACGGGACGTTTCCACTCACCGAGCTCCTGCTGTACGGCAAACGGCGTATACGCGAAATCAATATTCGGATTCAGCTGTTCCGCGTGCAGGGACGGCGCAATTTGGCGGTCTTTCAGCTGGAATAATATTTTTGTCAGACCCGCAATGCCCGCGGCGCTTTCACAATGACCGATATTTGATTTTGCGGAGCCGATGGCGCAAAACTGTTTGTCTGTTGTATCCTCTTCAAATGCTTTCGTTAATCCGGCGATTTCAATCGGGTCTCCTAATGCGGTGCCCGTACCGTGGGCTTCAATATAACTGACGGTGCGCGCCGGAACGTTTGCCCTTTCGAAAGCTTCTTTTATTAAGGCGGCCTGCGCATTCGGATTCGGAACCGTGTATCCGTTCGTTTTGCCTCCGCTGTTAATGGTGCTTCCTTTAATCACACCGTAAATGTGATCGTTGTCGGCAATCGCTCGGTCTAACGGCTTTAACACGACCGCGCCCACCCCTTCTCCGTCGACAAAACCATCCGCGCGGTCTCCGAACGATTTGCACGTGTCACCTGCGGAAAGCATGTTCATGACTGACAGATTCATATAATGGATCGGATCGGTCACTATGTTTACGCCCCCAGCAATCGCGCATTCGCTTGAACCGCTGTATATGCTCTCAAGCGCCAGATGAATGGCCGTCAAAGAAGAAGAGCAGGCTGTATCAACGGCAATGCTCGGCCCTTGGAAATCAAAAAGGTAAGATACCCTGTTGGCAATGGACCAGTAGCCGTAGCCTGTCGGGTAGTTTTTGTTCATCGCGCCGGCAAAAACACCGATTTTTCTGCTTTGGCACAGGTTGTCAGGCGTATAGCCGGCATCCTCGATACTCGCATACGCCGTTTCTAAAAATAATCGCTCCTGCGGGTCCATGCGCTCCGCTTCCAATGGAGAAATCTGAAAGAACAGCGGATCAAACTTGTCCATATCTTCAATGAATCCGCCCCATTTCGTATAAATAGAGCCCTCTTTACCTTTTTCTTCATCGTAGTAATCCTGCCAGTTCCAGCGTTCCTGCGGGATTTCTTCTATGCAGTTTTTTCCTTTTTTAATGTTAGCCCAAAGCTCAGCCGCTGTTTTTGCCTGCGGGTAGCGTCCTGAAACGCCGATGATGGCCACGTCGCGAACCGAACTTTGCCGGACGGCCTCTTTGGCTGCCCGTTTTTCTCTCCGCCGCCAGTCAGTGCGAAGCGGCTTAGCCGGCTGTACAGCCTGCGGTTCGGATGCCGCCTCTGGTTCTTCATGAAGAGGCGCTTGTCCCGTCAGTTTGATCATCGCGGCTTTTTTTGTTTTGATTAAGTGGCCGACGAGAGCCTCGATCGTCTGATATTCAAAAAATAAGGTGCTGCTGACTTGGTCTAACACATTTCGTAACGCATTTGTCAGCTGTACGACGACGATAGAATCAATTCCGTATTTTTCAAGCGGCGCTTTCGGATCAATTTGAGCCGGCGGAATTTTTAACGTTTCTCCGATTAACGTTTTTAAGTACTCAGTGCTTTTTTCTGTTAAAGCTGTATCGCTTTTTTCGGCCGTTGTTTGCGGCTGAAGTTCCGGCGCTTGTGCTGCTTTTGGCAGTGCGGCCGGTGTTACGCCTCCTGCTTTAAGCGTTTTTTGGCGGACAATGCCGTTGCTTTTTGCCGCTACAATCTGATGGCTTAAATCATGTGCCGCTTCTGCCGGGAAATAGACAGAATGCCAGCCTTCGCTTTCTAACACGCGCTTCCAGCTTTTTGGATACAAGCCCGGACATCCCGGAATACGAAGGTCAGAATCTTCATGCAGCCACCAGCCTTCAAGCAGCCCGAAAGTAATATGCGGGAACAGGCTGTTTCCCGCCATTTCATTTAAGAGCAGCAGGCCGTTGTCTTTTAAAACGGCTTTGGCGTTTCTCAGCGTCTGGCGTATGTCTTTCGTCGCGTGAAGCACATTGGCCGCAACGACGATGTCGTATGCGCCCGGCTCTATGTCCTGACCGGAAAGCGGCGCTTCCGCGTTAAAAAGTTTATAAGTCAGATAAGGATTCTGTTTGCCGTATTCTGTTTCCGCATGCACGAGAAAAGCTTTCGATACATCGGTGTAACAGTATTCTTTTATATGGTTTTGATACGGCTTAAGCTTTTCAAATATGCCTGCGCTTGTGCCGCCTGTGCCCGCTCCGATTTCCAGTATACGGATGGCAGTTTTTGAGTTTTTACTGATGGTTTCTTTCACATAGGCCGTTAATGTATCTGACAGGGCGTCGTTAAAGTAATCCGCGACTTGATTGTGCTTATAAATTCCTTCAACAAGTTCCATTGAAGAGTGCGGGAACATGATATCCGTGGCCGGCACGTCTTCGCGCAGAATGTCCGGCAGTGCTTTAAGCATCGTCTCGGCTAAAACAGTCATCGCTTTTGTATCAGCGTTATTGAGCCATTCCGCTTTTTCCTGCTCCCATTTTCGCCATAGCGAGGCGGTTGTTTTTTCGGCGCGGGCTGACAGTGTAAATGAATCGGCATTCCCTTCCAGATAGCCGTGTTCCAGAAGGAAGGTGATCGTTTGATCGAGCCATTTTTTAAAATATTCGTGTTCAGGCTCATACGCTTTAAGGCTTTGCGGCGTCAGCAAGTCTGCTTCTTTAAGCTGGGCGATCAAAAGCTGATACAGAAAATCATCAAGCTCCTGATGTTCAGCCCCTCTTACAAGACGTGCGCCGGGCGGAGCGGCCTTCGGCTGTTGTCCGGTTACAAGCGGCTGAGGCGGATAAACGGAAATCGTTTCTCGTTCATTCATCCCCTCTACTGCGACCGGTTTTGTCGTATGAATGAAGGCTGCTTGATCAACCGGCATCGTCATAAGTGTTTCAAGCGCCTCCATCGCAGCGTCCGGTTCGATCAATCCCAATCCGATCTGATCCATCAGCTGAATAAAATTGCCGTCTTCAGCCGCTTCGCTGTTGCCCCAATAGCCCCAATTCATGACTTTGACCGGGCAGTTCCATTTCTGAGCAAGTTCTTTCGCAAATGCGTCACTGAAGGCGCATCCTGCGGCATAATGGCTTTGTTTCACATTATGAATAAATGCCACAAGCGAGGAGAAGAAGAGCGCAAAGTCAAGCGGCTCCCGTCCGAATACCTCAGCCATGGACACACTTACATCGGCTTTTGCCCGCAGCACCGATTTGAACTCTTCTGTCTTCATATTATTTAAGCTTTGCTCAGACAGATCCATTGCCGAGTGGATAACGCCGTTTATTTTTGTGTGGCGCTCTTTTATGAACTGATAAGCCCGCTCTAAGGAAGAACTGTCAGCGGCATCGGCGGAAACATATTCAGGCGCCGGGCCGAATGCGCTGAGCCGGTCGAGTTTCGCCTGTATGGAATCATTCAGTGTGCTTCTTCCGATCCAAATGATGCGTGCTTTGTAGCGGCGGATCATGTATTCACTCCATGCCTCGCCAAGATACCCCGCGCCTCCGATCACGGCATAAACCCCGCCTGTTTGGTACAGCGTGCCGTTTGTCGGCATATTGTCAAGCGGGATCAGCTGCCGCTCAAACAGCTGCTGATTGCGGTACGCCCAAATTTGACCGTTTTTCCCGGCAGAAAGACTGAGCGCCTCTTCGATCGGCCAGCTGCCGTCCGTTTCTGTGTCAATCATGCGGATATGCCAATGCGGATATTCTTTCGCCATTGTTCCGGCAAGTCCGCTGACTGCGGCTTGTGACGGGTCGGCGCTGTCTTGATCCGAAAACGGCTGGGCATTTGCTGTGACGATGCACCAGTCCAAACGTTTTTCTCCGTACCCTAAGGCAAGTAATGCTTTCATCAGCTTGAACACATGAAGAACGTTCCTTTCCTGTTCCTTGAGGCTGTCAGCACTCTCAGCCTGCGGAGCAAGCCAAATGATTTGCTCCAGTTCTTTTTGTCCTTCAAGCATGTGCGTAAGAGATGCGATATCATCCGTGCTTCTGATCGGATAATAGGAAGCGTTCGGCAGATGTTCTTTTATGCGCGTATGTCTCGAATCCGTTCCGCTGAATACTGCCGTCTGCTTATCCACCGCTGCTTCCCCGGCTTTTTCAAGCGCAACAGGCTCCCAAGCCGGAATCAGCATCGTATGGCCGACAGGCGCCTCCGAGGTTTCTCCGCCCGCTGTTTGGCCTGTGTCAAGCGCCCGGACGGACGCGCCTTTCATCCGGACATAAACCGTACCGGCATCATCACACATATCAATGTCAAATTTTCTTACGCTGTCATCTGCTTTGCTGCCTTCTGTGTACCGGATATATGACCAGATATGTTCAGGACACGGTCCGTACACTTCCACTTCCTGCATCGCAAACGGCAAAGAAAGCTCGTGGCTGTCTGCATCGTCATGTATCGACCGGACAAGCAGACCGACGGAGGCGTGAAAAGCGGCGTCCATCATACTCGGGTGAAGCGTATACTGTTCTTTTTTGTCATGTACGGCAGCCGGGAGTGAAATACGGGCCAATAATCGGTCTTCTCCAAGCAGCAACTGCTGTACGCCCCTGTATGCCTCTCCGTAATCCAGACCGATCTTCTCAAAAGCACCGTAACATTCTTCCGCAGTCACGATTCCTAAATTGCAGGAAGCTTTGACAGACTCGATATCTATCTGGGCGCTGCCCTGTTCGGTAATGACCGCTTCACCCTGGCTGTGAATAACCGGATCTTCGTCGTTTTCCGCCTCACTGTATATTTCATAGGTAATCTCACCATTATCTTCTGGGTAAAGGGCAATATGTATTTCTTTCGGTTTGTCTTCAATCATGACCGGACGGACCCAAACAACCTGCCTGAGTGTGACGCTATGGCCTTTTTCCTTCACGGCAGCGGCCTTTTTGACCGCCTCTGCGGCCATTTCCAAATAGGCGACACCCGGCAGTATTTTTTGTCCGTTGACGACATGGTCAGATAGGAAAAATTCATCTCCCGTAAAAAGAGACGTGAAGCGTGCTGCGAAAAATCTGACGTATTTTCTTGTAAAAGCGGATGCAGCACTGTTCCTGACGGGCTTTTCTCCTGTTTTTTCTGCTGCGGAATCCAATAGCGTTCTTTTGCAAACGGATACGTCGGAACGCTTGTTTTACGCGGTTTATATGAACCGTACAGCTTATTCCAATCTACTGTTTTCCCTTCTGCCCATAACTCGGCAAGCCGTCTCGGATCATCCGTCTCGGGAGCGGGTTCGCTCAGTTCCGGCAGCTCGGCTTGTCCGCGCCAAAGACCGGGGATGTTTTCGTTTCCTTTTACGAAATCATTCAGCTTTTCTTTCAAGTCGCGGGTGTCATTTACAAGGAAGACAGCTCTCTCCTCCATTGCTTCACGTCCTGTCTGAAGAGTATAAGCCAGTTCAGACAGCACCGTCTTTTCTGAAAGCGATCGGGCTAGTTTTTCCGCATAGGCCAGAAGCCTGTCTTTATTTCTTGCTGACAGCGGGATGAGTTTTGCTGCATCGTTCTCAGGTGCAGGCGCTTTTTGTTCAGGCTGAATGTATTCTTCTAAAATGATATGGGCATTCGAACCTGATGCACCGAAGGAACTGAGTCCGGCCCGGCGCGGATAATGTGTGACTTTACCGTTTTCTTCGGCTGCCGGCTGCTTCCACGGAGCAGTCTGCTGCTGTACGTAAAAAGGAGATCCCTCAAATTTCAGGTAAGGATTTAATTCCGCAGAATGCAGTGATTTGACAAGCGTTTTGTGATGAAGCTGCAGCGCCGCTTTTGTTAACCCGCTGATCCCCGCCGCTGATTCTGCGTGGCCGATATTTGATTTGACCGAACCGATGGAACAAAATTGCTGATCCTGCGTCCCTTGGCTGAACGCTTTTGACAGACCTTCAATTTCAATCGGGTCTCCTAACGAAGTACCCGTGCCATGGGCTTCCACATAACTGACGGTCCGCGGGCTGATACCTGCTTTTTTCAGACAGGCCTTAATGACTTCTGCCTGTGCAGCAGGACTCGGGACGGTAATTCCGCTTACTTTCCCTACGTGGTTAACGGCGCTTCCTTTAATGACCGCGTAAATGCGGTCGCCGTCTTGTTCGGCTTTTTCCAGCGGCTTGAGCAATACCGCACCGACTCCTTCTCCGGAAACGTAGCCGTCCCCGCCCTCGCCGAATGTACGGCAGCGGCCGTCACTTGAGTGCATGCCCACGCTTCCGTAGCTGAGATATTTCGCCGGGTGCAGCGACAAGTTCACCCCTCCCGCAAGCGCGGCTTCACATTCGCCGCGGCGGATGCTTTCAATGGCCAGATGGACGGCGGTCAATGATGAGGAACAAACGGTATCCACCGCGATGCTCGGCCCGTGGAAGTCACAATAATAGGACACTCTGTTGGCGATCTGCGCATAATTCAGTGAAACCGGAAAAGGATCAGTTTCAGATAATTGTTCTACGCCGATTAAGGAATAATCTTTATGCATCACCCCTGCAAATACGCCGATCGGATGCTGTTTCTCCCCTTTATTTCCCAGCGTTTCAGGCGTATACCCCGCATCTTCAATCGTTTCCCAGCATGTTTCTAAAAACAGGCGCTCCTGCGGGTCCATCGTTTCCGCCTCACGCGGTGAGATTCTGAAAAACTGCGGATCAAAGCAGTCGGCATCGTCAATGAAACCGCCCCATTTTGATACTGTTTTTCCTGACGGGGACGTTACGTTTTTATATGTTTGCCAATCCCATCGGGACTTCGGAACTTCAGTGATACAATCCGTGCCTGCCTTCAGGTTTTCCCAAAACTCCTCCACACTTTTCGCTTTCGGATAGCGGCCGGCCATTCCGATAATCGCGATGTCTCCGGTGTTTTTATGATGTTCTGGCGCGTCCGGTGCTTCAGCTTCAGACCGTGATGGTTCGGCTGCACGTTCCGCACATTCAAATGAAACGGTCTTTTTCAAAAAGGCTGCGAGTTCTTTTATATTTGTATATTCAAAGAGAAGAGTGGGCGCGAGGTCCGCACCCGTCTTTTTACTGATATCCTGTACAATCTCAAGCAAAGAAGATGAATCCAGCCCAAGCTCATAGTAGCCTGCAAGAACGTCCAGCGTCTCCCAAGGCTGACCAAGCTTATCAGCCAAAAGCTTCTTTAAAAACAGAATGATGTCTTTTTCATCTGTGCTTTCCGGCTCAGTTGCAGCCTGTTGATTCTGTTCGGCTGTATTCGCGTCTTCTTCGAGCCGAACCGCTTTTCCCGTAATGTTTTTAAGCTCCGCCACCTTTTGTCCGGATCGGCTGAAGTACTCGATCGTCATCGTTGTGAGTTCTTTTTCCTGACGGACGCCGGAAGCGGCGATACGCGCCGTGCACTCTGATTGCAGCCTGTCGGCGGCCGTGAACGATTCATAATATAAAGGCAGGTGAAGCCGGTTTGTTTCAGAAAGCAAACCGCTCGCCCCGATTCCGCTCGCATCCAAAAGGGCCGGATGGAATAAAAAGAAATCTTTTCCTTCTTCGCAAGAAAGCTCAGCCAGCATGCCGCCTTCTGTTTCGTACAATCGTCCGTTCGATTTCATCATGCCGGAATGAACCAAGTCATGATCCAGGCAGCGGTTATACATGTCATCAAGATTCAGAGATCTGCCTGACTGCTTCACATCGCCGAAATCAATGGTTTCGTCAAATGTGACAGCGTCTCTTTTCACCATTTCAGCCGTCGCATATTGTATATTGTCTGACAGCTCGTCACCTTGCTGTTTCTGCCCTGAAAGGGAGATGAGCCACTTTCCATCTCCGCTATCAGAACATTGAATGGTCAGAATGATTGCAGCCGTTTCACTGACGGTTAAAGGCTGATAAATCGTAACGTGCTTCAATTCGAGCTCATTGTATACATAACCGTGTTCCTGAAAAACCTGATAAATCAAATCGATATAAGCAAGACCGGGCAATACCGCTTCACCAAAGACCATATGGCCCTTCATGATGGGATGATCCAGTGAGATATTGATTTTTTCCGATATCATTCCTTCCCACTCCTCTCTCATTTAAATGCTTTCCAAAACATTTTTTTCGCAGGAAGCTCTTGTTTCTCCGCTCGTACGTCAGATTCTTTTACCAGAGCCTTACGTCTTAATGACGGTACCGGCAGCGGCTTTCTTTTCATTCGGGTATCTTTTTCTTCCCAAGCTTCCAGAATGACGTGGGCGTTCGTTCCGCCGTCGGCAAAGCAGTTGATGGCTGCTGACGGTCTGGCTGCATCCCATTCGCCGGCTGTTTTATGAAAGTGAAAATCTGTCTTTGTTATATCAAAATGCGGCATCGGTTCGTCTCCTGAGAGAAACGGAACCGTTTGTTTATGCTTCAGCATTAATACGACTTTAATGAAGCTTGCGATGCCTTCTGCGCAAAGCGGATGCCCAATGTTCGGCTTGATTGACCCGATGCCGAGCGGAACATGCTGGCCAGAGCGGTATACGGATTGAATCGCCTTCAGCTCAAGCAAATCAGTCACCGCGGAACCCGATCCGTTTGCTTCGATATAAGTGATGTCTTCCGGCTTTTTGCCGCTTTTGAAAAGCGCGCTTTGCATAACGTCTTTTTGCGCCTGCATATTAGGGGCTGACGGGCCTGCCGTTCTGCCGTCATTGTTCATGGCGGCGGCCTTAATGACTGCGTGTATCGTGTCGCCGTCTTTTTGCGCCTGGCTTACTGTTTTTAACAGCACCATGCCGACGCCTTCACCGAGGACAACTCCGCCTGAACGCTTGTCAAATACGTGAAATGCCGGTTTTTCGTTTAACAGCCCGCGCTCTTGGAACATCCGGTGCGCCGCATCCGTGTTCAGCAGGCTGACGCCGCCAACTACCGCCGCTTTGATATCGCCGCTTCTCAGTGCCTGAACGGCCATGTTCATTCCTGTCAAAGCCGATGAACAAGCCGTATCAAGCACAATGCTCGGCCCGCGCAGATCAAAAAATTGCGAAACGTTTGCCGCTAAATAATTCTGCCCGCCCGCAACGATCGGGTTGCGGGTATTCGCAAGACTTTCAGGATCAGGCTGATGCTGGCTGCGGCCTCCGATATACACACCGGCTTCTATGCCCTTGATTTCTTCACGGGTATAGCCGGCATGGCACCAAAGTTTCAAGCTCTCTTCCAACACCGCCAACGCCTGAGGGTCCATCGCTTTCGCGTCGTTTTCCGGAATGAAAAAGAATTCGGAATCAAAGTGATCCATATTGTCAATCAATCCCGCAACGTATTGATTTGCATATCCGAAACGTTCCGCCGGGACGGAGCCGATTGCGGACCTGCCGCTTCTCAGCAAGTCCCAATATTGTTCTAACGATTCCGCTCCCGGAAAACGGCAGCTCATTCCGACGACGGCAATGTCTTCAGTTACGGCATCACGCTTTTGTTCAGTGTGAACCGTTTGTACGGCAGCCGGAACCAAGATTTCTGTATCAGGTTCCTCCCTTTCTGCAAGCAGCGGCTGCCCATTGGATACAAGCCATTCGGCAAACGCGTCAATCGTCGGATGTTCATATAAAACAGATGGGTCTAAGTCCTCTTTTGAGCGCTTGATTCATTTGCTGTAAAAGCTGCGCTAAAATGATCGAATCAACCCCGTAATCCTGAAACGGTTCGTCTGTTTCCAGTTCTTCCGGAGCGATTTTCAGCTCATCGGAAAACAATTTCACAAGCCACGCCTTCGTATCAAGAAGCAGTTCTCTGTCTGAATGTTTTTCCGCGGCTTTGCCGGTTATTACGGCTTCAGTCTCTTTTTGTGTTTTCTCTTGACAGAGCAGCCTGTCAGGATGCCATTCGCTCCGATCAATGATAGCCGGCAGAACGGACGGGCGGATGTTTTCAGATAAAATGCGGTCAAGCAAGTCAAGTCCTTCCGCGTTGGACAGTCCCAGCAGCCCGGTCTGCTTCAGGCTTTCTGTGCGGACTTCACCCAATCCGGTTTCCTTCCAGTTCGGCCATTGAATGCTGACTAACGGATATTGATGCTGATGAGCCGCCGCGAAATAATCCATGTACGCATTTGCCATCGCATAATCCGACTGTCCCGCCGCGAGCGCCGGAACGACTGCAGATACTGAAGAAAATAAGACAAAAAATTGCAAAGGATCATTTGTGAAAAGGCTGCTTAATGTTTGAAGCCCTGCGACTTTCGGTTCCAGCACTTCTTGTATATCGTCGGCAGTCTTTCTGATAAACGCCGGATTTACTGAATTAACCGATCCCGCACAGTGAATGACGCCGCCGATCGGTCCCATCGTGCGCCGGATCGTTTCAATTTCCGCTGCCGCCGCATCATGATCAGACAATTTCAGACTGATCACCGCCACTTGCACTCCTTTTGCTTCAATCTCTTCAATCGCCCGTATCTTCTCTTTCAGCCTCGTATTAACGGCTGACCGTTCATGGCGGGGAGGAATCGGCTCCCTGCCTGTCAGCACTACTTTTTTCACGCCGTGTTTTTCTGTGAAATGGCGGGCGCATAAGAGACCCAGTCCCCTCGTGCCTCCGGTAATGAAAAGCACATGGTCTTCAGGAAACGGTGCGGGCTTATGTTCTGCCCGCTTCCCGCTTGGAATCTCCCTGAATAAAGCACGGTATCTCTGTCCGTTTCGGCGGCAGATTTCCGGTTCTGTGCTGTCCGCCGAAAATTCATCTGCAATCTGTTTGGCAAGCGTCTGCTGATCCGTATCTGTATCGGCATCCATGTGTCTTGACGTCACGTTTTGATACTCATTTTGAAGCATTCTGTACAGGCCGCTTTTTGCCGCTCCTGCAAGATGAATCGTTTTCTGCTGAAATGGCTCCAATCCTTTTGTTACATATAGCAGCGTCAGCGGCCGCGCTTGCCGGCGGCTTGTATCAATCAGAGTCTGGAGCCGGCTGATCCCTTTCAGTGAAGGGTCTTCGTCTCCGCATCCCGTCAGATCGATTGCGCCATCTATGTGATTCCAATCGCCAGCTGCAGTGTCAGCGGAATCGACCGGGAGAATGAACGAGTCAGTGAAATGCTTCGCAGTCTCTTCGGCTAGCTCCGCTGTTCTTTCATCAGCCAGAATCATGACCGTCCTGCCGCTTTTCTCACCGGCCGAATCGATCTCACACGGAACCCATTGCTTATCTAAAAGCACAGCCTTGCGCCGGTCTTCTGTTTCCTGCGGTACGGCTTTCGGCTCAGGCAGCCAGTACGGCTCCTTCGCAAATGGGTAAGCCGGCAGACTGATTCTGCGGGGTTTTTCGCCTTGATAGAGTCTGTCCCAGTCCATCTGAAGCTCTTTGGCCCACAATTCCGCTATTTTGGCGTATTTTTTCTTATCGAACCACGACCTGACAAGCTGCTTCAGATCATCGTCCGTTTCAAATGCTTTGATTTCTTTTTTTGCCGTTTTAATGTGGGCTTCATATATCCCTTCACCCGTATTTCCGTTTACAAAATCGGTTAAACGGCTGATCAGTTCTTCTCTCGAACCGGCTGTAACTGCAAGACGGTAATCCATCGCATCACGCCCGGTTTGAAGCGTGTACGCCATATCTGAAAGATTGATATTCTGATTGGCTTTTGCAAATTCGATCACAGACTCGGCATAGGTTTTTACCTGGGGCGCTTTTTTCGCCGACAGCACAAAAATGTTTGTCTCATCAGGCTTACGGCTTCCCCGGTCTTTCGGCTGATACTCTTCGATAACGAGATGAGCGTTTGTGCCGCTGTAGCCGAATGAGCTGACACAGGCCCGCCGCGGTGCTCCGGCTGTTTCCCAAGGTTTGAGTTCGGTATTGACAAATAAAGGCGAGTCATCGAAATCAAAATGTTCATTCGGCGTGCTGAAATGAAGGGTCGGTACAAGCTGCTGATGTTTCATCGACAGCAGAACCTTCTGGACGCTTGCTACACCTGCCGCCGCCGACGTATGCCCGATATTCGATTTAACCGAACCGATGGCGCAAAATTGTTTGCGATCCGTTTTTTCCTTAAATACAGAAGACAGGGCTTCTAATTCAATCGGATCCCCCTGCTTTGTGCCGGTGCCGTGCATTTCCGCATAGGTGATGCTCTCAGGGTGGATGTTGTGCGCTTCATACACTTGGCGCTCTAAATCCATTTGGCTTTTCGCGCTTGGTGCGGTAATGCCGTTGGTTTTTCCGTCCTGGTTAATTCCAGATCCGATAATGACTCCGTAAATATGGTCTTGATCGGCTTCCGCATCTTTCAGCCTCTTCAAAACGAGCGCCCCCGCGCCTTCGCCGGGCACAAATCCGTTCGCACTGTTATCAAATGCTTTACATTGGCCGTCAGGAGACAGCATTCCGGCTTCACACATGCTGATGTATGATTCAGGCGTTAAATACAAGGTCACGCCGCCGACAAGCGCCATGTCAATTTCATGATTCAACAGCGCCTGACGCGCCAAATGAGTCCCGACGAGAGATGAAGAGCATGCCGTATCAACCGGAATGGCCGGCCCTTTCAAATTGAGATAATAAGGCAGGCGGGCCGCCGCGATGCTGAAACTGTTGCCCGTCGCGCTTCCTCCTGTCTGATGGTTGTTTAACATCAAGCCGTATTCATTGTTCATAATCCCCAAATAAACGCCGCAATTTTTCCCGTTTAATTCTTTTGAGCTGTAACCCGCATCTTCAAAGGCTTTAAAACCTTCCTGTAAAAATATCCGGTGCTGCGGGTCCATAAGTTCCGCTTCAGACGGAGAAATATTAAAGAACAGCGGATCAAATTCTTCAATGCCGTCAAGCATACCAATTGATCTGCAGTATACTTTGCCCTTCTTGTTTAAGGCCGGATCATAGTATTTGTCTACATCCCAGCGGGAAAGCGGGATGTCGCGAATGGCGTTTTTCGCACGGGCTAAGTTGTCCCAATACGTCTTTAGGTCCGGCGCATCCGGGTACTTGCCCGACATGCCGACGATGGCTATCGCGTCCGCTATCTCGTCTTTAGGCTCCCGTTTGGCCTGCACCGGTTCAGGTTCCTTTTGAACCGTTAATCTCTCAGGCTCGGCAGGTGTTTTCTCCTGCAGGGCGTGTTGCTGTGTAAGCGGCTTTGGACGTACGGGAACCGCCTGTTTTTTTCTTCCGCGGACGGACGGCTGCGTACGCAGAAAATCGGCAAATTGGCGGATTGTCGGATAATCATACACTTTCGTTACGTTACAGTCCGTGCCGTACCGTTTATTGACGGCCTTTATCCATTCAAGACCGGTAATCGAATCCATACCCAAGTCAATAAAGGCCTCATCAATATCCACTTCATGCCGCTCCATGTACAATACATCAGCCAGTGCTTTTGATAACTCGTCATGCACCGCTTCAATCGGTTCTTCCGGTTCGGCGGAAGCTGCCGTTTCAGACATCGCCTCCAGAATATCCGCTTCTGCTTGTATCACATGCTGCTTATGAGCGTTTAAAGGCTGCAGCAGTATGTTTGACGGTTTTTTCACGGCCTCTGTTTTCTGCGGTTCGGTTGCTTCCTCAAGGATCGGTTCTGTCCCGAGCTTTTTTTGCAAGAAAGCCGCAAACTGGCGAATTGTCGGATAATCATATACTTTCGTCACCGTAAGGGACGTGCCGTACGTTTTATTAACAGCCTTTATCCATTCAAGACCGGTAATTGAATCCATGCCGATATCAATAAATGTGTCGTCTGCGTCGATATCGTCGGCATCCATATATAAAACGTCTGCCAAACTTTCGGTCAATACGGCACTTACTTTCTCAGCGGAAACCGCCGGACGGGAAACAGACTGTACGGTTCTTTTCGGTTTCGCGCCGCTCAAAGGCTGCAATGAAATGTTTGACGGTTTTTCTTTGGCAGTCTCCTCGTGAAGAGTTGTTACTTCAATGACCGGTTCCGGGACGGCCGCCGGTGCGATCGGCGCAGACTGTGTTTCGGCCGGTCTTTTGACAGCTGTATCAGCTGATGTGTCGATCCAATAACGGTCTTTTGCAAACGGGTAGGCAGGGAGACTGATTTTTTGCGGTCTGCCCATTTGATACAGCTTATCCCAATTCAGCGGAAGGCCCTTCACCCAAAGCTCTAATACCTTTGCGGCTTTGCCTTTTTCAAGCCATGCCTCAATTGTTTTTTCCATGTCCTCATCAGCCGCAAACAGCGCCATCGTGTCTTTATTCTGTTTGACTTGTCCGCGGTAGAGCCGTTCAATTGACTCCTTGCCGCCCGTAAATTCGTCAAGCTTTTCTTCAAGCTCGCGCAAATTGCTGACAATGATTCCGAGACGCTCTTCCATCGGTTCACGTCCGATTTGAAGCGTATAGGCGATCCGGCTCAGATCCGCTTCCCGGTAACGCCCGCTCCGCAGCGCATCAAGAAGACGTTCCGCCCGTTTTTGAAGCCGTTTCTCATTTTTCGCGGAAAGGACGATCATCGACGGATGAGGCGTGGCGAAAGCCGTCTCCTTATCCTCATCAGCGGTATATTCTTGGATGACGATATGAGCGTTGACACCGCCGGCTCCAAATGAGGAAAGCCCTGCGGTTCTCGGCAGTTCTTTATTTACTCCTTTTTCATTTATGACCGGTCTTTTCCACTCTTCAAGCGTCTGCTGCACTTTAAACGGCGTAGCGAGAAAATCAATATTCGGGTTAAGCGTCCGGGAATGCAGTGACGGTGCGAGTTTCTTATGTTTCATTTGCAGGAGCACCTTCGTCAGACCCGCGATGCCCGCCGCGCTTTCACAGTGCCCGATATTGGATTTCGCTGAGCCGATGGCACAAAACTGTTTATCTTGTGTTTGTTCTGAAAAGGCTTTTGTCAGACCCGTGATTTCAATCGGATCACCGAGTGAAGTCCCGGTGCCGTGGGCTTCAATGTAGCTGACCGCCCTCGGATCGGTTCCCGCGTCTTTTAACGCCTGTTTGATCACCGCGGCTTGGGCGTTCGGGTTCGGTACGGAATACCCGTTTGTTTTTCCATCATGGTTTACGGCCGTTCCTTTGATCAGGCCGTAAATATGATCACCGTCCGCTTTCGCTTTAGAAAGCGGCTTAAGGAGTACGGCTCCCACTCCTTCACCGGGCACATAACCGTCCCCGCCTTCACCGAAACTTTCACATCTGCCTTTGCTTGATAAAAATCTGTTCTGGCCGAGCATCAAATATTTATTCGGATGAACGGATACATTGACGCCCCCGGCAAATGCTGTCTCGCATTCCCCGTTCCGCAAGCTTTGGCATGCCAGATGAATGGCTGTTAAAGAAGAAGAGCACATCGTATCCAGCGCCATGCTCGGACCGTTAAAACCGAATACATAGGAAGCCCTGTTCGCAATTGATGACGGATTTCCGGTCAGCGCAAGCGATTTTCCGCGCGCCTGTTCTTCTGCTCCGTAAAGCTGATATTCCTCATACATGACGCCGACGTAAACACCGACATTGGCGCCAAGCAAATCACCCGATTTTTCCGTGAGCTTTTTGCGCGTGTAACCGGCATCTTCCATCGTTTCGTAGACACACTGCAGGAATAACCGCTCCTGCGGGTCCATCAATTTTGCATCCCGGGGCGAAATAGAGAAGAACTGCGGATCAAATTTGTCCACGTCTTTCAAAAATCCTCCCCATTTTCCGTACGTCTTGCCTTCTTTATCTTTATCAGCGTCGTAATAAAGACTGTGATCCCAGCGATCGTTTGGAATTTCAGTTATGCAGTCAGTGCCTTCACTCAAGTTCTTCCAAAATTCCTGAAGATTTTCGGCCTGCGGATATCGTCCTGACATACCGATAATCGCGATATCTTCACGCTCCGTCAGCTGCTGATTTTTCCGCGTGTCTGGACGGACATGCGCAAAGCCTTTTTTGCCTTCATTCCGTTTGGAAACGGGCTTTACTTTCGCTTTCTCAGACAGCGCCGGTTTGGCTGCAGGGGTTTCTTCTGTTTTCATCCCGGTCACTTCCAGCAGCGTGTCCCGGTGTGCTTTCATAAAATACTGCGCCAGCGATTCGATATTCTGATATTCGAAAAACAAAGTTTTTGACAATGAACCGAAGCAAGTTGACGCCTCCGGCAACTGCCGATTCACATTCCCCGCGCCGAATGCTTTCCGCAGCAAGGTGAACCGCAGTCAGCGAAGATGAACAGACCGTATCGACCGCCATGCTCGGCCCGTGAAACGTGGCCCTGCATGGCGGAAATGACGGGAATATCACATTCCAGCGCCAAAGAGTACATGCGGTCTTCCGTAAACTTCGTGATGCCCTGCTGAATCCTGAGCAGGCCTTCCTGTGTGCCTCCGGAAGCAAAGTAATGGCCGTATCCTGTTAAAATCACAGCTTTATAGACTGACGATTTTTTTATACGGGTGAACGCTTCCATCAATCCATCCGTCAGTTCTTTGGAGAAGGCGTTTTTATGGGCTTTATCCTGCATTGTCACTTGGATAATATCCGGTTCAATTTCTAGCAGTTCAACTGCGGTGTTCGGCATGATATCCTCCTAACTGTTCTCCGTTTCCCAAGGAAGCCGTCCCGTTTCTGCATAACGGGTGATGGCTGATTGGTTATCCGGATCTGAAAACATCGCTTGATTTTCGGCTAAAGCAATGGATTTCGAACGATGAACAAGGTCGTTTAAGGAATCTATGTATTTTTTATAGCGGATGACTGCTTTTTTCGACAGCGGACGAAGGCGCAGCAAATGCTTTCTCAGCTCTGTTGCTGAGTCCGGGACACATACGTCACAAAGTCCCCATTCAAGCGCCTGGCGTGCCGGCACGGGCTTTGTCATAATCGTCATATAATGCGCCTTTTGAAATCCGATTCTTTGAATTAAAAACGGCAGAACGCAGGCTGGATAAAGTCCGAATAACAGTTCAGATAAACTGAACGAAGCACTCTCCTCTGCAATGACGATATCGCACGCGGCGGCAAAACCGACACCTCCCGCATTTACTTTTCCGCGGACGCGGGCGATTGTGATGTACGGCCCGGTTTTTAATGCCAGCCACAAACGGTAAAGCGGCTCCTGCGATTCCGCATGCTGCATTCCCTGCCTCATTTTCCGGTACATCTCATCAAAATCCGCCCCGAAACAAAATACCTCCGGCTGCCCTTCAAGCACTACGGAGGTCACGGAGTCTTCACATTCAGAAAGAACGTGCAGGCATTCCTCCACTAAACGCTCATTAATCGTATTGTTGGCTTCAGGCCGATCAAAGGTGATGAAGCAGACATTTTGCTGAAAACGGACGTTTATCGTTTCATAGGTCACGATATCCACCTGTATTTCCGATGAAATTCCGTGATTTCTTCCAAATACAAACGAGGGCTTCCTGTATGATGGTCTAAAATGTTCGGCACCATATTCATATCCAATTTGACATTCCTGGTTCCGAACTTCACCAGACCGCTGCCTTTAAACAATTCTTCATACTCCTCCATGGACAGCCTGTATCTGTTGTTCAGGTGCTCTTCTATTTTGAAAGAATGCTGCCGCGTTTGTCCTTCAGGCGTCACAACGCCGCTGTAAAATTCTGAACAGCACCCGGAGCCGTACGAAAAACAGCCGATCCGCTTAGAAGTGTCGAATGCCCCTTGGTCAATCGTGCTTGCAAGAGCCAGTAAAGAGGCTGCTCCCATAATATTTCCAACTCTTTGGCAATAGCGGAGCCCCGGCTCTACCCTGGTTTGAAAATCCTGTTCGATTTCAGCGTTTTTCGCTTTTGCAAGCTTGCGCATCATCGTCCGGTGGGCCCCTTTGACCATGCCGCCAAACGGTGTATGGAAGGCAAGATAGTGAAACGTCTCTTTGTAGTCAGCGCCCGGCACACGGTTTTTGTACTCGCGAAATGTCTGTTCACAGCAATCGAGATAAGACATCAATGACAAGTCGGCGTCACCGGCTTCACTGTCCGGGATCGGACGGCATGTATCCATCACTTCATAGCCGTAATAGCCGTTAGCGCCCGCATCCGCCTGAAATACAATTGGATTTTCACCGATCAATAAGGCGACGGCACCCGCTCCGGCGCTCGGTTCGGCGTAAGACCAATCCTCGCTTAACGCATCGCCGCCTTCGGCAATTAAAAACCGGGAAATATCCGTCGCGACGACAAGCGCCTTCGCTCCGGGGGATGTCTGCGACAAAATAAAGTTAAGCGCCATCTGCAAACCCGCCGTTCCTGAATAACAGGCCTGCTTCAGTTCAAATAAACGGCAGTTCCGGTTGAGGCCTAAGTAATCATGAATATATGTACTGAGTGATTTTCCGAAGTCAATGCCGGACTCCGAGCAGGTAATCAGCAGCTCGATTCTGTCTTTTTCAGCCTCTGTCAATCGGTCGATAATCGGCTTTGCCGCGTTAACGCCGAATGTGACGGGGTCTTCGTACGGAAGCGCCACCGCTTTTTCTTTCATCAGTAAATTCTCAAATCTGGCAGGGTCTAAGTTTCTGTACTCCGCCAGCTGCATGACATCAAGGTATGCCGTCCCGCCAAACACATTTATCGCTTCTATTCCGGCAGCCGCCATGAACTTCGCCTCCAATATGAATTTTGAGTTTCCGATTTTTTCACCGTTTTATCAGACAGCCTGTACCTTTTCATAAAGCTTTGCCGCCAATTCGCCGATGTTTGACACTCCCGTCAGCTCAACACGCGGGATCTGCAGTGATAATTCTTCAAGCATCATCGTGATAATTTCGGCGCGGTCCACTGAGTCCGCCCCCAGATCAACTAACCGGTCTTCCTGTGAAAGCTGTTCGCCTTCTAAATCAGGCAAAACCTCGTAGATTGTGTTCTGCAACAATTCAAAGATTCTTTCTTCACTCATTGTCAGTTCCTCCCTGTTTCATCTTTTATGAATATTCCATGTTTTCAATCTATCATTTCGTCTTGTCAACACGTTTGCAGAAATGAGCCTAACTTCTGATTCAAAAGCGAGGCCGTCTCTTCCATAAGCCGCAGGCCGATATCATCGGCATGGCGGTTTTTCCAGGACTCCAGCTCCGTACCTTTCACCCATTGATTAAAGGCGCCTAATGCCGGGCCGCAATGAATCTGGAAGTCTACCTTGGCCTCCGGGTCTCCTTTAATCGCCGAAGCAGAACTTTGCCTGAAATACCATTTGAATATGAGCGCCATTTTCTGTTTCGGATTCCGTTCGGCTTTTGAAATGTCTTCATTCGAATAATGAGCCTTCACTTTGTCATAAATACTGCTTACACTTGCCTTAAAATACTTCTCTTCTATTTGTCTGAGTGTCTTTTCATCAATTTCTTCAATTGAGCGGTGACGCTGATACAGTTCATGCAGCTTAGAGGAGCGGGTCGGAAAGAACAGCCCTTTCTTTAATACCTGCACCTTGCTGCCTGATTCAAACATATCGCCGGCCGGCGCGTAGGCCGTATCCTGTACATTCATCTGCTGCAGGAGGTCTTTTACGAGGCCGCTCGTCGCTGCCTCAACGGTGCATTGGTTAATGGATCCGGTCACAATAAAATCAGCGCCGAGCATAAATGCGGCCATGGCAGCCTCGGGCGTTCCGATTCCCCCTGCGGCTCCGACGCGGACGGTTTTGCCGTATCGGTATTTTTTCATCATGTCATCTCGTAAACGGATGATCGCCGGCATGAGGCTGTAAGCAACTCCGCCGTCAGTGTGGCCGCCTGAATCAGCCTCTACGCAGATGTCATGCGCAACGGGTATTTCTCTCATCAGACTTGCTTCTTCAGCGGTAATTTTGTTTTCGGCTGCAAGTTTCTGAAGAATGTGATCAGGCGCCGGGCTGAGAAACGCTTCCGCTACTTCCGGACGGGACAGCTTGGCGATAATCCGCTGACGCGCTATTATTTGTCCGCCGGCATCGCGTTTTAACCCCTTAGCGCGAAACCTTACTAAAGCGGGAGTAACCGCTAAAAACGCTGATGCTTCCAAGTTCTGAACCCCATGCTTCAATAAAAGATCAATCATTTTTTCTTCTGAATCTGTATGCTTCATGTTATGTACAATATTTATGCCGAAGGAACCGCCGTCACGAAGCTCATGCTGAATTGACAAAATGGCGTCCTCGACGTGCGCGATGTTCAAACCGCCCGTTCCGAAAAAACCCATCATTCCTTTTTCGGCCAGTTTGACGACCATTTCCTTCGAAGAAATTCCGCGGTACATGCCGCCGGCCAAGTAGGCGTATTTCAATTGATAATCGCGCTTAAACTCTTCATTTCCTAAAGACGCCGCCGTAATTGAGCTTTTTCCAGCCTCAGCCGGGACTTTGATTTCATCTGTTATCGGCTCCGCTTCAGCCGTAATTCTTTGGATCAGCCCCGTCAGCACTTTTCCGGGACCGATTTCCTCAAAGCTCATGTTCTTTCTTCCCATTAAGAAACGGATGCTGTCTGTCCAGTTCACCGATCCCGTTATTTGTCCGGTGAGTGTCTCTTTCAGCTCTCTCTGCTCATAGGGTCTTGCCGTCACATTTGAAATGACCGGAATGGACAGCGGCTTAAAATGGAAAGATTCGATAAACCGTGAAAATTCCTCCTTCGCTTCCAGCATGTATCTGGAATGAAAGGCGCCGCTGACATTTAAGCGGTGAACCATTTTTACGCCGTTTACGGCTTCAAAAACGGATGCGGCTTTTTCAATATCTTCTTTATAGCCGGAAATGACAATTTGCTGCGGTGTATTCATGTTGGCGATATCAATCATATCCAAGTGATTTTCTCTTAAAACATCCGTCACCTGCTCATGAGTCAGGCCGATCACCGCTGCCATGCCGCCTCCTTTTGCGCGGCTCATCAGTTCGCCCCTTTTTTTGACCAGCTGTAAGCCTTCTTCAAAATCAAAGGCTCCCGAAGCGTATAACGCGTTATATTCGCCCAAACTGTGTCCGGCGGTAAAATCCGGTTTCAAGCCGGTTTCTTCTGTTTTTTTCAAATAACTGAGGGCATTGACGACATAGAGCGCCGGCTGAGTGAACTGAGTCTGATTGAGACGTTCTCCGTCCCGGCACAGCTCCTGAATGGAAAATCCGAGAATGTGATCGGCCTTTGCGGTTAATTCAGGATAGCGGCCGAACAGGTCCTCTCCCATCCCGATTTTTTGCGAGCCTTGGCCTGGAAAAACAAAGCTGATCATCTTACAGTCTCCTTCCGGGCGGTGATAAAATGCTGCCTTCTATTTGCTGCAAATGTGTTTGTTCTTTATGAAACGGCGTCATAATGGCACGAATGCGTTCAGCCGATCCCGCGGGAAGAATCTGTTTGGCAAATGCGGCCAATGTTCCGGAAGGCCCGGCATCGATATACAATCCTTTTTGGCGGCTGTCTGCGAATTGAAGCGCTTCGCGGAATCGAATCGGCTTTCTTACGATATCCCAGAAAAAGTCCGCTTGTATATCGGTCTCAGCCTCTCCTGTCGCACTGGAGATGTACGGTATAAATGGAGTCCGGATTGATTTCTGAGCTAAAAAGCGCTTGTACGGCTGTTCCGCCTGATCAACCAGCGCTGAGTGAAACCCGTAAGATACCGGCAATAGCTGATGAGGAATCTGCTTTTCTCTCAGATCGTCCATGATCCTTTTGATATGCTCCCGCTCTCCCGAGATGACAAAGTGAGAATGATAGTTTACAGATGCCAATTCACTATGTTCGCCGAGCAGCGGATCATCTTGATATAAAGCCGGATCACCCAGTATCGCAAGCATGCTGCCGTTACGGCAAGTTTCCGTAATGATTCGGGCCTGTTCCAGCACGCAATCTAAAGCATCCTCAGCGCTCAGCACACCCGACACAGCGGCCGCTGCATACTCTCCAAGGCTTGCTCCGATCACATAATCGGGACGTATGCCTCTTTGCTCCAAAGCATATGCAAGTGCGTACTCAGCCATAAAAATGGCAGGATGGCTGAAAAGAAGGCGGTCAAATGGATCAGACAGACGATTGCCTGTATGATAAACCTCTTTCAGGACAGAGTAACCGAAACGGCTGACTGCAAAATCGTCCAAGTCAAGCATTTTCTGCCGAAAAGCGGTGTTATGTGCAAACAGCTCTTTCCCCATTTGATAGTATTGGGAACCCTGTCCAGAAAACATGAAAACAATTGGCTGGTTCATTTGTTCTCCTTTTTGCTCTTTATTTTTTTAAAATATTGATTTGTAAGTTTTTCGTGATGTCGTGTGCAGGTGAAGTGGTCGTGATGTTGTATGGCTGGCACTATTGTGTGAGATAAGAATTTTGACTTACGTTCCGCTACATGGCGGGTGAAGCTTCAGTTTCTTTTTTGATGCGGTGAATAAGTCCTGTCAGCACATGGCCCGGGCCGACTTCTTCAAATTCCATCCGCCCTTTGTCCAGCAGATAGCGGATGCTGTCGTTCCATCGCACTGAGTGGTCGATCTGATCGGCCAGAACGGAGTGGATTCCGTCTTGCTCATAAGGTCTGGCATGCACATTAGAAATGACAGGAATTGATATAGCAGAAAAATGAAATGACTGTAAAAATTTTTCGAACTCTTGTTTTGCTTCGCTCATATATCTCGAGTGAAAAGCGCCGCTGACGTTTAACGGATGAAACATCGTAACGTCTTTTAATCCTTCGAATACGCTTTTGGCTCTTTCAATGTCTTCTTTGCGTCCGGATATGACAACTTGGTGAGGAGAATTCATATTGGCAATATCAATCGTATGTAATCCGTTCGTTTGAAGGGCGTCTGACACTTGAGCTGCAGTTAACCCCATAACGGCGGCCATTTTTCCGTCAGTGGCCATACTCATTAATTCGCCTCTTTTACGGACAAGCTGAAGGCCGGTAATAAAATCAAAAGCACCTGCTGCAAACAGCGCATTATATTCTCCCAAACTGTGGCCGGCCACATAATCCGGCTTTATGCCATTGTCTTGGGTTTTTTTCAAATAGCTTAACGCGTTTACAACATATAAAGCAGGCTGGGTGAACTGCGTCTTGTGAAGGTTGGAATACGGATTCTCAAGACAAAGCCGTTTCATGGAATATCCGAGTGTTTCATCAGCCTGCTCCGTTAAGTCTTTAAATTCATCAAACAATGAGCTCCCCATTCCCTGCTTTTGAGAACCTTGTCCGGGGAATAAGTATGTGATCATTTTCTCAGCCATCCTTTCTCGGATTCAGTTAAGAAGCATGTTCAAGTTGATAGTAACTTCACAAAAATACCATGTCAAGTTAATTTATCCTATGCGGAATCCTGAATAATGCCTATTTTTCCCTGCCAGAAGGCGGACTCAGGGCTTTTGGAACAGACGTAAGCAGAATGTCCCATTCGGCCTGCCCGGCGCTTTTATCCGCAAACTACCGTTACTCAGCCATTCATCACCAAAAAGCGAGCAATAACTATCATTTCAATTCAGAAGTTCCGTACCCCAAAAGAAAAACTAGTTAGATAGAACCAAATTATACGCTACTTAAAATGAAACAGCCCTTTTTGATTTTTTCTGTTGCGGAAATTCACGAAATGTTCTTTTTTTTCAATCTGAAAGTAAATATTGTTTTTCAAAAGACTCTCCATTTTTTGACCCGGCTTCTCCCCGAAGGAGTGCCCCGGATACACACGCACATGCGGCGGAATGGAGGCTTTGATCCTCTGTATACTGTGAAACATATCTTCAGCTGAGCTGCCCCTGTCCTCACATATACCGCACCCTTCTGTAAACACGGTGTCACCGGTAAAAAGATGATCAGATAGCAAATAGCACATTCCCCCGGCCGTATGCCCCGGGGTCAATATACTTCTGATGATAAACCCTCCGGCTGCAAAGGTTTGTCCGTCTTCAAGCGCTATTAAGTTTCTGCACCGGAATTGATAGAAATCGATTTCCGCCGACGACATGTATATATCAGAATGATAGATTTGCTGAAGCGGCTCCGCCAAGTTTACATGGTCATAATGCGAATGTGTTAATAAAATAGCTGATAAATCAACATCCAATTCATGCAGTTTATCGGTTATTTTATCGATTTCCCAGGACGGGTCCACCGCTATCGCAGATTTTTTTGAGCGGTCTGCGATAATATAACAATAGTTGGACCACATCTGGTGATAAGTTTTGATTTGATGCACTTCATATGTATGATCCATTGTCACCATTCCCATTTAAAAGATCCGGGCAGACTGCTGCCGCCGCCCAGCCGACTGTAACCACTTTACCAGATGACACCACGTTTTTCCATGGATTTTCCGGTAAAGTTAAAAAAACTTTCTGCTCCCGCCAAAAGCACCAGTCTGGACCTTTTTTACAAATTGCTATGCTGATATATAAGTAAATCAGAATATTAATTTAGATGAATTCTTTAGGTAATTTTATTCAGAAAATGAAGGATGAATATGGGTTTCGGATAAAAAGAAAACAAATTGAGCTTTTGTTTTGAAAAGCAATTGCCGAAGCGGCCGAAGGGGATAATCAGTTTTTAGAAATGACCCGCAATCAAGACTATTATTTCAATCCTTTTCTTCAAGATAAACTAAACCATACGGGCTCTCGAAATATATCAGAATACCTTAGTTCTTACACCGAATTCAACGTTATGTTGACATTAACATAATTGAACTTAGAAAAGTACGGCGTAATTTACACTCTTTTCAAATCAGCCCTAGCTGCAACAATTCACGAAAGCGCCGCGCAGCTTTTTACTGTGCAAAAACAAAACTAACATAAAATCATTAAGTGTAAAAAGTAAATATAAAATATTAAACATTAGACAAATAGACTATGTTATATGGGTCGGAGTTTACTGCTCAAGGTAAATTGCCCTGGGATGCAAAAGCACTAAGAGCAGATTGGGATGCAATACCTGCTAAAGTTAAAGCTGCTATGGGCGGAATCGGCGTTTTGAAATAATTCTTAATATGATCGACAATTTTACTGGTGCAGTTGAAGATGCGTGCTATGCGGGTGCTCTAAAAGAACTGGCAACCCAACAGCCGCTTGGCGGATTACTAAAACTCTTAGGCTTTTCATTTAAACGGGGCTATTGTTGGTGTTTAACAAATTTATCCTGTGTTAAGCTTTAAAGTGATTATTTTCTAAAGTGCTAAGATCGGAGGTAACTATGGAACATAAAAGTAATGCTGAACCGAGCCCAAAAGCTATAAAAATTCTAACTTTCATCATTCCTATAGGTTTAATAGGACTTATCCTTGTTCTTAAGAATATTAATACCGCAGCAGCAGAAATTTCATTTTATATTGTTGCTATCGGTGTGGTTCTCTTAGTGGTTTTCAGTTTGATCAAAAATAGAAAAAACCGCAGGAAGAACTAAAAGGGGGGCTAATTACTAGCCCCCCTTGACTGACTTGCGGATAGTATAACCCGCCAAATTCCAATTTGATTTAAATTCTTCACAGATTTTTCAGGAACCGTTTTCTACAATTATTTTACTATTAATGCAGTCAATTGACGATATAGACGGTTATACCAAACACAGGATACTACATCGCCAACCCCAAATACTCTCCAAAAACAATTTTTATATGACAGAAAACCAGCTGGATGTTAAACCAATCATTTTCATGATTGACGGCATACCGATGCAACAATTATGCCAGAAATTAAAAAACTCAAAAGTTATCTCTGAAAGGCTGGGTCATTCAAACTAGTAAGGCTGCTTGTGGGCAAATAACGGTTTAGTCTCACATAAACGTTGTTATTACATCACACGTTTAAACATCTTCTCCATCTCATACGTGCTGTGGTGGATAATGATCGGCCGGCCGTGCGGGCATGTGAACGGGTCTGTCGTTCGGCGCAGGTCGTCCAAGAGCGCTTTGATTTCATCGTTTCGCAAATGGCGGTTCGCTTTGATTGAGCCTTTGCAGCTCATCATAATGGCCGCTTCCTCCCGCAGTTTCTTAATATCGATCTGTTTGGCGTCAAGCACCTGCTGAATGATTTCTTCAATCAGTTCAGCTTCTTCCCCTTTTGGAAACCAGGCCGGATGGCAGCGGACGATGTAGCTGTTCGTGCCGAATGCTTCTAAAAACACTCCGACACTTTCAAGCTCATGCTGATGCTGGTCAATGATCAGCGCTTCATTTGCCGCGTAATGAAAGGTGAGCGGCACGATCATGTCCTGTACTTCAGGCTCGACCTGCCCGACTTTCTCCCGGAAATATTCGTATTTAATCCGTTCTTGGGCCGCATGCTGGTCAATGATATACAAGCCGTTTTCGTTTTGGGCTAAAATATATGTCCCGTGCATTTGGCCGATCGGATACATCACCGGAACTCTTTCTTCAGAGACAGCTTCCGGTTCCGGAGTATCGGAAACAGGCGCTGCCGTTTCGGGCATACCGATCTCCGGCGGCACTCCGTGATCCGATTCATTCGGGAGGATCTCTTCTTCTATTATTACCGGCTCAGGCTCTTTTACGACCGAACTCAGCTTCATCGGCGAGTACGACGGTTCCGGCGTTTTTTCTGGCAGTTTCCGCTCAGGGGCACTTTCCTCGAACGTTATGAATTGCTGTTCGTTTTTGGCCGGTGCCGGCGCTGTTTTTTTCGGGAGCTGGGCGCTCGGAATAAGCCGCTGCTTTTGAAACACTTCCTTTATCCCGTCACGGATCAGCTCATGCAGCTCCGTCTCTTTGCTGAGGCGGACTTCAAGCTTCGACGGATGGACATTGACATCGACCAAAATCGGGTCCATCGTAATTTCGATAAACGTAATCGGATGGCGGCCGATCGGCAGAAGTGTGTGATAGCCCTCATGCACCGCTTTTACAAGCGGGAAATTCTTAATGTATCTTCCGTTAATGACAGATGACATGTAGTTTCGGGATGCACGCGTGATTTCCGGAAGTGCAATGTAGCCCTTGACTTCAAAATCAAGCGAGCTGACATGGAGCGGTATCATTTTTTTCGCAACCGCCGTCCCGTAAATTGCGGCCAGCACATGGCGCACGTCCCCGTTACCGTTTGTCTGCAGCAGATTTTTCCCCTGATGACGGAGACGGATCGATACTTCCGGATGCGCAAGAGCGATCCGGTTAACAACATCCGTAATATTGCCGAGCTCCGTATGCACGGTTTTCATATATTTCAATCTGGCGGGTGTATTGAAAAACAGGTTGGTAACGATAATCTCCGTTCCTTTTCTGCTGGAGGATTTCTGTTCAGAAATGATATTCCCGCCCTGAAGAATGAGATGGGTTCCAGCTCCCTCACCGATGCTCGTTTTGATTTCCAGATGAGAAACAGACGCGATACTTGGCAAAGCTTCTCCGCGAAAACCGAGTGTTCTCACCCGGAACAGGTCGTTTTCATCTTTGATTTTGCTGGTCGCGTGGCGGCGGAAAGCCCGCTTGCAATCATCGGTTTCCATCCCTTCGCCGTTATCGAGCACCCGAATCGACGAAAGCCCCGCTTCCTCTATGTCGATTTCAATGACTGTGCTGTTTGCGTCAATGGCGTTTTCCACCAATTCTTTAACGACTGAGGCAGGCCGTTCGACCACCTCGCCGGCCGCTATTTTATTTGAAAGTTCATCTGAGAGCTGGATGACTTTTGCCAAGTCCGTCACCTCTTTCTATTTTAATTTTTTTTGCAGCTTGTACATTTCGTTCATCGCTTCAAGCGGCGTCATATCGAGAATATTGATTGACTTAAAGGCTTCAAGCACTTGTTTTTCTTTATTAGAAACAGCCGGTGCCTTCTGTTCTTTTTCACCGTCAGCAAAAAAGGACAGCTGTGCCGGTTCTTCTCTGACGGCGGACTTTTTCTCAGATACCGCCGGAAGCTCCGGTTTATCTCCTGACTGCTCAAGCTGTTTTAAGATCTCCTGCGCGCGGCTGATCAGATCATCCGGGAGCTCGGCAAGCTGGGCGACATGAATGCCGTAACTTTTATCTGCGGCTCCTTCTTTGATTTGATGGAGAAACACGACCGTTCCGTTATATTCCTCTGCGCGCACATGAACGTTTTTCAGCTGAGGAAGCTTATCTTCAAGCACCGTCAGCTCATGATAATGCGTGCTGAACAGTGTTTTAGCGCCGATATGATCGTGAACATATTCAATAATCGCCTGTGCCAGCGCCATTCCGTCGTACGTTGATGTCCCGCGGCCGATTTCATCAAACAGGATCAGGCTGTCTTTTGTGGCGTTCACAATCGCGTTTTTCGCTTCCAGCATTTCCACCATAAAGGTGCTTTGTCCGGAAATCAAATCATCCGCTGCCCCGATTCTCGTGAAGATTTGATCAAAAATCGGCAGAACCGCTTCTTTTGCGGGCACAAAACAGCCGATCTGGGCCATGATCGATAGAAGTGCGATCTGTCTCATGTACGTGCTTTTACCTGACATATTCGGACCCGTAATCAGGAGCATTTCCCGCGAATCGCCCATCAGGCAGTTGTTCGGGACGTATTCTTGACTGTCCATCACCTTTTCAACGACGGGGTGTCTCCCTTCAATGACTTTTACTTCATTATCAGAAAAGACGGGCTTTGTGTAATGCCTGTTTTCACTGATCGTAGCAAAGCATTGCAGTGCGTCCAGCTCACTCATTTGTTTGGCAAGACGCTGCAAGCGCGGAATAAATTGTTTCACCTTTTCACGCAGTCCGGCAAAAAGCTCATATTCCAGCTCGCAGATGTTATTTTCCGCTTCTAAAATAAGCGCTTCTTTTTCCTTCAATTCCGGCGTAATGTACCGTTCGGCGTTTGTGAGGGTCTGCTTCCGCTCATACCGTCCGTCTTCAAGCAGATGAAGGTTTGCTTTTGTGACTTCAATATAATAGCCGAACACTTTATTGAAACCGACCTTTAATGAACGGATGCCCGTATAAGCGCGTTCCTGCTGCTCCAGTCTGGCAATCCAGTCTTTACCGTTTTTGCTGGCGTCACGGTACTCATCGAGCTTCTGATGATAGCCGTCTTTAATTAAGTTGCCTTCTTTTAACGATAACGGCGGGTTTTCATGAAGGGCTTCTTCTAACAGGTCAAGCAAATCTCCGCACGGATCAATCAAGCCGGCGCGTTCTTTTGCTTTTTTATGGTTAAGAGACCCTACAAGCTCTTTAATGCTCGGCACTTGTTTTAAAGATTCTTTCAGCTGGATTAAATCCCTTGCGTTGACGTTTCCGAATGCGACCCGGCCCGCCAGACGTTCTAAATCGTATACTTCCTTCAGGCGCTCGCGCAGATCTTCACGCTCAAACAGATGATTGATCAGCGTCTCGACCATTTCCTGGCGTTCTTCGATTTGGGATGCCCTGATCAGCGGGCGGTCAATCCATTGTTTGAGAAGCCGGCCGCCCATTGCTGTTTTCGTCTCGTCTAAAAGCCAAAGCAATGACCCTTTTTTGCTTTTCGAACGGATCGTTTCCGTCAGCTCAAGATTCCGTTTTGAATACAGGTCAATTTTCATCGCTTCTTCCAATTCATATACTTGAACCGGCTGCAGATGATCCAGGCTCCGTTTTTGCGTTTTCTGCAAATACGTATATAAACGCATAAACGTCTCTGTCAGCTCTTCGCCCGGCAAGTGCTTTGCGATTTCAATGCGTTCTGTTATTTCCCCGTCTTCGATGGAAATCGTGGCGCCGCACCGTTCTTTCAGCTGAGCAGCTGTAAGTTCGTTAAACTTGCTTGATACGACAATTTCCTTTGCGCCGACTGAGTAAATTTCTGACATGACATCTTCAATCCGCTCAATAAATACGGCCAGGTTTTCTCCGGTCGTTAAGTCCGATAAAGCGAGACCGTATCCGTTACGAAATTCGGAAACGGAAGCGATAAAGTTGTTTTCCGATTCATGGATGCCTTTTCCATCCATCACGGTTCCCGGTGTGATCAGCTGGACGACTTCTCTTTTCACAACGCCTTTAGCCGCCTTCGGATCTTCCGTCTGCTCACAGATCGCCACTTTATAGCCCTTTTTAATCAGCTGTTCAATATAAGCCGCCGCGGAATGATACGGCACGCCGCACATCGGAATTTTATCAGCCGAACCTCCGTCTCTGCTTGTCAGTGTAATTTCAAGCTCTTGTGACGCTTTTTTTGCATCTTCAAAAAACATTTCATAAAAGTCACCAAGCCGAAAAAATAAAAAGGCATCTTGGTGCTCTGCCTTTATCTTCAAGTATTGCTGTATCATAGGCGTGTAACTAGCCATCATTTAATCCCTCACTATGTATCTTCTCTTATCCGAATCCCATTATAACATAAACAAAAGAGTGATATCTTTATATATAAAAAAGAGACTTGGGGTGTTAAACTCCCCTAGCCTCAACTTATTCTTCAGGATCTCCGACTAAAAATTCAGGGTTAATGTCCTCTAATTCTTCATCAAGATCGTCTTCCCAATCATCATCATCGTCTTCTTCCCAGTCAGGATTGACTTCGACGACGACTTTCGTTTCACCGACCACTTCTGCTAAAAATTCTCTCTCTGCCTGAACCACGATTTTATTTCCGTTAGGAGAAATGGTGACTTCAAGACAATTCGGCTGCTGCAGCACTTTGGCAATGACTTCGTGTTCGTCATCTAAGTAATTTGTGTCTCTGTATCTGAGTTTAATCACATCGACATACTTTACTCTCTCGGTTACAACTTCCGTTTTTGTATTATCGGCGTAAGAGTACCAGACGTTTATATCATAATACCCTTCAATTTCTACAGTCTTCCCGATCTTTTCGGCATCGTACTTGTGGTTGATAATCCAGCCGCCCAATATACTTGACGGTTTTTCTCCAGGTGAGATCGTGTTGGTGCATTGGGTGAATTTTCTTCCTTTCGCAACTACCGCTTTCGTAATAATTTCCCTGTATTCAGACATTCCGGCAGGCCTCCTTGTTCTTCTTCGTGTTATCTTATGCTGGGCATTTGTCTCATGTGCATTTTTATAATAAAAATATAAAAATACAAAGTTTCTGTTTCATTGTATGCAGCCCTGCCCAGAAACTTTACTTTTAAGTATGATAAAACTTTCCAGTAAAATGGGACAAAACGGTGAGCCGATGAAAATTTAGTACATATTACAATTAGTTCTCAAATAGCAAAAAAACACGGGCCGATGAAGGCCCCGTGTTTAAATAGAACAGCTGTTATTCGAATGTTTTACTTTTGAACCGGTTTCTCCCGTCAGCAGGTTGCCTCCGGTAGATGTAATGATTTCGTTTGTCACCTGATTTGAGATCGTATGTGCGACAAGCTGAAGAAGGTCATTGACCTCAATCTGGGAATCTCTGAATTCCTGAATGATCGGAATCCCTTCAAGCTCTTCCTGCAGGGCGTCAATTTTACTTTCCACTTGTTTCAGCGCTTCAAGCTTTTCGTAGTGCTTCAGGTTAACGGCTTGCTTTTGCAGGGTTTTAATCTGATTAATAATCGCAGAGACTTTTTCATTTTCGTTAATCTGCGCCTCAGCGCGTTTGAAAAAATCAACTTCTTCTGTTTCAGAAATCATTTTCGCAAGGTTCCTAGCCTGCTGTACAATGTCTTTCTTAGAGTAAAGCGTCATTATTATTTCACCTCGATTGCTTCTCCTGCCATCACACCGTCAAGCGACCATGTTTTCGCCTGTTCGATTTTGACGCGTACAATCTTGCCGATGGCGTCTTTCGGCCCTTTGAAGTTGACGAGCTTGCTTTTTTCCGTATAGCCGGCAAGAATGTCAGGGTTATTTTTGCTTTCTCCCTCAACTAATACTTCGACAGTCCTGCCTTCATATTCCTTCATTTTTTTGGCTGAAATTTCTTTCACCAAATCATTGAGGCGCTGAAGACGTTCTTTCTTGACCCTCATCGGAACATTGTCTTTCATCTTCGCTGCCGGCGTGCCTTCACGCGGAGAGTAAATAAACGTATATGCGCTGTCAAATTCCACTTCTCGATATAACGAAAGCGTTTCTTCAAACTGTTCATCGGTTTCATTCGGGAAACCGACAATAATATCGGTCGTCAGTGAAGCGTTCGGCATCGCCGCTTTAATTTTTCCGACAAGCTCCAGATAGCGTTCTCTGTCATATTTGCGCGCCATCATTTTTAACATCGCTGAGCTTCCTGATTGAACCGGAAGATGGATATGGTCAAGAAGGTTGCCGCCTTTGGCGAGCACTTCGATCAGATGATCATCAAAGTCACGCGGATGACTCGTCGTGAATCGGATTCTCGGAATATCAATTTTACGCAGTTCGTCCATTAAATCACCGAGACCGTACGTCATATCCTCAAAATCTTTTCCGTACGCATTCACGTTTTGACCGAGCAGCGTGATTTCTTTATAGCCTTCGCTTGCAAGTCTTCTGACTTCCTGGATAATTTCCTCAGGACGGCGGCTTCGTTCTTTTCCGCGGGTATACGGTACGATGCAGTATGTGCAGAACTTGTCACAGCCGTACATAATGTTGACCCAGCCTTTAATTTTTCCGTTGCGGACTTTCGGAAGGTTCTCAATGACATCCCCTTCCTTCGACCACACTTCAATGACCATCTCTTTTGATAAATATGCCTCTGATAACAGTTCCGGCAGACGGTGAATGTTGTGCGTGCCGAAAATCATATCGACAAACGGGTGCTTCTTAAGGATGCGGTTTACGACTGATTCTTCCTGTGACATGCAGCCGCAGACGCCCAGAATCAGGTCCGGGTTATTTTTTTTGAGCGCCTTTAAATGGCCGAGCTCTCCGAACACTTTGTTTTCAGCGTTTTCCCGGATAGCGCAAGTGTTTAATAAAATAACGTTCGCGTCATCAACCGAATTTGTCGCTTCATAACCGAGCGCCATAAAAATACCCGCCATGACTTCCGTATCATGCTCGTTCATTTGGCACCCGTACGTGCGGATATAAAATTTCCTGCCTTCACCGAGGCCTTTAAATTCTTCTGAGATTTTAAAATCGTTATGATATTGAACGGATTCTTTGCCCCGTTTTTTCGCATCTTTTAAAGAAGGCGGAATATATACGGCTTCAAAATACTTGCTGTAATCCTTTTCGGATGTTTTGTCCGCTGGATTCACTTGTCCGCTTTCCTGCTTTTGCTTTTCATTCATGTTCGAATGTCTCCTTTCAACCGAAACTTCCACCCTCAAGTATACTGGTTAAAAGCGTTTGGCACAACCGCCAGCCTATTATTGTACACCTTATTGAGAATAAGAATCAATCAGAAATAAAAAAGAGGGAATCATTTCCCCCTTACACAAGCTGAAACTCTTTTGCGGCTGAACGGATTACTTCCAGGGCCCGGTCAAGCTCCTCTTTTGTATGCTCCGCCGTAATAATGGTGCGGATTCTCGCTTTTCCTTGGGCGACCGTCGGATACACGATGCTTTGTGCAAAGACGCCGCGGGTCAATAAAAGGTCTGATAATGCCTGGGCTTTTTCTTCCTCCCCTATTAATATCGGCACGATCGGTGTTTCGCTTTTTGTGAGGGTCAGCCCCATTTGAACCAGTTTATCTTTGAAATACGCCGTGTTCTCCCACAGCTTTTCCATATGCTCAGGCTCTTCCAGCAGGACGTCAATGGCTTCTATGCATGCGGCCGTTACCGCAGGCGGATGAGAAGTGCTGAATAAGAAAGGACGCCCTTTATGGCGCAGGTAATCGATCAGAACCTGCGACCCCGCGGCGTAACCGCCAAGCACTCCGATGGCTTTGCTTAATGTGCCCACCTGTATGTGAACTCTTCCGTCAAGCCCGAAGTGATTAACCGTTCCCCTTCCGTTTTTTCCGAGTACGCCGGAAGCATGCGCGTCGTCGACCATCACAAAGGCATCGTACGACTCTGCAAGTTTGACGATGTCAGGCAAAGGAGCGATGTTGCCGTCCATTGAGAATACGCCGTCGGTGACGATCAGGCGCATGCGGTAATTCATCGATTTTTTCAGCACCCTTTCCAAATCGTCCATATCAACATGGCGGTACACCTTTTTATCTGCTTTTGTGAGCCTGATCCCGTCAATGATGGAAGCATGGTTCAGTTCGTCAGAGATCACGATATCCTCTTTTGTAAGAATGCTTGATAGGACGCCCTGATTCGTTGTGAACCCCGATTGAAAAACAAGTGCCGCTTCTGTTTTTTTAAAGTTTGCCAATTTCTTCTCCAGCTCATTGTGCATTGTGAATGTTCCGGCGATTGTCCGGACGGACCCCGTACCCGCTCCGAATTCTTCCGCGGCGCGTTTGGCCGCTTCGACAAGCCTTGGATGCGACGTCAAACCGAGATAATTGTTCGATGAAAGCTGTATCACGTTTTCCCCTTTGACTTCCACCGACGGACCCTGCTTCGTTTCAATTTGTTTCATTTGCTGCCACGTTTTATTTTCTTTCATTTTATCAAGCTCGGCTTTTAGAAATTCAAATTCTTTCATTATAGAACCCTCCCCTTATGGAATCAAAATGACTTTGCCGCACTGGCCCTTTCTCATCAGGTCAAACCCTTTTTCAAAGTCTTCAAGCGGAAACTGATGCGTGATCACCGGCGTCAGATCAACAAGGCCGGATTCAAGCAGGTGCGATACCTGCCGCCATGTTTCAAACATTTTTCTGCCTGTGATGCCTTGGACGGTAAGTCCTTTAAACACCACGTCATTTGTCAGGTCAACCGTCACCGGACGTTCCGGCAGACTCAGCATGTGGAACCTTCCCCCGTTGGCCGCCATCTTTAATCCTTGTGTTATGGCTGTCGGGTGGCCGGACATTTCACAGACAAGGTCGATTCCTTCTCCGCCTGTTAAGGTGTCGATCACCTCAAGCGGATCTTCCTCGTCAGCTGGAATGGTGATCGTGGCTCCCAATTTCTTCGCAAGAGCCAGCCTGTAATCATTTTTATCAATGGCCGCAATACGGGACGCACCGGCCGCTTTAGCCACCGCCACCGCCATCAGTCCGATCGGTCCGCAACCGATAATTGCAGCGGAACCGCCCGCAAGCTGGCTGTTTTCCAGCACCGTATGCACCGCGTTGCCAAGCGGCTCTTGAACAGAAGCGACGGCGGGGTCCATATCAGCGGGATTTTTCCAAACATTTCGAGCCGGCACTTTGACATATTCAGCGAAGGAACCGGCTGTATCTACGCCGAGGATCTTTGTATGGGTGCACACATGATGTTTTCCTGTTAAACAAGGGACACAAGTACCGCAGACGAAGTGGGTTTCAGCCGAAACGTAGTCACCTATTTTGACATTTGTGACGTGCTTGCCCGTTTCCGCTACGATACCGCTGAATTCATGTCCGAATACTTGAGGTGTTTTGATTCGTTTCTGCGCCCATTGATCCCAATTATAAATATGCACATCTGTACCGCATATAGATGCGGCCTGTACTTTAATGAGAACTTCATTCTCATTAATGGAAGGTATGGGAATTTCTTTCAGAGTTGCTCCGAAAGCGTTTTCATTTTTGACGATAGCTTTCATCTTTCCTCCCAACACGTACACTCCTCCTCGAAAAAACACTGTAATAACTGGATTGTAACATGATATAAAAAGGAGGTAAATACCAGTGTCCACTCCAAGAAAACAACTGCTTCCGTCCGGAAAAATGGGCGGGATTTTTTTTGAATATTATATGAATAAAGCCATTTATCATCTCTTCGTACTATCAATATAATATTGTGAGAAAATATGACAACAATAAAAACAACCCGCTCGCCTTACGCAAGCAGGTTGAGAATATCATGTTTTTGTTTTTAACGGGGTTCGACGATTAACTTAATCGCCGTTCTTTCTTCTCCGTCAATCTGTATATCTGTAAAAGCCGGAATACAAATCAAATCTACGCCGCTTGGCGCGACAAAGCCTCTGGCAATCGCAACCGCTTTAACAGCCTGGTTTAAGGCACCCGCCCCAATTGCTTGAATTTCGGCGGCTCCGCGTTCCCTCAATACACCGGCAAGCGCGCCTGCTACTGAATTTGGACTTGATTTTGCTGAAACTTTTAAGATTTCCATTTCTGCTCCCCCTTAGTTTTACAATGGATAAGTGAGTGTTCATTAGAACAATCATTATTAGATGTTGCTATCCAAAAAGCCATCCCCACAATGCTTTTCAAAAATAGCGGGCTACCTTCCATTTCTACTATATTCACTAAGAAGTTGCTATATTCCTGCTTTTCCTTTTAATATTTTTATAAAATAAACACATGATCACCTATTCAAAGAACATATGGTCATCATTGATTAATATCCGTTCGATATTTACGGCCTTTTTCGTTTGATCGTCGATGTCAATGAGCACTCCGCTCAGCGTAGTTTTACCTTCCGCCACCGTAAACCGGACGGGAAGATTGGTTTTAAACCGCTTGATGACCGTTTCTCTGTCCATACCGAGAATTCCGTCGTACGGACCCGTCATGCCTACATCAGTAATATATGCCGTTCCTTTCGGTAAAATGCGGTTATCTGCCGTTTGCACGTGTGTATGGGTGCCTACCACGGCAGAGGCTCTTCCGTCTGTGTACCAGCCGATCGCAATTTTTTCGCTTGTCGCTTCGGCGTGAAAATCAATAAAAATGTACGGCGTGCGCTTTTTCGCTTCTTCTATTAATTCATCCGCTTTAGCAAACGGATCATCAAGCGGCGGAAGAAACGTCCGCCCCTGTAAATTAATGACGGCAAGCTCTTTTCCGTTCGATTTAATATAGGTAATGCCTTTGCCCGGTGTACCTTCCGGGAAGTTCGCCGGGCGGACAAGATGCGGCACATCATCAATAAAGTCGAAGATCTCTCTTTTATCCCACGTATGGTTTCCCATTGTAATGGCATCGGCTCCCGCTTCCATCAGGCTGTGGTAGATCTTTTCTGTCAGTCCTTTTCCGTGTGCTGCATTTTCTCCGTTAATAATTGTAAAATGCGGTTTATGTTTCGCTTTCAGTTTCGGGACATATTCTTTTACCATGTCGCGGCCCGGGGAACCGACAACATCTCCGATAAATAAAATTCTCATACATTCCATTCCTTCCTTTTCAGGGACTCAAAAAAATAAAGTGATGCGCTAAGCATCACTTTATTTTGCATACTCTACGGCTCGAGTTTCTCTGATTACGGTCACTTTAATGTGGCCCGGATAATCAAGCTCGTCCTCAATTCGTTTACGGATATCACGTGCCAAACGATGGGCTTCTAAATCATTAATGGAGTCCGGCTTCACCATGATGCGAACTTCACGGCCGGCCTGAATCGCAAATGATTTTTCAACACCTTCGTAAGACTCGGAGATTTCTTCAAGCTTTTCAAGTCTGCGGATATAGTTTTCGAGCGTTTCACTTCTCGCGCCCGGTCTTGCGGCTGACAGTGCATCAGCGGCAGCGACCAGAACGGCGATAATGGAAGTCGGCTCTTCGTCTCCGTGGTGTGACGCAATACTGTTAATGACGACTGGATGCTCTTTATATTTGGTCGCAAGCTCCACTCCGATTTCCACGTGGCTTCCTTCCACTTCATGGTCAATTGCTTTTCCGATGTCATGCAGAAGACCGGCCCGCTTGGCAAGCTTTGCATCTTCTCCAAGCTCGGAAGCCATTAAACCGGCTAAAAACGCAACTTCCATAGAATGTTTCAGTACGTTCTGCCCGTAGCTTGTACGGAATTTCAACCGGCCGAGGATCTTGATCAGATCCGGGTGGAGTCCGTGAACGCCAACTTCAAACGTCGTCTGCTCACCCATTTCCCGGATATAGTCATCAACCTCACGGCGGGATTTTTCAACCATTTCTTCAATGCGCGCCGGGTGAATACGGCCATCCTGAACGAGTTTATCAAGAGCGATTCTTGCCGTCTCCCGTCTGATCGGATCAAATCCGGAAAGAATGACTGCTTCAGGTGTGTCATCAATAATCAGGTCAATACCTGTAAGCGTTTCAAGCGTACGAATGTTACGCCCTTCACGGCCGATGATACGTCCTTTCATCTCATCATTCGGAAGATTGACGACCGATACCGTCGTTTCGGCAACATGATCTGCTGCACAGCGCTGCAAAGCAAGCGACAGAATGTTTTTCGCCTTTTTATCTGCCTCTTCTTTCGCACGGTTTTCGGTTTCTTTTGTCATGATGGCGATGTCATGTGAAAGCTCATTTTCAACCCGGTCAAGAATGATTTGTTTCGCTTCATCCCGTGTCAGGCTCGAAATGCGTTCGAGTTCTGACTGCTGCATACGAATCATCTCATCCACTTTGCTTTCCATCTCTTCAATATGTTGTTGTCGTTCATTCAGAGAATGATCTTTCTTCTCCAACATCGCTTCCCGTTTATCAATTCCTTCATGTTTACGGTCAAGATTTTCTTCTTTTTGAAGTAAACGGTTTTCTTGTTTTTGAAGCTCATTTCGTCTTTCACGAACTTCCTGTTCAGCATCTATTCGAAGTGTATGGATTTCGTCCTTTGCTTCAAGCAGAGCTTCTTTTTTCAGTGCTTCAGCATCACGCTTTGCATCTTCAAGGATTTGCTCGGCAGCACCGCGTGCGCCCGCAATCTTTGCTTCGGCAATGGTTTTACGAACATAGTAGCCAACAACTAAACCGAGCAGAGTCAGCAAAATGGAGATGAGAACCGTCATTGGGGTCATACTTTCACCTCCTCTTGCTATGAACTTGGTTTTTGCTTAAATAAGTGCCGGCATGTACATTGTTTGATTTTCTCAACATACAGAACCTTCACAGGGAATGAGTCTCTCATGCCCTTGTCAAGTTTAAATGGTTTAACAATCATGTTAAAAAAACAAATGTTACAACTTCATTGTAATTGTGTCGGAAATACTTGTCAAGCTTGCCAGCTTAACGATTCGCCTTCAGCTCGGAATCTTCGCCATGTATATATCATACCATACCTAGATCCGCTTTTCGTGAATGACGGCTCTGTCAGTCCGCCTGGTTAAGCAATTGGTAAATTCTATTGTTTACCTGTCCCAATTTGGCGTTATTCTGAATGTTTGACAGTAATATGACATATTTGCTTGCCGAATGGCTGAAGCTGTTCAAAATGTTGTAACCGGGCATAACACCGTGATTGGAATAGCTTCCCGGATCAATGTAAAACCCCATGCCGTAAGCGGCACTGCTTCCTGCTGTAAACATTTTTGTGAAGCTTGCTTTTGAAAGGAGCGTGTTGTTTACGATCGCTTTATCAAATTTATAGAGATCTTCAGCGCTCATATACATGTCGCCCGCCCCGTACAGCTGCGATAAGTCCAAAAGGTGCGGCGTTATAAGACTGCCGCTCTCATCGACTTTGTAGCCGACGGCAGGATATTTGGCTTTGGCAAATGTTTTGTAAAATCCGGCATGCTTCATTCCGGCCAGTTTGAACACGTGTTCTTTTATATATTGTTCATAAGACTCCCCGCTGACCTGAGATACGATATAAGCAAGCACTGAATAGTTGGAATCCCTGTAATCCCAAACCCCGGGCTGCCGTTTAATTCCGCGGTTTTCTATATCCTTGATTAAATCAATTGGAGAAATCGGTCCCTGACCCTCAATATGCCCGTTTATGCCGGACGTATGATTGAGCAGGTTTTTCAATGTAATGCGCGTGCCGTTAGGAAAATTCGGCAAGTATGTACTGACGGGGTCACTCGTCTGCAGCAGCCCTTTTTCTTCAAGCTGCAGGACAGCCGTCGCGATTAACGCTTTTTGTGAAGAACCGATATAATATGATGTCTCCGGATTGTTTTTAATTTTTTGTTTTCGGTCCGCATAGCCAAAGCCTTTTTTCAGCACAACTTTTCCATCTTTTACGATCATTGCTGTGCCGCTGAACCCGATCTGTTGCAAGTAATTGCTGATCTGTTTATTGTGATCGATTGATTTAGGTGTTTTCTCTTTTTGCGTCTTTTCTTTTTTCTGTTGAGTCTGGTCTTTTGAAGTATCAGATTGAGCGGCGGGAGCGCTTTTAACGGATTCCTTCTCCCGGTGATGCGCTGTGACGGTCCAGATCATAATAAAAACAGTGACAAGCAGCAGAAAAAGAAACAGCCCTCCCGTTTTCATCAGCTTCTTCTTTCTTTTTTTATTTATTCTTGTGCGGCGGGGGCTCGTCATCTTTTTTCCTCCTCAGATATAATTTCAACTTTCGCCATGATGTTAGACGAGTGAAGGGTGAAAAAAGTTGTAACATTCCAGATAAAATTTTCCGAAACAGCCAGTGTTTTTTGAAACACACAAAAAAAGAGCGGAAATTGCTTATTCCGCTCTTTTGATCGTGTTTTTATTCTTCTAATTCCATCTCTTCCTGAACTTCTTCCGCTTTGTCCGTTACACCGTTATTGTCCAAACCGTAATATTCACGGATTTGCTCCTGAATCATCAGCATGATGTCTTTATTTTCTTTTAAGAACTGCTTGGCGTTTTCACGGCCCTGGCCGAGGCGTTCTTCTTCATAAGAATACCATGAACCGCTTTTTTGGACGATATCCAGTTCAGTTCCAAGGTCGATGATTTCCCCTTCTTTGGAGATTCCTTCACCGTACATAATGTCCACTTCAGCCGTACGGAACGGAGGAGCGACTTTGTTTTTTACGACTTTAATTCTCGTTTTATTCCCCATGACGTCGTTGCCCTGCTTTAATTGCTCGGCACGGCGCACTTCAAGGCGCACGGAAGAATAGAATTTCAGCGCGCGGCCCCCCGGTGTCGTCTCCGGATTTCCGAACATAACGCCGACTTTTTCACGAATCTGGTTAATAAAGATTGCGATTGTTTTAGATTTATTGATGGCGCCGGAAAGCTTACGGAGCGCCTGAGACATGAGACGCGCCTGTAAACCGACGTGTGAATCACCCATGTCACCTTCAATTTCAGCTTTTGGAACAAGCGCCGCAACAGAGTCAACGACTACGATATCAACAGCTCCGCTTCGCACCAGCGCTTCAGCAATCTCTAGCGCCTGCTCTCCCGTATCCGGCTGAGAAAGCAGAAGCTCTTCGATATTGACACCGAGCTTTTGCGCGTAAACAGGATCAAGAGCATGCTCAGCATCAATAAATGCTGCCTGTCCGCCTTTTTCCTGAACCTCAGCGATTGCGTGAAGCGCTACAGTCGTTTTACCTGAGCTTTCAGGTCCGTATACTTCAATAATCCGTCCGCGCGGGTATCCGCCTATTCCGAGAGCGGTATCAAGTGCAAGGGAACCGCTTGGCACCGTTGAAATTCTTGTATCTGTTTTTTCTCCGAGCTTCATGATGGAACCTTTGCCGAATTGTTTTTCTATTTGCTTAAGAGCCATATCTAAGGCTGCCTGACGATCACTCATTTATTTTTTCCTCCTTTATCTTGCCACTACATATACTATACCTTGTTTACTGGCATTTGCCAAGAAAAAAGCGAACGCATATTCGGATTTTTTCCGCGTTCGCTTTTCTGCAAAAGAGCATAATTTCCCTTGTGAAACTTAAAAATCAGAGAAAATGCCTCTTTAAAACTTTATTTTTGATCCAGCATTTTTAAAATGAGATGGCAGCCGTATTTAGCGGCGCGCTTTCTGATTCCGGTTCTTGAGCCGGCAAAGTTAAATTCGTGCACCTCTTCTTTTCCTTCCGCTGAAATGCCGATAAAGACGCGGCCCGGAGCATGCCCTTCCTGCGGGTCGGGACCCGCAACCCCGGTAAAGCTGATGCCGATATCGCTTCCGGTCAGCTTTCTCACACCGGCTGCAAGCTCTTTCGCACACTCTTTGCTGACCGCTCCGCTTTCTGCGAGCGTCTCAGCTTTCACGCCGAGCACATGCTGTTTCACGCTGTCGGAATAACAGACAACGCCCCCTGCAAATAGTTGAGACGCACCTCTTAAATCAGTCACCCACTCTGAAAACAGGCCGCCTGTAAAGCTTTCGGCAGAAGAAATCGTGATTTTGTTTTGTCTGCATGCTTTTGAAAGCTCCTTCACCAGAGACGTATCATCATATCCGTAGAAAAATTCACCGACACGTTCTAAAATGGCGGCTTCCGTTTCTTTTAAAAGCCGTTCTGTTTCTTTTTCGTCGGCATGTTTCGCCGTTAAACGCAGCGTGACCTCACCGTCAGCAGCGAGCGGCGCAATCGTCGGGTTCGTCTGCGCGTCAATGATATCTTCTAAATCAGCTTCAAGCTGGGATTCACCGATTCCGAAAAACCGCAGCACGGTTGAAACGATTTTCTCATTAGAACCGAGCTTTTTAAGAAGCAGCGGCTTCGCTTCATTTTCAAACATCGGACGCAGCTCGCTCGGCGGCCCGGGAAGCAGCATATAAAGCCTTGAGCCGTGCTCTGCAAGCATTCCCGGCGCCATGCCGAAATGATTCGCCAAAACGTCTGAGCCCTCAATGACGAGCGCCTGTTTGCGGTTATTCGGCGACATGGTCCGTTTTGTTTTCACGAAATATTCTTCGATCGACCGGAATGCTTCGTCATTCAGAACGAGCGGGCGCCCCAGTGTGTTTGCAATGGTTTCTTTCGTTAAATCGTCCTTGGTCGGCCCGAGGCCGCCTGAAAAAATAATCAGGTCTGAGCGCTCTTCGGCAATGCGGATGACATGCTTAAGCCGCTCCGGATTGTCACCGACAGCGGTATGATAAAACACGTTTACACCGATTTCCGCCAGCTCTTTACTGATAAACTGCGCGTTCGTATTGGCGATCTGGCCGAGCAGAAGCTCCGAGCCGACTGCAATGATCTCTGCTTTTTTTGCTATTTCCATCTTTAAGTCCTTCTTTCTTAGTTAGATGTTTTTAACGCATCCCAGTTCTTCGCAAAATAATCCCAGCCGGAAATGACTGTGAAGAGCACAGCTACCCATAAAGCGATATCGCCGAACGGGAAAGAAACGAGCTCAAACGGAAGATTATGCAGCAAAAGCGCGGCAACAGCGATGATCTGAGCCCATGTTTTAATTTTCCCCAGCATATTGGCGGCTACAACTTCCCCCGTTCCCGCCAGCACAAGTCTTAATCCCGTTACGGCAAATTCGCGGCTGATGATGATGATGACCATCCACGCCGGCGCAAGGTCAAACTGCACAAGCGTAATTAATGCCGCGGATACCAGCAGTTTGTCAGCCAGCGGATCTAAAAATTTCCCGAAGTTTGTCACGAGGTTCAGTTTTCTGGCGTAGTAGCCATCCACCCAGTCAGTCGTTGATGCGATAATGAATAAAACAGCTCCCGTAAGATGCGCTACCGGAATCGATTCATCCCCTATATGAACGCTGCCCCACTGAAAAGGAACAAGCATGATAATCATAAATACAGGAATTAAAGCGATTCTTGCCAGTGTGATTTTATTCGGTAAGTTAAACATAAAGCCCCTCCAATAATATGTACTCGGACGTGAAGAAAAAGTCATCTTAATCGTTCAGATGACTTTTCCCCTTTTATTTTTTCATCTTGATTGTGATGGTCTGCGCCATCACATCATGCGGATTGAGTTCATAGGACAGAACCTCTCCGTTGATTTTAATTTTCAGGTTAGGGGCATAGCCCGTGCGGATTTCAATCTGCTTTTGATCCGTGACGTCTTTTTTAAAGGTTTCGCCTTTTTGCAGCGTTCCTTCTTTTAAAGAACCGCCGCTGTCATCACGGACGCGGATCCATGCGCTGTCAGAAGCAATCAGTTCAAGCTTATACTTATCTGCCCCGGAGACGTTGTATGAAGAAGCTGAGCCTTCCGTTCCGGCCGCTTTGATCTCCGTCGTTTCACTGCTTTTTTCTTTCTTTTTCTGCTCTGATGCTTTTGTGTCCTTTTTATCTTTCTTGCTGTCAGATTGCGCTTCGTCATTTGTATTGCCGTCGTTTTTCAGCGCAGAATCCTTAGGAATCTCATACTTGCTCTCACTTTGGGTGACGGCTTTATCTCCGTCTGTCTGTCCGGATTTGCTCATTCCGAGCTGAATAATCGCATAAATGATCGCGATGACGATAATGACACCGATGACGACAAGGACGGTCGGAAGCCATTCCGCCGCCTTTGAAGCGGACTTAGGAAGCTCCCTTTGCATGGCGAGACCGGAAATTTTTTCCGAAACATCGTCATGGTACGTGTTAGGGATGTCTTTTTTATATTCTTCAAATAACTGATCGGAATCAAGCCCGACAGCTTCAGCGTATTGCTTGATAAACGCCCGCACATAAAAATTGCCGGGAATGACGTCATAATTGCCTTCTTCCAGAGCGGTTAAGTATCTTTTCTGAATTTTCGTCGCCGCCTGGAGTTCATCCAATGACATCCCTTTTTCCTCTCTGGCTTCTTTAAGCCGGATTGCTAATTCTGTCACAACAAACACCTTCCAATATTAAAAATCAAAGCTTGAAAAACCGGTCTGATCAAACATTTGCGGTTCTTCTGCATGTTCATATGTAATGACTTCGTCAGGATCATTTCTGAGTTCGATAATATAATCGAAATCATCGAGCGTATACTCCGAATTTTGAACAAAAATATCGGGGTGCTCCACGACCTTTGTCGCCGGAAGCCGCATAATTTCACTGACGAGCTGAAGATGGCGCTCAGATCCCCGTCTTGTCGAAACGATGCCGTCGAGGATAAACACGTTTTCCGTGCTGTATTCATCGGCAACCAGCTGGCTCCGGATCGTTTGTTTTAGCAGCGTTGATGATACGAAAAGCCATCTTTTGCTGGCACAAACGCTTGACGCAACGATGGACTCCGTTTTTCCGACCCTCGGCATTCCCCGGATTCCGATCAGTTTGTGCCCTTCTTTTTTAAACAGCTCGGCCATAAAGTCAACCAGAAGACCGAGCTCGTCCCTTTCAAAACGGAAGGTTTTTTTGTCATCGGCATCACGCTGAATGTATCTTCCGTGGCGGACTGCGAGACGGTCGCGAAGCCTCGGTTCTCTCAGCTTCGTTACTTTAATGGTCTCCATTGTTTTTAAAATTGATTCCAATCGTTTAATTTGATCTATATGCCGGCATCTGAGCAGCATTCCCCTTCTGGAAAGGTCGACACCGTTAATTGTGACAATATTAATTGACAGCATCCCGAGAAGAGATGAAATATCCCCGAGCAGGCCGGGGCGGTTCACTTGAATTTCATATTCAAAATACCATTCGAGCTTTGCCAAATGATATACCCCCTCCATTGTGGCAAATTTTTACCTTCCTTTATCATAAAACATTTTTCTCTAATTAGAAAGAAGAATGTTGCTCTATAGAGGAAAACATAAAAAAAGAGAGGAGAAATCCCCCCTCTTAATGAGTGCTGTTATTTTCAACAAGCTTCACCATCATATTTGCGATGGCGCGCTGTTCATCTTCAGAAGCAACGCTCCAAAGATCAGCAAGCACTTTTTCCTGATGGTTTTTCGAGTCGACTTCGTTCGCAAGGTAACCGCCGATTTCTGTAGCGAGGTCAGTGATCGTTTCATCACTCATCCCTTTTTCCTGCGCATAGTTCAATCTGTCGCCAAGGAAATTCTTCCAATTATCCCAGTTTTCTAATACTGACATGTTGGGTTCCTCCATTTCATCTGTTGTTACAAAATTATTTTGTCCGTGCAGATGCAAACTATACACACATTTTTTTCAGCAGTGCCAGCCGCCGTTTACGGATAATATATGCCCCGTAATATAGGAAGCCTTGTCCGATAATAAAAAGGCCGCCGCTTCGGCGATTTCCTCCGGCTTTGCCAGCCGGCCCGCGGGAATTTCCTCTGCCAACGCTTCTTTTTCATCAGACGTGAACTGATCAAGCATATTTGTATCAACGGCACCCGGCGAGACTGCATTCACGCGGACGCCGCTCGGAGCAAGCTCTTTGGCAAGCGCTTTGACGAACGAATGCTGCGCTCCCTTGACCATGCTGTATAATACCTCGCACGATGCGCCTGTTTCTCCCCAGACGGAACCGATCGCGACGATGCCCCCGCTTTTTTCCCGGATCATGCCGGGCACCAGATTACGCGCCAAAAGAAACGGACTCGTCACATGCAGCTGCACCATCTCCCGCGCCATGTCATCCGTAACGTCCGTAATCAGGCCGAAATGACTTTTGCCGCTGTTTAGTATCAGGGCGTCCACAGGCTGCTTAACGGAACGGCTGAGTGTCTCCGCGCCATCCGGTGAGGACAGATCCGCCTGAATAACGGAGGCTTTTACGCCGAATGATGCGCTCAGCCTTTCCGCAAGCCTGTGTGCGGCTTCCTTATTAGAATGATAATGCAAAAGGACGTCATATCCGTTTTTTGCGAGGACTTCACTTATACTTTGTCCGATTCCGCCGCTTGCTCCGGTTACGAGCGCTGTCTGTTTCATCAATCAATACTCCTTCTTTCCCCAGAAAAACATCCCTCAGGGCGTGAGGGATGTTTTTGTTATGATTTTGGCACGACTTTGCAGACTGTCAGCCTGTCTTCTGATATTTCTTCTTTAATGACCCGCTTTACGTCTTCCAGCGTAATCTGCTCCAGTACGGTTACGACATCAAACAGACTCATATCTAAAAAGGCGTAGCGTGTAAATTGGTTGGCGATATATTCAGGCGAATTGAGCGCTTTTAAGAATGACCCGATCTTCTTTTTTCTCGCAAGATCAAGTTTTTCCGCAGTCACGGCTGATTCCGCATCAAGCAGCATGTGTTTTAATTCGTCAGCGAGCTTATCCGGCTCCGGTGTATCTCCTCCGACAGAGGCAAAACCGAATCCGTATTCAGCCGTGTAATCAAAGCTGAAGGTTTCATCAATGTAGCCTTTGTCGTACAAGTCACCGTAATGCGGTGAGCTTTTTCCGAAGAGACATTCAAGCATGAGGTTCATGCTGAGCTCGTGCTTCAACAGCTCCCGCCCCGTTTTATAAGGGTCTTTCGCCTTTAAGCCGACAAGACATTTTGAGCCTTGCACGTTCATTTTCAACTCCTGCTCCCGGCGGAAAACCGCTTCCTGCTCCTGAACTTCTTCACGTTTGATTTCGGGCTGGTCTGTAAACGGCTTTTTCTCCTGGTTTTTCCGCACCTGGCTGATGACCGCTTCAGGATCTGCGGGACCGACGATAAAGAGCAGCATATTGCTCGGGTGATAAAACGTTTCGTAGCACTCATACAGCAGATCTTTCGTAATATGAGAGATGCTCTCCACCGTTCCGGCAATGTCAATTTTCACGGGGTGGTCTTTATACATATTTTCGATAAGGCCGAAAAACAGCCGCCAATCCGGATTATCATCATACATATTAATTTCCTGGCCGATGATGCCTTTTTCTTTTTCAACTGATTTTTCCGTGAAATACGGGTCCTGAACAAAATCCACGAGTGTTTCCAGGTTTTTCTCCACATTAGAAGTGCTGGAGAACAGATAAGCGGTTCGTGTAAATGATGTAAAGGCATTTGCCGACGCCCCCTGCTTACTGAAGTCCTGAAACACGTCGCCGTCCGCTTTTTCAAACAGTTTATGCTCCAGAAAATGCGCGATTCCGTCAGGGACGTGTACCATTTCTTCCTTATTTAAAGGAACGAATTGATTGTCAATGGAACCGTACTTTGTCGTAAACACGGCGTATGTTTTATTAAAGCCCTGTTTCGGCAGCACATAGACATCAAGGCCGTTTGCCATTTTTTCATGATACAGCGTTTCTTGAAGCTGTTCGAAGTTTATCGGTTTAGTCAAGATGCTCCCCCCGTCCCTTTTAAGAAATAAGTCGTATCCAGCTTAATGTTCTTTCCGACATTGATAATGTCCTCTTTTGTCACTTTCTCGATATTGTCAAGGAATCTTTCGATCGGTATCTCTACTTGGGCTGAGGCCTGCTGATACAGAAATTCCGCTAAACCGTATGCCGTATCAATGGTTTCTAATACTTGATTTTTAATAACGGCTTTCGTTTGGGCGATATCATCTTCTGAAAAGTCACCGTTTTGCATAGCCTGAAACTGTTCTTCAATGATGGTGACGGCCTGCTTGTAATTTTTCACCTCAATGCCCGACATGACCATCAAAAGCCCTTTGAAGCTTTCCACCCTTGAGGCTGCATAATAGGCGAGGCTCGCTTTTTCACGGACATTTATAAACAGCTTTGAATGAGAGAAACCTCCGAACAGCCCGTTAAACACCTGCAATGCAGGATAATCCGGATCTGTATATGTCGTATTGGTCCGGAATCCGATATTCAGCTTGCCCTGCTTGACGTCCTCTTCATCAATGACTTCCTTCGGATCGGGCTGTTCATTCGCCGCGCTTCTTTCAAAAGGCTGCAGCTCCCGTTCTTCCGTTTTAAAATACGTATCAACGGCCGTTTTCACTTGATCTGTATCAACATCGCCGATGACGTACAGGTCCAGCTGGTCTTCGCGTATGGCTTTTTGATAGGCTTCATACAAATCTTGCGGTGTAATGTGTTCAACATCATCGAACTCGCCGTTGACGTGAAGCGCATACGGTTCGCTTTTGCACATTTCCTGAACGAGACGCAGATTAGAATATCTCATCTTATCATCATATACGGCTTGAATCCGCTGTTTCAGCGTCCGTTTTTCCTGCGTGACATAAAGGGGCAGGAAGGCGCCGTTTTCCAAAGCGGGCGAAAAGACAAGCTCTGATAAAAGCTGAAGACCTTTTTCCAATAACGGTGTGCGGTCCTTCAGATACTTTTCATTAGGAATCTCAAGTCTGAACGTAATGACATGACGTTCTCCCTTTTTTGTCAGATCAGCTGAAACGGATGTGCCGTACAGCTCATCAAAATAAGACCGCAGATCAGCGGTTTTCGGGCGGCTTTCTGTTCCGCGCAGAAGCACATGCGTAAACAGCGCCCTTTTTGTTACGAGCTCTTTCGTTAAAGGAGCCAGCATTTTAAACGTCAGCGAAACGGTTTTAAATTTCTCGGTCTTTACGATGTGGGCGGTGATCCCGCCGTGCTTTGACTTCATTTCATTTACGTAAGTCATGTGAAACCTCCTTCGTTCATTCTTTCATAGTATGTATTATGACCAAATTTCAGCATTCGCAAAAAAGAGTACGCAGATGTAATTATATCAACTGGAGGATTTATAAGGAAACAAAAAAACTCTGCCCGAAAACAGGCAGAGGCATTGAACGTTATTTTTTCAAATTGAAAGGCCACCAGTTGGCTCTTCCGAATATTTTCACCATGACCGGTACAAAAAACGGAAGGACGACAATTGCGTACATGAGAAGGCCTGTTAATACCACGGTTGCAATCTGTAATAAGGAAAGAACGCCTGACGGCAGCATGGCCGCAAAGGTTCCCGCTAAAATAATCGCCGCAGAAATGATGACGGAACCCATATTTTTCATACTGCTGATCATTGCGGGTTCCGTTCCTTCTTTTTTCAGCTCATTAAAGCGGTCCATTAAAAAGATGGAATAATCCACGCCAAGAGCCATCAAAATGACAAAGCCGAAGAACGGCACGGCCCAGTTTACGCCCGGATACCCGAAGAAGTGTGTAAAGATGTATTCCGTTACGCCGATGGATGCGAAATACGTCAGTACGAGCGACGCCACTAAATAAACAGGCATAATGAGGGAGCGCAGCATCACGATGAGAATCAGAAAAATTCCCGCCAGCATAAACATTGCCGTCCGTTTGAAGTCTGAATCCGATACTTCCTTCAGATCGGCATTCATGCTGGAGACTCCCGAAACGCCGAAGGAAGCATTCTTCAGATCCGTGTTCGGAATGGCCCTTTTTACGCTCGCTTTGATCGCTTGAATATCTTGAATGGCCGTATTTGAGTAAGGATTGTTATCAAGAACGACAGTCAATTCTGTCGTTTTTCTGTCATCTGACATGTACGTATTAAACACGCTTGTGAAATCACTGTTTTTCAAGGCGTCTTTCGGCACAAACCAGCCTGTCATTTCTTTGTCTGACGCCTTGTGAAGCTCACCCAGGTAATCATTCGCCCCCATCATGCCGCTTGATACTTTCTTAAGCCCTTTTACACTGTCGTTAAGGCCTGAAGAAAGATCGCTGAGCCGGGAAGAAAAATCACCGAGACCGCTCTTCATTTTTTTCTGGCCCTCCGCGAGCTGTCCTGCCGCCGATTCAAGGCGCGGCATTTGTCCTGCGAGAGCCCCCTGTCCGTCTGACACTTGCTGCAGACCGTTTTCAATACTGGTCAAACCGTTGATCATTGCGTTAATTTGAGTGTCAATCTTCTTCTGAGCGGCTGCCAGCCGGGCAAATTGTTTTTCCGCTTGCTGCAGATGATCCTTTTGACTGTCGACCTGTTTAGAAAAAGCTTCTGCATCCGCGTTTGCCTTGGAAACGGCTGACTGTACACCCGTAAAGGCCGATTTGATTTCTTGGTAAGAGGGATCGGTTTTGACTGACGGTATTGACGCTTCCAATTTTGCAAACGGCAGCCGGGCAAGCTGCTTGTTCAAATCGGCAAGCTGTCTGCTGGCTTCATCTTTCATCGGCAGGACGGTTTTTACCAATTTTAAAGCGTTTTGCGTTTCTGAAGCGAGACCGCTATTTTGGCTGAGCTGTGAAGTCAGCATTTGTTTTTGCTCTTCAATCTGCTTTCTCATCTGGGCGACGCCGGCTTTATTCTCGTTCACGCCAGCCTGCAGTTTATTCAGGTTTTCTCCTATATCAGAAAGCCCGGATTTCAGAGACAATGTTCCGTCAATAAGCTGATTGACGCTTTTCCCCGACTCTTCGATCTGCGGCTGTGAATCAACTAACGACTTTGCGGCATGCCCTAATCCGTCCGTGATTTTTTCAAGTCCTGTATTGCCTTTATCAAGCCCTTCTTGAAGCTGCTTTGCCTGATTTGTGACAAATAATTGATTCAATCCGTTTCCAGCAGGGCGCGTGGCGCTTCTGACCGTTTTTACACCCTCTGTTTTTTCAAGTTCTCTGCTGATTTTTTCGATATCAATCAGGTGTTTTTCGGTATTTAGAGTCTCATCATTTTTGATGACGACAGTGGCCGGAAGAAGTTCTCCCGGGCCGAATGCGTCTGAAATCGTATTAAACGCGCGGACGGATTCATATTTATCCCCGATTTCGTCAAGACTGTTGTAAGATAGCGACCCTTTGTAAAGAAGGATAGGCGGGACGGTGAATACCGCAACGATTGCAAGACTGATGAGCGGCCTTTTAAATGAAAACCGCCCTGACGTTTCCCATGCTTTGCTTTGAGGATGGGAAATATCGCCCTTAACAGGCCAAAACAGTCTTTTTCCTAAAACAGCCATAAAAAACGGCACGATCGTCATGAGCGCAAGCAGCAGCACCGCGACACCGACCGCAACGGCCGCTGCCGACTGATACAGCTTAAATGTCGCAAATCCGATGCAGGCAAATCCGATCAGCACCGCACCGCCGCTGTACAAAACCGTCTTTCCGGCCGTTTTGTAAGTCACGACGATCGCTTCTCTTATATCAGCGCCATGCGACAGTTCTTCTTTAAACCTGCTGAGAAGCAGAATGCAATAGTCTGTGCCGATTCCGAACATAATCGCCACCATAAAAATCTGAGTAAAAGTTGAGAGCGGAAAATCCAGCTGATCGACTAAAAATGCGACAATCGACTGGCTGACTAAATAAGATATCAATACAGATAAAAGCGGCACAAACGGAGCGACCACTGACCGAAATACAAGAATCAGCACGATCAGGATAAAGGCAACCGTTATATATTCAGTCTTTTTCAAGCCGTCCTGTGAGCTTTTTAACACATCTTCGTCGATCAGCGATTGGCCTGTAATGCCGTATGATACGCCGTACGGTTTCAGCTCTTTATCAATTTTATTTTTTATTTCGATGATATCGTTTTTGGATGTATCAAGCTGCAGCTGAACGAGCATCGTTTGTCTGTCTTTTGACAGCAGCTGTTTTTTGATGTCGTCATTTTTCTCCCCGAAGTATGAGGTCATCGTTTTAATCTGAAGCGCTTTTTTATGTTCAGACAAAGTGCTGACGGCTTCTTCCAGACGATCTTTTTTGTCTGTCATTAAGCCTTTTTCGTGAAATACGATGACGGCAGAAGAAGACGGTGCATCTGAACCAGACATTTCATCAAGCAATTCATGGGCGTAAGAAGAGGAATATCCGTCCGGTACGGAAATCTGCCCTTTCTCCCGTGTCAATTCAGCCATATCAGGCGCTGTAAGCATAAATATCACCGTTGCGGCGACCCATACCGCGGCGATGATCCAGCGGGCTCGGATAATGTTTTTCATTATGTCTGCTGATCCTCCTCTGTCATCATCAATCGATATAATTTTTCATATGTATTCACGAACATCTCCGCCTCGTCTTCATCAAAATACATAATATATGAACGGACGAGTTCCTCAATCCGCCGCTCCACACGGTGAAATACTTCCGTCCCCTTTTCCGTGACATTTAAAAGTATGCTCCGGCGGTCGCTTTGGCTGCGTTCTCTATTGATGTAGCCTTTTTCATACAGGCGGTTCGTCATAGATGTAATGGCGCTTTTATTGACGTGGCACACCGCGGCCAGTTCAATTGATTTGCAATCGGGATTGAGCATAATATAGCGGAGGATATAATATTGATCCAATGTCAGTTCTTTGTTCACTTTTTCAGCGATAATACTGTCAATTTTTTTTAAGACGTGCAGGTATACATCGGAATAACGCTGAATCAGCTGCTTTACTTTTTCTTCATGCACCTTTTCCCCCTCCTTCCGATAGTTAATATGTTTAACTATTAAAAAGAATAACGACTTGACGGTATCATGTCAATCTTCAAAATAAAATAAAAAAAGACAGTGCAGATTACACCGTCTTTAATGATTCCTTCTTTTCTTTTGCTTGTGATGAGATATTTAACAGCGCTAAAAATACAGACACAATGCCGCAAAAAGCGGATAAAATAAAAATCAGCCAGCCTGCATTTGACATCAGGGCAGCAAAGATCGGCGGTCCCGCCGCTACTCCGATAAACCGCATGCTGTTATAAAATGAGGTGATGGTTCCCGATTCCTCGTTGTCTACGCCTTCTGTGATGACAGCGTCTAAAGCCGGCAATGCCATTCCGATACCGATACCGCTGACACACAAAAAGATAAATAATAAATAAAAACTGTGATTCCACCATAGGCCGATAAACGACAGTGTCACGGCACTCATTCCGAAAACGATGCAAAACTTCATTTTGCCTTGGTCTTTTCCGATTTTCCTGCCTGATATATATGAACTGACGGATAGAAATAAAAGCGGGATTGCCAAAAGCGCTCCTTTAGCCACACCGTCAATGCCGTATTTCTTCTCCAGTGAGTCTGATAAATAAAAAAGAACCCCGAACAGCAAAAACATAATCACGCAGCCGATGATAAATACCGTAAAGAGCCAGCGTCCGTCACGTTTAAATATGCGGCCGACATTTTTCACAAATTCGGAAATAGAAGGCGCTTCTTTTTGTTCCTCCGGCTTTGCCACCAAAAACAATACGAGAAAAAAACTGATGAGCGAAAAAAACGGAATGAACCAAAACGGCATAAACCAAAACCATGCAGCCAAGAGCGAACCGAGAATCGGGCTTATTACTTTCCCGGCTGTGTTAGACGTCTCAATATCGCCGAGCCCCGCGGTAATCCGCTCATCATCCCCTTTGAATAAATCACCGATAAACGGCATCACTACAGGAGCCGCCCCTGCCGAACCGATTCCCTGCAGCACCCGCCCCGCCAAGATAATGGGATAAGGATGCTTGAACGCGGTGGAAGCTATCGCGGCAAGCGCTCCGCCCGCGCCGGCTATGAGAAGACAAGGCAGAAGAACCTTTTTTCTTCCGAATTTATCGGACAGATATCCGGCAATCGGAATACAAATAATCGCCACAATCGAATAGACCGTTATAATTAACGATACTTGAAAAGACGATATGGACAGCTTCTTTTCAATCATCGGAAGCACAGGAATCAGCATGGAATTCCCGAGTGTCATCACGAGCGGTACAGAAGCCAGAGCAATGATATTTTTCGTTCCATTTTTCTTCTTACTCAACTTATTCACCCATTCACTATACTTGGTTGTTTCCTGTTTTATTGTGCCTTGCAGAAAACAAAGTATGTACTGAAACGGCAAATAAAAAAACAGACACATGACGCGTCTGTCTTAAAAACGTTTTCTTACAACATGAAAACTGAACTTATCAGCCCGGAAATAATTTAATGAATACAGCACAGGTTCATCATTCTGATTATAGTGGGTTTGCTTCAGCAATAAAAGCGCCGTCTCCGGCTCGCATTCCAAAACCGGTGAAATCGTATCGTGATATCCGATCGGTTCGATATCAGCAACGGCATAGCTGATCACAGACCCGGAGTTTTTTTCCAAAAGATCAAAAATAGACTCCTGTTCATGACAGAAAGAATTCGGCAGAATGTGCATCGGAATCGTATCTAAACAGTAAACGACCGGAGTGCCGCTTGCCGTTCTCACGCGTTCCAAATAAAAAAGCTCCTGCTCAGGCTCAAGCCGGAATCTAGCGATATCTTCATCAGACGGCGTGATGACCTGAGACGACAAAAAAATCGTACCCGGCACCATGTTCGCCTGCTGAATCGTTTTCGTCACGCTGTTGAGCTGTTCAATACCTGAAAGAAACAGCGGTTTTGTATGGACGAAAGTGCCCACACCGTGCCTTCTGATAATCACATGCTCCTCTTCAAGGATACGCAAAGCTTCACGCAGAGTTGCCCGGCTGACACCCATTGATTTTGAAAGCTCAAATTCAGAAGGAAGCTTTTCCTTTTCGGTGTAAATTCCGTTTTGTATATCCTCTTTGATTCGCTCAATCACTTTTAGATACAAGTGACGATTGTCAGCTTTTGTAGACATGTTTCCCCTCCGTAAACCACTTTCATAAATTATTGAACAATTGGGACAACTATATCATGTTTTGATAAAAAAATAAATAGGAATGATTTTGGTGATATCATTTTCAGTGAAAACTCTCTCCTTTTTAAGAAGAGAGCTCATCATATTGTTCCTTAGATAATAGTACTTCCCTCGGTTTGCTTCCTTCATACGGCCCGACGACGCCCCGTTCCTCCATTGCGTCAATCAGACGGGCAGCTCTCGTATATCCGATTCTGAACCGCCTTTGAAGCATGGAGACTGATGCCGTCTGCATGCCGATAATCAAATCGACCGCTTCGTCATAGAGGTCATCCGTTACTTCACTGTGTGTTTCCGAAACTTCTTCCGGAATCATCTCTTCTTGATACTGCGCTTTTTGCTGCGTAATGACATGATCGACGACATGCTCAACCTCTTCATCGGATAAGAATGCCCCTTGCACACGCACCGGCTTATTTGCGCCCACAGGCAGAAACAGCATGTCTCCGCGCCCCAGAAGCTTTTCAGCGCCGCCCATGTCTAAAATCGTCCGTGAATCGGTCTGAGATGAGACACTGAAAGCGATTCTTGACGGGATGTTGGCTTTAATAACACCGGTAATAACGTCGACTGAAGGCCTCTGTGTCGCGATAATCAAATGAATTCCCGCCGCTCGCGCCATCTGTGAAAGTCTCGTAATTGAATCTTCCACGTCGGAAGAAGCGACCATCATCAGATCGGCAAGCTCGTCAACGATGACGACGATGTATGGCAGCTCAGGCTGCTTGACTTCTTCTTCGGCATTTGACCGCTTAATATGGTCGTTATAGCCTTCTATATTTCTCGTACCCGTATGGGAGAACAGCTCATAGCGGCGCTCCATCTCATTGACGACCTTTTTCAAAGCCTGCGAGGCCTTTTTCGGATCTGTCACGACCGGCGCAAGCAGATGAGGAATGCCGTTATACACATTCAGTTCAACCATTTTCGGGTCAATCATCATCATCTTCACTTCATGCGGTTTAGCCCTCATCAGAATGCTCGTAATAATACCGTTGACACAGACGCTTTTTCCGCTTCCCGTTGCCCCCGCTACGAGCAGGTGGGGCATTTTGTTCAGTTCGGCAAGCACGGCTTCCCCGGAAATATTTCGCCCCAAGCCGATCAGAAGCTTCGCGTCCGGCTTGTCATTGAGCTTGGATTCAAGCACTTCTTTTAACGAAACCATCGCAACTTCAGCATTGGGCACCTCGATGCCGATTGCCGATTTGCCCGGAATCGGCGCTTCGATCCGGATATCCTTCGCGGCAAGCGCGAGCGCGAGGTCATCGCTCAGATTCACGATTTTACTGACTTTGACCCCGACGTCCGGATACACCTCATATTTTGTGACCGCCGGACCGAGATGAACCTGCGTCACTTTCGCCTTTACGCCGAAGCTTTGAAAAGTCCGCTCGAGTTTTCTTGCATTCTCGTAAATGTTTTTCTTATCGGTCTGCTGGCCTGTATGTTTCGGGTCAGCCAGTATGTCCAATGAAGGCATTTGATAATCTTTATTTTCAAGCTCTGTAAACGTCATCGGCGGAGCCGCAGCCGTTTCGCCACTGTCTTGAGCGCCGCCGGAAGGCTCAACTTTTGCCGCTTGTGCAGCCTCCTGCGTTTTTTCCGGAATCAGCGGTTCTTCGGCGGGCTCTTCCTGACGGTCTGAAAAGCTTGAAATAATCGGCTCTGAATGGATGATCGGCGAAATGATTTCATCATCCTCTTCCTCCGGTTCAGGCTCTTCTTTTTTCTTTTGAACCCGTTTTTGTTTTTTGCCCGATTTTGTTTTTGTTTTCGGCGAAGACATATTCGTTCTGACCGTCTTCATATCCTCAAGAAATGCCTGCCATTGACCGCGGATAAACCGGCCGACGGGGCTCGTCCACTTTTTGAGCGTTTCCTGCAGTGAACGGCCCGTTACAAGAATCAGCCCCATTAAGATCAGCACGATCGCCATGATTTGTGAACCCGTTGATGCAAATAGAAAGTGGGAAGCTGCAAACAGTACCGCGCCGATCATGCCGCCGCCCAAATCAGGGGAAGCAGCCTGCTGTTTCATGTCAATCATAAACAGCTCCCACGTGTTGCCGATGACACTTGCCGACCGAATCGACCCGTGATGAGACAGATTTTTAAAGAGCTGCACGTGAGACAGCAGCAATATGCTCGCGATAATACAGTACAACCCTGCCTTTCTTCTCGTTAAAAGGCTTGGACTCTTCTTTTTCCAAAACAGCGAAATTCCGAGAAGGAAGAGCGCAATTAAGCATAAAATAAACCACTCTCCGGCAAAAAAACGGAACAAGTACACAAATGTCTGTCCCACAACGCCGAGCTGCAAAACAGCAATAATTGAGATTGCAACACAGAGCAGTCCGCTTAGTTCGTATTTTAGATTGAGCTTACTCTCTTGTTTCTTTTTAGATTTCCGTTTTTTCTTTGCCACACTCATCACCTTACTGCGTTAAAAAATGTAAAATCATACCTCATGAAGAAAAGCAGCCTTTTGCCGGCTGCATTTTTCTGTAGGATTCCCCTATTATAGCATATTTTGCCCCCGAGAAACGGACTGAATGCCGGTTAGATTTTCAGCTTGATTTTTTGTCCCGGAGCGATGTCCGGATTCAGAAAATCCATCGGGTTCGTACTTAAAATCTGTACGACTTCAGCTTCATTTCCCTTCATCTCAACTAGCAGCGGCACGCCGGCGTAATCGACCTGTTCATGCACGCTTTGCTCTATATCCTGTCCGTAAACGACTTCTTGGGGCATGACGGTATAAAGGATCATTGAATCATCCTTCCTTCCTCGCCCTTTCGTTCCTCAATCAGCTGATTCAGCTTTTTTATCGCCTGTCCGACGCCGCCCACGGCATCAATTAATCCGTAATCAGCCGCATCTTTCCCGACTACGTTCGTCCCGATATCCCTGGTTAAGTTTCCTTTTGAAAACATCAGCTCTTTGAATTTTTCTTCGGAAATATTTGAATGATGGGTCACAAAGTTGACGACCCGCTCCTGCATTTTATCCAAGTATTCAAACGTTTGCGGAACCCCGATAACCAGACCTGTAAGCCGAACGGGGTGAATGGTCATAGTCGCTGTTTCCGCGATAAAACTATGATCACATGACACGGCGATCGGCACACCTATGGAGTGGCCCCCGCCGAGTACGATTGAAACGGTCGGTTTTGATAAGGATGCGAGCATTTCCGCAATCGCAAGCCCCGCTTCCACATCGCCTCCGACGGTGTTTAAGATGATCAGAAGTCCTTCGATTTTCGGATTTTGCTCAATCGCGACGATTTGCGGAATGACGTGTTCATATTTGGTTGTTTTATTTTGCGGCGGGAGCTGGACGTGCCCCTCAATTTGGCCGATGATCGTCAGGCAGTGAATATTGGTATCTTGGGACATTTGCGGCAGAGATGTCTCTCCCAGCTGCTGAATTTTGCTCATAATGCTGTCTTTCGCATCTGATTTTTCGGGCTGCTGTTCTTCGGTGTTTTCCATACGATGATCCATTTTATCTTTCACCCTTTCCGAATGTCTCTTTGTATTATGAACAAAGATGATGATTTCCATCCGGGACATGAACAAAAACAAAGCCGGAGCATCATGCGCTCCGGCTTTGTATACATTATACTTCCATAATGATCGGAATGATCATCGGCTTGCGTTTTGTTTTTTCATAAAGGAATTGATTCAGCGCATCACGCATTGCTTGTTTCAGCGTGGACCATTCTACGGCAGATGTTTCCGTCGCTTCAGTCACGATAGAGCGGACGAGCTCAGTAGCTTGTACAATTAAACCTTCTGATTCTCTGACATACACGAAACCGCGCGTAATGATCTCAGGACCTGATACGAGGTTCTTTTTCTGCTTATCGAGTGAGATCACGACGATGAGAATGCCGTCTTGTGATAATAAGCGGCGGTCTCTCAGCACGATGTTGCCGATGTCGCCGACTCCGAGGCCGTCAATCAGAACGTTTCCGTACGTGACTTTATCCCCGATTTTCACATTCTGACCGCGGAATTCAACGACGTCACCTTTTTCAATCAAGAAAATGTCGCTGCGTTTCATGCCGATCTCTTCTGCGATTTTGGAATGCGCTTTTTGCATTCTGAATTCACCGTTAACCGGAATTAAATATTTCGGTTTCAGCAAATTAAGCATGAGTTTCAATTCTTCCTGCGAACCGTGACCGGACACATGCACGCGTTTTTGGGCGAAAATGACTTGAGCGCCGGCGCGGGCAAGCAGGTTGACGGTTTTGGAATATATCAATTCATGCCCCGGAATCGGTGTTGATGCAATGACAACGGTGTCTCCTTCTTCAATGTTAAGCTGCTTGTGCGCCTGCTTGGCCATCCGCGTAAGAGCGGCCAGCGGCTCACCATGGCTTCCGGCTGTAACAATTGCCACGTCCCGCTTCGGATATTTTTTCACATCCTGCACAGGAATAAACATTTCATCTTCGGCTTCAATATAGCCGAGTTTGCGCCCAAGCTGAAGCACGTTTTGCAGATTTTTTCCGGCGATTGCAAGTTTGCGGCCGTTCTGGACGGCAGCCTGTATCACTTGCTGGATCCGGTTGATATTAGACGCGAATACAGCAATGATGACACGGTTTTCTGAACTGTTCATCGCATCGGAAATTTCACCGCTTACATATGCTTCTGACGGAGTATACCCCGGGCGCTCCGCATTGGCGCTGTCAGAAAGCAGGGCGAGCACGCCGCTGTTTCCGATTTTGGCAATTTCGCCAATATCACATGATTGGTGATAAGCAGGCGTCTGGTCAAATTTAAAGTCTCCCGTGCATACAATAGAGCCAAGTGATGTTTTGAAGCTGACTCCCACTGAATCCGGAATACTGTGAATTGTTTTAAAGAACGATACTTTCGTTGATTCAAATGTAATGACTGATTTAGAGTGAACTTCACGCAAATCAGCTTTTCGATTATGCCCGTACTGCTTGAGTTTTTCTCTCAGTAATGCAAGAGTAAGCTTCGTTCCGTATACCGGCACCGACAGCTTGTTCAATAAATAAAAGACGCCTCCAATGTTTTCATCGTGCCCGTGTGTCAGAAAGATGGCCTTCACGCGGTCAGCCCGTTCTACTAAGTAGGAAATATCCGGAATGACGACATCAATACCGAGCATTTCATTTTCAGGGTGCATCAGCCCTGCATCCACTACAAATATGTCTGAGTCAATTTCAATGACATATAGGTTCTTCCCAATTTCTCCGACGCCGCCAAGGGCGATAATTCTGACGTTTTCTGTATTTTTCTTTTTCAAAATCTGTATCCTCCTAGTCTCATACCCGTCCATCATCACTTGTTCCTATTATAACTGATATCAATTTTAGAAAACAAGAAGAAGCGGAAGGTTTAGGGAAAACCAATATGTATACAAAACGGTCAAACTCACGATAAAAATGAGAATGACCGCGTATTTTAACTGTATAAATTTTTTCTTACAGTTCGCTGATGACGCTGCTCAGGCTCAGACGTTCATCTTCATTCAGCGGGATAAGAGGAAGACGCACAGATCCGACATCAAGGCCTTTCAGCTGTAGCGCCGTTTTGACCGGAGCCGGATTAGGCGCTTTAAAGAGCTCCTTCATGATCGGCTGAAGCTTCTGATGAATCAGTGCCGCGGTTGCCGTCTGCCCGTTCGTATAGTTTTTAATCATCTGCTGCATGTCAGAACCTACGATATGGCTGGCCACTGACACGACTCCTCTTCCGCCGACTGCGAGAATAGGAAGCGTTAACCCGTCATCACCTGAATAGACGTAAAAATCTTCCGGTGTTTCGGCAATGATTTTCGTAATGGCATCAAGATCGCCGCTCGCTTCTTTAATCGCAGAGATATTCGGAATCTCCGCAAGTCTGATGGCCGTTTCCGGCGCAAGCGAAGCGACCGTTCTGCCCGGCACGTTGTAAAGCATCACAGGAAGAGACGTTTCTTCCGCAATGGCTTTAAAATGACGGTACATACCCTCTTGGGAAGGCTTATTATAATACGGCGTGACAAGCATAACGCAATCGACGCCGGCTTCTTCAGCTTTTTTTGTCAGTTTAATGGAGTCTTTTGTATTGTTGCTTCCCGTACCCGCAATGACAGGCACGCGTCCGTTCACTTCTTTGACTGTAAATTCAAAGAGTGCAATTTTTTCTTCCGTTGAAAGTGTCGGAGATTCGCCGGTCGTGCCTGCGACGACTAAAGAATCCGTGCCGTTTTTCAACAAATAGTCGATTAATGTAGACAGTTTTTGAAAGTCTACATTCCCTTTACTGTCAAAGGGGGTAATCATCGCTGTAGATATATTTCCGACATTCATTTTTTTCACCTCATCATGATTCAATCACATTTACTTTGAAAGTTCAAACACTTCATGCAGCGCATTTACGGCCGTTACCATATCTTTTTCATGAACGAGCACCCAGATCGTCGTATGGCTGTCGGCAGATTGCAGAATCGGAATGCCTTTATCAGAAAGTGCGGAGACGATTTTTGACGTGACACCCGGAACACCCATTATCCCGGCGCCGACCGCTGACACTTTCGCACAGCTCTCCGTCACTGTCGGCTCATACCCTAATTCAGCCAAGATGCTGCGCGCGGCTTCCGTTTTACTGCCGGCTACGGTATATACGATTTCACTCGGCGTAATGTTAAAGAAATCTACGCTGATTCCGGCATTTGCCATTGCTTTAAAGACTTCAGTCTGAACGTTGTATTGCCCCATTTTGGCGGGAACCTTAAATTGCGTCACATCTTTCACATGGGCGATCCCCGTAATCAGCCGTTCGAATACATCGCTGCCGATGTTAGACGAATGATGGGACGTCACCAAAGTCCCTTTGTCTTTTGAATAAGTGGAGCGCACGCGGATCGGCACCTTTGCCTGCATGGCGATTTCCACCGCGCGCGGATGAATGACTTTCGCGCCTTGATAGGCAAGGTTGCAGATTTCCGTATATGTGACGTTCGGAAGCGGCTTAGCATTTTCCACGATTCTCGGATCGGCTGTCATAACGCCTTCCACGTCCGTAAAAATGTCGATAAACTCAGCATCTACCGCCGCGCCGAGCGCCGCTGCTGAAGTATCGCTTCCTCCTCTGCCGATCGTCGTCGTGTCGCCTTTTTCAGTCGCTCCCTGAAATCCTGCGACAACGACAGCGTCATGGCTGGCGAGTGCAGCGAAAAGCCGCTCTGTTTTCATTTCTATAATTTTGGCGTCAGTATGCTGGGCATTGGTTAAAAAGCCGGCTTGGGCTCCTGTTAAAGCTGCGGCTTTTATGCCGTTTTCCTTCAGCATGCTGGAAAAAACAACGGACGAAATCGTTTCTCCGCAAGACAGAAGCATATCCTGCTCTCTCGGAGAAATGTCGGACTGGCTGCCGTAAAGGAGCCCGATTAAAGAATCTGTCGCGTACGGGTCTCCTTTTCTTCCCATCGCTGATACGACAACGACAACTTTATAACCTTCACTGATGGCATCTTTAATGTGTGCTAGCGCAAGCTTGCGGCCTTTGTCATCTTTTACGGATGTTCCGCCGAATTTTTGAACAATGATCTTCACTATTTTCACTCCAAATTAGTCTGACGTAACAGAAGAGAGCAGGCAGAGCCTTACTCTCTTCTATTCGCCTATAGAAAATACGTTTGTTTTATACGAGGTTCAGTTTTTGCAGGCTTTCCGCGATTTGGACTGAGTTCCAAGCGGCGCCTTTTAACAGGTTATCAGAAACAACCCACAAATGAAAACCGTTTGCTCTGTCCAAATCTTTCCGGATTCTTCCTACAAATACATCGCGTTTGCCGACGCAATCAGCAGGCATCGGGTAAAGCTGCTCCGCCGGATCATCCTGAAGCGTAACACCCGGAGCTTCTTTCAAAAGCTGTTTAATATCTTCAACGGTTGCGTCATCACGGTCAAGCTCAATGTAAACAGATTCTGAGTGCCCTGTTTCAATCGGCAGTCTGACACATGTCGCAGCCACTTCCAGCTTCGGCATATGCATAATTTTTTTCGTTTCATTAATCATTTTCATTTCCTCAAACGTATAGCCGTTGTCTTGGAATTTATCAATTTGCGGAATGGCGTTAAATGCGATTTGATAATGCTTTTTGTCGCCTTTAACCGGCATAATGGACGGTTCTGCGGGTTCATTGTTTAAAATCGCCTTTGTCTGGCTGTACAATTCTTTCGCCGCTTCATTGCCGGCTCCGGAAACAGCTTGGTAAGTAGATACAATGACTTTTTTCAAACCGTACGCTTTGCGGATCGGTTCAAGCGCAGCCACCATCTGAATCGTTGAACAGTTAGGGTTGGCGATAATGCCGTTATGTTTGTGCAGATCACCTTCGTTCACCTCAGGCACCACGAGCGGTGTATTTTCGTCCATACGGAATGCGCTCGTATTGTCAATCACGATGGCTCCCCGTTTTACAGCCTCAGGCGCCAAGCTTTGTGATACGCTTCCGCCGGCGCTGAATAACGCGATATGAACGCCTTCGAAGCTTTCAGGAACAGCTTCCTGCACTGTATATTCTTCGCCTTTAAACGTTACTTTCGTACCAGCAGAACGCTTTGAGGATAGTAGTGTGAGTGTTTCGATTTCAAAGTTTCTGTCTTCCAGTGTTTTCAGCATTTGCTGTCCTACGGCTCCCGTCGCTCCGACAACTGCTACGTGTAATCCTCTTCCCATCTGTAAAACTCCTTCCGCCAATTAAGCATCATTTGTTGAATTGACTTTGCATTTTACGTTTTATTTTACCATAGAATAGTCACGGATTGACCGAATTTTTTTATTCCGGAATGATTTTCTGTCATCATGATTTATTCATGATGGTGTACGAGCACCGGCTGAACCTGCTGGTGCAAAAGAGCTTTTTCTACCGTAATCGGAAGGAGATCCATTCTGGCGACGAGCGATGTCGGTTTTTTCACGTGGTCATCCTGGCCGAACGGGATGAAATATATGTTTTTTGCGGACATCAGCCTCATTAAATTCGTTCCGTTTAAACCGAGTCCGTCATTTGTTGAAATTCCGAGCACGACCGGCCGGCCGTTGCGGATCGTGGCTTTCGCAGCCATAAGGACAGGGCTGTCAGTCATCGCATTTGCGAGTTTGCTCATTGAATTTCCGGTTAAAGGGGCGATGACCATGCAGTCGAGCGGAAGTTTCGGCCCGAGAGGCTCCGCTTTTACGATGGAATCAATCGCCTCAAAGCCTGTTGCTTCTTCAATTTTTCTGACCCAATCTCCCCCCTCCCCAAAGCGGGTATCGGTCGATTGAACGGTTGACGTCACGACCGGCCGGACTTCAGCTCCTTGACTGATAAGCGCCTCTATTTGCGGAAACACTTCCTCATATGTGCAATGCGAGCCGGTTAATCCGAATCCGATTCTTTTCCCTTTCAGAGACATGGTTATTTCCCCTCTTTCTTTAAGTCTGCCAAAAGCTTGCTCAATACGTTCGCAATAATCTGTCCGGCTGTTTTCGGAGCCACAATTCCCGGAAGACCCGGAGCAAGCAGCGCTTTAATGCCTTGTTTTTCAGCATATTTGAAATCCGTTCCGCCCGGACGGGATGCTAAATCCAAAATCAAGGTCTTCGGCGTCATGCGCGATAAAACGCTTTGATTCAGAATCAAGCTCGGTACGGTGTTAATGCAGATATCAATATCATTTACATGTTCAGTAAGCTCTTCAAGTTGAAAAGGAAAAAGCCCCATTTCCGATATACGGGCTAAATGAGCCGAACTCCGCGCGCCCACTTTTACTTTCGCCCCTAACGCTGCAAACGTCCGGGCGATCGTCATACCGGTGCGCCCCATGCCGAGAACGGCGACATTTGATCCGTGAATGGTATAATCCGTATGCTGAATCGCCATCATGATTGTTCCTTCAACAGTGGGAATCGAGTTGAATATCGCGATGTCGTCCCGCTCAAATAATTTCACAAGCTTACGGCCGGCTTCGCTGGCGATCCCCTCAAGATACGCGTTGGAGATGCCTGAATAAATGACGCAATGCTCCGGTGTCCGCTCAAGATAGCTCTGCTTTAATACCACTTCTTCATTTGAAAAAACCGTGGAAACAACGCCTTCTCCGGTCGTTGCCGATACGGGCAGGATGATACTGTCTATTTTTTGAAAGGGAATCTCATCGATTTTGCATTTGACGGTTCCTGTAAAACCGTCATCCAATTGGTCAAACCCTGCAAGATAAATATCGGCATGCTGTTCTGTCAGCTTTCTTATAATCTCAAGCTGTCTTGCGTCACCGCCAATGATCGCAATTGTCAATCCGGTTAACATCTGAAACGTTCACCTTCTTTACAGTTACTGGATCTTTTAAGTGTCATCCTCCTCTTCATCGTATGTGCGAAGAGAAAGGGCGGTGAATGTACAGCGTCTTTTTCATAAAAAAAGCACCGGCTGTATGAGCCGGTGCTTGCAACAATTGAATAAGATCTACTCTTCGGGAGGCGTGATCTCCCCCGGAACGTCTAAAATGATCATGTCTGGCCCGATTTTTTGGATATGGTTCCAGGGGACGCGGATGTCGTGGCCTTGTTTTCGCAATCCGAACCATTTTACCGTCGGTATCAACAGCGCGGTAATTTGTCCGTCCTGTTCATTAATTTCCAAATCGGTCTGGCCGAGCACGCCGAGCCGCTCTGCACGTTTAATGTCCACAATTTCTTTACCTGACAGTTCACTGAGCCTCATGATAGCCACCCCCTTGTACTATATGACCCGGAGCAAAAAAAAATGCCTGCCCCGTATAGAGGCAGACTGCTTTTCTGCTTAAGATGAAGCCGGCATATTGCCGGTCGGGCTGATGAGCGATAGTGCGTAATCATCCGTAAATAAGCGGCGGCTGAGGCCGTTGACGCTTTCCAGGCTGACCGCATTTAATTCAGTGATAATTTCATCCATGGTCTTATGCTTTCCGAGCAGGAGTTCGTTTTTCCCGTTCCGGCTCATTTTGCTGTTTGTGCTCTCTAAGCTGAGCATTAAGCTCCCCTTCATTTGCTCTTTGCTGTTTTCCAGCTCTTTCGGGGTGATACCGTCACGTTTTAGAACCGATAACGTTTCCTGAATGGTTTCAGACAGAAGTCCGAGCTGATTCGCGCCGGTGCCTCCGTAAATCGTCAGCATACCGCTGTCTTCATAGGAACTGTGATAGCTGTATACAGAATAGGCCAGTCCTTTATCTTCGCGCACATCCTGGAAAAGACGGCTGCTCATGCTTCCGCCCAGCACGTTGTTTAAGACGATCAAATCGTAAATGTCCGCATCTCCGACTTTCAGGCCTTTGAAACCGAGACAGAGATGCGCCTGTTCGGTGTCTTTTTTTCTGGTCAGCTTTTCATAATGAAACTCAGGCTCGCTGATGCCGCTTGCTTTGCCCTTCGCTTCGTATGTACCGAACCATTTCTCCACGTCTTTAATGAATTGTTCTGTTACATTTCCGGCGACAGAAATGACGACGCGGTCCGGCGTGTAAAAGTCATCCATATGCTGTCTGAGAGAATCGCCGTTAAATGACGAAAGCGTTTCCTCCGTCCCGAGAATCGGGTAGCCGAGCGAATGATTGCCGTATGTCGCTTTGCTCAGCAGATCGTGGACAATGTCATCCGGCGCGTCTTCATACATTTTGATTTCTTCATATACGACGTTCTTTTCTTTTTTGAGCTCATCTTCGTCAAAAGCAGAATGAAAGAACATATCAGCCAGCACATCAAGTGCGTAGTTTGCATGCTCATCCAGAACTTTGGCGTAATAGCACGTATATTCTTTTGAAGTGAAGGCATTCACTTGGCCGCCTATCCGATCGAAGGATTCTGCGATTTCCCGTGCGGACCTGGTATTTGTTCCTTTAAAAAACATATGCTCAAGAAAGTGCGAAATACCGTTTGTCTCCGGCGTTTCATGACGTGACCCCGTCCCGATCCAGACGCCGATTGCCACAGACCGCACCGTTGGATTATTTTCAAGCACAACTCTTACACCGTTTTGGCATGTATAGCGTTTTATCAAGTCTGTTCCTCCTATTCAAAGACAGGCAAACTGCCGCCTGCTACTTCATCAGCCTGTTTTCATCCATTAAGTCAGACACTGAGCCGAGCGCGTAGCCTTTTTCTTTGATTTTTGCAATCAGTGTATCCAGGCTTTTCGCAGTCGGATCAGTCGGATGCATTAAAATCATGGCTCCGTTATGTATTTTGCTCAACACCCTTGTTTGTAAAACAGCCGGAGACGGTTTTTGCCAGTCAATGGTGTCAACGGTCCACATGATGGTGCCCATTCCTTTTTCCGCCGCAAGGTCGACCACCGCTTTTCTGAAGCTGCCGCTTGGCGGCGCAAACCATTTCGGCTTCATGCCGAGCGTCTCGCTGATTTGTGCATTGGTTTTGTCAAGCTGTTCGGAAATGCTTCCTGAAGTCAGTTTGCTCATATCAGGGTGATTGTATGAATGATTTCCGATTTCATGTCCGTCTGCCGCTATTTTTTTCCCAAGTTCCTGATTGTTTTTCAGCCATTTCCCTTCAAGAAAGAAAGTTGCTTTGACCTGGTGCTGCTTCAGAATAGGCAGCATTTGCTCCACGTATTCGTTTCCCCAGGCGACATTTATCAGGAAAGCGACCATCGGTTTGTCGGGATTTCCTTTATAAATGGGTTCGGGCGCGAGAGAATCAAGATGGACTTTCGGTTTCACCTGCTCATAGACAAGGCCGTCTTCGTGAAATTCTCCGTCCTTTTTCATTTGCTTATAGGATTTTTCCACATTGACTTTTAAACCGTTATATCCCGGTATACTCTTCCATATTTTATCAATCCGCGCGTCTTGCGGCTTCACTTCATACTCTGACGCTTTTTGCAGTAATTCTTCATAGAGCGGATCTTTTGATGCTGACACAGTTACAGCGTCTTTTTTCATTGCGTCTATGTAATCAACTGTATACGGATTTTTTAACATTTCAAACGAAACAAAAAAAAGAAATAAAAAAACGGCAAACGGCACGAATTTTTTCAACATGTCCTTCCCTCCTCATCACACATTATGTATGAGGAGGACAAGGTAGAACCCGTCTGTTGTCTTTCTCAAAATAAAGAAGCCGGGTCTCCCAGGCTCCTTGTTAGGTTTTCATTTAAGATTGTTGTTGTTCCTGTTCTTTTTCTTTCTCTTCGCGCAGCACTGCTTTACGCGACAGATTCACTCGTCCCTGTTTGTCAATTTCGGTTACCTTCACAAGGATTTCGTCACCGATTTTCACAACATCCTCAACCTTGCCGACCCGTTCGAGCGCTAGTTCAGAGATGTGAACGAGACCGTCTTTTCCGCTGAAGATTTCAACGAAAGCGCCGAATTTCTCAATCCGTTTGACTTTACCGAGGTAAAGCTGGCCGACTTCGACTTCTCTGACAAGATCTTCGATGATTTTTTTCGCTTTTTGGTTGCTGCTTTCATCAGTAGAAGAAATAAAGATGGTGCCGTCTTGTTCAATGTCAATTTTAACACCGGTATCTTCAATGATTTTGTTGATTTGTTTACCGCTCGGTCCGATAACGTCACGGATTTTATCCGGATTAATGTTCATCGTTAAAATTTTCGGCGCATATTGAGAAAGTTCTTTTCTTGATTCACCAAGCGTGCTGAGCATGCTGTTCAAGATTTCCATTCTTCCTTTTTTCGCCTGCTGAAGCGCTTCTTCAAGAATTTCTCTTGAAAGGCCTTCAATTTTAATGTCCATTTGCAGCGCTGTCACGCCTTTTTCCGTGCCGGCTACTTTAAAGTCCATGTCACCGAGGGCGTCTTCCATCCCTTGAATATCCGTTAATACCGTATAGTACTCGCCTGATTTCACAAGTCCCATCGCGATACCTGCAACAGGGGCTTTAATCGGAACACCTGCGTCCATCATGGCAAGCGTGCTCGCGCAAATGCTGGCCTGTGAAGTGGAACCGTTTGATTCAAGCACTTCGGATACGAGGCGGACCGTATACGGGAAGTCTTTTTCATTCGGAATGACCGGCTCAAGCGCACGCTCTCCAAGAGCGCCGTGACCGATCTCACGGCGTCCCGGTCCGCGCATCGGGCCTGTCTCCCCTACGCTGAACTGCGGGAAGTTATAATGATGCATAAAACGTTTTGATTCTTCCACGCCTAAACCGTCAAGAATCTGAACGTCCCCAAGGGCGCCTAATGTACAAACGCTGAGCGCCTGCGTCTGTCCTCTCGTAAACAGCCCGGAGCCATGCGTTCTCGGCAGAAGGCCGACTTCTGAAGAAAGCGGGCGGATTTGATCAACGCCGCGGCCGTCCGGACGGACTTTTTCTTCTGTGATCAAACGGCGCACTTCGTTTTTCACGAGTTTAGACAGTGTCTGTTTCACTTTTTTAATCGTATCTTCATCATGCTCTTCTTCTTCGAATTTCGCGACAACTGCATTTTTCACTTCATTGATCGCGTCTTCGCGAGCATGTTTTTCGTGAACCTGAATGGCGCTGAGAAGATCCGGCTCCGCAAGGCTTTTTACTTTTTCGCTGAGCTCTTCGTCAATTTCATACAGTTCGATTTCTGTTTTTTCTTTGCCGACTGCTGCGACGATTTCTTCTTGGAATGCGATCAGGCGCTTAATTTCTTCGTGACCGAACATAATCGCCTCAAGCATGATTTCTTCAGGAACTTCATCTGCTCCGGCTTCCACCATGTTGATGGCGTCTTTTGTGCCTGCAACGATGAGGTTGATATCACTTTTTTCAAGCTGGTCAACCGTCGGATTGATAACGAATTTCCCGTCAATGCGGCCTACCGTCACACCCGCGATCGGGCCTTCAAACGGGATATCGGAAACGCAAAGAGCGAGTGATGAACCGAACATTGCAGCCATTTCAGATGAGCAGTCCTGATCAACACTCATGACAATGCTGATGACCTGTACTTCGTTACGGAATCCGTCTGCGAAAAGCGGGCGGATCGGACGGTCGATCAGACGGCTGGCTAAAACGGCCTTTTCACTTGGACGGCCTTCTCTTTTAATAAAACCGCCCGGAATTTTACCTACTGCGTATAATCTTTCTTCATAGTTAACGGTAAGCGGGAAAAAATCTAGCGGTTTCGGTTCTTTTGATGCGGTTGCTGTGCTGAGCACTGCAGTATCGCCGTAGCGGACCATGACAGCGCCGTTTGCCTGTTTGGCAAGCTGGCCGGCTTCTACTGTAAGCTGTCTGCCGGCCCAATCTATGGTAAAGACATGTTTCTCTTGTCCCATTCGATTACGAGCTCCTCTCTTAATGTGTGAAATAATCAATTACTCCTATTATGAACGAAATGAATTGAACATATCAATGTCAAAGTAGTATGTAAAAGGATTTCATTGTTTTTTTATCATTATTTTTTTCGCTTTAATACGATAAAAAAGCGGGAATCCTCCCGCTTTTTACGATTATCGACGTAAGCCTAGTTTGTTAATTAACTCACGGTAACGAGTTACGTCTTTATTACGCAGATACGTAAGAAGATTACGACGTTTACCTACCATTTTAAGAAGACCGCGACGTGAGTGGTGATCTTTCTTGTGAGTACGCAAATGCTCGTTCAAGTTGTTAATTGAGTCTGTTAGGATAGCGATCTGAACTTCTGGAGATCCAGTATCAGATTCGTGTGTTTTGAACTCACTGATGAGTTGATTTTTACGCTCTTGAGTAATTGCCATCCTGTTTCACCTCCATATCATAATTAGCCCCAGTTACCTAGCAACCGTCGGTGACTTCGGATTGCCAAGCAATGGTTTTAAGACTACGAAACATATGATACTAAAAATCGCGCCCATATGCAAATCTTTTAGAAGAAAATTTGTGTACTTTTGATGTTTTTTCCGTTATTTGCTGAAAAAACGGATCGCTTCTTGTTTGTCTTTCCCGATCTGAGCCGTCAGTTCATCGATGCCGTTAAACTTCCGTTCGCTTCGAATTCGTTTGTACCACTCGATTTTAACGTCTTCTCCGTATACATCCTGCTGAAAATTAAACAAATGCACTTCAATTGACGGCTGATCGGGACGCTTTTCATAAAAGGTCGGTTTGTAGCCGATGTTGCAGACGCCTTCATACACCTCGCCTTTTATTTCGGCTTTCACTGCATACACGCCTGTCGGCGGCACGATATAGCTGTTGTGCAGGCCGACATTCGCGGTCGGAAAACCGATGGTGCGGCCTCTTTTGTCTCCGTGAATCACAGTGCCCCGGATAAAATACGGCTGGCCGAGAAGAGTGTGCGCAAGTTCAACGTCACCATCCTGCAACGCTGACCGGATATAAGTAGAGCTGATCTTTCTGTCCTGCTCGGTCAGTTTCTCGACAGTCGTGCATCCGGCCTTGCCGTTTAAATCGTCCGGCAGCGTCTCCATCGTGCCTTTTCCGTATTTTCCGTACGTGAAATCGAAGCCTCCCACAGCGTGCCGCGCGTTTAACCCTAAAATATACTCCTCGGCAAACTGTTTTGGAGACAGAGACGCAAACGCTTCATCAAACTTTACGACATACAGCACATCAGCGCCTAAACGCCCGATCTGGCTGATTTTATCTTCAAGCGGCGTAATCAGATCCTTTGGCTCTTTGTCCCTGCCCAACACATGGGAAGGGTGGGGATGAAACGTCATAACGGCCAGCGACAGGCCTTTTTCTTCGGCAATTTGTCTGGCTGTTCCGATTACTTTCCGGTGTCCCAAATGAACGCCGTCAAAGTAGCCGAGCGCCATGACAGACGCCGGCTGCTCTTCTTTTTGTAAATGATGCGGATGAGAAATATGTATCGTCTTCACAGAACGGTCACCTTTTTTCTTATTGTTCGCTTTTTTGCATGAGCACTTTAGCCGGTTTCAGCAGTCCTTTTTTTGAAGGATGCGGCATATAAATGGCCACACATTCTCCGTCTTCAGTACAGACCGCTATACGGGCGTCAGCTGTCATTGCAGAAAATTCCGCCGGGATGTCAAACACCGACCCGTTTTCAGCTTTCTTAGCTAATGTATCACTTATGACCCATTTCGGCAAATGATTGAGCGCTCTTTCAATCGGCACGGCATGCTCTGCAACCGTTCCGTCTGAAACCTGCTGTTCAAGTTCCTCAAACGTGAAACACTCATCAAGGCTGAAATCGCCGGAAGCGGTGCGGATGAGATGCGACATATGCGCGGGATAGCCGAGTTTTTCACCGATTGTCACCGCCAATGTTCTCACGTAAGTGCCCTTTGAGCACGTGACTGTAAAGCGGAATGATGCTGTGTCTTCTTTATAAGTGACAGGGGAAGTGAGCGCGATATCTTCAATCGTGATATTCCGCTTCGGCCGCTCCACTTCAATACCGGCTCTGGCGTATTCATAGAGCTTTTTTCCGTTGACCTTTACAGCGGAATACATCGGCGGCACTTGCTCCTGCGGTCCCTTCAGTTCGTCTAAAACGGCTTTGATATCCGCTTCTTTCAGCGGCTCCTTGACAGGTTTTACGCTGACCGTTTCTCCAGTCTGGTCTTCGGTCGATGTGGAGAAGCCGAGAGTGATCTCAGCATCGTACGTTTTTGACTTGTCGGTGACGTACTCAACGATCTTTGTAGCCCGTCCGACACAGATCGGCAGTACGCCTGACACTTCCGGATCAAGCGTTCCCGTATGCCCGACTTTCTTTGTTTTTAACAGTTTTCTTATTTTCATTACACAGTCGTGAGAAGTCATGCCGACCGGTTTATGTAAAAGGAGAACTCCGTTAACCATATGTCTTTCGCTCCTTTGTTATCAATTGTATCCCGTAAAACGCAGAAAAGAGGACAGACGACACTCGCCCATCCTCTTTCCTTGTTATTCAGACGGTTTATCTGAATGCAGTTCGTGAATCAATGTTTCAATACGGTTGCCGTACTCAATTGATTCATCAAATTCAAATTCAAGCTCAGGCGTTTTGCGGAGTCTGATTCGGCTGCCGATTTCGGAACGGATAAATCCTTTCGCTTTCTCAAGCCCTTTCAGCGCCTCCTCTTTCTTTTTATCTCCGCCGAGAACGGAGATATACACCTTCGCTATTTGTAAATCACCTGAAACACGTACGTCTGTTACAGTGAGAAATCCGATTCTCGGGTCTTTCAGCTTTCGGCTGATAATATCCCCGAGCTCTTTTTTCATCTGCTCGCCGACACGGTTTGCTCTCATACTCAATTCAATCACCTCTAAGTTAAAACCACTCTGTTCTAGTGATCGTCCGTTCTATTTCGGGAAAGGAGTCAATAAACGCGAGTACGCGCTGGATCTCCTTTTCCGCCTGAACGTGAGAGGAGGAGACGACGGCGATTCCGAAGCTGGTCCGCTGCCAAGTGTCCTGATAGCCGATTTCTGCGGCCGACACGTTGAACTTATTCTGAACCCTCGTTATAATCCGCTTCAGAACGGCTCGTTTCTCCTTTAATGATCCCGCATCATAAATGATGCATTCACATTCCGCAAATCCGATCACTTTCTTTCGATTTCCTGCATGACATACGCTTCAAGGATGTCGCCTTCGCGAATGTCATTGTATTTCTTAATTGTAATACCACATTCATATCCTTGTGAAACTTCTTTCACATCATCTTTGAAGCGTTTCAAAACGTCTACTTCCCCTTCGAAGATGACCACGCCGTCACGGATCAGGCGGAGTCCGCTGTCACGTGTAATGTGGCCGTCTGTTACATATCCGCCGGCAATCGTGCCGATTTTCGACACTTTGAATGTTTGGCGCACTTCAACCTGGCCGATGACTTTTTCTTCGTATTCAGGATCAAGCATTCCTTTCATCGCCGCTTCAATTTCTTCGATGACTTTGTAAATGATACGGTGAAGACGGATATCTACATTTTCAGCTTCAGCCGTGCTCTTAGCATTTCCGTCTGGGCGCACATTAAACCCGATAACGATTGCATTTGAAGCAGATGCGAGAATGATGTCTGATTCCGTAATCGCACCGACGCCTGTGTGAATGATTTTCACTTTTACGCCTTCTACTTCAATTTTTTGAAGAGCGGCTGTTAACGCTTCGGCTGAACCTTGAACGTCAGCTTTTACGATTAAATTGATGTCTTTGACATCGCCTTGTTTAATTTGTTCAAACAGATCATCGAGGCTCAGCTTCGCTTTGTCGCTGCGCTGTTCTTCCAGTTGCTTAGAAGCGCGTGCTTCACCGACAGAACGGGCTGTTTTTTCGTCTTTAAAGACGAGGAATTGATCGCCAGCCTGCGGTACGTCGTTTAAGCCCGTGATTTCTACAGGTGTAGACGGTCCGGCTGTTTTCACGCGGCGGCCGAGATCATTAACCATGGCCCGCACGCGGCCGAATGTATTTCCGACAACGATCGGATCTCCGACATTCAATGTTCCCGTTTGAACGAGAAGTGTCGCGACAGATCCTCTTCCTTTATCGAGCTCAGCTTCAATAACCGTTCCTTTTGCCTGACGGTTCGGATTGGCTTTCAGCTCTTCCACTTCACTGACAAGCAGAATCATTTCGACAAGCTCGTCAATTCCCTTGCCTGTAAGAGCGGACAGAGGAACGAAAATCGTTTCTCCTCCCCATGCTTCAGGAACGAGTCCGTATTCAGTCAGCTCCTGCATGACACGGTCAGGGTTCGCGCTTTCTTTATCCACTTTATTCACGGCAACGATAATCGGAACCTCAGCCGCTTTCGCATGGTTGATGGCTTCGACTGTCTGCGGCATAACGCCGTCATCGGCCGCTACGACTAAAATGGTAATATCAGTTACTTCCGCACCGCGCGCCCGCATTGTTGTAAACGCCGCGTGTCCCGGAGTATCTAAGAACGTGATTTTTTTGCCGTTTTCTTCGATCTGGTAAGCCCCGATATGCTGGGTGATTCCGCCGGCTTCTCCTTCAACAACTTTTGTTTTTCTGATGCTGTCAAGGAGGGTCGTTTTCCCGTGGTCAACGTGGCCCATGATCGTCACGACAGGCGGACGGATTTGAAGATCTTCTTCTTTGTCAGCCTCTTCATATTTTTCAAGCTCAGTTTCTTCAAGCACAATCACTTCTTCTGTTTCTACACCGTATTCAGATGCGATCAGTTCGATTGTGTCTTTGTCAAGCTCCTGGTTAATGGTAGCCATTACGCCCAGAAGCATCAGTTTTTTAATGAGTTCAGACGGCTCTTTGCCCAGTTCCTCGGCTAAAGCTCCGACTGTTAAAGAGCCGGAAAACGTAATTTTCTCAGGAAGCTCTTTTTTCGGCTTCAGCGGTTTTTGCTGATACTGATTTTTGTTGTTATGATTGCGTTTGTTTTTGTTTTTGTTGTTGTTGTTATTCTTCTTGTTTTTGTTAAATTGATTATTCTGCACGTCATTCTTCTTTCCGTCTCGAATTTTGTTTGGTTGATTCCCAGCAGGCTGCTGATTAATCCCTTGCGGCTTGTTTTTGTTCGTTTCCGCAGGCTTCTGAGATGTAACGCCGGCGCCGCCTTTTTTAAATTTCGCATCAAGCTGCTTAATGGTCTTTTCTTCAAGCATTGCCATATGGTTATTTACTACTATATCCATGTTTTTCAGCGCAGTCAAAATTTCCTTGCTTGAAACATTGATGGCTTTTGCATATTCGTAAACTCTCATTTTAGCCATTCGTTCACCCCCAAAAATATTAATCGAGCAAGCTGATCAGCTTATTCGCAAAACCTTGGTCAGTGACGGCGACAACGACACGTGATTCCTTGCCGATAGAGCGGCCGAGATCCGCGCGGCTTTCGACTTTTTTATAAGGCACTTTATAATAATTGCATTTATCGGATACTTTTTTTGCAGTATTCGCAGATGCATCTTCTGTCAGCAGAACAAGTTTTGCACGCGCATTTCTAATTTCTTTTATAACCAAGTCCTCGCCCGACACGACCTTACGAGCTCGATTGGCCAGACCCAGCAAGGGAAACCATTCCATTCCAGACATGTTATTTTTTCACCTTTTCCGCCAGTTCCAGCAATTCTTCGAAAATCTGGTCATCGATTTGTGATTGAAATTGATTTTGCAATGTGTTTTTCTTTTTCGCAGCTAAGATGCATTCTTTCTCAAGGGTGATATAGGCACCCCGCCCGTTCTTCTTTCCGGTCGGATCGACTGAAATCTCTCCTTCTTTAGAACGGACAATTCGGATCAGTTCCTTTTTAGGCTTCATTTCCCCCGTTACCACGCATTTGCGCAGAGGAATTTTTTTTCGCTTATTCACCTAAAGTCACCTCTTATTCATCCGATTCGGCTGTTTCAGGCTCCATAAAGAGCGGCTCTAAATCGTCATCTTCTTCATGCTCTCTCGGATAGATGCCAAGGTCTCTTGCATCCGTTTCACTTTTGATATCGATTTTCCAGCCTGTCAGTTTCGCGGCTAAGCGGGCGTTTTGCCCTCTTTTTCCGATTGCCAGAGAAAGCTGGTAATCAGGAACGATGACAGTCGTGGCTTTTTCTTCTTCGCTGACGATGACATCCAGCACTTTAGACGGGCTGAGCGCATTGGCAACAAATTCAACCGGATCATCAGACCAGTTGACGATATCAATTTTTTCGCCTTTCAGTTCATTGACGATCGCCTGCACCCGCTGGCCTTTAGGACCAACGCATGAACCGACCGGATCAACGTCAGGGTCATCAGTGCGGACGGAGATTTTAGAGCGGTCGCCCGCTTCTCTGGCAACGGATTTCAGTTCGACCGTTCCGTCATAAATTTCCGGCACTTCGATTTCAAAAAGACGCTTCAACAGGCCAGGATGCGTTCTTGATACATAGATCTGCGGCCCTTTTGTCGTTTTTTCGACTTTTGTGATAAATACTTTAATCCGATCGTGCGGTTTATAGCTCTCATTCGGCATTTGTTCATTGACGGGCAGCAGCGCTTCAATCTTGCCGAGAGACACGTAAATAAACTTGCTGTCTAAGCGCTGTACAATTCCCGTCATGATGTCTTCTTCACGATCGATAAATTCTGAGTAAATCACGCCGCGCTCAGCTTCACGGACACGCTGCGTCACCACTTGTTTCGCCGTCTGCGCAGCAATGCGGCCGAAGTCTTTCGGCGTTACTTCTATTTCAACGACATCTCCGACAAGGTAGTTCGGATGGATGTGCTGGGCGTCGTCAAGCGAGATTTCAAGTCTTGAATCGTATACCTCGTCTACGACATCCTTTCTTGCGAACACGCGGATCGTGCCCGTCTCACGGTTCAGATCGACCCGTACGTTTTGCGCCTGGTTAAAATTTCGCTTATACGCGGAAATTAAGGCAGCTTCAATTGCTTCGATGATAATGTCTTTACTGATGCCTTTTTCTTTTTCAAGAATAGTGAGAGCATCTAATAGTTCACTGCTCATGTTAGCGGTCTCCCCCCTTAAACACTAATACTTCATTCATTAAAATGTTACAGCTAATCTCGCGTTAGCTATTTTTTCATACGGAATATTGACCCGTTTCTTTCTTGTTTTGACCGTCATCTCTATTGTAACAGTTTGTCCATCAAATTCAGCCAATTTGCCTTCAAACACTTTTAAACCGTCAATCGGTTCGTACGTTTTCATGTACACATTTTTGCCCAGTGATTTTTCGAAGTCGGCTTTTTTCTTTAATGGACGCTCGGCTCCAGGAGAAGATACTTCAAGAAAGTAGTTCTGGGTGATCGGATCGGCCTCATCCAGCTTTTCGCTTAACGCTTCGCTGACTTTGGCGCACTCCTCAATATCAACACCGTTCTCGGAATCAATAAACACGCGAAGGAACCAGTTTTGACCCTCTTTGACAAATTCAATGTCTACGAGTTCAAGGTGAAGGTCATCCAGTATGGGCTGAGCCATTTCTTGAACGGTATCAGTCACTTTTTTGCTCATGTTTTTCCTCCTTGTGCTGTCGATATCATATCAGCCGTTCCTCTGCATAAAAACCCTGCTTCAAAAGAGCAGGGGCATTGAGAAAACGATGGACATGTCGAGGCAAAATTGCCTGTTCAATACAAAAGAGCGGGTTTCCCCACTCTTTGCCTCGGTAATCGTTAGCATTTCCAATAAAACTATACCATAACCATATATTTAATGCAAATCAAACTCCGCTCGGCGGCTGTGCACAAAGCTTAAAACAGAGACAGCTGATTTTGGTCCGGAAGGGACTCAAGACAGCCGTGACGGTCTAAATACTCTAAAATGGTTTTTGACACTTTTCCGCGTTTTTGAAGATCTTCTTTTGAAAGGAACTCCCCTTCTTCCCGCGCTTTCACAATATTGAGAGCGGCGTTGGTTCCGAGTCCCGGAATTGAGTTGAACGGCGGGATGAGACTGTCGCCGTCAATGATAAATTCCGAAGCGCTCGAACGGTATAGATCGACCTTCTGGAAGGAATAGCCGCGCTCACACATTTCAAGCGCAAGCTCTAACACGGTAAGGAGGTTTTTCTCCTTCGGCGAAGCATCAAGCCCTTTAGAGCTGATATCATCCATCACCGCTCTGATGGCGGTCGAGCCTTTAATCATTGTATCAATGTCAAAGTCATCTGCGCGGACGGTAAAATACGCAGCATAATATAAAAGCGCGTGATGCACTTTAAAGTATGCAATCCGCACCGCCATCAGCACGTATGCGGCGGCGTGGGCTTTCGGGAACATGTATTTGATTTTTTTGCATGAATCAATATACCAGTTCGGCACATTGTTCTTTTTCATTTCTTCTTCCCATTCCGGCGTCAGGCCTTTGCCTTTACGGACGAATTCCATGATTTTAAAGGCCAGTGAAGGCTCAAGGCCCTGATAGATCAAGTAAACCATAATGTCATCACGGCAGCCGATCACTTCGCTCAGTTCACACGTATTGTTGTGTATCAGTTCCTGCGCATTGCCGAGCCATACGTCCGTTCCGTGGGAAAGCCCGGAAATCTGGACAAGCTCGGAGAACGTCGTCGGCTTCGTATCCTCAAGCATCTGCCGCACAAATCGCGTCCCGAATTCAGGAATGCCGAGCGTCCCCGTTTTACAGCCGATCTGCTCTTCAGTGACGCCTAGCGATTCTGTACCTTGGAAAATCTTCATAACTTCCGGATCATCTGTCGGAATCGTCTTCGGATCAATTCCGCTTAAATCCTGAAGCATCCGGATGACTGTCGGATCATCGTGCCCCAATATATCAAGCTTCAGCAGGTTGTCATGAATGGAGTGGAAGTCAAAATGAGTCGTTTTCCATTCAGACCCCGTCGCATCTGCCGGGAATTGTATCGGGGAAAAATCGTAAATATCCATGTAATCCGGGACAACGATAATCCCCCCCGGGTGCTGGCCGGTCGTTCTCTTAACGCCGGTGCAGCCTTGCACCAGACGGTCGATCTCTGCGCCGCGCATGTGTAGGTTGTGATCGCCCGCATAGCCTTTCACATATCCGTAAGCCGTCTTTTCCGCGACGGTGCCGATCGTTCCCGCGCGATACACGTTATCTTCACCGAACAATACTTTCGTGTAGTTATGGGCATGCGGCTGATACTCACCTGAGAAGTTCAAGTCGATATCGGGTACTTTGTCACCTTTAAAGCCTAAGAACGTTTCAAACGGGATATCATGTCCGTCCTTTTTCAAAGGCGTGCCGCAAGACGGGCAGGTTTTATCCGGAAGGTCAAAACCGGAACCGACTGATCCGTCATTAAAGAATTCGGAATATCGGCAGCTCGGGCACACATAGTGCGGAGCGAGCGGGTTCACTTCAGTGATTTCCGTTAAGGTCGCCACAAGCGATGAACCGACGGACCCCCGGGAGCCGACGAGATAACCGTCATCCAAAGACCGTTTTACAAGCTTATGAGAGATGAGATAAATAACGGCGAATCCATGGCCGATGATGCTTTTTAATTCTTTTTCTATTCTCGCTTCCACAATTTCAGGAAGCTCTTCACCGTAAATGCTTTTGGCGCGCTGATAGCTCATTTCACGGATTTCTTCATCAGCCCCGTCAATTTTCGGCGTGTACAGATCGTCTTTGATCGGTTTGATCTCATCGATCATCGAAGCGACTTTCTGCGTATTGTCAACCACGATTTCTTTCGCTTTTTCCGCACCGAGGAAGGAGAAAGCCTCCAGCATTTCATCTGTCGTTCTGAAGTGCACTTTAGGCAGTTCGTGTCTGTTTAACGGGTTGGCGCCGCCTTGGGAAGATATTAAGATCTTCCGGTAAATTTTATCCTCATCGTTTAAATAGTGGACATTTCCCGTAGCCACGACCGGCTTATTCAATTTTTCTCCGAGCTTCGTAATGTTGGCGATGATTTCTTTCAGCGCTTTTTCATCCCGGACGAGCTCAAGCTGCAGAAGGTGTCTGTATACTTCCGGCGGCTGCACTTCAAGATAGTCATAGAAGGATGCGATATCTTCAACCTCTTCAGGAGATTTTTGCATCATGCCTTCAAAGACCTCTCCCCTGTCACAGGCAGAGCCGATTAACAGACCTTCTCTGTATTTATTAAGCTGCGACCTCGGAATGCGCGGCACTCTGTAGAAATATTGAATATGAGAAATGGACACGAGCTTAAACAGATTTTTAAGGCCGGTCTCATTTACGGCAAGCAATGTAGCGTGATAAGGTCTTGATCTTTGATAAGCATTGGATTGTCCCATATTCTCATTCAGCTGATCATGATAAAAAATGTCTTTTTCAGCGGCATCTTTGAGCATTTTCAACAGCAGGTAGCCCGTTGCTTCAGCGTCAAAGACCGCTCGGTGATGCTGGGTTAATTCGATATCAAACTTCTTACATAACGTATTTAAGCGGTGATTTTTAAACTCAGGATACAGGAAACGCGCGAGTTCCAGCGTATCAATGACCGGATTTTTCGCTTTTTCCGTTTTCAAAAGACGCTTGTACGCCACATTTAAAAATCCCATATCAAAGCTGGCGTTATGAGCCACAAGCACGTCATCGCCGATCCATTCTTTAAAATCCCGGACGACGTCAACGACATCGGGAGCGTCGCGGACCATGTCGTCCGTAATCCCGGTAAGCTCTATCGTCGTTGCTGACAGCGGATGGTGCGGATTGGCGAACGCTTCGAATTTATCGATGATTTCTCCGCCTCTTATTTTGACTGCGGCAAGCTCAATGATCGTGTCATACACTGCGGACAGACCTGTCGTTTCAACGTCAAAGACGACGTATGTGTCTTCTTCCAGGAGACGGTGAGCTGGATTGTATGCGATCGGAACGCCATCATCTACGATATTGGCTTCCATTCCGTAAATCATTTTAATGCCGTGTTTTTTCGCGGCGGAATAGGCATCCGGGAAAGACTGCACAACGGCATGATCAGTTAACGCAATCGCTTCATGTCCCCATTTTTTCGCCTGTTCGACAAGCTTTCCGATGCCCGTTACAGCATCCATTTGGCTCATCGGAGAATGCAGATGAAGCTCAACCCGTTTTTCGCCTTCAGGAGCGGTGTCTTCACGGGTTTTGGCTTTTATTTCATTCACGTCATTTGCAATCATGACGAGGTCTCTGACGAATGTATCGTTTTGAATGCTTCCCCGCGCCTTCACCCACATGCCTTTTTTCAGCGTTTTCATCAAAGCGGCGTCTTCTTTTTCTCTGGCGAACATTTTTACTAAAATGCTGTTTGTATAGTCCGTGATTTTGAAAATGCAGAGCGTGCGTCCGCTTTTCAGCTCGCGTGTTTCAGCATCAAACACAAACCCCTGCACCGTAATTCTTCTTTCTTCATCCATGATGCTGTCAAGCGTCCGGATTTCTTCGTTCTCTTTAATTTGATAGCCGATGACAAGCGGTCCGGACGGTGCCTGATCCTCATCGCCCTCTTTTTCCTTCTTCTCCATCTCGATAAGCGCCTGCATCGCCCGCTCCTGATCTTCAGCAAGCTTTTGCTCGCGGAATTTCTGGACTTCTTGGTCAGATACGAAAATTTCGGTATCCAGCTGCAGTTCCGGAAAGCCGAATTGGCGATAGCTGTGCTGAATCAGTGCGCTGTATTTATTTTTGAGCGCAGATGCTTCTGTATCTGTTTTTGTTTTCACGATCAGCTTGTTTCCCTTGAGCTTCGGCTTCTGCTGATTCAAAAGAGCCACCATCGGCGGCGAGGTTCCTTCAAGCTCTTCAATACAGCGTGTCCAATAATCCTGTACAAGCTCCTCTGTCACTGTGGGGTCAATGACCTGAACAGACGATGTGACACGGGCGATGTGAGCAAACGATTGTGTTAACCTCATCATGAATGAGTCATATATTTGATACGGCAAAAGAGCCTTAAAGCGAAATTGGAAATGCCAGGCTTTTTCTGCTTTATGGATTGTCAGTTTATCAATCTCTCCGTCTTCAAAGTATGTCATGAAGGTATCATCTGTCATATTAAGCTGCTGCAGAAGAATCTGAAACTGTCTTCTGTTTACTGATAACTGTTCCATTCAGACAGTATCCCTCCCTTAAAACATCATAAGTGAAGGTACCTCCGCAGGTGATGAGGTACCTTCTTTTTTCTCTATTTTAACATGATTTTGTGTGATTCGTTATGGTGATTACTTCGTCTTGATAAATTCAGAAAGCTCATCCACTGAAACTTCGGCAGATTCACCGGTTTTGCGGATTTTCACTTCTACGATGCCTTCGTCGGCACGTTTTCCGACAGTGATGCGGATCGGAAGGCCGATCAGATCAGAATCAGCAAACTTCACGCCTGCGCGTTCAGCGCGGTCATCGTATAATACCTCATAACCTTCCGCCTGGAATTTGCCGTAAAGCTGTTCAGCAAGCTCTTTTTGCGCTTCGTTTTTCATATTCAGCGCCAAAATATGAAGATCATACGGAGCAACGCTTTTCGGCCAGATCAAGCCTTTTTCGTCGTGATGCTGTTCAGCGATGGCTGAAAGCGTTCTGGACACGCCGATTCCGTAACATCCCATCAGCATCGGCTGCGCACGCCCGTTTTCATCAAGGTATGTCGCATTCATCGCTTCAGAGTAACGCGTGCCGAGTTTAAAGACTTGTCCGACCTCAATCCCTTCAGCGAAACGGATCGTGCCTTTTCCGTCAGGTGACGGATCGCCTTCCTGAATGATTCGAAGATCGGCATACGCTTTTACAGACGCATCACGTTCGATGTTTACGTTTCGGTAATGACGGTCTCTTTCATTCGCGCCGCTAACAGCGTTTACCATTACTTTCACGGCTTGGTCGGCATAAATCTCAATGTCGCCGGCAGCGCCGATCGGCCCCGCAAATCCCGGCTCCGTGCCAAGTTTCTCCGCTACTTCTTCATGAGACGCAAGCTCAACCACTTCCGCGTTCAGAAGGTTTTTCACTTTCACGTCATTGACCTCATGATCGCCTCTCACTAACACGAGAACAAATCGGTCATCAGCTTTAAACAGCATTGATTTGATGCAGGCGCTCGGCTCGATCTGCAAGAACGAAGCGAGCTCTTCAATGCTTTTGACATTCGGCGTATCAATTTTCTCCAATGCCTCGGGTGTTTCATCTGACGGCTCGCTGTTCATGACAACTTCCGCCATTTCTGTATTGGCTGCGTAAGAGGATCCATCGGAATAAGCGATGGTATCTTCCCCTATTTCAGAAAGAGCCATAAATTCATGCGTATCTTTTCCGCCCATCGCGCCTGAGTCGGCAATAACGGGACGGACGTTTAATTCACAGCGTGCGAAAATGCTGCTGTATGCGCCGTACATGTTTTGGTACGTTTCCTCCAGACTTTCTTCAGAAGCATGGAAAGAATACGCATCTTTCATGATGAATTCGCGTCCGCGCAATAACCCGAAACGCGGGCGTTTTTCATCTCTGAATTTAGACTGGATCTGGTAAAGAGTGAGCGGCAGACGCTTATAAGATTTCACCTCATCGCGCACGAGAGAAGTAATGACTTCTTCATGTGTCGCGCCTAAAGCAAATTCACGGCCGTGGCGGTCTTTCAGACGCATTAATTCAGGCCCGTACGTATACCATCTGCCTGATTCCTGCCATGTTTCAGCCTGCTGAAGGGCCGGCATCAGCATTTCCACCGCGTTGATTTTTTCCATTTCTTCACGCACGATCTTCTGAATGTTTTGAATGACCCTGTAAGCCAGGGGCATGTAGCTGTAAACCCCGCTCGTATTTTGTCTGATAAATCCCGCTCTCAGCAGAAGCTTATGGCTTTTTGCTTCAGCATCAGCCGGCACTTCTCTCAGGGTCGGAATAAGCGTCAAACTTTGTCTCATGTCTTCGCACCTCTGATTTTTTACTAGTCAATTATAAGAATAAACGCTGGATATCGTTCCATGTGACAACCAGCATAAGAAGCATTAAGAAAGCTACGCCGATAAATACGACAAATGCTTCCTTGTCACGGTTTATCGGCTTGCCGCGGATTGCTTCAATGAATAAAAACAGCAGCCGCCCGCCGTCAAGCGCCGGTATCGGCAGCAGGTTGACGATTCCCAGGTTGATGCTTAAAAACGCCGCAAACCGCAATAAGTTGATGATGCCGGTTTTTGCAACTTGATCCGTCATATCATAAATGCCGACAGGACCCGAAAGCATATCAAGCTTAAACTGGCCTGTCACAATTTTGCCCAGATTGGTCAGAATCGCTTTTGTGACATCAACGGTAGATGTCGCGCCGTAGGCGATCGCTGCAAGCGCGCCTTTTTCAGTCGGCGCATAAGAGCCGAAGCGGCCGATTGTTTTTTTATTTTCATCTTTTACAGCTTCAGGTGTAACCGAGATATGAAACGATTTGCCGTCCCGTTTGACGGCGACATCGATTTTTTTCCCGGGATTTTCTTTTACCGCTGTCACGATGTCGGTCCATGACCTCATTTTTTCACCGTTAATGCTCTGGATATAGTCGCCTTCTTTTAAACCGGCAGCCGCTGCGCGTCCATTGTCTGTCAGCTTCCCGAGCTCAGGCTGATTCGAAGGCACGCCTTGAATGAATCCAAGCATGACGAGAATGACATACGCTAAGATGAAGTTCATTATCGGACCGGCAGCAATCGCCTTAATCCGCTTCCATACGGGTTTAGACCCGAATTGTCGATTGTAAGGCGCAATCTGCACTTCTTCTCCGTCTACGATAAAAAAAGAGGTCTGACTGACAGTAAAGCCCGCCAGTTCATCTTCTTTCCCCTGCTCGTACCCGGTAATCTTCATTTCGTGCTCAAGATCAGCCGTCTCCACCTCGATAATTAAAGCGTCGGGATATTTTTCCTTTTGATTAATGATGACTTTTTCCACTTCGTCATCTTTATTAAAAAGAAGTCCGACGGTATAACCGGGTTTGACTTCGATCATCTCCGGGTCTTCACCGGCCATGCGGACGAACCCGCCGACCGGAAGGAGTCTGATCGTATACACGGTTTCATTCTTTTTAAATGAAAAGATTTTAGGGCCGAAGCCGATCGCAAATTCACGGCAAAGGATTCCCGCTCTTTGGGCGAGCAATAAATGCCCCAGCTCATGGAAAAAAACGAGCGTTCCGAAAATAATAATAAACGCGATAACTGTATTCACGAACATACCACCTTATGTGAGTATTGAATTAACGTATCCCCGGGTGTCTTTGTCCACTTCTTGGATATCCGCAAGACTCGGATCCTGAATTACGCTGTGGCGGTCCAGTGCTTTTTCAATCAGGTCCTCAATCGATAAGAATGAAATCCGTCCGGCAAGAAAAGCGGCAACGGCTTCTTCGTTGGCCGCATTTAAAACCGTCGGCATCGTTCCCCCTATTTTACCTGATTCAAAGGCAAATTGTAAGCAGCGGAACCTTTCAAAGTCAGCTTTCGCAAAATGAAGGCTTCCGATCTCCCATAATTCAAGCCTTTTTGTTTCAGGCAGAGGCAGCCGGTCCGGATATGTCAGCGCATATTGAATCGGCACCCTCATGTCCGGATTTCCGAGCTGGGCGATGACGCTTCTGTCGTGAAATTCAACCATCGAATGAATGATGCTCTCCTTATGTAATACAACGTCAATCTGTTCATACGGAATGTCAAACAGCCAATGCGCCTCAATAACTTCAAGTCCTTTATTCATCATTGTAGCCGAGTCAATCGTAATTTTTGCGCCCATCGACCAGTTCGGGTGGTTAAGGGCGTCGGCAATCGTTACAGACTCAAGCTCCTGCCGCGTTTTATCTCTGAAACTGCCGCCGGATGCCGTAATGATCAGGCGCTCGATATTTTTGCTCTGTTCGCCTTGCAGCGCCTGAAAAATAGCGGAATGTTCGCTGTCGACCGGAAGAAGAGGAACACCGTATCGTTTTGCGTGTCCTTTCACTATATGCCCGGCAGTGACGAGAGTTTCCTTATTTGCAAGCGCAATTGTTTTTTTCTGTTCAATCGCTTTCAAAGTCGGGATTAAACCGACGCTTCCAAGCAGCGCATTGACCACGATATCCACTTCGTCCATGACTGCCGCTTCAATCAGGCCTTCTTCTCCGATGCCGATTTGACATTCATGAGAAAAAGACGCTTCTTTCACTTTTTGGTATGTATCCATGTCGCCGACTGCTACATATTTCGGCTGAAACGTTCTGATCAACGGGATTGCTTTTTCGGCGTTTTTACCGAAAGTCATCGAGACGAGACGGAATTGGTCTTCATGCATGCGCAATACATCCAATGTCTGCTCCCCTATTGATCCCGTTGCTCCTAAAAGACAAATATTCTTCAAAATGCCACTCCCATTCTATGCGTCCAGATCGGTCTTATTTTCATATTAGCCTTTCTCATGAAAAAAGCGCAAGCAGAAAGTACAAGAACGGCATGACAAACAAAAAGCTGTCAAATCGATCTAAAATGCCGCCATGCCCCGGAAGGATTTTCCCCGAATCCTTCACATCATAGTGCCGTTTCAGCGCTGATTCCACCAAATCCCCGATCTGTCCGAAAACAGACAGAACAAGTGTGATGACCAAAAGAACCGGGTATGAAATCGGAAGACCGGCAAACAGCTGAAAAACAGCCGTGAAAATAAGGGCGATGGCAATACCGCCGAGAAACCCTTCCACCGTTTTGTTAGGACTGATTTCAGGCCACAGCTTCCGCTTTCCGAGCGACTTTCCTACAAAATATGCGCCCGAATCCGTTGACCATATGACAACGCAGGCATAAAAAATATACAAAAGCCCGTTTGTTTCAATGTTTCTGATTTCGATAAAATAATGAAAACACAGTCCGATATATACCGTCGCTAGGACGATAAACCCGACTTCATCAAACGTAAAGGTGTTTTTCACAAGCACCGTATAGCTGAGCAATATCAAAACGGCGAAAATCGTTACTTCCATTTTCGCGTCAAAAAAATGATATTTGTCCGGCATCATATACAGCCATAATAACAGGAGGCTGATCAGACCCGGAAAAGAAAAAAACTTGAGCTTTTTCATCCGCAAAAGCTCAAAAAGCGCTATACTGCCCATCACATAAACAAATACGGTGAACGGCAATCCTCCGAAAATAACCAAAAATAAAAATAGTGCCGCTGCCAGAACACCCGTTAACAATCTTTGTTTCATTTCCACCATCCTCTAAATTCCGCCAAACCTCCGGCCCCGCTGCTGAAATTCTCCCACTGCCTGCAGAAAGTGATCTTCTTTAAAATCGGGCCACAGGACATCTGTAAAAACAAATTCACTGTAAGCCACCTGCCAAAGCATAAAGTTGCTCAATCTGATTTCTCCGCTCGTTCTGATGAGCAGCTCCGGGTCCTGGATTGATTCTGTCATTAAATGCCCGGAAAAGAGCGCTTCATCAATGTCTTCGATATTCAGCGTGCCGCTTTTCACCTGTTCGGCCAGTGCTTTTGCCGCATTGACGATTTCCGTGCGTCCGCCGTAGTTCAAAGCGAAATTGAGAATCATCCCGTCATTTTGTTCTGTATCTTTTACGGCTTTCTCAATCGCCCTGTACGTATGAGAAGGGAGCGCGGATTCATCTCCGATAATTTTCACCTGTACATTTTCCTCTATCAATTCAGGAAGATACGTATTCAGGAACTCTTCCGGAAGCTTCATCAAAAAGTCGACTTCCATCTTCGGGCGCTTCCAGTTCTCCGTTGAAAACGCATAAAGAGTCAGAACTTTAACGCCGAGCTGACTTGCGAGCTTTGTCACCCTTTTTACCACTTTCATTCCTTCATGATGTCCTGCAATCCGAGGGAGTGAGCGCTTCTTCGCCCAGCGTCCGTTTCCGTCCATAATAATGGCAATGTGTGCGGGAATTTCACCCTTCAGTATGTCTTCTTTTGTATACCGTTCTAAGTTGGAAGCCGCATTCTGCTGATTCTTCCAATTTTTGAGTATGTTGAGCATGAGATTCCTCCGTCACCCAAAAAGGTTGCGTTGCTGATGATCAATGTAATCAACAGTATTAACAAAAAAACCCCCTGTAAACATGAGAGGGTCTTTTCACATTATCTATTGTACATAGTTTTTCATTAAACTTCCATGATTTCTTTTTCTTTGTCCTTTGTGACACTGTCAATTTTTGACACATATTCGTCTGTCAGCTTTTGAACGTCTTCACTGGAAGCACGAAGCTCGTCTTCTGTAATGTCTCCGTTTTTCTCAAGTTTTTTGAGGTCATCGTTGCTGTCACGGCGGACATTACGGACTGCTACTTTCGCTTCTTCCGCGTATTTTTTCACGACTTTGACAAGTTCTTTACGTCTTTCTTCCGTCAAAGCCGGGATCGCGATACGGATAATTGTGCCGTCACTTGTCGGCGTTACGCCAAGATCAGCTTTCAGGATCGCTTTTTCAATATCGCCGATTGCCGTTTTGTCATACGGTGTGACAACAAGCATACGCGCTTCAGGCACATTGATGGAAGACAGCTGGTTTAAAGGTGTTTGGGCACCGTAGTATTCTACTGTCACTTTATCCAATAGAGATGGGTTGGCACGTCCTGCGCGGACTGACGCCAATTCGCGTGAATAAGCGGCAACCGCTTTTTCCATGCGTTCTTTTGTTTGTGTTAATACTTCGTTTGACAACGTTATTTCCCCCTTACGATCGTTCCGATTGATTCGCCGGTTACGGCACGCTTAATATTTCCTTCTTCCATAATAGAAAAGACGATCAGCGGAATATCATTATCCATACATAGTGAAGAAGCCGTAGAATCCATGACTTCCAGCCCGTCTTTTAACACATCGAGATAAGATAATTTTTCGTATTTAACGGCTGACTCATCTTTTCTCGGATCAGCATTATACACACCGTCGACATTATTTTTCGCCATTAAGATCACGTCCGCTTCGATTTCAGCGGCACGCAGCGCTGCGGTTGTGTCCGTAGAGAAATAAGGGTTTCCTGTTCCCGCGGCAAAAATAACAACGCGTTTTTTCTCCAGGTGGCGGATGGCTTTTCTTCTGATGTAAGGCTCAGCGACCTGACGCATTTCAATTGATGTCTGCACTCTGGACTGAATTCCGAGCGTTTCCAGGCTGTCCTGCAGGGCAAGTGAGTTCATGACAGTAGCAAGCATGCCCATATAATCGGCCGTCGCACGGTCCATTCCTAAGTCACTGCCTGTTTTTCCGCGCCATAAGTTGCCGCCGCCTACGACTACGGCCACTTCGACGTCAAGCTCAGCGATTTCTTTTACCTGTTTAGCGATGGATTGGATGACAGTCGGATTAATGCCATTTCCCTGCTCTCCTGCCAATGCTTCTCCGCTAAGCTTTAAAACGATACGATTGTATTTTGGTTTTTCCATAATAACCTCCAAGTGTAAACATTGCCGTTTCCTATTATGCAAGAGAAAAAAAGGTTTGTAAATATAGTTTTAAAAATAGGGAACACAAGTAGTGTCCCCTATACTGCCTGAAAAGCCGCGAAAGATTCGCCAAGGCTTTCCGCCATTATTTTTTCACTTGGTTCATAACTTCTTCAGCAAAGTTTTCTTGGCGTTTTTCAATACCTTCTCCAACTTCGTAGCGGACGTAAGTTTTAACAGATGCGTTTTTCGCAGCCACAACTTGTTTCACTTTTTCGTCTGGGTTTTTAACGAAAGCTTGGTCTAATAAGCAAATTTCTTCGAAGAATTTGTTCAGACGGCCTTCAACCATTTTAGCTACGATGTTTTCCGGTTTGCCTTCTTGAAGAGCTTGCTGAGTCAGGATCTGACGCTCATGGTTTGCTTCTTCTTCAGACACTTGGTCGCGGGAAATGTAACGAGGATTTACCGCTGCAACATGCATCGCGATGTCTTTTGCAAGATCTTCGTCAGTTGTTCCGCTAAGAACGGATAATACGCCGATGCGGCCTCCCATGTGAAGGTAAGCACCGAACGCTTCGCTGTCTTCTTTTGTAATAACAGCAAAACGGCGAAGAGTGATTTTCTCTCCGATTTTAGCAACGTTGCTAGTGATGTATTCTTCAACAGTAGAACCGTTTTCCATCTTTTGACCCATTGCTTCTTCAAGATCAGCAGGAGCGTTTGCAAGAAGGTGGTCAGCAAGCGTGTTCAGAAGCTCTTTGAAGCCTTCGTTTTTCGCAACGAAATCAGTTTCAGAGTTTACTTCTAAGATAACGCCTTTGTTGCCGTCAGTTTTAATAAGAGTAGAACCTTCAGCAGCGATACGGTCAGCTTTTTTAGCCGCTTTCGCAATTCCTTTTTCTCTCAGAAGGTCGATTGCTTTGTCCATATCTCCGTCAGTTTCAGTCAATGCTTTTTTACAGTCCATCATACCAGCGCCTGTTTTTTGACGCAGTTCTTTTACCTGCTGTGCAGTAATAGCCATTTGAATTCCTCCTTATATGTGTAAACAAGATATGTATAGATACATTTTTCTTGAAAAAAGGTGATAAAAGGCAGTCCCTTCTATCACCTTTTGATTAGGTTACGCAGTTGTCGTTTCTGTTTCAGGTGCAGTCTCTTCAGCAGCTTCCGCTTCTTCTTCGCCTTGCTTCGCTTCAAGAATAGCATCTGCCATTTTAGAAGTAAGAAGTTTGACAGCGCGGATTGCGTCATCGTTTGCAGGGATTACGACATCAATTTCATCAGGATCACAGTTTGTATCTACGATTCCGATGATAGGAATGTTCAATTTGCGAGCTTCCGCAACAGCGATGCGCTCTTTGCGAGGATCGATGATGAATAATGCATCAGGAAGATCCTTCATGTCTTTAATTCCGCCGAGGAATTTTTCAAGACGCTCTAATTCTTTTTTCAATTGAACAACTTCTTTTTTCGGAAGTACTTCAAATGTACCGTTTTCTTGCATTTTCTCGATGTCTTTCAGACGCTTAATGCGTTTTTGGATTGTTTCGAAGTTTGTCAGTGTACCGCCCAACCAGCGTTGGTTGACATAGTACATGCCAGAGCGTACAGCTTCTTCTTTAACAGAATCCTGAGCTTGTTTTTTTGTGCCGACGAAAAGGATTTTTCCGCCTTCAGCAGCAAGGTTTTTCGTGAAGTTGTAAGCTTCCTCTACTTTTTTCACTGTTTTTTGAAGGTCAATGATGTAGATTCCGTTACGCTCCGTGAAAATGTAACGCTTCATTTTTGGGTTCCAGCGGCGTGTTTGGTGGCCGAAGTGAACACCAGCTTCAAGCAATTGTTTCATAGAAATAACTGACATGTGATTTCCTCCTAATAAAATGGTTTTTTTCCTCCGCTTAGGTCATTTTTGTGCAGAACTGCCGTTTGCAGCACCCTCTGCATAAATCGTTAAGCGTGTGTATTTAACACCAAGAAATAATATAACACAGCTTTATGCGACAATCAAGAATCCTTTACAGCTTTGCCGCGAAATTTTAAAAACAGCTCGATTTCTGTCTTTCCGCTCTGCATCCGTTTGGCAATTTCCGCGGGGGTGAGCCCTTGTTCATATAATTCTGAAACACGTTCTTCAAACGAATGCGCGCCGCTGTTTTCGTCACTTTCAGCCCGTTCCGTTGCACTGATGAGCTTTTCCATGTGGTCCGGAATATCAGGCTCTTCTTTCGGTTCCGGCCGGGGTTCGGCGTCTTCTGCGTCCGGCGCTTGACGGCTTTTTGCGTCTTCGAGTCTTTCATTTTCTTCTTTCAGCTCAAGCAGAAACGCTGCAAGGGTGTTTTCCGTCTCTTCAAGAATCTTCTTCTGCTGGCGCTCCGTCTCCTTGAGGGCTGAAAACCTCGTGTACAGAATAATGACGGCATAAAGCAGTACGCCGTGAAGCACAAAGCTTAAAAGCCATAATAGTGTTGACATGTTTTTCACTCGCTAACCATGAGTTCATTATTGAATTACTTTTTCAAGCAGGTGCTTTAATTTGAACAGCGCCTTTGAATGAATCTGTGAAATCCGCGACGTCGAAAGGTTCAGGACTTGTCCGATTTCGGTCAAAGTCAGTTCTTCTTTATAGAATAAACTGACGACAAGCTGCTCTTTTTCAGAGAGCTCATGAATTTTGCCCGCAAGCTGAGCGATCAGCTCGTCCTTCATGATTTTTTCTTCCGGCGGCACATTTTTGTCATCTCTGATCATCACTTGAATATTCTCACCGTCATCCTGGTCGTGAAGCTTTTCATCAATTGATAAGAGATTGGCAAAAAACCCTTCATTCATCGTTGATACTACGTCCTGCTCCGTCATCCCCAGCTCTTCTGCGATCTCTGAAGGCGTCACATTCCGAAGGTAGCGCTGTTCAAGTTTTTCGATCGCCGCTTCGACTTTTTTTGTCTTCTCCCGTGAAGTTCTGGGCAGCCAATCTTCTTTACGCAGCCCGTCGATGATTGCACCGCGAATTCTAAACGAGGCATAGGTATCAAATTTTAAATCCCGGCCGGGGTCAAATTTTTCTAGGGCATCATATAAACCAAGCATACCAAGGCTCATTAGATCGTCTTTATGCACCGATTTCGGCAGTCCGACGGAAATTCTGCCGACATGATATGTGACCAGCGGCATGTAACGGCGCATTAAATCATCACCGGCTTTAGGATCTTTCCACTCTTTCCAGCGCGACCAAAGCACCTGATCTTCATAATTCAAGGATTGCATTGTTATCCCCCTACCTCATACCTTTATTAAATCGTTGTTTCACCTTGTTTAACAGTTCGAATGTGCAGCATGCAGGACTTTGGCTCAAATTCAATCGTCCGGCCGCTTGAGCCGCCCGTATCTTCACTGATGACCGGAATGTTATACAATGAAAGCTGCTCTTTGATGGCCGCTACATTCCTCGGACCGATTTTCATCAGGTCGTTTGTCATTTTAAACTTAAACATCTCCGCTCCCCCGGCGAGTTTTGCCTTCAGGGCAAACTTGCGGCAGCCGGCTTTCAAAAGCATATCAATCGTCATCTTAACGGCGGTGTCCGCGTATTTTGCACGGTTGAGCTCCGCCGTTTTTGATAAACCGGAGTCCGGCAGCATGACGTGAACGAGTCCTGCCGTTTGTTTGTCTTTATCGTATAAAACCAGCCCCACGCATGAACCGAGTCCCGAGGTCCGGATTTTATCCGGGTAACGCGCGACTTGAACATCCGCAATCCCCACTTTAACGACTGCGGCTTCCGCACGGCTCATAAAGCCGCACCCAATGAGACGAAGAGCTTTTCAAAAGAATCATAGTCCGGGAGCATAAACATGTGGGCTTTGAGCTCCTGCCGGCTGCCCTGGTCAAAAATAGAAGTATCCACGACAATGGCATGCTCTCCGACTTGGCTGAGCTCCATCAGCCCTTCACTGATAACCGCGCCGAACATATCAAGTGAGATTTCCGGCACGCTCGGGTAAATCTCAAGCTTTGTCAAATCAGCCAATGCCGTTAAATAGGAACCTGCTAAAATATTGCCGAACTCATGTAAAGCAGAAGAACTCAAATGATCTTCGCCCAGCTGGTCAATATCAAAATCCGGATTTCCGATCAGCTCTCTGATAAACTGTTCCGCCTGATCAAAAGGCATGATGAGAAAGATAGAGCCGGTCATGTCGCCTTCCATTCTTAAAAAGATACTGGCGACCGGCGTTTCAGCCCCGCCGAAAAAATCAGCGAGCTCATCAAATGTCAATAAAGTCGCAAACGGCACTTCCATGTCTATCTTTCTGTTCAGCAGCTGAGCCATTGCAGAAGCCGAGTGACCCGCCCCGATATTTCCGACTTCCCGCAAAATATCCATCTGCTCTTCTTTGATCGCTTCAAACTTACTCATGTTGTCTTTTCCCCTTTAAGCATTAGGCTCTCCGGACGCAGATGCCGAAGCACCTTTATCCAGCACCGCATGCGCATCGATAATATTGAGGAGCCTGTTATCTTGCTTAACGATCTGTTTAATCCACACATCCGTTTCCTTTGTCTGGCTTTCAGGCGCGGATTCGATTTCATTTTCATGCACGGTGATGACGTCATTGGCCTCATCCACGACCCATCCGACATCAGCGTCACGGTAAGAAATGATGATAATCCGAGTCTCTTCTGTGATGTCCTGTTCAGGCTGGTTCAGACGTTTTCTTAAATCAAGAACCGGGGTAATCACTCCGCGCAGATTGATAACGCCGCGGATATAAGATTCCACACCCGGGACCCTCGTCGGTTTTTGCCACTTTTCAATTGATTTCACCTGGGAAACTGAGATAGCGTATTCTTTCCCGTTTATCATAAACACAATCATTTTTTCACCTGTTTTGATTTCAGCAGTCATTCGGGCACCTCCTCGTGTCGTTTTAGTAGATCAGCGCATTACAATCAATAATCAGCGCCACTTCTCCGTTTCCGAGAATCGTAGCGCCGGAAATCGCAAAGACGTTCGTCAAATAGTCGCCGAGTGATTTCAGTACGACTTCCTGCTGTCCGATAAAAGAGTCCACGACAAAAGCAGTGGATTTATCGCCCTTTTTCACGACGATTACATGGAACTGATCGGCATCCTGTTTTGAATCCGTAATGCCGAATTCTTTTTTCAGATAGACGATCGGAACGATTTGGCCTCTGAAATCAATCACTTCTCTGTCATGCGTCTGCAGGATATCTTTCTTATCAATAACAGCCGTCTCTATAATAGAAGAAATCGGTATCGCAAACGTCTCTTCTTCCAGTTTAATGAGAAGAACAGATATAATTGAAAGTGTCAGCGGAAGCTGGATACTGAAAAGAGAACCTTGGCCTTCCGCGGATTTGACACTGACAGAGCCGCCGAGTGATTCGAGTTTATTTTTCACAACATCCAGACCGACGCCCCTCCCTGAAATGTCAGAAATTTGATCGGCAGTCGAGAAGCCCGGAGCAAAAATAAGCTCGTAAATCTCATTATCTTCAAGCGTTTCAGCATCACGTTCGGTGATTACACTCCGTTCGAGCGCTTTTTCAAGAATTTTCTTTCTGTTCAAGCCGGCCCCGTCATCTTCAACCTCAATAAAGACGTGATTGCCGCTGTGATATGCCTTAAGCACGACATGACCTGATTCTGATTTTCCTTTATTCACCCGCACTTCAGGCGATTCAATGCCGTGATCGATGCTGTTTCTGATTAAATGGACAAGCGGATCGCCGATTTCATCAATCACCGTACGGTCCAGCTCCGTTTCAGCTCCGATGATGGACAATTCGATTTTCTTGTTTAATTCCTTTTGAAGCTGGCGGATCATTCTCGGGAAACGGTTAAAGACGGTTTCTACCGGCACCATCCGCATATTAAGAATAATAGACTGAAGGTCGCCCGAGATTCTGGTCAGGCGTTCAACGGTTTCAGTCAGCTCATTGTGGTCAAGCTCCTTGGCGATCTGCTCAAGACGTCCGCGGTCAATGACAAGTTCTTCAAAAAGGTTCATTGAAGAATCCAGTCTTTCAATGTTGACGCGAATCGTTTTCGAGCCGCTGTGATGCTTCGGCTGTTCTTCCGTTTTCGCTTGCGGCTTTGGCTGTTTCTCAGCCTTTTTAACCGGAGCTTCCTTCACCGGTTCAGCCGCTTGCGGTTTTTCGGCCGTTTTTAACGGCGCACCGGCAGAAATTTCGACATTCTCCACTTCTGAAATGCCGCTGATGAGTTCTTTAATTTCTTCAGCAGGCTGCTTTGTCAAGAAACACACCTGAAAATCCGTTCCGAAATCTTCCGTCTCAAGCACTTCCGCGGCAGGTATCGTTTTTGCGACTTCTCCGGCTTCATTCAGCTTTTCAAAAATCATGTACACCCGCACGGCTTTCAGCATGCAGCTTTCATTCAGGGAAACCGTTATTTCATAGCGGCTGAATCCTTGCTCTTCCGCCTCTTCAATAACAGTCCGTTCGAACTCATCATAATTCCATTCAGTTGAAGCCTGTTGTTTTGAAGCCGGCGGTTCTGCTGTTTCGGCTGAAGCCGCAGTCTCATGCACCGCATTTACGTCGAGCTTCGCACTCACTTCAGAAATATCACGTTTGCCGTCTCCTCCGTCAATAATGGACTGCACCATCTCTTCAAGATGATCAAGCGCTTCAAACAGCACATCCAGCCAATCCGATGTAACGGGCATTTCTCCGTTGCGGATGGCGTCCAGCACATTTTCCATCAGGTGGGTTAAATGCGCCAGATCTGTATATCCCATCGTTGCGCTCATGCCTTTCAGCGTATGGGCAGCTCTGAAGATGTCATGCACAAGCTGAAGGTCTGCCGGATCTTTTTCCAACAGCAGCAGCTTTTCGTTACATGTCTGTAAGTGCTCTTTACTTTCATCAATAAAGACATCTAAATATTGATTCATATCCAATTGATTCACACCCTCTCTTTTTTCACACATCCGGTGATGGATGCCGCGATATCTTCCACATGTTTAATCTCATGAATGAGGCCCGCCTTTATCGCTGACTTCGGCATTCCGAACACAACACAGGATTCGTCCGATTCCGCAATCGTTTTAACGCCGCCTGTTCTGAGCATTTCTTTTACGCCCTCGGTTCCGTCGCTGCCCATGCCGGTCATAATGACGGCTACCTTTTCGTAATCGGATAAGCGGCTTGCCGACCGAAACAAATAATCGGCTGACGGTTTATGCCGGCTTTCCGTATCATGAACGTCAAGAATGATGCGGAGCCTTCCGCCTTCCTCTGCAACCGTCATATTTTTTCCGCCGGGCGCGATGTACACCCATCCGTCTTTCGCTTCTTCACCGTTTTCCGCTTCTTTGACCTGAATATCTGACAAATGGTTGAGTCTGTCTGCAAGTGAAGCGGTGAAGCCTTCAGGCATGTGCTGAACGACAAATACAGGCGCCTTTAAATCCTTCGGCAGTTTCGGAATCACCTTTTGCAGAGCCCGCGGTCCGCCTGTAGAGGTCGCGATGAATACGGCCTGCTTGGCGGATTTTGCTTTCGGTCTTTCAAATCCCGCTAAAGCCGGACGTTCCGGGATAGAAGACTCTTTCACTGCCGCCTCAGGTTTTTGTGCGCGGGACAGCCCGGCTGCAATCACCCTCTCAATCAGCTGCTCTTTAATTTTATAAAGATCAAGGGAAATCGCTCCGGAAGGCTTGGTGATAAAATCAAAAGCGCCCATTTCCAGGCAGTTGATCGTTCGGTCCTTCCCTTGTTGTGTCTGGCTCGATACCATGATTACGGGAAGTTTATATATGCTGATGATCTTCCGCAATGTATCCGTTCCGTTCATGACCGGCATTTCAATATCAAGCGTGACAACATCCGGTTTGAGAAGCTCTATTTTCTTCAGCGCCTCTTCCCCGTTTCTGGCTGTCCCGATGACTTCTATCTGCACTTCCGCAGCCAGAAAATCGGTAATCATCTTTCTCATAAAAGCTGAGTCATCAACGACAAGCACACGAATCACTGTAAAGTCCTCCTCAATAAAAAAGAAGATAATCTCTCAATAAATGCCGGTTTCTCTTCTCTTGGTTTGTTTTCTTCCGTTTGAAACAAGACATCCGTCAGAAGACGGACGGACCTGCTGGCTTTTGCTTGAGGACTTTTTATTAAAAAAGGCACCTGGTCAATGACGGCTTGACTTACTAGCGGGTCATCGGGTATGGAGCCGGCGAAACGCACTTCCGCGCCTAAAAACGTGTGAATCGCATGAGAAAGGCGGTTGTACGTGTCCAGCGCCTGTTTTTGGGAGCGGGCGCGATTGACGGCAATGTTTACGGTCAGCCGTTCATCCGCGAGCAAAAGATGTTTGATCGCGCTGTAGGCATCCATAATGGCCGTCGGCTCAGGCGTTGTCACGGCGAGAATGTCTTCCGCCGATAAAATAAACGGCAGCTGTTCGTTTGAAAGTCCCGCTCCCATATCAAACAGAACGTAATCAAAATCGCTTAATACAGCGGAAAGACCATTCATAAAAGCCGCCCACTTCTCTCCGTCAGCTTGATAGATCGCCTCAAGCCCCGTTCCTCCGGATATGTACCGAAGGCCTTTCGGACCGGAGGACAGTGATTGCGCCAATGCGTGCCGATTCTCCATCACATCAATAATGGTGCGGGAAGAAGCAGCGCCGATCAGCACATCAATGTTGCCCATTCCGATGTCAAGATCAATGATGAGTGCTTTTTTTCCTTTTTCCTGCAGGGCAACTGCCATGTTTAATGTTAAATTAGATTTTCCGACGCCGCCTTTACCGCTGATGACGGCTAATGTCTTCGCTTTTTTCTCATAAAGCTCCGGCTTGATCATTTGCCGCTCTCTCATTTTCCTTCTTAATGACTCTGCCTGATCGGGTTTCATGTCAAAAGCATCCTTACAAACTCTTTTGGTGAAGCCGATAGGATGTCCTCAGGCACATCCTGTCCATTTGTCAAATAGGCGGCGCCGATTCTTGATTCCGACAGCACTTGAAACACGGAGCCGAGTGAGGCGGTTTCATCCGTTTTCGTGAAAATGAATTGATTGACCGGCACACCGGAAAAACGTTTCAGCACCTGTTTCATATCTTCATATTTTGCAGATGCTGATAATACGAGAAAGGATTGTAAGCCTGATTCAAACGGAATCATCTCTTGTAATTCCGTAATATACTGCTCTTCTTTAAAGTTTCTGCCGGCTGTATCAATGAAAACATGGTCATATTCAGCGAATTTTTCCAGTGCCTTCAGACATTCTTCCTTTGAATAGCATACTTCAAGAGGAGCCTGAAGCAGCTCCGCATATGTCTTCAGCTGCTCGACCGCGGCAATCCGGTAAGTATCCGTCGTCATAAATGCAATTTTTTTATGCTCTGTCAGCATTGATGAGGCCGCGAGTTTCGCAAGTGTAGTCGTTTTGCCGGCCCCGGTTGAACCGAAAAGCACGACGTATTTTGATTGAATCCCTTCCTGCCACCTGTCTGCCGAAGGGAGTTTTTTCACTAACAAATCCTGCAGTTTTGAGCTGACATTATCTTCAGTTAAATCTCCGGAAACAATTGAAGAACGGAGCAATTCACTGAGCACGGCGTTTTGCGTATGATCAGGAAGCCCGGCTTGCTTCAATAGTCTCTCGGCTTTTTTTAATGGTTCAGGGAGCACTTCTTTATAATGCGCCAGTTCGCCGGAAATGCTTTGATCCGGAAGACGCGGCGGCTGAACAGGCTCAGCTTTCTCCGCCGTTTCCGTCTTTTTCATTTCTTCAGCGGCAGCCGGCGGCGTTTTTCTCGCTTCCCTGACGTCACGATCTAAAACCGCTATCACTTCAACGGCCTGCTGCGGCCGCAGCCCCAGCCATTTTCGTTTCTTTACTTGTTTGGAATGTAAAATAACGGCATCATTGCCGAGTTCCTTTTTGATTTGCTTCGCGGCATCCTGCATTGAAGCGGCTGTAATTTTTTTTATTTTCATTAAATATCCACCACTCCAATGCTCTGTACTTCAACATTTGCTTCCAGCTCATTATAAGAAAGAACCGGAAGATCAGGGAAATACCGTTCTAACAGCTGTTTAACATACATTCTGACAGCAGGCGAGCAAAGAAGAATCGCTGACTCCTGACGGATGGAAAGCTGCTCGGCCTCTTTAGCGACAGAACGGATGATGCTGTCTGAAACCTCAGGGTCGAGTGACAGGTAATTGCCCTGTTCAGTCTGCTGTACCCCGTCTGCAATCGCTTTTTCCACCCGGCCTGAGCATGTGATGACCTTCAGCGTTTCATGCTCTCTCGCATATTGTGCCGTGATTTGTTTGGCAAGCGACTGTCTCGCGTATTCTGTCAAAAGGTCTGAATCTGTCGTTAATCTTCCGTAATCGGCAAGAGTTTCAAAAATGGTCACCAAGTTTCTGATTGACACTTTTTCTCTCAGCAATTTGGCAAGCACCTTTTGAATATCGCCGACAGAAAGAGGGTTTGGCGTGACTTCCTCAACAAGCACAGGATAATTTTCCTTCAGATGATCGATCAGCTGCTTTGTTTCCTGTCTGCCGACCAGTTCATGGGCATGCTGCTTAATTTTTTCTGTAATATGCGTAGATACGACTGACGCCGGATCAACAACTGTATACCCCAGCATGTCTGCTTCATCTTTCGCAGCTTCGCTGATCCATTTTGCAGGAAGTCCGAACGACGGTTCAATCGTTTCAATTCCTTCAATGACGTCATCTTCAGGCGTCGGTGACATCGCTAAGTAATGATCCAGCAGGAGCTCTCCTTTAGCGACTTCATTGCCTTTAATTTTCAATCTGTATTCATTCGGCTGGAGCGCGATGTTATCCCTGATGCGCACAACCGGAATGACAAGTCCCAATTCAAGCGCAAGCTGACGTCTGATCATGACGATGCGGTCAAGAAGATCACCGCCCTGCCCCGCGTCTGCAAGCGGCACGAGTCCGTATCCGAACTCAAATTCAATCGGATCAATATGTAAAAGCTGCACGACGCTTTCCGGGCTTTTCAGTTCATCCGCCTGAGCCTCTTCTTCAAGAATTTCTTCCTCTTCTTCGCTCGGCTTATCCGTTTTGGACAGCATGTAAGCGCCGAATGCAAGCAGACCGGCGATCGGTCCCGTCAGCAGAATGCCGATCGGTGTAAGAAGACCGAGCAAAAGTACAGTTCCCGCGGCTACATACAAGAGCTTCGGATAAGCAAACAGCTGGCCTGTAATATCATGACCGAGGTTTCCTTCAGATGCCGCTCTCGTCACGACAATCCCCGTAGCCGTTGAGATGAGCAAAGCCGGCATTTGAGAAACGATACCGTCACCGACCGTCAGCATTGTAAAGTGAGACGCAGCTTCTTGTATGCTCATCCCCTGCTGCAGCATGCCGATTACGATTCCGAAAATAATATTGATCATCACGATGATGATACCCGCGATGGCATCTCCTTTGACGAATTTGCTCGCACCGTCCATGGCGCCGTAAAAATCGGCTTCCCGGGCGACTTTTTCACGTCTGTGCTTTGCATCCTGCTCCGTAATCATGCCGGCATTTAAATCCGCGTCAATACTCATTTGCTTTCCGGGCATCGCATCGAGCGTAAATCTCGCCGCCACTTCCGATACCCGCTCGGCGCCTTTTGTAATGACGATAAACTGAATAATAATCAAGATAATGAAGACAACAAGCCCTACCAGCACATTTCCGCCGACAACGAAATTCCCGAATGTCTCAACAACCTTTCCTCCTTCTCCGTGAGAAAGAATCGAACGTGTCGTCGACACATTGAGCGAAAGCCGAAACAGCGTCAATAACAGCAGCAATGACGGGAATATCGAGAATTGCAGCGGTTCTTGCATATTCATTGTGGTGAGAAGCACGATCAACGCAAGAGAGATATTAATGATGATCAAAATACTTAACAACCATGGAGGGAATGGAATCACCAGCATTGCCACAATGAGGACAACACTTATTAAAACCGATAAATCTCTTGTTGACATGCTGTTTTTCTCTCCTTTTGAATCTGAAATTCACTATACTTTTTGTTTCGTTTTATATACATAAGCCAAAATTTCCGCAATGACTTTGAAAAACTCTTCCGGCACAGCCTGGTCAATGTCAACCTGATCATATAACGCACGCGCGAGCGGCCTGTTTTCAATCGTCATGACATCGTGTTCTTTGGCGATCTGCCTGATTTTTAATGCGAGATGGTCGACCCCTTTGGCAACAATGTAAGGGGCGTCCATTTTCTTTTCATCATATTTTAAAGCTATCGCATAATGGGTCGGGTTGGTAATGATGACATCCGCTTTCGGCACTTCCTGCATCATCCGCCTCATCGCCATTTCCCGCTGCTTCTGCTTAATTTTGGACTTGATTATCGGATCACCCTCCGATTTTTTGTATTCATCTTTTATATCCTGCTTTGACATTCTGATATTTTTCTCATAGTCAAAACGCTGATATAAATAATCAAGCCCGGCCAGCAGCATTAAAGCCCCTGATCCCGCAAGCCCCATCCAAAGCGTGAGCTTAGAAACGAAAGTGAGCACTTCCGCAGGCGTTAAAAGCGGAAGGCGAAGAATATCGCCATAATGAAGCCAGAGCACCATAAAGGCGGCAAAACCGACCACAGTAATCTTCAAAATGGATTTGACCAGTTCAACAATCGCCCTCATGCTGTAAATCCGCTTAAATCCTTTCAGCGGGCTGAGCTTATTCAAGTCAGGCTTGAGGACTTCCGCAGAAAACAGAAAACCCACCTGCATGTAATTGCTCACGACACCTGCCACAAGCGCGACCAGCATAATCGGCGCGAGGATGAGGCTGATATCTTTCACCGTATCCACGAACAGTTCATGCACGGCAGATGCTGACAGGTGTAATGTTATCGATTTCGTATAAAACGTTTTAATAAAGGACAGCAGCCTGTCCCGCATATAAGGACCGAGCGCGATCAGCGAAAGAAAGATAATCAGTAAAGAAACGGCTGTATTCACATCCGTACTTTTCGCGACCTGTCCTTTCTTTCTTGTATCCTTCCGTTTTTTCGGAGTGGCTTTCTCCGTTTTTTCACCGGCAAAGAATTGCAGATTCAGTCTGAGTCTCATCATGTCACACCGACCAATGCCAATAGATTCCGCATGGTTTCAACGGTAAGGCTGAAGATGTTGCGGACGACGACAAACATCACCGACATACAAACGATCAGCATAATAAAGCTCACGGCTATTTTCAGAGGAAGCCCGACAACGAAAACATTCAGCTGCGGCACCGTTCTCGCTACAATACCGAGCGCCAAATCAACTAAAAACAGACTGGCCACAACCGGCGCAGACATTTGAAAAGCGATAATAAACATGGCACTGAAGCTTTTTGCGATAAAAAGTCCAAACTGATCATTTCCAAACGACGGAAATGCCTGGTCAAGCGGGATATACTGAAAGCTGTAATAAATCCCGTCCAATAAAAGATAATGGGCGTTTACGCTGAGCATAAATAACAGCGCAAGCGTATAAACGAATTGTCCGATCAGCGGGCTTTGCGTTCCTGATTGCGGATCAATGACATTGGCGATGGAAAAGCCCATCTGAAAATCAATAAAGGAACCTGCTATCTGAATGGCTGTCATCATCATGAAAGCGATCAGCCCGAGGCTCAAGCCCACAACGGCCTCTTTTATGACAAGCAGCATATACTGTTCCCCTATTTCTATTTCCGGCGCATGTTTCAGCGTGCTGAAGCAGATCACCGAAAGAAAAAAAGCAAAGCCGATTCGGTGAACCGCCGGCAGATTCCGATGTCCGAACACCGGCACCGTTACAAAAAAAGCAGAGATTCTGATAAAGACCAATAAAAAAGCGGGAAATAAATCAATGATGGAATTCATTTGATTCTACCCTGCAAATCGGTTCAGATGAGAAAACAGATCAGTTGTGAACGAAAGAATCGTCGACAGCATCCAAGGACCGAAAAAGATCAGTCCAAGCATCACCGCCACGATTTTCGGAATGAACGCAAGCGTCTGTTCCTGTATTTGAGTTGTCGCTTGAAAGATACTGACGAGCAAACCGACGATCAGCGCGATCGCAAGCAGCGGCCCACTGATCATTAGTGTTACATATACGGCTTTTTCCGCCATGGAAATTACAAATTCTGAACTCACAATTAGCACCTACCCTAAAAGCTGTCAAGCAAAGATTTCACGATTAAATACCATCCATCGACCAAAACGAAAAGCAATATTTTAAAGGGCAGAGAGATCATAACCGGCGGAAGCATCATCATTCCCATTGACATTAAGACGCTCGCCACGACCATATCGATAATTAAAAACGGAATAAAAATCATAAAGCCCATTTGAAAAGCGGTTTTGAGTTCTGATATCGCATAAGCGGGCACCATCGTCGTCAAAGGAATATCCTGAATCGATTCAGGTTTTTTCATCTTGGCATAGTTCATAAACAGCGCCAGATCCTTCTGCCTTGTATGCTTGCTCATATACTCTTTAATCGGCTTCTCGGCTTTTGTATATGCTTCATCGAGACTGATTTTGTTGTCCATCAGCGGCGTTAAGGCTTCCTTATTAATCTCTGAAAAAGTCGGCGCCATAATAAAAAACGTCAAGAACAGCGCAAGGCCGATTAAAACCTGGTTGGGAGGCATGTTCTGCGTCGCCAGTGAGGTTCTCACAAAAGACAGGACGATGACGATTCTCGTAAAGCAGGTCATCAAAATCAGAATCCCCGGCGCCACTGAAAAGACAGTCAAAAGCAGCAGTAATTTAACAGTGGAGCTGACTTCGGTCGGACTGCTTGAATTAAAAAGATTAATAAATTCATTCATGATGATAAGGGCCTTTCTTCTTTCCTTCAGAACGGCTTTGTTTCAGCTCGTTCAACTGTTCTTTCAGCGCTTTTGAAAACGACGGAAGCATCGTTTGCGGCTTTTTTTCTCCATCCTTACGCGGATTTACGAGCTTGGTCCATTCCACTTTTGAAGACATCGACTCTTCGTATTGGCTCAGAATCGCCTCGCGCTCTTTTTCATCTTCAATTTCTTTTAAAAGCTGTATCGTTTCGCCCACACCGACTACGAGAACGCTGTTTCCCACTTTAATCAGCTGCACGGAACGGTTTTGGCCGACTGACGTTCCGCCGATATTTTCTACATATTGAAACGGCTTCAACAGACGGTTTCTTCTATTCATCAGTTTGACAAATCCATAGATCAGCAGAATGACGAATAATAACGCCCCAATCATCTTTACAAAATCAAAAGCGGAGACAGAAGATGCAGAAGCATCCCCTATCTCTTGATCAGCCGTTTGTTTCGATGTATCGCTTTTTTTCTCTGTTTTGTTTGTTGATTGTTTGTCAAACCATTCGTTGACGGTGGAATTGTCAGACTCCGCCGCAAAAGCAGGGAACGGATGTACATTGAGTAAAACGAAACAACAAATCAAAGCTAGTAAACCATGACTCTTTTTCAACAGTCGTACACCCTTTAGCTTAATGTTTTATTAATGGCTTCAAGCACGCGGTCCGCTTGGAACGGTTTCACGATAAAGTCTTTTGCGCCGGCTTGAATCGCGTCAATAACCATTGACTGCTGGCCCATAGCCGAACACATGATGATTTTCGCCTGCGGATCGATTTGTTTAATTTCCTTTAGAGCTGTAATCCCGTCCATTTCAGGCATTGTAATATCCATTGTCACAAGGTCGGGGGAATGCTCTTTGAATTTTTCGACCGCCTGCGCTCCGTCTGAAGCTTCAGCTACAACGTCAAAACCGTTCTTCACTAAAATATCTTTGATCATCATTCTCATAAATGCTGCATCGTCTACAATTAAAATTCTGTGTGCCATAATCTGTTTCTCTCCTCTATGTTCGCTTATTTTAAATTGTTAAGGCGGTCTGCCTGACTTAAAATATCAGTGACTCTCACGCCGAAGTTTTCTTCTATGACGACGACCTCGCCTTTTGCCACGATCCGCTGGTTGACCAGGATGTCAACAGGTTCACCAGCCAGCTTGTCAAGCTCAATAATGCTTCCCGCAGAAAGTTCAAGGATTTCTTTGACGCTTCTCTTCGTTCTGCCGAGCTCAACCGTAACGGAAAGCGGAATATCCATCAGCATATCAAGGTTATTCCTTGATCCTTGCGCCGCTTCGTTATGATCAAACGCCTGGAATTCCACCGGAGCGACTTGAACAGGAGCAGCTTTTTTTGCGGTTCCCTGTCTCTTCGGAAGCTCGGGTTTTGCCTGCGGCTCCGGCTGCATGGCAGGTTCCGGCTGCGGCGTTTCGTATGTTTCCTGTGGTTCTGATACGGTTTCTGCGGCCTCTGACTCATGCTGGTCTGCAGTCATCAGTTCTGCGATCAGATCTTTCGCAAACGTAATCGGATAAAGCTGCATGATGCTCGAATCGATTAATTCACCGACTTTCAGACGGAATGACACTTTTACGAGCAGGTCATCCTCAGGTATTCTGTCGGTCCCTTTTTCTTCCGTCAAATCCAGAAGTTCAACCCTTGGCGGAGAAATGTCAATCTTTTTACTGAACACGGTCGACATTGACGTAGCAGCCGAGCCCATCATTTGATTCATTGCTTCCTGAACGGCGCTCAGGTGGATTTCACCGAGTGACGGATCGGCGCCCCGGCCGTCTCCGCCGATCATCAAATCCGCGATGATGGCCGCGTCGCTTTGTTCGACGACGAGCAAATTGCTGCCGTCAAAGCCTTCTGTGTAGTTCACTTCAATGGCAACATACGGATGAGGAAATTCATCACTGATTTTGCTTTTTGAAATGACGGTCACACTCGGTGTTGTAATGTCCACTTTTTGATTTAAAAGAGTGGACAGCGCCGTAGCCGAGCTGCCGAACGAAATATTCCCGATTTCTCCGATCGCATCGCGCTCAAGTTCAGACAAGTTCGCCCCTTGAGGCTGTTCTGTATCCTCTGATTGACTGCTTGTGCCGTTAAGAAGAGCATCGATTTCATCTTGAGATAATCTATTGTTCATCTTGTTCACCTCTTATGTCGTGATCTAAAATTTGCACTGCCTGTCTTCGATTCACCCGGCCGGCCTGCCCTAAAAACTTCGGTTTGTTTCCGACCAATACAGTAAGAGGATCAGTCACTGATTTGTCCAGAGTTATACAGTCCCCGACTTCCAAACTTAAAAATTCTTCTATTGTCAGTTCAGAAGCGCCCAATAGAGCCACAACGGGAATTTGAGCCGTCATGATGCGCTTTTCAAGCAACTTCGTTTCTTCGGGCTTCGCTTCATTCCGGTCTGATTGCATCCAATAATGTACGGAAAGCTTAGGGATAATCGGCTCAAGTACGACATGGGGAATACAAAGATTAATGACACCGCTGATTTCACCTATCTGTGTATTGAGAGAAATGACAACGACTGTTTCATTTGGGGAAACCATCTGTACAAACTGAGGATTCACTTCAAATTCAGTCATTTCAGGGTCAATATCAGCAATCGATTGCCAAGCTTCTTTGTAGTTGCCCAGTGCATTTTCAAATAAATTAGAAATAATATTCGTTTCAATTTCCGTAAGGCTGTCAGCTTTGTTATGAGTGATGCCGATGCCTCCCATGACGCGGTCAAGCATTGCGTATGCGATGGTGGGATTAACCTCCATCATGATTCTGCCTTCCATCGGATGAACATCGAATAAATTTAAAATCGTCATGTTCGGTATGGAACGGATAAATTCTTCATACGGCACCTGATCAACTGAGCTGACGGATATATGAATATACGTTCTGAGCTTGGCGGAAAAGTGTGTTGTGAGAAGCCTCGCAAAGTTATCATGTATCCGGGTTAAACTGCGTATCTGATCTTTCGAGAATCTGAGAGCCCGTTTAAAATCATATACCTTTACTTTTTTCTCTTTTACTTCCTTTTTCAGCTCTTCCGCATCCGCCTCACCCGTGGAAATGGCGGAAAGCAGTGCGTCTATTTCATTTTGGGAGAGAACTTCTCCTGACATTTTCTTCACCTCCGTATTCTGTCAAATTTGTTTTTATTGCAGATTAAAGGAGGTAATGTACACTTTCTGAACTTTTCCTTCTTGGAGATAGCTGTTTACTTTCTCTTTTAATGATTGTTTAAACGCTTCTCTTCCTTTATCTCCCTCAATCTCTCCGGCGCTTGTGTCGGCTAAAATGGAAATGATGTTGTCTTTCACCTGAAAATCGCGTTTTTCAAGTTCTTCCTTCGCTTTAGCCGAGTCGGTTTCAAGCTTGATGCCGATACGGATGATGCTGTCAGACTTTAAGTTTGTCGTGATATCGTCGACAGACACAGTGGCTGCAACGACTTCGTCAATTGTCGGCTTTTTATCTTTGCCCGAATTTCCGCTGACGACAAAATATGCTGCCGTTCCGAGGCCGGCGATGACAATTAAAATAATCAGCAAAATGATGACTAATTTTTTCTTCATTCTTCTTCCTCTATTCCCTGATCCAGTGAAAATATTTGTATGCTATGGTAAAACGATATGACTTTTTTGAGAACTGCTTCTTCCGGTTCTTTCACTACGAACTTTTTGCCGTTGGACAGTGTAATCGTCGTGTCGGGGAAGCACTCAATCTGTTCGATAAACAGCGCGTTCAGCGTAAAAGGCTGGCCGTTTAAACGGGTGACTTGAATCATGCAATCCGGAGAAGCGGCTTAACCGCCTCTCCTCCCTCCTTACCGTTTCAGATTAACCAGCTCCTGAAGGATTTCATCTGAAGTCGTAATGATTTTTGAGTTTGATTGGAAACCCCGCTGAGCAACGATCATTTCGGTAAATTCATCTGTCAGATCTACGTTTGACATTTCAAGATAGCCTGCCAAAAGCTTACCCGTTCCGTTTTCGCCCGGAGTGGTGACTGCGCTCGCAGCTCCTGAACTTAATGATTCTCTGTAAAGGTTGCCTCCGATTTTTTCCAGACCGGCGCTGTTAGGGAACGTGACCAGACCGATTTGTCCGGCATCATGAACCTCATCCCCTGCATCAGTATATGTAACGGTTCCGTCTGCACCGATGCTGTAATCTTTCGCATCAGTCGGAATATTGATTTTACCGCCGCCGATTTTTTCAAGGTAGTACCCGTCAGTCGTAACAAGGTTCCCTTGATTGTCCTTACCGAAATTCCCCGCACGTGTGTAAACAATTCCCGCACCTGTATTAATCTGAAAGTAGCCGTCTCCGTCAATGGCTAGGTCGGTTTTATTCTGTGTAGCCTGCGGGGCGCCGGTTGAATGAACAACATCAATGGAAGAAGTCGCGGCACCCAAGCCGATTTGTTTTGAATTGGTCACGTTTGAACCGCCGGCGACTGTCTGGCTGATCATATCTTTAAATGTAACGCGGCTTTTCTTAAATCCCACTGTGTTGACGTTGGCGATGTTATTGCCGATTACATCTAGTTTTGTCTGAAAGTTTTTCATGCCGCTGATACCGGAATATAATGAACGTAACATGTTAAATTCCCCCTGAGTTTCTTATTATTTAGATGTTTCGCTGACGGCCGTGACATTCCACGGACTGACCTCTTTGCCATTTTCAAGCACGAGCACGTAATTGCCGTTTGAATGCTTGACTGAATTGACTGGGCTTGTCTGATCCTTCCCGTCGCTGTCGCTGAATGTGACATTTTTGCCGATCCAGTTCACATACATCGTAAACGGATCTTGATTTTCTACAAATTTAGTCATCGTCGTATTCATATTCATCATTTGCTCCAATGAAGAAAATGTCGCCATCTGGCTGATGAATTCTTTGTCATCAACCGGATTGAGCGGGTCCTGGTTTTGAACCTGTGTCATTAAGATCTTCAGAAATTCGTCTTTCCCTAAATTCGTGCTGCTGTTTACTGCGGAGGTGCTCTTCGCGCTTGAAGTGGTTGAAGCGCCCGCCGCGGCATAATCCGAGTTTACTGATGTCAACTATTCTTCCTCCATTTCATTGAGAGAAAGCTCCTCCAGCATATCTCCGAAATCGCCTGACTGCTGCTGGTTCTTCTGCTCTCTCTGTCCCTGATGCTGCTGTTTATTGTGATCGGCCGTCTGCCCGTAAACAGGCTGCTGATCCCCGCTTTGAAGCGGGACTGTAAAACGGTCGACCTGGACCGACATATTCGGAAGCGACTGTTTCAGCTGAGGAAGATGCTGTTCCAGCAGCTCTTTCGCGGACTGGCTGGATGCGATTATTTTGCTTTGAAACATCCCGTTTTCATTTGTCACCTTAATTGTGACAAATCCGAGGTTCTCGGGATTAAGACGAATCGTAAAGCTTCCGGTTGTTTTCCCGAAAGGCGTGTATTTCATCTGTTTCCAGCCGCTGATGACCTGATCCGTTAACGGTTTATTTTCTGCCTGCTGCTGTTCAGCTCCTGCGGACGCTTGCTGAATGCCGGCAAGGCTTCTCGTTCCCGAAAACAGTATATGTGCAGACAATTTGCTGTCAGGTGCCTTTGCGTGAGAAACCGTGCCGTTTTGCTGTTCTGTTTTCCCGGCTGACTCTTGGGATGATTCAGATGATTGAGATAACACAAAAGCTTTCAGCTCAGTTTCAGCCATATCCCAATCCTTTGTCCCCTTTTGAGAAAGGCCCGCAAGCTGCTCCGTGACGCTTTGAAAGCTCTTCAGCTCAGCGGCTGTCATGGAGTAAAGTTTAGATGCAGATTCGTTTTTCGGAAAAAATGTCTGCCGCAGGTCTTGAATCACGCGGTCCGGGACACCTTGTTTTTTCAATGCCTCTAATAAACGGGCGCCTTCCTGGTAAACCGCCTTTGCCTGCGCGCTGTCCGGCAGTTCCTGCTGAGATGTGAAGAGCTGGGATACGGCTTCTTGAATGAACAGCAGGCCCTTCTCAAGCGCATCCTTGACGGAATCCCCGTCTTTTGCGGAAGAATCCGGTTCATCCGTTTCAGGCTTCTCCCCATGCTGTTTTCCCGCTAACATGTCTTCAACAGATTCGGCAAGCTGTTTCAATAAAGGAAGAGCTGTTTCAGCCGTCTGCTTTCCTTCAAGAGCTTTTACCGCCTCAAGCAGCTGTTTCAGCTGCAATTCTTTATCTTCCGGGCCGGCTTTCAGCCAATCACCGATTTTCGATAGGGCATCATTCAGCTCTGCGTCACTTGTTTTTGTTTCATCTCCGGGCTGCCGGGGAGAAGTGATTTCCGACAGGAGCCAGTTCTGAAATAGACCTAAGCTGTTTACATTCATCTTCACATTGCTGTTTTGCGCAGTCTGCGTACGATTACCCGTTAATTCAAGCAGCTTCAACTTACATCACTCCTTATTTCCGTCAGCGGATAGTTTTTCTGTATATTTAGCCGCTTGTTCAGGAGTCATTTTCGTCAAGATTTCAGCAAGCTGCTTTTTACTTAATCCGTTTAAAATATCGAGGGCTTCTTTTTCTTTCAGCTTTACGATAATGCTTGCCGCTTTACCGCTGTCCATACTTTTATAGATGTTGATCATTTTATCTTTTCCGGCTGAATCCGCAGCGTCTTTTTTCGTTTCATCCGTCTTCGTTTTCTGCTGCTGTTCAGCTTCCTGTTTCAGTGAACGGATTTTCTGATTCAGATTATCGATTTCGGACTTGCTTGTGTCTAAATCTTTATTCAAAATGTTAATTTCACTTTTTTGTTCCTTTATGGTCTTTTCAAGAGAAGCCGTTCTGTCTTCCTTCTGCTTTTCCGCCGCGCTTTTCATTTCTTTCGTTTCGGGAACCAATTCTTTTAAAACAGGCGTTTTAGCGGCTGTTTCCTGAATCGGCTTCATCACATCAACGCCGGCAGCCCAAAGGATGATGCTTGCGACGATGATCAGAAAAATCAGCGGGATCATGATAAAAAGCAGGATTGAACCGAACTTTCCAGATCTCTTTTCTTTATCGGCCATTTCATTCGCTCCTAATGCCCCTGAATCATAAACTGCTTGATTGAAATGTCGTCCATTTCCCTCATCTCTGCAGCTTTGTCTTCAAGTGCGAACATATTAAATTGTTTTTCCCGCATTTTTTCAAATTTCTTTACTTCAATGTTTTTTTCGGTGAGCTGTTCCTGCTTCTCATTCATTTCATTTCGTTTCATGATGACAAGCTTTTGATAATGATAGATGGTGTTCTCAAGATTGGAAACGAATTGCTGATAATGTCTCATTTCCTGAACGCTCATCCCGCATTTCAGCTTTGATTCTTTGTCTTTTTCGAGCAATTCTTTTTTGCTCATATTTTCATATAGTTTTTCAGCCACTGTCTCAAATTCAGAAACCGATTGTCTGTATTCAGTCAATGTTTGGTCTTTTTCATTTTCTTTTAATTCCAGCAGCTTTTGAAATCTGAATTGGTATGCCACGATGTTTATTCCTCTTTTCCTGTCAGACTCGTCAATGCCGCAATGCTGTCTTCCAATTGAGCAGGTTCTTCCGTTCCTTGTTTTAAAAATTGAATAAGCTGCGGATAAAACTGAATCGCTTCATCAATTTCTCTTGATGACCCTCTTTTGTAAGCTCCGATATTAATGAGATCTTCAGAGTTTTGATAAGTTGACAGAAGATCGCGGAATTTGTTGGCCGCCTCTATATGCGATGTGTCTGAAATATTAGACATGACCCTGCTGATGCTTTTCAGGATATTCACGGCCGGGAACTGCCCTTTGTTGGCAAGCGCCCGATCGAGAACGATATGCCCGTCTAATATTCCGCGCACCGTATCGGCAATCGGTTCGTTCATATCATCTCCGTCAACGAGAACCGTATAAAAAGCGGTTATCGTTCCTTGTTCATTCGCGCCCGTTCTTTCCAGCAAACGGGGCAAAATAGCGAACACGGAAGGTGTATATCCTTTTGTTGTCGGCGGTTCTCCCGCTGCCAGGCCGATTTCCCGCTGAGCCATCGCGACCCTCGTGACGGAGTCCATCATGAACATCACATTCCGGCCTTTATCGCGGAAATACTCTGCAATGGCGGTGGCCGTATACGCCGCTTTCAAACGCATTAAGGCGGGCTGATCAGAGGTCGCGACTACGACGATCGAGCGTTTCAGGCCTTCTTCGCCTAAATCCTTCTCGATGAATTCACGCACCTCGCGCCCCCGTTCACCGACGAGTGCGATAATGTTTAAATCAGCTTCAGTCTGCTTCGCGATCATTCCCATCAGGGTGCTTTTTCCGACCCCGCTTCCGGCAAAAATCCCGATTCTCTGCCCTTTTCCTACCGTCAGCAGACTGTCAATCGATCTGACGCCGACACCCATCTTTTCCCGTATCGGCGGGCGTTTCATCGGGTTTGGAGGCGGCTGTTCCGTCGAAACGGGGGACAAACCTTTCGGAAGCGCCCGGCCGTCAAGAGGCTCGCCGAACGCGTCGACAACTTGTCCGATTAAACCCGCGCCTACTTTGATGCGGAGCGACTCGCCAGTGGCCTCCACAATGCTGCCCGGCGCGATGCTGGCCGCTTCCAGATAAGGCATTAACAGAATGTTTTCATCCTGGAAGCCTACAACCTCAGCTTTAATCGCTTTTTTCGCATGGCCTTTCGGATAAATGAGACAAACATCTCCGATTGAGCTTTCGGGCCCTTTTGATTCAATCATCAGCCCGATGACCCGTTTAACCTTGCCGTAGCGCTTGTACGGATCCGCTGTTTCAATTGAGTCTATTAAATACTGTGTCTTCATTGCTCCGCTCCCGCCTCAAGCGCCGTTAAAAGTTTTTGCTTTAATTGCATCAGCTGGGTATCTATGCCTGCATCGACACGTCCGAACGGAGTTTCTATCGAGCACGTTCCCTTCGCGGCTTTTTCATCGGCATATAAGCTTAATCTGCATTCTTTGTATAACAGCTGCTGAATTTCGTCCATATGCTGATGAACCGTCTCATAATATTCAGGGTCCACATAGATGGAGATGTCATCATAATCTTTTACTTCGGCTACTACCTGTTTGACCAGCAGAAGGAAAGCCTCTTTATCATCACTTTTTTGCCGCCATACTTTTTTAGCGAGCGCAACGGAAAGCTCAATGATTTCTTCCTCAGCGCTTTCCAGTTTTTCCTCGACTGACTGTCTCGCCATTTCCATAACGGCATTGGCCCGGCTGATGAGATTGGCGTATTCAGCTTGAGCCTCGGCTTTTCCCAATGCCATGCCTTCTTCATATCCTTCTGCCTTTGCTTCTTCTATCAATCTTTGTTTTTCTTCCGCCCAGCGGTGTTTCTCTTCTTCAATCTGACGAAGAGTGTGCTCAAATTGATTTTTCGCTTCTTCAGACACCCTGTCGGCTTCTGCTTTGGCAAAAGCCATGAGAGCCTCTGGATTTTCGGGTTCCTCCCGGTCTGGCTGGGAATGTGTTTTCCTGACTTCCTGCAAGGAAAGCTTGCGCCGTTTTTGTTCAGGAGAAAATGATGATTGCTGTTTAATGATATTAGACAATAATATCGTCTCCTCCGCCTCGCGCGATTACAATTTCTCCGGCTTCTTCCAGCTTGCGGACGACGCCCACGATTCTTGATTGCGCCTCTTCCACATCACGCAAACGCACAGGCCCCATAATTTCCATTTCCTCTTTAAACGTTTCAACCATACGCTGTGACATATTGCTGAAGACGATTTCTTTGACTTCCTCGCTCGCAACCTTCAATGAAAGCAGGAGGTCGTCGTTTTCAACGTCTCTGATCACGCGCTGAATCGCACGGTTATCAAGGGTGACAATATCTTCAAAGACAAACATCCGTTTTTTGATTTCATCCGCCAACTCAGGATCTTGGATTTCTAATGAATCAAGGATCGTTTTTTCCGTTCCTCTGTCTACGCCGTTTAACACTTCAACAACGGCTTCTATGCCGCCGGTCTGCGTATAGTCCTGCGTAAAGGAGGAGGACAGCTTTTGTTCAAGGACCCGCTCCACTTCATTTATGATTTCAGGAGACGTTCTGTCCATAACCGCAATCCTTCTTGCCACCTCAGCCTGAACGTCCGGGTTCAGCTCAGACAAAATCTGTCCGGCCTGCACCGGGTCAAGGTAGGATAAAATCAGCGCCATCGTTTGCGGATGTTCCTGCTGAATGAAATTTAAAATCTGTTCGGGCTCCGCTTTTCTCGCGAAATCAAACGGCTTTACCTGCAAAGAAGAGGTGAGCCTGTTTAAAATGCTTACCGCTTTGTCTTCTCCGAGCGCTTTTTCAAGCACTTGGCGGGCGTAATTTAAACCGCCTTGTGAAATATAGTCCTGAGCGATTGCGATATTATGAAATTCTTCAATGATTTCATCTTTTCTTTGATGATCGACGCTTCTGACTCCCGAAATCTCGAGTGTCAATCTTTCAATTTCTTCTTCAGACAAATGCTTGTACACAGAAGCTGATACATCAAGGCCTAAGGAAATCATGAGGATGGCTGCTTTTTGTTTTCCTGTAAGCTTGTTCTGATCACGTTTCGCCATTTTCCATTCCCCCTAATCCTCGTCCAGCCAGCTTCGAAGCAATTTAGCAAAGTCTTCCGGTTTTTCTTTAGCCATTTTTTCAAGCTGTTTTCGTCTGACTGTTTCTTCCGTTTCAATTTTCTCTTCGTTGATATCAGGCAATCGAACCGGCTCCGGCGGTGTTTCATATTCATATTCTTCGTATTCATCCTCTTGTGAGCGTTTCTTTCTGATAAGGAGAATAATAAGCAGAATAATGGCCGCAAGCAGTACGCCGCCTGTAATGTATACCCAGATCGGAAGACCTGAAGATTGTGCCGAATCTGTGTTCAGGCTTGTTTTTCCGTCAAACGGCTGAACGGATACAACGATTTTATTGTTGATATCATTGTCTGTCAGGTTTTGATTTTGCGTTTCGTTTTTATCAAGAGACGTTCTGACGACCGTTCCTAAAATCTTCTGTATATCAGCCTGTCTCTGTGCTGATAAGGAAGCGGCATTTTTCGGATTAGGCGGCTCCACCATGACCTGAATGCCTAAATCACGCACTTTATACGGGCTTTCAGCGATTTCTTTATGAATGCGGTTGACTTCATAGTTGATTTTATTGCTGCTTTTTTCGTAGTCGCCGCTGTTTGAACCGCCGTTTGTCTCGGCATAGTTCGCGGTGTCATTGCTTCCCGTTCCGGCCGTGCCGCCGTTGGCCGCGCCGTCGCCTTTATACGTTTCCGCAACTTTTTCGGCGCTTACCGCTATGCCTTCCATGTTATCTTTATCGACAGGTTCGACAGTGTCTTCAGTGCGTTTTTCCTTCGTGAAGTCAATATCCGCCGTCACGGAAACAACGACCTTATCCTGCCCCATCATTGTGCCGAGCAGTGACTGAACATGTTTTTGAACGTCCTTTTCGACCTGCGACTTAATACCTTGCTGAGAAGCATAACTGTCAGAAACGGACCCTGCACCGCTGTCACTTTTGTCATAATATGTAGAATTTTGATCCATTATGACGATATTATCTTCTTTTAAGTTCGGAACACTTTTAGAAACGAGATGGTACAGCCCGTTGATCTGGTTTTGATCAAGCGAGTAGCCCGGTTTCATCTGCAAAACGATTGATGCGGACGCTGCCGGCTGATCTTCACCGACGAACACGGCTTCTTTCGGCATATTGATCATGACCTTCGAGCTTTTAATACCGTCCATTTCATTTATCAGGTTTGACAATTCGGTCTGAGTCGCCTCAACCTTTAAAACGTCAAACTCATTATCCGTCAGGCCGAAGCCCGCATTTTGTCCGAAAAACGAATAATCAATTGATCCCGTTTTCGGCAGGCCTTCCGCGGCAAGCTGGACTTTAAGCGAATCCACTTGGCTCTCAGGAACCTTAATGACCGTGCCGCCGTCAGCAAGTTCAGAAGACACCTTTTTCGTATCGAGCTCTTCTTTAATCTTCCCCGCTTCTTCCGCGGACAAATCTTTATAAAGAGGCACCATCTTTTCAGACGAAGTAAAAATAATAACGACGATGAGTAAAATAATGAATGCGGCCAAGCCGCTTACCATGAGTATCTTCTGTGTTTTTGATCTGTTGTTCCAAAACGCTGCCGTTTTGGTTTTCATTTGCATTAGAGTACGATTCATGTTAACCCCCGGTCATTCCAGTCATTCTCTTCAATCTGACCACTACATCTGCATTCTCATGATCTCCTGATAGGCTTCCACGGCTTTATTGCGGAATTCGGTAGCGGCCGTCAGAGAAATATTTGCTTTTTGGGCAGCGATCATGACCTCGTCAAGGTTTACATCCTTTCCTGCAGCCAGTTCGTTCGATATTTGGTCAGATTTCACTTGTGACTCATTTAACGAATCAATAGAGTTTTTTAAAAGCTCCGAAAAGTTTGTTTGGTTTGAAGAATCAGTTTTTTGAGTTTGGTTTAATTGATTCGTTACGTTTTGAGTGTTTTGGGTTTGTTGAAGCTGAAAAGGAGTAATAGCGTTAACCACTTACATCACCTTACTTTCCGATTTCTAAAGCCTTCAAAAGCATGCCTTTGGAGGCGTTTAATGCAGTTACGTTTGCTTCATATGATCTCGTGCTGCTGACAAGATCCACCATTTCCTTTAATGGATCTACATTTGGTTTTTGTACATATCCGTCTTTATTCGCATCAGGATTCTCCGGATCATAAACGAGATTAAAAGCGGACGGGTCTTCCGTAACACCAGATACCTTTACGCCATTTCCCGCGCTCCCTGTTCCGTTCATCTTGGAATGTAAAAGGGACGAAAATGATTCGCCTCCGGATTGGAGAGATACCAGCTTTCTTCTATAAGGCACCCATTCGCCATTTACCTGCTTCGCTCTCGTTGTATCCATATTGGCCAGATTGGACGATACGACGTCCATCCGGACACGCTGTGCAGTTAAAGCGGAACCCGAAATATTTAAGCTTTGAAAGCCACTCATTATTTTCCTCCTGTCAAGACGGTTTTCAGAGAATTGAATTTGCCGCTCATTCTTTCAACCAAAGCCTGATAATTAATTTGGTTTTCGGCTAAATCTGTCATTTCTTTGTCGATATCGACATTGTTTCCGTTTTGCTGGTACGATGTATCACTGCTGGACACGATAGAATAATCGTCCCCCGAACCCGTAAAGTCAACGTGCCGATAGTCGGTTTTTACAGCCTCAAGATTGGATGTTTCCTGATCTAACAAATTTCGGAAAGAGACTTTTTTTGCCTTATAGTTCGGTGTATCTATATTGGCGATATTATTAGTTAAGACTTTTTGCTTAATGTCCGCTCTCCCCAAGGCATTCTCAAGATTTTGTATAGTTCCAGAAAATAAGTCCAAATCCACTTACCTCCATTTCAGATATTTTTCTCCTAAAAATCCTTGTCGAGAATTGTAAAACCATATACTTATTGTAAGAAATAACAGGCTTAAAGTCTATGAAGTTAGGCTAAAAAAAAGTGCTCAATTATATCTATTTTACATGTAGGTATTAAGTCCTAGAATATTTGTACTACAAGGATTTGTTTAATATAAGACTGAAAATAGCAGAATTTCTGTATCTTCCTCCTTTTTTCACACAGCAAGATGGATTATCTCAGATCAGATTCCAATAAGCAACTTTAAACTGCAACTTTTCACCTATTGTCCATAAAAAAAGCAGGACCCCCATTTTCAGGGATCCTGCTTTTTTCTTAATGAGATTTAAGGTTTTCCAATTCAATAAGGAATTTGTTGTTCAGAACTTTAATGTACGTCCCCTTCATTCCCAGTGATCTGGATTCAATGACGCCTGCGCTTTCCAGTTTTCTCAGCGCGTTAACGATGACTGAACGCGTAATGCCGACACGGTCCGCAATCTTACTTGCCACAAGCAAGCCTTCGTTTCCGTCAAGCTCTTCAAAGATATGCTCAATCGCTTCAAGTTCACTGTAAGACAGAGAACTGATCGCCATTTGAACAACTGCTTTGCTTCGCGCCTCTTCTTCGATTTCTTCCGCTTTTTCTCTTAAAATCTCCATTCCTACAACGGTTGCTCCGTATTCAGCAAGAATTAGATCATCATCTTCAAATTGATTCTGCAGACGGGACAGAATGAGCGTGCCCAGTCTCTCTCCTCCGCCGATGATCGGCACGATCGTTGTTAAGCCCGCTTGGAACAGGTCTCTGTTTTCCACAGGAAACGCCGTGTATTCGCTGTTGATATCAAGGTTTGAAGACGTCTCCGGAACATTGAACAGATTTCTCGTGTACTCTTCCGGGAACTGGCGGTCTTCAAGCATTTTTTTCATGCGGTCATTTTCAATCTGCTGATTAATAGAGTAGCCCAAAAGCTTTCCTCTGCGGCTGACGACGAAAATATTAGAATCAATGACGTCACGAAGCGTTTCAGCCATTTCTTTAAAGTTTACGGGTTTGCCTGCCGCAGCCTGCAGCATGCTGTTAATAATTCGTGTTTTTTGTAGTAAAGCCATGATAAATAATCCTCCTAGAATTCCTCTTATTAAATTTTCACAATATAAATTGACTTAGATCTTTGTTGTTTGCAATCGTTCCGAGCTTTTCTTCAACGTATTGCGGCGTGATGGCTACTTTTTCCATCGTTACGTCCGGCGCTTCAAACGACAGGTCTTCCAAGAGACGTTCCAATATCGTGTGAAGCCTTCTCGCTCCGATGTTGTCCGTATCCTGATTCACATGATAAGCCACTTCGGCGATCTTACGAATAGCTTCGTCAGAAAATTCAAGAGATATACCTTCTGTCTGCAATAAAGCCTGATATTGTTTTAACAGCGCGTTATCGGGTTCGACGAGAATCTTCACAAAATCATCTACCGTCAGCTTGCTCAATTCTACACGAATCGGAAAGCGGCCCTGCAGCTCCGGAATCAGATCAGACGGTTTTGCCATATGGAATGCCCCGGCTGCGATAAACAGCACGTGATCTGTTTTGACGGAGCCGTATTTCGTGACGACGGTAGAGCCTTCGACAATCGGAAGGATATCTCTTTGAACGCCTTCTCTCGATACATCTGCTGAGGAAGAAGCCCCTCCGTTTTTTGCGATTTTATCTATTTCGTCAATAAAGATAATGCCGCCCTCTTCAGCTCTTAACACGGCCTCTTGGCCGACTTCATCCATATCGATTAATTTGCCTGCCTCTTCATTGGTCAGAACCTTCCTTGCTTCTCTGACCGTCATTTTGCGGCGTTTTTTCTTTTTTGGCACCAGATTGCTCAGCGCATCCTGCATATTCATGCCCATCTGCTCCATCCCGGAGCCTTGCAGCATGTCAAACATCGACGGCTGCTGCTCTTCCACCTCTACGGAGACGTAATGGTCTTCGAGCTCTCCCAATGCGAGCTGATGCGCCATGCGCTTTCTTTTCTCTTCAAGGCTTGCTTCTTCCTGCTGGTCGGTTTCATCATCATTTGCCGCCTGGCTTCCTCCGAAAAGCATTTCAAACGGATTTTTCACACCCGCTTGTTTTTTCTTTCCCGGAACGAGAAGCCGCACTATACGTTTGTTTGCATTTTCTTCAGCCTGTTCTTTCACTTCGCTGATTTTTTCTTCTTTAATGAGCCGCACGGATGTCTCAACGAGGTCTCTGACCATTGATTCAACATCTCTGCCTACATAGCCGACTTCTGTAAATTTTGTCGCTTCAATTTTTATAAATGGCGCACCGGTAAGCTTGGCGATCCGTCTGGCGATCTCTGTTTTCCCCACCCCGGTCGGGCCCATCATCAGGATGTTTTTGGGAACGATCTCGTCTCTCAGTTTTTCATCAAGAAGACTTCTGCGATAGCGGTTTCTTAATGCCACGGCGACAGCTTTTTTCGCATCCTGCTGTCCTACAATGTATTGATCCAACCGATCTACGATTTGTCTCGGTGTTAACGGTTTGTTTTCCATGCGCCTCAAGTCCTTTCTATTCAAGTTCTTCCAAAATGATCTGATCGTTTGTGTACACACAAATCTCGCCCGCGATTTTCAAAGCGGCTTTTGCAATATCTTTGGCGGACAGATTCTCTCCGGCATAGGTTTTCAGCGCTCTTCCTGCTGACAGGGCGTAGTTTCCGCCGGAGCCGATGGCCAAAATACCGTCATCCGGCTCAATCACTTCACCTGTTCCCGATACGAGAAGCAAGGTATCCTGGTTCATGACAATCAGCATGGCTTCCAGCTTGCGCAGCACTTTATCGCTGCGCCATTCTTTCGCAAGCTCAACCGACGCACGTTTTAAATTGCCGTTGTATTCTTCAAGCTTCGCCTCAAACATTTCAAAAAGTGTGAAAGCGTCTGCAACAGATCCCGCAAATCCGGCCAGAACCTTTCCGTTAAACAGCTTTCTCACTTTTCTCGCGGTATGTTTCATGACTACAGCCTGACCGAATGTGACCTGGCCGTCTCCTGACATAGCGCTTTTCCCGTTATGCTGGACGGCAAAAATCGTTGTCGCATGAAAAGATGACATGAGAAGGGCCTCCTTTTAATTTTCTTTAAAAGCTCTCGGGTGGTGGGACATATATGTGTTTCTCAGCATTTCCTTCGATACATGCGTGTATATCTGCGTAGAAGACAGATTGGAATGGCCCAAAAGCTCCTGGACGCTTCTTAAATCAGCCCCTTCATTCAGCAGATGAGTCGCAAACGTGTGCCGAAGCATATGCGGGTGTATATGTAAAGTGCCGGATGCTTTTTTTACAAGCCCGCTTAAAATATACCGGATTCCTCTGGCGGTCAGCGGGCCGCCTCTTTGATTGACAAACAGCACATCATGAGGCTCTTTTGCTTTTTCAAGCAGGCACTGCCTTCCGCTGTTGATATACAGCTCCAGCGCATCACGGGCATATGAGCCGAACGGGATATAGCGCTGCTTCTTGCCTTTCCCGTGAACGAGCACCGTATCCATGAACAGGTCAAGATCGCCGACAGTAAGCGTACAGCACTCACTGACCCTCATTCCGGTCGCATAAAGAAGCTCAAGCAGGGCCTGATCGCGCATCCCTGACGGCTGACTTCTGTCTGAAACAGCGAATAGTTCCTCAAGTTCTTTTTCATAAAGAAACTTCGGAATCCGTTTCTCTTGTTTCGGCAGATGAACAAGCTGAAACGGATTCTCTTCAACAAGCTTTTCCCTCATTAAAAATTTATAGAAGCTTCTCAAAGCTGAAATTTTCTTGCTGATTGTTTTTCTTGACAGGCCTTTTTCATAAGCCTCTGTCAAAAATATTCTCACATCATGATATGCAGCTTCTTTCATTCCATTTATATTTTGAGCATGCAGAAACATCCCAAATTCTTCAATCGAATTAACATAATTCACAATAGTATATTGTGAATAATTTTTTTCAATTTGTAAATATTCAACGAATAACTTTAAAAAAAAGTTAACATTCTCAGTCATTATGAAGACCTCCCTCTCCGAAGGGCTTTTAAATGGTATCATATAATGCATCGAAGTTGCAATGAAAAGCTATATCGTTTTCGAAATAGTTTGAATAGTCTCAATTGCGCGTTTAGCGTATTCTTCATTTCGTTCTTTTTTGTTTTTAATTTTTACAGGCAATTCTTTTAAGAGGCCGAAGTTTGCATTCATCGGCTGGAAGTTCTTCTGATTTGTCGTCGTAATGTAGTGAGCCATGCTTCCGATCGCCGTCTCCTGCGGGAATGTCACAAGATCCTGACCGAGCACAAGTTTGGCGGCATTGATTCCCGCTACAAGACCTGAAGCGGCAGATTCAACATAACCCTCTACACCGGTCATTTGGCCCGCGAAAAACAGATCGTTCCGCTGTTTAAATTGATATGTCGGGTTCAAAAGGCTCGGCGAGTTGATAAATGTGTTTCTGTGCATGACGCCGTATCTGACGATATCAACATTTTCAAGGCCGGGGATCAGTTTAAGCACTTCTTTTTGGTCTCCCCATTTTAAATGTGTCTGAAAACCTACAATATTATAAAGCGTACCCGCCGCGTCATCCTGTCTGAGCTGAACGACTGCATAAGGGCGCTTGCCTGTTTTCGGATCTTCCAGTCCGACCGGTTTCATCGGTCCGAACAGCATTGTTTTCTTGCCTCTTTTCGCCATGACTTCAATCGGCATGCAGCCTTCAAAGAAGATTTCTTTTTCGAATTCTTTTAAAGGTACCGTCTCAGCCGTCGTCAATGCTTCATAGAAACGGTCGAACTCTTCCTCTGTCATCGGGCAGTTTAAGTACGCCGCTTCTCCCTTGTCATAACGGGATTTTAAGTACACTTTCTCCATATCAAGGCTGTCTTTTTCGACAATCGGCGCCGCCGCGTCATAAAAATACAGATACTCTTCTCCCGTGAGCTCTTTCAGCTGCTGTGAAAGCGATTCTGACGTAAGCGGTCCGGTCGCGATAACCGTCGGGCCTTCCGGAATCTCTGTTACTTCCTCAGTAAGAACCGTTACGTTCGGATGGTTTTTCACGAGATCCGTCACGCTTTGCGCAAATTCATGGCGGTCAACGGCAAGCGCTCCCCCTGCCGGAACCGAGCATTTATCAGCAGATTGAATGATTGCCGAGTCAAGCGCCCGCATTTCTTCTTTTAATACGCCTACCGCATTGGCGAGTGTATTTGAACGGAGGGAGTTGCTGCATACCAGTTCAGCGAATTTATCAGTATGATGGGCTGCCGTCTGCCTGACGGGCCGCATTTCGTATAGTTTTACTTGAATTCCTCGTTTTGCAAGCTGCCATGCCGCTTCACTTCCGGCAAGGCCTGCTCCGATTACATTAACTGTTTGCTGGTTCATTTCTTTTCATCTCCTGTTGTTTGTCCCTTCCACACAAAGAAGGTGAGCAAGGCTCTGCTCACCGCTACTTCTGTGGTTCTTCCTTATAATCGCATTCGACGCATTGGACTTGTATGCCTTTTTTAAGCTTTTTCTCTACGAGCATATTTTCACATTTCGGGCATTTTCGTTCAATCGGTTTGTCCCAAGATACGAAGTCGCATTCAGGATAACGGTCACAGCCGTAAAAGACGCGTTTCTTTTTTGATTTTCGTTCGACAATGTTTCCTTCATGGCACTTCGGACATTTTACGCCGATTTGTTTGACAATCGGTTTTGTATTCCGGCAGTCAGGGAAGTTGGAACACGCCATAAATTTACCGTATCGGCCCATTTTATAAACCATCCGGGAGCCGCATAATTCACAATCTTCATCTGCGTATTCAGGTTCAATTTCCACTTCTTTCATTTCAGCTTCCGCTTTTTTCACGCGTTTTTCGAAATCGGTATAGAAGCTGTCAATGATTTGAACCCATTCTGTCTGGCCATCTTCAACATGGTCAAGGTCTCTTTCCATTTTAGCCGTGAATTCAACGTTGATGATTTCCGGGAAAAACTCCATGATAAGATCCAGCACGATCTGCCCAAGCTCAGTCGGCACAAACCGTTTATTGTCTAATCCCACGTAACCGCGGCGCTGGATGGTGTCAAGAGTCGGCGCATATGTCGAAGGACGGCCGATCCCCAGTTCTTCAAGCGTTTTAACCAGGCGCGCCTCTGTATAACGCGGAGGCGGCTGAGTAAAGTGCTGCTCAGGCTCAATATCTTTTGATAAAACCGTGTCTCCCTCTTTAAGGTCCGGAAGCATGCGGTCTTTTTCTTCCAGCTGATCGTCTTTACCCTCTACATAGACTTTCATGAAGCCGGCGAATTTGACTTTACTTCCGTTTGCCCGGAATGTCAATCCGTTATTGCTGAGATCGACGCTCATCGTATCAAGGACGGCAGGCGCCATCTGGCTTGCAACAAAGCGCTCCCAAATCAGCTTGTATAGTCTGAGCTGGTCTCTTCCAAGCACCGCTTTTAAGTCGGCTGGTTTTCTGAGCACTGAAGTCGGGCGGATCGCTTCGTGGGCATCTTGAGCGTTTTCATTTTTCTTTGCCGGTTTCCGTTTTCCCGCTAAGTACTCTTTTCCGTATGCCTGATCAATAAAAGCTGACGCCTCTTCAACGGCTGTATTGGAAATCCGCGTTGAGTCCGTTCTCATATATGTGATGAGTCCGACTGTCCCTTCTTTGCCGAGATCAATTCCTTCATATAATTGCTGAGCGATCATCATCGTTTTCTTCGCTCTGAAATTCAGCTTCCTGGCAGCCTCCTGCTGCAGAGTGGACGTTGTAAACGGCAGAGCGGGATTTCGTTTGCGCTCTTTTTTCGTCACCTTGTCAACTGTATACTTATTGCCTTTCAGCTGAGCAAGGACGGCTTTTACGTCTTCTTCGCTTTTTAAAGGAAGCTTTTTGCCGTTTTTCCCGAAAAATCCGGCTTCAAACGTCTCTTTTCCCTTTAAAAATGAGCCGGTAATCGTCCAGTACTCTTCAGGTTTAAAGTCATTGATTTCCTTTTCCCGGTCGATGATCAGCCGGAGCGCAACGGATTGCACACGGCCCGCACTGAGGCCTTTTTTTACTTTTTTCCAAAGAATCGGGCTGATTTTGTATCCGACGAGTCTGTCTAGTATGCGGCGCGCCTGCTGCGCATCGACAAGATCCATGTTAATCATGCGCGGATGTTTAAATGATTCTTTAATGGCGTCTTTCGTTATTTCATTAAAGACGACCCGGCAGTCCGAGCTGAGATCCAGATCAAGACTGTGTGCGAGATGCCATGCAATCGCTTCCCCTTCTCTGTCGGGGTCGGCCGCGAGATAGACTTTTTTTGCTTTCTTTGCCGCTGTTTTTAATTCTTTTAAAACAGGGCCTTTTCCGCGGATCGTAATATATTTCGGTTCAAAGTTCTGTTCGATGTCAACTCCCATTTGACTTTTCGGAAGATCCCGGACATGTCCCATTGAAGCTTTGACTTTATATTTCTTCCCTAAATAACGTTCAATCGTTTTCGCCTTTGCCGGCGATTCCACGATGACTAGATAATCAGACATTTTCATCCCCCTCAAGAGGTGTTCTCTCTCTTTTCAAGTATCAATTCATTTTAGAGCTGCCTTTTTATGGCTTTCAACATTTCATTCTTTATGATGAACGTCATTTTATACATGAAAATAATATGCAACTTTAAATCCTCACTATTATTAAATATTACAATACCGTTTGTCAAACGATATTTCAAAAGGGTTCCGTATACTGAACGCATCGGGCGGTCAGCTCTCCGTCAATATCCTCTGCGCATAATACAGCTTTCGCCCCTTCTTGAATGAGTTTTATAGGTCCTCCGGAATATGGATTAAATATGGAACCCGGAACGGCAAATACCTCTCTGCCTTGATCGAGGGCCTGGTAAGCTGTGATTAATGAACCGCTTTTTTCTTTTCCCTGCACGACCACAATTCCTTCACTTAGTCCGCTGATTATGCGGTTTCTCATCGGAAAATGCCATTTTTTCGGCTTTGTTTCAGGAGGATGTTCTGAGAGTAGGAGATGGTGTTCAGCCATGTATTCTGCTAACAGGAGATTTTCCCGGGGATAGATGTGATGGAATCCGCCGGCTATCACGCCGATCGTAAGCCCTTTTGCCCTGATGCTCGCCTTATGAGACAATCCGTCTATACCGGATGCAAGCCCGCTTACAATGACCCAGCCTTTTTTTGAGAGTTCGGCGGAAAGATGCCCAGCCGCTTTTATTCCGTCTTCTGTCGGTTTCCGCGTTCCTACAATCCCGAGTTTTCTCCCTTTTTCAAGAAGCGGCGTGTTCCCTTTTGCATACAAGACAGCCGGCGGATCATAAATCGCTTTAAGCCATGTTGGATAGCGGGTTGATGAAATCGGAATGACAGTAATGCCTTTGCGGCGGTAATCGGACAGAACTTCATCAAGTTCCGGATCCTTGCGCTCTATTTCCCGAAAAATTGCTTCGGGCACTGTTTTCCCTTCTGATAAAGCAGTTAATGGATGCGGATCCGGTAAAAAAGACAGAGAGTGATCAGCTTTCCACCATTTTAATAGAAGAGACGGGGAAATGATTTGATTAATACTGCAGACCATTAAACAGCGCGATGCTTGATCCAAATCTGGCAACCTCCTCTTTTTTCAGCAAAAACAGGAACAGCCGTTACGGCTGCCCCTGCTTCGATCAGTGCGTTTTGCACGTTTCAAATAAGCCTTTTTCTTTTAACACCTTAATCAACGTTTCACCCATTACAGAAGGGGTTTCCGCGACTTCAATTCCGCAGGCGTTCATCGTTTTGACTTTTTCTTCTGCCGTGCCTTTTCCTCCGGAGATGATGGCGCCCGCGTGGCCCATGCGTTTTCCCGGAGGCGCGGTTTTACCGCCGATAAAGCCGACAACAGGCTTCGTCATGTTCGCTTTCACCCACTCAGCCGCTTCTTCTTCAGCTGTGCCGCCGATTTCTCCGATCATGATGACGGCATGTGTTTCAGGATCTTCATTGAACGCTTTTAACACGTCAATAAAGTTCGTGCCGTTGACCGGATCGCCGCCGATCCCTACAGCGGTAGATTGGCCTACGCCGGCTTCTGAAAGCTGATGGACGGCCTCGTATGTCAATGTTCCTGAACGGGATACAACGCCTACATGGCCCCTTTTATGAATGTATCCCGGCATAATGCCGATCTTGCATTCTTCAGGTGTAATAACACCCGGGCAGTTCGGCCCTATTAATCTCGTTTTCTTGCCTTCCATAAAGCGCTTCACCTTCACCATGTCCAAAACCGGAATGTGCTCAGTGATACAAATGACAAGATCAATTTCCGCGTCAACCGCTTCCATAATTGCGTCCGCCGCAAACGGAGCCGGCACGTAAATAACTGACGCATCAGCGCCCGTTGTATGAACCGCTTCTGCGACCGTATTGAATACCGGTACGCCTTCCGCTTCCGTTCCGCCTTTTCCAGGTGTTACACCGCCAACGATATTCGTGCCGTATTCCAGCATCTGCTTTGTATGAAATAAAGCGGTAGAACCTGTAATCCCCTGTACAATAACTCTTGTATCTTTATTGATAAAAACACTCATTATCTGGTCCCCTGCCTTTCATTCTTTCCTAAACTAAGGATACGATTTTCTGTGCGCCGTCTGCCATTGATTCCGCAGATGTGATGTTTAAGCCTGATTCATTCAGGATTTTCTTTCCTAAATCTACGTTTGTCCCTTCAAGGCGCACGACCAGCGGCAATGTCAATCCGACTTGTCTCGTCGCTTCAACAACGCCCTCGGCGATGACATCACACTTCATGATGCCTCCGAAAATATTAACGAAAATTCCTTTTACGTTTTGATCGGAAAGAATGATTTTAAAAGCTTCCGTAACTTTTTCTGCGGTTGCGCCGCCCCCGACATCAAGGAAGTTTGCAGGTTCTCCGCCGTAGTGTTTAATGATATCCATTGTAGACATTGCAAGACCCGCGCCGTTTACCATACAGCCGATATTTCCATCAAGGGAAATGTAGCTTAAATCGTATTTTGACGCTTCGATTTCTTTCGGATCTTCTTCATCTAAATCTCTGTATTCCATAATGTCTTTTTGTCTGTATAACGCATTGCTGTCGAAGTTCAGCTTAGCATCCAGCGCCATGACGTTTCCGTCCCCCGTAACGACGAGAGGGTTGATCTCGGCGATGGAGCAGTCCTTCTCAACAAATGCTTTGTATAAACCGAGCATAAATTTAGCGGCTTTGCCGACAAGCTCTTTCGGGATGTTAATTGCGAATGCAATTTCCCTTGCCTGATAGCCCTGAAGGCCGACAGCCGGATCAATTACCGCTTTTTTAATTTTTTCAGGTGTTTTTTCCGCTACTTCTTCAATCTCCGTTCCGCCTTCTTCAGACGCCATTAAAACGATTCTTGAAGTAGCGCGGTCAAGTACAAGCCCGACATAGTATTCCTTTTTAATATCGCAGCCTTCTTCAATAAGTAAGCGTTTTATTACTTGTCCGTCCGGACCCGTTTGATGTGTGACGAGCGTCTTGCCTAACAGTTCTTCGGCATACTCTTTCACTTCATCTTTTGTTTTTGCAATCTTTACCCCACCAGCTTTGCCGCGGCCGCCAGCATGGATTTGCGCCTTTACGACATAAACCGAGCTTGACAGGCTCTCTGCTTTTTCAACTGCTTCCTCTGCTGTAAAAGCCACTTTACCTTCAGGAACAGACACCCCGTATTTTCTGAGGACTTCTTTTCCCTGGTACTCATGGATATTCATTTCCCATCCTCCTAACTTATGTAGCAAAACTAAAAATAGACTGCGCTTTCATTCTATATAATACTGGAAGAATTGTCTAGGGTTCAAAACAAAATCTTTATATCCTTCCAAACATTCTAACTTTTATTTTATTGAAAATATAAATTTAAACGGAGTCCGGGAAATGAATGGTCCTTATTTTTCGTTTTTCAGGGTTTCGTCCAGTCTGTAAACAAATGAAAAAATTTCGGCAACGGTTTCATAAAGCGCCTCCGGTATCTGATCGTCAACCGTCAAATGGCGCATTAATTCGACAAGGGTTCTGTCTTCCTGAATGGGGACCCCAGCCTTCTCAGCTTCTTTTATAATATTTTCCGCCACGTGCCCCCTGCCTGTTGCGACAACCTTCGGGACTTGGTCTTTCTGCCGGTCGTAATGCAGGGCGACAGCTCTTCTTAACGGCGTTTGCTCTTTCATATTTTCACATCCACTTTTCTTCCGCCGTCTTTTTCTATAAACTCTTCCACAAGAGCGCTCTGGTCTTTCGGGCGCCGTTTTTTAGCCGTGACGCCTGACAGGCTGAAGCCCGTTTCTTTTACGGCTTCTTTTAAAGCCGGTACGAGAGGGTCGATGGCCGCCTGAAGCTCAAAATCAGTCTCAACCGTAATAGTCATTACATTTTGCTGAATGATGCAGTCCACAACGGTTTCTTGCAGTGTTTCAAGATGCAGCAAAAACAGGAGCCTGCAATGTGACGGATCGAGTTTTCCGTCCGGCTTCTTCCGTCCTTTAAAGAGAACTGTGATGTCATTCTCATACGCGGACGCTCCCAGCGGAAATGACAGCACCATCTGCGTAAAAGAAGGGTTATGCTGCTCAATAAACAGCTGGCCGTTTAATTTATGAATAAGCGGTTCCGCCTCTTGTTTAACGGATTGGGGCGCTTCTTGAAGCGTCCGGACAGCTTGGAGGGCGGTTTTCAGCGCTTGTTTCTCCGGCTGAAGAGATACGCCTTTTTCAAGCGCTGTAATGAATGATAATTCATCACGCGTGCCCAATCCTTTTTTGATTTTCTGCAAAAGGCTTAATACATCATGTTTTTCCGCATATTTCAATTCGGTGAGCTGAACGGCTTTTTCGAAAACAGCCGCCTCCTGTTCTGTCAGATGTGCTTTTTGAAGAACAGGTGCTGTTTTAAATGTTTTTTCTTGAGAAATGAAAGCCTTAATGATCTCCGCCGTTACTTTTACGGGGCGGTTTTCAGTTTTTTCTGCCGATGTCATTAATTTCTCTATAATCTGTTTTGCCGTTTTTTCAGGAAGTTCCGGATCTGTCCGCGCACTCGGAGGAGAAGGTTGGCTTGAGACTGCCTTTCCGTTTTCACGAGTCTCTCGGACAAATGGTGATTGTTTGGATTCCGTCCGTTCTTCTTCATCCATCAGCCCGGTTTCTGGGATCGGCATGCGTGCAGCCTCGGCAAGCTTCTTCAAGAGACGTTCTGCATGAAGATCCGTTTCCGCGTTTAATACGTCAGAAACCGCCTCTTTGAGCACAGACAGCTCTTTTGCCGATTGCGGAGCCTGATTGATTGCCTGAAGCAGTCCTGAGAGGAGGCGACGGGTCGGAACCGGATATTTAACGGCATGAATGGCTGACAAGACTTCCGGATGTGCGGGCAGTTCCCGTTTCAGCGCAAATACGATTGTTTCCGCCGCTTTTTTCAATTCGGCGGCCGGAAGCGATTCAGCCCAGCGGATGCAGGCTTTGAGGCTGTTTTCCGTCATCGGCAGCTTCTGCTGCATAAACGTTTCGGCAATCTGCAGAGACACAGGGCCCGGTTTGACGGAAAGAGCGTTTAACAGTCTACCCGCTGCTTCCTGAACGGTTTTCGGGCTTCCTTCGAATTGGTCGATGACATGAAGCCGGCCCGTTTTTTCCGCCGGCTGTTTGTCATAAGAAAACCAGTAATACGCCTGCGGTCGGAGGGCGGTTTCAAGCTTTCCCTGCATCGTCCGGCCGCCGATCTGGATAAGAGCGCTTTGATCGTCCAGCAAACGGAGAACCTTCCCTAACAGCAGCCTTTGAGCGCCGCTGTCTTTACCGCCGTCCTGCCGGTCCGGAGGGATTTCCGCCGTCAGCTGTCTGAAAGCCGCTTGGATTTCGCCGCTAATGTTCATGTCTTAAGCCTCTTTTCTAACAATAAGATTGAACGGGAGCGAACGTTTTTCGGTGAATAGTTGTCGGTCCGTATGCCTGAAGAGCTTCAAGATGTTCTTTCGTTCCGTAGCCTTTATTTTTTTCAAAGCCGTACATGGGGTAGGTTTTGGCGTACTCAGCCATGAGACGGTCCCGCGTTACTTTTGCTATGCAGGCTCCGGCGGCAATTGACACGCTTTTGGCATCCCCTTTTATAACTGATGACTGCGGAATGTCAAGCGGAAGGGTCATGGCATCAACAAGCAGATAATCAGGTGTTTCCGTTAAAGCATTGACGGCTTTTACCATCGCCAGTCTCGCGGCCTCATAAATGTTGATCCGGTCAATAACGTCCGCATGGACAATGCCGACTCCTACAGCCGCCGCTTCTTCCGTGATCCGGCTGTAATACTCCCCGAGCTTCTTTTCCGACAATTTCTTCGAGTCCGTGAGACCGAGAATCTCGCATTCTGCCGGCAAAATGACGGCGCCGGCGACAACCGGTCCGGCAAGCGGCCCTCTTCCGGCTTCGTCAACACCCGCAATCAGGCGGAAGCCCTTTTTGGATGACTGTCTTTCGTATGCCGTCATGTTCAGCCATTGCTCTTTAAGAGCTTTTTCCTTCGCGTGCTTTTTCAGCCATTGCTCTAAAAGCGTCTGTACGCTTTTTCTCGGGTCTTTCTCACATTGGGCAAGGAAGGGGTCGCTTTCGTCCCTGACCTCTTGCAGGCGTTCTTTTACGCTTTTTACGGTTAATGTATTCACGTTCTCTTCTCCCTTACATTATGTATATCGGTATTCTGCGGAAAAAATAAAGACCCGCATCGCTGCGCGTCTTTATTCTGATGGTGTTTCAAATGAAAGCCTGCCGAATTTTTCCGTCCGGATGTCCCGAATGATGACTTCCGTTGTTTTATCATAGTCAACCATTCCGCCGCCCATCAAACAGCCGCGTTTTTCACCGATCGCGTCGAAAAGAGCGGCGATATCCTCAGGGATTTCCTGAAGTCCGTAGCGCTCCTTCAAACGGTCGGGATAATGCTCTTCCAGAAAGCGCAGCCCGAAAACAGCCACATCCTGCAGGTTGATAATCGTATCTTTAATCGCCCCGGTGATCGCCAGGCGCAAGCCGACAAGCTCATCTTCAAACTTAGGCCATAAAATTCCCGGTGTATCGAGCAGCTCTAATTCCTTGCCTACCTTTACCCACTGCTGTGAAGTGGTAATGCCGGGCCTGTCTCCCGTCTTGGCAATGTTTTTTTTGGCCAGCCGGTTAATGAGCGTAGACTTGCCGACATTCGGAATGCCGATGATTAATGCGCGGATTGCTCTCGGCCTAATGCCTTTTGCTTTCATTTTATCGAACTTATCCTTCAGCAGCTCTTTCGAGGACGGCACGATTTGATGCAGTCCCTGCCCGTTAACGGAGTTTATTGAAAGAGAGGGAATGCCCTGTTCCTGAAAGTGGTCCTTCCACTGGGCAGTCACAGCCGCATCCGCCTTATCGGCTTTATTTAAAAGCATAATGCGCGGCTTATTTTTTAAAATCTCCTCAATCATCGGATTTCTCGATGACATCGGGATTCTCGCATCCACCAATTCGTATACGATATCAATTAATTTCAGTTTTTCTGTTACTTCCCGTCTCGCTTTAGCCATATGGCCCGGGAACCATTGAATGGTCATGTGACTTCGACACCTGCCTTATTTACCGGAACCGGATGTTCCGATGATCTCTTATGTATTTTACGTTGCTTGTTCCGCTTTTACAAATTTCATATAAAAAAAGAGCCTGTTACGGGTAACAAGCTCTTTTCGTTCGTTATCATTATCGTCTGATTTCTTTAATACGAGCCGCTTTTCCGCGAAGTTCACGCAGGTAGTAAAGCTTAGCGCGACGTACTTTACCGTAACGTACAACTTCGATTTTCGCGATTTTTGGTGTGTGTACAGGGAATGTACGTTCAACGCCAACACCGTAAGAAATCTTACGAACTGTGAACGTTTCGCTGATTCCACCACCACGACGCTTGATCACAACACCTTCGAAGATCTGGATACGCTCACGGTTACCCTCAACAACTTTTACGTGTACACGTAAAGTGTCACCAGGACGGAACGCAGGAAGATCAGTGCGAAGCTGTTCTTTTGTGATATCTTGAATTAGTTTTTGCATCGTTTTCAACTCCTTCCAACAGATGCTCTTGGCCACAACTGCAAGGCACAGCGGAACATCGTTTTCAAGCTTCTGAAGGATAAGCCTCCTTAAGCCACAAGTAGTATCTTATCATACCTTCATCGCCTGCGCAATAGAATCTATTCGTTTTCCCACTCGGAAATCCATTTTCTTTGCTCATCAGTGAGAGGATAGTTTTCAAGAAGATCCGGACGTCTTAAAAAGGTTCTTCTGATTGATTCTTTATTGCGCCATTCTTGTATTTTGGCATGGTTGCCCGACAGAAGGGTCTCAGGCACTTTTAAGCCTCTATAATCTGCAGGCCTCGTATAGTGCGGATGCTCTAAAAGCCCCGTGCTGAAGGAATCCTCCACGTGGGATGCTTCTTTTCCGAGAACGCCCGGCAAAAGCCTGACAACGCTGTCGGCGATCATCATGGCAGGGAGCTCTCCCCCGGTCAGCACAAAATCCCCGATGGAGATTTCATCAGTGACAAGATGTTCCCGGATCCGTTCATCATACCCTTCATAATGTCCGCAAATAAACATGAGATGTTCCTCTTCCGCCAGCTCCTCGGCTTTCTTCTGCGTATAACGCTCACCTTGCGGGCAGACGAGAATAATGCGCGGCTTGGCGTCCGTACCGGCTGTCAGCTTTTCAACCGCATCAAATACGGGCTGCGGCTTTAACACCATCCCGGCTCCCCCGCCGTACGGGTAATCATCAACCGTTTGGTGTTTATTATCCGAAAAAGCCCGGAAATTGATGACGTCAAAACGGACAGCCTCTTTTTCCTGTGCTTTTTGCAGAATGGATGAGCCGAGCACCCCTTGAAACATTTCGGGAAACAGTGTTAAAAAGTCGATTTTCATTCGTCTATTAACCCTTCCATTACATGAATCTTAATTTTCTTCTCATTTATATTAATATCCTTTACCACAGAAGCAATATACGGAATGAGCGCATCTTTTTTGCCTTTTCTTGCAACCACCCATACGTCATTAGCCCCGGGCGTCAGGATTTCCTTCACTGTGCCGATCAGTTCCCCGTCTTCTGACACAACCTCGCAGCCGATGATTTCATGAAAATAAAATTCATCTTCTTCAAGCTCTCCCAAGTCTTCTTCAGGGACTTTGATCACCATGTTTCTCAGGTGCTCGACTTCATTGAGACTCGGCATTTCTTTGAATTGCAGCAGGTGAAACTGCTTGTGAAGCCTGTGGGCGCTGACCGTTACTTTGACAGGCTCCGCAGCCCCTTCCGCAAACAAATAAAGCGTATTGCCGGGCTTGTACCGTTCTTCGGCAAAGTCCGTTTTAGAAATGACCCGCACTTCGCCTTTAATGCCGTGGGTATTTACAATTTTGCCTACATTAAACCATCTGTTTGTCATATTATCACCTCGGGCGGATTTCAATTACTACCCCGTCTTTTATGACGATGGTATTTGCCGCTGTTTTTTCATGCCAGTTATCACCGACGTTGATTGAAAGCAGCGCATCGATCTCCTTTTCCTTCACTTCGCTTCCAAGCGGGAGCGACTCTGTCTGGCTTATTTGGAAATCGATCATTTTGATTTTGTCTTGTCTTTTTTCAATGGCTTTTTTAAAAGATTCCGCTACATCGGGATTCTGCTGATCTTTTTCATGTTTTCTAAGCTGAAAATAGAGCTGGCTGCATTCTCGTTCAAGCGTTTGCTTTTTTTCTACAAAAGAGGCCAAAAGCTTTTCCTTACTTTGCTCGGTCAGAACCTGCATAACGGTTACCCTGTGAATAATCTGCATAGGACCAGACTCCCCACTCTTCCAACATATTTCTGTTCATTTGCCTTTTTTACGTGTAAAAAAAGGGGAGGTGCCGGCCCTCTCCCTTTTTCAGTCAAATATTTCAAATTGAACTTTCTTAGAAGACTGTGCGCCAGCTGCAAAAACGACGGTTCGAATCGCTCTTGCAGTCCGGCCTTGCTTTCCGATAATCTTACCGGTATCTGACTTATTGACAGATAAGCGCAGCGCAATCTTTTGATCAGTCTCTTCCTTTGTGACCGTTATGTCTTCCGGATGGTCGACAAGCGGAGCCACAATGCTGACAATCAAATCTTCCAAGTTCTGATCAGTCATTACTTGCCTTGTTTAGCGTTGTGGAATTTTTCCATAATTCCTTGGCTTGAGAACAAGTTGCGGACTGTATCAGAAGGTTTAGCTCCTGTTTGAAGCCATTTAAGAGCAAGCTCTTCGTTGATTTTCACTTCAGCCGGCTTTGCAACCGGGTTGTATGTGCCGACTGTTTCGATGAAACGGCCGTCACGCGGTGAACGAGAATCTGCTACAACAATACGATAGAAAGGAGATTTTTTTGCTCCCATACGTTTTAAACGAATTTTTACTGCCATTTTACTAGCACCTCCGAAAATATTTCAACAAGATAGTATATTAACAATGATAAAAGTGTTTGTAAAGTGTTTTTTCTTAACAACGGTTTTATCATGTATAACCGATTACATAAAAGGTAATTTAAAGCCTTTTTTCTTCCCTTTTGTCATGTTGGTCATCTGCTTCATCATTTTTTTCATTTCCTCAAACTGCTTTAAAAGACGGTTGACTTCCTGAACGGATGTTCCGCTTCCTTTGGCAATCCGCTTCCGCCGGCTGGCGTTAATGATATCCGGCTGTTCTTTTTCAAGAACAGTCATTGATTTAATGATCGCTTCCACATGATTCAGCTGTTTTTCATCGACTTGGATGTTTTTTAAGCCTTTCATTTTGCCTGCGCCGGGCATCATTTGCAGCAGTTCGTCAAGAGGCCCCATGTTTCGGACCTGGCCGAGCTGCTCCAGAAAATCATCCAATGTGAAGCTCATCGTTCTCATTTTCTGCTCAAGCTCTTTGGCTTTGTCTTCATCAACGGTCGCCTGAGCTTTTTCAATCAGCGTCAGCACGTCACCCATTCCGAGAATCCGGGATGCCATCCGTTCAGGATGGAACGCTTCAAGAGCATCGAGCTTTTCTCCCATTCCGGCGAATTTAATCGGCGTTTCGGTGACCGCGCGGATAGAAAGCGCCGCACCTCCGCGGGTATCCCCGTCAAGCTTTGTTAAAATGACACCCGTTAAACCGAGCTGGTCATTAAAGCTTTTGGCGACGTTTACCGCATCCTGACCGGTCATTGAGTCGACGACAAGGAAAATTTCCTCAGGATTTGCGACTTCCTTTACGCCGGAGAGCTCATCCATCAGTTCATGATCGATATGCAGTCGTCCGGCGGTATCTAAAATCACATAATCATGATGCTCTTCCTTCGCTTTTTCAATCGCCTGTCTGGCAATTTCCACCGGGCTGACCTGATCGCCAAGCGAAAAGACCGGCATATCAAGCTGTTTCCCCAGGGTTTCCAGCTGTTTAATCGCGGCGGGGCGATAAATATCCGCAGCCACGAGCAGCGGTTTGCGGTTATGTTTTTTGCGCAGCAGGTTGGCAAGCTTCCCCGTGGTTGTCGTTTTACCGGCACCTTGGAGCCCGACCATCATAATAACGGTCGGCGGGCGTTTGGCGACGGCAATTTTGCTTTCTTCGCCGCCCATCAGCTCGGTAAGCTCTTCTTTTACGACTTTAATAACCTGCTGACCGGGTGTCAGACTCTGCATGACGTCCTGTCCGACAGCCCGTTCACTTACTTTTTTCACAAAATCCTTTACGACTTTAAAGTTAACGTCAGCCTCAAGAAGCGCAAGACGAACTTCACGCATCATCTCTTTTACGTCTTGTTCGCTGACTTTTCCTTTTCCGCGGATTTTTGAAATCGTCTTTTGCAGTCGGTCGGCTAATCCTTCAAATGCCATTGTTTGCCGCCTCCTAATCTAATTTCTCAAGCGCTTCAATCAGAGCCGTCATTTTTTCCTCTTCCTGCAACCCGGAAGCAAGCTCTTTCAGCTTTGTAAACATTTCTTTACGCTCCTGAAACTTTTTAAAAAGGAGCAGTTTTTCTTCATATTGTTCAAGCATCGCTTCAGTCCGTTTGATGTTATCGTAAACGGCTTGCCTTGAAACGTCATACTCTTCGGCTATTTCACCAAGGGAGAAATCGTCCAGATAATAAAGCGACATATAGCTCTTTTGTTTTGACGTCAGCAACGACTGATAGAAGTCAAATAAATAGTTCATTCTCGTCGTTTTTTCGAGCGACATTTGAGCTCTCCCCTTTGTTAAGTCAAATCCCTTTACAAAAACTTAGTTTACATGGTTTCAGAGCGTGTGTCAAGTTTTTATCTTGTCAAAGCATGATGCTCTTTTTACATCATAAGTTTTTTCAAAAAAATTCATATAGACCGTCGTTAAAATACTCGAATTCTTGTTTTGATACACGGTAGCGGCAATAGCCTTCGTAAAAAGCATTGAGGTATGCTTCATTTGTGACAAAATGACTGATCGCTAATGATTCATCATATCGCGGATCTCCCGCCGATATTCCCGCAGCATCGATAAACAGATAGACCTCTCCGTCTTTCACCAGCACATTATCAGTCGTGCAGTCACCGTGAATCATTGTCTGCTGAACAGGAACAGGCCTGTACCTGTCCAATTCCTTCAAAAGCTCTGCACTTCCTTCAGCCTGCCTTTTTTTGACATATTCCCCGGCTCGTTTGATTTGCAGATCGAGCCAGTCTGTTTCCGGCTGTAAACCAGAGACCATTTCGGTTTCATGCAGCCGTTGCAGAAACCGGCCGAAACTTTTGATCAGCTTTTTCTTTTCAGTATCCCCTTTTGCTTTTCTTAAAGCCGAAGTCAGGGTGATTCCATCCTCAAATGACATGATGATATGGCTGGCATGCTGTTCCTGTATCATCCCATAATAAACAGGAACAGGCAGACGACGAGTTTCCGTCAGTTTTTGTAAAACGAAGGCTTCTCTCATTAACCATTCCCGATACTTCTGTTGAAAAGAACTTTTCAGCAGAAATGCGTCTTGACCGGTCACTATTTTTCGAACGGTTGAAGTGCCTCCCTGTTCACCCAACAGCGACATATGGTTTATCGCGCCGATCTTACTTTCCAATTCAGCTTTCAGCCATTTGTCCAACAATTGCCCCCTCCATTCCGATCTATCAATGCGTATAAAAAAACGAGTATAAAACCGTCCATTTTATACTCGTTTTTTATTCATTAATCCTCGGCTTTTTCAACTAAATCAGAAAAGAGACCGTATACGTAAGATTCTGCATCAAATCGCTGGAGATCGTCAACCTTTTCTCCGAGGCCGACCAGTTTCACGGGGATGTGAAGCTCATTGCGGATCGCCAGGACGATACCGCCTTTTGCGGTGCCGTCAAGCTTCGTTAACGCGATACCCGTCACATTCGTCGCTTTGGAGAATTCTTTCGCCTGCGCCATCGCATTCTGGCCTGTCGTCGCGTCCAGCGCAAGGAGAACCTCATGCGGAGCCTCAGGCACTTCGCGTTCGATGACGCGTTTGACTTTTTCAAGCTCTTTCATTAAGTTTACTTTATTCTGAAGGCGGCCGGCCGTATCACAAATCAGCACATCCGCTCCTCTTGCTTTAGCCGCGTGTACGGCATCATAAATAACCGCCGCAGGGTCGCTTCCGGCAGCCTGCTTAATGACAGGCACGCCTGTACGCTCCCCCCACACTTCAAGCTGTTCAATCGCCCCGGCTCTGAAGGTGTCTCCGGCAGCGAGCACAACGGATTTGCCTTCATTCTTCAGCTTATGGGCAAGTTTTCCGATCGTTGTCGTTTTTCCGACGCCGTTTACCCCGACAAGCAGAATAACGTTCAGGCGCCCGTCCTGAATATTTAATTCAGAAATCTGTTCGTCGCCGCTGTTATAAATGTCGACAAGCTTTTCAGAAATGACGGACTGCACTTCCTGAGGATCCTGGATGTTTTTCAGCTTCACTTCTTTTTTGAGCTCATCAATCAGCTCCATGACGGTTGTAAAACCGACGTCAGCGCCAATCAGCACTTCCTCAAGCTCCTCGAAGAAATCCTCGTCGACTTTCCGGTAGCGGGAGACGAGTTCGTTCACTTTATTCGAGAAGGAATTTCTTGTTTTTTCAAGACCATCTTTAAATTTTTCAGAGACGGAGTCTGTCTGTTTCGTGATTTTCTCTTTTAATTTTTTAAAAAAGCTCATCTTTCAACCTCTTTCCTCGTTACTGAACGAATTCTTTTGTTTCTTCCAGTTTGACCGAAACCATTCGGGAAACGCCGGATTCCTGCATCGTTACACCGTAGAGGACATCCGCTTCTTCCATGGTGCCTTTTCTGTGGGTGATGACGATAAACTGGCTGTCGCTGCTGTATTTTTTTAAATATTGCGCAAACCTGAATACATTGGCTTCATCAAGCGCAGCTTCCACTTCATCAAGGACGCAAAACGGCACGGGCCTTACTTTCAGAATGGAGAATAAAAGGGCAATGGCAGTCAGCGCCCGTTCTCCCCCTGACAAAAGATTTAAGTTTTGCAGTTTTTTGCCCGGAGGCTGCGCGATAATGTCCACCCCGGAGTTAAGAAGATCATTCGGATCAGTCAGCTTCAGTTCAGCCCGCCCTCCTCCGAATAAAGAACGGAACACGTCGTTGAATTGAGAACGGATCTGGATAAACGTTTCATGGAAACGCTTCGTCATTTCAGAATCCATTTCTTCAATGACTTGAAACAGTGTGTTTTTCGCTTCCGTCAGGTCATTTTTCTGCTCTGTTAAAAACTGGTACCGTTCGTTTACTCTTTCAAATTCATCGATGCTGCCGAGATTGACCGTTCCGAGCTCTTCAATTGAGAGCTTGATCAGTTTGACCCGTTTTCTCGCCTCTTCAGGCTCGATTTCAAGCTGATATTGTTCTTTAGCCCCTTCAAAGGATAAGCTGTATTCCTCGCGTAAATACTGCAAGAGATTATCAAGCTCAACTTCCATCCGGCCGAGTTTTACCTCTTCATCTTTCAGAATTTCTGTTTTTTGCTTGTAGAGACGCTTCATCTCTTTCAGCTCAAGTTCGTTCGTATCAAGCGCCCTCTGAAGCTTCACACGCTGGTCGCGCCGGCTGGCGATCAATTCGATTGTTCTCGTTTTATCGTGAAGCTTATGATGGGCTGCTTCTTCAAGCTGCTCCTCACCGCTTGTGCTGGACGTCATTTCTGAGGTCAGGAGGCTTAAATCTTCCCGTGTTTCTTTCAGAGCGAGCTGCGTTTCCTCAAGCTCTTTTTTCAGCCTTTTGAGGTTGTCTTCTTCACTCGAGCACGCCTGTTCTTTTTTCGCAGCGGCCACTTTACATTCCGTCAGTTCATGAGAGAGCGTTTCTTTTGTTGAGGATAGGGTCTGCTTTTGTTTTGTCAGCCTTTCCATCTCTTCCTCAAGCTCTTTCAGCTGGCCGGATGCCTCACTCAGCTGTTCTTCCAGAGCTGATTTGCGCGTCTCTTTTTCCCGGCTGCTTTCCGTCAGTGATGCTTTCTCCTGATCGTAAAGCTCCAGATGGGTATTGATGTTCTTTTCAGCGACTTCAAGTTCATACAGCCTGCCTTTTACATCCTGCTGCTTTGTTCTGAAAGCTTCACCGTCTTCACGGAGACCGCTCAGCGTATGTTCAAGCTCTTGAATGGCCTGCTTCAGCGTTTTGACCTCTTTTTCGAGCAGAGCTGTTTTTTCTTCCATTTCGGCAAGCCGCGCAGTCACCGTCTCAAGCTCACGGCTTCTGCCGAGCAGAGAATTGTTTTTCTTTTTGACCGCGCCGCCTGTCATTGATCCGCCTGGATTGACGACATCGCCCTCAAGCGTCACGATGCGGTAGCGGTGCCCGAGAAGCTTGGCCAGTTCATTCGCGCCTTTTAAATCTTCAGTGATCAGCACGGTGCCGAGAAGGTTTTGAATAACATTCCGATATGCCGCATCATATGTGACAAGCCCGCTCGCTGTGCCGAGGAAAGACGGATGCTTCTGAGCCGTCTGTTCATCACGGGTTTGGAGCTGGCGCGGTTTCATAACCGTAAGCGGCAGGAACGTCGCGCGGCCGAAGGAATTCTGTTTTAAATATTGAATCGCTTTCCGCGCCGCCTGCTCATCGTCTGTGACAACGTGCTGCGCCGCTGCGCCGAGTGCAATCTCGATCGCCGTTTCATATTTTTGTTCGGTGGCAATCAGTTCGAGAACGGCGCCGCGGATGCCGCCAAGCTGCTCTTTCTGTTTCAGCACTTCTTTTACGCCTTGGTAAAATCCTGAAAAATCGCCTTGCATCGTTTCAAGCATATCTTTTTTGGATCTGGCCTGCTGGACGAATTGATATGCCTGATACAGCGCAGATTCTTTCTTTTCATATTGGCGTTTTTTCTGTTCATATGCTGTCTGGACTTCACGAAAGCGGACGACCTGATTGTGAATATCCTCTTCAACGGCGGCCAATTCTTCTTCGCACGCCACTTTGCGGACTGCAATATCGTTACGTTCTTCAAGGTATTTTTCATTGTTTGCTGTCAGTCTCGCCTGCTGGACCGCAGATTGGGACATCTGGTCATCTAAAAGCTGCAGCTCGTTGCGAATCGACGCCTGACTGTTTAACAATTCAAAGTAATCGCTTTTTAATTGTTCGATTTTGTCTTCTACATTTTCATTATGCAGACTGAGAGCCTGCTGCTTTTCTTTCACCTGGGCGTTTAACCGCTTCACTTCCGCACGAAGTTTATCATAGACGGCAGACTGTTTTTCAATGTCCGCTTTCAGTTCGGCTTCTTTGTTCGTGTAATGTGTAACGGATTCCTCAAGCTGTTCCCGGTTTTGCGCGGCGTTTTTTTTGCGCTCTTTCAGCACTTCTTTCCGGCCTTCCAGCTTTTCCAGCTCTTCACTTGTCACGAGCAGAACCTGCTGCAGTTCGTTGACGGATTCATCAAGCGCGTGGATTTTATCTCTCGTCTCTTCTATCATCGCTTCTTTTGCGGACAGAGCCGATGATTCCGCCAATTCTTCTTCTTTTGCCGCCTGCACCTTTTCTTTTAAACCCGACCATCTGCCATGCAGTTCTTCGATGTCAAAGGCGGTAAGGGCGATTTCGACATGTTCAAGCTCTTTCTTTTTTTCTAAGTAGTCTTTGGCGATTGATGCCTGGATTTTCAGCGGTTCGACCTGATCTTCAAGCTCGTGGAGAATATCTTCCACCCTGTTTAAGTTATCCTGCGTCTCAAACAGTTTGTTTTCCGCTTTTTTCTTTCTTGTTTTATATTTCAGCACGCCGGCCGCTTCTTCAAAAATACTGCGGCGGTCTTCCGCTTTGCTGCTGAGAATCTCTTCGACTTTCCCCTGGCTGATAATAGAGAATGCTTCTTTCCCGAGCCCGGAGTCCATAAATAAGTCAATGATGTCTTTCAGGCGGCACTGCTGATTGTTGATGAGAAATTCACTTTCTCCGGAGCGGTACACCCGTCTCGTCACGCTGACTTCGTGATAATCGATCGGGAGAAAATGATCTTCATTATCAAGCGTTAACGTAACTTCGGCAAGGTTCAGCCGCTTGCGCGAATCACTTCCAGCAAAAATGATATCTTCCATTTTTCCGCCCCGAAGCGAGCGGGCTGATTGTTCGCCGAGCACCCAGCGGATGGCTTCGGTAATGTTGCTCTTTCCGCTGCCGTTCGGACCGACAACGGCCGTGACGCCTTTTACAAAGTCAACGGATATCCGTTCTGCAAATGATTTAAATCCTATAACGTCTAAACGTTTGAGGAACATCCCAGATCCTCCTTATCGTATAAGTATCTCAATATTATCATAATCACCCGCTTATATCAGGCGCAGACATACTGAAATCCCCCTAGGGAAACAGGGGGATTTTATTGTTTCGTATGATGTTTTTGCATTTTTGCAAGAGCTTCCTGTGCCGCATGCTGCTCGGCTTCTTTTTTGGAACGTCCGTTCCCGATACCGAGCGCCTCACCTTTAAGAGAGACAAGCGCCTCGAATTCCCGGTTGTGGGCAGGCCCTTTTTCATTGAGAATTTTGTACTCAAGCGATCCTTTTCCGTCCCGCTGTACAAATTCTTGAAGCTGGCTTTTGAAATCCATCACATGAGAAAAAGCACCATCGTTTATTTTAGGGAACACGTACACTTTCAGGAATTGCTGAACCGGCTCAAGGCCCTGATCCAGATACAGTGCGCCGATAAACGCTTCAAACACATCCGCTAAAAGCGCAGGACGCTTTCTGCCGCCCGTCATTTCTTCTCCTTTTCCCAAGAGAACAAGATCGCCGAATGACAATTCATGGGCAAGTGAGACGAGTGACGGCTCGCATACGATAGCGGCTCTCAGCTTCGTCAAATCTCCTTCACTCATGGCCGGATATTTGGCAAATAAGAATTGGGAGATCGTCAGTTCCAAAACAGCGTCACCTAAAAATTCAAGCCTTTCATTGTCTTCATACGGCTTTTTCCGATGCTCATTCACATAAGATGAATGTGTAAATGCTTGATACAAAAGTTTCTCGTTTTGAAAATGAACCGAAATCCGTTCTTGGAACTCTTTAAATTGCTCTATTTTTTTATAGAACTTTTTTTTATCTTTAAAATGTGAGTGTTTTGACATAGTAACCTCCATAGGCACATCAGGTTCACCGCGCTCCCCGCCGTAAACGGAATCGGCAGCGCGTACAGCGTCAGACGCCGGTAACCGAACGATTAAAGGGCTAAAGCCCCGCTGTCAGGCGGGACTTTTAGCATCAGCTTATTGCTGGTTTTGTATGTAGTTCACAGCGTCGCCGACTGTTGCAATCTTTTCAGCATCTTCGTCAGAAATCTCCATATCAAACTCGTCTTCAAGTTCCATAACAAGCTCAACTACATCTAGGGAATCAGCACCTAAGTCTTCCTTGAAAGAAGCTTCAAGTTTGACGTCAGCTTCATCAACGCCAAGGCGGTCTACGATGATTTTCGTTACACGCTCTAATGTATCTGCCATAGCAATTCACCTCCCCTCAAGTATTATAGAGGATTCGTTTTTAAAAAACTAGAGAAACTAGGATGAAATTTTAAAAACAAATCTTTACATCACCATTCCGCCGTCAATATGAAGGGTTTGGCCCGTCATATAACGCGATCCTTCAGAAGCAAGGAACGTAACAACGCTGCTGATATCGGAAGGATCACCGAAACGCGCGAGCGGAATCTGCTTCAGCATTTCATCTTGGACTTCTTTAGAAAGCTTGTCCGTCATATCTGTAGAAATAAAGCCCGGAGCAATGGCATTGACCGTAATATTGCGGCTCGCAAGCTCTTTGGCTGATGACTTCGTTAAGCCGATTACACCGGCTTTTGCCGCCACATAGTTCGCCTGGCCGGGGTTTCCGCTGACGCCGACGATTGATGATACGTTGATAATCCGGCCGGAGCGCTGTTTCATCATCTGTCTTGTAACGGCTTTCGTGCAGTTGAATACACCTTTCAGGTTAATGTTAATGACATCATCCCATTCATTTTCTTTCATTCTCATCAGAAGATTGTCTTTTGTGATCCCCGCATTGTTCACGAGAATGTCGATTGAAGAAAATGCAGCGACAGCCTCTTTCATCATGTTTTGTACTTCTTCGGAATTTGATACATCGGCTTTTACCGCGATCGCGTTTCGGCCCAAAGATTTGATTTCATCTACGACTTCGTTCGCTTTCGCTTCATTCCCGGAGTAGTTGACTACTACGTTACAGCCGTTTTTCGCAAGATCAAGCGCGATCGCCCGCCCGATTCCGCGGGACGCTCCCGTTACCACTGCTGTTTTTTCATTAAGCATCCTGATTCTCCTCCTTCAGCGTTTGAATCGCCAGTTCGATGGTTTCATGGTCAGAAACCGCGATTGTTTTAAGGCGGCGGTTCACTTTTTTCACAAGGCCTGAAAGCACTTTTCCGGGCCCGATTTCAACAAACGTCGTGACACCTTCGTCAATCAGTTTGTTAATGGTTTCTTCAAAGCGTACAGGTGAGTACAGCTGTTCGATCAATTTTTTCTTGATATCGTCTTTTTCTGTCATAACGTCAGCCGAAACGTTTGAAATCACGGGAACAGCCGCATTTTTTAACTCACAGGCGCTGAGCACCTCCTCGAGTTTTTGCGCTGCCGGCTTCATTAATTCAGAATGGAACGGTCCGCTTACTTCTAATGGGATTGCCCGTTTTGCTCCGTTGTTTTTCGCTTCTTCTGAAGCCAGCTCCACGCCTTTTGCCGTTCCGGAAATTACGATCTGGCCGGGGCAGTTCAGGTTTGCAAGCTGTACGAGATGCCCGTTTTCCGTCACTTGATCCGTTACCTTTTTCAAGGACTCCGCATCCATTCCGAGAATCGCTGCCATGGCGCCTTCTCCGGCCGGCACGGCTTCATTCATGAATTCTCCCCGTTTTCTTACCGTGTAAACAGCATCTTTAAACGTCATCGCTCCCGCCGCAACAAGCGCCGAATATTCTCCGAGGCTGTGGCCGGCGGTGAAATCAGGGGTGATGCCGGATTCTTTAAACTTTTCCAATACGGCGATGCTCGTTGTCAACAGCGCAGGCTGCGCATTGTATGTAAGGGTCAATTCTTCGGCGTCACCTTCAAAAATGAGCGAGCTCAGCTTTGTTTCAAGCGTTTCATCCGCTTCATCAAAAATACGTTTTGACGCTTCTTCGCGTTCGTACAGGTCTTTTCCCATACCGATATATTGTGATCCCTGTCCGGGAAATAAAAATGCAATCTTACTCATGATGCGGTAACCTCCAGACTACTCATCTGTTTTTTCTTCTTTTACTTCTTCTTCTATAAATGCGGCCACGTTTTGGCTGACCATTTCTCTCGCCTGGCGCAGCGCATGGTAAACAGCGCGTGCGTCAGAAGAGCCGTGCGCTTTAACGACGGGCGCTTTCAAACCGAAAAGACTCGCCCCGCCGTACTCAGAATAGTCCATTTTCAGTTTCATTTCCATCAGCTTCGGCTTCAGCACTCCCGCTGCGAGCTTAGTAACAAAACTTGAAGTCAGTGTATCTTTCAGCATTTTGAAAATCGATAACGCTGAACCTTCCAATGTTTTCAACGTGACGTTGCCCGTAAAGCCGTCTGTGACGATGACGTCAGCAGCGCCTTCGAGCAAGTCTCTCGCCTCAACGTTTCCGACAAAATTCACGTTTGTTTCTTTTAATAATTCAAACGTCTTTTTTGTCAGGTCGTTTCCTTTCTTTTCTTCCGTGCCGACATTTAACAATCCGACGCGGGGCGAGCTGATTCCGAGAACCTGCCGGGCATATACAGATCCCATAATTCCGTACTGGACGAGATGCTCCGGTTTGGCATCGACATTGGCTCCCACGTCCAAAAGAAGGAAACCGTCGCCTGAAACGGTCGGAAGCGTCGGCGCAAGCGCAGGCCGGTCGATTCCTTTAATTCTGCCGACGATAAACAGTCCCGCTGTCATGAGTGCGCCTGTATTCCCCGCTGAGATGCAGGCGTCCGCTCTGTTTTCAGCCACTTCCTGCGCCATCAGCACCATAGAAGAGTTTTTCTTTCTGCGTACGGCGCGGACCGGTTCATCCGTCGGTTCAATCACTTCATCGGCGTGCAACACAGTGATGCGGTCTGATGTTGTTGGCAAGTGTGATTCTATCGTTGTCTTGTCACCGACCAGCGTAATATGAAGATCGTCAAATGCCTCAATACTCTTCATTACTCCGTCAATAACAGCTTTGGGTGCGTTGTCGCCTCCCATTGCATCTACAGCTATTCTCATGCATGCTCCACCTTTATGATTGTTTTGAACGGTACATGTCAAAGCTGCCGGAGAACACGACTTCTTCTCCCACATAGCTGTTGACTTCAACTACCGTTCTGCCTTTTTCTTTTTCGACTGCCGTCACTTTGGCTTTCGCAACGACGCGCTCGCCTTCTTTCACCTGTCTTGTAAAGCGGATATTTGCGCTTGCGGTCAGCGCCAGCTCATCATCAATGACGGCTACGGCGAGTGAGTTCGCCTGCGCAAACAAATGATGCCCCCGCGCAATTTGATTGCGGCTGAAGACATGTTCGCGTCTTACTTCTAATATGGAAATGGCCTGGCCGTCAAGCTCCAGATCAATAATTTCACCGATCACTTCGTCTAAAGACAGTGATTTCACTTCATCATCAAGCGTTTGTTCTGCCACGTTTTTAATTCTTTCCCTCAGCTCCGGTATTGAGAGCTCTAAGCGGTCTAAACGGATCGTCTGAATGCTGACGCCGAATTTCCCCGCTAATTCTTCATCTGTGATGAAGGGTGTCGATTTGATCGTCTGCTGCAATAATTTTTGGCGTTCTTTCTTGCTTCTTCTCATCTGTAAACACCATCCGGACAATTAAGACTAGGTACTAATAGTAGTATATAATCTCATAGATTGGAATGCAATGATTGTTTTTTGAAAGCCGCCGAATTTTACAGAATCAACTTAATTTCTCCCCTTCTAGGACGCCGCTTGAAAGTAATTGGCCGCGCAGCATGCGGTATTCGTCATCTTTCCAAAAAGCCTCTGAAGACACCAGATTGGCCGCATCCTGGCGGGCCGTCTCCAAAGCTCTGTAGTCATGAACCATATCCGCCACCTTGAACTCGGGCATACCGCTCTGTTTTTTTCCGAAGAAATCCCCGGGGCCGCGCAGTTCAAGGTCCTTTTCAGACAGCTCGAAGCCGTCGTTTGTCTCTGACATGATTCTCATCCGTTCCTTCCCGGTTTCGGATTTCGGATCGGCCATCAAGATACAGAAAGATTGGTGGTCTCCCCGCCCGACCCGGCCGCGGAGCTGATGAAGCTGAGATAATCCGAAACGGTCGGCGTCATAGATGACCATAATCGTCGCATTCGGCACGTTCACCCCGACTTCTACGACGGTTGTTGACACAAGTACCTGACATTGATTGGCGCTGAATTCTCTCATCACCTGATCTTTTTCATCAGAATGGAGCTTCCCGTGCATCAGGCCGACATTCCATTTACCGCGGTAAACGTCAGACAGCATGTTATATACGTCAATCGCATTCTGCACATCCAGTTTATCCGACTCTTCAATGAGCGGGCAGATAATATAGGCTTGCCTTCCCTGTTTCAGCTCTTTTTCTATAAAAGCCAAAATCCGCTCCAGCATGTCGTGTTTCACCCAATACGTTTCGATTTGTTTTCGCCCCGCGGGCATTTCATCTATCACGGAAACATCCATTTCTCCGAAGACGGTAATGGCCAACGTTCTCGGAATCGGAGTGGCTGTCATAAACAGCACATCCGGATCCTGACCTTTATTCTTGAGTTTTTTGCGCTGTTCGACTCCGAACCTGTGCTGCTCGTCCGTAATAACAAGGCTCAGCGCTTTAAATTCCACTTCGTCCTGGATTAAAGCATGGGTCCCTACTAAAATATCAATCTCTCCGAGAGCAAGCCGCTCCAAAAGCTCCCTGCGCCGCTTTCCTTTTACAGAACTCGTCAAAAGCGCGATATTTACATCTTCATTTGCAAACAACGATACGAGAGAATCTGCATGCTGTTCGGCCAGAATTTCAGTCGGCACCATTAATGCCCCCTGATACCCCGACAGAATCGCAGCGTACAAAGCGATGGCGGCGACGGCCGTTTTCCCTGAACCGACATCACCTTGCAGCAGACGGTTCATTCGGTAAGGGGATGTCATATCAGCGATAATTTCCCGAAGCACGCGCGTCTGTGCGGTTGTGAGCGAAAACGGCAGGCTGTCTGTGAAAGCAGCGAGCTTTTCAGCAGGAAACACATGGCTGATGCCTTTTGACTGTTCCCTTTCCGCTTTACGGAACGCCTGCATTTTCAGCTGAAATAATAAGAATTCCTCGTAAACAAACCGGCGTCTTGCCTGCTGTAACGATTCCCTCGTTTCAGGCTGATGCATCGTCTGCAGGGCATGTTTGTAATCAGGCAGCTTGTAGCGGATTCTCAATTTTTCAGGAAGCGGATCGGCCGCACTGTCCAAATGATGCTGCAGCGCTTCCTTAATAAACCGTCTCATCATTTTTACGGTGACGTTTTCTTTAACGGAATAAACAGGCTCAATGCTTTTATCTTCTTGATGAGGACCGTTTTTTAATTCCTGCACGGAAACGGTCTGTCTGTGTTTATCCCATTTCCCCGATATCGTGACGACAGAACCTAACGTCAGTTTCTTTTTTAAGTAGGGACGGTTAAAGCAGACCGCGGTAATTAAATAATTGCCGACAAGCACCCTGAATGTCAGCCTGTTTCGTTTTTTGCCGTAATAGGTAAGAGAAGGTTCTGAATGAACCTTCCCTTCTACCGTCACTCTTTCTTCATGTTTTACTTCTTCTAAATCCCTCAGCTCATAGTCGTCATAACGGTAAGGGAAATAATTCAGAAGATCAGAAATGTCATAGATACCAAGTTCGTGCAATGTTTTTTCTGTTTCCGGCCCAATGCCCTTAATTTCCGCTATACTAGTTTGCTGATGGTGTGTCACTTGATTTCAGCGCTCCTCCGAAAATTTTTTTCTCTAATTCTCTTCCCGTCGGTGTCGCGGCTAAACCGCCTTGTCCCGTTTCACGCAGTGCTGTCGGCATTGTCTGGCCGATTTTGTACATCGCGTCAATCACCTCATCGCAAGGAATGCGGCTTGTAATCCCGGCCAGCGCCATATCCGCCGCGATCATTGCGTTGGATGCTCCCATTGCGTTTCGTTTGACACACGGCACTTCTACCAATCCGGCGACCGGGTCACATACGAGACCGAGCATATTTTTCAGTGTAATCGCCATTGCTTCCGCTGATTGCTGAGGCGTTCCGCCCGCCATTTCCACAATCGCAGCCGCTGCCATGCCTGATGCTGACCCGACTTCCGCCTGACAGCCTCCTGCCGCTCCTGAAATACTCGCATTGTTTGCTACGACAAAACCGAACGCGCCGGCTGTAAACAGAAAACGGATCATTTGTTCTGTCGTAGGGTTCAGCTTATGCTTTACGGCGAATAACGTTCCCGGCACGACCCCGGCAGAGCCGGCGGTCGGTGTAGCGCAGATCGTTCCCATCGCCGCATTGACTTCATTTGTCGCGACAGCTTTAGAAACGGCGTCTAAAATCAGATTGCCCGACAGGCTTCTTCCCGATTGGATGTATGCCTGAAGTTTCACGGCATCTCCGCCTGTTAAACCGGTCTGACTCGTGACGCCCTTCAGCCCTTTTTCAACAGCTGCTTCCATGACGGAGAGATTGCGCTCCATTCCTTGAAAGATTTCTTCCCGCGTTTTTTGCGTCACTTCCATCTCTTGCGTGATCATCACTTCCGAAATCGGAATTTGTTTTTCTTGAGTGATTTCTATTAATTCTTTTACATTACGAAACATGTCATTTTCCTCCTGACTTTTTAGTCAGCTATCTTAGTAACCTGTATAATATTAGGAAGTGTTGAAAGCTCGTCAAGCACTTCTTCTTCAATATTCTGATCGACCTCAATCGTCATCAGCGCAAGCTGGCCGACGTCCTTACGCGCCACTTCCATATGTCCGACGTTGATGGAGAATTTCGCAAGCACATTGGCAACGCCTGCAATCGTGCCGAATTTATCATTGTGAACGACTAAAATAGCCGGATGGTTTCCGGAAAGACGCAGCTCAAAGCCGTTGAGCTCCGTGATTTCTATTTTTCCGCCGCCGATGGAAATACCGGTAAGGGCAAGCTCTCCCTCATCATCAGAAATGACGATACGCGCTGTATTCGGATGAACGGGCACGGCATCCTCTGTACGGAACTCTACATATATGCCCTTCTCTTCCGCAATTTGAATCGCTGTTTTAATCCGTTCATCAAATGTATCAAAATCAAGCAGGCCGCCGATAATCGCGACATCAGTGCCGTGACCCTTATACGTCTCCGCAAATGATCCGTAAAAAGACACAATGATCCGGCGGGGCTCCCGCCTGAATAGGCTTCTGGCCACTCTGCCGATCCGGGCGGCGCCTGCGGTATGTGAACTGGACGGACCGATCATTACCGGGCCGATAATATCAAAAACGCTTCTATACTTCATGCTGGTTTGTTCCTCCTTAACATCACTTCATTCAGCGCTTTTCTTTAGACTAATTGAACATTTCTCAATTGGCAAGCAGGCACACTGCCGCACTGCCGCAGGTAAATAAAGACATAAGAATAGAAGGGCCTGATAAGCCCTTCTATTCTGCCGCAAATATATATGGATACAGAGGCTGTCTGCCGTTATGGATTTCAACCTCGATATCTTCACAGACGCTAGCAATATACTCAGCGAGTTTCTCAGCTTCTTCTTCCGGAGCGTCCTCTCCGTACAAGATGGTGACAATTTCATCTTCTTCCCCGATCATTTCATCCAGCAGCAATTTTGCCGCACTCATCCGATCTTCGGCGCTGCCGATAATTGAACTGTTTAAAATGCCGATAAAATCACCTTTTTTAATATCTTTGCCGTCAATATGGGTGTCTCTGACTGAATATGTCACCTGTCCGCTTTTCACATTCCGGATGGCCTCAAGCATATTGGCTTCATTTACGTCAGCCGGCTGGTCAGGGTTAAACGCAAGCAGGGCGGTCATGCCTTGAGGGACCGTTTTTGCCGGAATGACAATGACATTTTCTTCAGCCACGCTCGCCGCCTGATTGGCAGCCATCACAATATTGGAATTGTTCGGAAGAATGAAAACCGTCTCCGCATTGACAGACTGAACGGCTTCAACAATATCTTCCGTGCTCGGATTCATTGTCTGGCCGCCTTCGATTACGTGTGAAGCGCCGATGCTCGTAAACAATTCAGAAATGCCCTCTCCCATTGCCACAGTCACGATGCCAAAAGGCTTGCGGGCTTCTTTCATAACGCCGGCCGGCTTTTTTTCATCATGTTCTTGGCTGATGATTGAAGTATGCTGTTCCCTCATGTTTTCAATTTTAATTTTAATCAAATCGCCGTAACGCTGTGCGAGATTGAGTACGTTCCCTGGTTCTTCGGCATGAATATGGACTTTCGCCAGCGTATCATCAGCCACGACCAGCAATGAATCGCCGAAACGGCTCAGTTCGTTTCTGAACGTCTCTTCCTTGAACGTCCGTTTATCTTGATCCAGCCTCACCATCACTTCCGTACAAAATCCGAATTCAATGTCTTCTGTACTCAGCATGCTTTGCGCGCTTTTATGATGCTCGGCATTCACCATATCATCGAGTGCCGGAAGAACCGCTTTTTTCGGTACGGCCTCTCCTTTTAAAGCAGCCAAAAAGCCTTCATATACACAAAGCAGACCTTTTCCGCCGCTGTCAACGACACCGACGTCCTTTAAAACAGGAAGCAGATCCGGCGTGCGGTTCAGCGACGCTTCCGCTTCTTCAATAACGGCCTCCATGACCGAAATAATATCGGTTTCTTCTTTGGCCGAGGCGACCGCTTTTTTAGCCGCATCCTTAGCCACGGTTAAAATCGTTCCTTCAACCGGTTTCATGACCGCCTTATATGCCATATCCACTCCCGCTTGGAGTGCTGCGGCAAATTCTTGGGCGTCTATTTGGTTTTTGTTTTCAATGCTCTTTGTGAAACCTCTGAACAATTGGGACAAGATCACCCCTGAGTTTCCTCTCGCTCCCATAAGCAGGCCTTTTGACAGGGCGATGCCGACTTTGCCGATGTCGGGTGAGTCAATGTGCTCTACCTCTCTTGCACCGGATGACATCGATAAATTCATATTTGTTCCGGTATCGCCGTCAGGCACGGGAAACACGTTCAGCGCATCCACCGCGGATGCGTTTTGAGACAATGTCTCAGCCCCCGCCAGAATCATTGCCGCAAAAGCTCTCCCATCTAAGTTTCGTCTAGACAATACTCATCCTCCTCACTACGGGTTCGTTACTCGTACGCCTTGGACATAAATATTTACAGAATCAACTGCAAGTCCGATTGTTTGATTTACTGTGTATTTTACCTTCGTCTGAACATTGTGGGCTACTTCGGATATTTTAGTGCCGTAGCTGACAATAATGTACATGTCGATATGTATTTGTTCGGCTTCCTGACGGACATGTACGCCTTTTGCGAAGTTCTCTCTCCGGAGGATTTCAGACAAACCGTCTTTAATCTGGTTTTTTGAGGCCATCCCCACTATTCCGTAACAGTCAATGGCAGCGCCTCCGGCAACCATTGCGATGACTTCGTTGGATATATCAATCTGTCCGTATTTTGTCTTCATTTCAATGGACACACAGGTTCCTCCTTCAGGTGCATAGAGTTATCATTATTCTACTATATGTATCCCATTATGAAAAGAAAAGATACAGACAGCGGCCTTCAGCGCGGAAATGTGATTGGTTTTACATGTCAAGTGATTTTTCTTGAAAGTAAGGGAAACAATAGTTGCAAACGGTTTTTAGCTGTGGTAAATTATTTAAAGTATTGTATAACGAAAGCATCTGAGAAACTATGTTTGAAAAGATGTTTCGCGCAGTTAGGAGGGAAACAAATGGCACGTAAATGTTTTATTACAGGTAAAAAAACAAAAGCCGGAAACAACCGTTCTCACGCAATGAACGCTTCTAAGCGTACTTGGGGCGCCAACCTTCAAAAGGTCCGCATCCTCGTTGACGGCAAACCTAAAAAAGTGTATGTATCTGCCCGGGCTTTAAAATCCGGTAAAGTTGAGCGTGTATAAGCAAAAATGAACGCCTGCCCTTTTATGCGGCAGGCGTTTTTTATGCGTTCAAAGAGGGCAATTTCAGCTTCTTGGGCTTACTCTTTTCTAAATGAGCCCAGCATCGCCCGGACAATTCCTCCTAAAAACTTCGGCAATTTAATGGTATAAAATTTCATTTTGTCCCCTCCTATAAGTCCCGTATCCGCTGCGTTCATCACTTTAGGATTCATGGTTTTTTCCGCATATGGCAGAAGCCGCTTTTTAATCCGCGCTCCTTACCATTATTAATATGCCTTTTGCAAACGAAAAAGTACCTCGTGAATGAATGAGTTCGTTACTAATACATAGTGTGGAACCCAGAGGAATATGACAATTATCAAGGGGATATTTAAAACCGTCGAGTGTCAGGCCGTCTGCCGCTTCCGTAAATGGAATGAAAGAAATATAGCGTCTGCGCGCTTTTTCTTCAATTGTATAACGGCCGGGCCCGAACATCTGAATGTCATTCTGCCGGTCGATCAGCTCGACATCGGTATTCTTATGTAAGGCTTTATACAGCAGCTGGATGTTCCCTAAAAAGTGATCGGCTCTTCCGCCCGTCACACCGAACATCCGAATGGTTTCCGGTTCTTTTTGTAAAGCCCAGTCAAGGGCGAGTTCAAGATCGGTATAATCTTTTTCCGCCTGATACACATGGAGGGCCGGCGCCGCTTTTTGAATCTGCATGAGCTCCTCTTCCGTAATGCTGTCAAAATCACCGAAAGCTTCCTGCGGAATGATTCCGGCTTCCAAAAGAGAAACCGTCCCTTTATCGACTCCGACCCACGTCGTATCTCCGTCTGTGTATTCGGATAGATCGGGAATAAGTTCCCGCGGGCCGCCCGCAACGATATTGATTGTCTTCATATGTTTTCCTCTCTCTTAGACGCGAAAAGAGCCGGCGGCTTTCACCGGGCTCTTTTTCAGCATGTTTATTACGCGTTTCGGATGTCAGCGATGGCTTTTTTCCGATCCGGCTGATTATATACGGCAGACCCGGCAACAAGCAGATTGGCGCCCGCTTCAGCGCATAAAGGGGCTGTTTCTTTATTAACGCCTCCGTCCACCTCGATTAAAAGCTCAGACAGGCCTTTCTCCTCAGCCAGCTGTTTGACCTGACGGATTTTCGGCAGAACCGAATGAATGAAGCGCTGGCCGCCAAAACCGGGGTTAACCGTCATTAACAGCACAAGGTCAAGTTCCTCGATCACATGTTCAATCATTTGGACGGGCGTATGCGGATTGAGCACAACTCCCGCTTTTACCCCCTGCTCTTTTATCAATTGAATGGTCCGGTGAAGATGCGGACACGCTTCAGCATGAACGGAAAGGATGTCCGCGCCGGCTTTTGCGAATGCCGGTATGTAGCGGTCCGGGTTTTCAATCATAAGATGGACATCCAGCGGCAGATCAGTCACCGGACGGACGGCTTCAACGATAAGCGGCCCGATTGTAATGTTAGGGACGAAATGGCCATCCATGACATCAATATGGATATAGTCCGCCCCTCCTTTTTCCACGTCTTTAATTTCCTCGCCCAGTGAAGCAAAATCGGCGGAAAGAATTGATGGCGCAACCTTAATCATATTAATACCTCGGCTTTCTCTCTTTTATTTCCTGCATAAATTCTTTGTAATGCTCATAACGGTACGGCTGAATCTCTCCTTCTTCCACCGCTTGCTTTACCGCGCATTTCGGCTCCTTAAGATGCAGACAGCCTCTGAATTTGCAAGAGGCGCTTATTTCTCTGATCTCAGGGAACGTGCTGCCCAGCTCATCTTCCTCAATGCCGGTAAATTCAAGCGAACTGAACCCCGGAGTATCCGCCACCAGACCGCCTGATGTATGAATGAGCTCCACATGGCGCGTCGTATGTTTTCCGCGTCCCAAATGCGCGGAAATCTCGTTTGTTTTCAGCTCAAGCTCCGGGCTGATCGCATTTAAAAGCGAAGATTTTCCGACTCCCGACTGACCGGCAAACACCGTCGTTTTGTTCTCGAAGTGTTTCACAATGCCTGTTAAACCGCTGTTTTCTTTTGATGACGTCACATATACGTCATAACCGATCCCCTGATAGTCTTTCACGTAAGAAAGTATCGCCTCTTTCGATTCCCCGTCTGCAGCTAAGTCCATTTTGGTTATGCAGATGATCGGGTGAATGCCGTTGGCTTCCACAAGGACGAGAAAACGGTCCAATAAAGACGTGCTGAACGCCGGCTGAACGGCAGAAAAGACGAGAACGGCCTGATCGACATTTGAAATCGGCGGCCTGATCAGCTCGTTTGTTCGTTCTTTGATTTCCAGCAAGTAGCCTTCTTTATCATTTTCAGCCTGATAAACGGCATAATCGCCGACCAGAGGCGTTATTTTATTTTTTCTGAAAATGCCCCGGCCCCTGCATTGAATGATCTTGTCCTGTGATTCATCCAAGACATAATAGAATCCGCTTAACGCTTTTATAATTTTGCCCTCAGGCATAGGGTCCCTCCTTGTCAGTCATTATCTTTCGGGTATTCAATCGTTTTGTAGCTGACGACTTTATGATCGACCATCACTTGGTAATACCCCTTCTGTCCCTGATCAATCTTCAGTTCAATTGTTTTTTCAGTCGGCTCTTTTATTTTAAATGAGTCATACGTATCAGAGATGCTGTGGTCCTTATCATCGATGGCGATTTGCACTTCAAGCTCGTCCCCTTCATGTTCGGGTTCGTAAGGAATGCTGATTTTTTCTTTTACCGTTTTCGCCGGTTTTTCTTCAGGTCCGAGCGAGAACGTCACTTCAACATTACTTCCCGGCTTAACCGCAGTGCCGGCTGCCGGCTCTTGCTTCATGACTTGTCCTTTTGGCACGTCATCTGAATGGGCTTGTTTTTCAACAAGCTGCAGGCCGTTATCTTCAAGATACCCTGAAGCCGCTTCTTTGCTGTAAGTCTTTAAGTCCCTCAGCGTAACGTCCGCCGGGCCGAGGCTGACCGTTAGATTGACTTCATCGTCGCTTCCGACCATGTCGGTGCCGGCTGACGGGTCCTGATCAATTACGGTGCCGGCCTCGCTGTCATCGTTCTCTTCTTTGACATTGACATGTTTGAAGCCTTTGTCCTTCAGCGCTTTTTTTGCGTCGCCGATCTGCCGCCCTTTCACGTCGATCAGCTGGGTTTTCGGTTTTCCGATGCTTTTGTACAGTTTTACAGAAGAGCCTTCTTTAACGGTAGACCCCGCTTTTGGGTCCGTTTTGACCATTAATTCCTCTTCTATTTTGTCATCTTCAATGTCCGTTATATCAGGATCCGCCCGGAGCCCGTTCTTTTCAAGCAGTGCTTCCGCTTTTTCGTACTTCATGCCCCGTACGTCGGGGACGCTTACATCTTTAGGCATAAATAAAGACGGGAACACAGTGACAGCAAGAACAGCCGCCATAATGAAAATGAAACAGACGGACAGCAAAACCCACGGCCATTTCCGTTTTTTCTTTTTGGCGGGCTGCTGTTCCTTATCATCCGTCTCCCCCGGCGTTTCCGCCTGAGGCGCGGCTTTTGCGCCGTCAGCAATAACGGGAATGGCTTTTGTCATTTCCTCATCATCCTGAACGGAAAATTTTTGTTCATTCAGCCTGCCGGCGTCAAAAGCCGTTCTGATGTCCGCTTCCATGTCCTCGGCGCTTTCATAGCGGTGAAACGGGTCTTTAGCGGTTGCCTTTAAAATAATGTTTTCGACGCTCTGCGGAATGGAAGGGTTCCACTTTCTGGCGGAAGGCGTTTCTGTTTGCAGATGCTTTAGCGCTATGCTGACGGCTGATTCTCCGTCAAAAGGGATCTTACCTGTTAAAAGCTCAAACAGCACGATGCCGAGCGCGTAAATATCTGATTTTTTCGTTGCCAGACCGCCTCTCGCCTGCTCCGGAGACAAATAATGAACCGAGCCCAGCACAGAATTCGTATGTGTGATTGTCGTAGACGTAAGCGCTGTGGCGATGCCGAAATCCGTCACCTTGATATGCCCTAAATGATCTATCAATATATTGTGCGGTTTAATATCCCGGTGCACGATATGGTTTTGATGGGCATGGGCGATGGCCGAGACGATCTGCTCCATAACGGACAGCGCTTCTTTCGGATGAAGCGGCCCGTGTGCGGTTATGTATTCCTTTAATGTCATGCCTTCCACATATTCCATGACAATGTAATAAATATCGCCTTCCTCCCCGATATCGTAAATACTGACGATATTCGGATGATCGAGGCTTGATGCCGACTGTGCTTCTCTTCTGAAACGCCTGATAAAATCAATGTCATTCACAAAGTCAAACCGCAGAATTTTAATTGCGACTTCACGTTCGAGAATGATGTCCTCAGCTAAAAAAACGTTTGCCATTCCGCCGCCGCCAATGGGCCGGAGGATATGATAACGCCCGCTGATCCGCTTGCCGGTTAGCACTTGTCTTCACCCTCTTTTGCATCTGCGGAAAACTCAATCAACACAGCCGTGATGTTATCTTCGCCGCCGTTTTGATTCGCTTTGCTGATGAGAAGGTCTACTTTTTCCTGAGGATCAGATTCGGCTTGAAGCATTTGTTTGATCTCGTGATCTTCTATTTTATTTGACAGTCCGTCAGAGCATAAAAGCAGCTGATCGCCGTCAGACAGTTCAAAAGAACGGGCGTCGGAACTGATGGTTTCATCTGTCCCCAGCGCTCTCGTCAATACATTTTTCCGCGGATGGTGCTCGGCGTCCTCTTTCGAAATTTCCCCCGTCTTGACCAGCTCATTCACAAGCGAATGGTCTTCAGTCAGCTGAGTGAATTCCCCATCTTGAAGCAGGTAGCATCGGCTGTCACCGATATGAGCCACAGTGACAAACTTCCCGGTGAATAAGGCGCAAACAACGGTGGTGCCCATTCCCCGGCATTCTTCATTCGCTTTAGCGTGGTCATGTACTTTGACATTCGCCTCATGAATCCGGTCTTTCAGCCAATCCTCGCAAGCAGACGGCAGAGAAGGAACCGTTTCGGTCCGGTTCCACTGCTCTTCCATCGCCGCAACCGCCATCCTGCTCGCTACATCTCCGGCAAGATGACCGCCCATGCCGTCGGCGACAACCGCAAGCACCGCGTCTTCTTTTGTGAAAATGCCCGCCGCATCTTCATTATGCCGGCGGACTTTACCTGTATCTGTTTTCAAGGCTGTAATCAACCTCTTCACCTCGTCTCGTCTTGACGCTCCTTCGCGCGAAGCTGACCGCAGGCCGCGTCAATGTCATGGCCTTGCTCTCTTCTGATCGTGACATTTACACCGCGGGATTTTAACGTTTTTTCGAATGCGAAAATCTGATCTCTCGGTGTGCGGACGTAATCCCGTTCAGGCACATAGTTTACCGGAATTAAATTGACATGGCATTTCACGTCTTTTAACAGTTCTGCAAGCTCTTCTGCATGTTCGACCTGATCATTTACGCCGCCGAACAGCCCGTATTCAAAGCTGATCCGTCTGCCTGTTTTCTCGATGTAATATTTGACGGCCTCCATAAGGTCAGGAAGCTTATAGGCTTTGTTAATCGGCATCAGACGGCTTCTGATTTCCGTATTCGGAGCATGCAGAGAAATCGCGAAATTGATCTGCATTTTTTGATCGGCGAAATCGTAAATCTTCGGAATGATTCCGCTGGTGGAAACTGTGATATGACGCGCTCCGATGTTCAGCCCTTTATCGTGGTTAATGATTTTCAAGAAAGCGAGCATTTCGTTAAAGTTATCAAAAGGTTCACCGATTCCCATGATCACGACTGAGCTGACGCGTTCATCCGTTTCATCAAGCGCCTTTTGCACTTTCACGACTTGAGCGACGATTTCTCCCGCTTCAAGATTCCGTTTCAGACCGCCGAGCGTTGACGCGCAAAATGTGCAGCCGATCCGGCAGCCGACCTGTGTCGTTACACATACAGAATTACCATACTCGTGTCTCATTAAAACCGTTTCGATCGTATAACCGTCATGAAGCTCAAATAAAAATTTCATCGTGCCGTCTTGAGATGTCTGTTTTACAGCCGTTTTCAGCGTTGTCAGCACAAAATGGCTCTGGAGTTTTTCACGCAGGCTTTTTGAGAGGTTTGTCATTTCATCAAATGAAGAAACCCGCTTTTCATAGAGCCATTCAAAAATCTGTGCCGCGCGGAACGGCTTTTCGCCATTCTCAGTCAGCCATTGTTTGATTTCATCTAATTCAAAAGAGTAAATGGACGGCTGCTCAGTCCGCAGCTCTTTCCGTACGCTTGTCTTTTTTAATTGTGTCATTTTTTATCCCTTCTTTCTCATGCTGCTAATAAAGAAACCGTCTGTTCCGAAATAATGCGGAAGAATTTGAAGGCTTCCATCCTGAACAAAGGGTCTCGCCTTTTCAGGCAGCCGCTTTTCAAGAGACAAATCGGGTTCAAACTCAGGGTGTTCTTGTATAAACGCATGCATAACTTCTTCATTTTCTGTCCGGTCCATTGTACACGTACTGTATACGAGTGTGCCACCTTTTTTTACTAATGGGGCGATTTCCCTTAAAATGCCGAGCTGGATTTCTGACAGCCGTCTGCTGTCCTCCGGCGTCTTCGTATATTTCATATCGGGTTTTCTTCTGATGACGCCGAAACCTGAGCAAGGGGCATCAACGAGAATACGGTCAAACCGTTCTGCGCCAAAGGCCTCTCCCGCTTTTCGCGCATCCATCGTTTGTGCATCGATGATCGTAAGTCCGAGCCGTTCTGCGCCCTCTTTAATCAGCTTCACTTTATGGCGGTGAAGATCAAGCGATGTGAGGCTCCCCTCGTTCTCCATCAGTTCCGCAATGTGAGCCGACTTTCCGCCCGGTGCGGCGCATGCGTCTAAAACGGTTTCGCCCGGCTTCGGGTCCAGCGCCCGCGCGACAAGCATTGAGCTTTCATCCTGTATGGATACCCGGCCGTTTTGGAAAAATGCCGTGTTCGCGATGCTTCCTTTTAAAAGCTTAATCGCATCAGGAGAAAGGTCTCCGGCTTCTGCTTCCAGACCGGCATTCTCCATCTCATTCAGCACCGTTTCCCTGTCGCTCTTTATGTGATTGACACGGAGCGTCTGCTTCGGCGGAATGAGATGAATCCGGCAGATCTTTTCAGCCGCCTCAAAGCCGTACGCCTCGACCCACTCTTTTACGAGCCATTCGGGATGGCTTGTCTCTGTAGAAAGACGGAGAACCGGGTCTTCAATTTCAGCGAATGACGGCGCCCCCTCACGCTGCAGGGAGCGGAGGATGCCGTTGACAAAGGACGCAATGCCCTTATGCCCGCGTTTTTTGGCGATTTCAACCGCTTCATGGATGGCGGCGCGATCCGGAATTTTTTCTAAATACTCCATTTGATACGCGGACAGACGAAGCAGCTGAATCACCCACGGCTTCACCTTATTCGGCTTGCGGATAAAAGGCTTCAGCATAAAGTCTAAGGCGATTTTATTTTGCAGCGTTCCGTAGACAAGCTCTGTCAGCAGTCCTCTGTCCTGATCGCTGAGCGTATTCGTTTTGATAACCGATGTAAGAAGCAGGTTGCTGTATGCCTGATTTTGCTCAAGCTTCTCAAGCGCTTCAAGGGCGAGCTCCCGGACATTAATTTTTTTCATTTGCTTCTCCTAACACGTCACCGGGCTGCACATTTTTGCCCCTTACAAAATCTTCGCCCTTCATCCGTTTTTTTCCCGCCGGCTGCAGCTCTGTGATTAAAAGGGCGGTGCTGTTTCCTGATGCGACGACAATGCCGTTTTGCTCCGTGCGGATGACTGTTCCGGGCGCAGCTTCAGTTTTTGCCGCAACTTTTTCAGAAGCCCATACTTTAATATTTTGACCGTTCAAAGTTGTATAGGCGACAGGCCAAGGGTTTAAACCTCTGATCTGGTTGTAAATCTCTTCTCCGGGCTTTGCCCAATCAATCCGCTCCTGCTCACGCTTAATGTTAGGCGCGTAAGTCGCTTTTGATTCGTCCTGTTTGATCGGTTTAATATTCCCGGAAATGACGTTCGGAACGGTCTCTGACAAAAGCTTTGCCCCCGCTATGCTTAATTTGTCGTGTAGCGTGCCGACGTTATCCGTTTCATCAATTTCCACTTCGATTTTCGAAATCATATCGCCCGCATCAAGCTTTTCAACCATATACATGATCGTCACGCCCGTTTTCTTCTTGCCTTGGAGAATCGAATAATGTATCGGCGCTCCGCCTCTTAATTCAGGCAATAGTGACGCGTGTACGTTGATACAGCCGTATTTCGGGCCGTCCAGCAGCTGCTTGGGCAGGATCTGTCCGAATGCCGCCGTAACAATCAGGTCCGGCTTCAGGCTGAGCACTTTTTCTATTTCTTCTTCGAGCCTTACTTTTTCGGGCTGAAGCACGGGAATGCCGTGACGTTCAGCTTCAGCCTTTACAGGAGGGGGCGTCATGATTTTTTTTCTGCCTTTCGGGCGGTCAGGCTGCGTAACGACACCAACCACTTCATATCCGTCTTCAATAAGCGTGCGCAGGACGGGAACTGAAAAGTCGGGCGTTCCCATAAAAACGATCCTTGTCATCCAATCATCCTTCCATTTCTGCCAGTTCTTCTTCAGTGTAGTAAGCCGTAATTTTTGATGTGAATAAAATGCCGTCTAAATGATCCATTTCATGCTGAACGGCTCTGGCCAAAAAACCCTCCGCTTCTAAAATAAACGGTTTTCCTTTACGGTCGTGGGCTTTTACCTTTACGTAATCCGGGCGGGTGACATCGCCGTAAACCCCGGGAAAGCTTAAGCAGCCCTCGACTCCGGTCTGTTCACCGCTCTTTTCAAGAATAACCGGATTTACAAGGTCGATCCGGCCGCTTTCTTCACCGATGTCCACGACGGCCGCTCTTTTTAAAATGCCGATTTGCGGCGCGGCGAGGCCGACGCCATCCATTTCGAGCATCGTATCGTACATATCGTCAAGCAGTTTTTTTAATTTTTTATCAAACACTGTCACTTCATCGGCAGGTGTTTCCAGAACCTCCGCCGGGTGTGTGACGATTTTTTTCACAGCCAAAATTTTGCCCTCCAAAAACTAATGTTACATCAGCATGTACGGATTCATATCGATTGAAATCATTACATGCTTTTGCGCAATGTCGCGTTTATAGTGCTCCAGTATCTTTTTCAACTGAATCTGCAACTCGTTTTCCTGTCTGTATTTTATCACGCATTGATAGCGATATCTATCTTTGATCCTGGCGATCGGGGAAGCCGCCGGCCCGAGAATTTTCGTATCAGGCCCGCATCCCGCTCTTAAATAGTTTGTAATCTTTTCTGCGGTGACCGCGGCTTTTGCCGCTTCTTCATGAGAAACGGTCACCAGCGCCACGTAATAATAAGGCGGGTATGACTGGGCCCGTCTGTGCGCCATTTCCTGCTGAAAAAAAGTTTCATAGTCGTGCGTTTTCGTCAGCTGAATGCTGTAATGAGACGGTGTATACGTTTGAATGACCACCGTTCCCGGCTTTTCATGCCGCCCGGCCCGTCCGCTTACCTGCGTCAGCAGCTGGAATGTCTTCTCCGCAGCCCTGAAATCAGGGATGTGAAGCGTCGTATCTGCGCTTAATACTCCGACGAGCGTCACGTTCGGAAAATCAAGCCCTTTTGCGATCATTTGCGTACCGAGCAGGATATCCGCCTTCCCTTCACCGAACGCTGACAACAGTTTTTCATGGGCGCCTTTTCTTGAAGTGGTGTCCACATCCATCCTGATCACGCGCGCCTGAGGCAGCACTTTGGTAAGCTCCTCCTCCACACGCTGCGTGCCCGTGCCGAAAAAGCGGATATGTTCGCTGCCGCATTCCGGGCATGTTCCCGGGACAGGTTCCTCATGGCCGCAGTAATGGCATTTCAGCCTTTGTCCGTAGCGGTGATAAGTCATTGAAATGTCGCAATGCGGACATTGCGGCACATAACCGCAGTCCCGGCACATCACAAACGAGGAATACCCCCGTTTATTCAGGAAAAGGACGGCCTGCTCTTTTTTTGCAAGCTTCTCTTCCAGCTGTTCCATCAGCTCTCTTGAAAACATTGATCTGTTGCCGTTTCTCAGTTCTTCTCTCATATCAACGAGAGAAACGTCAGGCATGAGCTGGCGATTTACGCGATGTTTTAACGGAAGCAGCTCATAAACGCCTTTTTTCGCCCGCGCAAATGATTCCAATGTCGGCGTGGCGCTCCCGAGGACGACCGGACAGCTGTGATGCTCGGCCCGGTGGATGGCTACGTCCTTTGCATGATACCGCGGCATTTCCTCCTGCTTATAGGAAGATTCGTGCTCTTCATCAATAATGATCATGCCGAGATTTTCAAACGGGGCAAAGATGGCCGATCTGGCTCCGACGACAAGCCGGACTTCCTTGCGCTGAATCTTCCGCCATTCATCGTATTTTTCACCTGTGGATAATCCGCTGTGCATGACCGCAACCTGCGAGCCGAAGCGGCCTTTAAAACGGTTGACCATTTGCGGTGTCAACGAGATTTCCGGAACGAGCACGATAGCTTCTTGTCCTTTTGCCAGCACTTTTTCAATGGATTGCAGGTAAATTTCCGTCTTGCCGCTTCCCGTGACGCCGTGAAGCAGAAAGACGTGATGGACATGATCGGCTACGGCTTGTTTAATCGGCTCAAAAGCGGCCTGCTGCTCTTCTGTAAGAGAGAGCGGCTCTGTTTTTTTGAACATTCTGTCCTGATAAGGATCGCGGTAAACCTCCTCAAAGCTTTCCGTAAGAAGCCCCTTTTTAAGAAGCGTTTTCAGCGTCGCGGAACTGGAATCGGTCTTTTTGCAAAGCTCGGCCGCGGAAATCTTTGCTCCCCCGCCGATAAAATAAGTAAGCACGGCGAGCTGTTTAGAAGCCTGCTTTGTCAATGAATCTGCGTGCCGGGCGAGTTCTTCTTTGTCTGCCCCCGCTTCGATCATGCGGATCATTTTTTTATTCGTTTTTTGGGCGACTTTATATGTGACATCAATGCTTCCTTTGCGCACGAATTTCTGAAGTGACGAAAGAATGCTTTCATCGGTAATATCCGAGTACAGAAGACTTTTTTGATTCCTGAAAAGCTGTTTGATGTCCGGTGTCAGCGCTTCTTCGTCAACGACTTTCAGCTCTTTCTCGTACTTCGCCTTCAGTGCGGCGGGCAGCATTGCCTGAAGCGCCGTGATTTTAAACGACAGCGTTTTGTCAGAAAGCCATGAAGACAGCTGCATCAGTTCCTCAGTCAGAACGGGCGTCAAATCAAGAAGCTTCTCGACTTCCTTCATTGAGCCGCCGTTTAATTCAGACGAATCTTTCAAACCGGTCACAAATCCTTGAAGCTTGCGCGGGCCAAACGGGACAATCACCCGCATGCCGACTTCGATCATCCCTTTTAAATGATCGGGAATTTTGTAATCAAAGGGTCTGTCAATGTTTTTGGAGCTGACATCGACAATGACTTCTGCTACATTCATACCGGTTTTCGGTCCTCGGCTTTCAAAGCGGTCATTTCCTTCAGCATTTCAAAGGAAACATCAAGTTTAGACATAAGCGCAAGCTCCCGTTTTCTTCCGTCCCGGAAATAGAAGGTGACGACATTCGTATCCGTGCCAAATCCGGCCCCTTCCGCTTTCACATTATTCGCAACGATCATATCAAGGTTTTTCTGTTCGAGTTTTCTGCGCGCATAGCGTTCGACGTCTTGCGTTTCAGCCGCAAATCCGACCAGCAGCTGGTGTGTTTTCCGTTCGCCGAGTTCTTTCAGTATGTCTGCCGTACGGTTGAATTCGATCACGAGCGAACCGTCTTTCTTCTTCATTTTGTGATCAGAAACAGCCGCCGGCGTAAAATCGGCCACGGCCGCCGTCTTAATCACCATGTCGCATGAATCAAACACAGAAAGCACGGCTTCTTTCATATCAGCTGCCGATTGCACAGGAAGAAACTGATACAGCCCGACTGGCGGCTCTATTGACACCGGACCTGAAATCAGCGTCACCCGCGCTCCGAGACGGACGGCGGCTTCAGCAGCGGCGTAGCCCATTTTGCCGGTGGATTTATTTGTGAAGAAGCGGACAGGGTCCACGGCTTCGCGCGTCGGACCGGCCGTAATGACAATATGTTTTCCTTTCAGCGGCGCATCGTCTTCAGGCTCCTTAAAATGCTCTCTGACACGCTCAACAATAAGCTCCGGCTCCTCCAGCCTTCCTTTGCCGACATATCCGCATGCCAAATAGCCTTCACTCGGCTCGATAAAGCGGACCCCGTCCTGATAAAGCACAGAGATATTCCGTTTCACCGCCGGATGATCATACATATGGACATTCATCGCAGGCGCCACCCAGACCGGGGCCTCAGCCGCCAGCACCGTCGTTGTGAGCATATCGTCAGCAATTCCGTTGGCAAGCTTGCCGATGATATTTGCCGTAGCGGGCGCGACAATAATTAAATCCGCCCAGTCAGCGGCATCAATATGAGAAATCACCTTCGGATTCTGTTCATTAAATGTATCTGTATACACTTCATTCCGGCTCAGCGCCTGAAATGTCAGCGGAGAAACAAACTCACGCGCGGACTCAGTCATAATCACTTTGACGTTTGCGCCGGCCTGAACCAGCTTGCTCGTGAGTGCGGAAGCTTTATAAACGGCAATTCCTCCGCTTACGCATAGCAGAATGTTTCGGTTTTTCATGAAGTCTTCTCCCCTTTATGAAAGCATTGGACAAATCCCAAACGGAAAAAAATAACAACCTATGTAGAGATAGGTTGCTACGTGTGCTTGTTATTCGCTGTCTTCTCTTTCAAACGAAAGCAGGCCCGCGTCAATTTCTTCTAAAGCTTTGCCTACATATTTGTGAGAAATGGTATGTTCAATCTGCTGGTCTTTTTTGATCTGCATTTCACGCGCGCGTCTTGCAGACACGGTCACCAGCGTATATTTAGAATCTAATTTATTCATTAAAGAGTCAATTGACGGATCTAACATAAGTTATTCTACCTCCAGCATTTTCTTATATCTCGGAGCGACGCGTTCACGTTTTAAGTGCTCGGCGAGAACGATTGCGTTAATCTTATCGCAAGCCGTTTGGATATCGTCGTTTTCAACGACATAATCATACGCGTCCATCATTTCGATTTCAGCTTTTGCGGCATTCATTCTGTTTTCGATTAAATCGTCGGTTTCAGTCCCTCTTGTCACGATTCTGTTTTTCAGTTCAGAAAGACTCGGCGGCGCTAAGAAGATAAACAGGCCTTCCGGAAATGCATTCCGCACTTGGAGCGCGCCCTGCACTTCAATCTCTAAGAAGACGTCTTTTCCTTCTTGAAGCGTCTGTTCGACATAATCAACGGGCGTTCCGTAATAGTTGCCGACATATTCCGCCCACTCAAGCAGTTTGTTGTTTTCAATCATGCGTTCGAATTCATCTCTAGATTTAAAGAAATAATCGACGCCGTCGACCTCGCCCTCTCTCGGGTTTCTCGTCGTGACTGAAATTGAGTATTCAAATTTTGTGTCCTGTTGTGAAAATATTGCTTGCCGAACCGTTCCTTTTCCAACTCCGGAGGGACCTGAGAGAACGATTAATAACCCTCTTTCTTTCATGCGGCAATTACCCCTGCCCTTCATCCATAATTTCTTCTTTCACAGAAAGTCTGTGTGCAACTGTCTCAGGCTGGACGGCAGATAAGATAATGTGATCACTATCCATGACGACAACTGCACGGGTTCTTCGTCCGTATGTAGCGTCTATTAGCATTCCGCGGTCTCTTGCATCCTGGATCATTCGCTTTATTGGCGCAGACTCCGGGCTGACAATCGAAATCATCCGATTGGCGGAGATGATATTGCCAAATCCGATATTAATCAGTTTAATCGTCATCTTCTACGTTCCCCCTGTAAAATAGACGTCTCTAGTGTAACCTGAAGAGACCGTCTGTAAACAATACGCACAGTCGCTATTCTATATTTTGCACTTGTTCCTTCAATTTTTCAATAGAACTTTTCATTTCAACGACAAGCTTTGTGATTTGATGATCATTGGCTTTTGAGCCGATCGTGTTCGCTTCCCGGTTAAGCTCCTGAACAAGGAAATCAAGTTTGCGGCCGACTGCCCCGCCTTCTTTTAATATATCACGGAATTGAACAAAATGGCTCTTCAATCTGGTAATTTCTTCCGTGATATCAGAACGGTCGGCGAAAATGGCGCATTCCGTGATCAGCCTGCTTTCGTCGAGTGCGTCCTCCGTCCATTCCTTCATTCGGGCGTAAAGACGCTCGCGGTATTGAATAACAACGGCCGAAGCGCGCTCTTTCACCTGTTCGGACAGCGTCTCAAGCCGCTCAATGTGCAGAAAGCAGTCTTCCGCCAAAAGCCGTCCTTCTTTTTCCCTCATGTCACAAAGTTCCTTTACAGCCAGTTCAGCGGCTTCCCTGATGACTTCTTCAAGCTTGTCATCACGCATCTGTTCTTCGTGTATCTGCGCAATATGTTCAAATTTAAAGAAATCCATTGCATCGGGTTCTGCGGCCAGGCTGTAGCGCTCTTTCATGACGCGTGCGGCGCTCACATATTCATCAAGGAGCTCCCAATCGATGTTCAGGCTTCTTTTTATGAGCGCGTCACTGTTTACAGTGAGAAACAGCTCTACTCTTCCGCGCTGTATATGCTGCAATATCGTTTGTTTCAGCTTATCCTCTACATATAGCAAAGGCCGTGGCAGGCGGGCGTTCACTTCTTTGAACCGGTAATTGACGGATTTCAATTCAACGGTTGCCGAGAGATCGCCTTTTGTGCTGCTTGCGCTGCCGAAGCCTGTCATACTCCGTATCATATGAAACACCCAATTCTTTCCCGTTATCAAAATAAAAGGGCAATAGACATGCTATTACCCCTAAGATTATATCATATGGAATTATTTTTTTCTTGTCAAAAGTGAACCCGCCAGCAAAAAAGTAGGTATGCCCGACATCCCGATAATCAGCATCCAATCGCCCGGCGTAATCGGCACTGTTTTGAAAATCGGCTGCAGCGGCGGATAATAGATGACGATGACCATCAGGAAGATAGAAGAAATGATGGCGCCGAGCAGATAGATATTTTCAAACGGATTCCGGGAGAAAACAGACGTTTCGCTCCGGCAGTCAAACACGTGTATAAGCTGAGCCAGGACAAGAGTCGCGAATGCAACGGTCTGTGCGTAGGGCAGATTTTCAGGATTGCGGTGATAGACGATGATAAACGCTAAAATGGTTGCGGCTCCGATTAAAAACCCTCTTGATACGACTTTCCAGCCCAGTTTTCGCGCAAACACTCCTTCTTTCGGATGCCGCGGCTTCCGCCTCATCAGATCTCCTTCCGGCTGATCCATACCGAGGGCCATCGCCGGCAGCCCGTCAGTGACTAAGTTCACCCACAATATCTGAATCGGAACGAGCGGCAGCGGCAGAGCGAGAAGCATCGCAAACAGCATCACTAAAATTTCACCGACGTTGGAGGCGAGCAAATATCGGACGAATTTTCTTATATTTTCATAGATATTCCGTCCCTCTTTTATGGCTGATTTAATCGTAGCAAAGTTATCATCCACCAGAATGAGAGAAGAGGCTTCCTTTGCCACATCCGTTCCCGTCACGCCCATGGCAACACCGATATCTGCCTGCTTTATGGCCGGCGCGTCATTAACCCCGTCTCCCGTCATGGCGACGACGTGTCCGTTTTCCTGAAACGCTTTGACGATTTTCAATTTATGTTCAGGTGACACGCGTGCGAAGACGTAGACATCATCGACCGTTTCGATAAGTTCTTTCTCCGTAAGCTCATTCAGCGTCTTGCCGTCCATCACACGCCCCTTTTTCGGAAGAAGACGCAAATCTTTTGCAATGGCCTTTGCCGTTTCGACGTGATCTCCTGTGATCATAACCGTTTTAATGCCGGCCTCACGGCATTCTTTAATGGCCTGTCTGACCTCCGGACGGGGCGGATCAATCATGCCTGACAAGCCGAGCATCGTCAGATTTTTTTCCGCCTGCTCCATTGTCGGCTTTTCTCCGGGCTTAAGCGGTTTATAAGCAATCGCGATCGTACGCAAAGCTTGCGACGCCAGCTCTTTCAGAACCGCTTCCGTTTCTGCTTTCTTTTCTCCTGAAAAAGGCGTACTTCTTGCGCCGTGCATCAGATGTGACGAGCGGTCAATCAGCACATCGGGCGCTCCTTTAGTGATGACGAACTGCTTTTTTTCCTTATCCTCTATAATGACGGTCATCATTTTGCGGACGGAGTCAAACGGAAACTCGGCAACCACGCGGTATTGCCCGCTGAGCCAATCGTTTGAATAGCCGCCCTTTCTTGCAGCCGTCAGCAGCGCTCCTTCTGTCGGATCACCGTCGAGTACATAACGGCCGTCTTTCAGTGAGATTTCAGATGTGTTGCACAACGCGCCGAAAACCAGCATCTGTTCAAGAATCTTCTCATCTTTCGGCTTGATTTCCCGCTCATCGCGAGTGAAAACGCCCTCCGGCACATAGCCGATGCCCGACACTTTATAAATTTTGCCGCCTGACCACATATGGGTGACGGTCATTTTGTTTTGTGTCAGCGTGCCGGTTTTATCAGAACAAATGACAGAGGCGCAGCCCAATGTTTCAACCGCCGGGAGCTTTCTGACAATTGATTTTTGTTTGATCATGCGCTGGACGCCGATTGATAATGCCACCGTAACAATGGCGGGAAGCCCTTCCGGAATCGCGGCGACGGCCAATGACACCCCGGCCAAAAACATGCTGTAAAGATCATGTCCCTGTAAGACGCCGACTGCAACGACCAATACCGTTAAAAGGAGCGCGACGATAATTAAAATTTTGCCGAGCTCTTCAAGTCTTCGCTGCAGCGGTGTTGAAAGGCTGCCGGCGGATTCCAGCATATCGGCGATTTTCCCCATTGCCGTATTCATTCCTGTACCGACGACAACGCCGACACCGCTGCCGCGCGTTACGATCGTACCCATAAACGCCATATTGCTGATGTCGCCTAACGAAACATCCGGCTTTCTCAATTTATCGGCTTGTTTAACCACCGGAATTGATTCCCCGGTCAGCGCCGATTCCTCAATTTCAAGGCTTTTCGCTTCAACGATCCGCACATCCGCGCCAATCCGGTCGCCGCTTGAAAATTTCATGATATCGCCGGGAACGAGCTCCTTGGACTGAATTTTCTTCCAGCTCCCGTCCCGCAACGCTGACACATACGGCGTTGACAGCTCTTTTAATGCATGTAAAGACTTTTCCGCCCGCCGCTCTTGAAAAAAACCGAGAACCCCATTGACAAATACAATCGCCATAATCGCTACGGCATCTACATATTCGCCTAAAAACCCGGATATTAAGGTTGCCGCCAGCAGCACGAGCACCATAAAATCTTTAAATTGGGCGAAAAACACGGCGATCGCCGGTGTCCTCTTGCCCTCCTGAAGCTCGTTCGGCCCGTGCTTTTCAAGGCGTTTTTTCACCTCTTTTTCGGTCAACCCCTGTTTAATGGACGTATTTGTTGCTTTCAGCAAATCGGTTTGTCCCATTTCATGAAACTTCATTCTTCTCGTCCACTCCCCTGCCTCGCTTTAGAGATGTCACTCTGTAAACAAGCTTATTCTGACTCGTCCCTTTTCATGCTATAATTATCGAATGCAGGAAGAAGGAAAGGGTGTTTTATATGTCTTTTGATGGCATGTTTACATACGGAATGACACATGAATTAAACAGCCGGATTGCCGGAGGCCGGATCACGAGAGTCCATCAGCCTTTTAAGCACGATGTGATATTCCATATCCGCGCTAACGGAAAAAACCATAAATTATTATTATCGGCGCATCCGAGCTATTCACGGGTGCACATGACGAATCAGGCCTATGAAAATCCGAGCGAGCCGCCGATGTTTTGTACGCTGCTCAGAAAGCATATAGAAGGCGGATTTATTGAGAAAATAGAACAGGCCGGATTAGACCGGATTATGATATTCCGCATAAAAAGCAGAAATGAAATCGGCGACGAAACCGTAAGAACGCTGTATGTTGAAATTATGGGGCGGCACAGCAATATTATCCTGACTGACGGAGAAGGAGCCATCATCGACGGGCTGAAACATTTATCTCCGTCGATGAACAGCTACCGGACCGTTCTGCCGGGCTATGATTACAAGCTTCCTCCCGCTCAGGAAAAAATTTCGCCGCTCGCCGCGGACGAAGAAGACGTTTTGCGTTATCTCAGTTTTCAGGAAGGACGGCTTGACCAGCAGATCGTCAGACATTTCTCCGGTGTTTCTCCGCTGTTTGCAAAAGAAGCCGTTCACAGAGCGGGTCTCGCTAACAAAATAACGCTGCCGAAGACGCTGATTGAAATGTTCCATGCCGTGAAAGATTGCAGGTTTACACCAAACATTACAACAGCCGGCGGAAAGGAATACTTTTATCTCCTGTCTCTCACACATGTAAACGGAGAGGAGCGCACCTTTCACTCACTGAGTGAGCTGTTGGACCGGTTTTATTTCGGCAAGGCGGAACGCGACCGCGTCAAACAGCAGGCTCAGGATCTCGAGCGATTTGTCGCAAATGAACGGAAAAAGAACGCCAATAAGATAAAAAAGCTGGAAAAGACGCTCGACTACTCAGAGAATGCGAAGGAATTCCAGCTATACGGCGAACTGCTGACGGCGAATTTATATATGCTGAAAAAAGGTGACAAAGAAGCGGAAGTCATCAATTATTATGATGAAGAAAGTAAGACAGTGACCATTCCTTTAAATCCGAACAAAACACCGTCAGAAAACGCGCAGATGTATTTTACAAAGTATCAAAAGGCTAAGAATTCCGTCGAGGTGGTAAAAGAACAGATCCGTCTGGCCGAGGAGGAAATCGCTTATTTCGATCAGCTGATCCAGCAGCTCTCCTCCGCCTCCACAAAGGATATTCACGAAATAAGGGAAGAGCTTGTGGAAGGCAAATATCTGCGACCGAAACAGCAGCGAGGACAGAAAAAGCAGAAGCAGCACGTTCCTGTTTTGGAGCAATATGAATCTTCACGGGGATTGACGATTCTTGTCGGCAAAAACAATAAACAAAATGAATACTTAACGACAAAAGCTGCCGCAAGGGATGATTTATGGTTCCACACGAAAGACATTCCCGGTTCCCACGTTGTGATTAAAAGCAGCGATCCGGATGAACAATCCATACTGGAGGCGGCTGCGATCGCCGCTTATTTTTCCAAGGCGAAAGATTCCGGCTCCGTTCCCGTTGATTATACAAAAATCAGACACGTGAAAAAGCCAAACGGCGCAAAGCCCGGATTTGTCACCTATGACAGCCAGCATACCGTATTTGTCACACCTGATGCCGACCTTGTCATACGGCTGAAAAAATAAACGCACCTCCAAGCTGAAACCCGCACTCAGCTTGGAGGTGTTTTTTATTACTTATAAACGGAGACGAAACTCTCCCAGCCGTCAGAACCGATCTTTACAGTATCTGATCAGTTTCCCGTCATGTCTGCCTGATCCGCCGGGGCCGTCTCTGATTAAAACGGTCACACCTGATTTGGCGGCGGATACTGTCACCTTCCCTCGCCGAACCTGAGCACATCCGGGCGGGTCTCTGACCTTTCCTTTGTATGCGGGCGGAATCCAGGCGGCATCGGGACCAGATAAATATTCCGCGTCACTTCGCAATCCTGACCGCTTGTCGGCATATAACATTCAAACTGCCCGCTTTCGTTTTGAATTGTTCACATTCGGGGACTGTCAGGACAGTATAAAAAATACCCTGCCTGATGACAGACAAGGTGTTTTTTATGATCTTCTTCTTTTCTCAAATAAACGATCCACTTCTTCAGCCAAATCAGCAGTAATGAGAGGCTCTATGTCCTCAGCCAGTCTTTTCGTATGTGCCGGGCTTGCGCCGCTTGTTGATACGGATACTTGAATGCGACCTTTGCGGATGATCTTCGGCATATACACGCTGCCCTGTTCAGCCTCGCTTACACAATTGACCAGCTGCGTTTCAGAAGCGGTCGCGGCTATCTCCTGATTCACGCTGCGGTCATTTGTCGCGGCAATGATGAAAAAAGCGGGCGCGAGATCCTTCATTTCAATTTTACGGGAAACCCAGCGAATACGTCCTTCATCCGCCAGCTGTTTCATTTCAGGCAGGGCATCGGGACTGATTACAGTAATATCCGCGCCTTCCGGAAGCACCGTTTTGAGCCTTCTTAAGGCAACATTGCCTCCGCCCGCGATGATAATTCTTTTTCCGCTTAGATTAATGTGCAGAGGCAGCATACTGTCCCCCCTTAAAATCAAACTGGCCGCCGGGGTTTCGAACAGCTTCTGACACACGGTTCAAAAACGCCTGCTTAATATGCGGGTGAAAACCTAAGTATGAAGCGAGATGAACATTTTGATTGATCGTTTGAAGCTTTTGAACTTCCCGTTCAATCTCAGTCATTAAAAGCCCGGTAAACAGAAGATATGGAACGATAAAAACGGGTGCTCCGTCATCCTCTTCAAGGCCGGCAAACACTTCTTTATAGTGCGGGTCACATGCTGTTAAAAAACAAGGGATGACTTCTTTAACAGGTGTAATCGCCTCAAGTTTTCCGGCAATCTTACTGACTGCGTTTTTAACTGCCGGATCTGTGCTTCCTCTTCCGATCAGCACCACTTTCGCCTGCTCAATGGGCACTCCGGTATCTTCAATGCGCTGATGCACCGCTTTTACAACTTCATCGTCCACTCCGATCGGAACACCATATGTCACTTTTATATCGGGATGCAGGGCCGCCGCACGGGCGATTTCAGCCGGAATGTCATGTTTTGCGTGGGCAGCGGTCAACAGCAGCAAAGGCACGGCCGCAATATGAGTGGCGCCTTGTCTGACACATGCTTCAAATCCCGCTTCAATAGACGGTTCCTGCAGTTCTAAAAAACAGATTTCCTGAATGGGAGCGTCAGCGTGCGGCATGCACCCTTTTAAAAACGCCGCCGACTCTGTCTGCGCTTTTTTCAGCCTGCTTCCGTGCCCGATGTATAAAATCGCCTGCTTCATTTACAACGCCTCGCTCAAATCCAGATTTTTCTGTTCAGATGCATACCAGTCCAGTTTGCAGTGATAATTGACGACATCACCGATAACAATTAAGCTCGGGTTTTTGATTTCTTCTTTTATCACTGTGTCTGAAAGCGTGCCGACGGTGCAGACGACTGTTTTTTGCCTGTCCGTCGTTCCCCAATGAATAAAGGCTGCCGGGGTGCCGGCGTCTCTGCCGTTTTCCAGCAGCATTCTTTCAATCTGCCGGATATTTTTAATTCCCATATAAATCACCAGCGTATCAATACCCGTCGCCAGCGCTTTCCATTTTTCTTCAAAGTCGTCTTCTTGTTTATAATGCCCCGTAACGAATGCGACATTGGAGCTCGCCTCTCTGTGCGTCACGGGAATGCCGGCATAAGCAGCAGCCGCGATTCCTGATGTAATGCCGGGAACGATCTCAAACGGAATGGCGTTTTGCGCGAGAGCCTCCGCTTCTTCGCCTCCGCGGCCGAAAACAAACGGGTCGCCCCCCTTTAGCCTTACAACGGTTTTTCCTTTTTTCGCATACTTCACAAGGAAACGGTTGATCGTATCCTGTTTCATAATGTGAAAATCCGGGAGCTTGCCGCAGTAAATCAGATCCGCTTCTTCTCCGGCATACTGTAAAATCTCTTTGCTTACCAATCTGTCATATAATATAACGTCCGCTTTCTGTATGGCTTTCATTGCCTTCACCGTTAATAAGTCCGGATCTCCCGGACCGGCTCCAACGATAAATACTTTCCCCATAGCATGTCTCCCCGATCCGTTTTGAAATCTTCCCAGAACAGCCGCGAGGCCGCACTTCAGCTATTTTACCATATCCCGCCATTAGGGGGGATATCCGGTTGATTGCGCGGCCTTTTTGGACCTATTATGCTAAGCTGTTTTTCACAAAGTCAACCAGTCTTCCGGTGCATTCTTCGCGTTCACATTTGCCTGAATCAAGTACGAGCTCAGGCGCTTTCGGCTCTTCATACGGTGAGTCGATCCCCGTAAAGAACGGAATTTCACCATTTCTTGCTTTTTTATATAAACCTTTCGGATCGCGTTTTTCACATATATCGAGGTCGCATTTCACATAGATTTCATTAAATTCGCCCTCTGCCACAAGCTCTCTCACCTGATCTCTGTCCTCACGGAACGGAGAAATAAAAGCCGTGATGACGATGGTTCCCTGCTGAACGAAAAGCTTCGCCACTTCCCCGATTCGGCGTATATTTTCCTTGCGGTCATCATCGGAAAAACCTAAGTCCTTGTTTAAGCCGTGGCGGATGTTATCACCATCAAGCACGATGACTTGATAGCCTTGTTCAAACAGCTCGCGCGCTGCGGCGTTTGCAATCGTGGATTTCCCTGAACCGCTTAAGCCCGTCAGCCAGAGGATAGAGCTTTTATGCTTGTTTTTCTGCTGGTATTCTTCTTTCGTTATTGAGGCTTCATGCCACACGATATCACGATTTGTCACTCTATTTTCCTCCTTAAGAAACGCCTGATTCTTCTTTCGTTTTCAGCCCTTTAATCAACACCTCGACAACTTCAGGACGGCTGAATTCCGCCGGCGGCATGACGCCGCTTCGCAGCATTTCTCTAACCTTTGTTCCTGACAGAATGACGTGGTCTTCTCTGTCATGCGGGCATGTTTTGGCCGTTCCCATGTTGCCGCATTTCCGGCAGAAGAAGCTGTGCTCGAATTTCATCGGTGTAATCCCGAGTTCATCCGCTGTAAATTGATCAAACAGCTCTTGCGCTTCATATGTGCCGTAGTAATCACCGACGCCGGCATGATCGCGGCCGACGATAAAATGCGTGCAGCCGTAGTTTTTGCGGACAAGCGCGTGGAAAATGGCTTCTCTCGGCCCCGCATACCGCATTGCCGCCAAAAATACGCCGAGGAAAACACGGTCTTTCGGATAATAATGATCGAGCAGCACCTGGTAGCTTTCCATTCTGACATCCGCCGGAATGTCATCTGATTTTGTTTCACCGACGAGCGGGTTCAAAAACAGGCCGTCAACCGTCTCAAGCGCGGTTTTTTGGATATATTCGTGGGCGCGGTGAACCGGATTTCTCGTTTGGAAACCGACGATGGTTTTCCAGCCCTTTTCTTCGAAGCTTCGTCTTGTATCGGCAGGTTCAAATGTAAACTCGGGAAACTGCTTTGACGCTTTTTTAACTAATGTGATCGGCCCGCCGATATACGTATCGCCGCGTGAAAATAATTTTTTCACGCCCGGATGCGCGGCATCATCGGTTTTATATACGTGAACAGCTTCTTTTTGTTTATCCGGCGTATAAATATCTTCGATGTCGACGACGCCATATGTTTCTCCGCCGTAAGTCAGTTTCACCGTGTCGCCGACGGCAAGCTCAGCCGCTTTTTCTGAATCGACCGGAAGCGTGATCGGCAAGGACCAGACAACCCCGGATGCCAGACGCATATTTTCAACGACTGACACGTAATCTTTTTCTGTGAAAAATCCTTCAATCGGGCTGTACCCCCCGATGCCGATCAGCTCTAAATCAGCGAACGAAATCAAATCAAGCTCAATTTCTTTTTGGACGGATGTAAGATCATACTGCTCATTCACCCGATTAATTAATGTTCCTCCGTGCGGTGCTAAACTCATAATACATGACTCCTCCCAGTTAACAGATAAATAAACTCAGATTAATAGTTAAATGCCTCCGCCTTGTTCATGGACAGAGCGTTTCTCTTTTCGGATGGCTTTCATCAGACTGGCGGCTCCGCCAGCTGCCAAAAGCACGCTGGCCATCATAAAGATGGAATAGTAATCTCCTTTTAACAGCAGGGAGACAAGCAGATACGAAATCGACAGTGACAAAAACGGCGAAACGACCCATACTTTGAGCATCGTTTTCACGACTTCTTTATGAAAAACGTTCGGCCCGTTTTTGGCCATTCCGATGCCGATAATTGATGATGATGTGACTTGCGCCAATGGGACCGGCAGACCGAAGACGGAACTGATAATGACAAGCCCCGCGCCGGTTCCTGAAAGCAGTATGCCTTCTCCGGCTGAAAATCTCGTAATCTTTTTCCCGTTGGTTTCAAGCACTTTACGTCCTAAAAGCAGAGCGCCGAGAGCGACAAAGATGCCTCCGTACAGCGTTCCTTTGGACACGCTGAGCACGCCCGCAGCAACCAAAGGGCCCACCGCATTTGCGACATTGTTCATTCCGGCTGAAAAAGCTTCCCAAAACCCCGCAATCAGCAGCACAATCCCTAAAATCTTCTGTTTCCGATTCGAAATGACTCGAATATTCAGAGAACTGAATACCTTCGAGACGAGAAACGTGAAACAGAACGCGACGAACGGTACGAGCACCCAAAAACTCACGATGACCAAAAGATGCTGTAAAAACAATACTTTGTACGCGACGCCGACACCGACAATCGCCCCGACAGTGACCTCACTCGTCGACAGCGGAATGCCGAGCACATTCGCCGTGAATAACGATAGCGCCGCCGATCCGATAATAATGCAGACAATGGTGAGCGTAATGGTTTGTTCGGGAATGATTCCGCCGCTGATCGTCTTAACGACTTCTCCGCCGCCGATAACCGCCCCTGACAGGACTCCGGCCGCGCAAATGATCAGCGCATACGTTTTCTTTTTAACGGCGCCGGACCCGTAAGCGACTCCCATTGAAGCCGCGGCTCCGCTGGCTCCGATATTCATGGCAAAAAACAGGCAGAATAAAATAGCGGCTAATTCCATCGTGCAGCTCCTTTATTCATGCAGTCCGCATTCTGTTTTCGCCATGCCGTTCCATCTGCCGCTCCGCAAATCTTCCGCGGTAAATGCAGGTGAAGTGCACGGTTCACAGCCGATGCTCGGATACCCCTGATCGTGGAGGATATTGTAATCCAGCTCATGCTTGGAAGTATATCTCCAGATGTCTTTCCATGTCCAATGGATCAGCGGGCATACTTTAATCGATTGAAACTTGTCGTCTTTATTCAGGAAATTCGTATTCGCCCGGCTCGGCCCTTGATCCCGGCGAAGACCGGACAGCCATGCCGGATGCCCCGCGAGCGCTTCTCTTAACGGCAGAATTTTTCTGATGTAGCAGCACTGGTTCGGTTCTCTTTCCCACAGTTTATCTCCGTGAGCCTCGGCCTGTTCCTCAAGAGTAAGGCTTGGCTTTTTCAGGATAATGTTCAGCCCCGGGTAACGCTCTTTCACTTTTTCAATCGTTTCATATGTTTCTTTAAAGTGAAGACCCGTATCAAGAAACACGATTTCCGCGTCTTTCTTTACTTTAGAAATTAAATCGATCAGGACGATGCCTTCAATCCCGAAGCTGCACGCGTAAACAAGCTGGTCTCCGTAGTGGCCGTATGCCCATTTTAAAACGGACAGCGCGCCTTTATAGGAATCGTCTTCCGGAAATGTAATCGCCGGCTCTTCCCATGTGTCATACGTTAGCATTTTTTCTTTCCTCCTCCCGGAGACAATCAAACAGCTGTTGTTTTCTGCCGGTTGTCTTATCCCTCAATCTTTTTTTCATATAAAAAACTTTCAATCCAGCGGAATGAAAGACAGTGACCCGGTATAGCCCTTATCTTCAAAATGCTGTGCATTTTTCTGGATGCGGCACCTTGCAATTCACGCAGGTTGCCGGGCGTCATCGGTCCAGTCCCTCAGCCGCTCTTGATAAGCTTTTTAGATTTGTACTAAATTTTAGCACAATTCTAACAGAAGTCAACCCGAGTTTTTTGATAGGAATAATAAAACAGGCCCTGAGGCCTGTTTTTATTGTCATTATTTTTTAAACCAATCTTTTGACTCGGGATTTAATTTCCATGATTTCAGTTTTTCAATGTCAGCTGAATGAATCGTTCCGTTTTCAAGCGCGACTTCAATCAGCGTGTCATAATCCGTTAACGAGTAATAAGGAAGACCCGCTTTTTTAAAGGCTTCTTTTGCTTTCGGCAGTCCGTATGTAAAAATGGAAATGACGCCGAGAACTTCCGCGCCCTCTCTTTGAAGGGCCGCCGCAGCTTCAAGCACGCTGCCCCCGGTAGAAATCAAGTCTTCAATCACGACTGTTTTTTGTCCTTTCTTAATGGCGCCTTCTATTTGATTTCCTTTGCCGTGCGCTTTCGGTTTGCTTCTGACGTAGCACATCGGCGCGCCTGTACGATCTGCGAGAAGCGCAGCATGCGGAATGCCCGCCGTTGCAGTGCCCGCGATCATCTCCGCCTCGGGGAAATGCTCTTTCAGCAGTTTTCCGAGCCCGTCCGCCACATCATTTCTCACTTTTGGATACGACAATGTCAGACGGTTGTCACAATAGATCGGTGATAAAATGCCGCTCGCCCACGTAAACGGCTCATTCGGGCGTAAAAAGACAGCTTCAATGTGTAATAGATGTTTTGCGATAGCCTGTTTCATCGGCGAACGCCCTCCCATTCCAGTTTAATTGCTTCATATGCTTTAACGGGGTTTTCCGCTTTTGTAATTGAGCGGCCCACGACGATGGCTGACGACCCGTTTTCTTTCGCAAATAACGGAGTCGCCGTCCGGACTTGATCGTCAGCTGCGTCACTGGCCGTGCGGATGCCCGGTGTGACTGTCAGAAATGAAGGCCGGACCGCTTCATAAATGGCTTTTGTTTCATGTACCGAACATACCACTCCGTCCAGCCCGCACTCTTCCGCCATTTTGCCGTAATGCACAACCGTTTCTAACAGCGGCTTATGCAGCAGAAGCTCTTCCTTCGCCACCTGCTCTGAAGTGCTGGTCAGCTGAGTCACCGCGATTAAAGACGGTCGTTTTCTGCCTGCCGGCGTGCCTTCTTCAAGCCCCTCTAGGGCCGCGCGCATCATGCGTGCGCCCCCTGCCGCATGCACATTGACGAGATCAACGCCGAGGCCGGCAAGCCGCCTCATCGCTTTATTGACCGTAGTCGGGATATCATGAAGCTTTAAATCTAAAAATATATCACAGTTCCGTTCTTTTAATTGGTGAATGATGGCGGGGCCTTCCTGATAAAAAAGTTCCATCCCCGTTTTGACAAAAAGCCTTTCCTTTTCAAACAAGTCTAAAAACGTTAAAGTCTCTTCCCTTGATGCAAAATCAAGCGCGATGATGGGCAGGTTGTTTTTCATGTTTCCAGCTCCTTCCGATGCATTCACTTACAGATTGAAAGCCGTGTTGGCGCAGCACACGGGGGAGCTGTTCTATGATTTCCGGGCAGACGAACGGATTGACGAAGTTCGCCGTGCCGACGGCAACCGCACTCGCTCCCGCAAGAAGAAATTCTAATGCATCCTCTGCGGTCTGAACGCCGCCCATCCCGATAATCGGGATTTGAACGGCCTGGCTGACTTCGTATACCATCCGGATGGCGACCGGTTTGATCGCCGGGCCTGACAGTCCGCCCGTTTTATTTGCTAAGATCGGCCGTCCCGTCTTGAGATCGAGCCTCATCCCGATGAGTGTATTAATCATCGTCAGACCGTCAGCACCGGCCGCTTCAATCGCTTTGGCAATTTCGGTTATGTTTGCGACATTAGGCGAAAGCTTCACATACACAGGCACTGCGGAAACTTCTTTCACCGCTTTTGTCAGTTCGGCCGCCATGACGGGATCAGTGCCAAAAGCAATCCCCCCCGTTTTGACATTCGGACATGAAATGTTAAGCTCAAGCGCATGCACATTCGGCGCTTGGCTGATGTGCTCGGCCACTTCTTTATAGTCGTCCACCTGAGAACCGGCGACATTTGCGATAATCGGCGTGTCAAATTGTTCGAGCCAAGGCAGCTCATGATTGAGCACATGCTCAAGCCCGGGATTTTGCAGTCCGATGGCATTCAGCATTCCCGCGCTTGTCTCCGCCACTCTCGGCGTAGGATTTCCGAAGCGGGCTTCGTTCGTCGTTGCTTTAATCATAATGCCTCCGAGACATGATAAATCGTAAAATCCGGCATATTCTTTCCCGAAACCGAAACATCCGGAAGCGGGGATGATCGGATTTTTCAATTGGAGACCCGGCAGATTCACTTCTAACATTACAGCGCCACCTCCTCAGCTTTAAATACCGGCCCGTCAAGGCAGACCTTTACATAGGATGTATCGCTTTCACCCGTGCGGCACACGCAGGCGAAGCAGGCCCCGATGCCGCAGCCCATCCGCTCTTCCATCGAAAGGTAAACCTCTTTATGGCCGTACTGCTGCTTCAGAGCTTTCAGCATCGGTGTCGGTCCGCAGCTTAGCAGGACATCGAATTCGAGCTGCTTTTCACGGATGATATCGGTGACAAATCCTTTCTCTCCATATGTTCCGTCAGCCGTCGCCACATAGGTGTCTCCGTACGCACGACATTCCTGTTCGTAAAAAACATCCTTTGCTGATTGAAATCCAAGCACATGAATGACGTTTACGCCTTTTTCCGTCAGGCGCTTTGATAGTTCCTGCAAAGGCGGAACCCCGACTCCGCCTCCGACTAACAGCGCGGTTTTGCCGGGTTCAATCCGCCGGACGGGGAATCCGTTGCCGAGAGGGCCGAGAACGTCTATCCTGCCGCCCTCTTTTTTCTCGGACAAAAGACGCGTTCCCTCACCGTCAGCTCTGTAGATAACGGATACTTCATTCGCGGCGAAATTGACGTCCGCAATGCTGAGCGGTCTTCTTAATAGCGGCGTGACCGCGTCACTCACCTTCAGATGAAGAAATTGACCCGGCTCGGTAAGGTGCCGGACAAGCTCTCCTTTCAGCACCATCTTATAAATCCTGTCGGCAATCTCTAAGTTGGATTGAACAGTCAAATGCGCTTTTTTCATATCGTGACTGCCGCCTTTTGATTGGTTTCGGATGCAGGCATATGATCCGCCCGGAATGTCATGCTTTCCAATACCCGCAAAATGGCTTCGGCCGTATCTAAAGATGTCAGGCAGGCGACTCCGTTCTCAACGGATTCGCGGCGGATTCTGAAGCCGTCTCTGGCCGGCTGTTTGCCCTTTGTCAGCGTATTGATGACAAATTGCGCTTCGCCGTTTCTGATGACATCGAGCAGATTTTTCCCTTCTTCACCGATTTTTCCGACGACCTGAGCCGGAATCTGAGCGTCTTTCAAATAAGCCGCCGTTCCTTCCGTTGCTAAGATTTTATAGCCGATGGCGTGGAACCGCTTGGCGATCAGCAATCCTTCTTCTTTATCTTTATCGGCAACGGTCAACAGCACTGAGCCGTAGTTCGGAATTTGAATACCAGAGGCAATCAGCGCTTTATAGAGCGCTTTTTCAAGGGTTGAATCTTTGCCCATGACCTCTCCCGTCGACTTCATTTCAGGGCCTAACGTAATATCCACTCTTCTCAGCTTCGCGAATGAGAAGACAGGCGCTTTCACGAATACCCCCTGTTGTTCAGGCTGCAGCCCCTCTTGATAGCCGAAATCAGCAAGCTTTTGGCCGAGAATGACCTTTGTCGCCAGGTTCGCCATTGGGATTTTTGTGATTTTGCTTAAGAACGGCACGGTTCTGCTTGACCGCGGATTTACCTCAAGCACATACACCTCGCCTTTCGACAGTACGAACTGGATGTTCAGCAACCCGATGATGTTAAGGCCTTTTGCCAAGGCTACAGTGTATTGTTCGATTTTTTTCTTTATGTCTTCGCTTAAAGACTGAGGCGGATAGACGGCGATTGAATCCCCTGAATGGACGCCGGCCCGCTCGATATGCTCCATAATTCCCGGAATAACGACTGTTTCGCCGTCAGATACGGCATCGACTTCGATTTCTTTCCCCGTCAGATAACGGTCGATTAACACCGGATGCTGCGGGTTGATTTTGACCGCATTTTTCATATAGTGAAGCAGCTCTTCTTCGTGATAGACGATTTCCATCGCCCGGCCGCCGAGCACATACGAAGGGCGGACAAGTACCGGATAGCCGATGGATGCGGCGATTTTGACCGCTTCGTTCACCGACACGGCGGTTTTTCCGAGCGGCTGCGGCACATTCAGCGCCTCAAGCGCCTGCTCGAACTTATCCCGGTCTTCCGCACGGTCTAAATCTTCTAGTGATGTGCCGAGAATTTTGACGCCGCGGGCGCTCAATTCTTCCGCAAGATTGATCGCCGTCTGGCCGCCGAATTGGACAACAACGCCTTCCGGCTGTTCCAAATCGATGATGTGCATGACATCTTCAACCGTTAGCGGTTCAAAATACAGTTTGTCTGATATACTGAAATCAGTGGACACCGTCTCAGGATTGTTGTTGATAATAATCGCTTCATAGCCTGCCTGCTTGATCGCCCAGACAGAATGAACGGTCGCATAGTCAAATTCGACGCCCTGTCCGATACGGATCGGCCCGGAACCGAGGACGACGACGCTTTTTCTTGAAGTAACCTCAGACTCGTTCTCTTCCTCATATGTGCTGTAGAAGTACGGGGTTTCTGATTCGAATTCCGCCGCGCATGTATCCACCATTTTATATACAGGCTTGATGTCTGCTTCTTTTCGCATTTGATACAGCTCTTGTTCCGGCATATTCCATTCCCGGCTGATATATTTGTCGGAGAAACCGAGTTCCTTCGCTGTCTGAAGGACGGCGAGGCTGCCTTTTTCCGCTTTCAGCTCTGTTTCAAAAGCGACCAGCTTCCAGAGCTTGTGCAAAAAGAATACGTCAATTGCGGAAAACTCATGAAGCTGCTCCACTGTATAGCCTCTTCTGAACGCTTCAGCAAGATAAAACAGGCGTTCATCCCCGGCTTTTCTGATCCGTTTTTCCAAAAGTCCGTCAGAAATCTCTTCCGCATCCTTCAGTTCCAGGTGATAGACATCGGCTTCCAGTGAGCGGACCGCCTTTAACAGCGATTCTTCAAGGGTGCGTCCGATGGCCATGACCTCTCCGGTGGCTTTCATTTGCGTCCCGAGCCTGCGGTTTGCCGACTCAAATTTGTCGAACGGCCAGCGCGGGATTTTAGAAACGACATAGTCAAGCGCGGGCTCAAAAGCCGCATATGTTTTTCCCGTTACGGGATTCATCATTTCATCAAGAGAAAGCCCGACTGCGATTTTCGCCGCAAGCTTTGCGATCGGGTAACCCGTCGCTTTTGAGGCGAGGGCAGATGAGCGGCTCACCCGCGGATTCACTTCGATAATGTAATATTGGAAGCTGTCGGGATCGAGCGCGAGCTGAACATTACAGCCGCCTTCAATGCCGAGCGCGCGGATCAGCTTTAATGAAACATTGCGCAAAAGCTGGTATTCCCGGTCGCTCAAAGTCTGGCTCGGGGCAACGACGATGCTGTCGCCCGTATGGATGCCGACCGGATCGATATTTTCCATGTTGCAGACGACGATCGCGTGATCTCTGCTGTCTCTCATGACTTCATATTCGATCTCTTTGTAACCGGCAATGCTTTTTTCCAGAAGGCACTGATGGACGGGGCTGAGTTTTAATCCGTTTTCGACGATCTCTTTCAGTTCCGCTTCATTCGAGCAGATGCCGCCGCCCGTTCCGCCTAATGTGTAAGCGGGGCGCACGATAACCGGAAACCCGATCCGGCCGACAAATTCCTCGGCTTCCTGTAAAGTGCGGATGATCTCACTTTCCGGCACCGGTTCATTCAGCTCATTCATCAGCGTACGGAATAAGTCGCGGTCTTCCGCCTGCTGGATGGCGGACAGCTTTGTGCCGAGCACTTCCACCCCGCATTCCTCAAGAACCCCGAGTTCAGACAGCTCGACGGCAAGGTTCAGTCCGGTCTGTCCTCCCAGAGTCGGCAGGATGGCGTCCGGCCGTTCTTTTCTGATAATACGCGTGAGAAACTCCGGCGTCAGCGGCTCTATGTATACCCGATCAGCCATTTCCGTATCCGTCATAATCGTTGCCGGATTCGAGTTGACGAGAATGACTTCATAGCCTTCTTCCTTTAAAGCGAGACACGCCTGTGTGCCCGCATAATCAAATTCCGCCGCCTGTCCGATAATAATCGGGCCTGATCCGATCACTAAAATCTTTTTAATATCTACGCGTTTTGGCATACCGCTTCCCCTTCTTTCTCAGTTGTTTCGATCAAGTCAATGAATCTGTCAAATAAATGATTGGCGTCTTCCGGCCCCGGTGAAGCTTCAGGGTGGTACTGAACCGTAAATGCCGGCAACGTTTTATGCTTGAGTCCTTCGATCGTTTGATCATTGATCGCAATGTGCGTCACTTCAAGCTCTGTCTCATCTATTGAAGAAACTGTATATCCGTGGTTTTGGGCGGTTAAAGCGACTTTCCCTGTCGCAAGCTCTTTAACCGGATGATTGGAACCCCTGTGTCCGAATTTCATTTTTTCCGTTTCCGCTCCGGATGCCAGCGCAAATAATTGGTGGCCGAGGCAGATTCCGAATAACGGCACCTTCCCGAGTATGCCTTTTATCATTTCAATGGCTTCCGGCACATCTTTCGGATCTCCGGGTCCGTTAGAAAGCATGATGCCGTCCGGCTTGAGCTGAAGCACTTCTTCCGCCGTTACATTGTACGGCACAACGATGACATCGCATTTTCTTTTGTTTAACTCTCTTAAAATGCCGTGCTTCATACCGAAATCGACGAGTACGATGCGTTTGCCGCGGCCCGGACTCGGATATGCCGTTTTCGCAGATACTTGAGCGACTTGATTTCTCGGCAGTTCCGTTTCTTTCAGCCTTGCAAGAACCTCACCGACATTCTCCTCGCTTGAAGCAAACGTTCCTTTTAATGCGCCGGCCGTGCGGATCATTCTTGTGAGCTTTCTCGTGTCAATCCCTTGTAAGCCGGGGATATTTTTCATTTTCAAATACTCGTCAAGCGTGTAAGCCGAACGCCAGTTGGAAGGCAGCTCGCACAGTTCTTTTACGATCAGCCCTTTTACAAAAGGAGTGATGGATTCAAAGTCATCTCTGTTAATTCCGTAGTTGCCGATCAGAGGATACGTCAGCGTCACGATCTGCCCGCAGTAAGAAGGGTCTGATAAAATTTCCTGATAACCGGTCATTCCCGTGTTGAATACAACTTCACCCGCGGTATGTTCCAGGCTCCCGAATGCTTCACCCTCAAATACCGCTCCATTTTCCAGCACTAGTCTTCTTTTCATTTGACGAGTCTCCCTTCTTCATATGCAAGCTTACCGGCAGCCATCGTTGCAACAGGCCAGCCGAAGCACTTCATCTTGTTGAATGGCGTATTTTTTCCTTTAGATAAAAATGTATCTTTGTCAATGGCCGCTTCTTTTTCCAGATCAATCAGGGTAATGTCAGCCGGCGCCCCCGGTGCAAGCGTTCCGTACGGAAGACCGAATGCCTCGCAAGGTTTTACCGTCATGAAATCAACCAGCTGCTTCAGCGTCCACGTCCCGTTTTTCACAAAATGTGTGTACAGAAGCGGAAAGGCTGTTTCTAAACCGACGATACCGAAAGGCGCAAGCTTCATATCCGTGTTTTTCTCTTCTTCTGTATGCGGCGCATGGTCAGTGGCGATGAAATCAATCGTGCCGTCTAAAAGCCCTTCAATCAGCGCCTCTCTGTCCTCTTTGCTGCGAAGGGGCGGATTCATTTTAAAATTGGTATCAAGTCCCGGGATATCTTCGTCACAAAGCAGCAGGTGGTGCGGCGACACTTCCGCCGTCACGCGGATTCCCGCTTTTTTTGCGTCTCTTACGGCTCTGACGGATTCTTTCGTGCTGATATGACACACATGGTAATGGCAGCCCGCCGCTTCCGCCAGCAGGACGTCACGGGCGATATGTACCGCTTCACAAATGGAAGGTATGCCGTTCAGGCCGTTCGCTTTTGAAAAAGATCCTTCATGCACGCTTCCGCCGTAAATAAGCGAGTTATCCTCACAATGAGCGACAATCGCTTTATTCATTGAAGCCGCCCGTTTCATGGCTTCATACATCATTCCTGCCGTCTGAACGCCGACGCCGTCATCGGTGAAGGCGAATGCGCCCGCTTCATGAAGCGCCTCAAAATCTGTCATTTCTTCGCCGATTTGTCTGATCGTAATTGATGCGTAAGGAAGGACCCTGACAGATGAGGTTTCTTTGATCCGGTTTTGCAGCCATTCCATCTGCTCTTTCGTATCCGGCACCGGTCTTGTATTCGGCATGGCTGCGACTGTGGTAAAGCCGCCCCGCGCCGCGGCTTTAGAGCCCGTCTCAATGGTTTCTTTTTTCTCGCCGCCCGGTTCTCTGAAGTGGACATGAAGGTCTACGAGTCCCGGTGAAACAAACAGTCCGTCAGCGTCGATCACCGTTTCTCCTTCTTTCACTGTCAGAAGCCCGGTTTCCGTAATGAATTCACCCGTTACCCGGATATCCTGTGCCACTTTTTCTCCCTGTTCATTTAACATCCAGCCGTTTTTAATGAGATAAGACATAAGCCGCTTCTCCCCTTTTCACATTGGTTTGCAGTGCTCTTTTTAAGACTGCCATTCTGATATACACACCATTTTCCATTTGTTTAAAGATTCTTGATTTTCCGCATTCCACTAATGTTGTGTCAATTTCGACTCCTCTGTTCACCGGTGCGGGATGCATGATGATGGCATGCCGCTTCATGCTCTCCGCCCGCTTTGCGGTCAGCCCGTATGCTTCCAGATAGCCTTTTTGGTCGGCTTCTGTCTGATGCCTTTCATTTTGGATGCGGAGCAGCATGACGACATCTGAAGCTTGTATGGCTTCATCCGTCTGAACACAGGTGCCGAAGGCGTTTTTCTCATCCTGCCATTGCGGCGGACCAGAAAACAGCACGCGTGCGCCGAGCCTTGTCAGCACCTCGGCATTCGACCTTGCCACCCTGCTGTGTTTGATATCGCCATGAATGGAAACCGTCAGGCCCTGAAAGGTCTCAAATTCCTCTTGAATCGTCATTAAATCGAGCAATGACTGAGTCGGGTGCTGGCCGCAGCCGTCGCCGGCGTTTAAGATCGGAATATTGACTCTGCCGGTCAGATCTTTGTAATATTCATCCGTGCTGTGCCGGATGACGCAGGCGTCCGCTCCGATTGATTCCAGTGTTTTGACCGTGTCATATAAGGACTCGCCTTTTTGAACGCTTGTGCTCGTATCGTCTAAGCTGAGCACGTTCATTCCGAGTTTCTTTTCCGCCACTTCAAAGCTGAACCGCGTTCTCGTGCTCGGTTCAAAAAACAGATTCGCAACGAATTTCCCCGCGAGATCGGGGCGGACTGTTCCCTCTTTTATCGCTTTTGCCTCACGCAGCAGTTCTGTAATTTCAGCAGTGCTCAGTTCAGACATTGCCGTTAAATGATTCATATTTTTCTCCTCCGTTTCCGCTTGAAGGCCGTAAAAAAACACCCCGGTCTATAGACTCGGGGTGCGGTTAAAGAGAGAAGCGGCGTACAGCTTCTTCCCGTTATAACCCTTCCAAGCCTCTCTGGACTTTCTTTAAAAGGTTTACATATGATTTTGTTTTTCTGATGCAATCGCGTCTTCTTCATTTGCATGCGGCAGGATAAGGTTCAGGATGACTCCGACAATTGCCGCAAGCGCCATGCCGGATATTTGGAACCCACCTTTTGATACTTGAATAAAAGCCCCTCCGACGCCGATCACGAGGATGACGGACGTGATAATTAAATTTCTCTTGTTTTCATAATCAATGTTGTTGTCAATCAGCATTCTTAAGCCGCTGGAGGCGATAATTCCGAAGAGCAGGAAGGAAACGCCTCCCATAACCGCGGACGGAACAGAACTGATCAGCGCTGAAACTTTTCCGATAAATCCGAAGCACAGCGCAATCACACCCGCGCCGCCGATGACAAAAACGCTGAAAACTCTCGTAATTGCCAGTACACCGATGTTTTCGCCGTATGTTGTCGTCGGCGGGCCGCCGATTAACGAAGCGATAATCGTCGCTACGCTGTCCCCCATTATGGAGCGGTGCAGTCCCGGCTTTTTAATGAAATCCTGTCCGACGACTTTACTCAGCACCATTTGGTGGCCGATATGTTCTGACATCGTCACGAAAGCGACCGGCACCATCGCAGCCGCAATGCCCAATGTCACTGACGGCGTATAGTCTTTGAAAGGGATGATAAATTCAGGAGCGGCGAACCATTTTGCATCAATGACCGGCTGAAAATTGACGATGCCCTGTGTCAGCGCAAACAGATATCCGCCTATAATGCCGATCAATACCGGAATCAGGCTTAAAAATCCTCGTAAAAAGATGGCGCAGATAATGGTGATTGCCAAAGTGACGCCGGCTACACTGAAATGTTTCAAGCTGTAGACGAGTTCCTTCGCATTCGGATCAGCATACATTGCCATATTGACGGCTGTGCTTGCCAGTCCGAGGCCGATGACGATGATGACCGGCCCGACGACCACCGGGGGCAGCAGCTTCATCAGCCACCCCGTTCCAAGCTGCCTGATGAGAAGTGCGATCAGGCCGTACACAATTCCCGCCAGGAAAGCGCCGACCATGGCAGCCCCCGGCCCTCCCGTCGCCTTCACTAAGATAATCGGTGATATAAAGGCGAATGATGAGCCGAGATAAGCGGGAATCTGGCCTTTTGTCACCAAGAGATAGGCGAGTGTCCCGATTCCGCTTGTGACAAGCGCCACAGCCGGGCTCATTCCGACCAGTTTCGGCACGAGTATGGTTGAGCCGAACATGGCGAATAAATGCTGCAGGCTGAATGACAGCCAGGACAATGGATTGGGGACGTCCCTGACTCCCAGGTTTACTTTTTTCTTACTCATGGCGTTTTCCTCCCGGTTGACTTTCAAATGGTATAAAAAAACCTCTTTGCTTTTTGCGCAAAGAGGCATACAAAACCCGGCCGCGTCGATCCGCCCGGCTTTGTGTTTTAAAATCCTCTTTGCAAACTCTCTGGAATGCATTTAAAAAGGGTGGTTATTCATTTTCATAAATGGCGACCATATCAGTCTGATCAACTTCGCTCAGCTGAACCATCACTTTTTCAGCTTTTGAGGTCGGAATGTTTTTCCCGATATAGTCCGCTCTGATCGGCAGTTCCCGGTGCCCTCTGTCGACAAGCACGGCAAGCTGTATCGATGACGGCCGCCCGACATCAACGAGGGCATCCATCGCAGCTCTCACCGTCCGGCCGGTATAAAGCACATCATCAACCACAATGACCTTTTGGTCTGTGATATCGGCCGGAATGTCCGCGCCTTTTACAAGCGGCTCTTCATTGCTCGTTTTTTTCGTGAGATCGTCACGGTAAAGGGTGATATCGATTTCCCCGACGGTGACCGGATTCCCTTCAATCTGTTCGATCCGCTCGGCCAGCCGCTTCGCTAAATAAATGCCTCTTGTTTTAATTCCTACAAGAATGCAGTCATTCATTCCTTTATTCCGTTCGATCATTTCATGGGCTATCCTTGTCAGCGCCCGCCTGATCGCCTGTTCGTCGAGAATAACAGCTTTTTGATTCACTCGTGACACCTCTCCATTCGTATATAAGAAGAAAAAACCCCTCCTGCCAGAGCATAGAGGGGTTCCTTTCCAGGACGAAGACACATGCGTATCTCTTCTGTCCTATCCGTTATCCTTCTCAGCCTCTCTGGACTGTGTTAAAGAATCTATTCAGCTTGTTTTTATTATTTCAGAAAAGAAACTCGCTGTCAACGGCTATTTCTTAAATCTTCAATGAGTTTTTTCATATCTTCAGGAAGGGGCGCTTCAAACTCAATGTATTCGCCCGTCCGCGGATGGTCAAAACCTAATATTCCGGCATGAAGCGCCTGACCGTTAAAATCAACGGTTTTTCTCGGTCCGTATTTCGGATCGCCCGCCAAAGGAAACCCGATATATTTCATATGAACACGGATCTGATGCGTTCTTCCGGTCTCAAGACGGCACTCTACGAGCGTGAAATCTTGAAAACGCTCAAGCACGTGGAAATGCGTGACGGCGTTTTTGCTGCTTTCTCTTGTTACGGTCATGCTTTGACGGTCTTTTTTATCTCTCCCGATCGGAGCGTCAATCGTTCCGTCATCATGTGAAATCATCCCGTGGACAACCGCTGTGTACTTTCTGGTCACGGTTTTATTGACGAGCTGATTAACGAGTGATTCATGCGCCATATCGTTTTTAGCGACCATTAACAGACCGGAAGTATCTTTATCAATCCGGTGGACGATTCCCGGACGCATGACGCCGTTAATGCCGGAAAGGTCGTTGCAGTGAGCCATCAGTCCGTTTACAAGCGTCCCTGTCACATGGCCGGGCGCCGGGTGTACAACCATGCCCCGCGGTTTGTTCACAACCAAAACGTCCTGATCCTCATAGTAAATGTCCAAATCCATCGGCTCTGCAAGCACGTCCAATTCTTCCGGTTCAGGAATGGTGACGTTTACCTGATCGCCGGGCTGCATTTTATAATTCGCTTTTACGGATTTGCCGTTAACGGATACCAGTCCCTCTTTTACCCACTGCTGCACTTGAGTGCGTGACCAGTTTTCTCCCGTTGAAGCCAAAAATTTATCAATCCGTTCGCTCTTTTGTTCAGGCTGAACGGTTATCTCAAATTGATTCATGTTATTGCTCCTTCTTTTTCCCGCTGTCAAACAGCATATGAATAAATAAAAGTATTACACCGACGCACAGTGAGGAGTCCGCGATATTAAAAATCGGATAGTGATAATCCACGATGATGACATGAATAAAATCCACCACTTCCTGGCGCGCCGCCCGGTCAATAAAGTTTCCGGCCGCACCGCCCAGCATTAAGCCGAGAGAAATTCCGAGTAACATCTGCCCTTTTGCATAACGCTGTATGTAATAAACGATTCCGATAATCACGGCGATGGTAATGACGTAGAAAAACCACATTTGGCCGGCTAAAATCCCCCACGCCGCTCCCGTGTTGCGATGAGATGTGATATAAAGCACCTGATTGATGACAGGTATGCTTTGTCCCAATTCCATATGGCTGACGACAAGCCATTTGGTCAATTGGTCGGCAATAATAATAAAAAGAGCGATAAGATAATAAAGCACACACGTTCCTCCAGTATACAGTTACTTTTATCCTTTATGAATTTTATCAGTAAAAGATGCCAGAGTAAAGGCAGATCATAAGCGCATGCAAACAGACGCTGTCACTCATACAGCGCCTGATCATATGCATAATCTCCGGGTTCCCAATATGGAAGGGTTTTCTTTTCAAATTGAGCGGGATAATAAAAATCATCAGCGGTTCTGGCCGTCGGCAACACCGCAAGTTTTTCAATCGGAATGGGGGCGCCTGTTTTTTCACAATAACCGTACGTATTGTTTTCAAACTTAGACAGGGCAAGAAGAACGTCCTGAAGTTCTTCTTTTATATGATAGATCAGAGTTGCTTCTTGGTCGTTCATTGAAGGTTCAACAGATGCTGACATTTGAAAGCAAGAATATTCGAATAATCTTGATTGAAGTTCTTCTTTCATCATGAGAAGCTCCGTGTGGATTGCGGTCAGTTGATCATTCATTCATCACAACTCCTGCTCTTGATGTTATGGCTTTATTGTTGCCCCCAGAGCGCCATTTGAAGCCCATAAGATTTTTCCTGTCGTTCTAATCGATGACATTGCTGGCATGTAAAAAAGCGCCCGGCTGACACCGGGCGCTTTCCCATTTATTATTTTTGATAATATTTTTCAACGATTTCCGCATTGCGCAGTGATAATGTCGGATATTTCGGATTGGCTCCGACATCTTTAGAAATGACGCGGGAACGTTCACACATCTGGCCTTCCGCTTTTTCTACGGTCATTTTTCCTGTTGTGAAACTTTGCGCGTTTTCAGGCGCTTCACTTTCGTCTTTTACTGTCAGTTCTGAGACGATAAACAGCTGCGCGATGTTTTCTTTAATGGATGACAAGAGGTCGCGGTTTTCTTTGTTCGGATACAAAGTCAGGCTCGCTTCCAATGATCTTCCGATAATTTTTTCGTTACGGGCTGTTTCCAAAGCTTTCAGCACGTCGTTTCGAAGCTCCATGAAGCGGTCGAACTTTTCTTCTGTCGCTTGACTGTCCGGAACAGCAATGGTTTCCGGCATATCTGTCAGCTGCACGCTTGCTTCTTCAACAAATGATAAGTGAGACCACATTTCATCCGCCGTATGCGGGAGAATCGGCGCCGTCAGCTTCACTAAAGCCAGCAGCGTTTCATAAAAGACGGTCTGCATGCTGCGGCGGTCCGGATGATCCGCATGCTCGATGTACACAACATCTTTTGCAAAATCAAGATAGAAGGAGCTGAGCTCGATCGTACAGAAATTGTGAATGCTGTGATAAACAACCGCAAATTCATATTCATCGTACGCTTTTTTCACCTTATCAATCAGCTTATTCAGCTTGATCAGCATATATTGATCCACTTCGCGGAGATCTTTTACATCAACGGCATTGACGCTTGGATTGAAATCGAACAGGTTGCCGTGAAGGAAGCGGAACGTGTTGCGGACTTTCCGGTATACTTCCGCGACCTGCTTCAGAATGGCGTCAGACACGCGAACGTCCGCCTGATAATCCACTGACGATACCCATAATCTTAAGATGTCGGCACCAAGCTGTTTCATGACTTTAGCCGGAACAACAACGTTACCGATTGATTTACTCATCTTGCGTCCTTCTCCATCCAGTGCGAACCCATGGCTGAGCACACCTTTATACGGCGCTTTTCCTGTTACGGCTACTGCTGTAGAAAGAGAAGAGTTAAACCAGCCGCGATATTGGTCAGATCCCTCTAGGTATAAATCAGCCGGGCGAACGAGGTCATCACGTTCTTCAAGCACTGCTTGATGTGAAGAGCCTGAATCAAACCAAACATCCATGATATCCTGTTCTTTTGTAAATGTGCCGTTCGGGCTGCCAGGATGCGTAAAGCCTTCCGGAAGAAGATCCTTTGCTTCTTTTTCAAACCAAATGTTTGATCCGTGCTGTCTGAACAATTCAGAAACATGTTCAATGGTTTCATCTGTAATAATCGGTTCTCCGTTTTCAGCGTAAAATACCGGAATCGGCACACCCCACGCACGCTGTCTGGAAATACACCAGTCTCCGCGGTCCCGAACCATGTTGTGCAAACGCTGCTCACCCCATTCAGGAACCCATTTGGTTTCTTTAATGGCATCCAGCAGGTCTGATCTGAAATCTTTAATAGACGCAAACCATTGCGCTGTCGCTCTGAAAATGGTTGGTTTTTTGGTTCTCCAATCATGCGGATAAGAGTGAGTAATGAATTCAAGCTTCACAAGTGCGCCTTTTTCATCGAGCTGCTGTGTGATCGCTTTGTTTGCATCATCATAGAACATGCCTTCAAACCCAGGAGCTTCGCTAGTCATTACACCTTTTTCATCGACCGGGCAAAGCACATCTAAACCGTATTTTTGGCCAATGATAAAGTCATCTTCCCCATGTCCTGGCGCTGTATGAACACAGCCTGTTCCGGCATCAGTTGTTACGTGTTCACCAAGCATAACGAGAGAGTCTCTGCCATATAGCGGGTGTTCAGCGATAATGTTCTCAAGGTCTTTTCCTTTGACCGTTCTTGTCACTTCATACTGATCAAATCCGCATGCTGATGCAACATTTTCGACTAAGGCACTTGCTACGACAAAGCGGTCTTCACCTACTGCAATCACGCTGTACTCAAGATCAGGGTGCACTGAGATTCCGAGGTTCGCCGGAATTGTCCAAGGCGTTGTTGTCCAAATGATGATGCGCTCGCCGTTTTCAAGAACGCCTTTTCCGTCTTTTACACCAAAAGCGACGTAAATAGATGCTGAACGTTTGTCTTGATATTCGATCTCGGCTTCAGCCAGAGCAGACTCACTTGAAGGTGACCAGTTAACCGGTTTAAGGCCTTTGTAAATGTAGCCTCGTTTTGCCATTTCACCAAATACGCGGATCTGCTGCGCTTCGTATTCCGGTTTTAATGTCACGTATGGGTTTTCCCAGTCACCGCGGACACCAAGACGTTTGAATTGCTCACGCTGTCCCTCGATTTGCTTCCAAGCGTACTCTTCGCATAGTTTGCGGAATTCCGCTACTGACATTTCTTTGCGGTTGACCTTTTTGTTTTTCGTCAGCGCCGTTTCAATCGGCAGTCCGTGCGTATCCCAGCCCGGCACGTACGGTGCGTTGTAGCCGCTCATTGATTTATAGCGGACGATGAAGTCTTTCAGGATTTTGTTCAGGGCATGGCCCATGTGGATGTCTCCGTTTGCATAAGGAGGTCCGTCATGCAGCACGAATTTCGGGCGGTCTTTCGTCCGTTCTTGAACAAGACGGTAAATGTCCTGCTCCTCCCAGTCTTTTTGCATGTCCGGCTCACGATTTGGCAGATTTCCGCGCATCGGAAAATCTGTTTTCGGCATTAACAGCGTATCTTTGTAATCCATTTTCATTCCTCCACAACATTTTTCAGAAAATAAAAAAAGCCCTCTCATCCCATAAGGGACGAGAAAGCTTATCTCGCGGTACCACCCTTTTAGAAAAAACGGATCATCCGTCTTTTCCTCTCGAACATCGTAACGTGATGGAACGTCCTTTCCTACTCTCGGTTCAGAAAGGAAACTAAAGGGCTGATCTGCATGATTCCGGCCATCCCGGGCTTTCACCTTCCCCGGGTCGCTTTATAGCCTGTTTTGAGTCATGCCGGTCCCTTTCAATCGTCTTTTCATCTGAATTTATGAACGTATTATATTCGAACGGGCCGGAGAATGTCAAGAAAATCAGAAAATTATTCTTTTTCCTCAAATACCGCGTCGACTTCGTATTCCAGCAGATGATCCCAATCATCGTTCTTCAGCAGATCGAGCTGCGCTTCAATCAGCATTTGGAAACGTGTTCTGAAGACTTTAGACTGTTTTTTCAGCTCTTCGATTTCCATTGCGATTTTTCTTGATTTGGAAAGCGACTCATTGATGATGCGATCAGCATTTTTTTCTGCTTCACGGACGATCAGCTTCGCTTCTTTCTGCGAGTTGCGCTTTACGTCTTCTGCGGCTTCCTGGGCTACGAGAATTGATTTATTCAGCGTTTCTTCGATATTGGCAAAGTGGCCGATTTTTTCGTCCAGCTCGTTCACTTTCGCCTCAAGCTCCGTTTTTTTACGGAGTGCGATTTCGTAATCTTTTCTGACCTGCATTAAAAATTCATTTACTTCATCTTCATCATATCCGCGAAAACCTTTTGTAAACGTTTTGTTATGGATATCATTCGGCGTTAATGGCATATTGCCACCTCCATTTTTACATTTCAGTACGGTTATCTAGTTCACATTATAAAACAAATACGGCACAGATGGAGAAAAAAACTGAAAAAACGACTCATTTTTGCCGTTCAAATGTAACTTTCCATTTGTCTTTTTTCGTTTTTCCGTCAACTTTTGCCAAACTGCATCGTCCGAAGCCGCGAATCGAGAGCATGTCCCCTTCAGCAACCTGAAAAGACGGATCTTCAATGGCTTTCCAATTCACCTTAACGAGGCCGTTTTTCACAAGCGCCTGCGCTTTCTGACGGGATTGCCTGCTCATTGAAGCGCAGACGGCGTCGAGACGCAATGAAGAAACCGTGTCATCCCTTATTTCGACATCTGAAGCGGGAATGTGAAGAGCGGAAAGCTCGATTTTCTCAAGCTTTACCGGCGCTTTGCCCGCTTTGGTCAGCTGAGTGCTGACAAAATCGGCGATTTCACCGGAGACGATCAGCTGCACGGCTTCCTCTGAGAAAATCAGATCGCCGTATTTCTGCCGCTTTAAGCCGATCCCCATTAATGATCCGAGAAGAGAGCGGTGGTCAATGCTGACGAATTTTTCAGCGTATTGAACGTCAAAAGCCCGAAGCTCAAAATCATCCTGTTCAGGTTCCATATATTCAGGGTATAAAATCGCGCGTTTGCGCTCAGCTCTGTCATATCCTCCGAAAAACGCAAGACCGCAGGCGTCGCCGATAACGGCTTTTACAATCACCTGTTCTCTGGGATCTAAGAAATCAGTCAGCTTCATCCGATACTGGTCCAGGACAATCTGTTTCCATTCAAGCGCCTGATCAATAAAAGGCCGCTCGTCTTGTCTGAAGTGCTGGTAAATATCGCTCATGTTCTTTCCTTTCTATGTAAAGAGGCTTGGCTGGTGCCAAGCCCGTATCAAACTGTCGCATTCAAGTATACATTGCGATCATGCGGTATAGGCCCCAAAGTCCCGTCGTGGCAAACCGAAGCACGATAATCGCTACAATCGGGGATATATCCAACATGGCAATGGGCGGAATGATCCTTCTGAACGGCTCTAAATACGGTTCGCAAATCGCTGCGAGAAACCGTCCGACCGCCGTTTCTCTCGTACTCGGCACCCATGACATAAAGATATAGATGATCAGGGCAAACGAGTAGATGTAAATTAAATAACTCAGAACGGAAAAAATTTGATAAAGAATCATCCTGCTTTACCACCTCTGATGTTCGTCTTCATTTATAAGCTCCGAAATCGTGCCGGAAACGTCGACATTATCAGGCGTGCACAGAAAAATATCTGAACCGATTCTCTGAATGTCGCCGCCGATGGCGTAGACGGTACCGCTTAAAAAGTCGACGATTCTTTTCGCCTGATCATGCTGGATGCGCTGCAGATTGACGACTACCGCCCGCCTGTTCTTTAAATGATCGGCGATTTCCTGCGCTTCCGCATATACACGCGGTTCACTCAACACCACTTTAGAGGATTTCTGAACACTTTGCAAGCTTACTACGTTCTGCTTGCCCTGCGGCTTCTGAGCGTAAGCAGGCTGTTTATCTTTCTGCTGTTCATGCTCTTCCGGATGATCCTGCTCCGTTTCAATGTATTCGTATTCGTACTCCTCCTCATCCATTGAGAAAAAGTTTTTCAGTTTATTTTTCATGCTCATTTGTTTACACCCCCCGGTTCATTTCCGACTAATGAAGAGCCGATTCTGATAAAAGTTGCGCCCTCTTCAACAGCGATTTCATAGTCATTTGACATGCCCATTGACAGTTCCCGGCACGGTGCGTTTGTCTGATTCAGTTTTTGCACCTGATACCTCATATCACGCAATTGCCGGAAGCAGTCTCTGATCGTTTCTGTATCGTCTGTCAGGGGAGCCATCGTCATCAGGCCCTCTACAGAAATGTTTCTAAATTCAGAAAGCTCTCTGATAAAGGGGATGACCTCCTCTGTTTTCAAACCGTGCTTAGACGGCTCAAGCGAAGTATTCACCTGCACAAAACAGCGAACCGTATGCTGCGCCCGTTTTTCAATCTCTTTTGCCAATGACAGTCTGTCTAAGGAATGAATATAAGACACACGGTCAACGACGGCCTTCACCTTTCTGGACTGAAGACTGCCGATAAAGTGCCACTCCGGGCTGCCTTTGATGACTTCCTGCTTATGGATAAGCTCGGCATCCCGGTTTTCTCCCAGACTTGTAATACCAGCATCAACGGCCTCTTGAGCCCTTTCGGCTGATACGTATTTTGTAACCGCGATGACGGTAACATCTTCGGGGCTTCGGCCCGATCTGTTACATGCTTCGTTTATTCTTTCGTTTATATGTCGTAATTGATCAGCAACACGCAAGATCTTACGCCTCCTTCATTCCGATAAAGGACATCATGCGTCCCGTTTTCCCTTTGTCGCGGCGGTGTGAAAAGAATAGTTCACGCTCTCGTTCAGTGCATAAACCGCTGACTGAAATGTTTTCTTCCGGAATGCCGCAATGTATCAGAAGAAGACGGTTGACCTCTTTTAAATCAAGCTGATACTGGCCTTTTTCCGTTTCGCATATGGCGGATTCAGCCGTAAAAGGCAGCGCCCGCACTTCATTGATGACGCGGTCGTCGACTGTATAGCTTCCCGCGCTGATGGACGGACCGATGACAGCCTGAATATCTGTTAAACGGGAGCCTTCTTCGTTTACCCAGCGTTCCGTCATGATGCGTCCGATTTGTTTGACCGTCCCCTTCCATCCGGCATGGGCAGCGCCGATAATGGATTTCACCGGGTCATAAAAATACAAGGGCACACAGTCCGCAAAACAAAGGGCCAAAAAAAGATTCGCATCTTTCGTGTAGAGCCCGTCCGTCCCGCGGAATGCGGAAGAATAGTCTCTTGCTCCTTTTCCTTTATCCCCGGCTGTCACGCGCCGGACGCGGTTTTCATGTGTCTGGTCGGCGAACACCCAGGAATCCAGATCAGTACCGCATAAGGACGCTATGACTTCACGGTTTGTCACAACATCATGAGCTTCGTCCCGGACGTGCAATCCGGTATTTAATGACTCATACGGAGGATTGCTGACCCCGCCGTTTTTCGTCGTGAATCCGGCGATGACCTTTGTGTTAAGCTGATTCACACAGTTCCAGTCTTCTATCATGAGTGCCGAGGGGGTGGTAAGACTAAACGGGTGATATGTATTCATGGAGATCCAACCTTTCGACAAACATTAAAAAAGCGTAATTTCCCACTCATTTTAACACAATTTTAAGCATACGTTTAGCGGCTGATTGAAAAATGAGATAAATAAATGTGCCGGAAACATTGAGATTTCCGGCTTTTTACAAGTGAAGGGAGGATTACGCTCCCCCCTTTGGTTCATTTACACGCACTAAGATGACATCTTCCCCAATTTTAACTATATTTCGCCAAGGAATGATCATTTCCTCTTCTTTTCCGAAAAAACCGAGAACTTTTCCGCTTCCGCCTAAAATAATCGCCTGAATTTTTCCCGTTGTCACGTTAATATCAATATCACCGATGCTTCCGAGTTTTTTTCCGTTCGACACGTTTACCACATCTTTTATTTGAAATTCAGATATGCTGATCATCCGTATCACGCCCTTTGCCCGTTCTTTTTCCTATTATATGAACGGCCGGGCTGAACCTTGTCACATCGGGCAATCTTTTTTGCGGCTGCACCAGCCGAGGATAAATCTCAGCATGATTTTCGTATAGTCCATAAGCTCATCAACGGACACTTCCTCGTTTACGGAGTGGGCGTTTTTTAAATCGCCGGGGCCGTATATGACGCTCGGAATCCCGGCATGATAAAGCCACCCTCCGTCTGTTACGGTTTGGGAAACATCAATGACGGGCTCCTGTTTTTTGACGGCTGAGTGTGATGCAGCCAAGACAGAAACTGCCGGATGGTCCGGGTCGATTTTCAGCGCCGGGAACACCTCTCCTCTGTCTTCAATCATCGAAGATCCGCCCCATTTGAACACCGGCCTGTTTTCTTTGAGCCACAGATCACTGTCAGCGACACGATTAATATAGTCTTCGATTTCTGCGGCTGCTTGTTCGTGCGTTTCGTTCGGATAAAAGTGGACGGTGATCCATAACCGGCATTCATCGGCGACAAACGCTGCGTGTCTTCCGCCTTCAATGACGGCGGGGTTGATCGTATTGGTGCCGGGCGCAAAGCCGGGATAGCTTTTCGTTACCGCCCAGTGGCGCTCCAGCTCTCCCAAGGCAGCGATGATTTTCGCCATTTTTTCGATGGCGCTCGCTCCGAATGTGCCTCCGCCCGCATGAATCATATTGCGCCTCATGCCGTCATGAAATGTTTGTTTGCTTTTCAATTCTATCCAGCCGGTGATGACACCGCCCTGCCCTTGAATATGCAGGCTGCTCGTATCCGCGACAACCGCAAAATCCGCGTGATAGCCGCGTTTGCAGCATTCCAGCGTCCCCGCCTCACCGACTTCTTCTCCGATTACAGACTGTACAATGAGGTCGCCCGGAAGCTTAATGCCGGCATCATGGATCAGCTTCAGAGAGAAAAGAACACACGCCAATCCTCCTTTCATATCAGCGGCGCCCCTTCCGATCAGCATGCCGTCTTTTACGAGCGGCTGAAACGGGTCAGAGTGCCAGTCTTCGCCCCCGGCTTCTGCCACATCAATGTGTCCGTTTAAAATCAGGCTTTGATGCCTGCTTGAATCTGTCCCTTCTAAAACACCGACTACATTCGGGTCTTCCGGATACACATCCCACATATCGACCGAGCAGCCCGTTTCTTTTAAAAAGCCGGCCACCCACTTTTGGGCTTCTGCCGTATTTCTTGCTGGCGGGGCCGGAGTGGGAAAGGCTATCAGTCTTTCAGCAATATGTATGAAGTCGTGCCGCCGTTTCTCCGCCTGGTGTAACAGCATATCAATCTGATGCATTGGAAATCTCCCCTTTGGCTGTATCAAAAAACCCGTTCATTCATGAAATGAAACGGGTAAAAAACGGATCTTCCTCCGCTTTTTTCACCGCTTCCCTCCGCCGGCATGATCCGGATCAGGTCCGTTAAGGGTTGAGACAACGCCTCTCTCAGCCGCGTGGCAGCACCCCCAGGGTGAATTTATGTTATTTTACGGATGATGCCTCTTTTGCACGTGTTAAAAACGGGCGGCCATTGTTCCATAAGACATTGACAGGCATATCGAAAAACGCTGTAAGCCGCTCGTCAGAAAGCATGTCCCTGATTTTCCCGGAGGCGAACACCTCGCCCTGTTTTAAAAGAAGCGCCTGATCAAATACCGGCAGAATTTCTTCAGCGTGATGGGTGACATAAAGGATGGACGGCGCATTTTCTTTTTCGGCGATCGACGTAATCGTGTCCAGCAGCTGCTCCCTTGCCATAAAATCAAGACCCGTCACGGGTTCGTCCAAAATCAGCAGTTCCGGATCAGCCATAAGCGCCCGCGCAATCAGCGCTCTTTGTCTTTCCCCTTGTGATAATGTTTCATACCGTCTGTCGGCGTAACCGATGGCGCCCAAATCCTTCAGAAGACCGATCGCTTTTTCCCTTACTTGCTCACTCGGAGTTTCGTACAGCCCGATTGAGGCGTACGCGCCGCTGAGGGCGATTTCAAAAGCGGAGTCCGCGGCATATAATTTGTGCTGAAGACCTGCCGAAACAAGGCCGATTTTCCTTCTGAGCCTGTCACCGAGCTCTGTTTTGCCGAATTGATGGCCGAGCACCTGCATCTCTCCTGAAGTGGGGAAGTAATAAGAGCATAACATATTCAGCAAAGCCGTTTTTCCGGCTCCGTTTAATCCGTACAGCACCCAATTTTCGTTTTTCTCGACGCGCCAGTTAATATCTTTCAAAATCCATTTCCCGTTTCTTTTTAATGACACACTGTCCAGCTGTAAAATCACTGCAATTTCCCCCGTTTACTTTATTTAAATTTTCTAAAAACTTTTACACATTAGAATACATCACTTTTTTGCAAACGTAAACCATCGCATGAAAAAAGCCTTTAAACAAGGTTTAAAGGCTTTTTCCGTTATTGATGGATATTCTTATTCATTTGTTTAATGGCTGCCTTTTCAAGCCTTGAGACCTGAGCTTGGGATATGCCGATTTCTTCAGCGACTTCCATTTGGGTTTTCCCTTGGAAAAAGCGCTTTCGCAAAATCATTTTTTCCCGTTCGTTCAGTCTTCTCATGCCTTCTTTCAGAGCCAGCTCCTCAATCCATTGTGTATCCTTGTTGCGCTCATCGCTGATCTGGTCCATCACGTAAATCGGATCGCCGCCGTCATTATAAATCGGCTCAAACAGTGAAACCGGATCCTGGATGGCGTCAAGGGCAAACACAATTTCTTCATGGGGCACTTCAAGAACTTTGGCGATTTCCTCTGCTGTCGGCTCCCTGCTTGTCTCACTGATTAACCGCTCTCTTACTTGAAGCGCTTTATATGCGATATCGCGAAGCGACCTCGAGACGCGGATCGGATTATTATCCCGCAAATATCTGCGGATTTCTCCGATGATCATCGGTACAGCGTATGTTGAAAACTTAACATTATGGCTTAGGTCAAAATTATCAATGGATTTCATTAGTCCGATGCAGCCGACCTGAAATAAGTCATCAACATACTCTCCTCTGTTGTTAAACCTCTGAATGACGCTTAAGACAAGGCGCAGATTGCCGTTTACAAGCTTTTCCCTCGCTGAATCATCGCCCTCATCCTGTAATTGCCTAAACAGCTTTCTCATCTCTTCATTCTTGAGCACCGGTAATTTGGAGGTATCCACCCCGCAAATTTCGACTTTATTTCTTGACACGTTTTTCCCTCCCACTAGGAGCTGCTGTACAACGTTAAGTATCTCCTCGGGTGGGAAAAATATGCACCGCCATTTTACAGAAATAAACATCCGGCTGCGGCAATCCTTGCAGCAGTAAGGGCTGTCAGATGGAAAAATTTTACACCATTTTGTTAAACTCTTTTCTCAGTCTTTTGATAATCCGCTTTTCGAGCCGGGAGATATAAGATTGTGAAATCCCCATCATGTCGGCTACATCTTTTTGTGTTTTTTCTTCTTCTCCGACAAGCCCGAAACGCAGTTCCATAATCTGCTTTTCTCTTTCGTTTAATTGCTCAAGCGCTTTTTTCAGAAGTTTTTTATCCACATTGGCTTCAATGTCTTTTGTAATAATATCATCATCTGTGCCGAGCACATCCGAAAGCAGCAGTTCGTTTCCGTCCCAATCAATGTTCAGCGGTTCATCAAATGATACCTCTGAACGGATTTTGTTGTTACGGCGCAAGTACATTAAAATTTCGTTTTCGATACATCGCGACGCGTAGGTGGCGAGTTTGATTTTCTTTTCCGGATTAAAAGTGTTTACCGCTTTGATCAAACCGATGGTGCCGATGCTGATTAAGTCCTCGATATTGATGCCGGTGTTTTCGAATTTGCGGGCAATGTAAACGACAAGACGTAAGTTTCTCTCAATCAGGATGGCCCGCGCCGCCTGATCCCCGCTCGGCAGCTTTAATAAGAGCACCTGCTCCTCTTCTTTAGACAAAGGCGGCGGCAGCGCCTCGCTTCCTCCTATGTAATATACTTCATCGCTTTTCAGTCCGAGTTTCATCAGCCATTTATACCACAAATATGTCAGACGCAGCTTAAGTTTTTTCATCTTCCTCCCCCTTCTAAATACAATGCATTTTGAGTATGATGAATAACAGACTTTTCGTCAGGAAACATGTTTTACAGCCTTCCCTGTCAGCATCTTCGGATGAACGATTCCGTCAAATTCACCGTCCGCGGATAATGGTTTCGTGCTGATGCCGATCAGGCATTTTTCACAAGCGATCATTTCGTCTTTTGTTAAAATCGTGACGTAATCCGGCTTTAAACAGAGTAAAAATTGATTGTCCTGGCCGACGCCCCTGTACGGAATCAGCCTCAGCTTATCCGCATGGCGGAACGAATCATCAAGCTGCTCTATCACTTCAAGCGGACTGGCGGATTTGATGAGGTCCGTTTCCTTTTCGCTGAGAATCGGAGCGAATTTGTCAATGCAAAGGATCATGACCGGCGTTTTCGTCAGCGGATCATACAGCTGATTCCCGGAATCCACCAATCCTTTCGCGCGGATTGTCTGTCCGCTGAATTCCGCCTGCACCATGACAAGTTCATCGTACTGAATGGACTTCGTCTCGATGTCTTCAATTCTCTTTTTCGAAAAAAACCATATGGCCGGAAATCCGATAACTACAAACATCCAGCTGATCGGGTCGCCGAACCCGGTCTGGCTTGTGACCATTACGCCTTGCTGCACAATTGATTCTGTCTGCAGCAGGGAATGTACGCCGATCATTCCCCCGCCGACGAGAAAAGTCGCGAAATAAAAGGCGAACAAATTTTGAAAAAAGTATCGGAACCGTTTAAAGCCAAAAGCCGTAAGCACGATGACTACTGAAAACGCCATTTTTCCCGCCGGATGCTCCACAAAGGGAGAAACAGGCGTAAACATCAGAAGCACAATGACTGACCCGATGAAACCGCCGGCGGCCACTCTTCTTTTTTTCACCTGGCGTTTTAAAATAAAGGCGGTCAATAAAAGCAAAAGAGAATCAAAACAAAAGTTCAACAGCCAAATGACATCCAGATAGATTTTCACATCTGACCCCTTTCCTCTTTTGTCTTACTTATCTGTTTCTCTCTCTTGTTTCATAAGTATAAAGCAAGCTCTGTGGGAAAGTCTGTCAATTAATGTTGAGGGTAAAGTACAATTTTTAAGGGATAACCGTTTTATTTGTCGAGGGCCGAAAGGGTTGATTTCCTATTGTCCCCTTCAACTAAAAAAGCGCTGCCGTGATTTGGCAGCGCTCTGTTTTTACTCATTGATATAAAGTTTTCCTTTAGCCGTCTGTCTCGTTTCATTTCCGTAGTCATCTCTTGCGATAACGTCAATTTTTGCTCCGCTTGCTTTGATGGAAGAAGTCGCCGTCCAGTAACCCTCATATCGTCCCGGAGAAATTTCTCTCAGCGGAAGCTCTGTTGCGTTTTGGCTCCCTGCCCGGGCGTTTGTCAGAGGCAGACGGATCACGAAGGAAGCGTCTAATTTCTTTCCGCTTGAAAAAGCGATTTTCACTGATTCTCCGGCTTTTAATTCCTTATCCGCTCCGGGAACCAATCCGGAAATGACGGGAGCATTGTAATTGACATCGATTACCGTCTTTTTCGTTGTTTTGTTACCCGCTTCATCTGAGGCCGTGACCTTGATCTCATTGCTGCCGTTTTCCAGAAGGGTTCTCGCTTGATAAGAACCGTTATTTACTTCAGCTTTTTTTCCGTTCACCTTTACCCATTCTAAATGGGCGTCGTGCACTTTTCCTTTTACGGTCACTGCTTCTTTATTTGTTTTATCACCGTTTGCCGGACTGTCAATCGTCACATCCGGCTTATCCTCATCCAGTATGACCGTGACAGGGCGTGACTCATCGGTTGACCCGCTGTCTGTCACAGATGCCGCCGTCAGCCGATTGGCATCTTCAGTGAGTGTGACGCCGGCCTGGAAATTGCCGTCTGCATCTGCTTTCGTTTCTGCGGCGGTTTTACCGTTATTGGTAAGACGGACAGCGGTTTTTGGTGAAGCCGTTCCTTTCACCGTGATTGACCTCTTGTTTGTAAATGACCGGTCTTCAGGCGACGTTATGTCAGGCACAGAAGCTTCGTAGTCGACCAAAGCCCTGATCATAAAGTTTCCGTCTGATTTATCGGTTTTAGACCAGCGGCCGTCGAGGTATTGCCAGTTTCTGTTCGAGTACGGACTGCCGTCATCAGATGACAGGGCAGGTGTATAAGGATCGGGTTTCGTCTGGCGGAACACAAGATAAAAATTCTTTCCGACCGCGATTCCTTTTGAGCTGAGATCCACTTTGGTCCATTCGCCGTTTCGAAGCGCTTCAGCTTGGAACGGGCCGGCAATTTTGCTGCCCGGAGCTCCATCAGGGCCGGATGCATCATATACTTCTGCTTGGAATTCGGTACCGCCCGGATCAGGCCAGTCGGCGCCCCAAAATTTAAAAAGGCCTTCCGTCAGCATACCGTGTTCTTTTCCGTCTTTAAGCGTCATCTTTACGGCAGATTTGCTGCCGGCTTTAAAATATGACAGCGCGGCTTCTTCCGTTCCGTTATCATAGGCAATTTCCCCTTCATAACCGATATACGGCTTAAGCTTGACGTTTTTTTCAGCATCTCCTTTGATGTCAACGGAAAATTCGCTATTGTAAAAGCCTTTTGCCGCTACTTTGATTGTGTAGGAGCCTTCGTACGCCTTAAGCGAATATTCCCCTTTATCGTTTGTCACCGCCGGTTCAATTGCGGCATCCTCAGCCACATAAAGCGCAGCCCCTTTTACCGGTTCGCCTGTTGACTGATTGGTGATGGTTCCTTTTAGCGTGCCGGACGGCATTTGCTCCAGTGTAAAGTCTGCCTGTGCGGTTTTGTCTGATTGAATAGAAACTTGTTTCGAAGCGGACTTAAATCCGTAAGCCTCGGCTTTCAGCGTATAGCTTCCCGCCTTATGCGACAGGCTGTAGCTTCCGCTTGCAGGGTCGGAATATACGGATTTCCCCGTCTCGGAGACACTGATTTGCGCTCTGAGCGGCAGGAGGTTTGTTTCACGTTTCACTCTTTTTCCGGGTGATTTCACTGCCGGTTTGGCCTGTTTCGGACTGACGGCTTTTTTCTTCAGGTGGCCGGGAGGTGTTTGTCTTTTGTGTTTATTTTTTTTGGCCGCCTTGCCGAGAGGGCTGCTTGAAAGCCGGACATCATCGATATACCATCCGTCTTCATTCAGTACTTCGTCTGACTGCATATTAAACATGAGCTTTATGTTTTGGCCTTTATACGCAGATAAATCAGCCTCTTCATCGTTCCATCCTGCGGAGTCACCATTGTAAACGGCCGCCTGCTCCCAATTTGATTTTCCTTCCGGCAGAACGAACACATACCCGTAATCAAAAAATTCTTCGAGCTTGTGCCAGCTTTTAAATTGTAAAAACAGCCGTCCTGTTTCCGGAACTTGAATCGGAGGCATCACCAAATTCATGTTGGCTGAATCGGCATAAGGGCCGGACAGATTCGTCGCATACACTTTATCTCCGGAAAATGCGGTGCCGGGCCCTGAACCCGGGGTACCCCATTCCCATTGGTCATGTGTCCCGTAACTGGACCAGCCCGCCGGCTGTGATTCAAAATCCTCTTTGTATCCCGCCGTAACGCTCGGTTTCACGTCAGCCCGGTACGTATCAGATTCTACAGAATGACCTCCGAAATCTTTTATGGTCCATTTATAACTTATCTTGCTTCCCGTTACATCCGGAATTTCCGCCTGGTATGTTCCCTTTTTTTCATCACCGCTTTTTTGAACGGCGGCTGTCGTTTTCCACTCTCCTTCATCAAACTGATAGGAAAGGATGACTTCAGTTACGCTTACATCGTCTTCTGCTGTAACCGTTAACGGAAGGTTTGCCCCTTTGTAAGCCACTGAGACCGGTTCATGATGAAAGCTGGGCGGATTGTGATCTTCACCCGCAGAAGAGACCTTGCCTGCTACGCTTCCGATTCCGTCCGTTACGGCAGAAACGGCATCAAAAGCGTTAACGAGACCGTGGCCGTAACCGTTATTCGGTGACTCCGGAAAAACGGAATCTGTCAGCTTTTCCGCGGTGCGCGTCAAAACGTCTTCCATTTCATCGACCGTAATAGAGGCGTTTGCCTGCCTTAACAAAGCCGCCGTCGCCGCCACATGCGGCCCGGCCATTGAAGTTCCATCCCAGCCGCCTTCGTATGTTCCTCCAGGAATCGAAGAACGGATATTCACTCCCGGAGCCGAAATGTCCGGTTTTGTTTCATGATACGGTGAGGGGCCTTGAAGTGAGAAATCAGCGAGTTTCTTGTCGATGTCAGTCGCACCTGTCGCAAATGCTTCAGGATAATTGGCCGGATTCGCGATTGAACCCGGTCCTCCCGGTGTAAATAAGTCTTCATTTCCCGCAGAGAATTCCGGAAAAATCCCTGCCGCTCTCCACGCATTCACCATATCGCGGTACCACTCGTCCATTCCCGAACCGCCTGCCCAGGAATTATTAACAACATCCGGCGCCATCTCGGGATGCGGCGTGCCGTTTTTATCTTTAGGCGCGAGCACCCATTCACCGGCATCCAAAATATCGGCATCGGTTCCTCCGTCATCTGAAAATGCTTTTACTGCGATCCATTTCGCCCCCGGAGCCACACCGATTTGATTTGAGCCGTCAGGTTCTGAACCCGTCATGGTCCCTGTTACATGAGTGCCGTGTTCAAGATCATCGTAGGGAGCGTCTTTATGGGACACGGCATCATACCAGTTCATCTCATGATTCGGCTTTGCGGGATTTTCAGGATCGTAACCCCGGTATTTTTCCTTAAGCGCCGGATGATCCCACTGAACTCCCGTATCAATGGAGGCGACAACCGTGCCGGTTCCGTCGTATCCTGAGGCCCAGGCCTGCGGCGCATCAATTTGGCTGATATTCCATTCGATGCCTTCCTTTGCTTTGATCTCTTTTTGTTTTTTCTTCATTTGAAAAGGAGCTTTTGATTGTCGTTGAGTAAGCTGACGTTTTTCATTCGGAAGAACTTTTTCTACTTCAGGAAATGAGGCGGCTTTTTCCATTACCTCTTTCGAAGCAGTGACTGCCATTCCGTTGACAATATAATAGGAATGGATGTGATCAGCCTTGCCTTTCTTTTTTTGTTTTTCCAAATATGTTTTCAGATTCTGCTGCGCATCATGAGCCGCCAGTTTTAAAGAAGAAACGACGGCTGACCGCTTTTGATATTCGGTTTTTGCTGCGGAAAGCGATTGAGACTTGGCATTTTTTTCTGCTTCTTTGACCGCTTTTTTCGTATTGGCTTTCTCTTTAAATTTGATAAGAAACGTGACTTTATCATTTTTTTCAAAACGCTTCTTGACTGAATCGGAAATCTTATGCTGAATGCTCTTAGAGGAAGAAAGATCTTTGGTGAAAGAAACTGCCCCCGGTGTGCTGTTCGCTCCGGCTGCACCCGGAAACAACAGTGAACTGACGACAATCGCGCTTAAAACGGAGCCTGTCCATCTGTTTCTCGTTTTTTTCTTCAATCGTATCCCCCCTTATTTGGTAACGCCCTATAAAATGTGTATCCCTCCTTCATAATTGGAATCGTTTGTCATTTTCGATGCTGTACGTTAAATGTAGACAATCTTCCATCCAGATATTGTCACATTCTGTAGAAAGCCGTATAAAACTAAAAAACAATCAATTCGTCATAGGTATAAAGTTTCTTTTTTCACTGTATAGATCATGGGGATAGGAAGGAAGACTGGCACAAAAAAGAAAAAGGACAAAACCATGTGGTCTTGTCCTTTTTTACATCAGCCGCGTTTGTTGCGGTTTCTTAAAAATGTAGGAATGTCGAGGGCATCATCCGCCGGCTGTGATGTATGGCGGTTCGCCGTGTTTTGATGCTGTGTTTCTTCTCGTTTCGGCTCACGTTTCGCAGCGTTTTGGCTTTGAGACTTCAATCCTTGGTTTAAAGTCGGGCGCTGCGGTTTTGAGTCATCTTTTTCCTGTTCGATAAAACCGGTCGCAATAACGGTGACGACGATTTCATCTTTCAGATTTTCATTGATAACTGAACCGAAAATCATGTTGACATCAGGGTCAGATGCAGAAGCGACGATGTCGGCTGCTTCCTGCACTTCGTAGAGGCTCAGGTTTGTACCTCCCGTAATGTTCATCAAAACACCTTGCGCTCCGTCGATTGCCGCTTCCAGTAACGGACTGGAGATCGCCTTTTTGGCGGCTTCAGCAGCACGGCTTTCGCCCGTAGCGATCCCGATACCCATCAATGCTGAACCTTTGTTGGACATGATGGTTTTGACATCGGCAAAGTCCAAGTTGATTAAACCAGGCGTCGCGATGAGGTCAGAGATACCTTGCACCCCTTGGCGAAGCACGTTATCAGCTTCACGGAATGCTTCAAGCATCGGTGTGTTTTTATCGACAATTTCAAGAATGCGGTCATTCGGAATAACGATCAGTGTGTCAACGGCTTCTTTCATTGCCGTGATACCGCCTGCAGCCTGCAGCTGGCGTTTTCTTCCTTCAAATGTAAACGGTCTTGTTACGACACCGACAGTCAAAGCGCCTAAGTCCTTTGCGATCTGCGCGATAACCGGTGCGGCTCCCGTTCCGGTACCGCCTCCCATTCCGGCTGTAACGAACACCATGTCAGCGCCTTTTAGCGCTTCTTCGATTTGTTCCTTACTTTCTTCAGCGGCTTTTTTGCCGACTTCCGGATTCGCTCCCGCTCCGAGACCGCGGGTCAGCTTTTCCCCGATCTGCATTTTCACTTCCGCTTTTGACAGGTTAAGAGCTTGCGCGTCCGTGTTTACCGCAATGTACTCTACACCCTGTACTTCATTTTCAATCATTCGGTTGACCGCGTTATTACCGCCGCCTCCTACTCCGATTACTTTAATTGATGCTAAGCCGTCTATGTTTGTTTCGAAATCCAACATGCTAAATCCTCCTAATCTGCCGAATGACTATCAATCTATTCCCAAAACATGCTTAATAGTTTTTTCATTTTGCTCGGTTTGTTGTGTTCGGCTTGTGTTTTTTGTTTTGCTTTTGGACGCTGCTGCGCCTCTGGCCGCTGATGATGTTCTTCTTCGTGAGAGACCGCGATTTCCTGCACGGCTTCTTCCGGCATATGAAAGCCTATTTTTCTTCCCTGAATTCTGGCATTTCGGCAGGCAAATTGTATCAAGCCGACACCCGTCATATACTGAGGGTCTCTTACACCGATATAATTCGGGCTTGCGACCCTTACATTGTGCCTCAGCACTTCCTGTGCCAATGAAAGCACTCCGGGCATAGCGGCCTGTCCGCCGGTCAGCACAAAGCCGCCGGGCAGATCTGTAATTCCCATATGCTCAATTTCGGCTGCGGCAATCTCAAGAATCTCTTCCACTCTTGCTTCAATAATATTGGCAATTTCCTGCTGTGTAAAAGATTGCTTTTGATTCGTTCCTATGACGGTGACTTCAAATACTTCATCTTCTGAAGCCTCATCGTAGAATGCATGTCCGAATTGTTTTTTTACTCTTTCAGCCTCTTCGGTGGAAGTGCGCAATCCGATCGATACATCTTTCGTGATGTTTTCGCCTCCGAGCGGAATGACGGCTGTCTCCTTCAGGTGTCCCTGTTCAAATACCGCCACCGTCGTCGAGCCGCCTCCGATATCAATCATGGCGACTCCGAGGTTTTTTTCGTCTTTTGACAAAGCCGCCGAACCGGCCGCAAGCGGCTGCAGGCAGATATCAGTAATTTCAACGCCCGCTCTCTCCACACAGCGAAGTAAATTATGTAAGATCGTTTTGGAGCCGGTAATCAGCGTGCCTTCTACTTCCAGGCGCACGCCGAGCATTTTTTTCGGATCGGTAATTTCGTCTCTTCCGTCAACGATAAACTGTTTAGGAACGACGTCTACGATCAGCTGCTCATGCGGAACTGACACGACCTGTGCCGCTTCCATTACCCTGCGGACGTCTTCAACGTGAATTTCTTTGTTTTCACTGGAAACAGCGACAACGCCGTTCGTATCTTGAATATGAATATAATTTCCATTAACGCCGACAATGGCTTTTTTCAGCGGAAAACCTACCATTCTTTCAGCTTGGTCAAACGCTTTTCTTATAGAATGAACGGTTTCATCTATATCAACGATTGAGCCTTTTTTCAACCCTTCAGACGGTACATTTCCCACTCCGATAATGTTAAGGGAATCATCTGTCATTTCTCCGACGATCACTTTTGTATTGGACGTACCGATGTCAAGACTGACGTAAAGTTCATTGTTGTTCATTCTATGGCACCTCCTCACATTTCGATCAAATTCTATTCTATTATTTGCGGAACAACAATACAATGAATGTGGCTTTACAAGTGTGTAACAAAAACAACAGCATCAACAAATTCTTATCTGATTTCTCACAATTTATGTTTAATGAAACTATTCGTTATATTCTATGTATATCCTCTTTTATATCGCATTTTTTTTATTTTTTTTAGAGACGGCCCACCTTACCGTAAGATTTCCTGTCACGGTGCCATAATGTGCAAACCAGATGCAAATATACCCGCTTTCCATTAGTCTACACTAAGATGAACCTCCAGAAAAGCTATAGATATTGCCAGAAACATCCGAAAAAAGAAGAAACAGGAGGAAAATTCCAAATGCAATGCTCATTGCAGAAGACACGCCCATTGCATTGAGAATTTTCCGCTTGTCCGGCAGCCATATCCCGGGCAAAAACAAACATAGTCATAATGATTCCGCTATCGGTTATATCGGCTGCCCCGCTGATTGTAATAGATTCTTTTGAATCACCTTTAAATTAGTTCTTTAGAACTATTAATCATTTTCTTTTTTCTTGCCGGATTTACCTTTGTTAAATTCTTCAAAATACGTAGCGACTTCTAAGTGGATAATCCCCTTTTTCCCGCCGTCCAGCTGGGAAACGATAGAAGGATAGGTCTTCATCCGGCCGGCAAACGTTTTAATAGAAGCGGTAACTACATACCCGTCGTTCATATACAGCTTGATCCGGTCCTGATCCATTTTTACCGGTGTATAATAGATTTCAGAAATCGACTGCTTAAGCGAACCGGAAAGCTTATCAAGCTGCTCCGCCATTTTGACCCGCTTTTTCGCGTTTGTCCAGTCAACCAAAATCGGGCCCGCGTCATCCGGTGTGACTTCGTTCGGCAGCACAGTGCCGTTCTCCAGCACTTCATAATACACATCATGTCGCTGCAGATACGCGATCGTCTTGTATTCTTCAATGTGAATGCTGACTTTGTTAGGAAATACTTTTGAAAGTTCCGCCTTTTTCACCAGCTTATTCTGCTCAATCTTTTCTTCTGTTTGTTTCTTGTTCAGACTCCAGAACTCGGTTTGTCCGTTATGTATATCAGAAAGCGCGTTGATCTCTTTTACAGAAACGTTTTCGTTTCCGGAAACGGTGACAGAAGACACTTTGCTGATCGGCATCTGCAAGTACACGATGATCAGCACCATCATAAAAAAGAGCACAATGAATGAAATCAGCCGGCGGTTTGCTTTTTGTTTCCGCTGCTCTTTGATTTTCGGAATCCGCTCTTCAATATTTACGATTTTTTCTCTTTCATGATTTGGGTTCACTGCCTGTCCACCTCACTAAGAATGAAACAGCTTGACATTCGTCTGATTGAAAAACAAACGGCATGCTGTGATGCCGTTTGACATTTGTTAAAAGTATATCACATGAGCTCATGTAATCAGAGAACCTTTTAACGATTCCCTCCGATGATTTCAACTTCTGTATGCATGTCAACATCATACTGCTCACGGATTGTCTTTTTCACATACTCAATCAGGTCTAGAACGTCCTTGGCAGTCGCTCCGCCGGCATTGACGATAAAATTCCCGTGCATTTCGGATACTTTCGCTCCGCCGATCTGATGTCCTTTTAATCCCGCTTTTTCAACGAGGTTTCCGGCATGATTCGGCAGCGGATTTCTGAATATGCTTCCGGCGCAGGGGCTTGAATACGGCTGAGTATTTTTTCTGTAATCTTTGTTCTGCTGCATTTGCGCCGTAATGGCTTCCCGTTCCTTCTGCTCAAGCTGAAGAACTGCCTCGAGACAGACGCCGGGGCGTTTTTTCTGCAAAACAGACGTTCTGTAGCTGAAATCCATCTCTTCGTTTGTCAGCCATTCGATTGTGCCGTCTTCAAATAAGATACGGGCTTTCACAAGAATCTCACTCATATCAGATCCGTGCGCCCCGGCATTCATATAGACGGCTCCGCCGATTGATCCGGGAATGCCCGCTGCAAATTCGAGACCGGACATTCCTTTTTTACTCATGGAAGTCGCAAGCCGGACGACCGAATAGCCGCCTCCGACCGTCACTTGATCACCGTCAATCTCCAAATGATCCAGACCCGCGCCCAGTTTGATGACAACTCCTCTTATGCCTTCATCAAGCACGAGCAGATTTGAACCGCGGCCGATAACCGTCCATGGCAGATCATGTTTCTTCACAATATCCATAATATCTTTGACCGCTTCCACACGGTTGGGGATGATCAAAATGTCCGCCGGACCGCCGATTTTCATCGTTGTATGGTTCGCGAGCGGTTCTTGTTCCAGCACTTTGCCGACTTCGCGGTCTCTTAATTCCTGAATTACGTTCTCCATCATAAACCTCCGCATTCCATTTGCTCTATTTTTTTATGTCTTTCATGATACTGTACAGTCTGGCTGCCGCATCCGGAACATCGAGTGATTTTGTCCGCTCACTCATGTCCTTTAAGGTTTCTTCATTCATGACGATTTTGTCCAGCGCAGCGATCAGTTTTTCTCCGCTGAGCTCGGTTTCCTTCAGTACGATTGCAGCGTCATGCTGGCTGAGCGCCTTCGCATTGACTTCCTGGTGATTGGCTGTCACATACGGGCTCGGAATAAGCACGCTCGGAATGCCGAGAGCGGTGATCTCCGCAATCGTCGTCGCTCCGGCTCTTGCCACAATGACATCAATTGATTGTAAGTACTCCGGCATTTGGTGCAAAAACGGTTTTGTCACCATATTATCAGCGGCTTTTCCGCCTTTCAGCTCAGCCGTTACCTTCTCGTAATGCACTTCCCCGGTAATATAAAGGACTTGGTAAGGTCTCGTTTTCAATTCTTCCTGCATATCTATAACGGCACGGTTAATGGGAGCCGCGCCTCTGCTTCCGCCGAAAATGAGCACCGTTTTTTGATTGTCTTTCAGCCCGAACTCAGTTAATGAACGGCCTGTCTTAATTGAGACGACTTCAGAGGCTCTCGGGTTTCCCGTAAACACAACTTTTTCAGCAGGAAAATGCGATTTTGCCTCTTCAAAGCAAATTGCCACCTTATTAACATATTTCGAGAGAAACTTATTTGTGATGCCGGGCAGGCTGTTTTGCTCATGAATGATCGTTGGAATCCCCATTTTTGCCGCCGCGTATACAACCGGACCGCATACATAGCCGCCTGTACCGATAACGGCATCCGGTTTAAACTCTTTTAAATATGATTTGCTTTTCGTCACGCCTTTTAAGAAACGCATGACGGTTTTTACATTTTCAAAAGAAAGTTTTCGTTTGAAACCTGTAATTTCAATGGCGCGAAACGGAATATTTTCCCGTTCAACAATTTTTTTCTCAAGGCCGTTCTCTGTTCCGATATACAAAAATTCCACATCCGGATGCCGGCGCTGAACTTCTTTAATAAAGGCCAGGGCCGGATAAATATGTCCTCCGGTTCCGCCTCCGCTTACTGCAATACGCATTCGTATGTCCCCCTTAATCACATAGCGATAACCCTGTTTTTTAGGACAGGGTTATTGATGTTGTCTGTTTTTTTATAGATAACGAATAAATCATGAGTGATGAGGCAAGATACAGATCAATACCTCGAGTACCGGCTGACATTTAAAAGCACGCCGACCGCTGCGAGCATCAGCGTCAGTGATGAGCCTCCGTAGCTTAAAAACGGCAGCGTAATTCCTGTTACCGGGATCAGCCCCGTCACAACGCCGATATTAATCATGACTTGAATAGCTATCATAGAAATAATACCGATGGCGACAAAGCTTCCGTATAAATCCGGCGCGCCGAGGGCAATCCTGACGCCCCGCCATAATAAAATACTGAACAGCAGCAATATGAGCGAACCGCCGATAAAGCCGAGTTCCTCAGATAAAATAGCAAAAATGAAATCGGTTTGCGGCTCCGGCAGGTAAAAAAACTTTTGCCGGCTTTGACCCAGCCCCATCCCGAACAGACCTCCCGGACCTACGGCATAGAGCGACTGAATGATCTGAAATCCGCTTCCAAGCGGATCCTCCCACGGGTTTAAGTAAGAGGTAATCCGTTTAATCCGATATGGAGCGGACAGAACAAGCGCCGCAAATCCGCTTAAACCGATGAGTCCGAGAAACGCGAAATGAGCGATTCGCGCACCGGAAACAAAAATCATCACGATGCACGTGCCCACCATTACCGTCCCCGTTCCCAGGTCGGGCTGGCACATGATAATAATAAATGCAGAAAACACGATTCCGAGCGCGGGAACGAATCCGCGTCTGAATGACGTAATGTTCTTCTGTTTTTCAGAAAGAAATTTAGCCAGAAACGCAATCATCGCGAGTTTCATAAACTCCGAAGGCTGAATGCTGAACGCTCCAACTCCGATCCAGCTTCTTGAACCGTTCCGCACCATTCCGACTCCCGGAATCAGCACAAGCACAAGCAGAAAAAAACAAATGATCAGAAGCAGCTTCGACCATGTGCGCCATGTCCAATAATCCACATTCATAATGAAAAACATGGCAATGACGCCGATCCCCGCAAACAGCAGCTGCCGTTTCGCGAAGAAAAACGAGTCGTCAAATTTATAATCCGCCCATACCGCACTTGCACTGTAGACCATAATTAATCCTATTGTTAAAAGCAATAACGTAATGATAACTAATAACAAATCAGGCGCTGTTTTTTTAGTAGTCAAAGCAATCGACACCCCAAGCATAAGTCATTTAGGGCTGCCGATGAACAGAGACAAGCCCTTACTTAAGCATATGCACGGCATCTATAAACATGTCACCGCGTTCTTCAAATGTTTTGAACTGATCCCAGCTTGCACACGCGGGTGACAAGAGGATGACGTCTCCTTCATTTGAGAGCGCAAACGCCGCAGATACTGCTTGTTCAACATTATCGACACGTTTGACATGTTGTATTCCCAGCTCATTGCCCAGTTTTTCTATCTTCGGCGCTGTCTGTCCGAACGTCAGGACCGCTTTGACATTGTCCATATACGGTTTCAGATCGTCAAAACCGTTGCCGCGGTCCAGTCCGCCTGCAAGCAGAATAACCGGAGCTTTGAACGCGGAGAGCGCTTTGCTTGTGGCCAAAATATTCGTCGCTTTGCTGTCATTATAAAATTTACGATTCTGGATCGCAGTTACATACTGCAGACGGTGTTTGACACCGGTAAAGCTTGTCAGCACCTTCTGAATCGCTTTATTAGACGCGCCCGCCGTTTTTGCCGCGGCTACAGCGGCCAATATATTTTCTAAATTGTGCGCGCCCGGCAGTACGATGTCATCAACAGGCAGAATCGCTTCATCGCCGAACATCAGCATTCCGTCTTTAATGAATGCGCCGCTTGACAGTTCCTGGTGAACTGAAAACGGAACGGTGCCGGCTTTTCCGCTTTCGGCAAGCCGCACGACTGTTTCATCGCTTTGATTCACGATGGCCGTATCACTCTCAAGCTGATGAAGATACACGTTCTGCTTGGCTTTTTCATAGTTTTCACGGCTGTGATGGTAATCCAAATGAGCGTCGAACACATTTAAAATCAGGCCGATTTCAGGTCTGAACGCATGAGTCCCCATAAGCTGGAACGAAGAAAGCTCTGTGACGATCCATTCATCACCGTCAGCATGATAAGCCACTTCACTGGCGACAGTGCCGATATTCCCTGCGATCAGCGCCTTTATCGAGTCAGCTTTCAGCATTTCATAAATCAGGGTCGTCGTTGTTGTTTTCCCGTTTGAACCTGTAATGCCGATGAATTTTGCATTGGTGATATAATACGCAAGCTCGATTTCCGTCCAGACCGGGATGCCTCTTCTTTGCGCTTCCTCCACCATGATATTTTCATACGGGATTCCGGGATTTTTGATCAGAATGGTAATGTGATGCTGATCAAAAAGTGACGTCGGATGCTCACCGCAGATGACTTCAATTCCTCTTTCTGCAAGCCTTTGGGCAGGTTCGTTCTCTTCAAAGGCTTTTTGATCATTCACGACGACGTTAACGCCTTTTTCATGAAGAATCGACGCAGCCGCATATCCGCTTTTCGCCAGTCCGAGGACCAGAAAGTTTTGTTTTTGCAAAAAAAGTTCGTTTTCCACTTATAACCACACCTCGATGTAAATTCCTAAAACGGCAAGCAGCAGTCCCGCAGTCCAGAATGTGACGACAACTCTCCATTCAGACCATCCGACCAATTCGTAATGGTGGTGAAGCGGACTCATCTTAAAGATTCGTTTTCCTGTCGTTTTAAAGCTGATGACTTGTAAGATAACAGATAAGGTCTCAATAACAAATACTCCGCCGATAATGACGAGCAGAATTTCAAGCTTCGTCAGAATGGCAACGGTCACGATCGCTCCTCCGAGCGCAAGCGAACCGGTATCCCCCATAAATACCTTGGCGGGATGGGCGTTGAATACAAGAAAACCGAGAACGGCGCCGACAACGGCAACCGAGAAAATCGCAACGTCATATTGTGACTGGTTCCACGCAAGGATGGCGAAAGCGCCGAATGCGATAGCCGCGGTACCGGACAAGAGACCGTCCAGACCGTCTGTCAGGTTGACGGCATTTGAACCTCCGACAAGCATAAAGAGAACGAGGATAAAGTATCCCCAGCCGAGATCGATTGACAGATGTGTGCCCGGCACCCTGATGCCGGTTGAAAAATGGCAATAATGATATACTCCGTAAAATACAATGGCAATAATGATCTGGCCGATCAATTTCTGCTTCGACGTCAATCCGAGATTCCGTTTCATTACTACTTTAATATAGTCATCCAGAAAGCCGAGCAGGCCGTATCCGATCGTAACAAACAGCAGAAGAAACATTTCCGCGCTCAGATGCGAAAATTTCTGCGTCATGACAATCGCCGTAATGGCGATGGATACGATAATCATGACCCCGCCCATCGTCGGCGTCCCTGATTTTTTCATATGTGATTTCGGCCCCTCTTCCCTGATACTTTGGCCGAATTTTAAACGTCTTAAAAACGGGATAAGAATCGGAGATATCAGAACACTGATTAAAAATCCCATTATTATTGTAAATAAAATCACTTGCTCAAGCATTGCTCTTTTCTCCTCCCGTTTCGTTCAAACGACATACGTATTTATCATATTCACATTGTGTCCCCGTAATTCTTTTCATTTCCCTCATTCTAACACTCTTTCCTGTTTTACTTTTTATTCAGCTCAACAATAGCTCTTCCCGCTACTTCGGCGTCATCAAAGTCGAATGTTTCATTGCCGATCTGCTGATAGGTTTCATGCCCTTTCCCGGCAATCAGAACCACATCTCCCTTTTTCGCGTTGGCAATGGCAAAAAAGATAGCCTGCTCGCGGTTTGCGATACTGTGATAGTAGGTGCCTTCTACCCCTCTTTCCATATCTCTTAATATGGCCAGCGGGTCCTCGCTTCTCGGGTTATCTGAAGTAAAAATCGGTTCGTCGGCAATCCGCACCGCAATTTCGGCCATTTTCGGGCGTTTCGTTTTGTCCCGGTCTCCGCCGCAGCCGACGACGACGAAAAGCTTGCCCTCTGTCATGTCTTTACATGTATTCAGAACGTTTTCCAGACTGTCAGGCGTGTGCGCGTAATCGACGACCACAGGAAACGGCTGATTATGATTCACCAGTTCAAACCGGCCTCTGACACCTTGAAGCTCTTCAAGAGCGCTTGCGATCGTATCAAACGGCAGTCCCGCTGCGATCGCTGTCGCCGCTGCAGCCAGTACGTTATACACGTTGAAGCGGCCGACGAGTGAAACCGTGATCTGCTTTGTTCCTTTTGGCGTAACGAGTTCAAAGCTTGTGCCTTGCGCAGAGATCTCGATTTGTTTCGCCATGACATCGGCATCGTTCTCGATTCCGTATGTAAGGATGTGCGCCGCCGTCACTTTTTCAAAATAAGCACTGGCTTTGTCATCTGCGTTTAAAACGGCCCGCTTCGGCTTTTCGTGGTTAAAGGAGCCGCCCAGCTGGGAAAACAGGAGGCTTTTAGCCTGTCTGTAGTCTTCCATCGTCTTGTGATAGTCTAAATGGTCCTGCGTCAGGTTCGTGAATACGGCGATATCATAATCGCAGCCGTGAACCCTGCCGAGTGACAGAGCGTGAGAAGACACTTCCATAATAGCTGTGTCAACATGCTCATCATTCATTTTCTTGAACGTTTTTTGCAGTGTGACGCTTTCGGGCGTTGTATTTTTGACCGGGAATGTCTCATCCCCGATTTTAATGTACATCGTTCCGATTAAACCGGTCTGCCTTCCCGCTTTTTTGAAAATCTCATCAACCATGTGCGTCGTTGATGTTTTGCCGTTTGTGCCGGTGATGCCGATAAGCTGAAGCTGCTTTGTCGGCTGCCCATAAAACGCGTCAGAAAGAACGCTGAGCGCCCGCTGTGACCGGCGGACGATAATGACAGGAACATCGACGTCAAGCTCTTTCTCGGCAACGATGGCCGCTGCGCCGTTTTCTGCGGCTTTTTGGGCGAAATCATGTCCGTCTACCGTATACCCTTTTATACATACAAAAAGACTCCCTTTTCTCACTTCCCTGGAGTCCATCTCAATTGAAGTTATGTCAGGGTCATGAAAGTCATTTTGAACAGGTTCGGCCATTAAATATGTAAGCAGCTTTGTAAGTTTCATTGTATCAAACCTCTCAGAAATTCTATTCATTCTTTTATCATGATAACCGTTTATAAAAGTCAGAATGGCTTTTAAACATACAGTTCATATTTTAGCGTAAATAAAAGGATACATCCAGTTAATCTTAAAAGTTATCTTCTTTTTTTCTCTTTATGATAAGAGGCAGCCGAAAACAATCGGCTGCCTCAAAAAGACTCATTCTTCACTCAAGTAAACACGGATCTTTGAGCCTTCTTTTACTTTCGTTCCGGCTGCAGGTGATTGTTTCACAATTTTGCTTCCTTTTCCTGAGGAGTCTATATTCAAATTGACAAGCAGCGACTCAAGATCAGAGACAGACATCCCTACAACATTCGGAACCTCTATTGTTTTTGTGTCGTTCCATTGATATTTTTTCTCGATTTGATTTTTTCGCGGTTTGACGCCGAGCTCAGGCAGACTGTCTCTCATCATATTTCCGACAATCGGCGCGGCGACGGTTCCCCCGAATTGAATCGTACCTTTCGGATTATCAACCGCGACATATACGACAAGGCTCGGGTCATCAGCCGGCGCAAAACCGATAAAGGAGACGATATGGTTGTTTTCGAGATATTTGCCGTCTTTAACCTTTTGTGCGGTACCTGTTTTTCCGCCGACGCGATATCCTTCCACAAAGGCATTCCGCCCCGTTCCCTGAGCGACGACGCTTTCTAAAGCATATCTGATCTGCTTTGACGTTTCCTGGGAAATAACTTGCCTTTTCGCAATCGGCGATTGTTTCTTAACGGTTTTTTTCGTAACGGGATCAACCCACTCTTTGGCGATAAACGGAGTATAAAGCGTTCCGCCGTTTATTGCCGCGGAAACGGCTGCCACCTGCTGAATCGGCGTGACGGAAACCCCTTGTCCGAAAGCGGTTGTCGCCTGTTCGACCGGGCCGACTCTGTCAAGCGGGAATAAGATCCCCGTTCCTTCCCCTTGCAGATCAATGCCTGTTTTCTTTCCAAAGCCGAAGTCCTTAATATATTGAAACAGCTTTTGTTTTCCGAGCCGTTCCCCCAGCTGTACAAACCCGGGGTTGCAGGAATTTTGAACGACTTCAAGATAAGATTGCGAACCGTGGCCGCCCTTTTTCCAGCATCGGAGGCGGGCGCCGTCGACCTCGGCAAATCCTTTGTCATAAAAGTGGTCTCTTTGCAAGTTTACTTTTTGCTCTTGGAGAGCCGCCGCAAGCGTAATAATCTTAAAGGTCGAACCCGGTTCATATGTGCTCCATACCGGCAGGTTCCGGTTGTAAACGGACGGATCCACCGATTGGTAGTCAGCCGGATCAAAATCAGGACGGCTTGACATGCCGAGCACTTCCCCGTTTTTCGGATTCATTGCGACCGCAATCATTCCGTCCGGGTTATATTTCGCCGCTGCATTGTCGAGCTCCCTTTCTATAATCGTCTGAACCTTGGCGTCAATCGTCAATTTCATATCAAGTCCGTCTTTCGGAGGGGTGTAATCATCCGCTTCATCAGGCATTTTCTTCCCCTTGGCATCCGTATAAAATTTCACAGATCCCTTGACACCTTTTAAGTCATCATCATAATAAGCCTCCAATCCGAGAAGGCCCTGGTTATCAATACCGGCAAAACCGAGAACATGGGACAAAAAGCTTCCGTACGGATAATGGCGGATGCTGTCTTCAGCCACATAAACCCCTTTTAAGTCTAGCGCTTTGATTTCTTTCGCTTTTTTATTGGAAATTTTCCGCCCCTCGGGTGAGATTTTTTCTATGGAGGTTTTCTTAGTAATGTGTTTGTAGACCTTCTCTTCCGACATATTTAAAACTGACGCGAGAAGCTTGCCCGTTTTTATGGGATTTTGGATCTGGCGCGGTACGACAAAGACGGTCGGCGCGCTTTTATTAGTAGCCAGCTTCACGCCGTTTCGGTCAAGAATCTCTCCCCGCTCAGGCTCAAACGGCAAATTCCGGCTCCAGGAATCCTTAGCCAGTGAAGTCAGCTTTTCTCCCATCACAAATTGGACATAGCCTAATCTGCTGTCAATGATCAAAAAAATGATTACGCCAAAAAGCAAAACCAGTAATAAACGTTTTCGAACCGTTACATTTGAAACGCGCAAGGGACCGTCCACTCCTTATTTAGGCTTGTTTCAATTTATGCCTCAGCTTGGACACATAGAACGGCGGCGCATAAAAAAGAAGCCCGCGGGCATCCGCGGACTTCTCTGTCCCGTTAATCAGGATTTTTAAATTTCACCTTGATCACGGTATTTTCTTTCAGTTCTTTGCCTTTTTTCACACTTTGGCTTGAAGCGTAACCTTCACCGCTCACATCAATGTGAATGCCTGATACTTTGCTGAATTGAAGCACTTCCCGTCTCGACCATCCGGACATATCCGGCATCGTCATCTTTCCGTCTGTTTTTAAGAAGATTTTCTGATTGGTGATCACATCTTCTCCAGCTGTCGGATACTGCTCTTTTACGGCAACATCGCTGCCGATGACAATCGGTGTGAGATGTTCATTTTTCGCTTCCTTCTCAGCGCTCTTGACCGTCTTATCTGTCAGGTCAGGCATCTTTTGGCTTTTCGTTTCTTCCTGACCGGAATCTGTTTTTTCCGTCGGTTCGATATTCAGGTAGTGGAGGCTGTTTTTCATCGTCGGGTTAAAGATTTCCGCGACGGGATCAGAGCTGCTTTGACCCGCTTTTAATTGCGGCTGCTGCACGGCTACATAGATGACGAGCTTAGGATCATTTTTCGGCGCCATGCCCATGAATGAAAACACATAGTTGCTCGTTCCCTTTAAATATCCGCCCGTCCCGGCGATTTGCGCGGTTCCCGTTTTACCCGCGACGTCAAATCCTTCAATTTTATAAGGTTTTCCCGTTCCGATGTCTGACGTCACGACTTCTCCGAGCAGGTTCCGGACTTTTTTCGCCGTATCGGCTGAAATCGGCGTGCCTACTTGCTCTGGTTTTGTCTGCTTGACGACTTTTTTCGTATCGGGGTCGACAATATGATCAATGACGTAAGGTTTCATCATTTTGCCGTTATTGGCAATCGCCGTGACGGCCTGAAGCTGCTGGATCGGCGTTATCGCCGATGCTTGGCCGTAAGCCGTAGACGCTTTGTCAAAATCATATTTGTAGTTAATTTTACTTGATACTTCACCGGGCAGATCAATCCCTGTTTTTTGATAGAGCCCGAATTTGTGCAGGTACTCATTAAACCGGTCAAACCCCAGTTTTTCGTTGGCCAGTTTGGCGAAAGCAACATTCGATGACCTCATGAGGCCGTCACGGAAGCTTGTCATACCCCAGCCGGCGCCTTCGTTCCAATCTTTAACAGGTTTGCCTCCCACTTTATATGTTCCTGATTTATATTTCTCGTTTGCAGAAAACACATTTTCCTGAATCGCCGCGGCAAGCGTAAAGATCTTCATCGTTGAACCCGGTTCATACGCGTACGACACTAAGTCATTGTAATAATTGGTGACGTTTCTGATATTCGGGTCAAAACTCGGACGCTGCCCCATCGCGAGCACTTTGCCTGTTTTCGGTTCTACGACAGCCGCCATGATTTTTTTCGGTTTGTATTTTTCCGCTACTTTCGTCATGCTGTCTTCTAAAAAAGTTTGAATTTTCTGATCAATGGTTAAATATACATTGTCACCGTTTTTAGGTGCGGTGATTTTTTCTTTGCTGTTCGGAAGTTTCCAGCCGGATTTATCACTTTCGTAAGTGACGGATCCGTCGCGTTCCGTCAGATAGTTATTCAGTATTTTTTCAAGCCCTAAAGAGCCCTGTATCTCGTTTGTTTTTTCATTCACATCGGCATAGCCGAGAACATTTGACAAAAATACACCGTTCGGATAGTAGCGCTTCGTATCTCTTAAGAAAGAAATACCCGGAAGATTCATTTTTTCGATCTTTTGTTTTTTCGCATAAGAGATATCGCGGCCGGCTGAACCGAATTCCACCTGCTTCGCGCCATCCCTGTTTAAGATGTCCAGAATCTCGCTTTTATCAAGATTGATAACGGTCGCCAGCTTTTCCGCCGTTTTCTCTTTGTCTTTGACATGCTGAGGATGCTTCTTGTCGGTCGTCATCTTTTTATCAAGCACGGCAATGAGCTTATATGTCGCCGTGTCCTCTGCAAGCACTTTGCCGTTCCGGTCAAAAATAGAGCCGCGGCTCGCTTCTATCGTCCGCTTTTTTTCGTGCTGCTCGGTCGCTTTTGTTGCAAGTTCTACACCGTTTGCTTTACCGGTTAATTGAATGTACGCCATTCTCCCGAGAATGACAAAGAAAAAGAGAGCGAAACAAATACTGAGTATCGCTGCTCCTCTGTTCATAAACTTATTTTTTTTCGGCATGGGTTATCATTCCTGTATGTTTTTCACTTTTTTATCTTTCAGATTCAAACCGTGCTTTTTGGCGATATCCATCAGGCGTTGCGGCTGGCTTAAGTCAGCAGCCGTCTTTTCGAGATCACCGATCTGCTTATTCTGCTCAGATACTTTCTCCTCCAGTTTTTGCACCTCAATATTAGATTGGTAAGCCGCGTATGCCTTTGATACGATAAACATTGATGTGGAGAGAACGGCAATGGCAAACAGGACGAGCAGCACCTTTTCCCCGAGTGTAATGGAAGCCCTCTTTTTGACAATCACCTTTTTTTCGGGACTTATCACTGGCCGTTGTTGTTTTTCCTGCTGGTAAGCTAAGTTGCTCATAGGCTGATGACCTCCTTTAATGTTGTCATTTGCTGCCCGTTATTTTCGTTTCTCCGCAATGCGGAGCTTCGCTGACCGGGCGCGGTTATTTTCTTCAAGCTCCTCTTTTGATGCCGTAATGGGCTTTCTCGTAATTAGTTTTAATTCCGGTTCAAATTCTTCCGGTATCACGGGAAGACCCGGAGGCAGTTCGGGAAGTGATGATTTTTCCTTGAATGTCGTCTTGCACATTCTGTCTTCCAGCGAGTGAAAAGTGATCACAGACACCCTTCCGCCCGGCTTCAGCACCTCTATCGCTTGCAAGAGGGCCTCTTCAAATACTTGAAGCTCGTCGTTTACGGCGATTCGAATGGCTTGGAATACACGTTTGGCCGGATGACCTCCGCTTCTTCTCGCCGGAGCCGGTATCGCGTCCTTTATTAGATCGACCAGTTGGCCGGTTGTTTGAATAGGCGATTTTTCTCTAGCCTCTTCAATTTTTCGGGCGATCTGCTTGCTGAATTTTTCTTCTCCGTATTTAAAGAAAATCCTCACAAGGTCCTCATACCGCCATTCATTTACGACTTCTTTCGCCGTAAGGGCGGCCGACTGGTCCATCCTCATGTCCAGCGGTGCGTCATGATGATAGCTGAATCCCCGTTCCGGTGTATCAAGCTGCGGAGAGGATACTCCTAAATCAAATAAAATTCCGTCAACACTCGTAATGCCGTGTTCATGTAAACACTCTTTTAAATAACGAAAGTTGCTTTTCACCAGAATAAGCTGTCCTTTGTATTCGGACAATGTTTTCTTTGCGTTTTCAAGTGCTGTGTCATCTTGGTCAAAGGCGATCAAGCGTCCTTTTTCCGATAATTGCTGCAATAAATATGTACTGTGCCCGGCGCCGCCAAGGGTGCAGTCCACATAGGTTCCGTCCGGTTTGATATTTAAACCGTCGACGGTTTCACGAAGAAGTACTGTCTTATGCTGAAACATTTGTGTCGGTCCCACCTTTATCAGGAATGAATTGAATTGTCAGTTGTTGTTGTGATGCACGAAGATCCATTATATATCAAATCCAATCATGTTTTCAGCAATTTCAGCGAATGAATCTTCTTGCTCTTCTGTGTATTGTTCCCATATTACCTTACTCCACAATTCAATTCGATTGGAAACCCCGATGACAACACATTCTTTTTCCAGTTTTGCGTAATTCAGAAGAGATGACGCAATATTAACCCTTCCCTGCTTGTCCAGTTCGCATTCGGTCGCACCGGAAAAAAAGAATCGGGTAAATGCGCGGGCGTCTTTTTTGGTGAGCGGCAGAGCCTTCAGCTTTTCTTCAATCAGCTTCCATTCATTCATCGGATAGCCGAAAAGGCATTGGTCCAGTCCTCTGGTCAGCACAAACTGCTCACCGAGGCCTTCTCTGAATTTTGCGGGTACGATCATGCGGCCCTTTGCATCAACGGTATGCCGGTATTCACCCATAAACATGATAAGGACCCCCACTTTCTCCCCTAAACTCACCACTATCCGCCACTTCTCTCCACAACCTCATTTTACACTGTTTACACATAAAAAAAAACCCTGAACTATTCAGGGTTCTTTAAAACTTTATTTCAAAGTTTGACAATCTGATGTTGGTTTTGAAAAGAAAATGGCAGATGTTTGAAGGTTGTGAAGAATTTTGGACCGTAGCGGTTCAGATAATACATCACATTCCAAATCCGTTCCTGCGGAGCGCCGAGCGGTCTGATGCTGTTTTGGATTCTTTCATAGTCACGCAGCACAAAGCCTTCTTTTTCTTCAATTCTTTTCGTTACCGTCCGTTCTAAAAACAAGAGCTGATCTTGAATGAAAGCGGCATTCTTCTGTAAGAGCGGCTCAAGGCTTGAATCGACCTTCAGCGCTTCGTCCCTTGCGCTTTTATGGACAGCTTCAATCTGCGACTTCGCCTGCTCCATTACAGAAGAAAACTCTTCCGGAATCTGCTCTTCAAAATAATTGTCTTTCAGGTGTCCGGTGCCGTGTTCGATCGCTTCCTGAAGCGGGATATTCCGTTCTGAAAGCTTCTTTTCAATATGGCGCTCAAGAATCGTAATGTTCAGTCTCGGCACTACCGGCGTCATGCGAAAGCCCATTAATGAGAAAGCCTGCTTCAGCTCCCCCCAATAATTGATCTCCCCCGGTCCCGCGATAAACGCCAGAGTCGGGATGAGAAACTCCTGCATAAGCGGCCTTGTCACAACGTTATTGCTGAAACATTCCGGTTTTTCTTCCATATGGGTATGAAGCTCGTCGTTCGTCCACTTCAGGTCAAGCTCTTTAATCATAAAAACGCCGTTTTCTTTTTCAATTAAGAAACGCTCTCCCTCATGTTCGTAAAACAGATTGGCCTGATCTTTGTCCGATTCAATAATCGGGTGATAACCGGCTTCCCGCATAAAACGCTGCTGGTCTGAAACGGCTTTGGCAAGCTCATGATTGTGTTTTAAAATCTGCTGAAACATACCCGTTTCCAGCTTTTTAATCCCCGGATCTCCCGAATTCAACAGAATAAGGCCTTCTTCTTGAAACAAGTCGGCGATCAACAGCTCAAAAAAGTCCGTGAATGTCTCTGATGAGCGTAAACATCGCTTCACGTTTTGAAGGAGTGTGTTTGTGTGATCCGTTTCCTCAAAAGCAGCGAACACTTCATCAATCCAAGCCGCGCATTTTTCCTGATCAAGCTCGGTTTTAGCCGCCGATGTTTTTTTCCAGTACGACTGCGGCAGTTTCTGTTTCACCGGACCTTTATTCTCTGTTGACGTATGCACAAAATTGATTTCTTCCAGATCGTGATCTTCACCCGCCACCCAGAAAATCGGAACGACAGGAATCTGTAACGCCTCTTCCTGCTGTCTGGCAAGTACGATAATGGAGATAATTTTATGTATGGTGTAAAGAGGCCCCGTTAAAAGACCGGCCTGCTGGCCGCCTACTACCGCTGCGCTTTTTGGATCTCTCAGTTTTTCGATGGAGGCCTGCATGGCGGCGGAGTGAAATTTTTCGTGATAGGAGGATAAATAATCCGCTAATTCCTCTCTGGCAAACGGCCGCGAAGACAAGTCATGAAGCCGCTTTTGCCATACGTCCTCTGAATGAATATCATAATCAAAAAATGAAGACATGTTTTCTCCATCTATATAGTGCTGCACAAACTTATTTTGACTTTTGATGGAAAGTTCAGTTAGCTGCATCTGTCTGGAACTTCCTTTCTCCAATAAATAGTTAGGTTTCCGAAATGAGTATAGCATGTTACCGGAAAACCTCAAAAGACTTTGTTTCAGTTTCTTTCTAACGCTTTTATGCTGCGGTGTAAAAACGTGAGATGAACGGCCGGCAATCCGCGGCTTTCCGCTTCTTTTACAAGGTAGCCGATAATCGCATCAACCTCTGTCCGCCTGCCTGCCATGATATCGACGAGCATGGAAGAATGATTTTTTTCCGTCAGTCTGCACACTTCGCAAACCTTGTTCCACGCTTTTTCTCTATCGGCGAGGCCAAGTATTGTCTCCGCTTCTTCAAATACGTTTCTCATATACTTTTTGTAAGCGTCATTTCTTAACAGCTCTCCGTTTTTCACGCGCAGCAATGCAGTTAACGGGTTGATGCATACATTTATGATCAGTTTTCCCGTTAACAGCCGATACCAGTCGTTTTCATCATATACGGGAAAATCGCGGTGCATGCCGGAAAAGATGCTTTTGAGCGTTTCCGGCCGGGATGCGCTGAATTCACTCCATCTTACGGCTCCCGCTCCCGTATGTTCAACGGCATGATCTGATATCTTTTTTGCTCCGTGCTCAACAGTGCCGGCATAAAGCGAATGATCCGTATGCCAATCTTTCATGTCGTGTATGTGTCCCATGCCGTTTTGCAAAAACAGCACATTCGTCCCTTTTATCGTCTCAAGGTCCCGCAGCACAGCACTGAGCTGGTGCTGTTTAACGGCTGCGATTAAGAGGTCGAATCCGGAAGTGATGCCCGTTTGCGCTCTGCATGCCGCCGTACATTCTATTCCGTCTTTCACAAGTCGTATACCGCCTGAGTTAATCGCATCAGCCTGCTCCGTCCGCCGCGTAATGACCGTTACCTGATGGCGGGACGATAAGTAGTAAGCACATAAAAGGCCTACCGCTCCGCCGCCGATAATTCCGATTTTCACACTGTCACACCCTATATCTGCATTTTTCCATATTATCATAGCAGAAGCCGCCGCAAATTACTTCAATTTCGTTTTGAGCAAAAAGACTGGCAAGCATATTATAGTTGGAATTTTCAATTAAAGCGTTTACAATAATGGTAGAACACAACAAAGGGGGAGTTTGTGTTGAAAATAGAGCGACTGCTCATCAACTTTAAGACACTCGAAGAATTTAAAAGGTTTAAGGAATACGGGATGCAGGAGCTGTCGATGCTTGAAGATCTTCAGGATAATATCATTGAAAATGACAGCACCTCGCCTTTTTACGGGATTTACTTCGGGGATAAACTAGTGGCGAGAATGAGTTTATATCAGGTAAACGGAGGTGCGAATCCGTATTTTGATCAGCGTCAGGACTTTTTGGAACTTTGGAAGCTTGAGGTTCTTCCGGGCTATCAAAATAACGGATACGGAAAAGCGCTTGTTGATTTTGCAAAATCCTTCAGAATGCCGATCAGGACAAATTCACGCATGAAATCAGCAGATTTCTGGGATAAGATGAATTTTGAGCCCGTTAAATATGATATGGCGCGTGATAAAGGAGAAAATCCTTATATCTGGCATCCCGATATGGACGGTGAAATGACATCCGGAGAAACGGCATAATAAAAAACCGGCGGGGCCGCCGCCCCCAGGCCGGTTCATTTTACAGGCTCTGCGCCGATTTTCTGTCGTCTTCTTTTGAATTGACCATCCTTCTCGCTCTGTCCATAATGTCAATTAGCGCTTTATAATCTTCTTCCGTCATCTCCAGCTTGTTTCTCAAGCTTTCATTTTCCTCACGCAGATCCTCGACTTCTTTTTGCAGCGCGGTCAGCTGTTCTGTGAGTTTTTCTTTTTCATGACGCACATCCGCTGCGGCCGGCGACTCTTTAAATTGCTGAAGAAACAAAATGACATCATCAATGGACAGCTCTTTTTCTCCTTCCGCCCTGCGGATCGGAGGCTGTTTGACGGTTCCCGGCAGATTGGCGGAATGCACCCCGATCTGCTTTCTTAATTCCTTCCGCTGTTTTTTCGCCAGTTCTATCCCTGACTGATATTGTTTTCTGACATAAGAATTCCATCTGAACCCGCAGGCGGCAGCCGTTCTCGTCAGCGCTCTGCCGACTTCTTCAAAAGCGGAAAGCTGGGTCCCGCCTTCCCGAATATGCCTGAGCACCACTTCGGCCAGCAGCAAATCTTCATCTTGCGTCCACGCGTCTTGTCTCGTTATCGTCAATCGTATCTCCCTCCATATTTGCTCATTTACCTCATACATATGCCGCTGATAGATTAGATAGACTACTGGCGCTCACAATTTTTTCGGCGGAAGCAGGCCGGAGGGGCAAAAAAAAAGAAAAGCGCAGGAACCGAGATTCCCGCGCTTTTCTTCATACATTAATTGCTTTTAACATTTATGTCTTTGCCGTTGTATGATCCGCATGCTTTACATACACGGTGAGACAATTTCATCTCTCCGCATGACGGGCATTCTGTCATACCAGGTACATTTAGTTTGAAATGTGTACGGCGCAATCTTTTTTTCATTTTAGAAGTTCTTCTAAAAGGTACAGCCATTATTCCCACCTCCTTAAAGAGTTAAGATTCATCATCTTGTGTTAAGAGCTTTTTCAGATCCGCAAGTCTGGGGTCGATTTGATTTTTCTTGTCTTCCTCAGAAATCACTTGCCAATCCTTCCCCACTTGGGGAGCGGCTCCTTCTTTTTGTTCAGTTTCACAAAAGACTTGCATAGGAATTTCTAAAAGAATCTCTTCTTTTACGATCGGAGTTAAGTCGACGATATCGTCTTCAGCAATATGAACGTCCTCATCTTCTATATCATCCGACTTATGAAATCTAAACAGTTCTTTTGTCGCGATTGTAAATGGATACGGCACATCAACTAAAGTTCTTGAGCACGGCAAAACCATTTCGCCTGAAATCGTAAAGTCAAACGAAACTTGCTTGGATTCAATCTCCGCGCGGCCCTTCACCCGGACGGGAGAAATGCGGCGGATGTCAGAATTCAATTTTGTCAGCTCATTTAACTCAACTGTTTCATCAAATTCAAAGCTCTTTTTCGCCATTTGATGAAGCTGATAAATCGTCCATTTCATTTGTATCACCTCAGGAAAGCAACAAACATGATTATAGCTTTTCAGAATGTTTTTGTCAATATTTTTTCTTTACAGCATAATGCCGCCGTCATGCAATCGTTGACAGCCGGATAGGCTATGCATACACTAAACGAAACGGACTAAAATATGCACTTCATTTGCAAATGTACCACACGAAGCAAAACATAGCAAGAAAGGCGGGACAAATATGAAAGCAGTCGGCCTGGTTGTTGAATATAATCCCTTTCATAACGGACACCGCTATCATGCGGAACAAGCAAAAATCAAAACGGACAGCAGCGTCGCGGCGGCGGTGATGAGCGGCCCTTTTTTGCAGCGCGGAGAACCGGCCGCCGTCTCAAAGTGGGCCCGGACAAAAATGGCGCTGGAAAACGGCGTGGATATCGTCATTGAGCTCCCTTATATGTATGCCGTACAAAAAGCAGAATTATTCGCGCGCGGCAGCGTTTCGCTTCTTCATCATTTAGGATGCAGCAGCTTGTTTTTCGGCAGCGAAAACGGGCGGATCGAACCCTTTATTGAAGCGTCTGAAGCGTTCAGCCGAAAGGAAGATGACTGCAGCCTGATTCTGAAAGAGGAGCTGAAAAAGGGTCTCAGCTATCCGGCCGCCGCCTCAAAAGCTTTTTCACACATATTCAGAGGGCGGGACATGCTCGATTTGTCCAAGCCGAACAATATTCTCGGTTTTCACTACGTTAGAGCGATACACGCCTTCGGTTCCGCTATGAAGCCTTATACGACAGCCAGAATCGCTTCCCAGTATCATGACGCCGAGCTTCCCGGAGATAACAGCCGGATAGCCAGCGCAACAAGCATCCGGAAAGCGCTGATAGAAAAAGGAACGGCGGCCGCAAGGAGCTTTCTCCCGGAAGCGTCTGCGCGTGAGCTGGAGGCATACAGAAATTCATACGGGATATGGCACAGCACCGAAGACTATTTTTCATATGTAAAATACAGCCTCAGCACTCTGTCCGCTGAAGAATTGAGCCGAATCTATGAAGTGGAAGAAGGCCTTGAGCACAGAATTCTGCGCACCATCAGACAAGCCCGATCCTATCGCGAAATGATGGAACGATTGAAAACAAAACGATACACGTGGACGAGGCTGCAGCGGATGAACACGCACATTCTGACACGGACGAAAAAGGAGGACATGCATCGGCTCTTACAGCCTTCAAGCGCTCCTTATATCCGTCTTCTCGGAATGACGAAAAAAGGACAGGCGTACTTGTCGGCAAAGAAAAAAGAGCTTACCGCACCTCTCGTCAGCAAGCTCTCTTCTTTCTCTCATCCCGCTCTGGATCTGGACATACTGGCGGGACGGGTTTACAGCCTGCCGATAAAAGAACCTGAACGCACATTGTTTGAGAAGCAGGAATTTTCACAAGCCCCGATCCGCTATGATGAAGACGAAAAGCGTTTTTTGAATGCGTAAAAAAAGCACCTGACTGTATCAGGTGTTTTTTACTTTCATCTGATCCAAATAGTCAAGTGCGTCCTGCATGGTGTCGACAGGGACGATCTTCATATCGGACTTGATTGCTTTCGCCGTTTTTACCGCATTTTTGTAATCAGAATTTTCAGCTCCGTTTTGATTCGGCGCAAAGAAAATATCTTTTCCCGCTTTGTCTGCGGCGACGACTTTCTGATCGATTCCGCCGATCGGTCCGACTTTGCCGTCCACGTCGATTGTCCCCGTTCCGGCTATATTATAGCCTTTTGTTTCGTCAGGTTTTGTCAGCTGGTTGTAAATTTCTAAAGACATCATGAGACCCGCAGAAGGCCCGCCGATGTTTTCAATGCTGAAATGAAGATCCGGCTTCACTTTCACGTTCCGGTCCGTATATAACGCGACGCCGATTCCCGCTCTTTTCGGGTCGTCCGGGAATGATTTCAGCACAATGTCAACGGTCTTTTCTTTCGTGTCCCGTTCAATGTGAAACGTTACTTTTTCCCCCGCTTTTTTGCTGCTGATATAATCAATCAGCTTTTCAGCGGATTCGTATGTTTTCCCGTCCGCGCTGATGATTTTATCACCGACCTCTATTTTTCCTTTTGCCGGCATGTCAGAGACGACTGAGCTGGCATAAATGCCGTTAAATGAGTATTTCACCTGTTTCCCGGCTTTTTGATAAGCGGCAATGACCGCGTTTTCTTGGGAGCTTTTCATCATTTGCAGCTGGCGCTTCATATAATCCGAGTCCGATTCGCCCTCTTCTTTTATGCTTTCGTCAGGGACGATTTCATCGTAAGGATGCACTTTCGCCCAAAGATATGTATACGGATTGGCGGGGCCTACTTTGACAGTCATCAAGGAAAGGCTTCCTTTTTCAGGATAGCCTCCGTCCACCTTAATCAGCGGTCTCAGCTCTGATGCTTCTCCCGGCTGTGTGATGTAATACGGAAGCTTAATAAATGTAACAGCGATTAATAAGATCAGGATGATAAACACCCAGCGAAAATGTTTTGCTTTCATATGAGTTAGCCCTCCCAGTTCTCTATTTCTTGTTTAATCCGGCCGATCATCCGGTCTGCGGCTTCTTCGCCCGCTGTGATCATATGATCAATGTTGGCAAAAGAACTTGAGCTGAATGATTCAAGAGAAGGGCGGATCATGACGTCTGCGGCAATGGTCTGGTGACGGACCAATTCATTTTGCAGTATATCCATACTTTGCATGATTACATCAAAAATATGTGCCGCCTTTTCCGTTTTTTTCACCCGGGATACGTCAGAGGCGATGACGATATCAGCACCCATATCTTTTACGGCGGAAACCGGGATTCTGTCGACCACCGCGCCGTCGACTAACATACGTCCGTTCATTTTTTGCGGGACGAAAACGCCCGGTATGCTGATGCTCGCGCGGACGGCTTCGGATACTGAACCTTTCGTAAAAACGAGTTTTTCGCCGGTCTGAAGGTCGCAGGCCACGATGCCGAGCGGGATCTGCAGTTCTTCTATCGGCTTGCCGTACGTATAGGCATGCACGAGCTGCCTGATGCGGTCCCCTTTTAAAAATCCGAGCCTCGGCATCGTATAATCCGCGTACAGCCGCCGCTTAAATGCTTTGGCGACTTTTTTCATCGTGGCCACGTCATGCCCGGCCGCATAAAAGCTCCCGACTAACGCTCCCATGCTGCTGCCGGCAATCATATCAATTGGAATCTGATGCTTATGTAAACTGGATAACACTCCGAGATGAGCGATGCCTCTTGCCCCTCCCGAACCTAACGCTAACCCGATTGTAGGTTTGGCCAACGCGACGAACCCCCTAATAGACATCCTATACATGAATTCTATGGTCTAAATTGAACCCCTATGCTCGTATATTAGTACAGGATGACAAATAGGTACTTGCCCGGCCGCCTTTAAGGTCTGTTCTATATTTTATCATGATATAAATGTCAGTGTGCAATTTTAGCATCGGGGAGGTAAGAATGAATTTGTCTAAGTTTCATACATTTTTGATTTCATTGTTTTTCATTTTTTTGACGGCGACGGTTATTTCACACCCTCAGGCCTCATTCGAAGCCTCCAAAACCGGTCTTTCCATGTGGTGGGAGGTAGTTTTTCCTTCATTGCTTCCGTTTTTTATTCTATCTGAGCTTTTAATCGGATTCGGCATTGTCAAGTTTGTCGGCCTTTTACTCGAACCCTTTATGCGTCCCATTTTCAGAGTGCCGGGGGTCGGCGGATTTGTACTGGCTATGGGCATGGCTTCAGGCAATCCGGCCGGCGCGAAGCTGACTGCACGGCTGCGCCAGGATAAACAAATCTCCAGAGTAGAGGCTGAACGCCTCGTCTCTTTTACCAATTCATCCAATCCGTTATTTATATTCGCTGCTGTAGCGGTCGGCTTTTTTCATAACGCGTCTCTCGGCATTCTGCTGGCATCGGCTCACTATCTCGGAAACATCGCCGTCGGCCTGACGATGCGTTCATACGGACGGAAAGAAGAAGCGGCGTATACCGGTAAAAAGACGATCGCTCTCCCTTCTCTGAAGGAAGCATTTCTGGCCCTCCACAAGGCGCGGCTTTCGGAAAAGCGGCCGCTCGGAAAAATTTTGGGCGACGCCGTCACCTCTTCTGTACAAACCTTGCTGATGGTGGGCGGTTTTATTATATTGTTTTCGGTTTTCAGCCGATTATTATCAATCGTACAAGTCATGGATGTGCTTTCTGTATTTACAAACGCGCTGCTTTCGCTTTTTCATCTTCCGGCAAATCTGGACATCCCTCTTATCAGCGGGATGTTTGAAATTACACTTGGGAGCAAACTGGTCAGTGAAGCTGATGCCGACTTGCTGCCGAAAGCCATGATTGTGAGTTTTATTCTCGGGTTCAGCGGCCTTTCCGTACAGGCCCAGGTAGCCGGCATTTTATCGGAAACAGATATCCGCTTTAAACCGTTTTTCGCGGCGCGTATCCTTCAGGGCATTTATGCCGCACTCTTTATTCTCTTACTGTGGAAGCCGCTTTACCTTGCATTGGACGAACCTTACCAGTCCGTATTCCTCCCTTTCCGCGATCAGGAAGCGGTATCTGCTGCCGTCAGCGGTTGGAATACACTTGTTGAAACCGGTCCCGCCATCACGCTGACAGCTCTCGCCGTATACGCATTGATTTATTGCTACAGGCTGTCAGCACGGACAAAAAAAGGATGAGACGCTAATCAGCGCTTCTCATCCTTTAAATTTCTGCTTCAGCGCCTGTTCAACTTCCGGAGGAACAAACTCTGAAACAGGCCCGTTATATTTTGCGACTTCTTTTACGATGCTTGAACTTAAAAAAGAGTACTGATTGTTCGTCATCATAAAAAAAGTTTCTATTGATTCGTCGAGCACGCGGTTGACGGAAGTCCCCTGCATCTCATATTCGAAGTCAGAAACGGCTCTGAGCCCCCTGATAATCGCCTTCGCCCGCTTTTTTTTCGCATAGTTGATTAACAGTCCCTGTGACGTCTCGACCGTAACATTCGGTATGTCTTTTGTCACTTCTCTTAACAGCTCACATCGTTCCTCAACTGTAAACAGCGGCTGCTTAGAAGAATTATTGAGCACGCATACGTACACCTGCTCAAACACGTTTGCCCCCCGTCTGATAATGTCCAGGTGTCCGTAGGTGACGGGATCAAAACTTCCGGGACATACAGCTATACTTGCCACATCATTACCCCCTATTTCGGTATATCGTCACTCCTGTAAGCCCGTAAATTTCCCTTCTTGTTACGGAAAGCGCGCCGACGGCTTCAGGAAGCACAACGGCTTTATCATGCTCGGCTACGACAAAACCGCCTTCATTCAGCATGTTCTGCTCATCAATCATTTCGATAAGCGCTTTCAGCTTTTGTTCCTTATACGGAGGATCTAAGAAAATTCCGTCAAAACCTTTTTCCCGTTTCGCCGCGGCATAGAGGGCCCGCTCTGCATCATTGCGGTATACTTCCGCTGAAGACAGCAGATCAAGCGCTTTGATATTCGCTTTTACCGTTTGGATGGCTTTGAAATCACGATCCACAAAGATACAGCGGTCAAATCCGCGCGACAGCGCTTCAATCCCGAGACCGCCGCTCCCCGCAAACAAATCCAGCCCCGTTCCTCCGTCAAAATACGGGCCGATCATATTAAAAATAGACTCTTTTACTTTATCCGTCGTCGGCCTTGTTGATGTGCCCGGCACAGCCTTTAAGGCTCGTCCTTTTCTTGAACCGGAAATTACTCTCATTATTCACACCACTTTTTCTGAAAACTTTGATGTTTCTCATCGGCTGAGCCGTTATGTATCAAAACAATCCCTATCTTATCATAAAGCATTCTTTCAAACAATGAACGTGAAATCGTGTATACATATTCACATTCCTGTCAAGACTAAGTGTAACAGCATCAATGAATGATGTTGTTGCCAACCGCGGAGAAGACTTACGTTTCCCCATAAGTTCTTCCTCCGGTTTCTCCTCTCCCTTTTCCTTCTCCTTAACTTGTTAAGGAATAGAAGGACCCCGCAGGTATCTGCGGGGATTTTTTTATATGCCGATTTTATAATCGTACTCTTTCGCTTTATCAAGCTTTGATTCAAATTCCAGCTTTAAAAAAGGTTTATAAGAAGGCTCTACCTTCTTCACATAAGAATAAGAAGAAATCTTTTCCATTGTTTTTTCGATTAGATCCATATCGCAATACAGCACAACGTATTTCAGCCGCTTGGAAACATAATGAACGTTGCCGAATTTTCTCAGCATTTTGCTGTGTTTTAAAGAATGCAGATATACGATTATGCCTTGGCGCTTATTTTCCATCATGATCACCCGCCTGACTTTCTGTTCATTTTATGTAAAAGACGAGACGGCCGTCTCGTCAGGAAACTTTGCATCCGCAGCCGCCGCCGGAACCGCACCCGCCGCCGCAGGATGACAGGCCGTCAAAATAAGGATTCCCCGTCGGAACTTTTACATGCTCCGAGACGGCCGTTCCGAGTTCAATGCTGATCTCGTCAAGCAGCGACTGAAGCTCAGTCTCCGCTTTTTTAAATTCGGCCACCTTATCGTTTAAATCCAGTTCCCGCTTCATTTCTCTCATTTTGCGGGAAATCTCTCTATAATCAGGATGGTATTTGCCAAAGCGCTGCACATCCTCATACTGCTCTTTAACGCTCATAAAAGAACGAATGATCCGCCCTGCCTCTTCATCTTCACGGAGACGCTTGTAACAATCGCGGTAATTTTCAGCCGTCTCAGACTGCAGAATCATGCCGGCAAGCTGCTCCGCTTCACTTTGAAGCTTGACGGACTCAATTGTTGCATACATAAATACGCACCTCCAGTTGCTAGTTTACCATGAAACCACCCAATTGGAAAATGCGGCGTTTAAACGCTTTTTAATCCTGTGAACGCATGGCGTGAACCATCTGCATCATCATCTGCGCCATTTGAATCCCGTTTGAGAATTGGCTTACCCGATGCGGTATCGTCTTTTCATAAAAATTCATCATGTCAAGCTGAAAGGAATTGAGATCGTCCGGTTTTCTCGCAAGTCTGCGGTACCAGACGGGACGCTGCCGTATAAACCGTTTCCGTTCCTCATCTGCGGATATGAATTCCTGAACCTCTTTTCGCATACACGATCCCCTTCTTTAATCCTTTCTGAACGAAAAAGGATGTTGTCCGGAGCCTTGCCGGGGCTGCTTCGTGCTGCTCCCCGAAAATTGGCTTAAAAGGCTTTGCAATGATGAAATGGACTGGCTCATTTTATTGATCTGCTCATTCATTTGGTTGATATCCATCTTTTTGACGGCAGTGACCATTTTTGAAACGAAATCGTTTTTTTCAGCTGGTTCCTGTTTGGTTTCCGCGTCGGAAGAAGGCTGAACGGCCTCGTCTTTAAAAGGATCCCATATCGGATCATCCTCGCCCAGAAGAACCCAATTTTCATAGACTTCCTGCCAGCTCCTTTGTTCCTTGCGAACATTTTGGATCAGTTTGGGATGCTTTTTTACGAATTGTTTAAAATCATCGATTGATTGCCGTGATTGCTGATTCGCCACAATTCTCACTCCCTCCGAAAAGTTTTGCCTGCTATAATGTATCGGTTCATTCGCCTTAATGTTCGCCTAAATTGCGAAAAAAAGCAGGTATATTTTTTTCAGCAGGAGCGCCGCTCGCGAAAAAACATAAAAAAACCGCGGGGGACGCGCCCCTCTGCGGTTTTTTACTGCCAAGGCTTAATGAAGTTTTGCGTATAATACTTCCGGTCCACGCCGACACCGAGGTGCGTATAATCCGGGCTTAACAGCGCCTTTCTGTGGCCTTCGCTGTTCAGCCAGCCCTCCACGGCGGCAGGACCGTCCACATAGTTGTAGGCAATATTTTCACCGGCCTCCCGGTATTTCACATCGCCTTTTTCTAAGCGGTCCTTCAGAGTCCCGTATTTCTTTGAGACGTGAGAGAAATACTTGTTATCCTTCATGTCCTTGCTGTGGCCGAATGCCACTTTTGCGGCGCCTTCGTCCCATTTCAGCCTTGCCAGTCCGTGTTTCACGCGGATGACATTTGTAATGTCGAGAATCTGCTGCTCACTCGCTCGTTCAATGTCGTTCCATTTTTCATCAGAAACTGGCTCGGGTTCTGTCAGCTTTCCTCTGTACATGACTTCATACGGCCTTTGTTTCACAAGTGTTTCCGCATCAAATGCCCTGATGCTTGACAGATTCCCGTCAAATTTGTCCATGTACAGCTGAACATACATTCCGCCTATCTTGACGGTGGGACGGGTATTGATATCTTCTTCAGAAAACTCGAACCGATACGTGTTTCCCTTGTCAGTCACATTGACAAAAGGAGAAACCTGCGTCGTTTTAAAAACTTCGCCCGTCGATTCGCCGATCTTAAACGGTTTTGCGTTGATGCCGCTTCCCGAAGCGTACAAAGTCACGGCTTTATCATTCAAAATACCGACTTGTACGTATTGGTCTTTCCCCTGGTTGTACACCCACCACTCGTAATCGTAGGCAGAAGGATCTTTCCGGGACGGTTCCCCAAGTTTCTTTTTCACATCGGCGGCAGATTTCCCCATGAGAGAAAGCAGTCCGGATGACGGCATTTTCAGCCGTTTTCCGCTCTCTTCTTCATTGGAAACCTGAGGCTCCTCCTGATCCGTCTTTTTCTGAGGAGCCGATCCATATTGTATAAACAGAACATACGCTCCGTAAATAAGCAAAAGGATAACGAGAGCCCTTGCGATATTTTTCAACCTCTCACCCCCATATGTTCAAACCGTTCTGTTTTTGTTTACTCTTATACAGTACAGCCTATTTGCATCGTCCGTGATTTATGTTTAATGGATAAACCCCTCCGGACCGCCGTCTTCAGAAATGTCAGACAGCACCCGGCCTGCTTGCTCATTTGATTGCTCGGCCAACGAAAGATCGCCGAGCGTAACAATGCCGACCAGTTTTTTATCCTTTGTGACGGGAATTCTTCTGAGCTGATGTTCAGCCATCAAATGGAGCACCTCCTCCACAGAGGCGTCTTCTTCTGCACTGATAACCCGCTCTGTCATTGCGTCGGTTATTTTTTGAGAGTTCGGCTTTTTTGAAGCAATTCCCCGTAATACGAGATCTCTGTCTGTCACGATCCCGACAAGGGTCGCGCCGTCTTCATCCACTATCGGAATGGCGCCGACATCCGCGTCTTTCATCTTCACCGCAGCTTCATATACATTATCTAATACTGTACAATATTGCAAGTCTGACGTCATGAGCTTATTGATCTTTGTCATTGCGGAATTCCTCCTTTTTCTGCTACTATTGTCGTCAAATTTTTCTTTTTGCATACTTTCACCGTATGAATCATTGAAAGTGTAACGCTTTCATACTATGATTGTCAGGAAAGGGCATTTTTAAAAGGAGGGGGAAGGTTTGAAGTTTGAAAACAGCGGTCTTGAAGGGGTAACAGCGGAACTCAGCCGCTTGAATGATCTGATGGAAGGCAAAGGACTCATTCTGGCTGGACAATGGGATTATGAAAGAGTGACTTACGACAAAAAGTTTTCAGTACCTGAGGGGACATTTTATCTGCGGATTCAAGGAACGGCAAAAGAGGGCGATGTCGGCGGCAGCCGGGCCGTGATTCAGCTGAAGGCCCCTCTTTTAGGAAAGCATTATTATCCGCACGGCGTAGAATACGGCAGCGCTGAAGAATTTCCGGAACATGTCGTCGCTGAAAGCAAAGCTTTACTGCTTGAATTGGAAGAGTCATTAAAAACAGTGCAAATGTAATAAAAAAGTACAGCATATTCTGCTGTACTTTTTTTACGAGACGGTATGCTCGATATACGGCGGCTCTGACAGCGTATCTTTTTCCCGTTCCGTTCTGACCCACTGAAAAAAGATGACAGCCAAATATGTTCCGTAGACCGCCTCTTGAATGATTTTCATCAGTACTGCACCAAGCTGCTGATCTTCCAGAGGAGGGAGCGTGTTAAACATCTCCGGTCCGGATAAAGGGATCTCCTCCAACAAGTCTAAAGGAACGCAAAGCTTCATTGCTTCGGCCCAAGCCGCCGGATCTGTATACGTGGCATACATGGGCGCCCCGCTGAACATAATGAGCGCGCAGGCCGGTGTTAACAGAATCCCGTCTGCCATAATATACCCCAGCTTCATTAAACCGCTGAGACGGGGCAGACCGTCCACCTTATGCACAAGCGGCCACCACATAAAAAACGCCGTTACAAAGATGAGTCCGTTCATCAGCGTATGATACAGCGAATCCGTTTTGACGAAATCAAATATAAACGGGATGTGATACAGTGAAAAAATACCGTTAAACAGCACTAATGCGATAAGCGGCATTGAAAAGAACGAAAACAGCGGCTTTACGACAGGACGGAAGATCAGTTTTTTCCATGCCCAGCCGGGAATTCCGGAAATCAACAGCGGCGGTACGACTAAAAACAGAACCGCCATCTGCGTCATATGGGCGCTGAACATCACATGGCCCAATAAATCAACCGGACTTCCCGCAGCCGTGTAAAAAAATAGCGCGGAAAGCACAAACAGCACCTTCTCCTTAGCGGCCACACGTCCTTTATGCCGGCTGCACCAGTAAAAGTAAACACCTGTTATCACGGCAGTTATGCAAAACAGATACGGGCTCCACATTGCGCGAAACCCGAACATTTCCAAATTAATCAAATCTCTCACTCCCCGCCGCCCCGATTACCACCAAATAATCGTGACAAATGCAAGCACGGTGATAAACGCGACAAATATTCCCGAATACAGAAATAATGACGGCGCTTCATGCCCCTTTTGGCTCATATGCATAAAGTAAAACAGCTGAAAGATGACCTGGATGACCGCAAGCAGGATCAGAAACGGCATCGTAAACCATCCGGCAATGCCGTCAGCAGCCACCGTCAAAAACGCGACAAGCGTAAGGCCGATCATCAAACCGAAGGATATGACCTGATATTTCATCTCCTCGGCATTTTTCTTTTTCCGATATTCGAGATCCGTACTGACAGTCCCTCTGTTTTTGTTATCGTCCATCGTTATCCCACCATCCCCATCAAATATACAACGGTAAAGATAAAGACCCACACGACATCGATAAAATGCCAATATAAGCTGGCCACATAATATTTCGGCGCATTATAAAGGCTGAGCCCTCTTTTCGCATTCCGGATCATCAGCGCGCTGATCCACAACAGCCCGAACGCCACGTGTGCTCCGTGTGTGCCGACGAGCGTGTAAAACGCTGAGCCGAGCGCAGAGCTTGTAATGGTAAAGCCGAATTCGTGAGTGTAATGCATAAATTCATAGATTTCTACCCCTAAAAATCCCGCTCCCAATAATACGGTAACCAGAAGCCACACCTGCATTTTTTTAAAGGAGAAATTTTTCATATGATACATCGCATACACACTCGTTAAGCTGCTCGTTAAAAGAAGCATCGTCGCGATAAACACGATCGGCAGCTCAAACATCTCAGACGTTGACGGCCCTCCGGCTTTAGATTCCCGTAAAGCAAGAAATGTCGCAAATAGCGAGGCGAACAGGACCGTTTCGCCGCCGAGAAACAGCCAAAATCCCAAAAACTTATTTTTCCCCTCCAACGTTGCTTTTTCAGGAGAAGCCGGAAAGGTTTCAGCCGTCATTTTTTCCTGCAGCTGCATTACGCCTTCACCCCTTTATCATCATTCGGCAGATCTTCTTTGTGAATATGATAGCCGTAATCATCGACCACAGAGCGAAGCAGCATGGTAAAGAATGTGATGCCGAGCCCTATGAAGATAACCGGAAGCCCCCATGAATAATCGGAGTGGTATAAAAACCCAAACGCTGCGACAAACAGCCCGAAAGATATGATAAACGGCATGATGGAGCCGTTCGGCATATGAATGTCCTCTACAGGCTCTGCAGGCGCCATCCCTTCATTTCCGGCCTGCTTTTCAATCCACAGCGGGTCAAGTCCCCGGACAAACGGAAGCTGTTTAAAATTATATTCCGGCGGCGGCGAAGAGACCGCCCATTCAAGCGTACGACCGTCCAGCCACGGGTCGTTCCCGACGTATTTCCCCTTTATTGAGGTATAAATAATATTGACGACGAGTAAAACTGCCGCGCCCGCCATGAAAAACGCGCCGATTGAACTGATCAGGTTGCCGGTATCAAGCCCCTGGCCGGGCAGATATGTGTAAACGCGCCGCGGCATTCCCATCAAGCCGAGGAAATGCTGAATGAAGAAGGTAAGATGAAACCCGATAAAAAATAAGACGAACGAAATTTTTCCCATCGTTTCATGAAGCACCTTCCCGAACATTTTCGGCCACCAGAAATGCACGCCCGCCAGGATGCCGAACACAACGCCGCCGATAATGACGTAGTGGAAATGCGCTACGACAAAATACGTATCATGGAACTGATAATCTGCCGCTGCGGCCGCCAGCATGACACCCGTGACTCCTCCGAGTACGAAAGAAGGAATAAAGGCGACGGCATACAGCATAGGCGTCGTGAATTTGACATTTCCTCCCCAGATGGTCAAAAGCCAGTTGAAAATTTTAATGCCCGTAGGCACCGCGATCGCCATCGTCGCAACCGCAAATATCGCATTAGCGATCGGTCCGAGTCCCGTCGTAAACATATGGTGAACCCAAACCATGAACCCGAGAAAGCCGATCAGCACGATCGCAAAGACCATAGACGAATAACCGAACAGACGTTTCCTCGCAAATACGGGAATGATTTCTGAAAAAATCCCAAAGGCGGGAAGAATTAAAATGTACACTTCCGGATGCCCGAAAATCCAAAACAGATGCTCCCAGATTATCGTATTGCCGCCCAATTCAGGATTAAAGAAATTCGTTCCGAACAAACGATCCAGCATCATCAGCGCCAAACCGACGGTGAGCGGAGGAAATGCGAATAAAATGAGTGCCGACGCCACAAATGTCGTCCACGTAAACAGCGGCAATCTCATATACGTCAAACCCGGCGCCCTCATATTAATAATCGTGGCGAGAAAATTGATCCCCGCAATCAGCGTACCTAAGCCTGATATTTGCAGGCCGAGCACGAAAAAGTCTATGCCGTGCCCTTTCGAATTCAGCGCAAGTGACGCGTACGACGTCCATCCTGCATCAGGAGCGCCCCCTAAAAACCAGCTCAGATTCAAAAAGATGCCTCCGAAGAAAAACAGCCAAAATCCGAGCGCATTCAAAAATGGGAATGATACGTCACGCGCCCCGATCTGCAGCGGCACAACCGCGTTCATCAGCCCGAATAACAGCGGCATCGCCGCCAGGAAGATCATTGTCGTGCCGTGCATCGTCATATTTTCATTAAACTGCTGCGCACCCATAAAATCGTTCCCCGGCCTCAAGAGCTGAATCCTGATAAGCATGGCCTCAAGTCCGCCGACGACGAAGAAAAATCCCCCGGCGATCATATATAAAATCGCGATTTTCTTATGGTCAACCGTCGTCAAATAATCCCAAAGCAAAGAGCTTTTTCTTTGCTGTCCTGTAAGCGTATTCATCATTTGCGACCTCCCCCCTGATATCTCCCTGTCCTCACTTGTTCTCCGCTTTCAGCCCTTTTAAATATTCATACAGCGCATCCGTTTCAGCGTCCGAGAGCTTCGGATAAGTGCCTGTCATTTTATTGCCCGGTTTAATGCTGTCCGGATTTTTCAGCCAGGCTTTTATATTCTCTTTATTCGCATCCTTAATGCCGGCCACTTTGACCCGTTCACCGAAGGTAGCGAGGTTCGGAGCCGTTCTTGCCGCTTCAGCCCGTTTATCATTGGGCTCAACCGCATGACAGCTCAGGCAGTTTTTTTCCTTAAAGAGCTCTTCTCCTTGCGCGGCTAAACCGGAATCTGTTGTATGCTTATAATTTTTCATCGCTTTCGTCCATTGTTTAAATTCTTTTGACGGCAGCGGTTTCACTTTGAAATCCATCAGCGCATGTGAAGGTCCGCACAGCTCTGCGCATTTCCCGAAGAAATATTCTCCCGCTTCTTTGCTGCGTTTAGAATCGAAGGTCAGAAAGAAAGTATTGTCATTATCCGTATTCGTATCGATTTTCCCCCCGGCTGACGGAATCCAGAAAGAGTGTTTCACATCTGAGGACTTCAGCTTGAAATAGACGCGTTCATCTGTGGGAACGATCAGCTCCTGACTTGTCACAAACCCGTAATCAGGATACTCGAATTCCCACCAGTATAAATTCGCCCTTACATTAATCACGAGCGCATCCTCTGCTTTACGGTTTTTCTTATCCATCGGCGACGTATCCGCCAGCGCCAATGTGTCGATGACAACCGGAATGACAAGAATAATCAGAAGCAGGATCGGAATAACGGTCCAGGTGATTTCTAAAAAACGGTTCCCCTCCACCTGTTTCGGTATCGTGTCTTCCCCTACACGCGACCGTCTGAATCTCACAATGACGTAAAAGAAAATAACTGCTACGACCGCAACGACGACAACCATGATAAGTGTGCTGAGCACCGTCAGATCATATTGTTTATCAGCCACTTCGCCGGCAGGCTTGAGTGTGGACAGAAACGGTTTTCCACAGCCGCTCAATAAAAGCGGCACTAAGGCTAATAATGATAAAAGACGCCAACGCTTTAACATTTCACCCAACCCCTTTTTTTGAATCAGTACGAGATGCACAAGCAGTAAATCTGCTTCCAGCCGAAATACTTCATTTCCTCATTTCTTAAAATATGAGATTTTTTACTTAAAATTCCATCTATGTATAAAAGCAAAGCCGCCTGATTAAACAAAAGGTCAAGGCGGCGTTTACTAGTTGTCATTGTTTGTTTTGGCGATCAAACAAGCTCATTATTCAATTAAAACAGCGTGAAGACCACCATCGCTACAAAATAAATGGTCATGTAATTAAGCGAATAGACAAACATAAGAGTTGCCCACTTCATGATGTTTTTCATGCGGAATCCCATCAGTCCGAGAACAAGCCATCCGACATTCAGCAAAGTGCCGAGAATGACGATCGGAAGACCGAGACTGCCGAGGAAAAACGGAAGAGGCAGCAGGCATGCGACCCAGACGATAATCTGTCTTTTCGTCACTTCAAAGCCGTGCACTACCGGAAGCATCGGGATATTCGCTGCTCTGTAATCTTCCGTCTTTTTAATCGCAAGCGCTAAAAAGTGCGGAATCTGCCAGATGAATAAAATCATGAATAAAACCCACGCGACAACACCGATGTGCCCTTCAACCGCTGTCCAGCCGATTAACGGCGGCACGGCGCCTGATACACTTCCGACAACCGTATTAATCGTATAACGGCGTTTCGTCCACATTGTATAAAGAACAACGTACGTAAACACGCCGATAAAACCGATGACTGCTGCCATCACAGTGGTCATCAAGAGCATGATAAGTCCTAAAGCAATGAGTAAAATTCCTGACCACAGCGCTTGATTCGGCTGAATCTTTCCGGTTACCGTCGGTCTTACTTTCGTGCGTTCCATTAAATGATCAATATCACGATCGTAATAGTTGTTAACCGCACAAGAACCGGCGATGATCAAAGAAGATCCTATTAATGTAAGAAGCACGGTGTTTAAATTGCCTAAAAAACTCAGACCGGATATATGTAACGCAAGCCACATGCCGGTAAAAGTCGTAATTAAATTCGAATTGACGATTCCTATTTTGATAAGCGAAAGGAAATCCTTCCATGCCGTCGTCTCTTCAATCTGTCCGTCTATAGCTGTATCGTTTAAAATTCTGGAATTAGCCATAACGTAAACCTCCCTTACAAACCTAAAGCAGGTTTTTTAAGACCTGCAACTCTATCATACAAGATAATGACCTGTAAAAAAACATCCTCTTAAATATTAAACGAGAAACAGGAATTTATTTGTGAACTTTTTATGAATTTTACCAAATCCGCCGGTTTCTTAATAAAGCGGTTACTTTATTTCTATCAGACCCATCTGGAATAATCAACCCCATTATCTAAGAAGTCCTGATTCTATTATATTTTTGTGAACAAACAGAATTGAGAATTGCCACAAAACACATATTCGCTTACACTTGGTACGTATATCATTTTGTCCAGTTTGTTAAGAAGGTGAATGTAAAATGAATAAAGCTTTGAAAGCGCTCGGCGTACTGACGACATTCGTCATGCTCGTCGTGCTGATCGGCGGCGCTCTTGTCACAAAGACAGGATCGGGTCTCGGTTGCGGAAGGCAGTGGCCGCTTTGCCACGGCCGGTTTTTCCCGGAGCTTAACGCCGCTTCTATCATTGAATGGAGCCACAGACTCGCAAGCGGTGTCTCAATCGTTCTCGTGCTGAGCCTCGCTTTTTGGGCATGGAGAAAAGTCACGCCTGTTTTCCGTGAAACAACCTTTCTCGCCATTATGTCCATTATCTTTTTATTTTTACAGGCGATTCTCGGCGCATTAGCGGTTGTTTTCGGATCAAATGCGCTCGTTATGGCGCTTCATTTCGGCATATCGCTGATTTCTTTCGCTTCTGTTCTAATTTTGACGCTGCTCATATTTGAAGCTGATAAATCAGACAAAAAGCTCGTCAAGCCGCTCAGAATCGGCAGGAAAATGCAGTTTCATATGATCGGCCTTTCGATTTACACGTATATCGTCGTTTATACGGGGGCTTATGTGCGCCATACGAAATCAAGCCTTGCCTGCCCTGACGTTCCGCTTTGCAGCAGGCTGAACCACGGGCTTCCGTCCCATTTTCAGGAATATGTGCAGATGGGCCACAGAACGGCAGCACTGCTTCTGTTCGTATGGATTCTTGTCGCTTTTGCGCATGCGGTGCGCTCCTACAAAGATCAAAAACAGATTCTTGAGGGCTGGATAGCGGCTCTTGTCTTTGTTTTATTACAGGCGCTGTCCGGAATCATGGTTGTTTATTCAGAAATGGCCACCGGTTTTGCACTTGCCCATTCGCTCTTTATTGCCGGCCTGTTCGGCGTCTTATGCTATTTCTTATTATTAATCGCCCGCTTCCGCTATGAATCAAAACAGCGGAACATCTGAGGCACATGAAAAGGCCGAAGCATTAGAGCTTCGGCCTTTCTACATATAAAAAACCTGATCGCACACGGGGGCGGATCAGGTTTTTTATATTCATTTTTTACGCTTTTTCAATTTCGATCAGTAAATCACCTGTCTGAATCGGTTCACCGTTTTTCACATGAATCTGCTGTATCGTCCCGGAGAACGGCGCCTGTACCGTCGTCTCCATTTTCATCGCTTCATTAATCATCAGATGATCGCCTTTATTTACCTTTGCCCCGGTTTCCGTTAACAATTTAATGACGGTTCCCGGCATGGATGCCGCAATGTGGCTTGGGTTTGTCCGATCTGCTTTTAATTTTTCCTGTACGGACGATTTTATGCTTTCATCTTTAATGACCACCTCGCGCGGCTGGCCGTTCAATTCGAAATAAACGACACGTGTCGCATCTGGCTGCGGTTCACCGATAGATACAAGCTTCACGATCAGCGTTTTTCCGCGCTCGATTTCCACTTCGATTTCTTCACCGAGTGTCATGCCGTAGAAGAAAGTCGGTGTGTCCAATACGGAAATATCACCGAAGCGTTCAGCTGTTTTAACATATTCTGTAAACACCTTCGGATAAAGAGCATACGCGATTGCGTCCTGATCACTCAATTCCATCTGATGTGTTTCTTTCCATTCTTCTTTAATGCCTTCAAAAGATACCGGTTCAAGCAGCTCACCCGGTCTTACCGTGATCGGCGTCTGTCCTTTCAGAACGAGCTTTTGCAGTTTTTCCGGAAATCCGCCGTGCGGCTGGCCGATCTGCCCTTTAAAGAGCTCAACGACTGAATCCGGAAAATCAAGCGTTTCGCCTTTATCATAAACATCTTGTTCTGTTAAATTGTTTTGCACCATGTAAAGCGCCATATCTCCGACGACTTTGGAAGAAGGTGTTACTTTCACGACGTCGCCGAACATGCGGTTGACGACGCTGTACATGTCTTTCACCTCATTCCAGCGATCACCGAGGCCGACTCCTTTTGCCTGCTGCTGCAGATTGCTGTACTGGCCGCCCGGCATTTCATGATTATAAATCTCAGTATGCGGAGACTTCATCCCGCTTTCAAATTCACTGTAATACTGACGGACTGATTCCCAATATTGTGACAGTCTTTCCACCTGGCGGACATCCATTTCAGGACGGCGGCTGTTTCCTTCAAGGGCATGATAAAATCCGCTTGCGCTCGGCTGTGAAGTCAGACCCGCCATTGAGCTGACGGCGACATCCACGATGTCCACACCCGCTTCAACAGCTTTGGCATAGAGAAAGACGCCATTGCCGCTCGTATCATGCGTGTGAAGATGAACGGGAATATCAATCGTTTCCTTCAGCGCTGAGATAAGTTCGTATGCGGCTTGAGGTTTCAAAAGACCGGCCATGTCTTTAATGCCGAGAATGTGCGCACCAGACGCCTCAAGCTCTTTCGCCATAGAAAGATAATACTTCAAATCATATTTCGTCCGGGTCTTATCAAGAATATCTCCCGTGTAACAAATCGCAGCCTCCGCCACTTTTCCGGTTTCACGGACGGCATCGATGGCCAGCGTCATCCCTTTTACCCAGTTCAGGCTGTCAAAGATCCGGAATACGTCAATACCTGACTCCGCTGACTGCCGGACAAATTTTTGGATGACATTGTCCGGATAGTTTGTATAACCGACGGCATTTGATGAACGAAGGAGCATCTGGAACAATGTGTTCGGCACTTCTTTGCGAAGATCTTCAAGGCGTTTCCAAGGGTCTTCTTTTAAGAAACGGTACGCTACGTCAAATGTCGCGCCTCCCCACATTTCAAGGCTGAACAGTTCAGGCCACAGGGCAGCCGTAGGATTCGCGATTTTTTTCAAATCATTGGATCTGATCCGGGTTGCAAGCAGGGACTGATGGGCATCCCTGAACGTTGTATCAGTCAGAAGCACGGATTTTTGCTCTTTCACCCAGTCTGCAAGCCCCTCAGCGCCTCTTTCATCAAGGATCTGTTTCGTACCGCTTGCCGGCTTTTCTTCGATACCTAACGTAACGGTCTGAGGCTTATCAAATGCAGGTTTTTCTTTTTTCCCGATTCCCGGAAAACCGTTCACCGTGACATTGCCGATATAGGAAAGCATTTTTGTTCCGCGGTCCTTCTGTTTTGGGAAAACAAACAGCTCAGGCGTTGTGTCGATAAACGATGTGTCGTATTGGCCCGTCAGGAATTTTTCATGCTTTGCCACGTTTTCAAGAAACGGAATATTGGTCTTAATGCCTCTGATCCTGAATTCCTGCAGGTTGCGGACCATTTTCGCTGATGCCTGTTCAAACGTCAGCGCCCATGTCGACAGCTTGACGAGCAGTGAATCATAATAAGGCGTGATGACGGCGCCCTGGAAGCTGTTTCCCGTATCAAGGCGGACGCCGAAGCCGCCGCCTGAGCGGTAAGCCATAATTTTACCCGTGTCAGGCATAAAGTCATTCAGCGGATCTTCGGTGGTCACACGTGATTGTATCGCATACCCGTTTGTAAAAATGTCTTTCTGCTCTGGGATATTGACGGCACGGCTGTGCAGTCCGTGGCCCTGCGCGACGAGGATTTGCGTCTGAACGATATCAACCCCCGTTATCATTTCCGTAATCGTATGCTCCACTTGTACGCGCGGGTTCACTTCAATAAAGTAAAATTCACCGCCCGCTACGAGAAATTCCACGGTCCCCGCGTTGATATAGCCGACATTTTTCGCAAGCGCCACAGCCGCTTCACAGATTTCGTCCCTTAATTCAGGCTGCAAAGATACACTCGGCGCCACCTCAATGACCTTTTGATGGCGTCTCTGAACGGAACAGTCCCGCTCATACAGATGGACGACATTGCCTTCTTTATCTCCGATCACCTGAACTTCAATATGCTTAGGATTTTCGATCAGTTTTTCAACATACACTTCATCGTTTCCGAATGCGGCTTTCGCTTCTGATTTGGCCCGCTCAAACGATTCTTTCAATTCGCTTTCGCTTCTGACGATTCTCATTCCGCGGCCTCCGCCTCCGAGCGATGCTTTAATAATAAACGGAAATCCGTGTACTTTTGCGAATTGTTCGACATCTTTTAATGTTTCAGCCGGTCCGTCACTCCCCGGAATAACGGGGATGCCGGCTTTTTCTGCCTGCTCCCTCGCCTTTACCTTATCTCCGAACATATCCAAATGCGCTGACGTCGGTCCGATAAATACGATGCCCTCTTCTTCACAGCGTCTCGCAAATTGGATATTTTCAGAGAGAAATCCGTAGCCCGGATGAATGGCATCGACGCCGTTTCTTTTTGCGATCTCAATAATCCCTTCAATATCAAGATACGCGTCAATCGGTTTTTTGCCTTCTCCCACAAGATAAGCTTCATCCGCTTTATAGCGATGATAGGAGCCCGAATCTTCTTTTGAATAAACGGCTACCGTTCTGATGTTCAATTCTGTGCACGCCCGGAAAATCCGGATCGCAATTTCTCCCCTGTTTGCTACTAACACTTTTTGGATGGATTGTTGTGACAAACTTTTCTCCCCCTTGGCCTAATAAATATGTAGTTTATAATAAAGGAATATCCGTGCTGTGTATACACTTGTTTTTTAGAGATACACAGATTTTTCCGTCTGCCGTCTTTTTACCCCCTTAGACGGAACGGGCTCCCTCTTTTTCTTCTTTTCTGAGTACTTGACATGCATGCTGACATTCACCAATATACCGGCGCTCGTTAATAACAAAAACATTGATGAGCCTCCGTAGCTGATAAACGGCAGCGGAACACCTGTGATCGGAATTAAACCGCTGACACCGCCGAGATTGATAAAGGTCTGAATCGCAATCATGCTGGATATCCCGATTGCCAAAAGGCTTCCGAACGGATCTTCACATTTTCTCGCAATATAAAAACCTTTTAACACGACAAAAGCCAGCAGTACAATGACAAACAGGACGCCGAAAATGCCGAGCTCCTCTGATATAACCGCCATAATAAAGTCTGTATGCGATTCAGGCAGATAACCGTATTTTTGAATGCTTTCTCCAAGACCGAGACCGAAAAAACCGCCTGAGCCGATCGCATAATACGAATTTATAATCTGCAGGCCTGATGTGCTGGCGTATTTAAAGGGATTTTCAAGGCTTTCAAACCGGCTCATACGCCCGGGTGTCAAAATATCGTCCCATTTCAGATAGATGATCGGGCTGACAAGGAGCAATACGATTCCCGCCATGAGAACCAGCCTGAGCAGGGTCCTTCCGCTGAATCCCGAACACATAATGACGCAAAACGCGATCAGACCGATAATCATCGCCGTTCCGAAGTCGGGCTGAATAGCGATAAGCGCACAAATGACTACGGTGACGATCACCGGCGGCGCAACCCCCGTCAAAAGCTGATCGATATAGCTTTGTTTCTTTGCGTATACCGCGGCAAGGTACAGTATCAGGGTCAGCTTGACAAATTCCCCCGGCTGAATGGCCATTCCGCCGATTTTAAACCAGCTTTGCGCGTTTCCGGCAACATGTCCGAAAACAAACAGCGCGCAAAGCGCAGCCACTGACGCAAGCAGTACGAATTTCTGAATCTTTTGATGAGCGAACACTTTGTACGGAAAAACGGCCGCGATAATAAACAGCACAAACCCCGCGATGACGGCGAACAGCTGCCGTTTAAAGAAATAGTCGCTGCTCACGCCGTAACGCATAACGGCGGTAATCATGCTTGAGCTGTATACCATGACCAATCCGAAACTGCACAGCAGAATGATAGCGCATATCAATGAATAATCGTAAGATTTTAACATTCTTTTAAACATAACATCCTCTTTCCTGCTTAAAGCTTACGTTTAATACCTATTGCGTATTATATTTTACTATAATTCATAAACAATTTACGCAGTTTCTTTATAGTTTTTCGGATGAAATGCAGATTAAGAGACCGTCTTACGAAAAGAAGATGCAAAAAAACGGTTTACGGTTATAAAAAAACCCAAACCGTTGAATAGTTTGAGTTTGATCATTTATTTTCCTGTAAACGCGTCATGCAAAGCAGACAGTTCTCTTTCAAGTCTGTCCAGCAGCTCTTTGCCGTCGTTTTCGTCAACTAATCCCAGGCGGACAGCAAAATCGATTTCCCTCGACAGTCCGAACATCTGAGTATCCAAGACCTCTTCATACAGAGGACATTGAGGCATCGTTAAGTTATCCATTTGTACTCGGATCAGCTTCAAAATCTTCTCAGCATCTAACTTCAACAGCTCGAATGCTTTCTGCTGATGGTCAACTATAATCTCTGAAGCCAAAAGTATCCCTCCGTTCCCCAGGCGAGTACCTAATTCTTCTATTTATCATAAAGGGTATCAGATGAAATTGCAAGAGGATTTAAGCAGATGTTATGATAAAAAATGTTTCAAAAAATACTCAGCCTGTATTTCTCAGACATGATTTCCAAAAGCTTCACACCCGCGATGCTGTTGCCTTTTTCATCAAGCGCCGGGCCGAATATACCGATTCCGAAGTTGTACGGCGAAATGCCCATGATTCCTCCCGAAACGCCGCTTTTAGCGGGAATGCCGACCTTTATTGCGAATTCCCCGCTCGCATTGTACATGCCGCATGTCACCATAAACGTCTTGCAGATTCTCGCCACATCTTTTTTAATGACCTGCTCCCCGGTTTCCGGATGCTTCCCGTCAAGGGCGAATACACAGCCGATTTTGGCTAAATCCAGACTGCTCATCTTAATCGCGCACTGTTTTGTATACAAATCCATGACCTCTTCAACATCGCCTTTAAAAATGTCATACTGCTTCATGTAATAACACATGGCCCGATTAATCATGGAAGATTTGAATTCCGATTCCGCGACATGTCTGCAATATGTAATGTCCTGATTGTTCGCAAGTCTTCTGATGAATCCGAGCAGGTAATCCAGGCGGTCTTTCGGCGAATGACCTTTAATTAAACCCGTAACGATGAGAGCTCCCGCATTAATCATCGGATTTAAAGGCTTGCCCGGATTCACTGTTTCAAGCTTAATCATGGAATTAAACGGGTCGCCGGTCGGCTCCTGACCCACGCAGCTGAACACCTTTTCCTTTCCGTAATCCATCAGTACGAGCGCCAGAGAAAGCACTTTCGAAATGCTCTGCAGCGTAAATGTCCGGTCGGCGTCTCCTGCCGTCAGACATGTATTTTCCGCATGATAAATCGTGACCGAAAGGCTGTCTTGTTCGGATTCAGCAAGAGCCGGAATATAGTCTGCCACTTTGCCTTCTTCGGTCCTTTTTTTCGCTTCCTGAACTAATGCGTCCAGCTCTTGGTAATGCCGGCATACCATGTCGATCATCCTCACTTCGCTGCCGTTGTATACATCTAAGTTTGCGACGCAAAGTGACAATTCATGCGAAAACTTTTATACTTTAAGTAAAGGGGGGCTTCAACATGAGCGTTATTCAAGTAAAAGGCAATGTTACATACCCGATTACAATTGATCCGAGTGTCTGGATTTTCGATGACCGCAAGTTTCCGTTTGAAAACAATCAGCCCGTTCATCCGGACGGCTCTGCAGGAACCCAGGAGCATACACTTGATCCGGAACGGGTGATCAGAGAAGGGCGCATTTCGCCGCCGACTTTAAAAAGCGAAAAACGTTATGAAAAAGAAAGACTGATGAACGGCAGCTTCGCCATGAAGCTCGGCGCTGTTTTAGCAAATGCCGAGCCGAAAGAAAGCGCTGTCCTGTGCGCATTTATTTCAAAATCAGAAAGAACCGAAGTGCCGCTCGAAAAGGCGATGGACGCAATCGCGCATTTCAGCGATGCGGGGAAACCGCTTCAAGACGGCGGCCCGGTCCATTTTTACGTGGACGGAGACTTTGAAAAACCGATAACGGGCGTCACAGAAATCGAAGTTTTATAACAAATCGGCGGCAAGCTGTGCAAGGCCGGATCTCTCACCTTTCACAAGCTTCACGCTGCCGGAGACGGTTTGTCCTTTAAACCGCTCTACAACATAAGCAAGTCCGTTGTTTAAACTGTCTAAGTATGGGTGATCTATTTGCTCCGGATCGCCCATCAGGACAATTTTGCTTCCCTCTCCCACCCTTGTCAAAAGCGTTTTGACCTCGTGTCTCGTCAGATTCTGGGCCTCATCAATAATAATAAACTGATCCGGAATGCTTCTTCCCCGAATGTATGTCAGCGCCTCCACCTGAATCGATCCGATTCCTGCCAAAATCGCTTCAAGTTCACCCGGCTTTTTCGCATTGAATAAAAATTCAAGATTATCAAAGATCGGCTGCATCCACGGCTTGAGCTTTTCCTCTTTTTCGCCCGGCAAATATCCGATATCCTTTCCCACCGGGACGATGGGACGCGCGACGATCAGCTTTTTATAAATACCAAGATCCTCAGTCTGCAGAAGCCCTGCCGCGAGAGCAAGCAAGGTTTTTCCCGTTCCCGCTTTTCCGATCAGGGTGACAAGCGAGATATCTTCCCTCAGCAGGAGTTCAAGCGCCATTGTCTGCTGGACGTTCTTCGGCCTGATACCCCATACGTGCTCATCATCGAAAACAAGTCTTTTTACGGTCTCTCCTTTCTTATCCGCCATGCCGACCGCAGACGAAGATCCTCCTAATTCATCTTTCATCAGCACAAATTGATTCGGATAAACCTGATGCTGCTGAAGCTCCTTGACTGGAATTTGTTTGTTTTTATAAAACGAGGCAAACCGCTCTTTATTCATAAATATATCTTTGTACCCGCTATATATTTCATCATGGTCAACGACTCTGTCGTTTAAAAAATCCTCCGCCAAAAGCCCGATGGCATCCGCCTTTACCCTGACAAGCACATCTTTGCTGACCAGGATGACGAGGCGGCCGTTTTCTTTCGTTTCCTCCTCAAGGCTTAAATTTTTTGCCACCGCCAAAATGCGGTTATCATTCGTTTTTTCGATAAAAATTTCTTGGAGCTGATGAAATGACCGGTGGTTCAGTTCAATTCTGAGCGTTCCTCCGCTTTCAAGCGGAACTTTCTCATGCAGCCTACCTTTCTCCCTGAGCCCGTCTATCAGCTTAGATACGTGCCTCGCATTTCTCCCGACCTCGTCCATATACCGCTTTTTTGAATCGACCTCTTCCAGCACGACGGCGGGGATGACAACTTCGTTTTCTTCAAAGGAAAAAATGGCGTTAGGATCCTGCAAAAGTACATTCGTATCTAACACATAAATTTTACTCAAGTCTCAGCCTCCTGAAATAAGGATCAAAGCCCATCGTGTGCTTCTCTTTCCGCGAAAAACGGGGATGCCTGCTAAAATATATGATTTGGTGAATAAAGATAGAAGGTTAATTCAACAATAAAATAAATGAAAGCATTCAAGGAGGGAATCTGACGTGCGAATTCTTTTCATTATCATACAAGCCTTGTTTATCCTGACCGGCTGCACTGCTGTACAGGACGGCCGAGGCCGCAATATCCAGAACGAATCAACCGATCAGCGTGATGCAAAACCGATTCATGTGAAAAATACGGCTCCTGAGACAGCTGAAAATCCCGGCCGGACAGACATCGCTAAGCATCTCGTCGAAGTAACCGAAAAAATCCCCGGCATTTCAGATGCCACCGCGGTTGTACTCGGAAGATACTCCGTTGTCGGAATCGATGTGGATGACAATTTAGAAAGAAGCAAAGTGGAGAGCATTAAATACACCGTTGCCCAGGCGTTAAAAAACGATCCTTACGGCGCCAATGCCGTTGTCGTGGCTGATCCTGATACGGTTTCCCGTCTGAGAGGCATGGGCAGCGACATTAAAGCCGGCCGCCCCGTTTCAGGCATTTTGGACGAACTTGCCGCCATCGTCGGTCGTGTCATGCCGGAAGTCCCGAATGATGTGACCGACAATGAAAAAGAATCACCGACTCAATCGAATGATGATCAGCTGAACCAAAGAGACCAGAACAAGCTGCAGAACGAACAGAACGATCAATCGGATCATCATATGAAAAACCGCCAGTAAAAAGCAGCGCCCGCTCCAAAGGAAGGGCGCTGCTTTCTTTCCCTTTGGCAGGAGGGGCATCCATGATATAATGCTTGTCATAGTGAAAGAGGTGAAAAATCAATGAGAGTAAAATGTTCCATTTGCGACAAAATCGAACAAATTGATGATGAAACACTGACAGCCAAACGCCTCCGCAATCGTCCGATTCATACATATATGTGCCGGGAATGCCATGACCGAATCAAAGTCAAAACGGAGGCGCGGCTGAATACCGGACACTTTTCCTTTCATCCCGGACAAAAAGCGAAAAAAGATAAACTGAAAAAATAAACCGAATAAAAAATGACCCGCCGGAAGGCAAGGTCATTTTTTTATTGCGGTTTAGCTGACTGGCTTTTTTTGGACTGGTGCAGACGGATTTTGTAAACGATCAAAATCAAGGCGGCGACAACAAGCCCTTCTCCGACCGGCAGAAACACACCGAAAAAAGTCAGCACGGTGCAGCCGAGCACGAGAAAGAGATAAACTGCCGCAGCCTTCAACACCGGCAGCCGTTTGGCAAAGCCGAGTTTAAATACAATCACCGAAAGCACGACGATCGTTCCGTATAACAGCCACATTCCCGCCAGCGGATGCTCATCCACTTGGTAAAGAGCCGCAAAGAACGACAGCCGTTCACTTACTTCATTCAAAAAGATCCCCCTCCCCTTTTCCGTTCGGGTTCTACCTTTTCAAATTCTGCAAGTGATTAAGACATTCCTGCTGTTTTTTTCTTTTTCGCCGCTTTTTCACGTTCGTTTTTATTCAGGATTTTCTTTCTTAAACGGATGGATTCCGGCGTTACTTCGCAGTATTCATCTTCGTTTAAGTACTCGAGTGATTCTTCAAGCGACATAATGCGCGCTTTCTTAATCGTAGTCGTTTGATCCTTCGTAGCGGAACGGACGTTTGTCTGCTGTTTCATTTTGCTGACATTGACGACAAGGTCATTGTCACGGTTATGTTCGCCGACAATCATGCCTTCATATACTTCTGTTCCAGGCTCAACGAAGATGACGCCGCGGTCTTCAATACCTTGAATTCCGTAAGATGTCGCTTTTCCGTTTTCCATGGAAACGAGCACACCCTGACGGCGGCCTCCGACTTGGCCTTTTTGCATCGGCTGATAGCTGTCAAACGTGTGGTTCAGGATACCGAAACCGCGTGTCAGTGACAGAAACTCAGTAGAATAGCCGATGAGTCCGCGTGAAGGTACGGTAAAGATCAGGCGGACCTGGCCGTTTCCGTTATTAATCATATCAAGCATTTCGCCTTTTCTCGCACCCATTGATTCCATAACAGAACCGGTATGCTCTTCAGGCACGTCAATCTGCACGCGCTCAACAGGCTCGCAGCTTACGCCGTCGATTTCCTTAATGATAACTTCAGGCTTAGACACTTGAAGCTCATAGCCTTCACGGCGCATGTTTTCAATTAAAATGGACAGGTGAAGCTCACCGCGTCCTGAAACAACCCATGCGTCAGGTGATGCAGTCGGTTCGACACGAAGACTGACATCTGTTTGAAGCTGCGCGTTCAGACGCTCTTCAATTTTACGGGATGTGACATATTTGCCTTCACGGCCTGCAAACGGGCTGTTGTTTACGACAAATGTCATTTGGAGCGTTGGCTCATCAATGCGCAGAACCGGCAGCGGCTCATGGTGGTCAGCCGGACAAACCGTTTCACCGACGTTGATGTCTTCCATGCCCGAAACGGCAACAAGGTCTCCCGCTCTCGCTTCTTCAATTTCCACGCGTTTCAATCCTTGGAAACCGAAGATTTTCGTTACGCGGAATGATTTAACCGTTCCGTCAAGTTTCATCAATGAAACCTGCTGACCCACTTTCATCGTGCCGCGGAAAACGCGTCCGATACCGATACGGCCGACATAATCATTGTAATCAAGCAGCGCCACTTGGAATTGAAGAGGCTCTTCGGCGTTATCAACCGGGGCAGGGACATGTTCAAGAATCGTTTCATACAGTGATTCCATATTTTCGTCCTGCTTTTTCGGATCCAGACTTGCCGTTCCGTTAATCGCAGAAGCATAGACGACAGGGAACTCAAGCTGTTCTTCGTTTGCGTCAAGCTCGATGAACAAATCAAGCACTTCATCAATGACTTCTTCCGGACGGGCGAAATCACGGTCGATTTTGTTTACGACGACAACCGGATTTAAGTTCTGCTCAAGGGCTTTTTTCAGTACAAAACGGGTTTGCGGCATGCAGCCTTCATATGCGTCAACGACTAACAGAACGCCGTCAACCATTTTCATAATCCGTTCTACCTCTCCGCCGAAGTCGGCGTGTCCCGGAGTGTCCAAAATATTAATGCGTGTATCTTTATAGTTAATCGCAGTATTTTTCGCAAGAATTGTAATACCGCGTTCACGTTCAAGATCGTTTGAATCCATTGCGCGCTCGGCAATATTTTCGTTGGCACGGAATGTTCCGGCTTGGTGAAGCAATTGGTCTACCAAAGTCGTTTTCCCATGGTCAACGTGGGCAATAATCGCGATGTTGCGAAGATCGTTTCGAAGTTTCACATTTTCATCTCCTAAAAAAATTAGATAACTTTCATATTATACCACACATCCTCTTTAAAAGCGTTACGTTTTTCTGTAAACTGAAAGTATGACGTTAAAGGGGATGGAAATATGAAAAAATTGAATTGGCTCTTATTATTATTTGCATTCGCAGCAGTCTTCAGCATGATGCTGATCGGCGTATCAATCGCTGAGAAAAGCGCATGGGGCATCATCGGAAGCATTGTTCTCGTTATCGCCATGATGGGAAGCGGTTTCACCGTAAAGAAAAAAATGCGCGAACAGGGACTGCTTGATTAAAAGCATGACCCTTTGCAAAATTCCGTAAACATGAAAAGCACAATATCTAATAAAGCCTGAATCAAAGATTCAGGCTTTTTTACATCCTCAAAACAGGCTTTAGATGTAAGGCTTATCTCCCCCGCCGCCTAGTCAGGAAGCCGGAAATGACGGCCCCCACTCTAGTTACATCAGCAGATTCCCTCAGAAAATGAAGTCTGAAATAGTCCGGCATCGTTATGCAGAAAATACCATACCTCCTATATCAATTCCATCATTGTCTTTTTATACTTGTGGCTGTAAGCAAATACACATGACAAGGAGAGAACGAAATGAAAACATCTTTTTTGAAGAAAACCGCTGTAACTGCCGCCGCAACCGCCTCAGCCGCCTTGCTTGCATTCAGTCCGCTTGATTCTGCCGGCGCAAAAACGATCCAGGCAAATGAACCGCATATCCTGCAGGCTTCCGCAGAGAAAACACCGGAAGACGCGGCAAAACTCATTGACATCATCAGCCAATCGATTTACGAAAAAGACGGCGTCTATTATTTTGACGGTGAAAAAGCGGTTGAATTGGGATTAGATAAAGAAACCGCACAGACCATTCAAAAGCTGTGGGACAGTTCAACCGAATTTTTAACCGTTCTTTCTCAATGTATTGAGAAAACGGACGGCGAATATACATTTAATAAAGAAAAAGCGGTGGAGCTCGGCTTTACGGAAAAAGAGGCCCTTATCGTTGATCAGCTGTTCACCGCTTTTTCCCAAAGTCTTCATATCCTTCAATCTGCGCTGATTGAAGAAGACGGTGTGTATACGTTTGATCAGGACCTTGCTGAAAAAGCAGGAGCAGGAAAAAAAGAAGCAAAGCTGTGTGCCGGATTCTTTAATTCACTGCCGCAGGAATTGCTTGAAGGCATTTATACAGCCTTTCATCCGGCTGAGTAAACGGATAAAACGCCCGGTCATTCAGCCGGGCGTTTTTTTAAATCAGCATTTTAAGGATCAGCATGATAAAGAAAACAGCGCCGAACAAACCGGCTGCTTTTATCAGCAGCTTCCCGTAATACCGTTCCTTAAACCGCCTTTCTTCTTCTGCATAACAGGGGGGCGCCTTCATCTCAGGGCTGCCGAGGTCAAGCGGCTCCTTCATCATATGATATAAACTCCCGCACTTACCGCATGATTCAAGATGGCGGGAAATAAACCGCTCCGTTTCTGTTTCACAATCGCCTTCAATATATAAAGGCAGTAAATCTCTCACTAAACAGCAAGTCATATCTGTCCGTCCTTCCTTTTTTCCGCCAAATGCTGTTTCAGCTGCATTCTCGCCCTGTACAGGGTGCTCTTCACCTTCGAAAGACTCCAGTCCAAAACATCAGCAATCTCTTCGTAAGACAGCTCTTGAAATTCCCTTAAAATTAAAACGGTCTGCTGATCGCTTTTCAGACGCTGAATCTGCCCGGTCAGCGCATTCTGAGTGTCTGTCCGGGCGACGTAATGCTCCGGCAGTTCATATGTTGTTTGCTGAAGCCCTTCATTCAGGGTGATATCTGAAAATTGATATTTTCTATCACGTCTGTACCAATTGATGAAGGTATGATGGGCAATTGCATAGAGCCACGTTCTGATAGACGAATGTCCCTTAAACGACTCAAGCCCGTTAAATGCTTTCATAAATGTATCCTGAGCGAGGTCCTTAGCGGTCTCAGCATGTTGTGTGCGTCTGTAAAGGTAATACATAATATCTTGATAATGTTCACGGTACAGCTGTTCAATTGACATCTTGTTTTTCATTTAAAAGTAAAACCACACTGTCATCCAGATTGAGAGCACAATGAAGAATCCGTACAATCCATACGTCAGGCATTTCATGTACTTAATCTGGCGGATATCGCCGGACGGCGCATTCAAACCATGTTCATTCTGCCCTTTTCTGTTTTCCGCCTCAGCTCCGAATAAAGGCTCATGTTCTTTCATCCACTGGAGCGTGCCGCCTTCGAGTTCCCCCTCCTTATATAGGTCGTATAAATCGAAGAAGACAGCCTTTTTTTCTTTATTGTTCATAAAGGTTCACCGCCTCGTAAGTATCCGCGTTCACTACATATACGTCATGACGGTTTGAACCGAACGGCTGAATAATGACAAGCCATGCGTTATATGTTACGCCGTCTTTCACCGCTATGACAGGCTTCACCCGCTTTTTGTAAATGATGCCGTTATAAGCTGCCGCCACTTTTTTGAATGCTGTTTGTCCGTCTCTGTATGTATGCGGGAATGTTTTGGCACTTCCCTGTCCGTAGAATGAGGCCTCTTTCATGCCTTCTTCATTCTGGAGCGTATAAACGAATGTGCCTTCAGAGTTTTCAAAAACGAGATTGCCTTCCGATTTGTCAATCTGTCTAAGCTTTGAAGTATCCGCACCCAGCAATGAAAAAAGCTTTTTCTGAAGTTCTGTTTTTGTTAAAACGGTGCTGTCAGGTGAGACTCTGATTTTCATAAGACGTCCGGATACTGCATCAAATATCAGCTCCGTTCCGTTATTCGCAGTTACGGTCAAACTGCTGCCGATCAGGCTGTTTATATCTGTATTTGTGATTTCAAATGTCTGATCAGGCATTTGAAGCGTACGAAAGGCGGCTTTTGATGCTTTCACTATGTCTTTTTCCGTCATATGCACCTGCGGCAGGGACTCAAGCTGATAAATAGACGGATCTTCTGAAAAACCCATAATGGTGTCTTTTTCCCAGTAAAATACTGTGCCCGAATCTTCGTGTTTCGTCCCTTGTGTTTTCGGCGCAATCTCCACGACAAACTGTCCGTTTTCTTTTCTCACTGTTGTCTGAATGCCTTGTGTTTTTATTTTTCGGCCGTGTGCCGATAAGAAATCCAGCGACTTTTTCCGGTATTCCTCTTCTGTAAAAGTGCGGCCTTCCGGTTTTTTAAGATATTGATAATTTGTAATCAATCGGGAAACCTCGTCCACTTCCGCTTCATAATCTTCCGTTTTAAAACGGTAAAAGTAATGGAGGTCCTGATTGGTTTCTGTTAAATAAATCGGATTCTCAGCCGGAAAAAATGAAGTAAGGATCCGTTCCGCTTGGTCTGAAGTGATATGTTCACCCACATTATCAACAGAATCTTCAGCTATCGGCTTTGAAACCGCAAAAGCTGCATCGCCCGCATTGTATACCGGATTCAAAAAGACAATAAAACCAGCGGCCGTTGCCGCCGCAAGAAAGCTTTTCGTCCGCTGTCTGATCCTGTCTGACCGATGAAATAAATGATGGGTCATCAGAAAACCGGCCATCGTTAAATACACCGTAAATGGGAGAAGTCTGCCGTAATCTTTTGTTACACCGGCCGAGGGCGCAGCGAGCACCCATACCAACAGTCCGATGACCCCGGCATAAAACACGCCGATAAAAACGGGTCTCGGTTTCCAATACATTTTAAAGAATAAAACATTCATAGAAATCAGCAGAAGTAAAACAACCGTAATAAAACATAGCATCGAAACTATATCCTCCCCCGCCATCGCATCGGGACTGATATTCCAGAAAGCGAAAAAGCTGAAGATCAGCTGAATGACGGGCAGTGTCACCACAGTGAGATCAAACGTATAAAACATGCCCTTTCCCCTCTGCTCCTGCGGCATGAGGATATAGTGAAACGCGGTGAGCAGCACATACCCATACATTAAGAGATGAACGATCGGCAGAAGCTCGCTTTCTTCCGATATCAAATAGTGCGCGCTAAAGTGAGTACTCTGCACCTGATGAACCAATTCAACTGTTATGCCCGCTAATAATACGGCCCTGAGCAGAGTTCCTGAATAAAACCAGACTCTCTCACGGCTGATTTTCGGATGAAAAGTCAGCGCGTATAAAACAGCAAGGCAGACGGCTGACCACTGAATGATCAACACGCTCTGTCTGCTTAAAATGAAATATCTGTCGAAATGCTGAATAAAATGACTGAAAATCTCTGACATCTGAAACAATCCTTTTCGTTTATTAAGGCCTCACCCGTTTAGACAAACGGCTATAAAAAAAGTTTTACAAATCGGAACATTTTCCCCCTATCATTTTTCCCGACTTCATTTGTCATTTTTTTCAGAATAAATCGCATCATTCGACTCATGTCTGATTCAACACGTGCCTCTCGGCTTATCCCCCGATGCTGGCCGCCGGAAGCCTTTCCGGGACGATTCTATCAATTCATCAGCGGAGTCTAGTTTTATATTGCAGAATGAGAGAATGCTGGTTTATTATAACAATATAAGTTTTCATTATTTTCAAAAAGGGGGATTTATTGTGGGTTTAGGTAAGAAATTGTCTGTTGCTGTCGCCGCTTCCTTTATGAGTTTAACCATCAGTCTTCCGGGTGTTCAGGCCGCTGAGAATCCTCAGCTTAAAGAAAACCTGACGAACTTTGTGCCGAAGCATTCTTTGGTGCAATCTGAATTGCCTTCAGTCAGTGACAAAGCAATCAAGCAATACTTGAAACAAAACGGCAAAGTCTTCAAAGGCAACCCTTCTGAGAGACTGAAGCTGATTGACCACACGACCGATGATCTCGGCTACAAGCACTTCCGTTATGTGCCTGTCGTTAACGGTGTGCCTGTGAAAGACTCGCAAGTCATTATTCACGTCGATAAATCCAACAATGTCTATGCGATTAACGGTGAATTAAACAACGATGCTTCTGCCAAAACGGCAAACAGCAAAAAATTATCTGCAAATCAAGCGCTGGATCATGCTTTTAAAGCAATCGGCAAATCACCTGAAGCCGTCTCTAGCGGCAACGTTGCAAACAAAAACAAAGCCGAGCTGAAAGCAGCGGCCACAAAAGACGGTAAATACCGCCTCGCCTATGATGTAACCATCCGCTACATCGAACCGGAACCAGCTAACTGGGAAGTAACCGTTGATGCGGAAACAGGGAAAGTCCTGAAAAAGCAAAACAAAGTGGAGCATGCCGCTGCAACCGGAACAGGTACGACTCTTAAAGGAAAAACGGTCTCATTAAATATTTCTTCTGAAAGCGGCAAATATGTAATGCGTGATCTTTCTAAACCTACCGGAACGCAAATTATTACGTACGATCTGCAAAACCGACAATATAACCTGCCGGGCACGCTCGTATCAAGCACTACAAACCAGTTCACAACTTCTTCTCAGCGCGCTGCCGTTGATGCGCATTACAATCTCGGCAAAGTGTACGATTATTTCTATCAGACGTTTAAACGCAATAGCTACGACAATAAAGGCGGCAAAATCGTATCTTCCGTTCATTACGGCAGCAAATACAATAACGCGGCCTGGATCGGCGATCAAATGATTTACGGTGACGGTGACGGCTCATTCTTCTCGCCTCTTTCCGGTTCAATGGACGTAACGGCCCATGAAATGACACACGGTGTTACACAGGAAACAGCCAACCTGAACTATGAAAATCAGCCGGGCGCTTTAAACGAATCCTTCTCTGATGTATTCGGATACTTCAATGATACTGAGGACTGGGATATCGGTGAAGATATTACGGTCAGCCAGCCGGCTCTCCGCAGTTTATCCAATCCGACAAAATACGGACAGCCCGACCATTACAAAAATTATCGAAACCTTCCGAACACTGATGCCGGCGACTACGGCGGCGTGCATACAAACAGCGGAATTCCGAACAAAGCCGCTTACAACACGATTACAAAAATCGGTGTGAAAAAAGCGGAGCAGATTTACTACCGCGCACTGACGGTATATCTCACTCCGTCATCAAGCTTTAAAGATGCAAAAGCAGCTTTGATTCAATCAGCGCGGGACCTTTACGGCTCTCAAGACGCTGCAAGCGTAGAAGCGGCCTGGAATGCGGTCGGCTTGTAAACAAGAAAAGAGACCGGAGAAATCCGGTCTCTTTTTTATATCTGAAACATTTCACAATGGCTTCACCATGATCATATATGTTTTTTCCCGATCGTCTTTTTCAAGCTTAAGCTGTTCAAAGCCGCATTGGCTTAAAAACAAAACCCATTCCTGCCTGTCCAGGGGAACGGCTGAAAACATCGCTTTATGCTCCCCTCTCAGCCGGCCCGCAATCTCTTCAATGACCGCGCGTCCGATTCCTTTCTCTTTTGCCTCCGGAGCGACGGCCACGGTTCCGAGCCACGGTTTTCCGTTTGAAGGCGCCCATTCCAAATGAAAACTGATGGCGGCAGGAGCGCCGTCAATCTCCCATACGAGCCACGTTCCATTGTACATGGAGTATGCAAGCATAAACTCCGCCGCATTTTTTGTTCCGAACTCTTCGCTTTTCCACACCGGGTGTGATGCCGCCAGCTGCTCCAGAAACCCGAGATCTTCTTCTTCAAAATCTCTACCTGTCAGCATGTAAATAGTCGTCAAAGATAATTTTATGTATTGCCGGATTGCCCGCAAGCACGCTGTGGTTGTCTAAAAACGTAAACGGTTCGCCGTCTGTGGTCGTGTAAATGCCCCCGACTTCGTTCAGCAGCACGCAGCCGGCAGCGTAATCCCACGGCGCGAGCCTCATCGTAATGAATGCGTCAATCCGGCCGGCCGCAACACTGGCCAGCTCAAGTGCCGCCGAACCGTAGGAACGCGTTCCTCTGACCCGTTTTACGAGCGGCGCCAAAATACTCGGGTCAATCCTTCTGTTTTCCGTCACCCATGTGGCATTGATTGCAATAATGGCTTCTTCAATGGAAGCTTCTTTTAAAGGAGCAAGCGGCGTATTGTTCAGATAAGCCCCTTTTCCGCTGAATGCGTGATACAGTTCGTCCTGCATCACATCATAAATTAAGCCGATTTTGCCTTTTCCGTCTTCAAAGATGCCGATGGAGATCGCGAAATGCCGCTTTTGATGGACAAAATTCATCGTTCCGTCAATCGGATCAATGATCCAGACAATTCCGTCAAGGGAGCGGAGTTTATCCCCCTGCCCTTCTTCTCCGAGAATCCGGTGTCCGGGAAAAGTTCCTTGTATACGGTCAATGAAAAAGCGTTCCGTCTCTTTATCAATATTTGTGACTAAATCATTCGGATTTGATTTTGTTTCAATCGTCAAGCTTTCCTGCATGGATTGTCTGATTCTCGTTCCGGCTTCTTTTACCCATTTTTTTGCGATATCATCAATTTCCGTCCAATTTGTCATACCGTGTACCTCTTTTCTATGTATAGCTTATTCTATAGCATACTGATAAAGGCGATGAAAAAGCAAGGAAAATGAAAAAAATGCCTTCTCACGTAAAAACGAACCATTTCCTGCGGTTCGTTTTTACTATTCTTTATCCGTTAAGCCGAATCCATTCTTTTCTGAGACGTTCCAGTTTTCTTTTGCTGAGATCGATTTGATCTTCATTCTCTTTTTGCATGGCCTCATACAGGGTTGCCAATTCATAATCAACCTCTAGTCTCCAGACAGCTACACGGTTATTTTTTTCCTCCCTGAATCCTTCCTTCACCACTTGCCTCATTGTCTTTCGCCCCTTCCAGAGATCATTTGTTAAAAAAGCATCCCATTTTTCCAATTTATTAATGATACTTCTTATATCGTATGGAAACTTATATTCGGCTGTAACAACATTCTTAAAATTGTGTGTTTACCTATTCGTTTTTTACCCCAATCCTCTCGGCTCAAACGTTCTCAATGTTTTTGCGGCCGGCGGCGGCTGTGGTAAAATATGAATACTTACGATAAGGAGGAAAAAGATGACTCAGATGCGTTTTACAAAAGAAGACTTCGATACATTTACAATAGAAGGTTTAGATCCGCGCATGGAGGTGTTAAAAGAACAAGTCCGTCCGAAGCTGACCTTGTTAGGAGAGCATTTCGCACCGACATTGTCAGCATTGACAGGAGATGAAATGTTCCCGCATGTCGCCAAGCACGCGAGAAGATCTGTCAACCCGCCGGCTGACAGCTGGGTTGCCTTTGCCAACAGCAAACGCGGGTATAAGAAACTCCCTCACTTTCAGATCGGTTTATGGGACACCCATATGTTTGTATGGTTTGCCATCATTTATGAATCTCCGATAAAAGAGGAATACGGCAGATTGCTGGAAGCGAAGCAGGAGGACATCACAAAACAGATTCCCGGTCATTTTGTATGGTCGCCGGATCATACGAAGCCAGGTGCGTACAAGCAGTCCGACATGGATCAGGAGCAGCTGAAAACATTATTTGAACGCCTGCAGACAGTGAAAAAAGCAGAGCTTTTGTGCGGCATTCAGCTGCAAAAAGAAGACGTGATCAACATGAACAACAATGAATTCCTGCAAACCATTGAAGACGCTTTTAGGAAGCTTTCCTTTTTATACACACTGACTCAGAAAGTCTCATAACATAAAAAGCGGGCCGATTGCCGGCTCGCTTTGTCTACATTTTGATAATCGCTTGATCTGATTGTTTCGCCTGTTTCACAGTCCGATACGGGGAATAGGTGCTGTCAGCTTCAAATTGGCTGCAGATTTTCTTTTCTTCCGCTTTCCCGGGAACGATTTCTTTAAAGCGGCGGTACGCATTCAGAAGTCTGTCTCGGTCAGCTCCTTTTTCATAGGCGTTTTCCACCTGCTGAAAAAAAGCAATGACATCCACGGCCTCCTCTGTCGTCCAGTCCTCATTCATCGGATATTGATATTCCAAATGTCTTCACTCCTTTATAATCATGCTCAAAATAAGCATCTTCCATAGATCATAAATTGTTCTTTACTTTCTTTCAAGTTCATAATATAATTCATTTGTTTTACGTTTAAAAAACGGGTAATAAAACTGAATGTAATACAAACTAATCCGTAGGTATTATGATAAAGGTGGGAAAACAATTGCCGCAACATGAAACACCCCTGTACAGCGGACTGAAAAAGCACGCGGACAGACAGCCTGTCCAATTCCACATTCCGGGCCATAAAAAAGGCGCGGGAATGGACCCGGAATTCAGACAATTTATCGGAGAAAACGCGTTAAGCATAGATTTAATTAATATCGAACCTCTGGATGATTTACATGCGCCAAAGGGCATAATTAAAGAAGCCCAGGATCTGGCCGCTCGAGCATTCGGCGCAGACCATACCTTCTTTTCCGTACAAGGGACGAGCGGCGCCATTATGACGATGGTCATGGCCGTATGCGGACCCGGAGATAAAATCATCATCCCGAGAAACGTTCATAAATCCATTATGTCGGCCATTGTATTTTCCGGAGCGGTGCCGATTTTTATACACCCGGAAATTGACGATGAGCTCGGAATTTCTCACGGCATTACGCTTGAGTCCGCCGAGCGGGCTTTGACGGAGCACCCTGATGCAAAAGGCCTGCTTGTCATAAATCCGACGTACTTCGGTGTGGCAGCTGACTTGAGCAGCATTGTAAAGCTCGCGCATTCTTTCAATGTGCCTGTGCTTGTCGATGAAGCGCACGGCGTGCATATTCATTTTCATGATAAGCTTCCTCTGTCCGCCATGCAGGCGGGCGCTGATATGGCAGCCACAAGCGTGCACAAATTGGGAGGCTCCCTGACGCAGAGTTCCATTTTAAATGTGAGAGAAGGCCTTGTTTCCAAAGAAAGAGTACAGTCGATTTTAAGCATGCTGACGACAACGTCAACATCCTATCTGCTTCTCGCTTCACTGGATGTCGCAAGAAAACGCCTCGCTGCAGAAGGCCGCGATCTTCTTGAAGATACGATTCTGCTGGCGGATCAGACACGGGAACGCCTCAATCAAATTGAAGGCATCCGCTGTGTCGGCGAAGAAATCACAGGGTCTAAAGCTGCCTTCAGTTATGATCCGACTAAATTAATCATTTCGGTCAAAAACCTCGGCCTGACGGGTCATGACGTTGAAAAATGGCTCCGCGAATCATATAATATCGAAGTCGAGCTGTCCGATTTGTATAATATTTTATGTATTTTCACCCCCGGAGACAGAGCAGGAGATGCCGACCGTCTTGTAAGCGCGCTTACAGACATTTCAAAGCAGGCTTCCGCCAATGACTATGCTCATCAGCAAACCGAAGTTCTGCTTCCTGAAATTCCTCTGTTAGCGATGACGCCAAGAGACGCGTTTTACGCAAATACGGAAGTCATTCCGTTAAAAGAATCCGCGGGACGGATCATCGCAGAGTTTGTCATGGTGTACCCGCCGGGAATTCCGATCTTTATTCCGGGTGAGATTATTACTGAAGAAAATATCAGCTACATTTTTAAAAACTTGGACGCCGGCCTTCCTGTGCAGGGTCCCGAAGATGCAACGCTTGAAATGATCAGAGTCATCAAAGAGCAAAAAGCCATCCAATAAATATAAAGAAGCCCGAAACGAAATTGTTTCGGGCCTTTTTACGCTTTTTATTCTTCTTCAAGATGACACTGGCATTGTCCGCAGCATGTTCCGTATAACGTCGTGACCTTCTCATCCTCAAAGTAATGAATCGCTTCGTTACAGTCTTGGCAAACAATTGTACCCATCTGTCATTCCCCATTTCTCAGAATTTGAAAACGCTTAATTTTCACTTGTTGTTATTATATTATTATGTCACATTTAATATGTCAACTGATAAATTGTATAACACATTTATTTTTTACGGTCTTTTTATAGCTCGAGGGTCAATCACAGTATATCCTTTATTACGCAATCCTTTTACAATGTCCGGCATGGCTTCTGCCGTCCATTTCCAGTCATGCATCAATATGTTGGCCCCGTCCCGCAGATAAGGACTGCTCAGTGTGATATCGGTAAGCGCTTTTTTGGATTGATATTTCTGATCCCAATCATACCCGAAGGTCCAGTTCATTTTCACCATGCCTTCTTTTTTTATAAGTCTGTCACTGTAGTCCGTATTGCTTCCGAAAGGCGCCCTGAAAAATGCGGGTTTCTCTCCTATTACCTTTTCAACCGCTTTATTGACGCCAATGATTTCTTCCCGTTGTTTTTGTTCGGAAAGATCTTTTAAGTTTTGATGAGTCATTGTATGATTTCCGATCATAAAACCTAACTCATGAATATGCTTAAGCGCTTTCTTATTTTCATCTTTTTTCAAAAAATGTCCGTTTACAAAAAAGATCGCTGACGCATTGAGATCATGCAGTTTGTCCGCAATCTCAGCGGCATGCTGATCAGGCGCGTCATCGATCGTTACCAATGCGATCGGTTTTTTCTCTTTCTGTTCATCCATTTTTTCCACAGAAAAGGTTTTAGGATTGATATAGTAACGGGGCTCCGCCTTCTGTTTTTTCTGTTTTTCCTCTTTTGTATGGTGGTTTTCCCGTTTGGCATGATTGGCCGCGGCTTGAGAATGGGGTTTGTTTGTTTGCATTTTTTCATTTGATTGGCAGCCGGCGAGTAAGCACATACATACGACGGCTGCAGCGGCTTTATACATGACAATCCCTCCTGATATGGTTTTGCCCCCAGTATAACGAAAAAACAGCGCTCTCACGAAAAACAATGTGCCTTTTTTACACATCGGCTGCGCAAGTTGTCACACGTATTATTTCTTCATTAAAAACGGTTTCAATTATATAACAATTCAGTAACAAGCCTTAGGTTTTTCACCTCTCGTGATACACTTGATATAGTCCTTATAAATGGATGAACCAATATATTATATAAAACAGAGGAGTAAGATAGATGCGCTACCGTACGGTGATTCCCTTTTTTTTGATGCTGTTCGTTCTGTCAAGCTGTTCGGTTTCTACTGTCAGTCCATTCAAAAAAAACCGGATCGACAGCATTCATCACACTCAAATCTTGTTTTTTTCCGATGAAAATCATATAGATAAAGAAGTGCCTTATTACGATGCGATCCTTGATTTAGAAAAGAAATATCCCCATCATGTCGATCAAATGAAGGTTTATGACAACAGAAAGGGATGGGAAGAGGAAATCAACACGTTCCCTGCGCTGATGGTTGTCAATCATCGGCATGTGGTCATGAAGATTGAGGGATCCGTAAAGAAAAAAGAGGATATCATCAAACCTATGCAGCATGTGCTTGCACAATAAAAACAGCCCCCGCTTTTACAAACGGGGGCTGTTTCTTTGTTACATTATTATTTTACGATATGGATCGGGCTTCCGATTGCTACTTCGGCAGCTTCCATAGTGATTTCGCCCAATGTCGGGTGAGCGTGAATTGTCATTGCGATATCTTCAGCAGTCATTCCGCCTTCGATCGCCAGGCTCAATTCAGAAATCATGTCAGAAGCGCTTGCGCCGGCAATTTGCGCACCGATTACAAGACCGTCTTCTTTACGAGTGATCAGCTTCATGAAGCCGTCAGTTTCGTTAAGAGACAGCGCACGTCCGTTTGCTGCAAACGGGAACTTAGCTGCAACGACTTCAATGCCTTCTTCTTTCGCCTGTGCTTCAGTGTAACCGACAGAAGCCAGTTCAGGCTCAGAGAATACAACCGCCGGAATACCGAGGTAATCGATTTCAGCCGGCTCTCCTGAAATAGCTTCCGCAGCGATTTTACCTTCGTAAGACGCTTTGTGAGCCAATGGAGGTCCGTCAATGATGTCACCGATTGCGTAAATGTTCGGTACGTTTGTGCGGCACTGCTTGTCTGTTTTAATGACACCGCGGTCAGTCATTTCGATACCGACTTGCTCAAGGCCGAGCTCGTCAGTGTTCGGACGGCGTCCGACAGTGATTAATACGTAATCAGCATCAACCGTTTTTTCTTCGCCTTTTACTTCGAATGTAACTGTTACGCCGTCAGGTCTTTCTTCAACGCCTTTAGCCATAGCGCTTGTATGGATTTCAACGTTGCCTTTTTTCTTCAGTCTGCGGGTAACGAGAGAACTCATTTGTTTTTCGAAGCCAGGAAGAATTTCATCTCCGCCTTCTAAAATAACCAATTCAGTTCCGAAGTTCGCATACGCTGTTCCAAGCTCAGTACCGATATATCCGCCGCCGATAACAACGAGCTTTTTCGGAATTTCTTTAAGCGCAAGTGCGCCTGTAGAGTTCAGAACGCGTTCGCTATATTTGAAGTTTGGCAATTCGATAGGGCGAGAACCGGTAGCAATGATTGCGTTTTTAAATGTGTATGTTTGCGCAGAGTTCTCATCCATTACGCGGACAGAGTTGCTGTCTACGAAATAAGCTTCCCCTTTTATAACGTCCACTTTATTTCCTTTTAAAAGACCTGCAACACCGCCGGTAAGCTTATTTACAACAGAAGCTTTCCATTCTTGGACTTTTGTAAAGTCAACCGTTACGTTCTCAGCAGTGATTCCCATGTCATCTGAATGTTTTGCATTCTCGTAACGATGGCCTGCATTGATGAGCGCTTTTGAAGGAATACAGCCGACGTTCAGACAAACGCCTCCAAGAGTTGCTTTTTCAACGACTGTTACTTTTTGTCCAAGCTGAGCAGCGCGGATGGCAGCTACATAGCCGCCGGGTCCCGCACCAATCACAAGAGTATCTGTTTCAATAGGGAAATCTCCTACTACCATAACATTACGCCTCCATTAAAATAAGTTGTGGATCGTTCAGTAAACGCTTGATGTGGTTTAACGCATTTTGTGCAGTTGCTCCGTCAATCATACGGTGGTCAAAGCTGAGAGAAAGAGCTAAGACAGGAGCAGCTACAATTTCACCGTCACGGACGATCGCTTTTTCAGCAATACGGCCGATACCGAGAATCGCAACCTCTGGGTGGTTGATAACCGGTGTGAACCATTGGCCTCCGGCAGAACCGATATTTGTGATCGTGCAAGAAGCGCCTTTCATTTCCGCAGGTGCAAGCTTGCCTTCACGCGCTTTTGTAGCAAGGCTGTTGATTTCATCAGAGATTTCGAAAACGGCTTTACGGTCGGCATTTTTCACTACCGGCACAAGCAGGCCTTTTTCGGTATCCGCTGCAATTCCGATGTTAAAGTAATGTTTTTGGATCACTTCATCTGTTTTATCATCAATAGATGTGTTTAAAACAGGGAATTTTTTCAAAGCGGATGTTAATGCTTTGACGACGTAAGGCAGATAAGTCAGCTTGATGCCTTGATCAGCAGCAACTTGTTTGAACTGTTTGCGGTGAGCAACAAGATTTGTTACGTCAACTTCATCCATAAGAGTTACGTGCGGTGCAGTATGCTTAGAGTTCACCATTGCTTTCGCGATCGCTTTACGGATACCGCTCATTTTTTCGCGTGTTTCAGGGAATTCGCCTTCAGGAGCCTGAGCCGCTGCAGGTTTAGCTGTTTCCTGAGGTGCAGCTGTTTCTTGCGGTGCCGCTTCTTGAGCCGCTCCTCCATTTGCAAAGCTGTCGATATCTTCTTTTACAACACGTCCGTTATTGCCTGAACCTGTTACTTTACGGATATCCACGCCTTTTTCACGGGCATATTTGCGTACGGAAGGCATCGCGATGACGCGTTTGTTCGGATCAGCTTCCGCTTGGTCCTGCTGTCCTGCGCCGGTTTCTTTTGCAGGCTCTTTAGGAGTCTCTTCTTTAGCGATATCCTGCCCTGCTTCAGCAGACGACTGAACTTGAGCTTCAGTTTTCGCATCTCCTGAATCATGGCTTCCTTTAAATTGAAGATCTTCGTAACCAGGTGCGTCAAACGTAATAATCGTTTGTCCAACAGTTGCAACTGTTCCCTCTTCAACTTTTAATTCTAATACTTTTCCTTTAACAGGTGAAGGAATTTCTACCACTGCTTTATCATTTTGCACTTCAGCCAGAACATCGTCTTCTTCTACCTCGTCGTTCGGCTTAACAAACCATTTTACGATTTCGCCTTCGTGGATACCTTCCCCGATATCCGGAAGTTTAAATTCAAATGCCACAGTTTTCGACCTCCTAGTTGATTAAGCAAATTTTAGTTATGCATTCGCAAGCATTGAACCTAGTAAACAGACTCCTTCATATAGAGAAAAGGACTCTCTTTACCGTCTTTTATGATGCCTGATTAAAATTCAAGAACTTTTTTCGCAGTTTCAAGAACGTCTTTATGGTTTGGAAGCCATACGCTCTCAGCAAGCGAGAAAGGAAATACTGTATCAGGCGCCGCAACACGCAGAACCGGAGCTTCCAGGCTCAGAATCGCGCGGTCATTGATTTCAGCTACAACGTTGGCAGCGATGCCGGCTTGTTTTTGAGCTTCTTGCACGACAATTGCGCGGCCTGTTTTTTCAACAGAAGCAATAATCGTATCAATATCAAGCGGACTTACAGTGCGAAGGTCGATAACTTCAGCAGAAACGCCTTCTTTTTCAAGCTCTTCAGCAGCCTTAAGCGACTCATGAACCATCGCGCCGTATGTGATGATAGAAAGGTCAGTACCTTCGCGTTTCACATCAGCTTTGCCAAGCTCGATTGTGTATTCCTCCTCAGGAACTTCCTGACGGAAAGAACGGTAAAGTTTCATATGCTCTAAGAAAACAACCGGATCATTGTCTCTGATAGAGGCAATCAGCAGTCCTTTTGCATCGTAAGGAGTGGAAGGGATAACAACTTTAATACCCGGCTGCTGAGCGATAAGGCCTTCCAAACTGTCAGCGTGAAGTTCAGGTGTATGAACCCCTCCGCCGAATGGAGAACGGATTGTCACCGGAGAAGTCCAGCGTCCGCCGGAACGGTAGCGGAGACGAGCCATTTGTCCTGAGATTGAATCCATTACTTCATATACGAATCCGAAGAATTGGATTTCCATAACAGGACGGTAATCTTGCAGGCCTAAACCGAGAGCGAGACCGCCGATACCGGATTCAGCAAGCGGCGTGTCAAATACGCGGTCCTCACCGAATTCTTTTTGAAGGCCTTCAGTTGCACGGAATACGCCTCCGGCAACGCCTACATCTTCCCCGAAAAGCAGAACGTTTTCATTGTTTTTCAGTTCTGTGCGTAACGCATCAGTGATCGCTTGAATCATTGTCATTTGCGCCATGGCTTACTTCGACTCCTTCGCTTTGTAAATTTCAAGTTGTTCTTTTAAGTTGAACGTCGGCTCTTCAAACATATTCTCAATCAGCTCTGTTACTTTCGGTTTTGATTCGCCGTCAGCCTTTTTGATAGCTTGTTTGATTTCTTCTTTGGCCTGTTCAATCACTTTGTTCTCTTCTTCTTCAGACCATAGTCCTTTGTTTTCCAAGAACTTGCGGAAACGTACGAGCGGGTCTTTTTGCTCCCATTCATTTTCTATTTCTTTCGTACGGTATTTAGTCGGATCGTCACCGGACATTGTATGAGGTCCGTAACGGAATGTAAGAGTTTCGATCAGAGTCGGACCTTCACCGTTAATTGCGCGCTGGCGTGCTTCTGCGGTTGCAGCGTAAACGGCAAGTGCATCCATTCCGTCTACTTGAACACCTGTAATACCGACGGCAACTGCTTTTTGGGCAATTGTCTGTGCGGATGATTGCTTTTCTACAGGAGTTGAAATCGCATAGCGGTTATTCTGAACAACGAAGATCGCTGGCGCTTTAAATGCTCCGGCAAAGTTCATTCCTTCATAGAAGTCACCTTGAGAAGCTCCGCCGTCACCAGTGTAAGTAATAGCCACCGCTTTTTTACCGCGCTTTTTAAGACCTAAAGCTACACCTGCGGTTTGAATAATTTGAGCACCGATAATAATTTGAGGTGATAAAGCATTTACTCCCTCAGGCATCTGATTACCTTTAAAATGGCCTCTTGAGAACAGGAATGCCTGATGTAAAGGAAGCCCGTGCCAAATCAGCTGAGGAACGTCACGATAACCCGGAAGGATAAAGTCGTCCTGTTCAAGCGCGAAGTGTGATGCAATTTGAGAAGCTTCCTGGCCCGCTGTCGGTGCATAGAAACCTAAACGTCCTTGACGGGAAAGAGAAATTGAACGCTGGTCTAAAATGCGGATATACACCATTCTTCTCATTAATTCCTTTAACTGATCATCTGAAAGATCAGGCATTGCGTCTTTATTTACGACTTCTCCTTCAGCATTTAAAATTTGGAACGTTTCAAACTGCTTATGAATAGCATCAAATTGTTTTTTGCTATCAACAATTGAAGTTTTTGTCTTTGCAGCCATTTTTTAAACCACCTCTTCTTTTGATTTAACAGGGTTAGGATACCGTTTAGCCATCCGTATTAAAAACAGTCTTATCATGCTCTGCAATTCTAAAATTAATCATTCAGAAATTCACATAGCGCTTAAGCAAAGATAAGGACGTTTAAACTGTACTAATAAAAAAAGATTTTTTATTAGTACAATATGATCAACAACCATAGTTTACAGTAATTAAACAAAGCCGTCAATCATTTATAACCTCATTTTGAAACCGCTTATAAAACTTAAGATCATATTGCGCCAAACTGTACTATAAAAGACTTTAAACTGTATTATAAAAATGCTCTACTGTACTATAATTAAAAAAAATTACAAAGAGTAAATTAAGTTATTTAACTTAGGGGCGGGCTTTGAAAAGATGCCGCGGGATAAAAACGGGCAGTTAGCAATCGTCCCGCCTGCCGAACAGACGGAACGATGCTTTTGTCTAATTATTCAATACCCGCCCACACGATATTCAGCGGCGTCAGCACGGCATGAGGATGAAACTCGGAAATCGGAGTGAAAAATACATACGTAAAATCTTCGGCTGGATCAGAAAACATGCCGCACCAACCCATTCCAAGATGTGAAAAGGTGCCTTCTGTCATGAAATAATGGTCGCCGGCCGGCCACAAATTAATGCCTAAACCAAAGCCGCCTTCCTCTCTGGGCGCTCCGAAGAAGTAAAAAGGAAGACCGGGCTTTATTTGATTTCTCAGCATCGCCTCGACTGTTTTTCTTCCAAGCAGCTTCTTATCTTTCAATCTGCCTTTATTTCTAAACATTTCAGCCAACTTCCAAATATCCCGCAACGAAGAGTACAGACCGCTTGTCGCTTTATTCGGAAAATACGGGTGATGACTTTTTTCCAGCTGTACGCACTCGTGTTCATTGATCACACAAACTTCTTCTTTTAAAGCATCAGGCACATAAAAATACGTTCTTTCTAATCCGAGCGCTTCAATAATATGCTTTGTTACATACTGTTCGTAGGATACGCCTGTTACTTTTGAAATAATGATGCCAAGTATAACAAAACCGGTTCTGGAATAGTTCCACGCTTCATCCACTCCGTACTCCAAAGGCGTACTGACGAGATAGTTTATCCATTCTTCCTCATTCGTTAAGTCAATGCCTTCAGCCTTTTGAATATCCAGCTCAAAACTTAATCCCGCCGTATGAGTCAAAAGGTGCAAAATTTTAATTTCTCCGAAACCCGGTTTATCAAACGCAGGCAAAATGAGCTTGACCGGCATTTTCAGATCGAGCAAACCTTTTTCGACGAGCTGCATGACGGCTACAGCGGTAAACACTTTTGTCAAAGAACCGATTTCTCTGATTGTATCAAGCTGAAATGTTTGCTTTTCGTTTTGTCCGCCGGTAAATTCCCCTAACGACTCAGCTGCAAAAACCTCACCTCCTCTTGACATCATATAACTCGCACATTGCAGATCTCCATTGTCTATCATCGTCTGATAATGGCTGTTAAGAGCGTTAATTTGTTTCATATCAAATGCCGGATTGCTTATTGTTTGTTTCATTGTTTTCTCCCCCTGTACTGTATGTATCGTTTTCATCCTTTACTTACCGATTTCTTGATGAATTCTGACACCGCTTTATTAAATTCTTCCGGATGTGTGATGTTCGGAAGATGCCCCGCTCCCTTAATTTTCTTTAATTCTGCATTGCTCAGCAGTTTCTGCAGCCTTTTTGTTTCTTTCTGATCAACTACGCTTTCCTTCTCACCCGTAAGGATAAGCGTTCTTGTATGAATGTCTTTTAAAAAGCCGGTTGTAGAATAGCCTTCTTGTTGATGTATCTTCATAAAACGTTCAATAGAAGCATTTAAGAATTGATTACTGTATAAACTTTCATATTCATGCGATTTACCTATAGCTATAAAATCATTTTTCAGTTTTTCCTCGACACTGCTTTCAGGGTCTTCTTCGTATTCGGTGTAACTTCCGGAAAGAATGAGTGTTTTTACTTTTTCAGGGTATTCATAGGCTATCCTCTGCCCTATCATGCCTCCCCAAGAAGCTGCCGCAATGTGGATCGGCCAAGCAACCCCTATCTCGTTCAGCACTTCGATAAAAGTCTGAGCCAGCCCGCTCAGTGTAAAATCGGCGCTCCCCTCACTCAGCCCGTAACCCGGTGTGTGTATGACAATTACATTAAATTGATCTGCCCACTCTTTCATTTGTTCTTTCCACATGTAAGCAGTGGTAGCAAAACCGCAAATCAGTAAAATTGTTTCGCCCTTACCGCTCATCAATATCTCCATATGCCGGGCATTTTCTGTGTTTGCCAGAAAATGAACGGTTTCCGTTTCTTCTGTCTGGTAAAAAGCGATGAGTTTTTTTGCGGCATCGCTTTGATTGTGCTGAAGGGCTCCTTTCTTCAGTCTGCTCCAATAATGCAAATAATCATCGAGATGACGATTGGAAGCCGTGCCGAGTATCCGGAAAGGACTTTCAGCTTCCGTAACGATTGACGAAGCATCAAAATCGGCTGCAATCGCTGAATCTCTTACCAGAGGCGGTGCTGAACGGGCGGATAACGGCTTGAAATCGTTTTGTATTTTTTCTTTTTCTCCGTATAACACGATCAGCTGGTGGCCTTGGCCGAGAAGCGAGTGTTCAAAAGCTTTGATTCCGGCAGTATTTTCTAATGGGTGAAGTCCGTACTCCCTTTTCATAATATCTTGGATGCCGGGATCAACTGACATGCCTCCGTCTTTCCAGAAAGGCCAATTTACAGCGATGGTTTTTCCTGATCTTCCCCCCGCCTTTCTCATACATTCCCTCCACTCGGCAAAATGCTCCAGAAAACGATTGGCGTAGGCATAATCGGCTTGACCCAGACTTCCGATTTCTGAGGAGATGGAAGAAAACAAAACAAAAAAGTCTAAAGGCATATCTCTGAGCGCTTCATCCAAATGAATCACACCATTGACCTTTGATTGCAGCACCGCTTGAGCTTCCGCGTCTGTTTTATTCATAATGAGAGAGTCTTTTAACACGCCTGCACTGTAAATGACCCCGTTGATTTCGGAATAATCAGCACGAATTTTTTCCGCTAACTTGATGACCTGCTGTTTATCTGACATGTCAGCCTGGATATAAGAAATGCTTGCCCCGTCATATCGGATGCTGTCTAATTTTTCTTCCATGTCTGCTGTCATTTTCGATCGCCCGGCAATGATAACGCTGGCTCCGTGATTTGCATAAAGAAACGCTGAAATAATCCAGCCGATGCCGCTTAACCCTCCGATGATGAGATACACCCCGTTTTTTGCAAACTTTGCGGCCTTTTGTCCTGTTTGCAGCGAAGCGTCTCTATATGCTGTCACCCACCTTTTTTGATTGCCGTCATATTTCACAGTCTGATGATGTCCGGCACTTAATTCATTGAGAAGCAAAGGTGCTTTTTCAATGGTTTGTCTTGAAGAAATCTCAACCGTTTTACACTTTATATTCGGCTGCTCCGCATTCAGCGTTTTAAAAAAGCCTCCAATCGCGGCGTAAACCGGATTTGTATATTGATCCTTGTCATGTACGTACAGAATGTTGATGTTTTCTTTTGTTTTTTGACGGATCAAAGCTTTACTTAAATAAAGGATTGAATAAAAGCTGTGAGTCAGGTCTAACGCCGCTTCAGTATAAGCTTTTTTTGACAGGTAATGAATGATTGACGCCGGAAACGCTCCGGACTTTTTCATATCATCTAACAGTCTGGTGTAATGAGCAGACTGCTCCGGGTTAAATTTATAATGCTTTTCATTTACCATTTCATATTCAGCGGCGGCTGCCGCATAAATAACATTTTCACTGCCGGTGTAGTTGCGGATTTCATCACTCAATGAACTGTCGAAATCGAAAATCAAAGTATTTTCCTTAGACACTTCTCCGGACTTTAATGGCGACTCAATCCATTCTTTTTGTAAATACAAAGATTCAAGCATCGGCTTTTCAGACGGCTCTTTCGTTTGCGTTTTTTCTTTAAAAGCTGCAGCCGGTGTATTACGCACATCATATTTTTCTTCTAAATAAGCCGCTAAATCATGAATATTGTTATAATCAAAAAGCAATGTCGGATACAATTGTGTATCCAATCTTTCCTCGAGCATTTTCGATATATGCAGCAGCTGTTTTGAGTCAAGACCCAGTTCGTAAAAAGATTGGTGTTTGTCCGCTTTATTTGGCGGTGTGTCTGTAACCTCTCCAATAATGGATGACAGCTCATCTGTTAATGTTTTTTGACTGTCTTGGTGCAAAACTGTATCAGAGATAGAGTCTGTAATGTCAGCTCCGTATTTCTCCTGCAGATATTCCGTCAATTCACCGATTGTGGAGTAATCAAATAATAAAGTCGGGTACAGCTTTGTATCTAACATCAGTTCTAATTTTTTGGATAAGTCTAATAATTGTTTAGAATCCAAGCCCATCTCGTAAAAGGAAATATCATTCTTCACTGTTTCAGCAGGTTTTTCAATCATGCCGGCTATCTCTTGGATCAAATTATTTCTGATCATTTCTTTATTGTTCGTTGCGCTGCCAACCTCTTTAGCTTTTTGGGAATGCTCCAGCCTTTGTATTGATTTTTCATTTCTGACTCTTTTCACACCGAATCGCTCATAATAAAAAGCAAGCTCTCCATCAGGCCTGTATACTTCTATGTCCGCATATAAAATGTCTTTAGAAGGCGGCTGCGTTATACTGTTTTTATCAATATACACAAAACAAGACCCAGTTGTTTTATGCAGTGCCCGGAATGTCTCAATATATATAGGGATAAACGCATTTGTTCCTTCATCCGGCAAGTCTGATGTAAGGATTCCCAACAAGCTGAGAGACCCATCCAAAAATGCGGGATGCATGTAAAAGTCATCTGTATATTCTTTTGAAAGTCCGCTTAAACTGACCTCTCCCAGAATATAATTTTCACCTTCATATACTGTACCTTCCAATTTCATAAAATCTTTATGAATCAGGCCGCCCCTGCGCAAATTACGATAGGCGGATTCAGCATCCGAAGTCCGGACGGCTCCTTTCTTTAATTCTTCGATTGAAATTGTCTTTTCGTTTATCGCATTTTTTCTTATGATTTCCGCCTGCAAGTTGACTGACGCTTCACCTTCCGCCTTTTCAGCGACCCATTTCCTGCTTGTTGTTTCAACAAGCCAGCCGTTTTCTTGTTCCGTAAACTGGAAGGTGACTTTTTTATCAAAATGGACTGACGTCGCAACAGGTTCACGGAATAAAACATGTTTGATTTCAAAACTTCGGGGGGATATCCCTTTCTCAGCTAAAAATCGTGTTATTAAATCCAGATACGTTACGCCGGGTATCGTACGCACTTGATGAAGGACATGGTCTGAAACAATATAATCGTCATGTTTGACTAATACGCTGAACCTCATGCAACTCGACAACCTTTCTTCTTTTACAAAGTAAAGAAACAGAGCAGGTGCTACTCTGTTTCATCAATAATTTCAAGAAGCCGTTTTTTATTCTGTTTGATTTGTTTTTTTCGATTTGAATCCGGCCAGTACTCTTTTCTGACAAACTCGGCAGGCGGCAGCGGAGTTCTGACGGCATGATATGAATCATCCAGGCCGCTTACCAAAAGGTGGGCGTTTGTTCCGCCAAAACCGAAAGCGCTGATGCCCGCCCTCCGTTTTCCATCCTTCCAGCTTCTCAGCTCTGTATTCGGATAAAAAGGCGACTTTTCAAATTCAAAGCGGGGATTTGGCGTTTCACAATTCAATGTAGGCGGAATTTCCTTATGCCATATTGATAAAATCACTTTAATGAAACTTGCCGCTCCGGCAGCGCTTAATAAGTGTCCGATATTGGTTTTTACACTTCCTACTCCGCAAAATTGCGTTTTGTTTGTGTCTCTTCGGAATACTTTTGTCAGAGCCTGTAGCTCAATCGGATCTCCAATCATCGTGCCTGTGCCGTGAGTTTCGACGTAGCTGACTGATCCGGGAGTGATATCGGCTTTTTCAAATGCATCTTGAATAACCTGCTCTTGAAGCTTAGGATTCGGGGTCGTAATTCCCATTGTCGCACCGTCGTTATTAATAGCTGATGCTTCAATGATACCGTATATCCGATCTCCGTCCGCTTTCGCTTTCTCGAGCGGTTTTAACAGAACAGCGCCAAAACCCTCTCCGGGTACAAAGCCGTTTGCCCTTTCATCAAAAGTAAAACACTGACCGTCCGGCGAAAGAGCTCCTCCTTCTGTTAACATCAGGTAAGGAATTTCATCCAAAAGCAGATCCGCCCCTCCTGCCAGCGCCATCTCTGAATCACCGTTTTTTATGCTTTGGCAGGCTAAATGAATGCTGACTAATGAAGAAGAACAAGCGGTATCAGAAACCATGCTTGGACCGTGAAAATTAAAGAAATGCGACACGTGTGAAGCAATAAAGTTTTGACTAAGCCCGACGATGTGGCTGCTGCTTTCTTTCGGCAGTTTGTGACCGTAGCCGCCCATTCTGGAACCGACAAATACGCCGACTTTTTTTCCCGATAATTCTGTTTCTTCATAACCGGCATCCCGTACAGTCTGTACACTCGTTTCTAAGAAATGTCTTATCAGCGGGTCCGTTTGGATGGCTTTCTCCTCTTCCATGCGAAAATACTCCGGATCGAAGCTGCCAATTCCATTGATAAATCCTCCCCATTTGCTGATGCTTTTTCCCTTTTGCTGCACCGGAGAGTAATTTTCTTCTATATTCCACCGGGAATCAGGTACTTCTTTAATATGATTCTTCCCTTTTCTCAGATTGTCCCAAAATTCCTCTTTATCAGCCGCTCCAGGGAACTTACATCCGATTCCGATAACAGCTATCTTTGCAGAGGAAGCCGTCTGCGGTTCTGTATTTCGGCTCGTCACAGACTGCATATCATGCTGATTACTGCTTTGAGAATCAGTCTGTTCGATTTGTTTTTTCAACGGCGGCGCCGTCTTACCGATATATTCCGCAAGACCATGAATCGTGTTGTGTTCAAGAAGCACAGTAGGGTCGATTTTTTTCTGAATCATTGCTTCTATACGATGTATAATGCTGACAAGAAGTATAGAATCCACACCGTATTCCTGAAAATTCGTATTTGGGTTAAGCTTTTCAAGGGGAATGCTCAATTCCTCGGCAAATACGGCAGAAAGTTCACTGACAAGCCCTTCTGAATGATCAAAAGTGTCGGGAGTCTCCTGTCTTCGCACTGGAAATGAAGCCTTGCCGGTTTTATTGATATTCAGGAGACTGTCTGCATGAAACACTGTTCCTTTTTTCACGATAGGAATGATATTGGCCGATTTTTTCTCCAGTGCATGATACAAAATCGCCAGTCCTTCCCGTGTGGAAAGAGAGTCCAATCCCAATTCATCATATAAAGGACTCGTCACAGTACCCATTCCGACTTCTTTCCAGCTCGGCCAATTGATGGACGTGAAATACGTTCTCCCCTTTTGAAAATGATAAGCCGCGAAATAGTCCATATATGCGTTTGCAGACGCGTAATCAGTCATTCCTTTCGACAGTTTGGGTGACTGTGCAGCAATTGATGAAAATAGAATAAAGAAATCCAGCGGCCTATTATTAAAAATCCGCTCCAAATTCTGAAGTCCAGTGACTTTCGGCCCGTACACCGTCTTAAATTCACTCATTCTTTTATGAATAAAGGCCGGATTTCCGCCGCTGTGCAGTCCGGCACAGTGTATGACACCGCTTATATCTTTAAATTCAAGGCTTACTTGGTGAAAGAATGAACGCAGCTTCTCTTCATTTGTGAGAGAACCGCTGTAATACAGATAGTTGACACCTTTCTCTTCAAAACTTTGAAACAGTTTGATATTGCTGACTGTCTTTTCGTCCTGTCTGCCCTCTTTCAGCAAATGATCCCATTCACTTCGCAAAGGTAATGGACGCGTCCCCGTCAGCACGAGTTTTTTCACTCCCCGTTTCACCAAATCTTCAGCTATTGCTCTGCCAATACCCCCTGTCCCGCCGGTAATCACGATGGCTTTATCCGCAGGAAATGAAACAGGCCCGCCGGTATGGATTCTTTCTTCTTCAAAATACGGAACATATCTGACGCCGCTGCGGTAGCATACTTCATTCTCTCCGGTACATTGCGCCCTTTCATTCTCAAAGATTTGTTTCAGCTCATGCGTTTCTTTCATGCTGTCTATATCTATTGTTTTCACATGAACAAAGCCGTATTCCGCAGAAAGGGCTTTCAGAAAAGCCGCTGATTCCGCCCCCGTCAGCTTTGGTTTTTCCGCTTTAAATACCTGCAAGCCATTGGTGATTTGTAAAATGGATAATGGTGTTTCCTTTTTACTCCGCTTAATTATTTCTTGTATAAATAAGAATTTACCATATGGGATGCCGTTCTGATTGTCACTCTGGTTTCCGATATCTGAGAAATCAAATATATTTTCGACCTGCCGCTCACCGCCCGAGAAGATCTCACGGATAACGTCGTATGCGTGGTTTTCATCTAATAAAGAACACTCAAACATTTGATCAGAGTGTTTTATAAATGAAGAGTGATGTTTTATGACAATCAGATTCTCCTGATCTATATCCGAACAAATGGTGCGGGCAATTGATTCTGTGTCTTGATTTACAAATGCTACTGTCAGTCCGTACTCTTTTGTTTCGGATGGATTTACAAACGGATTCTCCCTCCATTTTTTTTGCAAATGATGTTGAAAAGAATGCTGAGGGATCTCTGCCTTCTCAGTCCTGGACGGAACCCAATAACGTTCTTTTGCAAACGGATAAGTCGGAATTGAGATCCGTTTACCCGGCTGCTGTAAATGTTGATGAACGGATTTCCAGTCGATATCCGCCCCCCAAACCCATAATTGAGCCAGCTTTTCCGCTTCACCGTTCTCAATAATGGTCTTTACAAACAATTCACCTGCTCTGCCTTCCGTTAACGCCTTCATTTTTTCAGCGAATGCATCTGCTGATTGCTGATTAACATATACGCCTGGAACTTGCTTGTCACCGCGGCAAAACTCAAATAATTTATCTTTCATTTCTTTAAGAGAGGTACCGGTAATCGCCGCTCTGGCCTCCATCGCTTCTCTGCCCGATTGTGTAGTGTATGCCAGATCCCGTAAAACGACGCTTTCCGATTGGCCGGCTTCCATCACTTCATTCGGGAACATGTTTCTTATCGCTCCGGCATATTCCTTCAATAAGTATTCAGTAACCGCTTGAATGGAGGCGCAATCAGTTAATTCATACATCGTGAGTTCAATATGAAACATTTCGTTAATAAAATCCGCCATCCGGCTTAATTCCAAAGGCCCTACGCCAAATTCACTCAGGTGATCAGCAATATTAATTTCTTCCGGATGGATATGAAGCAATTCCGAAACAAACGGTTTGAGTACTTCATACACCTTTTCTTTCATATCAGGCTGTTTATCCTTTACTTCAGGACTTAGTGAACGTTGAATAAAATCTTTCATGTTTTCGGCATACTCAAGAAGACGTTCATTGTCTTTGGCAGATAACAGGACAATATGCGGTTCGTTCTCAACATGTTCTGTTGAGACGTTTGTTTCTTCATATTCTTCTATAATGATATGAACATTCGTTCCTCCGGCTCCGAATGAGCTGATCCCCGCTCTTCTCGGAACAGTTACTGTTTTTCCGTTTTCCTGCAGTTTCGGTTTCTTCCAGTCTTGCAATGACCGCTGTACATAAAAGGGAGATGCTTTAAAATCAATATTTGGATTCAACGTCTCCGCATGTATGGAGGGAAACAGTTTTTTCAGTTTCATTTGCAAAAGAACCTTTGTCAAACCGGCAATTCCCGCTGCGGCCTCAAGATGGCCGATATTTGATTTGACAGAACCGATTGAACAATATTGAGTGTGCTCCGTAAATTCCCGAAACGCTTTTGTTAATCCGGTGATCTCAATCGGGTCTCCCAGAGAAGTTCCCGTTCCGTGAGCTTCAATATAACTAATTGTACGAGGGTCAATACAAGCTTTCTGAAGCGCGTCCTGTATCAGTTCAGACTGACCATTTGGATTAGGAACCGTAAAACCGTTTGTTCTCCCTCCGTGATTGACCGCTGTCGCTTTAATCAGCGCATAAATATGATCTCCGTCCCTTACCGCTTCCGCCGCCGGCTTTAAAAGTACGGATCCCACTCCTTCTCCCGGTACATAACCGTCACCGCCCTCGCCGAATGTACGGCACCGGCCATCACTTGCAAAGAAGCGGCTTTGATTTAATAATGTATATTTATTCGGATGAAGCGTAAGATTGACCCCGCCCGCAACAGCAAGTGTGCTTTCTCCTCTTCGTATACTTTCACAGGCTAAGTGAATGGCGTTAAGAGAGGATGAACACATTGTATCAACCGCCATACTCGGCCCCTTAAAGTTAAAGAAATATGATATTCTGTTTGCTATTGCAGAAAATGGAGACCCGACGGCCAGTTCATTTCCTTTAAGTGATTCTTCAACGCCGAAAAATTGATAGCTTCCATATGTGACGCCTGCAAATACTCCGACCTTTTTGCGGGTCAGATCTGAAGGTTTATAACCCGCATCCTCTATGGTATTGTACACTGTCTCTAAAAAGAGGCGTTCTTGAGGATCAAGAAAAGCCGCTTCTTTCGGTGATATCCGGAAAAATAAAGGATCAAACCGGTCTGGATTTTTCAGAAAACCTCCCCACTTATAGCAGCTTCCCTCCAGCATTTCCTTCCGGTCATCGGGAATTTCGCTTACGCAATCCCGTCCATTCATCAGCACATTCTGGAACTCCCTGATGTTTTCCGCACCCGGGTATCTGCCGCTGACACCGATAATCGCTATATCAGCAGAAAGGGGATCGGCCGCAATGTGCTCTTTTGAATCTTCTCCTTCAGAGCGTACCGGCGCTTTTGTTTCCACTGGTTTTCTTTTTTGCTTTTTTTGATATGAAACAAGTTCAGATGTGCCGGCCGGGTTCAGCAGTTTCATCATTCGTTCGCTGTGATGACTCAGGAAATATTCGGCTAACTGCGATATTGAATGATACTCAAAAAATAATGTTTTCGACAATCTGCCGATACTTTGCTCCAGCTTTTTAGTCAGACGCATGATCATCACTGAATCAATGCCGTATTTCTCCAGATATTGTTTTTCATCTATGAGTGAGGCCGGTAATTTCAATTCCTCTGACATTATATTTTTCAGATAACTGATTATATTTTGTCTTAATTCATCGTTTTGCAAATCGGCATCTTCCTGCTGCTCTGAATGAAAGCTGATTGTGCCGGCACGCTTCAGCACATCCTCAATCTTTTCTTTACGGCCTTTCAGGGCAATCAGCTGTTCAGATGATTGACACAAGCTGTTCTCCAGAGCCTGTATTCCGTCACCGTCATCTAACGGGTCAAGACCGAGTTCCTGTTTCATGTAGGATACTCCTTCATCGTCAATATTCATCCCGCCGGAAGTCCATAGCGGCCAATTGACTGACACTACCCTTTCGGCAGACTCTGTCGCGGTCATAACTGCTGCATACTGATCCAGAAAGGCATTGGCGAAAGCATAGTCACATTGGCCGGCTGAGCCGAAGACTGCCGATGTGGATGAAAACAAGACAAGTAATTCAACTTTCATTTTTTTGATTTCTTCCGCCAGCCACAGCGCGCCATAAACTTTCGAACCTGTGACTTGATCAATTTCTTCTTTTGTCTTTCTTAAGATAAAAGAGTCACGGAGTACGCCGGCACTGTGAAATACTCCATGTAAGATGCCGAACTGCTCTTTTGCAAAAGCAAACATCCGTTCAGCATCACTTTGTTTTGAAACATCAGATCGGATGTATTCAATTGTTGAACCTGAGCTTCTTAAATATTCGATCTTTTTTTTCTGCTCTTCAGTTAAATCAGAGCGCCCTGTCAATATGAGATTCGCTTTCCATTTTTCCGACAGATGTTTTGCCAGTATATAACCGAGACCGCCCAGGCCTCCTGTAATCAGATAATTCCCATGATGTTTCAGCGGCTGGGTTAAATCGAATGAGCCGGCTTTATTATAGCTTTTCGTAAAACGTCTGCCGTTTTCATAGCGCACTTCAAAATGGATATCCCGTTTTTCGTCACACTCTCTCTGATATATATCAGCTATTGCTGGAAGAGCGGCTCCCGCACCCTCTGAAAGAGTGATATTGATAATCTGATAGTGAAAATTGGGGTGTTCCTGGTGAACGGTTTTCACCAATCCGCCGAGAGCATGATGCAGCGGCAGTTGTTCTTTATTCTCAGTTTGAAAAACATGCGTCAGTTTTAGTATCTTTTTCCATTTTAGTTCAATCAGCGCCTGTGTAATATACAGAAGAGAAAACAATCCGTTTTCCAATTGTTTCTGTATACCTCCCTTACTCATGTCAGCCTGAGAATCAGACCACAAGTGAAGAATCTTTTCGGGCGGCTGATAATGATCATGAATGTATCGGAACAGCTTTAGATAATCGTCTTTTTTCACGTGGTTCATACAAATCGTATCATCATGTAAAACAGCAAATTCTTTTCCGCGGATGACAAACAAGAGAGTGCAGTCCTTAAACAAACCGCTCAATTCTTGTATTTGCCGTTCATTTTCTGCAAAAATCAGGAGCAATCCCGTCAAGGACACGCTCTTCTTACTCGGAATGAACGATTCTGTCCATTCCGGCTTGTAATATAAAAGCGGATGGTTCGATGCCCGTGATTTTTGATTCTGAATGGATGTCACACGGGCATAGCCTTCGTCAGCCGACATTTGTCCTGTTTGAATCAGATCAAGAATATCGCTGATTTGTTCACGTTTTCCGTTCATCATTCTTCCCCCATTAATTGTTTCAATACAGCCTTCTGATCAATATCATTGGTTTCCAATTGACGCAGGAGACGAATGAGTTCATCGTCCGTCTGAACAGTGTCTTTTTCATGACCATATCTGAATCTCACATCTCTGCACTCTGCCAGAATGTTTCCGTTTCCATCTGTAAATGTCATATGACACGTTACATCACGGCTGTTCTGCCGGTTCTCTTTTTGAGTATAGACATAAAAATTTTGAGCGAGAGGCTGATAGACATCCGCCGCTCCCAGTCCGATCAATTCCGGGAAGGTTTCTCCGCTGACAAAAAACGCACTGGCTTGAATCGCGGACTCAAGCGCTTCAGGAGAGATCGTAAAATTCTCTCTTTTTGCATAAAGCTCATCCGGCAATGAATGAAACGACAGCATTCCGTCACTGTTTTTCGCTGATTCAATGACAAAAGGCGATTCAGCAGGATGTTCAGTCATTTCTGATTTGACTTCAGCAATATCAAGCGCTTCAGGAAGCATACCGCTTTCAGGCTTAACAATATGCGCATTTCCCCTGGCAAGACGTACTTTATTCTCATTTTTTGTGTTTGCATATATGTCAAATCGCGCAAAGTCGCGCTCAGGCGTCAGCGTAATCATCAGTTCCCGTATATCAGTCATTCCGTTCATGCTTTCGGTCCACAATAAATCAGTTAATGTATGAACTGGTTGTCCAAATGCCTCCGCTGCATTGACGATAGCCATTTCAGCCAAAGATGCATAAGGGAAAAAGGACACGTTTCCTTCAGACAGACTTAGTGCAAACGGATGATTACGGCTGATTTTTTTCGTGAAACTGAACTGATTAAAATCGGACGTGTTACTCCCCAAGAAAGGGTGACCCGGCTTACTCACATCCGCTGAAACAAGTGCGTCCCCTTTTTCCGCTATCCAATACCGCTGTTTGATCAGCGGTTGTCCCGGAATAGAAATCCTGCGAGCATTCCGATTCACCTCAAAAGTCTCCCAATCTATCTTTCTTCCATTTACCCATTTGGATGCTGCTTCGGCGTAATCTGAACAAACGTGAGGCATTTCATTGTGAACTTCTGATTCGAATGTATGACCGGTATGGCTCAAGCTGCTTTTTTCACCCCTGCTATAAGCTGAAAGCTCTTCAGCAATGACCTGCCCGGAATCTGCCACTATCGCCAGCCGTTCTTCCATATGATCGCGTCCCGTCTGAAGTGTATAGGCAATATCCTGAAGACGCAGTTTATGATTGTTATCCTTCGATTCATTTTCTGATAGAAAATCAGCCATAACCTTTGCATATTTTATCAGCCGTTGTTTGTCTTGAGCCGATAAAACAAAGATCACTCGGCCGCTTTGATGATCAAAAGCTTTTGGCGGCTCATACGCTTCCAATATAAGATGCGCGTTTGTCCCTCCTGCCCCAAAAGCGCTTACCCCGGCTCTCAAAGGGTGAACAGCATTGCTGTTTTGCGGAATATTCCATTCAGCCGCTTTCCGCTGCACTTGAAAAGGAACCTGATCAAAATCTATAAACGGATTAACAATATCGGAGTGCAGAGAAGGAACAAGCTGCTTATTCTTCATTTGGAGAAGCACTTTCGTTACCGCAGCGATTCCTGCCGCAGATTCTAAATGTCCGATATTTGATTTCACCGAACCGATGGCGCAAGGATGGTTCAATTGATAGGAATCTTTCAGTCCTTGAATTTCAATCGGATCGCCTAATGACGTCCCTGTTCCATGCGCTTCAATATAATTGACGGTGTTCGGATCAATGTCAGCTTTACGAAGCGCTTCTGAAATGACCTCCGCCTGCGCATCCGGATTCGGTATGGAATATCCGCTCGCCTTTCCTCCGTGGTTAACGGCGCTTCCCTTAATCACACCGTATATTTGATCTTGATCTTCTATTGCTTTTTTCAATGGTTTTAACAATACGGCTCCGACTCCCTCACCGGGAACATAACCGCTTCCGTCTTTTCCAAAACTCCGGCATCTGCCGTCACTTGATAGAAACTGTCCCATACTGAGGAACTTATATTTATTCGGATGTATTGACAAATTCACTCCGCCGGCTAATGCCATATCGCTCTCTCCGCAATGTATGCTTTGGCATGCGTAATGAATAGAGGTCAGTGATGAAGAGCACATTGTATCCAGAGCCAAACTCGGACCTTTTAAATGAAAATAATAAGACACCCGATTGGCAATTGAAGAATAGACGGACGCCGGCGAGAAAGCCACTCCATTTTCTTCCCCTTCAAATAGTTGATATTGGCCCCACATTGCACCGACAAATACACCGACTTTCATCTTTTCCAGCATGTTTCTCGGGTACCCTGAGTCTTCAAAACAATTTTTGGCCGTTTCTAAAAAGAGCCTTTCCTGGGGATCCATAAGTTCTGCTTCCCTTGGGGAAATATGAAAGAAAAGCGGATCAAATTGATCGGCTCCGCTGATAAAACCTCCCCACTTGCTGTAAGACTTCCCTTTCATATCTCTGTCTTCGCTGAAGAAATCATCCATATTCCAGCGGTCAGGCGGGACTTCTGTAATACAATCTTTTCCGCTCTTTAAATTCTCCCAAAATTCAGGTAAATCTTCAGCCATCGGATACTTTCCGCTTAATCCGATAATGGCAATGTCCTCATGCCTTGTATCAGCTGTTTCATTTATTTGGATCTCACGGTTTTCATCCTCCATGAAGGTATCTTGAAGTGCAGATTTCAATTTTTCTTTGTCACCTTCAAACACGATCAGCTGTGATGCGTTCAGAGAGAGTGAATCTTGAAAAGCTTTGATCCCATTGGTTTTACTAAGAGGAACCATACCGATTTTTTGTTTCATCCATTTTTCAGTTTGTTTATCCACTTTCATGCCGCCGTCTTCCCATAGCGGCCAGCCGATGGCTACTGAGACGCCGGAGCGTTCTTTTTTCCGCCTCATTCCTTCACGCCACTCAGCGAAAAGATCAATGAAGCGGTTGGCCAATGCGTAATCCGTCTGTCCGATATTCCCGTACATCGAGCTGCTTGATGAAAACATCACAAAGAAGTCCAAAGGTTCGGTTTGCAGCAAGCTGTCCAATAAGACCGTCCCATTTATTTTCGGAGCGATCACTTCCTGAATTTCATCTTTTGATTTTTGAATCAATAAAGCGTCGTGCGTCACACCGGCACTGTGTATCACACCGTTGATTTCTCCGAATTGCCTTTTAATGGTTTTTATGATTCGCTCTGCATCGCGGCTATCTGAAAAATCACCTCTTATATATTGAACCGAAGAACCGCCTGCTTTCATTCGGCTGATTTTGTTCTTTTTGTCTTCCGTAAGTTCAGAACGGCCCGCTAAAATAATATTGGCTTTCGTTTGGGCTGCGATATGTTCTGCAAATATAAGGCCTAAGCCGCCGGCCCCTCCTGTAATCATGTATACTCCGTTTTCTTTAAAGGAGAAACCTGAGTTTTGAGACAGTTCCGCTTCCCGTAAGGCTCGGACCCAGCGCACATTTCTTTCATAATAAAGATCGGTTTCTCCCGGATGCGCTTCCGTAGATTCGACTCTGATGATTTCAGCTGTAAGTTCCGGCAACGATGACTTGTCTGAAACTGATATCCCGATTGTCTTAAGGGCCAGTTTCGGGTTCTCAAGCAAAATAGACTGCCCTGCGCCATGGACTGAAGCGTAAAGCGGCTGATCATTTTTATGGTCCGCCGGATAAAGGAAAAGCGATACAACCTTTTTTTCCGCCTTGCTGCGCATCAATGCCCGGCTGAAAAAGAATAGCGGGTAAGCCCCCTTAGAAAGCTGTTCACTTATTTTTTCCGGGCCGGCAAATGACCCTTCCGGCCACCCGTAAACCACGGTGTCGGGCATTTGCCCCCTTTTTTTCAGATCAGCTGCAAGCCTGTCAAAGTGAGCTTCCTCCCTGTGATCTATCTCATAAACACCGTCTCCGTGATAGGAGAAACGATTCCCTGATAAAACGAGAATGATCTGTGTATTTTCGAATCCATTTTCAGCATTTTCCCGCATAAAATGAAAAAGCTCTCTGTCATATTGAAACAGCAGGCATGTTCTTTTCTTTTTATTTCCGCAATTCGGGTCCCAAGCGGCAGCCTTTTGTCTCCAATGCGGCGTTAAATAGGTCAGAGCCGTATGATTCTCTCCATGATGAAGAGGGCGGTCTTTTTCAACGGAAGTCTTTTCGCCGCTCTCTGCAAAATAATTTGCAAGTTTTTGAATCGTCGGATACTCAAATAATAAAGTAGGGTACAGTTCCCTGCCTGTTTTCTCTTCCAATGCCTTTACGGCTTGCATAAGTGTTACGGAATCGAGGCCTTGTTCATAAAAACCTTTTACAACAGAGAGTGTTTCAGGAGCAGTCCCTTTGATATCTGCGATCAGCTGCTGAATGTCTCCTTCTGTTATAAGAGCGGAAAGATTTTCGTTCTTACTTTCTTTCATGTCAGGCTTTTCAGCCGGTTGATTTCGCGTTAAGAAATAACTGGACATTTTTTGATTTTCTTTAATATACGCGGCGAGTTCCCGGATCGTTTTCTGCTCAAACAGGAGTGTAGGATACAGCTGTTCCCCTGTTTTGTTTTCAAGTTCTTTGACAATGGCAAGCAAAGAAGCTGAATCCAGGCCCTGTTCATAAAAACCAATGTCTGTCCTTATGTCACGCAGATCTATATTTGAAACCCCGGATATTAATTCTTTAAGGTGTGTCTCGATGCTTTCGCTTCGATTTATGATTGAATCTTTTCTGATCAGGCTGTCTTTTGGCTGAGAAGCCGCTTCAGTTTCCAAACGAGTCTGCTTCAGGTTTTCAATTAAATCTTTTGAGCGGATATGTTTCACAGACAGCCGCGTAAAATAAGCGATCATCCCCCCGTGTGCATCGTACAAACCGTAACTTACTTGGATGACATCCCCTGAATCATGATGTTGGTCTTGCTTCTCTATGTACACATAACACCTGTCTTCCAGGCGCTTCCTCATACGGAAAGATTCAATATGAATGGGAATATACGTTTTCATCCGGCTTGCCGGAGATCCTTGTGTAAAATATTCGGGACATGCCTGATAAAGGATCGATATGATGGTAGACGCATCAAGAAAAGTGGGATGCAATTGAAAATAGCCAGTATATTGATTGGCAATTTGGCTGAGCGTCAACTCTGCAAGTACAGAATGGTCAGACGCATAAACCTTCCCCAAACTCTTCATAAATTCAAAATGCTCTATATCAACCTTTTTTAAATAGTCATAACATATCTCCATATCGGCTTCACGGACGGAGGCATGTTTGATTTCATCGATATGGATTGAACTCATGCTTTCCGGGAATTTCTGCATGAGCCTGCAGGTCATATTCTCATCCCAGCTTTCATCCAGAATGCAGTCATCTTTTACCTTTCTGCTCTTCGCCTGAATTTCCCATCCCTGTTCCAATCCCTGAAAACGGATGCGGATTTCTCTGTCAAAGGTATCCGATGTTGCTACAGGTTCCAAATACAAAATATTCTGACACTCGAGTTCTTCAATAGGCAAACCTTTGCTCAGCGCCATACGGTATATCATATCTAAAAATGTGACACCGGGTATAATCCGGGTGCCATGCACCCGGTGATCCCTGACAATATAGTCCGTATGTTTAATTGTTAATGTGAACTGATAGTTTTGATTACTGGCCAACTGTCTCATTCCTTTTCTTTTCTTTATAATTCTTTGAAATCAAGTAAAGGAATCAGCAATTCTGACTCTTCCTTTTCTGGAGTTTCTCCATTGTCGATCCAGCATTGTTCCTTATTGAATATAACCGGAGAAAGCGGGTGTCTTTTTGTCTCTCCATATCCTAATGTGAGATGGCTGTCGCTCAATATCATATGTGCGTTCGTGCCCCCGAATCCAAAAGAACTGATTCCGGCTCTCAAAACCCCTTTTCTGGGACGCCATTCTTTTAAAGACGTGTTCGGAAAGAATGGCGACTGATCAAATTTAAAACGCGGATTTGGCGTTTTACAATGTAATGTCGGCGGGAGCATCTGATTTTTTATGGATAAGGCAACCTTTATAATACTCGCTATCCCCGCTGCGCTCATTAAATGTCCGAAATTCGTTTTTACGCTGCCTACTCCGCAAAATTGCGTTTCTTCCGTAACCTCCCGGAACACTTCAGTCAGCGCTTTTAATTCAATCGGATCTCCTATCATCGTACCGGTGCCATGCGTCTCGACATAACTGAGAGTATCTGCATCAATTCCGCCTTTTTTCAGGGCTTTTTTTATCACTGCGCTTTGCGCTTTCGGATTAGGTGTTGTCATTCCCATTGTCTGTCCGTCATTATTAACCGCGGATGAGTCAATTACCGCGTAAATTCTGTCACCTTCGGCAAGGGCGTCATCAAGTCTTTTCAAAAGGACTGCGCCGCATCCCTCTCCCGGTACAAATCCATCTGCCTTCTCATCAAATGTATGACATTTTCCTTCAGGTGAAAGCGCCCGAGCCTCACTCAGCATGACGTAAGGCTTTTGATCCAGCAAAATGTCAACTCCGCCCGCAATCGCCATATCTGACTCTTTTGACATCAGGCTTTGACAAGCGAGATGGACGCTGACCAATGAAGAAGAACAAGCCGTGTCTACAACCAGATTCGGTCCTTTCAGATTAAAAAAGTGTGAGATATGCGCGCCTATGAAATTTTGTCCTATACCCACGATCGTATTTTTTGAAGGGGAACCTATTTTGGACATAAACGTCCCGGTCCGCGAACCGATGAAGACGCCGACTTCTTTGTTTGATACTTCTTCTTTTGTATAGCCGCCGTCTCTCAATGTCTGGACGCTGACCTCAAGGCATTTTTTGATTAACGGATCAAGCTCTGATGCCTCACTTTTGTTCATATTAAAAAACGCGGGATCGAAAGACTCAATATCTTGAAGAAATCCGCCCCACTTACTGATACTTTTTCCCTTTTCATAGGTGTCAGAGTAGTATGAAGAAATATCCCATCGCGACGCCGGGACTTCGCGGACACTATTTTGTCCTTTCTTCAAATTTGTCCAGAACGTTTCTGTATCCGGAGCATCCGGAAACTCACAGCCCATTCCGATAATAGCGATTTGGTTCAGACTGGTTTGTTGTATTTGTGATCCGTTGTCCCGTATTTCGGAAGCATTTTGATTTATATGTTGCTCTTTTTTCCGAACCTCAATGTTTTCCGAATCAATTTGAGGACTGATCCCCTCACTTGCAAATAACTCGTTCAAATAGACGCCCAGTTCTGAAAAACTCGGATACTCCAGAAAAGCTGAAGGTTCAATTTTTATTTGAAATACATCTTCCGCTTTTTTGACAAGCTGAACCAGTAAGATTGAATCAACTCCGTAATCCGCAAAAGACGTATCCTGATCTAAATTCCCGTAAGGTATTTTCAGCTCCGCGGAAAAGATCTCCATTAACTTCCTGATAATGGATTCATTGTCTCCCTGACCAGAAATCACTTTTTCCTCAGCATCCGGGTTATTTTTAGCAGCTTGAATTCTTGTCTGAAGCAGCTGCTGCAGCATGAATTTCTCCGGATGTGTCTTTGCCGGTATAAGGCAGGGGTATCCGTTTATCGTCATCATTTCATCCAGCATGGCAATACCTGATTCTGTTGAGTGTGAAAGTAAACCAAGTGCCTGATATGATGGACTTGTCACCTCGCCCATCCCAATGTCCTTCCAGCTCGGCCAGTTAATTGATTGATAATATGTTCTGCCGGCTGCATGCTGATACGCCGCAAAGTAATCCATAAAAGCGTTCGCCGCGGCATAGTCACTTGTTCCGGCGCCTAATAAAGGAAAAGCGCTCGCAACAGATGAAAACAAAATGAAGAAATCAAGTTCGTCATCAATAAAAATGTCATGAAGTACCTGCATCCCTTGAACCTTTGGCTCAAATACTTCTCTTATTTCTTTATCAGATTTATGGATAAAAGCCGGATTCGAATGATTGGCTGCACCAGCGCAATGAATCACCCCGCCGATTTTGCCGAACTTCAGTCTCACCTCTGAAAAGAAGCGTTGTAATGTTTCTTTTTCCGTGAGCGGCCCGGAATACACTTCTACTTGAACTCCCTTTTGATCCAACTCATGCAGCAGTTGTAATTTCGAATAAAGAGGTGACTTTTCATCGGTGTCTTTTAACATGCCGGCTATTTTATCAGATTCCGGAAGGTCGGTTACTCCCATCAACACAAGTTTTTTGACTCCCTTGCCGGCATAATGTCTGGCAAGTTCTGCTCCGATCCCTCTTGTTCCCCCTGTAATAACCAGGGTTTGATCCGTACGGCATACTGGCAGACCGGATAGTTTCCGGTTTATTTCCGCTGCATGTAATTTCTCGACGTATGGAATATAACGTTCACCGTTCCGGTAGCAGATTTCACTATACAGCCCGTCAGCGCAAGCTTCATCTGTGATTATCTGTCTCAATTCCGCCGCAGTCCCGACATGTCCGTCTACATCTATTGTTTTTGATTTTATCTTTTGATACTCCGCACTCAGCATTTTATATAGTCCGGCTGTTTCGGCTCCGGCTAACGACGGCTTGTCATTCAGAAATGTCTGCAGTCCTCTGGTCACATGTAAAACGAAAAGCTGTTTATGTGTCTTTATGATTTCCTGCAGCAGTGTCAGCTTCCCGATTGTGCCGGTGCGTGCCCCGTTTTGATCACTCCGGAAATCTGACAGGTCAATCATGCCGATGATTTCCGGATTTTCTTCTATGACTGCTAGAGCCGTTTTTTTGGCTTCCCCATCCGAATGATCCCAGTTATCTGCGCAAATGACAGCGGATTCAATCATAGGGTCTGAATCAAACAATTCGAATGCAAGCCGCTCACTTTCACTATTAGCCAGGATCATCACCTGTCCTTTCGTAAAAGCGGAAGGCGCAGCCTTTTGTTTTTTCCACGATTTTTTTAATACATCAAATGATAAGTCAGTCGGTGCATGGGGCAGACTCTGCGGTACGCCTGTTTTTTTCTGTTTCTGTGCTGCTTTTGCGGCAGGCACCCAATATCTGTTCCGTTCAAAAGGATATGCAGGAAGAGAGATAAGCTTCGGCAATTCGGAAGTGTACATCTCTTCCCATTGAACATCTCCTCCGTTCACCCAGTGAATGGCCATTTCTCTTGCACTATTAAAGTGAGCGGCTGACATGGCATCCTTTTGACCAGAGCCTCGGCGGGCCTTTCCCCTATATAAACCGTTTAACTTATGATCTGACCGCAAATACATCGTCAGCTTATTGCGAAGGTCGTCAATGCTGCTAACCTCAACAGCGAGCCGCTCTTCCATAGCGTTTCTCCCGGTCTGCGAGGTGTACGCAGCATCAGCTAGTGACGTTTTTGGCTCGAGTTCTTTTATATATGCATCAATCAAGAGTCTGAGCCGTTCTTCATTTTTGGCAGAAAGCAGAATAATTTGCGTCTTGTTGCTCTGTACCGTTTCCATCTTTTCTTCATTCTTATACTCTTCGATGATAATGTGGGCATTAGATCCTCCAGCGCCGAAAGAACTGATGCCTGACCTTCTGGCTTGATTTTGCGGCGTCTCCCAATCGGTCAGTTCAGACTGCACGTAAAACGGTGTTTCCTCAAAATCAATATTAGGATTTAAGTGATCGGAATGAAGGGAAGGAGCAAGCTGTTTATACTTCATTTGCATCAGCACTTTTGTAATAGAAGCAATTCCCGCCGCAGCCTCTAGGTGTCCGATATTTGACTTAACCGAACCAATTGCACAACGATAATCGCTTTTCGAGCTGTGCAAAGCTTTGGTTAATCCTGAAATTTCAATCGGGTCTCCCAAAGATGTCCCGGTGCCATGCGCTTCAATATAACTTATGCTGTCTGCATCAATCCCCGCCTTATCAAGAGTTTCACTGATGACGTTTGCCTGCTCGCCCGGATTTGGCACAGTGTATCCGTTTGTTTTTCCGCCGTGATTTACAGATGTTCCCTTAATCACACCGTAAATCCTGTCCCTGTCAGCCTTTGCGGCAGAAAGCGATTTCAAAAGAACGGCCCCGACTCCTTCTCCCGGCACATATCCGTCTCCTCCCGCTCCAAAGCTTCTGCAGCGCCCATCGCTTGAAACAAAATGATTTTGTGAAAGCAAAGTATATTTATCAGGGTGTAAGGATAAATTCACTCCTCCGGCAATAGCGAGGGTGGATTCTCCCCTTTTTATACTTTCACATGCAAAATGAACAGCAGAAAGTGAAGAAGAACACATTGTATCAATTGCAAGGCTGGGTCCGTGCAGGTCAAAGAAATATGACACCCGGTTTGCGATAGACGAATAAGAAGACAAGAGCGTCTGACGTTCCTCATCATCTGAAGCACCGGCTGCAAATAACTGATAGTGGCTGTAGGTGACACCGACAAATACACCTGTCTTATGCCGTTTCAACTTTTTCTTTGTGTAACCCGCATCTTCAAACGTGTGCCACGCTGTCTCTAAAAATAACCGTTCCTGAGGATCAATTAACTCGGCATCACGGGGCGAAATTGAGAAGAACAGCGGATCGAATTTATCAGCGTCTTTTATAAAACCTCCCCATTTGCTGTCATGACGGGCATTGTCACCTGTGTGATAATATTTCCGAAAATCCCAGCGCTCTTTCGGTATTTCCGTTATACAATCTTTTCCGGAACAAATATTTTCCCAAAACTGTTCCACATCCTTCGCCATCGGGTAGCGGCCGGCTATACCGATAATTGCAATATCTTCCTCGGAAGGTGCGGATGGTATGCGGGAAATGGAAAGCTTCTCCCGTTTCGCCGGCGCCGAATGATCAATTCGCTGTTCGGCTGCCGGTAAAAACGCCTTCTTCAACTCATGATGATAGTGTTCAAGAAAATACTCTGACAGCTCTTCAACACTGCTGTATTCAAAGAAAAGAGTCTTAGACACTCTTCCAAAATATTTTTCCAGACGGGAGTTAAGACCTAAAATCGTTAGAGAATCAATTCCGTAACGGTCAAACGTATCCTCGGGTAAAATACTGTCCGCCGGTCTTCCCGTTTCCGCACCGACAATCTCTGTCAAAAGACGAACCGTTTGTTTTTTCAGATCCCTTTCATTTAATTGCGGCAGATTACTGTTGTTTTCAGGCACAGTCTCTATTTCTTTATGATCAGTTGAGAGTAATTCACTTATTCTATCTTTGTCTCCGCTGATAACAGCCAGCTGAGAAGCAGAGCGGCTCATACTGTCCTGAAAAGCGGCAAGCCCTGCTTGGGCGGATAAAAGTTCCAGCCCTGCATGTCTTAAAGCTTGCAGCTCTCCCGGCCCGACTGTCATATTGCCCGCATCCCATAACGGCCAATTAATAGAAAGTGTTTTCCCGGGACGTCCTTTAATGCTTCGATACTGGGTGAATCCGTCCATACATCCGTTAGCGAAGGCGTAGTCGCTTTGACCCGCATTAGGCAGAACGGCCGAAAGGGATGAAAACATAACGAAGAAATCAAGAGGCTCTTCTTCAGCTGCTTTATCCAGCCAAACGGTTCCGAATACTTTAGGCGCTATAACTTCTTCTATGCTTTCTTTCGTTTTTTTTATGATAAATGCATCCTTAACAAGTCCGGCGCTGTGCAAAATTCCGTTTAATTCTCCGAATGTCTGCTTAATGTGCTTAATCAAAGCGTCCGTCTCTTTTTCCTTTGAAATATCTGCCGGGACATATAAGGCTTCAGCGCCAAGATTTTCAAGAGCGCTCAATTTTTGCGCCGTTTCACGGGAGGCCGGGGAACGCCCGGTTAATACCAGCTTGACTTCTGCCTGTTTCGCCAGATATTCAGCAAACAGATACCCGAGACCGCCGGCTCCTCCCGTAATTAAATACACACCGTTCTTTTTTACACTGAAACTTTGTTTCTCCCCATCTTCTTTTTTTACTCTTTGAAGCTGCCTTTTATAATAATGCCTCGGCTCATAGCAGGTAAAGTGGTCCGTTTTACATTGATTGTTCCATTCAAAAGAGATGACATCTGCAATATGCTGCTTTGTAAACGGCTCGTCAAACATTGATTTCAGCTCTGCAGCCTTACATGTGAAATTCGGATTTTCGGCCTGTACGGTCTTAAGAAAACTTTCAACCGCGTTATAAATCGGCTGAACCTCGCCCTCGGTATTTTCATACAGGTACAAAATTTCTGCTTTCGGACAAAGTTTGTTCGCCATGAAGGCCTGAAACATTTGAAACAAGGAATACAGACTTTCATTGAGCTGCTTTCTCATTGCATCTTCCGTATTTTTGAAGAGCCCGGCAGCCAAAAAATGAATAATATGGCGGGGTTTTATATTTTGAGAACGCAGAACCCCGCATAACGCATCATAATCCTCATCTTTTGCAAAGTTCATTGTAAAACGACCGTTCCGGCAATCTTCGAAACGCTCGCCGGAAGTCACGTAAATGAAAGGTGCCTCATAGCCTTCAAGCTGCCTCTTCATTACGGTATACATGCTGTCGTCTTCGCAAAAAAATAAAATTGGCTCTTTCGTATGCGGGAATTTTTCACTGCCTTTAAATTCATGTCTATCCCATACCATTTCATATAGATGGGTTTTCCCCAAGCTCTTAATGAATTCCAGCCCTTCTTCAGGCGTCAGGCTGCATTCTTTCACCTTTTTCACGATTTGCTCAATTTGCATCGTTTTTTCATTCATGGAAAAGCAACTCCTCTATCAGCTCTGACGTCTCTTTCGTATTCATCTCACCTGTTTGTGCTTTTTCAAGAAGCGACATGATTTCTCCATCTGCTGTATCTTTATTTGAGTTGTGAAGCTCAGTGTTCGAGAAAGCCTCAGCCTTCTGCGCTTCATCTTTATTTAAATGAATCCAATGTCTGTTCTTGCTGAAAGGATAAAGAGGAAGAGACAGTTTAACCGGTTTGAGTTCCTCCTCATACAAGTCTTCCCAGCTGATTTCACAACCGATCGTCCACAACTGAGCCAGTTTGGCCGGCTTGTTTTGCTGAATCAGTGATTGAACATATGCATGACCTTCGGGGCCGCCGAATAAAGGAGCGTACAGACTATCAAAATCCGTTACATTTCCTTCATAAACACCTTGCAGCCTGCTCCCCTGGATGTAACCGTTTAATTTTTCAAGAAGATCTCCGGCATTCGAACAAGTGATCGCAAGGCGGCATTCAAATGGTTCCCTTCCGGTTTGCAGCGTATATGCTATTTCTTCAAGACCGAATCCGGACTTTTCTCTAAAATTGCCGTTATGCGGTTTATCAGCTGATCGATTCCGGATGCGGCTGATATAGCGGCACAGCTCGCTCAGTGTCTTTAATTCCTGAAATATGTCAAGTGATATTTCTGTGCCGTACATTTGGTTTATAAAAGAGATTAATTCGGAATAAGCCAACGGATCAAATCCGAATTCCGAAAGAGGTGTCTTTGCATCTATATCTGCGGTATCTAAACGCAGGATACCCGCTGCCGCTTCCCGAACCGCCTCTTGTAAATCACGTTCCTGCACCTCTTGCTGACTGAATTGAACTGATCGTTCTTCATGTAAAAACGTTGTTAACTCTTTGGCTTTAACCATCAGCCTTTCCTTTGTTTTGGCCGATAGAACAATGATTTGTTCCCGCTCGGCAGTTACTGCTTTATCTTGTCCGTATTCAAATTCTTCCACAAGGACATGAGCATTTGCCCCGCCGAATCCGAAGGAACTGACTCCGGCACGGCGCGGAATTTCATTTCCTTTTCGATCTTTTAATCTGGCCCACTTCATCGTTTTATTGACAATATGAAACGGTGTTCCGCTTAATTGAATGTAAGGGTTCAGCTCCTTGACATGAAGTGTGGCAGGCAATGTTTTATACTTCATGGATAGTAATACTTTAATCAGCCCCGGCATTCCAGAGGCGGGCTCTAAATGACCGATATTCGTTTTTACTGAACCGATGCCGCAATATTGGTCATGATTCTTTCCTGGATGCGGCTCAAAAGATCCAAACGCTTTTTTCAAGCCTTCAATCTCAATCGGATCTCCCAGTTCTGTCCCGGTTCCGTGTGCTTCAATATAAGATATCGTATCAACAGGAATACCGGCATTTTTGTAAACAGACGTTAACAGTTCAGCCTGAGCTTCCGGGTTCGGAGCGGTCAATGAAGCAGATCTTCCTCCGTGATTTTCTCCGGTTCCTCTCAGGACTCCGTAAATATTGTCTCTGTCATTCATTGCCGCTTGCAATGGTTTCAATAACAGAACAGCTGCACCTTCACCGCGGACATAACCGTCGGCAAGTTTATCAAACGTCTTACACCGGCCGTCCCTAGACAAAATACCGAGTTTATCAGTATACATATGCGTGACTGGATCTAAGAGCAGCGAAACCCCGCCTGCTACCGCCAGCTCACTTTCGCCATTTTGAATCGAGCGCACAGCTCTGTGGATTGCTGCAAGACTGCTTGAGCAGGCTGTATCAATGGACTCACTCGGACCTCTGAAATTAAAATAGTGGGATACACGATTGCTGATGAGCGCCTGGCTGTTTCCGGTTCCCGCAAACGCATGCGCCCCGTCCGAATGCCTCATCAGCAGCTGGCGGTAATCATTAAATTGAATGCCCGTAAACACCCCGATATTTTTGCCAGACAGCTTTGAAGCTTTGTAACCCGCATCTTCTATCGCTTTCCAGGTTTCCTGCAAATAAATTCTGTGCTGAGGATCCATGAGTTCTGCTTCCCGCGGATTAATATTGAAAAACGCCTCATCGAATTTATCGGCATCTGTGATAAAGCCGCCCCATTTCGAATGTACTTCGCTGCTTCCTTTGCCTTCGGCGTATTTTTTCCAATCCCAGCGATCCGGGGGAATTTCCTGAATCAAATCTTTTTCATTGATTAAATTGATCCAAAACTCATCTGCATTTTTTGATCCCGGAAAAACACAACTCATCCCGATAATGGCAACTGGCTGCTTCTCTGGATGATAGTCAGCCTGTCTTGTTGTCTTTTTTTCAAACGGAAAACTTCGCGGCGGCTTCACGGTTTTCCCGGCGGTTTTCTCGGCGTGCACTTTCCTTTTTTCAGAAATGTTTTTTTCTGCATCTGTATTCCCTTTTGCAACAGTACGCAGTTCACTGTTTAGAAATTCTGAAAGAGACTTAATATGGCTGTAAGTAAAGAAAACGGCAGGTGTCAGCTTAAGCTTGTATTTTTTATTCAGCCGGACAGCTAATGTTTTCAAACTGATAGAATCAAAGCCGAGATTGCCGAAATTCTCTGCCGTATCCAGCTGTTCAATGTTAATTTTCAATAATTCCGATACCATTTGCTTCAGTTCTTCCAGGACATTGTCTGTATAAGCCGGTGCTGTATAAGAAATTTCCTCTTGACGAACCGGAAGCGTATTTACTTTTTGATGCGGCAGATCTTTTTTTGCTGGTGTCGTTTCGGCATCCCCGGTAACAACCGAAATTTGCGGACAGTCACTTGCCAAAATCGCCTCAAAAGCCGCTATCCCTTCTTCCGTTTCCAAATAATCAAACCCGGATGCGGAAAGATATGCTTCTTCAGCTTCTTTGTTTAAATGCATTCCGCCTTTACGCCACAACGGCCAGTTAATCGAAATGCTCTTGCCTTGTCTCTCTTGCCGGCGGCTCTGTTCGGATCTCCAATTTATATATTGATCTTGAAAATAATTGCCCAACGCATAATTAACCTGTCCAAAATCTCCGAAGACCGCAGAAATAGAAGAAAATACGATAAAGAAATCAAGCGGCTCATCTTTCGTTAATTCATCTAAGCATACCGTTCCTTCAATTTTAGCAGTCATGCCTTCTGAAAAATCAGTCAGATTCATCTCTGTAAATAACCGATCATCGGCATGACCAGCTGAATGAATAACGCCTTGAATGGAGCCCCAAGTCCGTTTCGTTTCTTCTATGACCCGTCCCATCGTCTTTTGATCTGCGGCATCAGCTTGATAATATACCGCATCTCCTCCAAGCGCCTGCAGCCGGTCAATGTTATGTCGTTTATCAGCTGTTAACGGTGACCTTCCCGTCAATACTAATTTTGCTTGATACTGAGAGGCTAAATATTTTGCGAAAATCAGGCCCAGACCGCCCAAACCGCCCGTTATGAGGTAAATCCCTTCCTGTTTCAGCTGATGAGGGTGCTCTGTATGATTGAATACATACTCCTTTAATGTCTTAACATACCTCTTGTCATTTATATATTTAACTTCTTCCGCCTGCCGTTCCACGCCTGAAACCATTTCGTTAAGACAAAATTCAGCCATTTTTTCAATTGATATACGTTCTGAAAAACCGATTGACTTCACATTCTCTGCGGATGGCACCAACATATTCGCCGTTTTTAAACAGCCTGCAAGAGCGCCCGTATACGGATCATTCACGCCTTCTTTAAAAGAGTGAACAAGAAGCAGAGAATGAAGATAAAGAGAGGCGTCACTGCGGGCGCTCAGCGCTTTTAATAAATAAAAAATTGATTCCAGGCCGCTGAGAAGGCGGTCACCCGCGTAAAATGTTTCTCCCGTGTGCAAGATGACATCCGGAGAAAACCCCTTTTTCTCCAATTCTTCGAATAAACGAATATAATCTGACGTCACTTCCGGGTTTACACAGAATGTCAGCAGATTTTGATCGGTCTGCCGCTGATCCGGCGTGACGAGAATGACACGGCTGTCTGATTGATTTTTCAGAGCTCCAGCCAATGCTTCATCTTTTGCAAAGACCAGAATTGTTTTTGGCTCCCTATCTTTCATTTCAATCAGAGGGTTTTTTTGATCCCACTTATGCTCATAAAAACGTACATTTTTATTAGGCTTTCCGCCAAAAATCAGTCCGCTCAGTTCCATCAAAATCCCGCCGGCATTGTCTAATACATACACATCATAAGCCGAATCGCTTTCTTCAGTTTGTTCTGCATATACATAAACGGGTTCAGTCTCATGATCAAAAATCGTACATTCTTTAATATTTTCCGGGAGCTCTCCGGCATTTTCCCCCGCAAGGTATATGACGGCTTGATATACGCTCTCAATAACTTCCGGTTTGATTATGCACCCTTTCGGCTCGGCCTTTGCTTTTATCTTTAAAAGTACCTGTCCGTTCCTGCTGACACATTGCTCTGCGGCTTTCAGACTGTCACTGCAGCTGTATCCGAATTCGGCAAGCCGCTGATAAAATGCTTCATACGGTATGCGGTCTGCGCGCTGAGACAGGAACGGCTCAAGATGAATATTTCCGTTCTCGTACGCCCCGCCTTCTAATTCGAGCCGCCCTGAGGAATAAATGGATGAGTCGCTCTGTTTTTCTATAGAATACGATGCACCCTGATTATCCGCGGTTAATACAATCCGGATCTGCTCATTGCTTCCGCTTTGTAACATCGGTTCTCTAAAGGAGAGCTCTGTTAATTTAATAATCGGATTCCCTGAAGCCATTGCTCCGGCAGCTCTCGCCATTTCAATCTGGCTGAGAAACGGAAACATTTCCTTGTCTTGATACTTTGTTTTTATATACAAATCGGTATCGCTTACATTGATAAGAAACTTCTGTGCTTTAAAATCAGATATATTGCATGAAATGTAAGGATGCAGATCGTTATTACCGTTCATCCGGCGGCTTCCCGTATTTTGCGCATCTATTCTGCATAGCTCTTTGGCAAATGGATATCCGGGTGCTGATACCCGTCTCAGAGTGGCACCTTTATAAAGTGACGGCCAATCTACCCCGTTTCCGGCAACCCAGTATTCAGCAATCTTCACAAGATCCCTGTTTGCGGCTGCTTCTTCAATCTCAGCTTTGTTCATCCTTTTTGCTTCTGTTGTGTCTTTGCCGCTTGTAAAAATATGATCCATCGCGTTTCCGAGGGTATAGTCTGTCAGTCCTTTAAGCAATTCATCTCTTGTGGAGGCGATAACAGCCAATCTGTGCGGCATTTCTTCTCTGCCGGTTTGTAAAGTAAATGCTGTATTTCTAAGTGTTTCTAATGGATAATCTCTGGCTGCTATATGTTCTTTTGCGCGTTTTGCATATTCTGCCAGCCTGTCGGCATTTTTTGCAGAAAAAACAAATAAAAGCTGTTCAGGTTCTTCAGCCGCGAGAGGAGAGATAGCTTCAGCCGCAAATTCTTCTAAAATAACATGGGCATTAGCTCCTCCTGCCCCGAAAGAACTGATTCCGGCACGCTTGGGAACGGATGACTCCCATTTTTCGGCACTGTCCGGTACATAAAAAGGTGTTTTTTGAAACGGTATATTTTCATTCAATTCAGCAGAATGAGTCAGTGACGGAACAATTGTTTTATGTTTCATTTGAAGAATAACTTTCGTAATGCCCGCTATGCCTGCAGCAGCCTCAAGATGTCCGATATTTGATTTAATCGACCCGATCGCGCATGTCTTCTTATCGCGTTCGGCACCTGAAAATGCTTTGGTCAGACCGGTGATTTCAATCGGATCTCCTAACGCGGTGCCTGTTCCGTGAGCTTCTATATAGCTGATGCTGTTTGGATCAATAAACCCTTTTTTTAAGGCTCTCGTAATGACCTCACTTTGAGCTTTGGGATTCGGCACGGTATATCCATTCGTCTTAGCACCGTGGTTGATGGCTGTTGCCTTAATAACTGAATAAATCTGATCACCGTCGGCAATAGCCTTTTTTACGGGTTTCAGCAGCACGGCACCTGTCCCTTCTCCCGGCACATAGCCGTCTCCTCCTGAACCGAAGCTTCTGCACCGGCCATCACTGGATAAAAATCCGCCTTGAGTCAGGAGTTCATATTTATGAGGATGAATGGATAAATTGACGCCTCCTGCAATTGCAATTTCACATTCATTCCTGATTAAACTTTCACAGGCAAAATGAACAGCCGTTAATGATGAGGAACACATCGTGTCCAAAGCAATACTTGGCCCGCTGAAATTAAAGAAGTAGGATACCCGGTTGGCGATTGATGCATATGAGGAAGAAACGGCCGCTTCGTGACCAACGCTGTACAGCTGATATTGGCCGTACATAACCCCTGCAAAAACACCGACGTTTTTTCTTTCAAGCGTTTTCTTTGCGTACCCCGCATCTTCTATGGTGTGCCAAACCGTCTCTAAAAACAGTCTCTCCTGCGGATCAATTAATTCAGCTTCGGCAGGAGAAATATTAAAGAACAACGGATCAAAATGATACACATCGTCAATAAATCCCCCCCATTTGCTTTGGTTTTTTACTTCATCGCCCGCTGCGGGCTGATAGTGCAGCCCCGAATCCCACCGATCCTTAGGTATCTCAGTTATACAGTCTTTACCGTTCAATAAGTTTTCCCACAGAGTATCAAGATCATTTGCCATCGGGTAACGTCCGCTGATACCGATAATCGCGATATCATTGTCATGATACTTCTCCTGCTGCTGCACCTGATTTTTCATCTGGATTTTCTGTTTCCCGTTAACTTCGGCTGTCTGTTTATTGTCTTTTTTCTTCTGAGATGGGGTGCTGCTCCTGTTTTCTCCTAACCGGAGTTTATGAAGAAGAGTATCCCTGTGCTCCTCAACGAAATACTGTGACAATTCTGCCGCAGTCTGATATTCGAATAACAGCGTTTTTGAGAGCGCGCCGAAATGTTTTTCAAGCTCATTCGTCATATTGATAATCATAACGGAATCAAGTCCGTATTTTTCCAATGCCTCTTCTGCATCTATTTTGTCCGCAGGCATCCTGAATTCTGCAGCAATCATTTTTATAATAAAATCAGATGTTTCAGCTGTCAGTTTCTCTGAATCAAATGATTCGATATTTCTCCCTGTTCCTTCATCTGCCTGAATATTGTCTTTTCGTTCATATAATTGATGAACATGATTGTCAATTTGCTCATCTCCGTAAAATACAGTAAATTGCGAAAAACCGGAGGACAATGCGACTGCAAACGCTTCTTTACCTTCTTCTTTTTCTAAAGGATAAAAACCCGCCTTTTTCATTGTCTCTACCGTGCGCTCATCCACTTGCATGCCGACTTCTTTCCACAGCGGCCAGTTCAGAGAGAGAGAAATCGTATCAGAATCCTGGGCAGAACGCATATTCATGAAATGATCCATATAACTGTTTCCGAACGCGTAATCAGATTGCCCGACATTTCCCAACACTGCGGAAGTAGAGGAGAAGCAAATGAAAAAGTCAGGATTTTCTTTCTCAACAGCATCATTCAGCCACATCGTACCCAATACTTTCGGTCTGATTACCTGATCGAATTCCTCTCGTGACTTGTTAAGAAGGAAAGAATCACGGATGATTCCCGCGCCCTGAATGACCCCGTTTACTTTTCCATAAGAAGTTTTGGCTTTTTTGACTACATATTCGGCTTCTTCCTTATTGGTAATATCAGCCTGAACATAAACAGCTGAAGAACCGGCATCCTCTAATCGTCTCAGCTGTTTTCTTATATGATCTGAAAGCGGAGATCTCCCCGTTAAAACAAGGCAGCATTTTGTTTGAAAAGCCAAATATTCTGCAAAGGTAAATCCTAATCCGCCCGCGCCTCCTGCGATAATATATACTCCATTTTCTCTCAGCGGCACATCTCCGCTTCCGGAATTTTTTTCGGGTTCATACGTTTTGAGCTGTTTAACATAACGCTGCATGTCTTTATAACGGATCTCTACATCTGAAGGCTGGAAATCACTCAGCTCATTGCGTATGATATCAGCCGCGTGAACGGCTGCTATTGACTGCTCCAATTCAATGCTTTTTGCTGAGATTAACGGATTTTCCAGCTGCAATGTCCGCAAAAATCCGCTTGCCGCCGCGTAAAGAGGCTGTTCTCCAGAAAGATGCGAAAAATATCCGTATAACAGCTTGATCGGTTTGCGGCAGTTATTTTTGAAGAGCGCCTGTTGCAGTAAAAACAAAGAATAGACTCCGCTGTCGCATTGTTCACGAATCGCTCTCTCAGTCTTTTCAAACGGCATGTCTGACCATAAATGCACCGCTTCCCGTATATCTGACTTCTCTTCTTCTATAAGCCATCCTAACAGGTTTATGTAATCTCTTTCAGAGCGGGGGTCGATTTCAAATACACCGTCCCCGGTTTTTCGAAACTCTTTCCCCGGCTTAACCAAAATAACCCTTGTATCATGCAATGCAGCAAGTTCATTTCTCACAATTTCATTTTTATCAAATAATAAAAGGCTGCCCTCACGCCGGCCGCCTTTTACATGAATGCTGAGATCTGTCCGCTGCCAGACCGTCTGATAATATATCGCCTGTCCGTTACCCCCTGCGGAATGAGAACCAAGCTGCTGTATCCGCTTTACTCCTTCTTCCAAAGAAATGATGCCGCTTTCTATGTCAGAAAGTACTTTTTTTCTAATATGACGGGCTTCTTTCATAAAAATCTTCATCCCCTTTACAAATGGCACTGCCGCAAAATGATAAACTAATCCTGCATACGCTCCAGCGCATAATCTGCTTCCTCCGCAGTCAGTTCGCCCGCTTTTAATTGTCTGAGGAGCTCTTTTACTCTCTCGTTCTTTCCATTGGAATCCGCTGTTGCACGAGTCTGCGTCTCCGCGGAAAACGTTTCTTTTTTACGAATGGTTACATCCTTCAAACCTGCAAGTCTCTCTCCGTGTTCATTAAGCAGCTGAATATCGTAAATAAGCTCGGATTGACCTTTTTGGCCTGTTTTACGCGCATAAGCCCAGCATTCTGCTGAAACTTTTTTCCGAATCGTAATCTCTCCTATTGAAAAAGGAACATAAACAGATGCCTCTTCTCTTCCGTCGGTAATTCCGAACAAAGATTGCAGAGCCCCATCAATTAAAGACGGATGCAATGTATAATTTTCAAGAGCATATGCGGCTTCTTTTGGCAGCAATAAGTGTGCAACCGCTTCCGTTCCGCCGCCCCATAAACGTTGAATCGGCTGAAAAGCGCGCCCATACAGGAACCCGTTTTCCCGAAAATACTCGTAACATTCATCTTGTTCACGGACAAAAGCACTTCTGTTTATCATCTCTTGTCTGTCGATGTTCTCTATATCATCATCACCGTAATGATGATCATAATATAATTCCCCCGTCACAAATCCAGTCCTTACAGCAGCATCCTCGTCAGGTGACATGTTAAATAATATGCTGCCGTCTTTTACGGAAATGTGAGTGTAAATGGTCAGGCTCTCTTGCAAAAGCATGGCCGGTCTGGCAAATATCACGTTTTTTAAACGAGTGACCTTTTTCTTTCGATATGACCGCGTTCCCGCTGCGCATGCCATTTCAAGAAAAGCAGCTGCCGGGAGAATGCTCTTGTTTTTTACAATGTGGTCTTTTAACCAAATCTCTTTTTCTCTTAATGTCGTTTTAAAAAACTGCTGTTCCAGAGTAGATTCATTCGAATCCAGAAGCGGGTGCAGTGAAGACTGTTGCGGCAATGTTTCCGGAAATATTGCACTTTGATTTCGAGGCACCCAGTAAGACTCCTCAGCAAATGGATATAAAGGAAGCTTGACCTTTTGCGGGGTATATTCTTCATATAACTCTCTCCAGTGAATATCAGCCCCGAAAGACCATAATTTTGCAAGAAGATTCAAGTCCTTTGTCTCCATCATCACCTCGAGGAATTTATCTTTCATCTTTTGATCATGAAAGATAAAGACTTTATCAAAATCTTTCGTAACATTGCCTTTGTATACGCCCTCTCCAATTGTTCCTTCAGTACAGAAAGTTCTCAGCTTCTCCTTAAGCTCCGGCAAATCGGAAGCTACAACAGCAAGTCTGTCTTCCATCGGTTCCCTGCATGTCTGCAATGTAAAAGCGATATCAGCTGCCGAGGCCTTTGTCTCCCGCTCTGTGAATTGCAGAAGGCGCCGGGCGTATTCTTTCAGTCTGTCTTCATTTTTGGCAGAGAGAACTGCGGCAAACGGCCCGCTTATTGTTTGTGTGTCCGCATGGTTTTGATATTCTTCCACAATGACATGGGCATTTGCTCCTCCCGCTCCGAACGAACTGATTGCTGCTCTCCTGTTGGAGGCGCCTGATTCTTTCGGCCACTCTTCTTCTTTCCGCTGAACGTAAAAAGGCGTCTTTTCAAATCGGATATTTTGGTTCAGCTGTTCCGAGTGAATGGATGGCGCCAATTTCTGATGCTTAAATTGTAAAAGAACTTTTGTAAGAGCTGCTATACCTGCAGCAGACTCCAAATGTCCGATATTAGACTTCACTGAACCTATAGCACAAAATTGTTTATCATCCGTAAATTTCTCAAACGCTTTTGTCAATCCTGCGATCTCAATCGGATCTCCGAGCGAGGTACCCGTTCCGTGTGCTTCCAAGTAGCTGACGGATCGCGGACTGATGCCCGATTTCTTAAAATTTTCAGCAATCAGCTCAGCTTGTGCATTCGGATTCGGAACCGTAAATCCATTGGTTTTTCCGCCATGATTTACAGATGTTCCTTTAATCACTCCGTATATATGATCCTGATCGGCAATTGCTTTTTCCAGAGGTTTCAACAGGACGGCTCCCGAACCTTCTCCCGGCACATAGCCGTCTCCGCCCTCTCCGAAACTTCTGCACAATCCTTCGGTGGAAACAAAATTACCTTGACTCAGCCAAAGGTATTTGCTGGGGTGTATGGATACATTAACGCCGCCCGCAAGCGCAATTTCACTTTCCCCTCTTTTAATGCTCTCACATGCCAAGTGAATGGCCGTCAGCGATGATGAACACATCGTATCCAGTGCAATGCTCGGGCCGGAGAGATTAAAAAAGTATGAAACCCTGTTCGCAATAGATGAAAAGAAGGAACTGAGCGCGATCGGATTGCCCCGCGCAGTTTCTTCTGCGCCGAATAATTGGTATTGTCCGTACATGGCTCCGACAAACACACCGGCTTTCATACTGTCAAGCTTCTCTTTTGTATATCCTGAATCTTCAAACGTATGCCAGGAGGTTTCGAGAAAAATTCGCTCCTGAGGGTCCATCAGCTCAGCTTCTTTATGAGAAATATGGAAAAACAGCGGATCGAATTGATCAACACCGCTGATAAAACCGCCCCACTTACTGTTGATTTTCCCCTTCTCCATTCTGTCGGGACTGTAAGTCGATCTGAAATCCCAACGTTCCTCGGGGATTTCAATAATACAGTTTTTCCCTCCGGCAATGTTTTCCCAGAACTCCTCAAGAGTATCGGATTTCGGATATCTTCCGCTCACACCGATAATGGCAATATCCTCACCCGGCGGAACCATGCTCGGTGCAGATGCAACCTTCTGCTGCCGGTGCTGTTTTTTACTCAGATTTTCTCTTTTCTTCGGCACTCTTGTTACCGGAGCTGCCCCTGCGGCCTTAAGCACTTTTTCTTTAAAAGATGTTAGGAAGAAGTTTGAAAGCTCTTCAATGTTCTGATATTCAAAAAAGATTGTTTTTGGAAGATCCCCGAAAGTATCTTCAAGCTTTGAAATAAGTGACATGATCATAAGTGAGTTGATTCCGAATTTCTCAAAAGAGTCTTTCGCATTTATTTTATGAGATTGGATTTTCAAGACACCGCTGATGATCTTGATTAAATAGTCATTGACTTTTTCTTTCGCAGCATATTCCTCTTCTTCATCGTGTTCCGCCGTGAGTGTATCTTGATCTGCTGCAGCTGTATTTCTATGAATCGCTAGCGCTTTTATCATTTTATCCCGCTCTCCTTCTGCAGGCATTAAGCTGGTAAATGAAGACCGCAGCATTTTCAGAAACGCTTCCAAAACAGAGGAAGTTCGCATCGGAGTCATTCCGTATTTTTCTTTTATTTGAATGATTCCATTGCTGTCGAGACTCATCCCGCCATCTTTCAATAACGGCCAATTGATTGAAAGGGTTTTTCCGTTTCGGGAGAGCTGAGATCGAAGCACTGCAAAACTGTCCATAAAATGATTTGCGTACGCATAGTCACTTTGGCCGGCATTTCCGTAAGCGGAAAAAGAAGAAAAGAGAACAAAAAAATCAAGATCTTCGTCTTTTGTCAGCTCATCCAGCCAGATTGTCCCGTAAACTTTCGGGTTCAGTACGTCCGTAAAATCACTGAGACTTTTATTTACAAGAAATGAGTCACGAAGGATGCCGGCAGCATGAATGATCCCGTTTATGCTGCCGTACCGCTGTTTAACGCCGAAAATGAATCGCTCTGTCTCGGTTCGATTTGTTATGTCCGTCCGCTGATATTCAACAATAGAGCCGCTCTCATTAAGCTTACTGATCCGTTCTTTTTGATCAGCTGTTAAAAAAGAACGGCCTGTAAGTATAATCACGGCTTGGTTTTCTTTAGCGATGTGTTCCGCAAACAGCAGCCCGAGTTTTCCCGCTCCTCCGGTAATGATATATATGCCGCCTTTTTGATACGTTACAGATCCGTTATCGTGTTCCGGATTATCAATATGCTGCAGCCCTTTCACATAACGGGTATGTGAGTCTATTAAAACCTCACATTCATCGGATTGAAAGTGCTGTATTTCACTGATTGCAGCATCCCACACCTTGGAAACCGGAGGATTTATCTCAGAATGCTCATGGCGAATCTGTATGGTTTTCGCTTTAAGCTTGGAGCTTTCCATGTTTACCGTTTTCATGAACCCTCCGACAGCTTCATGAAACGGCTGATTCAGACCGCTTGTCCAATAAATATGCAATAACGTAACAGGTTCGTTTCTTCGCATTAAAGCTTTTGATAATAAAAAGAGCGAGTTTATCCCTCTGCGAAGAGTTTCGTTAACGGATTCTTCAGTGAAATCTCTGATTTCTCCGTTCCATAAATAAAGCACGACATCAGGTGTAAATCCGTTTTCAGCCAAATCAGACAGCAGCATTTCGACATGATTTTCATCAGAAGGATTGATTGTGCATCTATTCCGCTCAATTCTATAATCAGAATCGGGCGTTACGAGAATGACACGGTTATGTTCTCCATTCATCATCTCGGCATGCTGAAAAAGACGGTTATCCTGATCAAAAATCAGCATATTTCCCGGTGCCTGCTGATTCGGCCTATCAATGTTATTTGTCCTTACCCATTCGTTCTTAAAAAAAATGGTTGGGGACGGAGCTTGTGATTCCGGCTCCGCCTTTTTTTCCATTTGTTCTTTTCTGTAAGTGCGAATTAGCTCCAGTCCTGCATCAGGAGACATTTGCTGTTCTTCAATTAAGGAAAGTATTTGTTTGATCTGCACTATTTTCCCTCCAGCAGCTGATAAACTTGGTCAGCAGAAAGTTCACCGTTTTTCAATCGTTCTAATAAGAAGAGAATTTCCTGATCTTCATTTTTACGTCCTGCGGTTAATTCTCCCCCGGTCACTTTTCTGACAGAAAAGTCTTTCATGCTCACGGCTATTTCGCCGCTCTCGTTAATAAAATCAATGTTATACGTATAAAAACCGGTTTCTTTCACCGAGACATGGCATCGGGCAGTAAGCGCCCTCTTAATGTGAAGCTCTCTAAGTGAATATGGAACAAATAAGCCCTCTTTCTCATTATCTCTTAACAAAAATGCCGCCGCTTGAAAACCGCCGTCAATTAATGAAGGATGAAGTGTAAAATGTGAAAACCCGTTCGCTAAATGAGCAGGAAGCTCCAATTCTGCCATTAACTCCATATCACCGCGATATACGGCTTTCAATGTTTGAAAACTGCTATGATATGTCAGGCCCATACGGCTGAAGCGGTGATAACACTCTTCCCGGCTTATGACCGGCTCACTGCTGCGTATGAACTGATCAATATCGACATACTCAGGATTGCTGTTTATGTCTCCGAATACTGTTTCACTTTGTGTGCAGATTTGCTGCACGCCATCCGGACCCTCTTTACATATCATTACGTTCAACTTATCTTGTTTCATTTCCAAGTCGGTATAAATGTGCAGCGTTTTTCCTTTATATAATATAGGTCTGTTCCACATCACGTCTTTTATTTTATATACTTTACTTTCTCCGCTTATTTCCGCACAAACAAGAGCCATTTCAAGCGAAGCGGCTCCTGGCAGCACATAGTCTCCTGAAACAAGATGATCAGTGACGAAAAATTCAGTTCCGGAAATAACAGTTTTAAATGCTTGTTTCTTTAATGTTGAGACATTCTCGCTGATTAATGGGTGAAGACTTTTACTATTAACCTCGCTTTTGTTCTTTTTCGGAGTAAACCAATAACTCTCTTTTGCAAACGGATAAGTTGGCATCGGCACTCTATTCAATTTCTTATTGCCGATTGTCTTCCATTCAAACTCGGCTCCATTGGCCCACCATTGTGCGAGCAGCTCCTCTTTTCCGCTTTGAAGAGCCTCCTGAATCATATATTCAGAAACAGCTGTGCGCTCTTCAGTGATTTCGCTTATAAATACGCCTTTTTGCACCTTGCTGTCATCAAGAAAGCTGACGTATTTATCTCTCAGCTCAGTCAGACTCGCTGCACATACGGCAATTCTTTCGTTCATTGCTTCCCGGCCGTTTTGCAATGTAAATTCCATGTCACTGGCATTAACGGTCATGTCACCGGCAATCACGCGATCCAAGTACTGAACCATATGCCGGATATACTCAAGTAATTGATCTTTGGTTTTCGCAGATAAAACAAAAATATGTGTGTTACCGTTGTTTTCCGGCACTTCTTTTTGAGGTTCCCTATATTCCTCTAAAACAATATGCGCGTTCACACCGCCGAATCCGAATGAGCTGACGCCTGCTCTCCTCGGCAGATCTTTGTTCTCTTCATCTTTTATCGGATTCCACTTTTGAGCGGTTTCTGTGATATAAAATGGCGTATTTTCCAGTTTGATGTATGGATTGAGTTCTGAAAAATGGGCGAGTCCCGGAAGTTTGCGATATTTAAAAGCCAGTAACACTTTCAGCACTCCGGCTATTCCGGCAGCGGTTTCGAGATGGCCGATGTTTGTTTTCACAGACCCGATCCCGCAGCATTTCTGTTTCGCAAAAGGAATGTCCCATTCTTGATATAACGTTTTAAATGCCTTTATGATGCTGTTCACTTCAATCGGATCACCAAGACTTGTCCCTGTGCCATGCGCTTCTATATATCCCGCAGTGGCAGGGCTGACCCCCGCCTTCCGCCAAGCTTCGGTTAATAAGTCCGCCTGTGCGTTCGGATTCGGAGCTGTCAAAGAATTGGCGCGGCCGCCGTGATTTACAGCTGATCCTTTAATCAAACCATATATATGATCACCGTCTGCCTGTGCTTTGCTGAGCGGCTTGAGCAATACTGCAGCCGCCCCTTCACTCCTTACATAGCCGTCAGCGCTTTTATCAAACGTTTTGCACTTTCCGTCTTTGGAAAGCATCCCTGCTTTATCAAAAGCTATAAACAGAGTAGGGCTTGTCATAATATGCACTCCGCCTGCAATCGCCATTTCAAAATCGCCTCTTTGAATCCCCTCAGCCGCACGATGGAGCGCAACTAACGAACTTGAACAGGCAGTGTCAATCGGTTCGCTCGGACCCGTCAGGTTCAGCTGGTAAGAAATACGATTTGCCAATATACAATGATTTAAACCGGTTGCGGTCTGCGCCTGAACAGAGACGCCATTTTCATTCAGACGTTCAGCATAATCCGTTGTGGCGACCCCTGCAAACACCGCGGTTTTCGTCCCTGCCAAATCAGACGGCTTATAGCCCGCATCTTCTATTGTTTTCCATACAGTCTCCATAAAAATTCTTTGCTGGGGATCCATTAATTCTGCTTCGGCGGGAGAAATCCCGAAAAACAACGGATCAAAACTGTCCGCGCCTTTGATAAATCCGCCTTTTTTTATTTTTGTTCTATTGACGTCCCTGATCGGATCGCCGTCAAACTCTTTCCAGTTCCAACGGTCTTCAGGAATGTCTGTAATCATATCCCGGCCTTTTTCAATTCCTTCCCAAAAGTCTTCCAGCGTATCTGTTTGGGGGAAACGGCCGCTTATTCCCACTATTGCCACCGGCTCATTTATATGTCTTTCCTCTTGCCTAGTTTTATTTTCAGGCTCAGGGGAATGTTCATAAGATTCCGGCGGAGGCGTGCTGTACAATGTTTTTTCGTCAGCTGCAGAAAAAGATTCTGTCTCAGCAAAAAGGATTTCTCCGTATTCCTCGATTACATAATCAGTCATTTCAGCCAGTGAATTGCATTCAAAGAAAATGGACGGCAATAATTCCGTACCATATTGTTGATTGATTTCATTTCCGAGTCTGGTAAACGTAATAGAATCAAATCCGTACTCGCCGAATGAAGTCTCTTCTTCTATTTCCTTTCTGTCAATCTTCAAAATACTTGACATCATCTTTGCGATGCCCTCAATCAGATTTTCTCTCCGGTCTTTCGCCGCAGATTCATCTGAAGAAAAAGAACCGCAGAGATGAAGCTCCTCGGAATACTCACTCTTTAAAAACTCAAGAAGTTCATTAAAATCAGTAAGACCGAAAAAATCTGACGGCATCATTGATATTCCTAATGACTCGTTTAATTCGCTGCCCAGCATTGTAAACATAATTGAATCAAATCCGTATTCACTTATCGGCAGTTCAAAATCAAATTCCCGTTCTTCAATTTTTAATACGCCGGTGACGATGCGCGTCAAAGTGCTTTTTAAAGATTCAGTTATTGACAGCTCTTTCGGTTCGTGATTTTCGTCGGCGATTGCCGGGTCACTTTTTCCGCTGTCAATCGTTATCATTCGTTCCAGCTTTAATTCATTACCGCTAAATACCATTATTTGATGTTCACACCCTGTCATTGCTTGATCAAATGCTGCAAGGCCTTCCCGTTTTCCCAGAGGCAGCATTCCGAAACGGTCATAAAGGAACTTCTCTGAATGAATATCAATTCGCATACCGCCTTCTTTCCATAAAGGCCAATTCATCGAGACTGTTTTTCCAGGTTTATTTTCCGCCGCTCTCATTTCCGCAAAATAATCCATAAACCGGTTTGCATAAGCATAATCGGTTTGTCCCGCGTTCCCGATTATTGCGCTGATAGATGAAAACATTACAAAAAAGTCCAGAGGTTCTCTGTCTGTATACCGGTCAAGCCATATCGTTCCGTAAACCTTGCTGGCCAAGACTGAATCGAGATCCTCTTCACGCTTATTGATGAGTAATGAATCTTTTATCACACCGGCACTGTGAATAATTCCTTTAACAGGACCTAATTTGTTTTTGACGAGGTTTATCAGGTTATTGACATTTTCCTTATCAGAAATATCGGTTCTTACATAAAAAACCTCTGATCCGTTTTTTTCCAGCTCTTTTACATTGCTTACGGCTTCCTCAGAAAGCTCTGACCTGCCGATAAGGACAAGTTTTATTCTCCCTTTTCGCACAAGATGTCTGGCGAAAATCAGTCCCAGACCGCCCGTTCCTCCTGTAATGAGGTAAACTCCCCCTTCTTTTACTTCCATCTTTTTGGGGGGCTCGGCACTTTCAATTTCTGCAGAGTGCTTGACCTGCCTGATTCCATCTCTGTATCTGATTTCTGAAGTATCATCGCTGATGATTGTTTCTTTCACAAGGTTTTTTAATTCAGGCAGACCGGTGTTCAGCTGTAACTGAATTTCATCGCTTTGTATTTCAATATTTTTACCGGACAACATTGGATGTTCTAAATGAAGTGACCTAAAAAAGCCGCTGATTGCCATTTGATAAGGTAAGATTTGATTTTCCCTTGTGAAAAATACATGTGATATCAGGATTTTATGTCTTGGGATTGTTGCTAGCAGAGCTTTCGTTACATTGAAAACCGGCAAAACAGCCTCTTCCAGCTTTTCATGAATGTTCTGCTCAATTCCCGTTTCAGGGCTCATCCCGATTAAAATGACGCGGTCAATTGTCACTTGTCTTTCTTTAAGAATCGCCAGCAATTTCTGATAGCCTTCAAGTTTGACGCTGTTCAATTCAAAGGAATCAGCTTCTTTTTCTTGAAAACTGCCGCCATGGCGGACAAAGATCATGTTCAAGCCGATATCTTTATATGCCTGGCGGATCAGCGGTTCTGATATATCCCGACGGAGTGAAATCACAAGGCAGCTGTTTAAACCGCTGGCTTCAGGCTGATGAAGCAGAGGGGCCCGCTTCCACATATCAGTGTAATACTTAACTGAATGCCGCTCATCCTGAGTCTGCGGTGCAGCCCTTAACGCCTTCAACGCTAAGTTTTTTATTTTAAGACTTACAGATCCGTTTTCATCCATAAATAATATATGAAACCTTTTGACATCATCATGTTGTCTTTCATCGGCAGCTGTAATGTAAGCATAGCCGTTTGCCGAAGGTGCATGAAGAATCTCCAGCTCACCTAATTCAAAAGGCAAATATGCGGTGAGATCTCCTTCTTGACCGGACGTAAACCCGGTTGTGGATTGAAAAATGCCATCCAATAAACACGGTTCCAGCAGCGTGCCGGATTTTTTATGAATGCTCTCAGGAAGTGATATTCGTGCAAGAACAGCATTTTCATGGATAAACAGCTGTTTTATTACCTGAAAACTGGTTCCATAGTCCAAACCGCTCTGCCGGAAATCCCTGTAACACTCAGCGCCGCTGATTAATCTTTTCTGTCCGGTTAACCAGCTGTCCAATTGAAAACGCTCTGTATGAGAGGCATCTTTATCTCCGCATGTGATAATGTTTCCTTGGCAATGAACCGCCGCTTCAGGTTGCATATCGGTTTTCACCACAAATCTGCCGTCTTTTTGATTCGGCAGCAGATCTATCATTACCGTCTTTTCTTTCTCAACGGTTATTGGAACCGCCCATACAACCTGACTCAGTTTTATGACTGATTTTCCGTACAGCCTCTCTCCCGCTTCTCTGGCCGCTTCGATGATTGCCGCTCCTGGCAGAACCATATTCCCATGCACAACATGATCTTTTACATAATATTCAGAATCTGAAAGCGTTTTATAAAATCGGCACTCACCTGCAGAAAAATCAAATAAAGGAGCTTTATCAGCTGTTGATTTTGATTGCGCCTTATTTGACACCCACAGTCTGTTTTTTAAGAAAGGGTAAGTCGGCAGGGTAATTTTCGCCGGTTTTCTGCCAGTGCGGAAATCTTCCCAGCTTAAATTGCCTCCTGATACCCAGAATTCAGCCATTTCGGCTAATGTGGTTCTGCCGGATTTGAGCGGAAGATCCGATTGCTGCTGTCTGCGTTTATGATTCAGTTTTTTCCCTCTAAATATTTCGTGATCGTCAATTCCATTATAAAAGTGATTTAATTTCAACATCAGATCATCGATATTATTTGAAATGACAGCAAGCCTTTCCGGCATGGCTTCACGCCCTTCAAGAAGGGTATACGCAATATCAGAAAGGTGAAGCGGCTTGTTTGTTCCCGCTTGCTGCAAAAACTCGCCCTGTTGTTGACGGGCCTTTTGAAGATATTCCACCAGCTGTTTTGCCGATTCCCGTAAACTCAGTGAATGCTTGGCTGAGAGTACGATAAGTTCCTCACTTTCCTCACAATCCGTATAACAGTCAGCAGCAGACTCATACTCTTCCACAAGAATATGAGCATTCGCCCCGCCCGCTCCGAAAGAACTTAATCCCGCACGCCGCGGATATTTGCTGTCAGAATGTTTTTCATTCGCGGGTTTTATCCAGTCGGCGGTTTCCTGCTGAAGACAAAAAGGTGTCTCTTCCAGATAAAGATCCGGATGCACCCGTTCAGCATGCAGTGTTGCGGCTATTTTTTTATACTTCATTTGTAAGATAATCTTTGTCAGGCCGGCAATACCCGCAGCCGCTTCGAGATGACCGATGTTAGATTTAATCGATCCGAGAGAGCAATATGAAACATCTTCGGTATAAGCTCTAAACGCCTTGGTCAGGCCGCGGACTTCAATCGGGTCACCCAGCGGCGTTCCCGTGCCGTGGGCTTCAATAAAGCTGACACTTCTGGCGCTCCAACCGGCCGCTTTAAGAGCTCCTTGGATTAAATCCGCCTGTGCGGCAGGATTAGGCACCGTATAGCCATTCGTCTTTCCGCCGTGATTAATTGCCGTTCCTTTAATGACGGCGTACACAGTATCATTATCACGTATGGCATCTTTAAGCGGTTTAAGAATTACGGCCCCGACACCTTCCCCGGGTACGAAACCGTCGCCGCCTTCTCCAAAACTTCTGCATTTTCCCGATTTTGAAAGCATCCCCATCTGACATCGGTATAAATAGTCAGAAGGATGAAGATACAAATTTACTCCTCCCGCAACCGCAACCGAGCACTCACCTTTTTTTAAACTTTGGCAAGCCATGTGAATTGCCGTTAAGGATGAAGAGCAAGCCGTATCTACAGGGACACTGGGACCTGTAAAGTCAAATGTGTAAGACACTCTGTTCGCGAGAGACCATGGGAACGAATTTGGAAGTACATCGTTTTTGTCCGTCGGTATTCTTTCGCCGAGCAGCTTGTAAGAATTGGTCGTCACTCCCGCAAATACACCGACATGTTTTTCGGTCTGCTTTCTCAACCCTTCAATGGTATATCCCGAATCTTCAAATGCTTTCCACACGGTTTCGAGAAATATTCGTTCCTGAGGATCCATCGCTTCTGCTTCTCTCGGCGATATTTGGAAAAACAAAGAATCAAATGATTCAGCGTTCTTTAAAAATCCGCCCCATTTGCAATAAATTTTCCCCTCATGCGCTTTAGCGGGGTCTGGATCATAGTAGGTCTCATAATTCCAACGTTCCTTCGGAATTTCTGTGATTGCGGTTCTCTCTTTTGATAGAAGTTCCCACAATTCTTCGATATTTTCAGCCCCGGGATAACGGCCGCTGATACCGATTACCGCTATCCCGTCAAGATGTTCTTTTTCCTCCGCCGCAGGTGCAGTGATGTTTTGTTCCGGCCTGGCAGGGGTAATGCTCTGAATCTGTTTTCCTTTTTCCTCCCGTGAAAATAAACGCCCCAGCCGATCCGGATATTCCTTTACAAGATGATCTGCTAAATCTCTGATTGTATGAAATTCAAATAAAAGCGTTTTCGAAATTGCTCCCAGTGACTGCTCCAGCTTTGTGTTGCATTGATGAATCATAACCGAATCCATTCCATATTCAGCCAGATGCACATCTTGATCGATCTCTTCCCGTTCTGCACCGACCTCAGAGGAGATGATATTGGTTAAAAACAAAACTGTCTGATCCAAAATATCGCCTTGGGCCAAAGGAATGGCACTGCCTGTCTCTGTTTCGTCCGTCAAAAATCTCTGCCGCATAAATTGTTCAAAGCGCTCATGATCACCGCAGACTGCAATATTATGCAGCTGACCCGAAGTTACAATCCGCGAAAACCATTGCGTTCCGTCTTCAGCAGGAAGTTCTTCGAGCCCGGAACCATGAAAAAGAGACGTCCGCCCTTGACCTGACAGGTTCGCCCCCATTCCGATGTCTTTCCATAAAGGCCAATTGATTGTCAGCGTACGGCCGCTGCGCAGAGAATTTTGCCGTTTCCATTCCCGATATTCTGCAAAATGATCTAAAAAGCCGTTTGCATATGCATAATCACACTGGCCTTCGTTCCCTGCAATAGAGACGACTGAAGAAAAAACGGCGAAAAAATCCAATTCCAGCGACTTCGTTGCATGATCAAGATTCAACGCACCATGAACTTTCGGAGCAATCACCTCTGAAAGTTCCTGCTTTGTTTTTTGAAAAAGCAGCGAGTCTCTGATAACTCCTGCGCAATGAATGACGCCATGAAGACCTGCATGCTGATCGGTAATACCGTCAATCATTTTTTTTACCGCTTCTTTATCGGATATATTCGCCTGTATATAATAAACCTTGGCTTTAAAGCTGTTCAGGTATTCTAAATGTTTCTGCTTATCTCCGGTTAAAGCAGATCGCCCCGATAGAATAATGGTGGATCTTTCAGTTTTCGCGCAATATTCAGCGACTTTACTGCCAATCCCCCCAAATCCCCCTGTAATTAAATATACTTTATCTTTTTCAGGGTATTGAATGGTCTTTGTGTATGTTTCTCTCTGCTTCTCTAACATCCGTGCATATCTTACGCAGCCTCTGTAAGTGATATGAATATGCCGATCAGGTGCTGTGTTTATTTCTTTATAAAGAATGGCAGCCTTCTCTGAAAATGAAACGGCTGCAGAATCATGTTCAAAGCAAACCGTCTTACAATGCAGCTGCGGATATTCTTGTTTTACCGATTTTAAAAAACCGTTCACACCTTCAAAATACGGCAATTTTTCTTTTTGATCTGCGCTGAATGTATAAATGAACGTTACTTTGTTTATAAGGTTCTCGCTGATTAAAGCCTTAGTCAGATAAAACACGGAATAAATTCCTGATTCGAGTGTTTCTTCCAGTTCAGGCTGTTTTTCAGACCACGTATGCAAAATTGCATCAGGCGCTGCGCCTTTTTCTTTTAACAGACGAATGACACTTTGATAATCATCGGGACGCTGCCTGTTGATCGTGAAAACACTATCGCTTATCTGCTCTAAACGGTCACCGGGCATAATAAGATATGCGGACGTATTCTCTCTTTTTTTCATCTCTTCAAAATAGTCTTTATTCTCGGAGAACAGCAAAATAGTACAGGCTTGTCCGCTGTCCGCTTCATTCTCAAGTGCGGTTTCTTTCCATATCGGCGTATAAAGTGCCTGATTCTTCTTTGCTGAAAAAGCCGCGTCTGATTTTACCTGCTGAGGGTTTAAAGAAAATTGACAGCGCTCAAACGGATAAGGCGGAAGCGGGGCTTTTCTTTTATGATAGTCACCTAGTTTCGCCCATTCAATCTCTTCTCCTGAAAGCCACATTTGCATAAATGAATGATAAAGAGCCTCATCAGCTGGTTTGTCCGCTTCAAAAGCAGCCGCTTTGTTTAGTTTTGCTGATGGAGGGAGCGATCCGAATTGGAAAACTGAAAAATCAGAAATATCCATATCCGTCTCCGTTCCCTTTTCTTCCGTGTGAAGCGGCATATGATCAGCTATCTCCTGAGACACGGCATCCATTTGATTGTATTCTGTCATCAACGGAAAACGATCCTTATCATAAAAATCTGCCGGCTGCTCATTAATACAAGCAACAGCCTGTTTAATTCCGTCTTGCTTTTTCAATAACATGCTCAGAAAAAGTTCTTTAGACAAAATTCCTTCGTCCAGTAAATTTAATATTTCCAGAACATAATCATTATTAAAGAATCCATCATAATCTGTTAAATCCCATCTCTTATACAGTCTTCTCATAGAGGCAAGGATAGCCATGATCGCCGCTTCCTCATCAGCCGGCAGTGCGTTTCTTTTATCCGCCGTGCGATTCACAATATAAGATAAAATCTCGATTTCCTGAGTCTTTCCCGCTTTATCCCACTCTTCTAAAAAACCTTTAAACGTATATTGGTGCTCAAGAAGCAGCCGTGTTTTCCCGTACAGGCGGTCTGTAAAATCAGCCGGGAAGCTCAGACCGTTCAGCAGCATCCTTACATATTCTTCATTTAATCGAACCGGCGGGTACGTTTTTGAAGTGTACGGATTGACAAATGGAACGGACGGCGGCTCACAGGATAAGTGCGAAGGTTTTTCAGCGCCTGTGATGACAGAAATGGCCTTTTCAATTTTGATGATACCCGCTGCTGCAAGAGCAACGTAATATCCGTCTCCGGCGCCTGTAATGAGGCTTGGCTTAAAACCGGATGCCAGGATACTTTTTATGATTTCCGTATTGATAACTAAAGAATACAAGCGGATTTTCTCAGGCGTCCATTTTCTTTTAAATGAACTGTGCAATGTTGGTATACCCTTCAGCACCGGCCTTACGTTCTTTTCTAAATCAGGGAACACCCGTTTCAAAACGGCAAATTGTTTATAGCTTTCCCATTTGAAGTCACCGATGGCAAGCGCCCATTCAGAATCTTGTTTCCTCCGAAAACTCAATCCCTCTTTAAGCTGATTTTTAAATTCCTCCTTGCTGCCTGCCAATAAACCAGCCCTGTAATCAAACGATGTCCTCCCTGTTAAAAGGGTGCTGCTGATCACTTCATTTGATATTTTGCAAAATTCCTCTGAATCGTCAGAAAAGGTTCTCCAATGATGTATCATTTGTTTCATGCTTTCTTCACTTTTAGCGGAGAAAAGGAAGGGTACCCTTCCTTTTCTGTCAGATTCGTCTTTTGTATGTATAAATTCTTCGATGATGACGTGAGAGTTGACACCCCCAAAACCGAAGGAGCTGATTCCCGCCCTGAGCGGAGCCCCGTCTGCCGCCTTCCAATCACTTGAATCAAGTGCCGGCCTAAACGGTGTTTTTTCAAACTGTATAATTGGATTTACCGTATGTACATTCAGGCTTTTCGGCACCCTCCGGTGTTTCATCATCATTAGAACTTTTATCAATCCGGCCATTCCCGCCGCTGCTTCTGTATGACCGATATTTGTTTTCACACTTCCGATCCTGCAATATTGAGTATCCTCAGTATATTGCCGATACGCTTTTGTCAATGCTTCTATTTCTATCGGATCGCCCAGAGATGTACCTGTGCCATGTGCTTCTACATAAGAAACCGTCGCAGCATCGACAGCAGCGTTGTGTAAAGCTTCTGAGATGACCCGGCTCTGCGCTTCTGCTCTGGGAGCGGTTATGGAACGGGATTTACCGCCATGATTAACAGCTGTCCCTTTTATGATCCCGTATATATGGTGACCGGCTTTTACTGCATCACCAAGGCGCTGCAGCAATACAACGCCTGCCCCTTCTCCGGGAACGTACCCGTTCGCCGCTGCGTCAAAGGTTTTACATTTGCCGTCAGGACTCAGCATTCTGGCTTTGGAAAAAGAAATATATTTTCCGGGTTGGAAATTCAAGTTTACTCCCGATGCGATTGCATAATCGCTTTCTTTTGTCCGCAATGACTTAACCGCTTCATGTAAAGCAACAAGCGACGATGCACAAGCGGCATTTACAGACATGCTTTTTCCGGTCAAACCGAATGTGTATGAAAGCCGGTTGGAAAGCATAGCTTCGAAACTTCCTAAACAGGCGTAACTGTCGATTTCCGATTCAGCATGACCTGTCTGCCGGTAGTCAGAATTCATAATACCCGCAAAAACAGAAGTGGTTTTACGCTGGAGATCCTGCAAAGAAACCCCGGAATCTTCGATGCACCGCCAAGTTTCTTCTAAAAGGATTCTTTGCTCAGGGTCCATGTTTTTCGCTTCCCGGGGAGAGATATTAAAAAACTTATGGTCGAAATGGTCAGCTTTATGAATAAAACCTCCCCACTTGCTGATTGTTTTGTTCGGTATACTGATATCGGCTGAATAATAAAGATCGGGATTCCACCGTTCAATCGGCACTTCCCGGATGGAATCTTTGCCGCTATTTATGTTTTCCCAGAATTCATGATAATGATCTGCATCGGGGAATCTGCAAGCAACCCCGATTATCGCGATATCCGCACTCTGTTTATTCAAATGAACCATTGGCCTCCACCCGCCCCTTCTTTAGTCTAGAAATAACGTATCCAATCTGCGCCTCAGCAGACTTTCGGTCTCATTCATCAATTTTTCACCAATGTCATCGACATGTCTGTTTCTCCATGATTCCAAATCCGTGCCCTTTACCCAATGATTAAAAGCGCCTAAAGACGGGCCGCAATGAACTTGGAAATTCACCTTTTGTTCTTCCTGCCCTTCCAAAGCAAGCAGACATCCTCTTTGCAAATACCACTTAAATAGTAACAGCATCTTATATTTTTGATTGCGCTCAGCTTTTTGGGCCAGGTTCGGCTGTTTTTCTATTATGCTTTCGTAGTTTTCATCAAAAGTCTTGTTAAAATAATCATTTTCGAGCTGAATCTTTGTCTTTTCATCTATCTCATTCAAAGACTCGTATTGTTGGTAGATTTGAAATAATTTATTTGCCCTGACCGGAAACAGCGTGCCCTTTTTCAGCACCTGAACCTTTGTTCCGAACTCAAACAGAGTCTCCGAAGGCGCATAAGCAGTATCGCATATTCCTGTCTCACTCAGCATTTCTTTAATAAAACCGCTTGTTTCGGCTTCAACTGTACATTGATTAATGGATCCCGTCATAATAAAATCAGCGCCCATTAAAAAAGCAGACGCGGCAGACTCGGGAGTCCCGATTCCTCCCGCAGCCCCGATCCTTATCTTCCTTGCGTATTTGTGTGTTTCCATCATTTCATCCCGCAGGTTAACAAAAAACGGCAGCATCGCCGTCAATGAGCCCTGTTCAGTATTACTTCCGCAATCTGCTTCAATAATGATATCGTCTGCTGCCGGAATACGGCTGAGCCACTCCGCCTGCTCTTCCGTCAGCATACCGTTCTGACACATTCTCTTTACGATACTTTGAGGAGGCGGACTCAGAAATGCGGCCGCAACTTCCGGCCGTGAAACTTTGGCAATGATCCGATTATGAGGTATGACGCTGCCGCTTTTGTCTATCTTCAACTGATGCGCTTTGTAATAAATTAATGGTGCGCTGACGGAAAGATACGAAGACGCTTCTATTACTCGTACGTCATGCTTGATATATAAATCTATCAATTCCTTTTCTCTATCTTGATGATCCGGCTCAAATCGCAGATTCATTCCGTAGGGCTGGCCATTTTTGAGTGTCTTCTTAATAGAAATAAGGGCCTGTTCAATTTCCCTTATCGTTAAACCTGCTGTTCCAAAGAACCCCAGCATTCCTTTCTTCCCGAGGCGGATCAGCATTTCAGCGGAAGAGATCCCTCTATGCATCGCACCTGCCAAATACGCGTATGTCAAACCGTAATCTTCTTTGAAAGATTGATCACCCAATCGGGACACCGGTGAAGCTGCACCGCTCTCTATATTTTCGGCCAAGAGGCTATGCTCTTTCCCGCTTTCCGAATTGTCCTTGTTCCCTTCAGAAAAAAAGAGACTGTCTTCCGGCGCACTAATAGTAAGCGGTTCCTCATCTCTTTGTATGGTTTGAATTAATTTAGTCAGAATGTTTCCGGGACCGATCTCTTCAAACACAGTAACGCCTTGTCCCATTAGATACCTGATGCTTTCAGTCCATTTTACCGAGTTTGTTATTTGTTCAATTAAATTCCGTTTGATATCTTCTTGTTTATAAGGTCTTGCCGTGTAGTTAGAAATGACCGGGAAATTCAATTCAGAAAAATGAAACTCCTCGATAAATTCCGCAAATTCACGCTGTGCACTTTCCATGAAACGAGAATGAAAAGCTCCGCCGACCTGCAATACGATATAAGCTTTCGCCCCTTCTTTTTCAAAAAAAGAGGCTGCCCGCTTTATCTCTTCTGCAGCCCCTGCTATCACAATTTGTGAAGATGTATTGTAATTGGCGATATCTATTTGGCCGAATTCATACTTTTGAAGTATTTTTTTTATGTGGTGCTCATCCAGTCCGATCACGGCAGCCATTCCGCCCTCGGAAGCCTCACTCATTAACTCGCCTCTTTTAGCAACCAGCCGGAGACCTGTTTCAAAATTAAAAACACCGGCCGCAAAAAGCGCAGTATATTCACCCAGACTATGTCCTGCAACAGCATCTGGGCGTGTATAACCTTCTTTTAAACCCTTTAAATATTGCAGTGCGCTCACTGTATAAATTGCAGGTTGTGTATACTTCGTATCAGTCAGCCTCTCTTTTTCGTCTGAAAGGCATAAATCCTTTATGGAGTATCCTAAAATATGATCTGCCTTTTTAATGAGCTCACTGAATTCATCGAATAAGTCTCTGCCCATTCCTTTAAACTGCGCTCCCTGTCCGGGAAAGACGTAAGCAAGCATTTGTTTTCCTCCTGTTCCGTATTTCTGCCGTTTCTTTTCGTTCCGATTTTGAAATTGTCGTTTACTTTCAGCACCCTTACTTAATAAGCATTACTAAGCAAAATAAAAAAACCTTTATGCCGGATAAAGGTTTAAAAGCAAAAAGCATGTACAAATATCATATTGCCGTAAATATAAATAGATAGAATTTTCTGATAATTAAAATCACATTTTCATTCTGTTTTTATATATATATCAATATAATAAAAACATTCCAACGTGCCGAAACAACGATTGGTTTTATGTGAATATTTCCCTAAATAAATACTATACCATGATTTACTTGTTGTCAATGGGAAACACACGTATATACCAATTCTTCAGCCGCCTTTTTACAGGCGGCTGAACTCGGTTGTTATCAGTTCATCAGCCCATGCCGATATGCCTTCACTATACTATTTGCGGAATAATAGTTCTTTCTCTTTGTTGTAGTCTTTAGTAAATTGATTGAACTCATCTGCTTGTTTATGCACCTTTTCGTAAACTGAGTTTACTTTGCTGATTTGCTCTTCCAGCTCCGCTAATGTGAGCTTTTTATCTTTAATCAGTTTATAAAGGTCCTTATCAAGTGAAATGGCTTTTTCGTACTTTTTGTACAAAAGGTCATAAGATGCATACCTTTTCTCCATTAAAGCGACCGCATGCCCGGCTTTTTCTTTTACTTTCTTATCCTTTATTTCTTGAGAAGTTTTTTTTGCGGATTCAAACGCTTGTTTTGAATCATCAATACTGTCTTTTTCTGCTTTCAGATGTTTTTTTCGCTGATTTGCATTGCTCAGAGCCTGATCAGACAGTGTGACAATTTTCTGGTAATCATCCATATTCAGTTTAACCGCGCTGTCGTATAGCTTATGCTCTTTTTTCTCCAATTTTTCTAATGTTTTCTGCTCTTTTTGAAACGGTTTTTCCGCTTGAACGGCTTTTTCCATCGACTCATGAAGCGATTCAACCGGATCTTTTCCCCCGCAGCCGGCAAGCAGCATACTTGCGGCGCCGAGCGCTCCGATTCCTGCTAATACCTTTTTTTGAATCATATTCACTTAAAATCCCCCAATCTTGACAATTTCCACTATAGAAGCCCGAACGCTTTTTGACAATAGCTGAGCTGTAATTGGCATGACCGGGTAAAGACGCTTACGGTGCTTTCAAAGAATACTTGCGTAAAAAATTGAGAAAACAGGGCGGATGACCATACATCTTTTTGGCTTTTACATAGTTTATAGTAGACGCCGGCCCTGCTGACAGAGGGTCAGCGTAATTAAAAGAGGAGGTTTTTTTATGTACGGATATGGATTTGGCGGCGGATTTGGCGGCGGTTGTTGCGGCGGCGGATATGGTTATGGCGGCGGTTACGGTTACGGCTGCGGCGGCGGATACGGCCGCACATTCGCATTAATCGTCGTATTGTTTATCTTATTAATCATCGTCGGTGCCGCTTATTTAGGCTGCGGCTGCTGACCTTATACACCATGAACATCGGCCGGCCTGCTATGGCCGGCCAATTGTTTCGTTGCGCCGCGATAAAGAAATTCGCTATAATTTACATATTAAGCTTTAGGAGTGAAGTTTCTTGATTACTATGGAAAATATTGTTCGCGACGGACATCCCGCGCTCAGAGAGATCGCTGAAGAGGTTCAGCTTCCCGCTTCTGACGAAGAAAAACAGCATCTTGCTGATATGATTGAGTTTGTGAAAAACAGCCAAAATCCTGAATTAGCCGAGAAATACAAGCTTCGTCCGGGCGTCGGTCTTGCCGCTCCGCAAACAGACGTAAAAAAACGGATGATCGCCGTCCATGCAGAAGATGCGAAAGGCACTTTATACAGCTATGCTCTTTTTAACCCTAAGATCGTCAGCCACTCAGTGGAAAAAAGCTACTTGACGAGCGGAGAAGGCTGCCTGTCGGTAGACGAACCCATTCCCGGCTATGTGCCGCGCTACGCCCGCATCCGCGTAAAGGCGGTGACGCTTGAAGGAGAACAGATTGACATCCGCCTCAAAGGTTTTCCGGCCATCGTGTTTCAGCACGAAATCGATCATCTGAACGGCGTGATGTTTTACGACCATATCGATAAAGAAAATCCGTTCAAAGAACCTGAAAACGCCATTGCCATTGACCGTTAAAAATAACCGGCACTTCCCAAAGTGCCGGTTTTCTCTATTTCAAAAGGCCCAGTTCTTTGACGGCCCAGCTGATTCCTTCCTCATCCACCGGCTTTGTGACGAAATCAGCGGCAGCTTTTAATTCCGGAACCGCATTTCCCATCGCCACCCCGGTGCCGACAAAATGGATCATCTCAAGGTCATTTAGTCCGTCGCCGAATGCATAAGTGTCACTTACGCTGTACGGAAGCCGCTCAAGCACTCTTTTAATGCCTTCCGCTTTTGAACCGCCTTTCGGAAGCACATCCGTTGACAATTCGTGCCAGCGGACATAATCAAACTCCGGAAAAGCGGCATATGCTTTTTCTTCATGACCGCGGCAGAATAAAAGCAGCTGATAAATTTCTTTTCCTTTATAAAAAGTTTCATCCACTTCGGGATAAGGCGCTTTCAGACTGCCGATACCTTCCGAGACGTGCGGATGTCCGGGGACGGTCGTTTTCATCGTGTCTTCCGCCATAAATACGACGGGGTGCTCCCCTTCTGCCGCCTGCTTTAATAAACGCGCAACCGCATCTTCAGGAAGCGGATTTTTATAAATGACCTCACCTTCAAATACGACATACTGGCCGTTGTATGAAATAAATGATTCAATCTCAAGCTCTTCCAGAATCGGTTTTACCATAAACGGGGACCTTCCGCTGGCGATAAAAACGTGATGGCCAGCCTCTTTAAGCGCCGTCACGGCGTTTCTTGCGCTATCGGGAATATGTTTATCATGGTCATAGATCGTGCCGTCAATATCAAAAAAAATCAATTTTGGTTTCATGTCAATTTCTCCTTTTTCCCGTTTATCAGTCGTGTCTTTTTCAATATCATCATACAGAAAGTTTTTCTTCCGGAAAACCGCCTTGATGAAATTCCAGTTTTACCCACGAAAACAAATTCAGTTTTTCCGCATACTACTGCTATAAAGGGCTTCAAAGGAGGTATACAATGCTGCGCCGATTACGGAAGAAACTCAGAAGACAGTGGGGCGGAATGCTCCGGAAAAAAGTCATCGCGTAGAAGGGATCTTTCGGTTTTTGAAAGTCCCTTTTTTGCTCGAGACTTTCCTTATAATCCGTTTTCGAATATAATAGAATAAGCGAGTCTAACATACGGCATTTAAGGAGAGATTTGGATGATTTATAAGGTATTTTATCAAGAGAAGGCTGACGAAGTACCTGTTCGGGAAAAAACAGATTCACTTTACATTGAGGGCGTTTCAGAACGGGACGTCAGAACGAAACTGAAAGATCAGAAATACAACATTGAATTTGTTCAGCCTGTGGACGGTGCTTTTTTAGAATATGAGAAGCAGAGCGAAAATTTTAAAGTATTGGAGTTATGAGCGGAATGAAATTTGTAAAAAATGACCAGACTGCCGTTTTCGCCCTCGGCGGATTGGGCGAGATCGGGAAAAATACGTACGGGGTGCAGTTTCAGGATGAAATTGTACTGATTGATGCGGGAATCAAGTTCCCGGAAGATGAACTTCTCGGCATTGATTACGTAATCCCCGATTACACGTATTTAGTAAAAAATGAAGATAAAATTAAAGGTCTGTTTATCACCCACGGTCACGAAGACCATATCGGCGGTATTCCGTACCTGCTCAGACAAGTAAATATTCCCGTTTACGGCGGTAAACTCGCGATCGGCTTACTTCGGAATAAACTTGAAGAGCACGGGCTGTTAAGACAGACCAAATTAAACATCATCGGTGAAGACGACATCGTGAAGTTCCGCAAGACGTCTGTATCCTTCTTCAGAACGACACACAGCATTCCGGATTCATACGGAATCGTCGTCAAAACACCGCCGGGCAATATCGTACATACCGGGGACTTTAAGTTCGATTTCACACCGGTAGGCGAACCGGCAAACTTGACTAAGATGGCTGAAATCGGGAAAGAAGGCGTTCTGTGCCTGCTTTCTGACAGTACAAACAGTGAGGTTCCTGATTTCACCATGTCAGAACGCCGCGTAGGCGAAAGCATTCACGATATTTTCCGAAAAGTGGACGGCAGAATTATATTTGCGACATTCGCTTCGAATATACACCGTCTTCAGCAGGTGATTGAAGCAGCCGTTTTAAACGGCAGAAAAGTTGCCGTATTCGGACGCAGTATGGAATCGGCTATTGAAATCGGACAAAATCTCGGTTACATTACCTGTCCTAAAAATACGTTTATTGAGCATAACGAAATCAATCGTATGCCTGCCAATAAGGTAACGATTTTATGTACGGGAAGCCAAGGTGAACCGATGGCGGCGTTATCACGCATCGCTAACGGGACGCACCGGCAGATTTCCATTAATCCCGGAGATACGGTCGTCTTTTCTTCCTCTCCGATTCCCGGAAACACAATCAGCGTAAGCCGCACCATCAACCAGCTGTACCGTGCGGGCGCAGAAGTCATTCACGGTTCATTGAATGACATTCATACATCCGGACACGGCGGACAGGAAGAGCAGAAATTAATGCTCCGCCTGATCAAACCGAAGTTCTTTATGCCGATTCACGGTGAGTACAGAATGCAGAAAATGCACGTCAAACTCGCGACTGATTGCGGCATACCCGAAGAAAACTGCTTTATCATGGATAATGGCGAAGTGCTGGCCCTCAAAGGCGAAGAAGCCGCTGTGGCAGGCAAAATTCCGTCCGGCTCCGTTTACATTGACGGAAGCGGAATCGGTGATATCGGCAATATCGTGCTCCGCGACCGCCGCATTCTTTCAGAAGAAGGCCTTGTTATCGTTGTTGTCAGCATCAATATGGACGACTTTAAGGTTTCAGCGGGACCTGATTTAATCTCAAGAGGTTTTGTATACATGAGAGAATCCGGTGATTTGATCAATGACGCGCAGCAGCTCATTTCGAACCATCTGGAGAAAGTAATGGATCGGAAAACAACGCAGTGGTCCGAAATTAAAAACGAAATTACCGATACGCTTGCTCCGTTCCTATACGAAAAAACAAAACGCCGCCCGATGATCCTTCCGATCATTATGGAGGTCTAAAAAAACTGCACTCATTACGAGTGCAGTTTTTTTATTGCAGCGGAATATGCTGAAAGGCTTTGACATCAAACAGACCGGCTGCTGTCATTTTAATATCCGGAATCACCGGAAGCGCTAAAAACGATAATGTGAGAAACGGATTGAAATCACCGGTGAATCCGAGCAGCGGAAGCTTTTCATGAAGCACGCCCAAGCTGTCATTGACCCATTCCGCCGACTTATCAGACAAAAGCCCGGCGATCGGAAGCGGAACGGAGTGAAGCAATTCTCCGTTTTTCACGGCTGTTAATCCTCCTCCGGTGTCACGGAGCCTGTTGATTGCTTTTGCCAAATCGGCATCGTTTGTACCGACGGCGATGATATTATGGGAATCGTGAGAAATGGTTGTGGCGATGGCGCCTTCTTTTAACCCGAACCCTTGTACAATCCCGAGTCCTATCATTTTTTCGCCGCTGTGCCGCTCTGCGACGGCGATTTTTAATAAATCATTTTCTGTATCAGGACGAAACGCGTCAGCAGACGGTGCAGGCACTTCTTTTTTTCTCGTCTCCAAATGATTCGGTATCATTTCGATTACATTCATTTTCTTGCCCTCTTGAATCGGTATATGAAAATCCGATTCAGTCAGCGGCGCTTTCAGCCGCACTGTATCCAACAGCGCCTGGTCCGGCGAATAGGAACCGGCAGACTGTTCATAAACCGTGCGTCCGTTCTCGGCAACGGTCCGGCCGGCGACCATGGTCTTCGTGACGGCAGCCTCCCGTACATCTGAAATGAACAGCAGATCTGCGTCAAAACCCGGCGCTACCGCCCCTTTTGTTTCAAGACCGTAGCACTCAGCCGCATTTAAGCTGGCGAGCTGATACGCAAGGAATGGATCAAGTCCCGCCTTTATCGCCATTTTGACTTGGTGGTTCACACTTCCTTCTGAAAGCAGATCATCTACATGCTTATCATCCGTGCAAAAGAAAAAGCGCCGCGCGTTTTTTTCATTCACCGCCGGCAGCACATTGAGCGTATTTTTTGCCACCGATCCTTCGCGCAGCATGACATACATTCCCCGTCTGATTCTGTCCAGCGCTTCTTCTTTTGTCGTCACTTCATGATCATTTGACACCATTGCGGTTCTATATATATTGATGATATCTGAAGAGAGTCCGGCTAAATGCCCGTCGATCCGTTTTCCGTGACGCTTGGCATCAAGCAGTTTCTGAAGCATATCCTCTTCACCTTCCGCAACAGACACATAATCCATTACTTCCGCAAGTCCGAGCACCTCTTTCTCCTGATAAAAAGGCTTTAAATCCTCGGCTTTTAATACGGCTCCTGAGCGTTCAAAGCTAGCGGCGGGAACACAGGAAGGAAGCATGAAACGGATGTTCAGCGGCGCCTTTTTCGCCTGCTCTATCATAAAAGAAATGCCTTTTGCTCCGGAAACGTTCGCAATTTCGTGAGGATCAGTAACGACAGTAGTCACTCCGTGTGGGAGGACGGCTTTAGCAAATTCAATCGGAGTAACCATAGAGGACTCGATATGAACATGTCCGTCAATAAAGCCCGGAACGATCATTTGGCCTTCTGCATCAATAACTTCTTCCCCTTCATATTCGCCCAGCCCGACGATCACTCCGCCCGTAATGGCGATATCTGCAGAAATCCATTCCTGGTTAAATACATCCATGATTTTTCCGTTTTTAATGACGGTATCGGCTTTTTGTCTGCCGGCTGATGCATTCAGCCGTTCAGCCAGTGTTTCTTTGTTCAAAATGAGGCCTCCTCTTTTTCTTTATATGGTACAATATGCTATCGGATCGCTTGATCATAGTCAATAAAAATCGCAGAAAATACCGCTTACACGATAAATGTCTTACTATTCTGACATAATAAAAGACCGTCCTTTTACGGACGGCTTTTCACTTTGTATGAAGCACTCTTTTTTCAAATCGGGAAATGTCCGTAAGAGAGCCGATAACGATGAGAATATCTTCTTTTTGGATCATTTCAGTCGCCAGCGGAGATACGATCACTTCTTTTTCTCTCTTGATGGCCACGATATTAATGCCGTACTTCGCCCGGATGTCCAGATCAAGCAGTGTGTTGCCCGCAAGCCTGCTGTTGGCCACGATCTCCACAATGCTGTGTTCGTCGGACAGCTCCAAATAATCAAGTACATTATTTGATACGATGTTGTGGGCGATGCGTTTTGCCATGTCACGTTCAGGGTGGACGATGTGGTCGGCGCCGATTTTCGCAAGCACTTTCTCATGATAATCGTTCTGCGCTTTTACCGTGATCGTGTTCACGCCGAGTTCCTTTAAGATCAGCGTCGTTAAAATGCTCGCCTGTATATTTTCGCCGATTGCCACAATGACATGGTCAAAGTTGCGCAGCCCTAAGTTTTTCAGCACCGATTCATCGGTTGAATCGCCGATGACCGCGTGTGATGCGATTTTGGCGTATTCATTCACTTTATCTTCATCAATATCCATCGCCATGACCTCAAGGCCTTCTTCACTTAATGCTTTGCAAATACTTCCGCCGAAGCGTCCGAGACCGATAACGGCAAACTCTTTTCTCATAACAGTACTCCTTTAAACAATATCTCTAATAGGAATAGTATCACATTTTCGGCAATGAGTTCATATAGCGTTTAAGCTTTTCTGAAAAGGCGGGCGATAAATACAGGTCCGCTCCGCGTTCGATTTCTTCCTGATAGTGACCCGGAGGCGCAATTTCCTCAGCTTTATCAAGAACGAGAAACGTCAGGACGCCTCTGTATACACGGCCGCCGGCACACACTTCTATGAACGCGGGACGGTATGTGTGGTTATCAACACCTTCTCTTTTGTACAGATAGGTTGCCGCTTCAAACGGGAGCTTGTACAGCACGCCTTCAGTTCGCCCCCCGTCTTCAACAAGATCGGCTCTGGAACCGTCAGGACGCCTTAACGTGAATCTCGTCGAATACCCTTCAACAACCGCCCCTCCGACCGGCTCGGCAAAAAAGTGGTCGACCCCCGCCTGTTTAAACCGGGCATTGTCCATACAGGAGCCGTAAGCGAAATAATAAACCGGACTGTCATCCTCCCGTTTCATAAAACGGTATTCTTTCCAGTCTCCGCTTTTGATACGGCTGAATGAGGCACACTGGCCGGGCTTTACGACATATGCGAAGGCGGTTTTATTCCCGGCATCCGTCGTCACGGCAACCTCTTTCCGATCAAAATCAGCATAATACGCATCCAGCTTACGGATCATCTGATGATCTGTTTCATACAATTCCCCGTACACAAAAGCTGTTTCTGCTAAAGACGCCGCAGGCTGACCTTTATCCGTTTCGTACAGCACGCCGTTTATCGCGGCCTGCTCACACACACACGGAGCGCCTTTCAACAGTTCATGGTTTTCTTCACGCTTCCGTAACAAACCGTATACAAAAAGAAGCAAGTTATTTTTCCTCCTTTTGGACAGCAGCCGCTTCTAACGGCAGAATCACCTGAAACGTACTGCCTTCTCCATTTTTGCTCTTAATGTTAAGTTTACCATTATGCTCCTTCAGAATTCGTAAACAAATCGGAAGACCGAGACCCGTTCCCTGATCTTTTGTTGAGAAAAACGGTTTCCCGATGTTTTCAAGCTTTTCTTTCGACATACCGTTCCCTTCATCCTGTATGCTGATCACCGCGTATTCTTCATCCCGCTTTGTATAAATATGAATATTCCCGCCGTCAGGCATCGCTTCAATCGCATTTTTAATAATATTGATAAATACCTGTTTCAGCTGGTTTTCGTCACCGTTGACCATACAGGACTCAGTCTGCCTGAAATCCTTCTCAATCACAGTGTTCGACAGCACCGCGTTCGTGTCAAGAAGCGTCGCCACCTGCCTTAAAATATGGTTGAGATGATGAGCGGTAAACGTCACGGTCTGCGGCTTGGCGAGCAGAAGCAGCTCCCCCAGCACGAGATCAATCCTTTTAATCTCCGAAAAAATAATATCAAAATAATCCGTTCTTTCCGGATACTGGGCTTTCATCAGCTGGAGAAAGCCGCTGACTGACGTTAAAGGATTTCTTACTTCATGGGCGATTCCTGCCGCAAGCTCCCCGGCAATGGCCAGCTTTTGAGATTGCATGGCAAGGCGTTCGTTCGTTTCCAGAAGCTCGTCGACCGCTTTTTTCCGTTCACTGATATCAGACATCGTCCCCAGGCTTCCGACAAATTTCTGTCTGCGGTCATAATACAGCTTATAATGGACTTCTCCCCAAAAGATCGAGCCGTCTCTTTTAATATATTTGGCCGTAAACATTCCTGACGGGGACTGCTGCTTGATTTGGGAGATAATATAATCAATGATATGTTTTTCTTTTATAAAATAATCATTATACATCGTGCCCATACATTCGCTGATGGAGTGGCCCGTAATCGCCGTCCAGGCCTGATTCAAATATGTAATATTCCCTTGTGCATCCGTCTGAAAAACGATTTCCTGCAGATTGTCCATGATCCGGTTTTTCTCATCTGAAAGCGCCTTTGCTTTCTGCTCGCTGTCCTTCAGCTCCGCCAGCAGCTGCTTTTTATTGTCCACATAATAAGCCAGCAGCCAGACGCCGATTAATGTGACGGCGGTAAAGGTGATGTCAACTGGCCAGTTAATCGGATTCCGTTCAATCATATAAAATAAATAATCCCAAAACATAATAAAAATCATTGCCAAGATTAAGGAAATGATACGCGCTTGATATTTTCCCATAGTCCCACCTGCCGCTAGCATTTCTACATATATTGTAACATTGTTGACTGCATTATTGACTAAAAAATGATAACTATTCCCAATTAATTGAGCAGGTTCGCTTACTTTTCCCGTGAGTTTTTGCACAAGTTCATAATAAAAGGACGGAATGATGCTCCGCCCTTTTTGCCGATTATGATCTACCTTTTAACGCTTCCTCGATTTCCTCAAGCAGCATTTTCGCTCCTTCAGGACTTAAAATAATTTTGCCGTTGCCGTACTCCTGATTTTCGGAGGTAATTTCCCCCGTCATTAAGCAAATGCCGTGCGGCTTGTATTTTTTTAAGACAATTTTGTCTCCGTCAACGAAAAATTCAATACTATCTTTAATAGCGATATCCAATGCTCTTCTCAATTCAATCGGCATGACAATACGCCCGAGTTCGTCTACTTTTCTTACTACACCAATTGATTTCATAGAAATCCCCTACTTCCTTTAATGTCTCTTCTTTATGTCCAAGGAAAATCCTTCATAAACGTAGACGAAAGGAACGGAGCAAAAGTTTCTCAGCATCCGGAACTGAATGTTTTTTTACAAAAGAAAATCCTTTTGAAATATAGGATACAGACTTTCCCTCCTTTTTTACAAAAACATTTCATTCCCGGCGGAAACCCCCAAAAATCGTGGTTTTTCTCAGAAACTTTAAATGTAGAATCAATTAAATCAGGATAGGGATTGGGTGAAAACATGTTTCAATCAACTGAGATCGGAATCGACTTAGGAACCGCTAATATACTTGTTTACAGTAAAAATAAAGGAATTATTTTAAACGAACCTTCCGTTGTCGCTGTAGATACAACAACGAAAGCGGTGCTTGCCATCGGAACGGATGCCAAAAGCATGATCGGAAAGACGCCGGGGAAAATCGTCGCCGTACGGCCGATGAAAGACGGTGTCATTGCTGATTATGATATGACAACTGACTTATTAAAACACATTATGAAAAAAGCCGGAAAAAAAATCGGAATGACTTTCCGCAAACCGAATGTCGTCGTCTGCACGCCTTCAGGCTCAACAGCCGTTGAACGCCGCGCCATCAGTGACGCTGTCAAAAACTGCGGAGCGAAAAACGTTCACTTGATTGAAGAACCCGTAGCCGCTGCAATCGGGGCCGACCTCCCTGTTGACGAGCCGGTCGCAAACGTCGTCGTAGATATCGGCGGCGGTACGACTGAAGTCGCCATTATCTCATTCGGGGGCGTCGTATCCTGCCATTCGATCAGAATCGGCGGCGACCAGCTTGATGAAGATATCGCCTCGTTCGTCAGAAAAAAATACAACCTGCTGATCGGGGAACGTACGGCAGAACAAGTGAAAATGGAAATCGGTTTTGCATTGATTGAACATGTGCCGGAAACGATGGAAATCCGCGGCCGTGACCTTGTAACCGGTCTGCCGAAGACAATCAGACTGCAGTCTAATGAAATTCAGCACGCGATGCGTGAGTCGCTCTTACATATTCTTGAAGCGATCAGAGCGACACTTGAAGATTGCCCGCCGGAGCTCAGCGGTGATATTGTTGACCGCGGCGTCGTGTTAACAGGCGGAGGCTCCCTTTTAAACGGGATGAAAGAATGGCTGACAGAAGAAATCGTCGTTCCCGTTCATTTGGCGGCAAATCCGCTTGAATCAGTGGCTATCGGCACGGGGCGTTCATTAGACGTCATCGACAAGCTGCAAAAAGCGATTAAATAATAAGATTGTGCTTCTTTTTTCTCCGGCCGGCTCATATTGTGAGAACTGGAGAAACATTAAGGAGGAAGCATATGCTTAGAGATGTGGGAAGACGCGTAGCAGTAGCCGTCATTTTAAGCGGAATTATTTTGGGGGGTATGAGCATTTCACTGGCCAATATGCCCCATTCTCCGGCCGGCGGCGCCGTAAAACTGAATCACCCGTAAAGACGCAGCAAAAGCTGTGTCTTTTTCGTTTGTGCTCCTTTCTTTCCTTTATGAGGCGATATTTGATATGATGAGAAAAACCGATGAGGAGGAATGAACGATGAGTTCGTTTACTGAAAAGTTACATACATATGCTCAGCTGGCGGTAGAAGTCGGCGTCAATGTCCAAAAAGGACAGCATGTCGTAATCAATGCCTCAACTGATGTTCGGGAACTAGTCAGACTGCTTGCCAAACATTCTTATGAAAAAGGCGCAAAAAACGTCACCGTAAATTGGCAGGACGATGAACTGTCCAGATTAAAATACGAGATGGCACCGTTTGAAGCGTTTGAAGAGTATCCTGAATGGGAAGCAAAAGGAAAAGAAGAGCTCGCGAAAAAAGGGGCTGCGTTTATTTCTGTTGTCTCATCCGACCCCGACCTGTTAAAAGGCACTGACGGCAAACGGATTGCAGCGTTCCAAAAAGCCGCCGGAAAAGCATTGCATACATACAGACAATATATTCAATCAGATAAGGTCAGCTGGACGGTGATCGGAGCGGCTTCAACAGGCTGGGCGAAAAAAGTGTTCCCGGATCAGCCGGAAGAAACAGCCGTTCAGCTTTTATGGGAAGAAATTTTCAAAACGACCCGAGTAAATGAAGAAAACCCTGTGGAAGCATGGAAAAAACATGATCAAAATCTTCATGAAAAAGTGGAACACCTGAACAAAAAACATTACAGCGCCCTGCATTATCAGGCTGAAGGAACAGACTTAACCATTGAACTGCCGAAAAAACATGTATGGGCAGGCGCGGGAAGCGTGAATGAGAGCGGGCACGAATTCATGGCCAACATGCCGACAGAAGAGGTTTTCACCCTCCCGCAGCGTGACGGGGTGAACGGCACGGTTTCCAGCACGAAACCGCTGAGCTACGGCGGCAACATTATTGATAACTTCACTCTTACCTTTGAAAACGGCCGCATTGTCGATGTGAAAGCTGAAAAAGGCGAGGAGATTTTAAAAGGCATCGTCGAAACCGATGAAGGCTCACACTATCTCGGAGAAGTGGCCTTAGTGCCGTACGATTCACCGATTTCACAATCAAATATTTTATTTTACAACACACTGTACGATGAAAACGCCTCTAACCACTTGGCGATCGGCAGTGCGTATGCCTTTAATATTGAGGGCGGCAAACAAATGACACGGGAAGAGCTTGTCAAAGAGGGCTTAAATGAAAGCATTACACACGTAGATTTTATGGTCGGTTCCAAAGATATGAATATCGACGGCATTACGGCGGACGGCAAAAGAGAACCGATCTTCAGAAACGGAAACTGGGCATTTTAATAAAAAAGGAGGCGATCAGGCCTCCTTTTTTTATTTCGCTTCATACATTTGCAAGTTGGCGCAGACGGTTTCCAAAACAGGTGTATCAACTGACAAGCCTTTCGCTTTCTCAAGCAAAAATCCGTGTAAATGATCACCTTCCGTCACCCTGCCCTTTTCCATATCTCTCAGCATCGACGATTTCATATGGTAAGACATGCTTGTCAATGTGCGATAACTCTCTTCTTCCAGACCAGGATCTTTCGGGATGCCGGCAGCCTTGAAAATGGCTCCGATTTCAGCAAAGAGGCGCTTTGCCGTGTTGCGGCCGCCTTCTGTTTCTAAAATCGGTCCGACCGGCTGTTGAAACAGAGTGGTCACTCCCGCCTGCGCGGCAATAAACATATATTTTTTCCAAATGTCCTTTTCAATATCCCGGCTGATGATGACATCCGCTTTCACACCTGCAAATGCGTTTTCCAGCTCGTTCATACGTTCTGTGCGTTCCCCGTTCCATTCACCGAAAACAAAGCGGTGGGCAGCGCTCGTATGAAGAATGTCCCCTTTGTCGTTAAGGGCGCTCTCAATAAAGCAGAGGCCGCCCAGCACCTGCCGTTTTGAAAAAGCTTCAAACAGCTGGTTATAGTGCCTGTATCCGTTTAAAAAAGGAATAATGACCGACGAAGGTTTGACAAACGGTTTGACATCCCGAATAACGTCCTGCAAAGAATACGCTTTTGAAGCGATAATAACGGCGTCAAATGCTCCTTCTTCGCCCGCCATCATTAATTTCGGCTTGATTGAAACATCACCTTTTGCACTTTTGACGATCAAACCCGTTTCTTGTAATTGTTCCGCCCGTTTCTTGCGGACGAGAAACGTAACGTCATTTCCCTTTTCTGCAAGACGCGCGCCGATATATCCGCCCACTCCTCCAGCTCCGACAATTAAAAACTTCATGATGCATTCCTCCGTCTCTTTTCAAGTTATGTATTCATTTATTGTAACGGGAAGTCAGAAGATTGAAAACTTTTTTCATAAATAAAAAAGCAGAGTCTCCCCTGCTTCTTTATTACGCGTATAGCTCTTCAAGCTTTTTCTGTACATCCGCGTTTTCAAGAAATTCGTCATAAGACATTTGTTTGTCAACAATGCCTTTAGGCGTTAATTCAATGATGCGGTTGGCAATTGTCTGTACAAACTGATGGTCATGAGATGAAAACAGCATAGCGCCTTTAAAGCTGATTAAGCCGTTGTTAAGCGCCGTAATGGATTCCAAATCTAAGTGGTTTGTCGGTTCATCCAGAATTAAAATATTCGCGCCGGAAAGCATCGCTTTTGAAAGCATGCAGCGCACTTTTTCTCCTCCGGAAAGAACGTTTGATTTTTTGTTGACTTCTTCTCCTGAGAACAGCATGCGTCCTAAGAAACCGCGCAGAAAGCTTTCGCTTTGGTCATGCGGCGAGTATTGGCGGAGCCAGTCAACAAGGTTCACATCGCTGCCGTCAAAATACTCGCTGTTGTCTTTAGGGAAGTACGCCTGAGAAGTGGTCACGCCCCATTTAAATGTGCCGCTGTCAGCTTCCATTTCCCCGGAAATGATTTTAAACAATGTCGTAACGGCAAGTTCGTTGCGGCCCGTAAAAGCGATTTTATCTTCTCTGTTCATAATAAAGCTGACGTTATCAAGCACTTTTACCCCGTCAATCGTTTTTGTTAAGCCTTCAACCCGCAGCACGTCATTTCCGATCTCGCGTTCCGGCGTGAAATTGACATAAGGATAACGGCGTGATGACGGTTTGATATCATCAAGCGTGATTTTATCAAGGAGTTTCTTTCTTGATGTCGCCTGCTTTGATTTAGAAGCGTTGGCGCTGAATCTGGCCACGAACTCCTGAAGCTGTTTAATCTGCTCTTCTTTTTTCTTGTTGGCTTCCTGAGAAAGCTTTAAAGCAAGCTGGCTGGATTCATACCAGAAATCATAGTTGCCGACGTACACTTGAATTTTATTAAAATCAAGATCGGCGATGTGCGTGCACACTTTATTTAAAAAGTGACGGTCATGGGATACGACGATGACTGTGTTCTCAAAGTTGATTAAAAACTCTTCCAGCCACTGAATCGCTTTCAGATCCAAGTGGTTGGTCGGTTCATCAAGCAGCAGAACGTCCGGCTTGCCGAACAGCGCCTGTGCCAAAAGCACTTTCACCTTTTCTGAACCGCCTAAGTCCGCCATTTTCTTCGTATGCAGGTCTTCAGAGATGCCCAGGCCCTTTAACAAAATAGCGGCTTCACTTTCAGCTTCCCATCCGTTTAATTCCGCAAACTCTCCTTCAAGCTCAGCGGCGCGGATGCCGTCTTCATCTGAAAAATCAGGCTTCATATAAATCGCGTCTTTTTCCTGCATAACTTCGTATAAACGTTTATGTCCCATAATGACGACTTTCAGCACTTCGAAGTCTTCATATTCAAAGTGGTTCTGCTTCAGAATGGCAAGACGTTCACCCGGGCTCATATGGACATCGCCGGTCTGCGGCTCCAGCTCACCGGATAAAATTTTCAAAAATGTTGATTTTCCGGCACCGTTTGCGCCTATTAATCCGTAGCAGTTGCCCGGCGTAAATTTAATATTGACATCTTCAAATAACTTGCGATCCGCAAAACGCAAGCTCACATTATTTACAGCAATCATTTAGAATCCTCCATCGTGTCTATCATCATTAAAAGTATACCATGAATAAAGGGGAAGAGAAATGTTTCCCTGCGAATATACGGGTTTGAAAAGATGCAGGCGTCAAACCCGGAGCGCTGTGATACAATAGATATATATACATATTCATCACGGAGGAACAAGTTGAAGCTTTTAACACTCACAGAATACTGTCTTATGATTTTCTTCACCGGGGTTTTTCTGGCCGTCACAGGCTTTACGGCCCGTGACATCGGCTTGTACATCGGAATCGCCCTCATTTATACGTTTTCGCATCTCTTTTCAAAACGGATGCTTGAAAAACGCGGCAAAGAGAAGAAGCAGGTGAATCTTTTTTTCAGCGTTCTGGCCATTGTCGGATCAGTGCTGGCCACGGTATTGTTCATTGCCGTCGCCGCCTCGTTTGCCAAATAAAAAACGCCTGCTGTCCAAATCGGGCAGCGCGGCGTTTTTATTTTGTCTGACGCATATCATGAAACGGGAAGAACACAAACTTCGAGGTGCCGACGATCCGGTTTTCGGCAATTAAACCGAGTCCGTTCCGGCTGTCCATTGAGTTCAGCCGATTGTCACCCATGACGAAGTATTTGCCTTTCGGAACCTTTACGGGGCCGAAATCTCCCGTCAGGTTGACTCCCAGTTTTTTCGCTTCTTTTTTATTGCTCGCGAGGTACGGTTCTGCGATTTTTTTGCCGTTTATATAAAGCGTGTCATTTTTCATTTCCACCGTTTCTCCCGGTTTTCCGATGAGCCGCTTTACATAATGGACTTTCGATGTATCGCCGTTAATAATGACGATGTCCCCCCGCTCGATTTCTCCGATATAATTGACGCTTTTGTTGACAAACAGCCTTTCACCGTCATGTAATGTCGGGTACATTGATGATCCTTCCACTAAGTACGGTTCAAACAGGAAATGGCGGATTAACAGCGCAAGTGCGACCGCTATAATGATGGCCTTTCCCCATTCCCAATATGTGTTGGATTTTCTTTTTACCGATTTTTCAGAAGTAGGTTTTTGTTCTTCAGTCAACGTGGTTCCTCCTAGACGATCACTGTTTCGGTTCATGTACCATCTTTACTTTATCATAACTCATCATAAAATACATAACGCTTCTATGCGCACATGATTGAAAAAAGCGCCCGTAAAGGACGCTTTTTGCTTATTTCTCTACAACCGGTTTTTTGACGATTCCCAAGATAACCGCCGTTACAATCGCTCCGATCACGATACTCATTAAGTAAAGCAGCGGATGGTTCGTAATGAATGCAACGAATATTCCTCCGTGCGGTGCAGGAAGCGTTACCCGGAAAAACTCTGTCAACCCGCCCGCTACCGCAGAACCGACAACGGCTGCAGGGATGACGCGAAGCGGATCAGCCGCTGCAAACGGGATGGCGCCTTCTGTAACGAAAGCTGCTCCCATGAAGTAGCACGTAATACCGGCTTCACGGTCACGTTTAGAGAATTTGTGTTTAAAGAATGTTGTCGCCAGTGCGATTCCAAGCGGCGGAGCCATTCCGCCCGCCATGATGGCCGCATGCGGCGCATAGTTTCCGGCATCGATCATCGCGATACCGAAAGTGAAGGCCGCTTTATTGAGCGGGCCGCCCATGTCGATAGCCATCATACCGCCTAAAATAATACCCATTAAGACAAGGTTTCCAGTTCCAAGGCTTTCAAGCCAATTTGTTAAGAAATTCATGAACGCTGCTACAGGAGTGTTTATGACAAATTGCATCAGAACTCCTGTGATAAAAATACCGAGCAGCGGATAAATCAGTACAGGTTTTAATCCGTCAAGAGATTGAGGGATAAAGACAAACAGCTTTTTCAGCAGGATTACGACATAACCGGCTAAGAATCCGGCAATCAGTCCGCCCAAGAATCCGGCATTCGCCTGCGTAGCCATAAATCCGCCGACCATACCCGGCGCAAATCCCGGACGGTCCGCAATACTCATTGCAATGAATCCGGCAAGAACTGCAACGATCAGTTTTAACGCATTATCGCTGCCGATAAAGTTCAGCGCTGCGGCAAACGTGTTGTATGTCGGGTCTTTCGGATCAGCTGAATGAATGCCCCAGAAGAATGAGATCGCAACGAGAATTCCGCCGCCGACGACAAATGGCAGCATGTTGCTGACACCGCTCATTAAGTGTTTATAGAAAGTGCTTCCGATGCTTGTTCCTGATTTCTGTTTCGGGCCGTCTTCATCTGAAGCGGAAGATCCTCCGCCGCTGCCCTCGTAAATCGGCGCATCTTGGTTAACGGCTTTTTCAATCAGTTCCTGAGGACGTCTGATACCAGCTGTTACAGGTACTTGAAGAACATGTTTGCCTTTAAAGCGTTCCATTTCAACCTGTTTATCAGCCGCCACGATGATCGCAGGCGCGTCTTCAATTTCTTGAGCCGTCAGCTTATGTTTGATACCGCTTGAGCCGTTTGTCTCGACTTTAATGTCAACGCCGAGCTCTTTCGCTTTTTCCTTCAGTGCGTCAGCTGCCATGAACGTATGGGCGATACCTGTCGGACATGCCGTAACGGCAAGGATTTTGCCTTTTCCTGACGGCGCTGCCTGTTCTTCCTGCTCTTCTTCTTCCTCATCGTCATCTTTGTCATGCTGATTGATGATGTCAATGATCGCGTCTTCTGATTCAGCTTCAAGAAGCTGTTTGCGGATTTCCTCACGCATAAGAAGCGTTGAAAGTCTTGATAATGCCTCAAGGTGCGTATTATTCGCTCCTTCGGTTGCCGCAATCATAAAGACCAGGTGTGCCGGCTGACCGTCTAATGATTCATAATCCACACCATCTTTTGAACGGCCGAATGCGATGGCCGGGTTAATGACGCTCGCCGTCTTCGCATGAGGAATGGCAATGCCTTCGCCGATTCCCGTCGAGCTTTGGCTTTCACGATTTAAAATGGCTGCTTTGTAAGCCTCTCTGTCATTTAATCTGCCGGCTTTGTCAAGCACTGTCACCATTTCATCGATAACGTTTTCTTTCTCTTTGCTTTCTATATTGAGATGAATTGTATCTCTTGTTAACAGCTCAGTTATCTTCACTTTTCTTTCCTCCTCTATAGACGTGTGACTTTAACTTCAGGAAGAAGCTGCTGTACAAACTCTTCAGTTCCGAGTTCTTCAGAAAATGCCGTCGCGCTTCCGGAAGCAACTCCTAAACGGAACGCATCTTCCAAAGGCAGCTGTTTTGAAATTCCCGCAAGGAATCCCGCGACGACGGAATCACCCGCGCCTACGGAATTGACAAGCTTTCCTTTAGGAACATTGGCGAGGAAAACCGCCTCTTTCGTAAATAAAAGCGCACCGTCGCCAGCCATCGAAACAATCGCGTGTTCAGCGCCTTGTTCAATTAATTTTTTACCGTAAGGAACGGCAGCTTCGGCTGAATCAATGACCGTATTAAACATTTCCCCAAGCTCATGATGATTCGGCTTCATCAAAAACGGTTTCATTTCTGTCGCTTTCATCAGCGCTTCACCGGAGATGTCCACCACTACCCGGGCATTCTGCTTTCTGCATGCCTCAGCAATTTTTTCATACGTGTTATGCGGCAGGGAAGAAGGAATGCTTCCCGCTAAAACGACGATGTCTCCCTCTTCCAGAGCGGAGAACTGTTCTAAAAAGGCATTGAACACTTCGTCTGAAATCGTCGGGCCCTGTCCGTTAATTTCCGTTTCATCGCCCGTTTTCAGTTTTACATTTATACGCGTGTCTTCATCTACCTCAGAAAAAGCCGTTTCCAGACCTTCCTGCTGCAAAAATGACGTGATATAATTTCCGGTAAATCCGCCGACAAACCCCAATGCTTTTGACGGCACATGGTGTCTTTTCAGTAATCTCGAAACGTTGATGCCTTTTCCGCCGGGATACTTCGTGTCATAGCTTGAACGGTTTAAACCGCCTACGGCAAAATCTTCAACGTGAACGATATAGTCAACAGACGGATTGAGGGTTACAGTGTAAATCATGGTTTCACTACCTTTACGACAGTTTTTTCTTGGTAATTATCGAATGCAAGTTCTTCAGCTTCAGTGGTAATGATAGCTGCATCGCCCAAGGCGGCGAACGCTGCGAAAGAAATCTCGCCGAATTTAGAAGGATCGGCTAAAACATACGCATTTTTCGCCTGTCTCACAGCCTTTGTCTTCAGAAGAGCCTCATCCGGATCGGGTGTTGTAAAGCCGGCTTCAATGTGCACGCCGTTCACCCCGAGAAAGCTTTTGTCAAAACGGTACTGGCTGACCGCCGTTAATGAGGCGCCGCCGATCATCGCACCTGTTCTATGCTTCACATATCCTCCGAGAAGATAAAAAGGAATCCCTTTCCTTATTAAAGCGTCGATATGCATAACCCCGTTTGTGACAACCACAATGTCCTTTGTATGATCTATAAAATCAATCATGTGCAATGTAGTTGTTCCCGCATCAAGGTAAATACAGTCACCTTCTTCTAATAAAGATGCCGCTTCTTCAGCGATCTTCAGTTTATCCTGAAGGTTTTTGGAGGATTTTTCAAGCATATCGGGTTCTTGCCTGCTGTTGGAAAGTTTAGACGCCCCGCCGTGAACGCGCTTTAAAAACCCGCGCTCTTCAAGTGTTGATAAATCTCTTCTGATCGTTGATTCAGAAGCGTTTGTCATGCTTATCAGCTCTTGAATCTTCACCACATCTCGCTTTTCAATCTGATCCATAATCAGCTGATACCTTTCAGGAGTGAGCATATTCCGCCTCCTTTGAAAACGTATTCATTTCGGCTGCAAGATAATTGTAAACGCTTTTTTTACTTCAAGCAACTAAAATCACTCAAATTCATTCAATAACTATCAAAATCTTTCACATTTGTTCATATTAACGTATGTACATAGGGTTTGTAAACTGTAAATTCGACAAAAAGGGGGACAATTGTATGACATTTTCTTTTTATCATAAATGAAAAAAGTCTATTATATTCATTCAATCATTAAAACACAAAAAACCCCATGCAGACTGCATGGGGCGCAGGTTATTCATACCTTAACGCTTCAATCGGATCTAAGCGTGATGCTTTGTTGGCGGGCAGCATGCCGAAAATGACACCGATCAGCATACTGAACAGTACGCCGATACAAACCACCTGCCAGGAAACGAGCGACGGCCAGCCTGCGATAAGAGAAACGAGTGATGCTCCCCCGTAGCCGAGACCGATTCCGATTAAGCCGCCGATTAATGTAAGCACAACAGATTCAATTAAGAATTGTGTCAGAATCTGTCCTCTCGTGGCACCGAGCGATTTGCGGATGCCGATTTCTCTTGTCCGTTCCGTCACTGATACGAGCATAATATTCATGACCCCGATCCCGCCGACAATGAGAGAAATACCGGCGATCGAACCGATGATCGTCGTCATGACGGTCGTGACCTGACCGATTCCCGCCGCGATTTCTTCCATATTCATGACTTGATAGGCCTCTTTTGTACCGTGATTGTCATTTAAGAGACGGGCCGCTTCTTTTCCTGTTGTTTTGATTTGATCAGCGGACTCCGTCTGAACGGAAACGTTGCTGTAGTCGTTAGTACCGAAAGACGTTTTCAGCATGTTGAACGGCACATACATTTCACTGAGTCCTAACGATAAAAAACCGCTCTCTTCTTTCAGTACGCCGATTACTTCAACGGGCTGTCCGCCGGCCCAGACGATTTTTCCGAGCGGAGACGTTTTCCCGAACAGCTTTTCAGCCATTTTTTTCGAGATGATTCCCGCTCTTTTCCCGGAAAGAAAATCATTGTCCGTAAATGTCCGTCCATCTTGAACGTCCAGCTTTTTTACGTCCATGTAGCCGCTGTTAATGCCGTTCAGCGTAATATCCGTGTCTTCTTCATGGTAACGGGCCGTCATGGATTTTACCGCGGAAGCGACAACCTGCTTTACGCCGTCCACTCCTTTTAATCCATTAATATCTTCTTCTGTAAAACTCGCTTCCTGTAAGGCGTTCGGATTGGCTGTTAATTCTTCATCACTCGGAAGGTAAAACAATTCAATCGTATTGCCCGGCCCGCTGATGGATTGCTTCAGCATTTGCTCTCCGCCCTGGCCGACAGCCACAACCACGATTACTGAACCGACGCCGATAATGATTCCGAGCATTGTCAGGATCGATCTCAGCTTGTGAGCTCTTACGGAACTGAGGGCCATCCGGAGATTTTCTAACAGGCTCATTCCCCCACTCTCCTCTGCTCAGCATCGCGGGAAACGATCATGCCGTCACGGACGAAAATCACTCTGTTTGTACAGTCCGCCACTTCAGGCTCATGAGTCACAAGCACCACGGTCACGCCCTCTGCATTAAGCTCTGTGAACTGCTCCATAATAGAAATGCTTGTTTTCGTATCCAGCGCGCCGGTCGGTTCATCAGCTAAAATGAGCTTCGGTTCGTTCACGATGGCTCTTGCAATCGCGACACGCTGCTTCTGGCCGCCTGACAGCTCATTCGGCATGTGACGCATCCGATCCGCCAAACCGACTTTTTCCAGCGCATGCTCAGCCCGTTCCTCACGCTCTTTTTTGCCGATACCGGCGTAGATCATGGGGAGTTCGACATTTTTTCTTGCATTCAATCGCGGCAGCAGCTGAAATTGCTGAAAGACAAATCCGATTGATTTGTTCCGGACCGCCGCAAGCTCTTTTTCGGTACATGAAGAAACATCTTCGCCCGCAAGCCTGTAACTGCCGGACGTCGGTCTGTCCAGACAGCCGATGATATTCATGATCGTAGATTTTCCCGATCCCGACGGTCCCATAATTGACACATATTCTCCTTCTTCAATCGTCAGGTCGATTGAACGAAGAACATCAAACGTCTCCTTGCCGATCTGATAACTTTTTTTCACCTTTGAAAGCTGAATCATCTATGCTTTCACATCCGTTCCGTCAGTCAAATCGTCAGCCGGATTCAGAATGACTTTATCATCCTTTGAAAGCCCCTCTTTTATCTCCGTAAGCTGATTTGCGGTATCGCCGACTTTAACTTTCACGCGTTTGGCCTTCCCGTCTTTTACCGTAAAGACCCAGTGCTCATCTCCGTCTTTTTTGACCGCGGAGGACGGCAGCGTATCGGCTTTCCGTTTGTCGGTTTCAATGTTCATAATTAATTTAAACCCCGGCTTGCCCTCCGGAAGGTTTCCGATCAGCTTAACCTGAAACGGATACTGCACGGCCTGTTCCGCGCTTTCCCCCGAAGCAGCGCTTGACTTTTGATCAGGAACGAGTCCGACAGCCGCCACTCTCCCTTTCCACGTTTTACCGGGGATGGCGTCTGAGGTAATCGTAACACTTTGGCCCTTTTTCACTTTCAGCGTATCGTATTCGGACAAATTGCCGGCAACGATCAGGTGTTCCGGGTCTCCTATATGTATAACCGGTTCTTGAATATCCGATTTTTTAGAAGCCGCTTCTTGATTTACCGAGATAACCGTCCCGTCCATCTCACTCTTAACATTGAGATTCGCCACTTGATTTTCAAGAGACTGCTTTTGCAAATCAGATTGCTTTAATTCGATTTCCGCCGTTTTTTGCTGAAGCTGCAGATCAGTCCGTTCGGATTCAATTTGTTTTTTGGCTTCAGCTTCTCCCACTTGTTTTGCCAGATCTTGTTCCTTGCTGTTTAATGCTCTGAGTTTTTCTTCAACTTGTTCGATTTGCATCCGTTTTGATTGTTCTGTCAACTCATTTTGTTCTTTATCAAGATTGAGCTGCTCATTTGTATACGTGACTAACGACGACCCTTTTTTTACTTTGTCGCCTTCTTTTACTTTCACTTTATCAAGAGTTCCTTTATCCGCTTCATAAAAAACATACTGTTCTTTAGAGAATTTAAGTGTTCCCGGAACCATAACCGTAGAGGAGATTTCTCTGTTTTCCATGGTTCCGGTTTCGATTTTTTTCCCGGCGCTGCCGCCCGCGGGAGCGGCAGACTTATAAATATTGATACCGATGAATACTGCAACAATTACGGCGATGCCGATTCCGATATAAATTTTTTTCATGTTATACACCTGCTGTCACTGAACTTAACAGTCCTCCGACTGCCGAAACCATAAGCATAATAACAAACAGGACAATCGCGGAAGTCCAGGCCGCTTTTTTTGAAATGCCGCCTGTATAGCGAAGTCCCAAAGCGAGCAGAATATAGCTCCAGATGCTGAAAATGTCGAACGCGCTTAAAAAGACCGCGACGCCGTCTCCGGCCGGTATGACACTCGCCAAAGATGTAACGGCGTACAGTGAGCCCGCACCGGTAAAATAAGTGACAAGACCGTTAATGACTAAGCCGATATTGGTAATGAATGCCGTAAACAGGCTGAGTGAGAGCATTTTTTTGTAAGTTGTCACGCCGCCTGAAATTTTGACGCACAGCCAGTAAATGAGCGGAACGATAAACAGAGCGATAATGCCCCCGAAGATTCCTCCGAACATCGAGCCGAATTTAGCAATGGTTTTGGTCATTTCAATCTGATCATCCGACAATCCGTCAAGAGATGTGCTGTTCAGCACTTCTTCATAATTCATCCCCAGTCCGCGCAAAATACTGCCGGCCGCGATGAGAATGATGACAATCAGGAGAGGAATGCCGATGACCGGCTTTTCTTTTAATCTTTTAAACTGCACAACAGGACTTGTAATGACGCCGAAAATTGACGGCTTTTCCGTTACTGCCGTATTGCTTTTTTCCAGGTTTGGTTCCATATTGCTGATGCCTCCTATGTATTATTCTGTTTATACGTACGCTTTAGGCTGAGAGAAGTTTCAATTTTTTTGCCGTTTGCGTATTTATGCTAAATTGTAACACAAATTCTTAGCTTTACGTTCCATAATTATGTAAAAAAAAGTATTGTCAGACCGGTATGACGGGAGGCTCAAAGCCTTGTGAAGGCACTGTCTTCAGCCTATTCATCTAATCAAAACCGTCTCAATCACAAATCCCTTTAAATCCCATTTAGATATTCTCTGTAATTCAGCTCCTATATATAAAAAAGCCGGATGGCAATGATGCACATCCGGCTCTTTTTTCACCCTCCGCTTACAGGAGGGATAAAGGCAATAGTATCACCTTCTGTTACGATGCTGTTGTCTTTTACATATGTTTCATTGATTGCGATCATGGCATTGTCAATCGTCTGAAGTCCGTACCGTTCCTTTAACAGTGTTTTTACAGCAGACGCCGCCGTCTCTTTTTCGTCAAGTTCAATGACCGGTGTTCCCGCCTGCTCCGCAAGCCCGGCAAACAATAGTACTTTAATCATCGCGATTCCCCTTTATCCAAATCCGGTTTTCCGTTCGGATAGGGCGTTGTTTCCAGCTGATCGCCTATCCATTCTTCGCCGTCTTCCCAGATTTCTTTTTTCCATATCGGCACAATCTGTTTTATCCGTTCAATTGCATATTCATTCGCCTCATATGCCGCCTTTCTGTGCGGTGAAGACACGGCGATTACGACCGCTGCTTCTCCGATATCAAGGACGCCGACACGGTGAGTGATTGCAGCTTCGGCTCCTTCCCATTTCGCACTGATTTCATCGCCGATTTGAGAAAGCATTTGAACAGCCATCGGTTCATACGCTTCATATTCGAGACGCACCGTCCGCCGTCCTGCAGTCCACTCTCTGACCGTGCCGATAAACGTTGTGATGGCGCCGGCTTCACGCTTTTCAACTTTTTTTACGATATTTTCCGCAATGATAGGTTCCCTTGTAATTTGAAAACGTTCCATTTATGCAGATTCCCCTTTCAGCTGCGAAAGCACAAACATAATGGCAGCCGGATCATCCGCATGGAATACGGGCATGCCTGCATCTGCCGGCATATGCTCCGTATTTCTGCTGACAACCGCGATCACGCGCTCCAAATGCTTCAGCTTTTGCCAATCTTCGCTGTCTTTGATCATAATGATTTTCGGATGCGGCGCATATTTAAATCCCTCTATGAGAAGACCGTCAATTCCCAGACATTCATACAGACTGATCAAACCCGCCAGATCCCATTTTTTTCGCGCCGTAAGCTGCAGGACGCCGTCCCCTTCTACTGCCGTAACCGCGGCTCCGGCTTTTGAAAAACGCTCCGAGTCTTTTCCGTCAGAAAAAGGTTCCGGTTCTCCGCCATGTCCGTGATGTTTTAAACATCCAATATCGCACTCTTTCGGCGCCGCTTTCAGCACACGTTCAATAAACGTTGTTTTACCGCTGTTTTGAAAACCTACGATCTGGACGATCGGGAAAGAATTGACCACGGCCATTCACTTCCATTCTCATCACGGATGAGGAGCACGTGAACCGTCCGGCCCGCTTCATACCCCCTCGTTCCTCCCGGCAGAAGGATAAACGCGTTTGCTTCGGCTAGAGATGTGACTGAACTTGATTTGTCGAGACCGACCGGTGACGCCATCATCTTTCCGTCCTTATGATAAACAAACGCCCTCACAAATCTCGTAAACGGATTCGGCTTCGGAAAGTCGTTTGTTAACACGGCTTCCGCCCATCCGGAATGAGGTTTTTCATTCAGAAGCCACGTCTGAATCATCGGTTTGACAAACAGGGTGAATCCGACATAACATGCGGACGGATTGCCTGAAAGGCCGAACAGCAGCATGTCATCGGCCCGGGCGACAGTTGTCACGCTCCCCGGGCGCATTGCCACTTTGTTAAAAAGAACTTCCGCTCCGAGCTTATTATAAATGTCTGGAAGAAAATCAAAATCGCCGACTGACACGCCGCCGGTCGTGATCAGAAAATCAACTTTTTTCATAGCTTCCTTCACCGCAGCATAGCTGTCATCAAAATCATCGGAAATTTTCCCTAAGTTCAGCGGTACCGCGCCCGCTTCAATGACCTGGGCATACACCATGGCAGCGTTGCTGTTGCGGATTTTCCCCGGCTCAAGCGGATCGCTGACATGAAGAAGCTCGGTTCCCGTTGCGATAATGCCGACAACCGGCTTTCTGACCACGGGAACGGAAGCATAGCCGAAGGTTGCTAAAAGAGCGGTTACGCCCGGCGTGATTTTCGTCCCTTTTTTTAATAGCGAGCTGCCCTTTTTCGCATCTTCTCCTTGATATGAAATATTATCGCCCGCATGAAAAGGGCGTTTCACTGACATGTAATTCGTCCCGTTTTCAGAAAACGTTTTTGTCAGCTCAAGCATCACTACGGCATCCGCGCCTTTTGGAATCTGCGCCCCCGTCATAATGCGGACCGCTTCATAAGGCCCGAGTTCTTTTTCTGACACGGCGCCGGCTCCGATATGGTCAATGACTTCAAAGGTGACGGCATTGTCACGGGAAGCCGTTTTTGAATCGCTCGCCCTGATGGCAAACCCGTCATACGGGGAACGGTTAAAGGCCGGCACATCATGATCCGCCTTAAGATCCTCCACCAAATAGCGGTGGAGACTGTCCTCAAGCGCCACCCATTCGGTATCCCCCTGTTTTTTATACCGGCTCACCCGGCGGACTGCTTCGTCCACCTGAATCGGCGTTCTTTTTTCAAGCATAGCAATATCTCCCCTTCCTACAGTCCGATCACCCTGGCCAGAACTGAATTTGCTTCTTTTATATCGTTTGTACCGTGAATCAGAGCCCGGCCATCCTGAAAAATAACGATTCTGAAGCGCTCATACGCCATGTGCAGCAGAAATTCATTTGCTTCCACTTTACCGATCTGCTTCAGACGTTTGACAAGCTCTTCTTTATCCAGCCTCTTTAAGGCTTCCGATCTGATTTGAACGGTGTCTCTTCCGCACAGCACGCTTGCTTTCGGCCTGTTTTCAGGCTGCAGATACGGATATACGGGCGCCGCGCCGCAGGAAGGGCAATGATCCCGTTTGATCTGATCCACATTTATGCTCATATTGGTGTTATTCCACACGTCAAACGTGAAAAAGCGCCGATTTACCGCCGCATGATTTCCTGTCAGCAATTTCAGCGCCTCAGCCTGCTGATAAGCGGAGACGATATGAACCGCCGGAGGTATGATACCTGCTGTATCACATGTCGCTCCGCCCACGGGCATTTGCTCAAACAGGCAGGATAAACACGGCGTAACCCCCGGAATAATCGTCATGCACATTCCCTGACTGCTGACACAGGCACCGTAAATCCAAGGTGTTTCCGTTTTCAGCGCCAGATCATTGATGACCATTCTCGTTTCAAAATTATCTGTCGCATCCACGATGCAATCCGCTTGTTCGATCAGCGGTTCGAGCGTTTCCGCCGTACCTTCCGCCGCGTAAGCATCGATATGTATATCACTGTTTACCGCCAAAAGACGCGCCTTGGCCGCCATTGCTTTCGGCAGGCGCTGTCTCGCGTCTTCTTCTGTATACAGCTGCTGTCTTTGTAAATTGCTCCATTCCACATAATCCCGGTCAATAATCGTCATACGGCCCGCTCCGGCTCTTGCCAGGCCCTCTGCCGCGGCTGTTCCGAGGGCTCCGGCTCCGACAATCAGGACACTGCTGTCAGCCAGCGCCTGCTGCCCTTTTTCCCCTATCGGCTTAAATCTTGTCTGCCGCGAATAGCGCTCTTCCATCTGTGTTGTCCCCTTGCATTTTTATTTCCATCATACCATGTTTCTTCCCGATCAGTCCTGATTTGAAGACTCGACATGCGCCAAAAGTCTGGTGTAATCGTCCCGTGTGTTGATATTAGCGAACTCCTCCGGCCCGGCGCCGATGTCTTCAGCCTGCACATAACAGACAGACAGCCGTTTCAGCGTGTCTGTCATTTTCAGTTTGTTTTGTGTCAGCTGATCAAAAAGCACACCCTGCACCCGTTTATGGTAAACCGCCAAGAGGGGCTGCTCTCTGTTTTCACAAACCGGTATGACAGCGTCCAGATTTCCGGTCAGCTTCATTTCAAGTGCAGCCATCGTCTTTCTTGTCACGAGCGGCGTGTCACAGGATATGACCGTGTATGTTTCGCCTTCCGTTTGTTTCATTGCCGTATATATGCCGGCCAGCGGGCCCATTCCCCGAAACCGCGGCTCATCGGCAAAAACATGCCGCTCCCTGTTTGATAAGAACTTTTTTATATGCTCAGGGCGGCTGATAATCACCGTTTCTCCGCCGCCGAAGGCTTTTTTCGCCTGTTCATAAAACATGCCGCCCTTCCACTTTGCAAAAGCTTTCGGTTCTCCGAATCTTCGGGAAGCTCCCCCCGCTAATATTACATTCACCCATTTCATGTCATCTCTCTCCCATTCTATATAAAAGCATAGCAAACGCCTCAGCCGAAATACAATATTACGGTGCTTGTCTGTTTAATTAAGAGGAATAGCCGTTGATCCTTTCCCATATTGTAGTGTTAACATCATGAGGGAGATGGTTCTTATGAAAATATCCGGTCCGTTTTTCCACGACACTTCTCAAGAGAACCTTTACTTGAAATCCGAACTTTCCAGATGCAGAAAATTAATTTCAGAATTTGAAGCAAGCTACTTCCATCAGAAAAATAATAAGCTTCAGGAGGAAAACGCCAATATTAAAGAGCGGCTTCACAAGCTTTCTGACGAATTGGAAGCCATGGCTCAAAAACACAAACAGACAAGTGACACGGAACGTTCTTTGCAGGAAATCAGAGCCGGGCTGCTCGATAAAATCGTCATTCTGCAAGAACTGCTTCAGCAGGAAACGTTTCGGCGGAAAAATGAGATGGAAGAAAAGCACCGTCTGCATCTTACAAATGTAAAATTTGAAGAAGAAAATAAAAACTTACATACCCGCATCCGCTCACTTGAGACCGCCATTCAAACTGAACGGACTTCTCACGAAGATATGAAACAGCGTTATCATGCCGCTGCAGACGAAAATACCCGGCTCCAAACACAAATGATAGAAAAAGAATACCAGCTCAAACATATTAAAATAGAAATTAATCATATGAGAGATCGAATACTAGAAACAAAAGAACGGCTTGTAGAAATAGAAAAAACGAAAGAAAAGTTATTTCAAGAAACCATTCTTTCGTATAAACGGCAGCTGGACGAAAGTGATGCTTGGATTGCCGGCCATTTTGCTGATATTGACAGCCGCACGGCGGAACCGGCGGAACAAGCTCTGGAAATCCCTTCTGTTTCCAAAGAGACTGTTCAGGCAGAAGACTTGCTTAAAGCCGTTACCGAACAAGTCATCTCCCTGCAAAAACAATTTGTACAATCAGAGTCCCGCGATCAGTCGTTTGATGAAAAACTGGATGCGTTGAAAGAACGTGCTGACGGCGAAAAGCCTTTCCAAAAATATGTCGTCAAGCTTGAAAAAAAGCCGGGAAAAGATGCGTCACTTCCGCAGAATAAGCGGGAAAACGCAAAAAAACTGCTTGAGTAACGCAAGCAGTTTTTACTGTTTTATTCAGCAGCCGTATCATTTGCCGTTTCTGCTGTTTCCTGAGAAATTTCTCCCTCAAGAATATATTGGCCGCGGTATGGTTTTTTCACTTCCGGATACATTTTAATTAAGCTTTGCATAAATGTTGTCATATTAGGAATTTCAAGGCCGCTTTCCTTTTCAATTTCCTTTTGCAGTTCGGAACTTTTGATCGCTGCATTGTGGCGTTTCAACGTTTTAATCGCTGCTTCGCGCAGTTTTGCCGCTTTTGATCCCGGTCTCGCCGTCCCTCTTCTTCTTCTTGTAGAACCGTCCGGAATGCCGGCGGGAAGAGACGTAATAGACTGCATCTGCGGCTGGGAGGATTGAGGCTGTGTCTGCGGCTTTTGATAGCTTCTCATTTCCTGTGCTGCAAGCTCTGCAAGCACCGGGAGAGAGTCACTTTTTTTCTCCGGACGAAACTCTTTTTTTGTATCGGACAGGCTGCCTGTATTGTCTAATTCTCTCAGTTTTGCATATATTTTATCACGTTCTATTTGATATTCACGAATGACTTTTACCTCTGCTTCGTTCAATTGTTCTAAACGTAAGCGCAGCGCTTCTCTTTCATTAAACATGTGTAAAACCCCCTGTCAAAAATTTAAACGCTTTTATTAAGATATTAGATTACAAAAGTAATTTTATCAACTATTATTTTATCATTTTACTATTTTATTTACTCTATGAAAAATTGCTTATTTTCTGAAAATGGTACTTTATATACAAAAATCCTTATCATATAGGGGATTCTGGACAAAGTTCCAATTTATTCAACCATTTCAAAATATAACTTGAAATTACTTGTTTAATGAAAATTAGCGTGATATCTACAATTTTCGACTATAATATGTAAAAGATAATGATATGGATAAAACAAGCGGTACAGCGTGTTTACGGCTGTTTCTCTTATTTTTTAAGCCACACATGTCATATTGGAATTTTTTATCCAATAGGCACAAAAAAACCCTGTTACCTAAACGGCAAAGGGTTTGCGGAACCGAGACAATAGTCCGACGGAGATTGTCCCGATTACTGAGAAGCCTGCTCCGTTTCTGAAAGTACTCGGCTGACGCGTTTTTCAAGCATTTTCATCCCGCTTCCTCCCGCTTGAAAATGGCGGAGCTGTCCGCTTTTATCAAAAACGTAATAAGCCGGCACATATTCATTTTCAAATGCTTCAGTCAGCGTATGATCGCTGTCGACGTAAATCGGCTGAGAGATATCATGTTCAGCCGCTGTTTTCTTGATTTTCTCAAGATCAAGATCATCTTCGGAACGGGGCATGTGAACGGCCACCACATTCAGCTGATCTTTATATTTATCACGAAACCCGTTCACCTCAGGCATCGCTTCTTTACACATGCGGCAGCTGGCGGACCAGAAGTGAATCAGTGCCGGCTTTCCGCCGACCAGCTGTTCCTTCGTGACTTCTCTGTTAATCCATGCTTTAGCGCCTGTCAATTCAGGCATTTGCTGACGTAATTTCATCTTATTTCCCTCCTTACGAAAAAGGTTTTTTGCCGGGGCTTTCAGTCCGCCGGGCAACGTTATCCTGTTTTCCCTCCAAAGGATATGATTTGGCTGAATCACCATGTTAAAATGAGTGTGGCGATTCCTTAGTTCATATCTTCACAAAAATGATCATATTGAAACCGGGCAATATGAACAAATCATAAATGAAATAACTGATTTCTATTAAAAGGTTTATTTTATTTTAAAAACGGGTATATCACTTTTAGCTTTTTCCGCAATAGACTTGAAAGGAAGACATCACTATGATTGATCTAAAACACTTTGATTGGGCCGGGCTTCTCACATCTGCCGGGATTTTCATCATAAAGCTGGCTCTCATTATTTTAGCGTATTTTATTTTCCGGACGGCAGGAAAAAAGCTGATCAAGCATCTGTTTCAGAAATTCGAGCAACAAAACAACCTCTCTACAGGCCGCGCTTATACTTTGCGAAGCCTCGCGCTTAATGTATATGGATACATCCTGATTTTCGTTTTTATCGTAATGATTTTGGATTTATTTCACTACAATCCGAGCGCTCTCATTGCCGGCGCCGGCGTGGTCGGTCTCGCAGTCGGCTTCGGGGCTCAGGGGCTTGTCAGTGACATCGTCACCGGATTTTTTATCCTTTTGGAAAAACAGATCGACGTCGGTGATTATATTACGGTTGCCGGCTACAGCGGCATTGTCGAGCAGGTCGGTCTCCGTACGACGCAAATCCGGAGCTTTGACGGCACGCTTCACTATCTTCCCAACCGGGGCATTACGAATGTGAGCAACCATTCCCGCGGAACGATGCAGGCGCTTGTCGATATTAAAGTGCCGCTTGAAAAAAATCTTGATGAAACCATTCAAATCCTGCAAACCGCGTGTGACAAAGCAGCCGCTGAGCTCCCGCAGATTAAGGAAGGGCCGGACGTCATCGGGGTTCAGGATTTAAGCTCGTCAGAAATGGTGATCAGAATCATTGCCAAAACAGAAAATATGGAGCAATGGCGGGTTGAACGCGTACTGCGGAGAGAAATGAAAATCGCGCTCGACCGTTTTAAAAACGCCGCTTCCGCCGAATAGAAAAACCGAAGCGTAAGCTTCGGTTTTTTCTTTTTAATGAAATTTTTTTTCCACTTCGCTGCAGATTTCGTCGGCGGTCATTCCGGAAGCCGTAATGACGGGAGCCTGAGTTGACGTATCGGCAATTCCTTGGACATTGCTGTCAAGTCCGGTTACGACACAGCAGTCACAATTCTTCGCATCCTCAGGAGTCTTCATCATCACTACGTCATATCCTTTTTGTTTTAACGCCTGTTCTACATCCGATAAAGATTGTTCAATTCCAATTTTTTTCGTCATATTGAACACCTCCGTTATGTAGAATGCTCAATTTTTGTTAGATTATTCTTCTTTTCGGATTTAATTGGCATACTTCGAAAAATATCCGACCATGACATTTACCGCGGTTTCCATCGCATCTTCATCCGGGTTCAGCTTTGCGTGATGAAGCCCATGGGATGAATCGGCCCCCAGCCAGAACATAAAGCCGGGATATTTTTTCAGCATATATCCGAAATCTTCTCCGGTCATCGCCTCTTTCGCCGTTTTCACGTCAGCAAGCTGATGATCGCTGACAAATTGCATAAATTCTTCGGTCAGGCCGCTTGTATTATAAACTTGATGATAAACGGACGGATACGTGACTTTTCCTTTGCATCGGAAGCCGATTTCAATTCCTTTGACAAGCTCTTCAATCCGCTTTTTCACCATACGCATTGATTCCTCGGAAAGCGTCCGGATGGTTCCCTCCAGATGAGCATGCTCTGCGATGATATTTTGCGCCGTGCCCCCGGTAATCGTTCCGACAGTTATCACAGCGCTGTCAAGCGGATCCGTATTTCTGGATATGACCGTTTGCAGCTGCGTGACAAGCGTGCTCGCGGCAACGACCATGTCGTCTGCTGTATGCGGATATGCCGCATGCCCGCCTTTCCCCTCAAGATCGATGACGAGTTCGCTCGTATTGGCAAACAGCAATCCGCTTTTGGTGGAGATTGTGCCTACAGGAAGCTCAGGTGCTATATGGAGAGCGGTAATCAAATCCGGCGTCCATTTTTTCAGCACATCGTTTTCAAGCATCGGTTCCGCTCCGCCCGGTCCTTCTTCAGCCGGCTGGAATAAAAAGAGCAGATCATGTTTGACGGGATGATGGACAAAATGATCAATAATGCCGAGCGCGATGGTCATGTGCATATCGTGGCCGCATGCGTGCATAAAACCGGGGTGTTCAGATGCAAACGGAAGTCCCGTCTGCTCTTCAATCGACAGAGCGTCTATATCCGCTCTGTAGGCGAGCATTTTTTCCGGAGCCGTGCCGTTGACTTTGACAAAGATGCCGGTTCTCCAAGTTTCAATTTCAATTCTTTCCTCCGGATATTGGTTCAATAGATTCAGCAGGTACTGCTGGGTTTTATATTCCTGAAAGCCGATCTCCGGAATGCGGTGCAGATCTCTTCGGATGGCAATGAGCCGCTCTTTTTCCATATGTATTCCTCCTTGAGATAAGAATAAGGCGTGGATTTTATCATCCACGCCCATTCTATCAAACCATTCCTTACAGCTGGCGTAATTCCTGTTTGATTTCTGTTTTGCCTTTTGTTTTTTCATCGATATCTTTGATTTTTTTCGCAGGTGTTCCCGCTACAACGGTATATGGTTCGACATCGTTCACAACGATGGCTCCCGCAGCGACAACCGCGCCTTTACCGATTGTTACGCCTTCAAGCACAACCGCATTTGCGCCGATCACAACGTCGTCTTCCACGACAACAGGCTTAGCGCTAGGCGGCTCAATAACGCCCGCTAATACAGAACCCGCTCCGATGTGGCAGTTTTTGCCGACAGTCGCGCGCCCACCGAGAACAACGTTCATATCAATCATCGTACCTTCGCCGATGACTGAACCGATATTAATAGACGCACCCATCATGATAACGGCATTGTCGCCGATTTCGACTTGGTCGCGGATAATAGCGCCGGGCTCGATTCTCGCTTTAACATCTTTTAAATCAAGCATCGGGATCGCAGAGTTGCGGCGGTCATTCTCAATGACATAATCCTCAATTTTGTCTTTGTTTTCTTCGATTGCGCTTTTAATTTCAGCCCACTCGCCAAAAACGACGCCGGATTGGCCGTTCAGGAATGTTTTAGCGGAATCGCCAAAGCTGATTCCTTCGAGATCGCCTTTTACATACACTTTTACAGGCGTTGATTTTGTACTATTTTGAATAAATGAAATAATTTCATTTGCATCCATCATTTTCATATGTATTGTCCTCCTCTGATTTTCTACCTCATTACTGTAACAAAGGAAGGATACAAAGACAAGAAAAAAAGGAACAAGCCTTTATTCTGCCGGCTGGCTGCACAGCGCGGCAAACTGTCTTCCGAATTCCCGGAGCTCTTCTTCCTCACTGCCCTCAGGGTTGTTTTCAATTTTGACCGACGGCAGCACCACCCGCCCGCCGCGGGCCGTGATTACTTTTTCCAATTCGTCAACCGCTCCGCAAAAAAACTCATAGGACGTATCTCCGGAACCGAACAAAGCAAATGTTTTTCCCGTAAACTCCAGGTTTTCCATATCTTCAGCAATATCGAGCATTTCATCAGGAAGATCCCCGTCTCCCCACGTATATGTGCCTAATAAAATATACTCGTAATCATTAAAAAGTTCGGCATGAATATCCATCGCTTCATATCTGTCTACGGATGCTTGTGCTTGGATCAGCCCTTTTTCAATTAAATCCGCCATCGCCTCGGTGTTTCCTGACATTGTAGCGTAAACAAGCAGTACATTCCCCATCTTCGTCTCTCCTTTATGCATAAAAACTAATGTGCGAGCCGAACCGCCTCATACGGTCTGACAAACTTACTTTCGTAAAGGCCCGCGCAAAAAAAGTTTTCTTCCCGGTTTGCCACCCGCCATCCGTGACCGCGGATCGTATCAAACCACTTTAATTCACCGGCGGCGAGATCAGCTTGATAAATACGCGAAAATCCGTTTTCGTCCTGTGATGATGTAACATAAATAATCCCGTTATCCTCAGAAACGTCGAGAAATGATTTTTCCCGTACGGCGGGCCCGGCTGTAATGGCAAACTCCTCTTGCGTCCGCACGTTTCGGACGGCAACCTCCCCCCGTTCTCCCTTTGCCGCGCCCTTTGCTGCAATGAGCCAGTCATTCTGATACATCATCATTGAAGCCGTCATGCGCTGCCTTTCGCGGCTTATACGCCGGATGCGGTCTTCCGTCAGATCATACGCCCAAATGCCGCCATGATTCATATGAATCCGGGTGCCGATATAAATCGTCTGACCGTGTAAACAAAGCGAACGGATGACAGGCGGCTCCTTTAATTGTGAAAAGGGCTTAGCCACATGCCAAGTGACGCCGAAATCATCAGATAAGTAGAGGCAATATGTGCCGTGCGCACAGACAAACCCGTCATTCCGCCCGGCAACGGCCCATACGGAGGCGCTGGTCGGAAATCGGGAGGCCGTCCAAGTCTTTCCCTGATCGGCTGATCTGAGGACGGCGCCTTTTTCTCCAGCCGCGAATATGTAGGGCCCTATGTAAGTCAGCACATGAATCCTGCTTTTCACTCGGAACAGTCTTTTCCAACCTTCTTCCGCCGAAAAATGAAAAATACCTTCGTCTTTCACCGCGACAAAATATCCTGAGGTCACTGATGCCATGACAGCCGTCGCGCCTTTATGAAACATGGCACCGGTCTCCGTGGCGAGCGGCCCATGCAAGAAAACCGCGGACAAATTCTTTGCAGCATTCCTGATCCTCAGCCGTCTCGGGCGCCAGCTCGATTTTCAGCGTTTCCGGATATAAATTGGCTCCGGCCTGTTCAAACGCATCGCAAAACAGCGTGACCGCTTCGCAAAACTTCGGGTAGGCGTGATCGCCTGAACCGAAACAGGCCGTTTTCAGTCCGTTGAGCTGGCTGTGCAGAATATCTTCGTAAAAATCTTCCGCTTCGTAAGGAAGATCACCATCCCCCCATGTGTACGTGCCGACAAAAACATAATCATATGCTTCGAGAGAATCCGCATTTGCCTCATCCATGTCGAGACAGTCAACTGCTATCTGATGCCCGCTCAGTGTTTCTTTTATAATACCGGCAATATCCTCTGTATTCCCCGACATGCTTGCGTATATCATTAATGCTTTCTGCATAAGATCACCTCGTAATTGATAATGATTTTCATTAACATATATAACACTTTAAATGATAATGATTTTCATTGTCAATAAAAAATAAAAAAAAGACAGCATGATTGCTGTCTTTCTAAAATGGGCGTTCCTGCTTCAGCATATCTTTAATGACAGAAACAAAAGCCTGCACCTGTTTTAATTCAAATGCCGGCTCATAACCGAGCAGCCATGTGTCACGGCCGATCGGATGATCTTTTGTATCAAGCAGGGGCATTTTATTTACTTTGTCTTCCTCTTCTAAAGTGACTGACGGCAGAATGGCATAACCGATCCCATGCAGCGCCATCTGCTTGCACGTTTCAATCTGATCGACGAGGATGGTCTGTTTCGGCGAGGTTTTGAATTTTTGATGCCACCAATGCTGAATTTCCTGAAAATATGTACTGTCACTTTTGAATTGGATAAACGGCCGATCGGTATGGGCAATATCATCAATACAGGAAATTTCCGTATCAACCAAATATAAATGATCGGTCATTAAATAATCTTTCCGGCCTTTCCATTCCGGATTTCCCCGGATAATGCCGATATGTACCTGATCTTCATACAGACTTTTCAGCATTTCGCTGCTCCACCCTGTAATGAGAGAGACCTTTGCATTCGGATATCGTTCCACATATGTTTTTAACACTTTCGGAAGCCAGTGCTGCCCGATAATGGAGGCGACGGCAAGCTTTAATGTGCCGTGAATCTCACCCTCAAGTTCATCAATGTTTTCTCTGATTCTTTCTTGCCGATCCGTGACGTCATTTGCAAATTGTATGATTTTTTCTCCTGCCGGCGTTACCGTAAGTCCTTTTTGAGATCTTAGAAAGATCTTTGTTCCCCAGGCTTTTTCAATGGTCTGCAATCGCTGGGACAGAGCCGGCTGTGACACGAATAACCGTTCGGCAGCCTTCCTCATGTTTAATTCCTCAGCCAAAACTACGAGCATATGAAGCTCTTGAAGCTGCATGTCGTCCTCCTTTTCAATGCCTTTTCGTATTTCTTATCTACCATTCTAATAAAATAAAGGCTGCCGAGGCAAGCGCCACTCATATGTATGCGTTTTCTTTTTCCGGCATACAAAAGAACAAATAGGCTGATCGTGCGAGCCTACTTATTCAATGACCTGATATGGCTGCTCAACTGTTTTAACACGACTCTTCTCGTGAAAATGCCTTCAAAGACGCCTTCATCATTTTCAACGCAGACAAAGCCGTTGTTAATGACCATGCTGAATCCTTTGATAATCGGATCATTGATGTGGAGACGGGGAATGTCTTTCAGCATGACTTCCTCAACCGTAATTTGATCCAGCTTCTCAAACTCGATCCGTTCAAGTCCGAAAATGCTGTTCATAATCATATTTGTCCCGATCAAACCGTGCAGACGGTACGAAGCGTCGAGGACGGGAATGGCGGTATAGCCGGTTTTGGTCAGCACTAAAAGAGCATGCTCAAGGTTGTTTCCGACTTGAACGTGCGCCACTTTATCCGCCTCGATCATAAATTGTCCGACTGTTGCATCAAGAAGCTGATCTGATTGTAAGCTAATCATGTCACTTCGACCCCTTTACATTTTTCATCAAAGCATGTATTCCCTATATTGCAATAATATAAACATTATCATTTTTTGTCGAAAAGTTTCCGTCAATAAAAAAGATACTCTTTGCAATCGAGTATCAATTTATAGGCCGCTGATTAATTTTCGTTCCGAAAACGGTCATAGAGCGTTACGAGTTTTTTATAAGTGGTTCCATCAACGCTTTTTGACCCTGCTTCTATATCGTTGATTTCGCTGGTCAAAAGCTCAATGGCATATTCTTGATTGATCAGGATATTCAGCAGAAGTTTCTGTTCTTCTTCCGTAAATCGTTCACTGATAAGACTCATACGTAATCAGGCCCCCTATTTTTAACTGAATACCTCTGAAAGCAAGGTGAAATTTGCTTTCAGCTCTACCGCTAGAATAAGTAAACAGAAAAAAATCGTCAACCGCATAATTCGACATTTTGCGGATTCTGTATGAAATATTATTTTGTGTAACGATTGGCATAACTGAATGCTGTGCAGGAATCAGGCTTGATTTTCGCTTCAATGCCCATTGAGGTAATGCGGCCGGTCATTTCTTGTATCAATTCTTTTGTCAGCCCTTTTTGACCGATATCCAGATGCACTTCAAATGAAAGATCCGCCCCTTCATCCGCAAAAGGCAAGAGCAAATCTGTCAGTTCCATAAGACGGCCGTCGAGGATATGCGCAGCCATCTCCTGGCTGAACGCGGTTTCCAGCGAGATTTTTTCGCGAAGGCTATGTATCGGTCTTGCAAGGTCGTGATTTTTCAAACAGCCCCAAGCTCCCTTGCCTGTACGGTGCAAGTGTATAGCCGTAATAAACTTTGTGAAGTCGCGGTAAACTTGTGAATCAGTCCCTACAGACAGCACGTATGCTGAACGGGGGTCTTTATTGACAAAGCGTTTCAGCCGCTCCGTCACGTCTTGAAAGGTCATCTGTGCCTCAGAAAGATTATAAAACAGAAAAGAATCAGCCATGTACGGACACTCCTCTTTCCAGAGTTTACAACCAAACGAACAAGCACGTTCCTTTGCATAATTTAATAAAGCTCCGCTTGCGGAAGACCGGAAGCTTGGTCAGCCTGAAAAATCAAATCACATTACTGAAGGAGCTCAAAAATTTCAATAGAAATCATGTCAATGTTATCAAACGGATATGTGTTAGGTTTTTCACCTTTTTGGAAAACCGTCAGTTCAAACGTTTGATTTTTTTCGAAATATTTAACACTGCAAATTTTTTCGCCGTTAACTTCAAAATAACGCTGCATCGGCTCGTTAGCCGCTTCCGCTGTTTCTTGCAGACTTTGCAGCCGCGTGATGATACCCATTAATTGTGACATTCTAAAAAAAGACTCCTTTCAAAAAACAACTTCAAATCAACAAGTATTTATTATAATACAAGTCCTACAGAGCATCATACCATAAAGTAGACCGGGATGGCATTTTCCCGCTGGATTTTCAATAAGAAAATAAACGGGAAAACCGTGTTTTCGAATAGTTTGAAGCTTTTTTCGGAATGTCATACACCTTTCAAAAATAATTTTTCACTTTTTGAGCCGCCATTGTCAGATGTATGTGAGGAGAAGCCCTTTTATGAGGAGACAGCATAAAAAAACTTGGCGGGGGTAGCGCCAAGCTTTTTCGGATCTTGATCTGATAGAGGGGTTGGGGAACAGAGAGTAACTTCTCTCTATAACTAAATGATAATGATTATCACTATCATTGTCAATCGTTTTTTAAAACTTTTTCACATTTATAAAAAAAAGCGGCATACAGCAGCCGCTTTAAAGTAACCCGTCCTGTTCATATAAATAAGAGTAAGGCAGATCGATAAATAAATACATATTGTCATCCATCGGGTATGAAAAGGTTCTGATCATCTCACCTGTCTCAATATCACTGTACAGGTCACTGAAAAAGCCTTTTCTTGAATTCCGCATCTTCATGATGTTTTCTAAAAAGTACGGACGCCAGCTCCAGTTTTTCTCCATGTATTCAGGCTGATAAAGCCATTCGCCGGACTGCTTGAACACATTTCCCGTCAGCTGATAGCCTTCTTCATCACACATATAAATTCTGAAGCAGCAGTCGGTCAGGTTTTCCGCCAGTTTTTTAATAAACTCATCGTCCGCCTGATGGGTTTTCTTCAGCTCGGAAACTGCCTGATTGACCCGCTTATAAAAATTCTCAGAGTGTTCGTATACCGTTTCCAGCTTCTTTTTTTCTCTCGTGATAAATTGCTGAAACTCCGTTTTCAAGCGTTCTTTTAACAGGCTGCGGTCTATAAAATCACCGCTCGGCGCCTGCAGATAATAGCCTTGAAAAAATCGGCCCCCGTTTCTCCATGCGTACTGGAGCTGGAAATCAGCTTCTATATCTTCATACAGCAGCGCGGCGCCGATTTTTCTCGCCAGCAATGAAATGCTGTACAGCACATGCTCATATGATGGTGACGGCTGAGATACCTTCAGCGCCTGCAAATCTATTTTCAGAAGGTCCGGTGAAAGGAGCGCGATTCTGTCCAGGTTGCTGCTCTCCTTACCTATATTGTCCACCGCGATTTTAATGCCGTATGTACGATAGTAGGCAAGCATATGGTACAGCTGTTCAATGTCGCCTTCGAAATTGTGCTCGGTGATCTCAAGCACAATACGGTTCAATTCGATGCCCTGCTCTTCGTATTCTTTCAAAAGCTCAAGAAAGCTTTCGCCGTGGTCAAGCATCAATACATTCGCATCCTGATTGATAAAAATCAACAGATCACGATCAGCTTCTTTAAACCGCTCCAGCGCCTGCCTGATGACTCTGTCATCGACCTCAAGCTTATATTCTTCCGGAATGCCGGAATCTAAGAAAAACGACCCGAGGCTCTCAATCTCCGCATCTGCCAAAATACGCCCAAGCACCTCATAGCCTACGACTCTTTGTTCTTCAGCGTTAAAAATCGCTTGGTAATACGGAATGACATCATCAATATTCGTCAGTATATCAAGTGGGTCCAACATGTTATCACCTGCTTCTCTATCTTTGTCTGATTATACACAATTATATCAGCACCACAAATGTTTAGATTAGGGGAAAAGGAGGCAAATGGCAGCAGCTTAAAATAAAAGGGGGATATTTTTAAGATCACTCTTCAGACCGGTTAATTAAGGACGTTATTCATTTGTTTCACAATCACAAATAAAAGGATAAATATAAGAGCATTATAACCGGCAGCTGTCCAAAAATAATGGCTCCAATCAGTGCTGTTAAATATCCAATCATCATCATGTTTCAACTGAAAGAAAGTTCCTTTTTTATCTAAAGTGCCAAATGTAAGAGTTGTTAACCCGCCAACACTCTCGGAAACGTCAACTCCATACATTGAACCGGCATGATCAGTATGATTTACTGGCATATACGTATAATCAGATAAAATTGTTTCCGCCAGCTTGGTTGGCAGAGACACATATAATACAGCCGATGTATCGCCTCCGAGCCCACTCAAATACTCCCTGGCTTTAATACATTTCGTTTCATCAGGAAAATCGATGTGATATAGCTTTTCAAATCTGATTATTTCATCAGATGTAAGATTGGTATTTTGATAATACTCCGGAGTAAAAGCACAAATAATAAAGTACCAAATATTAAAGATGATAGCTAAACTGCTTACAAATAGTACAACGAACCATTTTAATAATTTCTTCAATTAACCGCCCCTTAATCTTTCAAAATTATATCATAATTTCGAATAGAAAATAAAACAAGCGAACGGCGGCTTTAACGTTCGCTTGTTTTGCAAAATCATCAATATATGAAAAATTAAAACGGATAAGGATTCAGCCATTGCCCCCCGTCCATTGTGATACAATCCCCGTTTATATAGGACGCTTCATCAGATAGCAAAAACGCTGCCAACGCGGCGATTTCTTCCGGTGTACCCAGCCGGCCGAGCGGCACACTGTTCATAGTGCGGGACACCGCTTTTTCCGATTCAAACAGCTTCTCCGCACCGCCTGTCCGTTCAATCGGGCCGGGTGCTATCGCGTTTGTGCGGATGCCGTATTTGCTCCCCCATTCAACGGCCAGCGTTCTTGTCAGTGACAATACCCCCGCTTTGGCTGCAGCGGAATGAACGACACCCGCTCCCGCTCCCCATGCGTATGTAGCGGCCATATTTAAGATGACGCCCTTCTGCTCCTGCTCGATCCAATGCCTTGCCGCGGCTTGGCTGCAGAAAAATGTGCCGTTTAAAACAATCTCAATAACAGCTTTCCATCCATTGGGCGTCAGCTTCTCTGCCGGGCAAATAAAGTTGCCGGCCGCATTGTTAATCAGCGCATCGAGCCGGCCAAAGACTTTTTTCGCTTCTGTAATCATGTCTGAAGCGGCGGAATCAGAACGGACATCCATTTGAAAACAGGCGACCTGCCCCTCAAAGGTCTCAATTTCTTTTTTTGTTTCCTCAAGTGCTTCATGGTTCCTCCCTGTCACCATGACGTGCCATCCTAATTCAGCCTGTTTTTTCGCCATTGCTTTTCCCATGCCGCTTGAACCGCCTGTAATGATTACCGCTTTCTTATCCATAACAAACCCACCCCTTTTATTGAATGAATAATCATTCATAATTTTATCATAGATGTCTTTCCGCGTCATTACATGCTGAGAAGGGATTTTTCAGCCAAGCTGATGATATAATAGAAAAACTCTGACAAAGGTTGGTTTTACATATGGAGAAAATGACCAGAAGAACATTTTTAAAAAGAGGATTCGGTGTTTTGGGTGCAGCTCTTGCAACGGCTTGCGGTGGCTACGGCTATGCCCGGTATATTGAACCGCGCATGATTGAAATCACCCGGCATACAATCACCAACCGCCTGATCCCCCGCGGCTTTGACAATTTTAAAATCGTTCAATTCAGCGATACGCATCTCAGTGATGTGTATACATCCGGTGACTTGAATAAAGCAGCGGAAAAAATCAATCAGCTGAAACCCGATCTGCTCATCTTTACGGGAGATTTAATTGATAAGCCGCATTTATTTAATGATCACCAGCATGCACTCGCCGTGCTGCAAAATCTTGAAGCTCCCTTCGGCAAACTTTGTGTTTACGGAAACCATGACCACGGAGGCTACGGTACGAACACGTACAAGGCTCTGATGGAAGCTGCTGATTTTCAAGTGTTTCGAAACGGCTATCGTCAGGTGCAGCTGACAGACGGAAGCCGGATTGAACTCGCGTTTTTGGATGATGTAATGCTCGGAAAACCCGATTATGAAGGCACCCTGTCCCGCCTTTCCGAAGATGCGTTTTCCATTTTAATCGTCCACGAGCCTGATGCCGCTCTCGAGATAGGCGGATATCCCGTAAACCTCCAGCTGTCGGGACACACTCACGGCGGCCAGGTCCAGCTCCCGTTTTTCGGCCCTCTCATTACGCCTCCTTACGGAAAAACGTATACCGACGGCATGTATACGCTTCATGACACAGCCGTTTACGTCAATCGCGGGCTCGGTACGACAAGACTGCCGTATCGATTTTTAGCCAGACCGGAAATCACGCTGTTCACATTGAAAACCGAGCAAAAATAAGACTTTTATCCTGATGCACAGACACCCCCTCCGTAATATGTATATGGAAAAGAGCAAAAAGGAGGGTGATGAAACTGCTGACATATCAAGTGAAACAAGGAGAAACCATCTCAAGCATTGCGCAAGACTTCAGAATAAGCACTGCTGCTCTCCTTCAGGCAAATCCCTCAATCCAATCGGTCATATACGCGGGACAGCACATTATCATACCGAATCTTCCTGACCCATCCACCATTCCCTACTCCATCATCGTGTATATCGGAGCGAAGAAACTGGAGTTATACCGCCTTGGCAGGCTCATCCGTACGTACCCCATCGCAGTCGGAAAAATATTGACGACCACGCCGACCGGAGAATTTTACATCGTGAACCGCCAGCCTAAGCCCGGAGGCCCGTTCGGCGCTTATTGGCTCAGCCTCTCTAAAATTCATTACGGCATTCACGGAACAAATAATCCTTCCTCCATCGGCAAAGCGGTATCAAAAGGATGCATCCGGATGTATAATCAGGACGTCACTAAACTTGCCGCTGCCGTTCCTAATGGAACAAGGGTGACTATTATAAGATAGAAAGATCTTATTTGTTAATGGAACGAGCTGATGATAATATATTACAGTGGGACCTTTAGGGTAAGGAGCGTGTTTATGGATATATTTAAAAATCGCAATTTTGTCCGTCTCTTTTTCGCAGCACTCGCTTCTCAAATGGGAACGACTGTAGGTAATATGGCTTTCGCTTTTTACTTGCTGGACCATTTTTCAAATCAGCCGGCATACACGACTTTGGCTGAGCTGATGTATTCACTGCCGACAGTTTTCGTATTTCTGATTGTCGGTGTCGCAGCTGACCGGCTTGACAGGAAAAAGGTCGCAGAGAATTGTGACTGGATCAGAGCCGGACTGACGATCGTATTGTTTGCCGCACTATACACCGGGAGCATCCCTCTCGTGTTCTGTATTTTGTTCATCAGAAGCGCCGTGACCAAGTTCTTTTTCCCGGCGGAAGCCAGCCTTGTACAAGCTATTCTGCCTAAGGAGCATTACGCGAAAGCGGCGGGACTTAACCAGATCCTGTTCAGCATCTTCATGGTATTCGGCGTCGGTATAGGCGCGTTTATGTATAAAACGATCGGTATTCACGGAGCCATTATCCTTGATTTTGTCAGCTTTATTGTATCAGGCTTTCTGATCCGCGCCTGCCGCATTCCGAAAGAAGCCCGTCAGCCGAACGGCCCTTTTAAATGGGGAGATTCGTTTCTGAAAGACTCGGTCGCTGATTTTAAGGAAGGGATCGTATATATTGTTAAAAACAAATTGCTTGCTTCCCTTATTTTCGGCTTTTTTATCTTTGGTTTTGTCAACGGCGGCTTTGCCGTACTGCCGATGTTTACGATGAAATACGGACTTGCGCCTGATCATTACGAATCACATACTTCCATCTTCACCGTCGCACTCGGCTTCGGCCTGCTTGCAGGAAGTGTGATCGGAACGATGATCGCGAAAAAAGTCAAACCGCATCATTTGATGTCGATTCCTATTTTGGCAGCCGGACTGCTCATTTTTGTCCTCGGCTATACGGATAAGCTGTGGATTTATTATGCGGCGGCTTTCGTCCTCGGCATGTGCATCGGCCCTGTCAATATCGCCATCGGCGGCTGGATGCCGAAAATTGTTCATCCGAAAATAATGGGCCGGGTCAGCGGCTGGCAGGACCCTTTTATGATGTTTGCCCAATCGATTACACTCGGACTGGTTGCCCTGTTATTTCCGAAATTCGTTTCCAATATTGATTACCTTTATTACGGCATGGGAATCGTGATTTTAGCGGTATTTGTGTTCTATTTTATCGCTCTTCCGAAATACAGCGCCGAGGCAGCAGAGGTCGATGTGCAGCAATCATTAAAGGCTGATTCCGAAAAACATGCGAATCCTGTCTAATAAAGGAAAAAGATGCGCCCTTTTCATCAGAAAAAGGCGTATTTTTATAATCAATATTTGCATTTCAACGCTAAAAAAGTATAATCTATATATGAACTTGATCAATGCAAAGGAGAGAAATAATGGACGACCACGCTTATTCGAAAGAGCTGCAGCCAACCATCGAGAATCTTTCAAAAGCTGTTTATACTGTGAACCGCCATGCAAAAACCGCCCCCAACCCTAAATACCTTTATCTGCTGAAAAAACGGGCATTACAAAAGCTTGTGAAAGAAGGCAAAGGGAAAAAAATAGGGCTTCACTTTTCAAATAATCCCAGGTTTAGCCAACAGCAGTCAGACGTACTTATCTCTATCGGAGACTACTATTTTCACATGCCTCCAACAAAAGAAGACTTCCAGCATCTTCCGCATTTAGGTACGTTAAATCAATCGTACCGCAATCCTAAAGCACAAATGTCTTTGACAAAAGCGAAAAACGTATTGCAAAAATATGTGGGCTTAAAGGAAAAACCGCTTGCCGCCAACAGGCAGCAGCCCGCTTATCATAAACCCGTATTTAAAAAACTTGGTGAGAGTTATTTTTAATTCCGCCGCAAAAAAGCCGATGCGTCATGCATCGGCTTTTTTCTATTCAATCACGTACGTATCCACTTTTTTAATGAGCTCGCTGATTTCAGGCTTGCTGATCTGTTCATCCGCTCCGACTACTTCGCCCCGGTGGCGCAGGTCGTCCGTAATCAGGGACGAGAAAATCATAATCGGCACATCAGAGCTTTGCGGGTTATCCTTAAGGAGCTTCGTCAAACGATGCCCGTCCATTTTCGGCATCTCAATGTCACTGATAATCATGTCAATATGGTCTGACAGGTTTTCTCCGTTATCCGTCAGTTCCACGACGTAATCATACGCTTCTTTTCCGTTTTCAAACGTAACGATTTCACTGTACCCCGCCTCAGTCAGCTCATCCGTCAAAAGACGCATCAGAAGCGGCGAATCTTCAACGATGATCAGTTTTTTACCCGCCCGTCTTTCATCAAATCCTTCCTGATGGACATGATAAGTCTCAACTCCCGATGCCGATTCAATATCGTAAATGATCTTTTCATAATCAGGCAGAAAGATCATCGTGTCTTCCAGTTTGATGATTCCCGTTAAATGCCGCTCCATGCCCTGGTTCAGGGAAGTCGGCTTTTCAATCGCCTCCCAGGACACCCTGTGGATTTGTGAAACGGAACCGACGTGAAAGACGATTTTCCGTTTGTTGAATTCCGTTACGATATATTTATCGTCTTTTGCTCCTTCGGCATCAACGCCGAAAAAGGAATACAGACTGATGACGGGAAGAATTTCGCCTCTCAGCTTAATCATCCCTTCTACGTCTTTATGAGACTGAGGCACAGATGTGACATCTACCGGCTGAATGATTTCCCGGACTTTCATCACATTTATGCCAAATGTATTGACGCCTACTTCAAATTTGACGATTTTTAATTCGTTTGTGCCTGAATCCAATAAAATATCGTATTGTTGTAAAGACAATTCAATCCCTCGCTATCCGCATTCAGTATTGTACTGTATATATCGGCTGGAAACGGAAAAAGTGAATGTATTCGGTCCAACTGGCCATGAACTCTTTATAAAAAAATGCTTTTTTCTGATATCCCATTGACTTTTTGACATCGAGTGGTAAAATAGTCAAGGATTTTTCAGGAAGAAGGGTGTAATAAATGGGTACAGTAGTCATATTCGACCAAGATCAAATGACGGTGTTAGAAGATATCAGCAAAACGGCTTACCTGCAAATGAAAAAAGAGGCGAAAGAGCGTCCCGACAAGCCCGCTCCATACATCTTATGGCGGGAAGACGTCAGCTTTGAATACGGGTATTAATGACATTCGCCACATATCACAATAGATAGATCATGATACAATGAAGACAATCATTTCAGCTGGTTGTCTTATTTTTTTCTGAAAGAAGGTATGTTTTCACATATCGGACATATACTCGGGATAGTTCAATAAAAAGATGACAAATGCTCAGCTAGTGGTAAAATAGGATAAACTCAATATATAGTATAAGGTGATGAATTATGGAACATTTGCTTAATCCGAATGTAAAAGAAATTGAAATTTCAGGAATTCGCAAATTCTCAAATCTTGTAGCTCAGCACGACAATGTCATTTCGCTTACGATCGGCCAGCCGGATTTCTTCACGCCGCACCATGTCAAAGCGGCTGCCAAAAAGGCAATCGACGAGAACGCAACGGCGTATACTCCGAACGCGGGCGGCCTTGAGCTGAGACAGGCCGTACAGCTTTATATGAAGAAAAAAGCTGACTTGAATTATGAAGCTGAAACTGAAATCATCGTCACAACCGGGGCAAGCCAAGCGATTGACGCGTCTTTGCGGACGATTTTATCTCCGGGCGATGAAGTTATTCTCCCCGGACCGATATATCCGGGCTACGAACCGATCATTCGCATGTCGGGCGCCGTTCCGGTCCATGTGGATACGACGACACACGGATTTAAGCTGACGGCGCGGCTCATTGAAGAATCGCTGACACCAAAAACAAAATGCGTCATTCTTCCTTATCCGTCAAACCCGACCGGAGTGACATTGTCTGAGGAAGAGCTGCAAAACATCGCAGCCGTCCTGAAGGGCAGAAATGTTTTTGTCCTGTCTGATGAGATTTACAGCGAATTAACCTATGACAGACCGCATTATTCGATCGCGTCTTATTTGAGAGACCAGACGATCGTCATCAACGGCCTGTCAAAATCACACAGCATGACGGGCTGGAGAATCGGTTTCATTTTCGCACCGAAAGAAATTGCCAAGCACATCTTAAAAGTTCACCAATACAGTGTGACATGCGCGTCTTCAATCTCTCAGAAAGCGGCTCTTGAAGCGGTGACAAACGGTGTTGATGATGCGCTTATTATGAGAGAACAGTATAAAAAGCGGCTTGACTATGTATATGACCGTCTTGTTTCAATGGGGCTTGACGTCGTAAAGCCGTCAGGCGCATTTTATATCTTCCCTTCCATTAAGTCATTCGGAATGTCATCGTTTGATTTTAGTATGGCTCTTTTAGAGGATGCAGGTGTGGCTCTAGTGCCCGGCAGCTCGTTTTCAAAATTGGGTGAAGGGTATGTGAGGCTGTCATTCGCATATTCACTGGATACATTGAGAGAAGGCTTGGACCGGCTGGAAGCATTTATTTTAAAAACGAGAGAATCCATGCAGACTATTTAAACAACGGCATAACGCCGTTGTTTTTTTATTGTTTCGGGAATGTAATGTGAAAGGCCGTGCCTCTATCCGGTTTGCTGTCTACTTGGATGGCTCCCTGGTGGTTTTTAATAAGGTTGAATGTGACCATCAGCCCCAGGCCGGTTCCTTTTTCTTTCGTTGTCAAAAACGGTTCGCCTATTCGTTTCAGCACGTTTTCCGGTATCCCGTCACCCTCGTCTTTCACCGTCACATTAACGGAATACTCATCTTCTGTCATGATGATGTGAACCGTTCCCCCATCCGGCATCGACTCAACGGCATTTTTAATCAGATTGATAAACACCTGTTTCAGCTGATTTTGATCACCGTTAATATACATGCTGTCATGTTCGTAATCCGTTTTGATAAAAATCCCTTTAAGATTCGCCTGCGTCTCTAAAAGAGCGGTCACTTCACTTATAATTTTCTTTAAGTTTACACGCTCTTTCACGGCGTTTTGCTGAGGTTTGGCAAGCATTAAAAGCTCACTTAAAATTAATTCGATTCTGCTCAGTTCAGAAAACACAATTTCAAAGTAATGTTCGTTTTCCCCCATCGTCGGCTTCATGAGCTGTAAAAATCCTTTGATCGCCGTCAGCGGATTGCGGATTTCGTGAGCGATTCCCGCCGCCAGCTGCCCTGCGATAGACAGCTTTTCCGACTTCAGCATTAATTCCTCCGTCTGCTTCCGCTCAGAAATGTCACGCAGAATGACCTGCACGGCCGTTTCTCCGAAAAACGTCGTCGGAATGCAGACCATTTCCGTGTAGATCAGCCGGTTTTTAAAGGTAAACCACGATTGCTTAATAATTTCTGACTCGGTCTTTCGGTTGATAATATTTTGGATCCGCTGTTTCACGCCGTCATGATCACAGGGATGAAGCTGATCATAGACGTTTTTCCCGATTAAATCTTCATATGTTTCAGCCTCAAACAGCGAAATGCCCGACTCATTCATGAATACCCATTTATCATTGTGAATCACGGCGATCGTATCAATTGAATTCTGAATGAGGAGCTGATAACGCTCTCTGCTTTTTTGCAGAATCGTTTGGAATTTTTTCCGTGAAGAAATATCAATCAGAAGCAGCAATTCCGCCCGCTGATTTTTATATGTCGTCGGTGCCGCCTTTACTTCTAAATGAACGGGCGTGCCGTCGAGCCTTCTCCACGTCTGTTCGATCATTCCGACTTCCATTCCTTTTTGCATCCGCACAATTCGGTTTTTCACAATGTCGTGATACTCTTCTTCAATAAACTCATAAGAGCGCCTGCCGATTACCTCGTCTTTATTATCGGCTCCCAGCATGGCAAGCATCGCATTGTTGGCGTAGGCGATTGTGCCGTTGATGCTGACATATAAAGGATTCGGCAGCATTTCGACAAGACGCTCGAATTCGCCGTTTCCAGCCGCATCTTCCGACTGTTGTTCTGCCTTTTGCTTCTTTTGTTCATACATATAAGGCCGGCGGGGCGTCTTCTCCTCAAGCACCTTGATTTTGAGGATGATTTCCCGATCCGTCCCCTCCATTTGCGGTGTGACAATTTCCACACCCGCTTCAAGCCATACGATGGTATGATCTTTTTTAATAAGACGAAAGGTGCAAGGCATCAAATGATGCTCATTATAGAAGTAACTTTCAACCAAAAATTGATCTTCTTCATGCAGGAACGTTTTGAGAAATGACCCGATCATCTCTTCCTGAGAATAACTGAAGTACGATTTGCAGTTTGCAGAAATATACATAATACGCCCGTTAGACGTCAAAACGGCATGAAGATCGGTTTTCGATTGAAACTGTTTGACATGCTGAGTATCCTGTTCCACAGAATCCCTCCTTTGCATTATACTCGCACTGCAGGCTGGACACGGACTGGTATAAAAAGAAATTCCACTAGATTGATTCGCTAAAAAATAAGCATTCTCCTTCTATTCTTATTGTGAACGTCAATTTTCCTGAATGAAAGAAAGGGCGCACGAGATGTTCGGCCGCCCTTTCATTTGTTATTTTTTATTGTATTTCTTTTCAAGTTCTTTGTAAGCGTCAATTGCTCCTTTGGCAATGTTTTTGCTGACATGATCGTGATCATCCTGAACAGACGGAACGACAACGCTGAATGCCACTCGTGGATGTTCTGACGGATAATAGCCGACAAAGGTCAGGTTATACGTCTCTTGCCCCCACCAGTTTTTGTTCGTGCCGTAATAGTGCGTCTGCGCGGTTCCCGTTTTTCCGGAAACATCGGCGCCGGAACCTTGGAATGTTGAATAAGCCGTTCCTTGAGGTGAGCTTGTGACCAACTTCATTCCTTTATGAACTTGGTCAAAATCGCTCGGGCTGTTATTTACTTTGTTCAAAATTTTAATATCGCGCTGTTCAATCGCTTTTCCAATCTTGTTTTTGCTGTCCGGTTCATGAATGCTTGTGACGATCCGCGGCTGGACGCGATACCCGCCGTTTGCGATGGCTGAAATATATTGAGCCATTTGAAGCGGCGTATACGTATCAAACTGTCCGATCGCAAAGTCAAGCAGCAACCCCCCGACCATTTGCGGATTTGACTGCATGCCCGCTGATTCCTGCGGAAGATCAATCCCGGTCTTCACACCCAAGCCAAATTGGGCGTAATAGTTGCGCATTTTCTTAATATCGTCTAATCCGGCCGGCAGCGTGCCGTGCGGAACGTAAGTAATGCCCGCGATATGCATGGCCACATGAAACATATATATGTTTGAACTTCTTTGCAGCGCGGTAAGCTCAGTAATGGTCCCCATTTGTGTCCACGATTGCTTTTCCGTGCCGTCTTTAAACTTAAGCGGTGCGTCGACAAACGTTTTATAATGCGGGAGGCCGCTTTGGTAACCTGCAAGAACAGTCGCTCCTTTAACAGAAGAGCCCATCTCATATTGGGTCGTAAATGCTCCGATCGCAAAATCCTGTGTTTTATTTGTTTCGAGATCGATTCGTTTCCCCGCCATTGAGAGAATGTCCCCGTTGTTCGGGTCCATCATGACGGCAAATCCTCTGTCAACCATATAGTTGCCTGCGGCTCGGCTTCTTCTCAGCTCTTTTTCAATGACTTTTTCGACTTTCGACTGTAGTTCCATATCGAGCGAGAGCTGCAGATCGTAGCCTCTGCTGCCTTCATCGACGGGCTTTTGGCTGACGACCTCACCTTTGCTGTTTTCCACATACTCTACTTTTTCTTTATGCGCGTTTAAATAGTCTTCATACTGATATTCGATGTAGCTTTTTCCCACTCGGTCATTCAGTGAATAGCCTCTTGTGACATAGTAATCTTTCCGTTCGCCCAACAATCCCTGTTCCGGTGTCGTCACACCGCCGAACAGAGAGTACAGTGTTTTGTCGTACGGATATTTCCGCGTCCAGTCATTGATTACGTCAATGCCGGGGAGCTCTTTCAGGTGCTCAGATACGACGGAAACTTCTTCATATGTCAGGTCGCTTTTCGGTTTTTGCTTGTTGTTTTCATGCTCGTCAAGCAGTGAACCGCTGTTTCCGTTTCCGTTCAGCTTATTCGGGTCCATTGATTTGACGACTTGCGGCTGATAAGCGTTGCCGCTTGAAAAACGCGTATAAATCGCCGCGATTTCCAGCTCTTTTTTATCTTTTTTGATCGCATCAATCTCCTGCTTCGGGACGCGTTCAATCTGGCGTTTGTACACTTCTTGGGATTTCAGGCTGTTTTCTGAATCCTTCATAAGCTTTTCCGCCTTCTTCGGATGTGCGGCAAGCCAGTAATCAATGATATTTCGATCCTTCATAAATTCAGTATCAATATGAATCAGTGCGGCGAGATTTTTTGCCGTTTTCAATTTGTCCTTTGCCGAGGTTTTTGAGGTGGATACATATACAATTTCAGGCACAGCCTGGTTATCAACCGCCACCCTGTTCCGCTTGTCATACATCTTTCCCCGCGGTGTCGGATAATAGGCGGTTTTTGCATTTGCCTTCTCCGCATCCTGGCGGTGTTTATCCCCTTCGACAATCTGGACGATGCCGAGTTTAAAAATCAGTGCCGTAAAGAGAAGAAAAACAATCAAAAAATAGAGATTCATTCTCAGCGCTCTGTAACGTTTCGTTTTTTTCTTTGGTTCGCGCGCGACTTCAGCCACTTTCTGTTACACCTCTCAAATCATTGAATATATTTACATAAACAGATTTTAATTGTAACATTTTTGTAAAAGTTGTTACAGCGAAAACGGGTAAAAAAAACTGTCAAGATCAAATTATCTTAAAATATATCTAACACTTCAAATAATTTGAAGAGATGTAACGGATTTTAAAAAATAAATACAGATCGTTTTTCCCGGTATAGAGCCGTTTTTCTGCGCTCAATTACAATTATGACAAGAGTTTGTTGTCAAAGGAAATGGCTGCCTGCATTATGACAAAAAAGCTGTGATAAGATTTTTCATGTAGAAAAAAACAACTTCTCTGGGAGGCTATAAACTTATGAAAAAAGCATTTCTCTTATCTGCCGCCGCGGCAGTCAGTTTGATTACATTCGGAGGCATTCAGCAGGCATCTGCCAAAGAGCTGTCATGCCAGCACGTCGTTACTGTGAAAAAAGGAAACACCGTACAGCATCTGACTCTTCAAGAGGCTGTTGAAAAACTACATATGAAAACGAGCGTGAAAAAGCTGAACGTTAAAAATGAGAAAGAACTGACTCAGCTGCTGCAAAAACACGCAAAGCATTCTGATATGACAGTTAAAGACGTTCAAAAAGAAACACCGGCAAAAACGGCTCCGACAGCTGCCGAAAAACCGAAAGCCGATCAAAACCAGACGGCTGACAATGCAAAGCAGACAGATAACACAAACAACAGCAGCGAGAAAACTCCTTCATCTGTCAGTGCGTACGAAAAGAAAGTCGTTGAATTGACAAATGCAGAGAGACAAAAGCAAGGCTTAAAACCTCTGCAGATTGATGAAAAATTAAGCAAATCCGCTCACGCAAAATCACAAGATATGAAAGACAAAAACTATTTTGATCACCAAAGTCCTACTTACGGCTCACCTTTCGATATGATGAAGTCTTTCGGAATCACTTATAAAACCGCCGGTGAAAATATCGCCAAAGGACAGCCGACTCCTGAAGCTGTCGTTAAAGCTTGGATGAACAGTGAAGGCCACAGAAAGAACATCATGAATCCTGAGTTCACTCAAATCGGTGTCGGTTATGTAGAATCAGGAAACATCTGGACACAGCAATTTATCGGAAAATAAATAATAAAAAAGATTGCCCCTGCGGGCAATCTTTTTTATTTCACCCAAAGCTTATAAATGCTTTGAGTTCCGCTGTTTTCTTCACCTTGCGCGGAAAGCTTGTCGTATAATGATTTGGCGAGCGCCAATCCGGGCATCTCTTCTCCCATGAGCTCCGCTTCTTCAAGGGCAATTCCCATGTCTTTAATAAAGTGTTTCACGTAGAATCCTGGTGCAAAATCGCCTTTCAGCATACGGGGGGCGAGATTTGACAATGACCAGCTGCCAGCCGCTCCGGTTGTAATGCTTTTCAGCACTTGTTCCGGGTTCAGACCGGATTTTTCAGCGTAAGCCATCGCTTCAGCCACTCCGACCATTCCCGCTGCAATCGCGATCTGATTGCACATTTTCGTATGCTGGCCGCTGCCAGCCGGCCCTTGATACTGAATGTTTTCCCCCATAACGGAGAAAAGCGGCAGGCATGCTTCAAACGCTTCTTTTTCTCCTCCGGCCATAATGGCAAGCGTTCCGTTCCTCGCGCCGATGTCTCCGCCGGAAACGGGTGCATCCAGGGCGTGAATGGACTTTTCTTTGGCTTTCTCCGCTATTTTCTTCGCCAGAGATGGTTTTGATGTCGTCATATCAATGACAAACGCCCCTTCTTTTGCGTGCCGGAGAATGCCGTTTTCGCCGAGATAGATTTCCTCGACATCACTCGGATAGCCGACCATGGTAATAATGATGTCAGCTTTCTCTGAAAGGTCTTTGACCGTCTCCTGCCAGACCGCTCCCTTATTCAGAATCTCTTCCGCTTTTTGTTTCGTCCGTGTGTAGACTAAAACAGGATAGCCCGCTTCTAAAATGTGCGATGCCATACTGTTTCCCATGACGCCTAAACCGATAAATCCGACCGTTTTGTTCACTGCGCTTTCCTCCCCTGATGCGATTCATATATCACTCTTTCATGTCTATATTACCATATTATAGGCTGATAGAGTCCGCGTTACAAGGTGAATTTAGAAATGGCGCTGATCAGATCTTCGCTTGCGCTCTTTAACATATCAGTCGATTGCTTCACTTTTTCAAGCGTAACGAGCTGTTCATCAGTAGAAGCATTCACTTCTTCCGCGGCTGCCGCTGATTCTTGAGAAATGGCGGAGATGCTTTGAATCGCTTCTTGAATCGCGGCTTGTTCTTCACTCATTTTTTGAATGTCATTGTAAATATGATCTATACCTTGAACGAGAGACTGCATTTCCGTCGTGATCAGATTGAGAACCTCACCCGTTTCATGAATGGCGCTGTTTTGTTCATCATTCATTCTGCTCGCCTCAATCATCGCGTGTGACGCTTCTTTTGTCTCAGATTGAATCAGACGGACCGTCTCACTGATATGGCCGGAAGAAAGAGCTGATTGTTCAGCAAGCTTGCGGACTTCTTCAGCGACGACGGCAAAGCCCCGTCCGCTTTCTCCCGCTCTTGCGGCTTCTATGCTCGCATTCAGCGCCAAGAGATTCGTCTGGTCTGAAATAGCGGATATTGCCGTCACGACTTCTTCTATGTTTTTCGTTTGTTCTTCCAGGTCATTCAGCATTGCCTCTACTTTTTTCGTTTCTGAATTGGCTTCGTTTGACTTCATCAGCAGCTGCCCGAGCGCGTCCAGTCCTTTGTAGCTGGCATCCTCTGAAGACTTTGAGAGTTGTTTTATGCTGCCTGCGCGATCTGCGATTCCTTTTATTTTGACTGAGAGATTTTCCGATTTTTCGTTGATCGTCTCAACCTCTGACGCTTGCTCTGTCGCTCCGGCGGCGACTTCCTCTATCGCTTTTGCGATTTGTCCGCTCGTTTCATTTGTCTCCTGTGAGATGACGGTTAGCTGGTCAGATGTATCAGACACATTTTCTGAGGAGGCCTTGACCTGTTCGACCATCTCTTTCATATTTTCAACCATTTGGTTAAAGTCTTTTGTTAACTCGCCTACTTCATCTTTTGATTTCGTCTGAGCGCGGACGGTTAAATCTCCCGCTGAGACTGAATTTGTTTTTGCGATCAGCTGCTGAATCGGCCCGGTTATCGTTTTTGCTAGGAAATAGCTGAGTCCGATCGTAATCACAAGGGCGATCAGTGACATAAAAATGCTCACCGTGTTCATTTTGTCGGCTACTCCCATCAGCTGATCTTTTTCAAACTGCGTTCCGACTTTCCACCCTGTTTCTTTTACCGTTTGGTAGACGACCATGTTCCCCTGCAGCTCTTTGATGCCTTCTTTGTCCGTAGTGATGTCTTTTAACGTCTGATCTTCCGAAATATTTTTCCCCTGTTTTTCCGGATGCGCCAGCAGAGAACCGTTTTCATCCGCCAAAAACGCAAATCCTTTATATGGAACCTTTTGCTCGTTGACCATGCTCTGAATGGAGGACAGCTTCAGATCTAAGCTCGCCACTCCGACGACGGTTCCGCTGTTTTGAATGGCTTTTGACGCCGTCACAATCATGTCTCCCGTCACTGCATCTTTATAAGGGTCAGTCCAGACAACTTTATCGGGTTTTTCGGCCGCCATCTTATACCACGTTCGATTTGTCGGATCATAGTCTTTGGCAAAATCGGCCTTTGGATATGTAAACATTTGTTTGTTTGCGGTTCCGACATACGCAAGCGCGACATATTTGTCATTCTGTCCGATCTGTTTTAACTCATCGTTAAAAAGCCGCGCGGTTTCTTTCTTCCCATCTGATAGAAAAGACCGGGACAATTCACCGCCTGCTAATCTCATTAATACGGTCTCATCATTTTTCAGCTGAAGCTCAATGTTCTGACCGAGTGAATTGGTGACATTCTCTGTCGTACGTTTTGCTTCCTCCGTCATCATCGGCTTTAATGTCAAATATGAAGAAACCGTTAAAAAAGCAACCGTTACAATAAGCATTGCCGAGACAAACACAGCAATTTTGATATGCATTTTTTTAAACATAACCATCCCCTCCTGAGAGTTATATCGGTCTTTCGGCCAAGAAAATGAATAAACCTTGAAATAAATATCAAAAATTTCCGCCATTTGGCGCAGCAAAAAAAGAGCCGTCATGCCGACAGCTCCGCCTTACGTAAAATATTCGATTTTCGCTTTCGGGAAATAGGTTTCGATATAAGACTCCAGTGTTTCCCTTAAAGCATGCTCTTCGTCTTTTTGGTATATATACTTGCCGATTCCGTAGCGTCCCCATTTGTATCTGCGCTTTTCTTCATCAAGCTCAAGCTTTGTTTTCGGATAGTTCTTCTCAATCACCCGTTTGGCCGGTTTTGTAAAACGGTGCTGGATCAGTTCAAATGTGATGTCATGCCGAACGCCTTCATCAAGCGCCGCGTCAAGTTTCTCAAACAGTTCCTTATAGCCTTCCTCCCAGCCATCGTGAATATAAATCGGCGCCACGATGAAACCGAGCGGATAGCCCGCTTTAGCGACTTTGACGGCGGCTTCTATCCGTTTGTCGAGCGGAGAAGTTCCCGGTTCAAAGTTTTTAATGACATAGTCCGCATTGATGCTGAATCTGAACCTAGTCTTTCCGTTATGTTTTGCATCAAGCAAATGATCGACGTGGTGAAATTTAGTCACGAATCTGAGCTGTCCCAATTCGCTTTGTCCGAAATGTTCAATGGCTCTTTTTAATGTATGTGTCAGATGATCGATTCCTACGATATCAGACGTACAAGAGGCTTCAAATCTTGTAAATTCCGGCGCCCGTTCTTTCATATACTCATCAGCCTGATCCAGAATCTCTTCCACATTGACATATGTCCGGATGTAAGGCTTTGACCCCATCGTCGTCTGCAGGTAGCAATAGTGGCAATGCCCCATACAGCCCGTCGCAAATGGAATGGCATATTCGGCGGACGGCTTTGAAGAATCGAATTTCAGTGTTTTCCGGACGCCGATTACCAATGTTGATTTCGCGTTCCGGTATTGCTGCAAGTGATTTTTTCCCGGAATATTCCGGACTTGATTATGCGATGTCGTTTCTCTGATCTCAAGCCCCATGTTTTCAAACTTATTTTTCAGCTCTTGTCCTAACGGGTATTCGAGCGCTCTCGGTTCTATATAAACAAGCTGGGGAACAAACGGCTTCAGCATAGACAGACACTCCCTTTACATATTCTCATGTTGTTACTTTCCGTCCAAAAGAGAGTGAATATGCGTTGTAAACATTTCCTTTGATCAATGATACCGGTCTTCTTCAAAAAGCTCGCTGTAAAGCGCTTCCGCTTCCTCATATGTCGAAAAGACCGCGTCATCTTCGGCCAGCGGATGATAGGTTTCGTATAAAAACAGAGAAAGTTCTCCCTCATGATACGGGTGATGGACGATCTCCGCCTCTTTAATATGGGCAACATTGGCGGCATGCGGATTGCGGTAAATCACATAGACCGTATCCCCCGCTGCAAATGATTTTGTCATAATAATCCCTCCTGTTGAAAGTTATTGTTCCCCCCTTTTTTCCGAATATGAAAAAAACCAGACGGCTTACACCGTCTGGCTTTTGTATTACTTATTGAATGTTTCTTTAACGAATGCGACAACCTCTTCTGTCGTGCTCATAGACAAGATTGTTTCTTTGAATGATTCAGCTTCTTTTTTAGAAAGCTTGCTGATCTGCGTTCTTGCCGGAAGGATGGATGTAGCGCTCATTGAGAACTCATCTAAGCCTAAGCCGAGAAGAATCGGAATCGCAATTTCGTCTCCCGCCATTTCTCCGCACATGCCGACCCATTTGCCCTCTTTGTGAGCAGCTTCAATAACAAGGGTGACCAGACGAAGGATCGCCGGATTGTATGGCTGATACAGATAAGCTACGCGCTCGTTCATGCGGTCAGCAGCCATCGTGTATTGGATCAAGTCATTTGTTCCGATACTGAAGAAGTCAACTTCTGTGGCAAACTGATCTGCGATAACGGCTGTAGACGGAATCTCTACCATCATACCGACTTCAATATCGTCAGAAACCGCTACGCCGGCTTCAACGAGTTTTTCTTTTTCTTCGAGAAGAATCGCTTTCGCCTGTTTAAACTCGTTTACTGTCGCAATCATCGGGAACATGATTTTTAAGTTTCCGTATGTACTTGCACGAAGCAGCGCACGAAGCTGAGTTCTGAAGATTTCTTGCTCTTCAAGGCAAAGGCGGATGGCTCTGTAGCCTAAGAACGGGTTCATTTCTTTAGGGAGCTGCAGGTATGGAAGCTCTTTGTCGCCGCCGATATCCAATGTCCGCACGACAACTGATTTTCCTTCCATACGCTCAAGAACCGTTTTATAAGCGTCAAACTGCTCCTCTTCCGTCGGAAGCTGGTCGCGTCCCATGTAAAGGAATTCCGTACGGTAAAGCCCTACAGCTTCTCCTCCGTTTTCAAGAACGCCTTTTACATCATCCGGGGTGCCGATGTTTGCGGCAAGCTCTACATGATGGCCGTCTTTAGAAACAGTCGGTTCATTGACGAGCTTCGCCCACTCAGCTTTTTGCGCCAGGTAAGCACTGTGCTTTTCTTCATATTTCTTTAACGTTTCACTGGAAGGATCGATGATCACATCACCATCGATGCCGTCTACGATTACCGTAACACCGTTTTCAATTGTCCCTGTAGCCGCTTTTGTGCCGACAACAGCCGGAATTTCAAGCGAACGGGCCATGATCGCGGAGTGTGAAGTGCGTCCGCCGATATCAGTTGTAAAACCTTTTACAAACTGGCGGTTTAATTGCGCCGTATCAGACGGTGTCAAATCTTCAGCCACGATAACAACCTCTTCTGAGATCATGCTCGGGTTCGGAATTTCCACGCCCAGCAGGTGCCCCGTCACACGTTTTGTTACGTCACGGATATCCGCCGCACGCTCTTTCATGTACTCGTTATCCATTGATTCAAACATAGTAACGAACATGGAAGCTGTTTCTTTCAGAGCGAATTCAGCATTGACTGAATCTGTGCTGATTTTCTCCTTTACCGGGTTCAACAGCTCAGGATCACTCAGAACTAAAAGGTGCGCGGAGAAAATGTCAGCTTTGTCTTGTCCCAGTTCTTTTAAAGCATGCTCTTTAATTTTTTCAAGCTCTTCTTTAGAACGTACAATCGCTTCATCAAAACGGCTTACTTCAGCCGCAGCATCAGCAATGTTTTTCTTTTCAACCGTTAAGTCCGGCTCTTCAAGCCGGTATGCTTTCGCAATCGCAATTCCGGCTGAAGCGCCTATTCCTTTTAATTCTTGCATTACTCGCCGAGTCCTTCGCTTTTCATTGTTTCTTCTAAAGCGTTAAGAGCATCGTTTTCGTCAGCGCCTGAAGCGGAAATTGTGATTTCAGCGCCTTTAGCGATACCTAGAGACATAACGCCCATGATTGACTTAAGGTTTACTGTTTTGCCGTTATATTCTAAGTTTACGTCAGCATCGTATTTGCTTGCAGTCTGTACAAGAACTGTCGCAGGACGAGCGTGGATTCCGGAATCTGCTGTTACTTTAAATGTTTTTTGTGCCATGATTATCATTCTCCTTTAAATTAAAGCTATTTTACTACACAATATTATATCATACAGCCGTACTTGTCATCTGACAAGCACGGCGTATTTATATGCTTATTTTCCGATTTTCACAATATCTTTTTGTTCCCGTTTTACGGTACCTTCGGCCGAAAGGGAAATCGCTTCACCCTCGGCAAGATTTGTAAAGACAATCGGTGTCATTAATGAAGGAACATGAGGTTTAACCGCTTCAAGATCAACTTCAAGCAGTTTTTGCCCCGGTTCAACCCGGTCACCCTCAGAAACAAAAGAAGTGAATCCTTCACCTTTCAGGCTGACTGTGTCGATTCCGAAATGAATCAGGATCTCTCTTCCGCCGTCAGACTGAAGGCCGATCGCATGTTTTGTCGGGAAAACATTCAGCACTTTTCCGCGGACAGGCGATACGACGATTCCTTCTTCAGGAAGAATCGCAAAACCGTCACCCATCATTTTTCCTGAGAACACCTGGTCAGGCACATCAGTAATCGGATGGATTTCGCCGGTGATCGGAGAAGCGAACACTTCTTCACCCTGCTCGTTTCGGAGCGGATCTGCGATAACCTCTTCAACCTGCTGGCTGACTTCTTCTTGCGCGGATACTTTCGGTTCAGGGCGCGGCGTGCGTCCGGCAATAATATCCTGCATCTGTGTTTTTAAACCGTCAGAACGCGGGCCGAAAATGGCCTGAATGTTGTTTCCGACTTCAAGAACGCCTGAGGCGCCAAGCTGTTTCAGACGGGCCTTATCCACTTTCTTCTGGTCGTTGACCGTAACGCGGAGTCTCGTGATACAAGCGTCAAGGTGCTTAATGTTTTCCTGATCACCCATTGCCTGCAGGATTTCATAAGGAAGGTCGCCGGCTTCGCCTGAGGCGCCCGCACCTTCATCCGCAGCCTCTTCTTCACGGCCCGGCGTTTTCAGATTGAACTTTCTGATCGCAAACCGGAAACCGAAGTAGTAAATGACGGCTAATCCTAAGCCGACCGGAATGACAAGCCACCAAGCCGTCCGGTTAGGCAGAATTCCGAACAGGAAGTAGTCAATCAGACCGCCTGAGAAGGTCATACCGATTTTTACATGCAGCAGCTGCATGACCATAAAGGAAAGCCCCGCGAATACGCAGTGAATCGCAAACAGGATAGGAGCCACAAACAAGAATGAGAATTCAAGCGGCTCGGTAATTCCCGTTAAGAAACTTGTCAGAGCGGCAGAACCCATGATTCCGGCTACAAGTTTTTTCTTTTCAGGCTTCGCTTCATGATAGATTGCAAGCGCTGCCGCCGGAAGACCGAACATCATAAACGGATATTTCCCCGTCATAAATGTTCCCGCCGTCAGCTGCACGCCGTCTTTGATCTGAGCCATGAAAATCCGCTGATCTCCGCGGATGATGTCTCCGGCGGCATCTTTATAGCTGAAAAATTCATACCAGAACGGCGAGTAGAAAATGTGATGAAGACCGAACGGAATCAATGACCGCTCAATCATCCCGAAAATAAAGGCCGCCAAGGTTGGATTCGCTTCCACAAGACCCGTGGAGAAGGAATTCAGACCGTGCTGGATCGGAGGCCAGATCACTAACATAATAAGACCGAGAATTAATGCGGAAATTGATGTGATAATCGGGACGAACCGCTTACCCGCAAAGAATCCGAGGTACTGCGGAAGTTCAATTTTATAAAACTTGTTGAACAATAACGCGGCCAGAACCCCGACGATAATACCGCCGAACACGCCCGTCGCCAAAGTGGGTATCCCCAGCATGTTAATATAGGCCGGATGGTTTTCCGCAAAAAACTTTGCCCGTTCAATTTTGTCAGACGGAATACTGCCGTTTGCCATAAGCACGGCGCTCATGGATACGTTCATGACCAAGTATCCGATAATAGCCGCGATTCCGGCAACACCGTCTCCGTTGGCAAGACCGATCGCAACCCCTACTGCAAAAAGAAGCGGCAGGTTGTCAAATACGATTTGGCCGGCGCTTTCCATGACGTTCGCCACAAGCTGAACGTTATCATTGCTTAAGAAATGCATGACTTGAATCATATCTTTGTTCTGCATGGCATTCCCTAACGCAAGCAAGATCCCTGCAGCCGGTAAAATCGCAACCGGAAGCATAAGAGCACGGCCGATTTTCTGGAGAACGCCGAATAATGCTTTAAACATAAAAGATGTACCTCCTCTGTTAGCTAGTGTGACCTTACAGCGAAAATTCATGACAACGAATTCACTGGCGCAAGTCTTCAGTTTAACCGTTTACATTTGCCCTTTTACACAACAAAAAAGGCATGAGTAAAAAGGGTGTGCAAAATAACGGGATCGTTCTTCCCGTTTTTTTACCCTCAATCACTCATGCCTGATCGAATCAGTGACACGTTTTTAAGGTTTCAACTGAAATTATGAAATTTTATTGGTTAATCGGTACAAATGAAGCGTGAGATAAACCGCTTCCGCCTCATGAACTGGTTTTTTCAGTATTTGCTGCAAGATTTTTATCAGTTTCCAAGCAGTATTGTAGCATAGCGGGTATTCATTTTTCAATAATAACATTAACTTTTCTGGTTCTTTTGTCTGCTCTTCCCGATTAATCCTGTCTATGGTAAATCTGATATGCCGGATCAGCCGCAAATAGTGGACGCTTTCTTTATTCACTTTCATCTGGAAAGATTCCTCAATCACCTGAACGAGGCGGGACATCAGCTGTGAATGCTGATTGACCTCTGAAAGGGGCCGATTCGTCAGGGCGGAATGGATATGCAGAGCGATAAAGCCGATCTCTCCTTCCGGAAGGCAGATTCCCGTCTTTTCATTAATCATGCCGACGACTTCACGGGCAATTTGAAATTCTTCCGGATAAAGCGTTTCGGTTTCCATGAGAAACGGGTTTTTAATGTCAAAACCCTGCTGCAGCCGCTTTACCGCAAAGGCGATATGGTCAGTCAGCGCAATATGGATATGCTCATTTAACGGTTGGCTTGTCCGCTTCTTGATATGATAAATGACGTCATTGGAGATGTCGACAAGTGTCTCGTCCACATAACCGAGGAGCTTTTTAAATTGTTTTTGTTCTTTTTCATCCTTTAAGATGAACATCTTGTCATACCCTTTATCTTCAATGACATCCGCTTGTTTTTTTCCAAAGCCGATCCCTTTTCCGATTAAGACGACCTCACTGTATCTATCATGTGTTGCGATGAGCACATTGTTATTTAATACCTTTTCAACTGTAAAGGACCCCTTCATGATCCTCAGCTCCTTTGTCATTCAATACCTCATATCGTACAAAACGAACGGAAAGCGCGTCAATTCTTTTTTTAGACGGTTGATCGTTCAATAAGGCGGTAATCAAGAACTTTCCTTGCCGGAGGCCCGCCGCTGATCCTGTTCTCAAGCATGTGAAAAGCCTGCTTTCCCATTTCTTTTGTTTGTATATCTATTGTGGAAATACCTAACATCTTGCTGATATCATGATTGTCGATGCTCAAAATCGCAAGCTCTTCCGGGATGCGTATCCCGTTTGCCTTAGCTTCAAGGTAAAGACCTGCGGATACTTGATCATTCGCTGCAAACAGCGCAGTCGGTTTGTCATCCCAGCTCTTCCATCTATGAAAAAGGGCTTTCCCGTCAAGCAGCGTCAGCGCCTTTTCCACAACCAGCTCTTCCCTGTAAGGCTGCCCGATCTTCTTCAGCGCCTCTTTGTATGCGGCAATGCGTACTTGACTGTTTTTTCCCTTTTTTCTGGCCAGGCTGATCGCTATTTTCCGGTGTCCCTTTTCTATCAGATAATCCAGACCGTGCCGAAATGCTTCCCGATGCGGATTACTGATGGAGGAAAGCCCCGCCGCATCAGTGTACTGGCAGAGGATGAGCGGTTCTTTCACGGTAAGCAGATGCTCATCAGGAATTGCTTTGGAGCAGATAATCAGGCCGTCCACTTGGCGCTCCTGTAATTGTGATAAAGCAAAACGTTCTTTTTGCTCCTGATAATCTGTCTGGTATAAAGAAAGATGCACGCCTGACGCTTCGGCAGCCTCGGCAATACCTGCAACAAGGTCTGCAAAATACGGCAGATTCACCGACGGAAGCACCACGCCGATCATATCGGAAAAACCTTTGGATAAATGCACAGCATGAATGTTGCGCGTATATCCGAGCGATTGCATCGCTTTTTTCACTCTTTCTCTTTTGTCCTTACTTACATAAGGATGATCGTTTAACACTCTTGATACCGTGGTAACGGAAACCCCGGCAGCGCCGGCAATGTCTCTGATCGTAGCCATGGCGTCCCCCCTTTCTTTTTTTCCCTTGATCTGGAATGCGTTTCATACAGTAAGCTAGAAACAGATACAGCCTATTCGTTTGAAAGGAGAAGAACAGCGATGGGGATTCTTTGCTTAATCGGTTTGTGTCTGGCCATAATCGGCGGCAGTTACCTTGCCATGCGGCCCCTGAATGAAAAGCATGACATCAAACCATTTCAGCATTTTGATGATTTTTTCATTTAAAAGGTGATAAAAAAGGACGCTGCGTTCCAGAACCGTCCTTTTTTATCACAAAGCTTTCTATTTCAGAATCGTTAATTCTTTCGGATACTGCGTTAATGCTTCGGCGCCGTCTTTTGTGACGAACACATCGTCTTCAATGCGCACGCCGCCGACATCCGGCACGTAAATCCCCGGTTCTATCGTGTAGACCATGCCTTCTTTGAGGAGTGTGTTGTTCGCGCTGCTCATTGATGGATATTCGTGAACCGAAATCCCGAGTCCGTGGCCGAGGCGGTGCGGGAAATAGTCTCCGTATCCTGCTTTTTCAATAATGCCGCGGGCTTTTAAATCAAGATCGCCGATTCTGACGCCGGGTTTGCTTAATTGAAGCGCCGCCTGTTCAGCTTTAAGCACCGTTTCGTAAATCTCTTCCTGTTTCGGGCTGATTGATTGGTATGCGAATGTTCTCGTAATGTCTGAACAGTAGCCGTCAAGAATAACACCCAGATCAAACAGAACGAAATCGCCTTTTTTCAACCGGTCTGCACCCGGATTTCCATGGGGCTGGCCTGATTTTTCCCCGAACAGCACCATCGTTGAAAATGACATGCCCTGCACGCCTTTTTTCTTCAGCTCAAACTCAATCTGCGCGAGTACTTCGGTTTCACTCACACCCTCTTTAAGCGCCGCGACACCGACTTCAACTCCGTAATCCGCGAGTTTTGCCGCTTCCCTGAGAATGCTGATTTCCTTCTCATCTTTTACGAGACGGAATTGGTTGAGCGTTTCTTCTGCCGAAACAAATGCCGCGCCCCCTGAAGCTTGTTTGAGCTGTTCTGAGCGGGAAAGAGAGATCGAATCCTTTTCAACCGCGATGGAATCAAGCCGCACATTTCGTTTTGTGAGCTCGGCTTTGATCAGCTCCCACGGATCTTCGTGATCGCCGTAGCCGATAATACCATGCTCCCACCCGGCGCTTCGGGCTTGTCCGGCTTCCATTCCCGGACAAACGAAAAACGGCTCCTGTTCCTGAAACAGGAACAATCCCATTAACCGCTCATGCGGATCCGTGTAAAAATCAGTTAAATAAAATACGTTTTCCTTTGTATGTATAAACGCCGCATCATGTCCTTCTTTTTTCAGCCAAGATGAAACACGTTCTAATCTGTTCATTTTTTGATTTTCCTCCTTACCAAAGTGACTCTTTATTCATTCTATCAGTTTTCCGGCGTTTATGCTGTGAACGAACATTAAAAAAACAGCCGCCCGATGTGCGGCTGTCATGTTTATTTTAATAATCTCAGTCCGTTCAGTATGACCAGAATCGTGCTCCCCTCATGCCCGATCACGCCAAACGGCAGTTCCATCACCTGCAGAAAGTTAGCGCAGATCAAAAGGCAGATGACCGAGAGCGAGAAAACAATATTCTGCTTAATAATCCGGTTCATTTTCCTTGAGAGTCTGCACATTTTCACAAGCTTGTGAAGATCATTTTTCATAAGGACTAAGTCAGCCGTTTCAAGAGCCACGTCCGTTCCCCCGCCCATCGCAATACCGACGTCAGCGGTTTTCAGAGCGGGCGCGTCATTAATGCCGTCCCCCACCATGGCGATTGTGCCGTACGTTTCTTTCAGCTTCTTCACTTCTTTTGCCTTTTGGTCCGGCAGACAATCGGCAACAACCGTCGTCATGCCCGCCTCTTTTGCAATGGCAGCCGCAGTTTCAGACTGATCGCCGGTGAGCATGGCTGTTTGAATGCCCAGTGATTCAAGCTCAGCCATCACGGCTTTCGCTTCAGGTCGGATTTGATCCTTTAAGGCAAAGCAGCCCGCAATCCGGTCATCTTTCTTGACAAAGACCAGTGTAAAGCCTTTATCCTTTAATTCTTTTCCCGATGTCTGCAAAAAAGCATCTGCCGCATCTTCACCTGCAAATCCCGCTTTTCCGACCATCCATTTGACGCCTTCTATTTCAGCCTGAACACCGAATCCGGACGTCTCGTCAATCGATAGATGTCCTGCGGGCGCGGCGCCCCGGCTTTCGGCAAATTCAGCTATCGCTTTTGCAAGCGGGTGGCTTGATTGCTTTTCTATCCCATACACCGCCTGCATGATCTCATCTTCACTCACATTTTCCGCAGCTTGAAATGCCGCGACTGCCGGCTGTCCCTTAGTGACCGTGCCGGTTTTGTCAAAAGCGATCATCCGTACGCTTCCCAGCTGCTCTAAAAACACACTTCCTTTAACCAATAATCCGTTGCGGGCCCCATTTGAGATAAGGGAAAGCGCAGCGGGCATAATAGAAGCGACAAGCGCGCACGGGGAGGCGACCACCATAAACACCATCGCCCGGTAAAAGGTTTCACTCCAGCTCCAGCCTAAAGCGAAATGAGGAACGAATAAAAGCAAAGCCACGGCTAACAGCACGCCTTTGACATAGACACTTTCGAACCGCTCAATAAATGCCTGAGCCGGTGACACGCTGTTTTGGGCTGATTCCACCAGCCGGATGATTTTTCTGAATAAAGACTGTTCATTTGTTTTCGTCACACGGACCGTTAAGGAGCCGTTTCCGTTTACCGTTCCTGTAAACACAGAATCTCCGGCTGTTTTTTCCGCCGGCATCGCTTCACCCGTAAGCGCCGATTCATCGAGGCTCGTCACGCCAGACTCAATGATCCCGTCTGCCGCTACGCGTTCGCCCGGCTTAATGACGATCATGTCACCGATCTTAAGTTCAGCAGCCGGCACCCGCTTTTCCCGTCCGTCCGCAAGCAGAGTCGCTTCTTCCGGTTCCAGTTTCATCAAAGAGGTTAAATCACGGCTGCTTTTATTCATCGTGTATGTTTCGAGCGCGCCGCTTAACGAAAAAATAAAAATAAGAACAGCGCCTTCCGCCCAATAACCGATCAGGGCGGAGCCGACAGCCGCAAAAATCATCAGCAGTTCCACATTTAACGCCTTCGTCTCAATGGTATCCTCAATTCCCTCTTTCGCTTTTGCAAATCCCCCGATCAGGAAGGCAAGGATATACAAAGTGACGGACAGGCCTTTTGTTTCGGTAAAAAACCAGGCCGCAAGAATAAGGACGCCGGATACGAGCGCCGCAATGAGTTCTGCATGCTGGAGCCACTTTTTTCCGGCCCGCTCTTCTTGTATGTGCTGTTGTGAATGGGTTTGTGTCATCACTTGTTCATTCATTATGAATTCTCCTCTCTAATTGAGAACGCAAATCATCTTCAATTCCCCGATAAAAGCAAAACAGCCACCTGACAGGCAGCATTTTCACAGTGTTATCGCAGTGTTTTCTTTATTATAGCATGCCGGCGGAAGATTTCAATTATAATTGTTTTAATTTCTTTTTGATAATAATTATCATTAGTGTTTCTTCAGCTGTTCATTATATTCAAAAAAGGTGCGGGAAGAATTCCTCCCGCACCTTTTTATTTCTCTGACCATTCTTTTAATTGTGAGGCGGTCATCGGACCGACGATCTTTTTTTCGATTTCTCCTTTTTCATTCAGCAGAAATGACGTGGGAATCGTCATGACATCGTATTCCTTCATAAGCTCGCCTTTCGTGTCAAGAACAATCGGGAAAGTGAGATGGTGCTGACTGACAAAGTTTTGAACGGTATTTTTGTTTCGCTCGGCATTCATCAGATTTACCGTTACAAGGCTTACATCATCGGACTGATGCTGTTCATAATACGTTTGGAATTGCGGCAGTTCTTTTTTGCACGGCGGACACCACGATGTCCAAAAATGCAATATCGTTTTCTGCCCTTTATTCGGAATCGATATCTCGTCTCCTTCAATCGTCTTCATCAGAAACACGGCGGGAACTGCCTGTTTTTCTGATGAGGCGTTTGCTTCAGGCATCCAGACGGCGGCAGCTATCAAAAGGACTGCACATACAATTAGGTGGTTTTTATGCATATGATCTTCCTTTCACGCGTTTCGGATAGCTTGCCCTTCCTTATTGAAATGTATCAGCCTTTTCAGCTTTCGATCCGGGGCGCTGTTCTTCCGCCGCCCGTCAAAAACACGGAGACACCGAGGTCTTTGCAGATCGTCGCGTAATGTAAACTTGTCAGAAGAATCATGCCGGTATTCATGCCGAGTATAATGCCGAGCATTTGCAATTCCGGCATAGAACCGAGCACATACATCATCGAAAGCCCTACAATGCTGCTCCATACGTTATGATAAAACGCCGTTTTCACGTGGCCGATGCCGATCAGACAGGCCTGAAGCGGCATCACAAACAGGTGAAAAAGAAAAAACGGCCACAAAAGCTGCAAATAATACTGCGCTTCCGGAGACTGAAAAAACAAATGGGTCAGCGGGCCCGCGAACTGAAACATGACCCAGACTGCCGGAATGCCGTAGCCGAATGTAATAAAAATCGCTTGTCTCAGCCGTTTCAGCACAATATCATATTGGGACAGCGCATACGCTTCTGAAATGCTGGGAATCATGACGACCATCAGCGAATGGGCGATAAATGCAGGAAACGAACCGATTGTCATCGCTACACCGGCAAGCATGCCGTATTGATCAATCGCGGCTGTCCCGGCTGCCCCGGACGCCAGCAGCGCTCCTTTCACTAAAAAGGGTTCAATGGCGTTTGTCACCGCATGAAATATACGAAGTCCCGTTGTCGGGATGGATACGGCCAGGAGGCGTTTCCGCACGTCTTTCCCGCGAAGATGAATGTGCTGATGGCCGGAAAGCGCCCTCCGCGCCAAAATAAACTGCGTATACAAGTAAACGAACACCACAACATCGCTTGCGACCAGCACAAATAATGAAATGAGCACGGCCATATCAATTTCAAAAGAGTACCATTGAAAAAAGATAAACAGACAAAGCACTTGAATGATTTTTTTCAAGACATTCGCAACCGCGATTTTTCCCATTTGCTGCACACCCATAAAATAACCTCTGGCGATGGATGTAAAAGCGACGACTGGAATCAACCCGATGACAATCCCTTTAATAAACGGGTGATACGTATCGAATACAGGAATGAACGGCAGCGCGATGCTTGCGGCCGCGGTTGAAAACGCGGTAAAAACGGCGGTCATTCTGAAGGCATGCCGGAGCATGCTTTCATGCAGCTTCTGATTGGATTCCGCGATGAATTTTGAAATGGAGATCGGAAGCTCCAGACTTGCGATCACGATAATTAAAAAAATGGTGGGCAGAATGCTCATGTAAAGCCCCATCCCATGCTCGCCAAGCTCCCGCGCCAGTATCATATTCACGACAAATTCCAGACATTCCGCGAAAAAGGCGGCGATGGATAAAAGAATGATCCCTTTCACAAATCGATTCATGGTGTCTCTCCTTGTCTCTCGTTCTTCCATCATCATATGAGACAAGTTCTGAAAATATTTTCGATTTCTCAAAATTGAAAAAAGCATAGCCGGGATATTTTTGATCCCGCTATGCTTACATCGCAAATACGTGTCTGCCGATCCGCTCGATAATTTTTCGCGAACGGATCCAGTGGTCAGATGCCGTTTTCGGATTGTAGAAAAACAACGCGTTCGTTTCTCTGCCCGGATGATCAAGCGCCTCATTTGCGGCGGCGACGGAATCCTTATCCGGCTTTTGATTAATGCTTCCGTTTGCTACCGGTTCAAATGCATTCCTTTGATAGATCACACCCCGAATGGTATCCGGGAAGCCGTTTTTTTCAGTGCGGTTCAGCACTACGCTGGCTACCGCAACCTTCCCTTTATAAGATTCACCTTTCGCTTCTGCGTGAACGAGACGTGCCAGAAGTTGTCTGTCAGCGCGGGAATACGTTTTTTTCGGCGGCTGATAAGCCGTCTCTTCCGGTTTTGCTTTCTTCTCTTGGTGAGATGACAGCTTTATCGGTTGGATAGAATGCTTATGATCCGTTTTTGAAAGCTTCGGAACCGAGCTTTTTTTATTTAAATCAGCAACCAGTGTGCTGGGTTCTTGCTTTGGCTTCTTCGCAAAAGTAAACAGAGCTTCTGTATGTTCAATTTTTGATGCAGGCATAAAACATAGAAAAAAGACAGCCAAGGCAGCAAATTTTGTCGTCATACGATTTCCTCCTTAAATACTTCACTACCTTAACAAGAGCTGTGCGCAAATTCACGGTTAAAGATTTTCCAGTGCTCCCAATCAGCTTTTATGATGGAAGAAGTTCGTTAACAGCCTTGTTATTGGCAGGAAAACAGCCGTCATTTTCACAACATTAACCAAATAGCAGTAAAAGTATCCATCGGAGGGATTTTACATTTTGTTTACATCTGTTACAGCCAGATGAAATGAGAAACTGAAACCCCAAAAAAGACTCCTCAAGTGCGAGGAGCCGTCAGCTTCTTGGCTGTTCTAAATACTGAAATATAACATCTCCGCCCTGCTGGGCAATACCGCGGAAATGCTTAAAATCTTCCTGCTTCGACAAAACCGCTCGAAATGCAAGAAAATGTTCTTTCTGCACCCTGAATTCTTTGATTTCACCGGTGCGCATTTGGTTGATACGTTCTGAAATTTCCTCAGGCAGCAACGAATACAGCCTCCTTTTCTCGGCTTTTTCCCGAAAAACAATATACCATCTTTCCCCCGCCGGGACAATGATTGAGCGGGCTGATACCCATATCGCTTTACTTCTTAAAGAAAATACTGCAAAATATTTTCAAACAGGATTTATGATAAAGGAGAGGAAGCTCGTGAAAATTGCTAAGGTTGGAAACGTCATTGAATTTAAAAACGGATTAACCGGTATTGTTGAAAAAGTAAATGAAAACTCCGTCATCGTTGATGTAACCATCATGGATAATTATCGTGACCTTGAATTAGATTCCCTCACTGTCGTCAACCATAAGAATTATAAAATCATCAGAGACTCCTATTAAACCCCCCGAACATCCGAACCATTTACATATCCCGCACAAAAGCTGCCGCCCGGCAGCTTTTTCAAATGAATTCAGATCTCGGTCATTTCTACATAAAAATCACCGGTCTCATCTTTATTGTAAAGATTTGTGACGGATGTATAGTAGTTGGTTATTTTACCGCGGAATTCAAGCCCGCGCTCGGGCGCCTTGATGTCAAATGTTTTTTCATACAAAAGGACGGCAATATCATGATACGTTTCAGAGGTCACCTTCAATACAAATGAAATCATACGGCCGTTTTTGCCCGCACTTTCTTTACAATCATACATTTTCAGCCTTACACCGTTTAACTCTAACGGCTCCATAACGAACACTCCTTCTTTTTACAGGACATGCTATCATGCTGACCATTCCTTTACAATTTAATCCGCTCCGAATGAGAAAAAACAGCGCAGGTCTTTACAAACATACGTTCCCTATTTTATAATGAAACAGACGAGCTGCCATCCAGCACCCGTCACGTAATGAAGCGGCGAGTACACTCCCCCGGGTTTACTCGTCTTTTTCTTTTCTTTAAATGATCTCTCTTTTCCTTATAGAAGTTCTGTGCGAATATCATGCACCTTTTTGGCTGCGTGGCAGAGACGAAAAATACCCCCGCTTAAAAGGCGGGGGTATTTAGGTTATATTCCGAGACCGTACTCCGTCTGAAATTAACGGTTGTCAATCGTCTCCGGATACATATCATGATTCATCATCCGATGTTCGGCCATTTTTTCATATTTTGTTCCCGGTCTGCCGTAGTTTGTATACGGGTCAATGGAGATTCCGCCTCTTGGCGTGAATTTGCCCCATACTTCGATATAACGCGGATCCATTAATTCGATCAAGTCATTCATGATGATGTTCATGCAGTCCTCGTGGAAATCTCCGTGGTTGCGGAAGCTGAAAAGATACAGCTTCAGCGATTTGCTTTCCACCATTTTTTCATCCGGAATATAGCTGATGTAGATGGTTGCGAAGTCCGGCTGCCCTGTTTTAGGACATAAAGATGTGAATTCCGGACAATTGAATTTTACAAAGTAGTCACGGTTTACATGTTTATTAGGGAAGGATTCCAGCACGTCCGGTGCATATTCGAACAAATAATTTGTACCTTGGTTGCCTAGTAATGTTACACCTTCTAATTCTGATTCTTTTCTTGTCGTCATGTTCATCTTCCTTTCTATTATACTCCGCGTTTGTTGCCCCATAACAGGGTGTGCAGCTGCGGGAGCACTCTGACGAGATTCAGCTCCGCATCGACAGCTACCTTATCAACAAGCGCTTCATATTTCCCAAGCAAATGTGCAATCAGTGACTGATCATCTGTCGTATGGACGTTATCGTTTCCGACCTGAAGGTAAAATGGAATATTCGGATACCGCTTGTGCACGGTTTTCGCAAATTGCAGATCTTCATCATTAAAAATGACAACCTTTAAGCTGACCGCGTTAAGCCTTTCTGCCGCATCAAGCGAAGACACAATGTGATCGAGCTTTGCAAAATCGGTTGTCATCCCCGAACTTGGCGGCTTCGGTGAAATCGTCAGGTCGTTAATCATTGTGAACCAATCCTGATAGACCGTTCCCTGCGTTTCTAAAGCGGCGCGCACCCCGTGCTCTTTCAGCAGCAAAATCAGCGCGTCAAGCTGCTTTAACAGCGCCGGGTTTCCTCCTGAGATGGTGACATGAGAAAAGGCGTCTCCGCCGATTTCTCTCAGCTCGCGGTAAATGTCTTCCGCTGTCATCCAGCGGATATCTTTTTTGGCTGAGCCGTCCCATGTAAAAGCGGAGTCGCACCAGCTGCAGGAGTAGTCGCAGCCCGCCGTGCGGACGAACATGGTTTTCTGGCCGATAACCATGCCCTCCCCTTGTATCGTCGGTCCGAAAATTTCTAATACCGGAATTCCTTTAGCCATTCCTATCACCTTTTTTCGGGCGGTATACGCAATAGCTTGTCGGGGTTTCCCTGACAAAAACCTGCACGCAGACCGGCTGGTTCTCCAGTGTTTCGAGGTAGGACTGCACCTTATCATAAATCGTTTTGGCCACGACCTCGGTCGTCGGCAGTGAATATCTGTCATCATCAGAAAATTCCTCATGGTCATTCAGCAATGTATGGTCATAAGCGCCGTGCACCAATTTCTTCAGCACGCTGAAATTCACGAGAAAGCCTGAATCGTCCAGTTCATCCCCCGCAACGGTAATATTTACTGTATACGTGTGCCCGTGGACTCTGCTGCACGCTCCTGCGCTTTCGCGGGGAATAAAGTGCGCGGCTGAAATGTGCATGTCCTTATTTAACTCAAACGAATAAGGATGCTGAACCTGCGGGTAAATTTGAGAAAGCAATTAGTTCCGCTCTCCTTTCATTTTCATATATTCATCATATCCTTTATTGCGGAGCAGGCATGCCGGGCATTCGCCGCATCCGTCCGCAATGATGCCGTTATAGCAAGTCAGTGTATTATTCTTTACAAAATCAAGCGCGCCGAGCTCATCCGCAAGTTTCCACGTTTCTGCTTTGTTCAGCCACATAAGCGGCGTATGAATGACGAACGGCTTTTCCATCGCCAAATTGACGGTGACATTGCAGGATTTGACAAACTCGTCACGGCAGTCCGGGTAGCCGCTGAAATCAGTCTCGCAAACACCGGTAATAATGTGGCGCGCACCGATTTGATATGCAAGAATCGATGCAAAGGATAAAAATACAAGGTTGCGTCCCGGTACAAAGGTTGTCGGCAATTCCCCGTCCTTCGCTTCAATTTCGATATCATCTCTTGTCAGCGCATTCGGCGCAAGCTGATTTAAAAGAGACATATCAAGCAAGTGGTTTTTGACACCGAGCTTTTCGGCAATCGATTTTGCCACATCGATTTCTTCTTGGTGACGCTGATTATAATGGAATGTAACAGTTTCCACTTCTTCAAAGTTTTGCAAAGCCCATAATAAACAAGTCGTGCTGTCTTGGCCTCCGCTGAACACCACAACCGCTTTTTCTTTTTTCATGTCTTTCTCTCCCTTATCTATCATTCCATAAAAAAAGCGCCTTTTTCGGAGAAGGCGCCCTAAAAAACATAAAAAAACCGTATCCAAGGATACAGCTCGTCCTTAGTTTTTTATAGAGGGTGTAGCTAGAACCTCTCCCGCATCAATACGGATTTTCTTCTTTTTTCACTTTTGCTATCATACCATAATATTGTTTCCCGTGACAATAAAAAAACAGCCTGAAACCTGTGTCAGGCTGCAAAAGCGGATTTAAGCCCCGCGTTTTTTCCCCGGAAATACCATCAGCGCAATCCCGATCAGAACAAATAAAGCAGGCCAGAAAACAGAAACCGGAATGATCGGCTGATACGTCATCATAAAGCAAAGTGCTGTCAAGGTCAGCACCGCAACCGGGATGAGCAGCGCCTTCTGTTTCCCGCCGAACAGCCACAGCTCAAATAAACCGAATGCCGTTGCCAACAGGTAAACAGGCCATGTCACACCGGAGTAGGACCAATTGGTTGCCGTTTCAAAGACAAACAAGATCCCCGTAATCAACAAGATGCCGCCCGGTACGAGAAGTCCCGCGTTTTTGACAGGTTTCGGGCCGAAAATCGGAATGTGAAAAGCGGCGCCCAGCAAAAGAATGAGAGCGGGCCAGCCTCGTTCGCTGATGACTTCATTTGCATTGGTGAATATGCCGAAAATGCCCGCGGCGCACAGAACCGCAGCAGCAGTCAAAAGCCCCCTTTTCCTTCTGCCGAACAGCCAAGCTTCAAACAGGCCGAACGCAACGGCAAAGAGGTAGACAGGCGATGTCATACTTGCGTATCTCCAATCCGTCAGCGTTTCAAACCATAACAAGCCGCCCGTCACAAGCAAAATGCCGCCCGGAATAAGAAGGCCCGATCTTTTTTTCGGCTGCATAAAGGCAGCGGCGTGAAACAAAAGCGCGGCTGCGATGATCAAAAGCGGCCACAGCCCCGGCATCAGCATACCGGCAAAGCATAGTGCTCCCACGGCAGTCAGGATGAAAGCAGGAATCAATACACCTAACTTCCTCCCGCCGAAATACCACAGCTCAAACAGACCGAGAGCAGGCGCCCATATATAAACAGGCCACGTCACGCCTGAATACGTCCATCCTGTTGCCGTTTCAAAACAATACAGGCAGCCCAGCACAAGAAACATACCGCCCGGTACGAGCAGTCCCGCCTGGTCAGGCGTTTTTTTCGCAAAAATAAATCCGGCGTGAAACCCTGCGGACATTATAATGAAAAGAAACGGCCACGCCGAACCTGCGGATATATGTATAACTCCCGCCTTCTGTAAATAAAACGCAATGCCGATACAAATAAAAATAAATCCCAATAATACACGTCGAGCTTTCATCTCTTACTCCTCCCCATCATTTCCCAATTCATTATACAGAAATGTCAGGAAAAAAGAAGGGGAATTCCCAAAAAATACAGACATTTTCCTTATATCCTTATTTTTCTTTCGGGATTTTTTTGCAAATCAATGCGCCGATAAAAGCGAGGCTCACATATCCAAACACCGGGTAAACGGTGGAAATCAGCTGTCCGTAGCCGATTTGGCTGATAATGAAAGCAAACGCCAAAATGCCGCCGTAAATATATGTACTTTTTATATGAAGAAAACTGTTTAATTGTTTTTCCAATCCGTATAGATTGCCGATGACTGACGTAAACACTTCCCCGAAAATAATAAACAAATAAATGATATGAAGCGAACGCGAATACGAATAGACAACTTGAGCCATCGGAATGTCAAACTCCAGCACATCCGGCAGCACCGATAATGATAAAAAGCTCGCGGCAAGCACCAGTGTCAAAAGAACACCGCCTAAATAAGCCCCCTTTCTGATCACCTTCTCTGAAGACATTTCGTTCGCAAGCGGCACAAGGACGGCTTGGGCGAGCGATAAATTTAACGCGCCGTAAGAGACGGCGGACAAAAGCCAATTCCACTTGTCAGGCCATACCCATTCGTCCGCGTTTCTCGTGCTTGTAAATACAAATGAATCAGCTGTCACGATAAAAGAGAAAGAAATTAAAAGCGGCACAACCAATATATTGACGCCGAACACACCTTTAACGCCGCTTGTCATGACGGCAAAGCTCAGTACGATCGTCAAAAGGATCCCCGCTTGTGCGGACCATCCAAGCTGTTCATGAAACAGCGCCCCCGCTCCGGACAGCATGACAGAGGTCACTCCCAGCAATATAAACATCATAAACATGTTTACGGCACGGCCGATGGACTGGCCGAATAAATATGTGTTCAATTCCTGATAAGATGCTGCGTGAATCCGTTTGGAAATGATCATGATTTTGGCGCCTAAATATGTAAACATCAGACCGCTTACCACGATACCGAACAGACCGATCCAGCCGAACTTCAGAAAAAACTCAACGATTTCCCGTCCCGTGGCAAAACCGGCTCCTACAACCGTGCCTACGTATACAAATGCAAGCTGACTTGCAGAACCTTTTGTTTGTCCCATTTCACCCTCCGGCTAAGCGCAGATTTGTCCAGGCCTTTATATATGCTTATGAGACAAGTCGCCCGAAAAGACGAACAAATCGTCCTTCCCCGGAGAAAACAGATTCAGCTCTCTCCTCTAAGCAAAAATATTGAAAGAAAAAAAGGGCCGGCGTATACTCTTCATCAAGAAAGGTCAAAGCATTTCATTTCCTTTCTGACTATATTGGTCAAAAATAATCAAACCTCACAAATATCACTTATCATGCTGTAAACATTTATTTTTCGGGGTTTGAAACAAAATACTTGAAAGTCAAAGAAGGTCAGAGTATACTATTAATCAAAGAAGGTCAAAGTTTCGGCCTTATTTTCTAATCCATTTGGTCAAAGATGATCAAACATTTTTCAAGGAGGTTTTGGCAAATGCGTTGTCAACATTGTCAGAAAAACGAGGCGACGATTCGCCTGAACATGCAAGTCAATTCCATTCAAAAACAATTCGTTTTATGTGAAACATGTTATACAGAATTAACCCGAAAACCGTCTATGAGCATGGGGCCGCAATCATTCGGATTCCCGTTTGAGCAAGGTTTCGCTCCCAATCAAAATAAACAGCAGGCCGGCCCTGAAAAAGGCCTGCTCGACGAGCTCGCTCAAAACGTCACAAACGGCGCAAAAGCAGGTCTGATTGACCCTGTGATCGGCCGCGATAATGAAGTGGCGCGCGTAATTGAAATTTTGAACCGCCGGAATAAAAACAATCCGGTGCTGATCGGTGAGCCGGGCGTCGGTAAAACGGCTATTGCAGAAGGCCTCGCGCTTAAAATCGCTGAAGGCGATGTGCCGAACAAATTGAAAAACAAAGAGCTTTACCTGCTTGACGTCGCTTCTCTCGTCGCCAATACAGGGATCAGAGGCCAGTTTGAAGAAAGAATGAAACAATTAATGAACGAATTAAAAGAACGGAAAAACGTCATCTTGTTCATTGATGAGATTCATCTTCTTGTAGGCGCCGGCTCTGCCGAGGGATCAATGGATGCCGGGAACATCCTGAAACCGGCGCTTGCCAGAGGCGAGCTGCAGGTCATCGGGGCGACAACGCTGAAAGAGTACCGCCAGATTGAAAAAGATGCGGCGCTTGAAAGACGCTTCCAGCCTGTCATGGTTCACGAGCCTACAATAGAACAAGCCATCAGCATTCTGGAAGGCATTAAAGATAAATATGAGAAATACCACGGCGTCACATTCAGCAATGAAGCGATAAACGCCTGTGTTACGCTTTCATCCCGTTACATTCAGGACCGCCACCTGCCGGATAAAGCGATCGACTTATTAGATGAAGCCGGCTCTAAGGCGAACCTGGAGCTTGATACCGTAAATGAAGAAGATGCGGCTGAGAGACTCAAAGCAATTGACGCGGAGAAAACAAAAGCGCTTCATGAAGAAAATTATGAGCTTGCCGCGAAACTGCGTGATGAAGAAGCGGCGTTGGAAAAACAGCTGGCGCATGAAACACCGGCCTCTTCACCTGAAATCGGGGCGGAGCATATTCAAGCCATCATTGAACAGAAAACAGGCATTCCGGTCGGAAAACTCCAGGCTGATGAACAAGTAAAAATGAAGGAACTTGAAGAGCATCTTCATCAGCGCGTCATCGGTCAGGAAAAAGCCGTGAAAAAAGTGGCGAAAGCGGTCAGACGAAGCCGCGCCGGCTTAAAATCCAAAAACAGACCTGTCGGCTCCTTCCTCTTTGTCGGACCGACCGGAGTCGGAAAAACCGAGTTATCAAAGACACTCGCAGATGAACTGTTCGGTACAAAAGATTCCATTATCCGTCTCGATATGAGTGAATACATGGAAAAACACGCCGTATCAAAAATCATCGGTTCACCGCCGGGATATGTCGGACACGATGAAGCCGGTCAATTAACGGAAAAAGTGCGCCGCAATCCGTACAGCATCGTGCTGCTCGATGAGATTGAAAAAGCCCACCCTGATGTCCAGCATATGTTTCTGCAGATTATGGAGGACGGCCGTCTGACAGACAGCCAGGGCAGAACGGTCAGCTTCAAAGATACCGTTTTGATTATGACAAGCAACGCTGGAACCGGCGAAAAACAGGTGAAAGTCGGATTCCAATCTGAAGAGAGCGTCCTGGAAGAACAAACGCTGATTGATTCACTGAGCGCGTTCTTCAAACCGGAGTTTTTAAACCGATTTGACAGCATTATTGAATTCCAATCCCTGAAAAAAGAACATCTCGTGAAAATCGTCAGCCTGCTTCTCACAGAGCTTGAAGACACATTAAAAGAGCGCGGCATCAGCCTGAGCGTCACCGATGATGCGAAAGAAAAAATCGCTGAAATCGGCTACCACCCCGCTTTCGGAGCACGCCCGCTCAGAAGAACCATCCAAGAATTGATCGAGGACGAAATGACAGATCTCTTATTGGATGACAACGAAATAAAAGCCTTCCATGTCGTAATGGAAGAGGACGGCATCAAAGTCCGGGCACAATAAGAAAAAAGCGGTTCCCTCCTTTCGGGGAGCCGCTTTTTTGTTTCTTTCTCCATGCCGGAAGGGAGAAACTGTGAAGAATTCGGGAACAATTTCTCAATCACCCTAAAGTTCCATGCACTGCCACCGATATTAACCATAGAAAGCTAGTATAAAGGATTTGGTGAAAACTATGGATAAAACATCGATTATCGGTATCATCCTCGCCTTGATTGCTTTAAGCGTGGGCATGGTGCTGAAAGGGGTCAGCTTAAGCGCACTCGCTAACCCGGCAGCTATTCTGATTATTTTGTTCGGTACGATTTCTGCGGTGATCATCGCATTCCCCGGAAAAGAAATCAAAAAAGTGCCTGCCCTTTTTAAAGTGCTGTTTAAAGAAAACAAACAGCTGACAATTGCGCAATTAATTCCTATGTTCTCTCAATGGGCGCAAATCGCCAGACGTGAAGGTCTGCTCGCATTGGAAGCAAGCATTGAAGACGTGGATGACGCATTTTTGAAAAACGGCCTGAGCATGGCGGTTGACGGACAAAGCGCAGAATTTATCAGAGATATTATGACTGAGGAAGTTGAAGCGATGGAAGACAGACACCAGGCCGGCGCAGCCATCTTTACACAAGCCGGCACATATGCGCCGACACTCGGCGTTTTGGGTGCGGTCATCGGCCTTATCGCCGCTCTTTCCAACATGAACAACACCGAGGCGCTCGGACATGCCATCAGTGCGGCGTTTGTCGCCACCCTTCTCGGGATTTTCACAGGATATGTACTATGGCATCCCTTCGCCAACAAACTGAAACGCAAATCAAAGCAGGAAGTCAAACTGCGTGAAATCATGATCGAAGGCGTTCTGTCAGTGCTTGAAGGACAGGCTCCGAAAGTGATCGAACAAAAACTTCTCATGTATCTTCCTGCGAATGAACGCGCAAAAGTCGCTGAACAAGAAGGAGAGGCAAACAATGGCGAGAAAAAAGAAGAAGAAGCATGATGACGAGCATGTGGATGAGTCTTGGCTGATCCCGTACGCGGATTTGCTCACCCTTCTTTTGGCTCTGTTCATTGTATTGTTCGCCATGAGCTCGGTCGATGCGGCGAAATTCCAAATGCTGTCTAAATCATTTAACGCCGTGTTTACCGGAGGCACGGGTGTTCTTGAATATTCAAGCCTCACCCCTCCTGAAAACGAAAAAGACGGCGTTGATCAGTTAAAAAAAGACAAGGAAAAAGATAAAGAACAGAAAAAGAAAGAAAGAGAAGCAGCCGACCGCGAAGAACTTGAAGGCGTGCAAAAGCAAGTCAATCAATTTATAAAAAATAAAAAGCTTGAAACTCAGCTTGAAACAAAGCTGACTAAAGAAGGACTCTTAATTACGATTAAAGACAGTATCTTTTTTGATTCCGGACGGGCGGATATCCGTCAGGAAGATATTCCGCTTGCCAAGGAAATCTCGAATCTCCTTGTGCTGAATCCGCCGAGGAACATTATCATCAGCGGACATACGGACAATGTACCGATTAAAAACTCACAATATCAATCTAACTGGCATTTAAGCGTCATGCGGGCCGTCAACTTCATGGCTATTCTGACAGAAAACCCGAAACTTGACGCAAAAGTTTTCAGCGCCAAAGGTTTCGGAGAGTATAAACCGGCCGTGTCGAACAAAACCGCTGAAGGGCGCAGCAAAAACAGGCGCGTCGAGGTATTGATACAGCCTAGAAACGCCGCGACTGACCAAAATCAGTAATATAAAAAAGGAAGCCTTTCAAATGGCTTCCTTTTTTATTTCTGATGAAAATGTTTAGCGTTTAATCCCACTCTTTTCAGCATTTCCGTACACATTTCTATCTCTTTATCACTCAGCACACTGATCATTTCTTTAATTTCTTCAGCATGATCAGGGAAAATATCGTCCAAAAGACGGATTCCCTTTTCGGAAATCTGTGCGAAAGTCACTCTTCTGTCAGTCGGCGAAGCTTTTCTGATGAGAAGTTCTTTTTTCTCTAATTTGTCAACAACGTATGTAATACTTCCGCTCGCTAATAAAATTTTGTCGCCGATCTGCTGAAGCGGCTGGTTGCCTTTGTGGTACAGCAGCTCAAGCACCGCAAATTCCGTCGGGTTCAGGCCGTGCTTATGAATATGTTTATTCATATGGTCGTTAATAGATCGGTACGCACGTGACAGTACAATAAATAATTTCAATGAGTTTTCTGTTTTATCCGTCATACATTCAATCATCCTTTTACAAAAGAAACCGTTACAGAGAAACATTAATAAACAAAATGAAAAATGTCAACAAAAATGTTTCCAAAATTTCTCTTCTTTTTGTCTGGCCTTAATAAAATAATTTGTTTTTCTATCATTTTGGTTATTTTTTCTTATTAAAGAAGTATAAAAATGATATAATACCTCTATTCAAGTGTAATGTTGGAGCGATGCAGAGTGAATACATTTAAAGGTGCCCGGGGAAAGATCAAACTTTATCTCATATTGGTGATCATCCCGGCACTTATTATCAGCTTTTTCATTAATGAAAAAGAAAAGCAGAAAATAGCCGATAAACACATACAGGAAGCCAGTATGATGCTCAACCTTCACCGCAATAAGCTCAATTATTTAATCGGTGAAACAAAAGCCCGGATGACAACACTTGCGATCGCTGTCGATAAGCCTGTCAATGAAGAAAAGATCATTGATATTCTCGATCAGGCTTTTGAGGATGAACCCAGATTCAGCGGTCTGTATATGCTGAATTCCAAAGGTGATGTCATCGCAAGCACGACTGATCTGAAATCAAAGGTGAATTTGGCCGACCGACCGTATTTTACGAAGGCGAAAAAGACGAAAAAAACGGTTATCACAAATGACTACTCCAGCAGAATTACAGGCCAGCGCATCTTCACGATCTGCGTGCCGGTGTTAGACGCAAAACGGGAAGTCACGGATTATTTAGTAGCCGCCATTCAAGTCGATTATTTGAGAAATATGATCAATATGCTGAGCCCTGACGTTTATGTCAAGGCAACCAATCAGAATAAAGTGATATTTGCCAGCGGACGGGCTGATCAATCAGAAGGGGTGCAACCGGTCAGCGGCTATCTGGATGATATTAATTGGAATATCAATGTTTATCCGAAACCGGTTGAGCTGAACGAGCTGACCAAAAGCGTGCTGCTGCCGATGTCCAGTATTGCCGTGCTGCTGAATATTCTGTTCATCCTCGTTCAATATTATCTGCTTAAGCGCAAGACCCAGCTGGAGCGCGCTCAAAATGAAGCGCAGAAATTGGAGCTGATCGGAACGCTTGCCGCCAGCACCGCCCATGAAATCCGCAACCCGCTTACAGGGATCAGCGGCTTCATTCAGCTTTTGCAGAAAAAATACAAATCGGAGGAAGATCAGCTGTATTTCTCAATTATTGAGCAGGAGATTAAACGGATCAATCAGATTGTCAGTGAGTTTTTAGTGCTCGGTAAACCTACTGCTGAACGGTTGGAAGTGAACTCGCTGCAGGATATTCTTGATGAAATTATGCCGATTATTTATTCTGAAGGGAATCTGTATAATGTGGAAGTGAATGTGGAGATTCTCGTCAATCGGCCGCTCAAGGTCAACTGTACGAAAGACCATATTAAACAGGTGATTTTAAATGTCGCGAAAAACGCGCTGGAATCCATGCAGGAAGGCGGCCGGCTGTCCATCTATTTAGAAGCCCGCGACCATAAAGCAGTCATTAAGGTGGCCGACAACGGAATGGGCATTTCTGAAGATATGCTTGAACACATTTTTCTTCCGTTTGTCACGTCAAAGGAAAAAGGCACCGGCCTCGGCCTTGTCGTATGTAAACGAATCATGCTGATGTACGGCGGTTCGATTGACATTCAAAGCGAAGTCGATAAGGGGACAGAGGTCACCATTGCCCTCCCTGCCGCTTCACGATGAAAAAAACACCCTGGATCGGGGTGTTTTTTATTTAAAGAAGAATATGTGTAAGAGGATATACCAGAGGAACGGCATCATAGCCGGCAGATAGTACGAGGCGCTTCGTGAGCCGTGCCAGCGGAAAAATCTGCTGACTGTACGCGGTCATCTTTCGGATGCGGCGCTTGATCAGGAAGCGCATTCAGTCTTCGTTATCTGTTTTATCATCAATCATTTGTTTGCTTCATATGCAGGCATGACGTCACCGCGGGAGAACAAGCCTATTTTCTTCACAAGGCCCTGTATTCCTTGGTGATGTGTACGATCACGGTTTACCAGCTGCTGATACGCGTTCATCAGACAGTCCAGTTCCTGGCTGTGCCTGATCGTGTCATATCCTGTAAACCCTTGCCTGTTAGCCGCATCTATCATCATTTTTCTTTTTTTATCAATAGATACAAGCAATTTTTCTTGTTCAGAATAACTGCCCATTCACTTCACCCCTCACCGCTAAAAGAATAGGAAACAAGTTTGATTGGGTTATTGAGCATTATTACAGATTATACTTTATTTGTAAACATTTTTTTACTAAATAACTTATTTTTTCATTTCATATTGGAATCTTTAGCATGAATACGAGAATAATACCCATTCAGGTAATGATATAAACAGAATGCGGCATATTCAAGATTTAAAAAACAGCCACAGCTGACTTTATATTACAATAAAAAACCTCTCATGCCGGCGGGGCATGAGAGGTTCGGGCGTCTATCAGTTTTGCACACTTTCATTTTCGTAAATCGGCACCCAGCCCTCAGTCGTCACGAAAATTCGGATTGCGACGACCCGGCGGTCTTCCTGAAGCGTAAAGTAGTGGCGGATGTTCTCCGGAACTGAAATCAAATCTCCCGGATTTAAACGGACATCGAAAAATGTGCCGTCTTTGCCTTGAATGACGAAGATGCCGTGTCCGCTGACGATAAAGCGGACTTCATCATCCGTGTGGTGATGTTCTCTTTGGAAATTTTTTAATAATTCATCAAGATTCGGCGTGGTATCTGATAAAGAAATGACATCCTGAGACTGATATCCGCGCCGGGCTGAAATATCCTGAATCTCCTTGTCAAACGCCGCGAGAATCCTTTCTTTTTCATCTTCTGTCAGATTGTATTTCTCCGAAAGCTCAGACGGAAGTTTTTCAATGTTCCACTGCTCATAGATCACCTCTTGTTCGTCTAAGAAGCGCGCTACTTCTTCCTGTTTTTCAATGAGCGTATTCTTTTCGTCATGAATTCTGATGGTCGCCATTTTCTATTCCTCCTTTTATTTTACAAGCTGCGGCCGCAGTGACAGAAGCTTGAGGTGACAGCTGAATAAAAATTCATAGGCTTCCAGCACCCTTTTCGCTTCAAATGCGGTCCGCCCCCATGCCGTAATGCCGTGATTGCGGATTAACACCGCGCCTGAGCCGGCGTCCGCATGGTGCGCGAAGCTTTCGGCCAATGCCGGGATGTGCGCCGGGTTGTCAATGATCGGAACGGTCACGGACGCGTTTTCCTCCCATAATCCGAGCGCCTTAATCATCTCCTGCCCCTGAAAAGTGATTTGTTTTTCATCCCCGTAAAGTTCTGAGATGACATTATTATTGACGGTATGGACATGCAGACAGCAGCCTGCGTCTGTCTTTTGGTATAAGTAAGTATGGAGAAGCGTTTCCGCTGAGGGTTTTAAAGAATGGCCGGTCTCAGCGGGCTTCCCGTTCTCATCGATCAAGAGAAAATCTTCGTCTGTTTCTTTTCGTTTGTCTTTTCCGCTCGCCGTAACGAGAAAAGTCAGCGGCCCGTCAGATACTTTGATGGAAAGATTCCCGCTCGTTGCCGGGAACCAGTCTCTTTCGGCCAGCTCGCGTTTTACCTCGGCAAGTTCGCGCCAGCGTTCTTCTTTTGCAGCCATGCCTGCACCTCCCCGATGTTTTCAATGCCTGTTTTCACCTCATGAAAATCTTGAAAAGGCAGATGCCGGAGGCCGAGTTCTTTGCATTCAGTCAAAAGATAATCTCTCGCAAAACACATATCGGATAACTTTGCAGCCTCGACATCCGTGACCGAATCACCGATCATAACGAGAAATTTCTGCTGATCGGATAGCTTCCGGATGACTGACGGTTTGCAGCAGCCGCATTGATTGGTACAGTCTCCGTCACAGGCGTGCGGCCAGTCTATATGAATATATTCATTGTCAAAGGATGCATGATTGCAGAAAATCCGCTCCTTTTCTACGATCCCTTCCAAAAGCGGATGCACAAAAAAGTCCATTCCCCCGCTTACGATATAAAACGGGAGATCGTTTGAGCGGACAAACGAGACAACATCCAAAAAGCCGTCCCGTATTTTCGCATCCTTCAGGATAAAGCCGGTCAGTTCTTCTTTTAAGCTGCTCGGCAGCAGTCCGAACATCCGGCCGACTCCTTCTTGGATTGATATGCTTTTTGACAGAACACCGTCTTTTAATTCAAGCCACTCAGGAGGCGCGAATTCTTTCATCATGCTGACAATGTTGTCGTTCATGGTGACCGTTCCGTCGAAATCACAAATAATCAGCGGTGTGCGGGTCATACGGCTTCCACCCTTCCCCATTTGTCTAATGCGAGCTGAAGATCTTTGCACGACGCGGCTTTTTCTTCAATCGGCTGCGCTTCAAGCACCGCATCAATGACGGCGCGGAACGCTTTTCCGCCGCCCTCGGCTCCTTTCGGGTGGCCGTGAATGCCTCCGCCGGCATTGATGATGTGATCGATGCCGAAATCGCGCATCAATAATGGCACCATACCGGGGTGAATGCCTGCTGACGGGACGGCAAACGACGGATGAAAGACATCGTCTTTTACACATTCATCATGGATTGCAAGCGCGGACTCCTTCGGAAGAGCAACGGATCCGTAAGGTGACGGAAATAAGCTGAAATCAGCGCCGCAATAGCGGTTCAGCTTGCCGAGCAAAAGCGCATGCGACAAGCCGTAAACGGGAGATGATGTGAACGCGCCGCTGACTGCCGGATGCGCCATGATCGGAAGCGGGATTTCCCTGTCTTCAGCAAGGCTCTGCATCACATCTAAACCGTAAGCGAACACATTCAATAAAAGCGCGTCCGCCCCGAGTTCTGCCGCGCGCCTCGCTTTATCCCGCAATTCAGCGGTCCTTCCCGTAAGGTTTACGGCATACAGCGTTTTATGCCCCGTCTCCTCCCGGGTTTCCTTCAGGACTTGTTTTCCTTCGATAATGCGGGTTTCAAACGGAGCCAGTTCATTTTCAAAGAAAATTTCGTCATCTTTAATAAGATCCACGCCGCCGAGCGCCTGCTGTCTGAGCTGTTCTTTAATGTCGGCGAGATCCCGTCCGATCACGCCTTTAAATATGCTCATCAGAAGCGGTCTTTCAAATTCGCCCAGCAGTTTGCGGATGCCGTATATACCGAATTTCGGCCCGGGAAGGGAGCGTTTAAACCCTTCGGAAAATTCAAGATCAGTCAATTTTATTTTTCCGTCCAGTGACAGCTTTCCGAATACCGTCGTCAGGACGGCCGGAATATCTCTTGAAAAGTTCGCCTCGGGATAGGCGATGGTGATGACGGATTGTGTTTCGTTTTCTGAGGTTCCTTCTTTCTCCTCAACTTTTACGACCCGCCCTTTATGTTTTCTGAGCTGTTCCTGCTTCACCAGGGGCAGGTCAGTCCAGGAGCCTACCGTCAGCCCCGCCGCAATCTGTTCCGCCCGCTTTTCACTGTCCGTTGTGTCTGTCAGAAGATATGTTGCCAATACTTCGCTCATGCGTGAACGCCTCTCTTTCTTTCGCAAAACATAAAAAAACCTCTTCCGTATGAGCAGAAAGAGGCTTCGTGTTATGTCCGAATCTTATCTCTCAGCTCCTGCTGCAAGAATTAGCACCGTGCTTTATCAGTCGGTTGCCGGGCTTCATCGGGCTCGTCCCTCTGCCTGCTCTTGATAAGAATAATGATTTTATAAAGTATTTTGAATTATCGCATTGTTATCCTGATATGTCAATGCTTTTTCGGGTGAAAAGATTCAGTTTCCCGATCCGTTCCGCAGCTTCTTTAAGTCTTTCTTCACTTGTCAGAAGACCGACTCTTATATAGCCTTCCCCCCATTTTCCGAACCCGTTTCCGGCAGCGACCGCGACATCCGCTTTCTCGAGCAGCAGGTCTGAAAACGACTGTGACGTATAACCGTCAGGCACAGGGAGCCATGCAAAAAAGGAGCCCGCCGGAGCCGTCACATCCCAGCCGATATCGCGGCAGGCTTCAATCCATGCATTGCGTCTCGATTCATATCTGTCATTTTGCGCTGCGACGCATGCCTGATCCGCTAAAAGAGCGGCTGCCGCCGCCTGCTGCGCCGCGGGAAACAAACTGACAAACATATGATCCTGATAAAGGTTGATCGCTTCGATGACAGAAGCGTTTCCGACGGCAAATCCGACCCGCCAACCCGCCATATTATAGGTTTTGGACAAGGTATAGATTTCGATTCCCGTCTCTTTTGCGCCTTCGGTCTGCAAAAAGCTCAGCGGTTTATGCCCGTCAAAGCCGACGGCTCCGTACGCGAAATCATGAACGACACAAATGCCGTTTTGCTCCGCAAAACCGACCGTCTCCTCGAAAAACGCCTCTGTCGCCACAGCGCCGGTCGGATTATTCGGATAATTGAGATACAGCAGCTTCGCCTCGCTCCGCACCTTTTCAGGAATTACGCTGTAATCAGGGAGAAACCCTCTTTCTTCCGTCAGCGGCATCATTTCCATTTTCGCTTTTGCAAGGGCGACGCCCGACCAGTAATCAGGATATCCGGGATCAGGCACCAGAATGGTATCTCCAGGGTTTAAAAGACATTGCGGAAGCTCAACAAGTCCCGCCTTGCCTCCGAACAGCACGGCGACTTCCGTTTCCGGATCAAGCGTGACCCCGTACTCCCTTTCATAAAATGCAGCGGCTGCTTTTTTGAAGCTGTAAGCGCCCCGGAATGATGAGTATTTATGATTTTCCGGCCTTTCGACGGCGCGCTTCATTTCTTCAACAATATGCTGAGGCGTCGGCTGATCAGGGTTTCCCTGCCCTAAATTGATGACGTCTCTGCCTTCTTTCAGCTTTTGATTCACTTTTTGCACCAATGATGCGAAAAATTGTTCCGGCAGCTGTTTGAGTACATCTGAGATTTCAAAGTTCATATTTTCACCTTCTAAAAATGTCTTGAAATGATAGTCCATCATCATATATGGTTAAATAAAAAAAGTAAAGAGAAACTTGAGGTGTTAAAAAATGAAATGGACCGTTTCCTGTTTGCAATTTGATATTTCATACGGAAATCCTTCAGAAAACTTTAAAAAAGCAGAATCTTTGATTGAGCAAGAAAGCCGCCATGCGGATGTAATCGTGCTTCCTGAGTTGTGGACGACCGGCTATGATCTCACACGGCTAGATCAGCTGGCGGATGAAAACGGCAAAGTTTCGGAACAATGGCTTAAAGAAACGGCAAAAACATACAACGTACACCTCGTTGCCGGATCTTTTGCGGTCAAAGAAGGCGAAAATGTCTATAACACCATGTACATCGCCGATAACAGCGGACAGATCGTGAAGCGGTATCAGAAAGCACATCTGTTTCAGCTGATGGATGAACACCTTTACTTGTCAGCAGGAAATAGTGACGGTTCCTTTGAGCTTGACGGTGTCAAGTGCGCCGGGCTGATCTGCTATGATATCCGTTTCCCCGAATGGATCAGAAAGCATACGTCCCAGGGCGCGAATGTCCTGTTTATCTCTGCTGAATGGCCTCTGCCCCGCCTTGATCATTGGCGAAGCCTGCTTATCGCCAGAGCAATTGAAAACCAATGTTTTGTCGCAGCCTCTAACTGCACGGGGTCCAATCCCGATAATGAATTTGCCGGCCACAGCCTGATTATTGACCCGTGGGGCCGGATTTTAGCCGAAGGAGACCGGACGGAAGGCGCAGTCCGGACGGAAATCGATGTGTCAGAAAGCGCGGCCGTCCGCGGAACCATTCCGGTTTTCCAAGACTTGCGGCGTGATTTATATTAATTTTCAAAAAAACGTTGACAAGAATATCCGGCACCTGCTAATATTTTCATCAACTGATTAATCCGAATTGTGATACAAATCAATATATTTTTCTCTTATCGAGAGTTGGGCGAGGGATTGGCCTTTTGACCCCAACAGCAACCGACCGTAATTCCATTGTGAAATGGGGCGCGTACATTTTGCGCCGAGACGATTGTCTCATAAGGCACGGTGCTAATTCCATCAGATGTTATCTGAGAGATAAGAGGCGGACTGCACTGTTTCAGCCTCCTTCTCTTTCAGAGAAGGGGGCTTTTTTTCGGGCGTATTCTCCGTCACGATCTCTTACTGCCACTACATAATTGGAGGGTAAATCCATGTCAGCAACTAAAACAAGTCTTTATGAACAATTAACAGAAAGCTCCGCCGCCGCGTTAGCCGTCAAGCTCGGCTTATTCCAAAGCAAAAGCACTCTGACATGCCGTGAAATCGGCGACGGCAATTTAAATTACGTCTTTCATGTTTACGATAAAGAAAACAAAAAAGGACTGATTATTAAACAGGCAATCCCTTACGCGAAAGTCGTCGGTGAAAGCTGGCCGCTTACCATTGACCGGGCGAGAATCGAAAGCAGCGCCCTCATCCGCCAGGGCGAACACGTGCCGCACCTCGTTCCGGCCGTTTACTATTCCGATACTGAAATGGCCGTCACGGTAATGGAAGACCTCTCCCGTTTGCGGATTTCAAGAAAAGGGCTGCTGGAAGGGCAGCATTATCCGAACTTATCGGTTCATATCGGTGAATTTTTAGGGAAAACGCTTTTTTACTCATCCGATTACGCGCTTGATGCGAAAGTAAAGCAGCAGCTCGCAAAGCAGTTTACAAATCCTGAGCTTTGCAATATTACAGAAAGGCTTGTGTTTACAGAACCGTTTCTCGACCATGAGACAAACGATTTTGAAGAGGAGCTGCGCCCATACGCAGAAAAAGTTTGGAACAATTCCCGGCTGAAAGAAGGCGCTGACGAATTGAAAGCCATCTTTCTGAATTCCGCGGAAACATTGGTTCACGGCGATCTGCACACGGGAAGCATCTTCGCAGATGAACATGAAACAAAGGTGATTGATCCCGAGTTTGCTTTCTTCGGACCGATCGGGTTTGACATCGGCCAATTTATCGCCAATCTGCTGTTAAACGCCCTCAGCCGCGACGGTGACGACAGACAGCCGTTATATGACCACACCGCTGCCGTATGGGATACATTTGTGAAAACATTCAGTGAAGCATGGGAGAAAGACTGCTTGCCTTCCCGCAGACACCTGCTGGAAGACACACTGAAAAACGCGTTTGAGGAAGCGGTCGGTTTTGCGGGATGCGAATTGATCCGGCGCACGATCGGACTCGCCCATGTGGCTGACTTAGATGAAATCACTCCGTTTGACAAACGAATCGAACGGAAGAAGCTGGCGCTTGACATCGGCGCCTATTATATCGAAAACAGAAAAAAACTGAAGCATATCACCGAGGTTCTGGACCAATTTAAGCTCCGTGTAAAGGAATGATGCAGCATGACCAATGAATTTGCCATCCCCCGTTCTGTGGAATGGAAAGAAACCTACATCCGCATTTTAAATCAGCAAAAGCTTCCCGACGTCACTGAATATGCGGAACTTGAAACAAAGGAAGATGTATTCGACGCGATTGTCACGCTGAAAGTAAGGGGCGCCCCGGCCATCGGTATAACCGCAGCGTTCGGACTCGCACTCTCCGCCAAGTCATTTGAAGCCCGCGACCTTTCAGATTTCCGACGTCAATTCGCGGATGTCAAAGCGTATTTAAACAGTTCGAGGCCCACTGCCGTCAACCTTGCGTGGGCGCTTGACAGACTTACGGATTCGATCAGGGATGCGATCTCAATCAATGAAGCGAAGACAACGCTCGTTCATGAAGCCATTCAAATTCAGATTGAGGATGAAGAAACATGCCGAATGATCGGCCAAAATGCTCTGCACCTTTTTAATAAAGGCGATCAGATCATGACCATCTGCAATGCGGGCTCGATTGCCACAAGCCGGTACGGTACGGCGCTTGCCCCCTTTTACTTAGCGAAACAAAAAGACCTCGGCCTTCATATCTACGCATGTGAAACAAGACCCGTTCTTCAAGGATCACGGCTGACGGCGTGGGAGCTGATGCAGGGCGGAATTGATGTCACGCTCATTACGGACAGCATGGCCGCCCATACAATGAAGGAAAAACATATTTCTGCGGTCATTGTCGGCGCTGACAGAATTGCAAAAAACGGTGATACGGCCAACAAAATCGGAACGTACGGCCTCGCTATTTTGGCAAACGCCTTTCAAATTCCGTTTTTTGTGGCCGCACCGCTTTCGACATTTGACTTGCAGATTGAAAACGGCGATCAGATTCCGATTGAAGAAAGAGATCCGGATGAAGTCAGACAGATCTCCGGCATACGCACCGCTCCCGAGGATGTTCCGGTCTTCAATCCGGCCTTTGACATCACACCGGGCAGCCTGATTTCTGGCATAATAACCGAGAAAGGAATTGTGACCGGTTCTTACACGGAAGAAATTGAACAATTATTCGCTGACTGCCAGCTGAGCTGAAAAACCGCTGATGATATTGCCTCAGGCAATGTCAGCGGTTTTTTTGTCTGCACAATGTAATCACTTCATCTTTTTGGGCGGCTGTAATGAGATGCATTTTAAAAAACAGCTCTGCATAACCGGCTATCTTTTGCGGACGGCTCATTTTCATCAGGCTTCGTCCTCCTTTTTCATCAGGGCAACTTTTTTCACTTAATAAAATGATATGTCGGACGCGAAAAAACGGAACGTGCCATACGCTTTATTTTTCTTTATAGGATATTTGTTCGATGTTCAGCAGCACCGCTTTTACATCCGTCTTCGTGCCCGCGTATCCCGTTAAGGCGCTGTTTTTGCCGATTACCCGATGGCACGGGATCAAAATCGGCAGCCGGTTTCGTTTATTGGCTTGTCCGATGGCGCGCACCGCTTTCGGTTTTCCGATCGCTTCAGCCATATCGCCGTAGCTTCGGGATTCCCCGTAAGGAATCATCGTCAGCGCGTTCCACACCCTTTCCTGAAAGGGTGTGCCTTTTTGTCTCAGAGGCAGAGAGAATTGCTTTCTTTCTCCTGAAAAATATGATGCCAGCTGCTGTTTCGCCTCCGACAGCAAAGCGGTTTCGCACGGCTTTACGCCGGGCGCGTCTTTCCGCCATTCCTCAAAATCTTCCCCGGTGAGAAACAGGCCGGTAATAAAGCTCTCTTCCTCTGTTACGATGACGGTTCCAAACGGCGCTCTTACACTTGTAAAACAGATCATTCCCCGCTCCTTCTTTCTTCCGTATTCTGCCGGATCGGAAGCGTCAAATGAAAAACGGTGCCCTTCCCTTCTTCACTTTCCACATGAATGCGGCCCTGATGCTCTTCGATGATTTTATAACTGACCATGAGGCCGAGGCCCGTTCCCCTGTCTTTTGTCGTGTAAAATGGTTCACCCAGACGTTTTAATTTGTCTTCGGAAATGCCTGTTCCTTCATCTTGAATAGAAATCAAAATGTGGTCTTGATCAGAAGACTGAATGGTCACGTAGATATTGCCGCCGCCCGGCATGACTTCAATGGCGTTTTTTAAAATATTGATAAACACCTGTTTTAATTGATTCGGTTCACAGTAAATCGGCGGGATGTTTCCGGTCAGGTTCAGATGGATCTGCACATTGACAAGATTGGCCTGGGCATTCAAAAGATCAGCCGTGTCTTTCATAATCTGCGTCACGTCTTTTTCTTCATATAATATCGCCTGGGGTTTCGCTAAAATTAAAAATTCAGTGATGATAGACTCGATGCGTTTTAATTCTGAGGTAATGACGTTAAAGTACAGAGAATATTCGCCTTCAATGCTTCCTTGAAGAAGCTGAATGAACCCTTTCAGCGCCGTCATCGGGTTTCTGATTTCGTGGGCGATGCCCGCCGCCAGCTCCCCTACAACATGAAGAGTATCGGATTTCCGCAGCCTCTCTTCAAGCTCTTTGGCCTCTGTGACATCTTTAAAGATGGCCAGATTCATATTTTGAATGATATTTCTTTTGAAGGAGAATTCCAGTTTGCGGCTGTCGCTGCTGCTTAACAGGAAGGGGATTTCATTATCCATTCCTTCTAAATCAATCTTTCTGGCGGGAACACCCGCGTTTTCAATATCAAATAAAGAAAGAATATCCGGAACGGTGTACGCTCTCAGCTCCTCATCCGGCATACCAAGTATACGGCTTGCGAGAGGATTCGCGTCAATAATGCGGAATTGGTTGTCAAATAAGACCTTGCCGTCCATTGAGCCGTTGAATACTTTTCTGAATTTCAGCTCGCTTTCCCGCAATTCTTTTTCCATCCGCTTACGATCGCTGACATTTCTTAAAATGGTTAAATGCTGACCTTCAAGTATGGTTCGTTTTGATGTGAATTCCAGCTCTTTAAATTGGCCGTTTGCCATCTGAAACAGCATTTCTTCACGGATTTCCCCGTATTTTTCATATTTCTTCTTAATCTGCTTGTATTTTTTCTGCGGATCAACGATAAACGTACATAAATTCGTCTCCACCAGCTTATCCATCGGCAGTTCGAAAATGCGGCACGCCGATTCGTTTGCTTTGGCAATCTTTCCGTCATCAGACCAAATGACAATCGCGTCCATGGCGTTTTCAAAAATTTCGCGGAATCGCTCTTCGCTTTTAAAGAGTTTCAATTCCATCAGCCGTTTCTCTGTTATGTCTCTCATAATGGACATGTAGAACCCGCTGATTAAGTTGGACGTAATCGTAAATTCAAACAGCTTCTCTTCGCCGGACCGAAGCTTGACGGGCAGTTCTCCTTTGGCGTTTCCTTTTCTGCGGAGGGTTTCCCAGATTTCTTTCAGATGCTTTTTGTTTTCTCCGTCGGTAAAATGGCGGAGCGACAGATGGGACAATTCATTCTGGCCGATCTCAAAGCTTTTGCAAAAAGAGAGGTTCGCATCAATAAACCCGCCGTCCTTATCAAACAGCACGATGCCGTCGACAGCCCTGTCAAACAAATCTTTAAACAGCTGCTCGTTCATGGAGAATTCGCGCTCTAATATTTTTTTAGAGGAGATATCCCTCATCACCACAAAAAAATAATCCTCCCCAATTCCGTCTCTGGCGAGGAATTCAATGTATTTCGTCGCGCCGCTGTCAAGCTTAATCGGCACCTCTTTCCACAGATGGCCTTTTTTTAAAAACTTTTTCACGGCCTTATTCAGTTCTTCCTGAGGCACGGAATATAAAAAATCCAGGACGGAGCGGTTAATGAGGTTCTCTGCCTCAATCTGCATCATCCGGGCCGCAGCCTCGTTCGCCTGGACGATTTTCATTTCCTTACGGCATATAAAAATGGCATCAAGCGTGTTATTCATAATCACGTGATACCGGTTCAAATCACTCTTCAGGCGGTCATTTTCCTCTTTCATCCGCTTCAGCTGCTCTTTCAGCGACTCGTTTGTTTGCAAATCCAGAGTTTCAGCCATTCAGTACACTCCTTCTTCAAAAACCTATCCTTCAATATTTCTACAAAATACCTCATCTTCCTTCATTCGCCCTATACATTTCAGAAAATTTCAATGATATGACAAGTTAAAGTCTTTTTCTACGATCCTTACCTCCCCGTTACATCATCCTAACAATCCCTTTTGTCCTCCTTCAATTTTTTGTTTTTTATTTTAAAATGAACACCAACAGGAAATAATCATGCAGTGGATGATTTTTGAAGAGAAGGTGATGCTATGACAAAATCGCGAGACAGTTACTTTGACAACGCCAAGTTTATCTTGATTTTTCTGGTGGTGTTCGGCCATATCCTCCGGTCATTTATTAACGGAAATGAGTTTATGCTCCATCTCTACAAATTCATTTATACTTTTCATATGCCGGCCTTTATCCTGGTTTCCGGCTATTTCGCAAAAAACTTTAAGCGGACAGGTTATGTGAAGAAGCTGGCTGTGAAGCTGATTATTCCGTACCTGATTTTCCAGGGCATTTACTCAGTTTTTTACTATTTGATTCAGGATGAAAGCATGGCAAGCGTCAATCCGATTGATCCGCAGTGGTCTCTCTGGTTTTTAGTCAGCTTATTCTTTTGGAATCTGCTGCTTTATCCCTTTACGAAGCTGCCGAAAATGTGGGCGCTTGGGGCGAGCTGCGGGCTTGCCGTCATGATCGGGTATCTTGATTTTATCAGCAGCACGCTGAGTCTTTCACGGACGTTTGTTTTTCTTCCGATGTTTCTCGTCGGGTTTTATTTAAAGAAACAGCACTTTGATTTGCTTCGGGCTAAAAGAGGCAGGCAGATTGCCGCGGGCGTGCTGGGGATTGTTTTCCTGTTATGCTGGTGCATTGACTTTGATTACTCGTGGCTGTTCGGATCGGAGCCTTATTCCACATTCGGCACAGTGTCGCTGTTGAGCGGTCTGTCACGCATCGGCTGGTATGTTTTGGCCTTTGCCGCCACTTTCAGCTTTTTGGCGCTCGTTCCGCAAAAGCGTTATTTCTTTACGAAATGGGGTACGAGAACGTTTTACGTGTATCTGCTGCATGGATTCATTATAAAAACGCTGCGGCAGATCGGGCTTGAAGATCACTTGTCTGATTATCAGAATTTAGTCATGCTCTTAATGTTAACGGCCGCTCTTACGTCCATTCTCTCCAGCAATGCGGTGAAAACGGCCGCACAGCCGTTTATTGAGCTGCGGATAACCGGCTTGCTTGAAGCGGTGAAAGGAACAAGAAACGGTGCTTATTCGAAATAATGCAAAATACCTCTTAAGCGTTGCCGCCTAAGAGGTATTTTTTATTTTTTGCCGTCTTCTTTTTTCTTTGGCTTCGTCTGTTCAAGCGTTTCAATCCATTTTCCGGCGTTATAATCACCGAGCTCGCTTGCAAACTCTTCTTCAAGCAATTTAGGGTCCATCGGCTTTTTATGGTTTTGCATGTCTTTGCTGTGGCGGTTTTTTTTCGTCATGTTACTCGCCTCCTTGTTTGCCGTGTTTTGATTTGCGGTTTGCGCCTCTCAGTCCGGGATCACCGTCATATTGTGTTTTGTATGCATCTTTGTCCATGCTCTCAGTCGGTGTGTTGTTGTTGGTTAAAGCTTCATTCTTTGCTGCTTTGCGTTTCATTTGATTTCCTCCTTCTGTCAGCAAATCTATTTTGAATTCATCAAGCATTTTTTTCAAGTCGCGCACTGTCACGTTTTTGGCCTCATCAATGAGTTCATAGCCGATCTGTCCGTTCGGCTCAAGCAGCACATATTTAAAATCTTGAATGTCTCCGAGGCCTTCCTGCCTGATCCTCATTGACAGCTGATCTTCGGTAAAACGCATTTTTTTTAAGTTTTCCGGGATGATTTTTCCGTTTCTGACAACGGCGACGGTTTTTCCTGAAAATAAAAACTCAAAAAAGCTTGATTTGATTTCTAAATATTCCATCAGGATTAACACCGCAATAAAAATCGCCGCCGCGAAAATAGTTTCCCATAAATTATGTTCAATAAACGGCTGAATAATAATCGAGCCGATCGAAATCATGATGACTGTCTGGGTCACCGACAGCTGGCTGATTGATTTCCGTCCGGCAATCCGCAATAAAAAGGTACCGACCGCTATCATAACTACCGACTTCCAAAATACGGCAAACAATGACGTCACCTCTTTACAAGTAGAATCTCCAAAGAAACTGTTTCCACTCATCCATTTTACGGCAATAAAAAACACCGCTTTCTGAAAAACGGTGTCAGCCGATAATCATTCTTTCCTTCGGATAGTGATAATTTGCTTCGATTTCTTTTCGGCCGATCAAATAAAGGAACGTCAAAATGCCGATCCGGCCGATAAACATGACAATCATGATCACGCATTTTCCGATGTCGCTTAAATGCGGAGTAATCCCGAGCGACAGGCCGGTCGTTCCGAAAGCGGAACACACTTCAAAAAGCAGTCCGAGCAGCGTCTGATTTTTCTCCGTCACGGCCAGAATCAGCGTCGATCCGAACACGAGCAGAATCGCCATCATCGTAACGACAAGCGACTTCATGACATCAGCCTGGTGAAGCTCGCGTTTAAAGACCTTGACCGCTTTATTCCCCCGGGCAAAATGAAACAGAGCAAGAAGGTTAAGCGCAAACGTCGTCGTACGGATTCCGCCGCCGACCGAGCTCGGTGATGCACCGATAAACATGAGGGCACAGATGAAAAATAATGTCGGCGCCGACAGCTGGCTGATATCAATTGTCGCAAGCCCGCCGCTTCGCGTAGCAGTTGATTGAAAGAGACATAAAAATAAAACATCATGCCAGCTTTTCCCCTTCATAACATGGCTTGCTTCAAGCGCGTAAATGCCCACGGCTCCGAACAAAACGAGCATTCCGAACGTAACGGTCGTAATTTTCGTAAACAGCGTGAATGAGTATCTGCGCTGTTTTGAAAACAAAAAGTCCTTTACTTCAACGAGCACCGGAAAACCGATCGCACCGAAAATAATCAGAAGCATCGTAATAAACTGCACGAAATAGTCATGTCTGAACGGGACGAGTGAATTACCCGTAATATCAAAACCGCCGTTTGTCGTGGCGCTGACGCTCGCAAAGAATCCGTGCAAATACGCCTGTTCAAACGAATCATAATACGTTAAAAAATATGTTCCTAAGATGATGCCGCCTAAAAACTCGATTAATAAAATCAAAAACAGCACTTGCTTCATCAGGTTGACGATACCGGAAAACTGCGATTGATTCTGATCCACCATGATGAGCTTCCGTTCCCGCAGACCGATCCGTTTGCCCATAATGAGCCAGACGAATGTTCCGAGCGTCATGATGCCGATTCCGCCGAATTGAAGCACGAAAGCCAAAATGACAATCCCGGCCGTGCTGAATGTATCAGCCGTGTTGACGACCGTTAAACCGGTGACACTGACTGAGCTGACAGCCGTAAACAGCGCGTCTATAAACGACCAGCTGGCCCCTTGTTTGTGGGCGGCCGGCAGACTTAGCAAAATAAATGCCACCGTCACAGCAAGAAAATAATATAATGCAATCAGCTGTGCTGGCGACAAGATCTGTATGAATTTCTTCAGTTTTAATTTCATAAGATAGTTCCTTCTGCCTCTCAAATGTAGTACGTAATTATTCTAATGATATTGGGAGAATTTTTAAAGGTCTTTTTAGAAAGATTTTTCATTACCTTATGTAGTTTGCCGATCTTTAAACAAAAAACCTCTGAAACGATTGTCAGAGGTTTTGTTGATTATTTTGCTTCCAGCCTGCGAATGCGCTCATCGAGATCAGGGTGTGTGGAGAACAATGACGAATGCTTTTTGCCGTTAATTTTTAACGTCTGCACTGCCGTCTGGTCTTCTTCATTCACATGTCCTGTATAAGACTTCAGCGTACGCAGGGCGTGAATCATTTTATCCTTGCCGGCAAGGTCTGCACCGCCGCGGTCAGCGTGAAACTCTCTGTGGCGCGAGTAGGCGAAGACGACAAGACTGCCGAGAATGGAAAAGATAATCTGAAACACGATCATCGCGATAAAATGAACGACCGGTGCGAGGTCTTCTTTGACAAAGCGGCTTGCAACCCATGCCGCGATTCGGGAAAGGAATACGACGAACGTATTGACGATTCCCTGCAGCAGCGTCATCGTGACCATATCACCGTTTGTGATGTGTGCGACTTCATGGGCAAGAACCCCTTCCACCGCAGCATCATCCATCTGCTGCAATAAACCTGAAGAAACCGCGACAAGCGAACGGCGCTTAGAAGGCCCGGTCGCAAAAGCATTGACCTCCGGGGAATGATAAATGCCGACTTCAGGCATTTTCGTCATCCCTGCGGCACGTGACAATCTGTGCACACGGTCAACCAATTGCTGCTCTTCATAGCTGAGCGACTGTTTCTTCGGATTTAACACCCGGACGCCCATCATCGTTTTGGCCATCCATCTGGACATTCCGAGAGAAATAAAAGAACCGACAAAACCGACGACAAGACTGAACACGAGCAATGCCATCAGATCAATGCGGCCATTTTGTATATACGAGCCGACACCGGTAACGCTTGTAATAATCGTAAGCACAATTCCGATTGTCGTAATGACCAAAAGGTTCGTTAAAATAAACAGAAATATTCTTTTCGCCATAATTACCTCCGTCTTTTTTAAGATCAAAAGAACTTATTTACTTAAATTATAAATGATCTGTTTGAAAATGCAACAATTTCGACGTATGATGTTAATGTAATTCTCAGTGATATTAAAAAGTGAACACGTAATCAATCAGAGGTGAACCATGAACACGTTTAAACTGACCCGAACTGATATGGTCCGGCTTCTTTACGCGTTAAAAGGCCAAGGAGACGCAACTCCTCTCCAAATCTTATTGCAATCAGCGGATATGACCTTGGATGAAGCGGAAAGCCGTCTGCATATCCCTGAATTTCTGACGAGATTCGAACGAAAAAAAGAGAAAAAGGAATACGGGCTTTCAACTAACGAGATTGTCGAGCTGGGAAATCTGTGCGAGCTGACGTCTTTAAAATCAACCGCCGTCCAAAACTGGGTGAAGCGCGATATTAAAGATTTAATCGGCCACCCCTTACTCGGCAAAAAATATACAATTGAACAAGCTGTCATCCTTCTCATTGTACGTGATTTAAAATCAATTTATGACTTCGAACATATACGCGGCATATTAAAAATTGCTTTTAACACGATCACAGACAGATCAGACGACGTCATCAGCCCGATCAGCTACTATGAAAGCTGCGCCCAAGTGATTGATTATCTTCATCATAAGGCAAACCCGCCGATGAAGGAAACGAGCCTGCAGGAGCTCGTCGAAGAGCAGACGGACAAGCTCAAAGGCTGCTTTAAAGAACTCGGAAGCGGACAATGGAACAATATCAGATCCATAATCGCCGTCACGGTGCTCTCCGTTTTGACTTTCCATATTCAAGCCTCAGCCTACAAAATGATCAGCCATTTATTATAATTCATAACGCTTCTTCGCCCCGGTGTCTGCGCCGGGGTTTTTTTGCTGTACAACAATTGCCAGCATAATCAATACCGTTCCGTTTGAAACTAAAATGCGAAAACACATCTTGCCAGAGAAAAGGAGATGAAAAAGATGGCGAGCAGAAATAAACTCTTAGTTCCAGGGGCTGAGCAGGCACTTGACCAATTTAAATACGAAGTGGCTCAAGAATTCGGCGTGAACCTTAGCTCTGATACAGCAGCACGCGCAAACGGCTCTGTAGGCGGGGAAATGACAAAACGTCTTGTACAGCAGGCTCAATCACAATTAAACGGGAAAAATCAATAATGCAGCTTATTCGCCGGGACTTCTCGGCGAATTTTGATATTTATCGGCATTCTCCTTTCCGTGCCGGTAGCCGTTCGGATTCCTTCGGTCTGACGAATCTTCATGATGCCGATAGGATTCCCAATGTTCATTGCGATCATGATTCCAGTAATGATTGTAATACTTTTGCTTAGGCTCTTTGTCATTTCCGTTTTCCTGAGGATTTTGTGTTGGGGGCTGCTCTGTTTCCCCATCTTGTTCCTTCTGTGTGTTTTCCTCTGATCCGGAAGCTGCATTTTTTTCGGTTTGCTGATTGCCGTCCTGACTGTCCGGCTTCGCTTCTTCCGTACCGGGCGTTGTTTCATTATTTCCCGGCTTCTCTGCTGCCTTTTCTTCATCAGGAGCTGTCTTTTCATCAGCCGCCGGCTTATCTGTGTCCGGCTGCTCGCTTTGATCAGCGTCTGTTTCGGTATCTTTTTGATCTGTTTCATTGCCGTCGGTTTGCTTTTCAGGCTGTTTTTCTTCTGTTTTCTTTTCGTTTCTTCTTATGTAGCTGCCTGTTGACACCCCTTCCTGTTTTGCTTTTTCTCTTGTTTCCATATCAGATTCAAGCGATTGGACCTGGTAGGTGCCCTTATATTTTTCAGTCATGTCGGCCAGCTGTTTTTTAACGCCTTTTTTATATGTATTGTCATCTGTATTTTCATAAACCGTGGAAATTAAAATCTCTTTTGATTCCTTTACATATCCATGCTTGCTGCAATCGGTAATAATATTACTGATGACTTCCTTAAAATCGCTGCTTTTCCAATCTCCGATGTCACTGATGACCTGTTTGGCGTCATGGTTCAGCGGTGTCAGTTCAATGACTTCATATTTGCTGTTTAAAGCCATTTCAATACTGGGATTAATGTCAAGCGTCATATACGCGTAAGCTTTGTTATCCGAAAAAACCGGGAGCAAAATTAAAATAAACAAAATAATAGCAGTCATCGTAAACACTCCCAATTTAAAAGGGCGCAGTTTCAGAAAATCAAAAAAGCTGGCCCTTCTTCCCATACGCGTTTCGCCTTCGAACGTAATTTCCTCTCCGATTTCACAAGTGCGGTGATCATTTTTTGTTTTTAAAAATTGTCCGTCAGGGGTTAGCAACGTGACGAATTTTTTATTTTTCTCTACTATGATCCCTCTTCTCATGAGTGCAACACCCCTTTAAGATAATCTTTTAAATAAATATAATCACCGGTAATAATAATACTCATGGCGATGATATATTTTCGGTTCCGTTCGATCGTTTTTCTACTGACCGACACGAGCTGCTCCAGCTGTTTGACAGGAAGCTGTTTTTTCTGGTGCAAAATGGACGCCAGCTCTTCATTTTCAACAAGCGTGTAGGCTACCTTAATCGCATTCTGCCTCGCATCTGTATGCTTCGGCGATTGTTCCAGCAGCTCTTTAAAAGACAGCCCGTATTCTTTGAGCTGCTTCTGAAAAAAAAGAATTTCTTCCCGGCGCTGTTCCTGCTCTATCTGTTTGCGGTATTCATCAATGGAAAGCTCCGCTTCGATAAGGCTCTGCGAAGATTCCTGGTCGTCGCCTTCCTGCACATCCATATTGATATGCTGAGCGGTTCTTGCTTCTTTTCTGATATAGTCTATCACTTTTCTTTTTATAATCAGCTCTGCAAATGCAAGCAGCGAATTACCTTTTTCAGCCGAATACTTTTCAATGGCTTCGTTAAACGCGATCAGCCCGATGCTGAATTCGTCGTCTTTTTCATCTATATATCGTTTACAAACGGATGAAACCGTCTTCGCGATAAAAGGCTTATATTGCTGTATTAAATCGTTCTGCAGATCTTTGTCGCCTTTTTGTATTTTTTCAACAGATGTTTCAAGCGTTTGCTTCTTTTTTCCCAATTTAAACAAAAGGCTAAGCACTGGTTTCACCTCAGTTCCTCCCTATAACTACTCATAATCATAGCTAATTTAGTAGGGATTCGCAAAGGAAGAAAAAGAGAAATCGATTTCATTTGTCTCAATTATGACAAGCCAATAAGACGTACTATACATGATTTCGTGCCCCCATGCAGAATTAAGGGGGTTTTCTCTGTGTTTTTTGTAACAATGCTGTTATAAAATTGTTATCATATGTCTTAAATGTAAGCGTTTCAAACAAAAAAGGGAACCTGCTTTTTAAAAAGCCAGACTCCCTTTTTGATCATTTTACGCGTGTTCTCTTTTTTCCGATTCCGCGCCAGACTCTATTTGTTTTGCTCCTGACATAAACCATCCGCAAACCGCGATGGCAGCCAGAACCGCCCAGAAAATGATTTTCCAGGCCGCCGAATGGATGACATCTGCCGGAATTATACCGAGTTCCTCATGGGCCAATGTATAAAGAGCGAGCTTTACGCCTACCCATCCGACAATCACAAATGCCGCCGTTTCAAGGCCCGGCCTGGTTTTCAGTAAGGATACGAACATTGATGCCGCAAAACGCATAATGATTAAACCGATTACGCCGCCGGCTAAAATAACGAGAAACTGACCGCCGTCCAAGCCGCCGATGGCAGGAAGCTCTGTTCCCGGGAGTGTTACGGCAAGCGCGACCGCAGCTAAAATGGAGTCAACGGCAAAAGCGATGTCCGCGAGCTCCACTTTCAAGACAGTCTGCCAAAACCCGCTTTCTTTCTGCATTTTCTCACCGGCGTTATCTTTAAATACATACCGCTTCAGCAAATGGCTGACCGCAATGTAAAACAGATATAAAGCGCCGACGGCCTGGACCTGCCAAACATTCACCAGAAAAGAAATGGCGAACAGCGACCCGAAACGCAAAATAAATGCGCCCGCCAATCCGTAAAATAAAGCCTTCTTCCTTTGTTTTTCAGGAAGATGCTTCACCATCACAGCCATCACCAGCGCGTTATCCGCCGCCAAAATCCCTTCCAGCCCGATTAAAACGAGAAGAACCCATCCATACTCCAATAATAATGCAAAGTCCAATCCATTCCCTCCGTTTCTTTTTTCTATCATCCGAGCTTATACCGGCGGTTTTTTTACGCAAAAAAGACCTTTGCCGATATAAGGCAAAGGTCTTGCTAGACATGAATGATTGGCATGCCAACAAAGCCGATGGATATGATCCATGAATTGACGACTTTGTTTCCGGAATATCCGGACGCTACTCCCCTTTGGGATTTCAAGAAATATTTGTTTATACGCTCATGATAAAGCCTGTTTCATCATTTGTCAACGCTTAACTTTTTTAACAAATTGAGAAATTTTTTCTGTTTTGGCCCGCTGTTTTCTTCTCTTTAAAAACATCCAAAGAATGAGAAGCAACACAATGAATATACCGAGCGGCAGCATATATTGATCGAGAATGGAACCGACGCTTTTCCAATTTTCCCCGAGTTTCATTCCGAGGTATACGTAAGCAAATGTAATCGGCAGCATCGCCGCATATGTATATAGAGAGAACACCCAGACATTCATCTTCGCAATGCCGCACGGCAAAGAAATCAGCGTCATGACCCCCGGTATAAAACGGCCGCTGAACGCGACCAAACCTCCGTGCTTCTGAAAGAAATCATCTGATTTCTGCAGGGATTCGGGTTTTATCCATATATACTTTCCATATTTCAGCAAAAACGGCCGACCGCCCAGCCTGCCGATTCCATATAAGACAAGCGGGCCTGAAACACCGCCGAGCGAACCGGCAAACACGGTCCCGGCAAGTGTCATATCCCCTTTTGAGACCCAATAGCCCGCAAGCGGAAGAACAATTTCCGCCGGGATGAATTCTATACTGAGCGCCAAAAAAATTCCGGCATAAGATAAGCTTTTAAACGCCTCTATTATTGATATGATGAAATCTTCGATGATCTATCACTCCCGGCTTACGTCTATATTCCGAAACTTAAGAATGATTTTAACACAAAACCTTGAGGCTGAAATATCTTTTAGACATGCCCTTTATAAATGTGAGTCGTTTCAGATCGGTATAGCGGGAGGGAATGACATGCGCAATACAACGTCCCGCCTGTCTCCTGATTGCTTGTCTGGCGGCGTTTACATCACTTAAGATCTCCCGAAAAGTAAGCGGCGGCTGACCGCGGATTCAGTTCATATGGGAGCGGGAAATTTTCTCAGTCACCACATGGGAATGCGTGGGCATTTCCCGGGGAATGATTTTGTATAATCTTTTTGATTACCGCTGATGATTTTCAGGGACTTCAGCGCTTTAAAGAACTTACCGATTCACTGATTGTAAATAAAGAATTCATTTCCTTTTCAGCCGACCATTTCCGCCTGAGGAAATGGAACAGCCGCTCCATGAAGCGCCGCAACACCCATAAGTTGCTACACATGGAACGGACCCGTTTATCCACAATAAAGACAAAAAGGAGTTTTTATTCATGCACACGATGTGGAAGGGTTCGATCAGTTTCGGCCTCGTCAATATCCCGGTCAAGCTCTTTGCGGCCACTGAAGATAAAGATATAAAATTCCGCAGTCTTCATAAAGAAGACCATGCGCCGATTAAATACGAGAAAATCTGCACCGGATGTGAAAAAAGTCTGGAACCTGATGAAATCGTGAAAGGCTATGAGTATGTAAAAGGGAAATACGTCATTATGACAGACGAAGACTTGAAAGACGTAAAACAGGAACATGAAGAAAAAGCGGTTGAGATTGTTGACTTTGTCCAGCTGCAGGAAATTGATCCGATTTATTTTAACCGGTCATATTATGTCGGGCCGGGAGATAACGGCACAAAAGCCTATACACTTCTGCGAGAAGCGCTGAGGACGACGGGTAAAATCGGGATTGCCTCCATTACGATCCGCTCTAAACAGCAGCTTGCGATTCTTCGCGTGTATGACAACTGCATCGTGATGGAATCCATTCATTATCCGGATGAAGTCAGAAATGCCGGACATGTGCCGGGCGTTCCCGAGCAGACAGCCGTTAATGAAAAAGAGCTGCAGACGGCGATTACGTTAATTAATGAGCTGACAACCGAGTTTGACCCGGAACAATACGAAGACACATACCGGAAAGCCCTTCTCGCTAAAATTAACGATAAGCTCGAACATGAAGAAGCGGGCGTGACACCGGCTGCTGCCGGCCCGCGCGAAGATGTCATCGATCTTGTCAGCGCGCTTCAGGCAAGCATTGACCGGACGAAGCGGCCGGATCGCGAACAGGCTGCACCGGCGCGGCCAAAAGACGCCGCGTCAGCAGGCGGCGGAGGCAAAAAGCAGAAGACGACCAGACAAAAAGCCGGAACGTCTTAATCATGGTGCTGACGATGCAGCCGATTTTGACCTCTGTACCGCCTGAAGGCAGTGAGTGGCGCTATGAGGTAAAGTATGACGGGTTCCGCTGTCTTCTCCGCATAGACGAAAGCGGCGTTACATTAACCAGCAGAAACGGACAGACGCTGACGAATCAATTTCCGGAAATCACAGCTTTTGCGGCTCGGTGTTTTCAGCACATGAAAGACAGGTTCCCCATTACGCTTGACGGAGAGCTTGTCTATTTAATCAATCCGTACAGAGCGGACTTTGAGCATCTTCAAATCCGCGGACGTTTAAAACGGACGGAAGCAATTGAAAGCACCGCTGATAGACGGCCGTGCCGCTTTCTGGCATTTGATCTCCTCGTTCTGGAAGGCGCGGGCACCGTTTCATTACCGTATGTGAAACGGAAACGCGCCCTTTCCAAACTGCTTAAAGAAGCAAATCTTCCAGCCTGCCCTCATCACTTAGCGGAAGAAGCGATTCAATACATTCCGGAACACACTGACTTTGATGCGCTTTGGGACAAGGTCGTCCGCCATGACGGAGAAGGTATCGTAGCAAAAAGAGCATCAAGCGGCTGGGCGGAAAATAAACGCTCTCCCGACTGGCAAAAGTATAAACATATGAAAACGGCACATGTGCTATTAACCGGGTTTAATCCGAAGAACGGGTATGTAACAGCCTCTGTTTTAAAAGACGGCACCGCCATCCCGATCGCTTCCGTTTCCCACGGCATGCAGGCGGAAGAAAAAAACGCCGTCAGAACCATTATGGAGACCCACGGAAAAAAACAAAAAAGCGGCGAGTATACACTTGAGCCTTCTATCTGCATGACCGTGCAGTATTTAACCATATTGCAGGACACGCTGCGTGAAGTATCTTTTGTGTCTTTTCAGTTTGAAATGGATTGGACGGAATGCACGTATCAGCAGCTTATCCTCCGCTCTAAAACGCTGCCGCCGAAGCTGCAGTTCACAAGCCTGGATAAGATCGTTTTTAAAAAACGTGAAAAAACGAAAGCAGATTTCCTTAGTTATATGGTGAAAATGAGCGATTTTCTTATGCCCTTTCTTAAAGATCGGGCCGTCACGGTGATCCGTTATCCGCACGGCGCGCCTGGCGAATCTTTTTTTCAAAAAAACAAACCGGACTACACGCCGGACTTTGTCTCAAGCGTGTTTGACGGGAGCCACGAGCACATCGTATGCAGCAGCATACCGTCACTTCTATGGCTGGCTAATCAGCTGGCGCTTGAATTTCACGTTCCGTTTCAGAAAGTTCATTCTGAAAGGCCCGCAGAAATCGTCATTGACCTTGATCCTCCGTCAAGGAATGATTTTCCCATGGCAGTGGAGGCTGCGCATGTGCTGAAACAGCTGTTTGACTCATTCAGCATTACGTCATTCCCGAAGCTCTCCGGAAATAAAGGCATTCAGCTCTATATCCCGCTTTCACCGGAAGCATTCACCTATGAAGAAACCCGTGCGTTCACAATGCTCATCGCCGATTATTGCGTCAGGACGCGCCCGGATCTTTTTACGACAGAGCGGTTTATCAAAAACCGAAACGGCAGGCTCTACCTAGATTACTTGCAGCATGCCGAAGGGAAAACCATTATCGCCCCCTATTCGACCCGGGGCAACGAATTGGGAACGGTTGCGGCTCCCCTTTATTGGAGCGAAGTCAACTCCTCTTTAACACCTGATGATTATACGATCGATACAGTAGTGAACCGCGTCAGGACAGAGGGAGATCCGTTTTATGATTTTTACCGGAATCCGCAGGACGGCCCGCTTTCAATCGTGCTTGAGCAAATCAAGAGAAAGAGCTGACGCTTTTTGTCAGCTCTTTTCAGTCTGATACGTGCACATCAATTTTTCTTTGGAAATAAATAAATAGCAGGAGTAAGGAATGTTTTTGAGGGTGAGCTGTTTTGCAGTAAAGTATAAAATCGGAATATGGGCCGCTTTCTTAAACAGCCTGTAGCAGCCGCTGGACGGTTTTATCACATCAAAACCGAGTCTCGCCGCTCCTTTATGAAGCATTGTAATGCCGACGACTCCCTTAATCTCGTCTTTCCGTTTATGCTGGTTAATATAATCCGCTAAATGAGGCATGGATTGATATACCTTCTGATATAGCATAATCCCCCTTCTGACCGCGCTTTCAATAGGCTGCAGCTCTTTCAGGAGTTTGACATTATGAAGATGAATCTTAACTAACACGTCGTTTTTTTTAATTCTGGTTCCGTCGCTCAGGATGACTTCTTTTCCTTTATATCTTGTCAAACGGACGCGGAATACATTCGATTGCCGTTTATCAATCAGCGTCAGCCGGGTAAAGAAGAAATAAAGCGGATCAAGTAAGTACCATATAGACAGCAGACAGCTTCTCACATGTTCACCTTCTTTATATTCAAAGCACCCTCATATTTTGGCATGGGGCATGTCACATTATGATTGGTAAATAATGATGCCGACCTGTATCAGCTTATGCAAAAACCGCTTCAGGCTCTACTGTCCGGAACAGAAAAAAACACTCTTCCTGAAGAAGAGTGTTTGTATCCGCTTTCTTTTAACGGAAAAGCAAATGCTGGCTGTGAATTCCCGCTTTTTTCAGTAAGGCTATCAGCTGTTCCTGTTCCTCAGGCATAAGTCCTGAAAACGCTCTCGCAATTCTCAATGAATGAATCGGATAAATTTTATCCAAATACTCGTTTCCTTTATCAGTTAAATGGGCGTAAACAGACCGTTTGTCCTTCGGGTCTTGTTCTCTGACCAAAAACCCGTTTCTTTCAAGCTTGTCGATGACATAGGTGACATTCCCGCTGACAAGCAAAAGACGCGACCCGATTTGCTGAAGCTTTTGCGGTCCTCTCGTATAGAGCAGCTCCAAAACGGCAAATTCAGTCGGATTAAAACCGTGTTCTTTACTGTCGCGGATGCTGTGTTCAGACACACTCTTGAAAGCCCTTGCAAAAACTTTGTACAAATTCATCGAACGCATCACTTCTTCTTCGTTAAATGATAATCTCATCATATCTACCCCGTATTTAAGATTTTTATAAAAAAATAATGTAAACCCTTACAATTCATAAGAGTCGTTCTTTGTTTTATATTCTATTCGTGCCGTTTTTCAGAATTCCTTCTTTTTTATATAAAAAAATACCCTTATACATCATTTAATTTGTATAAGGGTTCCGTTCTTTATAGGGAATGTTCCGAAAAAAATACGCGTATTCCTTTCTCAGCTCCGTAATTGTCATGGAATTGAGTATTTCTTTCGTATAGACTCCGATCTGAAGAAGCTTTTTGGAATAATGGTTTCTCTCTTTGTCCAATGCATTTTGAAGCAAATGACTCATGGCGGCCTCCTTTGTTTTCCGTTATTCTATGATCAGAATAACGCTTTTATATCAAAGACGTATAAAGCCATTGTAAAACTTCTGTAGGATTATGATGTTTTTCGGTAAAGTCCGTTCTGGACGGCTCTGAGCAGCGGAAAAGCATGTTCCCCGGCAAGCTGCATGAACGCCTCCAGCATTTCATCGCGTTTCATATCTAATTCAATGATTTCTTTTGCCAGCGAAACCGCTTTTTCTTTCTCCATTCCTATCCTTCCTCCTCATTGTGTCTGTACAGTAAGCATAAAACGGGGCAAAGGACCATGCATTAACCTTGTCAATTTTTCTGCCGCTTTTTTTCTAAAATTTTCTATTCCGCGTCAGAAAACCTGACAAGCGTCAGGTTTTTTCTCTTTTTTTCTTATATAATATGAGTAAAAGACATCCAGGGGTGGAAAAATGACGGCAGACGAACAATCTTACAAAGATAAAAAAGTAATCTCGATCGGCATTGTAAGCGAATTAACCGGATTGTCAGTCAGACAGATCAGATACTATGAAGAACGGAAATTAATCTACCCGCAGCGATCATCACGGGGAACGAGAAAGTATTCCTTCGCGGACGTTGAGCGGCTGATGGATATTGCCAACAAGCGGGAAGACGGCGTGCAGACGGCTGAGATTTTAAAAGACATGCGAAAAAAAGAACAGGCTCTCAAAAACGACCCGCAGCTCCGCAAAAAAATGCTGGAAGGACAGCTTAATGCTCATTTTAAGTATAAAAACCGCTGATAAAAAAAGTCCGCCTCCTGTGAGACGGACTTTTTTTATAAAGCATGAAGAAATGCAGTTGCAATGCCGAAATAAATTAATAAGGACAAAATATCGTTCAGCGTCGTAATCAGCGGTCCTGATGCAATCGCCGGGTCAATGTTCAGTTTATGAAGAATAATAGGGACGATCGTTCCGGCCATCGTACCGATAATCAACGTTGCAAGCAGCGATGAACCGACGACAAAACCGAGCGTTAAGTCTTTCTGCCAGACGGTTGCGACAATCGTAATCGCGATCGCACAGACGATGCCGATATAGATTCCGGTTCTTAATTCACGGAAAATCAGTTTAAAGATGGTTTTTTTATTCATTTCTTCTTTAGCCAGTCCTCTGATGACGACGGCGAGTGACTGTGTGCCTGTATTACCCGTCGTTCCCGCAATCATCGGCATGAAAAATGCGAGGGCGACTACTTTTTGCAATGTATCTTCAAAATAATTCAGAATGCTTCCGGAAATCAATCCGATAAACAAAAGCAGAATGAGCCACGGCAAACGGCGGTACGCTGCAACGTACGCTTTCGTATCAAATGTAATCGCCTTACCGGAGGCTGCGAATTTTTCGTAATCTTCATCGGCTTCTTTAATCACGACGTCAATAATATCATCGACTGTGACAATACCGACAAGCACATGATTTTCTTCCACGATCGGAATGGCTAAAAAGTCATACCGCTGGATCAGCCGGGCGACTTCTTCCTGGTCTTGGAGCACCCCGGCCGAGATGACACGCGTAAACATGAGATCCTGCACTTTATCCTCAGGCTCGCCGAGAATTAAATCTCTGTAAGAGAGCACTCCGACAAGCTGCTTGCTGTCATTAATCACGTACAAATAATTTATTGATTCTGCGATTTCTGCAAAGCTTTTCAGCTTCACGACCGCATCTTTTACTGTATAATGCTGCGGAATCCAGACGAAGCGGTTCGTCATCATCCGGCCCGCCGATTCTTGCGGATAGTTCATCAAAAGCTGTACGGCCTTTGATTCCTCAGCCTCCATGCTGGATAAAAGCTGTTCTTTCAGTTCTTCATCCATCTCTTCCAGCAATGCGGCGAGATCGTCGTTATCCATTTTATTCATTGCGAGAGTGGCTTTCGTTTTACCGACTTTATGCAAAACGGCAAGCTGAAATTCCCGCTCCAGCTCTCCGATCATGTCGGTGATGTCATCAACCGTCATATATGACAGATAGCGGGCCCGGTGCTTTTCCGGCATTTCTTTAAACAAAAATGCCATGTCATAGGGCTGAAGCTCATCTATCATGTTTCGGAATTCTTTTATTTTTCCGTCCCGCAATAAAATGATAATGCGTAATATGAGTTCGTCATAGGTCATGTTTTGGACCATCGGGACTCGTACCTCCTTTACGGAGACGCGCCGTCCGTCAAGGGAAGTGCGGCGGTCTGTCTCCTCATCATGTCGTCACTGGTTATCTGGCTGTATATGGGTACTTCTTCTGACATACTCGAATGGGGAGAATCCATACTCCGCACCTCCTTATCATGCTCAGTCGTGTACGTTTTGAGGCATAAAAAAAACCTTCCGATATGAAGGCGAAAACAAGCACGGCAAATAAACGTGCGGGGCCTCCAATCGTAGAGCTTTAGCACTGTATGGCATAGGACAGCCATCCAGCTGCGTTAAGAATCACCTTATGTCGATGATTCCTGTTGACCCATTGGCGTCTTTGGACATTTTTGGGCAGCAGCGTATCTCCATACAGGAGCCTCACCTAACGAAGTTCTTATTTGAATTGACACACTGAGATTACAGAAAAAAAAGGAATGTGTCAACCTTAAATTTGTGATTTCAGCACTTGCCTATAAAATAAACGGAATAAAGGCATAAAGCCCTTATTCCGGCAAATCGCTTTCATCCTCTTCTGAAAGGAAATGATAGGATTCATGCAGCATGAGCGCGTACTCCCCTTCTTTTGTAGGATGCGGTACATACTCAGCCTCGTTGATATACTGCTCTTCCCTTTTCTTCATATGGCAGACCTCCTGTTCAATTTTAGATTGTCCAAAAGAAGACCCGTTATCATAGGAAAGAAAAAATCACTTGCGGAGCGGGACATGCAGCTATATTTTTCGGATCGTGAAAAAGTTCCTAAGCAGCCACGGGCCCGGTTTGAAACCGAGCGTTAATTGCCACGCGCCGATCGCCTGCAGTCCGAACTCCCGAACGAGAACCATTTTTTCACTCATGCTCCGCACATCCTCAAACCACACTTCATGCGTTCTTCCATTTTCATCAGTATACCGGAAGTAAGGGGAACGCTCCTGCCGGGAATAACGGATCACTGATTGATGCTTCATGGCCGTTTCCATGGCGCGCTGATTGGAGATGGCGGATCCGATCGTTCCGGGACGGGACGGAATCACCCAATCATACCCGTACAGCGGAACACCGAGAATCACTTTTCTTCTCGGCACCCTGCTGATGGCAAAATTGATCGTTTGCCTGACCTCTGTCAAAGGCGCCACGGGTCCCGGCTCACTGCCGGCGTGGTGCCAGTCGTACGCCATAATGAACATATAATCGACGACGGCTCCGATTCCGCCGTAATCATATCCCCTCAGCCACGGCACTGCATCACTTGTTTTTGCCGGAACCGATATCGTTAACGCGAGCTGATGCTCTGAAAGCCGGGTTTTTAACTGCCGGAGAAATCCTGTGAAGAGGTCCCTGTCAGCTTCTCTGACCCGTTCAAAATCGATATTTACACCGCCGTATCCCCTTCTTACGGTTAAGGAGACGATATTGTTGACGAGATTCGTTCGTGCCGTCGGATTTTGCAGCACTTGATGGGCTAATTCCGGACTGAATCCCCCTTCTGTCAGATTCGTAATGACGGCAAGCGGGCGCACTCTGTTCTGCCATGTGGTTTCTATTGCGGTTCTGTCGTTTAAATCGTTCATGATATCTCCGTTCGGTCCAAAATGATATTCAAACAAAGAAATCGCCGAAGAATACGGCGCAAAATCATTAATTAACTCTCTATCCGCTTCAGGCGTCCGAATGACATAAAATTGCAGGGTTCCCGCAAGATAGTTAGAGATATCAGGGATCTTCACTTTCATACCCGCCCGCAGCCGGTTCGGCGGAATATCCGGGTTTGCCTGCATCAGCTGCATCTGCGGCACATAAGCCTTACCTGCGATAACGGCATACGTATCATTCGGCTGAACCGTATATTCATTAAGAGGGATTAAAAGCGCCTGCCCCGGAACGATATTCGTTTCCTCAAGCCCGTTGACGCTTCTGATGCTGTCAACAGGGTATCCGTACTTTCTGCTGATGGAAAATAACGAGTCGCCAGACTGCACTGTATGAACAAACATAGATGTCCTCCGTTTCCTTTTGATCAAAAGGGCTCTTCTTATCTTTATGAATGATCATCCGGTCCGATTCCAAACTCTGTTTGGAGAAAGGCTGTTTACAAATCAGACATGATCAACTATGATGATATCATCATAAAAAACTGTATAGGAAACGCACTAGGGGTGCTGTTATCGGCTGAGATAAAACATGCGGCAGGCGTGTTTTGATCCCTTATAACCCGATCTGGATAATACCAGCGTGGGGAAGTGCAGATTGACCGGAGCGCAGGGTTTTTCCCCATGCGTTTTCGTTCTGCTGCTGCATATTCCCTCGGATATGCAGTTTTTTATTTTTCATTAAAAAACGGGGGAGGACACCGCAATATGAAACTGAATATAAACCGCCTGTAAAATCATCTCTTTCATACATACGACTATCCGATAAGAAAGCAGGAGATCACAATGAAAAATTGGAAAATGAGAGAAATTGTCGTCATGTCCGTCATCAGTGTTGTATTTGCTGTCATTTATTTAGTATCAACTCATGCAAGCAATATAGCGGCAGGGTTTTTCGGCCGGATGAGCTACGAACCGATTTACGGTATCTGGTTTATCGTCTCGGTAATTGCCGCGTACATTATTCAAAAACCGGGAGCGGCTCTTGTTTCTGAAATCATCGCCGCGTTTGTGGAGTGCTTACTCGGAAATCCGTCAGGACCGATGGTGATTCTGATCGGGATCGCACAGGGAATCGGTGCGGAAGCGGTCTTTTTTGCGACACGCTGGCGGATTTATACCCTGCCCGTGCTTCTTTTATCCGGTATGGGGTCTTCTGTGACGAGCTTCATTTATGACTTGTTCGTTTCCGGATACTCTGTTTTGAATCCGGGTTTATTAGCCGTCATGCTTCTTGTCCGTCTGATCTCAGGTGCGCTTCTTGCCGGCCTTCTCGGCAAAGCAATCAGTGATGCGCTGGCTTACACAGGGGTGCTGAACGGCATGGCGCTCGGAAAACAATTCAAGAAGAAAAAGAAACAGGTGAACCAAGATGCAGGCATCTGAGCCCCTTCTATCGGCCGGCTGTCTTACCTTTTCTTATGATCAGGATGAAAAGCCGATTCTTCAAAACGTGTCCTTTCAGCTCCGCAAAGGAGAGCGGGCTTTATTGCTCGGGCCGAGCGGATGCGGCAAAAGCTCGCTCGCTCTCTGTTTAAACGGTCTGTACCCGGAAGCATGTGATGGGGTTCAATCGGGAACCGTTTCTTTATACGGAACACCTCTTTCACATCTGACAGAACCCGCCGCCAGGTCCATCGGCGTCGTGTTTCAAGATCCGGACCAGCAGTTTTGCATGCTGACGGTTGAAGATGAAATCGCCTTCGGCTTGGAAAATTTGCAATATACAAAAGAAGATATGGACGCAATCATCGATGACGTTTTAGAAAAATTAGAGATCACTCATCTGAAAACGCGAACGATCGCTTCGCTGTCAGGCGGTTCAAAACAAAAAGTGGCGCTTGCCTGTATCATTGCGATGGAACCGGAACTCATTATTTTGGACGAACCGACGGCACAGCTTGATCCATATTCCGCACGTGAATTAGTGCGGCTGATCAAAGATCTACAAGCAAAAAAAGGCTTCGGCCTTCTCGTTATCGAACATCAGCTTGATCATTGGGCGCCGTGGATGGACAGGACGATTGTCCTTGACGAAACGGGTCAGAAGGTGATGGACGGAGAGACGGACGTTATCTTTGAAACAAAGATTGAAGAGCTGATGCAGCTCGGCATTCCGATTCCGCGTGTGATCTCATTGCAGGAGCACGTCAGCATTCCTTTTACATTGTGTAAAGAAAATCTGTTTCACGAACCTATACCATCTCTGCCCGAACCCCGGCCCGCCGCGCTTTCGGCAGAAGACGCGCTGAGCGTTCACGAGCTGTCATTCTCAAGAGGAGCAGACGTCATTTTTCAGGATGTGAGCTTTTCCGTAAAAAAAGGTTCAATCACCGCGATTGCCGGCCCTAACGGAACAGGAAAATCCACGCTCCTTTCTGCCGCGGCCAAGCTCATCCGTCCGCTGGGCGGAGACATCAAAATAGACGGCAGACCGATTGATTCCTATTCTGAAAAAGAGCTGCGGCGGCTGACCGGATATGTTTTCCAAAATCCTGAACACCAATTTGTCACAGATTCTGTCATTCAAGAGCTGATGTTCGGTTTTGAAAGCAGCAGACCCGCAAAGGAGAAAGCTCTTCAGCTGTTAACCCGATTCGGCCTGAGACGCCATGCCTCACAGCATCCGTTTTCTTTAAGCCAAGGACAAAAACGCCGGCTCAGTGTCGCGACAATGCTTATGCACAATGTGAACGTTTTGATGCTTGATGAACCGACTTTCGGACAGGATGCCAAAACGGCGCGGGAGTGTATGCAAATGCTCCGTGAGATTCAAAAGGAAGGAACGGCTGTTTTGATGGTGACACACGATATGGAACTCGTCTCAGATTATGCCGACACGATCCTTGTGCTCTGCGGCACGAAACTGGTATTCCGGGGAACTCCCGACGCTTTATTTTCTGATAACACCGGGATCGCCGAGCAGGCGCATTTGGCTTTGCCGCTGCGGTATGAATGGATGAAACACGACAGGAGGCGGAGAAATGAACTTGCGGCTGGAGGCTGTTAACCCGTCAATAAAGGCGGCGGCTGTATTGTTATGCGTCATTATGCTGTCGTTTATTTATAATCCGTACACCCCTGCTTTGTTTTATATCATCATTGCGGGAGGCGTCCTCTCGGCGGGGCGTGTGCCGCTGAAAAAATGGCTGCTGTTCACGATTCCGTTTGTCATTCTGGCCTTCGGTTCTTTATGGACAGCCGCCGTATTCGGAAACGTCCCGACAACCGGAAGCAACCTGCTGTTTAAGCTCGGGCCGATTGCCGTCAACAGTGATAACGCGGCGCTCGGGATTTCTATCGCGTTTCGTATTTTATGTTTTTCCGCTTTGTCGATGATGTTTCTTTTCACAACCGATCCGATTCTGTTCATGCTCAGTCTGATTCAGCAGTGTAAGCTGCCGCCCAAGCTTGCATACGGCGTTATCGCGGGGTTCCGGTTTCTCCCTCTTCTGAAAGATGAAATCCTGATCATCCGGCAGGCGCACAGAATCAGGGGCGCGGCGTCTGATTCCGGGCTGAAAGGAAAGCTCTCCGCCGTCAGGCGCTTCACCATTCCGCTATTGGCAGGCGCAATCAGAAAGGCGGAACGCACGGCGATCGCGATGGAATCTAAAGGCTTTACGGGGAGCCGAAACCGCACGTTTTACAGAACTGTTACCGTGCGCCGCGCCGACTGGTGCTTTTTCCTGCTCGTGCTTCTGTTATTCGGCGCAAGCTGGCTCATTTCATTGTTGTTTGTATAAAAACAGGCCGCCGGAGTGATTCGGCAGCCTGTTTTGTTATGTATGTTATTGGTGATAATTGAGAGCCTGAGCGAGATTGGACTTGATCGTAATATCTGAGAAATTAATGCCGAGCTGTACGGCGGTTTGAGCGATTTCCGGCCTGATTCCGGATAAAGTGGACGTGACGCCGATCAATTTCAGCGCCTCAATTAATTTAAAAATCTGATGCGCCACCATCGTATCGACAACCACTACACCCGACAGGTCAATAAACAGATGTTCAATCAGCCGTTTGGCACATGTGCTCAGCGTATTTTCAAGAATGAATTTGGCGCGCTCCGTGTCAATATCGCCGACAAGCGGCAGCAGCGCCGTCCGTTTGCTCAGCGTGATAACCGGCGAGCTTAACTCCAAAATCATTTCTCTTTGCGCGTTCAGCTGCATTTTCGAGTTATGCTCGGCATGATCGACAAACGTGTAAATCGTAAAATCAAATACTCGTACAATTAAATTCTCCCATTTCTTCCTTTCTCCCTGTGCAAACGAAGATTCATGTTTATCGGCAAACGCATCATAATAAGTGATGTATAATCTCCGGTTTCTCATGAATTCACGGACCACATACTGGACGGGAGTATCCAGATGCTTCTGGTCTTTCGCAAGCTCAATCACCCACCGCTCGAACTCTTCTAAAAATTCTTTTTCCGGCATGATATACATTTTATTAATATGCCGGTAAAATTCTTTATCCTGCTCCGTCAGTTCTTCTGTGATGACGGGGTTTGTCAAAGAATAAATCGAATTCGGGTCCGAATCTTCCATCGTTTCGATCCACTCTTTCGCAATTTGATCCGCTTGTTCTGTAAAATAGTCGTATAATGCTTCATTTATCTTCATATCTCTTCTCCTTTCCCATTTCCAATTATAGCGTCAGCGGGTCATGAATGAAAATAAAAGCTGTTAAACTATCCATTTATTTGAAATTTTTTAGTGCAATAGATTACGCCTTTTTTATGAAAATGCTTCAAATGACTCTTTCCGGCCGGCATGCTCTGCCATAAAATAGTAGCAACACCCTTGTATCCACTCGCAAGCATAAAAAAGGAGGGCTTTTTTATGAATGGTGAAATGCATTTGATTCCTTATGTCACGGATGAACAGATCATGGATGTGAACGAGCTTCCAGAGGGTATTAAAGTGATTAAGGCGCCAGAGTTGTGGGCAAAAGGGTTTAAAGGCAAGGATATTAAAATCGCGGTGCTTGACACAGGCTGCGACATCAATCATCCTGATTTGAAAGATCGGATTGTCGGCGGGAAAAACTTCACCGATGATGACGGAGGCAAAGAAGACGCGATTTCCGATTATAACGGACACGGGACACACGTTTCCGGAACGATTGCCGCCAATGATTCAAACGGCGGAATTTCGGGTGTCGCGCCGGAAGCAAGCCTCTTAATTGTTAAAGTTCTCGGCGGTCAAAACGGCAGCGGCAAATACGAATGGATCATTAACGGCATCAACTACGCCGTTGAACAAAAGGCCGATATCATTTCCATGTCACTCGGCGGGCCAAGCGATGTGCCTGAATTGAAAGAAGCCGTCGCAAATGCGGTAAAAAGCGGTGTTCTGGTCGTTTGCGCGGCAGGAAACGAAGGCGACGGAGACGAGCGTACAGAGGAACTGTCGTATCCGGCCGCTTACAACGAAGTGATCGCAGTCGGATCAGTCTCAATCGCCCGTAAATCGTCTGAATTTTCAAACGCCAATAAAGAGATTGACCTGGTGGCTCCGGGAGAAAATATTCTCTCCACCCTTCCCAACCATAAATACGGGAAGCTGACGGGCACTTCAATGGCCGCCCCGCATGTGAGCGGAGCGCTTGCCTTAATAAAAGGGCTTGAACAGGACGCGTTTCAGCGGACGCTTTCTGAGGCTGAAGTCTACGCCCAGCTCGTGCGGCGGACCCTTCCTTTGGACATCGCCAAAACATTGGCCGGGAACGGGTTTCTGTATTTAGACGCGCCTGAAGTGCTGATGGAAAGAGCCGAACAGGCACAGCTGCTGTCTTTCTGATATTTTTCTCATATAATGAATGGTCAGCTTGTCACATCACCAATTTTTAAAATGTGAGATTTTCTATTGACAGTGATCTGAATAAGCTGATAAGATAACCAACAAATGATGTAACTTTTCAAAAAAATTGAAATACTTTCTCTTATCGAGAGTTGGGCGAGGGATTGGCCTTTTGACCCCAACAGCAACCGACCGTAATTCCATTGTGAAATGGGGCGCGTGATTTTTGCGCCGAGACGACTGTCTCATAAGGCACGGTGCTAATTCCATCAGACGTGATCTGAGAGATGAGAGAGGCTTACATTTTGAAGTTAAAGCCTCTTTCTCTCATGAGAAAGGGGCTTTTTTGTTACATCTCACTTAAAGGAGGAGACTTAATGACAACAATCAAAACTTCGAACCTCGGTTTTCCGAGAATCGGCTTGAACAGAGAATGGAAAAAAGCGCTTGAGGCTTATTGGAAAGGAAACACTGATAAAGAAACGTTTCTTAAAGAGCTTGACGGCTTATTCTTATCAGCTGTCAAAACCCAGCTTGACCAACATATCGATATCGTGCCGGTCTCTGATTTCACTCATTATGACCATGTGCTTGATACCGCCGTCAGCTTTAACTGGATTCCGGAAAGATTCCGCAGCATCACGGATCCCGTTGATACATACTTTGCGATTGCCCGCGGTGTAAAAGACGCCGTTTCCAGTGAAATGACGAAATGGTTCAATACCAACTACCATTACATCGTTCCTGAATATGACGAAAGCATTGAATTCCGTCTGACGAGAAACAAACAGCTTGACGACTACCGCCGGATCAAAGAAGAATTCGGAGCGGAAACGAAACCTGTCATCGTCGGTCCGTATACATTCGTCACGCTTGCGAAAGGATACGAAGAATCAGAAGCGAAAGCGATTCAAAAACGCCTTGTTCCTCTTTATGTGCAGCTGCTGAAAGAACTTGAAGCAGAAGGCGTCAAATGGGTTCAGATTGATGAGCCGGCCCTTGTGACAGCTTCTTCTGAAGACGTCCGCGCCGCCAAAGACCTCTATGAAGCGATCACAAAAGAGCTTTCAGGACTGAATGTCCTCCTGCAGACATACTTCGATTCGGTTGATGCATATGAAGAACTCGTTTCTTATCCTGTACAGGGAATTGGACTTGATTTCGTGCATGATAAAGGCAGAAACCTTGAGCAATTGAAAAAGCACGGCTTCCCGAAAGATAAAGTGCTGGCAGCCGGTGTGGTCGACGGCCGGAACATTTGGAAAATTGATGTTGAAGAACGCCTTGATGCGGCTTTGGATATCCTCAGCCACGCTGATGTTGAGGAGTTATGGATTCAGCCTTCAAGCAGCCTTCTGCACGTGCCGGTGGCGAAACACCCTGACGAGCATCTTGAAAAGGATTTGCTGAACGGCCTGTCATATGCTAAAGAAAAACTGGCGGAACTCGGCGTCTTAAAAGAAGGGCTTCTGTCCGGCAAAGCGGCCGTCAGTGAGCAGATCGAAGAATCAAAAGCGGCACTTAAGGCTTTAAAAGCATTCGCAACAGGAGCGAACTCAGCTCAAAAAGAAGAGCTGAATCAGCTGACGGAAAAAGACTTCTCCCGTCCGGCAAGCTTTGAAGAACGATTGGCGCTGCAGAATGAATCACTCGGTCTTCCCCTTCTGCCGACGACGACAATCGGAAGCTTCCCTCAATCTGCCGAGGTGCGGAGCGCACGGCAAAAATGGCGGAAAAAAGATTGGACGGATGAACAGTACCAAGCCTTTATTAATGCGGAAACGAAGCGCTGGGTTGACATTCAGGAAGAAATCGGCTTAGACGTGCTCGTTCACGGAGAATTTGAGCGGACGGATATGGTCGAATACTTCGGTGAAAAACTGGCCGGATTCGCCTTTACGAAATATGCATGGGTGCAGTCTTACGGTTCACGCTGCGTACGTCCGCCTGTCATTTTCGGAGATGTCGAATTTATCGAACCGATGACGGTAAAAGATACTGTCTACGCCCAATCGCTGACTGAAAAACACATGAAAGGCATGCTGACGGGACCTGTCACCATCTTAAACTGGTCATTCCCGCGTGTGGATATTTCAAGAAAAGAAATCGCCTTCCAGATCGGGCTTGCCCTCAGAAAAGAAGTAAAAGCGCTTGAAGATGCCGGTATTCAGATTATCCAAGTGGATGAACCCGCGCTCCGCGAAGGACTGCCGTTAAAAACGCAGGATTGGGATGAATATTTAACTTGGGCCGCAGAAGCATTCCGGTTAACGACATCTTCTGTGCGAAACGAGACACAGATTCATACGCATATGTGTTACAGCAACTTTGAAGATATCGTAGATACGATCAATGATCTTGACGCGGATGTCATTACAATCGAACACAGCAGAAGCCACGGAGGATTTTTAGAGTACCTGAAAGAACATCCTTACGTGAAAGGCCTCGGACTCGGTGTATACGACATTCACAGCCCGCGTGTGCCGGCAACTGAAGAAATCTATCAAATTATTGATGACGCACTTGAAGTGTGTCCGACTGACCGCTTCTGGGTAAACCCGGACTGCGGACTGAAAACAAGACAGCAGGAAGAAACCGTTGCGGCATTAAAAAATATGGTCGACGCCGCGAAACAGGCACGAAAAAAACAAGCTCAGCTTGTATAATGAAAACAGCCATCCGCAAATCGCGGGTGGCTGTTTTTTCTGGGCGTGCTACTTATTCTTCAGCGCTTCTGCAAGTTCATATAATGAATCATGCTGCTTCATTTGATAGCCCCGCCCTTCTTTTTGCAAATACCCTTTTTGGCAGAATTGCGTCAGCACATGCAAGAGATGACGGTAAGATACACCCAAATAATCACAGACCGTTACGTGCTTCTCTTTATAAACCCCTTCATAAGCCGTCTGCAAAATAAAATCAGCAAGCCGGTTTTCAAGCGGGAACGCCAGACTTTGTGAATATTTCGAAGCCATAAGCGTTGCCTTAGCACTTAAAAACTTAGCCAACTCACGCAGGAATTTCGCATCCTGCAGCAATTGCGCGCGGCAGCGGTAAATAGGCAGAGCAAAACAAACAGTCTTCGCTGAGGCTTGAATTCCTTTTGTGTAATACACTTCATGTAATAGTTCCATCTCTCCGATGTAATCATTTTTGTTGATAAAATTAATTAAAGAAACTTTCCCGTTTTGATGGGTTACATATATTTTCGCTTTTCCTTCAATCACGTAAAACAGGAAGTCAGGCCTCCTGCCCTCTTGAATCATCCATTCGTCCCGCTCATATTCGTGCACTTCCATAAACTTTTCAGCGGGGAAAGAGAATAAATGCGCGATTGAGTGTTTTTCTAACTGATGCCGCTTTTTCTCGCCTTTATAAAATTCCATCGTCCACCCCAAAAATATGAGATATCTCATATTGTCTTTATGTCTTTACATGATAACATGCCAATTAAAGGAGGAACGGGAATGAAAGCATATCGCTGGATGAGTCTGCATTTTTTTAGTTTTTTTATGACATGGGGTGTTTTTCTGCCCTATTGGACGGGATGGATGGTGCATATAAAAGGGGTTTCCGTATCCGAAGCCAGTTTCATTATGAGCCTGGGCTTGGCGGCAAGAGGGATTTCCACATTATTTTTCTTCCCTTATTTATCAGGAAAATTCAGCAGCAAAGCCTTATTAAACGGCGCCAGAATCGGGACGCTTCTCGCACTTTTATGTTATATTCCCGCTGATTCTTTTCAAAGCCTGCTTCTTGTCACATTAGTGCTGCATGTGTTCTACCCTGCTTTAATGCCTGCTTTAGACAGCGCTTGCGGCGTCCTTGTACAGCATAACGAATTAAAGGCTTATGGGACAAGCCGCCAGTGGGGGTCCGCGGGTTTTGTTTCAGCCGGCGTCATCCTGTCCGTCTTTACAGGTATATTCGGAGATCAAGCGATTTTATGGGCACTGCTTTTAGGCACCCTGATATTCGCATGTCTCAGCTTTATGCATGCGCCAGCTGTTCTTTCAAAACGGCCGGAAACAGACCGCGCAAGAAAAGAGGGTATGTTTGCCTTATTCCGCATCAAATATTTCGGTCTGGTGCTCGCAATCGTTATCTTACTGCAGGCGGCACATGCATCTTACTACAATTACGGTTATCTCTTTTTGCAGGAAATCGATGCGCCCGCATATGCCATCGGAATCATCATCAACATCGCCGTTATCGCGGAGATTATCTTCTTTGCAATCGCTGACCGATACTTTCATCAATTTACGGCAGGCTCTTTGCTCGCCCTGGCGGCGCTTGGTGCTACCGTACGCTGGATACTCGTATTTGCCTTTCCGCATGTCATCATTTTCTGTATTGCGCAGACGCTGCATGCCTGTTCATTCGCGATGGGACACTATGCATTTATGAAATACTTAATTAAGAATATTTCACCGGCGCAAATCCCGAAAGCCCAAGGCATATATTCAGCGCTTGCTCTCAGCTGGAGCACTGCGGTATTTACTATTTTCGGAGGTTTTTTATATGAAATTGAACCCCGGTATGCCTTTATCGGAATGATTGTTTGTACGATACCATCCATGCTTCTCGCCCTTTTATACAGAAAACTTGAAATGAAAAAGAGAGTTTTTGCAGGAAACGCTCAAGATATGTAGCCATCGCTTTATAGACGATCACATGTCCCGCTGTCATTTTGACCGATTTGCGAATGCTGTGCGATGTATTTTCTCTATATTTAAAGTATTTCCTTCATATATGATGAATTTAATGAAGGGAATTCGTTCAGAAACTTGGACAGAGTCAGTGAATATACTGATACAGTACTGCTTACGCTTATTTCGGGGAACTTTGTTCGTAATAAAATGATTTTCAGCCAACTCATAAGGAGGGACATTGTGTCACAGCCTAATTTGCCTAATATCACCCCTGTCGTTACACTTTCCAGAGACGATACCATTAACCTTCTTCTTTCGTCAATTGCTATGGAAGAGCTGGGAATGGCACATATTCTGAATGCGGAAGGGGAAAAAATCCAATACGCGCTCGGAACGATTCCCGGATTAACAGGGCCCCCGTCAAGTCTTGCGGATATTCTGAACCTGAATGAGAGCGTCCGGGATACGCTTGACAGCTTAATGAAACAGGAGCTTCTTCTCGGTTCAAAATTGGACAGTATCTCAAATATCCCTACACTGGCGGGACCGACTGGTGCTACGGGGCCGACGGGACCAGCCGGAGGGCCCGCAGGACCTACGGGAGCAATCGGCCCGGCCGGAGCGACAGGGCCAACCGGACCGACCGGGCCGACGGGGGTCACCGGTGCGGGTCTTCAAGGGATTGTTGCTTTTAATCCGCTGATTGCTCCCACTTATACACCCGGACAGGTTGTATTGTATAACGGAAGCTCCTATGTCGTGAACACACCTTCGCCGGCAGGGATTCCGGATACGTCTGCCGATTATACGCTTTTAGCTGCCGCAGGATCAACCGGGCCGATCGGACCAACAGGCGCTACAGGAGCCGGATTGACAGGATTGACAGCTTTTGATCCCGCTGCTGCGCCTTTTTATACAGCGGGGCAGGTTGTATTGTATGAGGGTGCTTCTTATGTCGTAAATATCAATAACCCTTCAGGCATTCCCGGGACATCGCCGGATTATACACTGCTTGCCGCCGCGGGGCCGACCGGGCCGACAGGGGTCACGGGCGCCGGACTGCAAGGCATCGTACCGTTTGATCCCCTCGCCGCCGCTGCCTATACCGCCGGACAGCCAGTTACTTTCAACGGCAGCTCTTACGTCGCAAACGTAAACAGCCCGGCGGGAACCCCTGGAGCCTCAGCTGACTATACACTTTTAGCTGCGGCGGGAATCACCGGCGCTACTGGCGGCACCGGACCGACCGGATTTACCGGCGCTACTGGCGGCACCGGACCGACCGGAATCACCGGCGCTACTGGCGGCACCGGACCGACCGGAATCACCGGCGCTACTGGCGTTACCGGACCGACCGGAATCACCGGCGCTACTGGCGTTACTGGACCGACCGGAATCACCGGCGCTATTGGCGAAACCGGACCGACTGGAATTACCGGCGCTACTGGCGGCACCGGACCGACTGGAAGCACCGGCGCTACTGGCGGCACCGGACCGACCGGAATCACCGGCGCTACTGGCGGCACCGGACCGACTGGAATTACCGGCGCTACTGGCGGCACCGGACCGACTGGAATTACCGGCGCTACTGGCGACACCGGACCGACCGGAATCACCGGCGCTACTGGCGACACCGGACCGACCGGAATCACCGGCGCTACTGGCGGCACCGGACCGACCGGAATCACCGGCGCTACTGGCGGCACCGGACCGACCGGAATCACCGGCGCTACTGGCGTTACCGGACCGACCGGAATCACCGGCGCTACTGGCGGCACCGGACCGACCGGAATCACCGGCGCTACTGGCGTTACCGGACCGACTGGAAGCACCGGCGCTACTGGCGGCACCGGACCGACCGGAATCACCGGAACAAGTCTGACAGCAACTTCCGGCTATGCAAGCAATACGGGCGGCGGTGTTGTCGCAGTTATTGTCGGCGGCACGACCATTTCTTTACCGAATGAACAAAACCTTTCTGCGGATATAACGGTTAATGCCGCAAATACCGTATTCACCGTTGCTCCGGCGGGACGTTACTATATCTCCTACCATATTAATTTAACGGCCGGCTTGCTTGTAAGTTCGCGTATTTTAATCAACGGCACTCCTCCTGCAAGTTCGATTATCGCCCCGGTCGCGTCTTTGGCAAACTTTAATAACTCCTTTATTGTGACTTTGCCAGCAGGCAGCACCATCCAGCTTCAGCTGTTCGGATTATTGGGTGCGGCCACATTGCTTGGAGGAAGCGTCGGTGCAGCTTTAAACATTATTCGATTATCTTAATGAAACATGCAAAAAAAAGGATCAGGCGTTTGTCCGCTGATCCTTTTTTAATTGAGACAGAAGCTCTTGCGCGGGTTTAAATTGAGGATTGAACTTCACGGATTTTTTGGCGTAAGCGATGGCCGTCATATCATGGTTTAATTCAGCATGGCATTTTGCCATATAATAAAAAGCTCTGAAATCGGCGGCACCTTTTAAAATTAAGTGATCAGCGTTTTCTCCTTCAACCTGCGTTCCGTTTTCAAATGCTTTGATTGCCGCTCTGTACTTTTCCAAATGATATAATACAAGGCCTTTATAATAATGAAGATTGCTGTAATCAGGATATAGCTTGAGCACTTTTTCAATCCCTTGTTCGGCTTCTTCATACCGTTTGAGCTCAAGCAATATTGTATATTTCAAATAATACAGGAGAGACGGAGGCATTCGTTTTTCGCTTAAAAATTGAAAAATTGAGCCGTTGACAAGATGTAATGCTTTTTCATAGTCTTTTATTCTGTAGCATTCACTTGCCAAATGATAGACAAGCCACGGATCAGGATTTTCCTCTGAAAGCTCTTCATTTAAAATGCTGATATTCCGTTTATGTTTTTGCTTGATCTTTTCTTCCTGCTCCAAGTAGCCGTAGTGATGAATCACACATGGGAGCGTGAAAAAAGCATTGTTTTCTTCCTCATTGGAAGCCGAGATATTCTCGTGAATTCTGCCTTGATACAGAAGGCCTTTATGATTGCGGAACAGTCTCGGCTGCATGCTTTCAAACGCTTCGTTTTCATCGAGCTGCTTCCCCGTATAATTGATGATTTTCAAAAGGCCCCGGCTCGGTAATCCATCATGAAGCAGCGAAGTTAAAAAACGGCCCGTCTCCTGATCGAGCTCTTCATCCGCGTCAAGCATTAAAATCCAATCTCCTTCGGCATGCTGCAGGGCGTAATTTCTGGCCTTTGCGAAATCATTCTCCCATTCGAAATCAAACACTCTTGCCTGAAAGCTTTTGCAGATATCTTTTGTATTATCTTGTGATCCGGTGTCTGCGATGACGATCTCATCAACGATGTCTTGTACACTTGATAAACAACGGGAGATGTATCTCTCCTCGTTTTTCACAATCATGCAAAGAGTCAGTTTACATTCAGCATTTCCGCTCATTTTCTCACCTTTCCCGATTTTGGAGTTGTTGATTGAACCAAGGCCGTTCAGGAGTGCCGTTCATCGTTATGATGACAGGCCGCACCCATCTGACGGCAGGTTCGGCAGTTGATTCTGCATCCCATTCCTGAAGCTGCCTGACAGCCCGCTTCGTAATGGGATGCGCCCGGAATTCGCGCGGGCTTTCAAAAATGAATTTTTTCGTTCGTTCCGTCACTGTCTTCATTTCATGAAAGTGCCGCTCATACATCTGCTTCTGCTCTTCTTCCAGGCTGACCATTAAAAACAGACGGCCGCCAGTTTCCATCTGCCAGCGGCACAATGCGGAGAACAGCCTGATTTCTTCTTTGTAATCTGAATCCCTTCTTTTATCCACGGTCACAGATAATATATTTAACAGCGCAATCGTGAGGCAATGCATGGCTTCAAAAGATGTCTGTTTCGCTTTTGAGATGCTTGGATACGGCATATGCTTCACCCGTCTCTTTTTTTATGAACGCTCCCCGCCTTTTTTCTTCCAACCGCAGTCCTCACAATCCCCGCACTCACAGCAGCCAATGCGGCCGTAAAACAGGCCGTCACACGGATCTTCAGGATGCGGATTCGGAAAGCACGGGTCGCATGGATCTTCCGGATCACTGGGATCGTCCGGATTCCACGGGTCATCAGGATCGCCCGGATCACTCGGATTACTTGGGTCGTCCGGATTCCACGGGTCATCAGGATCGCCCGGATTACTCGGATTGCTTGGATCGTCCGGGTCCATACAGGCTTCAGAATCCTGTAAGAAGATAATGTCCTCAAGCTTCGTCTGCAAAAGGAGTTGTGATTTCATGACGGTGCGCAGGAGCCGTTCAGTGCTTCTATTGATTGATGACAATTCCTCCAAGGAGGGATCGCCGGAAGCGCCGAGAAACATTTGAATCCTTTCCGCTTCCGCCTGCAGAATATGGGATAGTCCGATTTCTTCCATAGCCACGGATGAAAGAAGGAGGTTCAGGGTCTCACATCTGGAGAGTGTAATGTCGGGGGTGATGTTCGGTATGTTTGGAAGAGACATCGATTTCTCCCTCTTTTCTCTTGGTGTCATTATGCAAAAGTGCTATATCGTATTCTTATTCCGGGAGAGAAGAGATCATTACTGATGTTTTCGTTAATAAAATATCCCGGATATAAAATCCGGGATATTCGTTCGTTGATTTATTTTAATTCAAGTTTGACGTCTACATTTCCTCTTGTTGCTTTTGAATACGGACAGAACTCGTGAGCGGCGTGCACCAGCTTCTCCGCCGTTTCTTTATCAAGATCTTTTGTATCAATGACGAGCGTTACGCCGATTTTGTAACCTCCGTCACTCTCATCTTTTAAAAGGCTGACCTGTCCTTCAATTTCAGAGGTCATGTCGATTTTTTGTTTTTGGGCGGCGAGCTCAAGCGCTCCCCCGAAGCAGGCAGCATACCCTGCCGCAAAGAGCTGTTCAGGGTTTGTGCCGGTTTCTCCGTCTTTTTTTGCATTCGGCATGATGATGTCAAAATCCAGCACCCCGTCTTCGGATTTAATATGTCCTGCTCGTCCGCCGACTGCGGTCGCTTTTGAAGTAAATAATGCCATTATTATCAGCCTCCTCATTGTACTTACTGTATATATTGCCCCTGCTCATATTTTTAAACATGAGGAATAGGAAATGGACCGTTTTTCGGCTACAATAGGGGTAACGTTAACAAACAAAGAGTTGGTGAAAGAAGTAATGGCAGAAAAAGATTTTGAACATATGAAACTGGAGAATCAGCTTTGTTTTTTGCTGTACGCAAGCTCAAGGGAAATGACGAAACGGTACAAACCGCTGCTTGATAAGCTCAACGTAACTTATCCCCAGTATTTGGCGCTGCTTTTATTATGGGAGCACGAAGAACTGAATGTGAAACGGATGGGTGAGCTTTTGTACCTGGATTCCGGAACGCTGACACCGATGCTGAAACGGATGGAGCAGCACGGAATCATCATAAGAAAGCGGTCGGCTGAAGACGAGCGATCCGTGACGATCAGGCTCACAGATGAAGGACGGGCCTTGCAGAAAACAGCGGCGGATATCCCCATTGCCATGCTGGAACAGACGGGACGGTCAAAAGAGGAATTAAAGCAGTTAAAGCAGTCGCTTTATGAGGTTTTGAATACGCTGCACGGCAAAAAATAAGGATGCCCCAAATGGGCATCCTTATTTTTATTCTGCTGCCAGAAGCTTCACTTCAATATTTCCCGCTGTCGCTTTTGAATACGGGCAGACACCGTGCGCTTTTTGAATAAGGGCTTCAAGCTCCTGTTTATCAATGCCGGATGCTTTGACCTCAAGCGTAACGCCTAGTTTATATCCTTGGTCTGCTTCATCTTTCAGCAGACTGACATGCGCAGTGACCTCTGTTTCAATACTCAGACGCTCTTTTCTTGCTACGAGCTGAAGAGCGCTGTCAAAGCAGGCTGAATATCCTGCGGCAAACAGCTGCTCAGGGTTTGTGGCATGTTCGAGCTTTTTTGCTCTTGGCGTTCCCGGCATGGCAACATCAAGATTCAGCACTCCGTCAGAAGACGTGACTTTCCCTTCACGTCCGCCGGCGGCTGATACGGTTGCAGTAAATAATGGTTTTGTCATGTGAATTCACCTCTATTATATTGTGCACAATTTAATATTACACAATATAATAGAAACCGTCAATCTTTCCGCATAAAAAAGCCTACCCTTTTTGAAGGATAAGCTTAAAAGATTATACGCGGATTTGTCCGTTTCCTTTGATGATGATTTTTGTAGATGTTAACGCCGGAAGCCCCATTGGCCCTCTCGCGTGAAGCTTTTGCGTGCTGATGCCGATTTCGGCTCCGTATCCGAATTCAAAACCGTCCGTAAACCGGGTTGAAGCATTATGATACACGGCGGCGGCGTCAACGGCGGTCTGGAAGTAAGCCGCATGCTCGGCGTTCTCCGTCAGAATGGCTTCTGAATGGTTTGTGCCGTACTGCTGAATGTGGCGGACCGCCTCCTGTACGTCCTGCACCGTTTTCACACTGAGAATCGGCGCCAGGTACTCCGCTCCCCAATCGGCTTCTTCTGCTTGTTTCGCTTGAGGCTCCAGTCTGCAAATCACCTGGTCTCCCCGGAGCTCCACCCCTTTTTCTGTCAGCTGATTCAGCAGCTTTCGTCCGTGTTCTTCGGCCCATTTTTCATGAATCAAAAGAGATTCAATCGCGTTGCAGACCGAAGGACGCTGTGTTTTGGCATTGATGACGACCTCGCTTGCCATTTGAGGATCTGCTGACTCATCTATGTACACGTGGCAATTGCCCGCTCCGGTTTCTAAAACGGGTACGGTTGATTCCCTGACCACAAGATCAATTAAATTTTTACCGCCGCGCGGGATCAATACATCCAGCCCGTCATTTAATGTAAAGAGCTGTTTGGCGGTTTCTTTGCTTGTATCTTCTATGAGCTGAACAGCATCAATCGGAAGCTTTGACAGCCCCAGTGCGCGTTTCATCACACTGACAAGCGCTATGTTGCTGTGGATGGCGGAAGAACTTCCTCTGAGCACAACCGCGTTTCCGGTTTTCAGGCAGAGTGTCGCCGCGTCTACGGTAACGTTCGGTCTGGCCTCATAGATCATGCCCACTACTCCAAGGGGCACGCGGATTTTTTCAATGGATAATCCATTTTCTTTTTGAATGGTCTCCAGCGATTCACCGACGGGATCTTCAAGACCGATTAATAGTTCCACGGCGTCCGCGATATCGAGCAGGCGTTTTTCATCAAGAGTCAGCCTGTCAATAATGTCAGGTGTCAGTCCTCTGTTCCGTCCCGCTTCAATATCTTTCTGATTCTCTGTTAAAATCAGCCGGCGTTCATTTCTGAGTCCGTCTGCAATACATTGGAGCGCTTCGTTTTTTTCAGCCGTCGTTTTCATGACCATTTCGGCAGCCGCTTCTTTTGCCAAGGCTGCTTTTTGCAATACTTCACTCATTTGTGTTCCCCCTCGTCAATTAAATTCACCCAATCATCTCTGTGAATCACTTCCACCTGCTTCGTTCCTGAAAGCTGGTCGCTCCGCTTCCCTTTGGCTTCTAAAATTTCATCGGATGAGTACTGCGTCTGCCCTTTGCCGATAATGCCGCCGGGCCCTCTGACTTCCACTACGGCCCCTTTCGGAAAACTGCCGCAGACACCGGCGACACCGGCCGGGAGGAGACTTGACCCGTTATGGATCATCGCCTGCTCCGCTCCCCCATCAATGATGATTTCCCCTGATATCGAAGAATGAAACATGATCCATTGCCGTGTATTATTCACTGAGGACAGGTCTTTATCGCCGATATAAGTGCCGTCGCCTTTTCCGTCTAAAATTCCCATCAGTTTTTCCCGTCCGGAGCCGGTTCCGATAAACACCTTCACCCCGAGCGACAAAGCGGTCTGGGCGGCGAGAAGTTTTGACTTCATGCCTCCGGTGCCGACCTTTGAGCCTGCTGATCCGGCATACCCGAGCAATTCTGGTGTGATGTCATTCAGATAGTCGAACCGCTTTGCGTCCGGGTTTTCATTCGGATTGGCATCGTACAGCCCGTTAATGTCTGTGAGAATCATTAATTGGTCTGCATGAATCAACCCGCTTACAAGCGCCGACAGCATGTCGTTATCACCGAACGTCAGCTCTTCGACTGATGTGGAATCATTCTCATTAATAATCGGCACGACGCCCCGCTCCAACAGTTCCATTACAGTGGCATAGGCATTTCTGTACCGCTCTCTTTTTGAGAAATCATTTCTTGTTAATAAAATTTGTGCCGGCGTCAGACCGTATCTTTTTAAATGGTCCATATATTGCTGCATTAAAAGCGTCTGGCCGACTGCGGCAGCTGCCTGCTTTCCTTTTATCGTAACGGGTCGCGACGGATAGCCGAGAGCGGAAAAACCCGCTGCCACCGCGCCTGAGGTAATGAGGATCACTTCATGCCCGTTTTCTTTTAATAAAGAAATGGCTTCCGTATGTTCCTTGATTTTTGCTTCATCAATACTTCCATTACTGTTGGTGAGCGAGCTGCTCCCGATTTTCACAACAATTCTTTGTTTTTTCATCATTTCTCCTCCGTGGCAATCAATCCAAACCGGCTCTCGTCAATAAAAAAAGCCCATTCCGTCCTGAAAAATAAGGACGAAATGGGCTTTCCGTGGTACCACCTTGTTTGAACGCGTTTTTCACGCGTCCCGCTTTCCTGTAACGCCAGGTTATCGCGCCTGAGTTTTCCCCTCAGGACTCCAAGGCAGGTTCGGCAGGTTTCATGCGGCAAAATGTTTCAGCGGGCCATTTTGCTCTCTGTCACAGAAAGTTCTGCGTACTGATCCTCTTCAACGCTCAATGATTTTTTTATATTATGCAAAGAAAACAGGTTCTTGTCAAGACATTTTCGTCCATAAAAAACAGTCCGCCTCCCCGGCGGACCGTCATTAATTAAATACGATCGTTTTGTTTCCGTGAACGATGACGCGGTCTTCCAGATGCCATTTTACGGCTCTTGCCAACACGCTCCGCTCAATCGTTCTGCCGATATTCTTCAGATCCTCTGCGTGATCTCTGTGATCGACGCGTTCAATATCCTGTTCAACAATCGGCCCTTCGTCAAGATCGTCCGTCACATAGTGAGAAGTCGCGCCGATTAATTTCACTCCGCGCTCATAAGCCCGTTTATACGGATTAGCGCCGATAAAGGCCGGCAGAAATGAATGGTGGATGTTAATAATCCGATTCGGATGGGCAGATACAAAATCAGACGTCAAAATCTGCATGTAGCGGGCAAGAACGATCACATCAATCTTATACTGCTCCAGCAGCTCAAGCTGGCGCCGCTCCACTTCGGCGCGGATGTCTTTGTTAGCTTTCATGTAATGGAACGGAATATTCAGCGGTTCGACCACTTCTTTGGCCTCTTCGTGGTTGCTGATGACGACCGCAATTTCGGCCATCATATTGCCGCTTTGCCACTCCCAAATCAGTTCATGAAGGCAGTGCAGCTCCTTCGATACAAAGATCGCCACTCGCTTCAGCTCACTTGCCAGAGACAGGCTCCATGTCATGCCGAATGTCTGGGCGATTGAGGCGAACGCCTGCTGTAAGTCCTCTTTTTTCTCACGAATGCCCTTGCAGTCGAATTCGATCCTAAGAAAAAACCGTCCGCCTTCAGGGTCAGTCGTGTATTGATTTGATTCAATAATGTTTGCGCCATGTTCAAACAAAAACGCCGACACGGCCGATACAATTCCCGGCTGGTCGGGGCAGCTGACAAGCAGGCGCCCTTTTTCCTCATTCCCGCGGCGGTATTCTTTCAGCCGCTGTGTCATATATGAATTCATCTGTTTTAATCCCTCGTATCTTCATAATTCGTAACTTACTAATAGATTATACTGAAGATTTGATAAAAATCAATTTACGAAAGAATTTTCAGCCCTACGGCAGCGCATAAAATAAGCGCAATGAAAAAGATGCGCTTCGCATCCTTCTGCTCGCCGTAGAAAAGAATGCCGGCTAATGCTCCGCCCGCTGTGCCGATACCGGTCCAGATCGCATAGGCCGTGCCCATCGCGATCGTCTCCATCGCATAAGAAAGCAGGGAAAAAGAAGCCGCAAATCCGGCGATAATGAAAAGAATCCACTTGACTTTCTTTTCTTTTTGAAATTGATTCATTAAAATGACCCCGAGCATTTCACAAAGACCCGCGGCTATCAGGCTGATCCAATGCATTACGCCTTCTCCTCCTTCGTCTCAGGCTTATCCTGTGTGACCAGCTTTAATCCGATGACACCGATCAGCAAAACGCCGATCAGCACGATTTTCACCGGATCGGCCTGTTCTTTGAAAAGCAGGATTTCACTGAGCACCGTGCCCGCTGTCCCGAGTCCGGTAAAGACCGCATATACCGTTCCTACGGGCAGGCTGTCTGTCGCCTTGATTAATAGATAAAAACTGATGATGATTCCCGTAATCGTGCCGCTCCACGCCAGTGCAGAATCAGCATGTTTCAGGCCGGTGACCCACACCACTTCAAATACGGCCGCTATGACCACTAAACCCCATTTCATGTTCTTCACCCTTTCTGTATCCGGACAATACAAAAAAGCCCGGATAGTCGTCTCACATGAGATTGACTCTCCCGGGCTTTTTTCCCTCCGTGTGCATATGCGGGATATGTCCGCATATGTGTTTTCTCTCGGACCAGGCCATGTATGAACATGCGGAACCCTAGAAAACATGTCTGTTCGTATCATACTACATTTCGCCGAAACGTTCAACGTCAGATGTGATGTCAAAAACCGTCAGCTGCCTCTCCCATTTGGTAACGGTCTCACCGGGCACCATACCGATTTTTTCCGCGACACGGACGGAGGCAGCGTTTTCCGGATCAATCAGCGCCGCTATGCGTCCGTATTGCTGCGTATGAAAACCGTAGTCCAGACAGGCGTTCGCCGCCTCTGTCGCATAGCCGCAGCCCCAGTGGCGGCGGGCAAACATATAGCCGATTTCCATCAAAGTGTTTCCGTTTACCGTCTGCGGAACGATTCCGCATTGACCGAGAAATGCGCCCGTCTCTTTATCCTCTGCGATCCAAAGACTGACGCCGTATCCTGCGGCCAATCGTTTGTTCCAGGCAATCCATTCCTTCGTTTCCCGTCTGCTTTTAAGAGAAGGATAATATTTCATGACCTCTCTGTCGGTAAACAGCCCGTACAAATTTTCTTCATCGTCATCCCGCATAGTCCGCAGACGGATACGCCCGGTTGTCAGGATGGTGCCGGAAGACTTATGTTCCATCATGCACGCCACGTCTCCTTTCCCTGTAATAGATTATGGATCCAGCAGGAAAAGTCCTTTCTCAGCATAAAAAAACCGCTTTTTAAAAAAGCGGTTTGACGATTACCAAGGTTTATCTGTTCCGAGCGCCTCGGCCAGGGCCTTGCTGTGTTTTAAGCGGTTTTTTCGTTCTCCGGCGCGCTGAACGGCCGTATTGTGAAGCATGACTTCTTCCTCGGTTTCCGGCACGATTCGCGGAACGGGTACCGATTTCCCGTTTGAATCAAGCGCGACAAAGGTCAGAAACGACGTTGCCGCAAGCTCGCGTTCGCCCGTCATCAGATGTTCTTTAATGACTTTGACAAACACCTCCATAGACGATGTGCCGACCCATGTGACGTAAGATTCAAGGCATACGGAATCCTGTTGGCCGATGGGGCGCAAAAAATCTACAGAATCCATTGAAGCCGTGACTGTTTCACACCGGCAGTGGCGGGCCGCGGAAATTGAAGCGATATCATCAATGTAGCTCATCAGCTTTCCGCCAAACAGCGTATTGTGATTATTCGTATCAAGCGGAAAAACCCTGCTTGTTTTAACAACCCTTGTTTCTTTGCAAAATCTTGATTCTGGCAACTTCATATTATTTAAACTCCCCTTTGGTGTCTGGTCGTTTTGACTCATTCATCTGTACCCTATTAAACAATACTTTGACCGTTTTGTCTAAAATTTTAAATATTAAGTTGGTTAGATATTCTCTCAGAAATGTTTCATTATTCACCACATCCGGGAATAATAAACGCACATTGAATACCGATAGGAGGATATCACATGGACGTATCTATTCCCAAATCCACGCGGAAACCGGCTTGCCGCAGTGAATTTGATGCTTTGCAGACAGTCATCTTATGCCGGCCGGAACACATGGCCATCAAGGATATTATTAACGGAACGCAGAAACATTTCAAACAAGAAAATATTAACATACCCGTTGCCCTCAAACAGCATAGTGAGTTTATTGACATTTTAAGATCTCATCAGATTGAAGTCGTCCTGCTGCCTGCCGATTCCGCATTGCCTGAGCAGGTATTCACCCGGGATATCGGATTTGTATTAGGCGAGACGGCGTTTATTTCAAACATGGCGGCTTCAGTCCGGCAGGGAGAAGAAAAAGTGTTTCAAGACCTGCTTGACAATAAGAAAATCCCTTATACGCGACTGAAAAAAGCGAACATTGAAGGCGGCGACATCTTGATCGCAGACGGCACCGTTTACGCCGGGCTGAGCAAGCGCACGGATAAAGCGGCTGTCCGGGAGCTGCAGGAGGCGCTGCCGGAGATGACGGTTGTGCCGATCCCTCTCAAGGAGGATTTCTTACATTTGGACTGTGTATTTAATATGATCTCGGAAACGGAAGCGCTATACTGCAAAAATGGCTTGCGGCAGAAAGAAATTGATCTTCTCGCCGAACGTTTTGAGATGATAGAAGTGCCTGAAGAAGAGCAATTCACGCTCGGCCCGAATATCCTGTCAATCGGCAATCAGACAATTATCAGCCTGCCGCAGCACCGTCATACGAACCGCGAGCTCAGAAAAAGAGGTTATACGGTCATTGAAACCGAGTTTTCCGAAATTATTAAATCAGGCGGTTCCTTCCGCTGCTGTACCTTGCCGCTTGTCAGAACATCTTAAACATTTACAAGGCAGTTTCCTTCAAGATACGTTAATATAGAGAAGACAAGACTCTAAAGGGGGAAACCGAATGGCTAAGTACATAGGATACGCGGGAACATATACAAAAGGCGGAAGCGAAGGCATTTATTGTTTTGAACTTGATACAGAAGCGAAACGGCTCAGCCGTCCGAAGCTGGCAGCAAAGCTCGGCAACCCGACATACGTCACTCCGAATTCTGATAACAGCATGCTGTATTCCATTGAAAAGGCAGACGGAAAAGGCGGTGTCGCAGCCTATCAGATTCATCAGAACAGCGGGGAATTAACTTTTGTGAACCACCAGCTGATTGAAGGCCCGTCTCCATGCCACGTCAGCATTGATAATAAACATGAATATGTGTTAACCGCTAATTACCACAGCGGAAAAGTGCACGCCTTTCCCGTCAATAAGGACGGAAGTCTGCGGGAGCCGGCTGCCGAAGCCGCTCATACGGGAACAGGTCCTCATGAAAGACAAGAGAAACCGCATACCCATTTCGCAGGCTATACACCTGAGCATAACTACATTGCAGCCGTCGATTTAGGGACGGATACGCTTTATACTTACCAAATGAAAAACGGTTCGCTCACAGAGGTGAAAACTCACTCTTTCACACCGGGTTCAGGGCCGCGCCACATCGTTTTCCATCCGGCGGAAAAATACGCCTATGTCATGACGGAAATCAGTAATGAAGTCATCGCGCTTGAATACAACCCGACCTTAGGTGAATTCAGAGAGCTGCAGGTCATTTCCGCTTTGCCTGAAGGCTTTACGGACAAATCGCAAGGCAGCGCGATCCGCATATCTAAAGACGGCAGATTTCTTTATGCCGCCAACCGCGGACATGACAGCATCGCCATCTATAAGATCAACCAATATTCCGGTGAATTGTCTCTGATTGAATGGGTGCCGACAGAAGGAAACTGGCCGCGTGATTTCGCGTTTGACCCTTCCGAGACATTCCTTGTCGCGTCAAACGAAGAAACGGGAAATCTGGTTTTGTTTGAACGCGACTCCGAAACGGGCAGACTGACTCTGCTCCAATCTGACATTCCGGTTCCGTATCCGGTCTGCGTGTCATTTCTGCATCAGGTTTAATCAAAAAAGAAAGCTGACTTTATATTGTCAGCTTTCTTTTTTGTATAAATGGCAGGCGACAAAACGCCCCGCCTTCACTTCTTCAAGCTCAGGCGTTATCTTACCGCAGAGCTCCATCGCTTCAGGACACCGCGTCCTGAATACACAGCCGCTCGGCGGGTTAAGGGGGCTCGGCAGCTCCCCTTTCAGAATAATCCGTTCACGCTTGTCCTCAAGAAGCGGATCAGGAATCGGGATTGAGGATAAAAGCGCCTTCGTATAAGGGTGAAGCGGTTCCCGGTAAAGCGCAGCGCTTTCTGTAATTTCCATCATGCGGCCCAAATACATCACGCCGATCCGGTCGCTGATATGCTTGACCATTGATAAATCGTGGGCGATAAATAAAAATGTCAGTCCTTTCTCTTTCTGAAGCCTTTTTAAAAGGTTGACGACCTGAGCCTGTACCGACACATCCAGCGCGGAAATCGGCTCATCCGCCACGATAAATTCGGGATGCAGAGAGAGCGCTCTGGCAATCCCGATTCTCTGCCTCTGTCCGCCGCTGAATTCGTGGGGATACCGGCTGCCGAAATCCGGATGGAGTCCGACAGCTTCAAGCAGTTCATCCGCCATCATCAGACGGGCTTTTCTTGTATTGTAAAGATTGTGGATTTCCATCGGCTCCATAATAATTTCCCTTACGGTCAGGCGCGGATTTAACGAGGCGTAAGGGTCTTGGAAAATCATCTGCAGCTTGCGGAAGAAGACCGACCGCTGTTCTGCCGCGGCACGGTGTATATCCGTCCCTTCATATGATACCGAACCGGCCGTCGGGTCATACAGACGGAGAATAACCCTTCCGAGCGTCGATTTACCGCATCCCGATTCTCCGACAAGTCCGAATGTTTCCCCTCTTTTAATGTGAAAGCTGACACCGTCGACTGCTTTTACGGCTTTCTTTCTTCCTGCGTCAAAATGCATTTTCAGCCCGCTGACTTCAAGGAGCGGAGATGCCGTCATTTTCTATTCCCCCTTTTCGCTTATACAGCGGCGTACGGTGCATAATTCTTTTTGATAGACGGTTCCTTCCAAAGACAGCACTTCGATTGTTTTTCCCGTTTTCGGGGAGTGCATCATCCGGCCGTCTCCCAGCGCCAAACCGACATGGTGGATCGCGCCTTTTCCTTCTTCATAGGCGAAAAACAAAAGGTCGGCCGGCCGGATATCGTTTACCGCCGCGCCGCACCCGGCTTTTGCTTGGTCCTTTGCATCACGGGGAAGGGTATAGCCGTTTGCTTTAAATATCGAATACATAAACCCGGAACAGTCAAACCCGAAACCGCTCAGTCCTCCCCATAAATACGGAAGCCCGAGAAACATCATGCCCGTTTCGATGACATCGGCCGCCCGTCCTTCCGTATGCCGGCACTCGTCTGCGTCAGCTTCATTTACGAACCTTTCTCCGAGGGGCGTCACCACCCGGAAAAAGCCTTTCTCACGTCCTGATGCCGGAAGACGCGTTAAGAAACTTACTTCCAAGTCCGGTTCGCCGTTTGTGTGATATAAAATAGCTGTCGGTTTGGTAATCCATACGGCGGGGGAAGATGTATGAAAGCCGTCTTTTGAAAGCTGGTTTTTTTTCATCCAGCCCGGATATCCGCGCGCGTCCTTGTTTGAAGGCTGGCCGGGAACGGCGACAAAAGCCCATTCCCCTTCCTCTTTGAGAATGATCACTTCTTCTCCGAAAAGCGCTTGCGTTTGGACAAGGTTGTCTGTGCATAATTGCAGCCGCTCTTTATATCCCATAGACACTAACCATTTTCTGATCTGCGGCGGGTTTTCAAGCATCGGCGCATCATCCGAACGGGGAGATGACGGCAGCGTCCATACGTTGGCTGCCGCCGCTGTAACGGCTGCTCTCATCTTTTCGCCTCCTCTTGTATCGACACACCGGTAATGCCGAGACCCGGTTCATCGGGAATCGTAATCTGACTGCCGCTGTATGTGATGCCGCCTTGAATCAAATCATCTTTCAGCATAAGCGGCGCATCAAAATCAAACCTTGTCACATTCCGTTTGCCCGCGGCAAAATGAGCCGCGGCGGTGATGCCGAGCTTGGTCTCAATCATGCTGCCGACCATGCATTCCACGCCGCACGTTTCGGCCATCGCATTGATTGTTTCCGCCTGCTTTATGCCGCCCGCTTTCATCAGCTTAATATTGATTAAATCGGCGCTTCTCGTCTGCAGCACGTGAAAGGCCTGACGGGGGGTAAAGACGCTCTCATCCGCCATAATCGGCGTGTCTACGGCATCTGTGACCTGCTTCAGCCCGGCGATATCGTCTTTATGAACAGGCTGCTCGACCAGCTCAATGCCCAGGCCGGCGTCTTCCATCTTTCGGATCGCAGTCACGGCTTCTTTCGGCGTCCAGCCTTGGTTGGCGTCCAATCTCAGTTTGACGTTTCCGCCGACACGTGATCTGATCGCCTGAATCCGGGCAATATCGTCCGATATGTCACCTATGCCGACTTTTATTTTTAAAATATGAAATCCTTTGTTCATATAACGGTCTGCATCCCCCGCCATCTCCTCAGGAGAATTGACGCTGACGGTAAAATCTGTTTCCAGTGTATTCCGATAGCCGCCGAGAAGCCGGTAAAGCGGCTGTCCGTGCATCTGCGCCCATCCGTCATATACAGCCATATCCACCGCGGCTTTTGCGCTTTGGTTTCTTTCCAACAGCCGGCTGATATCATACAGAACAGCTTCCGTGCCGAAAAGGCTCCGCCCCGAGAGAACGGGCTTCAGCACATCGTGGACGGCGCTTTCAATACCGGCCGTGCTGTCGCCTGTAATGACAACCGTCGGCGGCGCCTCCCCCCAGCCGGTCAGACCGTTGTCAAAAGTGAGCTTCACAATGACCGATTCAGCATTGTAAACCGTGCGCAAAGCGGTCTTAAACGGCTTTTTCAGCGGCACGGACATCCGTCCCGTTTGAATATCTGTAATCTTCACGCCTGATCACTCCCTTCCGGAAACCCCCGATTCAATCGTTACCGCTTTGGCCGCCGTATCCATAACCGCGCGGGCTCCGATCGGAACGGCGAAGCTCGGTGAACAATGGCCGATTTTAAAGCCTTTAAGCGCGGGCTTCCCTGATTTGACAATGTAATCATTCAGCACTTGCTCTAAGGTAAGGGACTTTTCTTTGTTTTTCGGTTCGCATTGGTGAAAGTCACAGACCAGGATTCCGGCTGCATCTGACAGTTTTCCTGCCATCTTTAATTGATTCAGCATTTTGTCGATTTGATACGGCTCCTCATCAATATCCTCGATAAACAGCAATTTGTCTTTCGTATCGATTTCAAACGGCGTGCCGAGCGTGGACGTAATGAGCGACAGATTGCCGCCCGCAAGCTCTCCCTCGGCCCTTCCGCCTGTCAGCACCTCTAAGGGAGAAATGTCCTCCGTATAGGTGAATTCCGTTTCTGTAAAAAGCTGATGATACGACGCTTTTGTCAGGGGATCAGCGTCTTCAAGCCCGACATCCGTGCTCAGCATCGGGCCGTGAAATGTGACGAGCCCCGTATTTTGATGAATGGCGGTATGTAAAAACGTAATATCACTGTATCCCCAGAAAATTTTCGGATTGCGGCGGATTAAGCCGAAATCGATGTCGGCGGCAATGCGGCCCGTGCCGAATCCTCCGCACGCGCATATCACCGCTTTGACATTCTGATCACTAAACATGTCATGGAGATCATCGAGACGCGCCCGGTCCTCTCCCGCCAAATAGCCGTGACGGGTCTTCAGCGCCCGGCCGAGTTTCACTTGAAGGCCAAGCTCATTCTCTAAAAAACGCAGCGCGGTTTGCAGCGTCCCGCTCTCAGGCGGGCTTGCGGGCGCAATCACACCGACCGTGTCGCCTTTTTGCAGTGCTTTCGGTTTATGGTTCATGACTTTTTCAATCTCCTTTCCGGATTGAAAAGTGAAACACGCCGCTCCTTTAATGGATAAAGAGCGGCATATGTTTCCGCTGTAAGATCAGGACTTTTCCGCCCATTTCAGATCAATGTAACCGACGGGGTGCCGGACAATGCCCTTCACGCCGCTGTTCTGCAGATGCACCTGATTGTAAAAGTAAATCGGAATGATCGGAGCCTCATTCATGAGCAGCTTTTCCGCTTTATGCATGAGCGCAAAACGTTTTTTGGCATCGGCCTCCTGTTTTGCCTGCTTGATGCAGCCGTCGTATGCCGCGCTGCCCCAGCCGGTGCGGTTCATGGAATTATCCGTTTGGAAAGCCTCAAGAAAACTGATCGGATCTGCGTAATCCGGTAAAAATGAGCTTTGAGAGAACTGGAACTTCAGTCCTTTCTGCTCTTCTAAAAAGACGTTCCATTCCATATTGGCGAGCTTAACGTCTATACCGAGCACACTTTTGAGCTTCTGCTGAACCGCTTCCGCTATTTTCTTATGCTCCGGTTTTGTGCTGTATGTCAATGTAACGGCGGGCAGCTTGTCATAATGCTCTTCCGCCATGCCTTTTTCCAGCAGTTTTTTGGCTTCTGATTCATCCGGATTTAATAAACTGCCGCCCGCTTCGCGGAAATCTTTCCCGTCAGGCTGAGTAAATCCCGGGGATACAAAGGCATGTGCCGGCTTTTCACTGTTTTTGGTCACATAATCCGTGATTTCTTTCTGATCAATCGCTGCGGCGAACGCTTTTCTGATCTTCTCATTTTGAAACGGCTCCATTTTTACGTTAAAACGATAGAAATAGAGTCCGGCCTGATCCCACGTGCGGACATTTTTTCCTCCCATCAGCTGCTCGCTCAGCTCTGCCGGCACAAAGGCGGTATCCAAATCCCCCGACTGGAACATCTGATAGTCGGTATTCCGGTCACTGACCATCGCCCAGGTGACTTTATCCAGTTTCACCGTCTTTTTATCCCAATACGTCTCGTTTTTGACCATCGTCATGCTGTCGTCATGCTTCCATTCCGTCAGTTTGAACGGCCCGTTGCCGACAAAGGTTTTTGCTTCAGTGAACCATTTCGGATCAGCCTTGGCGACCTTCTCATTAATCGGGAAATACGCCGGATTGGACACGACGCTCAGAAAATAATCCTGCGGTGCCGCCAATGTGACGACAAGCGTTTTTTTATCTTTTGCCGTGATTTTCACGTCTTCTTTTTTGCCTTTTCCGCTGTTAAATTCTTCCCCGCCTTTGATCATATAGCCGAGAAATGCGGAAGATGCGCCCGTTTTCGGATCGAGCATCCGTTTCCAGGCGTACACGAAGTCTTCCGCCGTAACGGGATCGCCATTTGTCCATTCGGCGTTATCACGGATATTGAAGGTATATGTCAGCTTATCAGCGGACACCTTCCAGCTTTCCGCCATGGCCGGTTCGGGTTTATTATCTTTTCCGAGCCTCGTCAATCCTTCCATGATGTTATTCAGCGGCTGCCAGGAAACATTATTAAATCCGATCGGCGGATCAAGTGAGGTCGGCTCATTTTCGTTATTGAGCCGCAGCACCGTTTCACCCCCCTGTTCTTTTGCTTTGCCGGGTTCTGTCCCCGCCTGTTCATTGGCTGTACAGCCCATCAGAGCAAACGAAACAACAGCAATCACACCGATCGCCCATCTCTTTTTCATTTCAATCCCCCTTTTTCCTCTGCTGCCGTCAGCTGCTGCTTCAGCCGCTCTGCACGGTGATCCTGAAGCCAGCAATTAACGATATGGCTTTTGGATTTCACGGTTGTTGCCGGGTATACCTTTTCACAGACGATCATCCTGTCCGGGCAGCGGGCGGCAAACGGGCAGCCCGGCGGCGGATCGAATAAATCAGGCGGCGTCCCGTCAATCGGCGACAGCTCACTATCCTCCATATCCAGCCGCGGCACTGAACGAAGCAGCCCCTTTGTGTATGGATGAGCCGGACGGTAAAAAATATCATGCCTCGTGCCGATTTCGGCGATTTTCCCCGCATACATGACGGCGACTCTGTCGGCGGTCTGAGCGACGACGCCGAGATCGTGTGTGATCAGAATAATAGACACGCCTGTTTTTCTTTGAATCTTCTTAAATAATTCAAGGATTTGTGCTTGAATCGTCACATCAAGAGCCGTTGTCGGTTCATCGGCGATCATAATTTCCGGCTCGCAGATCAGAGCCATCGCGATCACGATCCGCTGCCGCATGCCCCCGCTTAATTGGTGGGGGTACTGCTTCAGGCGGGATTTCGAGTCCGGGATACCGACCAGATCCAGCATGGCGAGAACTTCGGATTCAGCTTGTTTTCTTGTCATGGCGCGGTGTTCCAACAGCGCTTCTGAGAGCTGATCCCCTATGGTCAAAGTCGGATTGAGAGCCGTCATCGGGTCCTGAAAGATCATAGAAATATCGCGCCCCCGGATTCCCCGCATTTCCCGATCCGACATTTGGCAAAGGTCTTTCTGTTTAAATTGTATGCTTCCGGATTCAATCTTTGCCGAATGTTTCGGAAGAAGACCCATCACGGCTTGTGACGTCACGCTTTTTCCGCAGCCCGATTCACCGACGATCGCAAACGTTTCACCTTTATATAAATCGAAGCTGACGCCTCTTACGGCTTTTACAGTGCCTCCGTATGTTGAAAAAGTAACATGCAGATTTTGAACGGAAAGAACTTGCTGCGCCATTTTTCCTACCTCCTCAGTTTCGGGTCTAACGCGTCCTGCAAGCCGTCTCCAAGTACGTTAAACGCGTACATCGTTAAGGAAATGAAAAAAGCGGGAAAAAACAGCCGCCACCAATGGCCTGATAAAATCGCCGGCAGCCCGTCGTTTGCCATGACGCCCCAGCTTGCAAACGGCGCCTGAATGCCGAGTCCGAGAAAACTTAAAAATGATTCCGCAAAAATCGCCGCCGGCACTGTAAGCGTCATTTGGACAATAATGGCTCCCATCGTATTCGGCAGCAGATTTTTCTTAATGATCCGAAATGTTTTCGCTCCAAACGTTTTCGAAGCCAATACGTGTTCATCATGCTTCATCCTCAGCACCTGCCCTCTGACAATCCGCGCCATGCCGACCCATCCCGTCACGGTCAGAGCGACGATAATGGAACTGAGCCCCGGCCCCATCAGCACCATTAACAAAATGACAACGAGCAGATACGGCAATCCGTAGAGAACCTCGATGATTCTCATCATGGCGCTGTCTGTCCGGCCCCCTTTGTATCCGGCGACCCCTCCGTAGATAACGCCGATCAAAAAGTCGATCAGCGCCGCCATCACACCGACAAATAAAGAGATCCTCGCTCCGTACCACGTTCTTGTAAACACGTCCCGGCCAAGTTCATCGGTTCCGAACCAGTGTGAAAAAGAAGGCGGAAGATTCTGCTCGGCGAGCGTCTGCCTTGTCACGCTGTGCGGTGATATCAGCGGACCGAACACAGCCGATAGAAACAGGCAGCATAAAATCACAAGCCCGGCCATCGCCAATTTGTTCTTTTTAAGCCGCCGCCACGCATCCTGAGTGTAAGACAGGCTCGGACGCTTGACCGACTCGGTTTCACCCTTTCTTTCCGCGCCCGGCTGAAACCAGTCATCAGGCACTTCTGTGTGTTTTACCGTTTCTTGCGGGAGATTCATCAGGATCACCCTTTCTTATGAAGTTTTATGCGCGGGTCTAACAGGCCGTATGCCAAATCAACCAGAAACAGCAGGACGATCAGAATCACACTGTAAAATACGGTCGTTCCCATGATGACCGGGTAATCACGCTGATTGATGCTTTCTACGAAATATTTGCCCATTCCCGGTATGGCAAAAATTTTCTCGATGACGAAACTGCCCGTTAAAATACTTGCGGCAAGCGTCCCGAGTACTGTCACAACAGGCATAAGAGCGTTTTTTAATGCGTGTTTGATCACAATTTTGACGGGAGAAAGCCCCTTTGCTTTTGCCGTGCGGATGTAATCCTGAGTCAGCACTTCGGCCATGCTTGATCTTGTCAGCCTCGCGATAATGGCCATGGGACCGACGGCAAGCGCAACAGTCGGCAGGACCATGTGAACGGGACTCGTCCAGGTAGCTGCCGGAAACCATTTCAGATGAACCGCAAATTGCTGAATCAGCAGCGTAGCCATAATAAAATTCGGAATAGAAATCCCGAGCACCGCAAGGCTCATGGCCGCATAATCGAGAAAGCCGCCGCGCCTGAGAGCGGCCATTATGCCGAGCGCGAGCCCGGAAATAACAGCGATGATGATCGCCGTTATCCCAAGCTCAAATGAGACCGGAAACCCGCGTTCAAGCATGGCGTTTACACTGTCTGACGGTTTTTTAATTGAAGGACCGAAATCAAAGGTAAGAATGGATTTTAGATAGATGGCGTATTGAGTGATAAGAGGTTCGTTCAGATGGTAGTAGGATTCGAGATTTCGCTGGACCGCTTCGTTTGTGCCCCGCTCTTCGTTAAAAGGCGAGCCGGGTATCACTTTCATCATGACAAATGTCAGAGTGGTGATGACGAGGACGGTCATAATCATGGCGATAAAACGTTTGATAAAATACCGCAGCAATGCCGTTCACCCCTTTAACAGAATGTTGTTCTCATGGCGAGTTCTGTCATGACGAGCATGGCCTGATAGGCTTCCGGCATGTCTTTTGCCTGAAATTGAACGATTGTCGTTCCCGGGATGATTTCTGTGCCCGGCATTAAATGGGCCCATTCAGCCTGTCCGTAGTTGGCAAATTCAATGCCTAATACAGGTCTTTCAGGCGGAGTCAGCGGTTTGACCTTATCTTTATTTTTGAGCGCATAGGCTGTTTTTTCCGTCAGGAGCCGTCCGGCTTTTTGAGGGGACAGGCATTTGACCGCGGTTCTTGAAATGGTTTGTTTGACGGCGGCAGTCGTCACATTCGGGATCAGCTCCTCCGCTTCTTTTGCGGCGCAATCATCTCCGGCAGCCATGATGACCGGGACATCGTAAAATCCGGCGAGATAGGCATTTAACCCCAGTTCACCGACCGGCTTATCATTTATGTAAAAGTGGCGGACGCCGAATATCATGCTGTGCGACATGACGCCCGGCATCGACGCTCTCGCATGATAGCCGATAAACATCACACCTGAATACGATTCATCAAGCCCCTGCATCATGGAAAACGGCTTGACATCCCCCGTAATCAGCTCTGCCTCAGGGTGAAGTTTTTCCGCGAGCAGATTATTCATCTTTGAGTGGCTGTCATTCACGGTCACTTCCGTGCATCCGTTATTAAACGCTTCTGCGATGCACCAGTTTGCTTCTTCGGTCATCAGAACTCTGCCGCGCTCATAATTGTGCATGCGGGAATTGACAAATGTTTCATCAGGCAGTCCGGAAATCCCTTCCATATCCACAGATAGATACAGTTTCATGTAATGCCTCCTTTTTTACTTAAAATTTCGATATTAAATTATGAATATTCTAACAAATTATATTAAAAAAGGATGAAACATGCAATATACCATTCTGCTATTATGGGAAAAAACAAACCCTTTTCACCGGGAAAAGGGTTTGCTGATAGAAAAAGTTACATACCGTTTTTGCTTATATGATGACGCTGAAACTGTCTGACCGCACTTCTGTATTCACGATCGGGAATGACCTGATGCCTGATCGGTTCAGGAGCCTGCGGCGAAGGCTCTTCAGCCGCCTGCTTACGGACGGCATGCGGTTTATGCGCCAGCTTATGTCCCATGCCGGTCGCATTCATGACAAATGATAAACACACTAAAAGCAAGCTTAAGATGAAAGCAATAAGAAACAAATCGCTGTATGTTCCCATCAGCAGGTCATGCGGCGATTGTGTGCCGCGCGCGCCCCGAAGCATGCCGGAAACATCTCTTTTCGTAAAATACCCTATTAAAACAGGTGCGCCCATATAAATGAACAGCCTTAAAAACTGAACTGCCGTCATGCGTTTCACCAGTTCCGGAAGCGGTCCGCCTAACGCGGCTCCCATCAGTCCGGCTGCCACAATAAGCCCTGTCCCGGCCGCCAGCATCACGAAAAGCCCCGCAAATAGAATAAGCGGTATATGATGATCTGTCGTTATCCATTGGAAATTCACGAACACCAGTATAACAGAGCCTGTTATGCCGAGCATGCCCGGACCGACTTTATCATATGCTAATGCACTGATGACAGCGGCGATGGCCACGCCTCCCAAAAGGCTCGCATATAGGAATATCAGTTGAGTTTGTGACATATGATATGCGGTCTGAAGCTCCCCGTGAAATGCAGAAAGACTGACCGCTATGGAAATACTGCCCGCAGCGATCATGAAAACACCCAGAATCGGCTTTGGAATCAGCATAAGTTTAATCGAAATCAGCGCATGTTCGTTTCTGTACTGCATGATCAGCAAGATCAGAAGAATGACGATGCTTCCTCCAAATCCCGCCAATGTCTGCCATGATGAAAAGCCCCATTTCGGCAGATGAATAAATGTATAGGCGGTCAGCACGGCTGATACACCCGCTAACAGAAAACCGATGCCGTCAAATGGAGATTTTTCAGCATTTTTATGAGCGTCATCCCGCAGCCACATATAACTGAAAATGAGGCCGAAAAAAGACAGCAGGCCAAAAATGCCGAACAGCCAATGCCAATGGCCGGCGCTTGCCGCCGCCGTGCCTAAAACGGTCCCCATAATGACGGACCCGTAAAATCCGCCGATTAACACAAATAATGCGTAATTCCGGCGCTCAATCGGAAACGAAAGCACCAGCATCGGGATCATAATCATCAGCATAGTGCCCGCCGCAGCTCCCTGTAAAAAACGGCCCGCGGCGAGCGGATAAATATCATTTGTCACAGCAGCAAGGAGCGCTCCGATGACACCCGCGGCCATCGAAATCATATAGACAGGCCGGGAGCCGAATCTTTTTCTTAAATACGGCCCCGCCGGCACGAATAAGGCAAATGCCATATTACCGATAATAATCGGATGAAAAGAGTCAAAGTTTTCCCCGCCGACCGTCTGCCGGACAAGGCTTTGGACAGCCGAAAGTGCGGTATTCGACATCAGCCCCGGCCCGACCGCCAATACAGCGAGCAGAGAAATAATCCAATGATGTTTTTCTTTCATTTGACAACTCCTTTCTGACTATTTAACAAAGTGAAAAAGCTAACAGATTTCCCCCATTAGCTTGACAGAATTTTTCATATCTTTTCATGTGAAGGATTGAACATAATATCTCATTTATTATTTCAAATCCGATGGAAATTGTCAATATAAAGCGCCTCCGTCCGATTACGCCTTTTTCACAATTTCCCACAATCTTTTCATTATTATCCCACACTTTTTGTTTAAGATGGAGTCAGTAATAATAGGCAAATCATGCTATGATGAAAATAGAGAAACGGAGTGAACATGATGGATAACTATCGTGATGAAAATCGGACAGACCAAAAAGAACAGGAAGTCCTTTTAGTAAAAGAAAACCCGCAGCCGGCCGGATATTCCGCGTCGGACGAGGACAAGAAAAAACGAAGCTTCGGCTGGTTCAGACCGCTTCTCGGCGGAGTGATCGGCGGAGGGCTCGCCCTCGGCATCTATACATTTACGCCGCTTGGAGACCATCAGACTCAAGATACTTCCAATACGGCTCCCGCTCAGGAAACGTCATCGGTAACCGCCAAGCAGACATCTTCTGATTCCGGCAGCAGCAAATCGGCAAACAGCTCATCGGCAAATTCAAGCAGCATTTCGAATATGGTGGAAGACATTTCACCGGCGATCGTCGGAATCACCAATCTGCAGAAGCAGCAAAGCAGTTCCGATTTATTCGGATTCGGATCAAGCTCAGATTCAAACTCAAATTCATCGGGTGAAGATGCGGAAACGGGATCGGGTTCAGGCGTTATTTTTAAGAAAGCAAACGGCAAAGCGTATATCATTACGAATAACCACGTGGTCGAAGGCGCCTCTTCCCTTAAAGTGTCATTATATGACGGCACCGATGTAACAGCTAAACTCGTCGGCAGCGACTCTCTGACAGACTTGGCCGTTTTAGAAATCAGTGATAAACACGTGACAAAAACGGCAAGCTTCGGCAGCTCATCCGCTCTCAGAACGGGTGAATCCGTCATCGCCATCGGTGATCCGCTCGGAAAAGACCTTTCCCGCACCGTCACACAGGGCATCGTGAGCGGCTTAAACAGAACCGTCTCGATCTCTACGTCAGCCGGTGAGTCAAGCATCAACGTCATCCAAACCGATGCCGCCATCAATCCCGGAAACAGCGGCGGACCGCTCTTGAATACAGACGGCAAAATCATCGGCATCAACAGCATGAAAATCAGCGAAAGTGATGTAGAAGGCATCGGCTTTGCTATCCCGAGCAACGATGTAAAACCGATCGCCGAAGAGCTTCTCACGAAAGGACAAGTGGAGCGCCCTTATATCGGCGTGAGCATGATCGACTTGGAACAAGTGCCGCAAAACTATCAGGAAGGCACACTCGGGCTTTTCGGCAAACAGCTGAATAAAGGCGTTTATATTCGCGAAGTGGCGCAGGGCTCACCTGCAGCCAAAGCCGGATTAAAAGCAGAAGACATCATTATCAGCTTAAAAGGGAAAGAAACCGACACGGGCAGCGAACTTCGCAATATTCTCTACAAGAATACGAAAGTCGGCAGCACCGTTGACGTGAAGATTATCAGAAACGGCAAGGAAATGACGAAAAAAATGAAACTGACTCAAAAAGAAGAAACATCTTCTTAACAAAAATCCAAGGCAGCCGCCTTGGATTTTTTATATACGGATGAAACTTTAGGCCTGGATCAGCCGTATGACTTAGTGTACAAAGGAGGATACACACACATGAAACAAACCGGACTTTTGCTGGTCGTTACCGGTCTGATCTTGCTGCAGCTGAGCATTCAGCTTCCTCAGCAAAACGCTGCTTGGGGAATGACGCTTGGTGCAAGCATTTTACTGAACCTTTCGGGAACCGGACTGATCATGCGCTCTCTGCACACGCAGACCGGTCGCAGATGAATAAAAAAAGCCGCGGGACATTCTGTCATCCCGCGGCTTTTATTTCTGATATAAAAACACCCTGCCCGCTGGCCGGACAGGGTGTTTCGGTTAAGACATGTGCTGGTCCCGATAAATCTTTTCGTTTTTAATGCCGTACGCTTTTTGCACGATATAGAGCGGACGGTCTTTTGCTTCGTCATAAATCCTTCCGATATATTCGCCGATCATTCCGAGCATTAATAGAACGATGCCGCTGAATAACAGCTGTATCACAATCAGAGAGGACCAGCCCGTAATGGTGCTGTTCGTAAACAGCTTCATGTATAAAACGATAAACATATAGAGAAAACCCGCTCCGGACATGATCATTCCCGCATAACTTGCCGCCTTGAGCGGTTTATGAGAGAACGTTGTGATCCCGTCCATGGAAAGCTTCAGCATTTTTTTAAGCGGGTATTTCGTTTCCCCCGCAAGCCGCTCATCTCGTTCATATTCTACAGCAGTCTGCTTAAAGCCAACCCAGCTGACGAGCCCTCTGACAAAAGGATTTTTTTCTTTTAATTTTTTCATCTCATCACAGACTTTTCTGTCCAGCAGGCGGAAATCTCCGGTGTCGAGCGGAATATCAATATCAGTCACGTTCCGCAGCAGCCGGTAAAACATAGAGGCCGTCTGTTTCTTGAAAAAGGTTTCTCCCTTTCGTTTCGTTCTGACGGCGTACACCACATCGTAGCCTTCTTTCCACTGCTCAATCATATCAAGGATTAATTCAGGAGGGTCCTGCAAATCGGCGTCAATGACGACGATTGCATTCCCCTCTGCATAATCCATACCCGCTGTGATCGCGATCTGATGTCCGAAGTTTCTGGAAAAATCAATAATTTTCACTCTCGGATCAATCAGACTTTGCTCTCTTAAAATCTCAATACTGCGGTCTTTGCTTCCATCATTGACAAAGATCAATTCATAATGCTCTTTTGTTTGATCCATCACTTCTTTCAGACGCTGATAGGTTGTCTGAATGACGAGTTCCTCGTTATAAACCGGGACGACTATTGAATATTGAATATGTCTGCTCATGTTTTTTCCTCCTATTCATCAGATTGAAGTTCGTATAGTGAAGCTGATTGATTCATTCCGCCCGGCCCGCCGCTCATTCGGCTGTTTTTACCTGAGGCCTTGCTGCTTTTTTTATCAGCTGCATCACTATTTTTCGTTTTCTGATCTGTGTTTGATTGCCATTTATCTGAAGATACTTTCTTTCCGTTTTTCTCAACCCACTGCACAATATCGTTATTTCCGCCTTTGCCCATTCCGGATGCTAAGAAGTATTTTACTTTCCCTTCTTTTACGAGCTTTTTAAATTGGGCCAGCGTAATGGCCGGGTCAGACCCGCTGTATCCGCCGATCGCCATGACCGCTTTTTTCGTTTTAATAATGTAAGGCGCCGCAGTGTTGGAATCGGTTGTTGCAAATAGATAGTCCGCTCCGGCGTTGTGTTTCTCTAAATAGTTGATCAGTTTTGTATTGACAGATGCGTTATCCATTCCCATGCCTTTTCCGCTTGTTGAAGCGAGCTGAGGGCCTGTTTCAGGCAATGAGCTGTTGCCTCCGTACAGAAGCGGTGTGCTCGCCCAATAAATCGGCATGACCATCAAGACGAGAAGGGCTGCAAGTGAAACATAGTAACTGAGCGGTTTTTGGCGCTGTTTGAATACGAACAGAGCGATGGCAGCCACTGCGCCGATAACGCCTACTCCGATGCTCCAGCCTGCGCCGATTTGATCATTGTAGTTTCTGAGGATAAACAGCTCAAATCCGGTTGTCACAAGAATAGCGGCCGGCAATAGCCAAGTTTTCCATCCCGCCTGCTTGCGGTACAGATGAACGAGGGCGACCCATCCCGCACCGACAAGTGCCGCGATCGGAGGCGCCAGCATAATGAGATAATAATGGTGGAAAAATTCTGCGACACTGAAGAATCCGGCAATCGGCACAAGCCACGCTGCCCAAAAGATCGTTTCCTTCTGTTCTGCTGATAATCGTCTTCTTTCTCTCGCCCCGGCGATCAATAAACCGGCCATTCCAAAAATCGCAAACGGCAGGAGCCAGCTGATCTGATCAGATAATTCCGTTTGGAAAAGGCGCAGCGGACCAGGGGTTCCCGTACCGAACATTCCTGAACCTGATTGCATTTTCGAGCCGGTGCCTGTACCGCTTTTTCCTCCGCCGCCGGGACCGCCTCCGCCGCCATCTCCGCCGCTTGGAGGGCCTCCTTGACCGCCGCTTGGCATTTCGCCGCCGCTTGGCATTTTCCCGTTAGATGGAGGTGCCGTCATACTGCCGTTTTGTGATTTGTCTCCGCTTGCTGAACTGCTGCTTGAAGACTGGCCAGGCGGTTTTTGCATTTGTGAAGAACCGCCGGAAGAAGACATCTCTTTCGATGCGTTTCCGTCCGGCCCGCCCTGGCCGCCGCCGGAACTTTGCCCTGTCAGCCGCTGAATCCCGTTATATCCGAAGGCCAATTCCAATACGGAGTTTGTCTGGCTGCTTCCGACATATGGCCTTTTGCTGGCAGGAATATTGTCAACAATGAGCGGCCATGACAATGAAACGGCTGCTAAAACGGCTAACGCGCTTACCAATGAAATGATTTTTTTCTTAATCGTGGTGTTTGCCGCAATCATATAGAACAGCAAGAAGGCCGGCAAAATCATATAAGCCTGAAGCATTTTTGTGTTAAAGCCTGCTCCGACGACAAAAAATGCCGCCAAAAGCCAGATCAGTCTGCCTTTTCTGATCGCTTTAAAGAGAAGCCATGTGGCGAACAAGAGGAAAAAGACCAGTAAAGCATCGACATTGTTCGTCCGCGCGACCGCTACTGCGATCGGTGTACACGCCATGACAAATGAGGCGATGCGCGCCGCCGTTTTTCCGAACGTCGGCTTTATTAATAAGTACATGAATAGAACTGAACCTACACCCGCCAATGCCTGAGGCAGGATGACGCTCCACCCGTGCATACCGAATATCAGCGCGCTGATCGTTTGAATCTGGTATGTAACAGGCGGTTTATCTACCGTGATAAACCCGGCTGCGTCAAATGAAGCGTAAAAGAAATTATGAAAGCTTTGAAGCATACTCGTTACCGCTGCGGTGTAATAAGGATTCACCGTATCGTCATTCCAGATGTTGTACATATTCAAGAATGCGGAAGCGAGTAAAATGAGAATTAAGACTGCGTCTATCTCGCGTTTTTTCATTTTCACCTGTGTTTTCACTCCTTTTGTTTAACTTTGAACAAGTGTAACAACCAAATGTGAAAAATTTATTAATAAACAAAGACAATTATTTTGCCGTTTACAAATAGGTAAAAAGAATGACAAAACGGGTAAAAAAGCAAAAAAAGATGCCCCCGTCAAGCCGGGAGGCATCTGTCATGATTTCTGATTTACTGAATCGGTTTCAGCCGTGCTTCTATTTCAGAACGGCGGTGTTCGAGATAAGGCGGGAGCGCAACCGTTTTGCCTAGCTCTTCAGGTTTTTCATCAACCATAAATCCCGGACCGTCCGTTGACAATTCAAACAGAATTCCGTTCGGCTCCCGGAAGTACAGCGCTTTGAAATAATAACGCTCTACAATGCCTGAGTTGCTGAAACCTTCTTTCGTAATGATGCGGTGCCATAAAGCAAGCTCCTCTTCATTCTGGACGCGGAAGGCCACATGGTGCACGCTGCCTTTTCCAGGACGCTCGCGCGGAAGATCGTTTCTTTCAATGAGATGGACTTCTGTACGCGCGCCTCCGTTTCCGGATTCGAGCACCGTAACCGTGCCCCGGTCTTCATGCGTTTCTTTCCCGATTTCAGTGAAGCCCAGCACATCGGTTAACACACGCAGCGTCGGTTCTGCATACGGGACGGTCAATTCAACGGGACCAAGACCGCGGAAAGAATATTCTTCCGGTATGCCGCTTTGCTTCACCGCTTCACCGATGTCTTTTCCTTTTTCGTCAGCTGTCAGCACAAGCCGCTGTCCTTCATGATCCTGAAAAGCGAGTGTGTCCCTGCCCGCTATTTTCACGATCTCACTGTGAGAGACCTGATGCTCTTCAAATCGTTTTTTCCAATATTGGAGCGCTTGTGCATCCGGGACACGCAGCCCGATTGAAGAAATACTGTTTGTTCCCGCATGAAACGGCGCAATCCGCGGAATCTCGAAAAACGTCAATTCAGATCCCGGATTGGCTGTTTCATCACCGTAAAACAAATGATACATCGTCGGTTCATCTTGGTTTACGGATTTTTTCACAAGCTTCAGTCCCAGGATATTTCGATAAAAATCTAAATTTTTCTGCGCATCAGCCGTCAATGCTGATACATGGTGTATTCCATTAACTTTCATTATGTTATCCTCCAGTCAATTATCTCGATTTCGAGATATTTATATATACAATTTATGTTATCCGGATCGTAAAGTCAACCCATCTGCTTCACAGACGGTCTGCAGACTGCCGCTACCTAAATAACGAACCTTTGATATAAAAAAACCATTAATGTTCGCTTTTAAAACGGTATTTTTTCCTTCTCAAAAGCAGAAACCTTTATCTTTTAGGGAAAACAACAAAATCAGAAAATTTATTTTATTCGTGTTTCAGCAATTAGGGTTTACAATATGGAAAATAGTTTTTTCATCATGACGATTTTACATCTGGAGGGAAAGGATATGCAGATTGAAGAGAACGGACTTAAAAAAGAGATCGGCCTTACCATCGCCCTCTCACTTGTTATCGGCACCATCATCGGTTCCGGCGTATTTATGAAACCAGGCGCCGTGCTTGCCTACTCCGGTGATGCGAAAACCGCGCTTATCGCGTGGCTGTTAGGAGGTATTTTGACGCTTGCAGGCGGATTGACCGTTGCGGAAATCGGCACTCAGATTCCGAAAACGGGCGGACTTTATACATATCTCGAAGAAGTGTACGGCGAATTTTGGGGCTTTTTGTGCGGATGGGTTCAAATTATCATTTACGGCCCGGCCATTATCGGAGCAATCGGCTTGTATTTCGGCTCCTTGATGGCCCATCTGTTCAGCTGGGATTCCGGCTGGTCTAAATTGATCGGGATTTCAGCCGTTTTGTTTTTAAGCATCATTAATATTATCGGAACGAAATATGGCGGCATCGTACAGGGAATTACGACTGTCGGCAAATTGATTCCGATTATCTGCATGATCGTGTTCGGCCTTTGGAAAGGCGATCAGCATATTTTCACAGCCGTTACAAGCAGCATGTCGGACATGAATTTCGGCGCTGCCATACTGGCCACCTTGTTTGCTTATGACGGCTGGATTCTGCTTGCGGCACTCGGCGGCGAGATGAAAAATCCGGAAAAGCTGCTCCCGAGAGCGATGACGGGCGGACTGCTGGTCGTCACCGCCATTTATCTTTTCATTAACTTTGCGCTGCTGCACATTCTTCCTGCGACCGACATCGTCAAACTCGGTGAAAATGCGACCGGCACCGCTGCCGGAATGCTGTTTGGCGACATCGGAGGAAAATTGATCAGCGTCGGAATCATCGTCAGCATCTTCGGCTGTTTAAACGGAAAGATTCTCGCTTTTCCGCGTGTCTCGTTTGCGATGGCGGAACGGAAACAGCTGCCGTTTGCCGGACAGATTTCGCGGGTTCATCCGACGTTCCGCACCCCGTGGATTGCCGTGTCATTTCAGATCGCGCTGGCCATTATTTTTATGATCGCCAGCAATCCCGATAAGCTGTCTGAAATCTCTATTTTCATGATTTATATTTTTTACGTCATGGCCTTTTTCGCCGTGTTTATCCTCAGAAAAAAAAGCGGCGGAAAACCGCGCGCCTACAGCGTGCCTTTGTATCCGATCATTCCTGTTTTGGCCATCGCGGGTTCACTGTTTGTGCTGATCAGCACGATCATTACAGATACACTGAGCTGCGCGCTGTCCCTCTTGATCGGCCTCGCCGGGCTGCCGCTTTATTTTTGGCTGAAAAACGGCAGAAAAAACTGATAAAAACGGTTCCTTTTACGGGAGCCGTTTTTTTTTCTGGCAAAATCACGTGCAAAAGTTGACAGCAAATTCACATCTTTTGTTATACTTTTTAAGCAAGATGTCTGAATTCGAAGTATGTTACGTTTTTTTGGCGAAGTGGGTAACATAAGAAAAACAGGATGAGACACGTTTTTACGAAAAAATCAAGAGGCGTTTTTTTCGACTTTATCTGTTTTTTTTCGACAAAAGGCTATATAATAATTTGATGTGTGCATTGTCTCATTCAAACAATGGAGGGTTTTTAATGATAAAAAGAAAAAAAGATAAGTTCTCACTCCTTTTAACAGAAATCGCAAAAAACATAGACGAAACCGCAGAATACTTTGTCAACTTTAAAGTGACGAACCAGACGACTTTAAAGGAATTTGCCGATACGTTAAAAGAGTTTGAAACAAAAGGAGATAATCATGTTCATGTCATGATTAAAGAGCTGAACAAAGCTTTTATCACTCCCATTGAACGTGAAGACATCCTTGAGCTGACAAACAGCCTCGATGACGTGCTTGACGGAATCGAACATTTTTCAGCAATGATGGAGATTTTCTCGATCACTTCTTCCGATGAGCATATCGATAAGTTCAGCGGATACATCAGAGAGTGCGCGAAGGAAATTTTAATCACGATTGAGCTGCTTGCAGAAAACCGATTGAAGGACATTCACCCTCACGCCATTAAAATTAAGGAATACGAGCACAGCTGTGATAACCTGCACCGTAAATCATTAAAAAATCTGTTCGGCACAGAAACCGATCCGATTAAAGTGATTCAGTACCGCGAGATTTACGAAACGCTTGAGGAAATTGCCGACTCTTGCCAAAGCGTTGCCAATAACCTTGAAACCATTATTATGAAAAACGCGTAACGAGGGGTTATAATGGATACTCTATTACTTTTAACGATATTAATTGTCATATGCGCTTTGGTATTTGACTTCATTAACGGATTTCACGATACCGCAAACGCAATCGCCACCTCAGTTTCGACAAAAGCGCTGAAGCCGCGGCACGCAATCGTCATGGCCGCCATCATGAACTTTCTCGGAGCGATGACATTTACCGGTGTGGCGAAAACCATTACAAAGGACATTGTGAATCCTTATACATTAGACAACGGGTCAGTTGTCATTCTGGCGGCTCTACTCGCCGCAATCGCCTGGAACTTGATCACATGGTATTTCGGCATTCCGAGCAGCTCTTCACATGCGATTATCGGAGCGATCGCCGGAGCGGCCATTGCAGCGTCAGGTTTTGCGACGCTTAATTATAAAGGGTTCATTAAAATTATCGAAGCACTTATTTTATCACCGATCATCGCCTTTGTTCTCGGCTTTATCGTATATTCGATCGTGAAGCTGATTTTTAAAGACAGCAATCTGGCGAAAACAAATAAACGCTTCCGCAGAGTGCAGATTTTGACGGCTGCCATTCAGTCCTATACACACGGAACGAACGACGCGCAAAAAGCGATGGGTATCATTACGATGGCGCTTATGACTGCCAATTTACATAAAAGTGATGCCATTCCTTTTTGGGTGCAGCTCTCTTGTGCCCTGGCAATGGGTCTCGGCACATCCATCGGCGGCTGGAAAATCATTAAAACCGTCGGCGGGAAAATTATGAAAATCCGTCCGGTAAACGGCGTATCTGCCGACTTAACCGGCGCAGCCATTATTTTCGGGGCCACGTTTATTCATCTCCCTGTCAGCACGACACACGTCATTTCGTCTTCCATTCTCGGTGTGGGCGCTTCCCACCGCGTAAAAGGCGTAAACTGGGGAACGGCTAAACGGATGCTCATTACATGGGTCGTCACCCTGCCGATTGCAGGTACACTCGGCGCCATCGCCTTTTTCATCTTAGATCTGTTTTTCTGATGACATCCGCTTCTTTACAGAAGCGGTTTTTTTGTGACAGGAAAATGATGTCATGACATAGAATGAACATAGCAGACCATTTTTCAAATTGTGAGGGATGCTCATGCTTTTGTTTTTTCAGATTATGGTGTGGACGATGGCGGCCGCACTCATTTTATATGTGTACGCATCCTGGCGGTATGAGGCAAAGGTAAAAGAAAAAATGTTTGCCATCCGTAAAACGTGGTATTTACTATTTGTACTGGGCTCCATGGTCTATTGGACATATGATCCCGAATCGCTCTTTGCCGCATGGAGACAATATTTGATTGTTGCCGTCTGCTTTGCCCTTATTGATGCGTTTATCTTTTTGAGCGCGTATATCAAAAAGCTCGCCGGCAATGAATTAGAGACGGATACGCGGGAAATTTTAGAAGAAAATAACGAAATGCTTCACTCCTATCTTGAAAAACTGAAAACCTATCAATATCTGTTGAAAAATGAACCGATCCATGTATATTATGGAAGTACAGAAGCTTATGCGGAAGGCATCAGCAGACTGCTGGCCGCTTATGCCGAAAAAATGAATGTCACGGCTTCCTTGTGCGACTATTCCGCACAATCGGATAAGGACCGCTTGACGGAGCATATGCCTGATGCGGCAGACGTTCAGTCCCGTCTTAACCGTAAAGACGTCTACTATGATCAAAAAGGCAGGCTTGTGCTTATTCCGTTTACAGTCCAAAACCGCCATTACGTGATCAAACTCACGTCGGAAAACCTGTTGACGGAATTCGATTATTTGCTTTTCACATCGCTAACGAGCATTTATGATTTAATGCTGCCAATAGAAGAGGAAGGTGACGGTTAAATGGAGCAGGCATTTCAAAACGGGCAGCCGGAACAAAGAGCGAAACCGTTCAAAATGTTTAAAAAACGTTCAATGACAAGTATCGCAAGTTACCAGGTCAGCCCTCATACCGCCAGAATTTTCAAAGAAAACGAGCGGCTGATTGACAAGTATAAACAAAAAAAAGCTTGATTACACTAAGGACAGGAGACACGGCTCTTGTCCTTATTCCTTTTTTCCTTATCTTTCATATAATAAAACCAACAAAGAGATGCGACAGGTGATGATGTGAAGAAAATTGTCAGGCGCGTAAAGTTTGTGGATTACGGACGCTTCGGGCTTTCCGCTTATTCGCTGAGGATGCGGGCGAGGAATCTCGGGCTATTGAACCGGTTAAAAAAGAAAAAAGGCTGAATCCCGCAATGTGAACGGGACTCAGCCTTTTTTGTTAAAGCTGCATCAGAATTTTCGCTTTTACAGCGGGACCGTAGACGCCGTCAGACGTCAGTCCGTTTACAGATTGGAAGCGGGCCACGGCATCTGCGGTTTTCGGGCCGTAGATACCGTCAATGCCGTTATTGACAGCTCCTTTTTCAGGATAGAAATAAAGCGCGGCGAGCGCGTTTTGCACCTGGTATACCTTTTCACCGGACGTGTACGGCTCTGTCAGCTGAATCACCTCGTCCGGAAGAGAATACAGTGCTTCAACCGGCGGGCTGACGATCAGTACTTGTCCGACTTTAATCAGGTTCGGGTCAGCGATGTTATTCCATTTCTGCAGATCGGCCACGCTGACGCCGAATTTCCGCGCGATCGCTGACAGCGTATCTCCTTTTTGGACGGTATACGTCTGTCTTTCCCCAGAACCGATTCCCGCTTTAAACTCATCCCATGTATCCAACAGTCTTCTCGGACAAAGCTTTCCTGACCAATGCTTGTGCGCAACGACATTCGCAAGCGGGATGCCGTGCGACGTCATTAATGTGCGGATGAGCCATTGGGCGTTTGCCACGGCCTGTGAAAAGTTGCCGTCTGCGTTTTCACAAATTTCAATACCGATGGATTTACGGTTGCCGTCCCCGTTTCCGTCACCGGCATGCCAGCCGTTTTCGTTCAGCGGAAGATGCTGATAAATTTCCGTATCATCGACTGTGAAATGCCAGCTTGTCGGTGTATCGGGATTTTTCACATAGCTTGCGTGACTTTTGGCGTTAGCTCCGACTGCGGTATTGGCTGTATTGTGCACCGTAATGTAAATCGGTGTCATTGCATAGCCTGGGCGGTTATTGTTTCCTGCCGGGATAAAATCCTGTGTGATTTTTACCATATTCTCATCTCTCCTATTTCGATAAATTGTTTATTTTTAATAAAGCCTGCTGTTTTTTCCCTTTTGCTGTAACGTAATTGTTTTTAAACCAGGCGGCGGCAGTCGTTATGATTGTAAAAACGGCCGACCCGGCGGCATACAGCGTATCTGCAAGCTGGCTGACCTGGTCCTCCTGAATATTCAGCGGCGATTTGCCGAACATCAGCAAAGTTTGATTCAATAAAGCAAGCAAAAGAAGCACCGTCCTGACGACCGTGCCTTTGTCCGCGAATTTCATATCGGTTTCCCCCTTACTTTTGCAGCAGATTGTACATGATGGCGATGGCTCCGCCAATGACGCCCGTGCAGATTGCTGTCACGATCGCTCCTGTAATGGTCCGCTTAATCCATGTTGTGTTTTCGTCAATTTTATTCAGTTTTTCATTCAGCGTCATGATTTGCTGATCGTGCCGGTCGGATACCCGCTCTAATACGGCCACCCGCTGTTCAAGCACCTTTTGTTCACCTTTGATTCCTGCGAATTCTTTTTGCACCGCTTGTTCATCCAGAAGCACTTCCGCTCCCCCCTCTTACATTGTTCTCACCTCCCTTCGGAAGTTTCATTCTTACGAAAATGCCGTGCCTTTGACAGAAAGGCTCCCGCCGGAAATGCTTTTGATTTCCATGACGATTTCCTTAAAGCCGGCAATATCAAATGACCACACTTCGTCTGTGCCTGATGTACCGGCGGCTGATGTTCCGTCTTCAGACCTGATTCCTCTGATCGGCACATTTTTTCCCGAGATGGATCTCCCCCAAAACGCGACATGGCCCGACTCAGCCGTGCCGGTGATTTCGACGAGAAGTTTTTTCCAAGCGCCCGCTGAGAAGATGCTTCCCTCGCCCGCCTCTGCTGCATTTTCATGAAAAATCACGTCTGTATATGAAAACGCCATATCACCGCCCGTACCGACAGATTGGTATAAAACAAATTCGGACTGCTTTTGATTTCCATTTTCAAAACGGAACCGGTAATATCTTTTTGTCAGACTGACCCACCCCGAAGCGGTCAGCACTCCGCCTTTGACTGCGACAGAATGTGAAGCCGTCCACGAATTGTTATCCTCGCTCTCTTCGATAAAAAGAGTTGCGCTGCGGTCCGAATAAGCCCACCCCTGTGCTCTGTCTATTAAGACGGCTCCTAAACGGTCTTGTCCGAATTGGCTGTATACTTCAATCGCTTCTAGCGGCGTATTGGTAAGAAGCTCTGTCATTCCGGACAAATCAGCAACCGGTGTGACATAATCGTTTTTGTTACCGCGATAAGCTTTTACTGCGCCGGGTCTGCCAAGTTGATCGGCGGGAAATTCAAATGAATGCTTTTTCATCGGCCGTCCTCCTTTTCTGATTTATTAAAAATGACAAATAAAAAAAGCCGTTCGGCTTATGACACAGCATTTTTATAGTTTTCGTATGTTTCACCCGTTATTTCTTGAAATTCCTCAGGCGTGATATACTTCGCGGCCACACCTTCCGCCAGATCTTCGGCAGAGCAGTCATCATAGCCCATAGCCTGTTTTACCATTTCTATTGAGGCCCACTTATAAAACAAAGCGTAAACCCAAAAGTTAAGTCTCTTCATTTTTTCATTCTCCTTTTACGTTTAATAATTCTAATTTTAAAGACGCTAATTGCCTGCCGAGTGACTGCTGCGCTTGTTCGGCTGCTTTTCTGGCCAATTTCTCATTCGCCAGCTGTCCCCCGAGGCCTGCAAGCTGGTTTGAATCGGGAGCCGTATCTTTTTTTAAGCTGTCTTTATATGCTTCGTCAGCCGTTTCCACCCATTCTTGTTTCTCTTCATCAAAAAATGGGCGCCACATGCCTTCGCCGTTTATTTCCGGCGGAAAGTCCGCAGCGTTAGCCGGCATCAAATAATCTCCTGTCTCAGAATCCGGATAAAGCTCAACCGGAGTGCCTGTATAAATGTTGTCATTGTCATACGGAAATATTAATTTCATATTCTCGCTCCTTTACGTGAGTGCCAAAACAAGGTCAATATAATAGCCGTTCACGTTATTTTCTATATTGGCCATAATTCCCGTCAGCTTCATATCTCCATTAGAATAAATAATAAACTTGCTGTAACCGGTTGTGCCGCTGGCTGCAACCATCGTTACAACGCCTTTGGCCGGCGCACAAGAGGATGGCACACTCCCGAATACCACTTCTCTGTCCGTAAGAACGTGTCCGTTCAGGTGAAGGGTGTTTCCCACTTTGCGGTATTGAAGCGGCCTGTCTCCTGATTTAGCGCCATTTTTATAAGGAACATTTATCCAAGGTACATTCTCAGTATCAAGTTCAGTAACGAGGCGACGCCAGCCCTGCCAGCCCAAGTTCAAATCCAAATAGTTCGTGAACATATTATTTTTATAATCGATGGCAATGACATACCCAAACGTTCCCTTTCCCTCACTGTCAAGAGAGGTAAAATGAAACATGCAGAAACCGTTTCGGTATACTGCAAAACGCCGAATGTTTTCATGCCCGCGCTGTCTGAGGCGGAAGCCTTCACGGTTTTATCGTCTTTTTGCAGCCGCATGACGACACGGGTTGCGGTATCATCAATTGAGGTGCTGTATTGATACCCTGTGATATTAACTCCTGTTTCCAGCACCCATATGTCAGACGGCTCCGGCCATTCACGCAAGCCGAGCCTGCCTTTTTCTGAATAGAGCTGATAATTGCGCCCCGTCTGGCTTTTTGTCTGCTTTAACGCTTTTAGCATCATATCGTAAAGACTTGTATCGTTAAAGCTTTTCACATAATAAAGACAAAACAGCCGCTGGCGTTCGTTTAACTCATCACCTTCGCCCGGGGTGTTTTTTCCGCCGCTTTCCGCGTTCTTATTAAGCGCCTCGTCCCAGCGCCCTTCTTTTTTCCATCTGCCGATCGTTCTTGCGGATACGCCTGATTTGCCGGCAAGGGCGCGATTTGTGATGCGGCCTTTATGAGACTGATAGATTGTAAATGCCTGTTCTCTTTTTGCGTTTTTCATGCTACGGCATCACCGCCACCTCCGACATGATTGTCTATAATAAAAAGCGGCTTCTAATCGGGCCGCTTTTTATGATCTACTATTCACTTCTAGGTGGCAAACGTATGACAACTTATGAAGCAGGCGATTGATTTCTTTGTTCCTGCTGTTTTTGAATTTTCAGAAGCGCCCGTTTGACCGTCGTTTGTACGGTTGATTTCTTTACATTCAGCAAGGCGGCGATCCGTTCATACGAAAAGCATTCCGCTTTGTGGAGCAGCAGCATTTCTTTTTCTCTATCCGTTAAAACGGCTAATGCGTCCCGCAGTCTGATTCTGTCTTCTTCAGTCACATTTGCGGACGGTTCAAACATCAGCGCCTGCGAATAGGTTTCTATGATTCTCGGATCTTTAATGAGCATTCTCTGATAAGCGTCTCTGCGGTCTATCGCTCTTCTTATGCCGGGCTGCCGGCCTTTTTCAAGCCATTCGATGACATACTCCAAATCTGTAATAATCGTTCTGATGATTTTTTTATCTTTCAGTTCTTCTGAAGTAAGCACCGTTTCATCGGCTGCCTCCAGCTGCTTGTACCACTTTTTCGTCTCTTTCAGCGTGCGTTTATATTCAAATAGTAAGTCTTCCATGTAGATCCTCCTCTTTTTCGGAACAAAAAAAGGACACCAACCAATGCGCAGCATGTGCGCGATTGATCAGTGTCCGCAGGCTTTCCGTCTTGGACGTATTCTGTTTTTAATTCAATTTAAAGCCGATTTCATATTCGACCCGGGCCAGATCCCCTTTTCGCGTTTCGACAAGCGTTTTGCCGTGCTCCGGCGCTTCGGCGAGCCATGCTTCCTTTTTCAGTCCGTCTACAATAATCACCCGAACCTTGCCTTCTTCCAGCTGGCTTTTTAATGTTGTATGTTCAATGTCGGTCAGTTTTTTAGGATTCATGTTTTACGTCCTCCGTCTTTTTCAGGATGTTTACTTCATGTATGAGGCTTTCGAGCTGATTTATAAACGCTTCTTTTTCTTCAGAACTTTCTCCCCGGAGCAGGCGGAGAGCCGTTTCGGCCGCCTCAAAAAGTTCCGGGGCTTTCGCCATCAATGCCGCGTTGATCTGCTGAGAGTATGAACTTAAGTTGAAAACGGCCGCGATGAGCCTTCCGTTTGAATAAGGGAACTTCTCTTTATCCGCTTCGCTGTAAGCGGAATAAATGTAAATGGGTTTTTCTTCTCCGCTGTGTACGGCCCGCCATGGAGCGGGGCTGTGTTTTTCTTGCAATGGTTATCCTCACTTTCCATCAGCCTCATGCCATGCTTCAATTTGCTTTTCTATCCGTTTCGCCCTGAACAGCAGGCAAAAAAGCCATTTAATATATTTGCACACGTGCATCAAGCCTCACTTTTGCGTCTTGAACCATTCGCTCAAGACGTTTAATGACCGGCGTTAAATCAGTGCCTGTTTTGCAGTTCGGGCAAGGGTGAAAGACAGCGCCGAAACCCGTTTCCGTCACAATGACCTTCTTCGGCCCGCACAGCTTACACATTATCTCGCCCCCTCTAATCTGTGGTTTACGTCAAATGAATTGCCATTAATGATGACTAAATAATCGCTGCACATCTCATAAATTCTTGTGCCCAAGGCTTCATCAACCTGCACCAATCCGTCACATGCCAGCTCGCTCGAGATAAGAACCGGCTTATGATTTAAATAGCGGTAATTCACGACGGCGTACATTTGTTCAATCTGCCAATCGGTCGCCCGGGGTTTTCCGTTCAGCGGTTTGAACAGATCGTCAATAAAAAGCACATCCGCCTGTTTCATACGGCCAAGCTTTGCATCGAGCAGATCAAAATCATTTTTTAAATCCGTAAAGCCCTCCACAAAAGGAAAATACAGCACCGGTGTCTGCTTCTGTCTCATGACATAATTGCTGAGAGCGGTCAAAAGATGGGTTTTTCCCGATCCCGGACGCCCTAAAAGGGCAATGCTGTTTTTCCGGCAGTTTTTCATCTTGTCGAAGTTTTCAACATATTCAAGGGCGCACTCATATGCGTCGACGACTGCCTGAGGCTTGCCCCGCGTGATAAATCCTTTGAAATCCAGCTTCCGAAAGGCATCTGTAATCTCACTTGCGCTGAGGATGCGCTCTGCTTTTCGTTCGGCGGCGCAGCGGCACTTAACCCACACATCCATTCCCAGCTGGTTTTTGAGATAACCGCCCTGATCTTTACAGAGCGGACAGTCAAAGCGGCTTTCGTCTGATTCTTCCGGTCTGTCCGCCAGTAATGGACGTTTTCCGTTTTTCAGGTCGGCCAGTATCTGCTCGATCGTTCGTTTTGTCATGTATCGTATTCCTCTCTTTTTTTGTTGTGATTGTCCTTCCCGCAATTCGTGCATTCAAGCGGTCTTCCATATACTTGGCGCAATAGCTGAAAGCCTTGATCGTTTCAGCTGAAGAGGTGCGCCGCTGTTCAAAAGCGGTAAAGCATTCGCCGAGCCATTTGATTGCTTCTTGTGCTGACGCACCGAGGGAAACAATACGGGCGATGGCCTGATAATCCCGGGGCGAGGGGTATACGCTCCGCCCCTCCTGTGCAGACCTTAATCTGATAAAATGGGCGGCAATGTCGTTAATCGCTTCTTCAGCAGTATGATTTTTTGTTATATCTATTTCTCTCCGGACATTTTTGTCCCGGTGATCCGCCGATATTGTCCGGTCTGTGACTTCCGGGCGGGTCAATGTCTTTTTCGGCGTGAATCTTTTCGAGTGCTTTATGGAGACGATGAGTCCGTAAGGGGCGCGGACGGTTTTGATATATTCATGCTGTTCCAAAACCTCAAGCCACCGTCTGACGGTTTTTTCGCTGACGGCAAATACGTCGGCCATTTCTTTTGCTTTTACGGGTTTATGACCGAGGACGATCCCCCACTTTACGCCGTCTTTTACGTGTTCCTTTGTCGTTGAGCTGATGAACCATAAAAACAGCCATATGGCGGACCCTATTTTTTCATAATGTTCTGAATTCAATAATCCGGAATAGATGAAAAACGGGTAACTTTTACGATTCATATTGGACGTCTCCGTTTTTCTTCAGACTTATATAGCGTTCATACTGCAATCGGTTATCAAATCGGAATACCGGAAGTCCGCAAGCGGTAAAAGATATCGAACCGCCTGCTTTCCCTAAACATCTCTGGTCAGCCGGATTGCTGCTGAAACGGATGATTATCGGCTGCATCTCTCACCCTCCTGATCAATTTCTTATCGTATTTTGATACGTTTCGTATCCTTATGATGTTGATTATATACGATACATTTCGTATCATCAAGACCTTTTTGATACTTTTTTTATCATCTCTTTATTTTGATACATTTTGTATCTATAATCATAAGTAACTTAGGGTGTTGAAAAAAGAGAGGTCATTCGGATGATAGGCGGAAGATTAAAGAGTCTCAGAGGAAAGAAAACGCAGGAAGAAGTCGCAAATCATATCGGTGTCTCGCGCGCCAGATATTCTCATTATGAAAACGGCCGATCTGAACCCGATTATGAAACGCTGCAAAAGCTTGCGGATTATTTCAATGTGTCAACGGATTATTTGTTAACCGGAAAAGAACCTTCAGATGAAGATCTGTTTGCTGATCCCGACCTGCAGATCGCGTATCGGGACATGCAGGACTTTTCGCCGGAAAGCAAACAGCAGGCCATTGAATTCATTAATTATTTAAAAGAAAAAGAGAAAAACCGCAGGCCAAAACATAAATAATCCGCTCTTTTCCTTTAAACTGCTTAACGTTCAGCCGATATAAAAGCTGAATGTTTATTTTTAAAAGAAAAGGGAATTGATTCAAAGTCCGATCAGGGCTTTTCTTTCTCGCTTAAAAAAGAACATACGTTCGAAAGGGTGTATTCAATTGGGCGATTTTTTAACACATCTTGAGGAATACGTCAAAAACTTATATTGCCGCATGGGAATGACCGCCCCTCTCCATATTGATATGCAGATGATTGCCAAGGAGCTTGACATTTGGATTCATTTTGAAGATACGCACAGTATGATGCTGAAGCGGGACGGCATGTACAGCATCGTCCTGAATCAAAAAAAGTCACCCGAAGAGCAATGGCAGGATTTTGCGCACGAACTGTGCCATGTGCTGAAGCATACCGGGAACCATTTTCATATGAACAAGCTGTTCAGGGAACTGCAGGAATTTCAGGCCAACCATTTTATGTACCACTTCTGTGTGCCGACCTTTATGCTGTTAAACATGGAGCTTCCCCAGCGGAGGAGCCACGCCGTTATTTTAATCGCAGCCGCTTTCCGGGTGACGGCATCATTTGCGGAAAAAAGGCTCGAGCTGTTTGAACGGCGTAAAGCAGGTATTCAATTTCAGAAGCGGCTCGCTTGTCTGTTATCCGACAAGCGGCCGAATGTGTATTATGGAAGCGGACAGACACACTTGCATGCCGCTGAAGAAAAAACGCCGTATTTTATTGAAAATTAGCGATTCTCCGCCGGCTTAAAACGCAGCCGGCAGAATGTCATCATTTTAAATCGCAGGAAAGGTTTTTGCATCATGACGCTGTTCTCACCGTGCTGCCCGCCAAGCACTTCTTGCGCCGCATAGCTCCAGTGAATGTAAAAACGGGCCCCCCTGTTCATTTATCATAAAAACCGGCCTTCACGGCTTCTACATAACGAAAAAACAGATCGGTTGGCGTATATTTTTCTCCCCGGCAGCCAAAATTGCTGAACAGCGCGTGTCTCTGCGCCGTGCTCACTTCCAATTGCAGCCCCATTTTCCTTTTTGTCCGATTGACAATGTTGCCGGGATTTACACCTGCCAGCCGATCATTCTTCTCTGTCAGCTCGGCATCAAATCCCGCTTCACGCAGCAGATCACAAATCAGTCTTGCTTTTTCCAAATCCGCGCCCCCGACGAGTGTATTTGCCTTTTTCAGATCATGATACCCGTGAAAAGCCAATCCGTAATGATGGGCGGTCACTTTTTCTAAAGCCAGGGGTTCGTCAAAGCGTGTGCTTGTCAAGTGGAGAGAACGGTTATTGCACCGCTTCGTCCCTTCAAATAAGTAAATTGAGCTTTGGTCAGAAAATGCCCGCACCAGCTCACTGACACCCGGCTCAATTCTCCCGCCGTGGGGAGCGAGGACGATACATTTACTTCCCTCTTTTTCTTCATAAATAATTCTGTATTCCGATTCAGCAGCTGAAAGGGCTGCGAAATTGTCATATCTATCTTTCATGTGTAACATGCTCTCCTTTTCCAGTCAGCACCAGTTTACTCTACTCATCTGGGAATGGAAACCTTTTTATAGTATGATTTGATAGAATACGTATCAGGGGGGATATATCATGGGGTTCATCAATGGATTGCTGGGCAATGCGTCGACAATATCGACGGCTGAAGCAAAAGAAGAACTGGCCCGTATTCTGCTGGAAGGTGAGAATGTCAACGCCGCGTTTAAGCTCGTACGAGATATCATTGTCTTTACGGATAAGCGTCTTATTCTTGTTGATAAACAGGGACTCACGGGGAAGAAAACGGAGATTCAATCCATTCCGTACAAGAGCATTTCCAGATTCAGCGTAGAAACCGCCGGCCGCTTTGACCTTGATTCAGAGCTGAAAATTTGGATTTCAGGAGCGGAACTTCCCGCTGTCTCAAAGCAGTTTAAAAAAGATGAAAGCATTTATGATATTCAAAAGGCCCTTGCCGCAGTTTGTATGTAAGAAGAAACGGAAGCCCGGGGAGCTTCCGTTTTATTGATTACAGTTTTTCTTCAATTTTCGCCTTCGTTTTCGGGCCGTAAATTCCGTCTGCCGTTAATCCGCTGACGGATTGAAAACGTTTTACGGCATTTGCCGTTTTCGGACCGTAAACGCCGTCCGCCCCATGATTTTTTGCTCCTTTATCGGGATAAAAATAAAGAGCGGATAAAGCGTTTTGCACTTGTTTTACGTTTGTCCCTTTCGTCAGCGGTTTCGTCACTTTGATCACACCGGATGGAAGCGGATAGGAAGGCACAGCCTGACTTTTTGAAGAAGAACCCGTCTGAGCGAGCTTGATCACTTGTCCGACTGTAATGTGATTCGGATCGGTGATATGGTTGATGCTTTGCAGCGATTTTACGCTGACACCGTGCGATGCGGCGATTTCCGATAAGGTGTCGCCTTTTTTCACATGGTATTCAGAGGCGGAAGAAGAAATAGAGGCTTTTTTCGCCGGCATACTTCCGCTTAATTTCTTTGCAATCTTCGCCTTCACTTCATCCCAGCGGCCTTCAGACAAAATGCGGTGCGGGCAGTACTTTCCGTTCCAGTCCTGATGCTTTCTGATTCTGTCAATCCCCCAGCCCCGTTCTTTCAAAAGCTGCGCCGCGAACGCAATCGCCAGTTCTTCTGCGGCTCTGTACCGTTCGCCGCCTGACTTGCTGTAACAGATTTCTATAGCAATCGACTTTCGGTTTCCGGTACCGTTCGTGCCGTCTCCCGAATGCCAGGCATTCCGGTCCAACGGAATTCCCTGGATCACTTCTTTGTCATCAACCGCAAAATGATAGCTCGTTGATTCGCTGTTTCCCGTCATATAGCTGATTTCATTAGCGGCGGATGCGTCGTTTGCCGTGTTATGAATGGTAATATACTCCGGCGTCATCGGATTCGGACATTTTAACGCATATTTATCAGCCGATACGAGCCGTTTTTTCACTTCAATCCCCACTCTTCATCTCTCCTTATGCCTTTTTCATCAATAGGTGGCATTCGTAGGACAGATAACTTGAGCATATAGACCCTGCATTCGGATAAAAATGGAATGGATACGCATGCAAAAAATAAGACCCTTCCAAAGAAGGGTCTTTATGTTATGTTTGGTTGCGCGCGGCAATATGGAATGTGCCGTCCGCTTGGTTTTCCAAATGGCTTTCATGGCCGATCACCTGTGTAAAGCTGAACCCGACAGCAACAAGCAGCAATCCTGACAACAGTTTAGATTTCATATAGACAATCTCCTCTCTGGATTTGTTTTTGGGCGTGCACCATTTTTTCATAAAACGTGAGCGCTTTTTCAGGCTGTCCGTGTTTCATGTAAAATTTGGCAGCATCATGCGCCAATTCTTCCACATACGGATACAGCATGTGTTCTTCCAGAAAATCAAACGTGTGCCTGACGGATGCGTTATCCATTTCCTTGCCGTATAACGCATGCAAAAATTGGAACAGATTTACAAACAATTCATCATTGTATTCGCGGGCGATACTGAGCCCGAGGCGATATTGCTTCTCTGCTTCGGCTGTAGTGTTCTGTTTATAAAGAACCTGTGTTAATGAGTAAATAGAATGCGGAAGATTATCGAACTTTTCTGACCTGCAAATGGAAACGGATGTCTCAAAATATTCGGCTGCTTTAGAGAGGTCTCCCATTTTTTCGTAACAGTTTCCGAGATTATATAAGGCTGAACTGATAAGACGGGGATTGCCTTCTTGTTTTGCAAGATCTAAAGCAAGTTCTAAGTGGGGCAATGCTCTTTCTGGATACTGCATGTCATCATAATTCCCTGCAATAACGAATTCACATTGGATTCTGCGGACGTTGTACGTCTCATACGATTGGTACGTTTCAAGGGCTTGAACGGCATAACTCATGGAGACGTAGGTTTGTTTCAGGTTGTAAAAAATCTCGGCCATTTTAAAAGCAAACTCAGCTTTCTCGATGTCATCAGAAACGAGTGCAAGGTTTTTTTCAGCCCGTTTGTAATACATCATGGCGTTTAGGAACATTTTCTGTTTAAATTCGTACATTCCTCGAAAAAAATTAAAGTAGTAATCAAGCAGTCCTGTCAGTTTATACTGGTTGCCTTCAATGTCTTCCAATAATTCTGAAAACTCAGGCTGAGAAGGGTCCTCCTTTAAGGGCTTGATGTAATCCAGCATGACGCGGTGTCTGAATTCCATTAATGAATAATACAGCAGCAGATCCTGATCTTCTTCCATATCCTCAATCTCTCTCTCTACTTCACGTTTGACGCGCTCCGCCTCAAGGACGTGAAACTGCCGGATATGGGTATACCATTCATTAATTTTGAGCCCGACAAAAGAGGACGGAATAGTTTGCTTCATCCTCAATAAATCCCCCCTTTTGGAATGACCGAGATATGTCATATTTTATCATAATTGCTAGAAAAAGAAGAACGCAAAAAGACCGCAATTGTCGAATTTCGGATATCCGCAACGATTTATCTCCATCACAGGCTTATTGCTTGTTTCTTCCGTGCCGTTGATATAGCATATCCTTGCAGCTTTTATTCTGTATTAAATGGGGGTTTTCACATGACAGCACAAAATCAATTGGTCAGCCACTTTCTGTCACATCGAAACGTGACGATTGAGCTGGCGGAAAAAATCAGCCGCGAGCATTACGACTACAAGCCGGCAGAGACATCAATGTCCGCTCAGGAACTTGTAAAACACATCGTTTATTCTTTTCTTATGTTTGCAAACGTCATTAACGACGGAAACGGATCAGCTATCCAGAACAAACCGAAAGAAGAAGCGGAAACAGACCTCGTCAAACTGGCTGAAGCATGTACTGAAAAAACGACAAACATCCTGTCACAGCTGACTGAAGAGCAGCTGAACCGCGAAATTGACCTGACTGCCTCTTTCGGCAGAAAAATAACCGGCGCGGCTCTCCTTCAGCTTGCCATGGAGCATGAAATTCATCATAAAGGCAATCTTTTCGTGTATGTCAGAGAAATGGGCCACACGGAACTTCCGTTTTATCAGCAAAAATCATAATCCGGCCATCATCCGCCGATCTGCGAAATAACAGCAGGCAGGCGGATTTTTTTGTTCTGTATAAAATTTTCCGAAAATTTAATTGATTACCGCCTCTTAATCATATATAATCTGATAAAAATAGTAGGATTATTCAGGAGGCACACAGATGACTGTAAGCATTGTGTTTATGGGTTTCTTTGTCGGAACGCTGGTCGGATTGACGGGTGTGGGAGGAGCGGCGCTTTTGACTCCTTTACTGATCGTTTTAGGGATCAACCCCTCAATCGCCGTCGGCACTGACCTTTTATATAATTCCATCACCAAACTGTTCGGTGTTGTTTCTCATTGGAAGCAGCGCACCGTTCAATTTAAACTTGTCGGCTACTTGGCGCTCGGGAGCATTCCCAGCGCAACAGCCGCCATCGGTATTCTTCACTTGTTTCCCGCTTTTCACCAGCATCAGGAGCAGATTATCAAACAGGCGCTCGGCTACGTGCTGACCCTTGTCGCTATTTCCATTATCGCCCGCCTTTTTTTCGATAAAAAACTGCGGCCGAACCGCTGGCAGCAAAAAACGCTTGAAGAAAAGCGGACACTCATGATACTGATCGGCGTCATTTTCGGCTTCATCGTCGGCCTGACATCTATTGGGTCCGGCTCATTATTTGCGATCGCCATGTTATACCTGTTCAGAATGAAAACGGCAGAAGTGGTGGGAACGGATATCGCACATGCCTTTCTGCTCGTAACTGCTGCCGGTCTGTTAAACGCAAGCTTCGGAAGCGTCGATTACCTGCTTGTATTGAATCTGTTGATCGGCTCTGTGCCGGGTGTGCTTCTCGGCAGCTTCTTTTCGCCGAAATTCTCACCGCGCCCGCTGCAGTTTGTGATGGCGGCGATTATTTTAATCAGCGGAATAAAATTAATATAAAAAAGCGTCCTTTACAGGATCGCTTTTTTATATAGGAAATCCCCCCTCAATCCAAAGCCAATGGGGTGGGAATTTCTTTATTAACTAGCCTTAAGAGTGCATATAATTGTCCGGTTTTCCCTAACATCATACCAAGTCCCGAATGATCATTTCTTATTCCATTTTGCCATCCATTTTTTAACAGAGTCTCTTTAAAATGGTTAACCCATATATTAATTGTATTCTCAATCTCTTGCTTGCGATTTTTAAAGAGAGATAATTCCTTAATAGCGTGAAGTACATCTATATTCCCCATCGTTCCATGGCATAATGAGTAGCCCTGACGGTGGAAATTTCCATTCAGCAATGTGTCATCTAAAGACTCATTAATATACCCAACGTGAATACGCCCGTCTACATTCTCGTATATCCTGCTTCTTCCAAGAAGAATACCGCAAGACCCATGACACCACATTGCGGAAGAATAATCCAACTCATTTTTTCTGTTATCTCTCCATTTATTTATTTTAATATCAAAAAATTTATCTTCGTATTTGAGAGCTGATTCAATCAGTCTAAGTACTTCTCCAGATGCCTCAATATGCGCATAATATTCAGATAGTGCATAACAAATCCCAGTAATACCGTGAGAAAACCCTGCTAAAACAATATTCTCATCCGCGTCGGATTTCCAATATGCTTCATTTCTATTTTGAATCGCTCTTTTGCATATTTCTTTACAAACTGCCCTTGCCGTATCTTCCATTAATTCAGTCCGATGATACCTGCCAAGCTGAATCACAACCTTTAATATACCTGCGAGTCCGCCTATAAAATCAGTATGTGTTATTTGACCGGTTTCCTGACGAAGTTTCTCTAAGTATGCTTTACACATACTATTCACTTCATTTTCCGAATAAAGTCCGGTATCTCTCATTTTATTGACAAAATAGATATAAGAACTTGACCCGTAAAAAGCAGAGAAATTTGTTTTATAAATACTGTGCTCATATATTTGATTAATTGAATTCACTATTTTACGAAGAACCGATTTGACTTTTTCATCATTATAAATAAAATCATAAGCTGAAAAATAAAGCCCCACTCCAGCTAACCCATCGTACAGCCCAAAACTCAGCGGTCCTACGGATAAGGTGCCATTGGGAGCCGAGACTATTGATACCCATTGAAGATATTTCTCCGATTCGATTGCTTGTTTTAATATACAATCTGTTTCTATTTGAATCAGCTCTTTGATTTGTATGTCATTTTTAAAATATCCAGGTACAAAATCATCAATTTGATTTTTATAAATAATATCCAAATTAGCCGCTGTGGAGCTTAAGGCCATATTTATCAAGCTCACTTGCTGATGCATGTCTTCTTCCGACATATTCGCTAAACGAGTTAAAACTTCTTGTTTAGCGCTTTGTTTCATAATCCCTGTATCCACCACATGTATTGAATTTGAATAAACCCTTTTTTCACTAATAGGAGCATTAAAATAGGGTATATCACCGATCATCATATCCTTGATCTCAAATGGACTGATGGAATCAAATACTTCATATTTTGTATAAGCATCCTTAATAAAAGATAAAACCCTTATCCTTTCTCCATAATCTTTTAAATACATAGGATGGAGGAGGGTTTCAAGAAATGAAGCATAAACATATGTAGGTCTGACAATAATTCTAATAGGGGCATAATTTAAATCCCTTATAAGGTTCCGTATATATAAATCTTCTTTCAAAATAAAGTATATTCTTTTGAAACCTTCAATAAATTCTCTTTCAAATTCAAAGCATTCTGCTACTTTATTTTTGTAAACAGGAAGATTCCTTCCTCTTTTGAAGAGATATTGTTTCTTTCTCATAGAAATTTTATCTGTTTTTATATGAAGTACTTCTTCTTTTTCACCTTTTTGATTTTCTGTGTTTATCAAGCCTCCTATATTAGTCAGCCCGTTATCTTCCGGAAAACTCATATAGTTAAAAAGTGCAGATTTTAATATTGTTTTATTTACCTGTGCTGATGCCATTAAATTAACATTTTCCTTGTTCTCCTCAGAAAAAAAGAGGCTGCTTTGAAACAGAGTCTCAAGATCAACCAACACCGGTTTATCACGACATGCTATGATATTTTCAAAATGAAAATCTGACCCTTGAAAAGCATAAATAAATCCTAAATGCATTCCAAATTGGTAATAATAATTTCTTACCTGTTCAATATTATCGCACGGTTCAGACTGTACATACTCTTGCCACCCGTACTCACCTTGATCCAAGGATAAAGGTGTTTTTAAATTAGTTTGATAATACTGATTGACATAATCAATGACCTTTTCATAAAAAACATCAATTTCAAGTGAACGGGGTTTATAAACGAGTTTGTTATTTTCAAATTCAATAATAACAACACTTTTACCCCCATTATGAACATCTCCTGCATTCATATTAATCTTTCTCATTTTTCCGAACGAAAGATTGAATTTTTGTTGGATTTTTTTATAGTCATTAACCCAATGTTTAATAATAGATATAGTGAAGCGTATAAAATCAGAGGTGGATCTGGAGATTAAACCTTGCAATACAGGATAATTATTGAGTATTTCTTCAACAAATGCGGAGTTTTTCAGCCTTTCTGAGAATATATCATAATTTTTAGATTCATTTTTTTGATCAAACTCGTCAAAAGTTTGATGAAACTCATGGATAAGTGTTTTCCCCGCCAAATAGTATATTTTTTTCTTATAATTAATTAATATCGATTCAACTAGACATCCCTTATCCAGTAAACTTTCGGATGGTATTCTATCTATTTCTTTAACAATCTGAGCTTTAAAAATACTTATATAATATTGCGCAAAACCTTCGAAATAATCCTCTTCTTTAAAAACATTTAACATAGAGTTTTCATAAACATAGTTATCCGAATTCTGTGTTTTGTTCACATTTATCACTTCCTTATATATTCTTGACTGTCTTCGACAAAAAAGAAAAAGAATATGTACGCATATACATATTCTTTTCCGGTTATGATTAATCGTTACATGGACTGACAATGGACGCACACTTTGTCGTCGGACAGCCTGCTAAAGAGATTGGTATTGTGATGGTTGTCGGCGTTACGGTCATCGGGGTTGCATCTGATCCCCCTGCAAGGTTTTTTAATTCTTCTTCAGTCATTGGAGTCAGTGCTTGAAAATCTTTTTTCATGTTAATTCCTCCTATTGTTTGAGTTTTTTATAAATTTCAGTCGTTACATGGACTGACAATAGACGCACATTTAGTCGTCGGACAGCCTGCTAAAGAGATTGGTATTGTGATGGTTGTCGGTGTTACAGTCATTGGAGTTGCCTCCGATCCCCCCGCCAATTCTTTTAATTCTTCCTCAGTCATTAGTTCCAATGCTAAAAATTCTTTTTTCATTAAAAATCCCCCCGATTGTTTTTTATACTTGCCTTTGCGGACATGCGCAGCCTACTGTGATAGTTGGACAAATATGATTTGTGATTGGATATGTTGTTATTGATACTGAGTTTTGCCCTCCAACAAGCTCTTTTAATTCTTGTTCTGATGTTTCATACAACGCGCTGAAGTTCTTTTTCATATTCCATATTTCACCTCCTTTCAAGTTAATAAGTCTGCTGCAGTTGCGATTCATATTTGGCCTTAATGGTCTTTAAGTTTCCATTTTCAATCTCGTAGACAGATTCGGAGAATTCGAGCCATTCGGTTCTATGAGTAATAGAAATTACAGTGATATCCTTTTTGTAAATGTTATTTAATATATTTAATTCTGTATCCTTATCCAAATTGCTTGTTCCTTCATCTATAAATAGAATTTGCGGATTTTTCGCTAATACTCTGGCTATTGAGATTCTCTGCCGCTGTCCACCTGATAAGGTAATACCATTTTCTCCAATCATGGTATGATACCCCATGGGCATTTTTATAATATCCTCATGAATACATGCTTCTTTTGCAGCTTGTACAACTTCTTCCATTGTTATTTTTTCATTGAAATATTTTATATTATTTATAATAGTGTCATTAAACAGATTGACATCTTGAACAATATAACCTAACGTTTCTCTCAGCTTAACCATATTAACGTCCTCTATTTTGAATTCACCGTAGCAAATTTCTCCTGCTGTTTTTTGATAAAGGCCGGCAATGATTTTAATCAAAGTAGATTTCCCGCTTCCAGTTTTTCCAATTAATGTGATTTTTTCTCTCGGCCGGATCATAAAATTTATATTATTCAAAATATAATCGTTTCCATTGTAGCTGAAATCAATATTTTTCAAGCTGATATTATGAGCGGCCGGGTTAAATAGTTCACTGCTTTTATCATTTACTTCCTCATCTTTTTCGTCCAGTACAGCTTCAACGCGGTCTACCATTTCTTCGACTAATTTAATAGACTCAAGACTGCCGATAATTGATCCAAGCGGTGACATAAACCGTCCGGCAATGTTAGAAAAAGCAATTACTGCGCCTAGCGTAAGGCCTATAGATACTGCTGACCAAGTACCCACAATTAAAATAAATAATGGCAAAGATAGATTGATTGCATTGGAGACCGCACCCAGTAAAGATGAATAATTCATTCTTTTAGAGAAATAATCTAACTGATGATTAAAGTTATAATTTAATTGGCTCTCAATATTCCTGGTTTCTCCTATTGTTTTTATAAATGTCATTGATCTTAAGATTTCGATTAGCTGGCTCTGAAAATTGGATTGACTATTTACTTCCTGTTTTGTGAACATTTCAATTTTCGGAAGCAAAATTTTAGTACTCATCACCTGTATAGCTGCTCCCAATAAAACTATAAAAGATAATATCGGGGAATAAACAAACATGACTATGAAAAATACAAATATAAGACTGATATCTAATATCAAAGTAGACGCTAACCTGGAAATGACTTCACGAATTACAGCAATGTTATGGATTCTAGTTGAGATATCCCCGGCAGTATTCGCCTCAAAAAACTTTAATGGAAGACTAAATATTTTATGAATTATTTTATCAGTCATACTCTTATTAATTTTTAATTGCAGTTTGATAATAAATTTCATTCTGAGTAAGGACAGACTAAAGAATAATGCGATTGAAACAATAACAATCATGAAAAGCATTGGTATGGGAAGAATTTTCTCATTCCCGTCAATAAATGAATCAATAATATATTGAGTCAAAAAAGGGGTCATTAAGTTTAATGCTTGAAAAATAAAAGTGAAACTTATAATAACCCCCAATAATTTTTTATCTTTCAAAAGATATTTTCCGATCTTTCTAAATGAAGACACATCTTTTAATGACGAAGCAGTCTTATCCTTTCTCTCAATTTCGTTCTTTCTGATTAACATAATAGAAATGCCATTATAGAAGGTTTTGAACTCTTCTAATGTGATTGTCAGTCTGCCAGATGAAGGGTCTATAATTTTAACGTTATCTGTGCCAAATGCGTCCACAACTACAAAATGATTATGATTCCAATGAACAATTAGCGGATGGTTTTTATTTAACTCTTTAAGCTGCGTTATATTGTCTGTGCGGAATGCTTTGAAATCATAATCGAATGTTTCAGAAATCCTTTTCATTTCAATTAAATCAGTGCCGTCTCTTCCGATAATTTCTTTATTTAATTTTAATTTGTTAGGATTGATTTTTATTCCCTCAGCCCTGCTCAAAACCATGGCTAAACAAGTAATACCGCAATCAAATTGATTTCTTTGAAGAATAACCGGAAGCTTTCTTTTTCTAATTTTCATAAATGTCTCCTAATGTATCTACACGTCCTATTTCAAGGTTGAGAATATTCGGCAATTCCGCGTCTGCTGCATACAGCATTCCATATACGATCCCTGCCAAACCAAGCATTAAATTAGGTGTTTCAACATCCCTTCCCACTCCGCATTGGTAGAAACCTATATTTTTGTCTTGTACACTCTCCAAAATCAAGTTTTTTCCGATATTTACAAATTGACTTTCACCAGTCTTTTTTCCATATTCGATCAGTATTAAAGCATTTCCCATGTCTCCGTGACAAAGGCTTTGCTCTCGGCCAAAACCGTCATAAAAAATGTTAGAAACGGTTTTATTCAGATCTTTTTTGGCCACTTCGGCAATATCAGGGTGTTTTGAATCTTTCAATTCTAATCTGCTTAATAGAATTCCAGGGGATCCATGGCACCATGCAGATGTTGCAGCTTCATTTACCGTTTTTCTCAGATCAAGCCAGTTACCGTTTACTTTTTTTGAATTTTCAAAAGCAAGTCCTTTTCGGATGTACATACTTATATCTTGATGTTTTGAATGTTTCTCGAGTAATTGAAGGGCATATATCATTCCAGCGTTTCCATGGGAAAAACCCGTTAACGGCTTATTTGCAATACCTTCCCAAGTGACAAAATCCTCATCAAGAAAGATCGCTTGTTTCATTAAAAATGAACCGCATTGTTCAGCCAATGATAAAAAGAATGTATCATTCTCTATTTCAAACGAACGTATCATTACAATAAGAGCCCCCGCTGTGCCCCCGATTATATCCAATTCTTTATCATAAGGAAGCAAAGACGGAATAAGCTGAGCGATTTGTTTTGCATCCTGTTTATATTTTTCGCGTTTAGTATACATATAGAAATTCATTAAAGTATATACTATTGAAGACACTCCGGAAAAAGCACCTACAGACATACTGCTGTCTTCGTCCGGTTTCACCTCAATATCAATAAAACGAGAGACGACATCTTTCATAATTTTTTCAGCAATGTCCAGATACTTTTCTTTTTTCGTGACGCGCCATAAAGCCAGGTAGGTGAAAGCCATCCCGGAAAGCCCGTCGTAAAAGGTATCACCCATAACGGATAAGTTCCATTGAATTTCATCAACTCCAATAGGAGTAGCGTTAAGCCAAGAATACGAACTTCCTTTATCTGTGTGTGCTTTGTAAGATTGATTATAAATATAAGCGGCCAATTCCTCTGCTTTTTCTATTAAGATACTTTCTTGGTAACTACTGAAAACATTTTCATATTGTCCTGGTTCTTTTGTTATAAATTCTTTCAAAACAATTTGCCGATCATCCTCCGAAGCAAGCATGGACAGTTCGATAACATAGAGCTGAAACTTTAAATCGTCTTTTGATAAATTTGAAATTCGTTCTTTTACACTTTGAGCTGGTGTTTCCGGAAAGTAATTTTCAATTTTCTTATTTTTTGAGCTTAGTAAGTCTTTCTCATTCAATTTCACTTTGAAATAAGGTATATCATTATTAATTAAATCGTTGAACTCATATTTAACAATAGATTGATATTCATCTTCTTGCTTTGGTCTCTCCCATATTTTTGATAAGAAAATTTCTCTATCAATAGAGTTGTGTAAAAATCTAGGATGAAAACTTAATTCTAATAAAGCAGAATACTTTATTGTCGGTTTTGATATAAACCGAACATATATCTTGTTTTCGCTCTTTTCTATTATGCGAATCAGCTCCGAAGCGTGTTTTAATATAGTCATATATGCTTTTGAAAAACCTTGCTTCAGTTCTTCGACATAATCTTTTGCATATACAAATTTATTCTCAAGCATAGGGTGATTATTAGCTGTATCAATTTCGACATAGTCTCGTTTGACCGACATTTCTGCTGTCTTTAAATTGATAAGCTGAGGAACTTTAATGATCGACTTTGCTTTCCCTTTCCGGCCTATTCCGCTGATGTCGGCTTTGCCCGCAAAGAAAAAAGGAAGCAGTCCTAATGCTCTGACAGATTTATGAAGCTGCGTTTCAGCTTTTTCATAAGCGTCCATCCCATCCTTTTTTTTCTGGTATGCAGGATGAAATAAGGATTCCAAATCAATGAGAACTGGATAGCTCCCGTTGGCAATGAGATTTTCCGAATGAAAATCAACGGCTTTCAATGCATATAACAAACCGATTTGAGCTCCTGTACGCTGATAAAAGTTTTGAACATCTTTTAGACAATTGCATGCTTTAAAAGATATAAATTCAGTCCATCCATATCCGTCTCTGCTAAGGACATTCGGAGTGCTCAATTTTATATCATGATCTCTAATTTTCTCATTCAAAAATTCAATTATCTTTTTATATAATAGATCAATTTCTAAACTTCTCGGCTTATAAATAAGTTTGCCTTCATTTAATGTTATTTTAGTAACCTTTCTCCCATCAGAATGAGAATCACCCATCCCTACTTCAATGTCCCTTATTTTGACTTGTTCTGAAAAACCAAATAAAGAGAGCAGTTCAGGCTTGTCCTTTTCAAAACGGGAGATAAATTCCAGTATGAATTTTTTAAATTTTCTCAGTTCATTTCCGATCACTCTTAATAATACTGGATATTGTTGGAAAAAACTCTCGAGATACTCCGGACTGCACAAAAGAGTTTTATTATAATAACCATATTTTTCTTTAGGAGTCTCCCCTGCCAAAAAACCTTTTTCCCGATTCATATTCATATCCAATACAAGTGTTCTATAGGAGACTTTTAAAATGATTTTTTCTAATTGATTTGAAATACAATGATGAAAAAGAGCCGGTTGTTCCAGCAGATAGTCATAAGAAGGAAACTTTGATTTTTTAAGTAGATCATTGAAGTAAGAGGACACTTTTAACGCAAAAACGTGAAACATGATTTCTTCATTTACGTCTTCTTTTTTAATAGCTTGGTGAGCGATCCCTTTTTTTAGGTTTTCGAAAACATGAACTGTAAAAGCGGATTTATGTAGGGGGGTTTGATATAAGTTTTTCACTTTATCAATTGATTGAATGGATAACACATTATGAATGCTTTCCTGGGCCATTTGAATATCATTCTTATAGATTAATTCTAAGTTTCGATCAAACAGATTCTCATTTTCATCAAATTGAGAGACAGCAGCTTTTTTTTCTTTACTTAATAGAATATTAGTCAGCGAATTCATTTAATATTCATCTCCTTTTAAAAAAGAGGGAGACAGCTGGATCTCCCAGAGCATTGGAAATCTATTTTCTTATTTTCGGATTTGTTTTAACACCAGCAAGTGTGAGTAGGACAAAGACCGCATTCCCAAGTTAACGTACAAAGCTTACCATCATTTCCTTGAGAAATCCCCCGCTGTTCTGCGCCTCCTCCTCCGCTGAATTCACTTAAAGAAATTTCCTCAAGTTCTTCTCTTAAATCACCGGCAAAACGATACATTTTCTCATTCATTAATATTCCTCCCCTTGAGTTTTTGAAATATATTGGATCTGAATCCATATATTTCTATAAATCTATGATAAACGATCTTTTACCTATAGGCACCGAAAAGTCATATTCGGAAAAGCGCTTTTTTTTTGCGCGTTTCCGAAGTATAGGTTATAAAGAAAATCGGGATTAACTGTTCCGTTAATCCCGATTCATTTACTCATATATAGTTTTCATAGAAATTAATGAATATCGATTTGCTTTGATCAGTGCCTCTGTTCTGGATTTTACTCCGAGCTTGTTGTACACACCAGTAAGAATGTATTCAACCGCTCTTTGACTGATCAACAGCTTTGCTGATAATTCCCGGTTTGTCATTCCCTCCGCTACGCCCGCTAAGATATCTTGTTCTCTTTCATTTAAAGTAATATCTCTTATTGTATCTTCAAGCTTATCAATGTTGAACGTATTTGCTTCTGTTCTTCTTAATTGTTTAAAGAGATGGGTAGGAATAATGGTATCTCCTTCAATGACACTTTCAATTACTTTTATCATATGCTCTTCTGTTGAAGACTTACTTATGAACCCGGAAACACCAACTTCAACCAAAAGATTGAAATGGACAGAGATATCAAAACCAGTATAAATTATAATTTTTTGATCGGGACTCTCTCTAAGAATCATTTTTGACAATTCCATTCCATTTAACTCCGGCATATATAAATCAAGTAAAAGTAAGTCATACTCGTAATGCTTAAGGTGATTAAGTACTTCTTTACAGCAAGACAATATTGTTACTCCCATTTTATTGCTTTTTTCAAGAATGGCTTTTGTCCCTTGAGCAACACCAATATGATCATCAATTAATAGAATCTTTATCATGTCAGCGCTCCCTATTCATTTTTCGTACTTATTTCAAACCTTAACAGCAATCCTTCATTTACGCCTGAAGATATATTATGAATACCACTCATACAATTTATACGCTCTTTGATCCCTGTCAGCCCAAAACTGTTTGTTTTTGAATTTACTTTATTCCAATCAATGCCGATTCCATTATCTTCGTAAACAAACATAAGACTTGTTTTTTTTTGAATCATCGTCAAAACAATATAACTGGCTTTTGAGTGTTTAACAGCATTAGTAAGCAGTTCTTGAACAATCCGGTAAAAGTTTATTGTGATATCTTCTGTAAAAATAGAATCATCTTTTACATCTACAAAAAATTCAATATCAAGCTGATAGTTGCTTTTATGTTTATCAATCAGGACTTGAATGCTTCGAAGAAGTCCCATCTCCATTAAAAAAGGTGGTCTTAAATCAAAACATTTTTCTCTTATATACTGGATATTGTCCAGCAAAATTTCTCTTATGTAATAAATATCCTTGTATTTCTCAACATGATACTCTAATTCTCTGCATACAAATATCAGCTCTTGAATGATAGAGTCATGAATATCCTGTGCAAGCTTGGTTCTCTCTATTTCTGAAATAGAAAATAAAACCTTAGAAAGTACAGCCGACTTACATTTATGTTGATCGTCTATGATAATTTCATCAATTTTTTTTTGAATCAATAATTTGTTCTGAAGTGCAGATGCTGTGCAGAATGCCAGCATTCGCAGCCAATCTGCTTCGTTTTCACGAATCTTTATAGGGTGTCCTTTATGTGATAAATGAATAAAAACAAATGTATCACACTTCTCCCCGATAAACAGAATTGATCCGCTGGCGGTTTCACGTATTTCTCCTATCTTAAAATTTGAAATGTTTATGTTAGGAACCTGAATGTGATTTCCTTTCAATTTTAATGTTTTTTTGTCATAGTTTATAAGAGCAATCTGCTTTCCTAAGAGCACACTCTGTATTTCATTGGTTAGTTCTTTTATCAATTGATCTGCATCGGATCCCTCTTGACATAATTCTGAAAAACGGAACAGGCTGCGAAGATATGTCTTATTTCTGTCATCATAGGTAAAGCATAAACAACTACTGCCGAATATACTTAGAACAAAAAATAGACTATACTGTTTAAACTGTAATTGGCTGTCTGTTATAAGCAAAAGCATAAAAAACAATAATAAGGAGAAAACAAAAGTTCTTGCAAACTGCTCAATATTAAGCTTCACCCAATTATCTTTCATTTGTATCCAAGCCCCTTACTAAGGAAAATAAGGGAATCCCTTTGAATCCCCTTAAAATGAAAAAGTTACTTTACACTTATTAAAATATAAACAGCAAAGGCAACAATGTATACCAGAAATGATCCAGTCATAAATTTTACAGGTTTTCTTGAAAAGTTTAGTACGCCTCTTAATCCGTCATTCAAAATCATTCCGAAAAAGGTAACCAGTGTAACTCCTAAAGCGAGCATTGAAATCACAAAAATAACTTGCTCCATGTATACTCATCCTCCATTTACATTCTGTTTTTTTTCGAATATACGTATAATCCTGATAAGGACACCAAAACATACAGCCCCATGATCAGTAATCCCCAAACTAAAAGAATTGAATTGGAATATCCCATATCACTTTCAAAAATTTGAATACTGAAACGATAAATAAAAGAAAAAGGAAAGGCTATTGAGACATCACTTGCTAACAGTATCGTCATTATTAAAAAGGAAGCTACACCGGTTATCATGACAACCACTATATTTTTACTTAAAAAAGCAATTAAAGCTGCAATCGGAATGGTTAGCAGGCTCAAAGTAGTAGAAGTAAAAGAAGTCGCTATTAATCTTAATAAGTCGCTTGCTGAGATATCTTCCCGAAAAAAGAAAAACAAGGTGGATAAGTGAATAATATGATTAACAGCTGAAATTAAAAACAAAAATAGAAAAGCTGCAGCTAGCTTTGATAATATCAATTTGAATTTATGATACGGATATGACATCCAATTCAGCATTGTCCTGTTTTTAAATTCTAAATAAAAATAAAAACCTGAAAAAATAAAAATAATAGTCGGAAATAGGGTCGAATACTGATTAAAAACAAACATATAAAATTTGTTCCAATCTGTATTTTCGTTCATAGTCAAAAGACCGATCCCGTTTATGAGAAATGGCAAAAAGCTTAGAAAGAAAATAACATAAATTGATTTCAGTCTTTTAAGTTTTAGAAACTCGTTACGCACTAACAGACTCATGACCTTTCTCCTTTGCCAGCAGTTTTAAATAAAGATCTTCCAAAGATAGCTTAAATCCGTCAATAGGTGCCTTGTTAAATCCACAAGAATTTAATTTCTCTTTCATTTCCGACGGGTGAATTACTGAAATAAACTCGAATTGCTGTTTATTCTTTGAAATAACATGATCCGCAAATTTCTCAATATCCGCCCAATTAATACCCGCTTCAGCTGGAATTTTGTATAAATAAAGATGTTGCGTATTTTTCATAAAGGCTGACTCGAAAATAATCTGCCCCTTATTCATAATAAGCAATTCATCGGCCATGAGATTAATCTCACTTAAAAGGTGACTTGAAATAACGACTGTGGTTCCATTTTTCATTACTTCTTGGATCAGCATTTCACGTACTTCTTTAATACCATATGGATCTAAACCGTTCGTCGGCTCATCCAGCAAAAGCAATGCAGGAGCATGCGCAACTGCTCTGGCAATTCCCAACCTCTGTTTCATTCCTAATGAAGTTTGCGAAAACAGCTTATCTTTATGTTCAAAAAGTCCAACCTTTCCTAAAATCTCATTTATTTCTTCATCAGAAGCTGATTTTTTTAAATAGTTAAGATGTAATTTAATATTCTCAAAAAGATTCAAATTTTCATAAAAGCCAGGAAATTCTATAATGCTTCCTATAGACTGAATCACATCATTATTTGGATTGCCATATAAGTTATTCCCCTCAAAAATCACTTCACCTGAAGTTGGAGGAAATATCCCTAAAAGAACTTTAAGCAATGTCGTTTTTCCTGCACCGTTGGGACCTAATAAACCATATATTTTACCTTTTTCCAATGTTAAATTTATATCATGTAAAATTTTTTTCTTTTTTATAGATACATTGATACCTTTGGATATTAAAGCTGGATCAGCCTTTCCCACTTTTCATCATTCCTTTCCGTCTTGTTCTGTTTATAATATAAACTTACGAGGTTAAAAAGAAGATATAATCAAGGTTAATTTACGTTTAAATTTCTCAACATAAAAAATACGTGAAGCCTCTACGGCTTCACGTATTCACTGCTGTTTGGATAAATAATAAAAATCGTCCCGTTTTGATTGCTCTTTATTTTATGTTCAAGCCCCATTTGTTTAAGCATCATATTAATGATCGATAAGCCAATCCCAGCGCCTTTTCTTTCAGATTTATTATTCATTCCCGGGCCCCTATCCTCAATTATGATTACGGGTTTGTTTTCAATTAGCTTTGTCTGTACGGAAACGTATTTTCCTGAATGAGCATGGCGCAAAACATTTTGAAAAATGTTATCAAGAATTCTCTTCAACCAAGTCTCGTCTATTTCCCATACGATGTTTTCCTTCAGATCAATATCTATTGTAAATTGCTCTTTCTCAAAAATCGGATACCAAGCTGTTAACGAAGAACGTATTATCTTTAATATGTCACAACTCTTTTTATGAAGCGGCAATTTACCTGCGGCAAGAAGAGAAAATGATGACAAATTGTCAATCAGTTCGCCCATAAACGTTATTTTATCGTTTATGATGCCTAAAGAATGCCTTCCATTTTCACTGCTTATTTCATTCTTTAACGTAAATGTATGCCCTCTTATAACCGTAAGAGGGGTCCTTAAATCATGAGATAAATCAGCAATCAAGTTTTTTCGGATTTCGCCTTCTTCGCGCTCTTTTTGTCTGCTGTTCCTTAGTTCCTCAACCATCTGGTTGAATGAATATTCCACTTGGCCCAGTTCATCCTTCTGTTTAACTGTTACAAATTCCGGTATGCCGTCATTATCTTGTTTTTTCATATGATTCCCCAAAGAAATTAACCTTTTTTGTATTTTCGCAAAAAACATCCATGAATTAATCACAAAAAGTGAACAGACAAAAATCAAGGCAATAAACCATATATAGGAATACTTAGCCCTCATAACCTCCCATTGAGATCCTATAATTGAGCGCGGAGTTTCTAAAAATGCATATCCGCTGTCTTCACTCCCATTTAAATAAGCACTCAGCAATAAATAATTCTTTTGGTTTTGTTCTATCATTTTAATCAATTCGCTAACGTGAATAACCTCACCCTTTTTGGCCAACCGTTCTGAGTTCGAAAACATCACCTTCCCCTTATCATTTATCCATACAATATCAGAGTGTTTATATTGCTTCATGTGCGGGAACGCAGACGTAATTTCCCGATTGGATTTCCCTGAAAAATCTTCCACATCAGACTTCCAATCACTTTCCAACTTGTTTGGTTCATAGTGTACTTGCCCCTGGTGATCAATCAAGTATGTTAATGTGACATAGTATAGAAAATTCACGCCTAAAAAGGCTATCGGAAAAAACAAAATTGAGGCAACGATATTAATAAGGTATTTGGTTGATAATTTCATTGTTTGATCCTGTATCCAATCCCTCTGATTGTTTCAAGAATTTCCGGCTCATTTGGATTGATCTCGATTTTTTGCCGTAAATGCCGGATATGTACCATCAACGTCTTATCCCCTTCGATATAAGGCTGTTCCCAAATATTTTCATAAATTTGTTCCTTTGTTAATATTTGATTGGGATGTCTAAGCAAAAGCAAAAAAATCCTTAACTGCTTATCAGTTAAAAATATTTCCTCATGACTTTGATGATTTAAAATTCTTTTTTCTTTCAAGTGAACACTTAAGTGTTTTAGCTTCAATTCATGAATGGCAGTCTTGTCAAATCTTCTTAATAATACTTCGATTCGAGCAGCCAGTTCATCGGGATGAAAGGGCTTTGTCACGTAATCATCCGCAAATCCTAAGCCTTTCAGTTTATCTTCCAGACCCGTTCTGGCTGTTAAAAGCAAGAGCGGGATCTGCGGATGTGTTTTTTTCATCCTTTGACCGATTGTAAATCCATCTAAACCGGGCATCATTATATCAAGCACGATCAGATCAGCCTTTTCTATATATGTTTCGTAATTATAGGAAGAAGTGAGCCATATAATCATATAGCCCCGATCTTCTAAATCACCCTTTACAAATTGGCCAATTTCTTGGTCATCTTCAATGTATAAAATGTTATTCATTAGGACCCCCTCTGAAATATGTGACTGAAAATCAATCTTCCATAATAATTATATATATTATAAAAATCTCCTTTATGTAAGGCACCATTCCATTATTATAACCTATAGATATTCACAATTCATCAAGGGGCAAAACGATCAGTCAACGCGAAAAGGCGGTCTGTTGTCAGATCGCCTTTTCCCTTATAACGTCACACCGGACTTAAAGATTGCAAGCTCCCGAAAATCGTTTTTTTCGTTATTGACGCATTCTCCGCTTGCAACTTTAATAATGTATTGAATAAAATCTCTTACAATGTGATCTTCTGTTGTTTGGTCTTCCGCCAATCTGCCCGCGTTGTAATCAATCCAATGAGGCTTTGATTGAAATAAATCGGTATTTGTTGATACTTTCACAGTCGGGACAAATGTGCCGAACGGCGTGCCTCTTCCGGTTGTAAACAAAACGATGTGACAGCCCGCCGCGGCGAGCGCTGAAGAAGCGATTAAATCATTGCCGGGCGCACTGAGCAGTATCAATCCCTTTGTTTTCAGGGTTTCACCGTATGTCAGCACATCAGAAACCGGTGCAAGACCGGCTTTTTGGGTGCAGCCGAGCGACTTGTCTTCGAGCGTTGAAATGCCGCCTTCCTTATTCCCTGGTGACGGATTTTCATAAATCGGCTGCTCGTGCTTCATAAAATATTGCTTGAAATCATTGATCAATCGGACTGTTTTATGAAACACTTCTTCGCTCGCCGCACGCTGCATGAGAATCGTCTCAGCGCCGAACATCTCAGGCACCTCCGTTAAGACCGTGCTCCCTCCCTGTGCAATCAAGTAATCTGAAAATCTCCCTAATAAAGGGTTTGCGGTGATGCCGGAAAAACCGTCCGACCCGCCGCACTTCAATCCGATGCTCAATTCTGACAGCGGAATCTCCTCACGTTTATCTCCCTTTGCCGCAAGGTGTATCTCTTTAAGTAGCGCAGTCCCTGCTTCAATTTCATCTGTGACAGCCTGTGATTCGAGAAATTTCACCCGATCTCCGTTCACTTCAGAAAGCGTTTCCTTAATCGCCGCCAGCTCATTATTTTCACAGCCGAGCCCTAAAACCAGCACACCGCCCGCATTTGGATGACGGATGGCGTTTATCAGCATTTGTTTCGTATTCTCATGATCATCGCCAAGCTGGGAGCAGCCGTATTGGTGCTTTAAAACCAGCACATTGTCAAAGGGCGCAATGTCTTTCGCCTCTTTTACGAAGCGCTGCAGGATTTTCTCAGCGACGCCGTTTACGCAGCCGACTGTAGGCACGATCCACAGTTCATTCCGGACGCCGGATGTACCGTTTTCTCTTTTGTAGCCTTTAAATGTCCGGTTCTCATTTGTAAAAGGATTGTCCTCGAAGCGCGGTGAATACGTGTATTCTTGCACATCGGATAAATTCGTTTGCAGATTATGGGTATGAATATGCTCGCCGGCCGAAATCCGCCTTGTCGCACGCCCGATCGAAAAACCGTATTTAATAATGCTGCCGTTTTCTTCAATGGTTTGCAGCGCGATTTTATGCCCCCGCTTTACAGGGTCCTTCACTTCAATCGTCAGTCCGTCTGTATGCAGCCGCTCCCCTTTGTTAAAATGGCGCATGGCGAGAAGCACGTTATCGTTTTTATGGATTTTTATGACCTCTTTCATTTTACTTCCCCCTTTTTGCCGCAGCATTCATGTAACGCATGCTTCATACCCCGCTTATGAATGACAGACAGAAAAAAAGCCGTTCGTTCAGTCAGCCCCGGAAGATGATTCAGATTCTTCCCCCACAATCGCTCTTCTCCTAATATGGCAGATGCCGCTTGAAACATATCATCTTTGCAACGGGACCGCGCCATTTGAAAACGGTTAAGAACCTCCTCGCCGTCAGCCGGTTTGTTCGGTCCGTTCCAGTATGAATAGATCATGGCGCTGAACGAAAATACCAGCTTCTCAGGTAGCCGGCCCTCCTGTTCGATATAAGCCTTCAGCGTCGGCAGGTTTCTTGTTTTGAATTTCGCGGCGGCGTTAAGGGTAATGCTTTGCAGATAATGTTGGATATAAGGGTTTTTAAACCGCTGTAACACATCTGCCGCGTATTGGGTGACACCCTCCATTTGCAGCACAGGGAGGATTTCTTCATTGATCAGCTCTTCGATGAATCTGCCCGTCACCTCGTGCTCAGCCGCTTCCCGGACGGTTTGCAGTCCGTATAGTAAAGCCACTGGCGCCAATGCCGTGTGAGCGCCGTTTAAGATTCTCACCTTTTTTGTCCTGTAAGGCGTAAGGTCAGACGTGATCAGTGCGTTCAGCCCGGCCTCAGCAAAAGGAAGCTCATTCTGAAGCTGTTCCGGCCCTTCTATCACCCACAAATAATAATGCTCACCGACCACAATCAGACGGTCTTCGTATCCGAGAAAATCGGTAAGTTCTTCCGCGGTATCAACAGGAAATCCGGGAACAATCCGATCCACGAGAGTATTGCAGAAGATGTTCGCGTCATGAATCCATTGAGTAAAATCAGGCTCCAGCTCCCACAGCCCGGCATATTGAAGCACGGCAGCCTTCAGTTTCCGTCCGTTTTCTTCGACCAGTTCACATGGAAGCACAATGCACCCTTTCTCGGCGTCACCCGCAAATGCCTTATAGCGGAAATAAAGGAACGCCGCTAATTTCCCGGGGAATGTTTTTTGAGGTCTATCCTCAAGCCGGTCGCCTTTCTCAAACGTAATTCCCGCTTCTGTCGTATTGGAAATGATAAAACGAAGCTCCTCTTGTGCTGCCAGCCGTTTAAAGGAATCATAGTCAGAAAAAAGATCAATGCCGCGGCTGATGGATTTGACGATCATGTGTTCTTCAGCCGGTTTTCCGTCCTTTATCCCCCGCAAAAAAAGCGTAAACAAACCGTCCTGCTCGTTTAAACGTTTGATTTTCTCAGAGCCTCTCGGCTGTACGGCGACAACGCTTCCGTTAAAATCCGTCAATTGATTCATTTGATCGATCTGCCAGTCTGCGAAGGCCCGCAAAAAGTTGCCTTCGCCGAACTGAAGGACTTTTTCAGGATATTGAATGTATTCACCGCACATCTTTTTATTCAGCTGACGCAAGCTGTCCGCCTCCTTCTGCATTTATGCACACGTTAACATTTTTCTGTACGAAAACCCGGATAATCAGACGGGCCGTTATGTGAGTTTTTTAATTGAATCTCTTATCATCACCTCGGTGTTTTCGTATATTTTTTCCGCCGCCGTATCCGGGTCGGCGATTAGCGCCAAAATCTTCTCTGCGCCGAGTATGCTGATGTTTTCAACCGGGCGTTTTACTGTCGAAAGCCTCGGCGTCATGTATTGGGAAATGCCGATGTCATCAAACCCGATAACGGATATATCTTCCGGAACGTTCAGGCCTTTGGCGAAAATGGCATTCATCGCCCCGATCGCCATATCATCGTTTGAACAAAAAACAGCCGTAGGCGGTGATTGAAGCGCCAAGAGTTTTTCCATCGCCTGACTGCCGCTTTCCATATCATAGCGGCCTTTTACACTGTATTCATGCTTAATCGGAATAGAATGATCAATTAAAGATGTCAAATAGCCTTCTTTCCGCTGAGAAGTTGACCTGAATCCTTCCTTTCCCTCAATGATCGCGATATCTCTGTGTCCGTTTGCGATCAGGCAGTCGACCGCCTGTCTGGAGCCTTCTTTATCGTTTGACAGGATATTCGTGATGCTCCGGTCATCAATGTCCCGGTTCAGCACGACAAGCGGGATGTTTTTCTCGCGAATATGATAAATAAATGAATTATCACTGTCGCTTTGGCTCATTAAAATGATTCCATCATATCTCATGGGCGTAATGGTTTCAAAGCTTTTCAGGTCGTCAATCGCGCGGACGAACAAATTGTATTCCTCACTGATTGTGCGGTTTACACCTTTGATGGTATCGGAAAAAAAGCTGTGTGAGGTTCCGTTTGTGATGCTTGTAAAAAACAGTCCGATCGTATGGGACTTTTGCATGGCAAGGCTTTTTGCATTTACATTCGGTGTGTAATTCAGCTGTGAAGCGAGCGCTAATATTTTCTGCTTTGTATGCTCTTTAATGTAGGGGCTGCCGTTAAGTGCCCGGGATACAGTGGTGTGGGATACGTTGGCGAGTTTTGCGATATCTTTTATGGTTACCATCGTTTTTCCTTTCTTTCTGTATGCTGTCATTTATTTCTATTGTACCATTAACGGACAGTCCATAAAATCACTAAAGTTGAGGTTTTGCATGATGTAAGTCCTGAACGAGCTCGGCATGCTGCCGGTCCGTCAGCTTATACATCAAACCGATAATCAGCATGGCGCACGCTAAAGCGAAAGCCGGGTACAGCAGCAGAAGCCCTTTAATCCCGATTAACGTGCCTTTTGTCTGAGATGCATTCGGGATATAGCCGATAACGCTCAGCCCGATGCCTGAAAGAAAACCTGATAAAGATTGGGCGAGTTTTCTGGAGAAGTTGAAAAGCGAATATGTCGTCGCCTCCTTCCGTTCACCCGTCTTCCATTCTCCGTAATCAATAATGTCCGACACAAGCGCCCACGTAATGCCGTTTGGTATGCTGATCCCGATAAAAGCAATGCTCGCTAACGCCGTAAAGATATATACATTTGACGGGAGACAGAAATTCAGCGCATCAGCCGCGGCGCTGACGGCAAAACCGATTTTTTCCGAAGCGTTTGACGAGTTTCGGCATAAACAAAACACCTAAAAATGAAGAACCGATGATGATAAAACTCATGTAGGACATCAACTCCGCATTGTTGAGATTGTACTGGGCGAAGTAAACAAGCATAGCGGATTTAATGTTATATGCCGATATTGAGAAAATCGTCATGAAAACGACGGTCAGAAGCGGTTTGTTGCCGATAAAGCATTTGAAAACCGACATGACGGACAGCTTTTCTTTCGGCGCTTCACGGACGATAATTCTTTCTTTGCAGTTTCGGTAGCAGATCATAAATCCCGCGATTCCGACTACGGCCATCATTCCCATGACTGCCGGGTAGCCGATGTGAACGTTATCAAAATGAACGAGAATCGGGATGACGATGACACTTGTAATGAGCAGCGCGCCGAGGGAGCCGATCTGGCGGAATGCAGAAAGCGCCGTTCTGTCCTCCGCATCCTGTGTAATGGCCGCGCCGAGGGAGCCGTACGGAATATTGACGAAAGAATAAGCGACCCCCCACAGCATGTAAGAAGCATAGGCGTACACAAGCTTCCAGGTGACGCTCACGTCCGGTGACACAAAAATCAATACGGTCATGACCGCAAGAATAATACTTCCGAATAATAAATACGGCCTGAATTTACCCCGGGGTCCGATCTTTTTTCTGTAGTCAATGGCCGAGCCGACAATCGGATCAGTCACAGCCGCAAACAGCTTGCTGACCAAAAAAATACTGCCGGCGAACGCTGCCGGAATGCCTGCGACATCTGTGAAAAACTTCAGCAAATAGATCTGCCCGAGATCAAACATAAATCCGTTCCCAAAATCTCCAAATCCATAGGATACTTTTTCTTTCAGACTCAGCTTAAGCTCCTTCACTTTTGCGGCAGGTGCTGTCACGACAGGCACATTACTCATAGGCCACCTCTTTCATTCCATTTTTTAAAAGCGGAAATATTCCTCAGCATTCCGGTAACAAATCCCCTCGACAATCTTTCCTAAAAGCTCCATATCGTAAGGCGCTTCGCCTTGTTCCGCCCAGCCGCCGATCAGCGTGCAGACAAGCCGCCTGAAGTATTAATGGCGGGGATAGGACAAGAAACTTCTTGAATCCGTCAGCATCCCGATAAAACGGCTGAACAGGCCTATGTTTGATAACGCTTTCATTTGCTGGAGCATCCCATCTTTCGTGTCATTGAACCACCAGGCTGTGCCGAATTGAATTTTCCCCGGTGTTTTCCCATCCTGAAAGCTGTTGATCATGCTGGCGATAATATAGTTGTCATTCGGATTCAAAGAATACAAAATCGTCTTAGGCAACTGCCGCTTTTTTTCGGCGGAATCTAACAGCCGGGCAAGCGGTTTTGCGATACGTTCATCATTAATTGAGTCATATCCCGTATCAGGACCGAGGCTGCTGAACTTATTTGTATTGGTATTTCTTAACGCGTTAATATGGAACTGCATCGCCCAGTCCAGTTCGGTGTAAAGACCGCAAAGATATTTCAGCGTCCGTGTTTTGAATTTCTTTTCATCTTCAAAAGACACATGCTCTCCGCTTAATCCGGCTGCAAAAATCCGGGCCGCTTCCTCTTCGGTCGTCTCGGCATAAACCATTTGATCTAACGCATGATCCGACACTCTTCCCCCGGCATTGTGAAAAAAGCGGACGCGGGATTCTAACGCATCTAAATACGATTGGTAGGTGGTGACAGCTATTCCGGAAGCGCTCTCCAGTGAACGGACCCAATCGGCAAAACCCGGGCTGCTGATGTCCAGTCCTTTGTCAGGCCGAAATCCGGGCAGTACTTGAACCGGAAAATCACTTTCTTTCAACAGTTCGTGGTATGTCAGCGCATCGGCAGGATCGTCGGTTGTGCAAATGACTTTGACATTTGATTTCAGAATGAGATCTCTTGCGCCAAACCCGTCTCCCTGCAGGAGCTCATTCGTTTTTTTCCAAATGGCCGCGGCCGTTTTTTCATTCAATACGTCATAAATGCCGAACCAGCGCTGCAGCTCTAAATGCGTCCAGCTGTACAGCGGATTGCCTATTGCCATCGGCACCGTTTTTGCCCAGGCGAAAAACTTCTCTTCATCTGAAGCGTTTCCGGTAATGCAGCGCTCTTCAATGCCGTTGGCCCTCATAATCCGCCACTTGTAGTGGTCACCGTAAAGCCATGCCTCCGTAATGGTTGCGAAGGTTTTATTTTCATAGATTTCCTTTGGGCTTAAGTGACAGTGATAATCAATGATCGGCATGTTTTCAGCGTATTCCCGGTACAGCTTTACGGCCGTTTTACTATCCAGTAAAAAATCATCACCCATAAAAGCTTTCACACTTTCATCCTCCCTCTTAAAAATGTTAACGTTAACAAAATGGTTCTTTTTTATTTTAGCTTCCTCTTTCTCACATATCAATCATTTTTATTTTATTTTTCAGAAAATTGTATCCGTTAACATTTTCATACAAAAAAAGACACTGCCGAGAAAGTCCGGCAATGTCTTCTGTGTGATCTTAAGGATTAGTAAGCGAGGCTGAATAATCCTTTGATATGTGTTAAATAACGTACGTTACTTGCTTCTTTCATTAAAGATGCCGGAAGACCTTTCAGCGGAGTAGAGTTCGCTCCGATGATGGCAACCGCGTCTTTACGTCCGAGGCTTGCAAGCGTACCAGAGTTTACAGGCTTGAATGTTTCAAGCGTTTTTCCTTCTAAGTAAGCGAACAGGTTGTAACCGACAAGTTCACCCATCTGCCAAGCGATTTGCGCTGTCGGCGGGTACGGACGGCCGTCCGGCGCAAAGTATACAGCGCTGTCTCCGACAACGAATACATCTTCGTGAGAAGTAGATTGTAAGAAATCGTTAACCGTCGCACGGCCGCGGTTCACTTCGAGGCCAGATTCGCCGACTAACGGGTTGCCTTGTACGCCGCCTGTCCATACAAATGTGTTGGCAACGACTTTTGAACCGTCTTTCAGATCAATAACGTTTCCTTCAACATTTGTAACAGGAAGACCTGTTAAGAACTCAACGCCGCGTTTTTCAAGACTTTTTGTCGCGCGTTCGATAAGGTCATCAGGAAGAACAGGAAGAATTTTCGGACCTGCTTCTACTAATTTCAGTTTGATTTCTTTCGGATCTACGCCGTATTTTTTCGTAAGGTTCGGCATGATGTCAGCAAGCTCACCGACAAGCTCGACGCCTGTTAAGCCGCCGCCGCCGATAAGGATCGTTGCATCAGCTTCGTTTTTCGTTTTAGCGTATTCACGCACACGGTCTTCCACGTGTTTGTATACTTTGTTCGCATCAGCAGCAGATTTCAGCACCATGCTGTTTTCTTCGAGTCCAGGAATGCCGAAATAAGCCGTAACAGAACCAAGTCCGACAACAAGCGCGTCATAAGTCAGCTTAGAACCGTCAGAAAGGGCAACTTCTTTCTTATCAACTGAGAAAGAATTGACTTCTGCGATTTTAATGTCGACGTCTTTTCCTTTCAGAAGTTTTTCAAGCGGCATAGCAACAGCCTGTTCAGACACGTTGCCTGCTGCAAGGCGGTGCAGTTCTGTAATGATTTGGTGAGTCGGGTATTTGTTCACAACGGTTACGCGTGCTTCATCTTTACTGTAATGTTTACGAACGGTTAAAGCAGAAAGAACTCCGCCGTAACCAGCGCCTAAAATGACAATATGTTTTGACATCGTATATCCTCCGTCCTTTATATCAATTTGAATCTGAGATTATTTTTGTTTTTCGTTCATGATTTCAAGATAGCTGTTAGCAAAACGGAACAGCTTTTGAGCTTGAGGATCTTTCAGCATGCGCAGTAGGCCGAAAAGTCCGATCGTTTCATTGCTTGCATCCGCGCGGTCTTTTGCTTCGATCGCAGTAGCCGCAACTTCTTTCGCTGTTTCTTTCACCGGCTCAAGAATTTCTGTAAGCGCACCCACTGTATCGCTCTTCAATACTTCGTCTGTCGCTACAGACTGTGCAAAATCATAAGACTTCGTTAAAATATTTACTAACTCAGTCAGTTTTGGAAGCTGATCCACTAAAACAGTCAGTGATTCTTGAACTTCAGGTTTTAGCAGCTGATCAATAAGATCGCGTTGGCCTTGGCTGACAGATGCATTTGTTTGATCGATTGTTTCTGGCATATCCGATTCTCCTTTACTATAAGCAGTATGCTGATTTTTTTGGAAAGGGTAGCCTTTCCCCCTTCATGCAGAAAAGCATGAAAAAGCAAGATTGTGAATTCATGCACAATCATTTACAAAAATAAATGTTTACTACCCAGTTTTTCACTTTGCCATATCCAGTATTATTTTTATATCAACAAAAACAATTGAATAAGTCAAAATTTCTTTTTCCTCTCTGAAAATAGCAAACATAAAAAACCCCAATTTGATTTACTCTTATATAATAACACTTTTTGAACAAAATTTGAACGTGAATTGTTTCGTTTATGAAATTATTTATATGGCGGGGGTGTAATAACGTTTCTTTTAGGCTATTTTTTTACAGACCATCCGCTTTTCCCCTGTCATTTTTCCCACAATTTTAAAAGCGGGCCCGATTTTCCCGTAAAGGGGTCGCATTCCGGGAGCGGGACACGGCTGATTTCTTCTGAAGTTCTATCATTTTTCTCCGTTTTTGTATCGTACTGCCGGCCGCCCGGATAAGCCCCGATCACGGTAAAATCAGAACTGCCCGACAGTTTTTTATGTCCGGTGCCGGCCGGAATGACCGCTGCGTCTCCCATTTGAAGAACCGCGTCCACTCCTTGTTCCCCGCCGAACCTCAAAACCGCGTTTCCTTTTACCGCGACAAGAACTTCGTGCGTGGTGCTGTGAAAATGGTGATACGGAAATACTCCGCCCGTCCAGCTGTTCGACCAATCGTGCCGGCGGAGGACGGACTCTGCTTTCTGTACTGTTTCTTCATTAAATACCGCTTTATAAATAACAAGCGGAAGATTCGGGTTATTCGGAATGCGGCCGTCATCTTCGAAATAAAGCACTTGAATATCCTCTTTCTGCACTGTTTTCACCTCCGTATATGTCTGTTTCCCATTCATCATTTGTTAAAACGCTATTTTTTCATATTCCATTGCGAAGCCTGCCGGTGAATAGTATAGTATAAAAAAATATGTGTCAAAATGAGGGATTTAATGAAAGCCATCGTGATCGGAATATTGGCATCTCTGTTTTTTGCAGTCACCTTTATTTTAAACAGGGCGATGGAGCTTTCCGGCGGAAGCTGGATGTGGAGCTCTTCCCTGCGTTTTCTTTTTATGGTTCCGTTTTTATTTTTGATCGTTTATGCGAAAGGAAAATGGGCGCCGCTCTGGCATGAAATCCGGAAAAAACCGTTTTTTTGGCTGAAGTGGAGTTTTACCGGGTTCGTGCTGTTTTATGCCCCGATTACGTTTGCGGCGGCATATGGGCCGGGCTGGCTGATCGCCGGCACGTGGCAGATTACAATTGTCGCGGGTGTGCTTCTGTCGCCGTTTTTCTACGAAACAAAACATTCACCGGCAGGCCCGGTTTCTGTCAGACAAAAGATCCCGCTGATTTCGCTGGTTACTTCCGTCATCATCCTGATCGGAGCCGGTCTGATTCAGCTTCAGCATGCGGGTTCTCTGTCCGGCCGCACGATACTATTCAGCGTTGTGCCGGTCGTCATCGCCGCTTTTGCCTATCCGCTCGGCAACCGCAAAATGCTGGAACAATACGGCGGAAAACTCGATACGTTTCAGCGGGTGCTCGGCATGACGCTCGCAAGCCTTCCGTTTTGGCTTTTGATCGCCGCTTTCGGCTGGCATAGAGACGGGCTTCCCTCAATGGGACAGACATTCCAATCCTTTATCGTCGCACTCAGTTCTGGCGTTATCGCAACAGTATTATTTTTCCGCGCCACCGATATGGTGAGGAATGAGCCGCAGAAGCTCGCTGCTGTTGAGGCGACGCAGTCCGGAGAGGTTCTTTTTGCACTGATCGGCGAAATCGTCTTTTTATCCGCGGCGTTTCCGTCACTTCTTTCATTTGCCGGACTGTTCATTATTATTGCGGGAATGGTCATGCATACATTCGCTTCCCGGCAGACAGACCAGAAAACGGCTGAGCAAACGTCAGCCAATCTCACCGGTTCCTGATTTTTTTACGAAAGGTGTCATCCTGTATGAAAGAAGAAACTCCGGCAATATCTTTTCTGTCAGCCGGCAAACGCTTTGAACAAAACCATACGTCCTTTGATGTCCTAAGCCGTGTAACCGGACATATTCAAAAAGGTTCTATCACGGCGTTGATAGGGCCTTCCGGCGCGGGAAAAAGCACATTGCTGTCACTTTGCAATCTGATGAATACACCTGATGAAGGGGAAGTGCTTGTATTCGGAAAAGAAATAAGACACTGGGACATCAGAGAGCTCAGAAAAACCGCGGGCCTTGCATTTCAATCAGCTCCCGTCATGGACGGCACGGTGCGGGACAACCTTCTGCTCGCAGAAAAACTCCACGGGGCACAGCACTATACGCCTGAAGAGCTCGCAGATTTTACAGATCTTCCGCGCGAGCTTCTGGATCGAAATGCAAAAGAATTATCCGGAGGTCAGCGGCAGAAGCTCTCATTAGGGCGAACTCTCGCCGGACTGCCGTCCATCCTGCTGCTGGATGAAATCACATCGGCGCTGGACCCGTCATCCGTTCTCACCATTGAGAAACTGATTACGAAACTCCATCGGCAAAAACAGCTGACGATCCTGTGGATCACCCATAACCTTGAACAAGCGGAACGATTATCCGATACAGTATGGTTTATGGCTGAGGGACGGCTTTTAGAGACCGCGGAAACGAAAACGTTCTTTAAGGAACCGAAACACGAAAAGGCCCGGGCGCTTTTACAAGGGAGCGGGTGCTGATATGAATGATCTTTCTCTGTTATTGACAAGTATATTTGTCATTATCGCTTTATTCCTGTCTAAATCTTTTAAAGCCGACGTCGAAAAGGATATGATCGTCGCAACCGTCAGGGCCGTCATTCAGCTTCTCATTATCGGCTATGTGCTGTCGCTGATTTTTCGCGGTGATCACCCGGTGTTTATCATACTAATGGTGCTTCTCATGCTCACGGCCGCTTCGCACAATGTCGCCAAACGGAAAAAAATGCGGATCGGCTCATTTTGGCGCGTTTTTCTGACACTGGCGATCGTGGAAGTTGTGACGCAGGGACTTTTACTGACCCTGCATATCATTCCGTTCACTTCAAGATATGTCATTCCGATAAGCGGCATGGTCATCGGAAACTCCATGGTCCTCTCAAGCCTGTTTTTAAACAAGCTCAGTTCGGAAGCGGATCTGCGGAAAGAAGAAATCCAGCTGATTCTCTCTCTCGGAGGAACGCCTAAGCAGGCCGTCCGGCAGATATTGACGTCCAGTATGAAGCTCAGTATGATCCCGACGCTTGAAAGCCAGAAAACATTGGGTCTCGTTCAGCTTCCCGGCATGATGACGGGGCAGATTTTAGCGGGGGCTGATCCGATACAGGCGGTGCGCTTTCAGCTGCTGATCGTTTTTACAACGATGACCTCCGCTCTTCTTACATGTATCATACTCAGCGCCTTGACATATCCTTCCCTTTTCACGGAACACTGGCAATTAAAAAAATTCAGCAGGGAAGCGTAGGCTTTTTTCCCTGCTGAATGATGGTTTATGACAAGGTCAGAGATTCATAGTAACGGGATAATTCAATAATCATCGCTCCCATCCGCTCAATATCTGGAGCAAGGACCCTCTTTACCCCTTCATCCCGGATCGCTTCAGCCGTCACTTTGCCGACTGCGGCGGCAAGCACTTGTGTTTCGAATGCCTGCTGCAATTCTTTTGTGAACCCTTTTTCTTTTGCATAATCAAAGAGAGAGCGCACTTGAATGGCTGTCGTAAAACATACGGCATCGACCTCTCCGTTTAACAGCTCTCCCAGCAGTTTATCGACCGTCTCCCTTTCAGGCGGAATATGCTGATACGGCAGAACAGGGAAAACCTCCGCTCCGTTTTTCTCAAGGAACTCCGTTAAGACCGGCGCTTTTTCGCCATGAAGCTGTATCATGACTTTTTTATCTTTAAAGTCAAATCGTTCCAAGGAGCGGATCAGCCCTCTTGTTGTACCGTCTTCATCTGAGGCATGCGGCGTGATGCCGAGCTTTTTTAAGGCCGCATATGTTTTATAGCCTCTGCAGCCGATTTTCGCTTCATGAACGGCCGCTAAAAATTCTTCTTTCAGACTGATTTTTTCCGATACCGACAATAACGTTTCCGTACCGATGCCTGTGGTGAATATCACCCAGTCGGCTTTTTGCCCGGCAAATGTTCTTACGTCGGGTTCAATTTGATCCTCCGCCAGGTATACGGTTCCTTGGAGGGAACGGACGACTGCCGTTCCGCCCTGCTTTTCTATTAATTTTGTGATCTCTTCTGTTTTCCGCGAACCGCCGATGGCAATCCGTTTCCCGTTCAATCCTTTTCCCATCGCTGTTTTCTTCTTCCCTTCAGATGCCGGGCGCCCTATGGCAGGCCGTCATTTATTTCTATTATTGTTACGCAATCAGCCGGGAAAATCAAGCTATGCTCCCGTTGAATCCCCCGTGCAGTTGCTGTATCATTAACCGGGCAGAACGATTTGATTCGCGGAGGGACTTTCAATCATGGAAACAAAAAAAGAGTTCGAGACAAAAGGATACGATACTTCGGTCATTTACGAGTTCAATGAATATCCTGATGTTCACAGCGGCCGATGTGACAATTGCGACTACACGCTGTTTAAAAGTTCAGTGAAGGGCGGAAAATTTTTGAGGGAATGCCGGAGATGCGGCATGAAGAAAAACATATAACAAAACAGGCAGCCGTCTTCCGGTGCGCTGCCTGTTTCTCAATCAATTTTCGACGGCCGCCGTTTTCAAAAATTCTTCAATGGCGTAAACAGCCTGTTTGGGGCCGCCGGTTTCTTCTATTTTCTGCTGCATGCTTTTCACGCGGCTGAGGATGTTCTTATCGCCGTATACGTTCTGAACGTCTTTTTGCAAACGGGCCACAGTGACTTCTTTCGGCGGCAGATGCACGCCAAGCCCCAATTCATCCACACGCTTTGCGGTGACCTCTTGTTCGTGCATTTGCGGAACGACAACGAGCGGGACACCCGCATTCATCGCCTCCATTGTACTGTTCATCCCGCCGTGAGATACGAACAGCTTTGCTTTCTCCAGCACATCAAGCTGAGGAACGTGCTGGCGGATGATAAAGTGATCGGGGACATCCGAAAAACTTTCCGGATCAATTGTTGTGCCGACTGACATAATAACCCGCCAGTCCGAGTCCCGAAACGCGTCAATACACATCTGGTAAAATTCAGGCCAGGCGTTAAACGCCGTTCCCAGTGAGATGAGCATAAGCGGACGGTCATCGGCTGCATCAATTTCCAGACTTCCCGTATTTGTGCGTTCTCCAAGAGACGGACCCACAAAACAGAATCGTTCATCAAAGGTTTCCTGTTTCGGCTGAAAGGCCCTTGGCATAAAGACAATATTCAGTTTTTCAGGCATAAAAAATTCTTCCATTGTCATCCGTTTCAATTGTTCATTTTCAATCTGCTCCTGATATTCTTCTATCGCCTGTTTGGCCGCTTCCAGTGTTTCTTCGTCTCTTCCTAATTGAAAATACTCATTCATTGCATAGCTCGGGCAGAACTTTACGGCCGGGATGCCGCCATTATCTGCAAACAATTTTCCGGCAAGAGCTAAAAAATCAAACAGGACGATGTCAGGAAGGTCGTCTTTGTACAGCTCTTCCAACTGCGGAAGCACTTCAACCGCTTCTTCCAGAAACATCACAAACGCGTCATTTTTATTTACCCGTTCTTTTATCGTCTCCGGGTCCGCCTTTATGCTTGTGCGGTATAAAACGGGAATGGCGCCCGTTTTGGCAACGGAAGCTTCAAATTCCTCAGTCGTAGCGAATGTCACTTTATACCCGCGATTGACAAGTTCCTCGGCTACAGGCAGCGTGGGATTGACATGACCGTGAGCGGCCACATTAATTATGGCGATGTGTGTTTTTCTCATCTTTTTTCTTCTCCCTCATTTTCGTTTATCTCCGCTTCTAAAGACTCCAGCCCGTACATGACACTGTTTCGGATCGGCTCAATCCCGACAGGCTCAAGGTGTGAAAAGGTTTTTACAATTCCTTTCAGCGCGGCTTCCGCTTCAAGTCTGGCAAGCGGAGCGCCTAAGCAGAAGTGTACGCCGAATCCGAAGGAAAGGTGCGGATTCGATTGGCGATGAATATCAAATACGCCCGCCTTCTCAAATTTGTTTTCATCACGGTTGGCAGATGCAATGTAGCAGAGAACGATCTCCCCGCTTTTCAAGCGGCGTCCGCGCAATTCAGTGTCGTGCCGGACCGTCCTTCTGACAAACGGAGCGGGAGCGCGAAAACGCAGCGTTTCTTCCACCGTTTTCGCGATGAGAGATGGGTCCTGTCTCAGCTCTTCATAAAGGCCGGGCGTTTCTAATATGCTGTAAACCGCATTTGAAATGAGATTAGTCGTTGTTTCATTTCCCGCCACTAAAAGCAGGTTGCAAAACGGGATCAGATCTTCTGCCGTGAGCTTCTCTCCCTCTTCTTCCTCTTTTATCAAAATAGAAATAATGTCTTGGCCGGGCTTTTTTCGTTTGCTTTCTATTATTTCCGCAAAAAACGCCGCCAGCTCCGCCTCACATTGGTCACGTTCCTGCTGATTTTTCTCCGCCGCTTCAGGACTCGCATCTTTCGGCATGCTGACGAGAATGTCCGACCATTTTTTAAACTGATCCATACGTTCGGACGGAACGCCTAATAATTCTGAAATCACCATGACCGGCAAAGGGTAAGAGAGATCTTTAACGATATCAATCCGCCCTTTGTTCTTTGCCTGTTTTAGGAGATGATCGGTAATGTCTTTAATTCGCGGCTCCCATCCCTTCAAGACGCGGGGAGTGAAAGCGCGATTGACGGCAGATCTGATTTGGGTATGCTTCGGCGGGTCCATATTCAGCATGGACTTTGCAATCGAGCTTTTCACATCAGTCATGAGGCTTGAGAACGTCTCTTTATCACTGATGACTTTTTTGACATCATCGTATAAAAACACACTCCAAACCTGCGTTTCTTCATCAAAGTGTATAGGGCTTTCCTGTCTCATTTTTTCGTACCAAGGAAAAGGGTTGTATACGTCCAGGCCGTTTTTTCCTTTTATCAGGGTTCTTTGGATGGCTTGTCTCGTGCTCCTCAGCTTACTCATGTTTCATCACTCCTGATTGTTTCATATTTGAATAGTTGACGTACCTTGAATTTTATCCTAGCACATATTTTCAATTTTTTTCTATTCATAACCTGAACTATTAACATAACACAACAAAAGTCATAAATCCGGAGGTGAAATTTCTCCCAAGAAAACAGCAGAAGCGCACAAAAAACCCGAGCCTTCGGCCAGGCTCGGGAGATATGTTCACTCATTCGTCTGCGGTTTCTGGTGCTGCTTTTGGTCTTCAGGAGGCTGCGTATTTCTTTCCATATCGTCCGTATCAGCGCCCATGCCTTTCAGGAAAGAAAACAGCAGAGTGACGGCCTTGTTGATTTCCGGGTCTTTTAAAGCGCGGACGATATCAAAATACCCCGTCTTCCTGCCGCTGTCTTTTTCCTCGACGGCCTTTGTGACGCCCGCATTGATTTTAACGATAAACGGCTCAAGCTGTTTTACATCGAGCATGCCGAGAACGCCGCTTAACAGCAGGAGATTTTTCAGCATATTGGCCGTTTCCGGAGTATTCGCCTTCTTCACCAGGATATCCATCACTTTGTCTCCCTGGCCGAAGAGCCCGCGCAGAAGCGCCAAAACGCCGCGCTCGTTCATGTGCTGAAGAATGTGCAGAGATTCCAAAATCGCGTCTTTATTTCGTAAAAGAGCCGTCTCGATCTCTTCTAAGTCCTTTTTTCGTTTGTCTTCTTCTGTGACGGTCTGTTTTCGGATGCCGCTGATTGCTTTAGCCATTTTGCTGTTTCCCCCTTTTTACGGCGTCTCCCGGAAATACATAATCTTTACGCGCCCATTTCCGCTCAACCCGGACACCGATCTGCGGCTGCGGGTTTCCATAACGGAAATTGATTTTCGGAAGCGGATTAACTCCTTCTTTTTTCAAAATCTCCATCTTCGCTGATGTTTCTTTATAAGCCGGTGTATCGGTATCCTTATCCGCATAGCTGCTTGTCAAAAGGTTAATGGCAGCGTCTTTTGAATCGTTCATCGGGAGATAGACTTGTTTGCCTTTTACCCTGTCTGTGATGACGCATTTGACTTTCACATTTCCGTACGGTGATGTCAGACGGACAAGCGTTCCGTCTTCAAGCCCTCTTTCTTCGGCGAGTTCGGGCGAGACCTCAAGGAACACACTCGGTGTTTTTTCGGATATTCCTTTTGATCGGTAAGTCAGATTTCCTTCGTGAAAATGCTCGAGCAGCCGCCCGTTATTCACATGGATATCATATTCTTCACCAAATTCTTTCGGCTCGGTCCACTGAACGGGATATAAAATCGCTTTGCCGTCTGAAAACGGGAACTTATCCGTAAATAAAAGCGGTGAATCGGTTCCGTCCGCTGCAACCGGCCATTGCAGTGAATTGTAGCCTTCGAGACGTTCGTAAGTGACGCCTGCGTAGAGCGGCGAAAGCATTGCCGCTTCTTCCATAATGTCTGCCGGATGTTCATAGTGCCAATCAGCGCCCAGACGGTTGGCGATGTCCGTAATAATCTGCCAATCAGGCTTTGAATCGCCCAGCGGTTCAAACACTTCGTAAAGGCGCTGCACCCTCCGTTCCGTATTCGTAAACGTCCCTTCTTTTTCAAGGCTCGGGCTTGCCGGAAGCACGACATCGGCGAACTCGGCCGTACGCGAAAGAAAGATATCCTGCACAACGAAGAAATCAAGCTTTTCAAATGCGGCATGAACATGGTTGATATTGGAGTCGACAAGCCCCATTTCTTCTCCTTTTAAGTACATGGACTTCAGTTTTCCTGAGTGGATGCCTTCGATCATTTCATGATTTGTCATTCCGATTTCTTTCGGCAGGTCTGTTCCCCAACCCTGTTCATACTTTTTGCGGGCTTTTTCATCCGTTACTTTTTCATAGCCGGGGAAGCTGTCAGGCATACTGCCGAAATCACTGGCTCCCTGCACGTTATTATGGCCCCGAAGCGGATATGAGCCTGCGCCGGGCTTGCCGTAATTTCCGGTCACAAGAAGCATGTTGGAAATGGCCGTGCTCGTATCACTTCCTCCGATATGCTGGGTGACCCCCATCGCCCACAGTGCGCATACACTTTTGGCTTCATGAATCATCCGGGCCACTTTGATTAAGGTATCCTTGTCCACACCGGTATGTTTCTCCGCATATTCCATCGTATAAGGTTCAAGGCTTTTCACGAATTCATCTAATCCGTTCACTCTCTCCTTCAGAAATGCAGTATCCGCCAAATCGTGATCAAGCAGATATTTCGATACGGCATTCAGCCAGACAATATCTGATCCGGCACGCGGCTGGAAAAACACGTCGGAGCGCTCGGCCATTTCATGTTTTCGCAAGTCAGCGACGACGAGCTTCTGTCCGTGCAGCTTATGAGAACGTTTAATGCGTGTGGACAAGACGGGGTGAGACTCAGATGTATTTGAACCGATAATCAGCACGAGCTCAGCTTTTTCTATATCTGTAATTGATCCTGAATCGCCGCCGTATCCGACCGTTCTGAACAATCCGGCCGTGGCGGGAGACTGGCAGTAGCGTGAGCAGTTGTCGACATTATTTGTGCCAATGACAGCTCTTGCAAGCTTCTGCATCACGTATGATTCTTCATTCGTGCATTTGGAAGATGTGATAAAGGCAAGTGCATCCGGGCCGAAATGTTCTTTTATATCGGTAAATTTATCAGCGATCAGCTGCAGCGCTTCATCCCATTCCGCCTCCCGAAACGAGTCTCCTTCCCGGATAAGCGGTTTGGTAAGGCGCTTTTCACTATTGACGAAATCCCAGCCGAATTTCCCTTTCACACACGTCGAAATGCCATTTGCGGGCGCCTCGGCCTGAGGCTCAACCTTTAAAATGTCTCTTCCTTTCGTCCATATATCAAAACTGCAGCCGACACCGCAGTAAGTGCATACGGTTTTCGTTTTTTTGATTCTTTCATCCCGCATGGCCGATTCCATGTCCGATATGGCCAAAATCGATCCGTACCCGGTTTCGACCCCTTTTGTGATGTCAATCATCGGCCGAAGCGTCTCTTGGTTAATGCCTGTTAAATACCCCGCTTCGCCTTCCATGCCTTTTTCCATCATGGCATTGCACGGACATACCGTCGAGCAATGTCCGCAGGAAACACATGATGATTCATTGATCGGCACATCCTGATCCCAAATGACCCGCGGGCGTTTCCGCTCCCAATCAATGCTTAACGTTTCGGTTACCTGTACGTCCTGACAGGCTTCGACGCAGCGTCCGCACAAAATGCACTGGTCGGGATCATATCGGTAAAACGGATTTGATTCATCTTTAGGATACGGTTTTTGATCGAACGGAATGCTTTGATGATTGATTTTCATTTCCTTTACGGTATTATGTACTTCGCAGCTCCCATTGTTGTAATCACAGACCGTGCAGTACAATTCATGGTTGTGCAAAATGTTGTCCATGCCGATAATCTGCGCTTTTTTCACATCGGACGAAAGCGTATCGATGACATCTCCGTCCTTTATTTGCGCGGAACACGAACGCATCAGTTCCCCGTTAACATTGACGATACAGGTATCGCACGTTTCAATCGGCCCGAGACTCGGGTGATAACACACGTGCGGCACGTCAATTGAACTATTGTTCAAAAGCTGCAAAACGGTTTGGCCGTCCGGCGCTTCCATTTCAACCCCATTGATTGTAACTTTCTTTGTATCAGCCATTTTCTTTTCCCCTTTCTGTCCCCCTCTATACATCCTCTATGATTCCCAACCGGCCTTTCACTAAAACATCTCGTTTATCTCAGGAAACATACGGGTATGAGCGGTAAAAAGGAGGCGTTCACATATGTTGAAGAAAAAAACACTCGCCACGGGATTATCGGCAGTGATGCTCACGGGATGCGCTTTCGGAGCAGAAGCATTTTCGGATACACAGCCCGTCCATGCCGCAGCCGCTTCAAAAACGGAAAACCAGCGTGCACAAGAACTGGTGAACAGCCTTTACCAATCGGCATTTAAAGGGGAAATGCCGCAAAATGTGAAAGGCCTGAAAATCAACCAAAGCACAAGACAGGACGTTTACAATAAAATCGGCGAGCCGGAACAAAAAGCAGACAGCCGCAATCCATTTGATTTATACAGCTGGAACATGGGAAACCCCGGCTACGGATTTTCCTATCATAAAAACGGAAAAATCTCGGAAATACGCTATTTCGGAACGGGGGTCGAGCGGCGCTTAAACCTCGGCAGCGTCACACCTGACGTCTTAAGCAAACAAATCGGCAGCGCTGACAAAATCCTGACAGTGCCAAAAACGGGCGAAACAGATTACGTCTACCATACGGGGCAGTATGAGCTCCGCTTCGTCATCGGCAGTGATCAAAAAGCAGATCATGTCAACCTAAAAGCCAGATAACGCAAAAAAAGCGGCCTTCCGGGCCGTTTTTTTCATAGACAGCTTCTCCGTCGTTCCTTACAATACATGGGAGTACAAAAAAAGGGGAACAGTGTGAAGTGAATAGACATCCATTGACATACGGAATATGTACCGTTTTTATCATCGCCCTCGGTTTGCTGTCCAGAACCGCATACATCACCGCCCTATTGCCCGGCATCATAAACGCTTATTTAGGAGATGCCCTGTGGGCGGCCATGATTTTTACAGGATTCGGGCTTTTGTTTCGGCACATCCGGACGGAAACAGCCGCAATTTTGAGCCTCTCGTTTTGCTTTCTGATTGAATGCAGCCAGCTGTATCACGCGCCGTGGATTGACGCGATCAGAAGCAGCACGCTCGGCGGGCTGATCCTCGGCTGGCAATTTGTCTGGAGTGACATTTTCGCCTATACCCTCGGGGTATGCGCTGCCGCACTTTTAGAATGGGCCGTAAAAAGAAACCGCCAGCCCTCTTCAAAATCGGAGCACGCCGCCGATATGAAGGGATAAGGAGGTGGAAGCTATGGATATCCCTGCGTTATCAATCGCAATGCATCAGGCATCTCTGGCGCAGAATGTAAATATCGCTTTAACAAAAACGGTCATGCAGCATGCACAGGCTGCGGCGGAAGAAACAGTGAAAATGCTGCCGTCCCAGCACCCGACTGCCGGCCATTCAATTGATGTGAAAGTGTAAAAAAAGATGCCGGATGATAACCGGCGTCTTTTTTTTGCCCGTTGTACATACACCGTACCGGGCATACAGGAATAAGGTAAACGGAACCAACATTTGAAAAGGAGGTTTTCCTCTTGTACGATCCTTTCGATCATGAATACACAGCCGAGAGCCACGAACGGGTGCCATATCATTATCCGCGGCCGCCTTATTATTACCCCAGACCATATCCATACTATCCGCGGCCGCCTTATTATTACCCCAGACCATACCCATACTATCCGCGGCCGTATATCCCGTTCTATCCTTGGTATTAATGTTTGAAAAGAAATGACTGCAGACAGGAGGCTTCCCCTGTCTGCTATTCAACTTTGACCGACAGGATATACGGGAGGGCTTGAACTTTCTCCATTACCGCTGCTTTCCCGCTTTTGCTTTTCACCCTTCCCTTCACTTCAAGCACCGCCTTATTCAATTCATAGGACGTAATCAGAATTCCTTTTTCCTCAAGAGAAGTTAAAATATCATGCATGACGGCTTTCTCTTCAATCCTGAAACTGACAGACAAAGAATGCGCCGCCGGTTTAAACAGAAAATTTAACAGTTCAAGCCCGATTAACGCCAAAATCGTGCCGCTGATGCCGATGACATACATACCTGCCCCGATCGTCAGCCCGATCCCCGACGTAGCCCAAATCCCTGCTGCCGTCGTAAGCCCCCGCACGACATGCCGCTGCAAAATAATCGTGCCGGCTCCTAAAAATCCGACACCGCTGACGACCTGCGCCGCCACCCGGCTCGGATCAAAGGACGTATGGCTGTTGGATAACAAATCAAAAAAGCCGTATTTGGAAACGATCATCATCAAGGCGCTGCCGACGGCCACTAAAAAATGCGTCCTCAAACCGGCTTCCTTCGCCCTGAATTCTCTCTCCAATCCAATAAGAGCCCCAAGCAGACCCGCAACCGCCAGACGAATCACAAAATCAAGTTCCATCCGTCTCTCTCCTTTCCTTATCTTCTTACCCGCTTTTTATCCCCCGTATCTTTTTCAATCAGCACAGGACTGCCCTGCTGAAAAAAACTGCATTTGAATATATACTTTGGTTCTTTATCATATTGTCAGTGCTCTTATTTATATGCGGAAGGTATTAAGCTGCCGTTTCTTAAAATAAGGAAAATGACTTATTGAGAGTATATTAAATAAGTTTATTCGTTGAAGCTGCGGCCGCTTGTCTCTTCCAATCTTCTAAAAACAGAACGAATGCCGCTCCCTCATGCTCAAAAATTGCTTTCAATCCGCGAAAATATATCGTAATATAAGATATAATCTTAATAAACGATAAAAGGTGGCTTATGATGTCTAACGAAATTATACGATTAAATGACCTCTGGACAGATATTTACTATCGGCTCCGTTATCAGCACCATGAAAAAATCACTCACCAAGGTGTACGGATTCTGCAAGTCATTCAAAAAGAGAAGGCAGTCGGAATAAAAGACATTGCCGGAGCGATTCAAGTATCGCATAATACCGCTTCGGAACATATAAAGCGGTTACTGAAGAAAAAGTATGTTTATAAAACCAGAAGTGTTGAAGATGAGAGGAAAGTCATTTTAAAACTTACCAGTTTGGGGGCGGATGTCCTTTACCGGCATTCCGGTCTTGATGAAGAAAAGCTTAAACAGCTTCTTTTTGACAACATGAATAATGAAGAACGAACACTTGTCTTAAAAGCATTCAGTTTGATGAAGGAGCGTGCTGAAGATGTTTACGATCGTTAAAATCATTGTCTCCGCTGCTATTATTGGGGTTATCACTGAAATATCAAGAAGAAGCCCGAGTTATGGAGGTATTATAGCGGCTTTACCAATTGTCAGTATGCTGAGCATGATTTGGCTGTACATCCAAGGCGAAACGAAGGAGACATTAAGTCATTTTGCATTCAGCGTGGCTTCCGGCATCCCCTCTACAGTCATTATGCTGGTCATTATCGGCATCGCCCTTCGCCATTCACTGTCTTTCATTGCCGCATCAGGGCTTGGACTTACAGGATGGCTGGTTTTCTTGTATGCTCAGGATTTTATCGTGAAACATATAAACAGTCAGCAATAGGCACCTTGGCGCTTCTTTGGAAGAAATACGAGGAATTAAAAAGACAGGGATATCCCTGTCTTAAAAGTGACTCCGAATAAAAAGCGAAACTCCTTTCTTCACGAGAAGCGCCAAACACAAAAACATCCCGTGTTGCGAACGGAGTCTGCAGCCTGTACAGCCATACCCGCATGAAAACCGGCTGATCTCTCAAACAGAATGTCCGGCAATCACCTCAAAAAACGAGGTGAAATCTGTCAGTATCCCGTCACCCGCCAGCTGTTTTTCTTCAAATAGCGCGCGGTTTTTTCCGAGCGGGTCAATGGCCATAATCTTGCCCGCACCTGCTTTTTTTGCCGCTGTGAGCCCTGAAAAGGCATCTTCAATGACTAAGCATTCTTCAGGTTTGAGGCCTAATTTTTCCGATGCGATGAGAAAAATATCCGGCGCCGGTTTTCCGGGGAAGCTCCCGTCATCAAACGTGACTTTGTCAAAATCAAACCACTGATCCAAATGAAAGACGTCAAAGTAAAACTCGACATTTTCCTTTACCGTAGCCGTGGCGATGGTCATCGGTATTTCCGATTTTTTCAGATGGTTCAATACGCCGGTCAGTCCCTTCGTCAGCTTTAACTCGTCTTTGTTTTCAAGGCATAATTCTCTGTAGTAGGCTTCTTTTTCAAAAGACAGCTTCTTGATTTCTTCATTTGTTAAATCGCCGGAAATAAAATACGTCAGGATTTCACTGTTTGTTCTCCCGTGAATGTTAACGAAAATGTCTTCATCAGAAATGGTTTTCGGCCCGTATTTTTTCACCATGAAAAACCATGCTTTTTCGTGCAGATGCGAATCTTGAAACATCGTGCCGTTGAAATCAAAAATAACCCCTTTCATCGAACCGCCCGCCTTTTTTTATTTTTTTGCGATTTTGACATCTACATATTGCTCGTAATGAATTTGAACATCTTTCATGACTTTATCATCCGTAATCAGATAGTCCATATCGTGCAAGTTATAGAACACGTAAAAATCTTCCCGGTTGAATTTTTTATTATCCGCCAGCAAAAATTTCGTCCGCGAATTATTCAGCGCGATTTGGTGAGCTTCCCCTTCTTCAATGCTGTAAGAAGAAATCTCATCATTATGTATGCCGTTGGCGCTGATGAAAGCCTTCGTAAAATTGAATTTCTGCAGATTGCCGTTCACGATGGGGCCGACGAAGGCACCGGTATTTTTTCGGAAGTCGCCTCCAATCAGGATGGTATCCGCAGTGTCACCATGTTTTAAAATATCAAATACGGGATAGTTGTTTGTGATAATCCTGATTCGCTTATGCAGCAGGTGTTTGGCTAAAAGTTCAATCGTCGTGCCGGGCCCTAAAAAAACGGTATCGCCGTCATTTACATAGGAAGCTGCGAGTTCCGCGATCTTCTCCTTCTCCTCCATTTGAACACCCAGTTTTTCATTATGCGATAATTCGTGATCAATGGAATAAGATATGCTCTGTGCGCCTCCGTGAATACGTACGATTTTTCCGGCCTTATCCAGCTCGTCCAGATCTCTTCTCACTGTCATATCAGAAACTTCCAGTTCATCGATAATATCACTCACCGTAATAAACCCCCGCGAGTTTACAATATCGATGATTTTTAAAAGCCGCTCTTTTTTTAACATGTTCAATCATCCCCTCAACTTTACACACAATCTAACATACTGCGGCAATCCGGTCAACAAAAACAAACACTAACAAACAACATAATTAACATATAAAACAACGACAAACTTACATAACCCCTATAAATACAGATGTTATTTCTTTATGAAGCTATTGACAACAAAAATGTATGCGTTTACTATTAAACAAAAGATAACAATTACAAACATTAACAAACTCCAATTCACACATTGGCGAAGGAGGATTCAGTAATGCTCAAATTACCTCATGACTTTATTTTCGGCGGAGCGACTGCGGCATATCAAGCGGAAGGCGCCACAAAAGAAGGCGGCAAAGGGCCTGTGGCCTGGGATGAATTTCTTGAAAAACAGGGAAGATTCAGCCCTGATCCGGCAAGTGATTTTTACCGCCAGTTTCCGGAAGATATTAAACTATGTGAAAAATTCGGAATAAACGGCATCCGCCTTTCTATAGCCTGGACGAGAATTTTTCCTGACGGCACGGGCAAAATCAATCAGGAAGGTGTTGATTACTATCATCGTATTTTCTCAGAGTGCCATAAACGCAGCGTCACCCCTTTTGTCACGCTGCATCATTTCGATACACCGAAAGGATTATTTGATCAGGGAGATTTCCTCAACCGCGCTGCAATAGAAGCGTTCGTCAGCTATGCGGAGTTTTGCTTTAAAGAATTCAGCGAAATCAGATATTGGAGCACGTTTAACGAAATTTATCCCACAGCCACCAACCAGTATTTACTCGGGGTTTTCCCGCCATCTGTTAAAAGTGATATCACAAAAGTCATTCAATGCCTCCATCACATGATGGTAGCGCATGCGATGACCGTCAATCTTTTTAAAGACGGCGGTTATCCGGGAGAAATCGGGGTCGTCCACTCATTGGAAACAAAATATCCCGCCAGCGGCACAGAAGAAGACCGCCACGCCTGTTTTCTGGATGACGCGTTATCAGTGAGATTCCTCCTCGATGCCACCTACCTTGGCTATTATTCTGAGGAAACCATGCGTGCTCTGGATGAAATCTGTGAGGCAAACGGCGCTTCATACGAGTTTTCAGACAGTGACTTTGACGTGATGAAAAAAGCCTCGACGCGCAATGATTATCTCGGCATCAATCATTATCAATGCCATTTCGTCAAAGCGTACGACGGAGAAACCGTTATTCACCATAACGGAACGGGCGATAAGGGCACTTCGGTCTATAAAGTAAAAGGAATCGGCGAACGAATTTACAAAGAAGGCCTGAAGCGGACCGATTGGGACTGGCTCATCTATCCTGAAGGCATGTATGACATGCTGATGCGCATCAAACGGGACTATCCGCAATATAACAAAATTTACATTACCGAAAACGGCATGGGCTATAAAGATGAGTTTGAAGACGGCATCATTATGGATAAGGCAAGAATCGACTATTTAAAAGTATATTTAGAAGCCGTCAGTAAAGCGATTACCGACGGAGTCAATGTAAAGGGGTACTTCTTATGGTCCTTAATGGATTTATTTTCATGGACCAACGGCTACAACAAACGTTACGGTCTTTTTTACGTCGACTTCGACACCCAAAAACGGTATCCGAAAGAATCGGCCTACTGGTACAAACTTGTAAGTGAAACAAAAACAATCATTTAACGATCATACATGGTGAAAAGAGTATCTTTTCATCATGTGTGCCATCTTTAGGAGGTTTTTTCATGACAAAGGAAGAATTGCAGATGCTCGGTTTTGAAATCGTCGCCTATGCCGGCGACGCCAGAAGCACTTTATTGAAAGTCCTGAAAGAAGTCCGTGGCGGAAACTTCGAAAACACGGAAGCAGCATTGAAAAGCGCCGATGAAAATTTAACCCTCGCCCACAATGCGCAAACGAAAATGTTAGCTGAAGAAGCTGACGGCAAGGACATGGAATTAGGGTTTATTTTCGTTCACGGTCAGGACCACTTGATGACAACCCTTTTGCTCCGTGATCTTATTCAGGATTTTATAGAACTCTACCGAAGCCGCCGATAAGGAGTGGAAAAATGAACGGTATCATCAAGCAAATCGAAAAGGGAAAACCGTTTTTCGAAAAAATCTCAAGAAACATTTATTTAGGCGCGATCCGCGACGGCTTCTTAACTGCCATGCCTGTTATTTTATTCGCCAGCATTTTCATCCTCACCGCCGCTGTGCCGGAAGTGTTGGATTTCACTTGGCCTAAAAGTGTTTCTGAATGGCTTTGGAAAGTTTATAACTATTCAATGGGCGCCCTCGGTCTGATCGTTGCGGCAACAAGTGCGAAATGCCTGAGTGAATCAATGAACCGAAAAATGCCGAAAAACAAAGGGATCAACCCCGTTTCAGCGATGCTTGCTTCAGTCGTCGGGTTTCTCATTTTAAGCGTCACTCAAATCGACGGCGGGTTCTCCACGGAATATCTCGGCACAAAAGGTCTTTTAGCCGCTTTTGTATCCGCTTTCATAACGGTGAACGTTTACAGATTCTGCGTGCTGAAAAATATTACGATTAAAATGCCTAAAGAAGTGCCGGGTACCATTTCACAAACATTTAAAGATGTTTTTCCGTTCGCTTTTTCCGTTTTGGCCATGGTGATCGTTGATTTATTGATCAGGAATACGCTGAACGTATCTTTTGCAGAGGCTCTCTCCTCTCTCTTATCGCCGTTTTTTACCGCCGCAGACGGTTATCTTGGGATTTGTGTCATTTGGGGAATGATGGCGCTGTTCTGGTTTGTCGGCGTTCACGGACCATCTATTGTGGAGCCGGCCATCGCAGCTATTATTTACGCAAATGTGGAGGCAAACCTTCAGCTTCATAATGCCGGCGAGCAAGCGTCCAACGTGCTGACCGTCGGACTCGGGAACTTCGTCGGCACAATGGGAGGGACCGGCGCAACCCTTGTTGTTCCGTTTATCTTTCTTCTTTTCGCGAAATCCAAGCAATTGAAAGCAGTCGGAAAAGCATCCGCGGTTCCGGTGTCTTTCGCAGTAAACGAACCTCTTCTCTTTGCTGCGCCGATCATTTTAAATCCTTATTTTTTCATTCCGTTTGTTGTAACGCCGATGGTGAATGTCTGTCTGTTTAAATTTTTTGTGGATGTCATCGGAATGAACAGTTTTATGTATGTTCTTCCGTGGGCCACTCCGGCGCCCGCCGGCTTGATTCTCGGAACCGGCATGGGGCTCTCGGCTTTTGTGCTGACGGCTGTATTAATCATTGTCGATTTCCTGATATACCTGCCATTCTGCAAAGCTTATGACAAAGTATTAGCGGCGAAAGAAGCCCAACACACCGAGCCTGAAAGCGCGCCGCAAAAAGCCTGGGAGAGACAGCCCGCCATGGCCGGCGCCTCAGAAGACGCGTCCTCCGTCATCAGCACAAATCTTCAGGAATCCTCATCCGCCTTGGAACACAGCACCAATGTGTTAGTGCTGTGCGCCGGAGCGGGAACGAGCGCCATGCTTGCGAACGCACTGACAGAAGGAGCCGAAGAATACAACGTGCCGATTACCGCCTCAGCAGGCGCCTACGGTTCCCATTACGACATCATGAAAGACTTCGATATGATCATTTTGGCTCCGCAAGTCGGCTCTTATTACGATGACATTAAAGAAGATGCGGATCGCCTGCAAGTGAAACTCATCGCAACGAAAGGAGCGGAATATATCAGCCTCACCAGAAATTCACAAAAAGCCATTCAGTTCATACTGGAGCATACCTCAAAATAGAATCGGGGGTTTATCATGGATGCAAAACTTTTGAAATTAAGATTCGAAGACGTTTTCAAGAGAAGTAACGGAGAACTGTTTTTCGCACCCGGCCGGATCAACCTGATCGGGGAACATACGGATTATATAGGCGGCCACGTTCTCCCCTGCGCGATTACGATCGGAACATATGCCGTATGCGCAAAACGCGGAGATCATCAGATCCGGTTATACTCAGAAAACTTTCCTGACAGCGGCATTGTCTGCCTTGATCTTTCCGCCACAGCATACAAAAAAGAAGACGGCTGGGCCAATTATCCGAAGGGGATGATCCATTACCTTCTTAAAGCCGGCGGCCAAATAGACAGCGGAATGGATATTCTTTTTCACGGTACGATTCCAAACGGAGCCGGTTTAAGCTCCTCCGCTTCTATTGAAATGTTAACCGGTTCCATTTTAAGGAAGTTATTCAGTCTGGATGTTTCCGATACTGAACTGGCGCTTATCGGAAAAAGAGTCGAAAATGAATTTATCGGCGTGAATTCAGGCATTATGGATCAATTCGCAGTGCAAAAAGGCAAAAAGAACATGGCTATTCTGTTAAACTGCGATAAGCTTGAGCACGAAATGATTCCGGCTGCTTTTAACGGATATAAAATCGTCATTATGAATACGAACAAGCGCCGGGAGCTGGCGGCTTCAAAATATAATGAACGCCGCAGCGAATGTGACGAGGCTCTCTCGGAACTGCGGCAATATCGGAATATCGCATCACTTGCGGAATTGACGGCAGAAGAATTCAACGAACTCGAATCCCTTCTCTCCTGTGAAACTTTGCGTAAAAGAGCCCGGCACGCGGTCAATGAAAACGAGCGAACCCTCTCAGCCGCGGAAGCTCTCAAATCGAATGATTTGAAAACGTTCGGCGAGCTGATGAATGCGTCCCACCGTTCGTTACGCGATGATTATGAAGTGACCGGTGACGAATTAGACGCGCTCGCTGAAGCAGCCTGGAAAGAAGGAGCACTCGGAGCGCGGATGACGGGCGCGGGGTTCGGCGGCTGCGCCATAGCCATTGTAGAAAGTGAAGAAACCGCCGGCTTTATCCGGGCCGTTTCATCTCACTACCGCAGCAGGACAGGTCTTGAGGCTTCTTTCTACATCGCGGATATAAGCGATGGCGCGGCTGAATGGAGGGAAAACTAAATCATGGCGATTCTCGTTCTCGGCGGAGCCGGCTATATCGGTTCTCATGCGGTTGATCAATTATTAAACAAAGGATTTAAAACGATAGCTGTGGATCATCTGCAGACAGGCCACCGGAAAGCTGTTCATGAAAAAGCAGTTTTTTACTATGGAGATATCCGTGACAAACCGTTTCTTCGCTCTGTGTTTGCGAAGGAGATCGTAACAGGCGTTCTCCATTTTGCCGCTCAATCCCTTGTCGGCGAATCAATGAAAGACCCTCTTTCATATTTCAATAATAATGTGTACGGTACACAAATTACGCTGGAGGTCATGCAGGAATTCGGGGTGAAACACATTGTGTTTTCTTCATCCGCCGCTGTATACGGCGAACCTGAAAAAGTGCCCATCACAGAAGACATGCCGGAAAAGCCGGAAAGCGCATACGGCGAATCAAAACTCATGGCAGAAAAAATGCTGAAGTGGTGTGAAACCGCCTGCGGCATAAAATATGTCTCGCTTCGGTATTTTAACGTTGCCGGCGCGAAAACGGACGGTTCCATCGGAGAAGATCATCATCCGGAAACCCACCTTATCCCTATCCTTTTACAAACCGCGCTCGGTCAGCGCGAGGAGGTTTTTATATTCGGCACTGACTATGATACAAAAGACGGCACGTGCATCCGCGATTATGTCCATGTTTCCGATTTAATCGATGCCCATATTCTCGCTCTGGAATATTTGCAAAACGGCGGAGACAGCGGCATTTTCAATTTAGGATCAAGCAGCGGGTTTTCCGTATCAGAAATGGCGGAAGCGGCCCGGCAAGTGACCGAAAGAGACATAAAAGTAAGAGCGGCCGCAAGAAGACCCGGTGATCCAAGCACCCTCATCGCTTCCAGCGATAAAGCGCGGAACATTCTGGGCTGGAATCCGAAACAAACGGACATATCGGAAATCATTGCGTCAGCATGGAATTGGCATCGGCATCATCCAAACGGATACAAGGACAAATGAAATGGAGGCGGCGGTCATTGACGTTTTTGAATCAGTGGCAGGGTTTCTGAAAGAAAGCACTGTCTTAGGCGACATTAATGAAACAGATGTGATTTACACAAGAAACAGACTTCTCGATCTGCTCGGACTGACGGATTATGCAGAACCGAAACATATCAAGAAACAAAACAGGCTTCACTATGTGGACGAAATGGTGAAAGACGCGGTAAAACGGTCAATCATAAACGATACGCCGGCTGAAAGAGACATGCTGGGAAGCAGAATCATGGACGTGATCACACCGGCCCCTTCTCTGATCAATGCCGCATTCAGCGAATTATTATCAGATTGCCCGAAAAAAGCAACAGATTATTTTTATAGATTGAGCCAAAACAACGACTATATTAAGACGCGGGCCATCCGAAAAAATATCGTGTACCGCTCACCAACACCTTTTGGAGAATTGGACATCACCATTAATTTATCAAAGCCCGAAAAAGACCCTAAAGACATCGCCGCGGTAAAAAACAGTCCGGAAAACCGGTATCCGACATGCCTGCTCTGTATGGAAAACGAGGGGTATGCCGGAACACCGCATCACCCCGCCCGTTCAAACCACCGCATCATCAGGCTTGACTTAGCGGGAGAACAGTGGGGTTTTCAATACTCTCCTTATGCGTATTACAGCGAGCATGCCATCTTTCTTTCAAGCGTGCACAAGCCGATGAAAATCAGCTGCGACAGCTTCAGAAGGCTTCTGGCCATTACGGAAATTTTCCCGCATTATTTCGCGGGATCAAACGCAGACTTGCCGATCGTAGGGGGTTCCATTCTTTCACACGATCATTATCAAGGCGGCGCCCATGAGTTTCCGATGGCAAAAGCGGGTTCCCTCTACCCTTTTCATATGCGTCATTTTCCAGACGTTCAGGCCGAAGCCGTGAAGTGGCCGGTATCAGTGATCCGCCTTCGCGCAAAAGATCCGGATTTGCTGACAGATGCCGCTGCGTATGTTTTTGAAAAGTGGCGGGGATATTCAGACGAAACCGCCAGCATCATCGCGAAGACGAATGAACCCCATAATACCGTCACCCCGATTGCCAGACGCAGGGGAACGGATTTCGAAATCGATCTCGCTCTCAGAAACAACCGCACCTCCGAAGATTATCCGGATGGCATTTTTCACCCGCATCAAGATGTCCATCACATCAAAAAAGAAAATATCGGTCTGATTGAAGTGATGGGGCTCGCCGTTTTACCTCCCCGCCTGAAAGATGAGCTGGCAGAAGTGAAAAAGTATTTACTGAATGAACCTCATGACATCAAAGACATTCATCTTCCGTGGGCTGAAAACATCAAAGCGGATGAAGACGTGACACCGGAAAATGCAGCCGCTGTTTTACAAAAAGAAACCGCGAATGTATTTTTACGCGCGCTGACCGATGCAGGCGTTTTTAAAATGACATCCGAAGGAATTCAGGCGTTTCAGCGTTTCACGACGTTATTGGAGAATGGCAGCTGAAACATTCAGAGTGAAATCAATCAACAATCTTTTTTATCAGGAGGTATTGTGATGTTCAAAAACCGATTGAAACGTGTATTTGTAAACGCAATCTGTCTTTCTCTCATTTTCACCGCTTTTACATTCTTTGAGAAGTCTCCTAAAGCAAAAGCGGATGCCCCGTTTGCCTATGGCGCTGATATAGGATGGCTGAAACAAATGGAGGATGAAGGTGTGCGCTGGCTGGATGACGGCGGAAAACAGAAAGATGCCTTGCAGATTCTTAAAGATCACGGAATAAATGCCGTGAGACTGAGAGTGTTTGTGAATCCGCCAAGCAGCTATTATTGGCTGAAAGACGGCACAACATGGACCATGCTCGGCTATAGTGACAAAGCGGGCGTACTTGCGGCGGCCAAAAGGGCAAAAGCGTTAGGAATGAAGGTAATGGTTGACTTCCATTACAGTGATGTGTTCGCTGATCCCGGCCACCAGATCAAGCCGAACCAATGGACCGGCTATTCAAGCAGCCAGCTGCAGGCAGCCGTGTATAACCATACGTACGATGTCATGAAAGAACTTAAAAATCACGGCATCTCCCCTGATTGGGTGCAAGTAGGGAATGAAATGAATTCAGGAATTTTACTGCCCGACGGCAGCACGAACGATTTCAGCAAATTGACCGCCTTACTGAACAAAGGCTATGACGCCGTGAAATCCGTCAGCCCGGCCACCAAGGTCATCAGCCATTTGGCACACGGCACGGACAACAGCCTATTCAGATGGTGGTTTGATCAATTCTTTAAAAACGGAGGAAAAACCGACATCATCGGCGTTTCATTCTATCCCTATTGGGAAGGTAAGCCGTACTGGGAGCTCACCGGCCAATTATCATCTAATTTGAATGACATCGCCTCACGCTACAACAAGGAAGTCATGGTGGTTGAACTGGGCGGAGATGAAAATAATCCGAAAGATTCCTACTGGACCATAAAAGACACCATAAAACTGGTGAAAGCGGTTCCGAACGGCAAAGGAACCGGCGTATTTTACTGGGAGCCCGAGGCTCACTCCAGCGTTCTGTCAGACGCGTATCCATTAGGCGCAACCGCCAAAGTGTCTAAAAACGTCTTGAAATACACAACCGCAATTGACGCTTTTTATGACGCCGCAACAGGAAAATGATTGATGCGAATCTCAAGCAGGCTCATTGCGCAGCCTGCTTTTTTATAAGGCTGTAGAGTTAGCCTGTTATGAAACTGAGAAAGTAACGAATACGGAAAGAAAAATACCCGAAAACCCACGTTTCGGTTAAAAAACCGCTTTTTAAATAGAATACTTCTTCTGTTCCCCCTCCTTCTTATTTCTGCGCACTATCTCTCAGTTCCTAAATAATAACTTTACGATTGTTGAAAAAGAAACAAAAATTTTATAATATTGTGTAAGCACCACCGAGCAGGAGGACGGGCCATGGACAAAAAAGAACAGCTCCTCACGGATTTCAGGGACTTTTTTAACAAGATGGTGTGGCTGAATAGGCTGAAGATGGAAGAAAGCCTTAAGGGGCATAAACCTTCTGAAGTGCATTGCATCGAATTCATCGAAAAAATTGAAGACGCCAATGTGACAAAACTTGCGGAGTCTCTTTATATGACAAGAGGCGCCATAAGTAAATTAACGAAGAAGCTTATCAATAAAGGCCTTATCGAAAGCTATCAGAAGCCGCTTAACAAGAAAGAAATCTATTTCAGGCTTACCGAGCAAGGAAAAGTCATTTATAAAATTCACGAGGAATTGCACAAAGAGTTTCAAGAACGCGACAAAATCGTGTTTGAACAAGTAACCGATGAACAATTTGACACGATGCTGAACTTCGTGGAAACATACAGCAGGCATTTGGATTCAGAAATAAAGAAACTTGGTGCAGACATCAAATCGGAATAAAACCATAGGCAGCCCCGCTCCATGAAAACGGGCTGCCTTTTTATATCTCTCTTATTGTTGACAAAGAAACAAAATCACTCTATTATTTTGTTGACAAGGAAACAAATACAGCGATTTTGAGAGGAGAATAATATGTCAACACATAAAAGAAAGGAACTTCGGCTGCCAAAAGAAGTTCTCACAGCCGCCTGGGCTATTGCACTGGGAGCAATCGCTCCAATGCTTGACTCTACGATGGTAAACATCGCCATCGACAAACTGACCAAAGACTTCAACACGACATTGGATACCATTCAGTGGTCCGTTACAGGCTATGTCTTAGCACTTGCGATTGCAGTACCCGTATCCGGCTGGCTTATGAACAAATATAACGGTAAGAAAATCTTCATCGGCTCAGTCATCGCCTTTGGTGTCATTTCTGTTTTTGCGGGGATGAGCCGTGACGTTTCCAACTTTATCTTCTTTCGTTTGCTTCAAGGATTCAGCGCCGGCATTATGACTCCGCTTATGTCAACACTCTTGGTTAAAACGGCAGGTCCGGAAAACCTGGGAAAAGTGATGGCAATCGTCAGCACCCCTATGATCTTCGGCCCGATCTTAGGACCTGTCATCGGAGGCTTCATCGTCCAAGGCGCTTCATGGCATTGGATTTTTTACATCAACGTGTTCATCGTTTTGATTGCTGCACCGCTTATGATGAAAACCATTCCAGACTTTGAACCATTCAACAAAGATCGTAAACTCGATATTTTCGGGATTATCAATTTGTCATTAATGAGCGCGGCATTGATTTACGCTATTACAAAAGCGGCGGATCATGCATCATTTAACAATAGCGACACCATTTTATGGGCGGGCATCGGTCTTGTTTCAGCAGCCATTTATCTTGTATATAATCTGATCAAGAAAAACCAAACCGTGCTGCCTATGAATTTGTTTGCAAACAAGAGCTTCTTATCATCTTCGATCGGGTTGTTCTTAGCGAATGTTGCCATCATGGGGCCGATGTTAATACTTCCGCTGTTTTTTCAAAACATTCGTCATTTCACGGCAGTCGGAGCAGCACTCGCTTTAATCCCTCAAGGAGTCGGAATGCTCATGACTCGTCCGCTGATCGGAAAAATGATTGATAAGATCGGTGCGAAATACGTGGTTACGGTCAGTCTTGTTCTTTCGCTGATCGGATCTATCCCGCTTATTTTTATCACCGATAACACAAGTATGATTTGGATTTCCGTCGTATTATTTATCCGCGGCACCAGTTTTGGAGGAATTATGCTCCCATTAATGAGTGACGCTTATACAGGCCTTGACAGCAAGCAGCTTCCGGAAGCGGGTGTCGGTATTCATATGATTGAAAACCTCGGTTCCAGCTTTGGGTCAGCTGTGATCGCAACCGTTACCGCAACTGTCATACAAGGATTGCAGCCGACGATTCCGAACAGTTTAAAAGGCTACCATGCCGGATTCCTAGTATCCGTCATCATCCTTGCGGCCATCTTCATTCCAAGCCTGTTCCTTACCCATAAAAAGACTGCGAAATAAAGAACTTTTCAAAGTAAATAACCCTTGCACAGCAAGGGTTTTAGTGAATGAAACTGATGATCGTTGTCGGCAGAGTCGGCCAACAATAGACAAAGCCTTTTACTCATTCACATTGCTTTTCATTAACCATTCTACTTCCGTTAATTCTTGTTTTTGAACGTCTTTTGTATGTTTTTTCGTAAAATGGACTTTAACAGCTTCTTCGTTTTCCCAAATCTCCCAAAGCATGATTTTGCGTTCTGATGGTTCGAGCGGATGAGCATGGAACTGAATACAGCCTTCTTCTTTGTTCGTTTCTTCCTCAAGTTTTTTGAATTCCTTCATTATTTCATTAAGGTCTTTATCACTGATGATTTTTAAGCATGCCGTTATGTAATGCATCGAAACTCCCCCTCTTCCCATCTTTTTATGGCTTTACATTATAACATCGAAACCGGCATACCGCATTCTCAACAAATAAAAAGCCGTCCATAAAAAATGAACGGCAATGTTTATTTAAGAGCATTAAGAGCGACTTTTGCAGCTTCAGCGATAAGAGCATTATTATAATTGGCATCTTCCGTAAACCGGTTTGACAGGATTGCCAAAACAATTGGGGCTCTGTCAGGCGGCCAAACGATCGCAATGTCGTTTCGTGTGCCGTAGCTTCCGGCTCCGGATTTATCGCCGACTTCCCATCCTGCAGGAGCGCCTGCCCGAATCAGTTCGTCGCCGGTAGCGTTGCCCCGCATCCAATCCGTTAAGATCGTGCGCTTGTCAGTCGTTAGAGTGTTACCCAAAGCGAAAGTCTTAAGATCAGTTGCCAGTGCTTTTGCGGTGCTTGTGTCACGACGATCCCCGGGAATCGCCGAGTTTAGATCCGTCTCGAACCGATCAGCTTTCGTTACATGATCCCCGATCTGTTTCAATGACTTTTCAAAACCTTTAGGGCCGCCAAGCTGCTGCAGCAATAGGTTCCCGGCGGTATTATCGCTGTAACGGACAGCGGCTTCTGAGATTTCTTTCAGGCTCATGCCTGTATCCAGGTGTTTTTCTGTGATTGGAGAATATGTAACTAAATCGTCTTTGCTGTAGCGGATGATGGCATTAAGTTTTTCATTTGAGCTTTTCTTCAGAACAGCAGCTGCGGCCAGAACTTTATAGGTTGATGCGTAAGCAAACCGTTCATTCGGCCGATAAGCAATTGTCTTGTTTGAACCTGTATCAATCGCATAAACCCCAAGCCTGGCATCAAATTTTTTCTCAAGCTGAACAAATTTCTGATTCGTTATACAGCTTGTCATTTTTGTGTCTTCTATAGACTTCGCTTCAGCATGCGCTGAGCCGAATAAAGGATTGAAACCGGTAAAGCTTAAACATAAAAGTCCAATGCATATTCCAACTTGTATTCCCGCTTTATTTTTCACATTCAGGCCTCCTCATTAAAATGATTTTGTATACATCTTCTAATTAACATTACAAACAGGATGAAAGTCAATATATTTCCTGTGAGATGTTGTCCATGACAGTTAGGAAATCAGCTGAAAATTTAATTGAAAACACCCCTGAATCTCTTCAATGGATAGTGTTTCTTCCGGCAGATATTTCGAGAAAAACCCGTGTGATACAGCGTTTGGTTTCTTGCCGGAGCCGCCCTGCGGCACCAGATTCGTATCATTCAGCCCGCCGCCGCTGTGCTTCTTGTATACGCCGGCCGTGTATGTCGCGGCATTCGTAAAACACCCGGCCGCTCTACCCGAATTCATTTTGCCATCTGGACCAAGCCGCGGAAGCAGGCGGCGCAACGGCCGCCGCTCCCATAAGTAACACAACTGATAAATGATTGACTGAATAATTTTTTCACCGTCATTGCTTCCCCTGTTTTTTGTATTCTGCGATTTCCTTAGGGGTAGCCTTCCGGACTCCGTCTGCGTCTGTCCTGTTTGCCACTTGAACGCCTTCCATGTTTTTTATCTCGCTGACTATTCCCAAATGCTCTAAATACACATGATCACCAATCTTGAAACGATTCTGTTTGGCCCGCTCCTCGGTCATGCTCCTGTATTCAGCCGCAGCTTTCATTTTTAATTCAGCCAGACACATTTGACAAAGGGTTACTGTTACAGAATTGCCGTTAAAATCAGTAAACGAAACCGATCTGACAGATTCCTTTCCCGGGTGCATCGTGCATGTTTTCTTCATAGGCGATGGCCGTGTAAATTCAATCATTCCGCTTCCTCCTCAAAAAAAGTCTTTTCGTCCCTCTGACATAACTCGGATGAATGGGAAGTTCCATACACCCGCATTCGAACTGTCACAACACATGGAGATTGCCTTTCCTTCGCCGTCTGACGGATTTTCATACATCTTTCATAGCTGTAAGCCTATATTCCTTTATATTCCCAATGCCCGCCGCATTTCCCTGTTATGATGAAGTTTTTAAAGCTGTTGACCAGTTGCCCAGGTTGATTCCATGCGGAAAGCAGTTTGGGCCGCCGTATCCTAATTCATTCGGGTAAATTTCAGCCCTCTAATATGTGTGTGTATGCTTTTTAAAGGAAGTGCGTCACATGATGTTCTAACAACCGATTCAACCTGAACAAAGTGATTTAGTCGACAAAAAGATTGCCGAGAACAAAAAGAACGGTGAATCTAAAAACAATTGATCTTACTGAATATGAATTGCTCGTCAACGCATATTCCAAATTAATAAGATAAATAAAAATAGACCCCCTCAAAGTTAATGGTGAGGGGGTCTTGAGTATGCGGCCGATATTTCTTTATTGAACTCCAAACGAAGAGATGCAAAAATGGATTGAAGAGGTGATGATTTTGCCGCCATGTTAATGTACAAATATTTAATTAATACTGTATCAGTTTATTCAATATGTTAATTTTACTTTGATCTTTATTACTCTTCTTTGTTCTTCTATATCCATCTAATAAAGACATATTATAAACCTTGAGGTAATCATCAATAGTCAGCAAATGATATTTGGCTCCGTCATCTTCAAAAACCCCTAGGTTATGATAATCTACATCTGCAAATGGTTTTAAATCCTCAATGTAAGCAATGCCTATTTTAGTATTAGTTTTCCTAAATTCATGCTCATGTAAATCAACCAATTTATATCCTTGCAGTTCCATAATTTTTTTAAGTTTTTCCCACTTTTCCTCTAAAAATATTAAAGGAATAAGGATGTCAATATCTTCTGGTGAAAAGTTCAACCCAGTTACCTTTTCAAGACCTAAAGAGCCATATAATAATGGAGTAATGTCTAACTCTTTATTAAGAGTTTTAGCTATATTTATAAATTCATTATACAATTTCATTTTATATCCTCAATTTTTGGCTATTTACTGCTCCTTGGAGTTTCTTTGGAATTTATTTTCACTTTAAAAGGATTCTTTTATCTCAATGGATCTCCTGAAGCTATATGCCAATGCAGATGCTTTGAATCCTGATAATCTCCTAAGTTTGTAAGCACCCTGCAAGAACCACTTTCTTTTGTCACCTTCGCTGCAACCTTTTTAATCACACCCAGCAACTCGAGTAAAAGTTCATTGTCGTCTTCTTCCAAAGTGATTAAAGAAGAGATATGTTTTTTAGGAATAGCAACAATATGCACCGGCCAAAAAGGTCTTGTATGATGATACGCCAATACATTCTCGGTTTCTAAAACTTTATTTACTTTTGTTTTTCCGCTTAATACTTCATCGCAATAAAAGTCTTCTGTCAATCATTAATCCCCCTTACTTTTTAGCTTTGATCATCATAATCAATATACAAATTCACCCAATGCTCTGCTTTATTTTTCACCTTTCTCATTAAAATAAGAGAACCACAATAAACTTATGAACCCAGCAGCTCCTATAATTGCAGATATAATGTAAGTCCAATTAAGTAAATCCATAAGCTTTCTCCTCTAAGAAATAATGTCTAAATAAAATGTTTACTCTTTATCGTATTGCTTTATAGAATTTTCCATTCCGTGCAATCCAGCCGCTTTTGATACGGTGTTTAAGGATTGCTACCTATTCTAACCAATACAAGACTGCCCTCATCTACTGCTTTTAGAGTTTTTAAACTAAACTTATTTTTGTATCTCTTTCAATGTATCTTTAATAATGTCAACAATAATCTGGGGTTGATCAACATGTAGACCGTGTGATGCATTCTTCACAACAATATGTTTGCTATTTGTTGATAAACGCAGAAAGTCTCTTTGAAATAGATTCCACGCAGCGAAGGATTCAGTTGTATGATAAGACTGTAAACCAGCGCTGACAACTATAAGTGGAATATCTCCTAATGATGTGCATTTGTCTATTTGTTCAAAACTATCTTGAATTTCACTTAAAGAACCTTCTACCGAAAATTGATTAAGGTAAAGAGATCTTGTTTCTTCACTGAATAGTGGCGGCATAATTTTGTTTTGATCTTCATGGCAGGAATCTAAGAGAATAACCGCTGCTACTTCTTCTGGATATGTACAAGCATATAACCTTACATTTGCTCCTCCAAATGAATGCCCTACGAGCATATATGGTGGTTTAATATTCGCATTTTGTAAAAGGGTACGAAGATTTTCAACAGACTGCTTGCTGTCTTTTGGTCTATCGTCTTTTTCACTTTTTCCTAAACCTGCTCTATCGTAGATGAAAAATTGCGCAAATTTTGAAATTTCACCTTTTATAGGGTCCCAAGAAGCAGAAGGGCATCCGTACCCTGATTCAAATATGACTGTAATGTTTTCATTTTGCCTTTCAAAAAATTCGTAATAAAGCTTAATACCACCAATATCTTGCATATTGCCAGTATTGGTAATTTTACTCATACAAAAACCCCCAGTGTTTAATCATTAGATTTATAGGTTAAAACGGGGCATTCTGTCTCTGATTTTTTTAGTCAAATGCCATCCATCTCATTCCAATAAACTCTTCTTCTCTAAAAAATACTTCTTTTAAACCCTTATCATCACTTAGAACACTATATGCTACCCCAGAAATCGGGACTCTCTATGTAATAATGGGTATTCATCTAATCTGTCATTTTTTAAAATATTAGTTAAGACATTTATCATTGTTCACATCTCTCTTTGTCTAGAGTAAAGACGTGTTTAAACTTAAACCATTTGAAACACGGCATACAATGCAACTTCAGCTACAAGCAAATAAATCATATATCTAGCATAATTGAATACATCTTCATCAGTATTTTTCTCTTTTTTAAAAGTCCATGCAAATAAACCTAATACAGTTGCCACTAATGCGATTTCTATTATTGTTAATATTGACATACCTTCCTCCTAAAAAGAACAGGGTAAATAGACTTATGTTAATTTTCATTCAATTAAGTCTCTTCAGTCAGGATTTATCTTATAAAAACTTTCCACTTCTTCATGTTCATCACATTCAATGAGTTCAAAGCTGCCCGGTACATTATACATTATTTTCCGTTAATATATCAATTCCGGTTAATAAATCACCTGCATCTTGAATTACGCCATTTTCATCTTTTACACACTACAATTCATTATCTAAAAATATGTTCCAGCCTTTTTAACCGGCTTAATCTTTCCAATTCACTTAATTCAAACGCTGCCGAGTAATTCCCTACACTCCGGTTTCTCATCCATAAGCTCTCTTCTCAAATGCTTAATCACATAATTACAAGGACAAAGAAGTGGGTCAAATGATTCATTTTACCATTTTAGATAGTACATTGACCTTATTCCTCATTCTTCCATGGTAATATCTTGTTGAAGTATTTCGAATGAAAGGATATGGTCATGAAAGTTTTCGAAGCAACCACCCTCCTCGCTGCCGCCAAACAACGCGCAAACGAATACAAAGAACTCCGCAACCAAATGGTCAATCTAAAAAAAGCCTTTCAAGGCATGGCTGATCTCGGTGACAGCGACTTCTCAGGCCGGGGCGCTGACAATATCAAAGCGTTTTTCAAGGACCACGCCGGCGTCACAGACAGCTGGCTTGATCTGATCGATATGAAAATCGCATTTCTCACAAGCCTTCCCGGCAAGGTCGAAGACGCCGGACTTTCCAATTCGCATGTGGAGGAATCATTTCTGGAGCACGAGCTCACCCACGCCCTTAGTAAATCAAAGGCGATTATGGAAGAGCAGAAAAAGGACATGGGGTCCATCCTCGGAGAGATCGAAGGCATCATCTCGCTCGAATTGTTTTCAACCGAAAGCACAGATCAGAAGCTTTCTTCAGCTGACAAAAAAAGAAGCGAAACGATACATAAACTCGGCAAACTTGATCACGATCTAACGAAAGAATACGCAGAAACCGAAGCGAACGAACAGTTCATCCAAGCTGACTTCCAGAAACTTCAAAACGCCACGGGCAAAGGAAAAGGTGCCACGCCGCTTCACTACAACGCTAAGGCGTACCGTGAAAGCGACATACATAAGAAAAAAGGCGATATCGCAAGACATTCGGATGCCTATTTGACGATTAAAAAGGAAGAAGCGAAAGAGCGTGAAATCAAGGATCTGAAGAAAAAGCTGGCTGATGGCGTAACCGACCCGGATGAATACTTAGAAATCGCCAAAAAGGTTGGCTATGAGAATCTCACCCCTGAACAGCTTGAATTTGTTTCATTTCTGGAACAGCGTAAAGCTTTCATGGATAACGGAAAAGAAGCATTGCAAATCATAGGTGATGGCGCCAAAGGTCTGCTTGTTGGTGTATACGATCTTGCCAAGGATACCGGTGAAGGAGCACTTCAACTCGGACGGAATATCGGTTGGACAATTGACAACTTAAACAAAGATCCTCAAAAAGTTCTGGATACTGTTCTGGAATATGACTATCTAGGTGTCTTTCAAAGTATGGTTGACACATTGAAGGATGATTGGGATAAAAAGATGATTCACGGCGATGCATATACACGGATGCACTATGTTACTTACCTGGGCGGAAGTCTTCTGTTATTGAAAGGCGGAAAGTCCTCTGTCTCAACAGGCTCAAAAGATCTTGCTAAAGTTGGCGGCACAATTAAGAAAGGCGGAAAGTCTGTAAAACAGTTTTACAAATCTCCTGTCAATCGGTATACTCCTGCATTAGAAGGAATCCTTCAAGATGCTGAGCATACTATTAACGTAAAAAATACACCACTCCTAAAAGGAATAGCCGATTCCACTAAAGATAGGGTACTCTTTAAATCAATCAATGGTAAGTCATCAAAAAACAAGGCAGTTAAAAAAGGCCTTTCCAAAAAATCAAGAGAAGTTGCGCTTCCAAAGGTAGACACATATGAACAAGCTAGAAATGAGGCGCTAAATCTAATTGGTGATTTAGGAATAGATTCAAAGCCTTTTATAGGTACTTTATCTAAAAGCGCAGGCTTTGGTAAAGTTACTGGCCGAATGTCTGAAGATAATAAAGTCCTTTGGAGATTAGATTATGATCCCGAAAAGGGACCTCATATAAATGTTGAGGATTATAGAAATGGAAAAGGAGATAAGGCAAAGAAATATTATATACCTTTTAACGGAAACGAAGATACTTATAAATCCCTTTTAAAACATTTAAATAAATAGGAAGTGTTAATATGACCTTATACGAAGAATGTCTAGAAGCTCTTGGAGATAACAAAGAAGTCCTCACTATTTCTGAGACACGTAAATATCATGAGCATCTTGGCGAAAGTTTCCCCTTCACATCATGGGGAAGAATTAAATGGGATGAAGTAACTTATCACAGATCTATTGATTACGCTGAAGATATTGATGAATGGTTAGTTGAGAATAAAATAGATAATAAAACTGTTATTCTCCTTTGGGCTTACGGTGATTATCCAGCTGTAAAAACCAGCTTAGACAACGCCTTAAACGTAATTGATGATGTAACTGCTGTAGGTTCAGATACCTTCATGTTCAGCGAATCTGGTTATGTTATTGAATTTTTCCATGATGGAGATGTAACAATAGGAAAAGCAATATGAAAATATTAGCCCTTCTTAGTTAAGAGAATCAATATGAATTTAGAGAAAAAAATGAAAGATATATTAATTAAAAGAAAAAAACTTAATCTTAATGATGACTATGGCATTCAAAAAAGTTGGGATGAAATAATTGAAGTGCTTTCAGAAAACGAAGAAAATACAATCAGCTATCTAGAAAATTGTAATAAAGCAGATTTATATTGGGTCAGTGAGGTATTTGAAGATTTAGCTGAAAGTTTGCACAGTAAAGAACTTATTAATTGTTTAAAAAAATTAGATGAAAAGTGCCCTGACTTAGAAATGACAAACGATATTGATATAGCAGAAAGTTATATAGAATAACGATACGCACCATTTCTCAGATTTGAAGTTCATTTCTTGGTGGTGATAAGTAATGATTGAAATTAAAGTTTCTGATCCTGTATTTAGATTTCTCGGTGGACATTTCCACCAAGGAATAGAGTCTCCGGCAAATGCACTTGATAAATATTTAAATGAAGCATCACAAAAACTAAAAGAAAGAGATTTAATAGCACTAACTGAGTTTGTAAATAGTGATTATTCAGAAGAAGACAAGAATGAATTTATAGAGGAAGCAGCGGATGGCATATACTTTCCTGAAGATGATATAACTCCATTAGAATGGCTTAAGCAAGTCACTGAACAAATTAAAAAACACCTTAAAACAACATAGTTAGAAAAAGAGCCCTCTTATAAGAAGGGCTTCTTTTATAATTTCAATTTCACTTCTAGCTCCGCTTTCGTTTTTAGTCCGTAAATGCCGTATGTCTTCAAAACAAACATGGACTGAATCGTTCGACCGCATTTTTGATGACAGATAAATTGAAGTGGTATAAACTGCAGAAAAAGAGGGTAATAAAAAAACCCATAATAATGGACTTAATAATGCTAACATGCTACTAATATCTTCTCTTCCAAGAGATTTATATAAAGGACTTAATTTATATTCTCCCAATCACATTTTATGGGATTTTTACCTTCTCTCTGATGAACAAAAAGTCGCTAAACCATATCGGCTGTATTAGATGTAGAGATGTATATTAATAAAGATGGCTCAATAGCTACTGCATATCCTTTATATAAAAAACCAAGGGAATGATTGAATTTATTATGGAATATTATTTGAATGTAAAAGAGACCATTTAGGATACTTACGAGTGGTTCTCCCTGCAGAGTTAGAATACTTTTCTGATTTCATTGAAGACATTGTTTCGGTAGATGAAGCTGATGAATACTTGAAAATGATTCAAGATGTATTGGATGGTTCTTCTGAAGAATATGAGATTCAACTAAATACAACCATTGCATATATAAAAGAAGATCAAACAGTCATAGAACACCTTTATACAGAAAATGAAAACGATAGAAGCTCCATGGAGACAGTAAAATACAAAAAACTTATACTCGACTGGAGAGACAAGATCCCCCAAAGGTATAAGAGTGATGATTGAAACTTTAGGTCCCTTGAAATTCAAGGGACCTTTTTATTACTTTAATACCGCTTCAAGTTTCACTTTGTTTTCGATCCGCAGTTACTATCTGGAGAACTCATTAGGAACGGTCTGACGAATTTTTGGTTTTCAGTGCATAATAGCAATCAATGCCATTTCCTTGCCCTTCTTACTGGAATAATGTAAGCCTCTAGAGCTGTTTCAATAAAAAATAAAAAACCCTTGCTGCGCAAGGGTTTCGGCTATGATTCCGACTGGGCTCGAACCAGCGACCTCTACCCTGTCAAGGACGAGACACGTATTCTGAATAATCTTTAACAATCCTAAAAAATCGCCTAAACCCTTGTCATATCAAGCTTCATGGGATTTAGTTTCCTGATTGATATTTGTTGTTTCTAAGTAGTTTAAAATGTTTGTGTGACTCCGTGGTGACACAAAAAGACCCGCAGCACAATGTGTTATGGAGTAACAAAACAGGACTCCATCCATGCCCTCAGAATTATAGGAGTGTACATCAACATACCTTCACCTTGAGGGTATGTAAAAGAAATCGTTAAATCCAACTTTGGATTAAAGCATTGACCCAAATCAAATTGAGTTAGGTTTGAAAGAGAGCGCAATTTTGCGACGGCATATCTGACTGGGCAAAACATCTATCCAGCTTCTGACGTCGTGAAATGCGACTCCAGCCCGCTATTTCATATGTTAGAGATACTGGCAGGTCTTCAAGCATCTCAGTTTGTCTCTTATTACAATTTGTAACAAGATCGCATTGGCCTTTCGGAATTTCCGAAAATCATTTTAGAGTTGATCACGCAAATTTTGCCTGATCATATTGAGTTTTGAATTAGTTCGTGCCAATTTGGCACAATCAAACGATACTGTTTAGTCGTTCACATTATGAACGAGCTCTATACTTACTCATCGGAAATTTAGAGAACGGACTTTTCCGTTTTCTAAAATATATCCAGGAGACAATTTGTCCGTTTGCTCTATGGTTTGAAAGATTACTTCGATTCTTTTGACACCTTAAAAATTGTTTATTATTCTTTATTGTGGTAAAATAATGCTTGGTTTTCTCTGGATGTTAATCAATTAGTATACAAGACTTTAAGTAATGAATTCTATTCTCTTTTCAACATAGAAAACAAATTGTTATGATTTGGAGGCATTAAATTTGAAGAAAATACTTTTAGTTGTTCAACTTGGATTGTCTTTTCTGATCTTTCTATCTTTAATTGCTGTGAATTGGTATCAAGGAAGTGAACTTGCTTCAGATATATTCGAGTGGAACTATACAGCTAAGTTCTCCAAACTATTTAATGGGGTTGATAAAATCACCAGCCCAGATCAAATTTCTCAATTAGATTTTTTCATTTACTCTGCTAAACACTATCCAGTGGTTACCACTTTAATGATATGTTCATTTATTTATGTTCTGATATCACTCTTCTTCCTATTAAAAACATTGAAAAACAAATAGATAATATATGACATATGTGGTATAATTTCCTCGTAATAACTACATATGGAGGTAAAAACATTGAAAAAAGCTTTATTTTTAACTTTCTTTGTCGGTTTGTTGATTTTTGGCTCTCTAACCCCTATTTCTGCTAGTGCAGAAGAATCAAAAGGAACTAACACCCCAGCTTCAGCTCAAGTAGAGTATTATGATGCAAACAATAAACTTGTAAGTGTAGAGAGCTATACGGAAGAAAAGCAAGCTACAAGCACACCTTCTACAAAATTCTTTTCATTGGCTGCATCCAAAAAAGGTGTTTCGTATTATGATTTCGGTAAGACGACTTTCTCAAACTATATTTGGGTAAAAGGTGGATACGCCTTCAAAAACCCTGGTGCTATGTCTATAGAATTAAATAATAGACCTAAACAATTTGAAGTAAGAATGTATGCTTCTAATAAAAAAACTTACATTGGTAAAGGTGTAGCTAAGAATGCATCTGGGTGGGTTCCATTTGATTGGAGATCACTTAGAAAAAAAGGAAGTTCATACACTTTTAAACTAGTGAGTGCCGCCAATTCTGGAAAAATCACTGTAAACAATGGAACTCTTGAATACAATGTTAACTAAATTAAAGTGGTTGAGAAGAAGCAGGTTATACTTGCTTCTTCTTTTATTGGCTAAGATTATTATTTTTAAAAACTCACAAACTCCCCTTATACTCATTCAGCAGCGTTCTTCTTTTCGCTCAGTTGTAGATCATATTGTACCGTATTCTCGCCTGTCTTCGTTGGGATATTGTTAACGTCTTATCTCCCATCATCTTGAGAAACATTTCTAAGTCCTCATGCTCCTTTTTGGTTACAGTCACTTTCAATCGCTTTAACCTCCATTCATCGTCAAAACTTTTGTTATTTGTCTTGACTTTTCTTTTAATTTTTTGCTTGATTGGTTGAGACTGTGGACAACGGCTGGACAAGTTGTCTGCCTGAATTTGCTTGTAAAAAAAATAAACAAACTCAGGCAGGCGACTGAAACTTGATTGTATATCCACTTGTGGTATCCGTGTGTTCACCCTATTTGCCGTTGGTTATTCCCCAAACAAGCCTACTGTGTCAAGTGTCCCTAACAGGTTCTCAAAGCTCTAATCTGAGCCCTGATACTTGTGGCTTGTCCTGCATCGTCAGAAACGATACACCCTTCCTTCGTCAGCACTTAATGGCAGCTTTCGCCTTTCAGATGCATGTGTAAATAGGGAAACACAGAAGGCATCCTATCCTCATTTTTTGCGTCGGCTGAGTCACTACCCTGTCAAGTTTTACGTGTGTTAGAGCATTCCACGGCAGTCTCTTTCGTTGCCACTTGTGGCGATGGCGCCATATTGGAGCCTTCGAAAAAAGGCATCACTAAAGACAACACCTTAATTCAGGAGCATAGACTGACTGTATTCAGTTTTAAGGGGCTCGCAAAACGCTACCCCCTTGATAATAATCCGATTGTAGTAATACAGGGTCTGCAGAGGACAGGGAATACCTCTCCCCGTCCTCACTGTCTATTCAATCGTCTGCTTTCCACACCGTGAAGATATCGACATACTCACTCTTACAGAAAGCAAGCTCACTGACTTCAGATACCATACATTCAATCACATCAACGGTAGGACATTTCTTGATAATCCACTCTATGATTGAATAAAGATGATCTTTGTAATTGCATGTAAACCTTTCTTTTAGCAATTTATTTCGCCTATCATATGCTTTAAATTCATAAGTGGTATATGTGTTTTTCATTTCAGTTATCCCCTTGATTAAATTGTTATGTTTAAATACAATGGGAGTGTACTAACCCATCAGATTAGGAGAGTGCTGGTGACACTCTTCCTAATCATCCAAACCACGCTATGCACAATATGCTTAAAGCTGGTACAACTACGATCAATCCCCCAAATACAACCTGACAGAAACGTTCATTATGTAATTCTGTTTTATTCATGGTCTTCCACTTCTTCTGCATATGAATCTTCATCTATGTAAAACACATTGTTTGTGACAGTTGGGATAACTGTTTTACCTCCCCCCATATCCAACATGATATGAGGGAAATCAACGCCCATTTCTCCTGTCTGTTCTAACGCTTCAATTGCATCTTGTTCATCCTCCGCATCAAGTTCAACACAAACAGGTATTGTCATATCTGTGAAGATTTTGAAACGCTTTTTAGGCTTTCCATCGTCGTATGTTTCAATGAAGTTGTTTTCTTCTTCGAACATCTTCCCTCTGAAGTAATTGAAATGATTCGTCATTTCCTCGATACGCTCTTCGTTTGTGATTGCTCCTAAGCTTGCTACATTAGTTCCTACAGTGTGACGGTTAATTTGCATTGTCGTTATCCCCTTTAGTAAGTTTTGTTTTTATCAAGAATCTGATAGCCTTCCGGTGTAACAAGCTCCCTATTGTCAATGAGAGCATCCCATAATCGTGTGCTGAGCAACTTATCAATTACTGCATTTGTTAAGCTTCTGAGGTTTTTGTATTTGATGTCTTCGGCCAAGAAAACTGAATGGATGCTGTCGTATTTCCCATCCTTCCTTTTAAGAACTTGATACAAATGTACTTGACCATCTTCGCCAGAAACGGCGAAATGCTTGTAAAACAACATTGCTGGAAAGTCACCCAAATCACTTCTACGGATAATTATGTGTTTCATTTTTTCACCTTCAGTTTATTAATTTGATTATTTGTTTCTTTTATTAATTTATTGTTTTGTTTCTAAACATAGTATAGTTCTATTAAAAAACAAAGTCAAGCGTTTATTGAAGAAAATGTTCTAAAAATAAACAGATTGACAAATAATATGTTATAATTAAGAAAATGGACGTTTGAGGTGCTTTATGAAATTAAGACCAAGTTATAAACCAATGGAGATTACTCTTATCAAAAAGGATTTAAAAAAAGTTGACCTTAGAAGCCATGTAGACGTTTCATCTGCAACTTTGGCTAAAATGTCTAAAGGTGAGCCTGTGTCCCTTTCAGCAATAATAAAGATTTGTGAATATCTTGAGTGTGACTTACACGATGTTGTTGAATTAATTGAGGTTGAAGATACAGAGTCTTAAGCAAAAGTATTGCTTTTATTTTTTTCAAATTCGTTAAACAAAACCATTGAAATATTCGATTGTCCATAATGTGGACAATCAAAAGTATTGCGATTGCTGTTATACTGTACGGAGAGGTGAACGGGATGGAAAACAACATGCTTCAAGCGATATTAGATGAGATTAAGAAAATTGATAACAAAATTGATGGCGTGGCTTCTGATTTGAAGTCATTTAAAAAAGAGATGCACGAATTTAAAGAGGAAATGAATGAATTCAGAGAAGATACAAAGAAGGAATTCAATCAGATTAATGTTAAGTTAGACCGCCTTGAAGAGAACCAGCCAAAAGATATTACGGCTCACCTTAAACACATACAGAACGTAGATAATAAAACAGAGCTATTGAATAAGCGATTATTTGATGTTGAAAGTCGATTGAAAAACTGATTGCCACAAATGACAATAAAAAAGCCCCTCACAATTTGGGACTGACCCCTGTTTTTGAGACAGGGATCAAAACACCTTCATACAGCCAATTGCCGATATTGTATCGGCGATTGGCTGTTTAGTTTCGTTTGAATACGAATATTGTTATAATAATGAATGTATTCTATGGCAGTGCGTTCTACGATGGTCGTCGTAGTTCGATCAATGCTGTTAAGATAGAACGTTTCAGACTTTAGTGAGGAATGAAACGATTCGATGGAGGCATTATCAGCGGGCGTCCCTTTGCGGGACATGCTCATGGTAATGCCTTTTGTTTTAACAGCTTTCTGATACTCATAAGATGTATAAACAGAACCTTGGTCACTATGTAACACGCAGTTCTCTGGCAGTGCGGGCAGCTGATCAAGTGTGTGTAAGACAAAGTCTGTGTCCTGTCTATCGCCAATTGTAAAAGCAATCACTTCTCCATTGTATAAATCCAATATACTGGAAAGATACAATTGTTTCTGCCCATAAGGCAAATATGTGATATCCGTTACTAGCTTTTCCAGAGGGCGTTCAGACTGAAAGTTTCGATCCAATATATTCTCGGCCACGGCATATGGCTGCCCATCTTTCTTGCGCTTTTTCACCTTAACCCGGCATTGCCACTGATTCTTCTGCATAATGCGCTGAACCGTTTTATGATTCACACGCATTCCCTTTTTTAATATGGCTGTGATTTTCCGATAGCCATATCGAAACTTGTGTTCTCGGCACAACGTGCCGATTTGTTTTTCTAAATGGTATTTAGGGTTATCTTTCATCAGATTCTTCTTCCAACGATAATAAGATGCTCGTGAGATACCTAAATGAATACAGATATCCTGTATGGTCATTGTGCCGCGCAATGCTTCTACAAGCTCGACTGGCGTTTCGCTATCAGCTTCCTTTCCAATTCGTTGCACTTTTTTAAAACTTCATTCTGTTGTCTCAGATAACGATTTTCTGCCTGCAGTTTCTCTAATTCGGAAGAATACTCCGGGCCTTTTCCGTAAGTGTATTGCTTTCCGACAGGCTGTTCGAATCGATGTGTATCCCCAGTCTTATGCCATCTAACCCATGTCTGAACCTGTGTCTTATTCTTAATATTCAATTCCTGCATGATCTCTTTCATAGGCACGCCTGCCAATCTCATTTCTACAGCCTTCTGTTTCACTTCAACCGGATAACTCACTCTTGTCCCCATAGAAAAAACACCTCCAAGTCTAATTTCGGCTAACAATCATCCGTTTTCAAACTTGAAGGTGTTTTTTGTTTGTCTCATCTTATGGGGTCAGTCCCATTTGTGAAGGGGTTATTTTAACTATTTAGTCTTAATACTTCTCAGAAAAGCACTTCTGTTCTCAGTGGCATTGGTAAGCATTGTTGCATTTTCATTAAGCCTTTGTACTAATGCTTCTTTAGCTTTACCTTCAAATGAAGAGAGTAAAGCAATATACACTTCAGCTATAACCTGTTGTGCTGAAGAAAAGTCTGATGCGTTTTTTATGTCTTCTTTTAGGCTCTGACAATGAGATTTTAAACTTGAACCCACAATTTTTTTTAATTCCTCATTCTGTTGTAACCGTCTGTAAAACTCATCTGCATCCATATTAACTCCATATGGCAATTTAAATCCCCCCTTACAACCGTAACCAGCTTGCTAATTCATCATCCTTATCTTTTAGATCTTCAGCCATTTTAACAATGAACTCACTAATATCCTCTAAATCTCTAATTAAATAATGAAGAGAAGCCTCAGTCTGATAATGTTCTTCTGAGTCATAAAATGTTGCCCCATCTTTCACATAAGGTGCGTGAAACAATACAGCTTTATCAACATCGCTTGGATCTAGATCCTTAAATTCTCCTAATCTCTTTCCGCAAATAGATTTTACGTCATAAACCATTTTGCTGTGATCATGAGGGAATCGTTCAATTGCTTGTTTCTTTGTTTTTAAGTCTTCGATAGCTGCCTGTAATCGTTTAGCCAGTTCTTTTGCATACTTAGCATCCACTTTAATGGTTTGCCCATTCATACCTGAATAAGATGAGAACGATTCGATATTCTGGTTATAAACACCGTTGCTGCCATCGACACTCTGGATATTACCATTCTTATCAAATTTAAAGTTAGCGTCAATCATACTATGAGTATCAGGATTTTTAGCGAATGCTTGGCCATAGAATGAAGTAATAAGACTTCCTAAAATACCAGTAATGCCCAAAGATGTATTGAGCCGGTTAGCGCGATCTTGACGTGCGATGCTTGGGTCTTTCGTGTATATCGTTGTTCCGTTGTGTCTGTCGTATTCTAAAAACCAACCTGAACCCACCATATCATCAGGATTAATGATTGCTTTATGATACAAATCAAATTCGCCATTTCTGATTTTCTTTTGTGTTTCATCATCATGCAGCTTAACAATGGAAGGGTTGTTAAAAGCTACACTGTAAACGCTATTGTTTACACCAGCGTATTCCGCATCTGCCCCTCCAAGTGAGTGACCTGTTGTCGAAATCACTGTGTTAGTGCCAGCATACTTTTTCACTTCATTGGCAACAATCTTATCACCTTGATCAAATTGAGATGTCTTAGTGACAATTTTGTATTCTCCGCTCTTAATCATCATTGCTTGTTCCATACTGCCGTTATACTTGGCAATAGCTTTAGAGTTTTCAGATGCATCTTTTTTCATTATGTATTGGACTTTCTTTTTCGGGTCTTTACCCATTACTACGTTGCCGCCATCTGCACTTATAACGTCAGCTTTAATTTGTTCCTGGTTTGTTCCTTGAAAACCTACAACAACATTTTCTGGTTCTTTTGGTTTTACCCATTTACCTTCTTTTTTCTTGGCTTGAACAAAGACGTATACATCTAGCCCTGTATCTGGATCTTTTTTGATTTTATCTACGTAAAAAGCCTTTTTTGAATCATTTACAAGTGGTGTCTTATTCTCATAGGCTTTTTTCATTTTCTTTTCACTGTATGTATTTTGACTAAGAGAAAAATAGTCTTCATCTGATAAATTAGGTATGTCAGTCTTTGTATTCATGTACAATACCCCTTCACTCATGTAAAATGTAAGACAGAAAGGATGGTTTTATGAAAAAATACATAATTATCCTTATAGCTCTGGTTATTATAACACTTGGAGGGATATTTATGAAGGAACAACACGACAAAAAAATGGAAGCCCAAGAAACTCAGCAAAAGGAAGAGTTGTACTCTTTGGCTAAAAAAAGAATGACTGACTTTATTAAAACAAACTATAAAGATATTGAACAAATTGATTACACTGATGATTATGAGATTAATCCAATGGGCGGTATTGAAATCAACGGTTACCTTAATGGAAATAAGAAAAAAGAAATATGGGGAATCTATGATAAAGGTAATGACAAAGTCATATCTTTCACTGTGGATGCAACCGAGAAGCCTGAGTGCGAAGATAAAGTATGTGAGTATTAAATAAACCCCTTCACAGTTATTTGTGAGGGGTTTATTTATTGTGTGGTCTATGTTTAGATTAGGCTCAAATGTCCGAAAGAAAAAGCCCTATCCGGTTAAGGATAGAGCTGTTTTATTCTTGTATTGTTGTTAATACTCCATTATCGAAATATAGGTATCTGCTGCCGTAAACCCATTGTTCGTTTATTCCTGATGCTGTCGTTGTCTTATGAATAGACATAGGCCTGCCCCAATCTTTAAGTTGGATAACTTCCTGCTTGGTCATGCCAATAGCAATTTTCTTTTCCTGATATTCTTCATCTTCAGACTGTTCATCATCATTTTCGCTGTATGTAACTTCTCTTCTTTGGAAACCAGTTGATTCAGGATTATCATCTACACGATCTTTTATTAGTAAAGTGTTTTCTTCAGGGGTATTTAATGGATCATAATCAACTTCATATCTAAGTACCTTATCGTGTTTATCCGGGTGAACAAAAATATGAGCTATCGAACAAACCTTGTCTTTCCCACAGTCTATTTTATTCAAGTTGGAGTTTTTCTGCGTAATTTCCATTACTTCACCCACTGTAAGTAACTTTTCTTTATCCGATAACTGGGTGAAAGATGGCTTGGCTGCTAAAACTAAGTCATATACTTTATCATTAGATTTATCGGTTTTAGACATCCACACCTGATTAAAGTTTTTCTTAACTCCCTTATCATTTCCCACTTTCTCAGCAATTGTGTCTAAATTACTGGTGTCCAATCTGTTTATGTACATCGGAATTGTTATAGCTAGAATAATACCAACTACCACAACACTAAGTGTTGATATTAGAAGTATGATCTTCTTTTTTGACAAATTAACCTCCCCTTCCCATCTTTACTTATTATCGGTTATTTCACTCGCTATTCCAACAAAAAAAAGACGTATCCAATAAGGATACGCCTGTTTATTGTACATGCCTATATGCTTCCCAGATGTAAGCCTGTTATAAACCCAAGTTCGTTTAATAATTCTGTATGTTAAATTACCAGGGAGGCTTGTCATTACATTTCAACTATAACTTCATACCATAACTGCATACTTATAGGTGGATCACACTTAGCAGTTTCATAAAACACAAAAAGACCATCGATCCAGTTCGGTAGTCTTCTTCTGTGTTATGTAGAACTTTCAAGAGATAATCTGCTCATCATTATTATTAGTATATTCACCGGGTGTGCAACAAATAAAAGGGACATGCTTCAAATCTAACATTCCGCTTTTTTTATCTAAAGTTACTAAATGTGACGCATCAGCAGCATACGCAGCTATTACGAACATTTGGTCTTCAGGATCTTTTACTCTTGGAACTTTAACTCTCATAAACTTAGTGTTCACAGATTTGCCCAGTTGGAACATTGCAGTTATATTATCCAACACTTCTTTAGTTTCTTCTTCCGATAGAGAAAAGTCATTACACTTCTTTTTTAAAATATACATTAATTCACCAATAATTTCTCTCGAAAAAACAAGCCTTGCATCGTTATGCTCAAGGCTTGCAAAAAATATTTCGCTATCATTTCCTTCAGCACCAAATATACTCTCTATAAAAACGCATGTATCTGCTACAATTTTATCTCCCATTCTTCGCATCTTCGATAGATCTCACTACTTGTTGGTAAGAAATTCGATTTTCCTTCATCTTATTTTGCATAATACGCCTAATGTTCTTCATTGCCTCAGATTGAGTTTTAGGAATTGTCATATGATTAATAGCCATATTCTCATCCTCCTTTTTCCGATCCATCTAAACACCTCACAAAAATGATTGCTTATTATACAATCACATTGTGCGTTCGGTGAATGTACAATAAGTGTAATACAATCAGGCATCATAAACAAGTTTTTTCCACTTCTCAGTACCCTTTTCCCCTATTTTTGCTATCTTATGCTTGTTTTATGCAGTTAATGCTCCAAAAAGCTCTTAAACCCTCACTTATAAGTGGCAAAAGTATGGCTTGACAAAAAAGGGTGTACTTCCCACTCGAAAAATGAACTGGAAGTACACCACTGTTACCCAATATTAAAATTAAGTCCTTTTTTTCGGACTATTTGTGATTTACTTGAACACCATATTCGCTGTCTCTTTTGCATTGCTGACTTCTGTAATTGAAAATTCGAGCTTTACATAATTTTTAACAGTTGCGTTTCCTGCTTTATATAGAGCCAGCATGTATACTGGCTCATGAGTTGTTGAAATTTAACCCCTTGTTTTTGAGGCCATTTGTAAATTGCTTGTACATTAAATCAACAGCTTTCTGAGGATTCCCAGTTTCTTTAATGGTTACTGTAAAGTTAAAGTCGTTGTTTACTGTAGAAGTCTCTGTTTTGTTGCTAACAAGAGAATCTGGAACGTTTGTTTTAACGTTCGCACTTAAACTTGGTATTCCAAACTTACCACCAGCAAACGAAACATCACTAAGGAAATCTTTATACTTACTTAAATCAGGCTTTGCAGAAGGGGCACCATTTAAATCTTTTTCCGACAATTCACGTACAGTGTCTACTGCTTTAAGCATGTTTTTGGTGTCTGACTCATTTAAGATGAGTTCTCCGCTATCCACTACTGCGAGAGCACCCGCCGCTGGTAGCTTACCTACATGCCCTCCAGTTTTAAACCTAGCAACCTTTTGACCGGTGGTATTGCCTTTGACAACGGTATTTAAGGCATTAGAAGCTTCTTTAAGCTTGTCAATCAGGTTATTAGAAATACTCTTACCGATGGACTCCATATTGCTGTTAATGAATTTAGAGAATTCATTAAGCTGCTTGGAGATGTCAGTGATTTTACCGTTCATGAGTTTGTCTTCAATTTTCTTGAACTCTCTCTCATCATTTGTCAGGTTATCATACTTGTCATTTATGGCATCCTGATCTTTTTCAAGTTGGTCTTGAAGTGCTTCCTTACGTTTCGTATTGCTACGATCTTTAAGAAATTCATCTAATGCTTCTTGCTGTTCTTGTAGTTGCTTTTCCAAGTCTCTAACCTGTGATTTTGCTTCATCAGAGTCATTAAGGGATAGTTTGTTTAGTTTATCTTTGGTTTCCTGAATAGCCTGATTCTTTTCTTTGAGCTCTTTTTGGTATTTAGCTTCATCATCAGTTTTATCAATCTCATCAATCAAGTCTTGCGTAGCTTTTTGATGCGCTTTTAATTCAATATCACGCATCTTTTCGTACATCTCTTTGTAGATGGAGACAACTTCATCAGCAAGGGATTTATAGATGTCCTTGATCGACTTCTTGGTGTTATAAAGCTCCAGATTAAAATCTTTCTGCTTATCTTTCCAATTTTCGATCTCATTCGTAATCTGCTCTTGTATTTCCGGAAATCCCTTTGCTGCTTTTTTCTGTTCCTCTAATTGCTTGATGTATTTTTTGGCCTCAGCCTGTTGTTGCTGTACTAATTTGACTTGCTGACTAATCCTTGTCTTTTTCAGTCATTGATATTTTATTGTCAACGTCTTTGATCTTGGATTCAGTCTTGTTTGATGATTTTTGTATTGACTTTAAAGTTTCATCTACTTTAGATTGAACTATTTGCCCTTGCAATTCCCTTACTTGCTCTTGAAAGTTGATAAGGTCTATTTTAGCTTGCTTCAGCTCTTCTTTAAGTTGAGCTTTTTGGGCAGAATTCAAATTTTTATTGGCTGAAATTTCTTTTTGTATCCATGAAACCTTTTGACTCTGAATCTTTTGCTGTTCAGTCATTGCTTTTTTCTGTTCTGCAGTATACTTTCTAAACTGTTTACTGTCTGACAGATAATGACTTGCTAAGGCTTGGTTCTTGGCAATTGCTAAATCAAAATCACCAATACGCTTATCAAACTCATCAAGCTTTGACTGCACAATTTCGTATTGAAGCTCTTCTATTTGTTCTCCAACAGAACTGATATCACCTTGGAGGGAGAGGAGGTCGGATTTAGCTTGCGCTATTGCTTGCTGTCGTTCTGCTTCAGCTTGAGATGCATCTGAAATAGATGTACCGACACCTTTTAAATACTTCTCAGGGTCAACCGTCTTTCCGTTTTCCTCAATTTGAAGATGAAGGTGATTTCCTGTTGAATTACCCGTACTGCCAACTTTACCGATGGTCTGTCCAGCTTTAACAGTTTGACCGGCTTTAACAGAAGGGGTATCAAGCATATGCATATACTTAGCAACTTTTCCATCATCCTGCTGAATGACAACCCAGTTACCGGCAGTTTTACTATAACCAGCAATTTGGACTTTTCCACTCTGAACCGATTTAATTGCGGTTCCAGCTTTTGCTGCGAAGTCGATACCTTTATGTGGAGTTGATCGGTAAGCGCCATCTTGTGCACCATACTTAGAACTTATTCTAAACGCACTGTTCTTCGTGTAGTAGCTTGCAATAGAGGAATTAGCAGAAGTCATTGACTTGGTGTAATTTGACATGATCTTCTGAACATAATTCTGTGTTTCTTTGAAGGGAGGGACTCCACCATATTTAATTACATTACCAGGCCCTGCGTTATAAGCAGCAAGTGCTTTCTCTACATTGCCACCAAATTTGCTTAGTTGTTGGGCTAAATATTTCGTGCCACCCATAATGCTCTGATAAGGATCATAAACATTGTTTACACCTAAACTCTTAGCTGTGGATGGCATCAGCTGCATCAAACCAGCAGCTCCGGCTCCAGAACGAGCTCTTGCATTGAATCCTGATTCTTGTTGGATTACAGCTGCAATTAGAGCTGGATCAACACCGTATTTGCTTGCGGCAGAATTAATGTAGCTGGAGTATTTACCGGAGTAAGACCCGCCACCGGAAGAATAAGAACCACCGGAAGATGATCCAGAGGAAAGGGAAGAGGTAACAATACCGTATTGTGTAATGTTCCCTGACTTAATTTGATCCTTGAGGAGTTTGGCTTGCTCCTGCATAAGCTTTTTCTTTTGTTGGAGTTCTTTGATTTCTTTCTTTAGGTTATTTCTGTATTTTTGAGACCATTTTGCATAGTCGTTTAACTTCTTGTTTTGTTCGTCAATTACAGATGATACCTTTTCTAAAGCCTCTTTATACTTATCAGTTACATAAGTAGATGTTTTGGTTTCTTCATTAGCTTTCTCTTGCTCGTCTGTCCATTTTTCAAGGGAAGTTCCAGATTCAATTAACGCTTGTTTGTTTGTTTCCTGAGTAGATGTAGCTTCTTCAGATGCTGAGATGTAGGATTTAAGAGCAGCTCTAACGCTATCCATTGCAGAGATTTGGCTGTTAGAAAATCCACCAGGTTGCAACATTTTTTCTTCAATCTTATGTAATTCTTTCTTCGCATCAGCTACATTATTAATTGATTTAACTTCGAGCTGAGACAATTCTGCTTCGGATATATCAAGTTTACGCTCTCTTCGTAGCTTTCTAAGGCTGTCAATCCTTAACGTATCAGCGTTTAAGGTCTTAATAGCGTTGTTAACCTCGGTTTTCATTAGGTGATTGCTATATCGAACCATGTCATCATACGCATCAAGTTTAACTTTTCGCTGACGAATTACTTCATCTCGGTTAACCTTTATAACACCATTTTCATAACTTATTGCTTTGGCTAATTCTTTATCTTTTTGGATTAGAGCATTAGCTTCATTGGCAGAAATGCTCTTTCCTTCAGCCATCTTTTCTAAAAGCTCATTTAAAGGCGCAACTTGTTCTTTGGTGTTATTAAAAACATCTCCATTAAGGATATCTTGAACAGAGCCAAATTTTATTCCTTCTGAGAGTTCTTTAATAAGATCCTTAATCTGATTGATATCATTTGTATCAAGCGCTTTTTTTAGTTTTTGACTAAAATCTTCAGCTTCATTACCTGCCTCAGCAAGTGTTTCACCTAAATCACCAACTTCTGATTTAACAGAAGAAACGGCTTTGTCGCCATCTTTAATGTTCTTTTGTGCCTTATCAAAGCTCAACTTAAAGACATCAATTGATGAACCAGAGTCAGCATAGGTCTCTAAAAGGGTTTGCAGGTCTTTTTTTGCGTTATCAAATGCTTTTTCATCATTTGAATTCAACGCTGATTGCATTTTCTCTTGGAGTTTACCCAGTGCTGAAGAGAATTTATCGAGATCATCAGGATTCAAATTATCTTTTAAAGTGAGTTTACCTACAATGTCATTGATACTTGCCTTTAACGTATTACTAATATCAATTTTACTGTAAGCTTCGGCAATGGATAGTACGCTGTCCCTAACTTTTGCATTACCGCTAGAGATATCCTTTTGTACCCGATTTATATTCAGCTGTGCTTTATCAGCTTCCAACTTATAATCATTTTCATCTGAAAAAGGACTTTCAAAGAAAGACCAGAAATTCTTTCCTTTTGAATATTCCTTGGCCATCTTCTCATACTGCTTCAGTTCTTCCTTAGACTTTTCGATTCCTTTTGAAGCGTCTTCGAACGTCTTTTTAGCACCGTCTTTTGTCTCTGTCTTTTTGAGCTCAAGATATTCTTTGGTATTCTTAATAGCCTCTTCTAAAGCCTTATTACTCTTTAGAATTGCATTACCTTGAGAATCATAGCCTTTAATTAAAGCCGGAAACGATTGTGCTAATTGTTGTGTAACCTGAAGGTATTCCTGTTCTTCATCAGAAGTAAGGGTTCTGGAATCTTTAGCTTTTTGAAGCTCCTTATACTGTTTGATCAATTTGTCTGTCGAGTCTTTGTTGGTTGTAATTGCTTCAACATTGGTTTGCTGATTTTGTTCAAAGTCTTCTTTTGCTTTCTTTGCATCAGCGAATGCTGTAATTATTTTTTCTAAAGCAAAACCTATACCAGCAAAGGCAACACCTACTACTGTAGATGCCAACATACCTCTCCAAGCAACAGTAAATGACCTTGTAGCAATTGTAGCTCTTGTCATTCCCGCTTCTATCCCAATTGTTGCTCTTTGGGCTTCAGTTAAAGAATTCGCCCCAAAAATCATTGCTGTTTGAAGCAGACGCATATTCTTATTAAAGCCAACTAAAGCAAAGTTTGCTGTCATAAAAGCAATTGGAAGGAATCCGATACCCTTTACAGCTGAAGTGACAGCTTTCAGAAGATCCCCAACTACAGATACAGCATTAATTAAACCATCACTTATAAATGCATCTCCTGAAGCTACAGCTAATTCAGTGAACTTATTTTGAAGTTTATTTAATCTTGCTTGTAAGCTATCTGCGTATTTCTGTTGCTCGCTCCAGGCACTCCCTGTGGAATTAGCCGCAGTGGTGGCTGCGTTTTGTGATATGGAAAAGTTGTTCATTAAGGCATTAAATCGAGACAATTGATGGATGTTTGCAACGCCAATAGAGGTATTTTGTTTTTGGGCATCAGTTAACGTATCCCATTTGGCTGCTACCTCATTAATCAGCTCGCTTGCTGACTTAGCTTCTCCACCAGCAGTCTTTACAGAAATTCCGATCTGGTCTAAAGCTTTAATTGAGCTTTCGTTATTCCCGATACGTGCAAAAATCGTCTTTAATGAGTTACCAACCACATTCCCAGATTCACGAGTGGTACTTGCGATGGCAGTGGTGTATCCAATTAAATCATTCAATTCAACACCAAATGTTGAAGCTGTTGAACCTGCTTTTCTAATACTGTTAGCCAGATCCATTGTAGTTACAGCATAGTTGTTATCGACTTCATTAAGCTTATCTGCGATTGAGATAGAATCGTTGGCGGCGATATTGAAATTCAGCATTGCGGCAGTTAATGTATTTACAGTGTCATCTGGGGTCAAATCGGAGACGTTCTGAAGGACTTGTGCAGTTTTTGTTAAAGTGGAGAGTTCACTTTCATCAAAACCCATACGTCCAAAATCACCAGTCATTTGAAGAATATCTGAGATTTTATTTGATAGGGAATCCCCTAATTCAATGGACGTTTGAAGAAGCTCATTAAATTTGTAGTCTGGTGCATCCATTACACGACGAATGTTTGTCATGAGCGTATCAATTTCAACAACCTGAGAAACTATTGATTTAAGAGCAGTAACCCCACCAAATAAAGCAGAACCGGCTAGCATGTAAGCAGGCATTCCTGTAAAAGCTTGTTTTAATTTCTCACCAAAACTAGATACTTGTCTTGAAGATGAGCTTGCATTAGATTGAATCTCTCTAAACTGCATACTAAGACTTTGCATCTGCCTAGTAATATTTGGTGTCTTTACATTGAGCTGATTCACAGAATTAATATAGTTTTGCAATGCTCTGGAGTTCTCAGGACTGATAGATGTTCCATACCTATCCGTCAAAGATTTAACATTTAATTTAGCTTGTCTCTGATACAGGCTTAATTGATGTTCTAACTCTTTAGTTCTAGCTTTTAATGCTGCAGAGTCATCCAAGCGTTTCATTCTGTTAGCGATCTGATCTATTTGAGAGGTTGTTCTTGCGGCGTTAATTGAACTGGATAGTCTATTGAGGACTGTTGAGGATAGTTGGCCTTTTTGTCTAAGCTGCTCTAATTTTTGGTTTAGTTTATCTATTGCCTTTTGTTGCTGGTCAAAGTTTTCTGTGGTTTTAACAGCTAAAGTTGCCCCGTGTCTATCTGTGCTATGGGTAACATCTTTAAACTCATCTCTATATTTAGTCACTGTTCCAGTGACACGACCAGTTGCATCTTGTTTCGTTACTTTCTTTTGAGCTTGGCCAAGACGCTCCATTTGCTGTACGAGCTTACTTGCTGCTTTTGATTCCCGTTCCAAACTCTTTGTTGAGTTGTCTATGATTGTCCGAGTTTTCTCATGGATTTCACCACTCCGCTTATACTGCTGTGTAAGCCTAGTGATAGAACCATCTGCATTTTTAGTCTCAGTAATATTTTCTTTGACTGTCTGATTAAGGTGTTTTAACGCCTCTTCACTTTGCTTAAAAGCATTTGAAAACCTCTCAAGCGTTCTAAGAACTTTGTCGTCAAAGCTTACTTTGAGATTCAATGGATTGATTTTATTTTGAAGTGTGGATATATCTTTATTTAATTGCTGAACTGTCTTAGTTGATGTGTCAGCCACAGGAGTTAATACAATTTTTAAATTTTGAGACACTTGTTCTTTCACTTCCTTAGTAATTTTTCTACAAATAAAAAAAAGAAGTGCCTCAAAATTTAAAGCACTTCGTTTGTTTACTTAGTGGACTTGTGTGCGCCTATATAGTTAACGAACACCTCATAATGTCTTCCCCAGTCTCTGGGTGGGTAAAGAACCTCGTATTCTTTTCCTTTATGAACGACTTTAACGCCTTTCTCTAGCTTTTCATTAGGCGGGCAGAAGATCATATTGGTTATGTCAGTTATTCTTCCTACCGCAGTTGGAGAACTAATTGATTCAACATAAGGCTGAAAAGAACATTTGTATGGAACTAGAGTTTCTTGATCCTCATATATGTCTGTTCCCCAATCAGTCTTTTTGCCTGTCTTCACCCTTTTAACCTGAATTAAATAATAAAGGTCTTTGTATTTCATTATTGTCACCTTAAAAAAACTTCACGTATTTTGTATTTCTAATGAATTTATCTAATTCTTCGATAATATGGTTTGGCATTGAGCTCTTAAAAGTCTGACTAATGTTACCTATCTTCTCAGCAGTAACAGCTTCAAACCCATTTTGACGATACTGAAAAACAGCGATATGTAAATGCACAATATCCAACTCACTTGGAACGCTTTCAACGTCACAATAGTTCTTTATAAAATTTTCTGCACTTAATAAGTACAGGCTCAATATTTCATCATTGCTGGTATCGTCTCGATCAATATCTAAGAGGATTTTTAGGGTTATTGTTTTATCCATTATTCTGAACCCTTCTTTGGCCGAGGTTTTCTTACTGGTTTTTCTTTTGATTCAACAATTTCATAATTTGGCGACTTTAAAAGCCTTTCTAATAACTCACCTTCAACATTCCAAGTGAGCCCTGTTTTTTTATTTAATACAAACATTTAATTCCTCCTTATTAAGATAAAAAAGGGCAGAGATATTAGCCTCCGCCCTCAATTTTTATTATTTAGATGCAGTTAAGACCGCAATTCCAGTTGGTTTAATAACTTTTGCGCCATATACTTGGAGGCCTTTAATAGCATCAGCAAAGTATTTCTCTGGGCGGTACGCTTCCAATTTGTTAAGCTGAGACGCAAAGGTAATTGCCGATCTATGACCAGCCATAATCTTATACTTACCATCAATTACAGGAACGTTATTAGATGTATAGATTTGTAGCCCACCAACGTTACCGATGTATCCATTTAAAAGAATTTCTTGGAATTTTGTAAACCGGTCATCTTTTTGCAGTAACCCATAAGCAAATTCTGGTACTACCGCATAACGTTCAGATTTAGGAACATTTGCTTCTGAAAGTTTGGTGTTTAAATCGACCAAAATATCATAAGTATCTAGTTTGGTTAATTGAATTGGGTCTGTATCTGAGCCCATTACATTTTTAGAATCTACTTCAGTATATAGATTTGCAATAAACCGATCTGCAGTATCTGCTAATCCATATGCAGCACGATTCATTGCGCCATTTAGCAAATTGATATTAGCTTGAGCAGCATCCACATCTTCAACTTTAAAATTGAAGAATTTTTTCTGATCAATAAGTAATTCTGTTTGACTAGAATCAAGCTCCTGAGGATCCCCTACACCATTTTTACCGTAATCACCGATTGTGATTTCACCAAAAGTATTGATTTTAACTGTATTCCCGTAACTCACATCGCCTTGATAATCACTATTTACGAGATTACCGTATACCATCGCTTTATCATAAGCTTGATTTAATTTTGTTGACCATACTGTTGGAATGAAATTTTGAACTGACATATTATCACCTTATCCTTATGTAATTAAATTAGTTGGATTGACTATTAAGATAAGCGTCAACCGCTTCTTGATTTTTAATATATTCTTCTTCAGACATGTTCTTAAGTTGCTCCATTGTGAATGTCTTCGGTGGTTCTTGTGAACCTTTAGGATCAATGCCATCGGCTTTTAATCTTTCTTGTGTTTTATTCTCAATATGTTGGGAAAACACGCCTTTTAAAAGATCTAAATTAGAACTAGTCTTCTCCTGATCTTCACCCATTACAAGATCCACTAATTCTAAAGGTAATCCCTCTTTATGCGCTTTATCCATTGCAAAAGAGCGCATTTCTTTCATGGCCAATTGCTTTTCTAAATTAGCTACTTTTAATTCCAGTGGATCTTTTTCTGGGTATAACTCTTTAACCTTTTCATCAACATGTTTCTGCAGATTATTGGTTTTCCACGTATTAAGACTCTTTGAGAAATGTTCATCTAATCGTGGCTGCAAAATTTTCTTGCCTTCATCAGTATCTAAAAACCCTGACACCTTATCAGCAGATACGGCAGACAGTTCTTCTAAATATGATTTAACTTCTTCCTTTTCTTTGTTTTGCTCTAAAAATTCTTTAACAGTTTTTAAATCCATATTTCCTCCTAACCCTCTATGTACACGCCATAGAGTGTTGTATTTGTGTAATTAACCCACATTTACACATATCTTGCCCTGACCTTTTACAAGATTCCCATATTGTTTTACAGTCCATTTGAGAGGCGTTCTTGATCCTCTTCATCAGAAATGTCCTGTTTAGGTACTGCTGTTGTGTTCATATTATTGGCGCTGTGCAACTTCACCGTCTCATGCTGTTTGATTAACTTTTGCATTGAAGCAGAAGGATTTTGAATGAAAGGCAGCCTTGAAAGGAGATCTTCATGGGGAACTAACCCGCTCAAAGTTGATACCATCTGAGCGATAGCAACTTCATCTACCGGTACATTTCGAGTGAATGCTACATTGACATCTTTATAATCAAATTCGGCTTGTTTCTTGAGAGATAGAAATTCACAAAAGAACTTTAGTCTGTCCTTAAGAACTTTTTCAAAGTGGGATTCTGCAATAGCTGATTGGTTTTCTAACTCTTGAAGTTTTAAACGGATGGATACACCTGAGGTATTGCTTTGGAAGTTTTCATTGAGGTTTACTTGATTACTTTGTATATACATTTCATCTTGCCATTGTTTAAGCATATCTTTCACAAAGGTTCCATGTAAGTCTTTAGTAAGCCACTTTACCTCCGCTTTTTCATGAGGGAGTATAATGATGCCGTTTTCTTTCATCTTTTTGGCGTCTTCAAATTCAACGCTGCAGTTTGTGAAAACTAAATAAGAATTTCTATGATCAACAAGTTCATTGGCCGCATTGGCATGTATAGCATTGTACATGTCAATAATCTTGATAATGTCCTCAAATGTAGATTTTTTAATATCGTTGTTCTTGAGCTCTCTAACAGGGCATCTAGAGAATCTGTGTCGTTTTTGCTCTAAGAGCAACAACTTCCCACCACTCAATTTATAGTTGCTATAAAACGTATCGTCCCACACTTCTACATACTCAGTCTCATCAAATTGAACTTTGTATTTCCTAATGGCCATCGAAACTTTATTTTCAATTGTCCCATCATGAAGAACGATCATTTCAAGTGGTGAATATGCAGCACACTCAAAATCACCCTCACTGTTTATGTAATTCGCTTCATAAGCATACCCATGAATGGATGCCTCAATTTTCAACTTGATATTATGGGCATGTTCCCAATTGCTAAAGTAATAATCAATGTTGCTAATAAACTCTTTATTCTCTGTTTTTGATCCATAATTAACCGGCTTACCTAACAAATAGCCCACGCTATTCTGAACCATCTTGCGGCAATAATTAAAATAAGCTCTCATGTCTGCTTTAAGAGGATCTTTTGCTGTTTTACTATGCAAAATATCGTGATCACCTAAGTAATATCGCTTTAACTTTTCATGATGCCCTTGATTTAATCTTAGGTGGTCAAGCATTTTAGTTATCAATTGTTCATTTTTCATAAATTCACCTCAATCTAAAAAAGCCAATTCCTTGGAATTGACGAGATATTAATTACTTCAACTTCATTTATCCTTTTAGACCATTCAGCTACTGCATCAGGGAAGTCATCGTATGCTGAGAAATCCGCACCAGCAAAATCTCTAAGTTGCTGTATCGCTTCCTCATCCTCTTCATTAAAGATAATTCTTCCCATATTGACATCACCAACAATGGTATTGATTCTGTCATCCTTATTTTTGGTTACAGCATTATTGAGCCACTCAATTTTTCTGCCTTTTAATTGGGGGTCATTCCTTACTAACTCTTGAAGCTGAATAACATCCGCACCGTTATAAACGTTTTTCTCAATGTTTACAAAACTGATATCAGGATATTCTTTAAGGAGCTTGAGAGTATAATCCATATAATCCTCATACTCACCCTTAAACACTGTACCTTTACGAACATACTTGATATTCATGTCTGACACACTTCCAACTACAAAAGCATAATAGTCCTTTTTCTTCTTTTGTTTATTTCTTGTCCCAGCTGGATCAATAGACAGCATTGTTTTTGTAAAGTCATGGCTCTCAATCTTTTCAGCAGACTCAGTGATAATTGTTTTGAATTTCTTTTGTCCTGTTGAGGTAATTAAACCTTGTACCTCTTGGTTGTATGCCACAGGGTCTTCATAATAAGCAAGTGCCATGTCTAAAGGATTCCAATAACTCTCCCATAGAATAGGGAATTTCATTTCATCCTCATGTTGATAATAAAATTCCTTTGCATGAAGAAGCCTGTTCTCATTTTTGGAATCTGAAAGGATTTCTTTAAATTCAGCCCACAATCCAGAGCTGAACATTTCATCAATGTCATCAACGAGTATGCCTTTTTCTTTTCGTGATCTCCAAGTTGGCAATTTAAGTAACCTGCTATAAAAGCATTCTGGGTGCTGAATTGTCCCACATCCTACCATGATTCCACCCTGCCTGATTAACTTTCCATCTTTATCATATACAGGCTTTTGTAGTGCAAAGTTAACATCAGTTGCAAAACGTCTCCATTTTTTCTCTCTGTTTGCATCTGTAGCGCAGTCATCATTATTTTGATAATCGTCTAGGATAGCTAATTCAATCCTTGTATTGTCAGGGTGTTTCCTTCCTCTCATATCAGTTTTACTACTGATACTTTCAACCATAGTTCCATTTGTAAACTCCAGCTGAGAGGAGTTGCAAATATATTTTTTATTAGATGGATCCAAAAGCTTTCCATAACAAGATTGGAGATAGATGTTGTCAACAAATACTTCCTTGATCTGTTTTATGAATTTATCCGCAAGCTCACCTGTAGAGGAACAAACAAGCGTAAAAATTCTTAGCTTATTAGCAACTGAAAAAGCTACAGTAGGCAAGTTTGCGAATGCACTCTTACCAGTACCCCTAGGAAGGACGTACACTTGCTTATCATGTGTGTTATGTAGGAGCATATTCTCAATGTCTTCCCATATTTGCTTATGAATAGGAGCTATTTCAGATGTACCAGGTGCTCTAAATGTGTCTTGAAGGAAGAATAGACAAAAGAACTCAAGGTTTTTCTGCCCTAGTTCCCAAGCCAAACCATGATATGTAAATAAATCATCTGATCGTTTTTTCATTAAATGCGCTGCAAACTCTTCAGCATCTGATTCAGATAGATCATGCTCTTTAACTGCTTGTTTAACTAAATATTCATATAGAAAACGTCTATTCTCTGACGTGTTGATATTTATTTGCTCACTTATTTTTATCACCTCGGAAATTTGAAAAATACTACAAAAAATTTGTACCCTGCTATCGGATAAGACAGCATTTTTAAAAACAGAATGGTGGGGGGTATGCCTTACTGTGAGCCATCCTAAGCAACTTTAATGAGCTTGAATACTATTGGTATCTAACTCATTAACTCTTCACACAGCCCCTTTAAACATGCTTAAATCAGCCTGCAATTTCTTATCTTACATACAAATTTAAGCATGTTTCATATCTTCATCGGTGTCATATCTTAAAGTATTGACACCATCCTTTGAACCCTGTAGAATTAAGGTATCAAGAGGTGTCATAACTTAGTTCCATAAATAGATACACAAAAGGAGTGCTTTATTATGAAATATGGATATGCTCGTGTAAGTACAGTTTCACAGGATTTGGAATCACAGATAGCCACATTAGAGAACCAAGGATGCGATGTGATCTATTCAGAAAAATTCACAGGTACTAAAGCTGATCGCCCTAAATTCAAAGAGGTTTTATCAAAGCTTGAAGAAGGAGATACTTTGGTTGTTACTAAGCTAGACCGCTTTGCAAGATCAACTGTAGATGCAATTAATACAGTCAAGGAATTGTTTTCAAAGGGTGTGAAGGTTCATGTATTAAACATGGGTTTAGTTGAAGACACACCAACAGGAAGGCTAATATTAACCATTATGAGTGGGTTTGCAGAGTTTGAAAGAGATATGATTGTCGAACGTACTCAGGAAGGAAAAGCCATTGCAAAGCAACGTGAAGACTTCCGAGAGGGTAGACCTAACAAGTATTCGAAGAAGCAAATACAACACGCCTTAGAGTTACTTAACGATCATTCATACAAACAAGTTGAGGATATTACAGGTATCAGTAAAAGCACTCTAATAAGAGCTAAGAAGAAGTTACAAGCCCCTTCTAAATGACATAGGAGAGGGCTTTTTATTTGTCTTCTTTTGATTGTTTCCACATCTTAATCTCATCTTCAATTGTTTCTTTATCCACTTCATTTGCCTTTGTCTCAGTGATTTCAACCTTAGACGTTGGAGTTCCCTCAGAGTAAGCAAGTAATGTTTTAAGCGCATCTATCTGATCCTTAGTCTTTTGGTCATCATCCATGGCGATGTATTCTAATTTTTTAAACCAGTTCTTGGCCCTTGCGTTTCTTTCTTGTTGCGCTAAAAGTTTGAAATTTTGTATCTCTTTGTCTAGCTCCTGCTGATATTCTTTATCCTTTCTCCATAGATACAGAGCATTTCGACTAACGCCAACTTCCTTTGCTATTTCAGTCATACTGAGGTTTCCTTCAGCAATTAATCCAATAGCTTTTATCTTTTTTTCGTTCAGCATAATTGCTTTACACCTACTTTATTTTTTACATTTCTCTTGTGACCATAACACAAATAAAAAAGCACCCGTTGCTGCGGATGCCTTTACCTTTTCCTTTTATAACTTTCAATATCTTCTCTTAAAAATAAACGATCCCGACTTGTTGTTTTAATGGGTACTAATGTTTCACGATCGACCAACTGTTTTAAGTTTTGACGACTACAGCCGATGATCTCAATCGCTTCAGATGTAGTTAAAATTTCTTTTGCTATAAAATCTTTTAAGTCATCAATGCTGTCAAAAACAATCTTAGTCATTTCTAAGGTTCCTCCACTTAAGGATAATGTTTATGATAGTAACTACCAACCAGATTAACGCTAATACCATTGTTAGTATATCTAAGGTGCTAAGATGAGCATAATCAAAATTCGAAAACAGCATAATGAACAGAATAAAAAAGAATATTGTTGTGACATCAACCAATTTTTTCATGTGTTTTGAGTATGGAATGAAAAGTGTTATAATAATAAGAGAAGGGGAATAAATCCCCTCTAGCTTATGAGCGACGTTTCTTCTTGGCGGGAGAACGTCGTTTTTTGTTTTTGCTTGCCTTCAAGTCCTTGATGTTCTTGATCATGGTTGTTATTCCTGCTAGGATTGCAACCACCCAAGCCAAGTCCCGAAGGATAAGCTCTAACTTTTCCATACTCATTTCCCCTCCTTTCTTAACTTAATTATAACACTTACGTTTACTATCGTCAATCTATTTATTTTATTTTTATCCTTATTTATCACTTTTTTCTAGCATGGAAGGAGGGTGCTAATATATCCTGCATGTTGTTTTCTGTCCTTGTTTATACATTTATAGTCGTTCGCGAATCGACTTTGATTAAATTGAATGGTTATTTTTTATTTTTCTTCTAGTTCAGCTACTGTATTAATAATCATCTGTTCAAACTCTTCAGACTTAGCAGATCCTAATTTTTCAAAATTGGATCGAAGTCTATTAGCTATGATGTTTATTTTTTCAAGTGATTCTATAGGAAACTTATTAAAGATTGGATAAAGGAGATCAGTGTTCATTAACTCGTAATAAAACTCAAACTGTTTCTTAGTATCATCAGGGATATCCAAGTCACTGAACTCCTTCACGACATTAAAACTTAACCAATCATTCATGCTGATCTTACTCAAGTCAATACCTTGCTCTTCAGCTTCTAATAGAGATTTCACAAAATTCTCAAACATCTTTTGTAACTTGAACATACCGAACTGAGGATAGATGTATACATGATACTCATCATTTATCTGAACCTTTTGTTTCTTATCAACACTTTTTGATAGTGTCTTTACACCTGATACGCTTAATTTTTTCGATTTCATTTAATTCCTCCTTTTAAAAATAAAGAAGACCTTATTAAAGGTCTTCCGTCCAAATATCGTCCCAAATGTCTTTCCAGGCTGGAGAATTATCAGAAGCTGCTGAAAGTGATTCATATGGATGCTCTTCGTCAAAATCCTCTTCAAAGAGCTTTTCAAAATCACTCAGGCTTATGTAATAATTGTCCTCCTCTGAAAGCAGTAAATATGCATCTTCAATACCATCAACCTTTTTAAACTTTCCGCATACATCATGAAAAGTCATTATTCCATCCCCCAAACAATCATTTTAAAACCAGTAATATCAACTGTTCCAGATGCCTTAACTGTCAATAGCAATTTTGGACAAATGAAGGGCAACTGTTTTTGAATTGGATAGTTTGAAACAAATGCAGCATTACTGATTAAAGTTGTGCTGTCACTTGCTGATGTTGATGAATAAAAAGGAATGCTCTTCGGTACTGAATAAGCACTAACTGTAACTTTGCTATTTGCGCTGTCAGTCTGTGTTGTATACAGAGCAACGCCATAAGTTCTAAACACTCCTAAATTCTCAACAAGATCTAATGTGTACGATTTTGTTGCACCAACTGCCACAGTATCATTATCTGTTAACACAGATTCCTCGTATGACTTTTGGATCTGAGTTTTAATAGGAACTGTGTTTCTCACAAGAACTGGAATAGATGATTTGTTTGCAACATTAACATCAAGAGGCTGATCAGTTTTAAGATCAACCTCTAATGGAATAGTTGAATTTTCAATTGATACAGGCGTTATAGGGTTGCCAGTACCATCATCTTTTGCAGAGGTAAGCGTAGTTCCATCTTTATTTAAGAAAGGAATCTTCAACGCCTCCCTTATGCACTTGCGCCGCCAAGATCAACGCTTTGCTTTGGAGACTCAGTAGGTTTCTCACCTTTTGATCCGTCTGCTTTACGTTTAACCCGAATGAAACGCCCAAGAGAATTATCAACTGCAAGCGCTGTGAATTTGATTTCAGGTGTAATTGCGTTGCCGGCTTCAAAGTTTAGCTCTGCTTCACCAGAAGGAGAGATTTTATCGAACTGAATATAAAGATCACTATGGATTGTTTCAGTTTCTGGATCGTACTCTAAAGTGTGATATTCCATCTCATAAGCTTCAGAGAATGTATCAGCCTTAATTTCAACAATTTCACCTTCAGCATCAATTTTATATCGTGCTTTAACTTTCGCACCCTCTTTTGCAAAAGTTGTAGGGAGTTGACCTTCTGTGGATTCAGTTTCCATAAGATAAGACTCTCCTTCGCTATTCTCGAAAGAAACTGCATCAACTGGAGTCTTGCTAAGAGTTACTTTTCCATCTGTCTCAACAGTAAGCGTCTCATCCTCCCATACTTGCACCGTCCCATTTTCAACCTTGACTCCTTGTTGCATGGCCAACCAATCCAAGCTGAAGAAAGCATTTTTGATTGTTCCTGTAATATTCTTGTCGGACTTAATTTGATAAAGGTTTTGGTTTCCCCATCCGCCTTTTAAATAGTCTTCCTGGATACTTTGAGACAGGCTAGTTGTTTGTGCTTCAGCAGTTGCAATAACTTTCCCGTCAGATTTTCTTTTCATAACAACGTTACATACATCATGAATTACTGTCTTTTTACTCATTTATTAAAATTCCACCTTGTTTTTTAATTTGAGAATAATTTCTCTAAGTTTCTTGCTTCTTTCTTAGTTATGTAATTTTTCTCTTCTTCAAATAAATCTATATGTTGACTCCAAGAACCAATGTTTTTGGCAGCTTCCGGACTTACAGTAGAGAGTACAATCGCAGCAGAGCTATTTAAAAAAGCAGCGCCTCTGAAAAAATGAGAGTGAAGTTGGGGAAGCGTTAATTCAAGAACTTCAGCGGATGAATACCCAGTAAATTGAACAACACAACTAACAATATCGGAGAAATCATAATTGTTCTCAGACTGTTTCAACGCTCTACTTTTCTTGTTGAATTTTTCAAGTTCAGAGTTTTTGCTAACCTTTTTTTCTTTTAAACAATGCATATCAAGAATTAACTTGCGGATATCGTAAAAGTTCTTCTCGTCTACAGCTTGGAATGCATCAGGGTTATTAAACACCTTCGCAAACACTCTTTGGTAAGAGGCTCTTAACTGATCCATCACATTAACTATGTCCAACAAAGTTGAAGCGTTAAAATCATTGATCAAGCTATCCAATTGACCAAATTTATTGTTTTCTTGAAATTCAGCTATTATTTCAGATTTTGATTTAACCATTTGAGAGAGATCATTTACGAACTGAGGATAATCTTTAAGTCTAATGAAGTGGCACTCTCCTATATCTGTTGAAATAGGAGTACCTAAAATAAAGAAGTCCTTTGAATATTCCATTATTGTGGAGCTCCAAAGGAAAAGATGAGTTTATAGCCGAGGTATCCATCAGGGGGATTAGCTATCAACATTCTATTGATATTAGCAACCTTACCCACACCAGCAACATTTTTATCGTAAACAATATCAATTAGCCGGTCTATGATCTTGAGACTTCTAGGATCATTGTCTTCAAAATGATCAATATGGGTGTATACGTCAATCATTACATCCTGGGAAGTAATACGCTTATTGTGTGTAGTATAGCCGTTACCAAAGTACATGCAGATCCGACATTGAGGATCATCTTCTTTTAAATCGTTAGATTTAGGAGCTCTAACAATAATTCCTTTGAGGATGTCATCAAAATCATCTCTTTGCTGCACATCTATATTAGCTGGATTACTCAACTCTTTATAATAAGCAAGATTCATTAACTCACTGTCTCTTGAAACGAGCTTGAAAATGCCTATTAAGTCATTTGCTAATTTGCTCATATCATCACCTCCTTCCTAAATGTTTAATTAAAATCTATAAAGAGGCTTACCATTGGCCATCTCTTTTATTTTTTCATTCGCTTTTCTTAATACTTCTGGATCAATATTTTTAACCAACTCTTGAAACTTCTCATTTGGCTCGCCCCATCTTGGTTGTTCTTTTTTATTTTCCATTACCGAGCACCTTCTCTAACATCAAAATCGCTTTACTAGCTCTATACCATCCTTCGCCTTGACAGTAGCATTCCATATCCCATGTATTCTCAAAAAACAAATCGCATTTCTTACAGTAATATCCTGACTTGAGGATTTTCGTATCAGTAACCTTATTTTCTTTCATTTTATTATTCCTCCAATTGTTTTTTCTCATTTAAACACGATTACGGGGGCACTGAGGATGCCCCGCACATAGTCATGTCAAAAGGAGAAACCCCGAACCAAAATGGCTCGGAATAAGAATAAAAATAAAATCAAAGGAGTAAAACTAATGAAACCCCGAAACCATTTATTTAACGTCGCTGGAGTCGGCTTGTACATCTCTTCAACATTGTTTCCGCAATGCTGTTTAATGTAGTAACGACAAAGAATTAGATCACTTTGATTACTCTACGCTTTCCGTTTTCATACTCAGGCTTAGAGTAGACAAAGTCTTTCATTCTTTGAATAAGCTCAGGTGACATATCTGAATCATAATTCAAAAAGGAGCTGATTTTTGACTGAGCACAACCGCATTCTTTCGCAATTTCCGTTTGAGTTAACCTTCTTTTGCGAATATCTAGCCATAGCTTATGTCTATCAATTTCCACTTATAGTCCTCCTTCCATCAATAAATTTTTATTTGAAATAATTATCTAAAATAAGGGGGGCTGATCATAGTGATCAGCATTCTTTGATTATTTAGGAGGAATAACCAAAAGACTATAGATGTCCAAAGTTGAATTAAACAATGTTTGGGTCGAAATTGCATAGTATGGATTTTTGTGATAAATTATAATAACGGAACCGTATAAATAATTATCCATAAATCAATACTTCTTTTTTCTTCCCTAGAAGAAGATTATAGATATCACTATACAACTGGAAAAACCCTTGTATATCAAGGGCTTATCCATCTTCATTTATTTTCTTGTAATTTAAGCGTGACATTTTTTATTTTTACGTTCTTTTCGTTTTCTCAGCTTATTTAACTCTCTTTCCCTATCCTTTTGACACTTATCACACCTAGTTCCCTTTTCGATTTCCCGCTCACAATCAACACATTTAATAGCTCTGCGAATGTTCTTTTTCAAATTCCTTACAATGTTATACCCAAAACAATTGTATAGTGTATCCTTATGCTTAGAGCATTTAGTATTGAATAGATACTCCACCAATATATCTGTTATGTAACTGCTGTCTCTAATACTCAGCAAGGTTTCTCTGATCTCTTTTGTTACATGCCATTCTGCTTCTTGACGAGAAACATTTTGTTTTTTCTGTTGTTTGGCCTTCCAGTGCTTATTACGATCAAGCATTGTATAGACTGTCACAATCATTGTATCTTCAACCTTTTTTTTGCTATAATCTTTGAGTAATTCATCTTTTATTTGCAGGAGAATTCCCTTTGTACCTAATTCCTGTTGCTGCTTCGAATACAACTTGTAGAGTTCATTAAATCGTGTCAATACCTCTTGATCAAGCCCAAGAGTAGCATTCTCATTCTTCAGTTTTGTGTAATCAAATTCTCCCGCCAGCCTCTTAAAGTTCACCCTGTTATTCGGTATTTTTTCACCCAACCGATTAACTACAGAATCATTTCTTGATCTGACGTTCTTTCTTTTCTTGTCTTTTGCGTAAATAAAGAAGTGAGGAACTTTCCTGTTATAAGTCCCTTTCAGGAAACCATTAATTCTTTGACTAACATGTTCAGGACGGGTTGGTTTGTATAAGGTCTTGGCATAATCAATCTCAAAGTTATTTTCCATTGTAAGCCATTTGATCACGTCTAAATCAACCTTATCACTATTCCACACCTTGGTTATGTTATTGCTATATTCACCAATATTTACCTCGAAAGCCAGTTCCAAGCTTTTATAGATGTTCTCGTTATTGATTTCTTGGTTTTCTGCTGTCTTCATTTCATAATAAAGAGGAACGATATCATCATTTTTCATATTTCTTTCTGCTATCTCAACAAAAGTGCTGTCGCTAACTAAAAGTGCTTTATCTCCGTCCACATCAAACTGCAGAAGTCTTGACAAGGCATCTTTAGTGGACGTATACACGCCTTTCGTAATGAACCAGTCTTTAAGATCATCATTTAACTTGTTGATCCTAATGCCATGCTCCCTAGATAGATGAGGAGGCCTCAACACATCTAATTTTTGCTGATTATTAAAAAGCTTACAACTAACCTCTCCGTCATTTAGCAAAACCTTTGGATCAGAATCACCGCAAAACCAATAACCGCAAGCAGCATACAAATCTGGAATAATAAAAGTATAATGAGAGCCTTCTAGCAGAATTTTTCCTGCTTTTGCTTCCTTCACCAAACGCTTTTTATTCTTCTTAATAATCTCCTTTGAATGGTTATCATTAAGCAACTCAGGATAAATCAAATGAGCTTTCTGAAAGTTATTTTTATGGGCATTGCTTTCAACGGCTCCAATAACCTCAAGCATTGATTCTTTATCTTTGTAAAGCGTTTGGATCCTCTTCACTGTGTTTTCTGAAAGCTTATCTAATTCTTCATCTGTCGTGTCGGTTAGTGTCTGGATCATTTGATAATTAAGTTCACTGTTTTTAAATTCATCCTCTTCTTCATTCAGCTTGGCTGCCTGACACTCATACTTCTTAAATTTGGATTTGTAATCATCCCATGAATCATAATGTTTCCAGAGCTTAAACTGACTCTTCGTTAGGATAATTTTAATACCGTCTTTAACAATATCCCATTCCTTGCCGTATATATCTTTAATTTTGGTCTTCCGGCATAATTTAGAATACTCATCAAATGGAAATGGGACTAACATTCCTTTCATAAAAGGGGCTCTAAACATGAATGCACTCTCCGAAAGCTCAGGGAGAATCATTCCACAGCCATCCGTATGATTTATTGGAATAGACTTGTACTCTCTTTTAATTTCGTATGTTTCATCGTTTATGTAATCAACCTCAGTGGACACATCCGTCTCAAAATCATTTACAACTATACACTCATCAATATTAAACCCTTCCCATAATGTACTGGCGCTATTTGATAAGGCAAGGTAAGCGATCCATTTGTTAATGCTCATGCCGCCCTTAGAATTAATTACCTCTTCACTAAGCCCACACATCAGAGTGTTTTTCTTCTTCAGATACGTCTTTTCTTTGATGAATACACCCTTCTTTTGTCTAATTTGTCCTGCTGATGAAGCATAGTAAACGTATTTTTCATTATTAAAATAATAACCATTCTGAACCAAGCTTCTAAAAACGTTATGGTAAAAGGATTCAACTATCATAATCTCCTCAGTGATCTGATCGTAGTCCAATCCAAGTGTTCTAATTAGCACTGAATCAAATAAAGAAATAACCCTTTGTGATCTAACTTCTCCATCTTTTGTTTTAAGCGAATCACCTCTAAGGGTTCTTGTCCCTTTGAAACTTTGTTGCTCTTCAATTAATTCATCTTTCTTTTCGTTAATCCAACAGTTAGTAATTTTTTTAAGACGGTTGATTTTCGCTTTGTTGTATTTGCAGGCCATTAGCTCATCAATATCATTCGAAAGCCTGGACTCACTTTCACCTTTTTTCTTGATATATGTAATTAGCGATTGTTCCAATTCCTTAAAGCTTCTTTCTTCCTCAAAGAGCTTACCAGTTAGATTTAAATGAATATCGGATACATTTGAATCATTCATTTTTGCCACTTTTTTAGCCAACTTCTGCAAAAACTTTTTATAAAGGCGAAGTTGAAGCAAATCTTGATTTAATTTTTCTTCTTTATCATTATAAAAAGCAGATGAATCTAAAGAGTACACGAACACTGATTTAGTTAAATTTTCATTTTTCAATAAGTAATCCTCCAATTGTTTATTCCGAAGAATGATTAACTTGTTAATCATGATGAGAAGATGGACAAAGTTTACTTTGTACATCTAGGCTCTTCTTAATTTCAAATGATCAAAGAACACTTGGGGGATGCTTTAGGTTAATAATCCCTCGCTACGCTCCAAATTATTAACCTTACAGCCAACCATCCCCCAAACCCCCTTCAGACTGGTGTTTCACACTCTTTTTTCTATGTAATACTTAAACTCAAAAATTTGACGGTTTAATGTTCCTATTGTGTTTCTTGTTTATACTATAGGAAGTTTAAACCGTTACTTTTTATAGACCACTTGGCAAAGACTGCGCTATATCATAGGATAGATCATCTTGGGCTTCCATCTGTTCAATTTCATCGCTTATACTCTCAGCGTCCTCATTTATAAGGAGGTCAATTAGCTTTTTGAAGTCACGAATGTAATTTTCACTGATTCTATAATTGTTTTCTCTAAATATTGAATACGACTTTTTGTGTCTACCTTCCGCATTTTTCAATAACTTTGAACAAGCTGTATGATTCAGTTTCTCCTTATAGTCAACCCGCTCAATTTCTTTCAACAGAAAACCAATGAGCTCCTCACACTCATTTTCAATGTATTTATCATTTGCGGTGATGTCATAAGCAGCAAAGTAATATTTGAGATTGCTACATTCTTTTAATAGAGTCTCCGATCTCCGTTTAAATTCATTCCAGTGCCTTGATACACGCACATGACTTAATTCTTTATAACCAAGCTCATCAAGCACTTTTTTCTCGCATGCCATAATCATTTTCTTCTCGGCCGAGGACGCTTTACGTGGTCTGAATTTCCCCTTTTCACAAACCTTAGTAATAACGTCATACATGATTAGCCTTTTCTCAACTAACTTGTTTAGGGCTTGTACAACCGCTTTCTTGAAGCTATTATTGCTACTATCGTAAAAATCTTTCACAATTTCTGTATCCGTGTTTGCATATCTAGCTAGAGACTTTCTTTTTTCAAAGCAATACTTATAATTTTGATTAACCAAGCTCACTGATTTTATTAATCGTCCTTTACTTATAGACATGTTTCCATTCTTGCTTTGGGCAAGCATATCCAATATAAGGAGCTGTAACAGTTCACTATAAACAGTGTTATTCCCCTGCCGTTTCATTTTTTGAAGAGGCTGCTCAAAGACTTCCTCTATAATTATGGAATGACCAACTTTGCTATATGTACAGTACCGTTCTAGTTCTTTAAACTGCGCTTTTCGACTATCCCCTGAACGTTTTACTTCTAGCCCAAGTTCTCTGCAAAGCACTTTATAATTCTTGAACGTTTTTCCTGATGTTAAAACCTCAATTTTTATAAGCATTCTCTCCTTTTAAATTAAATTCAAGTATTCTGACGGCTTACTGTTTTCAATAGCTGTAACAATCGGCGCTCTGTTTTCATTTGTTTCAAGTTTGCACCACAGTTGCTCCCCACTCTCCACATTCCTACCGTTAAACTTCGATATATCAGCGTAAGCTTCCGGACAATATGAAGAAGATAGCTTGATTAAACCGGTATCAAATCGTTCTGTAACAGTCATTTGATGAAAACCGTTAGATGAGAATTTATCCAGGTTCTCAAGCATTATTCTTATGTCATTTTTTAAATTTTCCGTTGATTTTCTGTATGTAACTTTCTTGCAAACACCATCACGCAATATGTAAGGCAGCCCAATAACCACTGAATCATATGGTTGAGGACTAATAACCTCTGCTATGTGACCATTCGTGCTAAGTATTGCATTATGTTTTTGGTTATAATAAAGCGACTTATCTTCTCTGATCCGTTTAAATCCGTTTGCTGATGCTGCTAAGTCGATACGCACACTTCTTCTTGCTGTCATCTATTACTCTCCTTTTTGAATATTAGAGTAATCTCATTGCCAATTAGATTTTGAAAAACACTAATAAATTTTCTTATCCCTTCACCCTCATATCCCTTTCTCACTGGAATATAAAATACATGCTCATCAATTTCTCTACTCTCCAAGTATGGCGACTCTTCTAGGATATTGTTCCATAGTTCATTCTTAATAGCCTTAACTCTTTCCCAGTAGTCATTTGTAATTGTTTCTTCTACATATTCCATGACTATACAGTCATCAATTATGTAATCCACAGTATAGCCAGAAACTTTTTTCATATGTTCGTAGTATTGTCCATCAAGCATTCCACTGATAACAATGTCTAATACAGTTCTGTTTTCACCTTTAATCAATTGTTTTAAGTCTTCAATTTCTCGTTTCAATACAACCTTTTTTCGTTCGAGTTCGAGTGCATTTCTTGGCTCTAATTCATATACCTCATCAATTTGTTTTTGCAAAACCTTGAGGGAACATTGTTTTTCTTCAAGGTGTTTCTTATGCGAATTCATCAGAGCGCTCATCTCTCCCCTTTATTGTCAGGATGATTAGAGATCAACCGTTTTACTTCGGTGATTTGTTCCTTTAATTCCTCACGTCTCAGAACTAGAATGTCATGGTCTACTAGTTTTTCTTCAACAGCTTTTAAATTTATTTCAGCCTCTTTAAGCTCATCCTGTAGATCAAAAATATCTTCCGTCACATTAAACCACCTCAATAATATTATTTTTATTCGTAATTTTTCTCATTTCTTTGCACCAGGATTCCACATGCCCGATTACAGAATCAAGATTGTTCATTATAATTTGATTGTCACTCATATTCCTAATGGCCTTTGCATACTTTACAGGCGCTAAACTACCTTTTAGTAGTTTTTCAATCTCCCAAACCATTTCAGAAAGCTCTGAAGTGGCCTCAACTTGTCTCCCTAGATCATCCTGTTCTCTTGTTACGGCCTTTAATTTGTTTGTTAGCTCCTCGTATTCTTTTACTTTCACATCACTGCTTTCAAGTTGTTGCTCTAAGATCATTTTTTGTTTTGATAAGTTTTCATATTTTTTATTTTTGTACTCTAATTCTTTTTTTAATGTGTCTATTTGTTTGTAGTCAGTGTTATCAATGACTTTTTCAACAACTGTCCTGTTCTTCTTTTCTTGGCTTAATTCATAACTAAGATTCTTATTATCCTCTTCAGCTTTCCTCAACTTAGCTTCAAGCTCTTTGTATTCCTTTAATGTCTTGACTTCACCTTTTAGGACTGCTTCCTTAGCTTGTTTCTTTGACTCTGTTGATTCTGATGAAGGTTTAGCTATTTCATATGTTAGAGAAACAGGTAGGTCTTCTATTAATTCTTGATTGTGACAATTTGTCACAATCAATTCATATCGTTGTATTAACCTATTAACTGCCTTTCTATTAATTCCTATAGACATACACCATTCCTCAAAACACCCGTACCCATTCATAGCGAGCATTTCTTGCGCTTCCTTCAGCTCTCTTCCTAGCTCGGTATAAGCCTTGCCTACAATCTCACGCATGTTGAATTCTTTCTGTTTCAGAAATTCAGCTGTTGATTGATCGACTAAATCATATTTGAACTCTGTTGATAATTCGTTTGTCATAACATTTCTCCTTTTATTCACTTATTTTATTTTTATCCTAAAAATATGTAATGAGAAGGAGTGAACGAATCGCTCACCCCTTCAAATGGATATGTAATGCTTACGCACCACGTCCAAAACCTGCTACATGGAATGTTCCTTCCCCTGATGCGCTATGAATAGTTGTTTGTTGACCTGCAACGAAACCAACAGCCAATGAAGCTACGATAGTAAGACCGATAAATACTTTTTTCATATAGTTTTCACCTCCTTTCAAGTGATATCGCGCGATTTAAAGGGCAAGTAAATCCAAAATCTGCTCGTCCTCACCCATTTCCCTTAATTTATCCAAAGGTAAGCGTACGCTGTATAGATCGCCGGACAGCTTAAAGTGTTTTATAGACTCATAAAAGAATCTCTTATCTTCATAAGCTAGTCCTTTTAGATAAAAATGAATGCCAAAGTCATTATGAATATTCGGTTGCTGCTCTAAGTTCTCCAATATTTCTTTAGCCTGTTGCAAGTTGTTTTTTTTGATGTGATAATGTGCAATTTCTTGGATATCTGTAACTTCATTTGAATCAGGGTTTAGCCAAAAGTTCTCTTGATTCCAATGGTTTTCCAAGAAACAAAGGCTTCTAGTTAGCTGTAATTTTGCCAAGGGGTTATTCTCAGTATGTTTTAAACCGGCCAGGTAATATTCTTTTGCTTTTTCATAATCATCAAGCAAATAAGTGTTACCCAAAGTTAGATAGCTATAAGCGACAAGCCTATCAATATTCGTTACATTAATGCCGTATGAGCAATAAAAACGAGCTTGAGTCATTTTATTCTGACTGAATGCTGAAGCGCCCAACAAAGCCATCAGACGGTTATAAAAGGAGCTTTTAATCTGTTCATTGTTTTCAATAAAATCAAGATCAACAACTGTCGACATTTCTGCAAGATTTGAGTATTCAGCCATTCTAAGGTAGTAATACAACGGAATTATGTAAGTGAATACACGCATTTCTTGAGACTTGGGATCAAGCTTCCCAATTGCTTTAAGCGCCTGATGTGCGTTTATTTCGCCTCTGTCTTGCTTACGTTTGATCTGATACATTGCTGCCCATTCACGTTCAATCGAACAGCTACTGTTGATTAATTGATCAATTAATGCGTCAGTTTGTTCATACTGTTCATTAATATCTGACATTTCAAGACGTACCTTTGCATCTACTTCTGGTTTCTTAGCTTCTCTCTCTTTTGCTATCATCCGAATAACCCCCTGTAGTGTGTCACTAATTCAGAGCAACAGACAGTGGCGATGTCACCACTAACCCGAATCTGAATATAGGATCTCTTTTAGTTCACACAGAACATATGATCTCATTATAGTTCATCCTCCAGTTTTATGGAACAAGTTATGTATTGCGATTATGTATTGCGGTGTTGCTGTTATGTCCTATTGAGCGATTTGTTGCTCACCGTACCACCATTTTTTGAAACCTTCTGTTGGTACTTTGATTCTGTTTTTCCCTACCCGCACTGCGTGAAATTTCCCACTCTTACAAAGGGCATATGCTGTATCTCTTCCAGCCCCAGTAATTTTGCGAATATCTTGAACATCAAGCGCAACCTTTTTGAAGATTTCTTCCAGTTGCTCTTGGTTTAGTTCCTCTTGGTTCATCCGTCCACCTCTCTTCTGTTTCCTGTTTAACCCTTTCCTTTTCGGGTTAATCCAATCATAAACCACACTCATTAATATTTCAATACTTTTCATGAAAGTTTTTTTATTTTTATTAAAGTTTTATCGTAATCCATAAGAAAATAATAAATATATTCTTTTTATTCACCATATGTTATGATTATTTTTGAGGTGACATTATAATCATGGATAATAATATTAAGATTGATGAAGAAAACAAGTTAGGATCAGTGGTCAAATACTATAGGAAGAAAAAGAAGATCAATTCTCAAGAGCTATCAAAATCGTTAGGTAAGTCCGGAGCGTACATTAGTCAAATTGAAAATGGACACAACAAGAATCCGGATTACAACACATTATTAGAACTATTTAGAAAGCTCGGAATCGCAGAAGAGAATTTAGAAATGTACTTAGAAGCTCTTGGTTTTAAGTCTCCTGAAAAAATAGCAGCTGAAAAGGCAGCAGAAGAAGCCTGGATCGAACGGGAAATTGAGTTAATGAATGATCCTGAGTACCAAAAACACTTACTTGAACAAGCTGAAGCTATACGAATCCAAGAGCAACATGCAAGCTATGATGAAATGATAAATAAAAAAATAAATGAGATTAAAAACGACCTTGATTGGTACTATACGATAAATCCTAGTGAATTCGGCACAGTCATCGAAAATCTTCATAAGCTGATGTTATCAATGGGAGATTCCCCTGATAACTTCCGATTTCTAGTTTCTTTATTCCGTAAAGATATAACAAAGTTCAATAAAGACGCTAAGGAACATGTTATCAGTGCATTAAAAGAAGGTTACGAAAAAAGCAATACCGGGTGGGGAGAGCGCCCTAGCTGGTAAAAATAAAAAGGAGAACGATTAATGGCATCAGTAAAAAAAGATAAGAGAAACGGCAATTGGTACTATGTGTTTGATATAGGGAAAGACGAGAACGGCAGACGGAAGCAGCGTAAACGAAGTGGGTTCAAGTTAAAGAAAGATGCAGAAGAAGCATTAAGAGAAGATCTCCAGTTATATCACTCTGGGGATCTTCTTAAAGATAATGATTCAACCTTCAAGGAATTGGTTGAGTATTGGCTTAACATCAAAACTCCAGATGTAAGCAACCAAACTCTAAAGGTTTATCATTATAATTTGAAAAATCATATACTCCCCGCCTTTGGAAGCATGAAACTAAGCGATATAACAACTCAAAAGGTACAAGCATTTATAACAAGGTTAGTTAATGCCGGCTTATCAGCTGCCACAATAAAGAAGATATATCACGTACTCAACAATGTAATGAAAACAGCTGTCCAAGATGAGTTTATTAAAAAGAACCCAGTTGAAAAAGTTAGGAAGCCATCAGTTAAGCGTAAAGAAGTTGAAGTTTGGTCAGCGGAACAGATGTCTTTATTCCTGGATCACACTAAAAACAGTCGTTACTATATCGCATTTTGGTTAGCGATTTCTTTCGGGCTTAGACAAGGTGAAATTTTAGGTTTACGTTTTAAGGATATAGACTTCAATAATGGTGTTTTGAGAATTGTTCAAACATTAGAACACTCTGGCGGCCAAACAAAATACGGTGGAAAATCATCGACAAGCACACGCACCATCGACTTATCAGAACATGATATCCATATACTGAAGAAACAACGAAGCCGTGTACTGAAAGAGAAGAACTTATGCGGAGGGCTCTATACAGACCGAGATTTAGTTGTATGTACAGATACAGGGAATGCAATCAATCCAAGAAACCTTTTAAGACAGTTCAAAGCTTATTTAAAGCAGCTTGATTTACCTGATATCCCATTCCATAACCTTAGACACTCTCATGCATCCTTACTGTTAACAAAGTTTCATCCTAAAGTTGTTCAAGAAAGGTTAGGACATAAAGATATCCAGGTTACACTTAACACCTATTCACATTTAATGCCAAACATGCAGAAGGATGCTTCCACATTTATCAGTGGCATCTTACAAGGCAAACAAAAAGAGGAATCACATTAAATTGTGACTCCTCTTTTTTGTGACTCCAGTGTGACACGAGTAAGTGTCCAACACGCTGAAACCCTTGATGATTCCGACTGGGCTCGAACCAGCGACCTCTACCCTGTCAAGGTAGCGCTCTCCCAGCTGAGCTACGGAATCATGATATGTATGTGTTGCTGGGTATGTTGTTGTCTCTCTGACATTTATAATTATATATCCTGATTTCTCATTCGTCAACACTTTTTTTATCTAAAATAAAAAAAAGGGCGCGTCGCAAAATTGACGGCGCCCTTTTCGTTTATGATCTCACTTGGGCGGGGGTTATTTTTTTCAATGCCTGTTCGAAGTCCCGTTCTAAATCTTCGGCGTTTTCGACTCCGACGCTCAGGCGCAGAAGGCCGTCTGTGATGCCGCGTTTCTCCCTCTCTGCTTTCGGCATGGCGGCATGCGACATGGCTGCAGGGTATGAGAGAATGGACTCGACGGCGCCGAGGCTGACGGCAAATACCGGAAGCGATACGTTTTCGACCAGCTTTTTGACGGCTTCTTTGCTTTCCAATTCAAAGGACAGGACGGCGCCCGCTCCGCTCGCTTGACGTTTATGGGTATCGGCTCCCGGGTGTCCGGCAAGGCCGGGATAGTAAACGTTTTTGACGGCGGGATGCCCGTCAAAATAGGCAGCCAGCCGCTCAGCCGTCCGGCTCGCTTTTTCCAGTCTGACCTGCAATGTTTTTAAGCCGCGCAGCACGAGCCAGCAATCTTGCACGCCAAGGACGGCGCCGAACGAGTTTTGCAGCTTATACAGCTGATTGCCGAGCTCTTCATCTTTTACGGCGGCAAGGCCTGACAGCACATCACTGTGTCCGCTCAGGAATTTTGTTGCGCTGTGAAGCACAATATCAACGCCGAGATCAAGCGGACGCTGCAGTGCAGGTGTCATGAATGTATTATCCAGAAAGGTCAGACAGCCGTTTTCTTTTGCAAGCTGGACAACCGCTTTAATATCAGTAATTCCAAGTGTAGGATTTGACGGTGTCTCCATATAAATGACCTTTGTGTTCGGCTGGATATTCCGCGCCACTTCGTTGATATCCGTCATATCGACAAAGGTATGTTCGATCCCGAAACGGGAGAGAACCTCAGTCACCATGCGGAATGTTCCGCCGTACACATCCTCCGTGACGAGGACATGGTCGCCTTGGGATAAGAGCAGAAATGCCGTCGAAATCGCCGCCATACCGGAGCTGAAAGCAAAACCTCTCGTTCCGCCTTCAAGACCTGCGATCGTTTCTTCAAGCGCTGTTCTTGTCGGTGTGCCTGAGCGGCTGTAGTCATATGTCCCGAATTCTTCAAATGAAGACTGATGGAATGTGGAAGCATGCTGGATCGGCACGCTGACGGCTCCGGTGGCTCCGTCTGTTTTAAATGGATTGTGCACAAGCTGGGTTTCCAGCGTCCAATTGTGATTACTCATATGATACGGCCCCCTCTTTTACTTGCTGTAATGCCTGCTTGACATCCCGCTTCAAATCTTCTGCATGTTCAATGCCCACTGAAAAACGCAGCAGACGGTTGCAGACGCCGTTTGCGATACGGATGTCTTCCGGAATATCCATGTGCGTCTGTGTCGCGGGGTATGTAATAAAGCTTTCCACCCCGCCGAGACTTTCTGCGAAACAGATCGTTTTCAGCGCCTTTAAAAACGGATTGACCCATTCCTCTTTTTGCAGCCGGAAAGACAGCATCCCGCCTTTTCCGGGATATAACACGTCGGCGATTTCTTCTTCCTGTTCTAAAAATTCTGCAAGTTCACGGGCGTTTTCTTCATGACGGCGCATTCTGAGTGCGAGTGTTTTCATCCCTCTCATTAAAAGCCACGAATCAAACGGCGAAAGAACCGCTCCGATCGCATTTTGGTGATTAAACATGATCTCGCCGAGCTCTTCATCCTTAACGACAGCCAGACCGGCAAGGAGATCATTGTGCCCCGCTAAATATTTTGTGGCGCTGTGAATGACGATGTCCGCTCCCAGTTCAAGCGGGCGCTGTAGCACCGGGGTATAAAACGTATTATCCACAATTAAAAGCAGGCCGGCTTCTTTCGTAATCCTGGCGATTTTTTCAATGTCCGCCTCCTGCATTAACGGGTTTGTCGGTGTTTCAACAAATACCGCTTTCGTGTTCTCCGTTATTTTGGAGCGTAAACAGTCTTCATCGCTGAAATCATCGTAAATAAAGCTTAAGCCGTATTTTCTCCATTCGTTTTCAAACAAACGGTACGTACCTCCGTATAAATCGGAGGATACAATCAATTCATCCCCGCTTTTAAATAAAGCCATAATGGTTTGAATGGCTGCCATTCCCGAGCTGAAGGCAAATCCTCTCGCACCGTTTTCCAACACGGCGATGGCATCTTCGACGAGCTGGCGTGTCGGGTTTTTCGTGCGCACGTAATCAAAACCTGTAGATTCTCCTATTCCTCTATGGCGGTAAGCGGTGGACAGATAAATCGGCGGACTGACCGTTCCCGTTGCTTCTTCGCTTCTATTTCCGATTTGGGCTAATTTTGTATCAACATGCTGCGTCATCAGTAAGCACCATCCTTTTTCAAAAATAAAAAAGCCCCCTCTTCATAAGAAGAAGGAGCTTTTCTCTTCCTCTTATCTTCCAAGCATGTGAATCGCTTGCTGGATTTAGCACCTTGGCACTTTGCCTTCCCGCGGCAAAGCAAACCGGTTGCTGAGGTTTCAAAGGGCCAGTCCCTCCACCTCTCGTGATAAGAATATTGTTTTGTATTTTCTGATTGTTCTATATTAACGCACAATAAAATGGATTTCAACAACTTTTTATTTATCTGAACTCTCGCAAGAAGTGCACCTGAAAAAAGAAATTTCTAATAATTCATGGTACAATAGGAAAAAACCATCAAGACAAGAAGCGGCCTGGAGGAATGCGAAGTGGCATCGAAAAACGGAATCATTCATGAGAAAAAACTTTTCTCCCATGAGCTTGAAGAGGAAATGACCGTTTTGGTCTACCTGCCCGCCACCTTCTCCCCCCTGTATAAATATCATACGGTCATCGCTCAGGACGGCCATGATTATTTCAGATTAGGGAGAATCGGGCGGCAGGCGGAAGAGCTTATGTCAAAAGGGGAAATTGACCGCTGCATCATTATCGGCGTCCCTTATAAAAATGTGCGGGAGCGAAGAAACACATACCATCCAGAAGGCTCTAAGTTCGCCTCATATAAGCGGTTTATCGCCAATGAGCTCGTTCCTTTTATCGACAAAGAATACCCGACTTATCAAGTCGGATACGGCCGCACCATGATCGGGGATTCCCTCGGCGGAACCGTTTCGCTCATGACGGCGATTGACTATCCGAACATGTTTGGAAACGTCATCATGCAGTCTCCGTATGTTGACGGGCACGTGCTGGATGCCGTCCGGCAGTCGGAGGATCTCAAACAGATTTCCGTTTATCATCAAATCGGAGAAAAAGAAACCGGCGTTCACACGACGGACGGCCAGGTTCTTGATTTCACCGCGCCGAACGAAGAGCTCAAACAGCTGCTAGAAAGCAAACAGTCCGAATACACGTATGAAACCTTCGACGGGGATCATAAATGGACCTACTGGCAGCCGCTCATCACGCCGGCGCTGAAAAAAATGCTGTAACCATTCATTTAAGGAGGGAACTTTCATGAAATACGGTATTGTTTTATTTCCATCAAAAAAATTACAGGATCTCGCAAATTCGTACCGGAAACGCTACGACCCGAGCTACGCGCTCATTCCGCCGCATCTGACGGTAAGAGATCCGTTTGAAGCGACAGAACAGGAAATCGAGCAGGTCGTATCACAGCTGAGACAGACGGCGAAAGAGTCGCATCCGCTCGTTCTGAAAATCACAAAATACAGCTCGTTTTCTCCTGTGAATAATGTGATATATATGAAAGCAGAACCGACGGAGGAATTAAAATCTCTGAGTGAGAAATGCTACTCAGGAACATTATCCGGCGAGCCGGAATACAGCTTCGTTCCGCATGTCACGGTCGGCCAGAAGCTGTCGTCAGATGAACATTCCGACGTACTCGGACAGCTGAAAATGCAGGACATTTCCCACGAAGAAGTCATCGACCGTTTTCACCTGCTCTATCAGCTGGATAACGGCTCATGGACTGTGTACGAAACATTTTTATTAGGCGGAGGAGAATAACTGCTTGGAATCCATCATCGCAAAAACTGAAAAACAGCTAAACGACGCTTTTTTCGTCAGAAAAGAGGTCTTTGTTAAAGAACAGCACGTTCCGGAAGAAGAAGAGATTGATCAATTCGAGGACACGTCAGAACATATAGTCATATATGACGGCGGCCAGCCGGTCGGAGCCGGCAGATGGCGCATAAAAGACGGGCATGGAAAATTAGAACGCATCTGCGTGATGAAAAGCCATCGTTCTTTAGGCGTCGGAGCCGTCATTATGCAGGCGCTTGAAAAAGCGGCGGCAGCCAAGGGCGCCGACAGCTTTCTCTTACATGCGCAGACGCAGGCGGTTCCGTTTTACGAAAAACAAGGATACCGCGTTACATCCGGCGAAGAATTTCTCGATGCGGGCATCCCCCATCTGGAAATGGTAAAGGAACACAAACGATAAAATCAAAAGCACTCCTGTTTATAGCAGGAGTGCTTTTTTTATGAAAATAATACTATTTCATGAATTTTATTGCATTTTATGGAAGGTTAATGTATGTTTAGTATACGAAGTATTACAATTCATACAAAAAATACAATTCATATTTCGGAGGGATAAACATGACGGCACCAAAAGGAAAGCATATATTCGGGACTGTTAAAGTGGGCACAAAAGGACAGATTGTCATTCCTAAAGAAGCAAGAGATGTTTTCGATATAAATCCGGGGGATTCTCTGCTTATGCTTGGGGATGACCAGCAAGGTATCGCACTTGTTAAACAAGAACTCTTTTTCGAGTTTGCAAAAGATATTTTAAACGCTAAGCAAATCGATGAAGATAGCGAGGATGAGTAAATGCATGCGATTGAGCTGAAGCAATTAACGAAACATTATAAAGAAACCGCCGCCGTTGACCGTCTTAAGTTCTCAGTTGAGAAAGGGGAATTTTTCGCTTTACTCGGTGAGAACGGAGCCGGAAAAACGACATTAATCAGTATGCTTTGCGGACTTCTTTCTCCGGATGACGGTGATGCATCAGTGCTTGGACACAGTATTTTGACTGATTTGGATAAAATAAAACCGAAATTGAATATGTCCCCGCAGGAAACAGCCATCGCTCCTCATCTAACCGTACGGGAAAACTTAGAGTTTATAGCCGGAGTCTACGGAATTCCGAAAAAAGAAGCAAAAAAAAGAACGGATGAGATGCTCGAATTGTTTCAATTAAAAGAGAAAGAAAGAGCAAAAACAAAAACATTATCAGGAGGAATGCAGCGCCGCCTCAGCATCGCAATGGGAATGATCACCAAGCCGGATATTTATTTCTTAGATGAACCGACATTAGGGCTGGACGTCCGTTCACGCCGCGAGTTGTGGAAAAATCTTGAGGCATTAAAGGGAGACATGACGATTATTTTAACGACACACTATTTAGAAGAGGCTGAAGCCCTGGCAGATCGTATTTGCATTTTAGAAAATGGGACTTTAAAAGCACTGGGCACGGCGGAGGCTCTGAAAAAGCAAACTCATTCAGCCACATTTGAAGATGCCTTTTTAGCGATTTGTGACGGGGAGGCGGGTCTTTATGCTTGATTTCGCCATTCGCAACCGCAAAGAAATTTTTCGTGACCCCCTGTCTATTATCCTTGGAATCGCACTGCCTGTTATTCTATTGTTTCTGTTTACGGCGATTGAAAAAAATGCGCCGCTTGATACCTTTAAAATTCAGCATTTAGCACCCGGACTCATTGTTTTCGGTTTTGCTTTCCTTACGATGTTCTCTGCATTGCTGATCGCAAAAGACAAACAGACCGCCCTTTTGACCCGTTTGTTTGCTTCCCCTTTAAAAACAGCCGATTATGTCATCGGTTATGCACTGCCGATGCTGCCGTTAGCCATTTTACAAATCGTCATTTGTTTTATCGCAGCAGCGGCTGCCGGTTTATCCGCCGAGTGGATGAATCTTCTCGCAGGTATCGCTGTCTTGCTGCCGATTGCGATGATGTCCGTTTTCTTCGGTTTATGTTTAGGGGCTGTGTTTACGGACAAACAAATTTCAGGTATCGGAACGATTTATATTACACTCGTGCAATTTCTGGGCGGGGCTTGGATGGAGGTGAGCCTGCTCGGTGACACATTCAAACATATCGCTTATGCCTTACCGTTTATTCACTCGATCGAGCTGGCCCAGGAAGTCATATCCGGAGATTATTCTTCATTTCATCAGCATATTTGGCCGATAGCGGGATATACCGTTTTGGCGCTTGCACTTGCTTTCCTCAGTTTTATGAAAATCAGGAAGAGATAAAAAAAGCCGGCACTCCGTAATGGGAGCGCCGGTCTTCTTTATTACGTTTCTTTCAGAAGGCTTATCGTATGCGGCAGCAGACGGTCATCCCCCGGACTGCCATGGCCCGGGACGACAATGCTGATGTCCTGATATCTTTTCATGACTTTGCGGACGGCGCGCGGCCACTGATCCGGATAAAAGCCCGGAGTAGGCACGATTTCCTTTGTTTCTAAAGCCTTGATTAAGCATCCGCCGAATAAGAGCTTATCCTCAGGCAGCCAGACGGTCATATTGTCTTCCGTATGCCCTTTTCCCGGATAAAACGTTTCAATTTTCATATCGCCAAACTGCAGCTTTGTCACGTTTTTCAAATCTCCGAGCGGCCGGTCATATCCCTGCTGTCGGGCGAAGTCGGCGGTCAGCTTCGTGCTGTGCACCTTTACACCGTATTTGTACAGGGTGTTCAGCCCGCCGATACGATCGTCATGGGCGTGTGTCACAATGGCATCGGTCATCCTTTTTCCTGGAAACCGCTTTTTTATTTGTGTCATTAATTGCTCTGTGAGACTGTCATTCCACGGAGTATCAATCAGTACGATTCCTTTGGAAGTCTCAAGAAGCAATCCGTTCGCAGGGACGGGACTTCCGTCTGCCGTACCGGTGCTTGTATGCATCCAAACATGCGGCGCCAGCTGTGTGAGAGTGACATCTTTTGCTGCGGAGCCATCCGCCGCGTGTGCCGGTTTCATTCCGGCAGTAAAGAGGCCGAATAGAAATAACCCCGCAATTAATAATGAAAGCTTTCTCAAATTGAATCATTCCTTTCCGTATCTTTCATATATACGACTCAAAAAAGCCCGGATATATCCGGGCTTTTTCACACGTATTGATTTATTAACCGGCCTTTTCCCATGATTTGCGGCAGACGGGAAAGAGAGCGCTTACGTTTTTCCTCAAGTACTTTCTTTTCTGCGGCTGCGGTGTTTTCCTGGCGGCGTTCCACCTCTCTGTACACCCTGTCATTGGCGAGGGCGGCTGCTTTCGTAATGTCGGCGTAATCAGGCTTATAACCCGCTGCCCGGTTTGCGTATTGAGAATACTGCTGGTTTTGAATCCGTCCCGCATAAATCATATGTACCCCTCCCCTTCGCTTTTCATTTCCCTTAATCTTACTTTTTGAAACGCGGTTCTTTTGTTATGATATTCTTTGTCTATCAAATGGATGAACACCTTTTAATGGGAGGACCCCTTTTTGAAATGCGCCCGACTGAATAACCGAACGATACATTTACATAAATATTCTAGAGAACATTACCAATTCCTTTTTGAAGAAGCTCAGAAAGGAAATATTTTTTGCGCACATTGTGAGCAGCCCGTCTTGATGCGGCTTTCGATTTTAGAGCAGCCGGCATTTTATCACCGGCAAAAGGGAGACTTCACCGCCTGTGAAAAAGCATGCGCGGCCGAGGAACCGCAAGCGGAGAAAGAAAAAGAAGAGTATAAGGAAGCAGGCATGTTCCGTCTGCCGAAAGGAAAAGCGATTTCAGAGAATCCGAAACCGATCGTCTCAGAATGGAAAAGCCCGAAAAAAGTGCCTGCGGCCGAACCGTTTTCACCAACATCCGAGGCGGCTGATACATCTTTGTTCCCCGGCATCGGCCTGAACCGTGAACAGATGAAGGCAGTTACTGAAACGGACGGGCCTTTGTTAGTGCTTGCCGGAGCGGGAAGCGGAAAAACAAGGGTGCTGACGGCACGCGCCGCCCATATGATTGAACACCTCGGCATTTCACCTGAGAATATGCTGCTTGTGACCTTTACGACAAAAGCCGTCGCCGAAATGAAAGAGCGGATGGCAAATGAGTACGGTCTGGCAGCCGGAAAAGTCTCCCGTCTCGTGACAGGAACATTCCACAGCTTTTTCTATAAAATACTCTATCATTATGATTCTTCAAAATGGAACGGCAGCCAGCTTTTAAAAATGGAGTGGCAAAAAGAGCAATATGTGAAAAAGGCGCTCTATGAAGAAAATTTGGATGAAAAAGAGTTTCCCGTCGACCAGGCGCTTCAGCTTATCGGCTGCTGGAAAAACACATATCTCCCCCATGAGACCATTCCGCTTGCGGACGACTGGGAGAAAAAAGTGTACAGGCTCTACGAACATTACGAACGGCAAAAGCGGGAAAAACGGCAATTTGATTTTGATGACATGGCCCAAGGCTGTTATGAACTGTTTCAAAGCCGGCCTGATATTCTCGCACAGTACCAAAACAGATTTTCTCATATTTTGATTGATGAGTTTCAAGATATCAATCCTGTCCAGTACAACATTATGCAAATGATCGCAAGCCCTGAGAATAACCTGTGCTGCGTGGGTGATGACGACCAATCCATTTATGCATTCCGCGGCAGCAGCCCGTCTTTCATTTTAGATTTTCAAAAGGATTATCCGGCAGCAAAGACCATTTATTTAACGGCAAATTACCGATCGCCGCATCCGATCGTCTCAAGCGCTCATGCCGTCGTAAAGAAAAATAAAAAACGGTATGAAAAAACACTTTCTGCCGTCAAAGACGGCGTTCACAATCCCGTGCTGTTTTATCCTTACGATGAAGAAGAAGAAGCGACCATGATCGTTTCGGATATGAAAGAGAAAATTCAAAACGGGGAGAGTCCTGACGATTTTGCCGTGCTTTACCGGACAAACAGCGCCGGACGGGCCATTTATGAAAGACTGCACCAATCATCGATTCCTTATCATGCCGACAGGGGTGTGCAGACGTTCTACAGCCGCAGAATCGTACGCCAGATCCTCGCCTACTTATATGCGAGTCAGAATGAAGATGATCCGGATGCGGTGAAAGACCTGCTGCCCGCCTTATTTTTAAAGCAATCCGCCCTGCAAACGTTAAAGGCGCTGTCAATCACGGAAGATTGCACGATGGTTAAGGCACTGACGAAACTGCCTGACCTGAAGCCTTTTCAAATAGGGAAGATCAAGCAGATCGTTCCGTTTTTCGCAAGCATCCGGACAATGAAGCCGGTTGAAGCCATCACCTTTGCAGAAAGCAAAATGGGTTTTTCCGAGTATTTAAAAAAACGGGGCAATGAGGGGAACAAACTGGAAAAAGGCTCTGATGATCTCAGGGATGTCAAAGTGGCCGCCAAAAAATTCAAAACCATTCCCGATTTTCTTGCGCATGTCGATCATATGCGCGCCGCTGAGAATCTGAAAACCGATGAAAACGGCGTCGAACTGCTGACCATTCACCGCTCTAAAGGTCTTGAATTCAATACGGTCTATATTTTAGGCGCGGCTGACGGCTCGATCCCCCATGACTTCGCGCTTGAGACGGCGAGACAGGGCGATCCCGCTCCGCTCGAAGAAGAAAGACGGCTTCTGTATGTCGCAATGACAAGGGCCATGCAGCATTTATATGTATCTTGTCCCGCGTACAGGCGGGGAAAAACAGCGCGCAGCTCAAGATTTCTCGAGCCCCTTCTTCGGACGGACAGACGGAGCGCACTCAGGATATAAAGAACCCGGCAGATCGCTGCCGGGTTCTTCTCACATAAAAAGGCCTTTTTAGCAAGGCCGGCTGATGCCTATTTATTGTTCAGCATTTTAGAAATGGTGCCAAAATCAAGTTTCTCTTTACCGCTTGTAATAGATTGAACGATTTTGTCTTCCAATTCTTTCGGAACACGCTTGTTAGCCAGCTGGGACACCTTCTGAATGACGCCTCTCACCGTGTTTTCATCTTTGAAATTGGCATTTTGCAATGATCCTGCAAGGTTCATGACATCCTTCATGCTGACGCCTGTTTTCTTCTCAATATTTTTGAAAAATTGATTATCCATGGTGTGCCTCCTTTTGTGGAGTAATACGATATTGTATGAATAAAGAGCGGAACATGTGCCCGTAAGACAAGGAAAAAATTCCGAGTGCCCCGTCTCTATACTCCTTCATACATCAGGGAAGCACGGGACTGAACGGTCCCGCGCTTATCCAAGGTCTTGCTAAGGTTTAGCAAAAAAAGGATGCACCGACAATGATCAGAAGGATGAACAATACGACAACAAGAACAAATGTTGAGCCGTATCCGCCTCCGACATAGCCGCCTCCGTATCCGCCGCAGCCGCCATAACCGCCGTAGCCGCCGCCGAATCCGCCATATCCGAATCCCATATCTAAGCACCTCCTTTACTCTCTATACTCTATGTGAGCCGACTTGTTTGGCTTGGATAAATGCATAGGGCCGGTGCGGATTTCATTCATTTTAGTGAGAATGCTCATTTTTCTTCAGTTTTGCTTCTGTTTCGGCGGCAAACACATCTATCCATTCCTCAAAGCGCGATCCCGCTTCATCAAACTCAGACAGCTGTTTTTCAATAGATAAGATATATTTGTCATGCTCCCGCTGGTTTTGATTGTGCCGGCGGTATTTACCGTTTATGAATGATTCAAATATATTCATAACATCCCCTCCTCCTATGATCTATGCCGAACAGAGGCCGGCGTTCGGCAAAAAACAAAAAAACCGGAAGTTCCGGTTTTTTAGAAAACGGCTATTTCGGTTTTTTCTTTTGGCCGCAGCCGCAGCCTTTTTTCTTAATTTTTTTTTCGTAAGGCTGATGCACAGTTGACTTGTATGGAGAATGTTGGGAAGGTTTGCTTGATTGATTCATGGTGATCCTTCCTTTCCTTATGTCATATATGCCAGTTTATGCCGAAAGTGACGGTAAGTTGCTGGTGGAACCGCCTTATTCCTGCAGAAGACGAGAAACCGCAGCTTCAATGATCCCGGCCGCGCCGGCGATGGCTAACAGCAAAATCAGCCATTGCGCAGCCTCGGGTACCACAATCTGGGCCGCAATTAAAAAGGCGGCGCACCACACGCCCGTACACCAGTAGCAGCTGAGAAGTTCACCGATAAATGCCCTGATGCCTTTTCCTTTTATGACAATGTAGGTTTCTGTCGTGCCGTCTGGTTCGGTTTCTGTTTTTTCCTCGTGAAAAAGGCTCCGAAGCGGCGCCATAATGGTGTCAAATACGAAAAGCCTGGCCAGCCGGAAAACGGCAAACGATAACAGAATAAATGAAAGCCAATTGATAACCACCTGTTCACTCCTTTTCAAAACTTGACCTCTTTATACATATGCGAAAACCCTGATCTTCATGAATCGCACCTTGTCCGATAAAAAAATAGGTGCGATTTAGTTGTTTTTCTTATTCCGCTCGGCGTTTCATTTGCATTATATAAAGTATGAATGAGAAAGGAGTGAAGGTTATGTCGTTTGAAGAAAAAGTCGAAACACTGCAGCCGCAAATATTCGAACAATTATCCAACGAATTCGAGCAGAAGATCGAAGTGATTGATTGCGAAAATGTCACAATAGATACAACACTTATAACGGCCGCTCTTTCAATACAAGCTTCAGTTACTGCGGCGATTATCCTTGCGACACAGCTCGCGATCGCAGATGAAGACACAGCCGACCAAATGGCAACCGAACTGCTGATCCTCGATGATTGCCAAATAAAAAAGCGAACCCTCATTCAAGTCATTAACAGCCGCAATGTCAAAATCACACTGACAGCAGACGATATTATGGCCTTTGTACAAATTTTGTTTCAATTATTAAATATACTTTTTGCTGAACTAGACATCCTTTAACCTTTCTTTTCAAATATTTAAACAGAGGTGAGAACAAATGGCAGATAACGAAAAATTAAAAAAAGAACTCGAAAATCTACCAGAAGTGGATCCGCTTTTAAAGGTGCTTGTCAGCAATGTCTTCAAAAAACACGGCGTGACAAAAGATAAAATGCGGGAAATACCTGATGAAGAAAAAGAAATGCTGATCGCATTAGTCAAAGACATGCAGGCAAAAACAGAAGCTTTTCTTGAAAGCCAGAAACAAAAAAAAGAGCAGGAAAAAGCGCAAGATCAGCAGACCAATCCGCAAACCCGCAGAGAACAATTAATCGAACAGCTCCGGCAAAGACGCCAAAATCCCGGTCAATAACTAAAAAATAGTGATTTTTATCAGGATAGATGCCTGAGTCAAAGTAAGGGGCCGGCTCATTTAATAATAGTAAAAGAAAAGGAGGAATAGATATGGAAAGCAGACCATACTCTTGGGTTGCACTTGATCCTGAATGCGAACATCCGCGAGAAGAAAAAGAAGAAAAAGAAGGCAGAAGATGTAATGTTTGCTGTAACGGACATGGATTTGGCGAAGATAATGCCTTCCTTGACCAAGACCTTGCTCAAGCGAATATCAACAAACAAGTTTCTGAAGAAGCGATTATTATCAGAGACTCTTGTGATATTAACGTAACGTCAACAGACGTTCAGGCAGTCGCTTCAGTCATGACAGCGATTAATGCAGCAGTCGTAACGGCCACTCTCACTTCAATCGCTGACGGAGTCATCGCTGAATTGGTCGCACAAGACTTATTGCAGCTAACAGCTAACAAACAAATCAACCGTCAAAAACTGCTCATCGAAAACTCCCGCGGCGTAAACGTGACAACAGTAGATGCCGATATCGCAGTTTTGATCTCAACAGCGACAAATTTACTGATTGCTGTCTTAGTCATCACCCTTGTCCTCTAAAAAGAAAAAGCAGAGCTAAAAATGCTCTGCTTTTTCTTATTTTCTCCGCATATGATGAATATATAGACGTTCACCCACACCAAGTGAGGCTCGCGTACATATGTTGTTAAAGACAAAAGTCAAATACCCTAAAAGAAGGAGCTGAAATCCATGAGCTGCGGAAAACACCATGGCCGAGATGAAAGTTGTGTATGCGATGCAGTCGAGAAGATTTTAGCAGAACAAGAGGCTGTTGAAGAACAATGCCCGACTGGATGCTATACCAATCTGTTAAGCCCGACGGTTACCGGTAAAGATACCATCCCGTTTCTCTTGTTTGATAAAAAAGGCGGTTTGTTCTCCACATTCGGGAACGTCGGAGGCTTTGCGGATGACAGCCAGTGCTTCGAGTCTATTTTCTTCCGGGCAGAAAGAGTTTGTGATTGCTGCGCAACGCTTTCAGTATTGCGCCCCGTAGATGTGCACGGCGACACCCTCAGCGTCTGCCATCCTTGTGACCCGGATTTCTTCGGTTTAGAAAAAACAGATTTTTGCATTGAAGTTGATCTGAGCTGCTTCAGCGCCATTCAATGCCTTTCACCGGAGCTTGTTGACCGGCCTGAGCCGCACAAAGAGAAAAAGCATCACGGATAGTCATTGATTCGCATCTTTCCTAAAGAAGAATCCCCTTCCAACCTTCTATTACAGATGCAATCATCAGCCCGCCCGGACTTCCGGGCGGCTGACTCTCCGATATCGTTTAATCCGGTATATAAAACGTGAAGTCAGGAGGGATATTATGAGCAAGCATACAACATACTGTGTGCGTGAAGCGGTAGAAAATATTGAAGACCTGCAAAATGCGGTCGAGGAAGATTGCCCGGCCGGATGCTATTCCAACCTTTTATCGCCGGGTTTTTCATTAGGCGATACAGTGCCGTTTGTGCTTTTCACTTCTAAATCATCACCGTTTACCGCATTCGGAAATGTCGGCGAGCTGGATAACGGTCCGTGTTTTAACACCGTTTTTTTCAGAGTTGAAAGGGTCTGTGACGGCTGTGCCACATTAAGCCTGCTTATTGCTTTTGACGAGCATAAGCACATTCTTGATTTTACAGATAAAGACTCTCTCTGCGATGTATTCCGTTTAGAAAAAACGAACTATTGCGTTGAAGTCGATCTCCATAGCTTCTGCGCCATCAATTGCCTGAACCCGAGACTGATCAACCGCACACATTCTTAAATCAAAAAGCATAAAAATAAGCTGCCGGATTAAGAATTCAGGCAGCTTTTTGTATGGTTAAAATCCAAGCGGATGCAGCGAGGTAATATCGTCTATTGCGAGTTCTGCCGGCGCTCCGTTGCTTGTCGTCCGCAGGAAGATCGCATTATTTTTTCTGCCGACGATTACGCCTCTGTAGGTTTTCCCGTTGGCTTCTATCAGACAAAGGGTCCGCGGCATATTATGCGGCAGCTTCGTTAAGAAATCAATTTTTTCAAGAATGGACATTCTGCTCATCGGCTTTTTCACGCGCTTTGGCGGAACCTTTTCCTCTGGGGCGGCATTGTGAACCGCTTCAGGCTCTTTTTCAGCGGCATCAGACTCTTTTTTAGCGGCGTCAGGCTTGGCAGTGTCCTGCTCTGCTTGCGCCGGAACTTCTTGAACGGCTTCTTCTGCGCGGCTGTGCTGTTCAGGTACTTGCTTTTCTGGTTCGACAGCCACTGCTCCTTCAGGCTGAGTTTGACATTCTTCCTCCCGCTTTCCATGCATCGGCTCTTCTTCCGGCGGCTGAGGCGCTTTCCTTTTTTTGATTAATATGTCCTGCATTGATGATTGCGTGTCTGAATAATCCGCCTGAACAATATACATGAGCGGTTTTTTTTCCGCGTTTCTGTTTTGTTTTGACATCTTCATCCCTCCGATTCTGTCATGTTTTATTTATATGACGGAATGATTAAAATCAGAAGAAAGAAAAAAGCAATCCCTGAAAGGGACTGCTTGTTATTTAACGAGCGGTAATATGGAATCCTGAATCAACGTGAAGATTTTCGCCCGTGATGCCTCTTGACAGGTCACTGAACAAGAATGCAGCCGTGTCGCCCACTTCTTCAGGTGTTGTCGTGCGGCGCAGCGGCGCGCGCTCTTCAATTTCTTTCAGGATAGAGTTGAAATCACTGATTCCTTTTGCAGACAGCGTACGGATCGGTCCTGCTGAAATGCTGTTGACGCGGATGTTTTCTTTTCCTAAGTCAGCGGCTAAATATCTGACGCTCGCATCAAGAGACGCTTTTGCCACACCCATTACGTTATAGTTTGAAACGACGCGCTCTCCGCCGAGGTAAGTGAGTGTAACGATGCTTCCGCCTTCTGTCATAATCGGACGCGCCGCTTTTGCGACCGCTGTCAGAGAGTAAGAACTGATGTTATGCGCAAGCAGGAATCCTTCGCGGTTCGTATTTAAATATTCGCCGACAAGCTCTTCTTTGTTTGCGAACGCGATACAGTGCGCGATGCCGTGAATCACGCCGACCTGCTCTTTAATGCTCGCAAAGCAAGTTTCGATCTCAGCGTCATTTGTCACATCACACGGAAGGATGATGGAATCATTTCTTTCTAATGTAGCCGCAAGGTCATGAACTGATTTTTCCAAGCGCTCTCCCGCGTAAGTGAAAATGAGGCGCGCTCCGGCTTCATGCAGCGAACGGGCGATTCCCCATGCGATACTGCGTTTATTGGCAACGCCCATCACAACGATGTTGCGGCCTTCAAGTGAGAAATTCATATGTATAAAGCCTCCTGTAATCGTCTTAAAGACATAGTTTTAGTACCTGATCTTAATTTTTATCATATCATAACCTTGTCCAGATTGAAAGCATGGGAAAAAGACCGCGGATGTTGAAGCGGTCTCTTTTTTATCTCGTCTGCAGACTGTTCCTTTTAAAGGCAAAATGATTGGTCGGGCCGTGTCCCTCTCCGATGCCGAGCGTATGTTCCACGGCTTCCCGCACAAAATTGACGGCTGTCTCAAACGCGGTCTGAATGTTTTTCCCCTTTGCCGTTTCCGCCGTCAGCGCGGCTGCGAACGTGCAGCCTGTTCCGTGGGTGTGTTTGGTGTCAATATAAGCGTGGCTGATTTGGGTAAAAGACGAACCGTCAAATAATAAATCAACGATTCTCCCCTGTTCAGGCTGATGTCCGCCTTTTATGATGACATGCTTTGCACCAAGCTTGCAAAGGCATTCGGCCGCTTTTTTCCGGTCCTCAAACGTTCGGATTTCCATTCCCGTCAATACCTCAGCTTCCGGAACATTCGGCGTCACCGCATAGCTGCGCGGAATTAACAGTTCTTTTAACGCGGCCTGAGATTCCTCACGCAGCAGGGAAGCGCCTCCTTTGGCAATCATGACGGGGTCGGTGATGACATGATCAAGCCCGTACTGATCCGTTTTTTCCGCAATTTCCGCAATCATTTCCGCGCTCCACAGCATTCCCGTTTTTACAGCGTCAGGCCGCAAATCTTCCGCCACCGCGTCAATCTGGCTGCCCAGCGCTTCCCGGGTGAGCGGATAAATGCCGTGAACGCCCAAAGTGTTCTGGGCGGTTACCGCTGTAATGGCTGACATCCCGAAAACGCCGAGCTCCTGAAAGGTTTTGAGATCCGCCTGTATACCGGCGCCGCCTCCTGAATCTGATCCGGCAATCGTCAATGCTTTGCATATGCTCATGATGTTCTTCTCTCCTTTCGCATTATCCGATCCATTTATGATAAAAAGATTTCGCTCTGCTGATATCACTTGTGCCGTGTATTAATGCTCTGCCGTCACGAAACAGAACCATCTTGAACTTGTCTGTGCAAAACGAAATTAAATACGGGTTGGCTGAAACATCAAGCCCTGTCCGTCTGAGCTGTCCCGCAAGTTTTTGCAGATCAAACTGTTCGGAGATCCCCGTTCTGATCTGCACCGTGTTCCGCCCGCACAGAACCGCCGCTTTTGTCTGATTTTCATAGGATAAAAACGGATAATCGTTTGTGCCGCAGCTTGGGCAATCAGCCGACTTAAGACGGGCGACGTTTATTTCTGACCGTTCATTTTTCCATAAATCAAAGGAACGGAGAACATGCTCGATAGATCCGCCCGTTAACAGCTTCAGCGCATCTGCTGCCTGAAAAACGGCCGTCTGCAATACAGCCGGGCTGATGATTCCTGCCGTATCGCATGTCATACCGCCTAAAGGCAATGTCTCAAGCAGACAGTGAAGGCACGGCGTGACACCGGGAATGACGGTAAAAGAGAGCCCGTAGCTGCCGACACAGGCGCCGTACAGAAAGGGAATCCCTTTCTGCACAGCCGCATCATTCACAATCAGCCTCGTTTCAAAGTTGTCGGCGGCATCCACGATGAGAGAGGCGCCACGAATCAATCCGGGTGCGTTTTCCGCAGTGACATCCATGACAAATCCCTCGACCTCTACATCACTATTTATAGATCGAAGCCGTTTTTCAGCCGCCGCGGCTTTCGGCATTTCCTGTCTGACATCGTCTTCGGTATAAAGCTGCTGGCGCTGGAGATTACTCCACTCCACATAGTCTCTGTCAGCGATCGTTACCTTCCCGACTCCTGCTCTGACAAGCATCTCCGCACTTGCCGTCCCAAGCGCACCCGCGCCGATAATCACGGCATGAGACGACCGGAGCTTCTCTTGGCCTGAGGGACCGATCGGCTGAAACAGCTCCTGTCTGGAATATCTGTCCGTCATACCGGAAGACCGTCTCGCGGACTGCTTGCAGTTCCGTAATCTTTCACCGGAATTCTCCCGGCTTCATAAGAAAGGCGGCCCGCTTCTACGGCAAGCTTCATCGCCCTGGCCATCTTGACCGGATCATCAGCGCCTGACACAGCGGTATTTAACAGCACGCCGTCAGCCCCGAGCTCCATCGCGTAGGCGGCGTCTTTTGAAGATCCGACGCCGGCATCGACAATGACCGGCACCTTCGCCTGTTCAATGATAAAGGATAGATTCAGCGGATTTAAAATTCCCTGACCGGAACCGATCGGGGAAGCGCCCGGCATAATGGCATGCACTCCGAGCTCCTCAAGACGTCTTGCGAGCACGACATCGTCTGACGTATACGGAAGCACGATAAATCCCTCTTCGAGCAGCTGTTCTGATGCTTTCAGCGTTTCAACCGGATCAGGCAAAAGTGACCGGCTGCATCCGATGACTTCTACTTTTATCATGTCACAAAGCCCTGAAGCTTTGGCAAGCCTTGCGATTCGGACCGCCTCTTCAGCCGTTGCGGCACCGGCCGTATTCGGCAGAAGCGTATATTTAGACAAATCAAGCTGTTCGAGAAAGTTAGGCTGAGACTCTTCAAAGATGTTCATCCGCCGCACCGCAAAGGTTAAAATATCTGATTCCGAGACAGCCACCGCCTCTTTCTGAATCTCAAAACTCGGATATTTTCCCGTTCCTAACAGCAATCTTGACTGAAACTGTTTTCCGCCTATTGTTAACATCCTCATCCGCCTCCTACAAAATGGACAATTTCTATGACATCGCGGTCACACAAACTTGTATTTTCATAATTCTTTTTTTCAATGATTTCTTTATTTCTCTCCACAACTACGATTCTTTGATCAAGCTGGTACGATTCAAGCAAATCCTGAACCGTCCCCTCATTTCGATTCCAATCAATTTGTTTTCCGTTCAGCTGAAGGATCATATATGAACAGCCTCCTTGCGATCAATTCGAAACGCTTCTTCCCATTCCTGTTTAATCTGTCTTTCCAGGATCATATCCCGCACCATTTCAGCCGTTGCCGGCGCCAACAGGATGCCGTTCCGAAAATGGCCGGCGGCGAAGATGATGCCGCTGTCTTCAGGATGCCGCCCGATAAACGGCTTTCCGTCTCTTGTTCCCGGCCTGAGACCCGCCCAAAACCGGTCTATTTTCATATGTTCGATGGCGGGAAGCATTGTTTTCGCTTTTCCAATGACGGCCTCAATTCCTCCGATGTCAGGCGTATCGCTCCAGTCGCCCTGTTTCATCGTGGCGCCGATGACAAGCCGGCCGCTTTTTCTCGGGACGACATAACAATGATCATGGTAAAGGGTTTTGGTCAGCGGGGTATCGTCATTCCACACGGAAAGGCATTCTCCTTTCACAGGAAAAAAAGGCTGTCCCAAGCCGAGCTGGCTGAAAAACCGGCCGCTCCATACACCGCTTGCAACTGCGACTTTGTCAGCATAGACATCCCCGCCGGATGTTGTGATGCAATATTCTCCGTTCACCCGTTTTACGGAGGTGACTTGTGTATGCTCATATATGTCAGCGCCATAGCGCCGCGCTCCTTTTGCATACGCTTTGCAGACATAGTACGGTTCGACATGGACATCGTCTTTTATAAAACTTGCGCCGAGAATGTCTTTTGAAGCGTAAGGCTCTTTTTCAAGGGCATCTTCCGCTGAAAGCCAGGTGACGGAAGGCAGATCATCCATCTTCCGTAGACGGGCGATATCTTCTTCGGTATACGCCAGTTTAAGCATTCCGCCGTTATGGCGCCTGATGTCAATGCCGCAAGCTTCCTCAAGCTCTTGCCCCGCCGCTTCATACAGCCTTTGACTGTGCATGGCAAAATCAAAAAACGCATCCCGGTTTTCACATTCCGCATGAGCGCCCAGCATTCCCGCGGCAGCGCTTGTCGTTTTTCGGCCGACTTCTCCGGCTTCAAACAAGACAACGTTCTGCTGCGTCTTCGCCAGCTCATAAGAAATGGCGCACCCGATAATTCCGCCGCCGATCACCGCTGTATCATAGTGCTTCTTCATAATCGGCCTCCCTTACCGCGCGTGCATACCGTTTTGCCGCCTCCTCAGGATTTTCAGCTGAGAAAATACCTGACATGACGGCAATTCCGTCCGGTTTCGCCTGCTTTGTGTGTCCGATCGTCTGCAGTGTCATTCCGCCGATTGCGATGACGGGGATGGAAAGCGTGCGTTTGATCTCTGAAAGCAGGCTGATGCCTCTTGCTTCAAGTCCCTGTTTACATTCGGTTTCAAATACATGGCCGAACACCACATAATCCGCATCTTCCTTTTCAGCTTGGATGGCTTCTTTCAGCGAATGAACCGAACGTCCGATATGAAGATGGGGAAATCTGCTTCGCACCTGCTTTACGGAAAAGCTGCGGGACGGAAGCTGAACACGGTGTATGTTGGCAAAAAGCGCGATATCCGCCCTGTCATTGATGATCAATTTGTCCTTATCCGCACCGCCCTTTTTCAAAAGGGACAAAAGCTGCATGATCTCTCCCGCTGTTTTATCCCGCTCACGGATATGGATAAAGCTTACTTCGCGCTGAATCGAAAGAATATCCTCGGCAAGCTCGGCAACGGGTTTGCGATTATCAGTTACCGCGTGCAGCTCCAAAGGATTCCACCTCTTTTCCGCCCTTCTCGGACCAGCCTTCTTTTTGATAGGCCATTCCCCAAAATTGATATTCATAATAGCTTGAAATCACAAAATTCTCTTTCATTTTCGCGAGGATGTCCTCTGTGCTGTTTTCAGCAATCTCGTCGAAACGGCTGATTTGTTCTTCGACTTGCTGTCTGAACCAGTCTCCGCCGTATGTACCGATCCATTTTTCATAAATCGGATGCTCCGGTTTGCACTCTTTTAAGTGTTCGCCGACTTCATAATAAAGCCAATAACAGGGCAGAAGCGCAGCTAATATTTCTCCAAAATTGCCGCTCATCACCGATCTGTACATATGAGACGTATAAGAATAGGCGGTCGGTGCCGGTTTAAATGCCGCACGCTCTTCTTCCGTAATCCCTAAAAGCTCCGTAAACTCGCGGTGCAGCGCCATTTCCGCTTCATATGTCCCTTGAGCGTGGCCCGCCATCCTGCCCGTCGTAAACAAGTCTTCGGCATATGCGGCGCCGAACGCCTGAACTTTTGCAAAATGCGTCAAATAGTAGGAATCTTGCAGCACGTAATAGCTGAAACGGTCTATCGGCAGGCTTCCGTCACCGATTCCCGTTACAAACGGATGAACAAAACTTCCGTCCCACCATTCGGCAGCCGCCTGTCTGCATTCTTCAGAAAATGTCATCATGTCTTCCCCCCTGATAAAATAAAAAAACCACTTTCCCGCATCGGAAAAGTGGTTTGGAATTTAAATGGATAAAAGGAACCCCAAAAAAATACCGCTCCACTTCCCTACGCAGGTCTGAACCTGTTCAAGTTATGAGGGTCTAAAAGTCTCACTTTTATCTCAGCCCTTATGAAGGACACCCCTAGTGGTCATACGATTAATGATTTATTTGTTATGCCTTCTATATTATCACGAATTGCAATTTGGTCAAGCTTCAAGGATTTTTCTCAGTTCCGACACGTAGTTGCGCGAGCCCGTGACGATGAGGCGGTCTCCTGTTTTCAGCCGCGTGTCTCCGTGCGGAACGATGCTGTCCACACCTCTGAAAATCCGGACGAAAATCACATCGCCCATCAGCGGAAATTCCCGCAGAATGATGCCGTTATACGCCGGGTTTTCCAGATTGATCTGATATAACGAAGACTCCTCATTCGTCAGGAGGCTCATCACGCCCGGCGCCTCAATTAATGCGCGCAAGAGCGTCTTTGTAGACAGAAGGATAGAAAAAATACTGATGCCCTCTTCTTTCAGTTTTGTTTCATGCTCAACCGAGCCGACGCTTGCGATGATACGCTCAGTCCCTTTCTCTTTCGCTATTAAGGCGATTTCAGCGTTCACATCTTCATTTCCCGTCGCCACGACAAGAATATCGGTTTTGAAAATACCGTGCGACTCAAGCGTGCCGGGCTCGTAATCAGAAATCGTGTCAACCGAAAAAACCGATTCCGCAAGCGTTTCCCCGGCATTTTCCTGATACACATGGACGACCCGTACTTCATATTCCTCCTCAGGCAGTTCCAGCGTAACCGGAAGTGTCATTTGGTTGGCGCCGATAAATGTAATGCGCTTTTTTTCCTGCGGCGCACTTTGCCGTTTGTATAATTTCTTAAAGCCGATCGGCGTGATGATGCTGGCAATAACCGCAACTAAAGTCAGCGCGCCGGACATATTGGCGCTGATAATGTGGAGCCTTTCTCCGATCGTAGCCGCCGCGATAACAAGCGACAGCGTGGACGTCAGCAAAAAGCCCGAAGCAAACACGGTTCTTTTGTCATACCATTTCTTTAAGTAAAACACCGGGAACATTTTGCTGATAAACAGCGCAAGCAGAAGCAGCGGAATCATCGTTAACGTTTTCGGATCTTGGAAAAGCGTCCAAATGTCCAATTTCACCCCGACCATGACGAAAAAGATCGGAATTAAAAACCCGTAGCCGAATGAATCCAGCTGTTCCACCATTTCTTTATTCGGAGACAGAAGCGATACCAGAACGCCTGCCAAAAACGCGCCGAGAATATTTTCCGCCCCGAGAGATTCCGATAAAGCGACAAGCACGATAATCAGTGTGAAAATGGCCCGCGTGCCGATCTGCACGGTGCCTTTAGACATCGACTGCACAAATGAACGGTGTTTAAAGATCCTGCCGAAGAAATACAGCACGACCCCCGCGGCAAAAAGAATCAACAGAAGCCACATATTTCCGCTGTCTTCTCCGTAAAGAGAAGAGAAAAAAGCGAGCAGAATCATCGTAGCCAAGTCCGCGATAACGGCGACAAGCAGGATGATCTGGCCGATATTGGAGTTCATGATCCGTTCTTCCTTTAAAGTCGGGACCACCACGCCGAGTGATATCGTCGAAATAATAAGCGTCATTAAAAATGCGTTTTGTATAAAACCGGCTAATACAAAAGCATAGGACAGCAGCAATGATAAAATAAAGATGCCGAAAAAGATAATCAGTGCGGCAGAAAACGTGTTGGGCGCTTCCTTGCCATTCGGAAGGAATTGTTTTTTCTTCCCTTTCTCAAATGAAGAAAAATCAATTTCCAAGCCGCTTAAAAACATTAAAAAGATAAAGCCGAGAACAGACAGCGTCTCCAGCCACGTGTCTCCCTGAACGACAAGATTCAGGCCGCTTTTTCCGATAATAAGCCCCATGATGATCTCCGCGACGACGACGGGGATGCTGAGCTTAAACCGATGTAAAAGGAGCGGCGTCAAAAAAGCGACGATCAGAACGACGACTAAAGATGCGACAGATGTGTGTTCCATTCGTAAATACCTCCTTAAAACAAGGGTTATAAAAGCCCGCTTAAAGCGGGCGAAACCTTACTTTTTTTAAAAACATAACGCATATTCTAACAAGGCTGAACCCGAAAAAAAAGTGATAAGGCTTTATTTCTTTAATTCTTTTTTAATTTGTGCAAAAACAGCGTAATTAGGTATAGGAATTAGCCCCATAATAAATAAAAAACCGTTAATAAGGAGGCTGACACGAATGGCTTATGACATCATCAGCGATATACACGGATGTTATGACGAAATGATCGCGTTAATGCAAAAGCTCGGATATGAAGTCAAAGACGGAGCGCCCGTTCATTCTGAAGGCAGGACGCTTGTCTTTGCGGGGGATTTAACGGACAGAGGCCCAAAATCCGTAGAAGTGATGCGTTTTGTGGCAAAAGCATATGAAAAAGGAGCCGTCCGTTATGTCCCGGGAAATCATTGCAACAAACTGTATCGTTACTTAAAAGGAAACCCCGTAAAAGTGATGCACGGACTGGAAACGACGGCAGCCGAACTGAAAGAGCTGTCTCCCGCCGACAGAATGGAAGTCTCCAGACAATTCATCCGATTATATGAGTCAGCGCCGCTTTATGACATTTTACATAGTGGCGATCTCGTTGTCGCCCACGCCGGCATAAAAGCTGACGATATCGGTAAATACTCGCGTAAGGTAAAAGAATTTGTTCTGTACGGCGATATCACGGGTGAAACGTATCCCGACGGCAGACCCGTCAGAAGAGACTGGGCCGCCGCTTACGAAGGCAAGGCATGGATTGTTTACGGCCATACCCCGGTAAAACGCCCCCGGATCGTCAACCGTACAATCAACATTGACACAGGCTGCGTCTTCGGCAATCAACTGACAGGCTTTCGTTTTCCCGAGCACGAAACCGTCTCTGTGGAAAGCTCAATGCCGTATGATGCTTCACGATTTCGCGAGGATCACGGCAGGCAGGCATGAAAAAAGCCCGAAACCGGCACACGGTTCGGGCTTTACATGTGTTCAATTAATGTTTTCATATCGTCAGGCACCGGGGCGTGAAAAACGAGCGTTTCTCCGGTCATGGGGTGTACGAATGAAAGCCGCTCACTGTGAAGAGCCTGCCGCGCAATTCCCTCATTTTTTCCGCCGTACAGTGTATCACCGACTAACGGATGGCCGAGGTAGCTCATGTGCACCCGGATTTGATGCGTCCGCCCCGTTTCCAGCCGCAGGGCTGCAAGCGTAAACGCATGTCCCGCTTTTTCCGTTTGAAAATGCGTCACCGCTCGTTGTCCCTCCGGCGTTACCATCCGCTCAATAATACTGTCGTGTTTTCTTCCGATGGGCGCGTCCACCGTTCCTTCCTTCTGCGGCATGATGCCGTGTACGACAGCGAGATACCGCCTGCTGACAAGCCCCTTCTTCTGCGCTGCTGACAAAAGAGAATGGGAAAGCCGATGTTTGGCGATCAGCATCGCCCCCGATGTATCCCTGTCAAGGCGGGTGACAAGATGAACCGTTGATGGCACGCCGCTTTTTCGGTAGTGGCTGATCACTCCGTTAGCGATGCTTCCCGACGGGTGTTCTCTTGATGGAATTGAGGAGACATACGGCTGTTTATTGACCACAAGCACATCGTCATCTTCATAAAGAATATCAAGCGGAACCGGCTCAGGCAAAAGCGTTTCACTCACATGCTCCTTCGGAAATTCAATCTTAAGCACGTCTCCGTCCGCTAACACGGTGCGGACGGTTACATGCTCTCCGTTCACAAGCAGGTCTCCCCCGCCGAATTTAATGTCAGCGAGTAGCCGCTTTGAAATGCCGAGCTGCGCCGTATATTCTTTTATCGTCATGCCGGCTTCCCGGGCAGTCATGTTCTTTTGGATAAAAAAGTTGTCCAATCCGTTTCCTCTTTCTATTCGCCTTTTCCGATAAAGGAGTCCTGCACCCTTTTCCAAAACGGAAAAGGGCGGAATCTTGCAAATCTGACTTTTTCATTTGCCACACGGCATAGAATGGACTTGACATCCTTATGCAGCAAGGTTAAATGATCAATTGTGACTTGAAAGTCGACGTCGTTTCTCGGTTTGATGACACAGTTATGATGATCGGGAAGCAAAAGCGGCGAACCGACAGTCCTGAACACTCTGTTGTTAATGGATGCCATTTCCGCAAGCTGAATCGCTCTGATGGAAGGGTGGATGATTGCGCCGCCTAACGCCTTATTATAAGCCGTGCTTCCGGAAGGCGTGGACAGACATAAACCGTCTCCCCTGAACGTTTCAAACAGCTGGCCTTTAATTTCCACGTCAGCGACGAGACTGCCTTCTATGCTTTTGATCGTACATTCGTTCAAAGCCAGATACCGCTCCTCACGCTCTTCATCATGATAAGTGACAATCACCTCAAGAAGGGGATACTCCACGGTATGATACGGCGTTTTGGCGATGGCCAGAACGAGCTTTTCTATCTCCTGCGGAACCCAATCGGCATAAAAACCCAAATGCCCCGTGTGAACTCCGACAAACGCCGTTTTATCGAGACGGTCGCTGTACCTGTGAAATGCGTAAAGAAGCGTTCCGTCACCGCCGACGGAAATAACGATTTCCGGCTCTTTTTCATCCAAGGTCATATCAAAATCGAGTAAATACGCCTGTATTTTGCTTTTCAGTGTATCTGAAACCTCGTCTCCTTTTGAAGAAACGGCAAATTTCATGCCATTCCCCTCCTTTCCTACTGGCGGTCTCCCGCTTTTTTCTTTCGCGAGAACGCGGCTTGGGCTTCCTGGATTTCTCCGCGGATTTCTGACATTTCTTCATCGAGCCGGGATGCGGCTTCTGAGGCCCGCTGCAGCCTCAGCTTTACTTTTTCGGGAATGTTCCCGCTGTATTTGTAATTCAGTGAATGCTCAATGGTTGCCCAAAAGTTCATGGCAAGCGTCCGAATCTGTATTTCCACAAGAACGTGCTTTTCACCGGACGTTGTTTGTAAAGGATATAAAACGACAAGGTGGTAAGACCGATATCCGCTTTCCTTATGCTCTGCTATGTAATCCCGCTTATCGACAACGGTAAAATCTTTTCTGGCAAACAGCATATTTTTGACGATCTGGATATCATCGACGAATTGGCACATAATACGCAGCCCCGCGATATCCTGCATCGTTTCAATCTGATGAAGCGGTATGCTTTTTCGTCTCGCTTTTTCAAGTATGCTCGCCACCGGCTTCACGCGGCCTGTCACAAACTCAATCGGTGAGTGGTCATCTTCATACTCATAAAGGGTTCTGACGCCTTTCAGCTTCACCTTTAATTCTTCAACAGCCTGGCGGTATGGCGCTAGAAATTGCTCCCATTGTTTGTCATCCATCGTACATCCCCCAATTCCGAACCTGTTCTAAAGAAATACGCTTTTCACTTTTTCTTCCATATCTCCGTAGTTTGCATTATCTTTAATATTTTCAAGAAGATAATCGAGTTCTTCATGCAGCCCTGAAAGTTCAACCGTTTTTCCGCCGGCCTCAAGGACCGCCGGTTTTCTTTGGTCTAAGGCTTCTTTCAGATCCGGCCAGATATGTTCTTTTATAATGACATATTCAAAAGAGTCAGCTGATTCAAGTATGTATACAAAAGCAAAGTGATCGGAATCAACAAGCATTTGACCTGAGGCTTTGCGTTCCGCTCCGCTTAAGTCCTCTCCGCACTTCAAGCGGAGCGCGTCTTCTGTTAATGATGCATTTTGGATTTCAATTCTCTTTTGCATAATGTTCTCCTTTTTTAACAAAGTACAGCATTTATTTTATCATATCAAGGTCGATATTGATAAACGTAACCTCTAAAGAGATAATGGGAATTATACAATTTTTCGTCCTGAAAGGAAGACTGTCATGACCCAAGAAATAGAAATTGAATTCAAAAACCTGCTGACAAAATCAGAATTTCTGAAGCTGAGTGAAGCACTCTGCATGAAAGAACATGATTTTAAACAGCAGGTCAATCATTATTTCGACACGAAAGATTTTTCCCTGAAACAAAAAAAATCAGCACTCCGCATCCGAGAAAAAGACGGCGCGTTCGTTCTGACGTTAAAAGAGCCTGCCGCGGTCGGTCTGCTGGAAACCCACCAAGAGCTTGCGGCACCTGATCTTGACGTCTTCAAGATTCCGGATGGCCCCGTCAAACGTCAGCTGGAAGGTCTCGGAATCAACTCAGAACACATTTGCTATTTCGGAACGCTGTCGACCGCACGCGCGGAAAAAGAATCAGAAAAAGGCTTAATCATTTTAGATCACAGCCGATATTTAGAGAAAGAAGACTTTGAATTGGAATTCGAAGCTGCTGACTGGGATGAAGGAAAACGGGCGTTTGAACAATTGCTCAAGCAATTCGGCATCCCAGAGCGGATCACGAAAAATAAAATCCAGCGTTTTTATGAACAGAAACAAAAAAAGGTGGAATGACACAGTGAATATCACGAATTGGGCGGCCCTTCTCCAGCTGCAATCAATGGCGCTGCAATCAATCTCTCATACAAGCACGGCTTCAGGCGGACAATCTTCAGAAAGCCCGCTTGCCAATTTCAGCGCGCTTCTCAGCCAGTATACGGACACAGCCGTCCGGCAGCAGCCGGAATCAGGGATTTTAAACGGTGTGCGGACCGCTCACGCTTCATATTCACCGAGAATTCCCGTTTCATCCGATTCCGCGGCAGCTTCACAGACCGCTTCCCCAAGCATAAAGTCTGCGAATGCGGCTTCTGACATCAGCACCGGAAACTTTTCAATAGACAGCGCCATTCAGAAAGCGGCCGAAAAATACGGTGTGGACGAAAAGCTGATCCGCGCGGTTATTAAACAGGAATCAGGCTTTAATCCGAAAGCGGTCAGCGGTGCGGGGGCAATGGGACTGATGCAGCTCATGCCTTCCACGGCAGAATCACTCGGGGTGTCAAACCCGCTTGATCCCGTCCAGAACGCTGAGGGCGGCACGAAGTACTTAAAGCAGATGCTCACGAAATACGACGGAGATGTATCTCTCGCGTTAGCCGCCTACAACGCAGGCCCCGGCAACGTAGATCGGTACGGAGGCATTCCGCCGTTTAAGGAAACACAGCAGTATGTCAAAAACATAACCAAACATTATTACGCGTAAACCAGAGAGGCTTCCTTCGCCCTCTGGTTTTTTTGCGGAGTGAAATCTTACACATGAATGAAGGCGATGTGATATGATATGAAATACAAGCGCCTGACAGAAAGGCACTTTGTTTGTAGAAATAAAATGTTATTGCTAAAATATACAGTAACTGAAGATAGTAAAACAAAAAGATAAATTCGCAATGGGAATTATGATTCCTATTAGCCATATAAAGGAGTAGTCAACATGGGACAATCGTTTAACGCACCATATGAAGCGATTGGAGAGGAACTTCTATCGCAACTTGTTGATACTTTTTATGAGCGTGTCTCGTCTCATCCCTTGCTGAAGCCGATATTTCCAAGTGATTTGACTGAAACGGCCAGAAAACAAAAGCAATTTTTAACCCAGTATTTGGGCGGACCTCCTCTTTATACTGAAGAGCACGGACATCCCATGCTCAAGGCAAGGCATCTCCCCTTTCCGATTACGGACGAGAGGGCTGATGCGTGGCTAAGCTGTATGAGCAAAGCGATGGATCAGGTCGGGCTGGAGGGCGATATTCGTGAATTTCTGTACGGGCGTCTGGAACTGACGGCCAGGCATATGGTAAACCAGTCAGAAGCGGAGGATCGATCATATTGACGAATTATCAGCATGAGCAATACTTCGCCCATTGCCACGGACATCCAAAAAAACCGCTCGAAATTTACATGTTTGTCGACCCTTTATGTCCTGAATGCTGGTCGCTGGAGCCCGCCATAAAAAAATTAAAAATCAAATACGGACGTTTTTTTACGCTGCGGATCATTGTTTCCGCGAGCATTACATCGTTGAATAAGCAAAAACGGAAAAAACACCTTCTTGCCGAAGCTTGGGAAAAAATTGCGAACCGTTCCGGTATGCCCTGTGACGGAAGCCTTTGGCTTGAGCAGGATCAGCCTCTTTCATCGCCCTACCTTGCCGCACTTGCTTTAAAAGCGGCTGAACTGCAGGGAAGAAAAGCGGGCATTCTGTTTCTCCGCAGCATGCAGGAAAGCCTGTTTGTTTCCAAGCAGAATATTACAGATGAAGACGTTCTTTTAGAAATTGCCGAAAAGACGAAATTGGATGTTGAAGAATTCAAGCGCGACCTCCATTCGCAAAGCGCGGTAAAAGCGCTTCAGTGCGATATGAAAATCGCGGCGGAAATGGACGTCACCGTCAACCCGACATTGACGTTCTTTAACAGCCTGCATGATGATGAAGGGCTGAAGGTCCCCGGCAACTATTCTTATGACGTATACGAAGAGATCTTATTCGAAATGCTCGGGGATGAACCGAAGCCTTCTGAAACGCCGCCTTTGGAATGTTTCATTGAATATTTCCGGTTTGTCGCATCGAAAGAAATCGCACTCGTTTATGATTTGAGTCTAGAAGAAGTTGAAAAAGAAATGAAAAAACTGGCATTCGCCAAAAAGGTCGCCAGAGTGGAAGCAAAGCACGGTCTGTTTTGGAAATCTCTGGCCGGCACCCAGGAGGATGTCACCTGTTGTGATCATTAAAAAAAGCTGATTCCTTACGGAGCCGGCTTTTTTTGTGCAAATAAAGAAACCGCGCCGGGATAAGCGCGGTTTCATATGTCTTAACGACAACAAAGGGGATGGGAGAAATTTTTCACGGTCAAACAAAGGGGTAATGTTTGTTTGTGATCAATTTCACATCCTTATCATATCAAATCTTGTCGAGTTTTGACAAGCCATAAGATTAATGTTCATATTTTTGTCACAAAACATAACTGACTGCTTGTTTTCATAGAATATATCAATGAAAAACAAGGAGGGAAATCAATGCTCCGCAGCGTATTGATCATCGGAATGATTGTGTTTTTCTTCTTTTTAAACCTGCTGGCCATGATGCACATGCTGCCGATTTACATTACATCTCCCCTGCTGTTTCTGTCCATATTGTTTGCCTTGTACCGGCTGAACCATAGAAAAACGTTTAAAGGGTTTTAGGAAAAGCCTGCGCATCTTATGCCCAGGCTTTTTTGAATTACGAAGGGTTCACTTTCGAAAGAAGTTCTTCCATTTCATTCAGTTTCTCTTCAAACATTTTGCAGGCCGCCTCGATCGGTTCAGGCGATGTCATATCGACTCCCGCTTTTTTCAGTATGTCAATCGGATATTCCGAGCTTCCCGCTTTTAAGAATTCGGTATAGCGCTCCACCGCAGGCTTGCCTTCTTTTAAGATCTGGCTGCTCAGCGCTTGGGCCGCACTGTAGCCTGTCGCATATTGATACACATAATAATTGTAATAGAAATGCGGAATTCTTGACCATTCCAGACTGATTTCTTTATCAATCACCATGTTGTCACCGAAATACTTTTTATTCAGATCATAATAAAGTTCGTTCAGCAGTTCAGGCGTCAGCGGCTCGCCTTCCTGCGCTTTCGTATGAATCAGATGCTCAAATTCAGCGAACATCGTCTGTCTGAACACTGTGCCTCTGAATCCTTCAAGCATATGGTTGAGCAGGTACAGACGCTGTTTTTCATCCTTTAAGCTGTTCAGCATATATTCACCGAGCAGCGCTTCATTGGTCGTTGAAGCGACTTCAGCGACAAAAATGCTGTAGTTACCGTACGGATACGGCTGATATTTTCTCGTATAGTAGCTGTGCACGGAATGGCCGAACTCGTGAACGAGCGTAAACAGATTATTAACATTATCATGCCAGTTCATCAAGATGTACGGATTCGTGCCGTATGTACCGGACGAATAAGCACCGCTGCGTTTTCCTTTATTTTCGTATACATCGACCCAGCGGTTTTCAAGTCCTTCTTTTAAAATAGACGCGTATTCCTCGCCCAGCGGAGCAAGTCCTTTGAGCATATAATCTTTCGCTTCCTCATATGTGACCTTCATTCCCGAATCTTTTACAAGGGGTGTGTAAAGGTCATAAATATGGACTTCATCAAGGCCGAGCACCTTTTTCCGCAGGTCAATGTAACGGTGTAATAACGGAAGATGTTTATTGATCGTTTTAATCAGGTTATCGTAAACTTCTTCAGGGATGCTGTTATTGGATAAAGCCGCTTCCCGTGCTGATTTATATTTTTTCACACGGGCGTAAAAATTATCTTTTTTCACAGTGCCGCTGAGTGTAGTCGCCATCGTGTTTTTATACTGTCCGTATGTTTTATATACGGCTTCAAATGCGTTTTTGCGGACTTCACGATTGCTGCTTTCCAGGAAATTAATAAAGTTGCCGTGTGTGATTTGAGTTTCCTTGCCGTTTTCATCTTTAATCGACGGAAACGTAATATCGGCGTTATTTAAAACACTGAATGTATTGGAAGGCGACGACAGCGCTTCTGAGGCTTCCGCAAGCAGGGCCTCTTCTTGTTCGCTCAGCACGTGCGGACGCTGTTTTGTAATTTCTTCAATTGCATGGGAGTAAAGCTTAAGCTCTTCTTTTTCCAGAATGAACTGGTGCAGCTTGTCCTCCTGAATCGCCAGAATTTCCGGTTCAATGTAAGCAGTCGCGCTGGCAGCCTGGGAATACAGGCTTGCGGCTTTGTCGTTCAGCCCTTGGTAGAAAGAATTTCCCGTATCCTGGTCTGAGCGCATATGCGCGTATGCATAAAGTTTCCCAAGGCGGTTCGTCACTTCATCCTGTGCCGTAAGCGCCGCGTATAAATTATCAGCCGAATGAGCAAGCGTGCCTTTAAAAGAAGATAAATTCGGGATTAATTCTTTAACTGCTTGAAATTCTTTATTCCAGGCCTCATCACTAGGAAAAATATCCTCTAGTCTCCATGTATGCTCTGCCTTTACTTCACTTCTGTCAGGCAGCTGTGCTGCTTTATTTTCCTCAGTCATGGTGATCCCCCTCGTTTTCTTTACTTCAAGCCAATTGAAAAAACGATTGTTTCTCCAAAAACTTGTGTTGTGATTATCTTCCGGCTTTTCACTGCCTTTTGTCAAATCATATGCGGCATATAAGACCGAGCATACCAATAATACAGTGAAAAAACGAAAACAAAATGCTTGTACGCCCCTCACATTCGCCACCACCTTGACGTTAGGGTGAACGAAATGAAGCATTCTCATTCCCCAAAAAAGAGCAGATCCCGCCGGCGCAGCTCTTCTGCCGTTTGAGGGCGCTTCCATTGAGATGAGGGCATATATACTTCATTCTCAATTTCCCTTAAAAAATCCTGCAAGCATAAGAAATCAGCATATTGTTTTACCGCCATTCCGATAAGGCTGTCTTGTGAACCATACCTCATCCGGATCTCCTTACCCCTGATTTTTTGCCGTAAATCATGAACCATGCCGGATAATCGGATCGGCGCGCCTTTTTTAGAAAGTTCCGCAAGCCGCAAGTATAAATGGCCCTGCCACACAAAAACGGGACTTGCAAACACAAAGCCCGCTGAAACGGGAATAAACACTTCAGAGGGGAGAAATGGAAATGCAACCTGATGTCTTTCGTAAAAAAGACGCCGGATAAGACCGGCATCTTCAGATAAAAACCGCCCGCTTTTGTTGCGGAAGCCGGCTACGGCACGTCCCCACGAGGGAAGTCTGACGCTGTGCCGCCCTTCCGGATGACAAATGTCTTTCAGGTTTGCTTTGTGAAGAGGGATTGCGGTTAAGCAGGCATAAGAATAGCCGGTGTAAAACGGAGTGATGGAATGCAGCCTGTAAAAGGAGCGGGCGTCGGGGCAGTAAAACAGTAAGGAGGAAAATGAATGGACTTCAAAGAACTGCCAGTGAAAAGCAGAAAGCCGGAAAAATTGCGCGGCCAGCCGTTTTAACCGTTTTGCCCCGATAATCCAGACCGGCCGGTACCCGGCGTTTTTCAGGCCTGCCGTCCGGCTCTTTAAAGAGTCCGCCGAAAGGTTCGCACATTGAAATTCAAAAGCCAGCCTCTCTTCTCCGCTTTCCGCCGTCAAGTCAGGCCGCTGTCCAGCGGAAGTCAGATACGGTTCCAGGCTGACACTGCACCCTTGTGTCTTTAGCCAGAGAAAAAGCTGCCTTTTTCCTTCCAGATGGTATTCGCTTTCGGGTTCGGATTCCCCCGGACACAGCCTGCTTTTTTTATGAGCGAAGTGCGGCAGTTTCTCCCGTCCCAGTTTGATATCAAGCTCACTTTTGCAAACAGGGCAGAACCAGCGTTTCTTTCTCAGCTCCGCCGCTTTTTCCTTTGAATAGCTTCCGGCCAGCTGAATGAGCTTTCCGTCGGCAGTCACAGCACTGAACATGTTGCATCTTCTCCTTTCCTGAATCTTGTTGTATTCAGCAGGAAGAAGATATAATCCTGTTTGCGGATGAGAGCCGTTATACGGTTTTCAGCCGTTCATCCTGTCATTCAGAACAAAAAAAACCGATTTCTGCTGAGAGAAATCGGTTTGTTATGATGCAAAGTGTTTTTTTATTGTATATAACGCATGATCAGCGATCACCAATTTGCCGTATTCTTCAAGACGGTGAATGCTGACTGATGATTCGTGCGCGTACTCCAACAGGATGCTTAGCTGATTTTCAACCTCTTCATCAGTTTGCTCATAAAAATCTGCATATAAATAATATCGGTCTTCAAACGAATACAGGGTCGTTTTGATTCCGTTAAGATTCAATTTTGATAGCGAGATGAGATCCTCAAAATCATCGAACCGCAAAGTGAACTGAAGCTTTTGCTCCTTATCTTCCCGGCTCTCGGCCTGCTCTTCTTTCTGGAAATCATCAAGTAAAGCATCGAGATTTTCATCTGCCGGCTCTTGTTTTTTATCTTCCGGGATCGGCAGTTCGAGTTTTTGTCCGTCCTTGGAAAGCTGGGCTTTTGTTACGATTATTTCCAGTCCTTTGTCCAATGCCTGAACCTGAATCCAAAGAGGACCCTCGACAGCGAATTCTTCTTCATCATGCACTTCATCCATGACTTCCCAGAACAGTTCTTCACTGCGCTCGCGATTGTACCAGATTTCTTCTCTGTCAAAACCGCGATCTTCAATATCACCATAAGACATATAAAATTTTACAGTATGCTCATTAATTCTTTCTATTTCCATTTTGCCAACCTTCCCTTCTTTATAAGATGTTGAAGGGACATCTAAGCTCCCGATGAATAGTACTTTACTACACTTTACCCATTCCGTCCACATCTTAACCTTATAGAGGACAGCGCAAATTCTTTATATTTCTATTTTATGATAAAACAGTTATAAAAGAAATAAAAAAGCATTTTCACACCGAAAAACAGGCTTTCTCCCGGTTCCCATCATAAATAGCGCACTGCTTCATATATTAGCTGTACAAGCAATCGATCTATAAGCGAGGTGTTACCATGCCGCACGATTACCTGCTGTCCCTTCTGCTTATTATCGGGATTGACCTTATTCTCGGCGGCGACAATGCCGTCGTCATCGCGATGGCCAGCCGGAATCTGGCTCATAAACAAAGACAGCAAGCGATCATCTTCGGAACGTTTATCGCAGTCGTCTTGAGAATCGTTCTGACGAGCGCTGCGGTCTATTTATTGAATGTTCCTTTTTTACAATGCGCAGGCGGGGTATTTTTATTGTATCTCGGCTATCAGCTTCTGATTGAGAAGAAAGATGCGCAGCATGTGAAAAGCAGTTCTTCTCTTTGGAAAGCCATCCGCACAATCGTTCTGGCTGATATCTTTATGTCGCTTGACAATGTCATCGCAGTAGCCGGCGCTTCTCACGGTGAGCTGACACTTGTAGTGATCGGCCTCTTCATCTCGGTGCCGATTATCATTTGGGGCAGCAAGCTTGTTCATGCCGCCATGGACAAAATGCCTTTATTGATGTACGCCGGGAGCGGTCTTCTCGCATTTACCGGCGGTGAAATGATTGCCGGAGACAGCAAGCTGTCATTTTTCATGGCAGAACACGGCATTATACAAATGATGCTGCCGATTTTGACCGTCGTATTTGTTATCCTCGCCAGTATGATTTACCAGCAGACTGAAAAATAAAAAAGCCCAAACCGCGATGGTTTTGGGCTTTTTCCATGCTTATCGTAACTTATATCAGTTGGCAAGACGCTGTGCTTCTCTTAATTGGAAAGAACGCACTTTTCTTGGCAGGAATCGTCTGATTTCATCTTCGTTATAGCCGACTTGCAGACGTTTTTCATCAATGATGATCGGACGGCGGAGCAGTCCCGGATGCTCATTGATCAAAGTATATAAGTCTTGAAGCGGCATAGATTCAACATTTACGTTCAGTTTCTGGAATACTTTAGAACGGGTAGAGATAATTTCATCCGTACCGTCTTCAGTCATACGCAGAATCTGCTTGATCTCATCAATTGATAACGGCTCGGAGAAAATGTTTCTCTCTACAAACGGAATCTCGTGCTCTTCAAGCCAAGCTCTTGCTTTTCTGCATGACGTACAGCTAGGTGATGTGTATAATGTAACCATTAATCTTCACTCCTCTAATTAGTAGGATGAACATGTTTGTATTCTCAAATTGAAATGACTTTAAAAAAGGAATCTTTATAGGTATTATACTATAAAAAAGTAAGTGTGAACAGTCTCCTGAGAAAAAAATGTGTCAATCCGGCAAATTTACGGCTGGCGGATTTTTCCCCATTCTCAATTAGCTCAGCTGATCGAAAATGTTTTTTCGTTTTTTCTCATCAATGACTTTGAGAACTTCATCCGTTTTTTCGTATGATTCTCCGTACCATTTTTCATCTTTATAAGTGTGAATGTTTTCATATGTCTGTTTCATCGCTTCAAACATTTCTTCTTCTGATTCCGTCTTAGGTGACCAGTACAGAATCTCCATTTTGTTCACTTCATTCGTAGCCAATGACCGGCGCCGATACCCGATTGACTGCGCGTGCTTGAAATGCTCTCTTTGATAAAAACGCAAGCGTTTCTGTGTATCCGTGTCATCCTCGTCAACAGGCTCCACCTCAAGCAGAATCGGCTTGTTTTTCTTTTTCAGCCTGCCGATCAGCTTGCTTCCGAGGCCTTGTCCTCTGGATTTCTTTGACACAAACAGGTAATCAATAAAGATGAAAGAGTCAAATTCCGCATACATCAGCACGTGGTACTGCCCCTCTTCTTTATGATAAACATCGCTTTGCTCCTTTAACAGAGCTTCCATATGCGCTTTTGATTTCATTTCTTCAATCGGAAAATATTCACTCAGCTTTTCGTACCAGTTCATTCATTTGCTCCTTATGGGTTCGTTGTCTTCACACTTTTAGATATACCCCATTTCCGATTGTTTAAACAATCTTACATCTATTAAGACGTGTGATCCTTTAACATGGTTTCAATTTTTTTAAAATGGTGTGTAATCGACGTTTTTGGTATAACGGTTTGCCGCGTCCCACAATAAAAATTCGTCAATTCCTTCCTCATGCAGCGCTTTAACCTGGTCTTCCACCTGGCGTTTTCCGTACTTTTGATAATTTCCGCTGCCGAGATATGATGCCGTGAAGTCCTGAAGCCACGGACGCGATACAGGCGGGTGTTTCAGCTTAGACAGTTTTTTATTTTCCACCTTCGCGTATTCTTTGACGACATTGTAAGGCTCAAGATCCGGTTTATCAATGCCGAAATAGCTTGTCCAATGGCTCGGATAAATCATGGATGAAATGACATCGACCTGTTCTGAAATCTTGCTGAAATTCTGGCCGATCCCCGGCGCTTCCGGCAGCGTGGCAGAATAGCCGAAAATATCAACCGACACATCCGCGCCGTACGGCTTGAGTTTTTTCTTCGCATAACCGACAAAATCGGTGACGGCGTGAACGCGTTTTTGCACATTGCTGTCTGCTGTTTTCCCGTAATCGCCGTGTCCGTATGTCAGTTCGTCATCACGTTTTTCAAATCCTTCAGGAAAACGGACATAATCAAACTGAATTTCTTGAAACCCCATCTTTACGGCTTGTTTTGCAACCTTTACATTGTAATCCCATACTTCTTTCATAAACGGATTGACGAACGATTCGCCGCGGCCGTTTTTCCAGACACTTCCGTTTTTTTCTTTAAAAGACCACTCCGGCTTTTCGTTCGCGAGTTCGCTGTCTTTAAATACGACAATACGCGCGATTGGATAGATCTTTTTTTCCTCCAGCTTTTTCATCATCTTTTTTGGATCTTTGATGTACGGCTTGGCGATTTTGGCATACTCAGAATGGCCGTCCGGCTTAAAGGTGAGGTTTCCGTTGTCGTCCTTGACATCAATCACCATTGTATTGAGCTCCGTTTTGTCCACAAAGTCTGTCAGCTCCCCGAATTTGCTTCCTCCCGCCGAATGCCCTGTGACGTAAATGCCCCGCACCTTATCAGGATGTGTAAACTGCAGCCCTGACGGATAAGCGAACCGTGCATTTGATTTCGGCAGTTCTTTTTCAGCCAGCGCTATTTTTACAAGCGGCTGCTCCTCTTTCACAGCGGCGTGGGCCGGATAAGCGGCTGCACTGATAAACAGTCCCGCACAAATGGCGCACAAAATGGTTTTCATACTGATCTCCCCCTTTTTTTCCATTATAGAAAAACGGGAGCAGGCTTAATAAACTTGAATGTGCGCAAAAAAATCCTCCAAGACTGAGTCTTGGAGGATGATACTTTTATAGATAGGTTTTAAATTCAGCTTCTGTGCACATGACAAAATGTCCCGGTTTCACTTCTCTGAATTCCATTTTTTCTCCTTCTTGGAGCTGATGAACTGCCGGATCGTATTTCTTTCGCATGCGATTTCTTTCATAGTCCGGATCAGGGAGCGGGATAGCGGACAGCAATGATTTCGTATATGGATGAAGCGGGTTTTCGTAAAGCTCATCCGCCGGCGCAAGCTCCACCAATTTTCCGAAATACATGACGCCGATGCGGTCGCTGATGTATTTGACCATTGATAAATCATGAGCGATAAACAGGTAAGTGAGCCCTTTTTCTTTCTGCAATTCTTTCATTAAATTGACGACTTGCGCCTGAATGGAGACATCAAGCGCCGAAATCGGTTCGTCCGCGATAATAAACTCCGGATCAACCGCCAGCGCTCTGGCGATTCCGATACGCTGGCGCTGTCCGCCCGAAAATTCATGCGGGTAGCGGTTGGCGTGCTCTTTATTTAAACCGACCGTTTCCAGCAGTTCGTGAACCCGCTGCATCCGCTCTTTTTTCGTTTTTGCCAGGCGGTGAATATCTATTCCCTCGGCAATAATGTCGGCGACTGTCATTCTCGGATTTAAAGATGCGTACGGATCCTGGAAAATCATCTGCATTTTCCGGTTAAACTCCAGCAGCTTCTTGCGGGATTTTTTCCCGTGGACATTTTCCCCGTTAAAGAGAACTTCCCCGCCGGTTGCCTCATACAGCCGGATAATGCTGCGGCCCGTCGTTGATTTACCGCAGCCCGATTCTCCGACAAGGCCGAGCGTTTCGCCTTTATAAATATCAAATGACAAATCATCTACGGCTTTTACCGTTCCTTTCTGCGTGAAAAAATGCTGTTTTAAATGTTTGATTTCGAGAAGTTTCTCAGTCATTTTTTTCACCTTCCTTCATTAAAACAGGATGCTGATACGTATTCGGAAGCTGACGGATTTTAGCCTTCACCGCTTCAGGGGGCTCGACCTTAGGCGCATCAGGATGCAGAAGCCACGATTTCACAAAATGCGTATCAGACACTTTATACATCGGCGGTTCCTGTTCAAAGTCAATTTTCATCGCATATGAGCTGCGGAGCGCAAATGCATCCCCTTTCGGAGGATTCGTCAGATCAGGCGGCGTGCCCGGGATGGCCGTCAGTTTTTCCTGATCGGTGCTGTCCAGGCTGGGCATTGAGGCAAGCAGCCCCCACGTATACGGATGGCGCGGATCATAAAAGATTTCATCCACCGTGCCCGATTCGACGACCTGACCTGCGTACATGACGGCGACCCGGTCGGCGACATTGGCGACAACGCCAAGATCATGCGTGATAAAAATGATAGACGTATCAATTTTCTTTTGCAGATCTTTCATCAGCTCAAGGATCTGTGCCTGAATCGTCACATCAAGCGCTGTTGTCGGTTCATCGGCAATTAACAGTTTCGGATTTGCCGCAAGCGCCATCGCGATGACGACACGCTGTCTCATCCCGCCTGAAAATTCATGGGGGAATTGGCCGATCCGTTTTTCGGGCATCGGAATCCCGACGAGATCAAGCAGCTCTATGGCGCGCTTTTTCGCCGCTTCACTTGAGATTTTTTCATGTTTGAAAAGCACTTCCGTAATTTGTTTGCCGACTCTCATCGTCGGGTTCAGAGAGGTCATCGGGTCTTGGAAAATCATTCCGATGTCCTTTCCTCTGATGGCCTGCATTTCTTTTTCAGACATCGGCACGATATCGCGTCCGTCAAAAAGAATCTGTCCTCTTTTAAAGTAGCCCGGCGGCATCGGGATCAGCTTCATAATCGCTTGGGAGGTCACACTTTTTCCGGAACCCGACTCCCCCACGATCGCAAGCGTCTCTCCTTTATTCAAATGGAAATTCACGCCGCGGATTGCCTGTACCTCTCCGCCGTATGTTTTAAATGAAATGGCTAAGTCTTTTACTTCTAGCAAACGTGTCACTCATATCACTCCTTATTTGCGTAACTTAGGATCCAGCGCGTCTCTTAACCCGTCGCCGACAACGTTAAAGCCGAACATCGCCAGGCAGATAAAGCCGGCAGGGAAGAACAGACGCCAAGGGTAATAGGTTAATGCAGGCAATCCGTCTGAGGCCATCGTTCCCCAGCTCGCAAGCGGCGCAGGTACGCCGAGGCCCAAATAACTTAAAAACGCTTCTGTAAAAATCGCCGTCGGAACCGTCAGTGTCATCGTTACGAGGATAGAGCCCATCGCGTTCGGGACGATATGCTTAAACAATAGCCGGCCGGTTTTGGCGCCGAGTGTCTGTGAAGCAAGCACATACTCCTGATTCTTTAATTGCAGCACCTGTCCGCGGACGATTCTCGCCATATTGATCCAGCCCGTGATCGTCATGGCGACGATAATGGTCAGCAATCCTTTCGGCAGAACAACCATCAGCAAAATAACCATTAATAATGAAGGAACAGCCCACAGAATGTCGGCGATGCGCATCATCACTTCATCTGTGCGTCCGCCGCGGAATCCGGAAATGCTGCCCCAGATTACGCCGATTAATAAATCAAGCACGGCAGCTGCGACACCGATAAAGATGGAAATCCGCGCGCCCACCCATGTCCGGACGAATATATCCCTTCCAAGGTCATCCGTGCCGAACCAATGATCTTTCGACGGCGCTTTATCCGCATTTAATAGATTGGTAGTGGCATAATCATACCTTGAAAAGACAGGCGCAAAAATCGCCATCAGAATAATAAGAACGATCAGTACGAACCCGACCATCGCAAGCTTATTGCTGCGGAAGCGGAGCATGGCGTCTTTCCAGAGGGAAAGGCTTTTTTTATTTATTTTTTCGGCATCGCCGGCATTAGCTGAAGCTGGTTCAAACATGTTTTTAGGAATGTTCTGCATGGTCTAGGCTCCTTTCTTTGCTTTGGAAAGCTTGATTCTCGGATCGATTAATCCGTACAGCACGTCTACAATTAATACGCATAAAAGCAGGAGCACGCTGAAGAACACGGTAACTCCCATAATGACCGTATAATCACGGTTTGTAATGCTGTTTACAAAATGCGCGCCTAAACCGGGAATTCCGAAAATGGATTCAATGATGAAACTTCCCGTTAAAATGGATGCCGCCATCGGCCCCATATATGTCACGACCGGCAAAAGCGCGTTTCGCAACGCATGGCGCACGGTGACTGACGGACGGGAAAGTCCTTTAGCTTTTGCAGTCCGTATGTAATCGCTGTTTAACACTTCAATCATGCTTGAACGGGAGAGTCTGGCAATGAACGCCATCGGCATGGAAGCGAGCGCAATAGAGGGCAGAAAGGTGTATGCCCAGGATTCCCACCCTGCGACCGGGAACAGTTCTAATTTAATTGAGAAAATATATTGCAAAATCGTCGCCAATATAAAGCTCGGAACTGAGATCCCAAAGATCGTTAAAATCGCAATGGTATAATCCTGCCATTTATTATGGTACAGGGCAGCAAGCACCCCGAAAAGCACACCGAACGCTAAAGCGAGGAGAATAGCTTCTGCACCGAGAGTGAAAGAGACGGGGAAGCCTGAATTGATTAAATCATTAACACTTTGGCCTTTATATTTAAAAGAAGGTCCGAAGTCCCACATCGCCACAGATTTTAAGTAGCTGGCATATTGAACGAAAAGAGGCTTGTCCAGGCCATAGTGTTCGTTTAAGTTTGCCTCAATTTCAGGCGGCAGCTTTCTTTCGCCGGAAAATGGTCCGCCCGGCGCTGCCTGCATTAAGAAGAATGTGGCGGTCACAATCACAAACAATGTGATGATCATGTAAATGAATCGTTTACCGATATATTTCAGCAAGGTGAACACCTCCATGTTTTTTACAATTTTATACGTAATCAGTAAGAAAGGTATATGGGGACATCCTCCCCATATACCTTGGGTCTTTTGTTCTCAGAACCGTCTTTTATTCAAAAGAAGCGTTTCTGAAGTAAACTTCGCCTGTTCCTGTCAAAATCACATTTTTGAGGTTTTTATCCTGTACCCAAGGATCTGTATAGAAATAAACTGGCGCGACCGGCATTGCGTCAATAAAGATCTTTTCTGCTTTTTTCAGCTCTTCGATACGTTTATCCGGATCCGTTTCAAGCTGAGATTGGTTCAGCAGCTTTTTAAACTCAGGATCTTCCCATCCCGTATCATTGTTTCCGCCTTCTTTATCTCGGAACATTTCAAGGAAGTTGATCGCATCGTTGAAATCTGCGAGCCAGCCCATACGCGCGATTTGGTAATCCTGGCTGTGCAGCTTGTCGATGTACACATTCCATTCGGAGTTATCAAGCTCAACTTTGACGCCCAAGTTCTTTTTCCACATTTCCTGTACGGCCTGAGCCATTTTCGCATGCGCATCGTCCGTATTGAAGGACAGTTTGATCGCCGGGAGGTCAGAGGCATTCTTGACGCCTAATTCCTTCAGTCCTTTATCCAAGAATTCTTTAGCTGATTTGACGTCATTGTCTTTGAAATAACCTTTTGTGTTATCCTCGAATCCCTTCATTGACGGCGGCACCGCAGCCATGGCCGGGATTTGTTCGCCCTGCGTTACATTTTTCACGATGGACGAGCGGTCGATCGCATAAGCAAGGGCTTTACGGATGTTCACATTGTTCAGCGGTTTCACTTCTGTGTTGAATTTGTACCAATACACGCCTGCGATCGGTTCAACGTGAAGAGATCCGTCTTTTTTCAATGTCGGCAGAGATTCAGTCGGAAGCTGGCCGAGCGGCATCCCTGCCCAGTCAAGCTCACCCGCTTGGAATTTTTTCAGTTCGGTGTTGTTATTGATAATCATCACCATGTTGATTTTCTTCAATTTCACAGAGTCTTTATCCCAATATTGATCGTTCTTTTCGAGCGTGATGGAACCGCTGTGTTTCCAGGCCGTCATTTTGAACGGGCCGTTTGACACGTAATTTTCGCCTGCGTTTGTGTTCCAGTTTTTATGTTTTTCCGCGATTTTCTTGTTGACCGGCATATACGTATAGAATGAAGTTAATTGCGTGAAATAAGGTGTCGGGTTATTCAGTTCAACCTTTAATGTTTTGTCATTTACGGCTTTTACGCCTACATCATCAAGCTTGCCTTTTCCTGTATTGGCAGCTTCAGCGCCTTTGATGTAGTAGAGCTGATAAGCGTATTGTGATTCGTTGTTCGGGTCAAGCGCCCATTTCCACGCATATTCAAAATCCTGCGCCGTCACAGGGTCGCCGTTAGACCATTTCGCACCGTCACGAATCGTAAATGTATAGGTCTTTCCGTCTTTGCTTGTTTCAATTTTAGATGCCATTCCTTCTTCAGGCTCACCTTTGGAGTTTACGCGTGTCAATCCTTCAAAAGTCTGGCGGATTACGCCTCCTGAAACGGAATCATTCGCTAAACCAGGATGCAGTGAGAACGGCTCGGTTTTAATATTGATATTAAGTGAAGTCTGTCCTTTGGTGTCTTTTTTACCGCCGCCTGATCCGCCGCTGAATCCGCCGCACGCACTTAATACAAGCGAGAAGATAAGCATCAAACCTACAATAGACCAACGCTTTTTCATGCACTAACCCCCTAATCAAATTTTTCAGCCTTTACCACTAAATACTCAGAAATATCAGACAAAATAACTTAATATTTTTCTAAACTTTAATTGTGTTCCGTCTTTTCTGATTATTTTATGTAAAGAAGCTGTAACAATAGAGTGAACAAGTTCATTATAATGAAATGAATAATTTATTGCAATACTATTTTCTCAATTTAAAATATTTAAATTTGGTCAGTTTTTCTGTCAAAAAGGTGATACACTTCTATAGTTTAAAGCATGACCTAACTAAATTTTTTTATTGCAATTTCCAGTTCATATTGCTTTTTACATATAATATTCGTTATACGAAATGTTGATATACGTTATCATTTAAGCATTTTCAGTTCTTTTTGAGGATTTTCAGCCCTTTAGCAAACTGGAAATAATCTTGTATTCCTCTGATGACATTTGGCTATAATTGATTTATAATAGATCAATCAAATACATTTGTTGTGATTGCGATGATGAAGAGTAGTACACATTTTTATCCGTTTGAAGAGAGTCTGCGGTGCTGGGAGCAGGTAACGGGCGATGTGGAATGGACTTCTGAGCAGCTGACCGAACGTTAGTAGGCCCAGCCGGAGCAGCCTCCGTTACCAACGTCTCGAGCGATTCCATTGTAATGGAATAATCAGGGTGGCACCACGGTTCATTCGTCCCTTTTTTCTACGGGAAGAATGGGCTTTTTTTATTATGTTTTAAGAAATGAGGTAAGAAATATGAAGAAAACGATTTTTTCAGGCATTCAGCCGAGCGGTTCCGTTACCCTCGGCAACTATATCGGCGCAATGAAGCAATTTGTCGATTTGCAGCATGACTACAACGGCTACTTCTGCATTGTCGATCAGCATGCGATTACGGTTCCGCAGGATCGGCTTGAACTGCGGAAGAACATTCGCAATCTCGCGGCCCTTTACCTGGCCGTCGGACTTGATCCTGAGAAAGCGACCCTCTTTATCCAGTCGGAGGTTCCCGCTCATGCCCAGGCGGGGTGGATGCTCCAATGCGTCGCATATATCGGCGAGCTTGAGCGGATGACGCAATTCAAAGATAAGTCAAAGGGCAAAGAAGCCGTCGTGTCAGGACTGTTAACCTATCCGCCGCTGATGGCCGGCGATATTTTACTGTACGGAACGGATCTTGTTCCGGTCGGAGAAGACCAAAAACAGCACCTTGAACTGACCCGCAACCTGGCGGAACGCTTCAATAAAAAATATAATGACATCTTCACGATTCCTGAGGTGAAAATTCCTGAATCAGGCGCGCGCATCATGTCACTGGCTGATCCGCTCAAAAAAATGAGCAAATCAGATCCGAACCAAAAGGCATACATCACGCTGCTTGATGAGCCGAAGCAGCTCGAAAAGAAAATCAAGAGCGCCGTGACTGATTCTGAAGGCATTGTAAAGTATGATAAAGAAAACAAACCGGGCGTTTCTAATCTTTTGACGATCTATTCTATTTTAGGAAACACATCAATTGAAGATTTAGAGGCTAAATATGAAGGCAAAGGGTACGGTGAATTCAAAAGTGATTTAGCCGAAGTCGTTATCGGCGCATTGACACCGATCCAAGAGCGCTACCGTGAATTAATTGAGAGCGACGAGCTTGACCGCATTCTCGACGAAGGAGCGGCGCGCGCAAACAAAACGGCCGGCAAAATGGTGAAAAAAATGGAAAACGCCATGGGTCTCGGACGGAAAAGAAGATAAAGAAAAGAGGCGGGAGAATCCCCGCCTCTTTTTTAGTTCACTTTTGATTCCTGCTCCATTTCCCAAAGCTTTTCGAAAAACGGCTGCCCTTTAATCAAATTTTCACAGAACGCAAGATGTTTATCTGACCAGCCTTCAATTGTTTCATTGTAAAGCATGTCCCAAATTTCTTCAAAGCTCATCCGTTTGATCTGCTCATACATATGCGGATTCCATTCCGTGTACCAATACACAATTTCCGCACGGTTTTTCAGCCCTTTCAGCTGGTCGAGCGCCATAAACATCAGCTGCTTGATCTGCCGCTCTTTTCTCGTCAGCCCTCTGACATGCTCCGGCGCCAATGACAAAATGTGATATTCCTTTGAAGACTCCAATTGCGCCGGCTCAAATTGAAACGATTCCGGTTCTACATCCTTTACCATTTCATAAACAAGCTGCTCCTGCCTCGGAATCAGGCGGCTCTTTCTGACCGGAATGGTATACCCGATCGTATCCACGGCAATGATGCCGATCCCGTCTGTCACGACAAAACAGTACTCCAGCTTTGTCCGCTCATGATTTTTTCGCACGTATGACTTTTGGTGGACTTGGTCAAGCAGTTCTTTCGGAAGCTCTGATAAGTCGTTTTCTATGTAATGAAATAATACCGACGGCACTCTGAGCAGCGGTGTCTGATCCAAAAGCTCAACCGTGTCTTCCTTCCGCCATTCGTGAAAATGGCATACATTGTAGCCGTTTTCTTCCCCTTCAAACCAATTGACCCATACATCATGAAGAAATAACATATTCGACCCCTCACTTTATAAAAACTGTTGTCCACAGTATAGGCAAGGGATAGATAAATTATTCCATTTCAATATGAGATTTCCGCAATACGGAGCTGGATTTCCGACTGCATTGCAACAAAAAAAATCTCCCGTTCCGTCCGGGAGATCATTTCACATTTTTCGGATCAAGCGCATCACGCAGCCCGTCTCCGACAAAGTTGAAGCACAATACGGTAAGAAGAATGAACAGTCCCGGAAATAACGGGTACCACCAAGCCTGAATCATAATCGTAAAGTTCTGTGCATCCTGAAGCATATTGCCCCAGCTTGCGATCGGCGGCTGAATCCCGAAACCGAGATAACTTAATGTAGATTCCGCCAAAATAACCGTTCCCACCTTTAATGTCGCTGAGACAATGATCGGTCCGAGCGCATTCGGCAATATATGAGAAAAGATGATGTGATGATTTTTTGTACCGATCGTCTTTGCAGCTAATACAAACTCTCTGGAACGAAGCGATAAAAATTCCCCCCGGACAAGGCGTGCCGTTGTTGTCCAGCCTGTAAGGGAGAAAATTAAAATTAATTTATCCATTCCGGGCTGAAAAATCGTAACAAGTGTAATAAGCAAAAATATATCAGGTATGGATAATACGATATCAACGGTTCTCATGAGAACGGCATCGACAATCCCTTTAAAATATCCGGCAACGGCTCCGACAACTGTCCCGATTGTAATCGCGCCGATCACAGAAGCGAATCCGACAAGCAAGGAGACGCGCGCCCCGTACAGAACCCTCGTAAAGATGTCTCTTCCGAATTTATCAGTTCCCATTAGATGTTTTAAGCTCGGCGGCTTCAAACGATTGACAAGAGATTGACTCTCCGGAGAGTAAGGAGCGATTACCGAAGCGAATAAGGCTGACAAGATGATGATGGTTAATATAACGGCTCCGATTACAGCTAGTTTATTTTGAAAGAACTTTTCGAAAAAAATCTTCGTCATTGTTTCCGGTTTGGATTGAATATTTTCCTTTAATTTTACTTCGTTGGGGGGTGTGCCGGTATTGGGCTGTAACATTTGACCTCTCACCTCTCTTTGTTAATATTCAATGCGGGGATCAACCAGCGCATATAAGATGTCCGCAATTAAATTCCCCACTACAACCAATACAGCTGAAATGACCGTCATGGCCATGATAACCGGATAATCCCGCGAAAAGGCTGAATCAATAAACAATTTGCCGAGGCCCGGCCAAGTGAAAATCTGTTCTACCACTACCGCTCCCCCGATAAATGACGGTATCATCAGACCAAAAATAGTGATGACAGGAAGAAGTCCGTTTCTCAAACCGTGTTTAAAAATCACTTTATTATCTCGGAATCCTTTCGCACGCGCCGTTCGTATATAATCCTGTTTTAACACATCCAGCATACTGGATCTTGTGTATCTCGTTATCCCTGCCATGTCTGCCGTGGCGAGCACAAAAGCAGGCAGAATCAAGTGATGCAATCGGTCAAATATGTTAAAGTCAGCATTTAAAGTGCTTACTCCGCCAGTGGGAAACCACCCCAGATTTACAGATAAAACCATGATTAAAATCAAACCGAACCAAAAATTCGGTATGGCAAGCCCTAAAAATGAAGTAACAGTTATCCCGTAATCCAATTTTGAATAAGGACGTTTCGCTGACAGAACACCAAATGGAATAGAAATAAGAAGAGCGACAAGGGTTGAGAAAAGCATAAGCACAATCGTATTCGGTAAGCGGGATAAGATAAGTTCAGAAACTGGAGTGCCTTTCTTGACGATAGAAGTCCCGAAATCCCCTTGCAGCATATTCCCCAGCCATTTCACATATTGAACAGGTTCCGGATCATTCAACCCGTATTTTTCAATGAATTTCGCCCTGTCCGCTTGACTGATTGTAGGGTCCATCATAAGTGACATCGGGTCTCCCGGCGCTGCTTTCATGATGGCAAACGACAAAATTGTAATGCCTAAGAGAATCGGCAAGGACATTAATGTTCGCCGTAAAATATATGTAACCATGTTCTTGTCCCCTTTTTAAATAGGATAAGAGAGGAAAGGAACCTCCTTCCCTCTCCAGGGCTTTTGCTATTTTTGATCCAGCCACCATTTTTCAATATTGTACAAGTCATTTTTAGGGTGGAATACATAGCCTTGTAAATTATTCGGCATCGCTCTGTGGTAATTGTAATAGAATAAGAAGCTGTACGGCTGATCTTCAGCAATCAATTTGTATATCTCTTCATATTTCTTTTGGTATTCTTTTCTGTCTGTAATTGTCTTCGCTTCTTCAAGCAGCTTGTCGACTTTCGGGTTTTTATACCAGATATTATTCAGCCCGTTTTTCGATTGGCTTGAATGGAAGATAGAGAACTGATCCGGGAACGTTGCAAGACTCCATCCGAGAAGAAGAGCGTCATAATCCCAATTAGGGGCACTTGTCTGTTCGATTAACGCACTGAATTCAACAATTCGCGGTTTAGCCTCGATTCCCACTTCTTTTAATTGCTGCTGAACGACAACAGCTAAATCTTCACGAATTTTATTGCCTTGATTCGTTTTAATTTCAAATGAGAATTTTTTCCCGTCTTTATCAAGGTAGCCGTCACCGTCATGGTCTTCCCATCCGGCTTCTTTTAGCAGCTGCTTTGCTTTTTTCGGATTATAATCAAATGTCGGCACTTTAGACTTCGGATAATTCCATGACAGCGGACTCTCAGGAACATCCGCTACCTTACCGTCTCCGTTCAGCACTTGATCCACCATTGCCTGCCTGTCAAGAGCGTAAGTCAATGCCTGACGCACTTTTTTGTCCTTAAAGATCTCTTTTTTCTCATTCCAGCCGATATAGCTGTAGTTTAAGCCAAGGTCAGATTTGACCTTCACGTTTCCAAACGTTTTAACCGTATCAAAATCTGTGCCCGGCACAACGAAGAAATCAATGTCCCCCGCTTTTAACTGGGCCACGGCCGCGTTAGAATCAGGAATTGTTTTTACTGTCACTGTATCAAGGTAAGGTCTGCCGCCAAAGTAATCATCATTTGCTTCCAGTTTGACATACTCGCCCTTTTTCCACTCAACAAACTTAAACGGACCGGAACCGATTGGATTTTTACGGTTAAATTCATTCTCTCCCAGATCTGCAACCGGCACCTTACCCAATATATGTTTAGGCAAAATGCCGTAACTGTCGAGAACGACATTATAGAAATAGGCATCTTTTTTCTTCATTTTAAACTGAATTTCATATTTTCCTTTTTTCGTTACGGATTTAAGGGACTCAAAACCCGAGCCACGCTCACCGTTGTAATCTTTGTTAAGAGGGATGCTGTAGGTGAAAACAACATCATCGGCGGTCAGCTCTTTTCCATCATGGAATTTAACGCCTTTTTTCAGTTTTACATCATACGTTAATCCCCCGTCAGCTTCTGTTACTTTTTCAGCCAGCGACGGCTTGACGTTTAATTTCTCATCAGTTTCCAATAATGTGCTGTAAAGCATTCCTTCAATATCAGAACTTGCAACATCGGTAGAATAAAGTGGATTAAAAAGTGTGGGTTCCCCGGTTGACCCGACAACCAAATCTCCGCCTTTTTGCGGTTTTCCTGCCGGTTTGGATTCGGTGCTTGTGGATTTTGAACCGGAGCAGGCTGACAGGAAGATGGCGAGCGCCATAAAAACACTTAGCATCATCAGTGCGCTTTTACGTAATTTCATATCAATTCCCCCTTTGTGATATATATGCAGCAAACTGGTTATGTAATCCGGCATACCCCCTCTCGATGCTTGTCATTTCAGGCATATAAATGGCAGGCGACGTAATGGCCGGGAGCGGCTTCTTCAAATGCCGGGATTTGTTCCTTGCAGATCGGTTTGGCCATCGGGCACCGCGTGTGGAACACGCAGCCTTTCGGCGGGTTTGCCGGGCTTGGCAGTTCTCCTTTCAGGATGATTCGTTCCCGCTTGACGGCGTCTTTTTTTCTCGTGACGGGCACTGAAGACAAAAGCGCCTGCGTATAAGGGTGAAGCGGATTGCCGTACAGCTCGTGTTTTTCAGTCAGCTCCATCATTTTTCCCAGATACATGACGCCGACTCTGTCGCTGATATGGCGGACAACACTCAAATCATGAGAAATAAACAAATAGGTCAGGTTGAATTCTTCCTGCAGTTCTTCCATCAGATTGATGACCTGGGCCTGAATGGAGACATCGAGCGCGGAAACGGGTTCATCCGCAATAATCAGCTCGGGATTCAATGTCAGAGCCCGCGCAATCCCGATCCGCTGGCGCTGCCCCCCGGAAAATTCGTGCGGATAGCGGTTTGCAAAGCTCGGATGAAGGCCGACTTTCGCCAGCAGCTCCTCCACTCGCTCGTTCCGCTCGCTCATGCTGTACATATGGTGAGTCTGGAACGGTTCTTTAATAATGGAACGCAGCGTTTTCCTCGGGTTAAGGGATGCGAAGGGATCTTGGAAGACCATCTGGATGTTTTTGCGGACGCTTTTTCTCAGCTTTTCTTCAGATAAGCCGGAAATATCCTGCCCCTTAAAAAGAATCCGGCCGTCTGTCGGCTTGTATAAACGGATCATCGTCCTTCCCGCCGTTGATTTGCCGCATCCTGATTCACCGACGATGCCGAGCGTCTCCCCGCGCTTCAGTGAAAAAGAAACACCGTCAACAGCCTTTATATCACCGACTTTCCTTTGAAAAAAACCGGAGCGGATCGGGAAATATTTTTTTACGTCTTTCAGCTCTAAAATCGTTTCTTGGCCTGCAGCTGTCATTTTGATTGGGCACCCTCTTCCTCATATAAAAAACATCTTACAGAACGGCCGCTTTCATGCGTTATCAGCTCCGGCTGCCCTGTTTTGCATTTGTCCATCGCTTTTGAACACCTCGGGGCGAATCGGCAGCCTTCCGGAAGATTATCCGGTGTCGGGACACTGCCTTTGATCGCTTTTAATGTATCAATCCCTCCATCTATCACCGGTATGGAGTTTAACAGCCCTTCGGTATACGGATGAAGAGGGTTTAAAAATAAGTCCTCCACACTCGCGCTCTCTACGACTTGTCCGCAGTACATCACGATCACCCTGTCTGCGGCTTCGGAAACCACACCTAAATCGTGAGTGATCAGCAGAATGGAAGTATCGAATTTTTTGCAGAGGTCTTTCATCAGCTCCAATACTTGGGCTTGTATCGTCACATCAAGCGCCGTCGTCGGCTCATCAGCGATCAGAAGCTTCGGATTGCAGCTGAGCGCAATGGCGATCATCACCCTCTGTCTCATCCCTCCGGAAAGACGGTGCGGATATTCTTTCATCACTTGTTCCGCTCTGGAGAATCCGACGAGTTCCAGAAGCTCAACGGCTTTTTTGGACGCTTCTTTTTTATTCATTTTTTTATGGTATTCAAGCACTTCGGTAATTTGTTCGCCGATAGTCAGCACCGGATTCAGGGAAGTCATGGGCTCCTGAAAGATCATAGAGACGTCATTTCCGCGGATTTTGCAATATTCGTTTTCGGTGAAGGAGGCCAGGTCTCTGCCTTCAAGCTTAATCGAGCCGTCCATAATTTTTCCGCCCGAGCCTTGGACAAGTCCCATAATAGAAAGCGAGGTGATGCTTTTGCCCGAGCCGGATTCTCCTACAAGAGCGACGGTTTCGCCTTTGTTAATGTGAAAATCAACCCCGTCGACTGCGGGGATCGGCTGTTTCTTTCTGAAAAAATAGGTCTTTAAATTATTCACTTCTAATAGTGTGCTCATGATACGCCCCTTTCTCATTCCGCTGAAGCAGAGGGAAACATACGTTTCGCTATCACAAAATATAGAATAGTCGAAAAATTTTATAGTTGTATATTATTACATCATTATTACAAAAGCAAGAATTTTTTAGGATAAATGTAATATCCTTAAATAATTTCCATTCTTTTAATCTATTAAAGCGTTGCCTCCAGAAAGGTTTTTGAAGGAATGGCCAATGCTTCTTTTACTGTTTGTTGGTGGTCGGTTAAATATTTTTTTACTATATTGAATCCGACGGCATAGCCGAGCATTGAGGGGAAGTATCCTTTTCCGTATAACAGCTGGGAAAACATTCTGCTGTCTCTCGTTAAGCGGAGGTTCGGCTTGACTCTTTTTTCAAACAGAAAATCAAGCTGCTCAGGCGTATAGTAGGACGTCCATTCCGCCGTAAGACTTGAGCCGAACCGCTCATATACAGCATATTCTGCCAGCCCCTCCATCATGATTGTATCAAGAAATGTCTCATCTTTTTCGTCCTTTGTCACATGTTCTAACCGGCAGACGTGATTATATTCATGTGTCATAAGGGCGGATACAGCTGAATTGGAACTATCCGACGATAGAAAGAGGAACATTTTGTCCCGAAAGGCCAGACCGGATTTTGATCCGAATTCCTGACGGATTTTCCGGTTTCGTTCATCGACGGGCAAAACTACGATCGGCACGTCCGGCCCGTTCCACTTCTCCTTTAAATAGGCTTCCTCCTTTTGAATATGGCTGTAGCATCCTTTTTCTTTCAGCCGTTTACTGGTCCTAACGCCATCCTTCAAATGGCGGAACATGCCGTGGTTTTGCAGCATGCCGAGTATCGGCTTCCACTCTTTCTTATCGGCCCCTGAAAAAAGCGGCAAAAGATGCGGGGCCAGATCATTTACGGATGCCGCCTTTTCCATCCATTGATATGTCTGCTTGACGCTCATACCGGTTCGCCTCCTCTTGTTGTTATCATATGCACGCACAAAAAAACCGGCCACCTTTTTCAGGCAGCCGGTCAGAAACTGTATTATTGATATTTTTTAAAGATCAAAGTGGCATTATGTCCGCCGAAGCCGAGCGAGTTGCTGAGAACGACGTTGACATCCTGCTCGCGCGCTTTGTCCGGTACATAATCTAAATCACACTCTTCATCAGGTGTTTCGATGTTAATCGTCGGCGGGATAATGCCGTCTTTAATGGCCATGACGGAGAAGATTGCTTCAATTCCTCCGGCAGCGCCTAACAAATGACCCGTCATTGATTTTGTCGAACTGACGGCAAGCTTGTACGCATGATCACCGAAAACGGTCTTAATGGCTTTTGTCTCATATTTATCATTGTAGTACGTGCTTGTGCCGTGAGCGTTGATGTAATCAATTTCTTCAGGCTTGATGCCCGCATCTTTGATTGCTTCCTGCATCGCTCTCGCACCGCCTTCCCCGTCTTGGGCAGGCGCGGTAATGTGATAGGCATCACCCGTTGAGCCGTAGCCGACAATTTCCCCGTAGATTTTCGCACCGCGGGCAAGGGCATGCTCAAGCTCTTCAAGCACGACGATCCCCGCGCCTTCTCCCATGACAAAGCCGTCACGGTTTTTATCAAACGGGCGGCTTGCCGTTTTTGGATCAGGATTTGTAGAAAGGGCTTTGTTTGCGCTGAAGCCCGCAAATGACATTCTTGTCAGCGGCGCTTCCGTTCCGCCCGTAATCATCGCATCGGCATCGCCGCGCTGAATGACTTTAAACGCGTCACCGATAGAGTTTGTTCCCGTCGCACATGCCGTCACCGTACAGGAGTTGACTCCTTTTGCTCCGAGAGCGATTGAGATTTGGCCTGTCGCCATATCAGGAATCATCATCGGAACAAAGAAAGGGCTGACCCGTCTCGGCCCTTTTGTCAGGAAGATTTCGAATTGGGATTCAAGCGTTTCAAGACCGCCGATTCCGGACCCGACCCAAACGCCGACTCTCGGCGCGATCTCGTCTGTGATGTTCAGACCGGCATCTTGAACGGCCATTTTCGCGGCTACGACAGCGTATTGCGTGAAGCGGTCCATTTTTCGCGCTTCTTTTTTATCCATGTAATTTTCAATATTGAAATCTTTCAGTTCAGCAGCTACTTTCGCCGGATACTCGTCCGATTCCACACGTGTGATCGGTCCGATTCCGGATACGCCGCCGATTGCATTTTTCCAGCTTGTTTCGGCGTCGTTGCCAAGCGGAGACAGGGCTCCAAGCCCTGTAACGACTACTCTTTTTTTACTCATCTTGTGTGCACCTCACTTTTTTTTATCGTCCCCAGCGTATTGCTATGGCGCCCCATGTCAATCCTCCGCCGAAACCGACCATGACGATGACGTCGCCGTCTTTAATTTTGCCTGCTTCCAGTTCCTCTACTAATGAAATCGGAATGGATGCTGCGGATGTGTTTCCATATTTATGGACTGTTTTAGACATCTTTTCAACCGGAAGCTCCAAACGTTCCCGTGCCGCTTCCATGATGCGGATGTTTGCCTGATGCGGAATCAAAAAGTCTACGTCCTCTTTGGAGAGGCCGGCTTTTTCAATGACATTTACACTCGATTCACCCATTTGCCGGACGGCGAATTTGAATACTTCTCTTCCATGCATGATTGTATGCCCTTTTTCATCTAAGTACAAGTGCTGACCGCCTGTACCGTCTGCTCCGAGCTCAAATGACAGTATGCCTCTGTCGTCGCTGACCGGTCCGATGACCGCCGCTCCGGCTCCGTCTCCGAACAGCACAGCCGTATTGCGGTCGTCCCAGTCGGTAATGCTTGAGAGCTTTTCCACGCCGACCACGAGGACATGTTTGTATGTTTGCGATTCAATGAATTGTTTGGCGGTTACGATACCGTACATAAAACCCGCACATGCGGCGCTGATATCCATCGCGCACGCTTTTTTGGCCCCGAGCTTCTCTTGTATCATACAGGAAACGGTAGGGAAAGACTGGTCAGGAGTAACCGTCGCCACGAGGATCATATCAAGCTCCTCAGCGGAAATGCCGGCCTGATCAAGCGCTTTTTGCGCAGCCTCAGCGGCCATGCCGGATGAATACATATCTTCCGCGGCGATTCTTCTTTCTTCTATACCTGTTCTCGTACGAATCCACTCGTCCGATGTATCTACCATTTGTTCAAGATCATGATTTGTCAGCACTTTTTCCGGGATGTAACGGCCGACGCCAAGAATTCCAGCTTTCATTGGAAAAGACTCCTTTTTTATAATGAATTTAAAACTAATTAGTTATGATCAATTATTAGTATCAGGTACTAATTCTACCCTATTTTTTTTCTGTTGGCAATATATTCGTCTAAACTATCGGACGCTGCTCCTCATAGAATAAAAGGAAGACGAAAGGAGGCTTCACTATGGATATTTTCTCCAAAATGATGTTCGGCGATTCCAGAGACCGGGATAAAGAACCGGAAGAAAACCCGGAGCAGCCTCAGGCTGAAAACGAAGAAGAGATCGATTACAACCACGTGATGAATCAGCTGGGGTCCATCATGAACTCTCTGGATCAATTAAAGCCCGTATTTAAAGACTTCGCGCCGATGGTGTCCGCTATAAAGAAAAAAATCATGTGAAAAGCCACTTCATGAAAAGTGGCTCTCTTTATTTATTCAGCTCCCCGGCATCAGATCTGCCAAGCTCATACGCTTCCGCCATGACCGATGTAAACAGGTCCATAAACGGCTGAATCATTTCCATAGACAGATCTATGCCGGATTTCTCAAGCTCCGCCTTTGCTTCCGGCAGGTATTTCATCGCGATCTGCATAAATTCAAGAGACTTTTCATGCTGCATGTGTATCCACCTCTATTCATTTGACGGCAGTTCATTTGTTCTGTTATACGTTTTGACAAGGTCTGAGATTTTGTCTTGAAATGCTTTGTCCACCAGAGGGCTGAACGTCCCCATTTCAACGACTCCTTCCCTGAAATCAAAGTTGTGATCTCCGCTCTTGAGCGTACCTTTATTATATTGCTCGGCAATTAATGTATAGGCTTTATCTACGTTTTGCACCGTGCTTGTCAGCACCGTGTTTTTGCCGAGATTCGATTGCTCGGCGACATAGCCGATGGCGTAAAGCCCGTCTTTTTTGATTTGCTGAATGACAGGAACATTATACCCGTCTCCGGCCGGATATACAACATCCGTGCCTTCCGCTTTTAACTTCTCGTAAAGATGCAGCGCTTCATTGCCGTTATCCCAGTGGTCCGTAAATTCAGTATTGACGGTGATATCAGGCTTTTCATATTTCGCTCCTTTGATAAAGCCGTCTACTTCAGGCTGCCACAAAAAAGAGGCGATGACGCCGACCTCATTGTTTTTTGACATATGGGCGGCCGTCATTCCCCCGAAAAAGCCCATTGCTTCTCCCATAAGATGAACGCTTGTGACATTATCGCTTTTCGCCGTTCCGTTTGCGACGACGAATTCCATGTCGGGATAATCCTTGCTGATCATATTGAAAATTTCCTCGTATTCATTTCCGTGCCCGTATAAAAGATTGACTCCTTTTTTATGAAAATCATCTATCGCTTTTAAAATATCTTCATCGGATCTGATATTTTCTTTATAATAAACGTCAACGTTAAATTCAGATTGTATCGCTAATAAACCTTTGTAACCTTTTGTCCCCCATACCAAGTCACTGATGGTATCGGGAAAAAGCATTCCGACCTTCTCAATTTTTCCTTTAAACGGAGTTTGTGCGCATCCGCTCAATAAAAGGAGGACAGAAAAGGTCATGACAAGCCTGGTGATCAAGCCATGTTCAACCCCTTTTCAAACTCATAACATGTATAAATTGATATACGTTTATTGTAGCGGTAATGCACATAACATGGAAGGTATTTCTTAAAAAATGTCGAATATTGATGAAAATTGTCTTTTCCACTCTTTAATTTTTTCTTCCGCTTCCGTTTTTTGTGTTTTTTCTTTTATTTCCAGGGTAATAATCTGATTTTCGTCTTCTGTACCGTCAGCCTCAAGCTGATTCATCAGCCCGCAGACTGCGTCTTCTAAAAAGACCCTGCTTTCGCCATCTTCTTTTGCTTCCGTCCACGGACCGTAGAGGGGAGGAAGGATAATCGCTTTTGCCGTATCCCGCTGACCGTTTTTTTCCCAGTCTCCGTGATCCTCACTGTAAACAATCCAATATAAAGGCTCAGCCCTTTCTTCAGGCAGACACCCGCTCCCGTATTGAACGCAGATACGATCGTATTCCTTTTCACCGATTTCATCTATTATTTGAAAAAGCCCGTTTCTCGCGAGCCACATTAAACGTTCTTCTAAATACAGCTGCCTCGTTTTGTCCTCCGGTTCTGCCAAAATGACATCAACATGCACACCCTCATCCATCAACCGTTCGCACAATGAAAGGCCGAGAAATTCATCTGCTCCAATGATCAGCGCTGTCTTCATCACATCTGCCGCCTTTCCGGTTTTTCATTCACACACAAGCCAAACAGCCCTCTGAAAAGAGATGGCTGTTGTATTCTATTCATTACAGGTCTTTTTCATGACTGCGGAAAAACCGGCAGATGGCTCTGTACATACGCGCAGGGTTCTCAAGCAGGTGATACGTGATATCAGTCTTGCTTCCGGTCTTTTCCCGGGCTTCTTTATACGCGTTCGCATGCAGGGTGTACGGGTACGGCGCTCCGGTCGTTCTTTGCCATATATGTACCGGCGCGCGGGTGCGGCAGCCGGTAATGGTCTGATAGCTCAGTGAGCTTGCCTCTTTTTCAGAAACACCGAAGCTTTGTGCCGTTTCCCTCAGAAACTGCTTATAAAAAAACTTATTTTCTTTCTCTGATTCAAAATGGGCTTGAAGATCAAGACAAGGATCTAACATTGCGGCTGAACGGATATGCTCCGGTGAAGACTGCAGCAATTGATCGGCGATGAGGGCGCCCATGCCTTCTGCGAGCAAGTGTATTTTCGGATTGAGGGTTTCTTGTTTCAGCACATAATGAATCAGCTGTCTGGCGTAAAGGACGGCTTTTTCCGAACCCCAATGCCGTCCGTATAAATTGCTGTTGAAAATGGTGTACCCTCTGTCAAGCATCGTATTTAACAGCTGGTTTCTCCCTTCATGTTCGAGCCAAAAGCTTGAGTCCCGGCTGACAAAGTGGGTTCTGTCCCCCAGAATAAAGATACAGAAGCCGTTCGGCCGATACGGCAGATGGATGACGTTCAGCTCAGATCCGAATTGGAAGAATCTTTCCGTTATCCCCATGCCTGCCCGCCTCCTTTTACTCCTAATCTCTCTATTGGCTATCATATGTAAGAAGAATGAAAACAGATCGGATAAACTCCTATTTGCTGCTATGTTTTGGCTATTATCCCGAGCACGGGAACCGAATTTTCCTTCAGACGGCCTGACAGGCGGGCAAATGTCAGGTTCAGGCGCGCTTTTTGATGAGAAAATGACCTTCCGCCCGCGCTTTATGTATGGTATGATACAACGTAGAATAAAATGAAGGACGAGGTGGAAACGTGCGGTTTATTATCGGTTTTATTTGGACGTTCCTTTTAACACATATGGCCTGTTATTTGGTCGCCTCCATGAACAGCGCGGCGTACAATTTCAAGCAATCATCCGTTATTGCCGTGGTTATTGCGGTGCTAGTCTTTGTTCTTGCGGAGATCATGCCTGTCAAACAGGATGCAAGCCAGCATTAAATAAAAAAACCTGCTATTCAGCAGGTTTTTTTGTGTTCACGGTTTTCGTTGATACGTCCACAATCTGTTGTGGTTTGAAGTTTCAGGGAACATTTCTCCCACTGTGAGCTTGATTTTCTGCGGATTTTTGACCATGCTTCCCGTTTCGCCGATTTCAACGTACACACCGTTATTCGGCGCTTTTTGTCCCGGGCGGAATTGATGCTGCTGTCCCACGTCATTTCCTCCTTTTTCTTTTTTATGTAGTATGCGCTTGTATGCGGAGAAATATCAAAAACCGCTGATGAGATTCAGCGGTTTTTTTGTTCATCCTGTTTGTAAAGAAGAGCTTTCAGGAGCGCTTTTTGCGCGTGAAGCCGGTTTTCCGCCTGCTGGAATACCGCAGAGTTCGGGCCGTCGATAATCTCGGACGTGACCTCTTCCTCCCGATGCGCGGGCAGGCAATGCAAAAATGTATAGTCAGGTTTGGCGAGACTGACGAGTGAGGCGTTGACTTGATACGGAGCAAACACGTTCAGCCGCTGCTGCGTCTCTTCCTCCTGCCCCATACTCGTGAAGACGTCGGAGTAAATCACGTCTGCATCCTGCACCGCTTCCTGCGGATTTTCGGTAAGGGTGATTTTCGCTCCGGAAACAGCCGCCGCTTCTTTTGCGGCATTTACCGCCTCTTCCTCAACTTCATAGCCTTTCGGCGAAGCAACCGCAATGTCACAGCCCATTTTTGCGCAGCCGATCATTAGTGAATGCGCTACATTATTTCCATCACCGATATAGGCGGCTTTTACTCCTTTTAATTTTCCTTTTATTTCTTGTATCGTTAACAGATCCGCGAGTGCCTGACACGGGTGATACCGGTCGGTCAACCCGTTTATGACGGGAATATCTGCATGCTCAGCAAGCTCTTCGACTTTTTCATGTTCAAAGGTGCGGATCATAATGGCATCAACGAAGCCGGACAGCACCTTCGCCGTATCCGCAACCGTCTCCCCCCGCCCAAGCTGCAGGTCGCTGCTTGAAAGAAATAGTCCCGTTCCCCCGAGCTGGGCCATTCCCGCTTCAAAAGACACACGTGTGCGGGTTGAAGATTTTTCAAAAATCATCGCCAATGTTTTCCCTTGGAAAATCGGCTGTATCGGATGTTGTTTTAATAATGAAGCTTCTGTCAGAAGCGCATTGATGTCTGACGGGCTGACATCTTTTAAGGAAAGAAAATCTTTTCCGTACAAATGGGTTAATGTGTGTTCCGCTTTTATTGTGTGCATGATGCCACTTCCTTTTGATAAAGATCTTTGAGCGATACAGGCTGAGGTTTGCCGGAGCCGCTTTCTAAAAATGCCTTTACGGTTTCCGGTTCAGTAAAGACCGTCACACCGTGCGTCATGGCTTCGATCCGTTGTTTACGCGCTTCTTCAGAGTGATTGAAATTGATATGAACCGCTTTATCCTTTCGCTCTGCCCATGCCGGGAACGCATCTTTGCATACCGTAAATCCCGCCTCTTGAGCCTGACGTTCCAATTCCGCATCACAGCCTTCCAGATAGATGCTGCCTTTTTTCTCCCAGACGTGCGCGTAGATTTTTTTCAGGGCGCTTTCTGCGTCAAACGCGACACACATGCCTTCTCCGGTCGACTTCATTTCCGGCCCGGGCTTTACGTCCACATCCTGAATGGCGTGAGAAGAAAAAACCGGGAATTTCACTGCCGTTCCGTGCTGATTTTGAACCTCGGGCTTGATGTCTTTAAGGGAAGCGCCGGCCAGCAATCTGGCGGCAAGCGGGATCATCGGCACCCCCATCACCTTAGACACGACAGGAACCGTGCGGCTTGCCCGCGGATTCACTTCAAGAACGAGAATATCTCCTTTGTCATCAATGACAAACTGAATGTTCATGATGCCTTTAAAAGCCAGTTTTACCGCGATTTTTTCGGCGGCCTCTTTTATATTACGCTGCATATCAGGTGTGACAGACGGACCCGGAAGAATCGCAAAACTGTCGCCCGAATGGACGCCGGCGCGTTCAATGTGCTCTGTATAAGTCGGCACGAATACTTCATGTCCGTCGGAAATCAGATCGATCTCCAATTCTTTTCCTGTAATGTACTGATCGATCAAAATCGGATACGGCATGCCCGCTTCATTTTCCAGCAGTTCTGACATTTGCGCTTCTGAATCAACGATGATCATGCCCATCCCACCGATGACATAAGACGGACGGATCAGCACGGGGTAGCCGATTCGGCTTGCTTTTTCTGTTGCTTCTTCTTTTGAATAAGCGGTTTCGCCTTTGGCATGTTTCAGGTCAAGATCATCAAGCAGCTGATAAAACAGATCCCGATCCTCCAGCGCATCAAGGGTTTCAAAGGATGTTCCGAGCAGCGGAATGCCCGCTTTTTCCAGCGGTTCAGCGGCATTGATCGCGGTCTGCCCCCCAAATTGGACGATGGCAAAATCAATGTTTTCATGTTCCGCCACGTTCAAAATATGTTCTGTCGTCAGCGGTTCAAAATAAAGCCGGTCGGCGATTTCATAATCCGTGCTTACTGTTTCCGGATTGTTATTGATCATAATCGTTTCATACCCCAGCTTTTGCAGGGTCAGAACGCCGTGGACGGCGCTGTAATCAAATTCCACTCCCTGACCGATGCGGATCGGGCCGGAGCCGATGATGAGGGCGCGTTTTTTCTCTTTTCGGCTGATATCTCCATCACTTTCCCCTAGATAGGTGGAGTAGAAATAATTCGTCTTGGCATCAAATTCAGCGGCGCATGTATCTACGATTTTAAACGACGGGACGATGCCTGTTTTCTTTCTGAGAGCACGGATGTCTTCTTCCGTTTTTCCCGTGAGAGATGCGATCATGACATCCGTGAAGCCCTTTACCTTCGCCTGCTTTAAAAGCGGGACAGACAGATGATCCCCTTCTTCCATCAGCTTGTTTTCCAATGTGATGATATTTCGGAATACATGGAGAAAAAACGGGTCAATTTTCGTTTTGGCATGGATGTCTTCTATCGTTTCACCGCGGCTTAACAGTTCCATGACGACGAAAAATCTCCGGTCATCCGGCGTTACCGCTAATTCCCACAGCTGATTGATCGTACAGCCGCCGAGTTCAGGCAGGCGGGTGCCGATCGTTTTCAGCTCAAGGGAGGCCGCCGCTTTTTGAATGGCCGCTTCCATATTTCTTTCGATCGCCATGACCTCTCCCGTCGCTTTCATCTTCGTTCCGAGCGTGCGATCGGCATGTTTAAACTTATCAAACGGCCAGCGCGGGAATTTGACGATGACATAATCAAGCGCCGGTTCAAAGCTTGCATAAGTAGAGCCCGTCAGCGGATTTTTCAGTTCGTCGAGCGTATAGCCGACGGCAAGTTTCGCCGCCATTTTGGCAATCGGGTAGCCGGTCGCTTTTGACGCGAGGGCCGATGAACGGCTGACACGCGGGTTCACTTCAATGACATAGTACTGTTTGCTGAACGGATCCAGCGCAAATTGAATGTTGCAGCCGCCGACCACATCCAGCGCCGAAATAATCGCCAGGCTTGCTGAACGCAGCATCTGATATTCTTCATCCGTTAACGTCTGGGACGGTGCGACGACGATGGAGTCTCCTGTATGCACGCCGACGGGATCGATGTTTTCCATATTGCAGACGGTGATGCATGTATGATTGCTGTCGCGCATGACCTCATATTCGATTTCTTTAAAACCGGCGATGCTTTTTTCGACGAGGCATTGGCTGATCGGGCTTGCTAACAGCGCCTGTTTAATAAGCGTCTGAAATGCTTCTTTCGTTTTCGCGATTCCGCCTCCCTTTCCGCCTAACGTGTACGCCGGTCTCAGAATGACCGGAAATCCGATAGACTCAGCGAAACGGAGGGCGTCTTCTTCGTTGTCGACGATTTCGCTTTCCGGAACGGGCTGATCGAGCTCTTTCATCAGGGCGCGGAACTGCTCCCGGTCTTCGCCTTTTTGAATGGTTTCCACCGATGTTCCCAAAAGCTTGACGTGATGCTTCTTCAGCACGCCTGCTTCTTCAAGCTTAACGGCTAAATTCAATGCCGTCTGGCCCCCCAAATTGGCAAGCAGACCGTCCGGTTTTTCTTTTTCAATAATGGCCTCGATGCTGTCGGTTGTGAGCGGTTCAAAATATATTTCATCGGCAAACGCCTCATCCGTCATAATCGTTGCCGGGTTGTTGTTGACTAGAATAACGCGGTATCCTTCTTCTTTCAGAGCCATGCAGCCCTGCGTTCCTGAATAATCAAATTCTGCCGCCTGGCCGATGATGATGGGGCCGGAGCCGATGACTAATATGCTGGAAATGGTTGTATCTTTAGGCATGAGCGATTTCTCTCCTTGCTGGTATCACTTTCTCTAGAAATTCATCAAATATCCACTCGCTCTCAGCCGGTCCGGGGTGAGCTTCAGGGTGGAACTGGACGCTTAATACGGGAAGGCGCTTATGAATGAGCCCTTCCACTGATGTATCATTGACATGATGAAATCTGATGGACAGCTCGTTCTCGTCAATTGATGCTTCATCAACGACATAGCTGTGGTTCTGGCTTGTCATAAACACCCGTTTCGTTTTCCGGTCAATGACGGGATGATTGGCACCCCTGTGGCCGAACGGCAGCTTATACGTATTTCCTCCGAAAGCCAGGGCAATCAGCTGATGCCCGAGGCAAATGCCGAGTGCGGGGAAATCACTGAGTAATGATGTAATCCGGTTCATGTACGGCGCAATCGCTTTCGGGTCGCCCGGGCCGTTTGAAAGCACGATTCCGTCAGGCTGAATGTCATAAACAGCGTTCATCTGCTGATACGGAATGACCGTTACTTTACAGCCGCGCTTTACAAGTGACGAGGCGATTGATTTTTTATAACCGAAATCAATCAGCGCAATATGCCGGTCTCCGTTCCCCATTGACGTGATGTCTTCAGACTGCGCCAGCTCCGCCGGGTTTTCTGTTCCGGATGCTGCGGGAATCTCTCCTGTTGTTGACACGGCAGCGTTCATCGTGCCGCCGGAGCGGATGGTTTTGACGACGGCCCGTGTGTCCACTTCGGTTAAGAGCGGGATGTTCCATTTATTTAAATACTCTCTCAAGCTTGAAACTGCTTCATGGTGAGAAAAATGTTCACACGCTTCATAGACGGCAACAGCCTTGACTTGAGGAATCTTACTTTCAAGGTCTTTTTCATTAATTCCGTAGTTTCCGATCAGCGGATACGTAAAGACGATGATCTGGCCCTTATATGACGGGTCTGTAAGCACTTCCTGATAACCCGTCATTCCGGTGAAAAAAACCGCTTCGCCAACACAGCGGGCCTCTTTTTCAAGTTCACCGCCGAATGATGTTCCGTCTTCCAATACTAAATAGCCTTTCATCTAAAGCCCACCTCTTGATGAATAATTAATTAAAAATATGAATTTTTATACTCTTATATCGAAAAAAAAATTACCGTTTCACTGCCGAATGCGCTTCGATCGCTGCTTTCAGCATACTGACGGCCGACAGCATTTCTTCTTCAGAAACTGTAAGCGGCGGCAGCAGCCTAATGACATTCGGTCCGGCCGGAAGCACGAGAAGTCCGCGTTCCTGCAAATCTCCGATAATGCCGGACACGGGACCTGCGCATTCAATGCCGATTAATAACCCTTTTCCGCGGATTTCTTTTACAAAAGGCCCTGTCAGTTCACGGTTCAGCTGCGCTTTTAAAAAAGAGCCTTTGTCTGCCGCCGCCTGGAGAAAGTCCGGCTGAAACACAATGTCCAAGGTTGCTTTCACAGCTGCCATGGCGAGCTTATTGCCGCCGAAAGTCGTACCATGCGTACCCGGCGTAAAGACGTCTCCAAGCTTCTGTTTGCCGATCACGGCTCCGACGGGAAAACCGTTTCCAAGCCCTTTCGCAGCAGTGATGATGTCCGGAGAGATGCCGAAATGCTCATAGCCGAATGCCTTGCCCGTCCGGCCGATTCCGGTTTGAATCTCGTCTGCGATAAGCAGCGCCTGTTTGTCTTTGCAAAATGTCTGTAAGGCTTCGATGAATTCCGGATCGGCGGGATTGACTCCCCCTTCTCCCTGCACCGTCTCAAGCATGACGGCGGCGATATCATCCTCTTTTGAAAGCGTGCTGAATGCCGACGGATCATTGAACGGAAGATAGTGAAAGCCTTGAAGCATCGGTCCGAAACCGATCTTGATTTTGTCTTGTCCGGTGGCGGCCATCCCCGCATAGGTCCGTCCGTGAAAGGATTGATGAAATGTTACGATTTTTGTCTTTCCCGTTGCTTTACGGGCAAGCTTAATGGCGCCTTCATTCGCTTCGGCCCCGCTGTTGCAGAAGAAAACGAGATCCCCCGCGCTATGTTCGGCAAGCTTTGCCGCGGCTTTTTCCTGAAGATCATTTTCAAACAGATTGGAAACGTGCCATACGCTGTCAAGCTGTTCTTTCACCGCTTCTGTCACCGCATCATGACAATGGCCGAGATTGGAAACGGCGATGCCCTGAATAAAATCAAGATACGTTTTTCCGTTTTCATCCTCTGCGATTGTCCCTTTCGCTTTTTTGATATCGATGGGCCAGCGGCTGTAGGTTTGAAATAGACTGCTCATGACACGCTCTCCTTTTCTTTGACGATTTTTGTTCCTTGGAAGGCTTGATCGGTGAAAAACGCTCCTTTTCCGTTTACGATCATCACTTCCTCGACATCTTCACTCAGTGCCGATAATGCCGAGTTTACTTTCGGAATCATCCCTCCTGAAATCACGCCGTCATCTATGAGGGCCTGAATCTCTTGCGGCGTCAAAGTATCCAGCCTGTTCTCTCCGTCCATAATTCCTTCGACATCCGTGACAAATAAAAGTTTATCGGCGTGTAAGGCTGAAGCAACGGCCGATGCCGCGGCGTCTGCGTTGACGTTCAGCGTTTCGAAATCACTTGTCATGGAAAGCGGAGCGATAACGGGAATGATGCCTGCTTTCATTAACGCTTGGATGATTGACCGATCGGTTTTTTGTATTTCGCCGACTTCTCCGTATTTGTCTTGATTAAGATAGGATGCTTGAAGGAGACCGCCGTCCTTACCTGATATTCCCGCGGCTTTCAGCCCGTTTTTCGCGAGTTCGATTACGAAAAATTTATTGATCGTCCCTGACAAGACCATTTCCGCTGTTTCCAGCACCGGTTTGGTCGTTTTCCGCTGTCCATCGACAAATTCCGTTTCAATCTGCAATGTTTTCAGCATTCTTGAAATGTCCGGGCCGCCGCCATGCACGACGGCAATGTTCCAGCCCGATTGCATAAGCTCTTTTACATTTTGAAAAAAATCGGCGGATAACTCGCGGATCACGCTTCCGCCGCACTTAAAAACGATGGTTTTCTTCATGCCGCTCCCCTTTGTTATGTGCGATAGCTCGCATTGATTTTGATATAATCATAGGTTAAGTCACAGCCCCATGCCCGGCCGCTGCCGGAGCCTTCCTGCAGGCGGACTGCAATCGTAATCTCATCACCTGATAAGTACTCCTTGGCATCAGTTTCCGAAAACGGCTGAGGTTCGTTGTTTTTAAACAGACACTGGCCGCCGAGGAAAACTTCCACTTGTTCGGCCGTTACGCTTGCCGCACTGTGCCCGATTGCGCCGATGATGCGCCCCCAATTGGCGTCTGTGCCGTAAACGGCGGTCTTCACAAGGCTTGAGCCGACGATTTTTTTGGCAATAATATTCGCCTCAAGGTTATTTTTCGCGCCTTCGACTCTGGCTTCAATTAATTTCGTCGCTCCTTCACCGTCTCTGGCAATATCTTTGGCAAGGTCTTCGCATACAAGCTTTAATCCCTTTTTAAAAGCCGGCCAGTCAGGGTGCTGCTCCGTCAGGCAATCATTCCCCGCGCAGCCGTTCGCCATCACAAGCACCATGTCATTCGTCGATGTTTCTCCGTCAACGGTGATTTGGTTAAATGAAACATCCGTAATCTCTCTGAGCGCGTTTTTGAGCGCCTGTTCTTCCACGGCCGCGTCCGTTGTGACAAAGCCGAGCATTGTCGCCATGTTGGGGTGGATCATGCCGGAGCCTTTCGCCGCTCCGCCGATCGTGATGATGTCTCCGCCGATCACCAGTTCATAACACGTCTGTTTCGTCACTGTATCCGTCGTCAAAATGGCTTCTTCAAATGCTCCGGACACGGACGGCGCTTGACCGAGCTGTTCAATGCCCGCTTGAATTTTTTTCATATCTAAAAGCTCGCCGATCACCCCGGTTGACGAAACCGCAACAAGCTCCGGCTCAATGCCGAGCTGGCTCGCGAAGCCGTCCCGCATTTCATAGGCGTCCTTTAATCCTTGGTCTCCCGTACAGGCGTTGGCAATTGCGCTGTTGACGATAACCGCCTGAAGCACACCCTCTTTTTTCAAGCTGGCTTGCGTCACTTTCAGCGGCGCTGCCTGAAAATGGCTCTGCGTATATACCGCTGCACTGACTGCAGGCGCTTCACTGATAATCGCTCCGAGATCTTTTTTTGAATAGCGCAGACCGCAGTGCACGCCCTTTGCCTCAAACCCTTTCGGCGAGGATACGCCGCCTTTTATTTTCGTGATTTCCTCACTCAGCTGAATCATATTTTTGAATCCCTCTTTCGTTCTATGGATAGACTGGCGTCATCGTAAGTCCCGTTTCTTCCTGCCAGCCATTCATGATATTTAAATTTTGAACCGCCTGCCCTGCGGCGCCTTTCATCAGATTATCTATGACAGAAACGATGGTGACACGGTTTGTTCTTTCGTCCACAGTGACACTGATATCACAAAAATTGCTGCCGTATACCTCTTTCGTCGCCGGAAATTCACCTTCCGGCCTGATTCTGACAAAATATGAATCTTTGTAGAATTCGGAATACAATTCTCTTACCTGTGCAGCAGACATACCCGGGGGAGCCTCCGTATACATCGTCGCCATAATGCCCCTTGTCATCGGCGCCAAATGAGCGGAAAACGTGATCGGGCCTGTGCCGGGCTGCCAAGCCGCTAATTGCTGTTCAATTTCCGGAGTATGCTGATGCTCATTAACCTTATAAATTTTGAAATTATCATTCAGCTCAGAATAATGAGTGCCCATGGATGCTTTTCGGCCGGCGCCGGATACGCCTGTTTTCGCATCAACAATCAGAAATGAATCTTGTAAAAGCTTATTCTTCGCCAGCGGGGCGAGCCCGAGCAGCACAGCCGTCGGAAAACATCCCGGATTGGCAATCAGCTTTGCAGTCTGAATCTCTTCTTTTTGCAGTTCAGCTAAACCGTAAACCGCGTTTTGAATCGTTTCTTCCGGAGCGGCCTTCCGCTTATACCACTTTTCATACACGGCCGGGTTTTGAATCCGCAGATCGCCGGATAGATCAATGACCGGGATGCCCGCCTCCGCCAGCTTGGGCGACCACTCTCCGGAGACGCCGGGCGGCGCGGCTATGAACATGACATCAATTTCGTTTCGGATCGTTTCTATGTGAAGCGGCTGAAGTGATTGTGACGCTATATTCCTCAAATGCGGATATGAAGCGGCATATTCTTTTCCTTCGTCGCTCGATGAATATAATATACAATCCTCTGCATAAGGGTGATGGTTAAGAATCCTGACAAGTTCGGCGCCTCCATAACCAGTAGCGCCTATAATACCTATTTTCAACGGGTTCACCTTCTTGGTTTTTGTGAAATTATTTAACATTATAACATGAATAAAAATTAATTCAATTGTATATTTAATATTTTTTCATTCATTTTCCATCTGTTTTCGCTGACAAAAAAACCCCTCTCGTTCGAGGGAGTTCCATAAGAAAAACAGGCTGATCGGATCAGCCTGTTTTCTTCAGCATCATCAGCCCGCTTATAAAAAACAGCACGGAGCTGGCGTAAAAAATAATATAAACCGTAAAGAAATCAGCGAGAAACCCGCCGAGAATAATGGCGGCAGCTGAAAATACGGCCGTCCAGAAATGATAGCTGCCGACTTTTTTTCCCCGCTCCCCGCCGTCGGTGTAATCGGCGATCATGATTTTCTCGCCGTGTTTTTGCATCGCGCCGAACAGGCCCAAAAGCACCTGCACAACATAAACCTGGTGCACGCCGGTAATGTGCGGGAGCGTCAGAAGAAGCACCGCCATCCCCCACGAATTTGCCATAAGGAACCAGCGGGGGTCCAGTCTTGCCGACAGCCGGCCGAGCAGCGGATGAATCAATGCGCCGCTCAGGCCGAACAAGCCGTATGAGAGACCGAATTGCGTGTAGCTGGAACCGATGTTTTTAATAAATAAAATATAAAACGGAAAGATCAGGCTGCCGGCAAAAAAGACACTGCTCTGAGACAGGATCAGCCATTTTAAATGGTTGTGTTTCATGATTTGTACCTCTGATAAAAATAATTCATAAACAAGTCATCCGGATCATATTTGTGTTTTTTCTGAAAGAACATATCGCTTTTCGGATATGCCTCGCGCATCTGCTCTTTCGTTTGGTACAGCATATACGGGAGATAATAACTGCCGCGGTGGCGCAGTGCCGTATCCGTCATTTTTCTGACAATCCGCACCGCACTCGCCTGGCTGTCTTTTGAAAACCCTTCATTGATTAAAAGAACGAGTGAAAACATGTCTTCCTTTGCGTATGACAGATCGGCTTTTTCATTTTTTTGCACGTAGCGGATCGTAATATTTACGAGATTGAAATCTTCATGTGACAGCGTCTTGCGTAAATCATGAATGTACGGCGAAAATTCGCCGACGGGCACGAAGTATTCTTGTAGCACGTCGGTGTTGTCCGTGTTTTCATATTCCAAAAATTTCGACTCTGACCGCATGACATTGTTCCTGGAGACTTTCACGCCGTTTTGGCTGAGAAAATAAGACTGCTGGGTTGACCAGAACCAATTTCTGCCCCAGTCATACCGGCGGGAGAGGCCAAGCGCGAATTTCGTCAGCGCCGGATGCTCATCTTCTTTCAGTTCATTGTGCTGCTTTAATTCTTTCTGATTGTCTGAGAGCGTGTAATCAGTCACATACATGTCATGCAAAAAGCCTTTATCCCCTGTTGCGATCCGCGCGAGATGCATGCGCACGGCGGGGTTGCGCTGAACATGCTGCGTAAAATATTGACTGTATGTATCAGCGTTCATGCGTTTCGTTTTCATTTCATAAAGTTCATCATCCGTCAGCTCAATATCCGCGTCAAGGATGACGCCGAACAGGCCGTAGCCGCCGATGACGGCTGAAAACAGGTCATCTTTCGGAGTAACGGTGATGATTGTGCCGTCCGCCTTTAAAAGATGAAACGATTTGACCGTATCAATCAGCGAACCGTACCGGATATCCCGGCCGTGGGCGTTGGCGCTCAGTGAGCCGCCGATCGTAAAAATGTTTTGCGATTGCATGACTTTTACCGCGAGCCCGTACGGATTGACATAGCGCTGAATATCATTCCACGTCGCTCCCGCCTGCACTCTGATGATTTTTTTCTTTCGGTCGAGACCGAGTATTTTGTTGTAGCCCGTCATGTCGAGAACGATACCGTCTTCATAATACGTCTGGCCGCCCATTGAGTGCTGGGCGCCTGCGATTGAGATCTTCAGATGCTTTCTCTTTGCTTCCTTAATGGTTTCGATCAATGTTTCTTTCTCTTTTCCTTTGACCGTCTGCTTAATTTTCACGGGCATGAGACGGCTGACATCCGTCATTGTCCCTGCCTGCTGCTCCGGCTCTTTGTGAAAAGCGGAAACAGCGAACAGCGCCGTATAAACAAGAATGCTAAGGATAATGAGAAGTAATTTTTTCTTCATGGGTTCCTCCCTCGCATGCAGCCGGTCTATTATATCATGCCTTACGTCCGTTTTTTTCCTTTTTAACCCGATACCGGAAAACACACGACATAAAAAATACACAGAAATCCTTAAAATGATTTTTTAGTCAGTATATAATCGATATATATGCAGATGTATTACCAAAGGGATTGTTTAAGACAAACATGTTAAATGAGGTGGGGAAAATAAACATAAAAGGAATCAATCATCTTCTTTTTTCTGTTTCAAATTTGGAAAAATCTATAGAATTTTATGAAAAAGTATTTCATGCACAACTCCTGGTTAAAGGGCAAAAAACAGCATATTTTGATCTGAACGGGCTTTGGCTTGCACTTAACTTAGAGGCGGATATACCAAGAAATGAAATACATAAATCTTATACGCATATGGCCTTTACAATTGACCCAAAAGATTTTGATGCAATACATCAACGGCTAAAAAATCTAAATGTAAATATATTAAATGGGCGTCCTAGAGATAAACAAGATCAAAAGTCAATTTATTTTACTGATCCTGATGGACATAAATTTGAATTCCACACAGGCACACTCCAAGACAGACTGTCCTATTACAAAAAAGATAAACCTCATATGAAATTTTATATATAAAGGTTTGTTTGCGATCCAAAACAAACCCTCACTGTCGCTTATATGCAGACAAAAGAAAAGCACCTCCAAACTTTAGGATGTACCTAAAATCCGAGGTGCATTTTCTTATTACTGAATCCCTAATGCGATTTTTGCGTAGCGTGACATTTTGTCTCTTGTCCACGGCGGATTCCAGACGATGTGGACCTCCGTCTCTTTTACATCCGGAATGTCGGCGAGCGCTTTTTTCACCTCGTCGACGATGATCGGAGCGAGCGGGCACCCCATTGATGTCAGTGTCATCGTAACGTGCGTCAGGCCGTCGTCATCCATATCAACGTCGTATACAAGGCCGAGATTGACGATATCGACGCCGAGCTCAGGGTCAACAACCTGCTCCAAGGCGCCCATGATGTTTTCTTTTAATGCTTCTTCCACGTTCCATCACTCCTTTTTCCTCAGTATAACGTAAAAGCGGGTTTTGTTAACACCTTTGTGCTTTATAAATGCTTATCGAACCAGGCGACGGTTTCTAAAACGGCGTATCTCGGGACTTTATGGTCAGCCCGTTCGTCTTTCAGAAACTGAAGATGGTCAGGCCGGCTGCTGTAATGAGGTTTAATCGTTTCATAAAAGCCGCGGGTCGGTGCATACGGAACGACTTTGTCTTGAACGCCGTGCCAGAACAGCAGCGGGCGGCTCCGGAGTTTTTCCGGTTCCAGACTGAGATCGAACGGTTTGAGCCGCGCAAACAGTTCATTGACCTGTTCTTTTGTGACGTCAATGTCGATGTCCTGCTTTTGAATGTGGTCAATCTGCTGCTGAAAAAACGCCGTATAGTTCGGGCTTCCCATCAGACTGACGCCGGCTTTGACCCAATCATACGCGGCCATCGCGCCGAATGTCGTAATTCCGCCCATTGACGTGCCCGCAAGACCGATCCGCCCGTCTTCAATCAGACCGCGCGCTTCAAAATCCTTTTTCAGCACGTCAAGCTCCTCGATTTCATTTAATACAATGTCCCAAAAATGGACGGCGAGCTCTTCTGCTGACAACTGTTCAGCGCGTTCACCGTGGTAAAGAGCTTCCGGCAGCACCGCCCTGAAGCCCTTTTCAGCAAGCAGGTAAGCGAAATGAAGATTATGCTCCTTCGCGCTTGTAAAACCGTGAATAAAGAAAACAAGGGGAGCGGGACGGTCCCGATTTTCTTCTTTTACAATATGTAAAAACGGAATGCCTGATACGGTTTGATGATCAATAAGAATCACGTTGACTCCCTCCTTAGGATAACCATAATCATAAGTGTAACATGTAGACAATAAAGATGGTAAAAAGCTACACTGTATATAAGAGAAAAACAGCAAATTACATGACAAAAGGAGTTATTTATGGAGACAAAACCTTACCTCATCGCTTTAGATCTGGATGGAACCTTATTAAAAGATGATAAAACCATTTCCCCTGAAACGGCGCGGACGATTCAGACGCTGAAAGAAGCGGGTCATCATGTCTGCATCTCAACCGGCCGCCCTTTCCGTTCCAGTTCGATGTATTATGACGAGCTCGGGCTGACAACGCCGATTGTCAATTTTAACGGGGCATTTGTCCACCACCCGAAAGACGAGTCATGGGGACGATACCACACGTCCTTATCTGTCGATGTGGTCAGACAGCTTGCCGAACTTACAGAGACCTATCAAATACATAATGTGCTCGCTGAGATCATTGATGATGTGTACTTCCATTATCATGATGAGCATTTAATTGAGGCGTTTCATATGAATACGGCGAATGTCACATTCGGCGATCTGCGCGAAACAGTCCAAGAAGATGTGACGTCCGTATTGATACATGCAAAGGAAGAGGACGTCGCGGACATACGCGCGCATTTATCCGATGTGCACGCCGAGGTCATTGACCACAGAAGATGGGCGGCTCCTTGGCATGTGATTGAAATTATTAAACACGGGATGAATAAAGCGGTCGGCCTGAAGAAAATCAGCGACTATTACCAAGTGCCGAGAGAACGGATCATCGCGTTCGGCGACGAAGACAACGATCTTGAAATGCTCCGATTTGCCGGGTGCGGCGTAGCGATGGGAAATGGCACGGATGAAGTCAAACAGGCCGCCGACCGCGTCACGGGATCAAATGAAGCGGACGGAATCGCCGAATTTTTAAAATCCTATTTCTCCCTGTGAGGTTTTGCCGCTCATAACACAAAGCCTTCCGCCCATACTAAAACAGACGACTCATCTCGTCTAAATATGGAAGGGGGACATTGCAATGGGTAAACGAAACAAATCAAAACGGTTTATTCAGCAAGGCAAGGACTCTGTCAGTCTTCATGACGCAAGATTTCCATATCGGTCTACATTAGAGGAAGCACAGCATGATGCAGCAAAAGATTCGGCTGAAAGGCAGGTTGACTTTTAATGAGAAACGAACTGTTTTCTCAAGCCAAGTCATTTGTCCAGCAGGCCGTCATGATTGCTAACGGTTTCGAGGACGGCGATCAGGAAAAAGCTGTCTCACGCGCCAAAAACGCCGTGTCTTCCGCGTACGCCAATTCGACGGATGCAGAACGTCAGCAGCTGCACCAATTTCAGGATCAGCTGGAGAAATTGCAATAAAAAAAGGCGCCCCGTTTAGACGAGGGCGCCGCTTTTTTATTTCACTTCAAATGTTTTTACCGTTTTCAGTCTTTTTCCGATCTGATCGGACTTCCCTAAAAACGTCACCGTCACCGTGTATGTTCCCGGACCGGGCACGTTTTTCCACACATCTGAAAAGTCATACGTTTCATTCGGCATTAAAGTCACGGTTTGAAACGCCTGAGTAAACATTTTGTCTTTTGAATAGCGGTACAGTTCTTTGTGATGTTGGTCATGTACGGTCAATTCGAATTTCTGCCCAGAGCTGAATGTGAAATCGATCGGGCTGCCGCTTTTGTTTTTTAAAGACATTTGAAATTCGATCTGCTGATCCGTCTGCACAGGGTTTACGGCTAATTCCGCTTGCTGTTCATTCATCTCTCCGGATACCTCCTCAGCGGGCTCCTTCTGCCCGGATTGACTGCTCCATCCGATCAATAAAATGACCGGTAATAACAGGCCAAACAGCCACTTCATTCTATCCGCTCCTATCAGTCTTTTCTGAAGAAACCAAAGATCCCCGTCGTTTGCACGATGTTTGTGAAGGCTTTCGGGTCGACTTCTTTCACGATTTTCTCAAGGTCATACAATTCGTACCGCGTGATGACGATGATCATCATTTCTTTCTGTTCGTTTGTGTAAGCGCCTTTTGCCGGCACCGTCGTAATGCCGCGGACCATTTTCCCGTAAATCGCTTCTTTGATTTCATCGGCTTTTTTCGTAACGATCATGGCGGTCAGTTTCATGTGGCGGGTGTGAATGGCGTCAATCACCCTTGTTGTGACATACAGAGCGACAAGGGTATATAATGCTTTCTCCCATCCTTGCAATAATCCTGCCGTCAAAATGATAATCCCGTTCAAAATGAAGAAATATGTGCCGACCGGTTTATCCTTCCATTTGGCCAGCACCATCGACACGATATCAAGTCCGCCTGTCGAAGCGCCGAATTTCAGCGTTAAACCGATGCCGATAGCTGAGATGACTCCTCCGAATACGGTATTCAGAAGAATATCGTGCGACAGTCTCATTTCCGGGAGAATTCCCATAAAGACGGACGTCATCGCTACGCTTAATATGCTGTATACGGTGAATGATCTGCCGACTTTCAGCCACCCTAACACACCGATGGGAATGTTTAAGAGGAACATGAGAACTCCTGTCGAAATATAAAAGGGGGCGTATTGATCAACGACGCTTGACAGCAGCTGGGCGACACCGGTAAAACCGCTGGCATATACATTCGCCGGTATCAGGAATAAATTCAGTCCCGCCGCATACAGAAACGCGCCGATGACGACGATTGCTAATTTTTTTGCTTGTTCTAGTACCATGGCTTGCTCCTCCGCTCATTTTCATTATTAGCTTTTCCCTTAAAACAAAGTTTTGAACACTATTTTGCCACATTTATATGATATAGTTGGCATCACTCTCACCAATCGGAAAGAAGGGAATTATGATGACAGTTCACCTTATTGCTGACAGCGCCTCTGACCTGCCGAAATCTTATATTGAAGAAAACCGGATCGGGTTCATTCCGCTGCACGTAACACTTGACGGAAACGAATATGAGGACACGGTCACCATTCAGGCGGATCATATATTTCAAGCGATGCGGGACGGGAAAGTTCCGAAAACATCCCAGGCATCACCGGATACGATAAAAAAAGTATTTTTACAATACGCGGAACTGGGAGAACCGGCGATATACGTCGCCTTTTCCTCAGGTCTTTCCGGCACCTATCAGACGGCCGTAATGATCGCCAATGAAGTAAAAGAGGAATTTCCCGATTTTGATTTACGGATTGTAGATTCCAAATGCGCTTCATTGGGCTGCGGCCTCGCGGTGATGCACGCTCAAACACTCTGTGTTAACGGGAATACAATACAAGAAATCGAAACGTCTGTAAAGAGCTTTTGCGCACGGATGAAACATATATTTACGGTCGATGATGTCGCTTATCTCGCGCGGGGCGGCAGAATTTCAAAAACGTCCGCTTTTGTCGGGGGGCTTTTGAACATCAAACCGATTCTGCATGTGGATGACGGCAGGCTCGTGCCGCTCGAAAAATTGCGCGGACAAAAGAAACTGTTTAAACGGATTATAGAAATGATGAAGGAAGAAGGCGGCGATTGGGCGGATCAAACCGTGGGGATCAGCTATGCAGATAATGAAGAGACGGCGCTTCGGATGAAAGAAATGATTGAAGAAGCGTTCCATCCGAAAGAGATCATTCTTCATTCAATCGGCTCTGCGATCGGCGCCCACTCCGGGCCGGGCACGCTCGCGATTTTTTTCCTGAAGCCATAATTTCAATGCGGGCGGGCATCCTAACGGACAGAAGGGAGGCTTTGCCGCATGAAAGATGATGACAAAAAACCGTTGGACAATAACGCCGTAAATCAGAAAAAGAACCGGCTTGCCGAAAAAAACCGGCAGGCGGGAAAAAACCAGAATTCCAAAAAACCGGACCATCTGTAAAAGCAAAACAGCCCTCTTGTCTTAGAAGAAAGAGGGCTGTTTTTTGTTCTATATGCGTCTAACATCACTTATCACGAATCCGCTTTCAGGCAATGCCGGCATTCTGGACAGGCTGAAGCTTAAATCTTGGGAGGGAACATCGTACTCTATTTCATTGGCAAGAAACGCAAGGGAAGTTTTCATGACTTCCACGGTCATTCCCTCACCCGGACAGCGGTGGCCGTTAGCCGGATCACCTCCGCCCTGGGGAATGAAATCAAATTTATTTTCCTCCCGCCCCTGAAAACGTTCCGGGCGAAATTCATTCGGATTCTCCCAAAGCCGGGAATCATGGTTTGTCCCATATAGGTCAAGCATGACGGAAGCACCCTTTTTAAACTCACAGTTCTTCCATACGAAATCTTTTTTCACAACGGCTCCTAAAAACGGGGCAAACGGGTAATACCGCCGAACTTCATGTGCAAATCTTTCGGCCTCCTGATCATCTCTCGATCTCAGTTTGCCCCGATATTCAGGGTAATCATGCAATGCAAGAGCTGAAAACGTAATGAAGTAAGAAATGGCGGCAATCGGGCGCAGAACATTAATAAGCTCAACAGCAGCCATGTGAGAATCAAGTCTGTTCCCGTCAAGTTCTGTATGAAAAGCCATTTCATACAAGGCTGAGCCCTCCGGCGTTTGCAGCTTGCCGGACCGCACATCCTCAATGACCTCCTCTATCCATTTCTCCGTTTTCAGCCTCGCCCTTCTGCCTTTCCAATGACGCGGTCCGACAGCGCCGAATGCGTCTACCATATCGGTGAAATCCTCCGCCCGCTCTTTCACTTCTGAGTCTTTCAGCGGGACGCCGGCCCACTCACAGGCAGCCCGGCACAGCACTTTCTTCGCTTCATCAAAAAGGACAATTCGGTTTGAATCCTCCCACATTTCCGCAGATGCTTTCCACTGTTTTGCCACCGCTTCCGCAAGCCGTTTTTGCCGGGGCGGCGTCATCAGCGACATAAATAGAAGCTTCCTGTGCTTATGCCGTTCACCGTCCATTGCCTGGATTGCCCCTGTTCCGAATAACGTTTTCTGCACCCGTTTGGGGAGGGCCTGCTGCCGCTGAAATCGTTCTGTGTCATAAAAAAGCTTTGCGGCTTCCGCTCCGCTCATACAAATGAATGTCTTCCCTAATAAACGGGCGCGAAACACATCTGAGCGATAAGTCTCCGCTCGTTTTTTCACAAATACATAACCATCGCGTAATAAAGCCAGACTATTATCAAGACCCTTTTCATGCGGAATTTGTTCATCCATCCCGATTCCTCCCTTCTTTTTTCACCTTTCACGAAAAAGAATAAATATAAACACATGTATATTCAGTATTTGTGTTTCATTCAGAAGTTACTCATGTCAGGCTGCAAAAATCAGGGGCGGGGCAAAAGCCCGTTACAAAGTAAACCGGCGGACCTGATCGTTTAACCGCTCTGTCAGGCTCACCAGATTATTGACGCTTTCCGCCATTTTATGAAAAGAAGACAGCTGCTCAAGCGCGGAGGCAGAAATCTCTTCGCTTCCTGCAGCCGTTTCCTGAACGACGGCGCTGATGCTTTCGGCATGATGCAGCACTTGCCCGCCAAGCTGTTTCGATTCGATGATCCGTCCATCCAATTGAGTAAGCTCCGCTTTAATATGGGCGGCTTTTTGTTCAATATGGGCGAATGATTCTGACGTTTTCTCCATCAGCTCCTGCTGTCTGTCCGCTAAAGCGACGCCGGTCGTGACAGCTCCGGTAATAGACGTGATGCCGTCTTCAATTTGCTTTACCATATCGAAAATCTGCGCTGTCGCTTTGGCTGATCCGTCTGCGAGCTTCCGTATCTCCTCGGCAACGACGGCAAATCCTTTTCCGGACTCGCCTGCTCTGGCCGCCTCGATTGCGGCGTTTAATGACAGCAGATTGGTCTGGCCCGCAATGTCAGAAACGGTCTGCGCCATCATACTGATGCCTGCCGCATGCTCTATGAAGAGATCGGCGGCTTCGGAAATCTCTTTTGATGTCTCATTGCTTTTATCAATGGCTTGCTTGGTCTCAGCTAAAGCACCGCGCCCCGCAGCCACCGCCGCAATCGTCTCTTCGCTGCTTCTCGTCGTTTGTTTTGAACGTTCGGCGTTCGCCTTTGAATGTTCATCCATTTGTTCAATGAATTGCACCGCATGCTGCAGATCTTCTGAAATGGTTTGGGAGCCTTGCGCCATTTCTTCCGTCGACACGGACACCTGCTCGGTCATGTCCTTCAGCGTCTGGTTTTCCTTCGTCAAACCTTCCGCAAACGTCTCGACTTCACGGCCGACCTCTCCGATCGCCTGAATTAAGGTGCGGAGCTGTTCAGCCATCATTCCGAATGAGTCATTCAGCTCTTTCAGTTCGTCCTTCCCTTTATAATCAAGCATTTCAACAGCAAGGTTCCCTCCCGCAATACGACGGGCATTTTCAGCCATGCGGCGTATCGGCCCTGCAATTCTCTTCGTCAGCCTAATGGAAGATATGACGGTAACAATAAGTATCACGATGGTCAGCACGGCTGCGCTGTAAACGATAAACTGAATCTGGTCAGCCGTCTGCTTCTGCATGTCTTCATAGTGATCCCGGCTTTTCAGATTCAGCATATAAATATCATTCAGAAGACCGTTGATGCGGGCCGCCGTCCTTGTCGCTTCAGCCGGGCTTTTCGAATCAAGAGCAGCGTCCGCCTCCGCCTGCCACGATTCGTATTTTTTGGCGAGTTTGTCATAAGCGGCTTTGTCCGCATCGTCCGTCATCGTTTTTTCGAGCGCCGCCAGTTTGTCTGAGCTGCTTTTCATATAGCTTCGCACATCTTCTTTCTGAGCGTCTGCGAGCGTATAGGAATAGCCGGTGATGCTTTCTTTTAACGTATTAAGGTCAGCTTTTGCTTCCTGGACGTTTAACAGAGTGTCCACTTCATCTTCATTTGAAGCCTGAATCTTCATCATGTTTACGATGGTAAAGCCGATGACGGCGGCGAAGCAAATCATCGTAACGGCTGCGTTAACGAGCAGCCTTGTCCGTAATGTCACTTCAGATCGCCTCCTTTTTCAATCAGGCTGTTTTTCATATCCGTGATCTTTTTCGTCAGCCCGCCTGCGTTTTTGACAACTCTGATCTTAGCTAAGACCATGCCGTTTTCCTTCAGTCCGTAAACGATCTCACCGCTTTTGATCTCCTTGTTGTCTTTTAAATCTTTCGCCAATTCATAGATGACATGGTCGACATTTTTCACTAAAGATGAGATAACGGCGTGCTCGGCGGTGTAATATTGATCGCTGTCAACACCGATGGCGTATACTTTTTGCGCCTCCGCTTCTTTCAGTGCGCCGACGCCCGTGAAGCCGGCCGCCGTAAACAGGACATCGGCTTTTTTTCGGATCATGTTTTGGGCGATGCGCTTCCCGAGCTTATCATCATCAAACGTACCGCTGATGTCCGACAGTACGCGGATGTTCGGTTTGACTGATTCCGCGCCTTTCAGATAGCCTTTTTTAAACCGTTTAATGACGTCGGCATCGGAACCGCCGATAAATCCGATCGTGCCGGTTTTGCTCGTCATGGCCGCCAGCGCTCCGGCTAAGAAGCTTCCTTCATCCTCTTTAAACGTGACGGAGGTGACATTATCCAGGTCTGATACGGAATCAATCAGCACAAACCGCTGCTTCGGATATTTTTTGGCGACCTTTTCTAAATCCGCCTGCATGCTGTAACCGAGCCCCACCACAAGATCATTGCCTTCCCGGACAAGCTGGGTCAGTCCTTTTTCGTATGTACCGGTATCTTTTATTTCCCGATAGTCAAATGTGATGCCGAGCTCGTCTCTCGCTTTCATCAAACCTTGAAAGCCTGAATCATTAAATGATTGGTCGCCGAGGCCGTTGTCTGTCAGCATGATGCCGATTGTTTTCGTTTTTTCGGCCGCCGTTTCCTCAGATTTGCCGGCACATCCCGCCGTGCTGAGCGCAATCAGCAGTACAGCCGCAAATATCGCCATTTTTTTCATTGAAACTCTCCTTTTGTTTTTTCTATAGTTATATATCGGTTCGGATGTCAGAATATTTTATTTCAATAAAATATGTATGTTCGGCAGGGTGTTAAACAAATGAGGAATATAGCAGCTTTTGAGAAAATAAAAAACATCGGTTTTGGTTCACCGATGTTTTTGCAGAACATTTATTGTTTTTCGTATGTCCAGCCGTCTTCCTGATAGACCTTGCCGTTTTTCATCAGATGCCCGAGCGCCCGCTTAAAGGCGGCTTTGCTTAAATGAAACCGTTCGCGGATATCGTCAGGATGGCTTTTGTCTCCGTAAGGCATCGCGCCGTTTCTTGATCTCAGATAGGTCAGAATTTCTTCCGCGTCAACCGAAAGCGCATCCTGCTTTCTCGGCAGCAGGGACATGTTGACGGAGCCGTCTTCCTTTACCTCGATGACACGCCCTGTCACGCGGCTGCCGAGTCTCGGCTCTTCTTTTCTTTCTGAAGGGTGAATAAACGCGCGGATGCCTTCATCGGTAATCAGAAAAGAGCCTGATGCAATCAGTCTGTACACCGTGCCTGTCAGATCTTTATTCATGACGTCTTCCTCTGCATCCGTAAATAATTCACTGATGATATCCTCAGGCGCCGGCTTGGCAAACATGCGCCCGCGGCTTGTCACCTTCAGCATGCAATACAGCCTGTCTCCTTTTTGCGGCCAGACGGATTTGTACGGAGGCAGGTGCTCCGTTGCGACGAGCGCGTCTTTTGACAGACCGACGTCGACGAATATGCCCATATCTTCCACAGCGTCCGTCACTTCCACCCATCCGTAGTCATAAAAGCTGATGAGCGGCTTTTTCATCGTCGCCGCGAGTCTTTCCTGATGATCGACGTAGATAAATACGTCCACTTCATCTCTGTCTTCGATATCCTCTGTGATTTCACTGTTATGTAAAAGAACCGTATCCTCGCCGTCGGTTAAAAAATAACCGAAATCGGTTTGGTGATCTATACTAAGCGTGAGCTGCTGCCCTGGTCTCATGTTATCGTCCTTCCTGATTCGCCCGTATGAGGCTGATGTTTTTCTCATTTTTTCCAATATGCATAAATTCATGCTTTATGCTGTTGGACATTTCTCTTTATTCTACTATAATCAACTCATAAGTGAAATGTTATAGGAGGTTTTCTCATGGCAAAAGAAAGTTCTTTTGATATTGTATCCAAAGTTGAATTTCCCGAAGTGCAGAATGCGATTCAGATGACGCTGAAAGAAATCGGCACGCGCTATGACTTTAAAGGATCGAAAAGCGATGTGAAGTTAGAAAAGGAAGAACTTGTCCTGATTTCTGATGACGAGTTTAAACTGAATCAGCTCAAAGATGTGCTGAGCGGCAAGCTGATCAAACGGGACGTGCCGACGAAAAACATTGAATACGGCAAAATCGAAAATGCATCGGGAGGCACGGTGCGCCAGCGCGCGAAGCTTGTACAGGGCATTGATAAAGACAACGCCAAAAAAATCAACGCGGTGATTAAAAACTCCGGCTTGAAGGTCAAGTCGCAGATTCAGGACGACCAAGTGCGCGTCACCGGAAAAAATAAAGATGATCTGCAGCAGATTATTGCAGCCGTCCGCGGAGCAGACCTGCCGATTGACGTTCAATTTATTAATTTTAGATAAATTATGTGATTCCTATTGATTATTGTCTCTATTTTCGGTAAATTTGGAGAAAGGGATTTTCACAGTTAAGTTTTGGAAACCCATGACAATTACATGAACGTTCTTATCAAGAGAAGCCGAGGGACTGGCCCGACGACGCTTCAGCAACCGGTGTAGTGGTTTACCCAAACCATGACCAAGGTGCTAAATCCAGCAAGCTAAAAACAGCTTGGAAGATAAGAAGAGAGACAAATGATTACAAAGTCTTCTTCTTAAGAAGACTTTTTTTATTTCTCTTTTTTCCTTGCTGAATGTGATGAAGGAGGCAAACAATGGGACTATTACAAGACTTAGAAGAACGGATTTTAATCGGAGACGGTGCGATGGGCACTCTCCTCTATTCCTACGGCATTGACAGATGTTTTGAGGAACTGAACGTATCAAAGCCCGAAGAAATCAAGCGGATACATAAGGCTTACGTGGAAGCCGGGGCAGACATCATCCAGACAAATACGTACGGCGCGAATTTTATTAAGCTCTCAAGATACGGACTTGAGGATGAAACGAAAAAAATCAATCAGGAGGCGGTCAGAATCGCGCGCGCTTCCTCAGACGGCGCTTATGTATTGGGAACGATGGGCGGCATCCGCACCTTTAACAAAAACGCCTACAGCCTGGAGGAGATTAAACGCAGCTTTCGGGAGCAGCTTTATTTATTGCTGCACGAAGAGCCGGACGGTCTGCTCCTGGAAACATACTATGATTTAGAAGAGGCCCGCGAAGTGCTGAAGATCGCGAGAAAAGAAACGGAACTTCCGATTATGCTGAACGTATCCATGCACGAACAGGGCGTGCTGCAGGACGGAACGCCGCTTCGGGAAGCCCTCAGGTCCATTGCCGATCTCGGCGCTGACATAGCGGGAATCAATTGCCGGCTCGGCCCGTACCACATGATTGAAGCGCTCACCGAAGTGCCGATTTTCCGTGACGCTTATTTATCGGTCTATCCGAACAGCAGCCTTCCGTCTTTAGAAGAAGGCCGGCTTGTTTATGATACGGACGATGCCTATTTCCGGGAGAGCGCCGTACAGTTCCGCACTCAGGGCGCGCGCATTATCGGCGGCTGCTGCGGTACGACGCCAAACCATATCAGAGCCATGGCTGAAGCGGTCCGCGGACTTTCTCCTGTCACTGATAAAGAAGTGAAAATCAGACGGGAAGAGGAAGTCATCTCAGTCCGTAATGAACGGACCGAGCCTGGTTTAAACGAAATCGCCGCTCAAAAACGGTCAATTATCGTAGAGCTTGATCCGCCGAAGAAATTGAATTTTGACAAATTTCTGCAAGCGGCCGCTGAATTAAAAGAGACCGGCATAGAAGCGCTGACGCTCGCCGACAATTCATTGGCGACACCGCGGATCAGCAATGCCGCCTGCGGTTCATTGCTGAAAGAGCGCCTTGATATCCGTTCTCTCGTTCACATTACATGCAGAGACCGCAACATCATCGGCCTTCAGTCACATTTAATGGGGCTGGATACGCTCGGGCTCACCGACATTTTAGCCATCACGGGCGATCCTTCAAAAATCGGTGACTTTCCGGGGGCTACCTCCGTCTATGATTTAACGTCCTTTGATTTGATCAGGCTGATTAAACAATTCAACGAGGGCATTTCTTTATCAGGGAAACCGCTCGGCAAGAAAACGAACTTTTCCGTAGCCGGAGCATTTAATCCGAATGTCCGCCATCTTGATAAAGCAGTCAAACGGCTGGAGAAAAAAATCGAGTGCGGAGCTGACTACTTCGTGTCCCAGCCTGTCTACTCGGAGCAGCAGCTCATTGACATTCATCATGAAACGAAGCATCTCAAAACACCGGTGTATATCGGAATCATGCCGTTAACGAGCAGCCGCAACGCAGAGTTCATTCATCATGAAATCCCGGGCATTAAGCTGTCAGACAGCATCCGCGAAAAAATGGCGCTCGCCGGCGAAGACAAGCGAAAGCAGAAAGCCGAAGGCCTCGCCATCGCCAAATCGCTTCTCGACACGGCGTGCGAACTGTTTAACGGAATTTATTTAATCACCCCGTTTCTCCGTTCTGATTTGACGTCAGAGCTTGCAGCTTATATTAAGCAAAAGGATGAAAAGCGGGCTGATGTATATTTGCATTGACGCGAAAGAAGCCGCCTGATATGACAGGCGGCTTTTTCATGGTACGATACAGAAAAAGAATCAAACAAAGGAGGATTTTTTATGGTTGAAGTAAAACCCATCACCGCAGAAGACACATACGCGATCAGACACAGCGTGCTGCGCCCCCATCAGACGATTGAGGATTGTAAATATGATCAGGACAGCGTCAAAGGAGCATTTCATCTCGGAGGTTTTTACGACGGGACATTGATCAGCATCGCTTCTTTCTACCCGCAGAACCAGCAGGCTTTACAGGCGGCGCCCGCCTACCAGCTGCGCGGCATGGCGACGCTTGAAGAATACCGGACGCAAAAAGCGGGAAGCACGTTAATCGCCTATGCGGAACGAAAACTGGCAGATATGGGGGCGGCGCTTGTCTGGTGCAACGCCAGATGTCACGTGAAGGGATATTACGAGAAGCTCGGCTGGAAAAGCACGGGCAGCCCCTTTGACATACCCGGCATCGGCCCGCATGTGATCATGTATAAAGAACTCGCCTGAAACAGACAAAAGCCCTTGGGGACATGTCTCTAAGGGCATTACCTTGAATGTCACGTCTGCTTTTATATGCGACACTATTGACGCCCTCCCGCTTTTTTAATACCCTTTGTACATTACGCAACAGCAAGGTTGGCAGGCAGAAAGCGATATCTGCCAATTGCCGATTTCAGCTATTATGTTTAGAAAAGGGAGTATGAGATGAATACGATCCAAAAACCGAAAATCCCGAAAGAATTGCCGGTGCTTTCTTTCACTGAAGCGCTTCAGGATGAGGAGCTCAAAGAAGTCATCATTGAAAACGGCATCGTAAACGGCAAACTGGACGGCCTGCGTGCCGAAAAAGTCATTTTCAGAAACATCGTTTTTACGGATGTCTCTTTCAGACATATGGAATGTACGGATGTCCTGTTTGACAAATGCGATGTCTCAAACGCTGATTTCAGCGGAAGCATCATCCATAGAACGGCGTTTCAGCATTCAAAACTTCTCGGCTTGAATCTGGCGGATTCCGCCATGCGTCATGTACGGTTTGAAGACTGCCTCGCAAATTACAGCTCCTTCAGCTATTCCAATATGAAGCATGTCCGTTTTGACTCGTGCGGCCTTTCAGAAAGTGAGTGGAATGATTCCGTTCTTGAATACACAGATCTTGACGTCTGTGATTTGAACGGCGCAAACTTCATCGGCACGTCTCTTTTTAATATGGATATCAGCACGTGCACATTTGATCATCTGCATGTCTCGCTTGATAAGCTGAAAGGATGCCGCATCTCTCCGGCGCATGCCGTTACATTCGCAGAAGCGCTCGGCGCCATTGTGACGTGATCTTTTATTAAACGAAACGGCGGGCAATGTCCGCTATCGTTTGAATGCCTTTTTCCAAGTCCGGTAAAGATGCGTACGAATAGGAAAGACGCAGGCTTTGCCGGTCTTCGGGAAGATAGAGAGCTCCCGGATTGATCAGCACGCCGGCCTCCAAGGCACGGATGAAAAGCGTCTGAACGGTGAATGCTTTATGGAAGGTGACCCAAATATAAAAGCCCCCCTCCGGCACACGCCACTCCGCAATATCTCCCGCGTATCTTTCAAGAAAACGCAATGCCGCATCTCTCCTGATTTTGAGTTCCTTTCTGAGACGCAAAAGACGCTCTTCATAGCGGCCGCTTGACAGCCATTGACATGCCGCCCATTGAGATAAAGCGCTGGAGCCGTAATCCGTCTGCATTTTAATATCGGCGAGCCTGTCTGCAACCGGCTCAGGGGCGACGACCCATCCGATGCGCAGACCCGGGCTTACGGTTTTTGACAGCGTACCGATATACAGTACATTCCCCTCACCGTCCATGGATTTTAACGGAGGCGGCGGTTCTTTATCGATCCATATATCACCGTATGCGTCATCTTCAATGACAGGCAGACGGTGATTTCTTGCGAGCGCGATGAGTTCCTTCCGCCGCTTGAGTGACATTACCGTTCCGGTCGGATTATGGAATGACGGAATGGTGTACAGCAGCCCCGCTTCGTATTGCCGACGGTAAGCGGGAAGATGATCCGTTTTGATTCCGCTCTCATCCATCGGCACTCCCTTAAGCCTGACGCCCGCTGATTGAAACACACGCAGGGAATGGAGATACGACGGGTTTTCAGTCAGCATGACGGAGTTTGGTTTTAGCAGCCCGATTGAAATGAGCTGAAGCGCCTGCAGCGCGCCTGAGACGATTACGATGGATGCCGGGGACGCGTGAATCCCCTTTGTTTTTACATATTCCGCGACGCTTTGCCGAAGCTTCAGGCTGCCCTTCGGCTCTTCATAGCCGAGCGCAAAAATGTTAGTTCCCGCTTCACGGAACAGTTCGGCCATCTCCTTCTCAGGCAGAAGCTCTTGACTCAGCTCACCCGTCCCCAGCCTGATCAGATCCGGACGCGGCTCGTTTTGATTAATGGCCTGAACCAAGGCTGAATTCGGCTGATGACTCCCCGATGTAACGTATGTGCTCCAATCAAGGGGCTTAGCCGCTGCCATGATGCTCCACGTACTGTTGACGACTTTTGTGCCTCCCCCTCTTTTTCCTTCCAGAAGACCTTGGGCGATTAACTCATCAACTGCTGCCGTCACTGTGCTTCGGTTGACCTGAAGCTCCTCGGCGAGCTTTCTTTGTGAGGGAATTTTCGTGCCGATGGTCCATTCGCCATGAAGTATTTTTTCTTTTATATGCTGTTCGATCTGGAGATAAAGCGGTATGTACGACTCCCGATCCGGACGCCAGCTGTTCATACGTCATCCCTCCTTCTTTATTTATTATACATTTGGCTGGTTCAAGTACCAGCCAAATGGACGGAGACATCAGCACATAGTGCGGCTACAATGAGATTTAGTTGACGATTGGAGGGTTTTACGATATGAATGCCATTCTTCACGGAGTGATGCTCGCTTTCGGCCTTATTTTGCCATTGGGCGCGCAAAATGTATTTATTTTTCAGCAGGGAGCCTGGCAAAAACATGTGTGGCAGGCGTTTCCCGCAGTGATTGCCGCCGCGGTATGCGATACGATTCTCATCATCGCGGCCGTCGCAGGCGTTTCAATGATTATTGCAGAGATTCCCGTTTTTCAGACCGTCATGCTTATAGGCGGCTTTTTGTTTCTCAGTTTTTTAGGCTGGCAGACTTGGAGAAGCAAACCGCAGGCCGAACAGGCGAAAAAAACGGTTTTCTCGGCAAAAAAACAGGCGGTCACGGCCGCCATGGTATCCCTTTTGAACCCGCATGCGATTTTGGATACCGTCAGTGTCATCGGCACAAGCTCCGCCGCCTATCCGGGAATTGATAAATGGCTGTTTGCCGGTGCTTGTATCGCGGTTTCCTGGGTATGGTTCGCCGGACTGGCATTCGCGGGACGGCTCGTCCAAACGGCGGATACAGGAGGCCGGCTCCTCGACATCCTGAATAAATGCTCGGCATTGGTGATGTGGGGTGCTGCTTTTTATTTTGCGGCGCTTTTGTTTCGATAAAAGGAATTCGGCCAGGTCATGTTGAATGTACGGAAGGAAGAGGGGGAATTGGAATGTCAGACATTTTAAAGCTGTATCACTACCACAGATGGGCAAATGAGCAGGTTATTCAGCATCTGAAGACCCTGCCCGCGGCAAGCTTACAGCAGAAACTGGATAGTGTTTTTCCGACTGTGAACGCCGTGCTTGTGCATATATACCGGGCTGATTACATTTGGCTTCACGTGCTTTACGGAGAAACTTACGAACAAATCGTCTCGCAGTTTGATCAATTTGAAAAGCTTGACGGAGATTTTGAGGCGATTGAACATAGAATGGCTGAACTGGACAAAGAATACAGCAAATTTTTAAAAGAATTGGAGAACACGGAAGGCCCGATCTCCATTTCTCATCCGCGCATGGGAACGCTCCGGACGACATATGCCGATGTGATCCGGCATGTTGTGAATCACGGCACATACCATCGCGGCAATATAAGCGCGATGCTTCACCAAATGGGCTATAAAAGCGTGCCGACTGACTACATTTTTTTCTCATACGAATCATAAAAAAGCAAAGGCCTCCCGGGCCTTTGCTTTTTCACTTCGAATCTATCATAGTCCGGCATAGCCGAAGGCGCCCGGGGTAAGCTTTACAGGCCTTCCGGTTTTAAACGATTCCGTCGCGGCGATCCCGATTTCTAAGTTAATCGTGGCATCGACGTCTGTCACAATCGGCGTTTCCCCTTTTTTCACACATTCGGCAAAGTGCTCAAGCTCCAGACGGTAAGCGTCTTTAAAGCGGGCTTGAAAATCCGGAATAATTTCGTAGCTGCTGCCTGACTCCGTTAAAATGGTGACATGGCTGTTCCGCAGCGTGCCGACTAAAATGCTTCCCGCCGTCCCGATTATTTCGGCGCGGATGTCATGGCCGTACGGAGAATTTCGGCTTGCCTCCACATCGCCGGCCGCGCCTGAATCAAACTCAAGATACGTTAATGCCTGATCGACATCGCCGCACTCCTCCATGAACGGGTGCTTTAAAACCCTCCCGTGCCCGCAGACGGACGTAACCTCGGCATTCATGAGATATCTTGCGATGTCGTAATCATGAATCGAGCAGTCAATGAAAAGCCCTCCGCTATGTTTGATAAATTCCGCGGGCGGTGCGCCTTGATCTCTTGTAAATCCTTTATAATAAATGGGTCTGCCGATTTCCCCGGCGTCGATTCTTCTTTTCGCGTCGGCGTATGCCGGATCAAACCGCCTCATAAAACCGACCTGGCAGATGACGTCCGTTTCTTCGATTTTTTTCATGACTTTAATCGATTCCTCAAGACTCAGGGTGAGCGGCTTTTCAACAAAGATATGCTTGCCGTTTTCAGCAGCCTTCATGATCATTTCCGCATGTGTGCTTGTTGGCGTGACAATGATGACGGCGTCAATCGTGTGATCTTCCAGCAGTTCATACGGGCTCTCCGTCCATTTGGCGATTCCTAATTCTTTCGCACACGCTTCCGCCTTCCCCTTCATCGGGTCACAGACGGCCGCAAGTTCGGCTCCCCGAACTTCGCCGGCTAAATGCTTCGCATGAAAATACCCTAATCGTCCTAATCCCAGCACCGCACATCTGACTTGATCTGTCATCTATCACCGCTCCTTTTTTCTTGAGGCCGCATGCCGCAATGGCGCAAGCGGTTTCCCTTATTAAACAGAAATTATTATTTTGAAAGCGCTTTATTTATAACTCAAACTGTTGGCTTTCTTTGCTTGCAATCCGCAGTATTTGCGCAAGCGCTTTCTCCAAAGCTGTTTTAATTTTACAATGCTTTTCGCTCGTTTGACAATGTTTTTCACAGAAAAAAACGCCCTTATCGCTGAGGGCGCGTCTTCACCGGTGCCGTAGAATGCCTGATGACGAGTTCCGGAGATAAAATGATTTTGCTTTTTGTTTTTTTCTTCCCTTGAATCTCATCAATGAGAAGTTCAACGACGCGCCTCCCCATTTCGCGGATGGGCTGAGAAATCGTCGTGAGCGGCGGTGCCGTCATTTCAGCGAGAATGGTATTGTCAAAGCCGATGACGGACAAGTCTTCCGGCACCCGAATGCCCCGGGAGCGCGCCGCCTGTATCGCCGCACATGACAAGACATCATTAAAGGCGAAAACGGCGGTCGGAAGGTCTCTGTCAAACAGCTCGCCCGCTGCCTGTTTTCCGCTTTCCAGCGAATATTCCGTCGGTATGATCAGCGATTCATCTAGTGTCATCCCCGCTTCCAGCAGCGCTTTTTGAAAACCTTTGATTCTGTCTCTTTCACCCGTGGTCGAACCGTTTCCGACGATACAGGCGATTCTTTCATGGCCTAAAGATATGAGATGCTCAGCCGCCGTATAGCCGCCGAGAAAGTCATCGATAATGACGACGTCCATCGGCGCGAGCGGTTTATCCTGCGTAATCATCGCAAGCGGGATGCCCGATTTCACCATATCATCAAGCGCTGTGACGCTGTCATCATGATCAAGTCCCGTCGCGAATATAATGCCGTCCGCCTGCTTCTGCCGCAGCATCGAAAAATACTTCGTTTCTTTTTCAGGCTGATAATCGGTGCTGCAGATAATGATATGAAACCCAAGTACACCGGCGCTGTCTTCAATGCTTTTCGCCAGTTCCCCGAAAAACGGGTTTGAAATATCCGGGGTGATCAGGCCGATCATATTCGTCTTTTTGCCCGTCAAAGCGGATGCGTGAACATTCGGATGATAGTCCATCTCCTCCATGACACGGAGCACCATCCGGCGGGTTTTGACACTGATCCTCCCCGTATTGTTGATGACCCGCGAGACGGTCGAGATGGAGACGCCCGCTTTTTCGGCCACGTCGTAAATTGTCATTTTCATGCTTACCGATCCCTCTTCTGTTCTCTGGTATTAGGTCAGTCCGTTTTCCGGCTTACGAATTTGCGGTATTCGAGCGGCGAAATGCCTTCAATCTGTTTAAACAGTTTGGAAAAATAGGTTGGGTCCTCCATGCCGATGGCGTCCGCGATCGCCCCCATTTTGTCATTGGTTGCGGACAAAAGACGTTTCGCCTCCGTCATTCTGACTTTGTTCGTATACTGGCCGGGCGTGACGCCGAGCACCTGCTGCATGCAGCGGGTCACGTAGTCTTGGTTGTAATGAAGAGCCGAAGAGAGCGCTTTGATGGTTGTTTTCTCCTGATAGTGCTCCTGCAGGTACCGGGCGGCCTCCCATGCGACTCTTTCCTTTGCGGACGGGATTTGGAACGCTTCTTTCTGAAGATGGAGCAGCAGCTCTTCAAACAGAATCTGCTTTCTGAGCGGCAGATCGGAGTTCTCTGCGCTGTCATCTGTCAGCACACTGAATTGCCCGGCCATAAACTGCGGGCGTCTCACCTTCCCTTTTTGCGGCAGGGACAGGCGGTAGCGGGACGGCTCTTCAAAGCTCCCTTTTTTTCGCCTCAGCTCCGACCAGTTGTTCCCGGTTGTTTCCGTCACCTCATAAGCCGCTCCTTCAAAATGAAGCCACGAATAGGATGTCGTTTCTTCACTGCCTTTTGTTCCGTAATGTTCAAGGCCGGGAGAAAGCAGAATATATTCTCCCGCTTCAACGGAAAAGGCGTTTTCGTCTTCTGTAATGTAGAGGACGCCTTTTTTCACATACAGCAGATCAAACACCGGGAAGACCCGTCTCACATGGGTTTCGCCTTTTTTGAACACTCCTTCTCCCGCAGCGATAAAGACCGGGAACGGAGGAACTGTGAACTCGAGAAAGGACATATTTTCGGCCCTCCTTTTTAAGTCGGATTTTTGCAAGAAGTTTCGTTTCTCTCCCTTTTTATTATAAGAAAATGGAGGTACACTTTTAAACGTTGATTTTGTCAGGAAAGGGGTTAAAAGAAATGAAACAAGCGATTTTAAAACGGGCTGCGTTCAAACAATCCTCTGATCACAAACTCTCATTATACGCGCTGACTTGGCCGATATTTATTGAGGTTTCATTATATATGTTTATGGGAAACGCCGACACTCTTATGCTTAGCCAATACTCTGACAACAGTGTGGCGGCCGTGGGTGTCAGCAATCAGATTTTAAATTTAATTATCGTGATGTTCAGCTTTATCGCTACGGGTACGACAATTGTGATTTCACAGTTTTTAGGATCTAAACAGAAAAAAGAGGCGCAGGAAGTGGCTTATGTATCAATAGGAGCGAACTTTGTCATCAGTCTCGCCATCAGCGCCGCCATATTTTTTGCGGCCGTTCCGCTGCTTCATGTGATGGGTCTTTCCAATGAATTGATGCCGGATGCCAAAGTCTTTTTGCAGGTGGTCGGCGGGCTGTCCTTCATTCAGGCTTTGATTATGACATTCAGTGCCATTTTAAAAAGCTACGGTCATACGAAGGATACGATGTTCGTTACGATCGGGATGAATATTTTAAATATTGCCGGAAACTTTCTTGTCATTTTCGGGCCGCTCGGCCTTCCGGTGTTAGGCGTCGCCGGTGTTGCGATGTCAACGTCCTTTGCACGGATCATCGGACTGATCGCGATGATTGTGATCGTCAAAAAACGCATCGGACTCGGTCTGACATGGCAAAAGATTTTTCACGTCCATAAAGAGCACTTGCGGAAACTCCTGAAAATCGGGATTCCGTCTGCCGGCGAACAGCTGTCTTACAACATTTCACAAATGGTTGTCACTTATTTTATCGCCATTATGGGCGCTCAGGCGCTTACAACAAAGGTTTATACGCAAAACATCACCATGTTTATCCTGCTGTTCGGAACGGCGATCAGCCAGGGCACACAGATTTTGATCGGCAGATATATCGGCGCCAAACGGTTTGACGACGCTTATGACCGCTGCATGAAAAGTCTGTACTGGGCGCTTGGCATTGCCGCTTTGACATCCGTGATCATGACCTTGTTTTCAAAGCAGCTGATCGGAATTTTCACAAGCAGCCCTGACATTATTGCGACGGCGAGCATGCTGATCGCCATGACGATCATTCTTGAGCCCGGCCGTTCATTTAATGTCATTATCATCAACTCGCTGCGGGCTGCCGGAGATGCAAAATTCCCCGTCTACATGGCGATGATTTCCATGTGGGGTATCGGACTGCCTCTCGCTTATCTGTTCGGCATCCATTTCGGATTAGGGCTTATGGGCATCTGGATTTCATTTATCGCGGATGAATGGGTCAGGGGCATTCTTATGTACAGAAGATGGCGGTCGCGGATTTGGATTCAAAAAGGGATTGCATAAACGCCCGGAGCTTCGTTAAGAAGCCGGGCGTTTTTTTTTATGCTTGCGAAAGCCGTTTTCTCATGTCACCGAGCTCTGACCGGTAATGTGCCAGCACACCGGTAACGGCGGGCCTTGAGTATAACGGAAACAGCTCCAGCTCTTCAGACGCCTCCTCGAAATACGCCTCAGCCTCGAATGCGATGTACTCCCATACATTCATAAAAGCTTTGTTGACAGTACGGCTCTCCAGCTCTTCTTCCGTATAGCCGAATTGCATCATCACCTGGCGCGGGAGACGCTTTTTCGACCGCTCATCCGTATGGACCCCCAGAAGCACCCGGGTCAGCTGAATGGCTGCTCCTAATGAAACGGCTGCATGGCGGAGTTTCTCTTGGTTCCGGCGCGCGCAAACCGGCAGCAGAAGCAGGCCGATGGCTCCGCCTGTTTGGCCCGCGTACATCAGCAGGTCATCAAACTCTTGATACGTTACTTTTTCTCTGTCAGAGATGTGGCCGGCGATAAACTCACGCAACGGCTCTTCTTCAAGCGCAAATTGCTGCCGCACATCAGTGAGCGCCTCCCACAAAAAGCCGTCGGCGCGTGCCCCGTTCAGAAAGTCTTGTGCCGCCTGTTCAAATCCTCCAAGTTCCTGCACATCAAGCCGATCAGCTTCGTGAAACAAAGCAAGCACCGCCCATGCGGCCCGCCTGTTTTTTGGCGGCAGGGATGAGAAAGTCCGTTTATATAAAGGAAAGTGCGCCTCGGCAAGCTGGGCGCATGTTTCATATTCGGTCATGGTATCACTCCTCTGTTTTTTAGTGTACCATATGTTTCACAATAAAAAGACCGATATCCTTCAGCGGAAACCGGTCGCGGCACTGTTATTCTTCTATATCGATACGGTACGCCTCAAACCATGTATGGATCTGGGCAAGATGGGCGATCAGCTGCGGGCCTTTCATCAGTTGGCCGAACCACGGCACCTGAAAAGATGAACCTTCTGTCTCCAGCAGCATTTCCAGCTTCTTTCTGTCAAGCAGGGTGTGAAGCACGGAATCTTTCTGTTGCAAAATCGTTTTCAGCCATTCTGTAACCCCCTGCGTGTATTTCGGGTGATGCGTTTTCGGATAAGGGCTTTTTTTGCGGTACAAAATATCTTCAGGAAGCAGTCCTTCAAGCGCTTTCCGCAAAATGCCTTTTTCCCGGCTGCCATGCATTTTCATTTCCCAAGGAATATTCCAAACGTATTCCACAAGTCTGTGGTCGGCGAACGGCACCCGTACTTCAAGACTTGCGCCCATGCTCATGCGGTCTTTGCGGTCGAGCAGATTTGTCATAAACCAAAGCATATTTAAGTAGAACAGCTGCCGTCTCGCTTTATCTGTTCCCGTCTCACCGTCTAACAGCGGCGTTTCCGCAATGGTTTCTTCATATCTCGCATTCACGTATTCTCTAAGGTTCAGCCGTTTTTGCCACTTTTCATCCAAGAGCGTGATCCTCTCCTCAGTCGACCTCATCCAAGGAAATCCGTCTTCTTCTGCCGCGGTGTGAAACCACGGATATCCGCCGAAAATTTCGTCCGCACATTCTCCGGAAAGGCTCACGACAAAATCTTTTTTAATTTCCCGGCAGAACCATAATAGCGAGGAATCAACATCAGCCATGCCCGGCAGGTCTCTGACGAGAACGGATTCCTCCAGATGTTCAACCAGCTGATCCTGCGTAATCACGCACTTATGATGCTGTGTGCCGAATGCATTTGTCATTTTATCGATCCACGGGCCGTCATCATTCGGCTGAAACGCGCTCGCTTTAAAAAATTTGCTGTTCTCCTCATAATCAATTGAATAAGTATGAAGGGGATCTCTGCCTTGTTTCTCAAAATGAGCGGCGGCTATCGCGGTTATCGCGCTCGAATCAAGCCCCCCTGATAAAAACGTGCAAACCGGCACGTCAGATACGAGCTGGCGTGTCACTGCATCCTGAAATAAGTACCGAATGTGAGCCGCGGTTTCATCGAAGCTGTCTGTATGCTTTTCGCTCTTTACATTCCAATAACGCCATATGGACAAACCGTCCTTTGAGAAAGTGAACGCATGGGCGGGACGCACCTCGTGAATTCCTTTAAACACCCCGCAGCCCGGAGTTCTGGACGGCCCGAGTCCGAATACTTCCGCAAGTCCGCCGCTGTCTGTGCGGGCTTTCACATCAGGATGAGCAAGGATGGCTTTCAATTCCGACCCAAACAGAAAGGAAGAGCCGTGTTCTTTATAAAAAAACGGTTTGACGCCGAGCCGGTCTCTTGCCCCGAACAGCCGCTCGCGCTTTTCATCCCAGATGGCAAAAGCGAAAATACCGTTCAAGCGGTCCACGCACTCCTCCCGCCACTCAATATAGCTGTGCAGCAGCACTTCTGTATCAGAGGTCCTCTCAAAACGGTGGCCCCTCGCCTGAAGCTCCTTCCGCAATTCCTCCGTGTTATACAGCTCGCCATTATAAATGATCGTGTACGTTTCCTCTTGATGCGTGCAGGCCATCGGCTGGCGGCCGCCTTCAATGTCAACGACCGAAAGTCTTTTATGTCCGAATAAAACATGGGGCTCTCCCCAGACGTTTGAATCATCAGGCCCTCGTTTTGAAAGAGTGTCTATCATATTGTTCATAATATGTTTCTCTTGGACGAGCTGCTTTTGAAAATCGACCCAACCCGCAATTCCACACATGTGATATCAGCTCCAATCCCGTTTCTGTCGGTATCAAATTCGTTTCTATCAGCACTTTACCCAGTTTATGCAAAGAAACGCAGATAGTTGATTTGTCCCACTAAGAGTTGTATGAGACAAGCCCGATTTGGAAAGAACGAAAGAGAAGAAACAAACAAAGGAGACCGGCACGGTTATGAAACGAAAACAGCTTTTCTCAGAAAAAAACAAATGGGGGCGCGGCACCCTGATGATAGAGGACGGCATCTGCCTCGTCGAAAACGATGAAGGCGATATCCTGCTTGCAGACAGTCTAGGAAACGCAGACGTATTGATGAAACGCGGCGGCCGATGGCAGCCGGCACGGATTTGCGGCGGTGCGGCCGAAATCGGCGCAGACACCATCCCCCTGCTCGGCGGGGAAGAAATCCGTTATGAAAAGGCGGTCAAACGGCCGCTGTTAACCTTGCTCGATTCGCTGGACGATGAAACGTTTCTGCTGTTTCTCAGCCATCTGCACGGGTTCGGCCTGTCTGTATATGATTGCGTATTTTCCTACAATCAGGCGCTGTTTTCCGGTGAAGGCGTTTCGTTTTATCACTTCTCGGCGGATGACGCACAATGCGCCCTTCAGCATCACCGCGGCAGCTCGGGTAAACACGACAGATTTGAATGGACGGCATCTGACGGGCGGCGCTCCATTATGTATTCAACGGCAAAACAAGACGGCACCGCGTAACAAACAGGCGGCACCTTTTAAATAGGTGCCGCCTGATGGATTTAGCTTTGTTTTCACGCTGATTGACGCCCGGCGTTTGCTTTTACCCTTTACAGCCGTAGCTTTTGCGGTAACGAGAGTGATTGACGCTGGCACAGTTGCGCAAAATGTATGCGCAACTAAAAAACCCGGATGCATCCGGGTTTTTCAAGCGATTGATTAAAATACGTGAAAGCCGATCGGCAAGTGAAGGCCGAGCAGCACCGTCAGGACGAGCACGATAATAAAACCGATCCACAGTCCGCCGGTTGATTTGCCTTTTTTCTTACGGATGACGAGCATTTCCATCAGTCCGATGGTAATGATGCCGAGCAGCATTTTTCCGGCGTACTCTCCGTTCCAATTCGCAAAACGGACAAAAAGCTCAGCTCCGGTCAGAATAATAATAATGTAGAATAAGCGCAGAATCATATGCGTAATTTTTGCGCCCTTCGCTTTTCCGGCACCGTACAGCCCGTAGCTGACAAACACCAGGATAAGCGCAACGACCCATGAAGTAATATGCCAATGTGTCATTATGTTCAATCCCCCCTATCAGATCAATCTGCCTCACTTATGGTACCACAACAAGCCTCTCGGAGCATTATCAATCGTGCGAAAGACACACAATTATCCGATTTGGTTCGACAGTGTGCCGATCGGTTCAATTGTAATGTCAATACGGTCCCCCGGCTTTAAAAATTTCGGGGGCTTAAATCCTTTTCCGACACCGGACGGCGTCCCCGTCGCTATAATGTCACCGGCTTCAAGCGTCATTCCTTTTGACAGCGTCTCGATTAATTCAGCTATCGGAAATATCATGTCACCCGTTGATCCTGATTGGCGCAGTTCACCGTTCACCCGCGTTTCAACTTTCAGGCTTTGCGGATCGCTGACGGCCGACTTATGTACAATGACCGGGCCCATCGGGCATGTCGTATCCAGGCTTTTGCCGATAAAAAACTGTTTATGTTTTTTCTGCAGATCGCGCGCTGTGATATCATTTACAATTGTATAGCCGAATATATGATCAAGCGCATGTTCTTTGGAGATGTGCGATCCGCTTTTTGATATGATTACCGCAAGCTCCCCTTCATAATCAAGCTGCTCCGTTACATCCAAGTGGCTGTCCACTGTTTCTCCGTGTCCTGTAACGGCAGCCGGGGCTTTCGTGAAAACCATGGGATGCTCGGGTATATCCGCCTCACTCCCCATTTCAACGGCATGATCACGATAATTTTTCCCGATGCAGATCACGTTCTTTGAAGGTCTCGGAATAGGCGCGCAAAGCTTTACGTCAGACAGCGCATACATAAATGAACCTGATTCGTCATTCGGTTTTTTCGCCCATTCCGCAAGCTGTCCGGCATGCGCGACAAACTTATCTCCTTTTTGAATGCACTCGATCAGCGAACCCGGAATCGTCTCAAGTTCAAACAATTTTTTTTCAGCCTTTTGCAGATCTAAGATTTTGTCATCATCAATAATCAGACCGACAAATTTTCGGCTGTTCAGTTCCCCTGTCGCAAATTTCATGTTAATCCCCCATCATTTTTAAATGGCATTCCTTTATGTATTCTTCCTCCGAACGGGAAATCCCTCTTTTAAACAGGCTGAAAATAAGTGTAAAAGAGTATCAAAAATTGTCACTTTTTTAGTCATATTGACGAAATAAAACCTTCTTGGCCAAAATGGGTTATACTATTATCATCCTATGTTTTCCAAAATAATCGAGAATTGGAGATCACACGATGAACAAAATTGAAGAAAAAAGATTAACTTTATTCGAGACAGCGCAAAAATTCGGAATCAATGCGACGGAGACCATCAGGTGCAGCCAGGAGCTGGACAGCCTTTTAAACGGGTGCCGGGGCGGGCTCATCCAACAAACGAAAGACAGCGGGCCGAACCCGGCCGCACAGATTCAGCACGGCCGCGAAAAAAAAGAGGCTTTCTCATAAACGTGATGTGTATATAAATCTGTATCATTTATGTATAAGGCCCGGCATGCGTATAGCGCCGGTGTTTTTACGTCTAAAGTTTTTTCCGCTCACAAAAATGTGCATTTGTCATAAGCTATTTTAGGCAGGCAGCCCAGATAAGCTCCTGGAGTATAGTCATGAAAATCTTCACGAAAAGGATGTGCTCGTATGCCCGCAATTGTCGGAGCGTTTAAAATTAATGCCGTCGGTACGAGCGGAGTCGTTCATATAGGCGACTGCATCACCATTTCTCCAAAAGCAGAGGTTAAGACATTTGCCGGAGCGGGCAGCTTCAATACCGGAGACAATCTCACACTGACGAATTACAGGAATTCAACGAATGTGTACGATAATGATGTAATCGATCAGCCGATGGCAGGAAACGCATAAAGGAGGCGCCGTATGAATTTTTACGTCAATCAGTCGATCCATATCAATTACATGCGTGTAGAATCTGTCAGCAATTCCTCCATACTGCAAATCGGAAGCGCCGGTTCAATTAAATCTCTTTCCAATCTGTACAATACAGGGAGTTATGTTGAGCCGGCGCCGCCTGTCACTGCAGGGCAGCAGACTGTAACAACAGGGGGAGGTCCCGGCACCTCATCATTTGTACCGCTCCAGCCGCCAAGCCGGTAGTTTTAATGAAGGAAACGAGACGCGAGGTGAATGTCATGTATGATCAATCCGTTTCATCCTACCTGCAGAATTTAAATTCTTTCGTCCAGCAGCAGGCGCAGCAGATTCAGGAGCTCGAACGGCAGCTGAAAGAATTCCAAAATGAAATTTCAACGCTGAAGCAGCAGCCTTCTACAAGAATCGATCGGCTCGAGTATAAATTTGATCAGCTGAAAATTGAACGGCTGGAAGGAACGCTGAATATCGGATTGAATCCGACTGATCCGAATGCCGTGCAAAACTTCGAAGTCGGCCAGACATCTCCGCAGGTCGGAATGATGCAGCAGGAACAGGCGGGCCAGCAAATGCAGCAAATCCGCCAAAACGTCGATATGTACCTGAATGAAGAAATCCCCGCGCTTTTAGAGAAGCTCGAAACTCAGTATGAGAGCAGGCTGGACGAAGCGAACAAATATCATATTATTGAAGATATCAGAAAGCAGATGGACAGCCGGATTAAGTATTATCTGTCCCATGTCCCGAAAGAAGAAAATACGGCGCCCGCGCAATATGCCGAGCAGATTGCCGAACATGTGAAGCGTGATATTGTCAGGGCCGTCGAGCACTTTATTAAGCACATACCTGGTGAAATGAAAGGTGATGATCCGTCATGATTTTTACAGTGATTAACCGGAATATTGAAGTCGGCGACATCCGGTCTACCGGTGTATCCAGTTCTTCCTTATTATTAATCGGCGACACCGATTCCGTCTATCTGTCTTCCATCTTTGACACGCCTCCGGAATCTCTTATTATCGGCCCTTATGTGCCGCTGGCGCCGGAATAATGTTAAAGCGCATTTCACGCCTCCGGAACGCCAAAATCAATTCAGTCGGGATTGCGAGTGTCTTTCAAGCAGGCGATACGAATGAAATCAATATGCGGGTCAAAGTATTGGCCGATCAGCGTAGTCTTGCTGTATACAGAGATGATGAAGGCTCATTTAACAAAAAAGAATACCAGATCTTTCGGCAGCCGGCCGTCATGCCGTTACCGGAAACGGGAGTCCAAAGCGCATTCTGCCATGAAAACCCTTCAATTCGGGTAAGGAATGTGAAAGTTCAAGGGGTATCGTCAGCGTCCGTGGTTCAAATCGGATCGACGTCGATCGTTCTGGGAGATTCGCGGCTGAAACATATTAGGCAGATCTTCACATCAAGCTCACAATCACAGCAGCCCTGACATATAATGACGGTGAGACTTCTATAAAGGGTGTCGTTTATGCCAGCAATTACCGGACCTATAGCTATCAATTCCATATCGGGCGGAGTCGTAAACTTTGGTGATTCCTTTTACCTTTCTCCAAAAAGCTCTTCTAAATCTGCGCTCGGTTCGGGAGCAGGCAATACCGGAGATTTCCTGTTATTAAACAACGTTGTCAATGCGACAAACTATATAGACCCCGATGTCAGCGATCAAAATGTGGTCGGAAACGCCTAAAAAGCAGCCGCTCTTTCAGAAGAGGGCTGCTTTTGGTTCAGCGTTATGTTCGTTCATTTGCTTTTTTTGTTTTTACAAGCTTTTTTGGCGGCTGTTTTCTGATCCATTTCACAAACCGCGCGAGTTTCGGGTCACGCCGCAGCTCTTCTATTCCCGCGAGCCTTGCCGCAAGCTCCTGATTCGTATAGAGCGCGTGAACCTGTTTATGACAAGGGATGCAGAGCATTGCGGTCGGAAGGAATGTCCCGCCTTCTTCCTTAGGCGTTAAGTGGTGCTCCGTCAGCCGCACATGATGGCGGCCGCATAATTCACATGTGCCCTCGGCAGAATCGGCCATAATTCCTTCTCCTTTCTACATGATCTCCAATGTGACCCGGGTGCCTTTCCCGCCCGGTTCGGACGGATGAACGATTAATTTTTTCGGCAGACGCGCTCTCAGCTCCTGCACATGGCTGATCACTCCGACGGATAAGTTGTCCGATTGCAGCTTTTCGAGCGCTGTGACAACGGTGTCTAAGAGCCCTTGGTCAAGAGTCCCGAATCCTTCATCTAAGAAAAAGAATTGCAGCGGGTATTGCCCCCGCAGCTGAATCTGGGCGGACAAGGCAAGCGCAAGCGACAGCGATGTCAGAAACGTCTCCCCGCCGGAAAGGCTTGATACAGGCCTTTTGACGCCTCCGTTCGCGTCATCACGCATGACGAAACCGCCTTCTGAATCGACTAATATGGCATACCGCTGCCTTGTCAGCGCTCCGAGACGGGCAGAGGCGTCCCGAGCCACGCTTTCCAGCTGTTCTTCCGCTAAAAATTCGACGAATGTATTGCCTTTACATACAGACTGGAGCTTATCAAGCCTGTCAATCTGTGTCTGCCAGCTTTTCAGTTCGGCTTCAATCTCTTTAAAGCGCTTATGCTGTTTTTGCATAACCGCGTAGGCTTTTGCCTGTGCTCCTTTTTCCTCCATGGCGGCGCCTGACTCAGCCTCTGCCTGCTTCAGCAGAGAAACGGATGCTGTCCATTCTTCCTCCGATATCCGGCGGTCGGCTAATTTATCAGTAACACGGCTGATATTTGCCGATAGCTGTTTTGAGGTGTCCAGGAACTCATCTATTTCTTTTTTCATTTCCTCTGCACGCCCTTGCGGAAGCAGACTTTTTTTGACTTGGTCCGGCTCGGTAAACCCGGTGTCTTTTGACCTCACGCGCCAGTCGTTTTGCGCTTTCTCAAGGGAAGTCTCAGCATCCCTGAGTGACATGAGACTCCCGGATTCCCGGCCTTTTGCGTCATTCAGTGATTGCTGCGCCCGCTTCAGCGCATCGAATAGGGACTGCTCTTTCGATTTTAACAGCTGTAATTCCTGCCGCACCGCTTCAAGCTTTGCGGAAATTGATGTTTCTTCAGCTGCTGTTCCGAGCTCTTGTTCATATCCATCAATCACCTGCTGCAGGCGCTCAGACGCATAGTGAAGCTCGAGCCGTTCCCGTTCAAGCCGATGCTTCATCTCCTGCAGGCGTTCTTTCTCCTCTTCATGTTCCTTGAGGAATGCGATGCTTGTTTCAATGCGCTTCTCACATTCTTCTGCCTGCCTGTCCTTCTCATCTATCGAAGCCTGCCAGGCGTCAATCCGGTTTGGCGGAATATCACCGCAGACTTCGTTGTACTGATTCAATCGGCTTTCTGACAGCGATTCAAGCTCTTCTAATGAATGTCTGAGACGGTCGGCTTCTTTTTCCTCGTAGCGGATTCGTTCGGCCAGCTGCTCAGCTTGTTTCACCGTCTGCTGATGCGCGCTGATCAGTCTTGTGACCTTCTCTTTTACCGACAGCATATCCTGTTTCATTTGTTTCCATTCCAAGCGGACGGCGCTGAACGCTTCATCAAGCGGGCGTCCGCTGATGGAGAAAGCGGCTTCCAGCTCCGGAACCCGGGCGCTTTGCAGAAACGGACATTCTTCGGTAAAACGCCCTGACTGCTCTTCTAATGCAACCTTGGCTGTCAGCACTTCCTGAGAAAGAGCCGCCGCCTTAGAAAGCAGCGCTTCAACCTGCTGCAACTGTTCCTGTACAGCCGTATCAGGCGAGAATGTTTCATGAGCGGAACGCGGGCGGTCATGCTGCGTGGAGCCGCATACAGGACAAGGCTTTCCTTCGATTAGTTTTTCCGATAATTCTTTTGTTAATGCAGCCGTTCTCGCTTCCTCTGAGCGCCTGCGGAGATCGGCTTGCGTTTTGTCAGCCCGTTCGGCTGCGGCTTTCAGTGAACGTTCCGTTTCACAGACCATATGGTAAACGGTTTGAAGCGTTTGATAAGCGTGCGTAATGTCTTCCTCTTCCGTTTTCGCCTTCGCTGTGAGCGACTCGCTTTCTCCGTTCAGCTTCTCCACGTTTTTCAGCTGCGTTGTCAGATTGGCCCGTTCTTTCGTGATTTGTTCCTGTGTCTGCTGAAAGCCCGCCGCCAGCTGTGCTGCGGTCTGGCATTTTTTCCGTTCATCGGCGGTCACCTGAACTGCTTTCAGCTCTTCTTTCAGCTCATTCTGCCTCTTTTTACCGCGGGTCAGGCGGTCTTTCACTCCGGCCAGCTGTTTCGAGGCGGCTTCGTATTCTTCCTCTTTTTTGCTGTGTTCCGCATTTGTTTTTTCCGCTTCTTTTTTCGCTTCAAGCAGTTTTTGTTCAATGGCTGAAAGTCTTTGATACAGCTCTTCTTCCTTGACAAGCTTCGGCTCCTGTTCGGCCTTATGGGCCCGCCATGCTTCATAGGCTTCATTTTGCCGGGTAAATGAAACGGTTTCCGCCTCTGATTTCCGTTTGGCCAGTTCGTGCTCCTGTTCGGCGCGCTGCTTCCGGCGGACGGCTTCTGTGTAGCGGTCTGCGTACGGCTCAAGGGCGAGAGCTGTTTCCGCCTCTTTAAGACGCTCAGTCAAATCCGTGATGTACGGGCGTCTTTCCTCAAGCTTTTTCTCCCGGCGCTCATATTCATCTCTTTCTGTCTGCAAGTTCCAAATTTCCTGGTGACTTTCAAAACGCTCTTTTGCCCGGACCCGTTTCTTCTCAGCTTCTTCAAGCCGTTCGTTCGCTTCGTGAAACTGCTGTTCAGCCTGCTTCAGCGCATCTTCTCCTGCGTCTCCGAGGCCGGATTGTTCGGCCAGCATTTCATTTTTTTTCGCTGCCGCTTCCTGCGCCCGCCGCCGCAATTTTTTGACAAGCCTGTCCCCGTACTGTTCCAGATTAAACAGGCGCTGGAGCATATGTCTTCTTTCCGCGCCTTTAAGCGACAGAAACTCGGCAAACTTTCCTTGCGGCAGCACGACGGCTCTTGTAAAGTCGTCAATGGTCAGGCCAAGAAGCTCCTCTACCTTTTTGTTCACTTCATTCGCTTTATCGGCCAGCACCGTTTGTTCGTCTTTGATTTCAATCAGGCGGCAGAGGGCGGTTTTTACTTTCGTTTCATCCGTTCTCTTAAAAACGCGCTCGACCTTGTAGGAAACCCGGTGGCCGGATTGAAGCGCGAATGTAAATGAGACGGCGAGCTGATCTTCGGCATGATTCAGGATGCCGTGCGTATTATTTGCGGCGCGCTCCACTTTTCCGTATAAAGCGAGTGTCATGGCATCAAGGATCGACGATTTTCCGCTTCCGGTCGGCCCGAAAATCCCGAACACCCCGGCTCCTGACAGTCCGGCAAAATCAATGGTCTGTTCCTCCCTGAAGCTGTGGAGCCCTTTTATCGTTAACAGAATCGGCTTCATGTCGCATCCTCCTCATCATCTGCTGACGCAAGCTCTAAAAACAGCTTGACCATCTCCTCATCCGGCACGCCGCCGCCCGTTTGTTTTTCATAAAACTTCTTAAATCGATCCTCAATTGATGTGTGTTTCACTTCAATCCGGTCATTTTCGGTCTCTTTTTCTTCAAAAACCGGCCTGATATGGATAAAGCCGGGATGCGCCTTTCTCAGCCGATGAATTTCCTCGAGAGAAAGCTGATCCGTCAAATGGATATCAAGGTCGATCCAGGCATTCCGGTCACGCCCTTCATCGAGCCAGCCGTGAACCTCGCTCAGCCCCTGCGCTTTCCATTTGACGAGCGGTTTACCGGAAGACAGGAAAACCTCTTCCCACTTCGCTTCTCCGCCGGGCTTCGCTTCTACCACCGTCACCGATTTGGCATAACCGGCTTCTGAAAAGCTGTATGCGAGCGGAGAGCCTGAATAACGGGCAGCCGTCTTGGCGCGCTTGATCGTTTGCGGACGGTGGAGATGGCCGAGAGCCACGTAAGCCGCATCAGCCGGCAGGCTGTCAGCGGCAACTGTGTAAGCGCCCCCGACTTCAATCGGACGCTCTGAATCGGTCTGATTTCCCCCCGCGACATAAATGTGGCTCGCCGCGATTTTCACGGCATCGTCCCGGCACAGTCCGCACATGTGAGCAAACGCCTCTCTGATTTTCACATCGTAATGATCGCGAAGAAGCTTTTCCTCAAACGTATCAGAAAGCACTTCGTTTAATCTCGCCTCTGACGGATATGCCAGCGCGGCTACGGCTAACAGCTCGTCCGCCGACGGCACCTCAATATGCACGGGTTCTGTCCGCGGATAGCCGATTAAATGAATGCCGCGCTCATTTGTTAACGGAGAAGCCGCCGCCAGCCTGTCGGGATTGTCATGGTTTCCGGCAATGACGACGACCGGTCGTTTTCCGCCGTCAGAAAGCGCGGAAAGACTTTCATAATACAATTGTTCAGCGAGCGCAGGCGGGTTGACCGTATCAAATACATCCCCCGCCATAATGACCGCATCAATGTTTTCTTCCTTGACAATGGTATTCAGCTCTTCCAATACCTCGGCCTGCTCGCTCAGCCGGCTTCTGCCTTCCAGCGTTTTGCCGAGGTGCCAGTCAGCTGTATGTAAAATGCGCATACCGCATTCACCTCACTTTTTGATAGAAAAAAAGATCCGCTCCAAAAAGGAGCTTCGGATCTTGTTACAGTGTAAGAACGTGACCTCCATCGAAGAAATAGAGCGCACGCCCTTTCACTTTCGTTTTTGTAATTTGTTCAACCGCTTTTGTATACAATTCGATTTGTGTTTCATACCTTTTTTGCAGAATCGGAGCCGCGCCTTCAAATCCGTTCCGGAATTTCCCCTCTATCCGATCTGTTTTATAGTCCAGCAAATAGAGACCGTCCGCCGTTTCGTAGAGGCAGTCAATAATCCCCTGCACGAGCAGCGGTTCACCGGCCGTTTCGGCATCCTTGTACACCTCGCCGGCCGGAAGCGCCATACTGAACGGCACTTCCCGGTCAATCCGCAGCGCCCCGAGAAGGTCTTTCCCGATTTCAGTTCCGAAAAACTGAACAATTTCTTCTATATCAATAGCTTCCTGCTGCTCTTCTGTCAGCAGCTCTTTTTCGTAAAGCATCCGGACCGTCCGCTCCGCTTCTTCGGCAGTCGGCACGTGCGTCAGCGGTATGTGCTGCATCACCGTATGCATCGCCGTTCCTTTTTCGGCGGCTGTCAGCCCTTTTTTCATCATAAAACCGGGACGCCTGTATAAAAGCGTGTCTCCTGACGGTTTGATGAGAGAGCGGCCGCTGTATTCATCCTCGTATTCTTGCTTTCTCTTCAGCTCAGAAACTGACTGCTTCGTTCTGATAGCCGTCAGCTCTCGGTACGGATATTCCCATTCAAGCAGACGGCGCGCCTGATCATCAAATGAAAACGAACCAGGAATCGGCTCGCCCTGCTGAATCGCTTTGAGACGTTTGCTCTTTTCTTCAGCACGTTCTTTTGGATTCTCTTCCAGCAATTCACTTTGCTGCAGCATCCGGATGTGAAAACGCGACGGGTCGCGCGCGATATCCTCAGACGATGAAAGTCCCGGCGTCCTGTGCGCCTCCATGTCACGGTGGCGGATGAGCGCCGGCCCGATAAAGTCCAAATAAGATGACGCCTGATAGCGGTCGAATTCAGAAAGAAGCCAATCGGCCCGGTCTGCTTGCGCCTGCCATTTGGCCAGCTGTTTTTCCCGTTTTTTGCAGGAACCGACGAGAAACAGCTTTTCCTTCGCTCTGGTCAGCGCCACATACAATACGCGCAATTCTTCGGATAAGAGCTCTCTGCGCATCTTTTTCTTCATCGCCACAAGCGGCAGAGTCGGATAGCTGATTCTGAGTTCCGGATGAATGTACTTCGTGCCGAAACCGAGCTCTTTATCAAGCAGGTATGATTTGTTGAGATCCATCATATTAAAACTTCTGCCGAGTCCGGCGGTGAAAACGACGGGGAATTCAAGTCCTTTGCTGCTGTGGATCGTCATCAGCCGAACGACATCCTCCTGCTCGCTGAGCGCCCGGGCCGTCCCCAGATCATCGCCGCGCTCCTGCATCCGTTCAATGAACCGCAAAAAGCGGAATAACCCGCGGAACGCCGTCGCTTCGTACGAGCGCGCCCGGTCATACAAGACGCGCAGATTGGCCTGACGCTGCTTTCCGCCGGGCATGCCGCCTGCATAGTCAAAATATCCGGTATCGCGGTATACTTCCCAAATCAGCTCAGACACCGAATGATTCGTCGAAAATGACCGCCACTTTTGCAGACTGTCATAAAAGGTTCTCAGTTTTTGATACAGGTCATCATGCCTGTCACCGTTCGCTATATATGCTTTCAGCGCTTCATAAAACGGCGCTTTTTTCTTTTCAAGGCGTATCAGCGCAAGTTCATTTTCGTCACAGCCGACGATGGGCGAGCGCAGCACGGAAGCAAGCGGAATATCCTGATACGGATTATCAATCACCTTCAAGACTGAAAGCGCCGCAGCCACCTCCACGGCTTCAAAGTAACCCGACGTCAAATTGGCGTACACCGGAATGCCCTGGTTTTTCAGCTCTTCCATTAATTGCGGCGCCCACGGCATAGAGCGCAGCAAAATCACGATATCCCGGTACTGGATATTCCGGTGTGTTTTTGTTTTGCCGTCATATACCTTAAACGGAGATGAGACAAGCTTTCGGATCTCCCCGGCTATCGCTTTCGCTTCCCAGTGCACGGTTTCAAAGTCTTCGGCATCCTCGGCGCTGTCTGCGTCATCAGCGCTGTCAATCAGCAGCAGTTCCGTTTTGGCCGCGTCATTCGGCGGATACGATGCGCCGAGCTTCAATGCCGCCTGTTCATCGTAGTCCACTTCGCCGATTTTTCCGCCCATCAGCTGCTTAAACAAGAAATTCGTACTGTCCAAAATATCGGAGCGGCTGCGGAAATTTTGGTTCAGATCAATTTTCTGCCCCGCGCCTTCCCCGCTTTCTGTAAACCTTTTATATTTCCCGAGAAACAGCAGCGGCTCGGCAAGTCTGAAACGGTAGATCGATTGTTTGACGTCGCCTACCATAAACAGATTTCCCGCCTCTTCATCCCCGCTTTTAACAAGCTGCAGGATAGACTCCTGCACAAGATTGGTATCTTGATATTCATCAACCAGAACTTCATGAAACTGGTCTTGATAATAAACGGCCGCTTCGCTCGGCACCCGCCTGCCTTCTTCATCAACCGCAGTTAAAATCGCCAGGCAGTAATGTTCCAAATCTGAGAAATCAATAATTGATTTTTCTTGTTTCGCCGCTTCAAATCGTTTTCCGTACGATATCACGAGCTGAACGAGCGTTTCGATGACAGACTTCATATCTGCTAAACTCTTTAAGTGATCTTGCGGACTTCTTGTAAAGTAATCTGTCTTTACCTTTTCGATCAGTTTCTTCGCGCCGTTTCGCAAATCGGTCGCTTCGTCCAAAAGCGCTTTGTCAAATTCATCACCCTTTACCGCCTTCGCCCGCTTAAATGAGACTGCGGGAACCCGTTCATACAGCGCATCGAAGTCATGCCGGCAGCTGATCAGCTCTTCTATCTGCTGAAGGTCATCCAGAAAATTATCAGCACGCGGCGCCGGCCCGCCGGGCGCTTTTGTCAGTTCAAGCGCCTTCTCAAGCTTTTGTTTTGCCCCGAAGAGCGCCATTTCAACATCTTCTCTCACATACTGGTAAAACGGAAGCTCTTCTATTTTGCTTTCTTCCGTCACGTCATACAGGCGGACAAAGCTTTGCAGCCACGCTTCCGGGTCAGGATGCGACCGGGAATACTCGTACACCCGTTTGACAAGGTCTTGAAGATCCAGATCATGCCTGTCTGTCGTATATCTGTCCGCAAGCTCAAAAAACGCCTGATTCCCTTTTGCGTATTCATCTTCAAACAGCTCATCAAGCACTTCGTCTCCGAGCAATTCGCCTTCCGTCTGGTCAGCCATCCGAAAACCGGGGTCAAGATCAATCATATAATAATATTTTTTAAGCACTTGCAGACAGAAAGAGTGAAGCGTCGAAATGCTCGCCCGATTTAATAGAGAGAGCTGCCGTCTGATATGCAGAGATCCCGGATTTTTGGCGAGCTCTTTTTCTAATGCTTCCGCGATCCGATGCTTCATCTCCGCTGCTGAGGCGTTTGTAAAGGTCACCACAAGGAGCCTGTCAACATCAACCGGATCTTCCTCCGCGGTTATCTTTCTGATCATCCGTTCCACGAGCACGGCCGTTTTACCTGATCCGGCTGCGGCAGCGACCAGAATATCGCGGCCGGAAGAAACGATGGCGCTCCATTGGTCATCCGTCCATATGCTGTCTTTCGGTTTAGGAATTTGCATCATCATCCGCCTCCTTCTTCAGCCAATCCAGTATGGTGCCGTCTTTTTCCGCTTTCAGGCTGCGGTATTCATTTTCCTTAAGCGACTCATCAAACTGGCACACCGATTGAAACGCACAATACGTACAAGGCGTCTTATCTTTCAGCTTATACGGGGTAATGGACACAAGCCCGTCCGTTATCGCTTCGCCCGCCTGTTCAAATGTCCGCCGCACATGGTCTGTCAGCAGATGAAAATCCTGTTCGCTGACCGCGGCTGAGTCGGATCTTAAAGACCCGTCCTTTTTCAAACCGGCATTGACGATATTTGAACGCCCTTCCTCCAACGTCGTGTCCATCAGGCTGATCGCCTCCCGGTCACCGAGGAGAAGGCCTTTCATTTTAAATTTCTTAAAAATTTCCTGCTCGATTTCATCAAGCCCCATCGGCAGACTGGCCTGAATCATCGGATCATGAATATGGAAATACAAAACGCCTGCCGGTGTCGCTTTCATGCCGAGCCAATCCGCGGAATGTGTAATCGATAAGTCAAGATATGTGAGCATTTGCAGAGCGAGCCCGTAATACACCTCAGCCAGATCAAGCCCTCTGTCGCTTGATTTATAATCAACGATTCTCAGCAGCAGGCCTTTTGAGCTTTCCGCTTTATCCACGCGGTCGATCCGTCCGACGAGTTCCATCGTACAGCCGTTTTTCAGCGTGAAAGTGAGCGGAGGCAGCGGCCCGCTTCCGCCGAAACCGAGTTCAAGACCGACCGGGACGAAACCGCTCGCCTTCGCATGCTCGCTTAATATGCCTGAAACACGCGTGACGATCTTCTGCAGTTTTTCCTTCACATAAAAGTGTCTGTTTGAGCTGAGCAGAATCTCTTTTTGCAGCTTTGGCGCAAGCCGTTCCACCGCTTCATAGGAGAAATTCCGGCACTGATCTTTCGTCAGATCGCGCCATTCCAGCTTCTGCTCACGAAGCCGGTCTGAAATCAGCTTCAGGCTGGAGTGAAACAGCTGGCCGATATCCGGCGCTTCCAGCTTGAAAAACTGCCGCTCTTTTAATTGAAGCCCGTGTGATGCAAAATGGGAAAACTGGCAGGCATTAAACGCCTCCATCCGGGAGACGCTTCCTTTAATATGCTCGCCGTAAAGCTGGCGCGAAACAGGCCGTTCAAGACGCTTCGCCTCATTGCGGAAAAACAGGCTTGAAAACAGCTTTTTCGCACGTTGGTGATCAGACTCTTTCATCAGCACATTGTATGCGCTCCACCATACGTCACTGATCTCGTACTCTCTTGTCCACAGCCTGAGCTGACTTGCCGTATATGTCTGAGCCACCTGTATATTGACGAGATACTGAAGCTGCTCTTCTTCGCTTACCTGCTCGGGATCAGCCGCTGACAGCTTTTCCTGATGATCGGGAAACAGCTCGCCAAGCCTGTTTACAACGATTGACGGCAGGAGCGTTTTTCCTTCCGCATCGGCAATCGGGTATGACACATAAAGACGGTCAGACGGACTCGACAGCGCCATATAGATGAGAAAATGCTCATCAAGCAGCCGCTCACGCCCCGCGGAAGACAGCTCCACTCCGACCGCTTTCAGCCACTCCCGGTCATCATCAGACAGCACGCCGTTTTCATCCGGGCGCGCCGGAAGAACGCCGTCATTGGCCCCGACGACGAATGTGCAGGACGTGCCGTACATTCTTGAGAGATCCATATTCCCTACAAATACTTGGTCAAGCGCAGGAGGAATTAAAGAAAAATGAAGCGATTCCGTTCCCGTTTCAAGCATTTGCTGGAACAGCGCCAAAGATATTTCATCTTCACCCATCATGCCGGCAAACTCCTCGAGAAGCTGGATAACGGCATCCCACGCCTGGCCGTGCTGCTGCGCTTCGATCATGTTTCCGGCCTCTTCGGCCCGCTGCCTTTTTCGGTCCAGCTTCAGGGGAACATCGGTATCTTCCAAAAAGAGATAAAGAGCCTCCGCCATGCTTTGAACCGTTTTCGCCTTTTTCATCCGGTTTTGAAGCCGGACAAGGGGCGCGGCCATCCACTCTTTCGTCTCATTCAGCATTTGCTCCATCTCTATTTCCTGATCTGTCTGCGCGAAATCCTCATCGAGCGATACGAAGCGCCTGTATACAAACCGCTCGCCGCTCGTCCAGCGCTCCCCTTTAATGCCGTAGGCGATACAGTAGTTTTCAAGCTGATCGACCTGCTCTCTTATTTTCTGCTCCGGCTGATCAAGCGGGAATAACAGTTCGGTTTTCGCACAGCGGAACACCGCTTCATATCTCCAGTTCCCCTTCACGACATCCAGGCTTGAACGGATGAATTCAATAAGCGGGTGATGCTGCATAGAAGCTTTTCCGTCTATAAAATAAGGAAGCCCGTAATCGGCAAACACTTCCTTCAGCAAATCTTTATAATCTTCCGGCTGACGGATGAGAATCGCCATATCTTTGTACCGGTATCCTCCGTCCCGGACAAGTGATTGAATTTCCCGGGCAATACCTTCAAGCTCAGCTCTTCTGTTTTGCGCCTGCATGACGGTAAAAGCTTCCTGTCCGCCGGTATACGCCGCGGCGGGACGCACATCGTACTGCGACTCTATACAGGCAAGCTCCGGCACATGCCGATGCCGCTTCGTGCCATGCAGTTCCTTGCAGGAAATATCGGCATTCAATTCCTTTGCCGTCTGATAAAGCTTATAGTATGTGCTTCCCGTCATTCTGAACAGATCGAGCTCATCCGGTGCCTGTTCCGCCGAAGGGCTGTCCGCCGTCAGCGAGAATGTGACATGTTCAGCATGCATGATCAGCTGCTCCAGCACCCTTAATTCCTGCGGCGTAAATTGATAGAATCCGTCGACGTAAACACGGGCGCCTTTTACAACGTCCGCCAAAGGAATCTGCTGAGCGAGCAGCGTCAAATAGTCCTCTGAATGCAAATAGTGTCCGGCGAGGCTTCTTTCCATCTGCTGATATAAAATGCCTAAATCATGAAGTTTTTCAGACAGCATCCGCTCTCCGCGATATTCTGACGCCGTTCCGCTTTCCGCCATGCGGCGGACATCTTCAGGCTCAATACAGTACCGCTTAAACTCTGTCAGCATCCGTTCCACCTGCTCAGTGAACCCGGTTTTGTCACTCGCTTTTTGATACACTTTAAACTCGTGCTTATATTCTTCAATCAGTTTCCTTAAAAGCATCTGCACACCCGTCGTCGTCACAAACGGGCGGTTCATGCCCCCGGTATGCTGAAGCACGCGCCACGCCAAACGCGAAAAACTGAACACTTGAGCGCGTATCATGCCGCCGATATCCGGCGTTTTAGCAAGCTCATATTCCATTAAAAACGTCATTTGATCCGGGACTAGAAAAATGATAGGTTTCCCGAACGGCTCCCGGCGCAGTTCATCTTGAATGCTGTCGATAATCAGCCTCGTTTTCCCACTCCCCGATCTGCCTACTAAAAACTCAACACCCAAATTAAAAGACCCCTCTCTTTTTATCTTTCTACATTTTATCGAAAGTTGACGAAAATGACCAATCTCATCTGCTGGTAAAAACGGGATGACTGTTTTAAAAAATTTCGTTTTTGACCAAAATAAAGAAAAAAGGACTAATGATGATGTCAGAATATCCCGAAGTAATTGTACGGACGGCTCTGTCGTTCAGCATTCTGTTTATCGGCGCCCGGATACTCGGTAAACAAACCATTTCACAGATGACGCTTTTTGATTTCATTGCGGCCATCTCGCTCGGCGCCATCACGGCAAATCTGTCGTTTAATACAAAGCTGCCGATTCATTATCATGTCATTGCCTACATTATTTTCGTGGCAATCATTTACCTTGTCGCATATCTTTCTATGAAAAACAGGGTCCTTAGGGGTTTCTTTGCAGGCAAACCGACCATTATCATTCAAAACGGTAAAATACTTGAGCATAATATGAAAACGATGCGTTATACCATCGACTACTTGAACCAGCAGCTGCGTGTAAATGACGTATTTGACATTTCTCAGGTTCAGACTGCCATCATTGAAACAAACGGCAGCATGTCAGTGGAGGTCAAACCGGAATTTGCGCCCGTTACAAGACAGGATCTCGGCATTTTTGCCGGACATGAAAAGAACTTTGCCGTTGAGCTGATTATGGACGGCCGGCTGGTGGTGAAAAACCTGGAAGAAAACCACGTATCGGAAAAATGGCTGAGAGAAGAATTGGACAAGAGAAACCTCAAACCGGAAGACGTTGTATACGCTGTGCGCGGAAGCAACGGCCGGCTTTTTGTCGACACATACGACGACCATATTACATCGCCGCTAGATCAAGAATAAAAATGACATCCGCACATGTCACGGGCTGCCGCCGTATAATACCCTATAAACATTCGGGGGTGAGTCCAATGCACGAGAATTTTTTTCATTATACAGCCATCTGCAGTGACGATTCTGTGCTTATAAAGGATCTGGTAAAATCCATAAACGGTGAATACAGCGCTGTGATTTGCTACTCAATATTAGCCGAAAAAGCGCCGACCGCAGAAATCAGAAGACGAATCGAACATATCAGAGAGGAAGAAGTGCGCCACCTGCACGCTTTCTCTTCACTGTATACGTCAATTACCGGAAAACAGTTGACGCCGAAACAGACGGAGCATTGTCCGCACACATACAGAGAAGGACTGAGGGCGGCGTTTTATGATGAGCAGAAAACGAATGATTTTTATTTGCAGGCATCCGATAGAGCGGTGCATCCGGAAGCGAAGCGGTTATTTGCCCGCACAGCATTTGACGAGCAGCGTCATGCCGTCTGGTTTTTATACGATATGGCCCACTCTCCTTTCCACCATACAGGGGGAACGGTATCAAACGCGCCGAACACAAGCTACACCGAGGTAAATACCGGCAAATAACGGTTCAGGCAGATCACGCTCCCCCGCCGGGAGTCTTCAGACCGCTGACAAACCCCGTTCTTTCAACATGAGAGAATGGGGTTTACTTTTCGAGCCGTTTTATACTCCCTCTAAACAATGGATACCTTCTTCATTGTATAATCAGCAAAAACCCTTTATAATAAAATAAACCAACTGGTCGGTTTTAAACGAACCGAGCCCCGCTTTGCCGGGACAACGATATGAATGAGGCGGAAAGGATCTGTGTGAAGTGACAAATACAAAAGGCGGTGCCGGAAAGAGCGAAAAGACGAAGAACAGGCTCGTATCCGCTTCGCGTGACTTATTTGCAAAAAAAGGATATTCAGAAACATCGATTCGGGATATTTTAGAGGCGGCCGAAATCAGTAAAGGCAATCTATATCACCATTTTAAAGGAAAAGAGTTTCTGTTTCTTCATATCATGGAAGAGGATCACCGCGTGATGATCGAGACGTGGAGGGAAATGGAAGCTGATCTGAAAGATGCTGCCGAAAAACTGGCGGGCTTTGCGGAGCTGCTCAGCCGGATGAGCATTAATTACCCGCTTATGAGAGCAAGTGAAGAGTTTTATGCGAGTGCGTTTACGTCAGAGGAGGTCGTAAAGCGGCTCAACAAAATTGATATTGAATATGACGATGTGATGAGGGAGATCTTAGAAGAGGGAAATCAAGACGGCAGCTGGTCCATTCATCATGTCGAATCAAAAGTGAAAATCCTGCTATCCGTCTTCTACGGTTTAGATGTGCTATATAAAAACGATACCATTCAGCAAAGAATCGAATTGCAAAAAGAAGCCATCTCCGCGTTTATTCACGGGTCGATCAGCGCTGATAAACAGAATGACAGCTGACAAAGGAGAAACAACATGCAAAAACCGATCAGAGAACAAAAGGCTGTACTCATCATCTTATTAAGCAACATATTTATTGCGTTTTTAGGCATCGGATTGATCATTCCCGTTATGCCGCTGTTTATGAATGTGATGCACTTGACGGGCAGCACAATGGGATACCTTGTCGCTGCCTTCGCCGTCGCGCAATTAATTGCATCCCCCATTGCGGGGAGATGGGTTGACCGCTTCGGCAGAAAAATCATGATTCTCGCCGGACTGTTTTTGTTCGCATTATCCGAACTGACCTTCGGATTGGGCACACATGTCTCCATTTTATATTTCGCAAGGGTGCTGGGGGGCATCAGTGCCGCTTTTATCATGCCCGCTGTTACAGCGTATGTCGCAGATATTACGACGGTGCAGGAAAGATCGAAGGCGATGGGCTATGTATCTGCCGCCATCAGCACAGGGTTTATCATCGGGCCCGGCATAGGAGGATTTATTGCCGATCACGGCGTTCGAATGCCGTTTTTCTTTGCGGCGGGAATTGCATTTATCGCAGTGATTTCCTCTGTCTTTATGCTGGAAGAGCCGTTAACTAAAGAAGAACGCGCAAAGCAGATGGAAAGCGTCAAAGAATCAACCTTCTTAAAAGATTTGAAAAAGTCGATTCATCCAAGCTACTTGATCGCCTTTATCATCGTCTTTGTTTTGGCATTCGGGCTGTCGGCGTACGAAACGGTATTCAGCTTATTTACAAACCATAAATTCGGCTTCACTCCAAAGGATATCGCCATTATTATTACGTTCAGCTCCATTGTGGCGGTCCTCATTCAAGTGCTCGCATTCGGCAGACTTGTCAACTTCCTCGGGGAGAAAAAAGTCATTCAGCTTTGTCTGATCATCGGCGCTGTGCTGGCTTTCGTTTCTACGGTGATGTCAGGATTTTTGCCCGTGCTCGCTGTCACCTGCATCATTTTCCTTGCGTTTGATTTACTGCGCCCGGCACTGACTACTTATTTATCGAAAATCGCAGGAAATCAGCAGGGGTTTGTTGCCGGTATGAACTCAACATACACGAGTTTGGGCACCATTTTCGGCCCGGCTCTGGGCGGTATTTTATTTGATATGAATATTCACTTCCCGTTTCTGTTCGCAGGTGTGGTTTTATTTCTCGGTCTGGGATTGACCTTTGTGTGGAAAGGAAAAGCGGGCGAGGTTTCGGAGTAGGGTGCACTCACCCATCTCCGGAGCTTTTTTTATGTTTGTGATAAGAAAAATGAATGGATTATGAGAAATAATTCATTATTTATTTATCTCAAAATCTATACTATAGTAATAGTAAGGTTAACGAGCTTAACAATTTAATATGAATGTTTCAGGAAGAAGGGTTTTCATTGAAGAAAGACAAACATCTCCTTACGGATATCTGGTTTATTCTCATCAGTGCGGCAGGGGGGTTTCTTCTTTCGCTTACAGGGATGTCGATCGCCTGGATGCTCGGAACGCTGGCCGCCGGCTGCATCCTCTCCATGACGAGGCCCCGCTGGCTGTTCATGGCGCCTGACAGAAGAGGGATTCACCGCAGATGGCTTGCGGCGGGACAAATGATCCTCGGCATCGAACTCGGCCAGAAACTGAACCTGTCCGTTCTGTCGGTTTTACGGGAGCATTGGCTTCCGGTAGGCTTCATGCTGATTTTCTCTATCGTGATGGCGCTTGTTTCCGGATATGCGCTCTTTCGGTTCAGCCGGACGGACATGATGACAAGCTTTGTAGGCACGGCGCCGGGCGGTTTATCCGCCATGCCCGGTATCGCCCAGGAAGTCGGCGCAAACACCGCGATTGTAAGCCTTATTCAGCTGACGCGCGTCCTTTTGGTCGTCATGACAATACCGTTTCTCGTCATTTTCTTATTTACCAAACAAAACGGTACGGCTCAGACATCAGCCGGAGCCGTTTCGGCAGGAGCTTCACACCCGGGCCTTATTCCCGTCTTGTTAACGGCCGGATTTATTTTGGCTGCCTGGCTTGCAAGCAAAGGCGCAAAACGGCTGAAATTTCCCGCCCCTTGGCTGCTCGGCAGCATGATCGGCGTTGCTGCTGCGGAAATCGGCGTGTCCGCCTTGGCAGGCAAAGACATGCTGGCCTGGTGGCCGCCGGAAGCGAACCAGCTGTCACAAATTTTTCTCGGCGCCATAATCGGATCAAAAATGTACAAAAGCATGTTCACCGGCGTGACGAGAGTGCTGACCGTCGGATTTATTTCTTCGGTCGGATTAATCGCCGCCATGATTCTGAGCGCGGTTGCGGTTTCTAAATTAACGGGCATCTCCATGATTACATCTGTTCTCGCCTTTTCTCCCGGAGGGATCGCCGAGATGGCGGCGACTTCGATCACCCTGCACGAAGACTCGACTTTCGTCGTCGCGGTTCAGGTCATCCGGATCGTTCTCGTCATCGCCATGCTTCCGCCCTTCTATCGGCTGCTGCACCACCTTTCTCAGCTGAAACGGGCACACGGCGAAAGAGGCCGGGCAGAAAGAGGAACATGATCCGAATAAAAAAACACGCATTCATATGCGTGTTTTTTATTTGAACAGCTCTCCGCCGCCATTTACAGACCGCCAGTTTGCTGAAAGATCACGGAACAGCCGTTCAGCAAATAACAGTTCTTCATCTGTATAGCGGTCTAAAAACGCCAAGAGCCGCTTTTTTATCAATTCATGATATTCATGATGTAGGGAATGCAGCTCTTTCCCGGCAGGAGTCAGCCGGAAATAGACTTCTTTTTTATTGTCGCTCAGCCGGGTCCTGCGCAGAAAGCCGGCTTCCAAAAACTTCGCGCAGCTTCTCGACACGGTCGGCTTTGTCGTCTTCATTTTTTCCGCTATTGACGTGACATTGATCGGTTCATGATCTCCGATACACGACAAAATGTGAATTTCCGTCAAGGTCAGCTGTAATTTTTTTCCGTTTTCTTCACGGAGTTCGTCCATCCGTCCGGCCAACGACGCCCTGATGTCCTCCTGACACCTCTCCTGCTCGTGAAAAATATCTGTCAGCCCTTCAAGAATCATGTGTTTTGCATGGTCTGGCTGTCTTCTGTCCAACTGCTGAATCACCCTTCCGTATTGATTGTTTCTTTTACTATAACGTTTTGTTACACAAGAAACAATCACACAGGCGCATAAAAGGGTATCAGATGAATCCCCATCTCTCCAAACCGGCCAGAACAGCTTCTTCCGCTTCACGTCCCGAGCCGCCGGCTGCCCATGCCGCGTGGCCGTCCGGCCGGATTAAAACGGTGTGGACGTCATCCCAATCGGCACGTGTTTCAGCAAGCTCCGCCCTGACAGCTGCCACGCTGTCCGTATCAATACCGGCATGAATGCTCCCTCTTAATGATAAAAGCACAAAGGCGCCCTTATGAAGAAAATCATACAGCCGGGCCGGCCGCCCGTCATGAAGGATCAATTCGATATCCGGCAGGCGTTTTCCGTTCAGGATATGCGGCGGCAGCTCCGCATCCGGTTCATAATGCAGATCAAGCGCGGATACTTTTCCCGCCAATAAACGGTTGGACTCCTGAAAATCCAGCAAAGCGGTCATCGTTTCTCTTAATGCCATCCCCGACTCGGTAAAATCCATGAGCTTTATCTGGGTTTTTATATTGTGCAATACTTCTTTTCCTGTGCTGTGCCTTTCCTGATGATAGCTGTCCAGAAGATAAGGCGCCGCTTTCCCCTTCATTTGCGCCGCCAGCTTCCAGCCGAGGTTGAAGGCATCCTGAAGCCCCGTATTCAGGCCTTGGCCGCCTGCGGGAAAATGAATGTGCGCCGCATCACCGGCCACAAAAACCCGGCCTGATCGGTATTGTTCGGCCTGACGCTCGGCATTGCCGAACCGCGACATCCATACCGGATCACCCAATCCGAAATCAGTGCCGCATATCCGCCGCAGGTCTTCTTTCAGCTCATTTTCGGTGACCGGCTCTTCCTTCCGCTTTTGCGGAGCGTGCGGAGAAACGATGAGAACGCGGAAAAGTCCGTCCGTAAGAGGGACAATCACAACCGATCCCTCCAGGCGGCACGTTGAAAAAAAGGAAGATTCGGGCGGATGTTTCAAAGCGGCATCACAGAGCGTTCCTGTTAAGTCGGCATCAGTGCCCGAAAAAGCGATGCCCGCCTGTTTCCTGACAATGCTCCCCGCTCCGTCTGTACCCGCGGCATATAAGCTGTGAAGAGTGCGGATACCGCTTTCGTCCCGGAACACCGTCTCCACTCCGTCATCCGTCTGGGTGACAGCCATCGCTTCCGCCCCGCGGATGATGTCTGCGCCGAGACTTGATGCATACTCCTCCAAAATCCGCTCCGTTTCTGCCTGAGGCAGCATTAACGAATAATTCTGCTTCGTATCCAGCCGAGAAAAATCCAGCCGTGTATCCAGCATGGAAAAATGGCCGGAAGACACCTTCGTCCCTTTTTCCAAAAAGCGTTCCAATATGCCTCTCATGGCAAAAAGCTCAAGTGTTCGCGGATGCATAATAAGCGCTTTGGAATATGGCACCGTCTTCTTCAATCGTTCAATAACAGTCGTTTTCACTCCGGCCAGCGCCAGTTCTGATGCAAGCATAAGCCCGACCGGACCTCCCCCGATAATGGCAGCCTGTGTTTTCATCTCATCAGCCCTCTTTCATATTTTTTGTTACACGAGTAACAAAATCACCAAAAAATAAAACGCCTCCTTTTTGTTTCGCGCGTAACAATTTTCATTATAGTCTTCCCTCTGCTTTTTTACAATCATTTCCGAAAAAAAGACGCCGTTTACTTGGCGTCTGATTCACTGATGACTCCGACAATGTCTTTATCCTTAATCGGACCGAAATGACGGCTGTCGAGGCTGTATATGCGGTTGTCGCCAATAACAAAGTATTGTCCCTTCGGTATGCTTTTGCGCCCGGTCGTTTCCTTCAGCGTATAATCACCGGTCACATGGCTCCCGGCGGACAATGATGACTTTAACGGTTTTAAAAACGGTTCCGCCACCCGTTTTCCATTCACATACAGCTGATCCTCCCTGTATGCGATTGACTCGCCGGGGAGCCCGATGACACGTTTGATCAGCACTTTGCGGTGCGGGCCTTTAAACAGGACAATATCGAAACGGCGGATCGTTTTGTAACGATGGGAAAACTTGTTGACCATCAGCTCATTTCCTTGTTTAAAGGTCGGATTCATGCTGATTCCTTCGACTTTATAATCAATAAAAATGGCATTCTTTAATTGTATGGCCAAAACAACGATAAGCACGCCGGCTATAAACCAAAATCGTTTTTTCAAGATTCCTGTCTCCCTCCGTCTTTCTCATGCTGACTGATTCTCGTCTGTAAACGCCGTTCGATATGCTTTCCGGCATACCACAGCACCCCGATCACCGTTATGGCGCCCGCCATCCTGAAAGGCTGTGTCATGAGTGCGTGAAGATCATACCCGATAAAGCTGATCATAAAGATCATGACCATTTTCCCCATAGCGGCTGCTGATATAAACTGCAGCGCCCCCACCCGTGACAGACCGGCAACGATATGAACCGCAGCGGACGGCGTAAAGGGGAAGCAAAGTAAAATAAACAGCGGACCGAAACCGTGCCGCTCAACCCAGAGCATCATCCGCCTTATGGTCTGATGCCTGCGGATGAAACCGAAAGCTCTTTTCTGTCCGAAACGGCGGACGGCATAAAACATCAGTATCGATCCTGCCGCAGACCCGAGCCACGACAGAAAAAAACCTTCCCACAAACCAAATGCATTCGTATTCGCCACCACAAATACAACAAGCGGCAAAAACGGAAGAAACGCTTCAATAAAAGGCAGTGCAGCCGCAGCCGCCGGGCCGAAAGCTCTATAGCTTTGGAACCATTCCGTCAGCTGTTCCTCAGTCAAATATGATAAAAAATGCTCCAACGTTTATACTCCTTAACGAGTTTGTCTATCCTTATTCTACACATTATCTCCAAAAAACGAAAATGTTTACGAGATTTTCCGCCTTGAAATATCGTGTAAGCGAGTATAAAATAAGAACAAACGTTCTCTTTTTTAAGAAAGAAGGAGTATTTATGCCTGACATCCGGAGCGGCACCCGCGATCTCATCGAAAAAGGGCTGTTTCTGCCCATGGCGGCTGCCATCCTGAACCGGGACCTCGAAGCGCTTGATTCGTGCCCGTTCAAATTAAAACAACCCTATAAACAGCTTATCGGCTGCTCTTTAAAATTAGCACAAAAGGATTTGAGTGATGTTCGAAAAGAGTTAAGAAAGCGTAAAATTAAACTATACGAAGCGGAAAGAGACGAAGCATTTACGCTTTATATATGCACCATTAACGGCTATGAAGAAAAACACCGTTATTTCAACCCGAGAATACGGGAACAGGTAACCGCCTTATTGGAATATTACCTGTCTCTTGCGACCATTTAAAAAGCAGCCGGGACTGCTTTTCCTTTTCAGTCGATAAATTTCAGACTATTCACACTATACATTCGACATGATTTTCTTTATAATCGGGACACGCTGTTTTCAATGAAAAGGAGGAATGTTATGAAACTGATTCATGTTCTCGCCGCCCTGCCCTTTTTCGGAATTCTCGTCGGCATTCCATTTGCCAACCGGGTGACGCCTTATGTTTTCGGAATGCCTTTCATTCTTGCGTATGTCGTCATCTGGGCGGTGCTGACTTCCGTTCTGATGGCCGCCGTTTACAAATTGGACAAAGAAAACAAGGCGGGTGAGGCGGAATGAACGCAGCATTTCCCGTAATGGCCGCCGTGCTCCTGTTTTGTGTATATCTCGGAATCCGGGCCCGAAAAGGAAAAAATATGGACCTTGAACAATGGACGGTGGGCGGACGCGGCTTCGGCACGATGTTTGTCTTTTTATTAATGGCGGGAGAAATATACACGACCTTTACATTCCTCGGCGGAAGCGGATGGGCTTACGGAAAAGGAGGCCCCGCCTTTTATATTATCGCGTACGGCTGCCTTGCCTACATTTTGTCATATTGGCTTCTGCCAGCCGTGTGGACTTACGCCAAACAACACAAACTGATGTCGCAATCAGATTTTTTTATTTCAAAATACAACAGCCCGCTCCTCGGCATTCTCGTATCGCTCGTCGGCATCGCATCCCTCATCCCCTATCTCGTCCTGCAGCTGAAAGGGCTCGGATTAATTGTTTCAGCAACGTCATACGGACAGATTCCGCCCTCAGCCGCTGTCTGGATCGGCGCTGTCTCCATCACGATTTATGTGATGATATCAGGAATCCACGGTTCAGCGTGGATATCCGTCGTTAAAGATATCATGATTTTAGGCATCGTCCTGTATTTAGGCATTTATTTGCCCATTCATTACTATGGCGGGTTTACGGAAATGTTCAAACAAATTGACGCCGCAAAACCCGGTTTTCTCACGCTGCCGGAAACCGGACAGAGCGTTTCCTGGTTCAGCTCAACGGTTTTGCTGACCGCTCTCGGCTTTTATATGTGGCCCCATACATTTGCTGCTTCCTATTCGGCGGAGCATCCGCGGGTGTTTCGGAAAAACGCAATCATCATGCCTCTTTATCAGCTCGTCCTGCTGTTTGTCATCTTTACCGGATTTGCGGCGATTCTGCAGGTGCCCGGTTTAAAAGGGGCGGACACGGATCTCGCCTTATTAAAGCTGTCTGTGAAAACCTTTGATCCCTGGTTTGTCGGACTGATCGGATCGGCGGGCATTCTGACGGCGCTTGTACCCGGTTCAATGATATTAATGGCCTCAAGCACGCTGTTCGCCAAAAATGTGTACAAAGCCATTCTGCCCGGCACGACTGACGAAAAAGTCTCACGGCTCGCAAAATACGCCGTACCCGTCATCGCGCTGATATCCGTATATTTTACGCTGAAAGGCGGAAATACCATCGTCACCTTGCTTTTAATGGGCTACAGCCTTGTCACCCAGCTTTTCCCCGCACTCTTATTCAGCCTGCCGAAGCGGCGTTTCATCACAAGCCACGGCGCTTTTGCCGGCATAACGGCCGGGGTCGGAACGGTGTCCTTCATTACGCTGACCGAATCAACCATCGGAACCCTCTTTCCGTTTCTTCCGCAGATCGTTAAGGATATGAATACAGGCATCATCGCGCTGGTTCTGAACATTTCCGTCATGTTTGCAGTCAGCGCCGCAGTCAGAAAAAAACAAATCGGCGCAGCCGAAAAGGCGGCTTAAATGGTAAGATAGCGGTAAGATACACGAAAGGGGAAAAACGCATGATCATGACAACGACCGAAACCGTCGCCGGAAAACAGATTACGGAAGTGAAAGGCTTGGTGACAAGCAGTATCGTCCAGTCCAGACACATCGGCAAAGACTTGCTTGCAGGCTTAAAATCTGTCGTCGGCGGCGAATTGAAAAGCTATACTGAAATGCTGGAAGACTCCAAAAAAGCGGTGAAAGAGCGCCTGATCAGAGAGGCGGAGCAGCTCGGAGCGAACGCCATCGTCGGCCTGCGGTTCGAACTGACCGCAGGACAGAACACATCCGAATTAATCGGATACGGAACCGCCGTCACCGCCGAATCCATTTAAAAAAACAAGCCTCTTTAAAGAGGCTTGTTTTTTTATTTCTCACATGCAATATAGTCTTTATCTCGGTCAAGTCTTTTATTTGCATTGTAAAGCGCTTTTGATACATACGGCTTGTACTTTGTTCTGCCGCCCTTGTTTTTCACTTTCGACGATTTGGCCACACCGCCCTTATACACCTTATTCAGCGCCTTGCAGTTTTGATACGTTTTTACCTTTGTTTTCGCTTCTGCCGTCTGCCCCGCTCCGTATGAACAACCGAACACCAGACCGAAAGACAAAAGCACAGCTGCCGTCTTTTTCATTTCTATCCTATCCCCTTTCCTGAATCATGCTGTATTGCTGAACATATCATAGTTCAAATAATCTCCATTTACAAGATAAATAGGAAAATAGTTTTAATTTACGTCCGCCCGTATATCTTTTATGGAATTTTTCCCAAAACCTTTTATAATATGAATTGATAGCGCTATCTGACTATGATGATAGGAGGAGAAATGATGATGAAAAAAGGGCTTCTTGCGGGTGTGCTCACTACAGCCGTTCTATTCGGCGCATGTACGGCGGATATTCCGGGGGTGATCAGTCCCAAAACGGCGGAAGCGGCGTCCCAGCTCAGCAAAGGAATCGGCGGAAGGGCCTACCTGAACAGCACGGGCTCAGTTCTCGTCACGAAAATTCAGCTTCCAAGCTCGATTCAGGTGTCAAATGGGACAGCCTATATTTACTCAGGATTTACCGGAGGCACAGAGGCTGATATCGGGCTTCAGTACAGTGACACCTATCATGTATGGAAACCGATCATGAAAGTCGGTTCAAAGGGGCAAGGCCAGGTCCGGTATCTGGAAGGAGAAAGCCAATTCACCTATACGAAAGGCTTCCGGCCCGGCAGCACCGTACAGCTGACCATTTACAAAAATCTGAACGGCAATACCCGCGCCACATATTGGGGCACGAATAATGACGGATACACCGGCCGCATCATCTCAGAACTCGCCCAAACAAATGTAGGCTCTGTCTCAAAATGGAAAGCGCTCGCCACCGTCGCGGTCACATCAGAGGATCAGCGCCCTTACATCAAATCAAACTTCTCAACAGCCTTTACGAACATCTCGATCGACAATAAAGCAGTCACCCCTGTGATTGATACACAGGATTTTGCCAAATTGACAGTGTCAGGCAGCAGCGTCAGCATGTCTGTCGTCAAATAAAGAATGTTGAACGCACGATTTCTGACATCGTGCGTTTCGTGAGGGTCTGCCGGATACGCAAATCCCTTATTTTTTGGATTACGTTTAATAAACAAACTCTGTTACATTCAAAATGTCGATTTCTATATAACAATTAGAGGAACCTCATTTGTTGAGGTTCCCCGTTATTCTCCAACTCACGCACCGGTTAACTTCACATACTGTCAGCCGGCTCAGGGCTGTCCAATTTTAGTTAGAATATAGCTTTAACAGGTCTTGTGCTGGAAAACGATCTGCATCGTTCGCCTCAACAAAATATGCCAACTGCCATTTTTGTGTTTTGATAGCTTGTTTGCTAGTGGGATTTTCCCATTTAGGGTAAACTCTAATTGCCATTTTTCCTTTTGCAGCGGCTGTTTTAAGGATATTTTGCTTTACAAGAACTTCTTTTGGAAAAACAAATTGTCCAAAATGATGATTACCGGCAAAAGTATTGATAACCAATAAATCAGCAGCTTTTTCATATGAAAAGGCTTGGTTTTTACCATCTCCATCTTTTTCCCAAAAAGCAACAAACTGTCCTATCTTGTTAGGCGTTATTTTTGCGACTCTGAATCGAACTGATTTTGAATGCAGTTGAAACATACCGGCCCCATACTCTGAATTTTGAGCTTCTTCTTGAATATCATGTATCGTTAAGTGATTTGGTTCATAAAAAATTTTATTTACATGTGTTAACGCCTTATAAAATTCATTCACTGCTTCGTACTCCTTATTTTTTATAGTACGTCATCCATTGCTTCTTGATTAAAATGGGCTGATCATGTGTTTCCAATAAAAAAACAGCCCTCCTCAGGGTTGTTTTTTTAACATTTCTTTCATTATTTCCGCCAAAATGCTGAGCAGTCCGCCTTATCCTGAATATTGAATTGAATCATGCGTTCAAGCAGATCATAATGCACTGGTTCAGTCCATTGAATTCTGAACAAACGGGAAGTAGCGCTGTAGCCGGCACGGGCAATGTCGTCGGCAAAATGCGCAATTCCCGCTTCTTCGGGGGAAACACTTACATGATGCTTTGCTGCCGCAAAGCCGATAATAAAGGTGCCGTGATCCGTAAACATCGGCGTGTTCCACTTGATCTGCGCTTCTAAGTTCGGAAATCGGTCAGCCGTCCACGACAGGATTTCCTCCATTCGCAGACGATGATCAGGGCTGTCGATACTTGATAAATAGTCTTTGAAAACGTCCATGTCTTCCTCCTTCAACATCACGTCCGCTAGCGCCAAAACCCCGGATTTTCAGCTTTTTCCTTGATGTTAAATTCGATGATCTTCTTTAGCAGATCATAGTGCACCGGATCAGTCCATCGAATTCTGAAGAGGCGCGAAGAAGCGCTGTACCCGGCTTGAGCGATGTCATCGGCAAAATGCTCCATCGTCTCTTTTTCAGGTAAAATGCTCAAATGATTTTTTGCCGCGGCAAACATAATGATATAGGTGCCGTGATCGGTAAATGTCGGTTTGTTCCACTTGATCTGCGCTTCTAAGTTCGGAAATTGGCCAGCCGTCCACGACAAAATTTCCTCTGCCTTGAGACGGTGATCCGGGTTATCGATTCCTGATACATATTTTGCGAACACATCCATGCCCATCTCTCCTAAAATGAAATATCATTACTCTTTACATCATCATAGCCAACAGACGGACACGATACAACTCTATACCGGCATGTAAATCGAAAAAAGCCCTCCCCAAAAGGAGAGGACCCGTCCCTTCACATCACAGCTCTCTCTAATATCTCTCCCCCAGCTCCCGCAAAATAAAGTCGTAGATCATTCTTGTCCGCTCTTCTTTCGGATACAGCATGAATTCCTGCCGCTTCGGGATATGACTGCCCATCCTGTCCTGAAAAGTGGTTCTGAGATAGGCGGTTCTGTAAACCTGATTTTCAAAAGAATGATAGGATACTTCCAGTTCCATCGTTTTGCCGTTTGAGAACGTGACCGCTGTGTCATCAAATGCCGTCGGTTGAAAATCTTTAACGTGCACATGAGATATCCAGCCGCATTGAGGCCTTGCAGAAGAAAGTGTAGGGAATAAAAAGATGTGATTTGAAGGGTCCACCATAATCGGCGGCTTGTGAGAAATTTTAATCGCTTCATATGTTCCTGCTTTTCTCCCGGCATAGCTGGAGCCAAAGTAGCGGCAGCTTCTGTCGATGATGTGAATCGGCTTCATGCTGACATACAGAATGCAGTCTTTTTCAATGACCTTCGACCCCATTTTACCGTCTATTTCCTCAGGCAAAACAGCGATGGTTGAACGATTTACTTCGTAGCTTTCTAAGGGTGCGTGTGTTTTCTGGCACATGATGTGCAGCCTCCAATCCTTTTCTTGAAAATTTATACTAATAATCTATCATCTGTCATTGGAAAACGACAGGTTTTTTTTGAATATAGCTAAAAATCACCTTTTAAAGCTGTAATTTAGTCTTAAATTACTATTTAAATATTATTTTTCTTTTTCATTTCACCTCATTATACAATGATCATTTTCGTTTTTTCGTCAATTTGCAGGATATGTCGATATATTTCCAAGTATTAGTTGTCTAAAGATTATAAAAATTAATTGATTTTTCCGGCCGTTATCCATATACTATAAAAAAGGCATTGGGGGGATTCTTTATGAAAGAGAAAAAGTCGTACACTGAGCTCATGAAGTCCCGCAACACGCAAAAAGCAAACGAATTCGATGTGACAATGGCCGATATTTACATTCAAATGGTGCTTGATGAATCCTTGTATAAACGCCGGATCGCCATGCTGACAATGCAGATTAATAAGGCGCTTGATGATAAAAATAAAGAAGCGTTCCTCACGCTTTCAAAAGAATATGCCGCACTCAAACAGAGTGAATAAGCCAATCCATATGGATTGGCTTTTTTTACATTATCCGTTTACGATGGTGCCGCCGTTCACATGAATCGTCTGGCCCGTGACATATGAAGAATCATCGCTTGCTAGGTACAAATAGCTCGGCGCCACTTCAACAGGCTCTCCCGGGCGCTGCATCGGCACGTCTGAGCCGAAGACTTCCACTTCCTTCGCCGAGAAGCTCGCCGGGATCAGCGGCGTCCAGATCGGCCCCGGCGCCACTGCGTTTACCCTGATGCCCTGAGTGACAAGAGATTGGGAAAGAGATCTTGTAAACGTGACGATCGCCCCTTTTGTCGCTGAATAGTCAATCAATGTTTTGTGGCCTTTATAGGCGGTAATGGAGGCCGTATTAATGATTGAACTTCCTTTTTTCAGGTGAGGGAGCGCGGCTTTCGTTAAGTAAAACATTGAAAAAATATTCGTCTGAAACGTTCTGATGAGCTGGTGGCTCGTGATTTTCTCAATCCCCGGCTGCACGTGCTGCTCACCCGCGTTGTTGACCAGGATGTCAATGGAAGGAAAGGCTTGGCCCGCCTGGCGGATGACATCGTTGCAGAAGGCTTCGTCTCCGACATCCCCTGCGATCAGCAGACACTTCGCCCCCTCTTTTTCTACATATTGCTTCGTCTCTTCGGCATCCTGATGCTCATCAAAGTAAACGATGACCACATTAGCGCCTTCCTTCGCGAATAAAACGGATACGGCGCGGCCGATCCCGCTGTCTCCGCCCGTGATGATCGCCGTTTTCCCTTCAAGTTTTTTCGCCGCTTTCGGTTTGTCAAAAACGGGGCGCGGGTCCATTACATATTCAAAGCCCGGCTGCCGGTTTTGATGCTGCGGCGGCAAGGTTTTCTTCTTCTGATTAGCCATTTTGATCACTCCTTTACATTAATTACTATATTATGAGTAATTTGAGCAACTTATACGAATTTCATGTATGAACAGAGTCTTATTGGAAAAATTAAGAATATACAACAGAGGAGGTAAATCTGAATTGACTACTTTTTCAAACGAGGAACCGGCTTCCTATTGGAAAGCAACAGCTGACATTCCTTCCTTTCCCGCCCTCACTGAAGATACGGAATGTGACGTTGCGGTTATCGGCGGAGGAATTACGGGCCTGACAACGGCATACGAACTGACGAAAAGAGGTTTCCGTGTCGCTGTCATTGAAGCAGACCGGATTTTAAACGGGACGACCGCGGGCACGACCGCAAAAATCACCGCCCAGCATGATTTCATCTATGCCGATCTTATTCAGCAGATCGGACAGACCAGCGCAAGGCTGTATTTCGAAGCCCATCTCCGCGCCATGGAAGACATGAAGCAGATCATCAAGGACCTTTCGATTGACTGCAGACTGATTGAACAAGACGCATATCTTTACACCAATACAGAATCAGGCGCCAAAAAAATCCGCAGTGAGCAGGAAGCTTATACCAAGCTCGGTATTGAACACGAGCTTGTGAAAGAACTTCCCGTCCCCGTTGATTGCAGGCTCGGCCTCGCCATGAAGAATCAGGCGCAATTCCATCCGCTTTTATATGGCGCGGCGCTCGTCAAAGAGATCGTCAAAAACGGGGCGCGGATTTTTGAACAGACGGCTGCGATCGACATAAAAAAAGAACCGCAGCCGGAAGTGGTCACGAAAAACAGACACGGCATCAAGTGCAGCTACATTGTCTGCTCTTCCCACTTTCCTTTTTATGACGGAGGCGGGCTTTACGCCGCCAGAATGTATGCCAGCAGATCCTACGTACTCGCGGTAAAACCGAAACAAGCGTATCCGGACGGGATGTATCTCAGCATAGACAAGCCGTCCAGATCACTGCGATACACCGATTTGAACGGTGAAAAACTGGTTCTTGTCGGCGGCGAAAGCCACAAAACAGGCCAAGGAAAAGAAATGTCCGAGCATTACGAAGCACTGAAACAATTTGCGGAAGACACAATCGGAGTTGAAAGCATCCCATATCATTGGTCTGCACAAGACCTTGTCACCATTGACAAAATTCCGTTCATCGGTCCCATCTCGGGCGATGAAGAACATATTTTGGCGGCGACCGGTTTTAAAAAATGGGGCATGACAAGCTCAGCGCTCGCCGCGAAGCTTTTGGCTGATCATATTCAAAACAAAAAGAACCCGTTTTCCGGCCTGTTTATTCCGTCACGCTTCCACGCAGATCCGGGACTGAAAAAACTGATTTCCTATAATGCCGACGTGGCCAAACACCTTATCTCGGGCAAACTTGAGAGGCCGGACGCTTCACCTGAGACTCTTCGGCCCGGGGAGGGAAAAATCGTAACGGTAAACGGCAAACGGGCCGGCGCCTATAAAGATGAAAAAGGCTGTCTGCATCTTGTTGATACGACTTGCACCCATTTGGGCTGTGAGGTCGAATGGAATGACGGCGAACGGACGTGGGACTGTCCTTGTCACGGGTCCCGGTTCACACCTGACGGCGGGGTTGCCGAAGGTCCCGCCATCAAGCCGCTGAAGCGCCTCAGCCAAGATTGACTAAACCATTCTGTACGAATGGTTTTATTTTTTTCCGCATTAAAATATTTTTATCAGATTCCTTCATTCAAGTTCCTTCCATACCGATAAAAAGAAAAAGAGAATATCTGGGGGAACTTATATTGTTATTTAAAAAAGACCGCAAAAAAGAAACAGCTTATTTTTCAGAAGCCGATGGAAAAAAACGCATCGCGCTTTCAAATCAATATGCAGATGTCCAAAAACAGCTGAAAATGGTCAGGCTCGGAAACGAAGAACTTCATGTGCTTGAAGAGCTGCAGCCGTTAATTAAAGAACATATCTCAACAATCGTCGATTCCTTTTACCGAAATCTGGATCACGAAAAATCATTAATGACGATCATTAACGACCACAGCACGGTCGAGCGCCTAAAAAAAACATTACGGCGTCATATCCATGAGATGTTCGCCGGCACGATTGATGATGAATTCATTGAAAAAAGACAGCGCATCGCTTCCATCCACTTGCGGATCGGCCTTGAACCGAAATGGTATATGGGAGCGTTTCAGGATCTGCTTCTGTCGATGATGAACATATATGAAGCAGCAATTCCGGATTTGCATGAGCTTTTAAAAGCGATCAAAGCGACGACGAAAATATTGAATCTTGAACAGCAGCTCGTCCTTGAAGCATTCCAGAGCGAATATAACTGCCAGCGTGACGAACAAGAGGAAAAGAAAGCCCGTCTTCATCAAAAAATCCAGGAAACATCCGGATCACTCGCTGATTTGTTTTCAGAAACGAGCAGAGCCGTGCAGGAGCTGGTCGATAAATCCGAGGGCATTTCCGAGGCGTCAAAAGCCGGCACCGTCACTTCCGTACATGTCGAAGAAAAATCAATCGGCGGGAAAAAAGAGCTTGAAAGCCAGCAGAAGCAGATGAATAAAATCGACGCCAGCCTTCTGCAGATTGAAGAAGAAATGGACAAGCTGAATGACATCGCCCAGCAGATCGAAAAAATCTTCGGCATCGTGACGGGGATCGCCGAGCAAACGAATCTCCTGTCGCTCAACGCTTCAATAGAATCCGCGAGAGCCGGAGAGCACGGCAAAGGGTTCGCCGTTGTGGCGACGGAGGTAAGAAAGCTTTCAGAGGATACGAAAAAAACCGTTTCCACCGTATCAGAGCTCGTGAACAACACCAATACACAAATCAACATCGTGTCCAAACATATTAAAGATGTCAACGGACTTGTAAGTGAAACGAAAGAAAAAATGACGCAGATCAACCGTCTGTTTGATGACATCGTCCAAAGCATGAAAACGAGCAAAGACCAGACAGGCAAAATCGACGTTGATTTGCAGGCCTTTCTCGGCGGCCTTCAAGAAGTCAGCCGCGCCGTTTCCCACGTTGCATCATCCGTTGATTCACTTGTTATCCTTACAGAAGAATAAAGATAAACCGACCGGCCTTTTTCATAAAGGGCCGGTCTTTTTAATGTTAACTTAAAATATAATAGAGTTGACATATATAAAGACTCGCTTTATTGTATAAACATATTTTGATAAGCTGGAGGAATACATAATGAAATTGACAGAAATGATGCATATTGCCGTGTTTACCGCTATTATGGGGCTTTTGGGGCTGCTCCCGCCGCTTTTCTTATCTTTTACGCCGGTTCCGATTACGCTCCAGACGATCGGTGTGCTCTTATCGGGAAGCATCCTAAAACCGAAAGCGGCGTTTTTAAGCCAATTGCTTTTTTTGCTGATTGTGGCATGCGGAGCGCCTCTCCTTTCAGGCGGCAGAGGCGGGTTCGGGGTTTTTTTCGGGCCGAGCGCCGGATATCTCATCGCATATCCGCTGGCGGCATTACTTCTGAGCCTCAGCATCCAAGGCCTTCGCTCAGCTGCTGTCCCCCATTTGTTTATCAGACAGTTCTTGTTCGGTGTGCTGTTTTTATATGTCATCGGCATTCCCGTTCAGGCTTTTATGATGCACATTGATATCTTGACTGCCGTAAAGCTCAGCCTCATCTATGTGCCCGGAGATCTGCTTAAAGCGGCCGCAGCCTCATTCGCAGCCGTAAGAATCAGAAAAACTCTTCAAGCAAGCCGGCTTTTGCCGACGAAAGGAAGCTGATTTTAGTCATCATGATTACATCATCATATTCAGATACAGCCGGACAAGCGCCGGAACAGATCGCAATTCAGACAGAAACAGAACAGATCAACTATCAAACTTGGAACAGGCTGGTAAACCAAACCGCAAACTGGCTTGGCAGCCTTTCAGATAAGCCCGAAAACATTGCAATATTACTGCCGAACGGCATCCCATTTTTACAACTTTTCGCAGGGGCGGCGCATGCCGGCTGCACGGCGGTTCCGTTAGATCCCCGCTCGGCAGCGGCGGAACTCGCGGACCAGCTGCACATCAGCAAAACCGACCTCGTCATCTGTGACCGCCGGCTGAGCGGCAGACTGGACGGCGTCAAAACGCCTGTCATCCTGTGGGATGAATGCAGGCCTTTGATCGAGGCGGAAAAAACGGAAGGCGCTTTTATCGAAAACGCCGGCCTGCCCTTTTATACCGGATTCACCTCGGGATCGACCGGTAAGCCGAAAGCCTTCACCCGCTCTCACCGTTCGTGGCTGGAGAGCTTTTCTTGTACGAAACGTGAATTCGGCATTTCCCCTGATGACAAAGTGCTGGTACCGGGCACGCTTCGCTCGTCACACTTTTTATACGGCGCCGTCAGCACTTTGTTTATCGGCGGAACCGTCATCCTTCAAAGAAAATTCAATCCGGCCGGAATGAAAGACCGGCTCAGACAAGCTGACGTTCTATATACCGTGCCGACAATGACGGATGCCCTGCTCTCACTGGAGGCGTTTCCGGATACACCGCTCAAGGTGATTTCTTCCGGTGCAGACTGGCCCGCTTCGTCAAAACAAGCGCTGTCAGAGCGCTATCCCCATTTGCGGTTGTACGATTTTTACGGAACGTCCGAGCTGAGTTTCGTGGCGTTCTTATCGCCTGAAGACAGCGCCCGAAAGCCTGACGCGGCGGGCCGCCCGTTTGAAAATGTTACAATCGAAATCCGCCGCCCCGGAGGAGAACGCTGCATGCCGGGCGAAACGGGGAAGATTTTTGTGAACAGCCCGATGAAATTTTCCGGATACATCAACGGCGCAAAACCTGATGATTCCGGCTGGATGACGGTTGATGACATGGGATATATCGATCGTGAAGGCTATCTTTATATCGAAGGACGTGAAAACGGGATGATCGTATCAGGCGGCCTGAATGTATTCCCTGAAGAGATAGAACGTGTGCTCAACCGCTGTCCGGGCGTCAGAAAAGCGGCCGTCATCGGCGTTCCTGATGATTATTGGGGCAGCATCGCCGTTGCGGTGATCGACGGACATGCAAATGTAAAGGAACTGAAGAAACAGTGCCGCGAGCAGCTGGCGGCATATAAAATCCCGAAAAAGTGGCTGTTTTCAGAAATACCGGAAACAGCCGGCGGAAAGATCGCCCGTGCCGCCGTACAAAAGCAGGCAAAGGACATGATGGAATGGAAGCTGTAATTACGGATGCGAAACGGACGATTTTCGCCCGGGAAAACGGCCTGTTAAAAGACTGTCTCCCAGAAGATTTGGCAGCTCCGCTGATTCGCCATTTGAGCCGAAACATGCCCGAAGACATTGATGAAGTCCTGATCGGAAACGCGACGGGCCGCGGCGGGAATCTCGCCCGGCTGTCAGCCTTGGCCGCCGGACTTCCTTTGAGCGTGTCCGGTACGACCATCGACAGACAGTGCGGCTCCGGACTGGACGCCGTGAGGGTCGCGTGCCACTTTGTTAAAGCCGGCGCGGGGAGCATGTACATCGCGGGAGGAGCGGAGAGCAGCAGCCGTTCCCCTTTCTCATCCCGGGCGCGCTTTTCTCCTGAACACATCGGCGATCCTGATATGGGCATAGCGGCCGAGTATACGGCACAGGCTTACGGCGTAACGAGAAAGATGCAGGACGAATATGCCCTTCTCAGCTATGAACGGAGCGTCAAAGCGCACGAAGACGGCTTGTACCGCCGGGAAATTCTTCCCTGTCACGGATTCGCCGCTGACGAAAACATGCTGAAAAAGCGGAACATGGAGCCTCTCATCTCCCGTGCCAAACCCGTCTTTCAGTCCGGAGGCTCTGTCACCGCCGCCAACAGCTGCGGAATTTCTGATGGGGCGGCGGCAGTTTGTGTGATGGAAGAACAAAAAGCGCGGTCTCTCGGTTTAAAGCCAAGATTGCGTTTTATCGGAAGCGCGGTAAGCGGCGTCCATCCGCATTATCCGTCAGCAGCCCCGGTTTATGCCGTCAAAAAGCTTTTGAAGGAACGGAACCTGTCACCGGATGATATTGATATATACGAAATCAACGAGGCGTATGCCGTCAAAATATGCGTTTTTTCACAGCAGCTTCAAGTGCCGTATTCTAAAATAAATGTCCGGGGCGGCGCTCTGGCCGTCGGGCATCCGTACGGGGCTTCCGGGGCGGCGCTTGTCACCCGGCTTTTTTATGAAGCAAAAAGACGCCCGGATTCCCGCTACGCAGCAGCTGCGATCGGCAGCGGAGGCGGAGTCGGACTGGCGCTTCTCTTTGAAGTGTTAACGTAACGGCAGTATAATAGATGATATCGATAAAAAATGATCGGAGTGGAGACTTTATGACTGCCGTTTGTTTAGTAAGACATGGAGAGACTGATTGGAATGCCCAAAAGAAGCTCCAAGGCAAATCGGATATTCCGTTAAATGCGACGGGAGAGCGTCAGGCGAAAGAAACAGGAGAGTACTTAAAGGGGTCCGAATGGGATGTCATCGTCTCAAGCCCGATGAAACGGGCCAGAAAAACAGCTGACATTATTAACGGGTTTTTGAATCTTCCCATTGTTGTCATGGAAGATTTCAGAGAACGGAGCTACGGTGATGCGGAAGGAATGTCCTTACCGGAACGGTCGAAGCGCTACCCGGATAAAAACTACCCGAATATGGAGACAGCAGAAGAGCTGACAGACAGAATGCTTGCCGGTTTAGTGAAAGTTCAGGAGCGGTTTCCTGAGCAAAAAGTACTGATCGTCGCTCACGGCGCAGCCATTCACGCCCTCTTGTCCGCCATTTCTGACGGTGATACCGACATACAAAACGCAAAGCTTGTCAATGCGTGCCTGAGCAATATCGAACGAATTGAAAATAAGTGGCGCGTCAAAGATTACAATATAAGCAGCCACCTATCAGAATCATAACAAAAAGGCCCGAATTCAGTTTTGGGCCTTTTTGGCGAGCATTTTTTTCTGAAGATCATGTAATATGGCGTCCGCACCGTCAATGCTCCGGCGCTCCGTCCATACCGCCCTGTCCGCGCGGTAAACGTGTCCGTTTTTTACGGCTGTCAGCTGTTTCCAGAGGTGATTTTTTTCGAGTTCTTTCTCACCGTCCAACAGTACGATGTAATCAGGATCGATATGCAAAAGCTGCCCGGGCGTCATTTTGAAAGAGTCTGATTTCCCGCCGGAATCCGTCTGGACCGCATATGTAAACCCTGCGAGCGTCAAAAGCCGGGACGTGAAAAACCGGTCATCCTTTACGGAAATGCTGTCATTTGCAGCGTCAATTAATAAAATCGTGCCGCCTTCTGCATCCAGCTTTCTTTTGATGTCATTCAGCTTTTCTTCCTGAGCCGACAATTGTTTCTCTATGATGCCATCTTTACCGACCGCCTTTTCAATAGTAAGGGCAGCGTCAACCGCATCCTGATAATCCGCAGCTTCATTTTGTAAAGCGATTGTCGGAGCGATCTTTGTCAGCTCATGGTATATCCCCTTGTGAAGGCTTGAGTCTGCAATGATGAGATCGGGCTTTAACGAAGTGATCTTTTTCAAATCGGGATGTGACGGGAGCCCGACGGACGGACTGCCGTCGTTTCGCTCTGCCCGGTCATCCGCCGCGGCCGCCGGCTTTATACCGAGATCATGGAGGGTATCAATAAAGCCCTCATTCAATACGGCGATGCGGGTGCGCAGCCACATGCGCCGTCCCCAGATCGTGCCTGACGGCGGTTTCATGTTCCTGTTCTGAGCATGCCGTTATGAAGAGAACGGATAAGATCATCAGCATACTGAAAATTGGTTTCATCTGTTCCTCCTCTTTCATTTTTCCGCAATTATATCATTGACAATATAAGTATCAATGATATTCATTATCATTATTTTTATAAAATGGTTTCACAGCTTTTCTCCGTCAAGAAAGCCGAAGACTGATTCATGCCGGCCGCTTTATTTCATTCCGCTTTCGTTTCCATCAGACTTCTGCATTCAACAAAAGGTGACATTTATCCTGTTTTTGCCGCAGCTTCCAAAAATGGAATCAAACCGTTCGACCCAGCAAACAAGAGAGCGATCGCGGCTGTGTACAAATACTCATGTCCTTCCATCGGTTTTTTCCATTAAAATTTAAATATTTCGGGTTCCTATTAAACGAAAGAGAGATGATATACCTAAATAGAAATAAAACAAACTGAAAAAATTGGGTCTACTAAAATATTATTCCATGCTATACAATTAATCCACAGAATAATCTGTCTATTGGTTGTTCTGCAAATGAAAAAAAGGAGAGGATAAAGAGTGAGAGGCAAAAAGGTATGGATCAGTTTGCTGTTTGCTTTAGCGTTAATCTTTACGATGGCGTTCGGCAGCACGTCTCCTGCCCAGGCGGCAGGGAAATCAAACGGGGAAAAGAAATACATTGTCGGATTTAAACAGACAATGAGCACGATGAGCGCCGCTAAGAAAAAAGATGTCATTTCTGAAAAAGGCGGGAAAGTGCAAAAGCAATTCAAATATGTAGACGCAGCTTCAGCTACATTAAATGAAAAAGCTGTAAAAGAGCTGAAAAAAGACCCTAGCGTCGCTTACGTTGAAGAAGATCACGTTGCACAGGCGTACGCGCAGTCCGTGCCTTACGGCGTATCACAGATTAAAGCCCCTGCTCTGCACTCTCAAGGCTTCACCGGATCAAATGTTAAAGTAGCGGTTATCGACAGCGGTATCGATTCTTCTCATCCTGATTTAAAGGTAGCAGGCGGAGCCAGCATGGTTCCTTCTGAAACAAATCCTTTCCAAGACAACAACTCTCACGGAACTCACGTTGCCGGTACAGTTGCGGCTCTTAATAACTCAGTCGGTGTATTAGGCGTTGCGCCAAGCGCATCTCTTTACGCTGTAAAAGTTCTCGGCGCTGACGGTTCCGGCCAGTACAGCTGGATCATTAACGGAATTGAGTGGGCGATCGCAAACAATATGGACGTTATTAACATGAGCCTCGGCGGACCTTCTGGTTCTGCAGCGTTAAAAGCGGCAGTTGACAAAGCCGTTGCTTCCGGCATCGTAGTCGTAGCGGCAGCCGGTAACGAAGGCACTTCCGGCGGCTCAAGCACAGTGGGCTACCCTGGTAAATACCCTTCTGTCATTGCGGTAGGGGCAGTTAACAGCAGCAACCAACGAGCATCTTTCTCAAGCGTAGGTTCTGAGCTTGATGTCATGGCACCAGGCGTCTCTATCCAAAGCACGCTTCCTGGAAACAAATACGGCGCGTACAATGGTACGTCAATGGCATCTCCGCACGTTGCCGGAGCGGCTGCTTTGATTCTTTCTAAGCACCCGAACTGGACAAACACTCAAGTCCGCAGCAGTTTAGAAAACACCACTACAAAACTTGGTGATGCTTTCTACTACGGAAAAGGGCTGATCAACGTACAGGCGGCAGCTCAGTAAAACATAAAAAACCGGCGTCGGCCATGGCCCCGCCGGTTTTTTTATTATTTTTCTTCCTCCGCATGTTCAATCCGCTCCATGATCGACGGGTGGCTCCCTCTGAAGATTTTGACGAGAAACGGCGGGTTGACCCGGCTCAGTCCCGTATCGGCCAAGTCCTGAAACGTCTCAATCGCCGCTTCCCGGTTTCCGGTCAGCTCGATGCCGTAACGGTCGGCGGCGTTTTCCTGATACCTGGAGACGGCATTCGTAATCGGATCAGAAGCAAAACTGAGAACGGATATGAGGAGCAATAACAGCGGGAGGGCGGCCAGATCTTCAGGCCCCTTTATATGGAGCATTCGGCCGAAGAATTTGGACAGCCGCTTATAAAGCTTGTCAATGATATAGAACCCGGCTAATGACAGCAGCAGATACCCGGCCAGTCCGATGTACACGTGCTTCATCACATAGTGCCCCATCTCATGCCCCATAATGAACAAAATTTCCCGATCCTTCAGTTTGTTAAGCGTCGTATCCCACAAAACGATTCGCTTATTCGAACCGATCCCCGTCACATACGCATTCAGCGCATTCGTTTTCTCCGACATATTTACTTCATAAACATGGCTGGCCGGAATGTCGGCCTTGTCGGCAAGCGACAAAATTTTGCTTTCCAGCTCCTTGTCTTTCAGCGGATAGAAATCATTGTATAAAGGATCAATCACGACCGGCTGCAGGAAAAACAAAAACAGGGTAAACGGCACAGTAAGACACCAAGCGTAAAACCACCATTTTTTTGTATGCTTTGTGATCAGCCAGTAAAACACAAGCACACACACGGCAAACAGCGGAAAGCTGATCCAGAAATCAATGACATGGTCTCTTATCCAGCTTGCTGCTGTCTGCGTCGAAATATGATACGCAAGCGAAACCCGATATCCGATCCACTCAAGCGGAAGCGAAGCCGCCGTAACGATGAGTGAAATCACAAATACGAAGCTTACGATTTGCAGCACCCGAAAACGCACCGCTGCTTCCAGCCAATGCTTTATTTTTTTGGCAAGCCCCGTAATGAGCAGCAGAAAAAATAAAAACCAATCTAACGGCGCTCCGATGAAAAATAAAAAATCCTTTACATTTGAAAAGTTTTCAGCGGCTGCCAGGCGGCCCGGGTCCATAAACGAGGACGGATCGGCTTTCGTTCCCTTTACGGCCTCCGGGACGGCGGAGTCTCCTGTCATAAAGAAATACCAATAGAAAAAAAGGCCGTACAGCACATAGGCAATTCCCGCTGCCGCTATCCATTTGCGCATGGAAGTCTCCCTCCTTAGCCTTATGACTTACTCCTATTGTAAGCATAAATGCAAATAAATAGAACCAAGCCTCCGAAACGGATGTTAATCTTTTCACAACAGAAAAGAATGGAACAACAGGAAGCGGGAAAGACTAAAAGACGGAGTGATGAATATGAAAAAAATAATCGCGTTTATTGTAGTAATCGCCCTTTTGGTTATTGCTTTCTTCTATGTATACAGCCGGACCGGCGATGTGTTTCCATCAAGCAACGCAGATCTGATTATTCTGTCTGAGCACGGAAAAAAAGAAATCAAAATTAAAGACAGGCAGAATGTAAAAGATATGCTCGATATCTTGAACCAAGGAAAACAAGTCAAACTGACCAAAAGCGTGTCTCCCGATTACGACGGAACGGTCAAATATCATGAAGACCGTTTTGATTCATTCAGCATGTGGCTCGAAGGCGGCAATTATATGATGTACAAGTATAAAAACACGTATTACAAACTGACCCGGCATGATACGAAGCTTGTGCAAAGCATCATTAAGGAAGAATCGCAGAGCTGACCGGATCAGCATGTAAAAGCGAAGCCCCCGGCTTCGCTTTTCGTCCGTCATTTCGGAAGCATGTCCCGGACCGCCCGTCTCAGCAGCTTCCCGGTCGCGTTCTTCGGAATCTCATCAAGAAAAACCACTTCCGCCGGCCGTTTATATTTTGCCAAATGTGTTTCACAGTAATCAAAAACCGCCTGCTCTGTCAGCTCACCGTCCCCAGGCACTATATAAGCATGCACCGCTTCCCCCGTTTTGGCGTCAGGAACGCCGATGACCACGGCTTCTTTAATGCCCTCATGGCTGTAGAGCACTTCTTCTACTTCGCGCGGATAGACGTTGTATCCGCCGACGAGAATCATATCTTTTTTTCTGTCGACGATATAAAAATAACCGTCTTCATCGCGTTTCGCCAAATCACCCGTGTACAGCCAGCCGTCTTTCAGCGCGTGCTCCGTCTCCTCGGGCATCTTGTAATAGCCTTTCATCACATTCGGCCCTTTCACGATCAATTCTCCCACTTGATGGTCGGGCAATTCGCGTCCGAGTGTATCGACGACTTTATTTTCGACATGTAAAATATTCGTCCCGATCGAGCCCGGCTTTCTCCCCCGGTCAAACGGATTAAAACAAGTAACCGGAGACGCTTCAGAAAGTCCGTATCCCTCCAGAATGGTGACGTCAAAGGTTTGTTCAAACGTCTGCAACAGAGCGACCGGCATGGAGGCGCCGCCTGAAATGCACAGTCTGACGGACGCAAAATCCTCCGCCTTGCCGTGTTCATATTGATACAGATAGTTATACATCGTCGGAACGCCGGCAAAAATGGTTGCCTGACGGCTTTTAATCAGTTTAAATACAGAAGCCGGGCTGAATTGCGGCTCGATTAAGACACACGCTCCGCTCATCAGAGGCGCATTCATACAAACGGTTAAACAAAAAACGTGAAACATCGGCAATGCCGCCACAATTTTGTCTTTCTCATTCATTCCTAAGTATCCGGCGACATCATTTGCATTGGAGAAAAGATTCTGATGGGTGAGCATGGCGCCTTTCGGTTTTCCGGTCGTCCCTGAGGTGTATAAAATGACGGCAGTATCATCTTTTGACAATGTCGGATAAGTTCTGCTGCGCTCCGCCGGGCGAAGCATTTTTGTAAACGTTGTCATTTTTAAGCGCAATTGAGGGTCTTCTGTCGATGGAGCGTTCTCTGCTGTCTGGCTGATAATGATATGCTCCAGCAGCGGCAGCGAGCCGTGCAGGCTTTCAAATACGGGAATTAATAGGTCGATGCCGGCGATCGCTTTGACATCGCCGTTTTTCAGCATGTATGCGATTTCTGAAGGTGTATATGCCGGATTAACAGGTATGACGACAATTCCCGCTTTTAACGCGCCGAAAAACGCAATAACAAAGTCAGGCGTATTTCCGAGCAGAAGCGCGAGATGATCCCCTTTTTTCAGTCCCCTGTCCTCCAAGCCGTTTGCAAATGCTTTGATTTTACCTGCCAGCTCCTCATACGTCATGTACTGATCTTGAAACAGACAAGCTGGTTTTTCCGGTTTCTGCGATGCCGTTTCTTCCAATTTGGAAACCAGATTCATTTTCCCACCCCTTTAAAAATGTAATGAATGAATAGTCATTCATTTATCCGGAATAAACGTTCACTTTTATTATAGAAAAATATAGAAAAACACTCAAGGGCAAAAAGCCCCGAGTGCCGTAAAACCGGAAACTATAATTGTTTCAGCGCTTCACTGACCGGCGTGCCGCCCGCCGTCAGATCGAATGCTTTTTCATACGTATTCGGTTCATCAAGGGATGCGATAACGGTCTTGGCGACATCGTCTCTTGAAATGGAGCCTCTTTCTAAATCGGCCGCGGCTTTGATATTTCCCGTGCCGGGATCATTTAATAACCCGCCCGGCCGGATAATCGTATACGTCAGACCACTCGCTTCAAGAATTTTATCCGCATAATGCTTTGCGGCGTAATACGGCTTCAGCGCTTCATTCCAATTGCCGCGGTTATGAGCCTGAAGGGCGCTTACCATAATGAACCGCTTGATGCCGGCTTTCTTTGCCGCTTCTATCGCTTTCGCCGCTCCGTCAAGATCAATCAAAAGCGTCTTATCGTAGCCGGTGCTTCCTCCTGATCCGGCGGTAAACACAATCGCGTCACAGCCTTCGGCGGCTTTCGCGATGTCTTCCGGGCTTCCTTCCAAATCTGCAAGAACGGCTTCTGTTCCCGCGGCTTGAAGCGCTTCTTTCTGCTCTTGTTTCCGGACCATCGCCCGCAGCGTATGCGTGCCGTCTTTTTGAAACAGCCCGGTAAGCCGCTGTCCGATCTGTCCGTTTGCTCCGATGAGAAATACTTTCATCATGATCCCTCCCTATTCATTATGGTTCTATCATTTCACAAAAACGGGCGCTGATTCAAATCATGCGTTCGGCAAATGTTCTAATAAATCAGCTCGAGGAAATCTTCCAGCTCTATTTTGCCGAAATACTGTTTCAGATCGATTCCGGCCAGCGCCTCCCTGATAGCGGTTCGGTCATACTGTTTTCCGGTCAGTGCCTGTTCGACTTCACTCACATCTTTCGCACCGAAGAAATCACCGAAAATTTTGCAGTCCTGAATGATTCCTTTTTTCACTTCAAGACACAGATCAATCGATCCGACCGGATAACGTTTCGAATGCTGAAGATTAAATGCGGGCGACCTTCCGAAATTCCAGTCCCAGTTTTGATAGCGCTCTTCGGAAATCTTCCGGATCGCTTTCCAGTCTTCATCGGTCAGTTTATATTCCGGCACTTCGGAAAGATCATTTGTATTAAAAATATGGTGAAGCAGGTGCTTTTTGAATTCGTCCGCCGTCATTTTGTCATCAAGAAACTCGCTGATGTTGGCGACACGGCTTCTGATTGACTTAATGCCTTTTGATTCGATTTTGTCTTTTTTCACTTTCAAGGCTGACACGACATGATCAATGGCGGAATCCAGCATTAATGTTCCGTGGCTGAAAATACGCCCTTTCGTCGAAAATTGAGCGTTGCCGGAAATTTTTCTGCCGTCCGCGACGATGTCGTTTCGGCCGCTTAATTCAGCTTCCACACCGAGCTGGCGCAGCGCCTGAATAACGGGTTCGGTGAATTTTTTAAAATTGTGAAAGCTGTCGCCGTCATCCTTGGTGATAAAACTGAAATTCAGATTCCCGAGGTCATGGTAAACCGCACCGCCCCCTGACAGCCTGCGGACGACGATGATTCCGTTATCTTCTACGTATTTCGTATTGATTTCTTCTATTGTGTTTTGGTTCTTCCCGATGATAATCGAGGGCTGATTGACATAAAACAGCAGGTATGTCTGTTCAGGGTCGAGATGCTTCACGCAATATTCCTCGATCGCGAGGTTGATCCTCGGGTCGGTTATGTTTTGATTGTCGATAAATAACATGGTGCTCCTCCTTTATTTCTCCCACTTCAATCCGGAAGCGGCGATTGTCACTTCGCCCCCGAACACGGATTCCGCTTCTTCTTTCAGCTTCCGGTGCTCGCCGAAATGAGGCAGATGCGTGAGAATCAGCTCCCCCGCTCCGGCCTCCTTCGCGATACGTCCGGCTTCCAAACTGTTCATATGGCCGGCTGACGTGCCGTCCTGGTCTGCGTAAAAATTGCACTCACAGATCAGCAGATCGGCATTTTCCGCAAACGGGATAAACGCGTCCTGGTAGCTTGAATCAGCCGTATACACAACAGAAGCTGAACCGTCAGTAATCCGCATCGCATAACAAGTGACCGGATGCACCGTTTTCAGAAAGGTAATGGTGAACGGCCCGGCAGAAAGCGGGCGGTCCGGCTGATAGGCCGCTCCTTTTGTATGCGATTTATATGTAAGACGCTCAAACTGTTCTATATCAGCATCATGCCCGTAAATCGGCAGTGCATGCGTCCCTTTTCCGAGAAAGGAGCCGACCTGTTTGGCAAATTGAAGCGGCCCGATATCAGCGATGTGATCATGATGATAATGGGACAAAATGACGGCATCAAGCTCTTCTGCCGGAACATAGGCAAACAGCTTTGATAATACGGCGCTTCCGCAATCGACGAGCAGAGAATAGCCGCCGGACTGAAACAGATAGCCTGAAGTTGCTTCGTTTGCGGCCGGAAACCCGCCGCAGCATCCAATAACTGTAACTTTCATATAATCCTCCGAATGTTTATGATAAAAAGTTCCTTTCCTCCAATATACCTATTTTTCGTACAAATTGCATGTTTTAAACATTGTGCCAAAACAGCCGTTGATTTTCTCAAACTGTTATAATACAATGTAAAGACAAAACAATGAAAGAGGGATGGGTATGTTGGAAAAGATGTCGGATTTTTTCAGAAATTTACCCGGTAAGAAATGCGAAGAATGCGGAAATGAGATTGTTGAGCAGTATGAGTGTCACATTAATTTGTGTAATGACTGCTTGAAAATTAAGGATATGTGACAATAGGGCGCCGCACAATTCTAAGTTGTGCGGCGCCCGTTTTTTTCGTCCGTCATCATACTTTCTGAATAGGGCGTTATTCACCATTATTAGCAATTATCTGTACGTTTTAAAATATTCAGTATTTTCAATCTATATTTTTCTATAGACGGATTGTTTTCTTTTCTATTATAATTTGTTCTAATAGCTATCTTTTTAGATACTTATTGCACTTTTTTCTTCGGGAGGTAATCTATGAAAAAATTACGCTTTGGACTAGCGACGCAAATTTTCGTCGGACTCATACTAGGGGTTGTAGTCGGTGTCATCTGGTACGGCAATCCCGCCATTCCAACATATTTACAGCCTATCGGCGATTTGTTTTTACGCTTAATCAAAATGATAGTGATTCCAATTGTCGTCTCCAGCTTAATCATCGGCGTTGCCGGCGCGGGAAGCGGAAAACAAGTCGGAAAATTAGGCTTCAGAACGATTTTGTATTTTGAGATCATTACTACTTTTGCCATTATTCTCGGGCTGGCTTTGGCGAATCTGTTTCAGCCGGGGGCAGGCGTTAATATACATGAAGCTCAAAAGACAGATATCAGTCAATATGTTGAAACAGAAAAAGAACAAAGCGGCAAATCCGTTGCGGACACATTCCTGCATATCGTACCGACAAACTTCTTCCAATCATTGGCCGAAGGAGATCTGCTTGCCATCATCTGCTTTACCGTGCTGTTTGCACTCGGCATCTCGGCAATCGGTGAAAAAGGAAAGCCTGTCTTGGCCTTCTTTGAAGGTGTTTCTCATGCGATGTTCCATGTTGTGAACCTGGTCATGAAAGTTGCGCCGTTTGGTGTTTTTGCGTTGATTGGTGTTACCGTTTCCAAATTTGGGCTCAGTTCCCTGCTTTCACTCGGTAAACTGGTCGGTTTAGTATATGTAGCTTTGGCTTTCTTTCTCATTGTTGTATTCGGAATCGTCGGAAAGCTTGCCGGTTTAAACATTTTCAAATTCCTCGCCTATATGAAGGATGAAATTTTATTGGCGTTCAGTACGTCAAGCTCCGAAACCGTACTCCCCCGCATCATGGAGAAGATGGAGAAAATCGGCTGTCCGAAAGGTATTGTTTCCTTTGTTGTGCCGATCGGATATACCTTTAACTTAGACGGATCTGTGCTGTACCAATCAATCGCCGCTTTATTCCTCGCTCAGGTATACCACATTGACTTGACCATTTGGCAGCAGATTACCCTTGTGCTTGTCTTGATGGTCACTTCCAAAGGAATGGCTGCCGTGCCCGGGACTTCTTTCGTCGTCCTGCTTGCGACACTCGGCACAATCGGCGTTCCTGCAGAAGGCCTTGCATTCATCGCCGGTGTTGACCGGATTATGGACATGGCCCGTACGGTCGTCAATCTGACCGGAAACGCGCTGGCATCCGTTGTGATGTCAAAATGGGAAGGCCAGTATGATCCCGTTAAAGGCGCGAAGGTCATGAGCCTCGCCAAAACAGAACAAAACACAACCATCTCAGGTTAAAAAAACCCTGCACGGAATGATTTCCGCGCAGGTTTTTTTATGCCATCGGCGATAGAACGTACCGATGCAAAAGCTTTGCCGTATTAAGAAGCGATAATTCATGCGTGCGTTCAAAAGCGTGTGAAGCGTCAATTCCCGGGCCGATCAGCCCGTGGACGATGTCATGGCCCGAACGGATGGCTGCTGAGGCATCAGAACCGTAATACGGATAAATATCAAGCTGATAATCAATGCCATAGCGCTCCGCAAGCCCGGCCAGATGTTTTCTGAGCTGATAATGGTACGGGCCGCTCGCATCCTTCACGCAAATGGAGACAGTATATTCATCCGTAGACTGGCCGTCGCCGATCGCTCCCATATCAACAGCCAAGTATTCGACGGTTTCAGGAGGAATGTTGGAATTGCCGCCGTAGCCGATTTCTTCATTATTAGAAATCAGAAAATGCGTCGTATACGGAAGTTCGATTTTCTCTTCCGTGATACGGCGGATTAAATTCAGGAGCAGAGCCACGCTCGCTTTGTCATCAAGATGCCGGGACTTAATAAAGCCGCTCGGCGTAATCTGCACGCGCGGGTCAAATGAGATGAAATCGCCGACCCTGATGCCGAGATCGGACGTCTCTTCCTTCGTCCGGACAGGCTCATCAAGGCGGACTTCCATATTCTCCTGATTCCGCTCTGCCTTGCCGGCGTCCTTGTAGACGTGCACTGAAGTCTGATGCATTAAGATGGTGCCTGTATAGGTTTTGCCGGAAGAAGTTTGGATCTCGCAATATTCCCCTTCAATCGAGTTATATCGGAAGCCGCCGATCAAATCAATCTTCAGCCGGCCGTCCGCCTTTATCTCCTTTACCATCGCGCCGAGCGTATCGACATGCGCCGTCAGCAATCTGTGTTTCTTGTCATCACGGCCGGGAATTGTGACAAAAAGACCGCCTTTGCGGTTTCTGTAAGAGGAGACGCCCCATTCTTTTAAAAGACTTTCTGTATAGGCGATAACCTCGTATGTATTGCCCGTCGGACTCGGAATCGACACCAATTCTTTAATCAGTTCCATCGTATGTTTCATATTTTCCACAGGTCATTCCTCCTATCAATTTTATTCTTCTTAAAATATACTCTTTTGATCCATAACCCGTCCAATCTTTTCCTTCTCTTTTTTCATAGAATGAAGGGAGCATGAGCATAGGAGGGAAATGTATGATCAGCCGTAAACCGCACAAGCGGAAAAGATTTCATAATGATTGGTTTGAGGATTGGTTTGAGGATAATTGGTCTGGTGCAGCCTTCTGGGGCTGTAAAAAAGAAAAAGATCACTGTAAAAAGAAAAAAGAAGACCCTTGTAAAAAGAAGAAAGATAAAAAGAAGCATCATCATTCATGCTGCCGCTGCCGTCATTGGTAATCGTTCACACAAGCCCGTTTTACAAATAGATTCTCATGCTCCCCAAACAGCGGATGCTGCTTGGGTTTTTTTATTAAAATTAGTACCAAGTAATAATATCAGGTGTTATAATCTGATATAAAGGAGTGATTTTTTCATGTCAAAATCTAAAATTACAGCAATCGGTACATATGCTCCGGCACGCCGATTAACAAACGCGGATTTGGAGCGCATCGTCGATACATCTGATGAATGGATCGTCCAGCGCACCGGTATGAAGGAAAGACGCATTGCCGGCGAACATGAATTCACATCGGATTTGTGTGTGGAAGCGGTGAAAAATCTTGCAGAACGATACAGCGGAACTCTTGATGATGTCGATATGATCCTTGTCGCCACAACGACGGCGGACTATGCGTTTCCAAGCACCGCGGCACGCGTGCAGGCTTACTTCGGCTGGCCGCAAACGGGGGCGCTTGATATTAACGCCACATGCGCCGGACTCACTTACGGCCTTCAGCTCGCAGACGCATTAATTACCGCCGGTTCCCATCAAAAAGTGATTGTCATTGCCGGTGAAACATTATCAAAGGTAACGGATTATACTGACCGGACGACCTGTGTTCTTTTTGGAGACGCTGCTGGCGCCCTATTGGTGGAACGCGATGAATCAGCGCCGGGCTTTTTGGCAGCCGTGCAAGGAACAGCGGGAGGCAGCGCGGACGTGCTGTATCGCACGGGACTGAGCGCAGAATTAAACGGCGAGCCGCTTAAAGGCGGAGGAAACATGGTGCAAAACGGGCGCGAAGTATATAAATGGGCGGCCAGAACCGTGCCTGAGGAATGCAATGCCCTTTTAGAAAAAGCCGGCTTTTCAAAAGACGATCTGGATTGGTTCGTTCCTCACAGCGCCAACATGCGGATGATCGAATCCATCTGTGAAAAACTGCCCTTCCCGCTTGAACGGACATTGACAAGCGTTGAATATTACGGCAACACTTCATCGGTTTCTATTATTCTCGCTTTGGATGAAGCTGTGAAAGCAAAAAAACTGTCGGAAGGCCAGACGCTGGTATTGTTCGGGTTCGGCGGCGGATTGACGTATACCGGACTGTTGGTGAGATGGGGATTTTAATCGAAATCAAAAAAAGAGGCCCTGACCATCTGCTCAGCGCCTCTTTTTCTTATGCTGTTATTTCTTCTTCCGTTTTGTGTTCTTTTTTGCTTTGCACCGTAAAATACACGATGGTCAGCGCGATCATGACAACGGCGATGCCCAACAGAATGGATGCCTGCTGCCACATATAGCCGTAATCGCCATTTGAAATGACGGCACGGAACCCGTTGATGCTGTAAGTCATCGGCAGTGCCCCGTGAATCACTTGATAGAATCCCGGCAAGAGTTCAAGCGGGAAGGTTCCTCCGCTTGCCCCGAGCTGGAGCACTAGAATGATGACAGCGATAAAGCGTCCCGGATTTCCCATCGTTGTCGCCAATAATTGAATCATCGACAGGAACGCGATGCTGGTAATCATCGTAAAGAGATAGAATCTCCAAGTGCTTTCCACATCAAGCCCGATTCCTTTTAACAGAACCGTGGCGACTATTACGGATTGAATCAGTCCGACGAGCAGAATGACGCTGAATTTGCTTAGGAACCATTCAAAACCGTTTCTCGGACGCCCTGAAGCTTCACTCAGAGGGAATACGACCGTCAGCATCAATCCGCCGACATACAAGCCCATAGAGAGAATATAAGGCGTCAGTCCGGTACCGTAGTTAGGCACGGAATGAATCGCGTTATCGTCCGTTTTTACCGGATCGGCAAACATGCTGTACGTTTTGTCATCCGTCTTAATGTCCCCGGTTTGATCAGCCGCATCTTTCAGCTGGCTGGACAATTGCCCGGTGCCGTCTAAAAGCTTGCTTAAACCGGTGCCGAGAGACGCTTGACCCTGCTCAATTTTGGACGAGCCGTCATGGATTTTGTTTTGCGCGTCCAGCAGTTTCGTTAAGCCGCCAGACACCTGGCCGCTCCCTGACACTAACGCTTCTGATCCTGATTTAAGCTGTCCGAACTTGCTGTTGTATTCGCCGATGCCGGCCGTCAGTTTGTTTTGGCTTTCAAAGACGGTCTGCGCTCCGCTGTACAATTTATCAGTTCCGGCCGTCAGCTGGTTAATCGCGTCTTGTACCGCCGCCGCGCCGTTATACAGTTTCGATGTGGACTGAGGCAGTGCTTTCAGCTGATCAGCCTTCGCTTTTACATCTGCCAGCGCGCTTTTTATGACTGACATATCCGGAAGCTGGATATCTCCGCCGGACGGAAGCTGGCTGACGATATTGTCTAAATCCGGAAGGTCAGCCTTCGGAAGCTTCTCATTCAGTAGCTGAACAAGTTTCGCTTTTTGCTCATCCGTTAAGAAATCACTGTCCTTAATCACCTTTTTGACCGCGTCATCCCGGGCATCCAGGTTGTTTTTCAGATCAGAAAGCTTCTTCTTAAACTGCTGCAGGTCCTTTTCAGTCTGCTCGAGCTGCCCAACCGCGTTTTCAATGTCTGACAGGTTGACTGAATTGATCGCATCTTCAAATGCCGCCGCTTTTTGCGACACTTCCTGCGCCTTGCTGTTTAACGCGCTTAATCCATTCGTTAAATCCGGAAGCTTTTGCTGAAGCTGCTTTTGTGCGTCAAGGCTCGTTTTCAGCCCGCTGGCCACTTGGCCTCCTCCTGAAGCAATCTGTCCTGATTTATCTTGAATTTCGGCGCTTGCGCTCTGAAGTTTTGCGATAGAGCTGTCAAGCGTTTGAATTCCGCTTGTCACTTTCGCCGCTCCGTCTGCAAGCTGCTGTGTTTTATCGCTGATGGTGGCGGTGCTTTCAGTAAGCTTCGCTAAATTTTCCTTCAGCTTGGCGCTGCCGTCTTTCGCGTTTTTCGTGCCGTCGTCTATTTTCTTGGCTCCGCTGCTGGCTTTGCCGAGCCCTTTGGCAATATCTTTAAAGTTATCAAAAATGACTTTTGCGTATTGCTCTGTCACTTCTTTCGACACGGAGGCTTTCAGTTTGTCGATCGCCTTTTCCCCGATTGTCGCGCCGACATAGTTTGATCCGGCATTCGTATGATATTTCAGATCCAGCTTCTTCGGATTTTTATCCATTACCGTGCTGGCGTTTTTCGAAAAATCTTCAGGAATCTCGACCAATAAATAATATTTAGCATTTAATAAGTCCTTTAACGATTGATCAAGATCGCTTGAAAAATGCCAATCAAAATTATCATTTTTCTTTAACTCTTTCACAAGATCGTCACCGATCTGAAGATGTTTCCCTTCGTAGTCCGCCCCTTTATCCTGGTTGACAACGACAACCGGCAGCTGATCCACCGTGCCGTACGGGTCCCAGTACGCCTTCAAAAACACTCCGCTGTAGATCAGCGGAACGAATAATATGGCAATGATGGGGATTAACAGTTTCTTGTTCGTTACAATGTCTTTCCACTGGCTTTTTATTGTATTCAACCCTGTTGCCTCCTTCCGCAAACTGACTCATTTGACAAAACGGTCACGGCACCTAAAAAGTGAAGGATCATCTATTATTTAGATAATCCTTGACCAACATACATTTCCAGCAATTCGGCGATCGTCTCTTTTTCAAGAGGCGGATGGTTTTTTTCCCAGTCAAATATCAGCGCGATGTAGAGCTTGAGCATCACAAAAGCGGTCAGTTCCGGATCACACGGTTTAATGCTTCCGTTTTCAATGGCTGTTTCTATCTTTTCTTTAATGTATGACAGAATGGCCCGCTCCATTTTCGCAATGACATCCTGAACGGCTATTGTACCAATCTCGGCGTTCTCCTGAAAAATTTTAATAGTCAGCTGGTGTGTTTTTCTGAATTCCAAAATCGCGACAAGCGCCCGGTGGACATTTTCGTGAAATGAAAGCTCCGGTTTCATCGCTTCGTCTGCGTGTTCCTTCATTTCTCTTAAAATAGTGGTGAAAATATCATCAAACAGTTCTTCTTTGTTTTTGAAAAACGTGTAGATGGTTCCCTTCCCCACATTTGCAAGCTTTGCCACCAGATCCATTGTCGTTGCTTTGTAGCCGAATTGTGTAAAAGACTTCGTTGCCGCTTCCAGAATGAGCTTTTTCCGATCGACGGACATGTTTCCCACCTCGTTAAATTGACCGTTTGAACGTTTTAGTCATTTTGTACATAAGATAACTTATCACAGTCGCAAAGAAGATTCAAATGTTTTTTCTCTTTATTGGTGTTCCCTTTACAGAACGGGAACATGCAAAAAAACCTCCGTTTTACGATAACGGAGGCTGGTACGTTTCAAATAAATAAGCCAGTGAATCATATACGGCGGCTTTTCCCTGGTCGATACAGTCGGGGATGCCCACCCCTTCGAAAGATGCGCCCGTCGCGTATACGCCCGGATAGGAAGCTTTCAGCGCATCTCTGAACTCTTTGATGCGCTCCTTATGGCCGACATGGTATTGCGGCATGCTTTCGTTCCAGCGGGTCACACAGGTCATTTCCGGTTCGCCATTCATTTTCATTACTTTTTTCAAATCTTCCATTACGATTTTAATGATCTCGTTATCTGAAAGATCTACGATGGATTCATCTCCGGCCTTTCCGACGTACGCCCTGAGAAGCGTTTTGCCCTCCGGCGCCGCGTGCGGCCATTTTTTATTCGTCCATGTGCAGGCCGTGATGGAGAAGTCGCTGTTTCTAGAGATAACGAAGCCCGTACCTTCATGCTCCATCTTGACGGCTCCCTCAGGAAAACCTAAGGCGACGTTGGCAACGGACGTAGAATGCATGTCTTTGAGACATGAAACCGCCGGCAGATCAGAAAGCATTTTCGCCGCGGCTTTATGCGGGGCTGTCACTATGCATCCTTCCGCATAGAGCACTTTGCCGTTATCAAGCGTCACGGAATATCCTTTCTCCTCGCGGCCGATATGGGTGACTTTCGTTCCTTTCATCACCTTTGTCAGCGTAAGCTGCTTTTCCAGCTCCTCCACCAACGTTTGAAGCCCTGTCGTCAGCGTTAAAAACTGGCCCTGCTTTTTGGCCGTCAGCTGCTGTCCCGAAGGCTGCGGACGCGATTTTTTCATACCGAGAATCAGGCTTCTGTGCTTTTGCTCAGTCTGATAGAATTGCGGAAACGTGGACATGAGGCTCAGCTTATCAATATCTCCGGCATAAATCCCTGATAATAGCGGTTCTATTAAATTCTCAACGACTTCGTCACCGACGCGTCTGCGGAAAAATTCACCCAGAGACTGATCTTCCTTCGGTTTGCTCGCAGGCAGGACAAAGTCAAGCGCCGCCCGCGCTTTTCCGGGAACAGAAAATAAACCGGTGGAGATGAACGGAGCGATTTTGGTCGGAATGCCCATCACCGCGCCCTTCGGCATCGGATGAAGCGTCTCGTTGACGAGCACGTAAGACTGTCCGGTCGCATTGTTGACGAGCAGATGCTCAAGCCCCAAATCCTTGACGAGCTGCGGCGCGCTTTTTTTCCTTTCCAAAAAAGAATCCGGGCCCCGCTCAATGATGTAGCCGTCTTTATGCGCCGTCTGAATTTTGCCGCCGGCTCTCGGGCCTGCTTCGATCAAGGTGACCTCAAGCGGCAGATGTTTTTCTTTGATTTCTTTTTCCATGTAGAAGGCGGCGGCTAATCCCGTTATGCCGCCGCCGATGATGACCAGATGTTTTTTATCGCCACTCATTTTTATCGCCTTCTTTACCGTTTAATTCTACTTGTCCAGCTCTTTCAGCACGACCGCTGCAAGCGCGTCGATAAATTCAGGCTGTGCGTTCGGCATGGCCGGACGATAGTAGCTTGCGCCGACTTCTTCAGTCACAGCTTTGCATTCATAATCATTATCGTAAAGCACCTCTAAATGATCGGCAACGAAGCCTGCAGGCACGTATACAAATGCTTTATAAGGATGCTTTTGATACAGCTCGCGCGTGAGATCCTGCACATCCGGCCCGAGCCACGGATCAGGGGTGTTCCCTTCGCTTTGCCAGCCGACTGCGTATTCGGTAATTCCGGCGCCTTCGGCAATCAGTTTTGCGGATTCCTCCAGCTGGTCAGGATACGGATCGCCGTATTCTTTAATTTTTTCAGGAAGGCTGTGCGCTGAGACGATCAGCATCGCGTCATCCCGTTCTTCTTTCGGCATTGATTCATACGTTTTCTTCACCTGGCCGACCCAATAATCAACGAATTTCGGTTCATCATACCAGCTTTCAACGGACTTGATGGTCAAGCCGCCGAGCTTCTCCGCTTCTTCTTTCGCGCGTTTGTTGTATGACTGGACGCTGAATGTTGAAAAATGAGGGGCGAGCACAAGGCTGACAGCTTCTGTAATGCCGTCTTTATGCATGTCCGCCACCGCGTCTTCAATAAACGGTTCAATATGTTTTAATCCGATGTACACTTTGAATGTTACATCATCCTGGATTTCATTTAAACGCTGTGCGAGCTTCTCCGCCTGCTCCTGCGTGATTTTCGCCAGCGGAGAAATGCCTCCGATCGCTTCATATCTGTCTTTTAAATCTTGAAGCATATGAGGCTCCGGCTTTCTTCCGCGTCTGATATGCGTATAATAACGTTCTATGTCCTCTTCTTTGTAAGGCGTTCCGTAAGCCATGACAAGAAGTCCCATTTTCTTTTTGCTGCTCATTTTGTTAAACACCTCTTTTGATGGTCTGTCTACCTTGATTTTGACAGGAAAATCTACTTATAACCAACGATCTGCTCAGGAAGATTGTTCCGTTTTTTTGGCAGCGGAATATTCATGTACAAACGCCGTCAGCTTTTTCAGCGTTTCCGGATTGACATCAGGGAATACGCCGTGCCCTAAATTGAAAATAAACCCGTCCGCTTTCATGCCTTGATCAAGTATCGCTTTCGCTTTTTTCTCGATGACTTCCCAAGGCGCAAGAAGAAGCGACGGATCAAGATTGCCCTGAACCGTTTTTGTAATGCCTTGTTTTCTGGCGTCATCTATGCCGAGTCTCCAATCAAGACCGACGACATCAAGAGGAAGGTCATGCCAATCCCCGGCCAGGTGGCTTGCGCCTACGCCGAACATGATCAGCGGAACTTGTTCTGCAGAAAGCTCCCGGAAAATTCTGTCCATCACCGGTTTTATAAACTGCCGGTAATCTTCGCGGTTCAGCGCGCCGACCCATGAATCAAAAATCTGAATGGTTTTTGCGCCGGCGTTAATCTGCGCTTTCGCATAAACGATAATCATGTCCGCGAGCTTGTCCATCAGCATTTGCCACGCTTGCGGCATACTGTGCATAAACGCTTTTGTTTTGTTGTAATTTTTAGAAGGCCCGCCTTCAATCATATAACTGGCCAGCGTAAAAGGCGCTCCCGAAAAACCGATGAGCGGAACATTCAGCTGTTCGTTTACGAGTAATCGGATCGTTTCCAGCACGTAAGGAACATCCTGTTCGGGATTCAGTTCGCCGAGCTTTTCAATATCCGCAGCAGAGCGCACCGGCTGATCGATCACCGGGCCGATTCCGTTTTTTATTTCAACATCCACTCCGATATAAGGAAGCGGCGTCATAATGTCTTTATATAAAATGGCAGCGTCCACTCCGTACTGCTCGACCGGGAGCCTCGTCACATACGCGCACAGCTCGGGCTGATGCGTAATTTCGACTAAGCCGTACTTTTCCTTCAGCTTGCGGTATTCCGGCTGCGACCTCCCCGCCTGTCTCATGTACCAGACAGGGACGTGATTTGTCTTTTCTCCCCGTGCCGCTTTTAAAAACGTATCATTAAACGCTTCTCGTTTACTCATCTGAATTTCCACCTTTCCTCCTGCAACCATACGTTCGTGTTCTTCGCCCATTACACTATACCTTGTTTTTTCAAAAGCGTATAGAATTGAGGCTTAATGTTCAAAAAATCGCCGAATTCATGATTAAGAAGAAAAAAGCTTCGGCTGAACGTATTCCGTTCCCTCTCCTTCTTGATCCGTCTGTGAATTATATGGAACGACTTTGTATGAAGCCCCTGAAAACAGATTGGCGTACGGTATGTCAAAGCTGCCTTTTCCTTTCACCGAATCCAGAAGCTTGTCTTTTCCGTCTTTCTTCTCATATATTCGGTAAACAACCCGATCATCCTTTTGAATATCCCATTTTAATTGAACCGTAATCAGTCCCATCGCCTTAAATGTATAACGGGCCGACAGGGACTTTACCGCCTCCAGCTCAATCGGGCTGCCCAGTTCCTTCACATTTTCAGGCTTTTTGAATGTCCGGCCGTTTTCCCCCGCTTTTGTAACGATATCTTTAAAGAGTCTGACCGGGTATTGGCTTCCGCCTTTCAGGTAATGGGTTTTATCCGTTTTGTCATAGCCCATCCAGACGGCTCCCGTCAGTCCGGGAGTGTATCCCGCAAACCAGGCGTCCTTTGTCGCGCCGGGGACGCCGGTAAATGTGGTCGTGCCGGTTTTCCCCGCCAGGTCACCTTGATAGCTGCCTTGTGAAGCGGTTCCTTCTTTTACGACCTGCTGAAGCATTCTCGTCATATTCCATGCCGTCTGTCCGCTGAAGACGCGCGTTTTGCCGTTTTTAGGCCCGGACAACGTTTCTCCGTCTTCGTCCGTGATTTTCTCTATAAAAAATGGCTTCGTATACATTCCGCTTGCCGCAAAGGTATGATAAGCTCCGGCAAGCTGAAGCGGGGTGACGCCTTCAGACAGACCGCCCAGCGCAATCGCGAGTCCGTTGTCAGAAATGTTTATACCGTTTTTCTCAAGATACGATTTTCCCGTATCTACGCCGATCTGCTTCAATGTCCAGACAGCGGGCGCATTTATGCTGTAAGTGATCGCATCCTGCATCGTCACTTCCCCCTTGTACTGTCCGTCATAATTTTTCGGTTCATACCCGTCGTAGGACGTGAGTTTGTCTTGGAGAAGCGAATACGGTTTGAACTTGTCTTCCTGCATGGCGGGACCGTATACGGCAATCGGCTTAAACGTTGAGCCCGGCTGCCGCTTCGCCGTAACCCTGTTGTATCCTTTTGTCACGTAGTCGCGTCCGCCGACCGCCGCGCGCACGCCTCCGGTTTTATTATCAATAAAGACGGCGCTTCCCTCTGCCGCTTGATCCGTCCCCGGAAAATAGCCGCTTTCCTTCATGAGGGTGTATGCCGTTTTCTGCAGCTTGGAATCAAGTGACGTCCGGATCGTATAGCCGCCTTGAAGCAGCTGTTCACCCGACATCGAATAACGGGATTCCGCCTCCTTGATGACAAGATCGATATAACTGTCAAACCAAGGCGTTTCTGATGTTTTCTTGACATGAAGCCCCAATGTCCGGCCCTGGGCTCTGACGGCTTCCTTGGCGCTGATATAGCCTTGGTCGTTCATCATTGCAAGAATCGTATCGCGGCGTTCTTTATTTTTATCCGGATGCTGAATCGGCGAATAAAGAGATGGCGCCTTCGGAATCGCTGCCAGAACGGCTCCTTCCGCAACGGTTAAATCTTTTACTTCTTTATTAAAGTAGTAGTGGGACGCGGCTTGAATGCCGTAAACGCCATGGCCGAAATAAAGCTGGTTCAGGTACATTTCAAGCAGCTTGTCCTTGCTGTAATCACGCTCAAGATTGATGGCGATAATGACTTCCTTCGTCTTGCGCAAAAATGTTTTATCATGAGTCAGAAAAATGTTTTTCGCCAGCTGCTGGGTGATCGTGCTTCCGCCTTCCACCTTGCCGCCTGCTAAAACATCCCGGAACACCGCCCGGCCGACAGACTTCACATCAATGCCGTGATGTTCGTAAAACCGTTTATCTTCAACGGCGATAAAGGCATCTCTCACATCTTCCGGAACCTGCTGAATGGATACCGGCTCGCGATTTTCCGTATAGAGGCTCGCGATTTCATCACCGTTTTGATCGACGATTTTTGAAGATGCGTGCAGTATTAATTTCTTTTCATCGATGACATAATGGCCGAGAAATATAATGATAATGTATCCGATTAACGCGAGAAAAGCGGTTGCCGCCGCAATTACAGCCGGAATAAAGAATCTTTTTTTCTTTTTCAGCATAAGTCACCTCGCCTTTCTTAACTTGTAGTATGGGAAATATTGTTTCGAATTATGTCAGAATGAGTCGCCAATAGAAACTTATACCACTCTTTTGATATACTAGCAAGCAGGAGGTGGCTGATATGAAGGTTTATATTACATACGGGACAGCCGATTTTTTAAAGACGATTGCAAAGAAACACCCGAGTGAGAATATGGTGCTGATGCAAGGTGAGGATAATGCGGTTTTAATTCATGAAACAAATGGAGAAACCGTTTTTCAGGCGCCCCATTCCTATGAAAGCATCGACAGCGTCGGGGAAATAAAAAATCCGGGCTACGCCGTCCTCAACAACATCGCCGTTACCCAGGAAGGCCGTCCGCTGTTTGAAAACCGGTTTAAAAACCGCGCCGGCAAAGTGGAAAATGAACCCGGTTTTCAAGCCATCCGCGTATTAAGACCGCTCGAAGGCGATACGTATGTCATTTTGACCCTGTGGGAAGAGGAAAAAGCCTTTCAGGATTGGCAGCAGTCAAACTCTTATCAGGAAGCTCATAAAAAACGCGGAACATCTGCCGGCATCGACACGACGTCTATTTTCTCCCGGCCGTCTTATGTAACCGCTTATTACGCAATAGACTAAAAAACCGCCGGAGATTCTCCGGCTTTTTTAATGTCCCGATTTTACGCTTCGTTCTTTGCACCTTCCGCCCGCCTATGAATAACCTGTAGCAATCCTATTTATAAACGGAGTGGTTCAATTGGGGATCGGCGTCTACTCGGTACATCTGCTTTATGTTGCTTTTATCGCGGCCATTATCGTTTTTATGCTTCTCAGAAAAGATACAACCTTTATTTCACTCGCCGGCATTTTTGTGATTGCGCTATGGACGACGCATTCATTCTCCGCTTCGGTCAGCAGCCTGTTTCACAGCTTCACGTATGCCGCCGGAGAATTGCTGCCGACAATTTTTATCATTTGTTTTATCGTGGCGATGAGCGGCCTTTTGACCGAAACCGGTATTAATGAAGCGATGATTTCTCCGTTTGCAAAGCTGATGAAAGGGCCGGCTGTCGCGTATTGGGTTATCGGCTGTCTGATGTTTGCCATCTCTCTTTTTTTCTGGCCGTCACCAGGGGTGGCGCTGATCGGCGCTGTGCTGCTTCCCGCAGCGATCCGGGCGGGCCTTTCTCCGATCGCTGCGGCTATGGCGATGAACCTGTTCGGCCACGGATTCGCTTTATCGGGGGATTACGTCATTCAGGCGGCCCCGAAATTAACGGCCGATGCCGCGGGCATTCCCGTGGGCGATGTCATGCAGGCAAGTATTCCGCTCGTTTTGATCATGGGGTTAACGACGACAATCACCGCTTTCTTCCTCATCATGCGGGATCGAAAAAAAACGAAGACCCCCCTCTCCTTGGACAGCTCCGGTTCTTTGGACACAAGTATGTACCTGCCGAAAAAACTCAGGGTGATCCTGGCGGTTTTCATTCCGCTTGTTTTTCTCGCCGATATTATCTGCATGATCGTATACCGTCTGCAGGGAAACGAGGCGACGGCACTCGTCGGAGGAACCGCGATCGGCATTCTCCTGATCGTTCATTTCATTGTATATAAAGAGCGGCATTTAGAAAAGATCACCGAGTATTTTATCGGCGGTTTTCAATTCGGCTTTAAAGTATTCGGCCCCGTCATTCCGATCGCGGCCTTCTTTTATCTCGGTGACGCGGGTTTTAAAAGTATTTTGAACACCCCGCTGCCGAAAGGATCTGCGGGGATCGTCAATGACCTCGGATTGGCCCTGTCCCATTCTTTTCCGATGTCCGGAGAATTCGCCGGCATCGCCCTGGCAGCAGTCGGTGCGATTACCGGGCTCGACGGGTCAGGGTTTTCCGGTATATCTCTTGCAGGCTCGATGGCAAAGCTGTTTTCTGCCGCGCTTCATACGGACCCGGCCGTTTTAACGGCGCTGGGCCAGATTTCAGCGATCTGGGTCGGGGGCGGAACATTGGTCCCTTGGGCACTGATCCCCGCTGCGGCTATTTGTAAAGTTGATCCGTTTGAGCTTGCCAGGAAAAACTTTATCCCGGTTGCGGCCGGGCTAGTCGTCACAACGATCGCCGCCATCGTCATTCTCCCGTAGCAAAAGGATTGAAATCTTCTGATATTTTCTATACAATCATGGGAAAAGCAGACGAGGGGGCATCGCTTTTGACGTTAACGACACTTCAAAAAAGCTTAAACGCTCAGCTTGACGGGCTGTATGAGGAAATGGTTGAAATCAGGCGTCACCTTCACATGAATCCCGAGCCATCCTTTAAGGAGAAAAAAACACCGGCGTTCATCGCCTCATTTTATGAAAAGCTCGGCGTTCCCATCCGGACGAATGTCGGGGGCAACGGTGTCACAGCCTGTATTGAAGGCGGTGAACCGGGACCGGCCGTGGCACTCAGAGCTGATTTTGACGCTTTGCCGATACAGGATGAAAAAGATGTGCCCTATGCTTCACAAATTCCCGGCGTCATGCACGCCTGCGGGCATGACGGCCATACGGCGGCTCTCCTCGCGGCCGGAAAAGTGCTGTACCGCAACCGGGAAAAACTGAAAGGGTCATTTGTGATGATCCACCAGCACGCTGAGGAATTATCTCCCGGCGGAGCAAAAGCAATGATTGAGGACGGCTGCCTCGAACATGTCGATGCCATTTTCGGCACACACCTATGGGCGACTGAACCCGTCGGAACGGTCTTATGCCGCCCGGGCCCAGTAATGGCCGCCGCTGACGGTTTTACGATTAAAGTCATCGGCAAAGGCGGCCACGGCGCGATCCCTCACGATACGAAAGACGCCGTTTTAATCGGCTCACAAATCGTCACGGCTCTTCAGCATATCGTCAGCCGGCGGGTAAATCCGGTGCAGCCGGCCGTCATCACAGCCGGCTCGTTCACCGCTGAAAATCCGTTTAATGCGATTGCCGATCAGGCAGTCATATCAGGCACCGTCCGCTCATTTGACGAAAGTGTGCGCAGCCTGCTCGAAGCAGAAATAGAAGCCGTCGTAAAAGGAATCTGCTCCATGCACTCCGCTTCCTATGAATATCGTTTCAAACGCGGCTATCCCGCCGTCGTCAATCATCCTGAGGAAGCGGCGCACGCTGCGGCAGCCGCAGCGGAAACAGACGGCGTTACGAAAGTCGTTGAAGGAGAGCCGCAGATGGCGGGAGAGGATTTTTCCTATTATCTGCAGCATACAAAAGGCGCTTTTTTCTTTACGGGCGCCGCTTTAGAAAATGCGGAAACCATTTATCCTCATCACCACCCGAAATTTGATTTTAATGAAAAAGCGATGCTGACGGCCGCCAAGGTGCTTATCGGCGCCGCGGTAAGCTACCCCCGCTGACATAAAAAACATAAAAAAACAGCCGGTACATTACGTACCGGCTGCTGTGATTCTTAAATGAAAAACGTGCCTTGCCGTCTCACCGAGCTGTGACAGCAGTTTATAATTGGCCGCTCCGCCCACGGCGGCTCCGACGACCGGCAAAAGCTGAAACAATTTCACCACGTCCAGATAATCGCGGTATTCCTGCTGAAAAACTCTCCAATCGACATCATGCTTTTTCGAATCCCATTGTTCAATCATTGAGTATATGCGTTTCCGCTGTTCACCGCTTGAGAAAGCCAGCTGAAAAATAAACAGCAAAAACAATTGTTCATCCCTGTCTTTCACATCATAACCGTAAATGGAGGCAAGATCGAACAGACATTTCATTTTAATGGATAGCAGCAAAGGAAAATCAGCCATCCCTAAAAAAATTCCGCCGGCCCCCGTACCGATACCTTCAGCTGCCGCGACCTTTTGGTACGATGCGACGGTTTGTCTGGCGAGGGCATCTTTTTCAGCAAGCGTCATACCGTTTGTATCCCGCTTGCTTTTCACCAGATTTGAACCCGCCATTGTTGCTTCGGTCATTTTTTTAATGCTTTCTGTGATGACGGCATGAATTTTATCGGGAATCCGCTCATTGATTTTCGCCTGCATTCCTTTAGAAAAGCGTTCAAGCATGGAATCTTTGCGCAAAAAACGCGCTTTCCATTGCAGTGCTTCCTGTATCAGCTGCTGATCGTCGGTCATCTGTGTCTCCTTCTTTCATTGAGGTTTCAAAAACCCGATTGATTACAGCTTGCCGTACTTTTTCAATCTTCCGCCCATATACGAAGGCATGATCACAAAAATCAGAACGGCTGAAGCAACAGCCGCATACAGCGCCCCGCTGACTCCCGCGGCATAAGCTGACGCTGCACAGAACAGCAGCGCCTGCACGGTTAATGCCGATTTCATCAGCGAAAAGAAACTTTGCAGCTTCGCTTTCTGATTGACCGGGTAAAGCTCCTGCAGAGAAAGATGATGAAAATGCCCGAACAGCGGCAGAAGCTGTATCCCCGTTATAAAGACGGTAAATACGGTTAACGCCGCCGTTATCCACGGATTGGCGGAAACGAGCATAATAATCAGGATAAAAATAATCGTGAGCCTGACCTGAATGCCGAGATAATCATTTGAACGCAGAAAGGCCCGCGCATACATATAGGAGAACGTTTTCCGCTGTTCAAACGGAATCATTCTGAGCAAAAAGTCGAGATACGCCCGGCGTTTTGCCTGTTTTTTCAGGTGAGGCACATCGGTAAACAGATTGGCGATTCTGTAAAACCGCTGCTTCCTTCTTAATTCATATTCAATATGGGCTTCCCATTTTAATGATTTATGTTTTGCGGCCGATGTGAAATACACATAAAGGCCGGCCATCACAACATAGATGGCGGCAGCGTACACATAAAACGACTGTAAGACGAAGTATAAAAGCAGCATATTGCAGATAAAGCGTATAACCGCATCCATCATTTTCATGCTTCTGTCATTCATAAACGTCATCCGCCACTCCATGGCCTGATTCCACGCTTTTACCGCCAGCATCTGAATAAATACGGCGGCATACGACGCAAGCGACGCCCCCGGACTTACAGCGAAAAACAGAGGCATGCATACAAGCGACAGGGCAATAAGCGGAAACAGCTGTGACAGATAGCTGTACTTAAATGAATGCTTAAAGTATGTCCCCATTTTCGGTTCAAGCGGCAGCAGAAACACGAGGTCCGCTTCCTTTAACAGCGTCCGGACGTATGAACCGGTCAGCACAAATGAAAAGAGCACCGCCATCACCCAAAATGACGGAAAATGAACGGGAATGTCTTTGACCCACTTGCTGTACCAGCTCGCCGCGCCGGCAATAAAAAAGATCAGCACAATGACGAGATGATCATTGAGCATATATTTCATATACATTCTGGTTTCCTTTATATGCTCTTCAAGCCGGGACTGCCAAATAGTAGACATATTATTCATGGCCGGCGTCTTCCTTCGTCAGTTCGATATACAAGTCATCAAGAGCTGCGTCTTTCATGCCGAACTGCTCTCTCAGTTCTTCCAGTGTGCCGCTTGCCCGCACTTCGCCGTTATGTAAAATAATGAAAGCGTCACAGTAGCGCTCTGCCGTAGCCAGGATATGCGTTGACATCAGCACGCTTGATCCGGCTTTTTTCGCGGCGTCCATCCGCTCCAGCAATGCATTGATCGCAAGCGGGTCAAGGCCGAGAAACGGCTCGTCAATGATATAAAGCGAAGGCTCCGCGAGAAACGCGCACATGATCATGACCTTCTGCTTCATCCCTTTGGAAAAGTGAGCGGGAAACCATTTCAGCCTTTTTTCCATTCTGAATTCTTTCAGAAGCGGAGGAAGCCTTTTTTCAAGCGTTTCTTTGGAAAGGCCGTACGCCATGGCCGTCAGCTCCAAATGCTCTTTGAGCGTCAGTTCTTCATAAAGCACCGGCGTTTCGGGGATGTACGTAAATTGCGAGCGGTAGCTTTCCTTATCCTCCGAAAACGTCTTGCCGTTCAGCTCGATCGAGCCTTTATGCGGGTCCATTAATCCGATAATATGACGGATCGTCGTGCTTTTGCCCGCGCCGTTTAATCCGATGAGTCCGACAATCTGGTTCGGCTCAAGGGTGAATGAAACATTTTTTAAGACCGGGTTCCTCGTATAACCGCCGGTTAAGTCTTTTACCGATAGCAGAGACATAATTTCTCCCCTTCTGATTCGTTTTTCTTCATAGTACCAAAAATAAAGTCTGATTTGAAACGATTCCCTTTTTTTCTCACGTGAAAAGTGTGCATAGTTATCGTTTTGGCGGACATCATAATATATGTAGAAGGAAACAGCTTTAATCAACTGAAAATGAGGTGTTTATAAAAGACGTCTTAGAACAGTTGGATGAAAATCAATATGTCCTGTGCTTACAATTTCTTCACACACTGCTTTGATGATGTTCTTCATTCATGATGAAATAATCAAATGAGGTGTTTGTCCCAGGAATGATTAAGCAGACCCATAAGTCTTCATTTTAAAAACAAATGAGGTGCTTACAAAAGGCATATTCAATTTTCTGTGATAAAGCTTCGTACTTCTGCATCAGGGTGAACGCGCAGCCGTTCATCCTGTTTTTTGTTTTGGCCGTTTTTGTGGTACGATGAGAATATACATATATTTCTTTTCAGGGAGGAAACCCATCTATGCACAAAGCGGACGATTGTATTTTCTGCAAAATCATTGCCGGTGACATTCCGTCTTCAAAAGTATACGAAAATGAACACGTCGTGGCGTTTCTTGATATCAGCCAGGTCACAAAAGGCCATACGCTCGTGATTCCGAAAACACATATCGAAAACGTGTACGAGTTTACGCCTGAGCTTTCTAAAGAATATTTTGAAGCCGTGCCGAAAATCGCACGCGCCATCCGCGATGAATTCGAGCCGATCGGGCTGAATATTCTCAATAACAACGGTGAAAAAGCGGGCCAATCGGTGTTCCATTTTCACATGCATATCATTCCGCGTTACGGAAAAGGCGACGGTTTCGGGGCTGTCTGGAAGACCCACGCCGAAGACTATACGCCTGACGATCTTCATGAGATCGCTTCAACCGTCAGAAAACGGCTTGCCTCATCTTAAAGATGAGGTTTTTTTGCGTCCGGAAACACAAAAAACATAAAATTATATTTTTTCATATCAAAAAAATCAAAAAATTGTGATAGGATAATTGTATTATTTCTTACACTAAAGCGGAAAACAGGGAGAGATCGTAAACATGGAACGTACAACGAATTTCAATGCAGGACCCGCAGCCCTTCCACTGGATGTGCTGCAAAAAGCACAAAAAGAATTTGTCAACTTCAATGATACCGGCATGTCCGTCATGGAGCTGTCCCACCGGAGCACGGAATATGATGCGGTGCACCAAAAAGCCAAAAGCCTTCTGAAAGAACTGATGGATATTCCTGACGATTATGATATTTTATTTCTTCAAGGCGGCGCAAGCCTTCAATTCTCCATGCTGCCGATGAACTTTTTAACGCCGGAAAAAACGGCGCACTTCATCGTAACAGGCGCATGGTCTGAAAAAGCACTCGCCGAGGCGAAACTGTTCGGAAACACATCCGTCACGGCAACAAGCGCAGATTCAAACCACAACCGCATACCGGAAGCGGACCTCTCAGGAATCAAAGACGGCGCCTACCTGCATATTACGTCAAACAACACGATTTTCGGAACGCAGTGGAAAGAGTTCCCGAATTCACCGATCCCGCTCGTAGCCGACATGTCAAGCGACATCCTGAGCAGAAAAATTGATGTCAAAACGTTTGATGTCATCTATGGCGGAGCCCAGAAAAACCTCGGGCCGTCCGGCGTCACGGTCGTCATCATGAAAAAATCATGGCTTGAAAACGAAAACGCCAACGTCCCTAAAATTTTGAAATACTCCACTCACACAAAAGCCGATTCACTGTATAATACGCCGCCTACATTTGCGATTTATATGCTGAGCCTCGTCCTTGAATGGCTGGCTGAAAACGGCGGTGTCGAAGCGGCTGAACGGCGCAATCAGGAAAAAGCCGACGTCCTGTACGGCACAATCGACGCAAGCGGCGGGTTTTACGCGGGGCATGCCGCAAAAGACAGCCGTTCTCACATGAACGTCACGTTCACCCTCCGCGACAACAGTCTCACGAAAAAATTCGTTGAAGAAGCGAAAGCGGCTAAAATGATCGGACTCGGAGGCCACCGCTCAGTCGGAGGCTGCAGGGCGTCTATCTACAACGCCGTCAGCCTGGCTGATTGTGAAAAACTGGCTCAGTTTATGAGAAAGTTCCAGCAGGAAAACGAATAAATTTCTTCTAACATAACGGTTCCTTTGATATACTGTTTGCATATCAATTTTTCCGGCCATCGCAATAAATGACGAGCATATTATTGGATGGCGAAAAAGCTTAGCAGAGGAGAGCTTAGTATGAAAACAAAAGAATTAGTCATTATGGCCCTGTTTGCGGCAATCGGAGCGGTGCTTCATTCCATTATGCCGCCGGTATTATTCGGAATGAAACCCGATATGATGCTTGTGATGATGTTTATGGGTATTCTGTTATTCCCCCGTGTGCAGAACGTGCTGATGATCGGGATTGTAACGGGTATCATTTCCGCACTCACGACATCTTTTCCGGGCGGACAGCTTCCGAATATCATTGAAAAACCGGTAACGGCGTTTCTGTTTCTCGCGCTGGCGCTTTTGGTGAAAAAGAGCGTGAAAACAGCGGCCGCCGCCGTCATTACGATAGCCGGCACCTTCATCTCCGGTTTGCTCTTTTTGGCGCTGGCCCTTCTGATTGTCGGCCTGCCGGGCGGATTCACCGCATTGGTGCTCGCGGTCGTCCTTCCGGCGGCTGCGCTGAATACGATCGCCATTATCATTATGCATCCGATTGTGCAGACGATCTTAAAACGGTCCAATATGATTGAAACGGTGAAATAACCGCATACCGAAACCTCTTCCGGCCGGAAGAGGTTTTTTAATGTGTTTCAGCATGTTTTATACGAGAAGTTTTGTGAAAAAGATAAGGAACAATGCGAGGGCGGTTCCTGCTGAGCAGACGATGGCCTTTTGGCGGACGACCCGCTTCGGCGGATAAGAAGCGGCCTGGCCGAGCAGTTTCAGGTAATAAACGGCGCCCGCCGCAAAGACAAGAGCCATACAAGATAAAACAATCATAAAGACAGACAACCTTCTCCCTCCTTTTCCCTTAAAAAATATGCTAAAATAAAGCAAGCTATGTATAGAAGTTTATTCTTCTGAACAAAAATGATAAAAGTTATGAGAAAAAAAACGGGGTGATTCAAATGGCTGACGGACGTTCCCTTTTAACAGGCCTTTTCGTAGGCGGATTGATCGGAGGCGCAGCGGTGTTACTCTCGGCTCCTTCATCCGGAAAAGAGCTGCGGGGCAAAATCAAAGAGAATTGCAATTCAATTGAGGACACAATCAAACGGTTAAAAAAAGACGGAATGGCGCTTAAGGACCAGCTTGTCCAAACGGCGAAAGAAAGCGCAGAAGTCATTAAAGACGTAGGCGGAGAGCTTCAGACCAGCATTAAAAGGTGGCAGGAGGAAATCAAGCCGCACCAGCAGGATCTCCAAAAGGAAATCGCTGATATCGAAGAGAAAATCAGACAGCTGGAGAAAACCTTACAAAACTAATATCCTATACAACCAAAAAAAGTGCGGACCTATTGCGTTCCGCACTTTTTTTTGCGGTTTAAAGCCTTTCCCAGCAAAGGATTAAGAATTTATTATAAAATTCTTAAATTTTCATCTTTATTAATCTTTATTTTATTGGCATAATAGAGGAAAAGAAAATGTGAAGCAGGTGATCTGTATTGAATCGTGTTGAACCGCCTTACGATCTAAAAGAAGCTTTAATCTATACCCAAAAAATGGCGCAGCTGTCCAAAGCGCTCTGGAAATCTATCGAGAAAGACTGGCAGAATTGGCTGAAGCCGTACGACCTTAATATTAATGAGCATCATATATTATGGATTGCCTATCAGCTTAAAGGAGCTTCTATTTCAGAAATCGCCAAATTCGGCGTTATGCACGTATCAACTGCATTTAACTTTTCAAAAAAGCTTGAAGAACGGGGATATCTGAAATTTTCCAAGCGGCTGAATGATAAACGGAACACGTACATTCAGTTAACTGAAGAAGGGGAAAATGTATTCGAAAGCCTGCTTGAGGAGTTTGATCCGTCGAGGAACGCGGTGTTTAAAGGCTCACAGCCGATCTACCACTTATTCGGGAAGTTTCCTGAGGTTGAAGAATTAACCTGTGTCATCCGCCACATTTACGGCGAAGATTTTATGGAGATATTCGAGAAATCATTGACAAACATAAACAATGATTTTGAAAGTGAAGACGGAAGGCTGAAGAAAAAAACGGACGAATCGGCTGTCCATGAAACGGCTGAAGAGCTGGAACCGATCAACAGTTAATCAAAGTGCTTCATAATCTCAATAAACTCTTCCATCAGCGCTGTATAAAGCCCCTGCTCATACAGAGCAAAAATCGTTTCATGAACATCTAATTTTTCGTTCAGCTGTCCCGCAAAAAGCGCAAGGAGCTTGTCAAACGTCACAAAGCCTTGCGCTTTTTGCGACTCCAGCTCGTCCTCCAATTCGCGGCAGATCCGCCCGACCTCTTCTCCTTCTTCTTCGGTCAGCCCTTTTTCAATCATCATCGCATAAAAAGGGTACTTATCCATATCCACCGTTTTCACCAGCAATTGTATGTAATATTCTAAACGCCCGATACGCTGATCCATTGAATCCATCCGTTTCACTTCTTTCTATCTTTAATCTTATTTTAGCTGATAATGAATGGAGAAGAAAGGTTAAACCGTACATTTCCATGTTTCACCGAGCTCTTCTGTTCTTCTCTTTCCAGGTTTATTTTTTTCTTTAAAAAAGGATTGATTTTTTCTCCTGAAGAGAGTAAATTATTTTGAGATTGTATTCCATCTTTGTACGGAAGGATGACTCTGATGAATTGCTGGAAAACCATTAATCTGATCAAAGATTATGGTGCGGTTCGTTTATTATTGACTGCTGTAGGTTTTATGATCCTGTTTTTTATATGCAACTTCTTGGCATTCGGGCTGCTGCGTCCGAATATCAGTTTAAGTGACGGGCACGTGTTTGCTTTTTGTGTTCTGCTCGTTGTTACTTTATTTGTACATAAAGTCATACATGTCCTGCCGATGATCTGTAAAAAAAGAAAAAAGGAAATGAAAATGTACTTCTTGCGGATGCCGACATGGAAAGGCATACCGAAAACGACGATGCTGATTTCAACGATCAGCCCGTTTTTATTCATTACGCCGTTATTGTTTTATGCCGGACTGGCATTTCCGAGACACGCTCATTACTTTTATATGATTTCGAGCATTCATGCGGGGTATTGCCTGCCTGATCTTCTGTTTGCGCTCCATCTGGTCAAAGCGCCCAAATCATGTCTGATTGACCAGGAATCCGACGGTTTTGATATTTTAGTAAAAAAAGTGCCGGAGTCTTGATGTCCCGCTGATTTTTCAGGTTACATTCTATCTTTTTTAATAAATATTTGGTAATGTAATATGGGAGCAGTTCAGAGAGAGGGGGAATCTCCCATCATTTTATTCTATTTTATCGTGGCTGCCCTGTTTATTCTTTATTTCATAAACAGGCTCACAAATACATTATGCCTTGTCAGAGAGATTCCTGAAGACCGGCAGGATAAGGTATTCCGTTTTATTAATGTATCTATTTTAATTTTACTGATCTCTTCATTCGTCGAGATCTCCTTTACTGTGTAAACAGGCAAAAAAATATGGCTGACGGAGGTCTGACCCCCCGACAGCCATATTTTTTTCTTAATAAAGCCAAGAAGCGCCGATGATGATCAATAAGATGAACAGAACAACCAATAATGCAAAACCGCCTGCAAATACTTCACCCATCTCCAAAAGCACCTCCTACAAAACGTTTTATTTTTCCAATTACATCATATGCAATTTACTTCTGAAACGATTAGGCGCCCGGGTAAGAAAACGGACCGCTTTTAGAAAAAGCGATCCGTTTCGCTTAGCAAATGTAAGCTGCACCTACGATGATAAGCAATATGAACAGTACTACGAGCAGCGCGAAACCGTTTGAATATCCTCCGCCCATGGTTCATTACCTCCTTTTCATGATCAATATATTTGTATGTATCAGGAAAAAGTTTGACTAGACGAATGCCCTTTATTTAAAATCTTTTTACAGAAAGCCACAATATGTTATGATACGCATATGCAATTTAATTTGGATGATTAGGAGTGTTTAAAGGAATGAAGAAAATCGCGATAGCAGCTATTACGGCAACGAGCGTCCTGGCTCTCAGCGCTTGCAGCAGCGGCGACAACGACGTAATCGCCAAGACAGATGCCGGAAATGTAACAAAAGGCGAGCTCTACACGAACATGAAAAAAACTGCGGGTGCAAGTGTGCTGACACAGCTCGTACAAGAAAAAGTATTAGCAAAAAAATACAAAGTAACGGATAAAGAAATCGATAACAAGCTGAAAGAGTACAAAACGCAGCTCGGTGATCAGTACAGCGCCCTTAAACAGCAGTACGGCGAAGATTACCTGAAAGATCAGGTGAAGTACGAACTGCTTGCACAAAAAGCGGCGAAAGACAACATCAAAGTGACTGACTCCGAAACGAAAGAATATTACGACGGCTTAAAAGGTAAAATCCGCGCAAGCCACATCCTTGTCGCTGACAAAAAGACAGCTGACGAAGTGGAGAAAAAGCTGAAAAAAGGCGAGAAGTTTGAAACGCTTGCGAAAGAATACTCAACCGACAACTCAAAAGACAGCGGCGGCGATCTTGGCTGGTTCGATAAAAAATCAATGGATGAAACATTCAGCAAAGCTGCATTCGGCCTGAAAGTCGGACAAGTCAGCGATCCGGTCAAAACAAAATTCGGTTATCATATCATCAAAAAGACGGAAGAACGCGGCAAATATGATGACATGAAAAAAGAACTGAAAGAAGAAGTTCTTAAGCAGAAATTAAAAGACGGATCAGCTGTACAGGCGGCAATTCAAAAAGTCATGAAAAAAGCTGACGTAAAAGTGGAAGACAAAGACTTAAAAGACACGTTTAACACTTCAACATCTTCTGAATCTAAATAAAAAAAACTGTGCGGGCTCTCGGCGAGCCGCACAGTTTTTTTATGCGATGGAATGATTGGAGTTTTCTTCCGCATCCCCGTTTTCACTTGCGGGCGCCGCCATACGGCGCTCGCGTTCCTGTTCCATCCGTTCAATATACACCCTTCCTTCTTTTTCAATAAACGACTGGTCAAGCTTTTCCTCTTCTTTAGCTGTTGTGAAAAGCTTATATGCGCTGAAAATAATTCCGATAATGCAAAGGTATACCCACCAAGGAAAAAATAGCACGTCGGTTTCCTCCCTTTTTCACCCAGAGTCTTTATTCTAAGTTATGCTTGATAAAGACAAGTTATGAGAGCTGAACGTAAAAAAGACCGATCATAGAGAATCGGCCTTTTTATCTTATTGATGGAAAGTCGGTTTATAGAAAGAACGGTTTTCAAGCGCAAATACACGCTCTGTGTATTCGCCCGGCTTCACCCGTTCCAGCGCTCTGTCCATCATGATCATTTTTGCATCCAGATTATCAATGTAGTGCAGAATTTCCGCTTCTTTCACCATCGGCGGTTTCGGGCTTCCCCATTCCGCTTTTCCGTGATGGCTTAAAATCAAATGTTTCAGAATCAGCACTTCTTCAGCGTCAATCTGAAGCTCTTCGGCTGCTTTTGAAAGCTCTGTCACCATGATCGAAATGTGCCCGAGCAGATTCCCTTCCACGGTGTACGTTGTGGAGACGGGGCCTGAAAGCTCTTTTACTTTGCCGAGATCATGCAGAATGACTCCGGCATACAGTAAATCCCGGTCAAGAGACGGATACAGATCGGCAATCGCTTTTGCCAGGTTCAGCATGGACACTACATGATACGCGAGCCCGGAGACGAACTCATGGTGGTTTTTAGCCGCAGCCGGGTAATCCATAAACTCAGCCGCATATTTTTTGACCAGATGTCTTGTGATCCGCTGGATGTTTGGATTTTTCATTTCAAAAATGTATTGAGTGACGGTTTCCATCATTTCATTTTTCGGAATTGGCGCCGTTTCCAGAAAATCATCAATGCTGACATTTTCGTTCTCGCCGGCCGGCCGGATGTTTCTCAGCTTAAGCTGGTTTCGTCCGCGATAGTGATGGACATCTCCGATCACCTTCACGATCGTCTGCGCCGCGTACGTTACTTCATCAGTCGGCTTGGCATCCCACAGCTTCGCTTCGATATCTCCCGATTGGTCCTGCAGCATTAACGTCAGGAATGGTTTTCCGTTGCTTGCGATTCCTTTAGTCGAAGATTTAATCAGAAAGTATTGATCGACCTGCTCGCCGACCTCGTGCAGCATAATACCTTTTGCCATTCTATTAAAAGCTCCCTCCATATCTTACATAATACCAGTATAGCACATACCTCTTTTTTGAAAATAAACTCTTTTATGACAGGAGCCGCATGACTTGTCCGCTGTGAAAAGACCGGCTGACATGCTCATGGCAGGTGAAATAAAGTATCTGCCGCCCGCCTTCTGAAAGCTGATTCAGCACATCAAACAGCCGCTGCAGCCGCTGCCTGTCAAAATGGACAAAACTGTCATCAAGTAAAAACGGCAGTGATACCGCAGATTCCCTCTCTGACGCAAGGGCAAAACGAATCGCCGCATAAAGCTGCTCGCACGCCGCCTGTGACAGTTCGCCTGCAGAAAACACCGTTCCGTCTTTCCGCATGACCATAATGGAATCATCAGCCTCGGAAAAATACAATTTGTGATAGCGTCCGTCCGTAAGCGGTCCGTATAATGCACCGGCGGTTTCTAACAGACGGGGAAGCGTCACTTTTTTATGCCGCTCCATTTTTTCCCTGATAATGTGTCTGACCGTCTGTAATGCGGCCCACTCTTTAGCGGTTTTTTTCACGCGCTCCTTCTGCATTTCTGTCTGCTGTTTTAAATCGGATACAAGCCCCGAGGACTCCAGCTGCTCTTGCTTCACCGTTAATAAAGCGGTTTGCTCACGGAGCTGCGCGTTTTTTTCCTCAAGCGTTTTTTTCTTTGTTTCCTTCTGAACGACTGTATGTTCAAGTTCGGACACTGTGCGGCTCATGTACGGCTCCAGCTGTTTTCCGCCTATGCCGGACAAGTGCGTTTTGATTTCGCGCAGCTGCCGCTCTGTTTCCCGGCGGCTTTCATTCAGCCTGGCGAGTTCACAAAAGTGTTCGCGGTTTTTTGCGCCTGCCGCCATGAAAAGCTGTTTGACCTGCTGTTCGTAGTAATGAACTTCTTCGTTTAATTCACGCATTTGCTCTTGTGCATGCAGCAGATCCGTTTCGAGCGCCTGTTTTCGTTTTGCTTCTTCACGGGCCCGTTCCGCCTGCGCCAGCAAAACGTGCAGTCTTTCTTTTACGGACAGCTCCCTTCCGTCTGAAGGACTCAGCTTTTTGACCCGGTCCTCAAATGCTCTTTGCAGCTTTTGCAGCCGGCCCGCTTCAATGGTCAGCTCATGCTTGTTAAGGATTTCTTTTTTGACATCTTTCATCACATGATATGCGTCAAGAAGATGGGAATGACTTCCTGAAAACCCCAGTTCCTTCATAAAAAGTTCCGCCTGTTTTTCAGACGGCGCCATTTCCGCCTCCCATTCTTCATATTGGCGGATGATTCTTTCATATGCCGCTTCTTTCTGTTCAAGCACGGCTTGATCCGCAATCAGCTGCTGCCGGTGCCGGCCGTCACGCCAAAGCTCTTCCTGCAGAAGATCAGCCGCTTCTTTAGAGATCGCCGGCTTCTTTTTCTTGTGTCCGGGCCCTCCTCTTTCTGACGGCAACGGTTTTTGCATGCCGGACAGCATATACAGCAGCAGAGCGCCGGTAAAAAGGGCGGCGGGCAGCCATTCCTTTAACATAGCGAAAATCGCAATGAACAGAATGCCCGCACCGAGAAAGAGCTTTTTTTGTCTGGCGCGCTGTTTTTCCAGATGCTGAACATGTGCCTGCCATTCGTTTCCTTCTGTATCAGCCGTTTGCTTATATGATTGTAAAGCGGCTTCTTTTTCTTTCCTGACAGCGGGGTCCAAAATGTTTTCCGCCGTCACGGCATGTTTTCGTTCGGCTTCTTCCAGCTCCAGCCGCGCTTGTTCGAACATCGCATCAAGCTGTGCCTTTCTTTCTCTTGCCTGTCCGGCGCTCTGCACGGCTTCCTGCAGCCGCCATTCATATTCATAATCGGTGTTCAGTGAAAGAATGCCGTCTTCCTCATGTCTTCCGAGCTGCTGCAATCCTGACGAAACGCGGGCAGATGTCTGCCGGATCTGTGATTGGATGGCGGCAAGCTGTTCGCCGCGCGATTCGTACATATGCTGCTCGCCGGAAAGCTCCTGCAGCTGCCGCTCTTTTTGCAGCAAGTCCTCATTTGGAGCGAGCAGCTCAGCCTGCCGCCGGAGTTCATCCGCTTTTGCCCGAAGCCCCTCAAGACGGGCCGCTTTCGGATGGAGATGCGATTCGTATTTTTCAAGCTGATGCATTCCGTCCTTCGGGAATTGCTTCAATGCTTCCGGATAAGAAGAAAGTTCGCTTTCCAAGGCTGTTTTTTTATCTGCGAGCGGCTTTGCTTCTATCGCTGATTTTACTGTTTTGATTTCTTCAGTTATGTCTTTCAATCGTGCTTCGGCATCCTGCAAACGGCCGCCGGCGCTTTTTTTCTCTTCCAGAAGGCTGTGATAGCCCGCTTCCGCAGCTTCCGCCTGTTTCAGCTGGGCGCTGAACCGCTTTAATGTATCCAACTCCTGATTTAAGCGGGGGTTCCGCCCGTTCGGCTTATACATCCTGTCAAGTTCTTTTGCCAGCCGCCCGTCAAGCTTTGCCGCCGCTTCCGACCCGAATAAGCTCGAATACAGGAGAAACTCGCCGATTTTGTCCCGGTTAAAAGCTTGAATCTCCTGCAGTCCGAATACATCGAACGAATAGATCGCTTCGTACAGCGCCCGGTCTGTATCGGAGAGAAGCTGTTTGAGCCATTCTCCGTCCTTGATTTCGCCTGAAGCCATATACACTCTGACTTTTTCGGCAGCGCCTTTTGTCCGTTCGATTTTGACAGCGCCGTGATCGACATGCTTCAATTCCACAGTGCCGCCGTAAACCCCGCCGTTTTTCGGTTCGTATTTTTTTGATTTCGGAAAACCGAACAGTACGCTTTTGATAAAGGACATCAATGTCGTTTTCCCCGCTTCATTTAACCCGTAGATCACTTGCACGGAAGAATCTGACAGCTGAAAACTTCGGTCGGAAAATTTTCCGTATTGGTAAATATGCATCGCCGTTATTTTCATCGCTGAAGCTCCTTCATCTGGCGTCTTAAAACGGCTTGAGCCTGCCGCTTAATATCCAGTATCTCTTCATCTGTAAATGAAGCCATCTGACGCCGGTATACGGGATGACGCTCAAGGGCTTCAAATACACCGCTCATGTCCGCGCATTGTTCTATGTCCTGAAGGAGCCCTTTAAAAAACGGATCGGGCGGCACGGTGTCTGTTTCATCCGTCCGATCCTCAAGCGCAAGCGGCCAGACGAAACATTCCTCTTCGGCCTCTTCCTCCTGTAAAGCGGAAAGAAGCTCCTCCGCGATGCCTGCGGGCGCCTCCGTCCAAAAGCGGGGCGCCGCGCCGCGAAGCACCAGCCTGACACATGCCGGGCGGCCCGCCGCGCGCAAGCCGGAGAATGTATCCGATGCGGCTTTCAGAAGTGAAGTCATATGTTCAGCTCCGGAGATATCAAGATCAATTTCCTCCCATAACACATCATGCGCTTCTTTGAATTCCCAAGACATCTCACCGTTTGCCGCCCGGACGAGATAATATCCCTTAGGCCCGGTTTCTTTTAAATGCCGTGCTTGAATATTCCCGGGGTAAATGGCGGCGGGATGCCGGGCGGACAGAACCTGCCGTTTATGAATGTGTCCGAGCGCCCAGTAATCCATGCCGCTTTTTTCAAGGTCTTCTTTCGTAAACGGGCAGTACGGGTCATGCCCTTCCGCTCCTGATAACATGCCGTGGAGCATGCCGATATGATAAGGCGCGCCGGTCATTTTCCGGTAACGGGCCGCCTGATTGACCGTTACGCTTCTTTCTTGATAGCTGCATCCGTATATGCTTGCCGCAAGCTCTCCGTTTTTAAAGAAGGATTTTTCCTCCGGTGTATCCGAGGTGAAGATATGTACATTTTCCGGCCATTCAATCGGCGTCCACTTACCGCCCAAATGATCATGGTTGCCGAATATGACGAACACTTGGATATCCGCTTCCTGTAATCTCGTAAACTGTTTTCTCAAAAACAGCTGGGCTTTTAAACTTCTGTTGGCTTCGTCAAACAGATCCCCCGAAAGCAGCACGAAATCTGCCTGCTCCCGGAGTGCCCCGTCCGTCAGTCGGCGGACGCTGTGAAATGTGCTTTCTTTAATACGCGCATATACCGGTTCAGGCAGATTCGAAATGCCGTAAAACGGGCTGTCCAGATGCAGGTCAGCGGCATGAATAAACGTCAGATCAGCCATCTCGCCCTCCCCTTTCTGCAAATTGAATTACCATTATTTTAGCACCGTTTTTATACGAATGCACGTTCTGCAAAATAAAAAAACAGCCCGGCTGTTCCGGGCTGTTTCTCTTATTTTTTGGAGATGCGCAACGCTTGTTTAATCGCTTTGAATCCGCTGGCGTTTCCGTAAATCAATACGCCGCCTTTGTAAATTTTCGCGCCGACCGCCGCAAAGATCACGATAGTGACCAGTGTCAGGGCGATTCCGGCCGCAGCCTGCCAAAACGGGATATCGAGCATCCCGACGCGTAAAAACATAATCATCGGCGTGAAAAACGGAATGTAAGATGTAACGGTAATAAAACCGGCGTCAGGATTGCCGATGCCGAACATGGCGATCATAAAACCTGCGACGACTAAAAAAACCATCGGCTGAATCGTCTGCTGTACGTCCTCTATCCGGCTGACAACACTGCCGAGAAACGCGGCAAGCGTCGCGTAAAGAAAATAGCCGAGCAAATAGAAAATGACGGCATAGACTATCGTCGAGACGGGAACATCCGTAAAATTGAGAAATGCACTGATCGGCGACGACGCCTCATTATGAGGGTTCAGCTTCAGTGAGAGATAACCCGCCGCAATCAGCACCGCAAACTGTGTGATCCCCACGAGCGCGATACCGAACAGTTTGGCAAACATCTGCTGAATCGGCGGCATGCTTGAAATTAAAATTTCCATGACGCGGGACGATTTTTCCGTCGCCACTTCCATCGCAATCATGCTTGCGTACATGATAACTGAGAAGTAGATGACAAACAGCATGATGTATACAAGCCCCATTACCTGACCGAGCTCTTCCTCAGATTTCGCCCCTTTTTCCAGCGCGTCTTTGCTGACTTCCAGCGGAGTGTAGAGGCTGCTGACTTTTTCTGCCGAAATGCCGAGCTTGGCGGTTTCGACAGCGGTTTTTGTCTGGGTTAAAGCCTGCTTGAGCAGTTTATACGCTGATTCATCGGAAATGGTCAGCGCCTTGTATGCTCCTGTTATCGTTCCTTTTTGATCTTGTCTGATGATAAACAGTCCGTCCCATTCACCGTCTTTGACTCGCTTTACGGCATCTTTTTCGGACTCCTTCGTCTCCATTGCCTGCAGATCATTGTCTGTATCCGCCGCTTTAAGCTGTTTTGCAAACGCCGGGTACAGCCCGCCCGTTTCATCAATCACCGCGATTTGCTGCTTGCCGTCATCCGATTGAAACACGGATATAATCGATTGCAGGTTGGTCACCGCTAATACTAATAAAACGGTAATGGCGGTCGAAATAATGAATGACTTTGCCGCGATTTTGTTTTTATATGTATGAAACAGCATAATCCAAAATTTATTCATAAACGGCCCCCACCTTTTCTATAAAAATATCATGCAGTGACGGCTCTTCCAATTCGAACTTCCGTATAAAACCTTTCCCTTGCAGGGCCCGGAAAATATCCTGAGAAACCGGTTCATTCGCGACCTGCAGTCTGATCCCGTCATTTGTTTCCTTCCATTTCACGACGCCTTCATGCGTTTTTAAAAAGCTGAGGTCATCATCTGAATGAACGGTGACATTTTTTTTGCCGAAAGACCGCTTAATGTCTTTCAGATTGCCCTGAACGACGGGTTTTCCCTTCTGGAGAATGCACAAATTCTCACAAAGTTCTTCCACATGCTCCATTCGGTGGCTTGAAAAAACGATGGAAACGCCGCTGTTTTTCAAAGAAATGACCGCTTCTTTCAGCAGCTCGACATTCACCGGATCAAGACCGCTGAAAGGTTCATCGAGAATCAGCAGTTCAGGCTTATGCAGGACGGCCGAAATGAACTGGATTTTCTGCTGGTTTCCTTTCGACAGCTCTTCGACTTTCTTATTCTTGTAATCTGTAATGCCGAACCGCTCGAGCCATGTCATGAGCTCTTTTTCCGCCTCTTTTTTGCCCATTCCTTTTAATCTCGCCAGATAGACAAGCTGGTCACTCACCTTCACTTTCGGATACAGCCCCCGCTCTTCCGGGAGATAGCCGATTTTTTCACTGATGGAATAATTGACCGGCTGTCCTTTCCAGGTGATATGCCCGTCAGTCAGGCTTAAAAGACCTAAAATCATCCGAAAGGTCGTCGTTTTTCCCGCGCCGTTTGCGCCGAGCAGCCCGAACATTTCCCTTTCAGGTATTTGCAGGTTCAAATTGTCAACAGCGGTAAAGCTGCCGAATGTTTTCGTTACGTTTTCAATTGTAAGCACAAATCCAACTCCTTCCTTGACCCATTATATACTAATAATGGGTAAAAATTAATGGAGGATTTTAAATTCTTTATCAGAATATCATTCTATAAAGGGGGTGACATGATGGGACAATATGTATTGACCGCATTCCATGCGTCGGGAGAAACGCTGCTGAATGAACGGATCGAAGCGGATAATGAGGCGGAGGCGAAGGCCGCCGGAGAGGCTTTATTGAAGGAAAAAAAGCTTGAGAACAGTACTCATCGCTTGGTAAATGAAGCCGGAAAGCTGATTTTATTCCACAGATAACAGAAGCTTTCCGGCTTCTGTATTTTACCGGTTAAATTGCGGCGTCCGTTTTTCTAAAAAGGCGCGGATGCCCTCTTTATGATCATCCGTTTTTCTCATATTTTCCTGGGCCTTTCGTTCAAGAGACAAAACGTCTTTTAACCGGCTGATATGGAGGCTCTGATAAATAGCCTTCGTTTCAATCATCGCTGACAGCGGCGCATGCAGCAATCGGTCGATATACGGTTGTGCCCCCTCACTAGGGCCGCCGCTGAACAGCCCGTCGGCAAGCTTGAGCCGCACCGCTTTTTCAGCCGGCAATTTTTCACCGCTCCAAATCAGTTTTTTCGCTTCGATCTCACCGACGCGTCTCATTAATAAATAATGGCCTCCTCCATCGGGAACCAATCCGATGCCGATGAAATTCATCGCGAGGCGGGCGTTTTCTTCGGCGAGCACCACATCGGCGCACAGCGCAAAACTCAGCCCGAGCCCCGCCGCGGCTCCGTGGATGGCGGCAATCACAATTTTTTTCATATCATAGAGGGTCAGCGTAATGGATTCGATCATTTTCATGAGCCGTTCATATTCTCCTGAATCATGATCAGACGTCATCATCTGGATATCACCGCCCGCGGAAAATCCCCGGCCTTCCCCCCGTAAAAGCACGATAAGCGCCTCACTGTCGGCTGCCATCACGCATGCATTTTCCAATTCCCGGAGCATTTGTTCATTCAGCGCGTTGTAACTGTCAGGCCGGTTCAGCACAATCTCCGCGATCTTTCCCTTTTCTTCATAACGAATATACTGCATGTTTACATCCCCCTTGAATCCGCTTACATATTTTGTTCAAATGATATATTCCTTCCCCCGAAGCGAAACTCCTTTATTTTTCAAGGTCAACAGATACCGAAAAATGCATATCATTTGAAACTGAACATACATTTTTATATAGTGAAATTGATATACAAAACAAAAGGGGGGAAAAACGCCGATAATGAAATATGTGATACTCAGCTTGTTACTGAGCTTTTTTATGGTGCTGTTCCCCCCTTCGGATGTCGCTCTTCCTTCCCAATTGGTGACAGAAACAGACAGCCATGTACAAATTTCGGTTTACCCGCAGGAAACGGATTCGGCAAAGACGCCGGTTCAAACCAAAACCGCTCCGCAAGGCCTGTCAAAAGGATACGGTGCGTTATCCCGGATGATCTCCCTGTTATCTGTCAAACCTCTTGATCAATTCATTGATTCCACAATGGAAAGGACATGCGCCATTCCGATACAATACCAGTCAAATTACCTCCGGCATCAGACCATTTCTCATTGCCAATCTGTATTTACGGTGTAAAAACAGTATATTCCGGAGGGATTTTTATGAATATTAAAGAAAACGATCTGCCCGGCATCGGGAAAAAATTCGAAATCGAAACGAGAAATCATGAAAAAATGACAATCATCATTCATGATGACGGCAGGCGGGAAATTTACAGATTTGATGACCGCGACCCTGATGAGCTTCTGGCAAGCATTTCACTTGATGATGCGGAAGCAAGACAGATTGCCGCGATTATCGGCGGGATGGTGTATAAACCGCAGGCGCTTGAATCGATTGAAATGGCATTCAGCGATCTGATTATCGAATGGTTTAAAGTTGAAAAAGGGGCAGAAGCGGCAGGGCGGACGCTCGGCGAACTGGATGTGCGGCAGAACTATGACGTGACGGTCATCGCCATCATTAAGCATAACCAGAAAAAGCTTTTAAACCCGGGCGCTGATTCGCTCCTTGAAGCAAACGATACACTCGTCCTCTCAGGTGAAAGAAAGCATCTGAAAAAGCTGATCCAAGACTTCCTCTCCAGAGACGGAGTGTGATCTGTTTATGGACCATCTCGTATTTGAAGTCGGGACGGCATTAGTTCTTGTGGCCATTGCGAGTGTCATCGCCAATAAAATTAAATTCTCGATCATCCCCTTCCTGATCATTTTAGGAATGCTCGTCGGGCCGCACGCGCCCCAAGCGGGCATCATTGACCTGACGTTTATCGAAAGCCGGGAAGTGATTGAATTTTTCGGACGGATGGGCGTCCTGTTCCTCCTCTTTTACCTCGGGCTTGAATTCTCGGTCGGAAAATTAGTCAAATCCGGACGTTCAATCGCCGCCGGCGGAACGATTTATATTCTGATTAATTTCAGTTTAGGGCTGATCTACGGCTTTATCACGGGCTTTTCCTTTTTGGAAGTGCTTGTATTGGCGGGTGTCATCACGATATCATCAAGCGCCATTGTCGCAAAGGTGCTTGTCGACTTAAAGCGCACGGCCAATCCGGAAACGGAGCTGATTCTCGGCATCATTATGTTTGAGGATATCTTTCTGGCGGTTTACTTGTCCGTCGTCTCCGGGCTTGTTCTGGGAGACGCGACGTCTGTCGGAGGCGCGCTGATGTCAATCGTGATCGCTTTCGGATATATGCTGCTGTTTTTCATTGCCGCCCGAAAATTGCCGCCTCTGCTGAACAAGCTGCTTGATATCCGTTCAAACGAGGTATTTGTCATCGTCATTTTCGCCGCGCTCTTTTTCATTGCCGGCTTTTCCGAAACGATTCATGTCGCTGAAGCGATCGGCGCGCTCTTGCTCGGACTCGTATTTTCGGAGACGGCCCATTCTGACAGGATTGAGCATCTTGTCGTGCCGTTCCGTGACTTTTTCGGGGCCATGTTTTTCTTCAGCTTCGGTCTCAGCATTGATCCGTTTTCACTCGGAGATGCGGTATGGCTTGCCCTCGGCGCCGTTCTGCTGACGATTGCCGGAAACTTTATCGCCGGCATGATCGCCGGACGCCGGGCGGGGCTTTCTCATAAAGCATCGTCTAATATCGGGCTGACCATTGTGTCACGCGGCGAATTCTCCATTATCGTCGCAAATCTCGGCATCGCCGGCGGCCTGTCCGCTTCACTTAAACCTTTCGCCGCCTTATATGTTTTAATACTGGCCATCTTCGGCCCTTTGCTCACGAAAGAATCGAAGCGGATATATCTCCTGTTGAACAGCGTGTTCAAATGGAAGACGCCTGAAAAGAAGCCGCAGAAATCATAAAAAAACTGACCTCTTCATAAGGGGTCAGTTTTTTTGAGCGGGAAGAAATTGCTGAAAAGCCGTTTTTTTATTAATGGAGAAATGCTCTTTCCCCAGAATGGTATTGATGATTTTTTGGTTTCTGTAAACAGACAGCTTCAAATTCGTAGCGCCTGTTCCGTGAGCATGATCAAGATTCGTTAATGTGAAAAAATGATGCCGCCTGTCGTCCTTAAAGATAAGACGGGAATCGGCCGTCACTTTAAACCGTTTCTCATCCTCCCATTCGATATCGGGGGCAATTGCCGTAAACCATTCCGGAATATGAGGTTTAAAGCCGGTCGCCAATATCACTTTTTCTGAATCGGCCGTAAAGGTTTCATCCATCTGCCATTGATGAAAGCTCAGTACGCAGCGCCCATTTTGCTTTTCAATTTTTTCAAGCTCCGCCATCGGCTGAATATACACGTCAGGCGAACCTCCGCTGATCGATCTGTGATACAGGGCATCGTAAATGGCGGCAAGTGTGTCAGAATCAATGCCGTGGCGCAGTCCGTCCAGCTCAGGGAGCGTGTTCAGCCGTTCTTTAAAAGGCAGGCGGTTAAAATATTCCACATAATCAGGTGTAAACATTTCCTGCCCGAGCTTGGCGGTTTCCAATTCTCGAAATCCGGCGGAGCGTGTCACCCATTGCAGCCGGCTGCGGCGGTATTGTTCATCGTGCAATAAGTCAGAAAAGATCTCCGCGGCGCTCTGTCCGGAACCGACCACCGTAATTGATTCGGCGCCGGCGAGCTCGTCTTTCCGAAACAAATATTCCGTGCTGACCATCGTGTCCTGACGCGCTTCGTCAGCAATCTCTGCGGGAATAAGCGGCTCAGACCCCGTCCCCATGACGAAATGCTTCGTTTGATAGACACTGATGCTTCCGTCCTCAATGTTCTTGACGCTGACGTCATAATGTCCGCCGGCATTTTTCACACCGATTACCTCTGAGCCGAAACGGCATGATTTGATTTCTGAAGCCGCCCAGCTCAAATAGTCGTTAAATTCCCGTCTCGGAATATCAAATTCATTAAACGTATAAAACCGGTACAGCCGGTCATGTTCATGGAGAAAGTTTAAAAACGTGTAGCGGCTTTTCGGATCGGCGAGCGTGACCAGGTCCGCCAGAAACGCCACCTGTAAATCCGTCCCTTTAATTAATAGACCGGGATGCCACGCAAATTCTTTCTTTTTATCGAAAAAAAGAGCGTCTGTTCCTGGTATATCCTCTAACAATGCGGCAAGCCCTAAATTAAACGGCCCGATTCCCGCTCCTATGACATCATACATAATTACACCTCTTACGAATAACAGTCTGATGGTCTTTTCCCATTTTTGCAGACGGTTAAACATAAAAAAACGGCACGCTGATTCCGTGCCGTTTTTGATATTATAATGCAGATTTGACGAACATCTCATCTAAGTATTTGATTTTCTCTTCTGTATAATGCTCGAATCGGTCATTATATGATTTCGGATCTTTCGGATTGGCGAAGTGCGTGATTTTTCCGGTTTCCGGATGAATGAATTTGCTTGCCGCGCCGCAGCCGATGCCGATAATCGTCTGCACTTCTTCCATAATCATAATGTTGTAGATGCTTTCCTGACCAGGGAAGGAGTAGCCGACATTTTCAAGGTTTCCGAGAATGTTTTTCTGCCGGTACAAGTAGTACGGCGTATAGCCGTGCTCTTTTGTCCAGCGGACGGCGTCATCCATCATGCGGGACACTTCCTGTCTGTCGGCAACTTTATACTTATGCTTGTTTCTCGTCATTTCTGACGCCCGTTTAAAAGAAAGCGTATGAACGGTCAAAGATTCAGGCATCAGCTTTTCCGTTTCTTCAAGACTGTGCCTGAACTCAGCCGTCCCTTCTCCCGGCAGGCCGATGATCAGGTCCATGTTGATGTTATTCATGCCGTGTTTGCGGGAAAGATGGTATTTTTCGATGGTTTCTTCAACTGTATGGTGTCTGCCGATGGCCTTAAGCGTTTCGTTTTCATAAGATTGCGGGTTAATGCTGATTCTGTCAATCTTATACTTATTTAAAACGGCCAGCTTTTCCTCCGTAATCGTGTCGGGACGGCCCGCTTCAACGGTAATCTCCCTGATATTTGCGACATCCGGGAAAGAGCGGACCATTTCTTCATATAAAAGATCCATTTCTTCAGCGGTAATGCTTGTCGGCGTGCCGCCGCCGAAATAAATGGTCGTCACTTTGATATCATGCTGTTTCAGCCATTCTCCGATTTTCTGCATTTCATAGTGAAGCCCCCATAAAAAGGAGCCGACTCTTCCCGCCTGTCCTTGAATGGCATAAGCCGGAAATGTGCAGTAGGCGCATTTCGTCGGGCAGAACGGGATGCCGATATATATGCTGACTTCATCTTTGACCCGGTACAGATCGGGAACCGCCGCAAGCTGGCGGTCGACAATCTCCTGCATCAGATTGATTTTTTCATCATGGATCAGATAATCTTTTTTCAGATCGGCGTGCGCCTCTTCTTTTGTCAGGCCGCTCTGCAGCTTTTTATGAAGAAGTTTAGTAGGCCTGATGCCGGTTAAGATTCCCCATTTTTGTGTCATGCCCGTATGCGATTGAAGAAGATTTAAGTAGACGTATGACAGCGTGTTTTTCACCTGTTTAAATACTTCTTTTTCGCTCCATCCGGCAAGAAGCGGTTTCGTATGATGTTCCTTTTCGCCGGTTCCTTTGATTTCTCCGGATACCGACACGCTGTCTGCATCTTGAGAAATGGCAAGTGAGATGACGAGATCAGAGGGTTCCTCCGTTTCGCCGTACGCAAGAACACACTCTTCAAAAAATAAATTCGCGATGTTTTGCAGCGGACGATGCAGCCTGTCATCCGTGATGCCGTCTATTTTTATTTGCAATGTGATCACCTTATTTTTCAGATTCAAAACTTTCTTTAGTGTACAGAAAGAACAGGCTAAAATCAATCCGCGAAAAAGCCGCAGACCGGCGTTTCGCGTCTGCGGCTCTTGATTACGGCCGTTTCATATGGAACTTATCGAGAAAGCCTTTGCGGTGCTGCATGCGGAAATATTCCTTAATCATATAGGCGACTCCCTGTTCATCATTTGACCTTGTCACCCAGTCCGCTTTTCTTTTTAATTCATTTGAGGCATTCCCCATCGCGACGCCGAGACCGGCCAGCTCGATCATCGGCAGATCATCTTCCTGATGGCCGATAGCCACAACCTCTTCCATTGAAAGCCCGAGTTCAGCGGCGACCATCGAAAGTCCGCTTTCTTTTGAAACCCCTTTAGGCACGATGTTCAGTTTTTCTCCGTTGACGCGGATCACATCGACGGCCGGGAATGCTTTCATTATCGTATCCGTTATATCAGCCTGCAGGCCATCTTCGGCATGCACTTCGATGACGGGCGCTGAAACCGGCTCATCAAGGAGCAGGTCACTTAATGATTCGACAAACTGCACCGGATAAAAAATCGGGTCAGACGGATGAATCATTGTTTTCCCGACCAGATTGGAGTTCACTTTCTTCTTGTTTCCGATCGAATATTTTTCGTGAAGAAGCCGGATATTGCATGGATAGCTTTCCAGCACCTGAACGATATTAAACGTGTGATCTTCTGATATTTTCTTTTCAAAAAACGGCTCATCTATTTTTTCAGAAATGTATGCGCCGCTGTGGGTAATCAATTTTGCATTCAGCTTTAATATTTTCGCCACTTTTTGAGCGGAGCGAAAATGGCGGTTTGTGACCAGTGTGACGTAAATTCCTTTTTTCTTGACGTATTCGATGGCATCCTTTGTCGTCTGATGAAGTTTGCCGTTGGAGCGAAGAAGCGCTCCGTCTATATTTAACGCCAGCATTTGTTTTGACACAGAGAAGTCCCCCTCCTTGATGACTGTACTTGTCATTAGGATATGACCCTGTCTCTTTGTTTAGAACAACCTTTTCTCCGCAGCAAAAAAGCCTGCCTCAAGCAGACTTTGAACTGTCGTTTTGTTGGGATACGATCGATTTGCTGCCTTCTCCCCAATGTGTATTTCTATTTACGAAATATATCAGGAACACCTTATTTGACCGTTGATGCGCTCGTTTCACTTACTCTCTGTTGCTACCCCTTAACATACCAGGCAGTATAGGCGACCGTATCCTTAGATCATCTGTAAGTGTAGGCGCTTTCAGAGTTATTATCTCAATTATATTGTTAAAAAACAAGGGTTTTTTTAACTAAAAAAATCAGGGGAAATATCTGTGCTGAATGTATGATAAAGTTGAAAGGGAACATATATTCGCATATAATAAAAGAAAAAAAGCGGTGACTGTCATGTCTCTATTAAAAGATATTTATAACGAAGAATTTGCAGAAGCACTTCTGAACAGAATCAAATCGGCGTACCCGGCTTTTGAGCGGGACAAGTGCCGGGCGCTGATGTTTCAGGAAGATTGGCCCGGACTGACGTTAAAACAGCGGATGCGCCGGATCACAGACTCTTTATATGAAACACTGCCGAAGGATTACATACGGGCCCTTGACGTCTTATACGAGACAGCTCCCCATTTCACAGGGCTCGCTGGGATTATTTTTCCCGATTATGTCCAACAGTACGGAACGGATCACTGGGAAGCATCAATGAAGGCGCTTCAGTTTTTCACTCGTTTTTCCACTTCCGAATTTGCGGTCCGCCCGTATATCAGGCTTGACCGGGAGAGGATGTTCAAAGAGTTCCTTTCCTGGACGGAGCATCCGGACGAACATGTCAGAAGGCTTGCCAGCGAAGGCTCAAGACCGCGACTGCCGTGGGGAAGCTCCATTCCGGCTCTTCTTGAAGATCCTTCTCCGATTCTCCCTGTTCTGGACCGCTTGATGCAGGATGACTCGTTATATGTCAGAAAAAGCGTGGCGAATAACCTGAATGACATCTCCAAAACACATCCGGATCTTCTGGCACAGATCGCAGCCGAGCGGTTCGGAAGCTGTCCGCACACGGACTGGATTTTGAAACACGCCTGCAGGACACTGTTAAAAAGAGGAGACAAACAGGCGCTTGCGGTTTTCGGGTTTGAAGACGCCTCCCGGATTTCATTGGAACGTTTTACACTGAATTCGGAAACGGCCGCCATCGGAACAAGCATACATTTTTCTTTTCAGATCCGCTCATCCGCCCGGCAAAAAGTCAGGGTTGAATACGCGATTGATTTTGTAAAGAAAAGGGGGCACCGCAGCCGCAAGGTGTTTAAGATGTCGGAGTCCGCCATGGATAACGGGGACGTAAAAACCTTCAGCAAACATCATTCCCTTAAAGATTTAACCACCCGCAAGCATTATCGGGGAATTCACACTCTGTCTGTCATCATTAACGGTACGGTAAAAGGTTCGCTTGATTTTTCTGTTGAATAAAAAAACCCCTCCATTTCATAGATGGAGGGGTTTGGAGCTTATTCCGGGCTGCCGTAAAGCTCTTCAAGAGGTTTCATAATGATTTTGTTTAACTCGCCGATCAGCATGCTCATGCGCTGTTCCGCTTCCATCAGCTGAGAAATCAATTCATGCTGCTGTACGAGAGCAACCGTTTTTTGTGCCTGCTCTACCTCTTCCTGAGTGATTTCTTCACCTGACATCTGTTTCTGCTGCAGCTGCAGCTGTACATTGCGGAAGTTATCAAACATGCGTTTTGCCGATTCATCTGCGTTTACTTGATCATAAAGCCCTCTCAGACGGCTGTATTCATCACTGTTTCGCAAAGCTTTTTCAAGATCATATGCTGCATCATAAAAATGAACTGCCATAGTAACCGCTCCTTTCTTCCTTTCGGACATACCACTCCACTATAACAGACTGCGGAGCGACTTTCATCATCGGCGTATGTTTTCCTTAGAAAAGAATGACAAACAAAGCCTGAATTGCTCCGATTATCCCGCCGAGCAGACCGCCTAAATACGTTATCATCTTAAATTCTCTCTTGGAAATCGACAGCACCATTTCCTCCAGCCGTTCAACGGGAAACTGATCAACCTGCTCTTTGACCACTTCCTCAAGACGCAGCCGTTTCAGTACATCCTCCAAATGAGCGGCAATACTGCCGAGCGCCGCATCAAGCAGCTTCGGCGCGTACGTTCCCGTAATCTCCCCTTCATAACGGGAGATGATGTCACCGAGCCGGCATTCGAAAAAGGGCGCGGTTTGAAGTGCGGCCAAAGCCCGCTTTTTCATGCTGAACAGCAGATCTTTCGCATTCCACTTTTCATCGGCCTCATAAAGTGTATAAGATTTGAGCTTGCCCCATTCTTGAGAAAGCAGATCAGCCAGAAGCTTTTTCGTTTCCTCATTGCGCAAAAACTTTAACAGCTCAGGCAGCACACGGTCTGCCAAGCTTGAATTGCCGAGGAACATCTGCACCATGCTGCCGAGCATCCCCCGGGAGTTCAAAAAGTCGTCAATCATATTTCCGAGCCTGTCTTTCCCTTCTTCGCTCTCAAAATAATCAATGCTCCGCTTCAGGATATAATCTGCGGCCATCGGGACTTTTTCATCCAGCTTTTCCTGAAGCTCATCAGGAAGCCAGTCTTTTATGGCGCGGTGCTCATATTTCCGGTACAGTTCCGAAAGCTTTTCATCGGTAAAACGGTCAATCCAGGCATCCGTTTTTTCCTGCGGATTCCGGATGCCCGCGGCGGCCAAAGCTTCGTGCACCGTCATCTCGGAAGCGGCCATTTTTTGTGTGAATTGTTCGGCGAAAAGAAGCGCCTGGTTTTTAACGGTATCTGATAAAAGCCGTTTTTTTATTCCTTCCGGGGTTAAAAGGTGGTTCGTCACCATGAGCCCCATTTGTTTTGCCAATTCATCCCGCCTTTTCGGGATCAGCCCCGGCGTAAACGGAACCCGTTTTCCGAACAGGTAATACGGCCGGTACGGACGAAATAACATCTGAATGGCAAGATGATTCGTCACCGCGCCGATCGCGGCTCCGATCACAATCATAAATAGAAACGTTCCTGCTATGCCCATTCCTCTTCTTCTGCCTCCATCTAATGTTCTATTTTCTTGATGATATATCTATTCGTATTATAGAGGCTGGCGTGCATGCGGGCAAATGAAGAACCTGAATTGTTGTTTGTGAGGAATAAGGCAAGATGCTGTTTCGTACTCTTTACAGTAGATCATCTTTTATGATGCGCTTAGCATATTTATTGAATGGAAGGGCCGTTCCATCAGCGGCTTTTTGAATAAAGGGGGAGTAATAATATGACAACACTCGGTTTTATGTCTGTATCCCGCCGGCACGAAGAAGATTACGCCGGGGAATTGGCTGAAAGAGCGCCTCAATATAATGTGCGCTTAGCCCGCTTTACACCGTTTGATATATTTCCGGATTCTTTGCGCGTAAAAGCGCTCGTCTATCACCCGCAAAGCGGAAAGTGGAACGAAACGGAAATCGATATTCCCGAATATATTTACGACCGCTGTTTTTACGGAAAATCCGCTGAAGCGCAAAAAGCCAAACCGATCGTCGAATGGCTGAAAAAATATCGGAAAACGGAATTTATCGGCCGGGGGCTTCCTGATAAATGGACGGTCACGGATGCGCTCCAAAAACATCATCTGATCAGTCCCTATATTCCTGAAACGGCCGAAGTCAGCCGCTATGAACAGGTGCAATCATACTTAGCCAAGGAAAAAGCATGTATACTTAAGCCCGCTTTCGGCGCGGGAGGCAGAGGCATCATCCTGCTTGAAACAGGCAAAAAATCAATTACGGCCACTTACTATATCGGAAAAAACAAACAAACAAAATCATTTTCCAATCACGTGTCTTTTAAGTCCTGGTGCAAAAAAGTGCTGCAGCACCGCTATTTGCTTCAATCCTACTTAAATATCAAGGATAAAGAGCGGCATCCGTGCGACATCCGCATTTTCATGCGCAAAACTGAGTCAGGCGTTTGGGAAACGGTCGGAAAAGCGGTCAGAAGGGGTTATCAGAACGGTCTTTTATCTCATTTCCCCGGAGGATCAGAACCGATTAAGTTTGACACATGGTTTGAGGAAATTCCGAGAAAGCAGCAGGCCGTTTTATTGGATGATGTCTTTTCGATCACCCAATCCGTCCCTTATTTCCTTGACGAACGGTTCGGGCCGCTGTTTGAGCTGGGGCTCGATATTTGTTATGCCAAAGACGGACGCATCTGGCTTTTGGATGTCAATTCAAAGCCGGGGCGGAAAGCTATTTTAAGCGTGGCTCCGGAGGCGAAAGAGGATTTGTATACGAGTCCGCTGAGACGCTTCCGCGAACTTCAGTCACAGGAAAGCCGGAAAGGAGTATTACCGCGTGAATCATAAAGGGATGATTGTCGGCATCGATAAAAAAAGCAAAAATACGCTGTTTCTCCCCTCCTCCATGAAACGGGAAGGGCTTTTATCCGCTGCCTTCGGGACCAAGGTTGTCAAATGCCGTGTAGCCTTTTCTCAATCACTTGAAAAAAGCGCGCTCCTTTCTGAAGATTTGTTTGAGGAGCTGTTGATACCGCATAAAAGCCGGGCTGACTTTCTCATACACGGCCAGACGGTGCACATCGGTCCGCTGATCGGCGTTTTCACAGCCGGGTTCACATCATCGCCGACCCGCCCGTTAAGAGACCGTACAGCCTTCTTTTCCAAGATGCTCTCTCTTCATGAACAGGCGAACGGATATTGTTTCGTTTTCGGTGCTCATCAGATCAACTGGGAAGAAGGCACCGTCCAAGCGCTGATTTATAAAGAAAACAGCTGGAAACGGACGGCCGTCCCGCTTCCGAATGTCGTATATGACAGACTCCCGAGCCGAAAAACGGAAGAAGTTCCGCTTTTACAGCAGACAAAACAGAGGCTGATGAATGTCTATCAGATTCCGTGGTTTAATCCTCAATTCTTTAATAAATGGGACATTCATAAGCTTCTGGAAAAAAACAGCCTCACCGCTTCACTTCTGCCAAAATCTGTCCTGCACCCGAATGCGGAAGCGTTAGAGACGTTATGCAGCACATTTGACACCGTCTATATCAAACCTGCAGACGGCGCACTCGGAACGGGGATTTACAAGGTGGAAAAAACAGATGCCGGCTTATCTGTCAAACACACGAATGAGGAAAAAACGGTCGTGACGGCAGAGTATTCAGATGCGGCATCCTTCATGAAATCATTTAAAGAAAACAATGACCCGTCCGCATTTTTAATTCAGCAAGGCATTGACCTGATCCGGCTGGATGGACGCCCCGTCGATTTCAGGGTGCACACGAATAAAAACGCCGAGGGGAAATGGACAGTGACGGCCATTGCGGCAAAAATTTCCGGTGAAAACAGCATCACGACGCATCTGGCAACCGGCGGAGAAGTCAGGACGTTAGCTGAATTATACGGCGATCCGCGAGAGAGAGTCGGCATGATGCGGAAACTTTCAAAAGCCGCCTTGGCGGTCAGCCGCGTGTTAAATGAGCACATTGAAGGTTTTATCGGCGAAATCGGTTTTGACCTCGGCGTCGATAATTCAGGGAAAGTTTGGATGTTTGAAGCCAATTCCCGCCCCGGGCGCAGCATTTTTTCCCATCCGAAGCTGAGATCGGTCGATTACCTGACAAAACGGAGAAATTTTGAATACGCGTCATATTTATCAGAACGGTCCATCACCGCCCCTGAAAAACTTTGGCGGTGAGGCTGTCTTTTTTTGGTTTTACCCGGGACAGGCACAGAATGATGAGCTACAATGAACAAGATCAACATTTCCTACAAGGAGCGTGAACGTCATGATTTCGCACTTCAGCTGGAAACCGTTATTCAAAAAAGAGAAACTGCCCGGATGGCGGATTTCATTTTACTGGCAGGGTACGCATTACGAAGGGATTTACCATAAGTCCGGTGACATTGAATGGGGACACACACATCCGGGAAAAGAAGAGCCGGCTCTCGTAAAAGAGCTGCATGAATTAATGCTTTATCACATATATGACTGAAAGCTAAAAGCTCAGCCGCATCAGGCTGGGCTTTTCTTTTTCCTTCCGCTATTTACCACCCGGTTTTCCGAATGAGATGCCGTTTGATTCACCATAATACGTAGTACAAAGCGGCAAACAGCATTGGGTGAAGCCGAGCTGGCAATGGTTTTCATTCCGAAAATCATCGGCTGGTGCAATTCCAGCAAACCCAACCATACTACTTAATAAAGGAGATCATACAAATGGCAAACAACAACTCTTCAAACCAACTATTAGTACCCGGCGCTGCTCAAGCAATCGACCAAATGAAATACGAAATTGCTTCTGAGTTCGGCGTAAACCTTGGCGGAGAAACAACTTCTCGTGCAAACGGTTCTGTCGGAGGAGAAATCACGAAACGTTTAGTATCTTTCGCACAGCAGAACATGGGCGGCCAAGGCGTACAATAACTCAATAAATGGCTTACAGAAGGCGCGGGATACCGCGTCTTCTTTTATGCCGTCACCCTTTTTTCCTATTCCACATACCCTAGGAAAAAAGGAGGGAAAACATGTCATTCATTGCCTCAGTCAATTGGGAGCTGTTTCAGTTCGTAAGTGTTTCTTTGGTCAATGAATATGTTGCCCACCATTTCCCGTTTATTCACAGGCATTCTTTTCCCCGCTGCTTTGAATGATATAATGAGCGGCGAGGAGGTTTTTTACATGAACATCGCTTTACTCGGAGCAACGGGAAGAGTCGGACAGGCTTTTATAAAAGAAGCGCAGAAACATGGACACATGGAGATATTCGCTCTTGTCAGATCAGCCGGAACAGTCCTTCCCATTCCTGAAAAACAGATCATAACAGGGAATGCGAGGCGGCGGGAAGATGTAAGCCGATTGATTTCCAAAGCGGACACAGTCGTGAGCTGTCTCGGCACGGACGGTGACGATACCCTTTCAGCCGCTATGACTCATATAATAGACGGCATGAAACGGCATCATGTTCAGCGTCTGATTACGATCGGCACCGCGGGTATCCTTCAATCACGGCTTATGCCTGATCAATACCGTTTTGAATCGGCAGAATCAAAACGAAAATCAACAAGAGCCGCAAAGGAACACGCCCGCGTATACGAGATGCTGCTGGCAGAGGATCTTGACTGGACGATCATCTGCCCTACCTACCTTCCTGACGGAGACGCTGCCGGAGTTTACCGGTTCGAACAGGATCGCCTTCCTGAAGACGGCGCCGAAATCACAGTCGGAGACACTGCGCATTTTCTGTACCGCGAGCTGATCAGCCCGCAGTTTGTCAGAAAACGGGTAGGACTGGCTTACTGAATGAAAAAAAGGGCGAATCTTTTTGATTCACCCTTTCCGATTACACCGCGGATTTCGCCGTTCCTTTCTGTAATTCATACATTTGATGGTACTGCCCCTTTTGCGCCATTAATTCGTCATGGCTTCCCTTTTCAATGATGCGGCCCTTTTCCAGCACGAGAATCTGGTCTGCGTGTCTGATCGTGGAAAGCCGGTGGGCGATAATAAATGTCGTGCGCCCTTCTTGAACGACTTGCAGCGCTTTTTGAATGACTGCTTCTGTTTCGGTGTCAATGTGCGCCGTCGCCTCATCCAAAATTAAAATGGCCGGATCGAACACAAGCGCTCTTGCAAAAGAAATCAGCTGACGCTGGCCTGAGGATAGTGTGCCGCCTTTTTCAGTGACGGGCTCTCTGATGCCCTTCGGCAAAGATTGCAGAAGACTTGCGGCGCCGACTTGGCGAAGCGCTTCTTCCGCCTGCTCCAAAGAAATACGCTGATCATCGAGGGTCACATTGGAGCCGATCGTTCCAGAGAAAAGATACGGATCTTGAAGCACGATCCCCATATGGGATCTCAGCTCCTGTCTTGACATGCCGTATATGCTTTTTCCGTCCAGCAGGATATCGCCTTTTTCGGCATCATAAAAACGGAACAGAAGATTCAGGATGGAGCTTTTGCCGGAACCCGTATGGCCGACGAGGGCGACCGTCTCGCCTTTTTCAGCTGTAAAGCTGATGTGTTTCAGCACCTCTTCTCCCTTACGATACCCGAAAGAAACATCGCGGAATTCCACAGTCCCTTCCGCCTTTCTGTCTGCGGGAGCGCCTGTTTCTTCCGTTTCCTCCTCCTGTAAAAGCTCAAATACTCTGGCGGCAGAGACACGGGCCAATTCAAGCTTCGAAAATTGGTTGACAATTCCCGTAACCGGCTGGAACAAACGGTTTAAATAATCAACAAATGCATATAAAACACCGATCGAAACAATTCCGGCCGCACTCAGACTCGCGCCTCCGAAATACCAGATCAGCCCGACAAACGCCAGATTGCGCAACACATTGACAAGACTGTGGGACATGAGGGAATTTAAGGACAGCATTTTGTTTTTGTAGCGAAAATGAGCTTCATTCAATTCTTCAAATTCCTTCATCGTTTCCTTCTCGCGGCGGAACGCCTGAATAATCGGCATTCCTTGAATGGACTCATTCATTTTCGCATTGATGTCACTGTTAATGGAACGGATTTTTTGGTTGAAGACGGATGCGTATTTGCGGTACACAACCGACCAGATCATTAAAATCGGAATAATCAGAAGGCAAACGGCGGCCAGCCTGACGTCAAGCATAAACAGCGCCGTAAAAATGCCGAGCATATAAACGCCGCTTGTGATAAATGTCGACAGCACCGTTACATATAAATCCCTGACCGCTTCTGTGTCATTCGTAATACGGGCCACGACTTTTCCGGCAGGCAGATTATCAAAGTAGCGGATCGGCATTTTCTGAATGTGTGAAAATACATCCTGCCTCATGCGCTGTATGATCCGGTTCGCTCCCATCTGCAGCAGATAATGCTGACCGTAATGAAAACATACGGAAAACATGAGCAGTCCGGCGTAAATGGCGGTCAACGTCAGCAATCCTTTTATTTCCGGACGGTAAAATTCAAAAATCTCCTGTCTTGATAACGTAATGGCGGGATATGACCTGCTTTCTTTACCGTTTGATATTGTCAGCCGGCCGTCAGCCACCGAACGGTTTCCGTCAAAACTGACGGGACGGTCAACAAAATAGTAGCCCGCACCGACTTGATAAATGTGCGCCTCTCCGGTTTTATCCGCCCCCGGTTTGAGCCGGTCCTCCCTGACATAATCATGCCCCCGGAACCTGACGGCGCCCGGATCGTCCGCAGAGGCTTTAACCCATGTTTTTTCAATGCCGAGAATGTGGTCATCAATCATTTTTTTTCCGATAAACGGGCCGGTCAGCTCAGTGCCGACCGCAATAATGAGCAGGACGACCGCCCATATCAGCAGCTTCTTATATTGAAGCGCGTAATTCCATAATCTTCTCCCGGTCTTCATGCGCCCGTCCCCCCTTCTTCAAGAGATGACAGCTGCTGCCTCTCATATTGTTTTCGATACCAGCCGTTCTGCTCCAATAGCTCCCGGTGCGTGCCTCTTTCAGACACCCGGCCTTCATCCATGACGAGAATGAGATCTGCGTGTTCAACTGCCGAGAGCCGGTGGGTGGTGATAATCGTTGTTTTATGCCGCCGTTTTTTACGGATGCTGTCAATGATGGCGGCTTCCGTTTTCGCGTCTACGGCAGAAAGCGAATCATCTAATATGAGAATGTCAGGATCGGTCAAAAGCGCTCTCGCAATTGAAATGCGCTGCTTTTGTCCGCCCGAGAGCGCTACGCCCTTCTCGCCGACAAGCGTCTCAAGCCCGTCGGAAAGCATGCCGATATCGTTTTCAAAATGCGCATCTTTCAGCGCGCCGCCGATTTCCTCTTCGTTTGCATCCTGCCGTCCGTAAAGCAGATTCTCCTTTACAGTCTTAGAAAATAAAATATGATCCTGCGGCACATAGCCGATCCACCCGCGGAGCTCCTCAAGCGGGATCTCCTGAATCGGAACGCCTGTAAACGTGATTGCTCCCGCCCCGGGCGGATATTCACGCAACAGCTGCTTAATGATCGTCGTCTTTCCGCTTCCCGTCTTCCCGACAATGCCGAGTGTCTGCCCTTTTTCTACGGAAAAAGATACATCGGAAACCGCCGGTCCCGCTCCGCTCGGATACGTGAAAGTCACTTGTTCAAAAACAAGACGCCCGGGCTCCTTGATGCCGGCGGGGCGCTTGGGCCCGATCACGTCAGGCTCATAGGAAAGCGTCTCATTGACACGATCCAAGGAGGCATTTCCGCGCTGCATGATATTGATTAATTCTCCGATCGCAAACATCGGCCAGATCATCATTCCGAGGTACACGTTAAACGATACCAGCTCTCCCAGCGTCAGCCGGTTTTGAAAAACGAGATAAGCGCCGTAGCCGAGACCGATGAGATAGCTGAGGCCGACGAGAAGCTTCACAGTCGGTTCAAAAAGTGAATCGATAAACGCCACCTTCATATTTTTCTCATATACATCCGCCGTCATATCACCGAACCGGCTGACATCATTTTTTTCCTGTACGAAAGCTCGGATGACCCGGACGCCAGATACCGACTCCAGCACCTTGTCATTTAATGATCCGAAAGCATCCTGCGCTTCCGTAAACCGCTCATGGATCTTTTTTCCGTACAGGCTGACCGCAGCCGCCATTATCGGCAGCGGAATAATCGCGGCAAATGTCAGCTTCCAGCTGATGAGAAGCCCCATTGTCAAAAATATCGTCAGCATATACATCGTCGAATCAACGAGCGTTAAGACCCCGAAGCCCGTCGTCATACTGACGGCCTGCAGGTCATTTGTCCCCCGCGCCATTAAATCGCCCGTTCTGTATTTCTCGTAAAACGGCGGTGACATTTGAAGAAGCCTCCCCATCAGTTTTGATCGGAGAATCTTCTCCATGACATTCGCCCCGCCGAAAAGCTGATACATCCAAAAATAAGACAGTAAATAGACGGCTGCCGTTAATGCGAGAAAAACACATATGTAAAACAGCATCCCGCTTTTCGTAAACACGCCCGCCTTCATATCGTCTATCGCGTTACCGAGAAGTTTAGGCGGAAACATCTCAATGACATTCACAATCAATAACAGAACAATCGCTGTCGTATAGCGCAGCCAATAGGCTTTAAAAAACCACGCGAGCTTTTTTAATACAGTAAACAAATACCGTCATCCCCTTTCATCAATCAGCCGCCCTCAAGCTTTTCCGGATTGTTTTTCATTGTTTTCGCTAATGCCGCCACATGCATCACACCTGTCTTTCTTTCATTTTTTTGTATAAAAAAAGACATGAAGCCTCAGCTCCATGCCTCTTATTATTATAAATAAGGTACAGACCCGCCGTTTATGCGCGACTGCCCCGTTTTTAAGCAAATGTTCAGAAAACGGAAGCTGTATGGGAGTCACGCCGGTATTCAGCTGAAGATGAGTTGACAAGCTTTAGTTTTGACATGATCCATACCTCCTTTTTCCCTATATTGTTCCTTCATCATATAAACAAATCCTTTTTTTGTCAATGCAGGTTTTACATTTCTGCCGCAAGGGTATTGTAAAACAAACCTTTTTTACTGAAAGGATGAGGCTGATGTTTCACGCAGACCGGTTGATAGCAGCTTTTGACGGAAGTGATGATAGTAAAAAAGCGCTCCAAAAAGCCATAGACCTTTCAAAAACGTTTCACGCGGATTTAACGGTCGTACATTCCCACAATGCAAAAGATACCCGGACGATTGTTGATCCCCCGAGGCCGGGAGCCGGGGCAACGTATATCGGCGGCGGGATTGCAAGCATTCCTGACCCGCTCCAGGCGGAAAGAATCTCCCCTGATCCGATGATTTATGAAGACCGTACGGAAGAAATCGTTGCGGAAGCGAGAATGCTGATGAACGACAGCCAGATTGACGGGGATATCGACATTTTAGAAGGTGATCCCGCTGATGCCATTATCGAGCATGCCGACCGTATATCGGCGGATTTGATCGTCATGGGGAGCCGGGACCAGAACAGGCTGAAAAAACTTTTATTCGGAAGCGTCAGTGAAAAACTGTCATCGAAATCCGATATTCCCGTGCTGATCGTAAAATAATTCTTTCTGTAAAGCAGCTTAATCAAAAGCTGCTTTTTTTACAGCTCCCGGCTGTTTCTTCTTTTTTTCGGCATCACAAAAAAACTCGCCATGATCAAAAAATCGATGCACAATACGACAGACCAGCCCTTTAACAGTACGCTGAGCGCTTCGGTGCGGGAAGCGTCCTGAATGAGAAATACCGTTCCGGCTAAAAGAACGCCGCCGATGACAAACGCTAATACATGTCTCCCCCACCCTTTTGCATAATGTTTGGCATAATCCAGCCCGTACCGCTTGACCGGTTTTGCCCCTTCCTTGACCACATAATAGCGGAACCGCTCATCCGCCCATTGAATCATGCTTTTCCCGAAGGCGACAGACACTCCGATATAAATGGCCGCCACCGCATGCGCCATAGTCGCCGCCGCCCCTCTGTATAAATCAGCTGCGGCCGCCAGAAACAGTACGGCATCCAATATAGGAATGAGAGCGAAAAAAAACATTCCGAGCTTTTGCCGCCTGAATATATAGCGCGCCGCCAATCCGAAGATGACAGCCGCCCAAAAAGCAGCCTCACAAATGACAATCCAAGCAATCGCGTTCAATCCGGTTCCCCCTTATCGTTTTCTAAAATGCATTGTATCACTGCTTTTTATTTAGTACAACTGTATTACAAAATTGCAAGAAAAAATATTTCCTGTTACACTGGAACCATGCCTAAAATAATCGATCATGAAAAAAGAAGAAAACAAATAGCCGAAGCCACTTGGCGGACGATTTTGGAGCGGGGAATGGAAGGAGCGACAGTGAGAAACATCGCCCAAGAAGCGGGTCTTTCTTTAGGCGCGCTGAGGCACTATTTCACCACCCAGGATGAGCTTTTAGGGTATGCGATGACACTCGTAAAAGAAAAAGCGGCCGCCAGAATTAACGAAGTTGCCATGAAAGATCTGCCGCCGAAAGAAAAAGCGGTGCGTCTGATGCTTGAAATTATCCCGACAGACGAAGAAACGATGGCTGAAATGGAGGTATGGTTCGCTTTCACAGCTTATGCCAGACATAAGGGAGAAGAGTTTCAACCCCAGCAGGACGGGATCTTGGCATATATCCGCGGCCTGATTGACTGGCTGGATGAAAATAAGCTTCTGAAACCAAATCTTGATAAAGAAACCGAAGCGGAGAAAATGTACGCTATCGCCGACGGGTTGGCGCTGCATGCCATGCTTGAACCTGATCGTCTTTCAAAAGAGAAGATCTCCCGTGTGCTCGTTCAGCATATCGAATCTCTTTTTATCTGACTGAAGCAAAAAGGCCGGATGTGTTCCGGCCTTTTTTTCAGCTTATGACTGAACGCCGACCTCCTGCTGAATGTGCGACTGAAATGCCTCCTGAATCGTTTTGGCTACAGGTCCCGGCGATCCGCTTCCGACCGGTTTTCCGTCAAGGGTTACGATCGGGATTAATTCAGACGTCGTTGACGAGATGAAAATTTCATCCGCATCTCTGAGTTCGTCTTCGGTAAGAGCCTTCTCCCGCACCTCAATCCCGTTTTCTTTCATCAGCTCTAACAGTTTCATCCGCGTAATGCCGTTTAAAATCAGCTCATTTGCAGGATGCGTCCGGACGGTGCCGTTTATGACGGCGTATACATTGGATGAGGTTCCTTCCGTGACCGCTCCGTCCCTTATCAGCACCGCTTCATAAGCGCCTGCTTCATAGGCTTTTTGTTTTACCATCACATTATACAGTAAATTCAGACTCTTAATGTCACACCTCAGCCAGCGTTTGTCTTCCGCCGTGATGGCCTGCGCTCCGGCTTTTTGTTCATTTTCCGGTTTTTTCACTGAAAAGGTGTATGCCGTCGTCTGCGGTTCCAATCCTTCGTCATACTGGTGCTTCCGCGGCGCCTTCCCTCTCGTCGTCTGTATATAGACCCCGCCGTCAATGAGTTTGTTTTCCTGTACGAGCTTTTGCAGATCCCATTCTATGTCCTCTGCGGAGAACGGCAGGGTGATGCCGATTTCTGCGGCGCTTCTGAAAAGACGGACGATATGCTCACGCAGACCGAATAAGGCGCCGTTATACACTCTGATGACCTCATACACACCGTCACCGAATTGATATCCGCGGTCCTCAATATCAACTGCCGCTTCTTCACGATCAATCAACTGGCCGTTTACTAATGTCTTCATGTAAACCCTCCTAATCGTTATCTGCCGTGATGTACATTCTCAGCTGTTATTGTCAACTATTCTATCATACTGAACGAGCCGGCTGCGGAGTTTATTTTTTTCTTAAAATCTTATTATTCGACATCTTTTCTATGTCTTTTCCAGTTTTGTTCCTGTATACTTGATTCGACATACATATGCTGTTAACTTATGGCACTTCGCAAGCCTCCGCTGTTATCGGCATTATGCAGAAACTTATGCTACTGGAGAGATTGTTATGCGCAACACAAAAGAAGGTGCTTCCCCTTCTCTGTTTTCATTGGCTTTTAAACTTACGAGTTTAGCAGTTTTGTGCGGACTGCTTCTGGTAATCGTCATAATGGGATATTCCGCTTCCGCCGCAAAAAACAAACAGGTCACCGTGACCGCAAACGGGCAGCTTCGGGATGAAGCAGAAAGCCTGCGGCTGAAAAATGATTCTCCCGACGTCTTAATGAAACATTTGCAGAAAGAGCGTGACCCAGGGAAAAAAACGGTATATTTAACCTTCGACGACGGGCCGTCTCCATATACTGAACAGCTGTTGAATGTATTGAAGGCAAATGGCGCAAAGGCCACTTTTTTTATGCTTGAACCGCGGATGAAAGCCTATAAGCATTCCGTGCAAAGAGCGAAGCAGGAAGGAATCGCGCTCGGCCTGCACGGCGTGACGCACGATAATCACCTGTTTTATCAAACACCGACATCACCGCTGAACGAAATGCAGCAGGGACGCGATACGCTCGAGGCAATCACCGGAGTAAAAACGGATCTTGTCCGCACGCCTTACGGCAGTAAACCGTCATTGACGGATGCCCAGATTAAGAATCTCGAAAAAGGCGGATTCGTGTACTGGGACTGGACGATAGACAGTGAAGACTGGAAGTACAAAAACGCACGGTACGTGCCGGAAGTATTGAATCAGCTCGCATATTTGGAAAGCGTTCATACGAGCAGGCCGCATGTCATTTTAATGCACGATCTGCCTGCGACGGTGCACGCTTTGCCTAGCCTGATCCAAAAACTGAAAGCCCAGGGCTACTCCTTTGATGTTCTGACGGATCAAATGATTCCCGTCCATGAATAAGAAAAGCCGGATCTGTATATGATCCGGCTTTTTTATGTCGCGGGGCTGATCCGTTTTGCAAATTCACCGATCTTCTCATGGATGACAAGATCAAATAAATAGTCGCAATATGTCGGCTCAAGGTTAATGATCACCTGCTTCAAACCGGGAATCCGGCCCGCATCCTCAGGGACAAACCTTGCCGGCGCCACTTCAAGCGAAGTGCCGATCACAAGAAGAAGATCAGCTTTATCAAGCTTTTCATAAAGGGTTTCAAAATGCTGAACGAGATCGCCGAACAGCACGACATCCGTTTTTAATACGGTGCCGCATACCGTATGATCACCGATTTCCGCCGTACATTCCGGCACCTCATCCTTCAGCAGATGAGAAAGCCCGTAGCGCGCTCCGCAGCGGGGGCATGCGGCGGTCTGAATTGAACCGTGAAGCTCATAGACACTGCTGCTTCCCGCTTTCTTATGCAGCCCGTCAATATTCTGCGTGAAAATGTCTACCTGCTTTCCCCGCTTTTCAAGATCCGCCAAATACGTATGGCCGGCATTCGGCTCATAGCTTCCGCTCATTTTCATCTGAAAGAGCTGTTTGAATTTAGGCCAGAATTCACGCGGACGGCGTTCAAAGTATTCCCTGCTCATCGCTTCCATTCTGGAGGTGTCTTCGGTCCATATACCGCCCGCCGAACGAAAATCAGGAATGCCGGATTCCGTGCTCATTCCCGCTCCCGTCAGCACCACGATACGTTCCGCCTGATTGATCAATGTCATAAATGCTTCCACTCTTCCACCACCTTTTCTTTTTATCATATCATGAAAAAAGAACGGCGCCTGTTATGCCCGTTCTTTTTCTCCGGAATGATCCTTCACATGAACCGGATCATCGTGGCTCTTCTGTTTTACGAATACATTCTGGCCCGGATAGGCGAACTCCACGCCTTCCTCAGCAAAAATATCAATAATCCGGCGGTTGATATCCTGCCGCACGTCCAAGCTTTCCGCCCAGACGATGGTCTTTGTGTAAAAGTTGAAAAACAGATTATAATAGCTGTCCGCAAACACGTCAAAGTTAACCATAATCGTATCATCATGCACGCCTTCATGTTCACGAAGCATTTCTCTGAGCCTTGTGATGCACCGCTCTAAACGATCAATCGGCGTCGCATAAGAAACACGAACAGAAAACGTGACCTGGCGCTTCGTCATCCTCGTCCAGTTTGTGATGGCTTCCATGGACAGCGTTGAATTGGGCACAGTAACAAGCGCCCCCTGCGCCGTGCGGAACCTTGTGCTTCGGAATGTGATATCTTCAACGCCCCCCGTTACAGATGACGTCTCGACCCAGTCGCCGATCGTAAACGGCTTTTCCGTAATGATGATAATGCCGCCGAAAAAATTGCTGATCGTATCTTTAGCCGCGAGCGCAAAGGCCAATCCGCCAAGTCCGAGTCCGGCCACGAACCCGTTTACATCATAATTGAATTCCTGCGCGATCACACTGACGCTGAGCGCCAGAATGACAAAGCGCAGCACCTTGGATAAAAACGGCGCCAAAATGTCATCCATATCAAGCTCAAAACGCTGATTGACTTTATGAAATAAAAACGAAGACGCCGATGTCAGATTGCAAAGCCCCCAGGCGATCAGCGCAACGATCAGAGAGCGGTACAATTTTTTGACAATGTCCATCTGCCCGTCTAAAAACGGCGAATACTCAATCGCCAAAAACAGACCCAGCGCCACGAAAAACCATCTGGCCGGCTTGTCAAACGCTACGGCAATCTGTTTGAATATGTCGGTTTTCGGCTTGTTCGCCAATTTGTAAACGAGCTGAAAAAAGTATTTGACAAACAGTTTTCTCAAAACGAGAAAAGCCGCTAAAATTCCGATGCTGATACTGATCTGCGAAATATGGTCAAGCGTAAAAAAGCTCTGAAATTGTGTCATCATGGCATGCTCCTTTGTCTTGTCGAAAATCTATTATACTAAAACATTCGGACATCAGCTTCTTTTAATGTCTTTAGGCAGCCTGAAAAACCCCGGCATCAGAGCACAGCCGGGGTTTTCACACATTCGTTCATCTTTCAGCCAGATACAACAGGGTCAGGCACTATTTCTTCTTTGATTGTGTCTGTTTCAGGAGAGTCGCTTTTTGGATTTCGGCATCGGTTTCGGCCTTAATTCTTTCTTCCACTTTCAATCTCCCTTTTCCCATGATCTCGCCTCCTTTTTGCCATTATAAATCATCACTGCGGATTGTAAACCGAAAAAAGCACTATCTTTATTCCAAAAAAATACTGTTTTGCACATTCACCAGTTTGAATCGCTGTGCATATACGAATCTGATATAATAACAGAAATGCCCATGAGGGGAGCTGACAAGCTTGTATACCATCGCTCATCGCGGCGCATCCGGTTACGCGCCCGAAAATACATTTGCGGCATTTGATATCGCTGCCGAAATGAACGCTGATTTCATTGAGCTTGACGTCCAGCTCACAAAAGACGGCCAGATTGTCGTCATCCATGATGACAAAGTCGACCGGACGACGGACGGCTCCGGTTTTGTAAAAGATTTTACGCTGAAGAAGCTGCAGTCTCTGGACGCCGGCAGCTGGTATGGGGCTGAGTTTAAAGGAGAGCGGATTCCCCTGCTCGAAGAGGTCTTGAAGCGTTATCATTCTAAAATCGGATTTTTAATTGAACTGAAAGGGCACGTTTCTCAAGTCGGTCTTGAAAAAGCAGTCGGCCAGCTGTTAAGCAGGTTTTCCTTTTCCATCCACCCTATCGTTCAATCATTCAGCCTCAAGTCGATTCAGACCTTTCACGGCATGTATCCGTCCGTTCCGACTGCAATTATTGCAAGACCCAGCTTCGGGATGTTTTCCAAAAGCCAGCTGGCCGCCTACAAATCAGCCGTACATTATGTCAATATTAAATATACCCGCCTGAATCGGTTCTTGATTTCCACCGCTCACAGACACGGCCTGAAAGTATTTGCCTGGACGGTCAGAAATCAAAAGACGGCCCAAAAGCTGCAAATGATGGCAGTTGACGGCATTGTAACTGATTTTCCGGATTTTATTTCTAAGGATGGCTGATATGAAACAATACATCGCAATTTTTATCGGAGGCGCGCTTGGCGCTTTGCTCCGCTTTGAAATGAGCGCGCACATTCACAGCGGTTCTTTCCCGGCGGCCACTTTCCTCGAAAACGCGGCGGGAAGCCTTTTACTCGGTCTTATTACGGGTTATTTCATCATTCGGGCTAAACGCCCTCTTTTGACCGCCTTTTTAGGAACCGGTTTTTGCGGAGGTTTCACGACGATGTCAACCTTCGCAAAAGAAACCATTTTTCTGCTGCAATCGTCTCCCGCAGCGGCTTTTTGTTATGCTGCCGCGACTTTAATCTCTGGCATTGCCCTTGCATACGCGGGCATTTTCTGGGGACGGCGGATTGCCCTTCACTCTGCGGGAAGGGGGCATGATACGCCATGACGATTGTCCTGATGCTTATCGCAGCGGGTATCGGAGCGGTATTACGGTCTCTGCTGGGTAAAGCAATTTCAGAAAGAACAAAAGGTTTTCCGATTCCGCTTGGAATGGCTGCGGTCAACCTGCTCGGCTCCTTCGGCCTCGGCATGTTCACCGGCCTGGGCCTGGATAATCCTTCTGCCGGCATCATCATCGCGACGGGCTTTTTCGGTGCGTTTACGACCTTTTCCACGTTTAGTATTGAAGCCGTGCAGCTGATGATGAACAACCGCATAAAGGAAAGCCTGCTCTACATCGCTGTTTCAGCAGCCGGAAGCCTTTTGGCGTTCTGGTGCGGCTTTGTTATGATATCCATTTAAAAAAACCTTGAGCTTATTTTTCGCTCAAGGTTGCGTTATGAAGCATGACCGTTTCAGGCACGGGCAGCTGGCGGTTTATTGTTCCCTGACCGCCCGGGCGGCCCTGTTCTTCTTTGAGTTCAAGCTGTTTAATAAACCGGCCGTCCATTTCTAATATGAGGGCAGTGTATCCCCCGATTTGTATCGACTCACCCGCACAGATGTCAATATTCCGTTTCAGCACAAGACCGCCGATCGTGTCGACTTCCTCTTCAATCCCTGCGCCGAGAAGATGATTCACCTGATCAATCCGAACCTTTCCGTCCAGCACATAATGGCGTTCGGACAGCTTTTGAATCTGCGGCTGTTCGTCTTCATCAAATTCGTCTCTGATATCGCCGACGATTTCTTCAAGGATGTCTTCGGTCGTCACAAGACCGGACGTTCCGCCGTATTCATCAGACAATATCGCCAAATGAATCCGTTCTCTCTGCATTTTTATCAGCAGGTCGTGTATCGGGATCGTCTCGATGACTTCAATCACCGGGCGGACGTAAGACGTGATGGATACTTCCTCTTTTTCATCTTCTGTCATAAACAGCAGATCTGAAAAGAGATGCTTCGTATTGATCATGCCGATGACACTGTCTTTGTCCCCGTCCGTTACGGGCCAGCGCGTATATTTGTCTTTCAGCATCATATCAAGCATTTCCGGCACGTCCATATCAGTGGAAACAGCCGCGATTTCTTTTCTCGGGATCATGATTTCCTTGGCGATCCGATTATCAAAATCAAAAATTTTATTCACAAATGTATATTCAGACGGATTGATTTCTCCGTTTTTTAAACTTTCTGACAGCAGGATCCGCAGCTCTTCTTCAGAGTGGGAGCCTTCATGCTCAGATGCCGGCTTTAATCCGGCCAAACCGGTCAGAATTCTCGCGGAGCCGTTCAGCACCCAAATAAACGGGAACATGAACACGTAAAATAACCGAAGCGGTCCGGCGATCCATAACGTCAGCTTTTCCGCTTTTTGAATCGCAACCGTTTTAGGCGCAAGCTCACCGACGACGACATGTAAAAACGTAATCAGCCCGTACGCCGCAGCAAAAGCAGTCACATGCTCGGCTGAATCCGGCAGCCCCATGCCCTGAAACACAGGATGAAGCATCCGCTCAAATGCAGGCTCTCCCAGTACGCCGAGCCCGATGGATGTGAGTGTAATGCCAAGCTGCGAGGCGGATAAATACTCATCAAGATCCGTAATGATACGCTTTGCGAGCACCGCCCGTCTGTTCCCTTCTGAGATGAGCTGATCGATTCTGGATCTCCTCACTCTGACGATCGCAAATTCACTCGCCACGAAAAACGCCGTTAACGCAATGAGCACACCGATTAAAATCAAACTGTCAATATCGTCCATTTCACCTTATCCCGAATTGAAGGATAAGGACGTCACCTCCTGATTTCATCGTTTTTTCTTAAGCGAGAGGAACGAAATGGGTGATTGACTACACAGAGGGCCCCATCCTGCCACCTCCTAAGTCAAAGCATGATTGTCATTTGTATAGTTTATTGTATCACAACTCCATTCTTTCATCATTTTCAGATTTTTCATCATATAAAAACAGCCTTCAAAAAGAAGGCTGCCGTTATCTGCTTCGGAAATGATTTTCTAAACAAAGCGCCGTATTAATCCCTCCGAATCCCATGCTTAAGCTTAACGCATGGTGTACGGTATGGGCGCTCGGCCCGTCGGTCACCCACTGAAATGAATCGTCAATCGGCTCCGTTAAGTTTCGGATCGGATGAAGCTTGTTTTCCCGCATTTGCAAGAGAGCAGCAATGATTTCCACCGTTCCGGCCGCACTCAGACCGTGTCCGGTAATCGATTTTGTCGCATTAATCCGCGCGTGCGACAGGCCGCTTTCAGAAAGCGCCCGGCATTCAGTCTTATCACCGATCGGCGAACCGGTGCCGTGCGGGTTGATGTAATCGATCTCTTTTGCTGAAAGACCGGCCCGCTCCAGCGCCTGGCGGATCACCGTCATTTCGCCCTCTGCTGAAGGATTCGGGTTGCGGTTTGCATCGGAAGCCATCCCCCAGCCCTTTAAGCCGGCCCACGAACGCGCGCCCCTCTCTTCGGCAGATTCAGCGCGTTCCAGCACAATCGCCCCGCACGCCTCTCCGAATATAAACCCGTCCGTATGCCGGTCAAACGGGCGGCAGGCGGCTTCAGGCCGTTCAGCGTATGTATCAGTGCCCATCGCTCCCAAAGAACGGAGAGCATGACACTCCATGTACGACAGATCGGCCAGCGCCCCGATCACGATGCATCGGTCAAACAGGCCTCCTTTGATTCCTTGAGCAGCCTGAATAACCGCCGCCTGGCCGCTTGCCGACGCGCCGCCGACCGTAAAGGCCGGCCCTTTTATCCCGAATTGCTCCGTACAAAGCCCCGACAAATCACTATCCATAAAAGAAAGCCCGTATGTCGGATTTACAAATTGCGGCGTTTCACCGTTTTTCTCAAAGGCCTGCAGCAATTCGCGCTGCGTCATATTCGAGCCGCCGATGATCAGACCGGTGCGGCTGTGGTCAGCGCCGTCTAATTGAGCGTCATGCCACGCTTCATATAAAGCGATAAGCGCCGTCTTTCCTGATAATGCGGCCCTTCGGTACAAGCGCTTGGACAGCGCGTCCGGCGGCGTTAATTCGCTAAGCTCCGCGCCGATAAACGAACTGCCTTTCTGCCGGCCGGGGCGTTTCATCACATCAAAGGCGTGCCGCCCCTCCATGAGCGCAGCGAGAAACGCCTCCTTGCCTTGTCCGACCGCGGTTAAGACTCCGATTCCTGTAATGCTGATGTCTGATGTGCCATTATTTCTCCTCGACATGTGTCCGTTCTCCCATCTTTATATATTGGAAGCTATGAAGAAAAATCTTGATACAGTGCTTTGAAAATATCGCGCGAATATCTGATCTGTTCCGAAGGCACGCTGAAAGATAATCGGAAATAGCCGCTTTTTCCAAATCCGCTGCCGGGTACGATCAATAGTTTGTATTTCTGTGCGGCATGCATGCAGAACGCCACCTCGTCTTCAATCGGTGATTTCGGAAAGACGAAAAAGCCTCCTTTCGGCATTTCAAATTCGAAGCCGGCTTCTGTGAGGATGTCCACCATAAGGTCTCTCCGCTTTCTGTAAGGTTCAGCGTCAATCGAAAGATCATCCATTTTCGCCACGGCGCGCTGCATCATGACCGGAGCGTTCACAAAGCCGAGCGTCCGGTTGCAGAAAACGAATGCATCCGTCAGAAGATCGCCCTCAGGCATTTGGGCGTCCGCCGCGATATACCCGAGCCTTTCCCCCGCAATGCCGAGATCTTTACTGAACGAACTGACTAAAATCACGCGGTGATACGCCTGAAACGGATTCGCCTGCTCTTCTCCGTAGATCAGCTGGCTGTACGGTTCATCAAATAAAATAAATATGCTTTGGCCGTTCCGCTCTTCGGCTTCTTTTAATAAGGCGCCTAATTCGTTAAGGTTTTTCTGGCTGAGCACAGTCCCCGTCGGATTATGCGGCGTATTAACGATCAGTCCTTTCGTACGGGGGGTGATCGCACCTTTAACCGCTTCAATATCAATCTCAAATGAGTCAGTCAGCGGGCAGATGACGGGTCTGCCGCGGTAATTTTCAACATACGCTTTATATTCCGCAAAATAAGGCGAAAGAAGGATGACTTCTTCCTCCGGGTTTAAAATGCTCTTCAGCGCGACATTCAGCGCCCCTCCGGCTCCGACCGTCATGACTGTATGCCTGGCGGAAATTTCTGTCTGAAACCGCTCTGACAAAAAGCGTGCAACCTTTTCTCTCGCCTCCGGAAGCCCCTGGTTTTGTATGTATCCGTGCCGCCCTGTTTCAGCCGCTTCGCAAAGCGCCTTTTTAAACGTTTCAGGCGGCTCCGCAACCGGATTTCCTATTGAAAAGTCAAACACCTTATCGGCGCCGAACTCTTTTTTCAGCCGCGCGCCTTCATCAAACAGTTTGCGTATCCATGAACCTTTCTCCAGATTCTGTGTCACTTCCCGTGATAAACCGGCCACTGTCATCTGTCCCTTCTGTCTTTTTCTTCCGTTTCTATTTACAATGATTATGAAAGATTTACCTGGCGCAGTCAACGCTTTTTCAGACAGCCCGCCGCGCCGTTTCAGGAGAAAGACGGAAAACAATAAACTTGTGCAAACTCCCCTTCATATATTAAACTATTCTCATAACTATAACGTGATGGTTGGGGAGGGATTTAGATGGGGCTGAGACTTATCGCATCAGTGAATTAGCAGAGCTTGCCGGTGTAACGAAACGCACGGTGGATTACTACACAAACCTCGGGCTTTTAAAGCCTGACAGGTCTTGTTCGAACTATCGTTACTACGATACACTTGCACTTAATCGGTTAAAGTTTATAGTCGCTTGTAAAAAGCAGCGATTGGCCCTGTCTGATATAAAAGATCGACTGGAGAACCAGTTTCCCTCTTCAGCCCTGCCTGACGATATTGGAAATCTGGCATCGGAAATTGATCACATGAATCAAAACATCTCCGTGATCTTGAATCGGTTTGAAAAGCTTGAACCAGAGGAGCGCGCCCAGCTGAAAAAAAGGCTGGCTCCAGAAAAGCTTGCAGTGCTTCAATCATTTATGCTGCTGTTAAGTTAAACCATTATCTTACTAACAGGAGGTGTTACCTTCATCTTCCCAAAAGGAGTGAAGGTTCTAATTGGACATTGTGAATTTGATTTTAGTCGCGGTTTTAATCGCGCTGACGGCATTTTTCGTAGCATCTGAGTTTGCGATAATCAGAATCAGAGGCTCACGGGTTGACCAGCTTATAGCAGAAGGAAATAAAGCCGCAATCGGTGTCAAAAAAGTGACCACGCATTTAGATGAGTATTTATCGGCGTGCCAGCTCGGCATAACATTGACTTCCATCGGTCTTGGTGTCTTAGGCGAATCAACGATTGAACGCTTGCTTCATCCGCTTTTCACAAAGATAAACGTACCAAGCTCATTATCGCATATTATTTCATTTATTCTCGCCTATGCGATCATTACATTCTTACACGTGGTCGTGGGAGAATTGGCGCCGAAAACAGTCGCCATCCAGAAAGCGGAAGCCGTTTCAATGCTGTTTTCGAAACCGCTCATTTGGTTTTACCGCATCATGTTCCCGTTTATCTGGCTTCTGAACAACTCCGCCCGTCTTTTAACGAAGGCGTTCGGTCTGGAGACGGTGTCTGAAAATGAGCTTGCCCACTCTGAAGAAGAGCTGCGCATTATTTTATCGGAAAGCTATAAAAGCGGTGAAATCAACCAGTCTGAATTTAAATATGTGAACAAAATCTTTGAATTTGACGACAGACTTGCAAAAGAAATCATGATTCCGCGTACGGAAATCGTCAGTCTGCCGCATGATATCAAAATCTCTGAAATGATGGACATCATTCAGATTGAAAAATATACCCGGTACCCTGTCGAAGAGGGTGACAAAGATAATATTATCGGCGTTATTAACATTAAAGAAGTGCTGACCGCCTGCATCAGCGGCGAAGTATCAGTCGACTCGCCGATTACGGATTTTGTCAATCCGATCATCCATGTGATTGAGTCGGCACCGATTCACGATCTGCTTGTAAAAATGCAGAAGGAACGGGTTCATATGGCGATTCTGTCGGATGAATACGGCGGAACCGCGGGGCTTGTCACCGTTGAAGACATTATTGAAGAAATCGTCGGGGAAATCCGTGATGAATTTGATATCGATGAAATCAATGAAATCCGCAAACTCGGCGACGGCCATTACATGCTTGACGGCAAGGTCCTGATTGATCAAGTGAACGAACTCCTCGGCATCCATTTAGAAAATGACGAGGTCGACACCATCGGCGGCTGGTTCCTTACCCAGAAATACGACGTCGAACAATACGACTCGATTATCGAAGAAGGCTGCGAATTTATCATTAATGAAATTGACGGCCACCACGTCGCATATATCGAAGTGAAAAAACTGGCGTTTGATGAACTGCTGGAAACCGCCGAACAAAAAGAAGCATAACAAAAAAGCTTGCGCGTCTGATACAGACGGCAAGCTTTTTTTCATTTACAGTTGTTCAAGTTTTTTCTCAAGCTCTTTAATTCTGGCATTCAGCTCTTCTGTCATGGCCGCAAGCCTCTCCTTCGGCGCAAGATCGGAAAAGTCCTCCAAAAAAATCGGCTCGCCGATGATAAGCCGCATTTTTCCCTTTTTAAACAGCGCTTTTCCCGTAGACGGCCCTTTATATGCGGCCGGAACGAGCGGCGCTTTCCCCATTTGGGCGATGGTCACGGCCCCTCTTTTCAGCGGGACGTCTTCAGAAGTTCTCGTGCCGCTCGGAAAAATCCCGACAATCTTTCCTTCCTTCAGAAGCTTAATCGGCGTTTTAATGCTGCTCGGGCCCGGATTTTCACGGTCAACCGGGAACGCGTGAATCTTCTTCAAAAAACGTCCGATCCACTTTTTCTGAAACAGCTCTTTTTTCGCCATATAATGAATCTGATGGGGCAATATCCCGACACCGAGCGTGAGGACGTCCACCCAGCCCGCATGCGTGCACGCGATAACGAATCCTTTATCAGACGGAAGATTCTCTTTATTGTACACTTTCACTCCTCCGCGCAGGGATAGAATGCATTTGATGGCATTTGCACAAAACTTATACATAACGCACTTCCTTTGTTGTAATGATCAAAAGTGTTCTCTCTCTCTATTATAACAATATTTTTTATTACCTGGTACTAATAATTATATTTTTCCTCCGCCGATCTCTATCTTTTATGACGGATTTTGGGTACTATAGAGAAATGGTGTTTGATGAGGTGAAAATGAATTTAAGCCGTTTGCATGGAACGTGCAACTTTAAACCTTTCTTATGCGTGTATAACATAGAGGGGAGAAAAGGCAGTGACGATCGATGAAATTTACCAAATGTATATGAATGATGTTTACCGGTTCCTGCTCTCCATGACAAAAGACAAGCATCTCGCTGAAGATTTGCTGCAGGAAACCTTTATGAGGGCATACATACACATTCACTCCTACGACCACAGCAAAGTAAAGCCATGGCTTTTTCAAGTGGCGAGAAATGCGTTTATAGATTATGTCAGAAAACATAAAAAGGAAGTGACCATTTCCGATGACTTAATTGGGAGCCTTTTTCAGACGGCTGTTCAAAGCCCGGCTCATCAGATTGAAATCAAGGAAGTGCTGACAGGGTATATGTCCGAACTTCCCGACAATTATCGGGAGGCCTTAACACTGTATTATTTAAAAGAACTGAATTACAAAGAAGCATCCCATATTATGAATATTTCAGAGGCTAATTTTAAAAGTGTTTTATTTCGTGCCAGACAGCGGCTGAAAGCACTTTATAATAGAGGTGTTAATGATGAATGAAGAATTTAAAAAGCGTTTTTACCAATACAAAAATGGAGAAATGAGCGACCGGGAAATGGCCGCCTTTGAAGAAGAGCTGGAAAAGCTGGAAGTCTATCAGGAATTGATTGAAAGCGAAATGCAGGACGATCGGGAATGGGACGTCGGCATCAGCCCGGAAAAACAGAAGGCCATTTTATCATACGGAAAACGCAAATCGTATTTGCGGATTTCAGTTCTCGCCGTCATCTCCACTTTGATGATTTTGCCGCTTTGCACTTTGGGAAGCTACCTCTATTACGGTCTGGGAGGAAAGGAAAGCACCGGCAATCAATTAATGGAGACCGCGGCAGTGACGGTGGCGACCACAATGCCGAACGTCCTCGTCGATACCTCCGGACTGAAAAGCCAGGTGAAGCTGTTTGGAATGAATACGGAATTTCCGCTGCAAAAGCAGATCGGCACAAAAACGAAATCCGTCGGCGGAGAACGGATTGAAATGTTTTTAGATACGGTCAAATCGCCTGCCGTTAACTACTATGATCTAGACGCGGCACAGGCAAAGCATTATTTCGCCCATCCTTCCGGCTTAAAGGAACGCACGATTGAAAAAGCCGGTCAGACATTAAAAAAATTGCCTGAAGGAAGCGTGGCGGAGGTCTATCTTTCTTATGACCGGGCCTACCCTTCTTCTCAAGTATATTCAACTTTTAAAAAATACGATGTGAAGTTTTTATGGAATGCGGTCGAAACGGAGAAAAATCTGAAAGACAGTCCTTATGCCGAGCCGTTAGGATTTCCCGGGAAAGATTCTAAGATGGTGTCCTCTTTCGAAACGCAAGGACAGACAGACCGTGAACAATTTATCAATGCCCTTGAATTTATGTCCCGCCATAAAAAATGGGCGCATGCAATATCGAAACGCAAAGACATGAATCTGGGCAGCCGAATCGACTATGTTGAACATCACGGAATGAACGTATACGGCTCTGTCGTGACGGGGCCGACAAAAGAAATCGAACGTCTGCTGAAAAACAAAACAGTAAAAGCAGCAAACATCGGTGAGGTGGAATTATGGAATTGGTAAGAATTTTTAAAGAGCATAATGTTTTCGGCTGGATATCAGTCGGTACCGCGATTTTGTCGCTGCTGCTTTTGAACGTGGCAATCATCAGCAATGTGACTTTCTATTCTTATCAGATGCTGCCGTTTGCGATGGCCGCCGTGCCGTTCGGCATCATTGAGCTGTTTATTAAAAAAGGACGGACGGGCCCGGGACTGCTCGGTGTCATTCTCAATCTGTTCGTCATTGTCTGTGTATATACGATCGTTGCGGTTGATACGAATCTGCAATTCGGTTTTTAAACATAAAAACAGGCCCTTTTACGGGGGCCTGTTTTTTTAAAACGAAAGAACGCCGATTAAATGCAGCAATACGACGATGATAGCCAGCGGCACGAGATATTTCAAAAGGAAATACCACACCTGAAAGAAACGATAGCCGATGGCGGAACCGCTTTTCATCTCGGCAAACAGCTCCTGCTTCGGTATTTTCAGCGGGACGAAGATTGATATTAATAAAGCGCCGAGCGGAATCAGCACATTGCTGACGGTGAAATCCGCAAGATCAAAAAACGTTTTTCCGAACAAATGAACATCACCGAGAACACCGTATGATAAACAGGACGGAATTCCGACTAAGAAAATGAGCAAACCGCTTGTCCACGACAGCTTCTTTCTTTTCGTTTCATCACCTTTCCCGACAGTCGCCACGATAATTTCCACCATCGAAAAGGCCGAAGTCAGAGCGGCGAAGAAAAAGACAGCCAAAAAGCTGATAAAAAACAGCGAGCCGAACGGCAGCCGGTCAAACACAGCCGGCAGCACGGTAAACAGCAGTGTAGGCCCTTCATCCGGTTTAAAGCCGAACGAAAAAACCGCCGGGAAAATGGCCAGTCCCGCAAACAGCGTGACGAGCACATTCATCAAAACAATGGAACCCGCCGAACCCGGAAGATTTTGGGTTTTCGGCAGATACGAACTGTATGTCACCATGACCGAAACACCGAGCGTTAATGTAAAAAACGCCTGTCCTAAAGCATATAGGATGGATTCCGGCGTCAAATCTTCAAAGTGCGGAACCAATAAAAATCTAATCCCCTCAACGGCATGATCGAGCGTGACTGATCGCAGCACAAGCAATAGAAACAGCACGAATAAAACCGGCATCAGCACCGCACTGACACGTTCAATCCCTTTCTGCACGCCTTTTGCGACGACCGCCACGGTCAAGATCATAAATACAAGCTGCGCGGCGAGAGTCTGGATCGGATTTTCAATGACCGTCCCGAACACCGTTCCGTACTGCTCCTGAGTGAGCCCGGATAAAGAACCCGTAACAGCTTTTAACACATAAAGCAAAATCCACCCGCCGACAACACTGTAAAAAGACAAAACTAAAAAACAGGCCGCCACACCCACATAACCCGTGAGGTGCCATACCGACTTCGGCGCGGCTTGTTTGTAGGCATCAATCGCATTTGTCTGGCTCCGTCTTCCGAAAATAAATTCACCGAGCAAAAGCGGATAGCCTAAAAGCACGGTAAAGAGGACGAATAAAAGAAAAAAAGCGCCTCCTCCGTTCGTACCCGCTACGTAAGGGAACTTCCAAATGGCTCCCAGACCGATCGCCGAACCGGCAGCGGCCATAATAAATCCTATTTTCGAGGCCCATTGAACCCTTTTTTGGTCAGACACGACTTTCCACTTCCCTTCCGCCCTATATTATCCCTTATTCGCTGCGATAACTTAAGCCCATTTCAATATGTTTCATTATTCCGAAAAATAAAAAGGAGCGGCGGGTGCCGCTCCTTACAAATCCCCGTTTAATTTCGAATGCTTTCTCGAATATAAGAAATAAATCACCAGACCGATGATCAGCCAGATAAAGAAACGGAATATGGTGGTGGCGCCGAGGTTAATAATCAAAAACACGCAGAACAGAATGGACAATATCGGAATAAAGGGAACCCCCGGACATTTAAAAGCCCTCGGCAGATCAGGCTGTTTCTTTCTCAATACGATAACCGCCACGGAAATCAGGACAAACGCGGCAAGCGTGCCGATGTTCACCAGCTTCGCCAGTTCATCAAGCGGGACGAGCGAACCGAGTAATGCTGACAGGATGCCGAACACCCATGTCACCACGTGCGGCGTTTTATGCTTCGGATGGACTTTTGAAAGCGCCCCCGGTACCAAACCGTCACGGGACATGGCAAACATCACCCTCGTCTGGCCGTACAGCATGACGAGCATCACCGTTGTCATCCCCAACACTGCGCCGATATCAATAATCCCGGCCACCCAATTCTGTCCTGCCATCTGCAGGACGAGAGACACGGGATGGTCAACGCCTTCAAAGCGGGCAAACGGAACGACGCCCGTCATAATCGCCGATACGGTCACATACAGCACAGTGCAGACGATTAATGAAAAGATAATTCCTTTCGGCAGATCCTTTGCCGGATTTTTCGTTTCTTCAGCGGCGGAAGAGACGGCGTCAAAACCGATAAAAGAGAAGAAAACGAGCGCCGCGGCACTGAAAACACCGCCGAACCCCATCGGTATAAACGGCTGCCAGTTGTGAGGTTTGACATATACGGCCGCAACGGCGATAAACAATAGAACAACCAGAACCTTCAAAATGACCATAATATTATTGACCCGCTTCGATTCCCTAATGCCTAAGTAGAGGAGGAATGTAATCGCAAGCACGATAACAAATGCGGGGAGATTAAAGAATGTGACCGTGCCTTTAATGGATCCCGGCGCGGCCGTTAATGCGGTCGGAAGATGAATGCCGAAGCCCGCCAAGAATGATTGAAAATAGCCGGACCACCCGACCGAAACCGCGCTGACGGCGAGCATATATTCCAAGATTAAATCCCATCCGATGATAAACGCGAGAAGTTCACCCAGTGTCGCATAAGTAAACGTGTAGACGGAACCTGAAACCGGGACGCTTGAAGCAAATTCGGCATAGGACAGAGCCGCAAATAAACACGCAAGAGCGGCGATGACAAATGAAACGGTCAGCCCCGGCCCCGCCGTGACAGCGCCTGTTCCGGTTAATACAAAAATCCCCGTTCCGATGATGGCCCCTATCCCCAGAAGGGTCAAATCAAAGGCCCCTAACTCTCTTTTCAGCGACTTTTCCCCGCCTGTTGCGGCAAGCAGGTCCTGAATGCTTTTCTTTCTGAATACGCTCCCCTTCATCTGCTTCACTCCTTGTAAACCAATATATGTTAGAATATTCAGATAACAATTGCAATAATGACTAAATTCTTATTTTTCGCATGAAATGTTTCAGCACATCATTCCTTTCTCCTACATCATATTATAGCGAAAAATATAAAAATGAAAATAACTTTTTTGAAAATTCTATATATTATTTTTAGTTTTCATGAAACAGAACTCAGCGGATTTTCCACTGTGAAATATTAACATTAGTGATTCAGCTGGCGACTTTTATTTTTTTAAAATCGTATTCATATGTACGTTCAAATAAAAATCCCGCCCTTTTTAAAAGCGCGGGATAAGACTTGCGTATTATGTTGAAATAAATCTGCCGCCATTTACGTGAATGGTCTGCCCCGTCATATAGGAAGATTCGTCTGAAGCCAGAAGCACGTAAGCTCCGGCGTGTTCCGCAGGCTGTCCCGGTCTTCCCATCGGAGTGTCCAGACCATGCTTTTCCACCTTTTCTTCAGTAAACGTTGCCGGAATCAGGGCGGTCCAGATCGGGCCAGGGGCCACCGCATTTACTCTGATCCCCTGATCGGCCAATGACATCGCCATTGAACGAGTAAAGGAAACGATGCCGCCTTTCGTGCACGAATAGTCGATCAATGATGTGTCTCCCTGATAAGCGGTAATCGACGTTGTATTAATGATGGCGCTCCCTCTTTTGAGATGAGGCAGCACGGCTTTTGTCATATGAAACATAGAAAACATGTTTGTACGGAATGTCTTCTCCAGCTGTTCAGCTGTAATATCAAGAATCCCGTTTTGCGGATGCTGCTCAGCCGCATTATTAACGAGAATATCTATTTTTCCGTAGTGATCTAAGACTTGCCGGACCGCCTTCTGACAATGCGCCTCATCACCGACGTCTCCCGGAATTAACAGGCAATCGGCCTGGTATTCTTCCGCACGCTTTTTCGTTCTCTCGGCATCGGCATGTTCGTCTAGGTACAGGATGGCAAGATCCGCCCCTTCCTTCGCGTAAGCGATCGCAGCCGCTGCGCCGATGCCGCTGTCTCCGCCCGTGATGACGGCGACTTTTCCTTTTAATCTGCCCGATCCTTTTACATCCGGGTCCTCCAAGAGCGGTTTTGGCTCCATGTCTGACTCAATGCCGGGCTGGCGATTTTGCACCTGCGGCTTTTGTCCTTCCGTCTGTCTGTCCATCGGATTCATATTCTCACACTCCTGCAATTGGTATTACTGAGACGATACCACGCAGTGCGGGGAGTTAAACGGACAAATATGCCGGTAATTAAAGCTGCTGAGCCGTTTCGGGAAAAGCGCCGGTGTATTTCGCAGACGGCCTGTAAATCATGTTGTCAGCGGACTGTTCAAGCACATGTGCGCACCAGCCTGCCATTCTGCTTGCTGAAAAGGTCGGCGTAAATAAATCATTGTCGACATCAATGGCCTGCATCACAGCCGCTGCGTAAAACTCCACATTCGTATACAGCTTCCGTCCGGGCTTATATTGCTCTAACAAGCGGATGGCTTCCTTCTCCACATAAAGCGCCAAGTCAAGCGACGGATCATTTCCCGCCACTTCTTCAGCCTTTATGCGCAGCGCCTCCGCCCGCGGGTCTTTTGTTTTGTACACCCTGTGCCCGAAGCCCATCAGGCGTTCTCCCCTCATAAGCTTCGCTGTCAAATACGCTTCTGCATTTTCTTTTTCTCCGATGTCTTTAAGCATTTTCGTGACGCCTGAAGGCGCGCCTCCGTGCAGCGGCCCTTTCATCGTACCCAGTGCGGCAGTGACGGCAGACACTAAGTCCGATTCAGTCGATACGGTGACTCTCGCTGAAAAAGTCGATGCATTCATCCCGTGCTCCATCGCCAGAATCATATACGTCTCAAGCGCTTTCTTTTGGGCTGCGGACGGCTGCCTGCCTGTCAGCATATACAAATAGTTTTCAACGTGTCCGTATCGCGCCTCAGGTGACAACGCTTCCTTCCCTTGTTTACGGCGGTATCTGTACGCAATAATCGTCGGTGTGACGGCAATCAGTTTAATCGCTTCTTCCGGCTTGGGCGGATATGTAAATGAATCTGTGCCCAAACCTGAAACAGCCGTTCTCAGCACCGCCATGTCGTCCATTTCATCCGGAAGCGTTTCCAGTAAGCCGATCAAATGTTTCGGAAGCCCGCGCTCGGCTGCAAGTTCTTCCTGAAACGCAAGCAATTGCCGCTCATCAGGAAGCGCCCCGTTCAAAATGAGATACGCCGCTTCTTCAAAACTGGATTGCAGCGCGATATCCTTCGCATCATAGCCGCGATATATTAAATGCCCCTTTTCTCCGTCAATGTGGCTGATAGCCGTTTCTGCACAAGTAATCCCTTTCAATCCACGATAAATCAATTTCATTCCCCCTTATCCTCTTTCTGTTATTATAGTAAATATAATATTTAAAAAATAATGAATATTTTTAAGGGAATTAATTAAAACTTTTAATCAGAGGAGTGCATCTATGGATTTTAAATGGCTTCACACCTTCGTCACCGCGGCAAAATATGAGAATTTCAGAAAAACGGCGGAAACGCTTTTTTTATCTCAGCCGACCGTCACCGTTCATATAAAATTATTAGAGAAAGAAATCAGCTGCAAGCTGTTTCAGCGAAGCGGCCGGAAAATACAATTGACGGAAGAAGGAAAAGCATACGTGCCGTTTGCCATGAGGCTTTTGGAAGACTATGAAAACAGCATGGCGGAGCTGCACAGGGTGCGCCAGGGCTACTCGCACACACTGACACTCGCTGTTTCGCCGCTTATCGCCGACACCGTTCTCCCGTCTGTCATGAAGCGTTATACAGAGGACAATAAAGAAACCGAAATGACGGTCACCATTTTCGAATCGGAAGAAATCGCCTCTCAAATCAGAAACGGCTCAGCCGATATCGGACTGAGCTGCTTAAAGGTGCAATCATCTTCCCTCACTTGCCGCCCCCTGTACAATGACCCCGTTGTCCTCGTCGCGCCGCCCGGCCGAAAACCCGGGACAGGGAAGGCGGATGAAGTGAAAGACCTGTTCGGACAATATCTGCTTTTGACCCATAACCACCCTGACTATTGGGATGATTTGCTCCGCCAGGTCAGAATACAGTTCCCTTTCGTCAGGACAATGAAGGTGACACAGACGCATATTACGAAACGATTTATTAAAGAGGGGCTGGGTGTCTCATTTCTGCCGCTGTCAGCGGTACGGGCCGAACTCGCCGCAGGCAGCATGATTGAAATTCCGTGCGAATTCGCCCAGATGCCGAGCGCGGGCGCGTACGCCATCGCCCTCTATGAAAATGAAAAAAAGAAAACCTTTTTAGATTTTTTATCACATTTTCATTTTAGGTGAAACAAATGGAGCTCTGTCCCGTCTAAATAAAAAACCCGTTCTGATGAACGGGTTTCTATCGCTGCTAGAATCTTTTCGCGCCAAGGTAGCGAGGTTTCCAGTAGCTGTTATTCAGATCACTTGTTGTGACGCCGTCAGAACCGGCATGGATGAACTTGTTGTTTCCGATGTACACACCCATGTGTGAAGGGCCGGCCTGATATGTTGTAAAGAAGACGAAGTCTCCTCTTGACGGGCTGGACACGCTCTTCATTGAGCTCCAGTATCCCGCAGTGCTTGTTCTGCCGACACTCGTCTGTTTGTTTAACAGGTACCAGATAAATCCGCTGCAGTCAAAGCCGGAAGTCGTTGTTCCGCCCCATACATACGGCGTGCCGATTAAAGATTGCGCATCAGAAATCAGCTTGTTTACATTCAGGCTCGTCTGTGCAGCATTATGGCTGGATGAAGGCTGCTTTGATGACGAAGATCCTGAAGACGTTGAACCGGAAGTTGATCCCTTTACTTTAAGAACTTGTCCGATGCGGATCAGGTCCGTTTTTAAACCGTTTAAACTTTTTAATTGGTTTACCGTCATTTTATATTTATTCGCAATTTTCCAAAGGCTGTCGCCTTTTACGACTTTATATGTAGACGATGATGACTTGCTGCCCGAATTTGAACCTGAAGATGATTTACCGTTGATCGAAAGCGTCTGGCCGATGTAAATGATATCCGATTTTAATTTGTTCTCAGATTTAATGGAATTAATTGACGTTCCGTACCGATTTGAAAGTCCCCATAATGTATCGCCTTTTTTTACCTTAATCGTTTGCGCAGATGCCGCGCCCGCAAACAAAGTCGTCCCCAAAACCACTGCCGTTGTTGCTGTAACAAGTTGCTTTTTCATGTTTTCCTCCCCGAATGATTCTATCTATTTTATGTGTCTCTTTTTTAAAGTTTTTATCTGTTTCCTATTATAAGGTTCAATTTCCACTAGAAATAGACTTGACTTCCCGTGACAAATTTCTTACTAATTCGTTTTTAAAAAAAGTTTTTAAGGGTATTAAATATTTCAATTTGATTTCAAACGTGACGAAAAATGAGTCAATTTGTCATGTTTTTTTCCTGTGATCCTCGTATTTTGGAAAAACAAAGCAGTTTATTTTCCAAATAACCCCTTGTTAAAAAAATCCTCGTCTTTTTCAAAAAAGTGAATGGTTTTCACTCTTTCTTGAAAACATAAGTTACACCGGAATTTACATTTCTAACAATGTTTCACCTGAAATTTACAGGAGGAACAGGCGCTCTTTACAAACATCCCCTACCATTAGACATGCAGACAAGATTAAAGGAGGACGAGTGAGAATGAGTCTATTTAAACAGGTTCGATCAAAACTTCTGCCGGCGGCAGCCGTATCCGTGCTGACAGCCGGTCTGATTGCGGGCGCGGGGCTTCAGCACTCCGAACAGGCTGCGGCAAAAAAACAGCCTGACAAAAACGAGATCAGAAACGTCATCTTCATGGTCGGCGACGGAATGGGCGCTCCCTATATGAACGCCTACCGTTCGGTCATTAACAAAGGAAAGCCTTCGGATGGCATGAAACTGACGGCATTCGACCCCAATCTCACCGGTATGATGATGACTTACCCTGACGATCCTGATTCCAATATTACCGATTCCGCGGCGGCAGGCACGGCAATGGCCACAGGCGTGAAAACGTATAACGCGGCGATCGGAGTCGATAAAAAAGGAAAGCGGGTAAAATCCGTCCTCGAAGAAGCGAAACAAAGAGGCAAATCCACCGGACTTGTCGCAACTTCGGAGATTGCCCACGCCACTCCTGCGGCATTCGGAGCCCATAACAAATCCAGAAAAAATATGGATGACATCGCAAGCAGCTACTTTGATGACCGCATCAACGGAAAACAGAAAGTCGATGTGCTCCTCGGAGGCGGCAAATCAAACTTTATCCGTAAAGACCGCAATGTAACAAAGGATTTCAAAAAAGCGGGATACAGCTACGTTACATCAAAACAGGAGCTCAAAAAGGATCGTAACAAGAAGATTCTCGGCCTGTTTGCCGATGGCGGACTCGACAAAGCAATCGACCGCTCAAACGCCGTCCCTTCATTAGAAGACATGACAACGGCAGCGATCGACAGGCTGAACAAGAATAAAAAAGGGTTTTTCTTAATGGTCGAAGGCAGCCAAATTGACTGGGCGGGACATGACAATGATATAGTCGGCGCAATGAGCGAAATGAAGGATTTTGAAAAAGCGTATAAAGCAGCGATCGCATTTGCCAAAAAGGACAAACATACGCTTGTCGTTGCCACGGCCGATCATACCACCGGCGGATTGACGATCGGCGCGAATGACGATAAAAACTGGCATGTTGAACCGATTCTTGCCGCCAAAAAAACCCCGGCATTTATGGCTGACCAAATCAAAGCGGGCAAATCCGTATCTTCCGTGCTTGCGCGTTATACAGACCTGAAATGGTCAAAAGCTGAAATCAAACAGATCGAAACGGCCGCAAAACAGGACGCTGACAAGAGCGTCTACAAAGCGATCATTAAGCTCTTTAATGCAAAAACCAACAGCGGCTGGACAACCGGCGATCATACGGGCGAAGAAGTTCCCGTTTACGCATACGGTCCGGGAAGAGAGTCATTTACGGGGCTTTTAAACAACACGGACCAGGCCAAAAAGATCTTTCACATCCTGAAACACGGAAAATAAAAAAAGGATGCGGGGGTTTCCCCGCATCCTTTCTTCTTTTACAGATATCTCCGGTGCACTCCTTTGCCGTCATACGAAAACATCACTTCTCTGTCTTCAAGAACAGATTCGATGTGCACGCTCCTGCCCCACAGCTGGTACAGATACGGCAGCACTTTCTCCAAATATTTCAGATCAAGCTCAATTCCCTCATACCAATGTTTAATATAAAGCTCATTATTCTTCAGGTAATCCCCGTCATTGACGGTCAGATAAGGAAATCCCCCGTTGACCCGCATGTTCACGAGCTGGTCGCGCACGGCCTTCCATTCTTTGTCGATCACTTTATAGTCCCTGCCCTGTTTTTGGAATAAATACAAATCCTCACGCATCACGAGATCTTTCGTCAAATAATTGCGGATAAATGATATATCCGATTCAATTTCCCTGACCTCAAACATTTTCTCGCGGCCGGAACCGGGCTTTACTCCTGATTTTTTCATTTCATCTGTCGGGTTGTCATAACGCTCTTCGATGTCCTCAAAAATTTTCAGCCCTAAATAATACGGGTTGATTCCCGTTTTTGACGGCTGAACGACGCCTGCGTTCAGCTTCGCAAATTCGATGGCTTCATCTGAAGTCAGGTCAAGCTCGCGGATAATCCGCTGATGCCAATAAGATGCCCAGCCTTCGTTCATGATTTTCGTTTCCAGCTGCGGCCAGAAATACAGCATTTCTTCTCTCATCATGGTTAAAATGTCACGCTGCCACGGTTCAAGCTCCCGCGAATGTTCTTCGATAAACAGCAGAATATCTTTTTCCGGCCGGGGCGGAAACGGTTTTTTCCCTTTTTTCTTTTTCACCTGCTTCGGCTTATCCATTCCCCATAAATCATCGTAAGGCGATGGCGCGGTTTCTTCTTCGTCCTCCTCTTCGTCATCGACGCTCCACAGCAGCTTCGGCCTGACGAGCGACGGATCGATATGCTCCTGAATCGCCAGAATGGCATCTAAAAAGGACTCCACCTCTTTTATCCCGTGCATTCTTTCATAATGCTTAATCCGCTCCGCCGCAGCCGCCATACTCTCAACCATGTCCCGGTTCGTATTTTGAAAGCGGCAGTTATGTTTGAAAAAATCACAATGGGCAAGAACATGGGCTACAATTAATTTATTTTGGATCAGCGAATTGCTGTCCAGCAAAAAAGCGTAGCAAGGGTTGGAATTAATGACAAGTTCATAAATTTTGCTCAAACCGAGATCATAATGGAGTTTCATCTTGTGAAATTGTTTGCCGAAACTCCAGTGGCTGAATCTCGTCGGCATGCCGTACGCGCCGAATGTATAAATAATTTCAGCCGGGCAAATTTCATATCTCATCGGGTAGAAATCAAGGCCGAAACCCTTGGCAATGTCGGTTATTTCCTCAATTGCCCGCTGTAAACCTTTTGTCTCCTCCGCGTTCAACCGAATCCCCCCTACTTGGACTTATTTATAATGTATGACCCCTCCTCTCAAAAGATGAAATAACAGACCGGTTTCCGGCTGAAAACTTTCGGCACATCCGCCCCGTTTGCTTTATATGTAAGTGGGTAAAACACACACCATACCCCAAAAAGAAAAGGAGCGATTCTACTTGAATACAGCAGACATGCTTACGACGTATCTCAGCAAACTCCCGAATCTGATCATTGCACTGCTCGTCCTGCTTATCGGCTGGGGCATTGCCAAAATCATTGAAAAAGCCGTATACAAAGGCCTGCAAAAAACAAAAATCGACGACAGGCTGTTCGCCGAAAAAAAGCCGGCGCGCTATTCCTCAGAAAAAGTCATCAGTAAAGTCATTTATTTTATCGCATTAATCATCGTTTTTATTCTATTCTTTAACATTCTGCATCTGACAACCGTGGCTTCGCCTTTTGTCAGCATGCTGTCAGCGATAACGGCGGCTGTGCCGAGCATTTTAAAAGCCGGCCTGATTCTGCTGTTGGGCTGGGCGGCCGCTTCGCTTTTCAGCTATCTCGTCAAAAAAGCGGGCATGAAACTTGCTGAAAACGGCCGGCTCAGAAAATGGACAATGGTTTCTGAAGAAGCGGAGATGAGCAGATCCGTTACGGCCGCTTCACGAATCGTTTTTTACTTCGTCTTGCTCTTGTTCCTGCCCGGCGTCTTGGCTGCTCTCCAAATCAGCGGAGTATCAGGGCCGTTTACAAATATGATCCAAAGCGTTTTGTCCTTTATACCGAAATTATTCGCCGCGGCGCTGATTGTTTTAATCGGCTGGCTTGTTGCCCGTCTCGTCCGTGATATCGTCACAAACTTTCTGGCGAGTATCGGCACGGAAAGGCTTGCCGCACGTATGGGGCTTTCTATTTATCTGAAGGATACAAGCCTGTCGGCAATCATCGGAACGATTGTCTACGTGCTGATTTTCATTCCGGTGATCATTTCTGCGCTTGACCGGCTTGATGTCGCGGGTATTTCTGAACCGGCGTCAGCCATGCTGCACACGGTCTTCACAATGCTCCCTAATATCATCATCGGTATCGTGCTGATCATCGCCGGCATCTGGATCGGAAAATGGGTCAACAGCATTGTATCCGGACTCTTGCACCGGGGCGGTTTCGACTCTCTTCTCGGTAAAATGGGCTTTGAACAGGCGGGTACCCCGAAGCTGACGCTTTCTCAGACGGTCGGCATGATTGTTCAGATCATCATCGTCCTGCTCTTTACCGCAGAGGCGCTGCAGCTTGTCCATCTCGAATTTCTCGTCGTTATCGCAACCGGTATTATCGCTTACCTGCCTAATGTTCTGGCCGCTGTATTTATTCTCGGAATCGGGCTTTTGGCCGGACAGCTCGTCAGCAGGCTGCTTGCCGGCATGCTGAGCGGAAAGGAATTCAGATTCCTGGCGCCGCTTGCGAAATATACCATTATCACTCTTTCAATCTTTATGGCGCTGGATCAGCTCGGTGTCGCCGACACGATCGTAAATGCCGCGTTTATTCTGATTCTGGGCGGTTTCGCGCTTGCCTTCGGACTTTCATTCGGTCTTGGCGGAAAAGAATTCGCCTCCCGTTATCTCGCAAAATTGGATCGCAAAATTGAAAAACATCAATCGGCTGACGATCGTAAGCCGCCGATGTCTTAACGAAAAAAACGTGTGCTCAGAAGGAGCGCACGTTTTTTTTTGAGTTAAAGGGACAAATTCCTTTTTTTTTATTTTAAATTCATATATGATAGACTGTAACAGAAGCAAAATCTCTTTTTTCGAGGTCATTCTATGAAATTAACGAACTATACCGATTATTCTTTACGCGTTTTAATTTTTTTGGCTTCCAGACATTCCGACGAACTTTCCAACATAAAAGAAATCGCAGATACTTATTCCATCTCTAAAAACCACCTCATGAAAGTCATTTACCGCCTCGGACAGCTCGGATATGTCGAAACGATCCGGGGCCGGGGAGGCGGAATCCGATTAGGAATGACACCGGAAGACATAAACATTGGAGAAGTCGTTCGAAATACAGAAGACGACTTTAACATCGTAGAATGCTTTGACACCAAAAAAAATCTCTGTATCATATCTCCCGCCTGCAACTTAAAGAACCTTCTGAATGAAGCCCTGCAAGCTTACCTGGCCGTTTTAGACAAATATACGTTAAGGGATCTGGTCAAAAACAAAGAGGAGATTATGAGACTGCTCAGAAGCTGAAGGAATGTCCGCATTCCTTCTTTTTTTATGCCGGCATAAGAAAAAAGGACTATTTCTATTAATATGATAAACGATTGCAGACAAGTGCCGATATAAAGATTATCATTACTGATATCCTCACCTTGCGGCTGCAACGAATGGGGATAGAAAAATTATCGCAGGAAAAGGGAGATTCACTATGAAAAAAAAGGTAGCGGTCGGTTTGACTGCATCTGCGATCGTCGGGTCTGCGTTAGCTGTAACACCGGCAGAAGCACAAACGATTAAGGTTAAAAGCGGAGATTCATTATGGAAGCTTGCCCAAAACTACAATACAAGCGTGGATGCCATTACATCAGCGAATCATCTAAAATCCACCGTTCTTTCTATCGGGCAGACGCTCAACATTCCTAACGGCAAATCAGATTCCGGCAGCAAAAAGCAATCTTCAAAGAACAGCGGCACGACTAAAAGCGTTTATACAGTGAAAAGCGGAGACTCGCTGTGGCTGATCGCATCTGATTTTAAAATGTCCGTACAGGAACTGAAAAAATTGAACGGTCTGACAAGCGACTTAATCCGCGCCGGACAGAAGCTGCAAGTGACGGGGAAAGTTTCCTCAAGCACCGATCAGAAAAAAACCGCTCCTGGCAGCAGCTCAAACAGCAGCAAAAATCAGTCATCATCTTCCGGGACCTATAAAGTAAAACTCGGCGATTCCCTATGGAAGATCGCAAACAGCGTCAATATGACCATTGCGGAACTCAAAGTATTAAACAACTTAAAAACGGATACGATCTACGTAAACCAAGTCCTGAAAACAAAAGGAACGTCTTCTTCGGGAAACACGCCGGCAAAAGACAATTCAAACCAAAATAAAAACCAGACGCAAACGTCCTCCTATACAGTAAAAAGCGGAGACTCACTCTGGAAAATCGCAAACGCATACAATATGACGGTTCAGCAAATCAGAAGCATCAACAAACTGACGTCAGACATGCTGCGGGTCGGACAAGTGCTGAAGCTGACCAAAACGTCTTCTTCCGGCTCTTCGTCTTCACCGTCAGCTCCGAACCAATCCGGAAATACAGGGAAAACCACTACATATACCGTGAAAAGCGGGGATTCTTTATGGGTGATCGCCCAAAAGTTCAATGTAACCGCCCAGCAGATCCGCGAGAAAAACAATCTGAAAACAGATGTTCTTCAAATCGGACAGAAACTGACGATTACCGGGCAGCAGACAAACACGACACCGAATCAGTCCGGCAGCACAGGCGGCACAGGTTCAACAAGCGCGAAGATTAATGTAATGATCGATGCCGCAAAAGCTCAGCTGGGCGTACCGTATGTATGGGGCGGGACGACGCCGAGAGGCTTTGACTGCAGCGGTTTCATTTATTACGTTCTCAATAAGGTCACTTCTGTATCCAGACTTTCAGCCGCAGGCTACTGGAATACGATGACATCAGTCAGCCAGCCGGCGGTCGGTGACTTTGTCTTTTTCTCAACTTATAAAGCCGGACCTTCCCACGTCGGTATTTATCTCGGGAACGGCCAGTTTATTAATGCCAACGATTCGGGTGTCGTTATTTCCAGCATGAACAACTCCTATTGGAAACAGCGCTACCTCGGCGCAAAACGTTTCTTCTGATATCTGATAAGCTGTACGGCCGCATAAGGCTGTGCAGCTTTTTTACAGTCTGAAAATATTGATGCTGATCACGTGTTTTGTTACGGGATGGAAATACACTTCAGCACGGGATGAAAACGTTTCTTTTGCGGTTTGCACCGTTACGCGAAACACGTCTTTCGTCTGTTCCCGGTTCACTTTTGTACGGCCCATGTACGAATAATCGGTAAGCTCGGCCCCCTTGTATTCACGTTCAAGCTGGTTCCATGCGAGCTGTTCCCATTTTTCAACTGACGGATCGAGGTGTTCTGTATGCCCTTTTTCAGCGATAGAGGCAATGAGAATGCCGCAAAAAAAGAGGGCAAGCGCAAATGGAAGGGATTTCATCTTTATGTTCTCCTGAGTCGTTTTTTGTCAATCTTAGCGTGTCCAAAGAAGAGACGGATATGCGGTTTTATTTTATGTCTCCCTCATATTGCTATGCCGCAATGATAAGGACACCAAGTTTTCCCCCGTTGCATCCGGGCTTCGGCGGCATAAACTAACGGAGAACTTCTCATTGAAAGGAGAAGCGTAAGATGGATCATGCCGATTATGATAAAGCCTTGTATTACACACACCGGTCTCAATGGGACAATTTATTAATTTTGATGGTTCGTACAAAAGATGATTTATTATCAAAGCGTATTGAGCACTTTCTGCACGCGTATCATTTCGAATACGATCATGCGGTGCTTGAAAAAGAGCTGTATTCCCTACTCGGGTATATTGATCATGCGACAGAACTCGCTTATGAAGATCAATTAGCCATGCTGACATAAAACAATCCCGGCGTCAGACGCCGGGATTTCTTGTGTTTGTGAACATATTCAGCTCTTCGATCATGGCTTTCAGGCTGACCGCCATATCCTCAGATACGGTCCGGCGCTCCATGTCGATGTGAATCGGGTCTAAGACCAGCTGTTTCGGGATGACATTTGCATAGACGCCCCGCATGACCGTCCGCATATTCGCCAGCGCGTTCATGCCTCCTTTTCCTCCGCCCGCCGCGGCAATGATGGCCACCGGTTTGTATGCCCAGTGATCGCTGCTTAAAAAATCGATGGTGTTTTTTAAAGCGCCGCTCATGCCGCTGTGATACTCGGGAGATAATAAGACGACGGCCGCCGACTTTTTCACCTGCTGCCTTAACTTTTGCACTGAAGGCAGCTCATTCTGTTCTTCTTCACCGTTATAAAGCGGCAGTTCACTTTCGCTCAAATCAATAAAATCGGTATGAAACCGATCTCTGATATAAGAAGCGGCAATTCTAGTCCGCCCGTTTTTTCTCGGTGTGCCGCTGATCACTAATATGCTCATGATTTTACCGCCTTTCCAAAAACATTATATTTTACCGCATACAATGCCGCCTGCGTCCGATCGGAAAGATTCAGCTTTGACAGCAGGTTGGACACGTGGGTCTTCACTGTTTTTTCTGAAATAAACAGTGCCGCCGCAATTTCCTTATTGCTTTTTCCTTTGGCTATTTCTTGAAGAACATCTTTTTCACGGGGGGTCAGCTGATAATATTTTTCCTTATCCTGATCATCCTGAACCATATGGGTCAGCACGTGAGGCACAATATCCGCCGACAGCCGGTAACGTCCGGAATACACTTCCCGGAGCGTTTTCACTAAATCATCGGGCTGAGCGTCTTTCAGCTGATACGCTTTTGCGCCGGCTTTAAGGGCGGGAATGACGTGCTCCTGATCAGAATAGCTCGTCAAAACGACGATACTGATGTCCGGAAATCGTTCAGCCGCAATTTTTGCCGCTTCTATGCCGTCCATATCAGGCATTGATAAATCCATCAGAATGATGTCCGGCTCCGTCTTTTCAGCTTGCTGAAGCGCTTCAGCACCGGTGGACGCCTCACCGACAACTTCAATGTCTTCCTGAGTGGCGAAGAAATAGCGCAGTCCTTTGCGGACAACATGATGATCATCAGCAATCACAATTCGTTCCGGCGCCAAGCTCGGATTGCAGTGTAAAGCGGCCTCCGATCGCTTCAGCCCGCGCTTTCATGCCGGCCACGCCGAGCGATGGGAGCACAGCATGCACATCAGCGCTGAAGCCCGCTCCACGGTCGCTGATGTGAAGCTCAGCGCAATCCGGCTTTTTAACGGCGGAAATGATAACCCGGTCCGTTCCCGCATGCTTTTTACAGTTATTCAAGGCTTCCTGGGCGATCCGCCAAAGCGCGTGTTCCTGTTCATCTGTAAGCTCCAGCTCATCCTCCATTTCACAAACGGCTTCCAGGCCGATGAGAGCGGCATAGCTTTTGATCGACGCATACAGCCCTTTCGTCAAACTTTCCGGCTTCAGCTGCCAAATAAGCGCCCTCATTTCTGTTAGCGCATCCTGAGACAGCTCTTGAATAAACATAATCATCTGCCGGAGCCGATCATCATCTGTAAAGCTCTTTGCGGCTTTTGCCGTTAAGCTGACAGAAAACAGCATCTGATTGACGGAATCATGCAGCTCTTGCGCAAGTCTGCTTCGTTCCATCAACAGGGCGTTCTGCTGCTCAAATTCGGCCAATTTCATCCGCTGGATCGCCGTTCCGATTTGAAATGCAACCGCTTCAAGCAGATGCAGTTCTTCTTCGTTGAAAAATGTCTTTTCACTTGCGGCGACGTTTAATAAACCGAACTTCCGGCCGCCGTCCTCAAGCGGTACGGTCGCATGATGGGTAATGCCCTCCGTATCGCGGCAGTTCGTCGTCTGTTCCGCAAATTCAATCCGTTTACAATTCATTATGTTTACGGCCTTTGTCAATCCGCCATTGCTGAATTTGGTCAGACAATAGCATTCCCCGCTGCACATGAGTGCATTTTCCCGCTGACCGAGAGCCGGCGGTAAATAAGCGGATGCGGCGAGCGTATAAGACCCGTCCGGCTCAATCAGAAAAATCCACCCTGTCTGCAGCCCGGTCAGGCTGAGCAGTTCGCGGAGCACTTTATCAAGCGCTTCCTTTAAATCGTGGCTTTGGTTTAAGGTTTCCGCAATCGCTTTTAACGTTTTTAACGTTTCTACCGTCGTTTTCGTCAATTTCCCTCACTCCGGCCAATCAGAATTATCCATATTATATCAATTCTTTTCTGTATATTCCTTTGTTTTCAGCATGAATTTTCCTCATACTTTCGGATGAGACGTAAAAAAAACCGCCGGATGTCGCTTCCGGCGGTTGTTGTTTATTTCGTATTTTCCACTATGCCATCCACCGTTTTCATGACGGCTTCAGATAATGCGGCAAGACGCTGTTCGCTGTCTTGTAAAGAACTTCCCTTCACGGCGAAATAGAACTTCACTTTCGGCTCCGTTCCCGATGGACGAAGGCAGAACCAAGAGCCGTCTTCAAGGAAATATTTCAGGACATTTGACTTCGGAAGATCAATATCTTCTTCACGATGATCGGCAAATACAGTCCGTTTTCCCGTTGAATAGTCTTCAGCCTGCGTGATTTGTTTTCCGGCCATCTGCTTCGGCGGATCGTTTCGGAATGAAGTCAGGATAGCGGAAATCTGCTCTGCTCCCTGTTTTCCTTTTAACGTCAATGACTTCAAACCTTCACGGTAATAACCGTATTCTTTAAAAATGGACAGCAGCGCGTCATAAAGAGACATGCCCTGCTTTTTATAAAAGGCGCATACCTCGACGGCTAACAGCGCAGCCTGGATCGCGTCTTTGTCACGCGCGAAATCGCCGATTAAGTAGCCGTAGCTTTCTTCATACCCGAACTGGAACGTGTATTGGCCTGTTTTTTCATATTCTTTGATCTTTTCACCGATAAATTTGAAGCCTGTCAGCGTGTCAATCGTATCTAACCCGAACGATGAAGCGACGGCGCGGCCCAATTCGCTCGTGACAATCGTTTTCATGACGACACCGTTTTCAGGAAGGGTGCCCTGTTTTTTCTTCTCGGAAAGCAGGTAATGCAATAAAAGCGCGCCTGTCTGGTTTCCCGTCAGCACTGTGTACTTGCCTTCGCTGTTTTTTACGGCAATGCCGAGACGGTCGGCATCCGGGTCCGTAGCGACGAGAATATCGGCATTTTGTTCTTCTCCGAGTTTAATGGCATATTCGAATGCCGCGTGCTCTTCCGGATTCGGCGATTTGACGGTTGAAAAATCCGGGTCCGGCAGCTCTTGCTCCTTTACGACGGTGACGTTTTTGTAACCGAGTGCTTCAAGACCGCGGCGTACCGGTTTATTTGCCGTGCCGTGCAGCGGAGTGAACACGACGCTGACATCCACTTCATCCGAAAGCTCGGGATGTACGGAGATGGAAGTCAGTTTTTCAGTATACGGTTTATCAATTTCTTCACCGATTATTTTAATCAAACCTTTTTCTTTCAGCGACTGTTCATCTTCAACTTGAATCGTTAATTCATTTTCTATGGCATTCACTTCCGCAATGACGATGTCCGCTTCTTTCGGCGGCAGCTGTGCGCCGTCATCGCCATACACTTTATATCCGTTATATTCAGGCGGGTTATGGCTGGCTGTCACGACGATACCGGCATAAGCGTTCAGCTTTCTCACCGCAAAAGACAGCTCAGGCGTCGGGCGGAGCTCATCAAATACGTATGTTTGAATGCCTTGGGAAGCAAGGGTTTTTGCAGCTTCCATCGCAAACTCAGGAGATTTATGACGGGAGTCGTATGCGATCGCAACCCCTCTTTTTTTCGCGTCTTCCCCCTGTTTCGCGATATACGCCGCAAGTCCGGCGGATGCTTTGCGGACCGTGTAAATATTCATCCTGTTCGTACCCGGCCCGATTTCTCCTCTCATGCCTCCTGTTCCGAACTCAAGATTTTTGTAGAAAAAATCTTCCAGCAGCTGCTCGTTTCCTTCCGCGTCCGCCAATAATTTTTTCAATTCTGAATCTAATTGTTCGGCCTGATTCCAGCGTTCGTAGCTCTTACTCCAACTCATGTTCGTCCTCCTATAATTTCAGCTTATGACCATATTTTAATATGAATCGGCTGCCCGTGTCACTTGATAACCTAACCAAATGCTTTATGTAAGAAGATAAAAGAAGGGCTCATGCCTTTTCGGCACAGCCCTCCGGTTATTATTGTTCGAGCGGAACAACCGCGTCGTGCAGCAGCGTATTTAACCACTCAGTGTGTTTTTCTTTCGTTGCGTCATTCCATTGGAATCGGTCGCTCATGTAATCAATCACGGCCGTTTTATATGTTTGCACCCATTTGATGTCGAAGAACAGTCTTCCCGTTCTGCGGACGAAGAAATCGGCAGGTGTCGCAGCCATTTCTTCTTCGATGCTGTAAGCCGCTTCCGCCAGAATGTGAACCGGAATCTGGCGTTTTTCCGCTTCATCTTTCAGGCCTTCAATCCGGCTGAATACATTTTCAACGTTAGAGCCGTATCTGATGGCTAACTGCTTAGCGGTTTCCTGTGATAAACCGATTTTCAAGCCGTCTTTTGTCTTTGCTTCCACAAATGACTCGAAGTTTTTAGAGCCGCCGACATGTCCACCGGAAATCGGCATCGTCTTCGTCTTGCAGCCGCCGAAGTCCTGGCCGCCCTCTTCTTTCAAGCGGTCGCGGACAAGATCGACAATGTGCTCAGCCATTTTACGGTAGCCCGTCAGTTTTCCTCCGGCGATCGTAATCAGGCCTGATTGAGATGTCCAGATTTCATCTTTACGGGAGATCTCAGACGGGTCTTTCCCTTCTTCGTGAATAAGCGGTCTGAGGCCGGCCCAGCTTGATTCAATATCGTCCGCCGTAATGTTCAGTTCCGGGAACATATAATTGATGGAGCTGACGACATAATCGCGATCCTGCACCGTCATGCGCGGGTGCTCAAGTTTTTGTTTGTAAACCGTATCGGTCGTACCCACATATGTTTTTCCTTCACGCGGAATGGCGAACACCATCCGGCCGTCCGGCGTATCAAAGTACACCGCCTGTTTAAGCGGGAATACGGATTGGTCGAATACGAGATGGACCCCTTTTGTGTGCTGGAGATGTTTTCCGCTTTTGCTGTGGTCTTTTTCTCTCAGTTCGTCGACCCACGGACCTGTCGCATTGACGATTTTTTTGGCGTACACTTTGTATTCCTTGCCTGACAGCAGATCTTCAATTAAAACGCCGACAACTTTTCCTTTTTCATAAAGCAGTTCTTTCACTTTAGAATAGTTGACAGGCTCCGCACCGAATTTAACGGCTTCTTTCATGACTTCAATCGTCAGTCTCGCATCGTCCGTCCGGTACTCTACATAATAGCCTCCGCCTTTTAAGCCGTCTTTTTTGACGAGCGGCTCTTTTTGCAGCGTTTCTTTAGCAGACAGCATGCTTCTGCGCTCTGATTTTTTTACTCCCGCTAAATAGTCATACACACGCAGGCCGATAGAAGTAGAGAATGAACCGAACGTGCCGCCTTTATGAAACGGCAGCAGCATCCATTCCGGCGTCGTGACGTGCGGGCCGTTTTCGTACACGATGGCACGTTCCTTACCGACTTCTGCAACCATTTTGACTTCAAATTGCTTCAGATAACGCAAACCGCCGTGGACAAGCTTTGTGGATCGGCTTGATGTGCCGGCCGCGAAATCCTGCATTTCGCTCAAAGCGACTTTCATTCCCCTTGAAGCTGCGTCAAGCGCCGTACCGGCACCCGTAATACCTCCGCCTATAATAAACAGATCGTATGTTTTTTTAGTCATGTCTTCCAGCATATGATCCCGTTCCAAACTTGAAAATTGGTGATTCATCATTACGTTTCCTCCTTGTTGTCACGGTATAGAAAAAGAGACCACAACAGCCAAAGCGCATGTCATCACTTTGGTGCTGTGGTCTCTCCTCATCTCAGGACCGTTCCTATTAACTTGTTTTCAGTATACCACATTTTTATCTTATTTAAAAGCCATAGCTGCATTTACTGCTTTTTTCCATCCGCCGTACAATTCATCGCGTTTTTCATCTTCCATTTCCGGTTTGAATTGCTTATCAAGGTTCCATTGATCGGCGATTTCAGTGCTGTCCTTCCAGTATCCGACAGCGATTCCGGCCAAATACGCGGCACCGAGCGCCGTCGTTTCATTAATTTCCGGACGTTCGACCGGCACATCAAGCAAGTCACTTTGGAACTGCATGAGGAAGTTATTTTTTACCGCTCCGCCGTCTACACGCAATGTTTTTAAAGAGATGCCTGAATCAGCCTCCATGGCATCAAGTACATCTTTCGCCTGATAAGCGAGAGATTCAAGCGTAGCCCGGATAAAATGCTCCTTCGTCGTTCCGCGTGTCAGGCCGAAAACTGAGCCGCGCACGTCACTGTCCCAGTACGGTGTGCCTAATCCGACGAAAGCGGGCACGACATAAACACCGTCAGCGGAATCCACACGCTCTGCGTATGTCTCGCTTTCTTTTGAATCCTGGAACATCCGCATGCCGTCTCTCAGCCATTGGATGGCAGAACCTGCGACAAAGATGCTTCCTTCCAGCGCATACTCGACTTTTCCGTCTAATCCCCAGGCGATTGTCGTCAGGAGGCCGTGATCAGAAGTGATGGCTTTTTCTCCGGTATTCATCAGCATAAAGCAGCCTGTGCCGTATGTGTTTTTCCCCATGCCTTCTTCAAAGCACGCCTGGCCGAACAGCGCTGACTGCTGGTCTCCCGCCGCTCCCGCAATCGGAATGTTTTTACCGAAGAAATGATAATCAACCGTTTTCGCGTACACATGAGAAGACGGTTTCACTTCCGGCAGCATTGATTTCGGCACGCCTAAAATATCAAGCAGCTCGTCATCCCATTTTAATTCATGGATCTTAAACATCAGCGTTCTTGAAGCGTTGGAATAATCCGTTACGTGCGCCGCCCCTCCGGACATTTTCCAGATGAGCCATGAATCAATCGTTCCGAACAGAAGATTTCCGTTTTCCGCTTTTTCCCGCGCGCCTTCTACATTGTCAAGAATCCATTTGACTTTCGTTCCTGAGAAATAAGGGTCGATCAAAAGTCCCGTTTTTTCTCTGAATGTATCATTATATCCTTTTTCACGAAGCTCTTCGCAAATGCCGGATGTTTGTCTCGATTGCCACACAATCGCATTGTATACCGGCTTTCCGGTATCTTTATCCCATACGACCGTCGTTTCCCTTTGGTTCGTGATGCCGATGCCGGCAATTTGATCAGCGCTGATTCCGGACTCGGAGATCACAGTCGCGATAACGGCGAGCACCGATCCCCAGATTTCGTTCGCATTGTGCTCCACCCAGCCCGGCTGAGGGAAATGCTGTGTGAATTCCTTTTGAGCGGAATGCACGATTTTTCCTTCTTTATTAAAAAGAATCGCTCTTGAACTTGTTGTGCCTTGGTCAATTGATAAAATATAGGTCTCCATGATGCCGCTCTCCTTTTTAAATATATTCAGAATTTGATAATATTTTCCGTGATTGAGATTTATTGGTATAAATATAGAGTATGAAAAGCACTACAACTATTATAACGCTTACAAACCAAAAGCTAGGTGTCACATTTCCTTTAAACGCAGCATTGTAAAATACGCCGCCGAACGCACCGCCCATGATCGGACCGACTACGGGAATCCAGGCATATTTCCAATTTGACGGCCCTTTTTTCGGAATCGGCAGAAAGGCGTGAGCGATTCTCGGCCCCAAATCCCGCGCAGGGTTGATCGCATATCCGGTCGTCCCTCCAAGAGAAATCCCGATGGCAACAATGAGGAATCCGACAATCAGCGGGTTCAGCCCTTTTGTAAATTCATTCGCTCCGATTGCCAAAATGCCGAGCACAAGCACAAACGTACCAATGACTTCACTTATCATATTCCCAAATGTATGAGGAATACTCGGGTCGGTCGAGAAAACGCCCAGTTTAGCGGCCGGATCATCCGTCGCCTTCCAATGCGGCAGATAATGAAGGTACACAACAACCGCACCGATCATTGCTCCGATCATCTGCCCCGCAATATAAACAGGGACCTCTTTCCAAGGAAAGCTGCCTTCAAGCGCAAGGCCTATCGTTAAAGCCGGATTCAAGTGGGCGCCGCTGATGCTGCCGACGGCATATGCCGCCATGGCTACTCCCAATCCCCAGCCGAATACAATAACAATCCATCCGGATTGGTATGAAAGCGATTTCTTTAAATTGACTCCCGCACAAACGCCGCCGCCGAAAATAACAAGCAGCATTGTACCGATTACTTCTCCCCAAAATGCTGTCATCATCATTCCTCCTAAATGACAAAATAGCAGGTTTGACAGAGTTATAGAGAATAAAAAACCCACAACAAACCGCTTTACGCTTTATTGCTTCCGTAAAGAGCTGTTGTGGGTCTCCGGATCTCCATCACATAGTATTAACCTAGGTCTATTGTAACAATGGGTGTAAGCGGTGTCAATCTTTTTTTGTCATAGAATGTTCATATTTAGCCCATAGTTCGGTGTCTGAAGTCGTCACGGCCGTGGCTCCTGCCTGCAAGGCGTTTTCAACGTCCTGCTCCGTGCGGATAAAGCCGCCGGCAAAAATCGGAATCCCCGTCATTTCTTTAATTTCTCTAATTAAAGTCGGAACGATGCCCGGGAGAACCTCGATAAAGTCAGGCTTATGCTTTCCGACGAATTCCATGCTTTTCTCCATGGCGCTCGTATCCAAGAGAAACAGACGCTGGATCGCGTATATTTTCTTTTGTTTCGCTTTGACGATGACTGATGATCTCGTCGAAATGATGCCCGCGGGCCGGATATCCTGACAAATAAACTCCGCACCGTATTCGTCATGCTTAATGCCGTGAATTAAATCGACGTGAACCATCAGAAGTTTTCCGTGTTTTTTTGCTTCATTCACGACACCTTTTAATTGACCGAGGTGGATATCTAAAATGACGCCGTATAAGAACGGACTTTCTAAAAATGCATCGAATTGCTTCATGTTCCGGATTGCCGGTAGAATCTGCTGGTTGTGAAAACTCATGTTTTACTCCTTTACATTAAAAATCAATGCTCAGCACGCTTTCCTTGACGGTCGAAATGATGAAAGAGAGCTCCTCGTCCGACAGGCAAAAAGGCGGAGACAGCTGAATGACATTATTATATCCCGCTACAGTATCGCCATTTTTCCCGACAAGCAGGCCTTTTTCTCTGCACGCGGTGATGACGTGCTGCACAAGGGCGGCATCAGCGGGCTCCTTCGTGACTTTGTCCTTGACGAGCTCAATGCCGGCAAGAAGGCCCTTGCCCCGTACATCTCCGACCGCCGGATGTTCTCTGAGCGGCTCAAGCTCACGGAGCAGCCTTTCTCCAAGCTCACGGGAGCGGGCGATCAGATTTTCGTCCTCCATCAATTGCAGGTTTTTCAAAGCCAGGACGCAGGCTGCCGGATTGCCTCCGAATGTATTCACGTGCCGGAAGCGGCCGTACGGCTCACCGCCCGAATACGCCTCAAAAATCTCCCGTTTTACTGCCGTTGCCGACAGCGGCAGGTAAGCGCTCGTAATGCCTTTTGCCATTGTGACGATGTCCGGTGAAACGCCGTAATGCTGAAATCCGAACGGCTCTCCCGTGCGGCCGAAACCGCAAATGACTTCATCACTGATCAGAAGCGCGCCGTGGCGGCGGCAAATGTCCTCTACCTTTGCCATATACCCGTCCGGGGGCATCAGTATCCCTCCGCCAGTAATAATCGGTTCCATAATAACGCCGGCAATCGTTTCGCTTAATTCCCACGTCATGATCCGGTCGATGTCATGCGCGCTTTCCAATGTGACGGCATCTCCGGGATTCCGATAAAGATCAGGCGGCGCCGCATGCAAAAACCCTTGTGAGAGCGGCTCATATTTATATTTTCTCTGCGCCTGGCCGGTAGCGGCGAGCGCCCCCATCGTATTGCCGTGATAGCCTCTGTACCGGGAGATGAATTTGAAGCGGCTGTGATCGCCGTTTTCAATGTGGTATTGGCGGGCAATTTTGAACGCGGTTTCATTTGCTTCCGATCCGCTGTTGGAAAAGAAGATCACATAATCGCCGCCGAGCCATTCATTCAGTTTTTCCGCAAGCTCAATCGCGGGTTGATGGCTTTGGGTCAGCGGATAATAAGGAAGCTCCTTCAATTGGCTGTAAGCCGCATCGGCAAGCTCCTTTCTCCCGTATCCGATATTGACGCACCACAGGCCTGACATGCCGTCCAAATACCGTCTGCCGTCAATGTCCGTAACCCAGGCGCCTTCCCCTTTTTGAACGATTATGCTGTCATCCGGCTCCGCCCCTTTCATCGCGTGCCAAATCAGCTCTTTATCCTTTTGTTTGAGTGACTGATTTTTTTGTACATGTTCCACACCGCTCATCTCCCTTTCAATATCATTGCACTGTATCGAAAGCTGCCCGGCTTCTGACGCCGATTCTCTTGGTGAAGTTTTCCTCTTAATAAGAATATAAAGGCGCGGCATGGGCGAGTCAATAAAGCGGCGGCAATTAAAAAAACGCTTTCTCCCAGAAAGCGAAAGAGCTACAAGAGCATATCCCGAAACCGGGGCCGGCGCAAGTGTTTTTATAAAAAAACCCGCCCCTTAGGGACTGACCCCTGTTTTTGAGACAGGGATCAAAACACCTTCATACAGCCAATTGCCGATATTGTATCGGCGATTGGCTGTTTAGTTTCGTTTGAATACGAATATTGTTATAATAATGAATGTATTCTATGGCAGTGCGTTCTACGATGGTCGTCGTAGTTCGATCAATGCTGTTAAGATAGAACGTTTCAGACTTTAGTGAGGAATGAAACGATTCGATGGAGGCATTATCAGCGGGCGTCCCTTTGCGGGACATGCTCATGGTAATGCCTTTTGTTTTAACAGCTTTCTGATACTCATAAGATGTATAAACAGAACCTTGGTCACTATGTAACACGCAGTTCTCTGGCAGTGCGGGCAGCTGATCAAGTGTGTGTAAGACAAAGTCTGTGTCCTGTCTATCGCCAATTGTAAAAGCAATCACTTCTCCATTGTATAAATCCAATATACTGGAAAGATACAATTGTTTCTGCCCATAAGGCAAATATGTGATATCCGTTACTAGCTTTTCCAGAGGGCGTTCAGACTGAAAGTTTCGATCCAATATATTCTCGGCCACGGCATATGGCTGCCCATCTTTCTTGCGCTTTTTCACCTTAACCCGGCATTGCCACTGATTCTTCTGCATAATGCGCTGAACCGTTTTATGATTCACACGCATTCCCTTTTTTAATATGGCTGTGATTTTCCGATAGCCATATCGAAACTTGTGTTCTCGGCACAACGTGCCGATTTGTTTTTCTAAATGGTATTTAGGGTTATCTTTCATCAGATTCTTCTTCCAACGATAATAAGATGCTCGTGAGATACCTAAATGAATACAGATATCCTGTATGGTCATTGTGCCGCGCAATGCTTCTACAAGCTCGACTGGCGTTTCGCTATCAGCTTCCTTTCCAATTCGTTGCACTTTTTTAAAACTTCATTCTGTTGTCTCAGATAACGATTTTCTGCCTGCAGTTTCTCTAATTCGGAAGAATACTCCGGGCCTTTTCCGTAAGTGTATTGCTTTCCGACAGGCTGTTCGAATCGATGTGTATCCCCAGTCTTATGCCATCTAACCCATGTCTGAACCTGTGTCTTATTCTTAATATTCAATTCCTGCATGATCTCTTTCATAGGCACGCCTGCCAATCTCATTTCTACAGCCTTCTGTTTCACTTCAACCGGATAACTCACTCTTGTCCCCATAGAAAAAACACCTCCAAGTCTAATTTCGGCTAACAATCATCCGTTTTCAAACTTGAAGGTGTTTTTTGTTTGTCTCATCTTATGGGGTCAGTCCCCTTAAGCGGAGCGGGCGTTTTTTATTTAAGATGCGTAATCCGGTAAATGTCTTTGCGCCGGTCTTTCAGCTGGCGCACGGTTCCGTTTTCACGCTGCCTTCTTAAGATTTCAAGGTCCACGTCCCCGATCACGACCATTTCGATATTCGGATTCGTTTCACCGACGATTCCGTCTCTGGCAAATTCAAAATCCGACGGAGCAAAAATGGCTGACTGCGCGTATTGAATATCCATATTTTCTGTTTGCGGCAGGTTTCCGACCGTACCTGAGATGACGGTGTAAATTTGGTTTTCAACCGCTCTCGCCTGAGAGCAGTACCTTACGCGCAAGTAGCCTTGGCGGTCTTCAGTGCAGAATGGCGTAAAGATAATTTTCGCTCCTTGATCCGCGGCAATTCTCGCAAGCTCCGGAAATTCGATATCGTAACAGATCTGAATGGCGATCTTTCCGCAGTCCGTATCAAATACGCGCACCCTGTCTCCGGCGCTGATGCCCCACCATTTCCGCTCATTCGGCGTAATGTGAAGCTTATATTGTTTTTCAATCGTGCCGTCACGTCTGAATAAGTAGGCGATGTTATAAATTTTCCCCTCTTCTTCAACGAAGTGGGAGCCGCCGATGATGTTGACATTATATTTCACCGCGAGATCTGTAAAGAGGCTGATATAGTCCTCGGTATATTCGGTAATCCTCTGAATGGCCAGACTCGGCGAACGCTCCTCGAGAAATGACATGAGCTGCGTCGTGAAAATCTCCGGGAACACCGCGAAATCAGATCTCGCATCGGAAGCCACATCGACATAATATTCAACCTGATTGGCAAATTCCTCGAAGGAGTAAATCTTTTTCATTTCATATTGAATGACGCAGATGCGCACCGGAAATGCCGATTTGTAATAGCGCTTCGACTGCGGCAGGTAATCGACATTGTTCCATTGCATTAATGTCGCATATTTAATGGACGCGGTGTCATCCGGGAGATAATTCGGATTGATCCGCATGAGCGTAAATCCGTTCATCAGCTGGAAAGAAAGCACCGGATCATAAATCTGATGGCGCGTCACCTGTTCGACATAGGCTCTCGCCGTCATTTCTTCCGCATACTTATGATAATTCGGAATCCGCCCGCCGATAATGATGCTTTTCAGATTCAATCGTCTCGCCAAGTCTTTTCTCGCCTCATACAGCCGGTGTCCGATTTTCATCCGTCTGTATTCCGGGTGAACCATTACCTCAATCCCGTACAGATTCAATCCGTCCGGGTTGTGGTTCGTGATATAACCATCGTCTGTAATGTCCTGCCACGTGTGGCGGTCATCATATTCATCGAAATTGATGATCAGGCTTGAGCATGAACCGATAATTTCCCCTTCATACTCGGCGCAAAACTGACCTTCCGGAAAGTGCGCGAGATGGCTGATTAAATGCTCAGGCTCCCACGGCTCCATCCCCGGAAAACAATCCTTTTGCAGCTCAATTATTTTGTTGATATCTTTCTCTTCCATATTCCGTATGACCATTTTCTTTTCAAAACGGGTCAGATCAAGTTTCTCAGACAATGCTGCTTCCCCCTGCCGGTTCGTTTTGATCGTTCAATCGCTGTAAGAGTAATTCAAGTTCCATTTCCGCCATCGATTCCAGTCTGTGATCGTATTCTTCAAATAACAGGGCGCTTGTTACCTTATTCGGGACGATGACACATTTCATTCCGGCACGTTTGGCTGCGATTGAGCCGTTGACCGAATCCTCAAAGGCCAGACATTCAGATGGTTCAACGCCTAAATGTTCCGCAGCTTTCAGATAGAGCTCCGGATTCGGCTTCACTTCTTCTACGTCGTCAGCCGTCTGAATCACTTCAAATTCATCAAACAGGCCTAATTCCTTCAGATGGCCCGATACCCATTTAAAATCTGAGCTGGACGCGAGCCCCACTTTCAATCCTAATTCTTTTGCCGCGGCTAAATAAGCCTCCACCCCGGGACGCGCCGTTTCCGTCTTCATCCGCTGTTCGAAGCGCCCGCGCCTGATCGCCGTCAGTTCATCATGATCGAGCTTTCTTCCCAGCTGCTCCTCTAAATATGCGAACGGCTTAAAACCCGCGGCCGTTCCGATCACCTTTCCCCAGACGGATAAAGGCAATGTTGAACCGTGTTCTTCAAACATTTCCTGCAGCACTTCATATTCATGGGTTTCTGTATCTAAAATTAACCCGTCAAAATCAAAGATTAATGCTTTTATCAATGGTTACAGCTCCTTTAGCTAAACGTACTGACCTATGTATACACTATACCGTGAATTTCTTTCGCGTTCAAAATGTAACATTCTGACGGAAAGAAGAGCCTGCATGAGTGCAAGCTCTCTTCATCCGTTACTGTGTGTTTTGACTGGAAATATTGGAAAGAGCTGCTCCCGCAGACTCATTTGAACGCTGATCGACCGCTAAGTCTCCAAGCGCAACGATCCCGACCAGATGATTTTGATCGACAATGGGAAGGCGGCGGATTTGGTGTTGGGCCATCAGATGTGACGCCTCTTCAAGACTCATTTCCGGGTTTCCGGATACAACTGCAGAAGACATCACGTGTGAAACAGGTGTTTGGCCGTCGCGGCCTTGAGCCGTTGTTCTCAATGCGATATCACGGTCTGTCAGCATTCCTTTTAATTCCCCTCCGTCAACGACGGGAATTGCTCCGACATTATGCTGGTGCATCAGCGCAGCCGCTTCCTGAATCGTTTGATTGGGAGAAACGGTAGCCACGTGGGTAGTCATTGATTGTTTGATTGAACTCATTGTAAAGCACCCCTTTCGACATTTATTATGCTCGGGGAGTTGTCTCATTATAAAGGGAGTTAGAGGAAAGAAATTGTGGTATCATGTCAAGGAAGCAAAAAAGAGCCTGTTAAAAGGCTCTTTATACCCGTCAGATCAGCCTTCTGTGACCGCAGGCTTCTGATCCGGCCCCTGTCTCGAAATCATCATAGGTAAAGGGAAAATTCATTCCGCATTCATTCAGCAAAGCGCAATTTTTATCAAACAGCGCCCGCTCTTTGACGTCATATACCGGGTGCGGCTTTGACAGCATGATATGTACCGTTTGCAGACAAGCCATAATTTGAAACGCTTCTTTTAAAGTTCCTTGGTAACGTTGGTTTTGTAATGATAATACGCCCCTTTTTTTAAAGCGCTGAATTTCCAGTTCGGAGAAATAAAGAGGAAAGACATTTTGAAACAATTCAGAGGAAAGCTCTTGAATCGCGCTTTCTTGTCCGTCAGTCGCTGCGTTCACAATTCTCACATCAATCACCTTTCTTGCCATGTGAATATCCTTAATCTTTATCAAGAATAGCATAGAAAAAAACGCGAAAGCTAAGGTAAGTGTTTCCTATTGAAACAGCCGCTTTCCGCTTGAAAAGGAGCTTTATGATATGAAACAAAATGACCGCGGTCTGGAACTCCTGATTACGGAAAAGCACGCCGGACAATGGCTGTTTTCAGTCCTGAAATCTGAATTCCAGGCGTCAAAACCCGTAATTACGGAATGGATGAACCAAGAAAGCATTCAGGTGAATCGGACATCACCGAAAAACAACATCATACTGAAAACCGGAGATCGCTTATTCATTGATCTTCAGGAAAAAACGGGTTCTTCGGTGACTCCGGAATACGGAGAGCCGGACATTTTATTTGAGGACAATCATATGCTGATTGCAAATAAGCCGGCGGGAATGCCGACTCATCCAAATGAAGAGGGTCAGACCGGCACCCTCAGCAACCTGATCGCTTACCATTTTCAAATCAACGGCGAGCAGGCGAAAGTGCGCCACGTTCACCGTCTTGACCGTGACACGTCAGGCGCGGTCGTTTTCGCGAAACACCGCCTGGCCCATGCAATCCTTGACCGTCAGCTCGAAACCAAAACATTAAAACGCACCTATATCGCCGCGGCGGAAGGAAAAATCACGCCGAAAAAAGGCACGGTTGACTCGCCGATCGGCCGCGACAGGTCACATTCCGTCAGACGGCGCGTCTCACCCGGCGGACAAGCCGCCGTCACCCATTACAAAGTGAAAGGCTATCATCCCGGTGCGCAGCTTACATTGGCAGAGCTTGAACTGGAAACCGGGAGAACACATCAAATCAGGGTGCATATGGCAAGCATCGGCCATCCGTTGGCGGGCGATGACCTGTACGGCGGAAGCAGGACGCTGTTTCACAGGCAGGCGCTTCACGCCAAAAAAGTCAGTGTCGTCCATCCGATCTCAGGAGAAGAAATCGTTGCCGAGGCGCCGATGCCGGCTGATCTGGCTCATTTTACCGAAACGTATTTTTCTTAAACCGGGTCGGCATATATAATATATCGTTTCGGCGCATTTCCAATGTAAGAAAACGGATAGCAAGTGGTCAGGATCAGTTCCTCCCGCATGTGCTGAAGGGTGATGACAGATGTATCATTCCGGCTGACGATTTTTGTACGGCTGATTTTATAAGAAAACGTGCCGTAAGACAAAATCACGTTCAGTCTGTCTCCTTTTTTCAGTTCGCCGGTCCGGCGGAACACCGTGTCCCTGTGGCCGGATAACACAATTTGGCCGTGATCGCCCGGATAATAGCTGTCCTTATAATGTCCGACGCCTTTTGCTAAATCATCTGCGTCAGTCCCTTCGACGATCGGGAGCTCAGCGTCGATTTCAGGAATTTCTAAAATGCCGCTTGCCTCACCCGTTTCGGGGTGAAATTCTTTTTTGCGCTGTGTCAGCACAGCGCTTTTTGTTTCGTTCTTTTCCAAGACAGGTTCTGTTGCTTGTTTTGCTTCTTCAAGCGATTGGTTCGTTTTCATATGTGAATCAATGATCTTCCAGCTTCCGTAACATGTGATGATGATACCGGCGATGATGACGAGAAGCGGAATATGTTTCAGTTTGTTCATCGTGTGCGGGTTCCCCTTTTCTTTCTGAAAAGCCAATATACGCCGGCACCCGTGATCATCAGGCCGGCCAATGCCGTCTGATGGCTGCCCGCTGAAGTATCAGGCAATGGGCGGCCTTTTTGTGTGCCGCTTTCAGTCTGTTTTGTGCTCTGTTCCGAATTTGCGGCAGACGCCGGACGGGATTCGGGAATTGACTGCACTGTATCAGATGCTGTTTCTTTTACGACAGGACGTTTAGGTTTTTTGGTTTGATCAGGCTGTTCTGCTGCATCCGGTTTTTTAGCGGGTTTTTCCGCTTGAGGTTTTTCTCCTTTATCAGGCCTGGTGCCGCCCGGTGTTTCCCCGCTTCCCGGCTGATTGCCGGTGTCATCAGGTGTTTCGCCTGCTGATGCCGTGCGGATGCGGCCATCGGTTTGATAAGAAATCGGTGCGGAAAAGCTTTTGACATAGTCTGCTGTCGCTTCTAAATCCTCAGGCCCCGTCACCGGATTCTTGCCGAGTTTCCCGATCGGACCGTATTTTGCCCCCGCTGCCGTCGCCATAAATTGATTGACTGTTACTGTATATCCTTTTTCGGGCTGTATGTCTGTCCCGTCCGCCATTTTCATATCAACCGCTTGTCCGGTTTCCGGGTTCCATGTATAGATAAATCCGCTGATGCTGTAATCCGGTCCGTACACCGGAGAAATTTGCGCGTTGATGATCTCCCGCAAATCTTTTCCTTTGATTTCAAGCTTCGTCAGCACATTGCCGAACGGCTGTACATTATAAAGGTCTCCCCATGTGATCGGCCCTTTTTTTATGCCGTCCCGGATGCCTCCCCCATTCATAAGCGCAAAATCGGATTTCATCTTCGCTTTCATACCGTCGGCAATCAGATTTCCGAGCGCCGTGTCGCCGTCATTTGAATACCCGCCCGTTATATCATGGGCCGCTTCCCCGACCGTTTCGCTGATAATCGGTTTCACTTTCTCTTCATATTTGCTTAATATGCCTGCCGCAGCCGGGTCAGGCTTGATTTTACTTTGATCGATATATTGGATTTCCGCTGACTTTTTCACGATATCCTTCGACTCTTTATCAAGTTCAAGATCGGCGATTCCGATTGCTTTTCCGTATTCAAATGCCTGCACGATCAGCTTGCCGTTGATTTCTCCGTTTACGACTTTATGATTGTGCGCGGCGAAAATCACATCAATCTCTGAGTCTGTTCCGCTTGCAAGCTTTGCGGATTCTCCAGTGATGGCTGAGCCATTTTGTTCAGCAGACATATGGGCGAGTACGGCGATTGCTTTAATTCCTTTTTTCTTCAAGTCAGCGGCGGCGTCATTGACGGCCTTTACCTCATCCGTAAACGTAATATTTTTAATTCCGTCCGGGATGACCATGCCTGCCGCCGATCTGGTTACAACCCCGATAAATGCGACCGGAATTCCGGAAACGTATTTGATTTCATACGGCGGCAGAAAGGACTCCCCTGACTTCAGTTTACAGTTTGCGCAGACGAGCGGGAAATTTTGGCCGTCATAACCGCTTGTCCCCTTACCGTCCGGATGATCTCCTCCATTGATGATCCGTTTAAGCTCATCCGTTCCTTCATCGAATTCGTGATTGCCGACAGTTCCGACATCAAAACCGATGTCTTCCATCAATTCTACTGTCGGTTCATCCTGAAAAAGGGCTGACACGGGAGAGCTGCCCCCGATCATATCGCCCGCATGCACGACAAAGGCGTGTTCTTTCTCGGCTTTCGCCTTTTTAATGTACGCGGCGGCGTAGTCCATCCGCCCGAAAGTGCCATCCGGTTTACCGTCTCCGTTAAGGTCAAGCTCATATTGCTGATCAATTTTTCCGTGCAGATCATTCATGCTGATGATTCTGAGCGGGACACGGCCGGAGTCTTCAGTCTGCTGTTCTTTATACGCTTTATCCGTGCCGGCTTCATTCAGTGATCCGGCTTGTCCGATTGCTTCCGCATCTTTCACGCTGAACATCATAAAACAAACCGTCAGCAAACAGCACGAAAGACGCATACCCCTTTTTTTCTTCATTCATTTCCCCCCCTGTCTTCTAAGAAATACGTTAGCTTATTTTCTTAAAAATCACATCACTTTTTTGTAAAGATTGTATTCGCTGGCGCAAAATAGTAAATAATCCCCACGTAACGAAATAGGTCTTGATGTATAACAGATCGGCTTTTTTCACATCTTAATGATGATTTGACATGAAGGAGGAAAACAACCAGTGGAACAGCAGCAGAATCAGCAGCAGCCGCCAGTAAATCAGGGGATCCCGGGTTCACCGCAAGTGAATCACGGAGGACATGAGCTTTTCGATATGCATGAAGTGCTGGCCGGAACAGTCGGCGTTTTGGATCAATTTATGATGCTCAGACAGTTTATACAGGATCAGCAGCTGGCCGACATCCTTGACCGCCAGTATCAATTCATTCTCGGACTCTATAATCTGACGGCAGAATGCTTTAAAACCGGCCAAAAGCCTTCTCAGGAAACGTCGACATATATGATGAAGGAACAGAACCAGGCCGTCTACGGTATAAAACCGACTCAGCCGAAAAAACCGAATCAATCATTAAATGATGTCAAAGATCTCGGGATCAGCGGCCATATGCTCGGCCTGATTAAAGCTCAAGCTTCTCTCTTGACGATGAGCTCGCTTGAAATGACCAATCCCGTCACAAGAAGAGTGCTTTCCGCCCAAATTCAGCAATATGTCGAAATGGCGTTTGAAATCTTCTTATACCAAAACAAACACGGTTATTATCAGGTTCCTCAGCTCAATGCACAAGATATGCAGACCATGCTGAATTCATTTGCGCCGGCGCAGGGACAGCCGCAAATGCCTCCGATTAAAGGACAAATGGGACAGCAGCAGCAAAACCTCCATTGATTAAAAAACGGCGTTGGAAACCTGACTCTCCAATGCCGTTTTCTTTTTTTCATATGCTTTTGTGAAATCATGTTCAAATCGTTTCAGGCTTTCTTTCGTAGCCGCTTCAAAGCCTTTTTCAAAATCCTGTGTTTCGGCGGTTTTGTTGATAATGGTTAAGATAATGCCTTCTCCGAATGTTTCGGTTAAGTCCTTTATCATATAGAAGCTTTGCAAATAGACATCTGTTTCATATTCCATACGCGATTTCTGCCATTTTCGGTCGGTCGTTAATTGATCAAACGGCACGACGGAAAATGCAATCGGATCAATGACTACATCATAATGCGCGACCCACTCGCTCAGCCCCTCATGAAACCAAAGCGGAAATACAGACGTATCCGTCCCCAATTGCCGCGTTTTTTGATGAAACGCGTAGTGTGTATATTCATGTATAATCAATTGCTTATACATGAAAACGGCCAGCTCATCTTTTTTCAAAAGCTGTTTTTTCTCTTCAGGCAAAAGCCCCATCATCTGCTCCTGTTCTGAATAAAAACCGACTACATTTTTCAATCCTGAATATTGCTCCATTTCAGCTTCATCTGAAAAAAAAATGAGTTCAAGTGGCGCTGCACCTTTATAGCCGACAATGATTTGATTGATACGCTTTGCGTGGTCCAGCGTAAGCTTGGTCAGATCCAAGAGCGGCTTTTCATCCGCCGTATAGTAAATCGCTGTATGTTTGTAAATTTCTTTATTCATGTGTTCAGTCACTTGTTCCTTCGTCGGAACAGAGCGGCTGTTTTGGCCTGACAGGACGTACATCATACTTACTGAAACGGCTGAACTGACAGCCAATATGACAAGGACTCCGCACAGGATCAGAGTGAATGCCGCCCGTTTCCCCATGCCGTCACGCAAACAAGCTCCCCTCCCCGATCCTTTAATTTTCATCTCATTCTTTACTTTATGCTCAGGAGCGCTGGGTCGTGACGGCAGATAAAATAAAAAAGCCGCATCAAATGCGGCTTTTCCATTCATTTATTTATTGGGGTTTGGGAATACACGCTGCACCATTTGACCGAATTCATCAAACAGACCGGATACAGGATGTCCGTTTTGGATTCGTTTTCCGTAGCCTTGCATACGTTCAACGAAGTCCGGGTTCGCTGATACATATACAGTCCGGACATGTTTATCGGCTGATTTCACCTTATCGGTAATTTTATTTTTTAAATGGTTGGCGATGGCGCCTTTTTGCCCGTTTGTCAGAACAACGGCAACATATGCGCTGTTTCCGGCAACGATCACAGTCGCATTTTTAACTTCTTTTAAATCAGTCACCTTGTCAGCGGCTTTATCAGCCACTCTCAGGTTACGATTGTCATTGTGATCGGTGTTTTGGTTATGACGGTTCACTGTATTCATATTTGTCGCACCGTCGTTAGGCGTGTTGCGGTAATTTACATTCTGGGTGCGGTTGTCATTTCGTTTTCCTTCCCCCTGGTTCCCCATACTGCACCCTGCGGTAATCAGCATCGGCAGAAGAAGGGCAGAGATAACTGCTTGCTTTTTTATCATGTGAATTCCTCCTTTCTCACTTTACGTATAGGTTTTTCTATTCGGCGGGATTTATGCACGCCGTTTGCATTCTGAGCGGTTTGGATAAATATCAGAAGGAAAGGGAAAGGTAAGCGTAATCAATTGAATGAGGAGGGATTTAACTTGTTCAGAAAAAAAAGCGGCGTCAGCCCGACAGCGCTGCTGATCGGATCATCGATTCTGATTGCAGCTTTATCACCCGAAATCCGCCGGAAAATCTCCGGAATGGTTTCAGGCCGAATGCAGCATAAAGATGGTACACACTCCATGCAGCCTGCTGACCTGATTCAACAGGCGTTCGGCGGGGAATCCGGCGGACAGCAGCACACAGACAAAGCCCGGCATTCACAAAACGGCTCCATGCAGCCTGCTGAGCTGATCAAACAGGCGTTCGGCGGGGATTCCGGCGGACAGCAGCACACGGACAAAGCCCGGCATTCACAAAACGGCTCATTGCAGCCTGCCGAGCTGATCAAACAGGCGTTCGGCGGGGATTCCGGCGGAAGGCAGCATGAGCAGACTTCCCGCAATCACTCCGGCTCATCCCATACGGACGGACAGGCAGACCGCAGTAAAGAAACTTCGCCGAAGCCTCACTATACCGAGCCGATTCACTTCGAAGAAAGCGCGGTAAATGTTTTAAATGACAGCACCGTGATGAATATGCTGGAAGAAATTGAACCCGGAAATCATTAGAAAACGAAAAAATCCTTCATTCGTTCAACGATGAAGGATTTTTCGTTTTAGCGCTCTATCTATTATTTTTCTATAAGAGAATGAACCATCGATCTGCTTTTAAGCTTCTTCAGCTTCAATGACGATTGAGGAATCATTATACACCGCGGTATCGGTTTCCTTCGTCATTTTACTTGTTAACAGCCCTGCGGTCATACTGCCGCTGACATTTAAGGCGGTGCGCCCCATGTCAATTAACGGCTCAATTGAAATGAGCAGCCCGGCAAGCGCGACAGGCATGTTCAAAGCGGATAGGACGAGCAGAGCCGCAAATGTCGCGCCGCCTCCCACGCCTGCTACACCGAATGAACTGATTGCCACGATGGCGATGACGGAAATGATAAATCCCGGTTCAAACGGGTTTTGCCCCACTGTCGGCGCAATCATCATCGCGAGCATCGCCGGGTAAATGCCGGCACAGCCGTTTTGACCGATCGATAAGCCGAATGAACCGGCGAAGTTCGCAATTCCTTCCGGGACGCCCATGCTTTTTTGCGTTTTAATATTAAGCGGCAAAGCCCCTGCGCTTGATCGGGACGTAAACGCAAACACCATGACAGGAAATGCTTTTTTCACGTATGTGATCGGATTTAAACCGCTGAACGTAATCAGCAGCAAGTGAATGATAAACATGACGATAAGCGCGGCGTATGAAGCGATCACAAACATCCCCAGTTTCGCAATGCTGTCGATGTCGCTTGTCGCGATCGTCTTTGTCATAATCGCCAATACCCCGTAAGGCGTCAGTCTTAAAATCAATGTCACGACGCGCATAATAATCGCGTATACCGCATCGACAATTCCGCTGAAAGTCGCAGCGTGCTCCGGCTGCTTCCGTTTCACGCCCAGAAAAGCGATGCCGAGGAAAGCGGCGAAAATAACGACTCCGATGGTGGAAGTCGGTCTGGCCCCCGTGAAATCAAGAAACGGATTTCCCGGCAGAAGCTCAACGATTTGCTGAGGCAGCGTTTTGGCCGTCATATCCTCAGATTTTTGCTGCAGCTCCTGGCCTCTTGATAACTCGGTGCTTCCCTGGTCGATATGAACGGCTTTCAGATCAAAGGAAAGCGCCGAAGCAATTCCGACTGCCGCAGCAATTGCTGTCGTAGCGATCAAAATTCCGATGATCAGTCCGCTGATTTTCCCGATGTTATGGGTCAGTTTCAGCTTCGTAAATGCGCCTAGAATAGAAATAAAGACTAGCGGCATGACGATCATCTGAAGCAATTTGACATAACCGCCGCCGGCAATATTAAACCAATCGGCCGTTTGTGTCACGATATGTGAAGCCGGCCCGTAAATCAATTGCAGTGCAAAACCGAATACAATGCCTAGTCCGAGCGCGGTAAAGACACGTTTAGAAAAGGAAACGTGTTTCTTTTGCATGACAAACAGACCTGCTATAAGCAAAAGCATAATGAAAACATGTAAGACTATAAATAAATTCTCCAAAACAGGTAAACACTCCCTTGCTCATTATCCTTTAACACTATATTATATGAATTCCGATCGGTCAAGTAAGAATTGACAAAATATGTATTTTTATAGACTTTTCTCTTTTCTTTCCACCCTTTCTCTAGTAACTTATATAAGGGTGATTGTTATGCTGAAGGAACTGTTTCTTAATTTAACGATTTTAATTACATTTAATTATCTCTTCACCCTTCTTTTTAAAGAGTCGCTTTCGTATAAAGAAGACCGCCTGATCTTTCAATTACTGAAGGGGACGGTCTGCGGGCTTTTAGGGGTTTTTCTGATTGCTTTCGGCTTTTCTTACTCCGATTCCATCATTGATCTCAGAAATATCCCCATTATCATCGCCGCTCTTTACGGAGGCTGGGTGTCTACGGCAGCCGCCTTTGCGATTATCGTCGCAGGCCGTATCCTGATCAATTTCAATGCCAGCGCCATTTTTTCCATCGCCGCCGTCGGGGTTATTGCGATACTTTCTGCGGCCGTCCTCAGAGGAAAAAAGCCGGATCACAAAATGGCGTTCGTTATGCTGCTTTTTTCAAATGTTATTTTCACCCTGACGCTGCTGTTTCTTATGCCCGAACAGCCTGCCGGGGCCCTCTTTTATTATTGGCTCATTTCCGTCTTGGGCGGAATGCTGTCGCTGTATATTATTAAACACGAAGCCGATGCCCGCCTTTTGTTCAAGCAATACAAGTTTCAAGCGAATTATGATTTTCTGACGGGGATTTTTAATAAGAGAAAATTCGAGGAAGTCTCGCGCGTTCTGTACGATCGGGCGTCTCAATCCCCCTCGTCTCAGCTCGCGCTTATTTATTTGGATATTGATCACTTTAAGCAGATCAATGATCAATACGGCCATTATGAAGGGGATCAAGTGCTGAAGGAACTGGGGGCGCGCCTGAGGTTCTTACTCAGCAGTTCTGATCCGTCAGCCCGCATCGGCGGGGAAGAATTTGCCGTGCTTATGCCCAATTGCACGTATACGAAAGGGCTTCACCTCGCAGAGGAAATCAGGCACACGATTGACGCGAACCCGATTCTGCTGACGAGCGGAGATACAATTCCCGTGACCGTTTCCCTCGGCATCGCGCATTATCCGACAAATACATCGGATCCTCAGACATTGCCCCTGATCGCAGACCGGATGCTGTACAAAGCGAAAACATCAGGGCGCAATCAAGTGTGCAGCACTGAAAAAAAAGAATGATCGCCCGAAGCGGAAATCATTCTTTCTTTTCAGTGAGAAAGCCGCCCCTCAGGAAAACAGGAATCAGGCTGCCCTCATATTCTTTTTCAATAAACGCCGCGGTATCATCTGATTGATACAAAGACAGGAGTTTTTGCATCCGTTCATCATCTTTATCCTCAGCTCTGACGGCGATCAGATGAATATACGCTTCCTTCATTTGCGCCGATCGGATCAGCGCGTCCCTCTCCGCATGAAATCCTGCTCTTTTCGCCTCGCTTTGACTGAGAACTGCTGCGTCAGCATGTTCCGCCGCCTGATATGCGTTCTTTTTTGTTTCCGTTTTTAAGGTCAGATGCTTCGGGTTGTCCTTGATCATATCAGTTGAACCCGTACCGGTGAATCCCTTTTTCAATGTCATCAGTCCGGCCTCCTGCATGAGAAAAAGCGCCCTGCCGAAGGCCGCCGCTTCATCAGGCACGGCAATGACCGCTCCGTCCGGTATATCCTTCAGCCGTTTATGCTGCTTGGAATACACCCCCAGCGATACCGCATATGTCGTTCCTAAAGGAGCCAGCTTCTTTTTCACATGAGGCGGCAAAGATTGAAAATAAGAAACGGATTGAAACGCATTGGCGTCGAGATCCCCGCCGGCAAGCGCCAAATCGGCCTCGGCATAATCCGAAAACGTTACCAAAGAAAGCTGCAAACCTTCCTCACCGGCTTTTTTCGCGACAAACTCCCAGATCGATTGATCAGATTCATTGATTCCGATAGTAATTGTCCGGTTCCCGTCAGGATAATGGCATGAAGTAAGTAACATGATCAAAATGAAAAGAAACAGACTGTTTATAAGCCGCAGGTTCAAGTTGACCTACTCCCTATCTATTTTTATGTACAGAGGCGGCACCATGGTATTCGGGCTCATGATTACATACAATACCGATTAAAAAAAGGGTTGTCAATTGCTTCCTTAAGAGGCTGCAAAGCGGTTTTTATCAGCTGAAAATGGGCTGTTCTAGTCTCAAATCAGATTTCCGTATCAGAGCGTTCTCCTCTTAAAACATGTTATTTCGAAAAAAGTTACATTTAGCAGTTGTTTTTTCTTCGAATTACTGGTAGAGTAAAGGTAATTATTTTTGTTCGAACTATCTTTAAGAAGAAAGTTTTGTAAGAGTTTTCGTCTTGGAAGTTTGTTTTAGAGCAAGAATAGTGAATTTAAGCGTTATGTCGCTTTAGGAGGAAATTTCATGTTAGAAGGTAAAGTAAAATGGTTCAACTCTGAAAAAGGATTCGGATTCATCGAAGTAGAAGGTCAAGACGATGTATTCGTTCACTTCTCTGCTATTCAAGGCGAAGGCTTCAAAACTTTAGAAGAAGGCCAATCTGTTTCTTTCGAAATCGTTGAAGGAAACCGCGGACCACAAGCTGCTAACGTAACAAAAGCATAAATTGTTTAAAAAACCTGCCGGTGTACGCCGGCAGGTTTTTTTTCATCTAAAACGAAAAGCTGTTTTGCAAAGGCAAAACAGCTTTTTTATATCAGGTGGCAATATCGCGTTTTAAGAAGACGCCGAATGCGAGCGCCAGAAAAATAACGAAGTAAATCACAAGCATCACAACCGAAAATGTCATCGTCATCCCCTCTACTAAAGGAGTCCCGTTCATATATTGCGACAAATCTGTGTTCGCAAATAAAATATATTTGGTCCATTCAAATTTCGCAGCAAGAAATACCGTCGCCGTGTTCCCCATAACCAATAGAAAAATAGAAAATCCGACCGCTAATGAGCTGTTCCGGAATACCGCAGACAGCATAAACGCCATCGTCGCAAGCATAAAAGCGGAGACAGATTCATAGACATATGTTTTAGCGAGGAAAGCGATGATATTTTGCTCAAAAACATGGCCGTCTTTGTATACGAGATGAACATCAGCCGCAGTATCTCCGCCTGTACCGAAAAAGACCAATCCCAACAGAGCGGAGCCGGCAAATAAAATCACAAGCATCAGCAGTCCGAACAGCAGCACCGTCATATATTTAGATAGCAAAATCTGAAAACGGCTGAGCGGACGGATAGCCAGCAGCTTGATCGTCCCCCAGTTGAACTCATTCGCCACGATGCCTGCGGCAATGATAATCGTAAACAGCCCGGTCAAAACAGTCATCATCGAAGAATCAGCTACGTATGACCACACTGTGTACCCTGTATCCTCGGGGATGTTATGATCCATACGGTATTGATTTATCGCGACATTCTGTTTCAGGTTATCAATGAGCGTCTGGTTTCCGGTTTCCTTCATCTGCTGTTTCATTTCTTTGTTTTCAGCTTGGAGCTCCTGTTTCCAATTCGGATTGGCTTCGTTCGAGGTGAAATGGTTTGACAGAAGCGCAAAACCGATCATCGAAACGCCTAAAATTACAATCATAGCCCACGTGCCGACGCGGCTGAAAATTTTTATCCATTCATTATAGATCAGCTTAAACATATTGGACCTCCTCTTTCGTCCCGCCGGTAATCTCCAAGAAACGGTCTTCCAAAGATTTTGTCATGATTTTCACTTCATATAAGCGGATGTTTTCACGGACGAGCAGTGATATCACATCAGGCACTTCCTGTTTTGACAGCTTGATCTCAATGCCGTTTGTCTTCTTCACACAATCAAACTGACTCAGAACGGCAAGAGCCTCTTCTCTTTGTTCAATATGGAAGAAGTATGTATCTTTATCCTCTTTTCCTTCATCCCTTACTTTTTGAATATCGACAAGCTCCCCTTTTTGCAGAATGCCGATTCGGTCGCACATTAACTCCATTTCTGACAGCAGATGGCTAGAGACGATGACAGCCATTCCTTTTTCACGTGTCAGCTTTTTCAGATGGTCCCTGATTTCCCTGATGCCCGCGGGATCAAGGCCGTTTGTCGGTTCATCCAGAATCAGCACCTTAGGATTATGCAGCAGGCTTTGGGCGAGGCCGAGACGCTGTCTCATTCCGAGAGAGTAGGTTTTTACTTTGTCATGTATTCTGTCCTGCAACCCGACGAGCTCGATGACCTCATCTATTTTTTCTTTCGTAACGCCTTTTACCATCCTTGCGTACTGCTGTAAATTTTTATAGCCGCTCAGGAATTTGTACAGCTCCGGGTTTTCCACGATGGCTCCGACGTGCCTGACCGCTTTTGCATAGTTTTTCGTAATGGATTCCCCGCAGATTACGATGTCTCCCTGAGACAGTTTCATTAATCCGACCATCATTCTGATCGTAGTGGTTTTCCCCGCTCCGTTCGGCCCTAAAAATCCAAACACTTCGCCCGCCCGGACGGAGAAGCTCAGATCATGAATAATCGTTCGTCCTTTTATCGTTTTCTTTACCTGTTGCAGTTCTAATACCGTTTCCAATTAGAATCCCCCTTCTATTTCGTGCGCCTGCATGACGCTTCTGTACCATTGCAGCACGGACATTCCTTCCTGTTCCCGAATTTCTTCGACCTCGCGCCGTTCAGCGATTTTCCCTTTTATGAAAACCATCACTTCGTCTAACAGCGTCTCAATCTCGCCGATCTCATGCGTGGCGATGACGACGATCTGACTGTCAAAATCAATATAAGATACGAGACTGTTGACAATCGATTCCCTGACCGCCGGATCAAGACCTGAAAACGGCTCATCCAGCAGAATGACGGATGCTTTTCTCGACAGGGCCAAGACGATTTTCAGCCTGCCCCGGCTGCCTTTGGAGAGCTCTTTTATCTTCTGCTTCGCTGAAAGATTCATTTCCGTTAATAGGTTATGTGCTTTTTCCAGCTGAAAATCCGGGAATTGCGAATGATAAAATGTGAGCATATCACCGACGGTCGTCCGGGCGGAAAACATATCATGTTCGGTTAAATAAGCCGTACGAAACAGCATGTTCCTGCTTACTGCGCAGTCTCCGATCCGGACGGCGCCCGATGTCGGGAACGCAAGCCCGGCAAGCATTTTAAGCGTTGTTGATTTCCCGCTTCCGTTCGGCCCTAAAATTCCGTAGATTTTACCCGGAGACAATGAAAATGATACATCGCTGACCGCGAGCCTGCGGCCGTATTTTTTTGTTACGCGTTCAAAATCAAGATTCATCGTTTGCTTCCTCCGCATATTGTTTGATCCCGTCGAGCATTTCCTCAGGAGATAACCCCAGCTCCGCCATTTCCTGAATAAAGCGTTTGAAAACGTCTTTTGTCAGCCTGTCTTTCAGCTCTGCTTTCAGATCGGATCTTTCCGCTATAAAGGTTCCCTGTCCTCTTCTCGTCTCCACGATCCCCAGCCTTTCCATTTCACTGTACGTTCTTTGTATCGTGTTCGGATTCACTTTCATCTGTACGGCCATCTCCCTTACGGACGGCAGTTTGTCCCCCGGTGAAAGCTCACTTCGGATCAGCCGGTAATATACACGATCGGCAATCTGCAGATAAATCGGCTTGGATGACTGAAATTCATTCTCCATCATTACACCTCAACCTTTCGATTCAGCAGCATAGAGGCCAGCGCGAGACAGAGCGCCGCAAGCACGATCACTGCCAAGAAGCTGAAAAGCGAAATGTGGACGGCTTTCAGCTCCATCGTCCATCCGGTCAATTTTGTATAATGAAAATGAAAATTCGCATACACTTTTACCGGCCATAAATCATGTTGAGATGAAGTGAAAGGCGTAATGATTTTATCGTCAATATAGGTCCAGACAAACGCAAGCACGATGCAGATCACCCAACGGAGGACGGGAACATGTTTTAATGAGTGAAAAACAGTCCAAAATACGGCCACGATCACAGATAAGTACGCTGAACTGATCAGCAGGTAAGCATTCAGTCCGGTTAATGTGCCGGCCAGGGGAATGGCGTGTTCCAGCGCTCCTTTTGCAGAAAGCATCCGGTACATCCAAATGCCGTAACCGGTCAGCGCCAGCTGCCCGATCAACTGATACAGCAGTGAGGCCGTCAGCTTGGAAGCCAGCAGATAAAATCCTCCATTCGGATTGTAAAGCCACAGCTGGTTTTTTCCTTCTTTATGAAGGTGATAGTACATAAAAAGCGGCGCTACAAGAAATTGAAAAAACCCCATTGCCGCAAAAAAGCCGAAAATGACGAGCGGTTCTTTCTGACGGGCAGCGATGACGTGGGCTGCAAACGCCAAGCAAATCATGCCGAAAAGCCACAACGCGAGCCAAATCCATGAAACCTTCGCATCTTTTTTCAGCAAACCTAAAAACGATGTCATTCTTGCTCTCTCCATTCGGATCAAGTGTATGAGTAACATAGTACACTAGATCATCACGTATTACAATATCTTCAATAAAAAAAAGACAAATCCGCTCTTACGCAGATTTGCCTTTTCAATTACTTCTTTTTGTTTTTTAAGGAGAGCAGCGCATCACGATAGCTGCTATCCTGCATTTTGCCGCCGCTATCAGGATCGTTTGTTTCCCGATCCGTCTCAGAAGTCTTAAACTTCTGAAGCGCCTGACGGTACACATCATCGCCCATTGTATTCTTTTTCTCACGGGGAGATTCAGATTTCACAACGACGGGAGCATGCTCGGCTGAGCGCTCCTCGGCCGGATCATGCTTTTCCGGCTGTTCGGCTGTAGTGCCGATCGCTTCTCTCTTTTCTTCTTTGACATCCTGTCCTGCAGAAGTGCTGCGGACATTGAATGTGATAAGAAGTGCAATCACAATGACAGCAGCAATAACCGCTATAATAATGGCCATATAACCCTCTCCTTACTGTCGTCCGGCAGTTAGATTACCTGTGACTTGGCTGACACGTCTGCCAAGCGCACGGCCTAATTGAAGGCCTTCTTCCGTCATCAGCACATCGCTGTCAACCGGGCATGTGACGCCTGCGCCGTAGTAAGAGCCGTACAGCGCGTTTTCAGGAACGTTGCCGGGAAGTCCGACAACAATCATGCCTTGGTGAAACATAGGAGTGATCAGATTGTGCATTGTCATTTCTAATCCGCCATGTGTTGTCGCCGTCGTACAGAATACGGCGCCGACTTTATCAATCAGCTCGCCTTCAGCCCACAGATAGCCGAGTCTGTCGATCCACGCTTTTAAGCCTGAACTGATGGTGCCAAAGTGTCCCGGACATCCCCAGATAATGGCATCCATGTCTTTCAGCTTGCGGATGTCTGCTTGATCGACATGATCGATCAGGACTTCAGCCTCAGCGTTTTCTCGCGCTCCTTCGGCAATGGCTTCAGCAAGGTGTTTTGTGTGTTCGCCTTCACTATCGTACACTACGTAAATTTTCATTCAGGAAACCTCCCATTCAGATGATTAAGATTCCTTCACTTCTTTAGGGGCCGGAAGCAATGACAGCTCCTCTTTTTTCTTCGCCCGCTGTTTGTCTTTCCGTACGTCACGCAAGAACAGGCTCAGGACTACGCCGATAACCGCAAAGATCGTCGCCCACATAAACGCGTCATTAATCCCCATAACGTTGGAATTAAGTGAAGCTGTTTTGTAGAGATATGAATAAACGGTTTGTTTCGCCGCATCAAGCGACATGTTCATGTTGACCATTAAATTCGAAACCGCGCTTTGGAACGACTGCATGAAGCTTGGATCAGCCGTGCTCGTTTTATCCGCAATCTGCGAATAGTGCATTGTCGTACGGTTCGTATAAATCGTTGTGATCAAACTTGTTCCGATTGAACCGCTGATCTGGCGGAGCGTGTTGCTCATCGCCGTGCCGTGGCTGTTCAACCGTGCCGGAAGCTGGTTCATTCCGGCTGTCATAACAGGCATCATTAACAGTGACATACCGAATGCGCGGATGGCATAGACAAGCATAATGTGCGTGTAAGGTGTGTCAATTGTCAATTTTGTGTACTGGAATGTCGTTGCGACCGTGATGACCAGCCCGATAATCGCAAGCGGTCTCGGACCGATTTTGTCAAACAGAATACCGGAAATCGGCGACATGATCAGCATGACAATCGCGCCCGGCAATAGCAAGAGACCCGATTGCAGCGCCGTAAAGCCGACTAAGTTCTGCAGGTAAATCGGAAGCAGGAACATTCCTGTGTAAAGCGCAACGGTAATAATGATGTTAATCACACTGGAAAGTGAGAAAATATCATATTTAAATACCCGGAAGTCGAGCATCGGTTTTTCAGAGCGCAATTGCTGAATGACAAACGCGGCAATCGCGATGACACCGACGATGACGGTAGACAGCACGATCGGATCTCCCCAGCCGTCGCTGCCCGCTTCACTGACTCCGTAAAGCAATGAGGCAAATCCGACAATGGATAGAATCGCACCCAAGCTGTCGAGTTTGATTTTTTGCGGTTCCACCAAGTTCTTAAAGAGGAAAAACGCTATGATAATAACGATTGCCCCGATCGGAACAAGGCCGTAGAACATAATGCGCCATGTGTAATGCTCGATGATCCAGCCGGAAAGAGTCGGTCCGACCGCCGGAGCAAACATCATCGCAAGACCGAAAATCCCCATTCCTTTCCCCCTGCTTTCAGGCGGGAAGATAAGCAGAATGGTTGTCATGACCAGCGGCTGCAGGATACCGCCGCCGACCGCCTGAATTAACCGGCCGATCAGCATGGTTGAGAAGTTAGGCGCGATTCCGCAGACTAACGTTCCCGCTGTAAAACAGAACATGGCTACGAGAAAGAGGCTTCTCTGTCCGAACCGGGTAATTAAGAACGCAGATAACGGAATCAAAACACCGTTGACCAGCATGTATCCGGTCGTAAGCCACTGAATCGTCGTCGCACTCACACCGAACTCGGTCATTAAGTGCGGCATCGCCACGTTAAGAAGCGTTTGGTTCAAGATCGCCAGGAATAACCCGGCCATAAGCACAATAAGCAATGTTTTAGGACTTTTTACTTGATTATCTGATTTAGCCACCTAAGACAACCTCCCTTCATGGTTTGATGACTGATCTGTATTATTCAGAAATTTTTACAGATGCGTTCATACCAGGAAGCACCTTGTCAGATGGGTTGCTGAGTGAAATTTTAACAGGAACTTTTTGCGTTACTTTTGTGTAGTTGCCGCTTGAGTTTGAAGAAGGCAGCATATCAAAAGTTGAATTTGTCGCATAACCGATTTCTTCTACTGTTCCGTCAAATGTTGTATTAGGGTCGCCGTCAACAATTACGTCTACTTTGTTTCCTACTTCAATGTCTCTGATGTCTGTTTCTTTAATATTTGCAGTGATGTAAAGGTGTTTCATGTCAATTTCCTGGGCAATTGTCGTACCGGCTTGCACCATTTGGCCGTTTTTCACTTCGTTTTTCACGATTGTTCCATCCATGATGGCTTTTACGTCAGCATTTTGCTGTCCTTTGATTTTTGCAACAACGTCGTTTTTGCTTACTTCTTTCCCCTCATCAAGGTTCCAGTCAGTTACTTTACCCGCAGCAGGAGCTGTGATAGCAGCCATGTCGCCGGCAACTTTTGCTTCATCGGTTTTTACATAGTGTGTGCTTTGATAATAGTAGTAAGCACCTCCGCCTATAATTGCAAGAACAACAATCAAACCGATAATGTTGGTCAGAATTAAACGTCCTCTGTTCATTTTGTTTTCTCCTTTCGTTTCTTCCTCTATCATTTTGTGGAATGATGATAAAAATATGTGGGGATTTTTTTATTTTCCGTTTTTCACTGCACAGCCGTTTGCAAGCTTCGTTAAACTTTCCGCAAGCTTGCGCAGGTACTGCAGTTCAGCGGTATTGAGCTGCCGGTATAAGACCGCCGCTTTTTCGGCATATTGAACAGCAGCTTTCTTTAGAAGTTCTTCCCCCTCTTCGGTTAACTGAATCATAACAACACGCCGGTCGTCGTGATAGTCGCTCCGAACCATTAGGCGGCGCTTATACAGAATATCGGTCATTCTCGTGACAGACGCCGGTTTCAGATCAAGCGACAAAGCCAGCCTTGAAAGCTGCGTGCTTTTGCTCTTATGTATTTTGAACATCAGCAGATACTGCAGTACTGTAATATCAAAAGGTTCAAGAACTGTCTCCAGAATCATTTTCTGCTTTTTGTAAATCGATCTGGAAGTATCAAACAGTTGTTCAAAACTGAGCAAAGCGAGCTCTGATTCAATCACCGTATTTTCACCTCATTCCCTTAATAATAGTTCACAAGATAAAATATTAATAAATGAAAGAAGGTTTGTAAAGAGAAAAGTTTCATTTTTTAAGGATTTTTTTTATGCCGTTTTTTCTCTTTATTTTTAATTTAAAAAAGCCGAGTGAAGAACCGCGGCCGCACGATTCTTCACTCGGCTTTATATTTAATACGATGCTTTGCTTACACCGGCTTCCTCATTTTTAAAAAAGCTTTTCAGCGCTTGAAATACGTCTGATTTCTGTTTCAGGATGTAGTATTTAAATTTATCATCTTTGACATTTTTATAGGCGGACATGAGGGTGGAATGCCTGTTATATTGATTGACCTCCCCGTAACAGAACAGATTCGATTTTTTCATGATGTCATTGACGAGCTTTACGCACCGGGCGTTATCCGAAGTCAGGTTATCTCCGTCTGAAAAATGAAACGGATAGATGTTGTAGCGGGCGGGGTCATATTTTTCATCAATTAATTCAAGAGACTTCCGGTAAACGGAGGAACAGATGGTGCCCCCGCTCTCGCCTTTCGAGAAGAAATCTTCTTCCGACACAACCTTCGCTTCCGTATGGTGGGCGATAAATTCGATATCAACCGTTTCATACTTTGTCCGTAAAAATCGTGTCATCCAAAAAAAGAAGCTCCTCGCCATATACTTTTCCCATACGCCCATCGAACCGCTTGTATCCATCATGGCTAAAACGACAGCTTTCGATTCCGGCTTCGTCACATCATTCCATGTTTTGTATTTCAGATCTTCCGGATAAATAGGGTAAAACGACGGCTTGCCTGTCATGGCGTTTCGTTTATAGGCCGACAGCATCGTCCTTTTCTTATCGATATTCCCTGTCAGCCCGGTTTTCCGGATATCATTGAACTCGATATCGGTATGGACGATATTGTCCCTTTCCTTTTGCTGCAGATTCGGCAGTTCTAATTCCTGAAACAGCGCTTCTTCCAGATCCATCAATGAAACTTCCGCTTCATAATAATCCTCGCCTGCCTGATCGCCGGCTCCCTGGCCTTTTCCGGCACCCTGCTTTTTATCTGCGCCGTCTCTTGCGACGACATCGCCGACTTCGCTGTCGCCGTCGCCTTGGCCGACATGTTTATTTTTATCATAGTTATAACGGATTTTATATTCATCAAGCGAACGAATCGGGATTTTCACGACATCTTTTCCGTTGGACATAATAATGCTTTCCTCAGTGACAAGGTCCGGAAGGTTGTTTTTTATCGCTTCCTGTACTTTCTTTTGGTGGCGCTGCTGGTCGTCAAAGCCTTTGCGATGGAGGGACCAGTCTTCCTCTGAAATCAAAAAATTTCCGCTGTCATTACGGGACATGAATTCCCCTCCTTAACCGTTATGGTCGTTTTACATGTGTATTCCGGCTTGGTCCTGTTTATGAAACAAGTCCGGCGAAAAGATTTATTTTTATCTTATGCCGGCCGGACTCTCCAATTGACAAACAATTGCGAAAAACAGACAAAAGAACCCGTCCTTTTACAGACGGGCCTCTCAATGAAATCAAACATCAGCGGTTTAACAAGCTTCCGACATACTTCAGCAGTTCATTAGCGCTAGTCGAATTATAGCCGTGTTCATCTATTAACCTTGCTACTACCTCATTGACCTTTTTAAGCTGCTGCTCATCCGGCGTTTTGGTGGAGGTCGTAATTTTCACCACATCTTTTAAGTCTGCGAACAGCTTTTTCTGAATCGCTTCGCGGAGTCTTTCGTGCGAATTATAGTCAAAGCGTTTTCCTTTTCTTGCATAGGCGGATATGCGGATTAAGATTTCTTCGCGGAACGCTTTTTTCGCGTTTTCTGAAATGCCGATCTGCTCTTCAATGGATCTCATCAATTTTTCGTCAGGATTCATTTCTTCTCCCGTCAGCGGATCGCGGAGCTTATTTTTATTGCAGTACGCTTCCACATTATCTAAATAATTGTCCATGAGAGTTTTCGCGGATTCTTCATATGAATAGACGAACGCCTTCTGCACTTCCTTTTTGGCGATGTCATCGTACTCTTTCCTGGCGGCGGAAATAAAATTCATATACCGCTCTTTGTCCTCGGCGGAGATGGACGGATGCTGGTCGAGCCCTTCTTTTAAGGAACGCAGCACATCAAGCGAATTGATCGATTCCATATTTTTTCTGATAATCGTTGAGGAAATGCGGTTGATGACATAGCGCGGGTCAATTCCGCTCATTCCTTCATCATGGAATTCCTTCTTCATATCCTCAAGATCAACGGAATTGTAACCTTCAACGCTTTCTCCGTCATAGAGCCTCATTTTTTTGACGAGATCAATATCAGAGCGGTTCGGTTCCTTCAGCCTGGTCAAAATAGAAAACATCGCGGCCACTTTTAATGTATGGGGGGCGATGTGTACGTCAGAAACATCACTTTCAGAAATCATTTTTTCATAAATCCGTTCTTCCTCTGACACCTTTAAATTATAAGGAACAGGCATCACGATGATCCTGGAGTGAAGGGCTTCATTTTTCTTATTGGCAATAAACGAGCGGTACTCCGTTTCGTTCGTATGCGCAACAACCAATTCGTCGGCTGAGATGAGCGCAAACCGTCCGGCTTTAAAATTCCCTTCCTGCGTGAGTGACAGAAGGTGCCACAGAAATTTCTCATCGCATTTCAGCATTTCCTGAAACTCCATCATTCCGCGGTTCGCTTTATTTAATTCACCGTCAAACCGATAAGCGCGCGGATCTGATTCAGAGCCGTATTCGGCAATCGTTGAAAAATCAATACTCCCCGTCAAGTCGGCGATATCTTGTGATTTCGGGTCAGACGGGCTGAAGGTTCCGATTCCGGTACGTTTATCCTCCGAGAAGAATATACGTTCAACCTTTACATCCTCAATTCTGCCGCCGTATTCTTCTTCAAGCCGCATGACATTAAGCGGAGAAAGGCTGCCCTCAATTCTGATGCCGTATTCTCTGTAGAAGTCGTCGCGCAGATGATGGGGAATGAGATGGAGAGGATCTTCATGCATCGGGCAGCCTTTAATGGCGTAAACAGCGCCGTTGTCTGTCAATGAGTAGGCTTCAAGCCCTTTTTTCAGCATGGTGACAAGAGTTGACTTTCCGCCGCTGACGGGTCCCATCAATAGTAAAATCCGTTTTCTTACATCGAGCCGCTTGGCAGCCGGGTGAAAGTATTCCTCCACGAGCCGTTCCAGAGATTCCTCAAGGCCGAACAGCTCCCTCGAGAAAAAGCTGTATGTCTTTTTACCGTCATCCTCCTCGATTCCGCTGTCTTTTATCATATTAAAAACGCGAGAATGAGCAGACTGCGCGACCAATGGATTTTCTTTTATGATCTCCAAATAATCAGCGAACGTCCCTTCCCATTTGAGACGCTGCTCTTCCTCTCTGTACTTTTCAATTTTCTTTAATATATCCATAAGAACCTCCTCTATCATGGTTAATGCACTAGAAATAAGGTACTTTGTTACAATCTATGCGGTGACGTGATAATACATGCTTTTCGTTTCTTAAAAATAAAGACGTTATAAGGCCGTCATTGACAAGGGTCCAGTGCACCGTTCATAATGAAAGAAATACAGTTTCATCCAGACTCGGACATCAAATGGAAAAGCAAAGAGGAGGAGAAATGATGAAAACGATCATTTTACTTGGGGTCATTCTCACTTTTTTAGTATCCATTTTTACGGCGGGTTACGACAGCAAACCTGAAAACAAATAACGGCAAAAGGGTGCTCTTCATCAAGAGCACCCTTTCCTGTACAACATAACAATGTTTCACATTTGAATATGTTCTTGGACTGTTGATTTTTCATGAGATTTGCAGCTTGTTTGATACTCGATTTTTCCGATTTTGCAGCCCGGGCCGATTTCCACATGCTTTCCTCTGACGATGTCCGCTTCCGTGTATTCGAGGTAAATTGCGTCCCCTTCGATCAATTCAGCAGAAAGCGTGCCGGCTTTCCGTTTAAGAAAACCGGGTTTCCGTCTGACGGTGATCGATGTGCCGCCGATTTCTTTCACGCGGCTTCGGTCATAACGCAAATGGATGTTTACGTCCCCCGCGTTTAACAATCCCGCCACATTGATACATCCTGTTACATGAAGCAGCTCCGTCTCGCAATCGCCGCCGACTGTGAGACTGCCTTTTATATGACACTGCTCTCCCGCGGCCCCGCCGCCAATTTCAGCAAGTCCTTTCAGCCTCATCGTGGCGAAACGCATGGAGCCGCCGACTTTCAATGTGCCCATCACATTTGCTGAACGTGCTGATAAATCTCCTGCAACTTCATGCTCTCCGAAAATTTTCAGCCTGTTGATCTCGGCATCTCCGAGAAAAAGTCCCGTACCGAATATCCGGCAGCGTTCGCTTTGAAGTCCTTCGCCGACAGTTCCTTCCCCTTTAATGCTTACATTTTGGTAGGAGCCGCCGGAGGCGTGTCCGGCTCCGTACATTTTTAAATGACTCAATTTTTTTGTCGTTTCCATCGCAGTTCCTCCTATCGTTTCACGACTTTGTTAACCAAAGCGGAAGGATCACATGTAAAATCGCCGCTGTATTCCACAGTCCCAATGGTGCAGCCTGCGCCGATCCGCACATGATTTCCGCGGACTGTCTTCGCGTTCGTGTCCGCCAATTCAATGATGTCACCTTCAATCAGCTCCGCTGTCAGCACCGGGGCCGGCATCAGCTTAAAACGCGTAAGCACGCTCTTTCTGCTCATCACTTTCAAATGGCGGCAGCCGATCTCTTTCACATGGCTTTCTCCCGCCGTCAGCTTAATACTGACTTCATCGGCATTCAGCAGGCCGCCGATCTTGCATTTGCCTTCCGAACGGAACGTCTCTGTCTCGCAATCGCCTTCAATCCCGGCTTTCCCGGATATGAAAATATCATCAGCTTTCACACCGCCGCCGAAAGATGAAAATCCCGCGACGTTCAGCCGCTCCGTTTTGACATCACCTTTAATGACACCCGTTCCGTTGATACGGATGGATTCAGCTTCGGCACTGCCGGAAATTTTCCCCGAACCGCTGATCGTCAGCGTTTGCGTCTTGACATGTCCGTCTGTTTTTCCGCTGCCGTTAAACAAAAAGCTCGCGCACTCCACATCACCTGACACCGTGCCGCTTCCGTTGATCTCCACTGTATGAAAACGGCCTCCTTTTGAACTTCCTGAACCGTTGATGATTAATTTATCTGTTACTTCCATTGATGGTCCTCCTGCATCCATTTCGTTTTTAATTCTTCCGATGCCGCAGCAAGCGCCACCCGTTCAACCACTTTGACAGTCGGTTCAAATAAAATATGTTCCGCGTCTGCGATGAAGCACGTCGTTACGCCAAGCTTTCGGAGCATGACAAGCTCCGTATTTGCTTTCAGTTCGGAAGCCTCATACGTTTTCAGCACCCCTGCCGCCAATTTTCCTTCCTCAAGGCTGATATTGCCCGATCGCAAAAGTCCTTCAAGCACATATAAAGACAGCAGCGCGCGGGACGTGAATGTCACGCCGTCTTCGCCATAAACTTGCAGCGCGGCCTTTGAAATCAGCCCCTTTTGAAGCAGCTCCGCAGACGTTATATTGACATCAGTCATTTGCGGAGACAGCATTTCTCTCATTTCATCCAGAGACAGATTTTCTTTCATTTTCTGTATTTTTGAGATACGTTTTAATATTTCCGCTCTCGGAAAAAATGTTTCCTGGCCTGTAAATGTTGATTTTCGGATAAACCATTCTTCAGGAATTAAATTTTTCCGTTTCCAGCGGTACAGCTGCCCGTATGAAATTGATGTTTCTTCCAGCAATTCTTTTTTAGAAATCAGTTGTTCCTCCATGAATCCAGCTCCTTCGATGAATGTATTGTAACATAACACTGTTACGTTGTTAAGCCTGGAAATATAAAAATGCCGTAAACCGCTGCTGTCCGTCTTTTTTATTCAATAAAAAAACGCCCGGATGCGGGCGTTTTTTTCTCACGTCAAATCTCTGTAATTTTGCTGGCGCAGCGCTTCATATACAAGAATCGCGGCCGTGTTGGACAGGTTTAATGATCTCACATGCTCGGTCATAGGAAGACGCAGGCAGCGGTCCATATTGTTTTCGATCAATTCTTTCGGAAGTCCGCTCGTTTCTCTGCCGAATACGAAGAAAAAGTCTTCCTCCGTATTTGAGTAATCAAATGATGTGTGCGGCTTTTGGCCGAATTTTGTAATGAAGAAAAACTTTCCTTTCTCATATGCCTCAAATAACTCTTCCAATGAATCATGATATACGACGTTGACGAACTCCCAATAATCGAGTCCGGCGCGCTTCAGCATTTTATCATCGGTCGAGAATCCGAGCGGGCGTATCAAATGAAGCGTTGTGTCTGTTGCCGCACAAGTACGTGCGATATTTCCCGTATTGGCCGGGATTTCGGGTTGATATAAAACGACATGTAATGCCACGATGTTCACCTCTGTTTTTTATTCCGCCCACCATTATATCATTAATTACTCTTTTGTCGTATCATCCGTAATATGAAAAAACGCATATCTGATGGAAGGAGTATACGCCGTTGAATCCTCATATGACCAATATCTCATTCTGCTGTCATACGTTTGGGCATTGACGAGCGGCATATTGCTTTTATCTTTTGCGACCACGATCGCCGTATGATTAAAACGGCCGTCTCCTTCAAAATCATAGCAAATGATATCTCCGGGCATCAGTTCTTCAGCTCTTGATACTTGCAATGCGCGGAGCCCTGCCTTGGATTGGGCCAGATACATCTTCATCGAATGCGCGACCGTCCAGCTGTAGCTCCACGAGCTTGCCTTCATCCACCAGCCTGAGCCTCTGTTCGGATGCCCCCGCATCGGCGCTTTTCCGGCATGTAAACATTGGGAAATAAAATTGGTGCAATTATCGCTGAAATTTTTATAAGCGGGATTTCGTTTATTCCAAAACTTCTCCGCGTACTGCACGGCAGCCAGACGGTCGTATTGAAACGCCCGCCCGAAATCCTCCCGTTCACTCCGCTCATATTCAATTACGCTGTTTCCGTCAGAAAATCCCGCCGGTTTTTTCTTTACTTCCCGGTCTTTAATCAAAAGCTGATCATAGAGAAATGCAGTCCGTTCCTCAATCTGCTCTTCTAAATAAAGGTGTCCGTCATGCTCCTTGCACAAATATTCGAAATGAATCGTGTACATGACACATAACGTGCCGTCGTCCTCAAGACTGCTTTTGACAATGACGGCTTTTGCCTTCGCCTTCACGATATCAACTTTCCGTTTTTCAAACAGCTCTTTTTTTCTCGTCAGGACCTCAAGATCGCCGGCCTGCCCATTCTGCCTCATCTCAGTTCCGTTGATTAAATAATGAAGCCGGGCCTCCGCTAAATCTTCAATAATATGCTTCAAGCGCTCCACCCACCATACGATTTTATAAAGAAAAAACACTTGAACTCCGGCCAAGTGCTTTTTCTCTATACATATGTCAGGACCGGCCGGTTTTAGTCTTATCAGAAACCGATAACAGCTCCAGTCCCTTTTCAATTTCCCGTATGGCGTCCTCATCCTGCTCCTTTTGAAGCGCTTTTTCTAATTCCTCCGCATAATCAGGATCACCGATTTTCCCGATGGCCCAGGCGGCCGTACCCCTGATGACGGGGCGCGGATCTTGGTGCATCAAGGCCGTTAATTCCGGAAGAGACGAGGCATCTTTAAAATGAGCCAAAGCTAAAATCGCATTCCGCTGTATCGGCTTCTTGCCGCGCCATGATCCCGATACATGTCCGAATTTTTCTTTGAATTCGCGGTTGCTTATGGTCAAAAGCGGCTTTAACAGCGGCTTTGCGATTTCCGGATCAGGCTCCATCTGCGGATGAAGATGAAAATCTTTCCCCTTATTAATCGGACAGACCGTCTGGCACGTGTCACAGCCATACAGACGGTTTCCGATTTTCGTGCGGAACTCATCCGGCAAAAATCCCTTTGTCTGGGTCAGGAACGAAATACAGCGCTGGGCGTTAAGCTGTCCGGGATTGACGAGTGCGCCGGTCGGACAAGCGTCTAGACATTTTGTGCACGTACCGCACATATCTTCAATCGGCACATCCGGTTCAAAGGGCAGATTGGTGATCATTTCAGCCAGATAGACGTAAGAACCGTATTCAGGCGTGGTGATCATGCAGTTTTTGGCGCTGAAGCCGATTCCCGCCCGTTCAGCCACGGCCCTGTCGGACAATTCTCCTGTATCAACCATTGACTTTGTGCGGATATCCTCATGTTTGCTTTGGAGAAAATTCTCCAGCAGATCAAGCTTTTCGCGCAGCACGTCATGATAATCCTTCCCCCAGGAAGCTCTGCAAAAAATGCCGCGCCGTCCGTCCCTCGTGCTCCTCGGCGCATCTTTCATTTTGGAAGGATAAGCAAGGGCGATGGCGACGATTGATTTGGCTTTCGGGAGAAGCAAAGACGGAGTGACCCGTTTTTCAATATCCGGCTCTTCAAACCCGGATAAATAGCCGAGTGATTCCTGAAGAATCAGCCGGTCCCGCAGACTGTCGAACGTATCAGCCGTCGCAAACCCGATTTTGTCGACTCCGATGCTTTTGGCGTATTCGATTAATTCCTCTTTCAGTTTATGAATATTCATTTTTTGCACAGCCTCCTTTCTTTGTGATCAGGCTCCCGCACAGGTATAATAGAGTTTTATCATCCCGAAATGGAGTGAACACACTTGAACATCAGTTTAGATCCACTTATTGCTGAACGGGTGCCGGGGATCAAAGCGGCAGCCGTCTTATATGAACAGATCGAAGTCGGGCCTGCTCCGCAAATGCTGAAAGGCCGCCTCCGTTTATTTCAAGAATCTCTTTACTTAGATTATGCTGACGGGGGTATAGAAGAGCAGCCTTTTGTAAAAGAGTGGGCGCGTATAATGGAACAGCTCAGTCCCGCCTTTTCAGGACAAAAAACGCCGATGGAGCTTATGCTCGGCGATATTTCCCGGGAACGATTCATTGAAAGTGTGAATTCAGCCCATGATACCATACTTTTTTTCTCCTTGAAATATTCCTTGCCTATCATGGCGTATGACGCCGCAGAAATAGATGAACCGATTTCAATTACGATCGGAGAAAAAGAAAGCGTACTGTCCTTCTCCGGCCCGGACGGCGTTTTCGGCGACTTCACCGGACATATCAATACACGCCCTGTCACGCCCGGCACAAAGAAAATGCTGCAGCTGATCTTTTTCCCGCCTTCATTTCATGCCGACGCGGCGGATGAGCTGCTATCATCCTTAACCAAAATGTTTGAACAAATTCACGGAGGCACGCATACCGTCTCTTGGCTTTCATAAAAAGACACGCCTTTCGTGTCTTTTTTCACATAAAAAAACGCAATACTTCGTTTATCAGAGAAACGAAACACTGCGTTAATAACGTATGTATGGAGCGGGTGATGAGAATCGAACTCACGACATCAGCTTGGAAGGCTGAGGTTTTACCACTAAACTACACCCGCATCAAAATTCTTTTTTGTCAGTACCGCTTTGACGTTTCTAATATTACATGTTTATTTTTTTTTCGTCAAGGGAATGTTAAAAAATTTGTCGAAAAAAATTCTTTTTTTGTCCACATGTTAAGTTAGGTTTACATTTTGTTAAGAATCTCATACAATATGAAAAAGAAGAAAACTTGAGGTACGCCTGATGATGAAAAATAAAGTAAAAGAGCTGAGAGCCAGATTCGGCTATTCTCAGGAAACGCTCGGAAAAGAATCCGGAGCCACCAGACAGACGATTGCAGCGATTGAAAAAGGAGATTATGTGCCTTCACTTTTATTAGCGCTTAACATCTGCCGGGCTTTCTCCCTGCCGATGGAGGAAGTTTTCTGGCTGGAGGAGGAGAAAAAATGAGTTTGAAAAGAAAAGCGTGTTTTCACCTTGCACTCTACGGGTTGGCCTGCTGGACGCTTATTTCCTTTATGGAAGCGGCGCCGCGGATCGCCCAGTTTTTCCAAACGGAGGGGAGCGGTTCATTTGAGCTGAATATCACGCCGTTTCTGCTGTTTACCGTTTGTGCCGCATTGTATATCTATGCCGAAAAGAAAAAACGAAACGGCAAAAAGCACAGGCTTGTGCCCGATGAATTTGAGGAACAGGATGAAAGAGAACGAATGATGACGGCTAAAGCTTGCCGTTCCTCGTATATCGCCGTTTACTTCTCATTGCCGGCCGCAGCCGTTCTGCTTTTGTTTTATCCGCTGATTCAGCCGCATCTTCCCTTTTTTCCGATTCTTTTAATTTTCATTCTGATGATGATTCAGCATTTGGCTTATGTTTTCACTTTTCATAAGCACGGCAAAAACTCCGGTTCATGACAGATCCGGAGTTTTTTACATTACCAGCTCGCTTTTTTCACCCCGGGAATCCGGCCTTTATGGGCCAGCTCCCTGAATGCGATTCTGGACAATTTAAATTTTCTCATATATCCGCGGGGCCGCCCCGTCACCGTACAGCGGTTATGAAGCCTGGCCGGAGCAGAATCACGCGGCAGTTTGCTCAGCGCTTCCCAGTCTCCTTTTGCCTTTAATTCTCTTCGGATGTCCGCATATTGTTCAACAAGCTTCTGCCGCTTGAGCTCTTTGATCACTTTTGATTTTTTGGCCATTTCAGCACTCCTCTCAAATCGTAATTATTACGTTTTGTATCATATCATCCATATGATCATCGTGCAAGCTAAGCGCTTAAAAAGGCGGGTATTACCCGCCCTGCTTGTTCACCTTCACATAATAGAGCAATGCGTCAGAATGGCTGATCAGCATCTTTTTATCCCGTGACATATTGACGGGCTCCCCTGAATTCTTCACACTCGCACCGATCAATACAGGTTTCCCATAAGTCACTGGCTCGGCAGAGGAGATAAACACGGACGCTCTGTCATCTCCCTGATACCGGGTAAAAACAGCGTCTGCCGAGACTTTCCCGCTGTCATCGACGATACCGAAACGAACCTTGTCTTTTTCCTTTTTCCCTTTGTCTTCTCGGTCTGTGTAAAAGATGAATTGCAATGCTTTTGGTTTATTTACATCGCCGCCGTAATCTGATTCAAGCGGCCCTGCCTTATCCGCCAGTTTCCCGTTTTGATAATGCTCAATATACATCTGTGCGGCCGCCAAGTCTTTTGTGACACCGGTTACTACTGCCGCTCCGCTTTCTGAAGAGGCAATTTCCATTCTGTATTTCTCTGTCTTTGATAAATCAGCTTCTTTTATCTGTATGCCGTTGGAATGTCCGCATGCCGTTAATCCTGCCAGCAGACAGCATGCTGCCGTCCATTTGAATACCTTCAGAAAAAACAGCCCCTTTTTGATGATTGTATCATTATTGAAAAAAAGAGGCATTTATTTATTCAGACTGTCGCTTTATTTCCTCTTGCAAAATGGTCGTTGCCCATTGCTTCACCCAGTCTGCGCTCAAGCTTTTTAGTCCGTTCATTCTGAAACGGCAGAAGCGGAAACACGAGTTCAGCCAGATAATAAGCTTCTTCCAGATGCGGGTAGCCTGAAAAGATAAACGACTCAATGCCGAGTGCCTGATACTCTAAAATTCGAGCAGCGACAGTCTGCGGATCACCGACAAGCGCCGTGCCCGCTCCGCCTCTGACCAGTCCGATGCCGGCCCAGAGATTCGGACTGATCTCAAGCTTCGAGCGGTCACCGTTATGGAGATCGGCCATCCGTTTTTGTCCCGAAGAATCAGCGCGCCGGAGCGCAGCCTGCGCTTTCGCAATCGTCTCTTCGTCTAAATGGCTGATTAATCGTTCAGCCGCTTCCCATGCCTCTTTCTCAGTCTCCCGGACAATCACGTGAAGCCTGATGCCAAAACGCATTGTCCTTCCTTCCTTGGCAGCCTGCTTTTTAACGGTTTCAATCTTTTCTTTTACTTGCTCCGGCGGCTCTCCCCATGTTAAATAGACATCTGTATGTTTCGCCGCAGCCTCAATTCCCGCCTGTGATGAACCGCCGAAATATAATGGCGGATGCGGAGACTGTTTTGGCGGAAACAGCAGATTGCTGTTTTCCACTTTGATATGGTCCCCTTCATATGTCACCGTTTCGCCCCGCATGAGTCCGCGCCAGACGGTTAAAAATTCTTCAGTCGCCTTATAACGTTCATCGTGGCTGATAAACATGCCGTCTCCCGCCAGTTCATAAGGATCTCCGCCCGCTACGACATTTACGAGCAAACGGCCGTCTGACAGCCGGTCCATTGTCGACGCCATTCTCGCGGCGACAGACGGCTGCATCAGTCCCGGACGGACCGCCACTAAAAATTTCAAGTCACTCGTTTCCCCCGCTAAAGCCGCAGCCGTCAGCCACGGGTCTTCACATGATCTCCCCGTCGGCAGCAGAACCCCCGTATACCCGAGTCTGTCCGCCGCCTGTGCCACTTGCTTAAAATAAAGATGATCCGCCGTTCTCCCTCCCGTTTGCGTCCCTAAATACCGGCTGTCACCATGCGTCGGAATAAACCAAAGAATCTCCATATGAATCTCTCCTTTTTTAATAGGTTACCCTTCATAACTGTTCCGCCATTTTAATAGTTTCCGTTCGAGCATTCTGACCAATGCATCTGTCAGCTTGCCGACAGCCGCAAAAATGATAATGCCGGCAAACACCTTATTTGTCTGTGAAAATTGTCTGGCATCCATAATCATATAACCGACGCCCTCGCTCGAGCCCATCAGTTCCGCCACCACAAGACCGAGCCACGCAATGCCCAGAGAGAGCCTGATGCCGAGCAGGATATTCGGCAGAGATGCCGGAAGAATTAATTTCGTCATCTGCTGATACCAGCTAAATTCCAGCACCCGCGCGACGTCAAACAGCTTCGCGTCCACACTGCGGATTCCGAGAAACGTATTAATGTACACGGGGAAAAAAGCCCCCAATGCGATCAGCAGAATTTTTGATGTCTCATCAAATCCGAACCACAAAATGAACAGAGGAGTCACGGCCAAGTGCGGAACCGTTCTGAGCATTTGCAGGGACGGATCAAGATATGCTTCGGTCCGCTTTGAGAAACCGACCAGCAGCCCGAAAACAAGTCCGAGGCCCGCTCCAAGCAGAAATCCGGCAGCCGCCCGGTATAAGCTGATCTCTAAATGACCCCAAAGCTCACCTGAAAGAAGAAGTTCCTGAAACGTCTGCAAGATAACGACAGGCGACGGGAGCACCGTGGCCGAGACGATACCCAGACTTGCGATAAACTGCCATACTGCGATGACCGCAGCCGGGAGTACAACCCCCTTCATCCATTGGTATGAATACTTCCGGGATCTTGCCAGAGCTTTCTTTTCTGATTGGCTTATTGCGCCGGCAGCCGTTGATGCTTCTGCTTTCATTACTTGCCATCCCCCGTTTCAAGCGCTTTTTTAATAAATGAATTGTCGACAACGTCTTTTACATGAATTTTCTTATGAATCGCTTTTGTTTGATATTGAAAATCAGCGGTTTCCTGCTGGGCTTTGACAATATCATCATTGATCGGTTCATTGAGAGGCTCAGTATTGTTAAGCACGTTTCTGACGACTTTCGGATCAAGATGTTTGATTTTCGCATATAAGGAGGCAGCTTCATTTTTGTGTTCCTTTTGCCATGTAACTGCTTTATTGAACACTTTCAGAAAACGGACAACCTCATCCGGGTGTTCTTTGGAAAATCCCGTTCTGACTAACGTGAAACCGGGAGAATATAAATCTGTGCTTTCTCCGTTCGCCAATATTTCCGCCCCGTGCTGCAGCGTTTCAATCGACAAATACGGCTCCCAAATGGACCATGCGTCAACTGATTTGTTTTCAAAAGCGGAAACCGCCTCATCAGGCTGAAGCTGGATGATGGTGACGTCATCGGCGGAAAGCCCCGCTTTATCTAAAGCTTTATAGAGAAAATCAAAGCCGCTGCTGCCTTTGGCTACGGCGATTTTTTTACCTTTCAATTCTTTCAGGCTCTGAATGCCGCTGCCCTTGTTTACGAGAATACCGTTTGCCTTTAACCCGTCTTGGGACAGCCCGATCTCTTTAAAATCAATTCCTGCCGCCTGGCCGGAAATGACCGGTGAATTGCCGACCTGGGAAAAATCAAGCTTATCGGCGGCAAGACCTTCAAATTGCGGAGGACCGCTTTGGAATTCGACCCATTTTACTTTTATTCCGTCTTTTTTGAAGGCCTCTTCAAACCAGCCTTTTTCCTTGGCAATGAGAAGCGGGCTTAAACTCTGCTGGATGCCGATCCGGATTTCTTTCACCGTTTTCCCGCTCCCTCCTGTCCCGTCTGCACTGCATCCGGCTGACATCATGACTGCTGCGGCTAAAAGAATGATGATTTTTTTCACTTCGCTTCGTCCCTTCTATATCCCGGACCCATCCGCAAACCGGAGGTCTTCCGTTTTCTCAAACTCAGAAAGCACCTTCTGCCGGACAGCCTGAAAATCCGCTGACGTCCGATTGCGCGGATGCGGAAGCTGAATCGGCATCAGACTGTGCAGCCGGCCGGGCTTTGCTCTGAGGATCGCCAGCTTATCGCCTAAATAGACGGATTCATCAATATCATGCGTGACCAGAATCATCGTCGTTTTTTTCTCGCGCCATATATCAAGCAGCACATCCTGCAAATGTTTTCTCGTAAAAGCGTCAAGCGCCCCGAACGGTTCATCTAAAAGCAGCACCTCCGGCTCGCGCAAAAGGGCTCTGGCGATGGCAACCCGCTGCGACATGCCGCCGGATAATTCGCGCGGATAAGCGTTCTCCGCTCCCTGCAGCCTGACAACCTCAATCAGATCATCCACTTTTTTCCGAACGGCCGGGTCGTTCATATTGAGATCGGCAGCGATGTTTTGTTTTACCGTCAGCCAGGGAAACAGCCGGTGCTCCTGAAAGATAAATCCCTGCCGGATGCCCGGTCCCGACACATTGCGGCCGTTTATTGTGACAGAGCCTTTATAATCGGTATCAAGACCGGCAATCAATTTTAAAAGCGTGCTTTTGCCGCATCCGCTCGGCCCGATGACAGTCAAAAATTCTCCCGATGCAATTGACAGCTCAATATCATTCAGCACCGGTGTTTTCCGGCCTTCATGCTCAAAAGCTTTTTCTTGTATGCTGATGGTTACAGCCATCTGTCTTCCCCTCTCTTTCTGCCGCGTGCGATCGAAAAACAAAAAGGCCCCCATCTCCGATTGCTTACAGAGATGGGAGCCTTCGGCGGTCCGATCGGCAACCCGTTTGTTTTTAAATTTGAATATCATGTTAATTCAAATTATTCCGACTTGTCAACTGTTTTTTATAAGGATTAAAATACGCCCTCCGGCATAACCCTGCCAGAGAGCGCATCGGCTGTATCACGTATTTACTTCCTTTTCTTTCCGGGCGATTTTCAATAATGTTCGCGCATTGTTGCCGAATATGTTTTCTATATCTTCTTCCCGCATATTGATTTCCCGGCAGGTCCTCACCTGCTCCTGAAGATATCTGTATACATATCCTCTCGGAAATCCGTTCGAATCCGTCCCGAAGATGATCCGTTCAGCACCGATTAATTCAGATGTCTTTCGAAACAGAATTTCCAAATCAAGCGGGTACGGCATCCACCTCATCCACTGATTTGAGCCGGACGTATCAATATACACATTCGGGCAGCTCCAGCACAGCTGAAGCAGTTCCTGATAATATCCGGCGCCGAAATGCGGAATGATGAACGGGATATCAGCATACTCTCTCGCGACGCGATAGATGGAGAGCGGGTTGATGTTGCGATGGCTGACAATACCCCCCGCTCTCCCTAAAAGCCCGAAGTGAATTAATACAGGCAGCTTTTTGTCAGCCAGATACGTCCACAGCTTTTTCAGCGACGGATCATGAAAATCGATGTCTGTCAGCGGTCCGAACAGTTTATATCCTTTCAGACCGAGCTCTTCTACCGCTCTTTTCAGCTCTTCATACGCATTCTCCCGCTCCAAAGGATGATATGCAAATCCGGTAAATCTCGCGGGATTGGCTTGAATAAACGCCGCCATCCGGTCATTGCTCTCTGCTGTTAAAAAATTCAGCACGTCAATGCCGTACTTATCTAATTCATTCTCCCATCTTGTCATCAAAGCGATTTCGCCGTCATCCCCATCAACATCATGCGGATCAGGAAAATCCCAAGTCAGATTCATTCTTTCTGACCGCTCCCGGTTGTAATCGGAAAATGTCTTATCGTTTTTGCCGAAATAAAGGCTGTACGGCAGGTGACCGTGAATATCGACAGGTTTAAAATGCTGCCGGAAAAGCATACAATCGCCGCCTCCCTTACCGCCTGACAATAAAAAAAAGGCCCTTATCCAGTGAAGAATAAGAGCCTCTTGTGTCCAAGTCAGCGGTTTCTATTTTTCCTCATCTTAAACCCATTATTCCCGTCAGTCAAGTAGGCTTTCAAATCCAAACCCTTTTTTTCGATAATAAAAATAATTATTTTATAATCATTATAAAATAATATTGACTTTTTACTGATAGGTGATATTATGTTTTTATAAATCTAAAGAGGTGATCACATGAGTTCAAATAAATTGACAACCAGCTGGGGCGCTCCTGTCGGAGATAACCAAAACTCAATGACGGCCGGCGATCGCGGTCCTGCTTTAATACAAGACGTCCATCTGCTTGAGAAATTGGCGCACTTTAACAGAGAACGCGTTCCGGAGCGTGTCGTTCACGCAAAAGGCGCGGGCGCACACGGTTATTTTGAAGTCACAAATGACGTTACAAAATATACGAAAGCCGCATTTCTGTCAGAAGTCGGTAAACGCACGCCGCTCTTCATCCGTTTCTCAACCGTCGCGGGCGAACTTGGCTCTAGTGACACAGTGCGCGATCCGCGCGGATTTGCCGTTAAGTTTTATACAGAAGAAGGAAACTACGACATCGTCGGAAACAATACACCCGTGTTCTTCATCCGCGATGCCATCAAGTTCCCTGACTTTATTCATACACAAAAAAGAGATCCGAGAACACATCTGAAAAATCCGACGGCCGTTTGGGATTTCTGGTCTCTGTCACCGGAATCCCTGCACCAGGTAACCATTCTGATGTCAGACCGGGGCATTCCGGCGACTCTTCGCCATATGCACGGATTCGGAAGCCATACATTTAAATGGACAAATGATAAAGGTGAAGGCGTCTGGATTAAATATCACTTTAAAACAGAGCAAGGCGTGAAAAACCTTGATGTTAATACAGCCGCAAAAATCGCGGGCGAAAATCCCGATTACCATACGGAAGATTTGTTCAATGCGATTGAAAACGGCGATTTCCCCGCATGGAAATTATATGTTCAAATCATGCCGTTAGAAGACGCAAACACATATCGCTTTGATCCGTTTGACGTCACAAAAGTATGGTCTCAAAAAGACTATCCGCTCATTGAAGTCGGCCGCATGGTTCTGAACCGCAATCCGGAAAATTACTTTGCGGAAGTAGAACAGGCGACGTTCTCTCCCGGCACATTAGTCCCCGGCGTCGACGTCTCACCTGACAAAATGCTTCAAGGCCGGTTGTTCGCATACCATGACGCGCACCGCTACCGTGTCGGCGCGAACCATCAGGCGCTGCCGATCAACCGTTCCCGCAATGAAGTGAAAAACTATCAGCGTGACGGACAAATGCGTTTTGATGATAACGGCGGCCGCTCCGTCTATTACGAGCCTAACAGCTTCGGCGGCCCGAAAGAGTCACCTGAAGATAAACAGGCGGCATATCCTGTATCAGGTTTCGCTGACAGTGTAAGCTATAACCATCATGATCATTACACACAAGCCGGCGACCTGTACCGCCTGATGAGCGAGGAAGAGCGCGCGCGCCTTGTCGCCAATATCGTCAGTGCGATGAAACCTGTGGAAAAAGAAGAAATTAAGCTGCGCCAGATCGGCCACTTCTACAAGGCTGATCCTGAATACGGCAGACGCGTTGCCGAAGGACTCGGACTGCCATCACCAAAATAGCATCAAAAAACCTGCCGGTCTGCCCGGCAGGTTTTTCCTGTTTATTATCAATAAAACCGTTTTTTTCTCAATTACACGAAGTGGCATGCCGCAAAATGATGAAGCCCTTTTTCTGACAGCGCCGGACTTTTCTCAGCACATATCTTCTTGGCTGCCGGGCATCTCGTTCGGAATTTACAGCCTGAAGGCGGATCAGAGGGGCTCGGTATATCACCCTTTAAAATTATCCGCTCCCTTTTCGCTCCGGGATCAGGAACAGGCACGGCTGATAACAGCGCTTTCGTATAAGGGTGAAGCGGCCGTGAAAAGAGCTCCTCCTTTGACGCGTATTCCACAATCGTCCCTAAATACATAATGGCGACCTTCGTACATAAGTGCTCCACCACGCTTAAATCATGAGAAATGAACAAATATGACAGCCCGTGCTGTTTTTGAAGGCTGCTGAACAAATTGATCATCTGCGCCTGGATGGAGACATCTAACGCCGCCACAGGTTCATCCATAATGATAAATTGCGGCTTAAGCGCCATCGCTCTTGCAATCACGATCCGCTGACGCTGCCCTCCGGAAAATTCATGCGGATATCGGTCGATAAAGTTTGCGGAAAGCCCGCAGGCTTCAAGAACCTCCGCCGCTTTATCACGCGCATTCCGCTTCACCGCCAATTGATGCTCGATCATCGCTTCACCGATGGCTTCTCCGATCCGGCGCCGGGGATTTAAAGAACTGAACGGATCTTGAAAGATGAGCTGCGCTTCTGATCTGAAAGTTTTGAGCTCGCGCCGGCTCATCCGAAACACATCACGCCCCTGAAAAAACACCTCTCCCCCTGTTTTCTCATGAAGCCTCAAAATGGTCTTGCCGATTGATGACTTTCCGCTGCCCGATTCTCCCGCTAAGCCGAACACTTCTCCTTTTCCTATCGTAAAACTGACACCGTCGACCGCTTTTACGGGATTTTTGCGGGTCTTTCTCATCCCCCCATGTTCCTCGTAATATTTTTTCAGCCCCTTGACCTCCAGCAACGCATCACTCATCTGCTTTCTCCTCTCTGTAAAGCCAGCACGCCGCCTGATGTCCCTTCCCGAATTCAGTAAAATGCGGGCTCGATCTCCGGCATATTTCCGTGCTGTGTTCACATCGCTCCGCAAAATAACAAGACGATCCCGACAGGTCCGCAAGCTCGGGGACCTGCCCCTGAATGGTGTACAGCATCTCCCTTCTTTGACCGATAACCGGCTTGGCCGCGAGCAGCCCTTTCGTATACGGATGCTTCGGATCAGAAAACAGCTTTGCAACCGGTCCTTCCTCCACAATTTTTCCCGCATACATGACAATCACATAATCAGCCATTTCAGCAACCACGCCCAGGTCATGTGTAATGAATAAAATAGACGTGCGAAATTGCTTTTTCATATCCCGCAATAAATCCAATATCTGCGCCTGAATGGTTACGTCAAGCGCTGTCGTCGGCTCGTCGGCAATGATCAGTTTCGGATCGCAGCTTAGCGCGACAGCCGTCATGATGCGCTGCAGCATGCCGCCGCTCAGCTCATGAGGATATCGGTGCATAACCTGCTCGGCATGCGGGATCTCCACTAACGTGATCAGTTCAACGGCCTTCCGCCATGCTTCTTTCTTACTCAGCAACAAATGTTCGCGAATCGGTTCGGCCAGCTGCTCACCGATTGTAAACACCGGATTCAAAGATGTCATCGGTTCCTGAAATATCATCCCGATTTCGCTGCCGCGGATTTTCTGCATGTCTTTTGGTTTCAATTCCAACAGGTTCCGTCCGGAAAAATGCACCGCTCCCCGTTCGATTCTCCCCGTCTCGGGAAGAAGCTGCATAATGGACAATGACGCCATGCTTTTCCCGCAGCCGGACTCCCCTACAATACAAACCGTTTCCTCCTCATGTATCGTAAAGCTGACATCGTCCACAGCCTTTACCGCCCCCTCCTCTGTATAAAAAGCCGTTTCCAAATGCCTTACTTCTAAAAGCGGTTTTTTCATTTCACTTTCACCTGCCGTTTTACCTTAGGATCAAAAGCGTCTCTTAAACCGTCTCCAAGCAGATGAATCGCCACAACGGTCAGAAAAATGGCCGTTCCCGGCGGAATCCACAGCCATGGGCGGAGTGTAAAATCCATAAAATGATTCGCCGCTTCCATCATGTTTCCCCAAGAAGGTGTGGGCGGAGCAACGCCAAGCCCGAGAAAACTCAGCGCCGATTCACTCAGCATCGCTCCCGCCACATGCAAAGTCGCCGCTACCAGTAATAACGGCAATGTATTGGGAAGCAAATGATAGAGGATTTTCCGTTTATCACTAAGCCCCAAAACTTCCGCGGCCATCATAAACGGCTGCTCCTTCAGCGACAAAATCTGTCCGCGTACAAGCCGCGCCAAACCGGGCCATCCGATCAGGCTTAACATCATCATAATCAGGTACATTCTGTATTCAGAAGGCACTTTCCACTCCGACATCACCGCAGCCAAAATCAAAAGCAGCGGCAGGCCCGGGATGGACATGAGCATATCAGCGATGCGCATAATGATCATATCAGCGGCTCCCCGATAAAATCCGGCCGCAGCCCCGAGTAAAGAACCGATGACAAGCGACATCACCATTGAAGCAAGCCCCACGGTCAGAGAAATCTGCCCCGCCAGCATCAGCCTCGTCAGCACATCTCTCCCGTACTGGTCAGTTCCCAGCCAATGATGGATTCCCGGCTGCTGATTGGCATTTGAAATATCCGTCCGATCTGTTATGTACGGAGAAAAAGACGGCCCGATAAAGCACAATAAAAACATAAAACATAAGAAAAGAAGACTGATGACCGTCAGCTTATGCTGCAGCAGGCGGCGGTACGTCTGCTTCCAAAGAGAAGGCGGCACCCCTTTTTGTTTTTTCATTCCGAACACCCCCTATTTCAGCCTGACCCGCGGATCAACCGCGGCATAAGCGATATCCGCCAAGAAGTTCCCCGCAATCGTTAAACAAGACAAAAACAAGGTAAACGCCATCAAAACCGGATAATCACGATAATGCACAGATTCCAGCTGAATACGTCCGACTCCCGGCCACCCGAAAATCTGTTCAATAATGATGGCTCCGGAAAACAGTCCCGGCAGTTCAAAAGCAAGCAGGGTGATGGCCGGAATGAGCGCGTTTTTCAACGCATGTTTCCAGATGACGGTGCGCTCTTTCAATCCCTTCGCTCTCGCCGTTCTGATATAATCCTGTCTGATCACGTCCAGCATGCCGGAGCGGAAATACCTTGTCAGCGAGCCGATGCCGAGCATAGATAAAATCACGACCGGAAGAATCATATGTCTGGCGGCTTCAAGCACGTACGAAAAACCTGTACTCGTGCTTCCGGTATCAATCATCCCGCCGACGGGCAATAATTTCAAATCCACCCCAAACCACTTAATAAACAGAAGGCTGATAAAAAAAGACGGGAACGCCATGGAAGCAAACACAAGAAACGTCACGATCCCGTCAAACCATGAGTATTTCCTGACAGCGGATATGACACCCGTTATCATCGCGGCTGACCATGTGACAAGCAACGCCAAAAACGCGACAAAAAACGAATTCCAGACATATTTCCGAAGCAGTGACAGGACGTTCTCCTGATATTTCAAAGAAAACCCAAAATCTCCGCTGAGCACATTACCGAGCCACGTCACATAGCGCTGCCAAATCGGCTGATCCAGCCCGTAAAGCGCTTTTAACTCCTTCGCTCTTTCAGGAGTCAGGTTTACATTGGAATCAATATAGTCGCCCGGCAGCATGGCGAATAAGAAAAAAATAATAAAAGACGTACCGAATAAGATCACAAGCATTTGAATAAATCGTTCTGCAGCATACCGTTTCACAAAAAGCCCCTCCTTTCCGCTGAAAGGGCAAAATCCCCAGGATGCACCGGGTATTTTGCCCAACCGTTCTATTGAATTGAGACATTTGAGACATTTGAGAGACTTGAACTGATTCCAGAATAATTGTCAGGCTCAAGCCCTTTTATTTTTCCGCTGACCGCCCTTGCGCTCTGACGGTAATGAATCAGAATGTAAGGCGGGTTTTCCCCGAGCTCCCGGTACAGCTGGTGATAAATCTCTTTTCTTTTGCTGATATCAAGCGTGCCGGCTCCTTTCTCTATCAGCCGGTCCGCTTTCGGATTGGAATATCCCGTTACATTATTGGGATGGCCGGAAGCCAGCTTTTCCACCGTGTCATTCGGATCAAGAATCTGCGAGGTGGAAACGGCGGCAAGGTCGTATTGTTTGTCATTTATTTTCGCTACTTCTGTATTAAAATCCATGACTTCCGGTTTTAATGAGATTCCGATGTCCGCGTAATTTTCTTTCGCGATCGGGATGAAATCATCATCCGCTTTAGACGTGTAATAGCTGATTTCAAGCTTTTTGCCGTTTTTTTCACGTACACCGTCTTTGCCCGTTTTCCAGCCTGCATCATCGAGAAGCTTTTTGGCTTTTTCAGGGTTAAACGCGTACCGATTGACACCTTTGTCATCATAAGCCCACGAAACCGGAGACACCGGAACATTCGCGACCTCTCCGTAGCGTTTAAAGCGGACATCGACGATTTTTTGACGGTCAAGTCCATAAATAAGCGCCTGGGACACTTTCTTATCTTGAAAAGGCGGACGCTTGTGATTGACGTACACAAGCCCGTAATCATTCACGACAGATACGCTTATATTGGCAAAACCGAGACTTTTTAAATGCTGAACCGTATCATCATCAGGTGAGAAAGAAGCGTAATCAAGGTCACCCGTTTCAAACAGCTGAAGAGAAGTTGACGGATCGATAATTTTATAAATCAGCTTTTCCGTTTTCGGTTTTCCGGCATAATAGTGTTCATTAGCCTGATAACGTATTTCCTGTCCCGGAAGGTATTCTGTAAATTGATAAGGTCCCGCTCCGAGCGGTTTGGCATAAAGCTCTTTTAAATAGTCCAGTTTGCCGAATTGATATTTCTTCCCGTAGTAGGCTTCTGACAGCACCTGCCCGCCTAAAAGAAGCAGCGACTTCGCACTGACTTTCTCAGTCGTGATTTGAATGGTTCTGTCATCAAGGACGCGTATGCCCTCTATCGTCTTTGCCTTTCCTTCTTTGTAAGCCTTGCCGCCTTTAATATAGGCCGTGGTGATATCTTCATAGCCCGCGTATGCAGGATCATGCAGCAGTGTTAAAGTGAATGCGGCATCCTTTGCGGTCAATGGTGAACCGTCGCTGAAAACAAGATTTTTTCTTAAACGGAACGTGTATGTAAGCTGATCTTTGGAAATTTTCCAGCTTTCCGCAAGAGCCGGGGCAGGCTTCCCCGTTTTATCCAGTTTGACTAACGGTTCAAAAATAGGATCTGTCGCATTTCCGTCCCAGCCGTTTTCGTAAAAGTACGGCAGAAACACGCCGCCCGGCGCGGAAATCCCAGCAACAAAAGTGTCAGTTCTGGCTTTCGATTTAGCGGGAATCGCCGCCGGATGAGAAGCTTTAAATTCCTTTGTCTTGACATGGGCGATACGTGTTTCTTCCTTTTTATCAGCCGCAGATGACGGTTCTTCTCCGGCACTCCCTAACGCGCACCCTGATAACATGATGGATACCGACAGCGCGAGTACCGTTGTTTTTATCCTCCATTTTCTCTCCTTCATCTTTATCGAACCCCCGCATGCTTTTCATCTATCTTTATATAAATCTGCTCCATCTGTTCCTCATTTCTCATAATCTCCCGTTTGTTTTTCTCTACAAGCAGTTCGAAATTCAATGTGTGTTTTCTGTACTTTTTTCGTTTTTTGCTCTTTTTGCGCACATGTGATACCTTTTTTAACGCCACTTTTCATCCCTCCGCTTTTCATTTCATTCAATGACTTTCACGCAAAAAAGGCCCTTATCTGTTTAAAAGATAAGAGCCTTCGGTGATCCGATCAGCCATCGTTTGGAAATATGTAATGATTATGTTAATTCATACAATCCCTACCTGTCAACTATAATTTAAAATATCGTTTCCTTCCGGGGGTTTTCCTCATACACACTCTCATTTTTCCGCATATGCTAGAAAACATAGCAGAGTACAAGTGAAAGTGAGTGAGAATGTGGAAAAGACAACATTAACCGGTCGCATCGTCAAAAAAGATGACCCGGACTATAATGCTGCAAGAACCAATATCAATTTAAGCCTGCAAAGATATCCAGACATCATTGTGTTTTGTCAAAATAAACATGACGCCCTCAATGCGCTGAGATGGGCGCGTGAGAACAATGTGCCTTTCCGTATCAGAGGCGGAAGACACAGCTACGAAAATTTTTCCCTGTTAAATAACGGACTAGTCATTGATCTCAGTCAAATGAAGAAAATAAGAGTAAATGAGGATACGCGGCTGGTCTCGATTGAAGCGGGAGCCGAATTGGGGGAAGTCTACCGGACACTCTGGCGGTACGGCTTGACCCTTCCTGCGGGGACCATTGCGAATGTGGGAATCACGGGGCTGACGCTCGGGGGAGGAATCGGATATTTAACAAGGACAGCCGGACTTACTTGCGATCGTCTCCTCCAGCTCGAAATGATCATAGCGGACGAAAAAGCGGGTGCTGACTTGATCACAGTCAACCGCTCAAAGCACTCTGATCTATTTTGGGCGTCTCAGGGCGGAGGGGGAGGCAACTTCGGCATTGTCACATCCATGATGTTTAAAGCCGTGCCGATCTCGTGCGTTTCTGTTTTTTCTGTCACTTGGGGCTGGGATGATTTTGAGGAAGTATTTAACACATGGCAGCGCTGGGCTCCATTTACAGACAACCGGCTTACCTCATCCATTCAGTTTTGGCCTAAGGAAGTAAACCGCATAGAAGCGCTCGGTCAATTTACCGGGACAAAGGATGAGCTGAAAGAACTGCTGGCTCCGTTAATGAAAGCGGGAAAACCGGCAAGCGGCATGGTCAAGACAGTGCCATTTATTAAAGCGGCAGCCTTTTTTAACAGCCCGGGAGGCAATCAGCCGCAAAAGATGAAGCGGTCAGGATCCTTTATTGAAAAACCATTATCTTCACGCGCGATTTCCACTTTAAAGCGCTATTTAGAGCACGCTCCGAACGAAAACGCCAGTGTCTGGCAGCAGTCTCTCGGCGGGGCGGCCGGACGGATCGCTCCGGACCAAACGGCATTCTACTATCGCAACGCAATCATTGCCCAAGAATATATTACAACTTGGACATCTGCTGAAGAAGAAAGACAAAATGTCCGCTGGATCGAAGGACTGAGAACGTCCCTATCAAGAGAAACGATGGGAGATTACGTGAATTGGCCTGATAGAGAAATCAGAAACTGGCTGCAAACATATTACGGAGAAAATGTTCACCGCCTCCGTCAAGTCAAAACGAAATACGATCCGGAAAATATATTCCGATTTGAGCAGAGCATTCCGCCGCTTCGCCGTTCACCGTTTTTCTAAAAAAGATGAAGATGGGCAAACTCCATCTTCATCTTTTCTTTTATTGATATAAGCGGCTTCCCTTCTCCGCAAACTCTTTTGCTTTTTCTTTCAGCCCTTCATTGACGGCCTCGTCTTCAGTAAGTCCGTTTTCCTTCGCATAATCACGAATATCCTGAGAAATTCTCATGCTGCAGAACTTGGGACCGCACATCGAACAGAAGTGAGCCGTTTTTGCGCCTTCAGCCGGCAGCGTTTCATCATGATATTCGATTGCTCTTTCAGGATCAAGCGACAAATGAAATTGATCACGCCACCGGAATTCAAACCGCGCCTTAGACAGAGCATCGTCACGGATCTGTGCACCTGGATGCCCTTTAGCAAGGTCTGCGGCATGTGCTGCGATTTTGTACGTAATGACGCCTTCTCTTACATCATCACGATTCGGCAGCCCCAAATGCTCCTTCGGCGTGACATAGCAAAGCATCGCCGTCCCGTACCAGCCGATCATCGCCGCGCCGATTGCTGAAGTAATGTGGTCATAACCCGGAGCGATATCCGTCGTTAATGGCCCGAGCGTGTAAAAAGGCGCCTCTTTACAAATTTCCAGCTGCTTGTCCATGTTTTCCTTAATTTTATGCATCGGCACATGACCCGGTCCTTCGATCATCACTTGCACATCGTGCTTCCACGCGATCCCCGTCAATTCTCCGAGAGTCTCCAATTCCGCAAACTGCGCCTCATCATTGGCATCCGCAATCGAACCGGGGCGAAGCCCGTCACCAAGTGAAAAAGCGATATCATAGGTCTTCATGATTTCACAAATTTCTTCAAAATGCGTGTACAGAAAGCTTTCCTGATGATGAGCCAGGCACCATTGCGCCATAATCGCCCCGCCGCGGGATACGATTCCCGTCGTGCGTTTGGCCGTTAACGGGACGTAACGAAGCAGTACGCCGGCATGGATGGTAAAATAATCCACACCCTGCTCCGCCTGCTCAATCAATGTGTCACGATAAATGTCCCACGTTAAATCCTCGGCAATGCCATTCACTTTTTCAAGCGCCTGATAAATCGGCACCGTCCCCACAGGCACGGGACAGTTGCGGATAATCCATTCACGCGTCGTATGAATGTCTCTTCCCGTGGATAAGTCCATCATCGTATCGGCGCCCCAGCGAATCGCCCACGTCATTTTTTCGACTTCTTCTTCGATAGAAGATGTAACAGCCGAGTTGCCGATATTTGCATTAATTTTCACATGAAAATTCCGGCCGATAATCATCGGCTCGCTTTCCGGGTGGTTGACGTTAGAAGGAATAATCGCCCGTCCGTTCGCCACCTCTTCCCTGACAAATTCGGGAGACACATGCTCGCGAATTGCGATAAACTCCATTTCCGGCGTAATGATGCCTTTTCTCGCATAATGCAATTGTGTTACATTTTTCCCCGGCTTGGCCCGAAGCGGTTTCCGCTGCAGGCCGGGGTATTCGGCAGCATGATCTTCTTTTTTATAACCGTTGTCTTCAGGTCTCACGGTTCGGCCGTTATATTCCTCTACATCTCCGCGCCCGGTAATCCACTTTGTGCGGAGCGCCCCCAGCCCTTCATGAATATCAATTTGTACATCCGGGTCTGTATACGGTCCGCTCGTATCATAAACACGGACCGGCGCATTCTCCTCTTCCCCGAATGCCCCCGTAGTCGCACTCAGGCTGATTTCCCGCATCGGCACTCGTATATCGGGCGAAGAACCTTCTGCATAAACCTTTTTACTGCCGGAAAAACTCGACATAATGGAAATGTTCGCTTGCTGTACTGATTGATTTTGCATACAAATCTCTCCTTTATCATTTGAATAACAGAACCAAGCTCAGCACCAGCACAAAAAAACCGGGTTCAAAGAAGAACCCGGTTTTGCAGTCAGAAAGAAACTATTATTGTTTTCTTCAACAATAATAAAACCTTTACTTCCCCACGCTGGTACGAACCAGATCAGGTCCAAAGGGTTAAGAAGCCGCCGCTTCTCTCTCAGCCCGCTCAGACGGGCACCCCCAGTAACTATTGATTTCGCTCTCATCGTAACATAAAGCCAATCGAAAAAAAAGAGGAATATAGAAAATATTCAGCTAATTCAACCCAAATATTTGACAGGCAGCGGGATTTCAGATATCCCATGTTCACCCCTCATCACCTGATATGCCTTTGCGTACGGTCTTGAACTCACTGTCTGAAACAGCTGATCATTTATGAAATGAAGAGCCGCTCCATCGTCCGCCGCATAGCCGCCGCACAAGAATTCTTTAGATATCAGCTGATGATATATCGGTCTTCGGTCTTTTTCACCGTCATAATGAGGACAAAAGCTCCCTTGCAAAAAACCTAAACTTTCCATACTGGTCAGCGGCCCGGCTGAATCTGTCACTCCTTCTTCAAACCAGCAGATTGCACCCGCGCTTAATCCGGCTAACACCACACCGCTCTTCCATGCTTCTCTCAGAATAAGATCCAATCCCCACTCCTTCCACAACACAAGCATATTCCGCGTATTTCCCCCGCCGACATAAATCACGTCCTTTTCCATTAGAAACGAAGCTAAATCTGTTGACGGCGGCTTAAACAGCGATAAATGAGACGGCACACAATCAAGTGTTTGAAATGCACGATAAAACCGCTGAATATAGTTTTGGGAATCCCCGCTCGCCGTCGGCAAAAAACAAATACGAGGCGACTTTCGCTCTGATTGCTTGATGACATATTGATCGAGGGATAAATTTTCCGGCTCCATCGAGAATCCTCCGCCGCCCATCGCAATAATCTGTTTCATCATCCCGCTCCCCCCGGAAAATTTGTTATTCATTATAGCAGTTGTATACATGCAGAGATAAGTATTTTCTTAACAGACCAGCGTAAAAAAGTATACTGCCGCAATAACAGAAACCGCAAATCCCAGCCTTAGAACAGCGTTGCATGATCAATTAGATGCAGCTGTTCATCTGCATAGAGAACTGTCAGAACTCCTGTTGGGAAAAGGTTGGCTCCTGGATAAACAATTTCAGACCGATTCGCTTTTATCTTGCAGAGACTGTAACAAAGTCATACAAAAAAGACGATGTCTTGAGACCCCGTCTCTTTGTTTTATTGCTCCACTCTTCTTAAAGCCTCATTTATCGTTTCTTTTATAATCGCGTCTTCACCGCTTAATCGCTCTAAATTGAGATCGCCGTTTCTCAGCCTTTCAGAAATATTGTTTATATCCTCCTCTACCGTAATTTGCAGCTCACCGGCCAAAAACATTCTGTGTAATTCATCAGCAATCATACTTTCTTTATCCATTTAAATCCGCTCCTTTGCTTTCAATATTATTCTTAGTCTGTCCGAAGGCGGACAAATAATAGAAAAAAAGTATGAATCAAATAAATCTTTTTTCCTCCTTCTTACGTATATCTGTTGAGAAAAAGAAAAAGGGGAAAATTTAACATGTCATTTTAAAAAACTTGCGGCAAGTGCAGGAACCGGTGCCGCAAAAGTAGAGACAATTTTAGAGAAAGACGCATATTATCCAGGAGAAGAAGTAAGAGGAACTTGTACATGTCAACGGCGGGAAAATCTCTCAGGACATCCGCTATATTGATTTACAGCTTAACACACGGTACGTCATTGTAAAAGATGATGAAGAGCACTGGAAATACGCTACAATCCATTCTTTCCGGGTCACTGGTTCATTCACCATTCAGCCTGGAGAAGAGCATCAATTTCCGATCTCATTCACCCTCCCTCTTGATACACCGATCACTGTAGGGGATCAAATGTAAAAACCCGTTTCTTATATGAAGAAACGGGTTTTCAATATACCGGCGGACTGTATTCTACGTTATACTCACATTGATGAAAAGCAGCTTCGTTTTGTTGTCAATACGTTCTCTACATCATGTGACGTTTTTGGTAAAATCCCCACAATAGTGTCCGTTCATAAGTAATAAAATTTAAATTGCAAAAATGAGTCTAACCATCTTCCTGAATATTTGTCCAATAGATCCTCTGGCCAACGAGATCATTTCAATTACTGTAAATCATTTTAGCACTTCTTCACTTCTTTTCACCTTAAAGATCTTACTCTGCGGAATATTGGGATTGTGGTGAACAACATATGCTTTAGAAAAACGATATAGGTACTCTGCTTCATGAGACTTAGGAGTTAAGATTATCATTTTCCGCTGTAGTTCCTGTTCATATAACTCAAACACTTTATCTTTACGTCCTTCATCGAGTGCACTATCAAACTCGTCGAGTACGATATAGCCTGGTGTTGCTTGAATCGTTTGTAATAATGCCAAAGCAAATAGTAAGGAACTAAGAGACTCTTCCCCACCAGATACCCCTTTTCCTACTTTGCCGCCTCTTGCTTTAACACTTACATCCTCTAATTTTCCTCGATGTCCTTCTTTACGTGCTTTAATATATAAAGCATAGTGAATTTGATGACGTCGGTCTGTCCTCATATCCCAATCTATCTCCCCTTGAAAGCCAAACAGAGACATATAATTGACAAACTTTTGATTAACACCAATAACTTTACTATTAATTGTACTTTCTAAGTCTTCTTTTAGACGTTCCATACGCTCTGTATATTCCTCTAACAATAGTTTGGATGTCTTCACTTCTGTTGCGGAACGATCATACTCTTCTTTCATTTTTTGATAATTTTCTGGAGCAGCTTCATCAATCCCTGTTTCATTTGCTGCATGAGAGTATTTAATTTTTCCACTTTCTCGCATGTCTTCTGCCTCAGATTTAGTTACATTAGGTAGTTCTGTAAGCTCTAATGCAAAATCTTTTAATTCCTGTTTTACAGAATCTAATAACCTTTGGATGTCATGTTTGATTGTTGAATAGTTCTCTTCATTCGTTAAATATTCTTCAGACCGATGTTTGATTTGCCTTTCTATTGACTCAATTTCTCGGTCTTTGTACAGGAGGCTATCGTCCAAATCCTCTAAGTCCCGATTTAATTTCTTTTCTTCACGTCGCTTCTCATCTAAAAGAGAACCAAGTTGTTCTAACTGTGCATTTTTATTATTCTTCTCTTCTTCTAACTCAATTAAGTATTGCTTCAATTGGCGTACTTCTGTTATTTTTCCCTTCTCTTTTTCATACTGAATAAAAATTCCCTGATAGTTTTTAAAGGTTTCTACCTTTTGCTTCCAGTCAGCACGCTCTTCATTGAGCCTATTCCACTCTCCCTGAATCTCATCCCTATTTTCTTCGAGTTCAAGTTTTTCATTACTTAGATTGTAATGCTTACTCTTTCGCCATTCTCGTTCATTTTCTTTTATCAAAAAGGCTTCCGCATCTTTTAAAGATTCACGTCTTCGAAATAGCGTACTATTTCTACGTGTTAATTCATCTATTTCATTGGATAGAATGCTAATGTCATTGCCAACCCGATCAAGCTCATCTTCTACTTGTATTTGATATTTTTTTAAAACTTTTTCACTTAGAATAATCCGCTTTTCCTCTTGAGGACCTCTTATCCCTCTCGCATCGAGAAGTACACCATTTTGAATATGTGGTTTTTCATTTTCAAAAAAGCTCGTAACCCACCACAGTGCTTTTACCGCAAGCGGATAAAGATTATTGCTTAATTTTTCTTTTATCTGCAAATGTTTACCCGGAAGTTGTGTAATTGTTTTTTCCGGAACAATATTTGGCAACGGGACATGGTATAAATCATTTGGCGCATGAAAATCCTTTTGGTTCACAAACAACGTATACTTTATCGTATCAAACAAATCTTCATCATTCGGCTTAGCTGTTTCATCTAATTCAACAAGCTCCCGCAAAGGATAGACTTCTATATTTCGCTTTTTGAAGTATCGGATAGACACTTCCTGACGAGAACTGTAAACGCGATTCATTCTAAGATTTTCTAGTTCTTTTTCTAAATTGTCTTTTTTAATTATAAGTTTCCCTTTTTCATTTTTTGCATTTTCTAGTCGTTGCTCATTAAACTCCATCTCTTCCTGCACAGCTTGACTACTTTTATATGCATCAATAAGTTTACGCACTTCTTGTTCCCTAGCACTGTCTTGGTCAATCTTCACTTTTAGTTCAGCAATTTGCGGGGTTATGTCATCTAATTTTTGTTTATTTCTTTTCAACAACTGTTGCTTTTCTTCCATTAAAGCATCAATAGAATCATACTTTTCCTCCGCATTAACCAAAGCTTCATTTACTTCTTCTTCAGTCATGCCCATTCGTTCTACTCTCTTCGTAATTTCCTCGATTTCGTTTGAGATAGCCTTCACTTTATCATTATAACTTGTTATCTCTTTCTGCAAATGATTGAGCTCATCGACTAGCCCGATTTCACGGGACTCCATTTGAGTGATTGCTGACTGAAACTTTTCATACTTTTCTCTCTGGTCTGCTTGTAAAATTAAATCTTGCTGCTTGTCTGTACTTTTCTCTTCTTTGTCTGCTTTTAGTGTCTCTACTTGACCTTTTAAAGTAGTCATTTGATTAAGATGATGTTTTTCCAACCATTTAAGAGCTGAAAGATACTGCTTGAATCCGTCTTCTAACCGCTCATTTCGATCATAATACCTGTCTAATTCCGTTTTCTTTTGGGTTAACTGGAGTTTGTTAAGACCTTGTTTACTCTCCGCTTCCTGCAAGGTCTGCTCCGTTTCTTTTACAAGTTCTTTGCTTTCTTCCCAGTTTTTCTGGATTCTATCAATACCATTCATTTCACTAAAAATACGGAAGCGTTCTTCTGGATGCATCACTGCAAATTGGTTTACCTCTTTTTGATACCAAATCAAATAAAATTCATCCGGATCAACGGCATATTTATAGAGAATCTGGTTTTTATATTCAGTAAAGTTAAAGTTCCGATCTCCAGAAGAATATTTCGTTTCCCGTTCCCACTTGTCAATGACTTCCCCCTCTTGAATATAAAATTCTCTTTTTACCGGATCACCCGGTTTCTGTTCAATGTCTAATCGAAACTGCACAAACTGCGGCGCATCAACCTTGATTTGCCCATCATTTTTAAACAGCAATTCAATCTTTGCCCGCCACGTTTGGTCTGTTGGAAGGTTGTTTGACTTTAACCCTTCAAGATCGACTTTACTTGAATAAAGAACGCCGCCCATACAAAACGTAACCGTTGATTTTCCAGCACCATTTGGTCCTGATATTAAAATATGGTGATCTTTATCAGAGAAATCCATAACTGTCGGCGTATAATCCCGTATTCCTGAAAATTTAAGTCTCCATGGAATCATTACTTGTGCCTCCATTCATGTTGTAGCGTTTAAAGAACCGTAAGATATCATCCATGTGCAACTGATTCGATTGACTAAACTCGGTGTATCTTCGTAAAAAGGAATTCGAAAACAAATTAGCACCGATAGATGTAAGTTGATAGGCTTCTTCCTCTGAGTTCGTATCATATACTTCAATTGCCCCAATCTTTTTCAGCGGATCCAAGTTAGCTTGAATTTTTCGTGTTACCTGCAATGATTCGTGGCCAAAACTATTAATCAATTGGGAAAAGAGTGTATATTCATTCTGCAGTACTTCTTGGTGATAAAAAATAAACATGAGAATAGCTAGACTTTCTTTATTTAATAGTGTTTTTGCTTGTTTTGCTGGCACGCGCATGAGGGCTACCACTTGATTTCTCCGCTCATCATAAATCACTTTCATATAACGACTAACAGCTTGGTTTACTCGCTTGAGAAAAGAAAAAAATGCTTGATCATCATCTGTAATTCCAATTAGTTTTTCTACTTCCTTACGTGAAAGTCCAAAATTCCCACTTCGAATTGTAGCAGACGATGAGAACAGGATTTGCATAAATGCAAGCTCTTCCTCTGTAGTTAAAAATCCTTTTATCGATTGTAGGGTTGCTAACGGATTAACGTTCGTGATTTCTTCCTCGTTTTCTAATTCCATATGTTCCTTGTTCATCCTCACTCCACCTCCAGTCACGCTGATCGTTGTTATCAGACAGTTTCTTTTTCGCATATTCATCAATGTCAGCTTTTTTATTAGCCACTAGTGCTGAAACACCAATTAATCCGTTGAGTACGTCACTCCATTTGGATGATCCAGACCGAATAATTAGTTCGTCAAGGCCCGCTTCTTCTACTTCCTCCAGATATGCTTCAATCCGCTCTGTGTGTATCATTTGTTTCGTCATTTGCCATTTCGAATCACCCATTATTTCATCCAACTGATCTTCCATTATTTCTTCTGTGCCTGGAAATTCTTCTTCCACTGTTTCCTCTATCTCTTCTGTAATAGGTTCATAGTTTTCGATATAGTTAATTCCCTCATCAATGGCCCTCGGTGATAGCGGGCTGGCAAATTTCACTGGCGCCCATAGACCATCTATTTTTTCGTCCTCGTATTGTCCTTGTTCCATGAAGCTTAGTATTTGATGTGCATTCGGTATTTCAGAACCAAGGGGCGGATCAAACGATTTTACAATGAACGTGCGAAACTCTTCTGGCCGGATTATATGGTTAAAATCCGTTTCTTGTAGGTGGGCGAACTTTAGAATTTTATTAATTGTCCCAAGGCTAATTTTTGTCCCATCACTAATCGCAGCCGTACCTCGTTGTTTTATATCGGAAAACACAAGCTCTTGATCTATTGTTTCAAATTTCTCCATTCGTTCTGCCATTTTACCTTCTAGCTCTGTCATCAGATGATGAATCACTTCTACTTGTGTTAATGCATTTCGGTCTGCTAAATACTCAAGCTCCCTCTCATAGAGAAGCAATACAGCTTCTTCCACGTTTTTAATCATACTAGCAAGCTTATTCCCACCAGAAATTCCTTTATCATCATATGCTTCACTTAGTTCTGCATCTCTTTTTGCTTGAAAGAGAGACCTTGCCACATCATCATTAAGATAATACGCAAGAGAATCATTAGCTAAACGAATCAGTACATCCATCATTCGTTTTCCTACATCCCGCATTTTAATTCGTTTTGCTGTTTTTGCTACCCAATTGAATTTTCCCAAAACGAACACAAGATGTTTCATGTAACCTTGCGTAATTGCTTCATCATAGCCATATACATTGCGATAGCGATAAAATAATGTTCCCTCGTTTTCAATTGGTTCTGCGATACCGAGTGCTTCTTGATTAATAATATTTAACACTCGGAGGAAACGAAGTACGTGGATTGGTGACTGAAAATACTCCTTATCACTTAATTCCGTTAATACACCCGAAAGTTGTGCAATATCACGCATCGATTGTAGCAGCTCAGGTTTATCATCTGTAACATCAAAGATCGAAATTAATGATTGATCCACTTTTTCCACAGCTCTGCTCCTCCAATTTCTTGTTCCTGCTCTTCTTTCCTCATTTGTATGGATTGTTGGTATTTGTTTGCAAAAGTTTCCCATTCAGTCACCACGGTTAATGGTGGTACTATCCACTTTGTTAGGACATGTTCATCCTGTGTTAACTTATATAATTGCTCGGCAATCAGATAACCTGCTTTATCAACGTCGGTCCAAATAATAACTTGACTGACACACGTTACTACTTGCGAAATTAGTAGTCTATGTGCAGACCTAACTTGTCCATCCACACCCAATACAAAGCTTTTCGTACCTCTTAAAAATTCTTCCTCGTAGGCCATACGTGTTAACACGCCTCTATTTTCAACCAGCCACAACACATCTGCTTTCGTATTAAACGTCTCCGAAAAAACAGCTAGATCTGTTGTTGCGTGGACAGTACCATAACGATAATCCACGTAGTCCCCTTGCATTGGCCCAGTAAAAAACAATGGTGTAATTGTCCCCATACTTGCCAGACCTAACAATTGAATTGGGCGATGAAGGAGGTTTTCTGTTTCTTCAATAAATTCCTTTTTATAAGCATCAAACTGCTTTGATCCACCTATCATCCGATAGTAGGTAGCACCTATTTGCTTCCAATCAAAATGTTTTTCCGTACATGCCAGTTGGTATAAAGCAATCAAAAAATGTAGAAATACTACTTGTTTCCTTAAACGCCAAGAAGGATGAATACTCTTAATTAATTTTGCCTCTCCAGCTAAAACCCTTTCTGTCTCACTTGCAATTTCATCTATGTGCTTGGCTAATAGGGAAACAACATCTGCGCGCTGGTCTTGTTCAAAACCTGGCACATCGCTACGCCTGGCAACTTCCCACTGCTTATTCCAATCAAGTATCCAGTTTCTACTCTCCTTTTCTGCTTCAGCTTCTGCCTTTAAGCTCAGTTGATAAAGTATAAAGCCCATTCGATATCGTTCTGTTTTTACTGTTCTCTCATCTTTTTCTAAACGAATTTCACGAATTATCCACCCAAAACGAATCCATTCATAGGTTTCATCAGAAAGATCAACCTGCTTTTTCGTATTCGGACTTTTAAAACTGTTGGTTAGTTTTGTTGGAATTTTATCTATTCCCTGTAAGTCCGTATTAATCCCAACCATTAGCCTTGCAACAGTCCTTCTTGTTCTCGCCGTTCGCTTAATTACCGGTATATGAATAATGCCGTTCTCTTCCGATGCGTCACTAACATGTAAACTCTCATTTTTTAATACAATATGGTATTGCAAATAATCTTGTAACTCCACAGAAACCAAGGTACAAACCCCCTCTATTATTCCTTTATTTTACCATGGGTCTAGGTGGTAGCACGATGGGGTAGGAAGGGAATATTAGGAATTCACTTAATGGTAAGTCGTAACCTTTATTTGAACGAATATCCTTCATCTCATCCATTTCTTCACTTCCATTATTTTATCCATCGGCGCAAACACATTTATGTAAATTAAAATTTTCAATACTAATTCTTTTATACTTATAATAGATCTTTTAACTATAACAAAAATAGACAGGGAATTACTCCCTGTCTATTTCGATAATAGTATTTAATAAATTGTGTACTTAGATTGTATACCGGTGGCCGGGGTCGAACCGGCACTCCAGAAGGAACACGATTTTGAGTCGTGCGCGTCTGCCAATTCCGCCAGAGCATTATCACAATTGGCTGTAAACCTTGCCACCGTTAGCTTTATAAATGAATCGTGTATTCAGTAATACGCACAAAAAGTGCTGTACTCGCATACGCTCATTATTTTTACATTATATTGTGCTGCTGCCTTCAACTTACCATAGGATGTTTGGATGGACAAGTTGATACTGAATGTTTTTTATTGCTACTTAAGAATAACCTTATCCCAAATACCAATACGCTCATCCAGATTTTTGCGTAGTTTTTGAACAACTTTTTTCTCAATGACGGAAATGTATCCTTCCATTAATTTTGTATTAATATTTCCACTGTCGTCTACTGGAAGTTTAATTTCAACATCAGGTGCATCAGAAGGATAGAAATTTCGAGAATAGCTAAATTTACCTTCAATAGCTTTATTGATATTAGGCTGAATATATCGCAAAGCCTTTTCACTAAATTTAGGAGCAGAATTATATAGAACTGTGACATGGTCGTCAGCGCCATAATTATAATTTCTGTAAAACGTATTTCCAAACATGTCGATGGTCAAACTATTCTCTGGAAAAATCTCTGCTTCAAGATTGCCAATAAAATCAGACAAGCCCATTTTGTCTACGCCAGCAGTAATAAAGGGTAAACTTCCGGGAATACGGTCAAACGATTTTATTCGTTTACCTCGTTTAATCGTGTCGAACAGTTCTTCTAATTTGAAGGAACTCATTTTTGAGTTGGCGTGCTTAATAAGGGTATCTTCATCTTCTTTTTGTAGCAGCACATCTTCATATTTACTAAAACCAAATTTCCGAAGATGACTATCAATACTTCCCAAATATTTCTTCTCAATACCCTTTATATATGTCTCCATATACTCCCAGTATGGCTCGTCAGATGCAGCATCTTTTACTGGTAACTCAATGATGCTTTCCCTTATTCGTTTATTCGTAGCCTTTATTCCATAGGCATAACGGCTTTTTAGTTCTTTCTTTAGCACCGTTATTATATAGAGAGAGCTGTATAAGTTAAGGTTTTTGTTTTTCATGTAGCTCATCGAACCGCCTGCTTCCTTTAAAAAGAATGGCGTATTGACATATGAAAACTCTTGTGTGTTTGAAGAAGCAATAATACAAGGTTCAGATTCAACATTGTTTAGGTACTTAGGGTCCACACGAAGATACCCAACGATAGCATTATTCGTAGAAGACTGTCCAACAAAAGGATATAACTCACCATCTTCTACTGTTAGGGCAGGAATATCGAGCGGTCTTATTTGTATCTTCTTTTCCCACGTTAATATATCACCCACCCTGAATTTTTTATATATAATCAATCATTTTCACCTCTACCCGTCAGCAGCTGGTTTACTTCAAAAGCAAGATACTCACCAACAGTTTTCATAAACTCTTCTTCGGTAGGTGATGTGTCATTAACTTGGTGAAACTCAAAATTCCAGTCAATTCCTGAATCTGTAATTAGGTCTTCAACATATACTTTATCAAGATCCCAAAGCTCTTGATGAAAGTCAGGGTTTCTAACAGCAGCTCTTCCTAAACGGAAAATTTTCACAATATCTTGATAACGTTCTGATGGATGGTCAATTTCATAATTTCCTCTTAGCGTTCGTTTATAGCCATCATTTCTGAAATCAATAAATTTGACAGTATCCATTTCAAAATTATGAGGTTTCCCTGCTTCAACGATATAGATTGAAGTTTGTACCCCAGCGGAGGGTTGGAATGTATCAACGGGCATTTTTATACTTGCGATCAATGTATTGTTTTTGAGTATCCGTTTATTTGTTTTTGCCGCTTTTCCGCTCCCTGCTGAATCTTGAATGATAATTGCAGCTCGTCCACCCTTTTCCATAAATTTAAGACCGTGCTCCAAGAACGGCATCCCATTTTCTACAAATGTAAAAGGTGGATTCAAAAGTAATTTATCTGCTTTAAACTTTTCGTATAATCCAGGTGGACGGTCGAATGAGCTACCTTTTTGGATGTTACTAGAGCCATCGCCACGAAGTATCATATTTGTTGAAGCGAGTGTAAACATTTTTGCGTTCAGTTCCACCCCAAGAAGTTGCTGCTCTTTGATTTTTTTTATTTTCTCTATTGCCTTAGTAGTATTTTTGCCGTATGTTTTTTCAGCATCTTGTATCATCGTTTCCATTGAAGCAATAAGGAAGCCCGCACTACCTGTAGCTAAGTCCATTACACGGGACTCCATATTGACATCGAGAATTTGTGACATCATCTTTGTAACATATGGGGGTGTAAGGACAATACCGATTTCTTTTCCATCACCTAATGCATATTTTAAGAAGACGCTGTACATTTCACCCATTATATCCAGGTGGCCAGCTGTCCCATCAATTGCTAAATAGACATACTCGTAAATATAGGTAAACACTTGTTTTGTAACAGAGGCTTTACCGTCAATTAATGTCGCAACCTTCTTATCTAAATCGGTCAATTCATCCCGATCTTTATCAAGTGAAATTGCTTCCCTGAATGAACCTAACATTAATGTTCGTTTATCTTGGGGGATTTGTTTTGTTGTCAGGTATTTTTTAATCTGGTTTACTACAAGCACTCCATCACGGTCTTCGTCGTATTGGTCACCGTTTAAGTCGTCAGGAACTAGGCCTATCCCTTTTATGTCTCCCTTTTTGTCGACGACATCTTGCATTGATAGCAGCATACCTGAAACGTAGACAACTCGTTGGTCTACTGGGATATTATGATTGTTCATCAAAACGTTTAAGTTGTTTGCGTGTTTCTTTAACAACCCTTGGGAATCAATTAAAATCCGATGTTTCTCTTTTTCACTTAGAGTAGCATCCTCATAGAAACTATCGAATGTTTTTTTATTTTCCAAGAAGTTCAAGTTGGTGTACTCAGACATCAATTTTGGCTCTGCTAATGAACCGAATACATAATATACAGAAACCTCTACATCATCCTCTGAATCGCCTGCAACACCAATTGCGATAACTTCATTGTATTTGTTAGAAGCAATCATATTTTGGGCATAGTACACAGCACCATTAACCGCAAAATTTTTAATTGACTTATCATCCATCTTTAAACCGCTCTTGTTTAGGGCGATAAGTTTATTGGTGTGAAGTTTGTTTTCAAAAACAACAGGAATACGGTAATTCTCAATATGAAAGTCAGGTTTTCCGAAGTTTGTCTTGTTCTTTGTCTTTGCAGAACCTTTTAAAGCTTCTTTCATATAATCTGTCATATTGGATTCAACATTGAAATCTTTTTGATTTATAAGACCGAGATTCTCAAGCTCTTTTTTAACATAATCGTTTACTTGGTCTTCTAGTTTCCACTTGATAATGTTGCTCATTATTCTTATTTCCTTTCCAGATTCTATAAAATGTAATCCACTTACAAACGTTTAGGAAGGTTATTTTATTAAGCGCCTTTACTAGTATACCATGTCGGATTTTTAATTTTTATTTAAATTTACTAAGGATGCACTTAGTTTAAATCTTGAGTAGCTTATCCCTCGCCGACCGAACAGATTATACCATTTGGAAATAATGCCCTAACTAAATAAAATAAAGCCTTCTATCCAGTTATATCAATACATTGCTGGATAAAAGGCCTTTTTTATTGTCAAAGGTGGTGTTAAACTGCTAAAATGCGAATATATTGACCCTATTGAGTTTTCAGCTATTTTTATCATGAATAGCTGACCTAGGGATTATAATGAAAAGGGAACTGACTGCCGCCTCCTTCCAACATTCCTCCCCAGTTCCAGCCCTATAATTCTCTGCTCATACTGATTCCTGCTTTACTGGGCTGTCTAAGCAGCTCCTGAATTTCTTCATCCGTAAAAGGCTTTATCTCCTTCTGCTTAACGAGCCTCTCGGCTGGATTGGAAGCAATATATGATTCACTGTATAAAAAGGAATATAGCTACTTCATTGCTCTTATACGATGATTAACAGTGGTAGGATTATTCTTGAGTTTCTCTGTACAGTAAAACACTACGTCCTTAAGTATGGATTCATTAGCCTCAGTAGGGCTAAGAGGATGCCCCTGGTCCAACAGTGCCCGCTTCACTACTGCTTTATTCTCCTTGTACCATCTTTTCGTATGGAAAGACAGGTTCCGCGTAACCATATCCTTTAGAACTGCTCCTCACAATAATCAAAGTCGTTCCCGCCATCCTTTAAGAATAGTTCAACCGTTTCTGTTGTTTCAATCTTACCTCTTCTTTTTGCCATGCTGCTTGACTCCTTAAATAAGGATTTGAATGCAGCACAATATTTTTACGTACACGATTCCAGCACACGACACAAAGAAAAAAGGATTGCGTGCTCAGTATAATACTGAACTCTCAATCCCTTTTCTAAAGCTAACTTTCGTAGTAGATTATACCGGTGGCCGGGGTCGAACCGGCACTCCAGAAGGAACACGATTTTGAGTCGTGCGCGTCTGCCAATTCCGCCACACCGGCATGTAATGCGTCGTGCTCAACCGACGTATATAAATATAACATGTATTTTATAAACCGTCAACGGTTTTAGCAAAGTTTTTTAAATGGTAATGCAGTATATCCGATACAAACAAGAAACTTATATTGATAGTCATTACGTTTTTATTATATAAAAAGAGTGATCTGCAATATGCAAATCACTCTCATATATGTTTTATAATGTGAAAATTGATGACCAATTTAACATAGTTCGTTCAAAGTTAAATTGGTGCCGAGGGCCGGACTTGAACCGGCACGGTAGTCACCTACCGCAGGATTTTAAGTCCTGTGTGTCTGCCAATTCCACCACCCCGGCAATAGAAAGGCGACACCCGGATTCGAACCGGGGATAAAGGTTTTGCAGACCTCTGCCTTACCACTTGGCTATGCCGCCGTAATTTGGAGCGGAAGACGGGATTCGAACCCGCGACCCCCACCTTGGCAAGGTGATGTTCTACCACTGAACTACTTCCGCAACATGTAAAAGAACTTAATACATCTTATGCTGTTGTTTTTTAAAAAATGCAACTGGGCTAGCTGGATTCGAACCAACGCATGACGGAGTCAAAGTCCGTTGCCTTACCGCTTGGCTATAGCCCAATGATAATATGGGGCGATTGATGGGAATCGAACCCACGAGTGCCAGAGCCACAATCTGGTGCGTTAACCACTTCGCCACAACCGCCATAATCTGAAGATGAATAAATAATATAATGGCAGGGGCAGTAGGAATCGAACCCACACCGGAGGTTTTGGAGACCTCTGTTCTACCGTTAAACTATGCCCCTATTTATAAAATGGTGGAGGGGGGCAGATTCGAACTGCCGAACCCTGAGGGAGCGGATTTACAGTCCGCCGCGTTTAGCCACTTCGCTACCCCTCCATCATTTAGAGTGCCGGCCAGAGGACTTGAACCCCCAACCTACTGATTACAAGTCAGTTGCTCTACCAATTGAGCTAGACCGGCAAATGGTGGCTCGGGACGGAATCGAACCGCCGACACACGGATTTTCAGTCCGTTGCTCTACCAACTGAGCTACCGAGCCTTTTTATAAATGGCGGTCCGGACGGGACTCGAACCCGCGACCTCCTGCGTGACAGGCAGGCATTCTAACCAACTGAACTACCGGACCATTTAATTTTTGGTTGCGGGGGCAGGATTTGAACCTGCGACCTTCGGGTTATGAGCCCGACGAGCTACCGAACTGCTCCACCCCGCGATAATAATGGTGGAGGATGACGGGCTCGAACCGCCGACCCTCTGCTTGTAAGGCAGATGCTCTCCCAGCTGAGCTAATCCTCCATCATATAAGTGACCCGTACGGGATTCGAACCCGTGTTACCGCCGTGAAAGGGCGGTGTCTTAACCGCTTGACCAACGGGCCCTGGTATTTTTTCGTTTGTTATGTATTAATAATTAGTGGCGGAGAGCAAGGGATTCGAACCCTTGAGACGGGGTTACCGCCTACACGATTTCCAATCGTGCTCCTTCGGCCACTCGGACAGCTCTCCATAAATGGCTCCGCAGGTAGGATTCGAACCTACGACCGATCGGTTAACAGCCGATAGCTCTACCACTGAGCTACTGCGGAATGAAGTCTGCCTGGCGATG